>CAVOVE010000015.1:0-1458753 GCA_963699775.1 uncultured Candidatus Rokubacteria bacterium
GCAAAACAGGCAGGCAATTCCGATAAAATCGACCTTTTTGGGCCGATCGATACCGAGGCCCAAACAAGCGACGAAGATGATAACGACTCCTTTCCCTTGGAGACCATTGAGTAATAGCTACTGGCATGCGCGCAGTCTTGAATTCATAGGCTGGCGGTCATGAAAACTGGAAATAAGGATAACGCTGTCTACCTGCTCGTGAACAACCAGCGGCACGTCATCAAGGAAGTTGTCGAACGGTCCGGAACCGACATCAATTGTTGTCTTCATGGTCAAAGCTGCGGCGGTGGATGTCCGGTTTCGGATGCTATGACCTATCGACCCAACGGTATTATCCGTTTGTTCAAACTGGGGTTCATCCGGGAGGCACTGGAGTCTTCCGACATCTGGTTTTGCATCGGCTGCAACACCTGTTCAATGGCTGTCCACAAGCAATTGATATCGCTTCCATGATGGACGCCGTTAGAGAAGTGGCCATTCAAGCGGGTGTTAGGATAGCTGAATATGCTTGACCCATCGAAATTAAGTGGGTATTTCTTGAACAAATTCATGATATCATAGGTTCTGAAAGGCATGGTTTTTAGGATATTATCAATGAAACCTTAACTTTTTGTTATGCCCACCAAGAGATAATTATATCCACCTATCGATTTTAAGCATTTTTCGGTTTCAATGGCATATCTTTACGTAGTTCGGACTCAAATTCGATTATTAACGAGAATCCGGGTGATGCATATGATATGCAATAATCAAAATAAGGAGGAGAAGCTATGTATTTGTTAGTCGAAGTTTTAGAGCAGACCGATCACCTGCCATCTCTGCTGGAAAAGTTCGCAAAGATTGGGGTGACTGGAACAACAGTCATAGACAGCATGGGCATGGGAAGAATCCTGGTGGAAAGTGATGCACAAGTGCCTGCGATTGCCGCCATTAAAAAACACCTGGCAAAGGGAAAACCCAACAACAAAACGCTATTCTCTGTCATTGCCGACAAGGAAACGCTTCAAAAGGCGATCGATATCATCAGATCGCTTTGTGGCAACCTGAATGATCCGGGCAAAGGCATTGTCTTTACATTACAGCTTGACTTCGTTGAAGGACTGAAAAAAGTTCTTGATTGAGCAGTTCTATCTAACATTTGGCCTCTATCTATACTTACTGGTCAAGTCGGTGCTACCATGCCTCTCAAATCGCTTCAGCGGACCGTGCTCTCGCTTCGCTCGATAGCCGCTGAGCTTTTCCATTATCGGCGCAATTTAATGGCCAAAAAAACCTGTGATATCAACATTTGCGATTCTTAAAACCCAGGTGGTGCTTCACTACTATATCAAAAGTTGACGTCGCACTGGAACAATGGTATATATCTTGAACTATTGATTGTCAAAACTGATCATTTAACCCACCTCGCAATATTAAATGCGAAACTCAAAATTTGGAGGGTAATATGGCTGTCGAAGTCTTAATTAAAAGGAAGATAAAGCAAGGCGGTGATGCAAAAAAATTGGTTCCTTTAATCTTGCAGATGCGAGCACTTGCGCTGCGCCAGCCCGGATATATTTCCGGTAAGACCTTATGTGATTTAGAACATCCCGGCGATTGTTTGGTAATCAGTATATGGGAAACTGTAGATGACTGGAATAGATGGAAACAGAGTAAAGAAAGAGCCCAGATTGAGAGTAAAATTGAAGCGTTAACTGGCGAGGAAACCCACTACAATATTTATGCGCCGATGACTGCTAGTCAGACTGATTGATAATTACCTTAGAGAAATGAAATCCTTATTATAATCCTCATTCGTGCTGATAATTGAACGAGAGTGTCACACAGAGAATCAAAGATTCTGAAGTAGAAAGATTTAAAATGCCAAATAACCATCCAACGCTATTTGAACGAATCGGCGGTGAGCAAATGATCGCTGAGGTTGTAGATGACTTTTATGATCGTGTATTGGCCGACCCTGAACTGAAGCCGTTTTTTAGGAATACCTCTATTGATAAGCTACGTAGCATGCAACGAGAGTTCTTTGGTGCGGCTCTTGATGGCCCTATCACTTATACGGGTAAACCCCTTAGTCATGTCCACCATGGCAGAGGTATAACTAAACACCACTTTACTCTTTTCGTTAACCATCTCCTTGATACACTTCGAGATCGCGGAATTAACGACCAAGACGTTACTGATATAATCAGCAGAATTAGTACTTACGCTGACGAAATCACTGGAGAGATTAGTTCGGCCGGTTAAATAGTAATGAATTGATGGTGATGATATCAAGAGCGATTCATGTTGCTTCCTGCAAAAATCAGCCCTTTCAAAATTGCAGATTACTAATCGCAGATGCGCCGAAATTGCAGATATCTAAGATGATATCTGCAAAATATTTTTCATCTTAAAATTACTGATAATGTAAACTTGTGACATAAATTGTTTTAAATGAGTTGAGGGCTAATGATGGGAGATTTAGACGGATTCTGAGTTTTGATGCTTTGACTATTTTAAGCATAAAATCGACGCCGACAAAATATCAGATTTTACAAGGATGTCAGAAGGGATTTTTAGGATTACAGGGTATGATCCGATACAGGTGGCTTGATTTCAAGAATCATTTGGAAAGTGTCGGCCGATAGGTTTTGCCTTCTACTGTTTTTAGGTACTCTAGCAGTTCTTGCTCCAGTTTGGCGGCCAGCTCCGGTTCTTCCGCAAGCAAGTTATTTTTCTCCAATGGATCTTTTATTACATTAAAGAGCTGCAGCAGATCCAGTTCGGCAAAATAAACCAGTTTCCACTCCCAATTGCGATACAGAAAATAGCGCCGTTTGAATGAAGCCCTTCCAACCACATCCCTTTTAAGATACCGTGTCTCTCTCTTCCCCAGGATCAGGGGCACAAGCGAAATACCCATATGGGGGTCATCATAGGGCGGGTTGATTGAATAGCCGGCAAGATCGGCAATGGTCGGTGCCATGTCGGCGGCAATCACCGGCACATCTTCAAATCTCTTTCGAATACCATGACGAAACCAGGATTAACGGGATTCGAATTTCTTCTTCGTATACGGTATGCCCGTGGAGGCTGGCGCCGTGTTCCCAGAATTGCTCGCCGTGATCGGATGTAAACAGAATGACGGTTCGATCATATATCCCTTCTTGTTTGAGCCAGGCGATAAATCGGCTCAATGGCCCGGTCAATATAGGATAAATTGTTGTCGTACACATCCCTGGGCTGATCACCGAAGTCGATTCCGTCTTCTTTCTTCCACAGATCATTGTGAACGTCCATCAGATGCAAAAAACAAAGAAAGCGTTCACCAGTGGGCAGTGTCCTGATGGCATTTTGAGCGGATTCAAACACTTCATCCGCCGTCGCTGAACGCCGATCGCTGACCGCACGGGGAATGATAAGTTCGGTAACCGGCAAGATCCGGTGGAAAGATGTCACGCGGGCCGAATTCCTTCATCACCATATAATGCTGAATTCCCTCAGCCTGGGCAATTTTAAAATATAAATTTTGCTGATATAAACCCGGTCCGTAAAGGTCAAAACGGCTTCGGCCGGCCACCAGAAAGGGAAAAGCGGCAAAAGATCCGCCGCCCTGGCTGTATGCCCGGCGAAAAGACATCGCTTCTTCCCGGGCCCAGCGGTCCAGAAAAGGTGTCAGGTTGCGGTGATAACCGGCGGAATGAAAGGCATCACCGCGCAGGGCATCCACCACTATGACCAGCAAATTGAAGCCTTCGGGCAGAAGTGATGGATGGGTCTTCTCCAGACGCCAGGGTTGGGGCCAGGGATGGGGGCTGTTGTTTTGAGATGGACTTTGCCCGAGATGAATCCATTTCCCCAGACCCAGGGCGTTGGCAAACTCTCGGGCAAAGGTCGTATCCACCCGGGCGAGTTCGTTGAATTGCAGTACAGCGACCTTGACTTCGGGATGCTTTCCGAGGGCATAAAATGGTAAAAAGCCAATAGCAACCGTAATTGCCAGGGCGAACCCCAAGCGGCGGAAATTATGATGATCTCCCACCCGGGAAGGGGAAAAGTCGTTCGATCACCAACACCCCTGTTCCGGCAGGCTACTAGCGATACAACTTTTAAAATGGCTCCCTTGAGATAGGAAAAGGCCGTAAACCAGGGGTTAAAGATATCACCGAATAAAACGAGGTAGCCGATGAACAGGCAGACGCCGAAGGTGGAAATCAAAAGCAGTATCCAGCAAAATTTTATGCGGCGCCGATGACGTCAAAACCCAGGTAATCGGAAAAAAAATGGTTGCCCCTATGGTCAGCGCAACGATGCCAACCATGCTCCTTCGCTTGAGGCTCGGGTATGGGCGACAATCCTGTGAAAAACAGTTGAAAACAAAATACCGCCGACCACACTTAAAAAAATAAACAGCTGCCAGACAGTGGATTTTAGATGCAGATTATTTATTTGCCAGGATATCGCATAGTACAATGTAAAAAGAAGAAGCGCAGAAAACGCCGCGACCAAAGAAAAAAACATCAGAAAATAAAAAATCCCTGTAAAGGCCCGGCCTTTTATCAATGATAGGCTGGATACGGCAAAAGCCAAGTAGCATAACCAGCATGCCGATTCCGAGCCACACACTGGTAACCCCGGATAAATCGAGGCGAATAAAGGTGTCTTAATTTGTACTCTAAATCCGAGTCCAAAAGAATTTGATCTGACAATCGGCGCCAGGATGGATCGAGAAAAGAAATAGCGGCGCCAAAGATAAACAGCAGGATAAAAAAAAGCCTCGCATTTGCCGCGGGCTTTTGTACCATCAGCCATGGATGATCGAAGTCGGGCAACCCAAGACGCCGGAAGCCAATAGCCCCCTGAATAAGAATGGATATCAGCAGGAGGGTGCAAACCAAAGGCAGAAAGTCTGTCTGCCGCGAAAAAAGCATCAGCGCAGTGGCGGCGACACCGAAGACTTGAAGACAGACCCAAAACGGCAACAACTTGTTACCCACCAATGATTTTTGCCGTTTTGGGTCTGTCTTCAAGTCTTCGGTGTCGCCGCCACTGCGCTGATGCTTTTTTCGCGGCAGACAGACTTTCTGCCTTTGGTTTGCACCCTCCTGCTGATATCCATTCTTATTCAGGGGGCTATTGGCTTCCGGCGTCTTGGGTTGCCCGACTTCGATCATCCATGGCTGATGGTACAAAAGCCCGCGGCAAATGCGAGGCTTTTTTTTATCCTGCTGTTTATCTTTGGCGCCGTCATTTCTTTGCTGGACCCTTCCCGGCATCGATTGGCAGATCAAATCCTGCTGGACTCGAATCTTGAGTCCTACTTGGCATCTGTTTTTCCCTCGATATTGTCCGGGATTACCAGTGTATGGCTCGGAATCGGCATGCTCATCATTCTGATCGGCTTCAGCCGCCTGCTTTATAAAATATATGAGAAACCAAGACTTTAAATGGATAGTATTTTTCCTGATATTTTTTTCTTTGGTCGCTGTTTTTTACGGCTTTTCTTTTCCTTACTCTTTTTTATGAATATCCTGGCAGATGAATAGCCTGCATTTAAAATCAACTGTTGGGCAGCTGATTATTTTTTTGAGATATTATAAGGAGGAATCTTATTTTTCACGTGTATTTTACAGGATTATTCCACTTTATCCCCCAACCTCAACGAAGCAGTCTGATCGGTATGGCTGCACTAACTTTCGGTGCAGGCCATTCTTTTCCCGCTTACCTGGCTTTTGACATATCGGCGAAACGCAAAAACAAGCTGGATATTGCTCTTGATCTCCACCCTGGGACGTCCTATTCATCGGCTATGTGGTTTTATTCGGTGATCTGTTCAATCCCTGGTTTACGACTTTTTCCTATCTCAAAGGAGCCATATTAAAAATTATCTGCTTTTTTGGTAGCTGCCGGAACAGCGCTGTTGCTGATAGAACAGCTTTTTCGCTGAAATTTCGCTGCGCGGTCTAATTTTCATCGACTGGCGATTGCCCTCACAAGGTTTTCCGGCGGTTCTTGGATTTTTACCATTTTATGCCCTCGACAAGTATTCCGAGGTCAAGGTCGTCGTCCTTCAATTTAACGAACTGACCCGGGTGGATACCACATTTCCCAGAGAGTTTGCCGGCGTGTTGAGGGATTGGGCAAATGGATTCATCTCGGGCAACGTCCATCTCCAAACAGCGACCCATCGTGGCCCCGACCCGTGGCGGCTGCGCAAGTCCCATCCATCACTTTCAACTTGCTGGTCATTGTCGTGGATGCCCTGCGCAGTAATGCTCTTCATTCACCGGTTATCGCCCGCAACCTGACACCTTTTCTGAGAAATACAGAGAGAGGAAGCGATATCTTTCCAGCAGGGCGGTGGAACTTTTGCCGCTTTTCCCTTTCTGGTTGCCGGCCGAAGTCGTTTTGATCTATACGGCCCGGGCTTATATCAGCAAAATTTATATTTTAAAATCGCACAGGGAATTCAGCATTACATGTTGATGAAGGGATTCGGCCCACGAGACGTCTTTCACCGGAATTAGCGGTTGTCGAACTCGCCATTCAAAGAGCTGTGAGTGATGCACATTCAGCGACAGCCGATGAAGTGTTTGAATCCGCTCAAAATGCAATCCGGGCACTGCCCGCCGGTGAAGCGTTCTTTGCTTTTTGCATCTTATGGACGTTCACAATGATCTGTGGAAGAACAGGCTGGACTTCGGTGATACGCCCGGGATTTATACGACAACAATCTATCCTATATTGACCGATCATTCAGCCGATTTATCACCTGGCTCAAAGAAGAAGGAACAAATGATCGAACCGTCATTCTGCTTACATCCGATCATGGCGAGCGATTCTCGGAACGCATCGCACGTGCACGGGCATACCGTATACGAAGAAGAAATTCGAATCCCGTTAATCCTAGCTGCTCATGGTATTCGGAAGAGATTTGAAACTGTGCCGGCGATTGCCGCCGATATGGCACCGACCATTGCCGATCTTGCCGGCTCCTCGAATCATCCCGCCTATGATGACCCCCCATATGGTATTTCCTTTTGCTCCCCTGATTATGGGGAAAGAGAAACAACGGTATCTGGAAAGGGATGTGGCTGGGAGACCCATTGAACGGGCGCTATTTTCTGTATCGCGATTGGGAAATTGGTTTATTTGGCCGAATACAATATGTTGCAACTGTTTAACGTAATAAATGACCCATATGAAACAATAACTTGCTGCAGAAGAACCGGAGTTGGCCGCCAAACTGGAGCGAGAACTGCTAGAGTACCTAAAAACAGTAGAAGGCAAAACGTATCAGCAAGAAGCTTTTCAAATGATTCTTGAAATCAAGCCACCTGTATCGGATCATACCCTGTAATCCTAAAAATCCTTGTAACATGCCTGTAAAATCTGATATTTTGTCGGCGTCGATTTTATGCTTAAAATAAAGCATCAAAACTCAGAATGCGTCTAAATCTCCCATCATTAGCCCTCAACTCATTTAAAACAATTTATGTCACAAGTTTACATTATCAGTAATTTTAAGATGAAAAATATTTTGCAGATTTCATCTTAGATATCTGCAATTTCGGCGCATCTGCGAATTAGTAATCTGCAATTTTGAAAGGGCTAGTTTTTCAGGAAGCAACATGAATCGCTCTTGATATTATCACCATCAATTCATTACTATTTAACCGGCCGAACTGTGATTTCGTCACGTAAGTACTAATTCTGCTGATTATATCAGTAGCGTCTTGGTCGTTAATTCCGCGATCTCGAAGTTATGGAGGAAATCGTAACGAAAAGAGTCAAGTGGGTTTTTAGTTATCCCTCTGCCATGGTGGACATGACTAGGGGTTTACCCGTATAAGTGATGGGCCATAGAGAGCCGCACCAAAGAACTCTCGTTGCATGTTGTAGCTTATCAATAGAGGTATTCCTAAAAAACGGCTTCAGTTCAGGGTCGGCCAATACATGATCATAAAAGTCATGGAGCAACCTCAGCGATCATTCCGCATTCGTTGAATCAGCGTTGGATGGTTATTTGGCATTTAATACTTCTACCTCAGAATCTTTGATTCTCGGTGTGACACTCTCGTTCAATTATCAGCACACTAAGGTAATTATCAATCAGCTGTGACTACAGCATCATGGGTCCGTGATTTTTGTAGTGGGTTTCCTCGCCAGTTAACGCTTCAATTTTATTCTCAGAATGTGGCTTTTTCCTTACTCTGCATGTATTTCCAGTCATCTACAGTTTCCCATATACTGATTACCAAACAATCGCCGGGAATATTGAATTGCATGAGCTTCTTTACCGGAGATATATCGGTTACAATCGGCTCGGGAAATACATCGCCATCGGCCATTTCCTCGGCAAGTCCGCCCTGGTTGGCATCCTTGCGTTGGCGGGTAAAACCGACTTGCTACTCAAGCGCAGGAACGTGCGCATTGACGGGCCCGCTGCAGCGCGCATAAGGCTCGATATCCAGCAGATCATGCGGACACCGAGTCCCGGGGCTGGACTGAGGCCTCGCCGTCGGACATGAAGAAGATTTGTTTTGTCGTGTCGAGCCCGATGACTGCACGGGCATTCTTGTCGGGCCACCTGCAGGCACTGGCAAAGAACAATGAAGTATGCCTCGTTGCGAATTTTGCGGGTTCAGGACACGCTCGCGATCGCATCGACGGCATCCGCTAGCATAGACATCCCCGTTTCGCGGAAGATTGCGGTTCTCGCCGACGCGAGCGCGTCTGGTCTCGTTGTACCTGCTTTTCAGGAGATCGCATTTCGATGTGGTTCATTCGGTAACCCCGAAGGCCGGTCTGCTCTCGATGATCGCGGCCTGGGCGCCAGGGTGCCACGTCGTTTCCACACGTTCACGGGTCAGGTCTGGGCGACCCGGAAGGGGTTGTCCCGCGGGTTGCTCAGGTTGTTGGATCGCGTGATCTTCTCCTGCGCTTCCGAGGTCCTTGTCGACAGTCCGTCGCAGCGTGACTTTCTGCTGGCGGAAGGGGTCGTTGACCAGCGGCATTCCACGGTGCTGGCCGAGGGTTCGATCAGCGGCGTGGACCTTGGGCGATTTCACGCCGATGCTCCCGCGCGGGTCAGGATCCGGCATGATCTGGGAATACCGGAAGAGGCCTTCGTGTTCCTCTTCCTGGGGCGGTCTGAATGCCGAAAAGGGGATTCCCGAGTTGGTCGAAGCGTTCGGCTTGCTGACAGCCAGACACGCCGATGCGTATCTCCTTCTGGTGGGACCCGACGAGGGGAGGATGTCCGCTCCTCGCCGGCGAGGCATCGGATTCCTTCCGAGGGCGCATCATCCACTGCGACTTCACGACCGTACGCCGGAACAGATACATGGCTGCCGCAGATGTTTTCTGCCTCCCGAGCCATCGCGAAGGCTTTGGATCGGTCATCATCGAAGCGGCTGCGGTTGGAATTCCCTCGATTGGATCGAGGATCTACGGGATCACCGATGCCATTGGAGAAGGCGTGACCGGACTGCTGCACCAAGCCAGGGACACAAAGGACTTGTTCAGGTGCATGAGTGAGCTGATTATGGACAAGATCGTTGACGGCGAGGACTTGGAGAAGCCGCACGGAGGAGGGCGCGGGAAAAATTCTCGCAGGGGTGCGTAGTCGCTGCAATGGTGGCATTCTACGCAGAAAGGGGAATCGGGGTCGGCCACGAGTTGTCGAACTGACGGTCATGGAACTTGCGACAACATGAAGAGAGTCTTCGATATCTGCTGTTCAATGGCCGGGCTGGCAGTGCTGAGCCCCCTGCTCGCGGTGTTGGGTGTTCTCGTGATAATCAGGTTCGGATCGCCTGTTCTTTTTGGACAAGTGAGGCCGGGCCGTGCACGGCAAAGCGTTCAAACTCTTCAAGTTCCGCACGATGACCGACGCGCGCGATGCCGACGGCAACGCTGCTCCCCGATGAACAGCGTCTGACGCGCTTCGGGCGCTTCCTGCGCGAGCACGAGCCTCGACGAGTTGCCCGAGCTGTTCAACGTGCTCAAGGGCGACATGAGCCTCGTCGGGCCGCGGCCGCTGCTGATGGAGTACCTGCCGCTGTACACGCCGGAGCAGGCGCGGCGGCACGAGGTGCGGCCCGGGATCACCGGGTGGGCGCAGGTCAACGGGCGGAACGCGATCTCGTGGGAGGAGAAGTTCGACGCTGGACGTCTGGTACGTCGACAACCGGTCCTTCGGCTCGACCTGAAGATCCTGTTCATGACGATCGTGAAGGTCTTCAGGCGCGAAGGGATCAGCCAGGAGGGGCAGGCGACGATGGAGCGGTTCACGGGGAGCGGGAGCAAGGCATGAGCGAGGACAGGTTCAGGGAGTGGAAGCCGCCGGTCGATCCCGGAGGGGAAGCCGACCGAGTACGGGTGGATCGTCCGGCACGCGGACCGCTTCAAGCTCGGGCAGCGGACGGACATCGGGGCCTTCACCTACATCCAGGCCAGGAACGGCGTGACGCTCGAGGACGAGGTGCAGATCGGTTCGCACTGCGCCATCTACTCGCTGTCGACGATCGACGGCAAGGAGGGGCCGGTGCTGCTCAAGCGCAACTGCCGGATCGGCAGCCACTGCGTCGTGATGCCCGGCGTGACCGTTGGCGAGAACGCCGTCGTCGGCGCGTTCAGCTTCGTGACGCGGGACGTGCCGGCCGGCGCGGTGGCGTACGGCGTACCGGCGAAGGTGCAGAAGAAGTGAGCCGTCTCTATCTCTCCCCCCCCTGGGTCGGCGGCGACGAGCAGAAGCTGGTCGCCGAGGCGATCGCCAGCAACTGGATCGCGCCGCTCGGGCCGCACGTCGACGCGTTCGAGCGGGAGTTCGCGGCGCGCGTCGGCATGGCGCACGCGGCGGCGCTCTCCAGCGGGACGGCGGCGCTGCACCTGGCGCTGAAGATCCTCGGGGTCGGGCCGGGCGACGAGGTGCTGACGCCGACGCTGACGTTCATCGGCGGCGGTCAACCCGATCACCTTCCTGGGGGCGGCGCCGGTCTTCATCGACTCGGAGCGCGTGTCGTGGAACATCGACCCCGACCTGGTGGCCGAGGAGCTCGCAGCGGCGCGCCAGGCGCGGGAAGCTGCCCAAGGCGGTGATCGTCACCGACCTCTACGGGCAGTGCCGCCGACTGCGATCGGATGCTGGCGGTCTGCGAGCCGCACGGCATCCCGGTCGTCGAGCGACACCGCCGAGGCGCTGGGCGCGACCTACAAGGGGCGCCACGCGGGGCAGTGGGAGCCGGGCGGCGATCTTCTCGTTCAACGGGAACAAGATCATCACCACGTCGGGCGGCGGGATGCTCGCTCTCCGACGACGAGGCGCTGATCGCCAGGGCGCGCTTTCTGTCGCAGCAGGCGCGCGACCCGGCGCCGCACTACGAGCACTCGGAGATCGGCTACAACTACCGGATGAGCAACGTGCTGGCGGCGCTCGGGCGGGCGCAGCTGGCGACGCTGGACGAGCGGGTGCGGCGGCGGCGGGCGATCTTCGAGCGTTACCGGGAGGCTGCTCGGCGACGTGCCGGGGATCGAGTTCATGCCGGAGGCGCCGTGGGGGCGCGTGCACGCGGTGGCTGACGTGTCGTGACTGATCGACCCGGAGACGTTCGGCGCCGACTCGCGAGGACGGTCCGGCTGGCACTGGAGGCCGAGAACATCGAGGCGCGGCCGGTCTGGAAGCCGATGCACCTGCAGCCGGTGTTCAAGGGATGTCGGGTACATGGCGGTATGGTCAGCGAAGAACTTTTTGCCCGCGGTCTCTGTCTTCCGTCAGGAGCAGCGATGGTGGAAATGGATGTGGAGCGGGTGTCAAGCATCACCCGTAGGGTACGGGGATCCGAATTACTGGACAGTACCCAACGCTAACCTCAATCCCTAGCAACGATGTTTACCTGGATCTCAAGGGAATCGAAAAAGTGTCAAGAATACTTACATGATTGTATAGGCGACTTCAAAACCATATTTATATATATGTATAAAAACAATGCGTTACGACAAACGAGTGATTGGCACGCTCATTGCTTACCAATATTGCATCGAGAAATGGAGGTAGGTGCCATGAAAAAGATGAACTGGGTGATTGGGGTCGCAGTAGGCCTTATCCTGCCGTCGAGTGCGATGGCTGTGCCTGTGACAGTAATTAATTCAGGATTCGAGAGTATTTTTATCCCCGGCGAAGGTGGTGCTCTCAGAGGTTCAACCGAGGGGTGGACAGCCCAGGGGAATGGATGGGTAGGTATAAATGATCCTACGAGTGCAAACTATGCATCCGGTGTCCCTGAGGGGGAGAATACCGCCTATATTTGGGCTGGTTCCAGTTTCTCGCAAGAATTGGCCTACACAATTAATGCAGACTCAACCCTCACCCTGAGCGTCGATGTGGGGTATAATTACAATTACAGGTATTATGCTACCCCAAGCTATTCTATCGAACTTTGGGCTGGGGGTTCTGTGTTTGCATCGGCGTTCACCCCGCTTACTGCTGGCACGTTTACAACCGTGAGTCTCGTGTCTTCGGCGCAGGATCATGCATCTCTTGTGGGTGAGCAGGTGACGATCAGGTTGACGAACACCGCTGGTGTTGGTGTTAACTTTGATAATGTCAGATTCTCGAACGACACGAATACGGCTGCTGTTCCCGAACCATCCACCCTGCTGCTGCTCGGCGCTGGGATGCTTGGGCTGGGGCTTATGAGAAGGAAGGAGCATCAGTAGTAGCAATTTTTAGTTCACTGCTCTCGAAACGGCCTGGTGAAAACCGGGCCGTTTTTCATTGTGCGCCCAGGATGGGGGTGAGGTCATCGGCACGCAAACCGTTCTGTTGATATTTCTTTACAGGCTTTTCCCTGACTTGTATCATGAATATACAAGCAGATGCTCAAACGCGACGACCGTCTGATCCAGGAAGATATCCGTCAATCTCCTCTTCCAACTGGCCCGGCTGCATCCGGCAGCCGGGCGCTGTCGAGCGGCTGCAAACGCTCGTGCAGGGTGCGGGAAGGGGAGACGGTGAGGCCGCCGCGCTGGTGCGCCTTGCCGTCGACGCCGGTGTCGCGCCGCTGCTCTGTCGTCATCTTCCGAAGTCTGCTGCCGTCCCGAGAGATCTGCTCGGCGCGCTCTGGGGCGCCTATTGCGCCAATGTCCGGTGGAACCAGGGCGCGCTGGCGGAGATCGCCCACATCCTCGCCGCGCTGCGCTTGTCGGGTGTCGACGCCATCCCTCTGAAGGGGGCGGTCGGGGCTTTGACGCTGCTCGGCGACGAAGGCCTGTACGCCGGCTCCGACATCGATCTGCTCGTCAGGCGCGAGAGACTCGAGGAGGCGGTTCGGATTCTCGGGGCGTCCGGGTATGTTGACAGCCACGCGGCGATCGATGTCAGCCTGGAGGCCTCTTACCACCATTGCCAGGCGCGGGGCGCGTTCCACGTGGAGGTGCACTGGAACCTGGTCCAACCGCCATTCGAGGCCGATCCGGGTTTCTGGTGGGAGGATGCCACGCCGTGCGAGACGCCGGCCGGGGCCGCGTGGGCGTTGTCGACCGAGAAGTACCTGCTCTACCTGATCTATCGGCTCTATTCCCACGGTTTCGCCCCATTGCGGCTCTTCGTGCTGCCGGTGGAAATCGCCAACGGGCGCGGGGGGGCCGTCGATTGGGAGCGATTTATGCTTCTCGCGTGCAGGTGCCGCATGCGCAAGGTGGCGTGTTTCGCGCTGGCGTTCATGAAGGACCGTCTCGGCGCCGAGGTGCCGGAGGCGATTGCTGAGCGGGGCAGGGCACCGCGCCACCTGCACGACAGGATCGCGAGAGGACTGACGGGCGTGGAGCCGATCAGTCAGCTGACCCGGCTGCGGTTGTACACCCTGTTCGAGTCCCGGCTGCATGGTGCTCCGGATGGGTCATTCGGAAGGTCTTTCCGCCGCTGGCCGAGATTCGCTGGCGCTACGGTGTAAAGGGGTGGGGGTGGAAGCTGACGGTGCTGTATCTCCTGAACCCGCTGCTCGTGCTGGTCGACCTCGGGGAGACGGCGGAGGTTCATCGCCTGGTTCGTGGACGCTGATTCGAAATTTCCACCTCTTCCACCATGAAAACAATTGTTTGCGGAATTTGGAAAGATTCTGTTTTGGTGATAGTATTCAAATGGTTCATGGAACCAAAGCCCGTGACCGGCATCACACTCCATATGGCACGTGAAGCCGGCGTACCGACAAAGCCTTGGTGGGGGCGTTGATGGAGAAGGAAGCGCCTGTGAAGAAATACGAAACCCCGGTGATCATCGATCTCGGTGCTGTCGCCCGGGGTCAGGGAGTGGCGTGCAAGGGTGGGGCCGACAAAGGTCCTCCTTGCGCCTCGGGGATGCGTGCGAATACCTGCAACAGCGGTTCGCGAGACGTGTCATAGCCTTCCCGGGCCGGATGATCCTCGAGTTGGGCGACGGCGGCCGGTGGGACTTCGACGCCGCCGACAGCCGTTCGGGGATGCTGCTTGGACAACTCGCTGAGGTCATGATGCTCGGGGATGCTGTGTGCGGCTCGGCCGCCGGCCGGCCGTCCTGGCCGTTTCGCGTCACCACTGCCGCCGATGCGCTGAGGGTCGAGGTCGGTCCGGCGGGGGAGCGCTATGCATTTTCCGCGTCGAATTTCACCGCCATGAACCTGTCGAGTCCCGAAACCGAGGCGCGGGGAATTCCCCGTCTCGTCGCGCTCTCCCTGGTCATCGCCGCGCAGGTTCAGTCGGGGGGGGGGCTGCTCCTCCACGGCGCCCTCGCTGCGAAGGGCGGGGTCGGGGTGCTGCTGGCCGGTCCTTCGGGCCGGGGCAAGTCCACTGCGATCGGCAGGCTCCGGGCGCCGTGGGAAAGTCTCTGCGACGACATGGCGCTGGTCGTGCCGCGGGTCACCGGCTCCTGGGAAGCCCACCCCTGGCCGACCTGGAGCAGTTTCGTCGCCGGCGGCAACGGCGGCGCCTGGAACGTTCAGCGCGGTGTGGGGCTGCGGGGGATGTTCTTCATGGCCTGGGCGGCTGTCGACCGCGTCGAGCGCATCGGCGGCGGGCGGGCGGCCTGCCTGCTGGTGGAGGCGTACGAGCAGGCCTGGGTGAACGGCCGTGCGCTGCTGCCGCCGGCGAGGATGGCGCAGCTGCGCGGCCAGGCGTTCGGCAGCATCAGCGCGCTGGCGTCGTCCGTGCCGACGTTCATGCTGCACCTCAGCCCGGACGGCCCGTTCTGGGAGAAGATCGAGGAGGCGCTCGGTGAAGTCCCCAGCCAGGGCTGACAGGCGGGGGCGCTCCTCTTCTACGGCGGGCCGAGCATGTACCCGCTGCTCCGGGGGAACGACCTGCTCGAACTCGAGCCGTGCGGCGGGGCAGGGGCGGTTCCGGGCGACGTGATCGCCTTCCGGCATCCGGACGACGGTGCGGTCGTCGTGCACCGGGTCGTAGCCGCACGTGTCGATGGGCTGATCACGAGGGGCGACAACAACGATCGCGTCGACGACTTCCCGCTGCGGGCGCCGGACATCGTCGGCCGGGTGACGACGGCCTACCGCGGCGCGAGGAGGATCGAGGTCGCCGGCGGGCGCCGCGGCCTGCTGGTCGCGCGCCTGCTGCGGCTGCGTCGGGCGTGCCGGGCGCAGGTCGCCCGCCTGGCGCGCCGGCCGTATCGTCTCGTGCGCGACGGCGTGGCGCGTCTGCCGCTGCCGGCGCGCGTCAGGCCGCGGGCGGTGATCTTCTCGAGCGGCGACGTGTCGGTCACCCGGCTGGTCGTGGAGAGGGGGATCGCGATGACCGATGCACGCAACAGTCTTCGCCAACCCGGTGGTCGTCCTCCGCGAGGAGTTCGACGACTGGGCGGTGCTCTACAACCCCGACACGGCGGCGGCCTCCGGGATCAACCCCGTGGGGGTCGCGATCTTCAAGCTGCTGGACGGCCGGCACACGCTGGCGCAGATCGTCGAGGCGGTGAGAAGCGAGTTCTCCGGGGCGCCGGAGGGCATCGAGGGGGAGGTGCGCGCCTTCATCGAAGGACTCGTCGCCAAGGGGTACGCCGGCTACGAGGCCGGCTCCGAAGCCGGGGACGGGACGCCCGCGCGGTGACCCTTCCCCCCGCCGTGATGCGCACGCCCCGCGAGGCGGACGTCGACATCACCGTCGCGCTGCAACCTGCGCTGCCGCTACTGCTACTTCTTCGACGACGCCTCCCGGCAGTACCGGGACCTGCCGACCGCGGCCTGGGTCGGCTTCTTCGACGAGTGCGGGCGCGCGGGGGTGATGAACGTCGTCGTCGCGGGCGGCGAGCCCTTCATCCGGGAGGACCTGCCCGAGCTTCTCGCGGCGATCGTCCGCAACCGGATGCGCTTCTCGATCCTCTCGAACGGCGGGCTGATCGACGACCGGATCGCGGCGTTCATCGCCCGGACGGGGCGGTGCGACCACGTCCAGGTCTCGGTGGACGGGTCGAGCCCGGCGGCGCACGACGTCTTCCGGGGGGCGGGTGCGTTCGCGGGCGCGGTGCGCGGCGTGAAGACCCTGCAGCGCAACGGCGTCCCGGTGACGGCCCGCGTCACCGTCCACCGGCACAACGTGTCGGACCTCGACGACATCGCGCGGTTGCTGCTCGAGGAACTGGGGCTTCCCGCCATCTCCACGAACGCCGCCGGGTATCTCGGCGCCTGCCGCGCCAGCGCCGCGGAGGTCCTGCTCACACCCGCGCAGCGCGGCGAGGCCATGGAGCGGCTGCGCGGACCTCGCCGAGCGCTACCCCGGGCGGATCACCGCGCAGGCCGGGCCGCTCGCCGAGGCGCGCGCGTGGCGGGAGATGGAACAGGCGCGGCGCGACGGCGCCCCGGCGTCCGACGGCGGCGGGCATCTCAGCGGGTGCGGCTGCACCGCGAGCGCGATCGCGGTGCGCCCCGACGGCGTCTACGTCCCGTGCACGATGCTCTCCTCGATCGAGCTGGGGCGGATCGGCGAAGACGCGCTCGTCGACGTCTGGCGCGGCAGCCCCGCCCTGCAGCGGCTGCGGCTGCGGCACCTGATCCCGCTCGCGACAGTTCGAGGAGTGCCGCGCCTGCGGCTACCGGGACTACTGCACGGGGAACTGCCCGGGGCTCGCCTACAGCCTCACCGGCGAGGTGGACCGGCCGAGCCCCGACGCCTGCCTGAAGAGATTCCTGGACGAGGGCGGCACCCTGTGAACCCGTCCCTCGACCGACTCTACGTCTACCTGACCGAGGGCTGCAACCTCGCCTGCCGGCACTGCTGGATCGCGCCGACATTCGACGCCGACGGCACCGCGGCGCCGTCCCTGCCCCTGGAGGTGTTCGAGCAGGTCGTCGCCGAGGCGAAGCCGCTCGGCCTCAGCGAGCGTCAAGCTCACCGGGGGCGAGCCGCTGCTGCACCCGCGGTTCACGGAGATCCTCGACGTCGTCCGCCGGGAGGACCTCGGCCTGACGGTCGAGACCAACGGCCTGCTCTGTTCCGGCGCGGTCGCCGCCGCCATCGCCCGCTGCAGGGACCCCTTCGTCTCGGTGAGTCTCGACGGCGCGAGCGCGGCCACCCACGAGCGGATCCGCGGCGTGAAGGGGTGCTTCGAGCGGGCCGTCGCGGGCATCCGCGCGCTGGCGGGCGCGGGACTCAAACCGCAGGTCATCATGACGCTCCAGCGCGGCAACGCCGCGGAGGCCGCGGATCTCGTGAGCCTGGCGCGGGGGCTCGGCGCGGGCTCGGTGAAGTTCAACGTCCTGCAGCCCACCGCGCGCGGGGCGCGGCTCCACGAGGCGGGCGACGCGCTCGGCGTCGAGGAGCTGATCGCGCTCGGCCGGCACTTCGAGCGGCGCGGCGTCCCGCAGCGCCGGGGTGAAGATCTTCTTCGACTATCCGATGGCTTTTCGCCCGCTCGGCAGCATCGCCGCCGACGACGGCTGCGGCGCCTGCGGCGTTCTTGGCATCCTCGGCGTGCTGGCTTCGGGGAAGTACGCGCTGTGCGGGATCGGGGAGCAGCTGCCGCAGCTCGTCTTCGGCGCGGCCGGGCGGGATCGGCTCGCGGACGTCTGGGCCGCGCACCCGGTGCTGCGGGAGATGCGAGCCGGCCTGCCGGGGCGTCTCGGCGGCGTCTGCGGGCGCTGCCTCGTGCGGGGCGCGTGCCTCGGCGCCTGCCTCGCGCAGACCTTCTACCGCACCGGCAGTCTCTGGGAGCCCTACTGGTTCTGCGAGACGGCCGAGCGCGCGGGGCTCTTCCCGGCGAGCCGCCTCGCCGTCGCCCGTGGTTGACGCATGACAGCCGGTGACGGGCCGCGGCTGAACGAGCCGGCGTGAGCGACCAGGGGAGCATTCTCGGGCAGGCCGCGCGGCGCATCGCCGGGCAGCTGCCGTACCTGCCCCGCGCGATCGCCCTGGTCTGGGAGGCCGCGCCCCGCTGGACGCTGCTCTGGGGGGTGCTGCTGGCCGCCCAGGGGCTGCTGCCGGTGGCGACGGTCTACCTCACGCGCGCGGTGGTCGACGGGCTGGTGGCGGCGATCCGCGCCGGCGGCGCGTGGGGGGCGTTCCGTCCGGCGCTGCTCCTCGCGGGGCTCCTGGCGGCGGTGCTGCTGCTCGACGAGCTGCTGCGCGCCGCCGCGTCCTTCGCCCGCCGCGCCCAGACGGAGCTGGTGCGCGACCGCATCACGGACCTGCTGCACCGCCAGTCGACCCGCGTCGACCTGGCCTTCTACGACTCGCCGGACTACTTCGACCGCCTGCACCGCGCCCGCGACGAGGCCGGCTACCGCCCGCTGGTGCTGATGGAGAGTTTCGGCACCCTGCTCCAGAACGCCCTGACGCTCGCGGCGATGGCCGTCGTGCTGCTCCCCTACGGCGTCTGGCTGCCGCTCGCGCTGCTGGCGAGCACCGCGCCGGCGCTGGTCGTCGTGGTGCGCCAGCGCGTGCGCGTGCACCGCTGGTGGCTCGAGCACACCGCGGACGAGCGCCGCTCGAATTACTACGACTGGGTGCTCACCGCCCGGGATGCGGCGGCCGAGGTCGGGTTCTTCGGTCTCGGGGAACACTTTCGCGCGGCGTACCGCGGGTTGCGCGCAGGTTTGCGCGCCGGGCGGCTCGCGCTGTCGAAAGCCGAGGGGCTGGCGGAGGCGGCCGCGGGTGTGTCGGCGCTCGCGGTCACCGGCGCGGCCATGGGCTGGATGCTCTGGCGCGCGGCGCGCGGCGCGGTCACGCTCGGGGACCTCGCGCTCTTCTACCAGGCGTTCAGCCGGGGGCAGCGGCTGATGCGCTCGCTGTTGCAGCAGGTCGGCGAGATCTACGCGCACAGCCTGTTTCTCGAGGACCTCTTCGCGTTCATCGACCTCGAGCCCGGCATCGCGGACCCCGGGTCGCCGGCGGCGGCGCCGGCCGCGCTGCGCACGGGGCTTGCGTTGGAGAAGGTCACGTTCGGCTACCCGGGCGGCGCGCGGCCGGTGCTGCGCGCGTGCAGCCTGGAGGTTCCGGCCGGGAAGATCACCGCCATCGTCGGGGCCAACGGTTCGGGCAAGAGCACCTTGGTGAAGCTGCTCTGCCGCCTCTACGACCCGGGCGAGGGGCGCGTGACGCTCGACGGGGCGGACCTGCGGGGTTTCGGCGTCGAGGGGCTGCGCCGTCTCTTCACCGTGCTTTTCCAGCAGCCCGTGCGCTACAGCGCCACCGCGGGCGAGAACATCGCGCTGGGGGACCTCGCGGGCGGGGCGGATCAGGTGCGGATCGAGGCCGCGGCGCGCGCGGCGGGGGCGGATGCGGTAGCGGCGCGCCTGCAGAGCGGGTACGAGACCAGGCTCGGCGCCGGTTTCGTCGGCGGCGCCGAGCTGAGCGGCGGGGAGTGGCGGCGGATCGCGCTGGCGCGGGCATTGGTGCGGCCCGCGCAGGTGGTCGTGCTCGACGAGCCGACGAGCGAGATGGACCCCTGGGCGGAGGCGGCCTGGGGCAGGCAGCTGCGCGGGCTCGCCGCCGGGCGCACGCTGCTGCTGGTCACGCACCGGCCGGCGATCGCGCGCTGCGCCGACGTGATCCACGTCATGGAGGACGGGCAGGTGGTCGAGTCCGGGTCCCACGGGGAGCTGGTGGCGAGCGCGGGCAGGTACGCGGCGCTCTGGGGGGACCCGGGAACATGTACTTGACGCGCGATTGTATTACTATCAAAAAGAACTAGGCGGTATCGTGCGGGCTATTCGGGAGAACGGGCAGCGATGAACGAGGTCGACGAGCAGCAGGAGCGGGAGATCCACCTCCGGGAATACCTGCACGTCCTGCTCAAGCGCAAGTGGCTGCTGCTGACGGTCGTCGTGGTCTGCTTCACGGTGGCGGCGATCCACACCTTCCGCCAGCGGCCGATGTACCAGGCCGCGGCGCAGATCATGATCGAGCGGGAAGCCCCCAACATCATCCAGATCCAGCAGGTCACGCAGATCAGCGAGGACTACACCGACTTCTACAACACCCAGTACAAGATCCTCCAGAGCCGCGCGCTCGCGCTGGCGGTGGCGGAGCGGCTGCGCATCTGGGAGAACCCGGAGTTCGTCGGCGCGGGGGCGCCGGGGACGGGTGCGACGGTCGACGAGGCGGGCGGCTCAACGCCGCGGCCGCCGCGATCCTCGGCCGGATCACCATCGAGCCGGTGAAGAACTCCTTCCTCGTCAACGTGAAGGCGCAGGCGTACGACCCCAGGCTCTCGGCGCTGCTGGCGAACACCCTCGCGGAGCTGTACATCGAACAGAACCTGCGGATGAAGGTCGACACCACCCGGCAGGCCGGCGGCTTCCTCGGCGAGCAGTCCGCGGAGGCGCGCAAGAAGCTCGCGGCGGCCGAGCGGGCGCTGCAGCGCTTCAACGAGACGAACAACGTCATCTCGATGGAGGAGCGCCAGGACGGACATGACCAGGAAACTCGGGGCGCTGAACACCGAACTGGCGAAGACCCGCCTGCTGCGCCAGGACCTGGGGGACCGCAACGAGAAGCTCCGGGAGCTGCGTCAGAAGTCCGGCGCCGACGTCCCCGAGGGCGTGGAGTACTACATGTCGCAGTTCGCCGAGAACACCGCCGCGCTGCGCGCCGAGCTCACCGCGCTGGAGACCGAGCTGGCCGAGCAGGCCAAGATCTACACGCCGAAGCACCCGAAGATCGTCAACCTCACCGGCAAGATCCAGTCGCTGCGCCGGAAGCTCGCCGCGGAGGTCAACCGCGCGATGCAGGGGCTGCGCAACGAGTACGAGATCGCGGTCAAGCGCGAGCAGAGTCTGCAGGGCCAGATCGCGGAGGAGGAGCAGAAGCTCCAGTCCCTGAACGCCAAGGGGCTCGAGCACGCCGTGCTCAAGCGCGAGGTGGAGAGCAACGCGCGCATCTACGAGATGCTCGTCTCGCGCGAGAAGGAGACCGGCGTGCTCAGCGGCATCCGCGCCAACAACATCCGCCTCGTCGACCCGGCCCCGGTCCCCGGTTATCCGTTCAGCCCGAACCGCCCGCGCGCGCTCGCGCTGGGCCTGCTCGTCGGCCTGGTCGGCGGCCTGGGGCTGGTGTTCTTCCTCGAGTACCTCGACGACAGCGTCACCGACCCCGACGACCTGGAGCGCCACGTGCGCGTCCCCTTCCTCGGCCCGGTGCCGCTCCTGGAGCCCAAGGCCATGGGCGAGCGCGCGCGCGACCTCCTCGCGCTGCAGGAGCCGAAGTCCATTTTCGCCGAGGCCTACCGCGCCGTGCGCACGAGCCTGCTCTTCTCCTCGCCGGACAACCCGCCGCGCGTGTTCGTCGTCACCAGTCCGGGGCAGCAGGAGGGCAAGACGCTGACCGCGGTCAACCTGGCGATCACCATGGCGCTCAGCGACAAGCGGGTGCTGCTGATCGACGCCGACATGCGCAAACCCCGCATCCACAAGGTCTTCGACATCGAGAACGCGTTCGGTCTCTCGAACCTGATCGGGGGCAGCCCGGACATCGGCCGCGCGCTGAACAAAACCCCGGTTGCCGACGCTGATGGTGGTGACCTCGGGGCCGTTGCCGCCGAACCCCTCCGAGCTGCTCGGCTCGGCGCGCCTGGGCATGCTCCTCGGGCTCCTGCGCGAGAAGTTCGACATCATCATCTTCGACTGCACCCCGCTGCTGGCGGTCACCGACGCGACGGTCCTCGCGACGCAGGTCGACGGCGTCATTCTCGTGATCAAGTCGGGGGCCACGCGCAGAAACATCATCCAGCGGGGCGTCAGGCAACTCGAGGATGTCCAGGCGAAAATCGTCGGCGCGGTGCTCAACCAGGTGAACCTACAGGAACAGCTCCTACTATTACGCCCCCTACTACACCCACTACTACGGCGAACAGGAGGACCGGAGGAGAGGCCCGCGCCGGGACCGGGGAACAAACCAGGTCGCCTGATCTTCGCGGGCGCACGGTTGCGGTTGTGCTTCATAAGCGATCGTACTATAATAATATGTTTAGGTGCCCGAGCAGGAACAATCCGGGAGAGCGTGGCGTCGATGCACGAGGACGACGAGCAGCAGGAACAGGAGATCCATCTCAGGGACTACCTCCACGTGCTCCAGAAGCGCAAGTGGCTGGTCCTGGCCGCCGTCCTCATTTCGTTCACGACCGCGGCGATCGTGACGTTCCGCACGCGCCCGCTCTACCAGTCGGCCGCGAAGATCATCATCGAGCGCGAAACCCCCAAGATCCTGTCGATCGAGCAGATCACCCAGGGCGCCACGGGCGCGGCGGACTACTACAATACCCAGTACAAGATCCTCCAGAGCGACACCCTCGCGGCGATGGTGGCGGATCGACTGCGCATCTGGGAGCACCCGGAATTCGCGGCGGATCTGGAAAAGGGCTCTGGTGTCGCGGCCGGGAAGGCCGGCAGCGCGCAGGAGAACGCGGCGCGCCTCGAGGCCGCCGCGGAGGCGATCCTCCGCCGCATCGTCATCGAACCGGTAAAAAACTCCTTTCTCGTCTCCGTCAAGGCCCGGGCCTTCGATCCGCGGCTCGCGGCGCTGCTGGCGAACACGCTCGCGGAGACGTACATCGAGCAGAACCTGAAGCTCAAGATCGACACCAACGAGCAGGCCGACAGCTTTCTCGGCGAGCAGTCCGCGGAGGCCCGCAGGAAGCTCGCCGAGTCCGAGCGCGCGCTGCAGCGCTTCAACGAGGCGAACAACGTCATCTCCATGGAAGAGCGCCAGGCGGGCATGACCGCCAGGCTCGGGCAGCTCAACACCGAACTGGCAAGAGCCCGGATTCTGCGGCAGGACCTGGAGAACCGCAACCAGAAGCTCCAGGAACTGCGGAAGAAGTCCGGGACCGGTGTCCCCGCGGGCGTCGAGTACTACATGGCGCAGTTCGCCGAGAACACCGTTGCGCTGCGGGCCGAACTCGGCGCGCTCGAGACGGATCTGGCCGAGCAGTCCAAGGTTTACACGCCGAAGCACCCGAAGATCGTCGCCCTCGTCAGCAAGATCCAGGAGCTCCGGAAAAAGCTCACCGACGAGGTCAACCGCGCGGCCCAGGGTCTGCGCAACGAATACGAGATCGCGCTGAAGACCGAGCAGAGCCTCGAGAGCCAGATCAGCCGCGAGGAGCAGGCCCTCAAGAGCCTCAACTCCAAGGGGCTCGAGCACGCCGTGCTCAAGCGCGAGGTGGAGAGCAACGTGCGCATCTACCAGCTGCTCGCGGCCCGCGAGAAGGAGACCGGGGTGCTCAGCGGCATCCGCACCAACAACATCCGCCTGGTCGACCGCGCCAAGGTCCCCAAGACCCCGTTCAGCCCGAACCGGCCGCGCACGCTCGCGCTGGGCCTGCTCGTCGGCCTCGTCGGCGGCTTCGGGCTGGTGTTCTTCCTCGAGTACCTCGACGACAGCGTGTCGGACCCCGACGAACTCGCGCGGTACGTGAACGTGCCGTTCCTGGGCCCGGTGCCGCTGCTGGAGCCGAAGGAGACGGGGCCGCTCTCGCGGGACCTCATCGCCCTGAAGGAGCGGAAATCCGTCTACGCCGAGGCCTACCGCACCGTGCGCACGAGCATCCTGTTCTCCTCGCCGGACAACCCGCCGCGCGTGTTCGCCGTCACCAGCTCGGGGCAGCAGGAGGGCAAGACGCTGACCGCGGTCAACCTGGCCGTCACGATGGCGCTCAACGACAAGCGGGTGCTGCTGATCGACGCCGACATGCGCAAACCCCGCATCCACAAGATCTTCGGCATCGAGAACACGTTCGGCCTCTCGAGCCTCATCGGCGGCAGTCCCGAGGTCGGCCGCGCGCTGAACAAGACCGCGCTGCCGACGCTGATGGTGATGCCCTCCGGGCCGGTGCCGCCGAACCCCTCCGAACTGCTCAGCTCGGCGCGCATGGGCAAGTTCCTCGGGCTGCTGCGCGAGAAGTTCGACGATCATCATCCTCGACACCACCCCGCTGATCGCCGTCACCGACGCGACGGTCCTCGCGACGCAGGTCGACGGCGTCATTCTCGTGATCAAGTCGGGGGCCTCGCGCAGGAAAATCCTCAAGCGGGGCGTCAAGCAGCTCCAGGACGTCCAGGCGAACATCATCGGCGCGGTGCTCAACCAGGTGAACGTCAAGAACAGTTCCTATTACTACGCCTCCTACTACGCCCACTACTACGGGGAGAAGGAGGACGGGGGGAAGGGCGAGCACCTCGCCGGAGAGAACCCCGCGGCCGCCAGACGCTGGTGGAGAAAACGCAGCGCCTGACCCGCCCGATGGAAGAGGCCCAGCCGACGGCGCCACGATGAAATACCTGCTCCGGTCCAGGCGGCGCGGCGCGTTGCTGGGTCTCGATGCCGGCATCGTCGCCGCGTGTTACTACCTCTCCTTCGTGGTGCGGCTCGAAAAGCTCTGGCCGGGCAATCTGCCGCAGGTCGTGCTGCCGAGCCTGCCCGTCGCCGTCGCCGTCGTCCTGGCCGGCATGCTCGCCGCCGGCGTCTACCGCAGCATGATCCGCTACACCAGCGTCAAGGACCTGATCTCGATCATCAAGGGGGCGGCACTCGGGGACGGGTTCCTGCTCCTCTTCATCACGGCGGTGTACGGCCTCAAAGGCTATCCGCGCTCGGTGTTCCTGCTCTTTCCGATGTTCGTCGTCGCCGCCTTCAGCTTCACGCGCATCGGGTTCCGGCTGCTGATCGAGGCGCGGGACAAGGGGGGCGCCGGGAAGGAAGCGGGCGCCGCCGTGCTGATCGTGGGCGCGGGCGATGCCGCCGACGACCTGATCCGCGAGCTGCAGCGGAGTCCGCGGGCCGCCTCCCGGATCGTCGGCATCGTCGACGATTCGCCCGGCAAGCGCGCGCAGCGCATCCACGAGGTGGAAGTCATCGGGGTGATCGACGACATCCCCGCGCTGGCGCGGAATCAGGAGATCGACGAGATCCTGATCGCCATCCCCTCGGCGACCGGCGCCCAGATGCGGCGGATCGTGGAGCGGTGCGCCGCCTCCGGCGTGCCGTACCGCACGATACCGGGGATCGGCGACATCATCGCGGGCAGGGTTCACGTGCGCCAGCTGCGCAAGGTGCGCATCGAGGATCTGCTGCGCCGCTCCGCCGTGCGGCTCGATCGCGCGGCGATCGACGCGTACCTGAAGGACAAGCGGGTGCTCGTCACCGGCGCCGGCGGGTCGATCGGCTCGGAGCTCTGCCGGCAGATCGCGCGCTTTGCGCCCGAGGAGCTGATCCTGGTCGACCACGCGGAGAACAGCCTCTTCTACCTGAACGAGGAGCTGACGGCGTCGTTCCCGTGGCTGAAATACCGGCTGCTGGTGGCGGACGTGACGTCCGCCGAGCGGATGCGCCACATCATGCAGGCGCGGCGGCCGCACGCGGTCTTCCACGCGGCGGCGCACAAGCACGTGCCGCTGATGGAGGCCAACCGCTACGCGGCGTTCGTGAACAACGTCACCGGGACCCGCACGGTGGCCGAGGCGGCGGCCGCGGCGGCGGTTGCCAAGTTCGTGATGATCTCCACCGACAAGGCGGTGAACCCGACCAGCGTGATGGGCGCCTCCAAGCGCATCGCCGAACTCGTGGTGCAGAGCCTCGAAGGGCTGGGGGGGGCGGGCACGGAGTACTGCTCGGTGCGCTTCGGCAACGTGATGGGCAGCTCGGGGAGCGTGATCCCGGTGTTCACGCGGCAGATCGAGGCCGGCGGGCCGATCACGGTGACGCACCCGGACATGGTGCGCTACTTCATGACCATTCCCGAGGCGGCGCAGCTGGTGCTGCAGGCCGGGGCGATGGGCAGAGGCGGCGAGCTGTTCGTGCTGGACATGGGCGAGCCGGTGAAGATCGTCGACCTGGCGCGCGACATGATCCGTCTCTCGGGGCTCGAGCCGGAGGTGGACATCGAGATCAAGTACGTCGGGCTGCGCCCCGGGGAGAAGCTCTACGAGGAGCTGATCACGGCGGGGGAGGGGATCGTGCCGACACCGCACGACAAGATCATGGTGCTGCGGGCGCCGGGGGCCCTGGCGCCGGAGAAGACGCTGGCCGGGGCGCGACGGGTCGAGGAGCTGGCGGCGGCGTGCGCCCCGATGGGGGAGCTGATGGCAGCGGTGCAGGAACTGGTGCCGGAGTACCGCGAGGCGCGGCGCGGGTGACAGGTCTCACATCATGATTTTCCCGGTTGAAACCCGCTGGACGCAACTGAATTGGCCCGGGTGGTCGCGCCTGGTGGTGCTGGTCTGTTTCTTCGCTGCCGTCAACTGGATGATCTTCGCGCCGGCCAGCACCTTCAAAGACATTCACCGGTATCTCGCGCACCAGGACAAGATCGCGCATTTCGCGATGTTCCTGGTGCTGGCCTTGCTGGTGCGCTGGTCGTTCCCCGCGGGCGCGTCCCGGGAGAAGGTCGACGGCTGGCTGCGGTACGGCGTGCCGGCCGCGCTTGCGCTGTACGCCTGCTCCACCGAGTTTCTCCAGCCGCTGATCGTCGGCAGGGGCCGCCAGTTCGAGTGGCTGGACCTGGCCAGCAACATCACCGGGATCTGTTCCGGCTGGCTGCTCTTCGGCGGGGCGATAGCGAGACGGGTGTGTCACGTCTGACGCAGCGGCTCTTTCCGGCAGCCGGGCTGCTGGTGGCGCTCTTCGCGTCGCTCGTCGCGGTGCGCGCCTGGCGCGGCGAGCGCTCGTTGGCCGAGGGGCTGGCCGCGCAGCGCCGGGGCCGGCTCGATGCGGCAAGCGTGGCGTACCAGGCGGCAATAGGCTGCGGCAGCGCCACTGCCGCAGCGGAACTGGCGCGGCTGCAAATGCTGCGCCTCGACTGGAACGGCGCGCGCGGGAGTCTGCGCGAAGCCAGGGCGCTCGCCCCGACGCGGGGCCTGCCCCACGTCCTGCAGGCTCGACTTGACCTGATCATTCCGGGGCCGTGGGACGACGCTCGCGAGGAGCGGGTTCTCGACTCCTGCAGGATTGCGACCGCCCTCGAGCCGAACCGGATATTTGTCAAGCGTGAGTGCGAAATCGTCACGGAGCGCCTGTCAGAGCTGAGGCGACAGAGCAAATAGTATTTGTATTTCAGTAACAAAATGGTATAGTTCCGGCGATTAACTACAATCAACCCGAGGAGAAACAGCATGAAGACAGGGTTTGGCGTGATTGCCGCGTGTCTCGCTCTTTGTTGTGTGTTGCTGGTCGGGACCGTTTCTCAGGTTCGGGCCGAGGAGTGCACCACCCAGGGCGCCCTGGCGTTGGCCCTGGCCGACGTGTTGGGAATCGAGGTCACCTCGGCGCAGGCGGCGGCGGACACGCTCGCGGCGATGGGGGTCGCGCCGGTTATGGGGTGGAACGTGGAGGCGTGCCTCACCGACGAGGTCTCCCTGGAGATATCCAAGTCATTCGCGTTGCTCAAACGGGAATTGGGCGGATTCGAGAGGGCGCTGGGCATGATCCGCAGCGACCCCGGACAGGTTCCCCCGACCGTCAGCCCCGCGAAACCCTGAGAACCCTGACGCACCGCACGCGATAGAAGGAGAGTCAAGAAGATGATGAACAAGCGCTGCCTTGGTTTTCTCGCCGCCTGTGTCCTCATCCTCGCGCCGACCGCACAGGCGGTAACCGGCGAGGGTATCCAGCTCGGCCCGACGCTGCTCTTCCCGGTCCTGGACGTCACCGCCACCTACGACAGCAACGTCTACCAGGCCTCGGAAAACCCGGAGAGCGGCTGGGAGACCTCGGTCGCGCCCTCGCTGCGCCTGGTGTTGCCCGTGCGCCGCTTCTACATCAACGCCGAGGGCGGGCTCGATTTCCTGAATTACGATGTCGAATCGGTCACGACCACGGATTGGTTCGTCGGCGCCGCGGTGGGCGCCGATTTTCCCGGCGGCCTGAGCTTCAAGATCGCCGACAGGCAGGAACTCAACTATCAGACCACCGACCAGGAGTTCGGGCCGGGCGAAGACCTTGACGAGAACACCCTGACGGCGATGGTCTCCTATGCCATCCGCAACGCCCTGCGCCTGGAGCTCTCGGGGGTGCGTCGGGCGTACGACTTTGAAATCTCCGACGACCGCGATCGGGTCGAGAGTCTCGGCAGTCTGACCCTGTACTGGAAGTTCCGCCCCGCGATCTCGGCGCTGTTCGAGGGCTCGTACGAGGCCTTCCAGTACGACAGTTACACGGTTCAGGACAACAGCGAGACCCAGGTCGCCCTCGGCCTGACCTGGGACGTCACCGAGCGGTCGACTGGTCACGTCAAGGCCGGCTATCAGTGGAAGCGCTACGACGTGCAGGACCTCTCGCTCGGGACCGAGGATGGCGACTACTTCACCCTCGCCGCCGGGGTCCGACATTTCTTCACGGTGCGGACGGTGCTCGCGGTCGATCTCTCCCACGAGTCGCAGGAGTCGGATTTCCCGGAGAACCCCTATTTCCTGAGAACGACGGTCGGCGCGAGCCTCTCGCAGCGGTTCACCCCGAAGCTCTACGGGCGTGTTGGCGCGCGCTACAGCAGCGACGCCTATCCCAACGCGACGAGCTACGACAACCCGTACGACACCTCGACCGGCCTCGAGTCCGGCAAGCGCACCGACAACACGATCGACGCCACTGTTGCCCTTGGTTTCGACGTGACCCGCTGGTTCGCCCTCGAACTGGCGTACAACGGCGAGTGGCGGGATTCGAACTTCGACACCTTCGACTACGACCAGAACCGGGTCTCCCTGAGCGCCAAGGCCGCTTTCTAGGAACCGGTGAAGATCGCGTACGTTCTCGCGCTGGGGTTGCTGCTCGGGATGGCCGTCCCGACGACGGCCCCGGCGGCGACGGACCAGGTTCACCAGCTCGGGCCCCGGGACCTCATCCAGATCAAGGTCTACCAGCAGCCGGATCTGACCCAGGAGATCCGGATCGACGACGACGGGACGGTGACCCTGCCGCTCATCGGCCAGGTCCGGGCCGCCGGTCTCACCGTCGAGGCCTTCGCGCGCGATCTCGTCGTGCGGTACAAGGAATACCTGCTCAACCCCGAAATCACGGTCTTCGTCAAGGAGTACAACAAGCGCGAGATGGAGATCTCGGTCCTGGGCGAGGTGGGCAAATCCGGGTACTTCCGCTTTGTCGAGAAGTCGACGCTCCTCGATGTCCTCGCCCAGGTCGGCGGGCTCAAGCCGGAGAGCGGCGATCGGGTGATCATCCTGCGGCCGAAGAAGGCGGGCGAGAGCGGCGAGGCCGAGACTTTCGTCGTCAACGCACAGCAGTTGTACACGCCGGGCGGGGTGAAAGACCTGAATATCGAGCTGCGGGAGGGCGACACGGTGATGGTCCCGCGGGCCGACCAGTACTTCATCTTCGGCGAGGTCGCCCGGCCAGGGGCGTACAAGCTCGACAAAAGCGCGCCCCTCACCGTGCTCAAGGCGATCATCCTCGCCGGCGGCTTCACCAACAAAGCCTCGAAGGGCGGGGTCAAGCTGACCCGCGAAGAGGGCGCGAACAAGTCGACCGTCAAGGTGGACCTCGAGACGGTGATTCGTTCTCAGGACATCATCATCGTTCCCGAAAGTTTCTTCTAATCCCGGAGCGCCGGTTTCGTGGAGAGGCCAGCCGAGCCGGCGCCCGCGGAACCCGCGCATCTGGATTTCGTCCTGGGCGACATCGAACTGCCCCCGCCGTCTTCGCCGCACGATCGACCCCCGCACCTCGAGGCTCCCGACCGGGAGAACCGGCGGCGCCGTCGCGAACGGCACCGTTCTGTCGTGGGCAGATCCAGTGGGGCGCGCCCGGCGTTCATGGCGGGCACCGATCACATCCTGCGCTGGGCGCCGCTGGCGCTTCTGGCGTTCGCCCCGCTGGCCTGGGGAAGCGTCGAGGCGTGGTCGGAAATGGTCGTCGTGGTCGGGTCTTCCGCCGTCGGCGCGGTCTGGCTTCTGCGGCTGGCGTTTTTTACGGAATGCTGCGCCGCCGACCGCGCGGCCGGCGGACACATCGGTTCGTGGTCCGCGGGGCTCCACCTCCCGCTGATCGCCGTATTCAGTGTGGGGGTGCTGCAGCTGGTTCCCTTGGGCCACCTGGTCGCGGCGATTTCCCCGGTCGGGGCGGAGGTCCAGCTCCAGGCCGGCCTGAGCCCGGGGTCGCTGACGTTCTCGATGGCGCGGCAGGAGACGCTTGCGCGCGCTCGCGCAATATGCAGGGTTTGCGCTGCTGTTCTTTGCGGTGTTCGACGGACTCCACGGCCGCGCCGAAGTCCGGCGGCTCGCCGCGGCCTTCGTGGCCCTCGGCTTTGCGCACGCCGTGGGCGGCATCCTCTGGCACTACCAGAGCAGCGGTCGGACCTACTGGACGCCGACCGCGCTCGGCAGTTCGTTCGGGCCCTATATCAACCGCAACCACTTCGCCTGCCTGATGGGCATGACCGTGCCGCTCGGAATCGGGTTCCTGCTGAGCATCGGGCACCGCCGGCGCAACGTCCCCGGCGATCCGGGATCCCCCGCGGCGCCTGTCGCCCCGGCGCCTGTCGAGGAGAAGGGCCCGAAACGGCTTCTCGTCGGCTTCGCGGTCGCCGTGATGGCCGGCGCCCTGGGGCTCTCGCTCTCGCGCGGCGGTCTCGTGAGCACCCTGGCGGCGCTGGCGGTGTTGGCAATTGCCATCGGTGCGCGTCGGATTACCCGGGGGCACATCTGGAAGGTCGCTGCGGTCGTTGCCGCGGCGCTGGCCTTCACCGTCTGGCTGGTTGCGCAACCGCTGATCGACAGGATGGGCACGATCTCCGACGCCAAGTCCGTTGCGGCGCGGACGGGGATCTGGGAGGACACCCTGAACCTTGCGGCCGACTTTCCTTTTTTCGGTACGGGTTTCGGCACGTTCGCGGAGGTCTACCCCGGCTACCAGACCGCGCACGCGGGCAGCACGGTGCTGTTCGCGCACAATGACTGGGTTCAGTTGCTCGCCGAGGGCGGCCTGGCCGGGACCCTCGCCGTCCTCGCGCTCGTCGGGGGGTATGCCGCGGCGGTGGCGAAACGACTCGGGCGGCGCCGCGACCCCGAGGCGATTTTCATCGGCCTGGGCGGCCTCGCCGGCCTGCTCGCGTTTCTGCTGCACGCCGTCACCGAGTTCAACGCGCACATTCCCGCCAATGCGCTGTGGTTCACGGTGCTCGCCGCCCTGACGCTCAAGGCGCTCTCCAACCGACGCGGAGACCGCCCGCACGAGGTCAGGAAGGAACCATCAGGAGGTCCGAGGTGATCTGCGCCGGCCTTGCTCCGATGTATGGCAGTCGATCATGGCTAAAACATGATCTGCGTGGACCGTCGTGTCAGTCGCAGTCGCGCTGGCAGCGATCCCTGGCAGCTTCTTCAAGGGATCGGAATTTCTTCAATCCCGCACCGTATCGGGTGGGCGCGATCCGTGCGGACAGTCCGAAGAGGGCGCGCATGCGTGTCGCGACGGGCACCGTCCGGGGGTGGAGCAGCAAGGCGGCGGCAGCCTCTTCGAATGACTTGAACTTAACGGTCGGCATCGTCCTGGATGTTGAACTTCTTCTTGAGGTTTGCGGCGTCGGCCAGGTCGATGGGCCTGACGGTGCCGCTTTTCATCCGGTAGAGCATGCGCGGAGTGGCCACGCGCACGGGTATTCCTTCGAGGTCCGCCTCTTGGCAGTCGATGTCCACAAACGAGAACGCGGTGCCGAGACCGCTCATGATATCGATGGTGAAACTCCCGTCGGGTGGGCCGTAGCGGACTACCGGGTACTCTCCAGCGAGGTCTTCAGCGCGGATTGCATCGATCTCGGGGTCGTTCCAAAGGTCCCGAAGCGCGCTCCGGAGGCTCGAGACGTTTTCGGCTGTCGGTTCCACGAAGAAATCGATGTCTTCTGTGGTGCGGATGATGCCGTGCACGTTCAGCGCGATACCGCCGACGAGGACATAGCGGACGCGGCGCGCGTGCAAGGCGGCGAGGAGTTGCTTCAGGATGTCGATGTCCATGCCGGGCATTTTCGCACAATCAGGACGTAGTTATCCAGCCGGCAGACAGGCAATCCGCACGGGTCGAGGCGGCGCGTCGCGGCTGGTGCGCGACTGGGGGGCGCGGCTGAATTTTCAACACGCCGAACGCGAAGATCCTCCACGCAGACCTCATTGGTCATGGCGCACAACATCTCTGGTGCGGGTGTCGGCTCGTTGCCGTACGGATGGGCGGGGGAGTACCATACCCGGGGTTCGCGAAAGTCATCAAACACGGGGGGCAATGCGATGACGGAGCTTCAGAGGATTGTGCGGGGCATGGGTTGGCTGCCTGATTGGCCGGACATCCGCGACTACACGGCGGAGCACGAGGCGATCGCCCCGCTTCTGGCCAAGGCGCACATGCGGGCGCCGAAGAAGAAGCTGCCGGCCAGGGCCGACCTGCGCGAGTGGTGTCCGCCGATCGAGAACCAGGGGCAGCTCGGTTCGTGCACCGCGAACGCCGGCGTGGCGCTCGTCGAGTACTTCGAGCGACGCGCCTTCGGCAAGCACGTGGACGCCTCGCGGCTGTTCCTCTACAAGGCGACGCGCAACCTGCTGAACCTGAAGGGCGACACGGGAGCATACCTGCGCACGACGATGGGCGCGCTGGTGCTCTTCGGCGTGCCGCCGGAGAAGTTCTGGCCCTACCGGGAGAAGGACGTCGAGAAGGAGCCGCCGGCGTTCTGCTACGCGTTCGCCGCGAATTACCACGCGATCAGCTATTTCTCGCTCGACCCGCCGGGGACGAAACCGGCCGATCTGATCGAGCGGATCAAGACCTACCTGGCCGGCGGCGTGCCGTCGATGTTCGGGTTCACGGTCTACGACTCGATCGACCAGGCGGGCGCCGACGGCGCGATCCCGTTTCCCGGCGCCAGGGAGAAGGTCTCGGGCGGGCACGCGATCGTCGCGGTGGGCTACGACGACGCGAAGAAGATCAAGAACCGGGAGAAGGGCGCGAAGCAGACCGTCGGCGCCTTCCTGATCCGCAACAGCTGGGGCGAGGGGTGGGGCGACGCGGGCTACGGCTGGCTCCCCTACGAATACGTCGGCGCCGGCCTCGCCGAGGACTGGTGGACGCTGATCAAGGCCGAGTGGGTCGACTCGGGGGAGTTCGGCCTGTGAGAAACAGGGAAAGTGCCTCTTGTCCCAGGGAGCTGTTCTGATGGCCGGAAAGAAGATTTTGATCACCGGGGCCGCGGGTTTCATCGGCGCGGGGCTCTCGCTGCGGCTGCTCGAGCGGGGCGACGCGGTCGTCGGGCTGGACAACATGAACGACTACTACGACGTCGCGCTGAAGCAGGCGCGGCTCGATCGGCTTGCTGGCGCACCCCGGATTCCGGCACGCGCGCATCTCGCTCGAGGACCGCGAGGCGATGGCGCGGCTCTTCGCGGAGCACGGCTTCGACGCGGTGGTCAATCTCGCGGCGCAGGCGGGCGTGCGCTACTCGCTGGTGAACCCGCACTCCTACGCGGAGTCGAACCTGGTCGGGCTTCCTCAACGTGCTCGAGGGCTGCCGGCACACGAAGGTCGGGCACCTGGTCTTCGCCTCCTCCAGCTCCGTCTACGGCGCGAACCGCGCGATGCCGTTCTCGGTGCACCACAACGTCGATCACCCGGTGTCGCTCTACGCCGCCACGAAGAAGGCGAACGAACTGATGGCGCACGCCTACGCCTCGCTCTTCGGGATGCCCTGCACGGGGCTGCGCTTCTTCACGGTGTACGGACCGTGGGGGCGCCCGGACATGGCGCTTTTCCTTTTCACGAAGGCGATCATCGAGGGGCGGCCGATCGAGGTCTTCAACAACGGGAGGATGCGGCGCGATTTCACCTTCATCGACGACATCGTCGAGGGGGTGGTGCGGGTCATCGACCGGGTCGCCGCGCCCGACCCGGCCTGGAGCGGCCTGGCCCCGGACAGCGCGACGAGCTACGCGCCGTGGCGGATCTACAACATCGGCAACAACGAACCGGTGGAGCTGATGCGCTACATCGAGGTGCTCGAGCAGTGTCTCGGGAAGAAGGCCGAGAAGCTGATGCTGCCGATGCAGGCCGGGGACGTGGCCGAGACGTTCGCCGACGTGGACGACCTGGTGCGCGACGTGGGCTTCAAGCCGGCAACGAGCATCGAGGACGGCATCGCCAAATTCGTGGCGTGGTACCGGGACTACTACAAGGTTTGAGAAACAAGAGAGCGGTAGAGCCTCAGGTGCGCCTCCACCGTGCGGCTGATGTCGTGCTCCTGCACCGCTTTTTTTGCGCGCGCTCCGAGCGTCGCGCTGAGTTCCGGGTCGTGGGCCAGCTCGAGCAGCGCGGCGGCCAGCGCGGGAGGGTCGCCGGGCGGGACGAGCAGCCCGGTCTCGCGGTCGGTGACGATCTCGGGTATGCCTCCGGCGCGGCACGCGACGACGGGCAGGCCGAGCGCCTGCGCGTCGAGGACCGAGGTTCCCAAGCCCTTCGGTCTTCGAGGCCAGCACGAAGATGTCGAAAATCTTCAGCAGGCAGCCGACATCCTCGCGGAACCCCAGGAAGAGAAAGCGTTTTCCGAGGCCGAGTTCGCGCGCGAGGTCGGTGATCTCCTTGTGCAGCGGACCGTCGCCGACCGCGACGAACGAAATGTCCGGCTCCTTGTCCAGAACGAGCCGGGCGGCGCGCAGGAGCGTCGGGTAGTCCTTGTGGTCGGCGAGCGCCGCCACGGTGCCGATCACCAGGTGACTGCCCGGGATGCCGAGAGAGCGGCGGAAGTGCGGCGCCGGGCGAACGCCCGCGAACCGCCGGGTGTCGACCCCGCTCGGGATGACGACGAGCTTGTCCGCGGGAACGCCGTCGGCGACAAGCTGGGCGCGGATCGCCTCCGAGATGCAGATGATCCGGTCGAGGATTCCGGCCGAGTACTTCAGCCGGCTCAGGAAGTGCCTGCGGATCGGGAAGTCGACCCGGCGGGACGCGACGAGGCGCAGGCCCCGGTCGAAGAACCTGGCCCACAGGCCGAGCGCCAGGGCGTGACTGGAGTGCGCGTGGAGGATGGTCATGTTGCCGGCGCGGGCGATGCGCGCGATGCGACGGCCGGCGGCGATGTCGAGTTCGCCGTGCATCGCCACGGCGTGCACGGGCCAGGAGCGCGCCCGGCCGCGCTCCTCGAGGATCGATCGGGGCGGGCAGACGACGGCGGCCGGCCAGCCGCGGGCGAGCATGCCCTCGAGCAGCCAGGCGGCCTGCTGCTGGCCGCCGCGCCAGGTGCGCTCGCTGTCGATGTGCAAAACGCCGGGCTTCAGGGCGCTGTCCATCGGGATGACGGGATTAGAAGGCGGGGTAACCGAAGGCGTCGGCGAAGCGCTCGTTGAAACTCTCCAGCGTGAAGCGGTACGTCTGCGTCCCGTAGACCTCCACCGCGTACGCCGCCGCGGTCGCTCCCATCCGGCAGGCGTGCAGCAGCGCGCTGCGCGACATGGTGAGCCCCTTGATCAGGCCCGCGCGGTAGGCGTCCCCGGCGCCCGTGGGGTCAGCGACCTTTTCGGGCTTGACCGCCGCGATCTCGGACCGTTGCAGACCGTCGTCGCGGTGCAGCAGCACCGAGCCCACCTCGCCGCGCGTGGTGATCACCGCGGTGGTCAGGTTGAGCAGGTCTTCGGCGGTGTGACCGGTCTTCTGCCGCGTCAGCTCCAGCTCGTAGTCGTTGCTGATGAAGATCAGCGAGCCGCGGATCATCTCGAGCAGCTGCTCGCCGCTCCAGGCCGGGAGCGACTGTCCGGGGTCGAAGATGTACGGCACCCCGCGCTCGCGCCAGGTGCGCGCCAGGTGCTCCATGTCCTCGAGGTTGCCGGGGGCCACGATGGCGATGGTCTCGCGCGCGGCGAGCGCCTCGGGGTCGAAACGGGCGCGGTGCTTCATGGCGCCCGGGTTGAATGCCGTGATCTGGTTGTCGGACTGGTCGGTCGTGATGTAGGCGCCGGCGGTCAGCTCGTCGGCCAGTTCGGTGACGTGCTCGAGCGGCAGGTGGTGCGCGATCATCCAGGTCCGATAGGGATCGAAGTCGCGCCCCGCCGTGGCGACGACGCGGGGGCGCTCGCCCAGCAGCGACAGGGCGTAGGCGATGTTGCCGGCCGTGCCGCCGAAGTTCTCGCGCAGGCCGTTGATCGCGAAGCAGACGTTGAGGATGTGGATCTTGTCCGGGAGGATGTGGTCCGAGAACTTCCCGGGAAAGTCCATGATGCGGTCGAACGCGAGCGAGCCCGACACGATGACGTGTTTGAACATGCCGGAAGTGTAGCACGAAAGCTGGCGCTTCGCACCCGAGAGCCGACGACTTTTCCTTGAAGAAAGCGAGAGCTCTGGGTTATAATGTGGATTCACTGACTTAGGGTAAGGAGCGTGGCGTGCGGCTGAGGCAGGAAGAGATCGATTTCGTCTGCTGGAAGATCCTCCAGGCGCTCAAGGAGGACGAGGTCATCGACATCATCGGCGATGACGAGCTGGTGGCGGGCAAATTGCGCCACGCCCTGACCGAGAACCTCTCGGTCGAGGATCAGCTCAACCGGGAAGTGGACGACATCCTGCGCAACCACCTCAAAGAGATCCAGCGGGATTCGGTCGACTACCGCCGGATGTTCCAGATGGTCAAGACCAAACTCGCGCGCGAGCGCAATCTGGTCCTGTAGGGGAGGCGCGGGTGAAGCTCTCGGACGATCGCATCAACCACCTCTCGCACGTGCTTTTCAAGGCGCTCAACGCCATGGACGAGGTCGACTTCATGGAGGAGGAGAACGACATCCGCCTCCGCATGAAGAAGACGCTCGTCGAGTGCCTGCGGCTGTTCGACGGCATCGAGGAAAAGATCCAGGCTTCGCTCGGCACCTACTCCCGCAAGATCGTCGAGGGCAGCCGGGAGTGGGACGTCATGTGGAGCAAGGCCTACGACGAGGAGATCCGCAAGCTCCGGGCCGTCTAGGGCGCCGGGGTTCTCCTCTCCATCCCCAGGCCCGGCCCGCTGCGAGCACCGCCATGACCGCACGCAACAAGTCCCTGCTCCGCGAGTACGTCGAAGCGATCGCCATCGCCGTCATCCTCGCCCTCGCCATCCGCTCGTTCATCGTCCAGGCCTTCAAGATCCCGTCCGGGTCGATGATCCCCACGCTCCTCATCGGCGACCACCTCCTCGTGAACAAGTTGGTCTACCGCTTCCGCACCCCCGAGCGCGGCGAGGTGATCGTCTTCAAGTTCCCCCAGGACCGCAAGACCGACTTCATCAAGCGCGTCGTGGCGGTCCCGGGAGACGACGTCGAACTGGTCGACGGCAAGCTGATCGTGAACAAGGCCCCGGTGCCGGATGAGCACGCCAGCTACGGCGCGGCGCGGCTCACCGGCCTGGAGCGCTTCATGCAGCCGTTTCACGTGCCGCGCAAGGGCGAGACGGTGCGGCTCGAGGGGCCGAACGTCAAGCTCTACCAGTTGCTGGTCGCCAACGAGCTCAAGAAGAGCGGCCGCGCGGCGGATGTCGACGTCTTCGACCTGCAGGCGGGCCCCGACGGCAAGATCGCCGACGGGCGCATCCGCGTGGACGGGAAGCTCCTCGAGAGCTGGAAGGTCGGCGAGGACTATCTCTTCATGATGGGCGACAACCGCGACAACAGCTTCGACTCGCGCTTCTGGGGTCCGGTGCGGCGGGACGACGTCGTCGGCAAGGCGATGATCATCTACTGGTCGTTCGGCAACAGGATCTGGCAGATCCGCTGGGACCGCCTCGGCAGACATCATCCATTAAACGGGAGGGGGTGAACCCCTCCCCTACGCAGAAGTTTGTCAGGCGGGGTTCATCCCCGCCCGGATAGGAACCCCACCCGTACACGTTGCACCTGACCCCTTTTTGGCGGTCTGCTCCGCGGGCGCTGGAACACGGAATCGGATGCACTCATTGAAATCTGAGTCCATACAAGCCAGAATGCCCGATATGTCTTCACGGGATGCTGAGACGAATCCTCGGCGCGACCCGCTGATCGACGAGTTTCTCGACTATCTGCGCGTCGAGCGGCGTCTGGCCGCGAACAGCGTCGAAGCCTACGGCCGCGACCTCGGGCGTTACGCCGGATTCCTCGCGACCAGGGGTGCCGCGGGGCTCCTCGAGGCCGAGGCCGCCCTGTTGCGCGAGTACCTGGCGTGGCTGGCCGGGTTGAGGCTGGCCGCGTCCTCCCGCGCTCGCAGTCTCGCCGCCGTGCGCGCCTTCTACAGGTTTCTCCTGCTCGAAGGCCGCATCGGCCAGGATCCGACGGAATTCCTGGAGGCGCCGCGGGGCTGGAAAAAGCTGCCCCGGTACCTGAGCGGCGAGGAGGTCGAGCGGCTGCTCGCGCATCCCGACCGGGGCACCAGGCTGGGGCTGCGCGACGCCCTGCTGCTCGCGCTGCTCTACGACTGCGGTTTGCGGGTTTCCGAACTGGCCACTCTGCGCCTCGAGCAATTGGATCTCGAGTCCTGGCTGATCCGCGTGCGCGGCAAGGGCGACAAGGAGCGGTTTGTCCCTTTCGGCGAGGAGGCGCGCGCGGCGATCCTCGCGTATCTCGCCCGATCGCGCGGCCTCTCGCGCCGGGCGGCCGGCAGCGGCCAACTCTTTCCCGGCGCGCGCGGGGGCTGCCTCTCCCGCCAGCGGGCCTGGCAGATCGTGAAAGCGCACCTGGTCGGCGCCGGGGTGGCGCGCTCGGTCTCGCCGCACACGCTGCGGCACTCCTTTGCCACGCATCTGCTCGACAACGGCGCCGATTTGCGCGCGGTGCAGCTGCTCCTCGGCCACGCCGACATCTCGACGACCCAGATTTACACGCACCTCTCGCAGGAACGGTTGCGCGCGGTCCACAAGAAATACCACCCGCGCGCCTGAGATGAGCAACCGCCCCCCGACCATCTTCCGCTATCCCCTCAGCGAAAAGTTCGTCTGGCGGGAGTGGACCGTGCCGCTCGCCCTCGCGGTTGCAGTGGCCGCGCTCCTCGTCGCCCGCGCCGCGCTCACGCCGGCGCCGACCCGTCTCGAGGTCCCTGCGCCGGCAGTGGTGGAACGACCCGTTCGGCAGCTCGCGGCGCTCGCGGAGACTCCCCCCTCGACGGGACCACCGCTGCCGGAGACGGTTGAGACCCCGGGGGTGAGCGTGCTGCTGCGGTGCGAGGGGACGACCTGGGCCGAGGCGACAGCGGATGGCGAGCAACCGCGTCGCTACGAACTCGGTCCGGGACAAAGCCTGGCGATTACGGCGCACCAGAAGCTTTCGCTCTCGCTCGGTGATGCCGGCGTGCTCCGCTTGAGAGTCAACGAGCGCGAACTCGGCTTCATCGGCGACAAGGGCGAGACGAAGATCGGACTGTCCTTCACCGCTTCCAAGACGTCGCCCGTCGCTGCGCTCCCCGCCGCGGCCGGGGATTGACGACGGGGACGGCGGGGCTTAGCATTTGCCGATGCATTCCATCCTGCAAACCAGGTCTCGAGGAGGTGTCCCGTGAATGCTCTGCCCTCGCTTGTTCGCACCCTGCGGTTCTGCGTGCCGACGGGGCCGCAGTGTTGTTGCTCAGCGCCTGCGGCGGCGCTCGCCCGGCCTGGCGCGGGCTCAGCGCCTGCACCCCCGGCGGCGGTGAAACCTCAGGTTCCGCAATTGGTGCCGACCCAACCGCCAGCGGACCTTGGTTCCGTGGAGCGTTATGCGTGGCAGCAGGTCGTCCTGCTCGGCGATTCTCTTGCCGCCGGCGATATCGCGGGCTTTCTCGCCAGGGTCTCGAGCGGATTTTACCGCGGCTACGGCAAGCTCGAGAGTTCTCTCGAGGCGCTTCTGGCGAATTCGCGCGCCCGGACCGTCGTCGTCGCGATTCGCCTGGTCACCGAGGAGGAGGGCCGGATCAGCGTCAGAGCCGAGTGGACCCGCAGCGTGACGTTGCCCGACGGCAGCGTGGACGCGCGCCGCGGCGAGACGGTGTTCCTGTTTCTCAGGAGCGACACGAGTCTGCGTCTGATCGATTACCGCGGCGACGCTCCGTTCGCCCTCGACGGCATTTGACGGGGTGCCCTCTCGATGAACGATCCTGCAGCACTGCTCCAGCGGGCCCGGGATCTGTTTCAGCAGGGACAGTCGGATCAAGCCGAGGAACTTGTCCGGTTGCTGCTGCGCGACAACCCGCGCAACACAACGGCGCTGAATTTCAGCGGCTATCTCCTCTACAAGAGCGGAAAACTCGACGATGCGATTGCGGCGTATCGCAAGCTCGTTGAACAGGAGCGGGGAGTTGCCAGCCACTATGCCAACCTCGGGCTGATCTGTTTCAAGGCCCAGCGCTACCCGGAGGCGCAGGCGGTCTTCGAGCGGCTCGTCGAACTCCAGCCCGGGGATGCCAGGGCTCTGCGAAACCTCGGGTTTTGCCACGAGCGCCAGGACCATCTGGAGAAGGCTCTCGATTGTTTCACGCGCGCCGGCGACGAGGAGCACGCCGCCGGAATCCGCGGGCGTCTGCTGAGTCCGGAGCAGGGGCCGCCGCCGCGGGTCGCTGCTGCGCCGCCACGTTCGGGGATGTCTTCGGAGCGGGATGTTGCGGCGTGGCTGGCCGGCGCGAGCCTGCCGCGACCCGGCGCGGGACCGGACGTCGTGCGCGCCGGCTCGGGCGAGCTGGTCGTCAAGGTCCGGGAAAAGATGTTCGTCAACCCGGCATTCTGCATCGGTCACCGGGGGATCGTGGTCTTCGCGCCGGCATCACGAGAGGCGGAGAAGGCCGCGTCGAAGTTCGGCGATCGCCACGGCGTCCTGGCGCGCGCCGAGGGCAATGGCGAGCTCGTTCTCTCGGGGCTCGGGCGCGGACTGCACGCGCTGCACCTCGGCGGCGGGCGGCTCTTCGTAAACTGGGGTTCGCTCGTGCTGTGCGGGACCGGGGTTGCCGTCTCCTTCGATCTCGCCGGCCTGATCAAGGAGGCTTTCCTCGCGGTGGAACTCTCCGGCCCCGGGCAGCTGGTGTTGGCGGTGCGCGGCGGGCCGATCGTGCTGCCCGTGGTGGCCGACCTGCCGACGCTGGTGCGGCCCGGGTCGGTCGTGGCCTGGACCGAGGGCCTTGGATACGAGGCGGAGACGGTCCCCGAGCTCAAGAAACTGGTGGGAAAGACCGAGGCGCTCCGCTACAGGTTCGAGGGCAAGGGTTATCTCGTCCTGCAGTCCTGCTGACGAGCCGCACTGCGCTCCGGGCGGGGATCAACCCCGCCCCGACGACGATATTCCTGGGTGTGGGGAAGGGTTGACCCCGCCTGCGATAACATTTCCGGATGTAGGGGAGGGGTTGACCCCCTCCCGTGGCGCAGACGGTTACTGCCAGAGATACAGCAATCGCGCCTGTCCGAGGGCGGAGTCGGGGAAGAGCGCGGCCGGGAAGATGGTGGCCATGCGCGCGTCGATCAGCTCCCAGATGCCCCGGCGCGGCGACTCCCGGATGACCTCAGGTGTCCCTTCGATGCCGGCAAGCTTCGCGGCGGCGGCGATCGCCGCGTCCAGATCGCCGAGTTCGTCGACCAGGCCGAGTTGCTGGGCCTGGCGGCCGGAGAAAACCCGCCCGTCCGCGAGGGGGCGCACCTGCTCCGGGGACATCCGGCGCCCCGCGGCCACGGCCTCGACGAACTGGGAGTACACGTCGTCGACGAGGCTCTGGAGCAGCTTGCGGTCGCGGTCGGACATCTCCCGCGCGCCGTTGCCGACGTCCTTGAACTCGCCGCTCTTGATGGTGTTCGTGCCGAGGCCGATCTTGCCGAACAGCCCCTGGTAGTTCGGGAACTGCATGATCACGCCGATGCTGCCGGTGAGGGTGCCCGGCGCTGGCGAAGACCCGGTCGGCGGCGCACGCGACGTAGTAGCCGCCGGAGGCGGCCAGATCGCCCATCGAGACCACGATCTTCTTGCCGGAACCCGCGCGCAGCCGCAGCAGCGCGCCGTGGATCTCCTGCGCGGCCACCACGGTCCCTCCAGGCGTGTCGACCCGCAGGACGATGGCTTTCACCGAGCCGTCGTCGCGGTACTTCTCGAGTTGCGCGATCACCTTGCGGGCGCTCATCGCGCGGCTGCCGACGTTCTGCGAACTCGTCATGATCCCGGTCAGCTCGATGACGGCGACCTTGTTTTTCGAGAACGACGGTCCCGCGATCCGGCCGCGCTCGCGGCCCGAGCCGGTCAGCACGAGGACCAGGGCGACGACGGCGGAGAGACCGGCGAGGATGAGGAAGGGATATTTGATTTTGCCCATGGCGCTTCAGTACCAGGCCGTTACGATGGGAGCGGGAGAACGCCTGCGCTGCCGGAGGGGCGATGCTGTCGCAGGGGCGAGAGTCGATCCGCAGCGCAGGCGCCGCAGCCGCACGCGACTAGGCATCCTGAAGCAGTCCCGAACACGTGCCCGTTCCTTGATCGTTCGCCTGGTCATGAAAAAACGGCCGGGGGTGGCGCGATGAACGCCGCCCCCGGCCGATCACGTCCGTTACTCGTCTTCCCGGCTGCGGCGCTTCTCTTCGAGCATCTCGCCGATGCTCACCGAGCCGCTCCCCTGCCGGCTCGACGTACTGGTCGAAGTCGGTGCGCTCCTGGTCGCTCTCGAGCGCCTTCAGGCTGAGCGAGACCTTGCGCTCGCCCTGGTCGATGCGGATGACCTTGGCCTGCAGCTCCTGCCCGATCGCGAAGTTCTCGAGGCGGGCGTTCTTGTCGCTGCCGAGCTCGGAGGCGTGGATCAGGCCCTCGATGCCGCCGGCGATCGCGACGAAGACGCCGAAGTCGGTGACCTTGACCACGGTGCAGCCGACGATCTTGCCGAGGCCGGACTTCGAGACGAACTCCTGCCACGGGTCGCCCTGCACCTGCTTGATCCCGAGGCTGAGGCGCTCGCGGGGCTTGTCGATGTTCAGCACCACCGCGTCGACCGAGTCGCCCTTCTTGAGGACCTCGGAGGGGTGCTTGATCTTCTTGGTCCAGGAGATGTCCGAGACGTGCACCAGCCCGTCGATGCCCTCGTCGAGCCCGACGAACGCGCCGAACTCCGTGAGGTTGCGCACCTTGCCGGTGATCACCGAGCCGATCGGGTACTTCTGCTCGATGACGTCCCACGGGTTGGACTCGATCTGCTTGATGCCGAGGCTGATGCGCTTGACGTTCTCGTCGACGTTGAGCACCTGGCACTCGATCTGGTCGCCCGACCGAGAGGATCTTCGAGGGGTGCTTGACCTTCTTGGTCCAGGACATCTCGGAGACGTGCACCAGGCCCTCGACGCCCTCCTCGAGCTCGACGAACGCGCCGTAGTCGGTGAGGCTGACGACCTTGCCCTTGACCCGCGTGCCGATCGGGTACTTGGTGCCGAGGTTGGTCCAGGGGTCCTGGCTCTTCTGCTTGAGCCCGAGGCTGACGCGCTCGGTCTCGCGGTCGAACTTGAGGACGACGACTTCGACCTCCTCGCCGACCATCAGGACCTCCGAGGGGTGGCTGATGCGCCCCCAGGACATGTCGGTGATGTGCAGCAGGCCGTCGACGCCGCCGAGGTCGATGAAGGCGCCGTACTCGGTGATGTTCTTGACGACGCCCTTGATGCGCATCCCGATCACGAGGTTCTTCAGCGTCTCGCGGCGCTTCTCCTCGCGGCCCTTCTCGAGCACGGCGCGGCGCGAGAGCACCACGTTGCCGCGCTGGCGGTTGAGCTTGAGGATCTTCATCACGATCTTCTGGCCGACGAAGTGGCCCAGGTCGCGCACCGGGCGCAGGTCGACCTGCGAGCCGGGGAGGAAGCCGCGCACGCCGATGTCGACGGCGAGGCCGCCCTTGATCTTGTCGGTGACGAGGCCCTCGATCTCGCGGTCCTCGTCGAAGATCTTGGTGATCTCCTCCCAGATCTTGGCCTTGTCGGCCTTCTCCTTGGAGAGGATCAGGTGGCCCTCGGAGTTCTCGGCCTCTTCGAGGAAGACCTCGATCTCCTCGCCGACCTGCGGGGATGTTGTCGCGCCGGAACTCATTGAGCGAGATCGCGCCCTCGGACTTGAAGCCGACGTCGACGATGACCTCCTGCTCGGTGATCTTGATGACGCGGCCGCGGACGATTTCGCCCTCTTCGAGGTGGCGCAGCGTCTCGTCGTAGAGACGGTTCATCTCGGCGCGCTCGCCGGCGTCCTCACCTTCGGCGGGCTCCGGACAGAACGCCTTGCCCTGCTGCTGACGGGGCTTCTTCACCTCCCTCTTGACTTCGTCTGGTTCCTGCGTGGTGTTGTCAGTTGCGTCGGACATGCTCGGTACTACCTCCTGTTGTGTGAGATGCCTCCCCGTGGGGGAGGTGTGCCCCGGCGTCCGTTCCCCGTGGGGCGAGGGACTGCAGTCGCCGGATGACAGCCGTGATGATCCACTGCGGGGTCGAGGCGCCCGCGGTCAGGCCGATGCGCTCGGCGTCCCCGAGGAGCTCCGGGGAAAGTTCGTCGGCGGTCTCGACCCAGACCGTGCGCGTGCCGGTCTCCTTGCAGATATCGGCGAGGCGGCGGGTGTTGGCGCTGTTGCGGCCGCCGATGACGACCATGACCTCGGAGCGGCGCGCCAGTTCGCGCGCCTCGGTCTGGCGGGTGGTGGTGGAGTCGCAGATGGTGTTGAAGATCCGCAGTTCGAGCACCTTCGGGAGCAGGAAGTCGGCAACGGCCTGGAAGTTTTCCTGCGTCTGCGTGGTCTGCGCCGCGAGTCCGACGCGTCCAGAGATCTTCACCCCTTCGAGGTCGGCGGGGCCGGCGGCGACGAGGCACTCGAACCCGGTGTCCTCGGTGAGGCTCGTGATCTCCGAGTGATTGCGGTCGCCGACGATCACGACGCGGTAGCCCATCTTGAAGAGGCGGCGCGCCTGGCGGTGCATTTTCTTGACGAAGGGGCAGGTGGCGTCGACTACCGCGAGCCCGCGCTCCCGGAGTTCGGCGTGCACGTGCGGGGGGGCGCCGTGGGAGCGGACCACGACGACGCCGCTCGCCACCTCGGCCAGGCTCGCCGCCCGGCGCAGGCCCTGTTCCTCGAGCGAGCGGACGACCTGCGGGTTGTGGATCACGGGCCCGAGCGACGTCACGGGGCCGGTGCCGGCGACGAGGGCGCCTTCCACCATGCGGATGGCTCTCTTGACGCCGAAACAGAAGCCCGCGTGGCGGGCAATCTCGACGTTCCGGGCGGACTGGGTCTTCACCTCTGGCATAAGAATGTAAATAATACGCGAATATCGGGAAAGATCAACAACTTTGAGAGCGCAGGGTCGCCGGGCGCTTGCGTCGCCGGTTTCGCCGGTCGGCCTCGAGGGCGATGACGTGGATGAACTCCGCGAAGGGCCAGCCCATGCGCTCGGCCATCGTCGCCATGACCGAGTATTCGCCGATGAGCGGGTTGGCGTTGACTTCGAGGACGAAGAGCTTCCCGTCGCCGCGCATCCGGAAGTCGACGCGCGCATAGCCGCGCAGGCGCAGGATCTCGAATGTCTGCAGCGAGACGCGCCGAATCTCCGCCTCGGCGCCCGCCGGCAGCGGCTCGAGCGGCGGGCACTGGTCGGGGACGATCGCCTGGTACTCCTCGGACTCCGGGTCCCACTTGCCGGTGTAGGAGTAGACGCGCGGGGCGCCGCGGGGCAGGTTGAAAACGACCTCGTTCATCGGCGTGACGATGCGCCCGCCCTCGTGTTCGATGACGCCGACCGAGAGTTCGCGCCCGTGGATGTACTCCTCGACGATCGCCGGCTGGCGGTAGCTGCGCGAGGACGTCGGCGACCTTCGCCCGCAGGGTGGCCTCGTCCGCGACCACCGAGTCGCGGCAGATCCCGATGCTCGCGTCCTCGTGCAGCGGCTTGACGATCAGCGGGAAGCCCATCTTCGCGCTCAGCGGGTCGCCGGCCGACGCGAAGATCTGGAACGCCGGCGTGGGCACCCCGTGGTAGCCGAGGAGCTCCTTGGTGCGCGCCTTGTCGAGGGTGAGCGCCAGCGAGAGGAAGTCGCCTCCGGTGTAGGGGATGCCGAAGACGTCGAGGAGGGCGGGCAGGTGCGGTTCGAGGCGCGAGTCGTTGTTCAGCCCGTCGTCGATCAGGTTGAAGGCCAGGTCGCACTCGCAGCCCCTGCAACTCCTGCAGGCACTCCTCGCGAACGCGAAAGCTGAAGGCGTCGTGTCCCTTCTCGCGCAGCGCCGCGACGATCGAAGTGTGATAGTCGTCGTCGTCGCGGTTGAGGGTGTCCTGCGCGAAGTTGTCCCTGAAGCGCTGGTCGAGTTCCCGGTACAGCACGGCGATCTTCATCGGTGCCTCCCCGACGAGCTCCGGAACGGGATGCAGGACTGCAAACCCCCTCGATCCCCCTCTGGTAAAAGAGGAAGGAGTGGGTTGAGCCGGATGTTCGCCGGAACTTTTCGGTCGATGTTCAATCTCGTTCCTCGGGTCTGGATTCTATCACCGCGATCATGCGGGCGATCACCGCTTCGGGGTCGAGATCGCTCGTGTCGATGGCCACGGCGTCCGCGGCGGGCTTCAGCGGCGCGTGTTCGCGTTCGGCGTCGCGGCGGTCGCGCTCGTCGAGTTCGGCGCGGACCTGTTCCGGGTCGGCGGCGATACCCTTGGCCCGCAACTCGTCGTGCCGCCGGCGCGAGCGGATCTCCGGGGAGGCGGTGACGAAGAACTTGGCGTCGGCGCCGGGGAAGATCACGGTGCCGATGTCGCGGCCGTCCATGACGACGCCGCCGCCCGCGCCGATGCGCCGCTGCAGCTCCAGCAGCGCGCTGCGCACCTGCGGGAGCGCGGAGAGACGCGAGGAGAGCTGGCTGATGCGCTCGCTGCGGATCTCCCCGGAGACGTCGCGGCCGTCGACGAGAACGCGCGGGCGCCGCGGGTCGCCTTCGAGGCGGATGTCGGCGGCGCGCACCCGGGTCCCGACGACCTCGGGCGCCGCGTCGGCGATCCCCTCGCGCTCGGCGAGCCAGGCCACGGCGCGGTAGAGGGCGCCGGTGTCGATGTAGAGGTACCCCAGCCGCGCGGCGAGGGCCTTGCCGACCGTGGACTTGCCGGCCGCGCCGGGTCCGTCGATGGCGATCACGAGTTTTTTCATCCGGGCACGATCTTCGCGCCGAGGCCGGTCATGAGCTGCCAGAATTCGGGGAAGCTCGTCGCGACGCACGCGGTGTCGGCGATCCGGGTTTCGCCGGCGATCGCCCCGCCGGCGATCGCCAGCGACATCGCGACGCGGTGGTCGCCGTGACTGGAGCAGGGGGCGCCGCGCAGCGGGCGGCCGCCCTCGATCTCGAGACCGTCGGGGAGTTCGCGCACCTGGCCGCCGAGCTTCGACAGCTCCGCCGCCACGGTGCTGATGCGGTCCGACTCCTTGACCCGCAGTTCCGCGGCGCCGGTGATCCGGGTCGTGCCCCGGGCGAAGAGCGCCGTGGCGGCGAGGATCGGGAACTCGTCGATGGTCGGGGGCACGAGTTCGGGCGGGACGTCGATCCCGCGCAGCCGGCTGGCCCGGGCGGTGATGTCGGCCACCGGCTCGCCGCAGACCTCCCGTTGCCGCACGAGGCGCACCGTGGCGCCCATCACGCGGAGAATCTCGAAGAAGCCGGTGCGCGTCGGGTTCACGCAGACATTGCGGACGGTGACCTCGGCCTCGCCGGCGATCACCGCCGCCGCGACCAGGAAGGCCGCCGAGGACGGGTCGCCGGGGACCGTCAGATCCCGCGCCGCCCACTCCTGAACGGGGCCGACGCCGACGGCAGTGCCGTCGACGCGCACGTCGACGCCGAGAAAGCGCAGCATGCGCTCGGTGTGGTCGCGGGAGCGCTCCGGCTCGCTGACGGTTGTCTCCCCGGCGGCGAGGAGCCCGGCGAGCAGGATCGCGGACTTGACCTGGGCCGAGGACACCGGCGAGCGGTAGACGATCCCCGAGAGCCGGGTACCCTCGATCGCGAGCGGGGCGAGCGTGCCGGCGGCGCGGCCGGCGATGCGCGCGCCCATCAGGCGCAGGGGCTCGGCGATGCGGCGCATCGGGCGCCGGCGCAGGTAGCGGTCGCCGTCGAGCACCGAGAAGAACGGGTGCGCGGCGAGCAGGCCGGCCATCAGGCGGATCCCGGTGCCGGAGTTGCCGAAGTCCAGCACGCCCTCGGGCTCGCGCCAGCCGCCGAGCCCCGCGCCCCGGACCGTGAGCGGCTCGGTGCCCCACGGGGCCAGTCCGACGCCGAGGCGACGCAGCGCCCGGGCGGTGTTCTTCACGTCCCCGCCGCGGGAGAGTCCGCTGATCAGGGTGGTGCCGCGGGCCTGGGAGGCCAGGATCAGGGCGCGGTGCGAAATCGACTTGTCGCCGGGGACGACGACGCGACCCGCGCAGCGGCCGTCGAGGCGCGAACGCGGGCCTGCCGGGTGCTCACGGACGGGTCTCCGGGCCCGGCGAGGCGGGCGCGAGCGAGCGGCGCACGACCCGCGCGGCGGTGAAGGCCTTCTCGAGGCCCGCGCCGTCGCCGGCTGAAATCAGAGAGCGCAGCCGCCCGGCCTCCGCGAGGAACTCGTCGAGCGCCCTGAGCACCTCGTCGCGGTTGTCGAGGCAGATGTCGCGCCACATCGCCGGGTGCGAGGCCGCGATCCGGGTGAAGTCGCGAAAGCCGCCGCCGGTGTAGGAGAGCAGCCCGGGGAGGGCGGCGTCGGCCTGCGCGGCCGCGTTGACGAGCGCGTAGGCCACCACGTGGGGCAGGTGACTGACGACGGCGAGAATGCGGTCGTGGGTGGCGGCGTCCATCTCCTCGACCCGCATGCCGACCGACTCCCAGAGACCGCGGACCGTGGCGACGGCCTCCGGGGTCGAGGTCGCGCCCGGCGTCAGCAGGCAGCGGGCGCCGCGGTACAGGCCCGCGAACGAGGCCGTGAAGCCGGACTCCTCGGTGCCGGCGATGGGGTGGCCGCCGACGAACGGCACGCCGGGGGGGAGAACCGTCTCGACGCGACTGGTGAGCGCGGCCTTGGTGCTGCCGACGTCCGTGACGACGGTTCCGGGAGCGAGGTCAGGGGCCAGCTCGCGGGCCGCGTCCGGAACGACGCGGACGGGGAGGGCGATCACGACCAGATCCGCGCCCCGCGCCGCCTCGGCCGCCGTGGCGCAGGCCTCGTCGACGGCGCCGGCCGCGAGGGCGGCGCGCCGCGTCTCGGGGTCGCGCGCCAGCCCCCGGACGCGCCAGGGCAGTCCGCCCTCCTTGACGGCGCGGGCGAGGGATCCGCCCATCAGCCCGAGACCGACGATACAGAGGGTTTTTACTGTTTTTTCTGAGGAGTGAATCAGAGCTCCCTCCCGAGAAAGGCCGCGAGCCGTCGCAACTCCTCCATGAGCGTCGCGAAACCGTCGGGGCGCAGGCTCTGCGGACCGTCGCAGGAGGCCTCCTCGGGGTTGTTGTGGACCTCGATGAGCAGACCGTCGGCGCCGGCGGCCACGGCCGCGAGCGAAAGCGGGCGGATCAGGTCGCGCCGCCCGGCGGCGTGGCTCGGGTCGACGATGATCGGCAGGTGCGAAAGGGTCTTGATCGCCGGGACCGCGGCGATGTCCAGCGTGTTGCGCGTGTAGTCCTCGAACGTGCGGATCCCGCGCTCGCAGAGGATCACGTTCGGGTTGCCGCTCGCGACGATGTACTCGGCCGAGAGCAGCAGGTCCTTGATCGTCGCCGAGAGGCCGCGTTTCAGGATGATGGGCTTGCGCACGGTGCCGAGTTCCTTGAGGAGCCGGAAGTTCGACATGTTCCGGGCGCCGACCTGGATGAAGTCCGCGTAGCGGTCGACGAGTTCGAGGTCCCGCGGGTCCATGATCTCGGTGCAGACGAGCAGGCCCGTGGCCTCCCGGGCTTCGGCAAGGTAGCGCAGCCCCTCGCCCTCGAGTCCTTGGAATGCGTACGGGGAGGTGCGGGGTTTGAACGCGCCGCCGCGCAGGGCTGTCGCGCCGGCGGCCTTGACCCTGCGGGCGGTCTCGAGGAGCATCTCCCTCCCCTCGACCGCGCAGGGGCCGGCGATCACGTGCAGGCGCTTGCCGCCGAAGAGCACGTCGCCGGCGCCAATCACGCTCGGGTCCGGCTTGAACTCGCGCGCGACCATCTTGTACGGCTTCTGGATCGCCATGACCTGATCCACGCCGGGGAGGATCTCCAGCGGCAGCAGCCGCAGCGCGGCCTCGTCGCCGATCGCGCCGATGATGGTGCGCTCGACCCCGCGGGAGAGGTGCGGCTTGCAGCCGGCGGACTCGATCTTCTCGATGACGTGGTCGATCTCGGCCTGGGTCGCCCCGGGCTTGAGGACAATGATCATGGTCGGTTCTCCCTGCGGTGGCTAAAATGTTTTGCTGGCGGTGAGGGCGCCGCTGCCCGAAGTGATGTCCGGGCAGGACGAGGCCGGCAGGCCTTCGAATCGGTAGCTGCCGGTGAAGGTCTCCGGAGGAGGTGAACCGGCCCACGACGCGAATCGACCCCTGGGTTTCGAAATTGCTGTCGTACACGAACGTGCCGTCCACGACCGCGACCTCTTTCTCCGTGAGCTCGAAAGGTTGGGTGCAGTTCCCCGCGGAGTGGCTGAACTTGATGTCCGAGACCAGTTCGGACGCGACGTTGAACGACAGCGGCTCGCCGTTGGAGGCGGTTCCCGACCAGACGCCGTTGATGTTCCCGGTCGTGCCCCCGGCCCCGCTATCCTGGGTCCCGATCCCGAACGGGGTCAGCGAGGAGACCAGGTCGCAGCCGGCCGTGCCGAGAACGAGCGCCAGCAGGAGCGCGGCGGCGCGGGCCCCCGCGCAACGCATCAGAGTTTCTCCCAGTACTGCGCCGGCATCTCCTGCGCGAGCTTGAGCGCCCCGTCGGAACCGGCGAACAGCGGGTCGTTCGACGCAGGTCACGGTGCTCGCGCCGTACTCCTTGAGCGCGGTCTGGAAATACTCGCGGATCCCGGCGATGAGGCTGCCCCCGCCGGCGAGCACGATGTTCTTGCGGATCTTGGCCTGGAATTCCGGGTCGAAGCGGGCGATCATCTGCGTGGTCGCCTCGACGAAGGCCGGCAGGATGCTCTCGCAGGCGCGCTTCATGTCCGCCGTGATGTCGTGGAGCATCGGCTTGCCGTCGACCGGCATCTCGACCATGATCTGCCCGGGGGGCTCGCCGACGAAGCTGTACTGCTCCTTCCAGAGGCGCACCATGTTCTTGTTGAAGGTCGAGCGCGGATAGCGGTCCTGCAGGTAGGAGAAGAGCTGGTCGTCGATGTAGTCGCCCGCCTGCAGCAGCGTGCGCTGGTCGTCCTCGCCCGGGAGCGTCCCGTGCATGATGCACAGGTCGGTCGTCCCGGCGCCGATGTCGATCACCAGCGCGTTGTTGAGCAGGCCGAGGCTGTAGGCGACCGCGAAAGGCTCGGTGACCACGACGAGCGAGTCGACGAACTCGGCGACCGCCTTGCGGATCGCCAGCTTGTTGATCTTCAACGAGTCGGAGGGGACGCCGACGACGGCGTGGATCTTCTGGCCGGCCGAGGGGCCCGCCAGCTCGATCAGGTGGCGGATGATCTCCTTGACCGCCTCCTCGCTGCGGTTGATCCCCTCCTTGATGATGCCGTTCTGGAGCGGACGGCACGCCTCGACCGACAGCCGGTACTCCAGCACGTCGCTGCCGAAGAGGACGGGCTTGCCGACCACCTGCGCCGCGATGAAGTCCTTCGGCCAGCCGACGTAGCTCTCGATCCACTGACGCTGGCCGTTGCCGGCCGAGATGGACGAGCGTGAGGTGCCGAGATCGATGCCGACGAACAGGACGTCATTTTTTTGACTCATGCATGGTCTCCCCGTTGCGCAGATAGTCGAGTATGCCGGTTTCCAGGTAGGCGGCGATATCCTCGCGGTGTTGTGGTGTGCCGAGGCGCTCCTCCTCCTCGCGGTTGCTCAGGCAGGAAACCTCGGCGAGCACCGCCGGGACTTCCGCCTGGTTGAGAACGACAAAGGGGCCGCGCTTGGTGCCGTAGTCGAGAACGCCGCTGTTCTCGCGGTGGCTGTTGCGGTACAGGCTGTTCTGGATGGCACGGGCGAGCCGCGGCGACTCCTCGCGGCGCATCTGGGTCTCCATCCGCTCGATGATCTCGCGCAACTCGCTCATCCCCGGCCCCTGGCCGGAGTTCTCGCGGCGCGCCAGTTCCAGGGATGCGGCGTCGGTCCCGGGCCCGAAGTAGAAGGTCTCGATGATGTTGATCGGCTTGTTCGGGACAAAGTTGAGGTGGATCGAGACGAACAGGTCGGCGCGGCTCGCGTGCGCGATCGCGATGCGCTCTCCGAGCGGGAGCGTGATGTCGGTAGCGCGCGTCAACAGCACCTCGGCCGAGGTTTTGGCTTCGAGGCGGCGCTTGAGGCGGTGCGCGATGTCGAGGGCGATCTCCTTCTCGAGCGTTCCGCCGCGCCCGATCGCCCCGGTGTCCTCGCCGCCGTGCCCGGGGTCGAGCAGAATGGTCTTCACGCCGAGATCGAAGGCCCTGCTCAGCGGCAGGCCGCGGCCGCCCTTGAAGAGTGCCGGGTCGAGTCCCGACGGTTGCACCGGAAGCGTCGGGGGCGGTGCCGGCGCGACGAAACGGGCCTGGATCAGCTGGACGGGAAAGATCACCGGCGACAGCGAAGATCCGGTGAACAGGATCCCGAGCGCGAGGGTCGTGGCGAAGAGAGCGACCTTGGCGGCTCGGGGCAGGCGCTTGCGCACGTACGCTCGCGGCGTGGTTCGCCCGAGCAGACTCAGGTTGTCCTCGATGAGCCCGCGGAATATTTCCCGCTTTATCCGCTGTTCGCGGTTGCGCGCAAACCGGGCGATCATCGCGTTCTCCGGCCCCACCGTACCGTCATGCGAAAACACCCCTCCCTCTGATGAAACCGTTATTAATCTAACAAGATACGGGAGTTTGGTCAACCCGCGGTGACGGGAGTCACTCCTTCGGCTGCGCGAGGGCGGCCGTGAGCGGCGGCAGGGGAGCCGGGGTGGGAGCGTCCAGCTGGAGTTCCGTGACCGTGACCAGGCGGTAACCGTCGTCGCGCAGGGCATCGACGAGAGCGCCGAGGCGGGTGACCTCCCGGTCGTCCCGGTTGGTGCTCAGGTGCATCAGGACGATCGCCGCCGTTCAGCCCCTCCCCGCCGGCCCCGAAGGAGAGGATGCGGGTGGTGATCTGTTCGGAGGTCAGGTAATTGCGCGAGGAGCGCTCCGCGACCCAGTCGAGGCTGTCGAGGCTGTGCCGTCCGCCGCCGTCGTCGCGCGACCAGCCGACGTGACTCCAGCCGGCCGTCGCGGCCCAGGCGAGCAGGTCCTCGTTGACCTCGCCGAACGGGGCGCGCCAGATGGCGGTCATCGTCCGGCCGGTTACCGCCTCGTAGGCTTGGGCGGCCCGGCTCAATTCCTCCTGAATGACGGCGCGGCCGAGGCCCGGGAGGGTGTCGTGACGGCGCGTGCTGTTCCAGGTCGTCAGATGCGGGTGCGACCACGTGTGGTTGCCGACCTCGTGCCCTGCGGCGGCGATGCGGCGGACCAGGTCGGGGTTGTTCCTGATGTAGGAGCCCGTCAGGAAGAACGTGGCGGTCACGCCTCGCTGTTCCAGCACGTCGAGGATTTGCCCGCTCTCGCCGGCGTCGCCGCCGCCGTCGAAGGTCAGGGCGACCTTCGGGAGGTCGCGGCGGCCCCGCTCGAAGGAGACGACGCGGCTTTGCGGCCGAGATGCAGCCGTGGCGACAGGGGTGATGAAGGGGAGACGACGAGAAGAGCGACCGCCAAAGCGGCGCCGACAGACCTGAACCATCGTCTGCGCCATCCCATGGAAATGGATTATGGGCAAAGGGAAATTGGATTTCAAGTGAAATAGTTGAATACCACCTCGGACTTTCCCGAGTTCATGAGACTGTCGGCTCCAGCTCGGCGCTCCGGGGAGGTACTGAAGCCGACATAACACTTGTGTGCGTGCGCGAGTCGACCGTCGTCCCTTCGGTCGTGCGTCCAGCCGCCGCGCCGGAGCGTTCACGCCGGCTCGCGGACTCGTGACTCGCCCTGTCGCGCTCAGCAACGAGTACGCGTCCAGGGACGTCCCGATGCAAATCGTGCTATCCGCTGTCTTCGCGCATCTGCCGACAGTGACGCGTCCAGCGCGATCGCTAGCCCGTGCACGGCCGCTGACCAGGGCGGTCTGCAGGGCCGAGCTCGCTGTTCGAGCCGAAGCGAGTTACGAGACCGCGAGCACTCGGTACGCTCGGCGGCGTGAGACGCACGACCGAAGGGACGACCTCGCCGCCTCGCGCACGCGAACCGAGCTTGATTCAGTCCTTGGTGAAGGCGGAGAAGAGCCAGCTGATGAAGCTGACGAGCAGGGAGCCGAGGAGCGCCGGAACGAATCCCGCAATGTGGAAGCCGCTCAGGAAGAACGCCACCAGGCCGAAGCGTCGCGGCGTTGACCACGAACAGGAAGAGCCCGAGCGTCAGGATGGTGATCGGCAGGGTCAGCACCACGAGGACCGGGCGCACGATCGCGTTGACCACGCCGAGAAGAAGCGCGGCGCCGGCAAGCGTGCCGGCGCCGTCGATGATGATTCCCGGGACCACCCGCGAGGCGAGCCAGAGGCCGAAAGCGGCGACGGCCGCCCGCAGGAGGAAGTTCTTCATCAGCCGAGCTTCTTGACGATGCCTTCGAAGGCTTCCTTGCTCACCAGGTTCGGGATCGCGAAGAAGACCCCCGAGGTGCGGTAGTAGTCGATCAGCGGCGCGGTCATCGCCTGGTAGGTGTCGAGGCGCTTGGAGATCGCCTCCACCGTCTCGTCGGCGCGCTGGATGACGGGCGAGCCGCACTTGAGGCACTTGTCGCCGGGGCCGGGGGGCTTCGACTTCACGTTGTAGATCTCCTGGCAGGAGCCGTTGGAGCAGGTCCGCCGGGTGGTGAGACGGTCGAGGATCACCTCGCGCGGCACCTCGAGGCTGACCACGAGGTCGAGCTTGATGCCGAGCTTCTTCAGGATCGCGCCGAGCGCCTCGGCCTGCGGGATCGTGCGGGGGAAGCCGTCGAGCAGGAAGCCCTTCTGCGCGTCGGGCTCCTGGAGCCGGTGCTCCATGATCCCCATGATCAGCGAGTCGGGGACGAGTGCGCCGCTGTCCATGTAGCCCTTGGCTTCCTTGCCGAGCGCGGTGCCGGCCGCAACGGCCGAGCGCAGGATGTCGCCGGTGGAAATCTGGACCGAACCGTCGTGGGCGTTGAGCATCTTGGCCACGGTGCCTTTGCCGGCGCCGGGAGCCCCCAGGAGAATAACGCGCATCGTTTTGTGCCTCCCTCAAGAAGTGTCGACCGTGCCCCGTGCCGAACAACGCGTGCGGGGCTTCCCGAATACCTTTTTATTCTGACAGGATTGATGCGGAAAATCAATTCCTGCCGCTGCAGCTGCCGACGCGCGCCGCACCCGCGCCTGCGGTTGCATTGGTCGGATGCGGTCACTACAATCCCCGGACAACAGTATATCGCGGAACCGGGAGGACGGGATGGCGGAGCGGTATCAGCCGGCCGAGAGTCGAGGCCCGGTGGCAGAAGCGCTGGGAGGACGAGGGGGCGTACCGCGTCGAGCGCCGCCCCGACCGGCCGAAGTATTACTGTCTCGAGATGTTCCCGTACCCCTCGGGCAAGCTGCACATGGGGCACATGCGGGTCTACTCCATCGGCGATCTGCTGGCGCGCTACAAGACGATGCGCGGCTTTAACGTGCTGCACCCGATGGGCTGGGACGCGTTCGGCCTGCCCGCCGAGAACGCCGCGATGGCGCGCGGCACGCACCCGGAGCGCTGGACCCGCGAGAACATCGCCAACATGAAGCTGCAGATGCGCGCGCTCGGGGTGAGCTACGACTGGGAGCGCGAGATCGCGACCTGCGACCCGGAGTACTACCGCTGGAACCAGTGGCTCTTCCTGCGGATGTACGAGCGCGGCCTGGTCTACCGCCGCCGCTCGGCGGTGAACTGGTGCCCCGACTGCGAGACCGTTCTCGCCAACGAGCAGGTCGAGGGGGGCGCCTGCTGGCGCTGCTCGACCACGGTCGTCATCCGCGAGATCGAGGGCTGGTTCTTCCGCATCACCCGCTACGCCGACGAACTGCTCGCCGGCTGCGAGGAGTTGGCGGCGACCTGGCCGGAGCGTGTGCTGACGATGCAGCGCAACTGGATCGGGCGCAGTCACGGGGCGCGCATCGATTTTCCGCTCGCCGGGCGCGAAGGCGCGGTGCGGGTGTTCACGACGCGCCAGGACACGCTCTTCGGCGCCACCTTCATGTCGCTGGCTCCGGAGCACCCGCTCGTCGCCGAACTCTCGCGCGGCACGGCGCAGGAGGGGGCGGTGCGCGCGTTCGTCGAGCGGGCCGCGCGTCAGGAGCGCTCGGCGCGCACGGCCGGGGAGCTCGAGAAGGAGGGGGTCTTCACCGGCGCGCACGCGGTGAACCCGCTGACCGGAGCGAAGATCCCGATCTGGGCCGCGAACTTCGTGCTGATGGAGTACGGTACCGGGGCAGTGATGGCCGTGCCCGCGCACGACCAGCGCGACTTCGAGTTCGCGAAAAAGTACGGGTTGCCGATCGCGGTTGTCGTGAGCCCCCCGGGGGGGGAGCCGGATCCGGCGACGATGGCGGCGGCGTTCGAGCTCGAGGGCACCGCGGTGAACTCCGGCCCCTGCAGCGGGCTGCCCACCGCGGGGGCGAAGGAGCGGATGATCGCGCTGCTGGAGGAGAAGGGCTGCGGCGCCCGCGAGACCAGCTACCGCCTGCGCGACTGGGGGATTTCCCGGCAGCGCTACTGGGGGACGCCGATCCCGATGGTCCACTGCCGCACGTGCGGCATCGTTCCGGTGCCCGACGCCGACCTGCCGGTCGTGCTGCCGATCGAGGGGGTCGAGATCAACCAGCGCGGCGGCTCGCCGCTCGGGCGCATCCCGTCGTTCCGGCACGTCGCCTGCCCGACGTGCGGGGGCGCCGCCGAGCGGGACCTGGACACGATGGACACCTTCGTCGATTCGTCCTGGTACTTCCTGCGCTACTGTTCGCCGCGGTTCGAGGGGGCGCCGGTCGAGCCCGCCGACGCGGCGTACTGGATGCCGGTGGACCAGTATATCGGCGGCATCGAGCACGCGATCCTGCACCTGCTCTACGCGCGTTTTTTCACCCGGGTCATGCGCGATCTCGGGCTCGTCGCCGCGGCCGAACCGTTCGCGAACCTGCTGACCCAGGGGATGGTCTGCATGGAGAGCTACCGCTGCGCCGAGCACGGCTACCTCGGTCCCGACGAGGCGCGCCCCGGCGCGGGCGGCAAAGTCTGCCACGTCTGCGCCGCGCCGGTCGAGGTCGGCGGGCGCATCAAGATGTCCAAGTCCAAGAAGAATGTCGTGAGCCCCGACGAGATGGTGCGCGCCTACGGCGCCGACACCACGCGCTTGTTCTCCCTCTTCGCCGCGCCCCCCGAGAAAGAGCTGGAGTGGAGCGAGGAGGGGATCGAGGGCTGCCACCGCTTCCTGAACCGGATCTGGCGTCTCGTCGATGCCCGGCTCGAGGAAATTCGGAGCGGGGCCGCGGCCGACGCCGCGGGCGCCGACGGGCCCTGGCTCGAACTGCGCAAGCGCACCCACCGCACGATAAGGAAAGTCACCGACGACATCGAGCGCTTCCACTTCAACACCGCGATCAGCGCCGTCATGGAACTGGTCAATCACCTCTATCAGCTCGAGGGGGCCGCGGCTGCGACGCCGGGCGCCAGGGGTGCGTTGCGCGAGGCCGTCGAATGCGTGCTGCTGCTGCTGCAGCCGTTCACGCCGCACTTCGCGGCCGAACTCTGGGAGCGCAGTGGCGGCCGCGGGGAGCCGCGCCAGGCGGACTGGCCCGGTTTCGACCCGGAACTGCTTCGGGAGGAGACGCTCGAGATCGCCGTCCAGGTCAACGGCAAGGTGCGCGGGCGCGTGACGGTGCCCGCCGCCGCCGTCGAGGCTGAAGTGCGCCGCGCGGCCTTCGAGGATCCGCGGGTGCGCGATTGGGTCGGCCGCGGCGAAATCCGCAAGGTGGTCTACATTCCCGGGCGGTTGCTCAACGTCGTCGTCGCCGGGGAGGGACGCGGGTGAGCGCCCGGGCGCTGCGACTCGCCGCCCTCGGGTCGCTCGCGGCCCTGGCGCTCGGCGGCGCCTGCGGTTATCGCATCGTCGGCATCGGCGGCCAGCTCCCCGGCGGCATCACGCGCGTCGAGGTGCCGGTATTCGAGAACCGCACCGCGCGCACGGACGTCGGACGCGTGCTGACGGAAGATTTCATCAGCCGGCTGCTCGGCTCGGCCAAGCTGGCCGTCGTCACCGGGGAGGAGGCGCAGGCGGTCATCAAGGGGACGGTCACCGGCTACAAGCGCGATCCGATCACCTTCGACTCCACGAAAACACCGCTCGAGAACCGGCTGACGATCACCATGGATTTGAGTCTCGTCTCGAAAGGCGACAACCGCCTGCTCTTCGGCGAAAAGGGCGTGACCGTGCGCTACGACTACCCCGTCAAGGCCGACCTGCAGCAGAACGATCGCCTCGAAGACCAGGCTCTGCGCAGCGCCACCGAGCAGATGAGCCAGAAGCTCGTCTCCCTGATGCTCGAGAGCTTTTAGCGGGCCGCGCTGTTGACGCCGGAACTATTCCGCCGGCAGGTCGGCAAGGGGAAGGCGGCGCCGGCCTACCTGTTCACGGGAGCGGAGACGGCGCTCAAGCGCGAGGCGCTCGACGCCCTCGTCGCGATCGTCCCGGAAGGCGTGCGAGCGTTCAACGTCCAGGTCTTCCACGCCTTCGAGAGCGAACTGTCCGAGGTGCTGACCGCGGCGGCAACCATGCCCTTCATGGGGTCGCGCCGGGTGGTGGTCCTGCGCGACATCGAGAAGATGCGCCTCGATCAGGCGGGGCGCGGCGAGATGCTCGGCGCGTACCTCTCGGCGCCGTCGCCCGAGACGGTCTTCGTCGCCACGACCGAGGACGACGCGAAAGCCAAGGCCCTCGGCAAGAAGTACGGCGACGCCTGGGCCGTGGTCGTCTTCAATCCGCTCAAGGGCGCGCCGCTCGCGACTGCGGTGAGGGCCGAGGCCGCCCGTCTCGGGTGCGCGATCGACGCTGCGTCCATCGCGGCGTTGATCGAGGTCACCGGCGAGGACCAGGCGCGGGTCTTCAACGAACTGGCGAAACTGCGGCTGGCGGTCGGCGACCGGCGGCGCGATCGACGGCGCGGCGGTGGCGCGGTACGCCGCCGGGTACGTCCACCACGGGGCCTTCGACATCGTCGACGCGATCAGCCGCCGCGACCTGCCCGGCAGCCTGCGCCTGATCGGCGAGGTCACGATCAAGGACGAGGAGTTTCTCGGTCTGCTCGGGATGCTCGGCAAGCGGCTGCGGGTGCTCTGGTACCTCGCCGGCGGCGCGCGCGAAGTGCCGAAGGAGTTCCGGGTCTATCCCGGACAGCTCGAGAAGCTGCGGCTCGAAGCGAAGCGCTACACGCGCGCCGAGATCGAACAGGGCCTGCAGCGGCTCGCGTCCCTCGACGATCGGGTCAAGAGCACGGCGGTCGCGCCGAAACTGCTCCTGGAGCACTTTCTCCTGGGTTTTCTGCCGGCCCGCTGAGCAGACTCCACCGGCACCGTGTGGGCGCGGGTCCTGTCGCTGCGGCGCGGGAGGGGGTCAACCCCTCCCCTACGAGAACAACCCGGCACGTCGCAGGGGCGGGGTTGATCCCCGCCCAGGGCGCAATCGTCAGAAGAGCAGGCGGAAGATTTCGTTCGAGAAGAGGATGCCGGTTTCGGTGAAGCGCAGCCTGTCCGCTCGAACGCTCGATCCAGGCCTTCTCGGCTCCGAGCGCCGCGGCCTCCGGGAACAGCGCCGCGGGCGAGGCGCCGTGCGCCAGCGCGAAAGCCGTCTCGTCGACACCGTCGGCGGTGCGCAGGCCGAGCATGAGCGCCTCGCCCGCGAACTGGCGCGGCGTCGGCTCCTCGCGCATCGCCACCGCGTCGCCTCCCGAGCCGACGCGCAGCACGTAGTCGTCGCTGTCCGGCGTGTTGGCCAGCCGCAGGGGCGCCGGCGCGCGCAGGAACGAGTGGGCCCCGGCGCCGAAGCCCCGGTACTCGCGGAGATTCCAACAGTCGAGGTTGTGGCGACAACGGCGGCCGGGACGCGAAAAATTGGAAATCTCGTACTGCTCGTACCCGGAGTGCACGGTCATTTCGCGCGCCAGCGCCAGCATCTCCAGTTCCTCGCGCTCCCCGGGCAGTTCGAGTCGTCCAGCCGCGAGTTGCTGCGGCAAACGGCGTGCCGGTCTCGATGCCGAGAGCGTAGAGCGAGAGGTGCTCGGGGCCCAGGCCGATCGCCCGCGCCAGATCGCGTCGCCAGATCGCCGGGCTCTGCCCGGGCAGGCCGTGGATCAGGTCGATCCCGAGATTGTCGAACCCGGCGGCGCGCAGCAGGCTGAAGGCGTCGAGCGCCTCGCGCCGCGTGTGCCGGCGCCCGATGCGGGCGAGCAGTGCGTCGTCGAGCGACTGCACGCCGAGCGAGATGCGGTTCACGCCGAGCGCTTTGAAATCGGCCGCCTTCGCGGCGGTCAACGTCCCCGGGTTCGCCTCGATCGAGATTTCGGCCCCGGGTTCGACGGTGAACGCGGCGCGCACGGCTGCGAGAAGCCGGGCCAGCTGGCTGCCGTTGAGGAGGCTCGGGGTGCCGCCGCCGAAAAACACCGTGTCGGCACGCCTTCCAGCCTCGGGGGCGGTGACGATCTCGCGTTCGAGCGCAGCCAGGTAAGGCTCGAGGGCGTCGGCGCAGAGCGGTCGCGAGACGAAGTCGCAGTAATGGCACTTCGCGACACAGAACGGGATGTGCACGTAAATGCCAAATGCCGGGCGGGGGTGAATCCCGCCCCTTCGACCACTCGTCCTAGCCATAATTCGCAGGGGAGGGGTTCACTCCCGCCCGCGGGAGATGGGCCTTCTGCAGCCGGCTACAGCGTGATGCCGAGGAGGATCAAGGCCCAGTTGATGATGCCGCCGACGAGAAAGGAGAACGGGGTGATGAAACCGATGATCGCCAGCGCCCGCCGGATCCCCTGCTCCTTGATGATGACGAGGAAGTTCGCGACACAGGGAACGAACAACGTGATCACGGTCAGCGCGACCACGGTCTGGTTGACGCTGAGTCAGGGGCGGGTCCGCGGTCGCCAGCGCGAAGAGGCCGGCGGCGCCGTAGTCGCGGCGCAGAAACCCGAGGATGAAGACCTTCGTCGTCTCGACGGGGAGGGAGAGCCAGCCCTGGATCAGCGGTGCGAGCCCCCGCTCGAGCAGGCCGAGCAGGCCGCTCTCGGCGGCGAGAAAGAGCGCGAGGGTGCCCATCAGGAAGAGCGGGGTCGCCTCGCGCAGGAACCAGACGATGCGCAGCCAGGTTTTCATCGCGATGTTCCCGAGCCGCGGCAGGCGCAGCGGCGGGATCTCGAAGATGAAATCCGAGGGGGCGCCGGGGACGAAGCGCGAGGCGAGCCAGCCGACGAGCAGCATCGAGCCGCCGACCGCCAGGATGATCAGAGCGAAGCCCCTGAGGGAGATGAAGTTGGCCAGACCGAGGATCACGCCGAGCTGCGCCGAGCACGGGACGCCGAGGGCGAGCAGCAGCGTCACGATGAAGCGCTCCTTGCGGCTCTCCAGGATGCGGGCGGTCATCGTCGCCATCGTGTCGCAGCCGAGACCGAGCACCATCGGCAGGATCGCCTTGCCGTTGAGGCCGATCAGCCGGAAGAGGCGGTTCGACATGATCGCGAGCCGGGGGAGGTAACCGGAGTCCTCGAGCAGCCCGAAGGCGAGGAAGAAGGTGCCGACGATCGGCAGGACCAGCGCGAGCGCGTAGGTCAGACCCATCGTGATCAGGCCGAACTCACCGGCGAACATCCGCTGGAAAAAGGGCCACGGCACCAGCGCGAACAGGCGCACCACCAGCGGGTTGATGTGCTCGCCGAAGAGATTCTCCTCGAGCAGGCCCACGAGCACCCCGGCTCCGATCGAGACCCACGAAGTAGTAGAGCCCGAGCATCACGACGATGAAGATCGGGAAGCCGGTGGCGGGCTCGCGCGTCCAGCGCCCGAGGGTTTCGGCGAGGCGCGAACGGCCGCGGGCGGCCTGGCGCAGGTGGCGGGTGACGACGATCTGGACGCGGGCGCGGCGGGTCTTCAGGATGACCATCTCGGGCAGCTGCACCAGGTGCGCCGCTCGCGTCGGCGGCGATCGCCCGGATGTTCGCGAGGGTTTCGGCGCCGTAGGTCCGGGCGGCCCACGCCTCCAGGCCCGGTTCGCCGGCGAGGAACATCAGCCCGAGCGCGCGCGCGCAGCCCCGGTGCTCCGGCAGCAGCGCGCCGATGCGCGCGAGCCCTTTCTCGATCTGTCGCCCGTACGCGACGATCGGCGTCCCGGTGCGCGGGGCGAGCAGCGCGCGCTTGAGCGCGGAGAGGCCCTCGCCCTCGGGGGCGACGGTCGGGATGACCTCGATTCCCAGGAGGCGCGAGAGCTCGCGGGTGTCGATGTGGACGCCGGCCTGCTCGGCCTCGTCGCTCATGTTCAGGCAGAGCACGAGCGGGCGTCCGCACTCGAGCAGCTGGGAGGTCAGGGTCAGCGCGCGGCTGAGGTTCTTGGCGTCCGCCACCTGGACGATGACGTCCGGCTGGCGTTCGAGCAGGATGTCGCGGGTCACGCGCTCGTCGTCGGAGTGCGGGTGCAGGCTGTTGATGCCGGGGGTGTCGATGACCGTGAAGGTCTTCTCGCCGATGTGCAACTGCCCGGTCGTGACTTCGACCGAGGTGCCCGGGTAGTTCGAGACGACGGCGTACTTGCCGGTCAGGCGCCCGAAGATGACGCTCTTGCCGACGTTCGGCTGCCCGATCAGGACGACGGTCGGACCACTCAGCGCGCCCTCGCTCCCCCGGTTCCCGCCGTGCTCGTGCATGCCTGCACATCTCCTCTTGTTGGCATCAAAATTAGAATTCTAACAGGTTGTAGAAAAACCAGGAAGGTTGACGTTTTGCTGACGTTTGTTGCTCGTCTGCGTGCGCGAGGCAACTGGTGCGTCCCTTCGGTCGTGCGTCTCGCCGCCGGCCCGGAGTGTTGCCCGAGACTCGCGGTCTCGTAACTCGCCCTTCGGGCTCAAACAACGAGCCTGCGTCCCTGCGGGACCGCCACGGTCAACACTCCGGGCTGATCGGCGTCTTCGCGCATCTTCCCTCAGTGACGCCCCGCCGCCCCGCCCCCGCATGCACGTGGGAAGCAGGGTGGCGATTGACTGTGAGCTGGCACTCGTGACACAAAAGCCGGATGAAACTGCCATCAACTGCCGAGATCCGGGCGTTCCGGGCCAAGGTCTGGGCGCACTACCGCAGGCACGCGCGCAGCATGCCCTGGCGCGAGACCCGGGACCCCTACCGCATCCTCGTCTCCGAGGTCATGCTCCAGCAGACGCAGGTCGATCGCGTCCGCGCCAAATACGAGGCGTTTCTCGACGCCTTCCCCGATCTCGCCGCCCTCGCCGTCCGCCCCGCTCGACCGGGTGCTCGCCGTCTGGCAGGGTCTCGGCTACAACCGGCGGGCCGTGGCGCTGCACCGGAGCGCGCGCATCCTCGCGCTGGAGCACCGGGGCGCGGTCCCCGACGACACCGCGGCGCTCGTCGCGCTGCCGGGGATCGGCGCCGCCACCGCCGCGTCGATCCGCGCCTTCGCCTTCGACGCGCCGGTGGTTTTCATCGAGACCAACATCCGCCGGGTCTTCATCCACGAGTTCTTCCCCGGCCGCGAGGCGGTCGCGGACGCCGAGCTTCTCCCGCTCGTCGCGGCCGCGCTCGACCGGCGCTCGCCGCGCGAGTGGTACTATGCGCTCATGGACTACGGGGCGGCGCTGGCGCGCCGGGTGCCCAACCCGAACCGCAGAAGCCGGACCTACGCGCGCCAGTCGCGCTTCGAGGGCTCGGACCGGCAGGTGCGCGGCGCGATCCTGCGCGCCCTCGTCGGGGGCACGGCGCTGACGGTCGCCGGAATTGCCCGGGCCGCCGGGGGCGACGGCGAGCGGGTGCTGCGGCTGCTCGGGGACCTCGAACGCGAGGGCTTCGTACGGCGCGTCGGGCGACGATTCGGGATCGCGGGCGGGGAGGGGGCGGCATGAGGGTCTTCATCGTCGGGGGAACCGGGTTCGTCGGCGTCAATCTCGCCAACCGGCTGCGCGCCCGCGGCGACGAGGTGACGGTGCTGGGCCACGCCCCGGGGCGGCCGCGCGGGCTGGACCCGGCGGTCGCGGTCGTCGTCGGGGACGCCACGCGTCGGGGGGGCCTGGCAGGAGCGGATCGCCGGCCACGAGACCGTCGTCAACCTCGCCGGCGCCTCGATCTTCACGCGCTGGACCGAGACGTCGAAGCAGCTCATCCGCAGCAGCCGCATCCTCACCACGCGCAACGTCGTCGACGCGCTGCCGGCGGCCGGCGGCGTCACGCTCGTCTCGACCTCCGCCGTCGGGTACTACGGCTTCCACGGCGACGAGGAACTCGGCGAGGATGCCGGCCCCGGCGACGATTTTCTCGCCCGGCTCTGCGTCGACTGGGAGGCCGAGGCGCTGCGCGCCCGCGACCGGGGCGCGCGCGTGGCGATCGCCCGCTTCGGGATCGTCCTCGGCCCGGGCGGCGGGGTGCTCGGGCAGATGGCGCCGCTCTTCCGCGCTTTCCTCGGCGGCCCGCTCGGCTCGGGCCGGCAGTGGTTTTCCTGGATTCACGTCGAGGACCTCTTCGGGGCGCTGGTGCATCTGGTCGGGGCGGCGGCAGAGTGCGGGCCCCTACAACTTCACCGCGCCCGAACCGGTGACGAACCGGAGACTCACCCGCGAACTCGGCCGGGTCCTGCACCGACCGGCGTTCCTGCCGGCCCCGGGCTTCGCGGTGCGGCTGGCGCTCGGGGAGTTCGGCGACGTTCTGCTCAAGGGACAGCGCGTCCTGCCGCGGCGCCTGCTCGCCGAGGGGTTCCGCTTCGCCCACCCGGGTTTCGCCGCCGCGCTCGACGGCCTGGCTCCGGGCCTGTGACCGGGTCGTCCACGAATCATATGCCTTGACAAGGGGTTGCGGTCTGATTACACTCCGCACTCTCGTTGGGTTGAACGCGCAAGGAGTGAGAAGATGATTGCCTACAAATCGAAGATGGCGAAGAAGGAAACGCAGGAACGCGTCGTGGTATGTCATTGACGCCACGGACAAGGTCCTGGGGCGGCTCGCGACCCGCGTCGCCCGGATCATCACGGGGAAGAACAAGCCGGAGTGGACCCCCCACGTCGATTGCGGCGACCACGTCGTCGTGATCAACGCCGCCAAGGTCAAGGTGACCGGCCGCAAGCTCGACCAGAAGGTCTACCACCGCCACACCGGGTACCCCGGCGGTCTCAAGACGATCACCCTCGGCAAGCAGCTCGCCGAGAAGCCCGAGCGGGTCATCGAGCACGCCGTCCACGGCATGTGCCCGAAGGGGATTCTCGGGCGCCACATGGTGACCAAGCTCAAGGTCTACGGCGGTCCGGAGCATCCGCACGCCGCCCAGAAGCCGCAGGCCGTCTAGCCCCTGAATCAACCTGCCAAGGAGAGCACGAGAGCGATGGAAAGCACCCAGATCTACAGCACGGGACGGCGCAAGACCGCCGTGGCCCGCGTCTGGCTCAAGCCGGGCGTGGGGTCGATCACCGTGAATTCTAAAGAGGTTGCGGTCTACTTCCCCCGCAAGACCCTGCTGGCGATCATCCAGCAGGCGTTCGAGGCCGCCAACGCGCTGAACAAGTTCGACGTGGTCGCCACGGTCGAGGGCGGCGGTGCTCTCCGGCCAGGCCGGCGCCGTCCGCCACGGCATTTCGCGGGCGCTCGTCGAGGCTACGCCGACGGCCAAGGACGCGCTGCGTCGCGGCGGGTACCTCACCCGCGACTCGCGCAAGAAGGAGCGCAAGAAGTACGGTCTGAAGGGCGCTCGCGCGCGGTTCCAGTTCAGCAAGCGTTAAACGCTTAACCGCGTTTCTCGACGGGGGAGGAGGCCACGGCTTCTTCCCCCGTTCGTTTTTTCGGCGGCGGGCGGCAGCGGCGCCCGGCGAGGCGAGAGGGGGCATGATGCACGAGGTCGGGATCATCGGGGCAAGCGGCTACACCGGCGGCGAGTTGCTCCGGCTGCTCTGTCGTCACCCCTCGCTGCGGGTCGGCTGGGCGACCTCACGCCAGCATGCGGGGCTGCCGGCGGGCGAGGTGTTCACGTCGCTGCGCGACTTCACCGAGGTTGTCTTCAGCGCCCCGGATCTGGCTCGTTTGCCCGCCGGCGTCGAGGCGGTCTTCGTCGCCCTGCCGCACGTCGAGGCGATGTCGGTCGTGCCGGCCCTGCTCGAGCGGGGCCTGAAGGTCGTCGACCTCTCCGCGGACTTCCGGCTGCGCGACGCGGCGGTGTACTCCCGCGCGTACGGCCAGCCGCACGCGGCGCCCGCACTGCTCGCGGAGGCGGTGTACGGTCTGACCGAGCACGCGCGGGCACGGGTGCGCGAGGCCCGCCTCGTCGCGAATCCCGGCTGCTACCCGACCGCCACGCTGCTCGCGCTGCTGCCGCTGGCGCGCCGCGGGCTTGCTCGGGGAGTTCGGCGCCATCGTCGACGCGAAGTCCGGCGTCTCCGGGGCGGGCCGGGGACTCAAGCAGGGGAGCCTCTACTGCGAGGTCAACGAGGGGCTGACGCCCTACAACGTCGGCCGCCACCGGCACCAGCCCGAGATGGAGCAGGAACTGGCGGCGGCGGCGGGAGGCAGCGGTCCGCCTGACCTTCGCGCCGCACCTGGTGCCGCTCAGCCGCGGCATGGAGGCGACGATCTACCTGACGCCGCCGGCGGGCACGGGCCTGCGCGAGGTCGGCGCGCTGCTGCGCGCGACCTACGCCGGCGAGCCGTTCGTCAAGGTGCTCCCGGACGGGAAACTCCCCGGCGTGCGCGACGTCGCGGGGACCAACCTCTGCAGGATCGGCTGCACCGACGACCCGCAGGGCGGGCGGTTGGTCGTCGTTTCGGTCATCGACAACCTCGTGAAGGGCGCCTCGGGGCAGGCGCTGCAGAACATGAACCTGATGCTCGGGCTGCCGGAGACGGCCGGACTCGAAACGCCCGGGCTCTTCCCGTAGCAGGCCGCTCAGCCACCGGATCGCCGCCTCGTCGCGCACCTGGGCATTGTTGAGCAGGCTGCCTGTCACCGAGGATCCCGGAAAGAGTTCAGATGAATGATCTGGTGACGAAAACGAGGACAGGAACAGGGGGGCAGCGATGTCGGATGAGGTGAAAGCACCGCCGCAGGTTTCATGGCAGGACCCGAAGGGGACCCGCTCCGTGCCCGGGGGCGTGACGGCCGCGCTGGGCTTCTCCGCCTCGGGGATCGCGGCAGGGATCAAGAGCGCGAGCGGCCGGCTCGACCTGGCCTGCCTCTTCGCCGACCGCCCCGCGTCGTGGGCGGCAACCCTGACGACCAACCGCTTTGCGGCCGCGCCCGTGAAACTCGCCCGGGCGCTGCTGCGCTCGGGCGGGCCGCTGCAGGCGGTCCTCGTCAACAGCGGCAACGCCAACGCGGCCACGGGTCCCGAGGGCGAGCGGCGCGCCCGGAAGGTCGCGGCTGCCGTCGCAAAAGTTCTGGAACTCCCCGCGGGCCGCGTCCTCGTTTCCTCGACCGGCATCATCGGCCGGCCGCTCCCGGCCGACCGGATCGTGCGCGCCGTGCCGGAGGCGGTGCGCACCCTCGAGGCCGCGGGCGGCGGCCTGGCCGCGCAGGCGATCATGACCACCGACACGTTCGTGAAGGAGGCGGCGCTGGAGATGCGGATCGGCGGCCGGCCGGTGCGGATCGGCGGGATGTGCAAGGGCGCCGGGATGATCCACCCGAACATGGCCACCATGCTCGCCTACATCACCACCGACGCCGTGGTCTCCCAGGGGCTGCTGCGGCGGTTGCTGGGCGCCGCGGTCGAGCGGACGTTCAACCGCATCAACATCGACGGCGACCAGAGCACGAACGACACCGTGCGTGCTCATGGCCGGCGGCGCCTCGGGCGTGCGGGTCCCGGCCGCGGGTCCCGACCGCGAGCGTTTCGCCGCTGCTCTCGATGAGATCTGTCGCCGGCTCGCCGAGTTGATCGTGCGCGACGGCGAGGGGGCGACGAAGCTCGTCGAGATCGCGGTCACCGGGGCCCGCAGCGCCGCCGAGGCGCACCGCGTTGCCGACACCGTGGCCAACTCGAAGCTCGTGAAGACCGCCTGGTTCGGGCAGGACCTCAACTGGGGCCGGATCGCGGCGGCGGTGGGGTACGCCGGCGTGCGCGTCGACCCGGAGAAGGTCTCGATCAGCCTCAACGGCAAGGCCGTCGTCGCGGCGGGCGGGGCGTGCCGCCGGCGCGCATGGCGCGGGCGGCGAAGCAGATGCAGGAGCCGGTGCTGCGCTTCGTGATCGACCTCGGCCTGGGCAAGGCAGCGGACCGGGTGCTGACCTGCGACTTGACCCACGACTACGTCTCGATCAACGCGGAGTACCCGACGTAGGCATCAGTCATCCTGAACCAAGGCGCTTGTTCGGGTATCCCGTGCGCGAGGCGACTGGCGCGTCGCCTTCGGTCGTGCGTCTGCGCCGCCGGCCCGTCACCGTGCCCGGGCTCGCGGACTCGTAACTCGCCCTGCGGCTCAAACAACGAGTCCTGCGTCCCTGCGGGACCGCCCCGGGCACGGCTCCGGGCTCGATCGGCGGCTCCGCGCTGATCGTCGGCTCCGTGCATCGTCCCTCAGGTACCGCCCCGAGCCGCCTGCGCTGCGGTATCACGACGGCTCTGCGCGATCGGTCCCGGGCCTGCCGATCCAGATCACGGGTGGCTGGCATCGCGGTGACGGGCGGGCGCATGGCGGAGCGCGAGGGAACCTGGGCGTCCGCACCGGAGCGTCCCCGTCAGGGGCGAAGCGTGCTGTTTGAGCCCGCAGGGCGAGTTGCGCGCTTCGAGCGCAGGGGCGGACAAGCCCAGGTCGAGCGCGGAGCTGGCGACCGCACGCCGACTGCGACGGCCACCGCACGGGGACGGCACGGGAACGCTACGGGCGGGGCTTTCCCGGTGGCGGGTCGAGCGTCGCCTGGAGGCGGCTCGGCGGCGACGCGGCGTCGGGGGCCTGCGGCCGGGACGCGGCGGCGGCGGCGCGGGGCGCGAGATCGAGGTCGTCCGCCTCGATGTTCTCGCCGGGGACCATCATCACCAGGCGCTCCACGCAGTTGCGCAGTTCGCGGACGTTGCCGGGCCACGGGTGGCCGGAGAGGGCCGCCAGCGCCTCGGGCGTGAACCGCTTCGGCTGGAGCGCCGGCATGCGCGCAAAAACCGCTCAGGAAGTGTTCGGCGAGCAGCGGGATGTCGCCGGGGCGCTCGCGCAGGGGCGGGACGTGCAGGGAGACCACCGCGAGCCGGTAGAAGAGGTCCTCGCGGAAGAGCCCGGCGGCGATCAGGTCCTCGAGGCGGCGGTTCGTGGCCGCGATCACCCGCACGTCGACCCGCACCGGCTTGCTGCCGCCGACCCGCTCGAAGCTCTGGCTCTCGAGCACCCGCAGGAGCGTCCCCTGCGTGCGCAGGCGTCATGTCGCCGATCTCGTCGAAGAACAGCGTGCCGCCGTCCGCCTGCTCGAACTTCCCGCGGCGCAGATCCACCGCCCCGGTGAAGGCGCCGCGCTCGTGCCCGAAGAGTTCGCTCTCGACGAGTTCTCCGGGCAGCGCGGCGCAGTTGACCTCGATGAACGGCCGCAGCCGCCGCGGCGAGTGCACGTGAATCGAGCGCGCCACCAGTTCCTTGCCCGTGCCGTGCTCGCCGGTGACCAGGACCCGTCCCGAGCCCGCGGCGGCGAGGGCGGCCCGGCGGCGCAGTTCGACGATCACCGGGTCCTCGCCGACGATCTCGACCGACGGACTCGGCCTGGCGCAGCAGTTCGCTGTTTTCGCGCGTCAGGCGGCGCTCCTCGAGGGCGTGGCGCAGCACCAGCAGGGTCTTCTCGAGCGAGAGGGGCTTCTCGATGAAGTCGTAGGCCCCGAGCTTGGTCGTGCGCACCGCGGTCTCGATGGTGCCGTGGCCGGACATCATGACGACCGGGATGGTCGGCCAGCCCTTGGTTGATCTCCTGGAGGATCGCCACGCCGTCGCGTCCCGGGAGCCAGATGTCGAGCAGCACGAGGTCGACGGGCTGCTCGCGCAGCCGCCGCAGCGCGGACTCGCCGTCCTCGACGAGAACGGGCGGTAGCCCTCGTCCTCGAGGATGCCCTTGAGGGCGAGAAGGATGCCGCGCTCGTCGTCGACGACGAGGATGGTCTCAGCCTGCATGACGCTCCTCCATGATCTCCGACCAGGAGGGGGGCCTCCCGGTGCAGCGGGAACTCCAGGATGAAAACGGTGCCGTGCGGGCAGGTTGTCCTCGGCGCGCACCGTCCCGCCGTGCGCCGGCGACGATGTCGCTGACGATGGCCAGCCCGAGCCCGCCGCCCTCTTTCTTGGTGGAGACGTAGGGCAGAAAGAGCCGGTCGCGATCCTCGGCCGGCAGCCCCCGGCCGGTGTCGCTGACGAGAATGCGCGCGGTGCGCCCGTCGTCGCCCGGCTCCGTGGCGATCACGGATCCTCCCGGGTCCGTCGAGGGCGGCGAGGGCGTTCTCGATCAGGTTGATGAAGACGCGACGCAGTTGCTCGGCGTCGCCGTCGATCACGAGCGGCTCCGGGTTGAAGCCGGGTGGCGAACTCCACCCCGCTCCGTCCCGTGTCGGTAGAGACCGAGGGCGTTCTCGATCACGGCGTGGACGTCGACCGGCTCCGGGCGCAGCGAGGGCAGGCGGGCGAAACGGGAGAACTCGTCGACGAGGCGCTTCATGGTTTCGACCTGGGAGATCACGGTGGCGGCGGCTTCGAGGAAGACCTCCTCGCGGTCGGGGGCGTGATCGAGCATTTTCTTGCGGGCCCGCTCGACCGAGAGCTGAATCGGGGTCAGCGGGTTCTTGATCTCGTGCGCGATGCGTCGCGCCGCTTCGCGCCAGGCCGCGACGCGCTGGGCCTTGACGAGCTGGGTCAGGTCTTCGACGACGACGAGCCGGCCGAGGTCGGTGAAGCGCGGGTCGCGCAGCGGCACGGCGGTGACGACGAGCGTGCGCAACTGCCCCCGCGCCGCGACCACGACGCGCCCCTCGCCGGGCCGGCCGTCGCTCTGGGGCGGGGCGTCGATCGCCTCGCGCAGCGGCCGCAGGGCGGGCGCCAGGAAGATCTCGGCGAACTCGCGCCCGAGCGACGTCCGGGGGGAGGCCGAGCAGTGCCTGGGCCGCCCGGTTGCAGGCGGCGACGGCGCCGCGCGGGTCGATGGCGATCACCCCCGTGCCGATGGTCTCGAGGATGGTCTCGATGAGGTTGCGGCGGCGCTCGAGTTCGAGCGTAAAGCGCTGCAGTTCGCCGTAGGCGCGCTCCAGCTCGACCTTGTTCGACTTCAGGTCGCGGGTCATCCTGTTGAAGGAGTCCACCAGCAGCCCGATCTCGTCCTGGGCCTGGGCGGCGATCTCGAAATCGAGGTCGCCGCCGGCGACGCGCCGGGTCCCCTCGGCGAGCTGCTGGATCGGGGTGGTGATGACGCGCGAGAGGTAGAAGGCGAACCAGGTCGCGAAGAAGGTGATCAGCAGCGCGATGGTGGCGAGCGTCAGCGTGTAGCTCAGCCGGATCGGACGGCGAAAGAGCCGGACCTGTCGGTAATTCTCGAATGTCGCCGCCGCGGCCGCGAGGCGCTCACGCAGGTCCGTCGGGAACGAAGAGGCTCGCGGCTGACGACGCCGACCACGGCCGCGGGCCGGCCCGTCGCCGTACCGGCCAGTAGGCCTGGACGATGTCGCCGCCCTGTCCGCCGGCGGTCGAGAGCCCGCTGCGGCCGGCCCAGGCGTCGAGCAGGCGCTCGCGCGGCAGCGGCCGGCGCCGCGCCCGGGAGATCCGGGGAACCGAGACGCAAATCCTGCTCGCCCGGGCCGCCGTAATAAGCGACGGCCGCCAGGCCAAGTTCCCGCACCCGCGTCCCGCAGGTGCCTGGCGCGAATGTCGCGACGGCCCGGCCCGTCCAGGTCCAGGCGATCGATCTCCTCGGCGAGACGCTGGGCCTGCCCGAGGGCGGTGCGCTCGGTGCTGCGCGGAGCGTCCGCGGCGAGCTCGGCGGCCAGGCGCAACGCGTTCTCCACGCGCACGTCGAACCAGCCCTGGACGCTGGTGGTGATGAGCTTGAGCGAGACCAGAAACAGCAGCAGGGCGGGCAGGCTGGCGAGGCCGACGAAGGCCACGACGAGCCGCGTCCGCAGCCGCGCCCCGATGACGCGTCGCCGGCGCTCGAAGAAGAGCTTCGTGAGGTTGCGAAAGATCAGGATCGCCAGCGCCATGAGCAGGATGATGTTGACGTTGACGAGGGCGAAGATCAGCAGGTTGGTCGCGAGCGGCACTCCCGTCGGCGCCCGCTGCAGCCAGAACTCCACGCCGGTGAGCGCGGCGATCAGGCTGGTGATCGCGAGCGCCCAGAGCAGATTCCGGCGGAGAATCGGTCCTCATCGGTCGGGGCGCGGGGGACCCGGGGGTCCCGGGACGGGCGCTTTGCCGTCGAGCAGTCCCTTGAGCTCGTCCATGAACTCCGAGATGTCCTTGAACTGGCGGTAGACCGAGGCAAAACGCACGTAGGCCACGTCGTCGAGCTGTTGCAGGCGCGCCATGACGCGCTTGCCGATGGCGTTGCCCGGAATTTCCTTCTCGCCGAGCTCGAGCAGCTCGTTCTCGATCTCCTGGACGACACTCTCGATCGCGGCGGCGCTCACGGGGCGCTTCTGGCAGGCCTTCTCGATGCCGGCGAGGATCTTGTGGCGGTCGAAAGGCTCGCGCCGCCCGTCCTTCTTGACGACGGTCGGGAGGACCTCCTCGACCCGCTCGTAGGTGGTGAACCGGCGCTGGCACTTGAGGCACTCGCGCCGCCGCCGGATGATCTCGCCGTTCTTGCCGGTGCGCGAGTCGACCACCCGGTCCTCGAGGTGGGCGCAGAAGGGGCAGCGCACGCCAGGGGATCCCGGCGGCGCCGCCGCAGCGGAGCGCCACGCCGGCCTCCTCGAGCAGTTCGCGCGAGAGATCGTCGGGGTAGCCTTCCGCGTAGACGATGCCGCGGATCCCGGAGTTGATGAGCATCTTCGAGCAGATCACGCAGGGCTGCGCGGTGCAGTACAGCGTGGCGCCGTCCACGCTCACCCCGTGGAGCGCGGCCTGGATGATCGCATTCTGCTCGGCGTGCAGCGCCCGGCACAGTTCGTGGCGCTCGCCGGAGGGGATGCCGAGACGCTCGCGCAGGCACCCGATCTCCAGGCAGTGCCGCAGCCCCCGCGGCGCGCCGTTGTACCCCGTCGAGAGGATGCGCTTGTCGCGCACGAGCACCGCCCCGACGCGCCGCCGCAGGCAGGTCGAGCGCGTGGCCACGAGCCTCGTGATCTCCATGAAGTACTCGTCCCACGCGGGACGCGCCGCGCGGGACGCCGGGCTAGTCGTCATCGGCGGTGAGCCGTTCGGCGTACAGGGGAAAGCCGGCGGTGAGGTCGGCGACGGCGTCCCGGACTTCCCGGGCGATCGCGGCCTCGCCTCGCCCGGCGAGGGTGCGACAGATCAGCCGCGCAATCGTCCGCATCTCCCCCTCGCGCATGCCCCGCGTGGTCAGCGCGGGGGTGCCGATCCGGATGCCGCTGGTCACCGCCGGCGGCTGCGGGTCGTAGGGGATCGAGTTCTTGTTCACGGTGATCCCCGCCGTCGTCGAGCCAGGTCTCGGCTTCGCGGCCGGTGATCCCGAGCGGGCCGAGGTCGACGAGCATCAGGTGGTTGTCGGTCCCCCCCGACACGAGCCGCAGGCCGTGTCCCGACAACTCCGCGGCGAGCACCCGGGCATTGGCGAGGACCTGCGCCTGGTACGCCTTGAATTCCGGCTGGAGCGCCTCGTGGAAGGCCACCGCTTTCGCCGCGATGACATGCATCAGCGGGCCGCCCTGGAAACCCGGGAAAGACGTTTTTGTCGATGGCCTTGGCGTAGGCACTCGCGGCAGAGGATGAGCCCGCCGCGCGGTCCGCGCAGGGTCTTGTGCGTGGTGCTCGTCACGACCGCCGCGTGCGGGACGGGGGAAGGGTGCAGACCCGGCGGCCACGAGCCCGGCGATGTGGGCGATGTCGGCCAGGAGCAGCGCCCCGACCTCCTCGGCCACGGCGGCGAAGCGCGCGAAATCCAGGATGCGGGGGTAGGCGCTCGCCCCGGCGACGATGAGTTTCGGGCGGGCGGCGAGGGCTGCGGCGCGCACCTGGTCGTAGTCGATGGTGCCCGTCTCCCGCTCGACGCCGTAGAAGGCGGTCTTGAAGTAGCGGCCGGAGAAGTTCACGGGGTGACCGTGGGAGAGGTGCCCGCCGTGGGTGAGGTTCAGGCCGAGGATCGTGTCCCCCGGTTCCAGAAGGGAGAAGTAGGCCTGCATGTTGGCCTGGGTCCCCGAGTGCGGCTGGACGTTGGCGTGGTCGGCGTCGAAGAGCAGCTTGGCGCGCTCGATGGCCAGCCGCTCGGCGATGTCCACGTGTTCGCAGCCGCCGTAGTAGCGGCGGCCGGGATAGCCCTCGGCGTACTTGTTCATCAGCACGGAGTCCTGGGCCTCGAAGACGGCCTCGCTCGCGAAGTTCTCCGAGGCGATGAGCTCGAGCTTCTCGCCCTGACGCCGGGTTTCGAGCAGAATGGCCCGGGCGATCTCCGGGTCGGTGATGCGCAGGTGCTTCATGATCGGTCGTCTCTCCTTCCGGTGGTGCGGCCCAATGCGTTCCCTTCGCGGAACGCGGCGGATTCTAGCATGAAATCGCGCCGCCCGCACAGTGGTGTTGTGCGCCGCCGCCGCGCCTTCGCGAGAATAATCTTGACAGTCAAGCGCCGAATACTATAAGAGAAACAGATTTACAGGTGACGGGGAAAAGCTGTTTTCCACGAGGGATGGGTGTGCAAGGCGAATCCTGTGATACGTAGAATGATGTTGGCCGGGCTCGCGGCATGGGTTCTCGCCGTGTTCGGCGCTCCGGAGTCGGCGGTCGCGCTGGAGTTGAACACCGGCGTCGAGCTCGACTACAGTTACGCACAGGAAAACCTGGGCGGCGAGGTCGACGCCACGACCCTGTTCAACCAGAAATACGAGATCAAGTACGAGACTTCGCTGACCACGGCCCACGATTTTCTCGGCGCGGTGCGTCTCGATCTCCAGAACGCCTGGTACACGGATCAGGCAGGCACCTCACGGGTGGCGCCGACCCTGGAGATGGCGACCAAGGGATCGCAACTCGCGGCCAAGATCGCCTACGAAGTTGTGATCAGTTCCACCGACGCCTATCAGGAGACGGGTGGTTTCACCAGTTATTCGGACAGTCTGACGTTCGATCTCGAGATGACCCCCGAGCTCTGGCCGGAGGTGAAGCTCAAGTATCAACGACGGCGCGACGCCGAGGACTACGCGACGGAGAGCGTCACGAACACCTTCGAGTTTTCGACCCGCAAGGACATCTACGGCGTGCGCCTGGAGTACAATTTCAAGCGCGAGGAGATCGACACGTCCCTGCCGGAGCGCACCGGCAGCGCCGGAACCACGTGGTCCGCCAAGGCGACCTACAAGGAAATCCTCTGGGGCGGGACGGAGTTCGAGCTCGCCTACGAGATCAATGAAGACTACACGGACGAACAGAACCGGGGTGTTTTTTCGGGGGAGACCTCAAGCTACACCCAGACCCTCAAGACCCGTTTGAAGAACTCGCTGCTCATCGGCCCGCGGATGAAGCTCGGCCTGGCGTGGGAATACCAGTTCGACCAGGATCTGCTGGCCCTGGATTTCGACTACAAGCTCAAGAACAAATACGTGCTCGACCTGCGCTGGGACGCCTTCGACTGGCTCAAGATCGCCGGCGAGGCCCGTCGCGAAACCGACCTGGTTGCGGCGGTGTACGGGGCAGGACGACGAGCGGTCGCGGACCGACACCATCAAGGCCGGGTTCGACCTCACGTCGATCTCCTGGCTGCGGGTCTCCGGCAAGGCGGAGTTCAAGAACGAAGCCGAGGTCGCCGACGGCACGGGCGGTTCCGTGGACAAGACCGAGAATGAGAAGTACGAACTCATCGTCAAGAACCGCTTCGGGGACTTCTGGGATCTCACCGTGAACGCCATCACCTCGAACGAGCACACCGACGATCTGCTCACGAATCGCGAGACCAAGGTCAAGAGCGATCTGAAGCTTAAGCCTTTTGACCTGATCCTGACGCCGGGTTACCTCGACCTGATCGTGACGCCGAGTTACGAGGTCAGCCGCACGAACGAGTGGGAGCGGGGCTTCGATTATCCGATCAGCCAGCAACAGGTCCGGGATGCGAAGATCAAGTTCGATTATCAGGTTGCAGCTGCTCGACGTGTTCAAGGCGACCTTCTCCCACGAGTACGGCTATCAAGGTCGAGGACACGCTCGACGAGGTCTTGAATTTCGAGCGGATGCTCCAGTTCAACGAGGACACCCGCCTCACCGTCCTCCTCGCCGAGATTGTCCGCGACATGCGCATCGAGGGTGAAGTCGACCGGCGAGGCCTCCGACACCCAGGATGACCCCGACCCGGAACTCGTCGAGCTTTCCTACTCGCTCAAGCTCGACTGGAAGCTCGAGGACCTGATCCTGCTCTCGAGCATCAAGTACAACGACAAGGGCGACACGTTCGACGACGTGAGTCATCAACGCCAAGGTCAGCTGGAAGCGCGAGCAGCCTGGAACTGACGTGGCGAGTACCAGTTCGACAAGATCATCAAGGACGAGCACGGAGCCGAAGGACGAGAAGCGCAAGCTCAACTTGAAGCTCAACTACCGGTTTTGATGTCAACGGGCTTCTTGACAGGGGGGCGGTGATAACTACAATGCTGAGGAATTCGGCTGGGAACGATGATCAGGACGCTCGGGGGGGCGTCGCACCCGTATCCCGAGGGCTATGCGCTGGGAACGCCATGCATCGAGAGGAATGGGGAGGACGCTCATGAGGAAAAAGATCGTACTGGTCGCGGCGCTGGCTGGCGGCGCTTTCTCCGCTTGCAGGGTGCGCCAGAAGCGCTGATCAACTCCTACCTGCTCGATGACGCGAGCGTCGGCGGCGATCCGGCCAGTTCGCTCAAGCCGGTCAAGGGGATCCTGGTCTGGCCGCTCGAAAACATCGCCACCGGCTCCAAGTCGAAGGGCATCGAGACGCGCCTTTCCGGCGTGCTCGCCGACACCATGACGATTCACGGCGGCTTCGAGCTGGTGGTGATGCTCGAGGAGGACCAGGCCAAGGATCTCATGGCCCGCGCCGGAGAGGAACTCGGACTCAAGAAGAAGCCCAAAGCCCCGGGGGACGGCGCGCTGATCGCGACCAAGCTCGGTCAGCTGACCGGCACCGAGGTCATCCTCACCGGCCGGATCGAGGATTACGACGAGGACAAGGTCGACAAGGCGACGCTCACCGTGGTTTCGGCGTCGTTCAACGTTCTCGATGCCCGCGAGAAGGCGTACGCCACGCTCGACAGTTTCTCCCCTGCCAAGCGGATCTGGCGCACGAACGTCAAGCGTGTGAGCAAGGAAGGCCCCTTCAACAGCCGGGAGAGGCTCGACGACACGTGACCCGTGGCATGTTTCTGGAGGTCGTCGAGCGGATGACCGTGGATCTCGGCTACGGCGCCAACCTCTCGGAGAAGGCCTTGAAAAAGAAGGTCTCCGAGTTGAACGCCGCGGCCGAGAAGAGTTTCGACGCGGGCGATTACGACAAGGCGATCGCCGGGTGGAACGAAGTCCTCAAGATCCAGCCGGACAACAAGAAGGCCAAGAAGCGGATCGAGGCGGCGGAGAAGGCCAAGCGTCGAGGCTCAGGAGAAGGCCAAGGCGGCCGCGTTGCGGAAACAGATCGATGAGATCAGGGTGAAGGCCGAGGCGGCGGCCGAGGCCGGCAATCTCGAGGACGCGATCGCCGAGTGGAAGAAGGTTCTCGACCTCGACAAGGGCGACAAGGAAGCCGCCAAGAAGCATCGGGAACCTCGAGAAGCAGATCGCCGAACGCAAGAAGAAGGAAGCCGAGGAGGCCGAGAAGAAGGCTGCCGCGGAGAAGAAGGCCAGGGAAGAGGCCGAGAAGAAGGCCAGCGCCGAAGAGGCCGGCAAGAAGCCAGGAAGCCGGCCGAAGGCCGTGAAGCCCGGCGTCGAGGCGCCCAAGGCCGGTCGAGGCGCCCAAGGCGGTCGAGGAGCCCAAGGCGGTCGAGGAGCCCAAGGCGGTCGAGGCGCCCAAGGCGGTCGAGGCGCCCAAGGCGGTCGAGGCAGCCCAAGGCGGTCGAGGAGCCCAAGGCGTCGCCGGCCGGCGGGAGGCGACGTCGAGGCGCTTCGCAACCAGGCGATGGCCGCCTTCAACAAGGAGGATTACACGGCGTCCCGGGATCTCTGGAAGCAGATACTCGAGAAGTCGCCTGACGACAAGCAGGCCAAGGAGATGCTCGAGACGACCGAGATGCTGCTGAACGCCCTGAAGTGACCTCCCGGCGGCTCTGTGGTGCGTGGAGGCATTCTCAGCGTATGCGACGATTCGAGGTTCAGGTTCCTGATCCTTGCGGCAGTCGGCGGCTCGGCGGTTGCGACCGCCGCCGCCGCCGAGGGCGATAGCGCGTCCGATCCCGTCCCGTCGCTGGAGTATCGTCCGCAGCGGCTGGTGATCCCCGAACCCAAGGCGCCGACGCCGGCGCCGCCGGTGACGATCTTCCGGGAGGCCATCGGAGGCTTCGGCATCCAGACCGGGTCCTTTGACGGCCCGGTGGATGTCGCGATCGGATGCGGACGGCAGTTTTTACGTGCTCGACGCCGGCAACAGCCGGGTCCAGAAGTTCGACAGGTTCTCGAACTTACAGTTCACCTGGGGAAGTTCGGGAAGCCGCGCGGGGGAGTTCAAGAATCCCGGGGCGATCGTCGTCGACTCGAGCAGGTCGGACTTCCACTACATCTACGTCGTCGACACCGGGAACCACCGGGTGCAGATCTTCCAGTTTGAAAAGTCAGACAGGGCAAATCGCCTTCCTCGAGAGCTGGGGCAGCCTTGGCAGCCGCGATGGCGACTTCAAGTATCCCCGCGACATCACCCTGGACGGCGAAGGCAATCTCTGGGTCCTCGACTCGGGAAACGAGCGGGTCCAGAAGTTCAGGTTCGATACCGAGGCGGGGTCGAGATTTTGCAGACAAGCGGAGATTCGTCACCTCCGAAGGTTTGTTTCCTCGGCGAGCTGGGGCAAGTTCTTCGGCAGCCGCGGGGGCAAGTTCGACGATCTGGTGTCGATCGGCTGGTCCCGGGACCGCTTCGGGTACATCTACCTGCTCGGGGCGGGTTGCCTCGTCCAGCAGTTCCAGCTGGATGGGACCCTGGTGAACAGCTGGCCGGCCATCGCCCCGGAGTCGGGGCTCTGCTCGCCGGGGCGGATCGAGGTCGACAACAAGAACGACTACGTGTACGTTCTCGACGCCGGCAACGGCCTGTTCGAGCGCTTCAATCTCGAGGGGCGATTTCTCTTCGCCTTGCGCGGGGCGGAGCGGCCGTTCGCCAAGCCCGCTCGGGATGGCGGTGAATCCCGATCGCGACGAGTGCCTCGTCGCCGACACGGAGAACAACATCGTGCAGAAGTTCACCCTGCGCTGATCGATGGTCGCGCACGCAGAACCGATGGGTCAGACCACGCCCAAGGAGGAACGATGAGCAAGAGATTCGGAATCGCCGCCGCGGTGCTCGGCGGGGTGCTGGCGCGGTTCTTGCGGCTGCGCCGCTCGCGGCTGCGCAAGAGCAGGGCTTCACCCCCATACCGGTGATCAAGGGCGTCAAATCCCTCGAGGTCGGGCAGCCGGCCCCCGATTTCACCGTCAAGGATCTGGACGGGAAGACCTTCACCTTCGGCGACGAGCGCACCAAGCGGGCGCACCTGCTGGTCTTCTGGTCGATTTTCTGCGAGCCCTGCCGCGAGGAGATGCCGGTCATCCAGCGGATCGCCGACGAGTACAAGGCGGCCGGCACTCTCGACGTGCTCGCCGTGAACATGGACGGGGAACCGTTCATCGACGGGATCAAGGGGTTCCTCCAGCCAGTACAAGTACAACGTGCGGGTCATTCTCGACGAACTCGACGCCCAGGGCGAGCAGTTCGCCATCGCCGACCCCTTCCAGGTCGCCGGCACGCCGGTGATCTATCTCGTCGACGCCGCGGGAAAGATCGCGGGAAGCCACCTCGGGCGGATCGGCGAGGCCGATCTCCGGGCGCTGATCACCCGAATGCTCGCAGCGAAGTAGGCGCTGCCGATGCCCTTGCCCAGCGCGTCGTTGCATCGGATGCGGGGAGTTGTCGCCTTCCTGATCGCCGCGGCGTTCGCTCTGGCGCCGTCGCGCCGGCGCGTGCGGCGAAGCTCGAGGAGGGGCAGAAGGCGGTCGGGCTCAAGGGCACGGACTTTCTCACCGGCGCCCCGCTCGATCTGGAGCAGTCGCTCGGCAAGCGGGTGATCCTGCTGGACTTCGGCTCGATCTACTGCAGTTCCTGCATGGTCACCGTGCCGAACCTCATCAAGCTGCGGAAAAAATACACCGAGGAGGACCTGGCGATCTTCAACATCTATCTGGACATCTACAACCCCCAGCGGGTCATCAAGTTCTTTCGCGGCTTCGCCAAGGACATCAGCCTGAGCCTGCTCATCGACGACAAGCTCGCCATCAGCCGCGAGTACGGCGTCGACACCCTGCCGACGACGATCATCATCGATCGCGGCGGGGTCATCCGCAGGCGGATCGTCGGCTACACCGAGGCCGACGAGAAGGAGATCGACGTCGTCATCGAGAAGCTGATCAGCGAGATGCCGGTGTCCGCGGGCGCCGGCGAGAAGCGGGGCGAGGAGCCTTTCACGGTCTTTGTTCCCGAGAGTTTCACGAAAACCATCTCAGGACCGGGTCGCCCTGGTCGGCTACACCGGCGGCGCCGGCTCGCGCGACGTCACGCTGAAGCTCAACAACCTGCCCGAGCGGACGGTCACGGCCAAGGACAACGTCTTCCACTTTCAGACGCCGCTCTCGCTGGCGATGAACCTGATCGAGATCAAGGGGCAGGGCGCCGCGGGGGCGAACCAGAGCCAGTCCCTCGTCGTCTTCCGCGAGACGCGCATGGGCGGCGACATCACCTCGGATTTGCCGGAGTACAGGTTCCACCGCGACGAGGAGAAGAAGCCCTGCACGAAGTGCCACAAGCTCGAGGTGCCCCTGCAGGACAAGTCCGGCATGGGCCAGAGCAACATCTGCGCGGTCTGCCACACCGGTCTCTCGAGGCGCATCTTCACCCACGGGCCGATCACGGTCGGCGGCTGCCTGCCCTGTCACGACTACCAGAGCTTTCCGAACAAATACGAACTGCGTTCGCAGGGGGCGGAACTGTGCTACTCCTGCCACGATCGGGTGCGCGAGCAGGTCGCCAAGGCGGCGTACATCCACGGCCCGGTCGCCGCCGGGTTCTGCGTCGTCTGCCACGACCCCCACGGCGCGAACGAGCGATTTCTGCTCGTCAAGAAGGCCGACCGGCTCTGCCTGAGCTGTCATCAGGACATGCTCACGGAACTGGCCAAGCCCTTTCTGCACAAGCCGATCGAGCAGGGCAGCTGCACCGGGTGCCACGATCCGCACGCGTCGAACGAGAGCAAGTTCCTGCGTGCTGCCCCGGGCGACGCTCTGCGACAAATGCCACGACTTCAGCGGTCAGCGCCATCATGCACAAGGTCGGAGTCGTCGGCGAAGACGGAGTTCCCCCCGGGGACCCCGCTGAGCGCGGAAGGGACGACCACCTGCTACACCTGTCACTACTTTCACGCCTCGAACCAGCCGAAGCTCTGGCGCGGGACGAAGGAGCAGTGCGGTCTCGGCTGCCACGAGGTGCTCGGCCCGCGCGAGCGGGGTGACGACGAGGACGGAGGGGAGGACGCGAGTGAAAAACATCACCACCAGCCTCGGCTTCCGACTCACGGTGGCCTCCTATCTCGTCGTGGCGGTCTTCATGAGCGTCGCCGGCGTCACCGTCTACCGGGTGAGCAAGGATTCGATCAAGATGGGCGCCATGGCGATGGTCGACCGGATGGCCGAGGAGCTGGCGCTCGTGCCCGCGGCCTCCCCGGAGGAACTCGGCGACCGGCTCCAGCGGGTGAAGGTGCGCAAGTCCGGGTCGACCTGGATCATGGACAGGGACGGCAACCTCCTGTACAACCCCGACCCGCTCTTTCGCGAGGAGTACATCGCGAAAAAGAAAAACTTCGGCAACATCCAGGTCGTGCTCCAGGCGGCCTCGCCCCGGGCCTCGGGGCAGGGTTCGTTCAAGGAGAAGCTCGTCGACATCCTCCGGAAATACGATGAGGGCTTCGGGACCTACCGTCAGTTCGGGGAGGAGAGGATTCTCGCGTTCCGCACCCTGCCCGGGGCGCGGGCTGCTGATCGGCGTGGACGAGCCGGTGTCCAGCGCCAATTCCGAACTCGAGCGCATCAAGAAATTCATCTCGTACACGGCGCTGGTGAGCGCGCTGCTGATCATGGCCTTCAACCTGCTCTCGATCCGGATCATCATCAAGCCCTATTACCGCGAGATGGAGGACCTGAATGCCAGCCTCCAGCACTCCAACGAACCAGCTCGAGGATCTCAACGGCAAGCTCGCCGTCTCCAACCGCAACCTGACGACGCTCTACGACGTCGGGCTCGGCCTGCGGCACAGCCTCGCCCTGAAGGACATTCTCGCGCTCATCGTCAACGGCGCCCACCAGGTGCTGGACGTCGATCGCATCGCGGTCTTCCTGCCGGCGCCGGACGGCAAGTCGCTCGAGCTGCGTTCGCTCGCGGGCGACGCGCTGCCGGCGGATGCCGGTCAGGGTGCCGTTGTCGACCCAGGGCGGGGGGCTGGCCGCCGCCTTCCAGCGCAAGGAGCTGGTCCGCCTCGAGGAGGGGCAGAAGATTCCGCCGAGCCTGCGTCTCGGGCCGCCGGCCTCGACCGAGCCGTTCCTGCGTTCGCGGGCTTTCGTCGCCGTGCCGCTCGTCGTCAAGGACCGCGCGGTCGGGGTGATCGCCGTCGACAACAAATCGCGTCGCGGCCCGATCGGCGAGGAGCAGGTGAACCTGCTGGGCATTTTCGCCAACCAGGCCGCCGTTGCCGTCGACAACGCCCGCCTCTACGAGCAGCTGCGCCAGAAAATCACCGAGCTCGATGCCCGGGTCGACCAACTCTCGATCCTGCACCAGATCGGCAACTCGATGCAGCGGGACATCACCCGCCAGGAGGCGCTCGGCTTCATTCTGCGCGGCGTCCTCGAGGGGATCGGCTTTTCCCAGGTCGCCGTCGCCCTCGTCAACCGCGAGGAGGGTGTGCTTCCAGGGGGAGCTGGGCCTCGGGTTGGAGAACGCCGAGGTCGAGGGCGATCCGGGTGCCGCTCACCGAGGAGAACAACCTGCTGGTCATGGCCGCCACCCGCAAGGCGCCCTGTCGGCATCGTTCATTTCGGCCGCACCGGTCTGGGCGAGTTGATCGGCGTCGCGCTCGAGGACGGCACCTGGCGCGAGAGCGTCGGCAGCGAGATCCCGGGCGCCAAGGCCGCGGTCGTCGCGGTCCCGCTCATCGCCCGTGAGGAGGTGGTCGGTGTCATCGGCGTCGTGCGCACCGAGCCGGCGCTCATCCGCCGTCACGAGATCGAGCTGCTCCTGCTGTACGCGAACACCGCCGCACTCACCGTCGAGCGCGCCGAACTCTACGCGCGCATGCACCAGAACCTGGAGAACCTCGAGATCACGGACCACGTTTCCCGGCTCTTCACGTTGCAGCTACGGCCAGCAGAGGACGCGGGAGGAGACTCGCCAGGTGCGCCGCCGCCGGCCTGGCCTTCGCGGGCCTGCTGATCGGCATCGACGACTTCAAGGAGCTACAACGATCGTTGCGGTCACGACCTCGGCGATCGCAGCCTCGCCGAAATCGGCGAGATCGTCAAGGTCCTCGCTGCGGGGTGGCGACATCGCATTCCGCTACGGCGGCCGCCTGATCGCCGTTGCCTTGCCCGGGGCGTCGCGGGAGCAGGCCGCTGCTGATTGCCGAGGGCATCCGCGATCGCGTGCAGGCGCCACCGCTTCCCGGGTCCGGGGGGGCAGCGCGACCAGGTGATCACCCTGAGCATCGGTCTCGAGGCCTGGGCGGCTGGAGCAAAGCCGGAGCAGCGGCGGACATCTTCAAGGACGTTCTCGGCAGGCTGCACCGGGCGGAGTCCGAGGGCGGCAACCGGGTCTATGCGTCCGAGGGGTAACGCGTTGTCGGCTCGCGGCAGCCGGCGGTGCGGACGAGGAGAAACATGGCAAAGAAAGTGATCGCGAACACGTTGACCTTCGATGACGTCCTGCTGGTGCCGGCGCATTCACGGGTGCTGCCGCGCGAGGTCAGCACGGCGGCGGTATTCTCGCGGGGCATCCGCATCAGCATCCCCATCGTCTCCGCGGCCATGGACACGGTCACCGAGGCCCGTCTGGCGATCGGGCTCGCGCAGGAGGGCGGGATCGGCGTCATTCACAAGAACCTCTCCCCGAGCATGCAGGCGCTCGAGGTCGACAAGGTCAAGCGCTCCGAGAGCGGCATGATCATCGACCCGATAACCATCACCCCGGAGCGGCCGATCAGCGAGGTGCTGCAGTTGATGCGCGAGTACCGCATCTCGGGGGTCCCGGTCGTCGAGGACGCCGGGCGCCGCCTCGTCGGCATCCTGACCAATCGCGACCTGCGCTTCGAGGATGACCTCGACCGGCCGGTCTCCGTGCTGATGACCAAGGACAATCTGGTGACGGTCAGCGGCAGGGTGACCCTCGAGAAGGCCAAGGACATCCTGCACCGCCACCGCATCGAGAAACTGCCGGTCGTCGACCGCGACGGGAAAGCTCGTCGGGCTGATCACCATCAAGGACATCGAAAAAAACCTCAAGTACCCGAGCGCCTGCAAGGACGGCCACGGGCGCCTGCGGGTCGGCGCCGCGGTCGGCGTCGGTCGCGACGCCGAGCAGCGCTGCGCGCAGCTGGTCGAGGCCGGGGTCGACGTCGTCGTCGTCGACACGGCGCACGGTCACTCGCAGTCGGTGCTCGACACCGTGCGTCGGCTGCGCCGCTCGCACGGGCGCCGCGTGGACCTCGTCGCCGGCAACATCGCCACCGCCGCCGCGACGCGGGACCTGATCAAGGCCGGGGTCGACGCGGTGAAGGTCGGCATCGGCCCGGGTTCGATCTGCACGACCCGGGTCGTCGCCGGCGTCGGCGTTCCCCAGATCTCGGCCATCATGGAGTGCGCGAAGGTCGCGCGGGCGGCCGGCGTTCCCGTGATCGCGGACGGCGGCATCAAGTTCTCCGGCGACATCGTCAAGGCGCTCGCCGCCGGGGCGAACACGGTCATGATCGGTTCGCTGTTCGCCGGGGTCGAGGAGAGCCCCGGGGAGAAGGTGCTCTACCAGGGGCGCAGCTACAAGGTCTATCGCGGCATGGGCTCGATCGGGGCGATGGCGGCGGGGAGCAAGGACCGCTATTTCCAGGAGGACGAGTACAGCGAGAAGAAGCTCGTTCCCGAGGGCGTCGAGGGGCGCGTACCCTTCAAGGGGCCGCTCTCGGACAGCGTGCACCAGCTCCTCGGCGGCCTGCGCGCCGGCATGGGCTATTGCGGGTGCGCCACGCTGGACGAACTCTGGACCAAGGCCCGCTTCGTGCAGATGACGACCGCGGGGCTGCGGGAGAGCCACGTGCACGACGTCGATGTCACCAAAGAAGCCCCGAACTACAGGAGCGATTAGCGCCGTGCCGGGCACGAGGCGGGACTGACCGCATCCACGCCGAGCGCATTCTCATCCTCGATTTCGGCTCGCAGTACACGCAGCTCATCGCGCGGCGGGTGCGCGAGCAGAAGGTCTACTGCGAGATCTGGCCCTGCACGGCGGCCGACGCCGCCGTGCGCGCCTTCCGTCCCCGCGGCGTCATCCTCTCGGGGGGGCCGGCGTCGGTCTACGAGGCGGAGGCGCCGCTCGGGCCGCCGGGGCTCTTCGACCTCGGCGTGCCGGTTCTCGGCATCTGTTACGGCATGCAGCTGATGGCGCACCGGCTCGGCGGCGCGGTGGCGAAGGCCGCGGGCCGGGAGTACGGGCGCGCTCACCTCGGCGATCGCGCGCGCCGCGGAGCTCTTCAAGGGGTTCGGCGGCAAGGGGCGGGCGCGGGAGATCGTCTGGATGAGCCACGGCGACCGGATCGAGCGGTTGCCGCCGGGATTCAAGCCGATCGCAACGACGGCGAACGCCCCCGTCGCCGCCATGGCCGACCCGGCGCGGCGTTTCTACGGCATCCAGTTTCACCCCGAGGTCGTGCACACGCCCGCGCGGCAGCGAGATCCTCGGCAACTTCGTGCACGGGGTCTGCGGCTGTTCCGCCGACTGGGACATGCACTCCTTCGTCGACTATGCGATCGCCCAGATCAAGAAGACCGTCGGGCCGAAGGGGCGGGTGGTCTGCGCGCTCTCCGGCGGCGTGGATTCCGCCGTGGCGGCGCTGCTCGTCCACCGGGCGATCGGCGAGCGGCTGAGCTGCATCTTCGTCGACAACGGCGTGCTGCGCCGCGGCGAGCGCGCCGGATGTCGAGCGCACCTTCCGCGACCACTTCCACCTGAACCTCGACGTCGTCGACGCGGCGGCGCGCTTTCTCGGGAAGCTGGCCGGCGTCACCGATCCCGAGCGCAAGCGCAAGATCATCGGCAACGAGTTCATCAAGATCTTCGAGGAGGAGGCCCGGCGCATCGGCAAGGTCGACTTTCTCGCGCAGGGGACGCTCTACCCCGACGTCATCGAGTCGGTCTCCTTCAAGGGCCCGTCGGCGGTCATCAAGAGCCACCACAACGTGGGCGGCCTGCCGGAGCGGATGCACCTGAAGCTCGTCGAACCGCTGCGGGAACTGTTCAAGGACGAGGTCCGCGAACTCGGGCTCGAACTCGGGCTGCCCGAGCACATCGTCCGCCGCCAGCCCTTCCCGGGGCCGGGGCTCGCGATCCGCGTTCTCGGCGAGGTGACGGCCGCGAACCTCGAGCTGCTGCGCGGCGCCGATGCCATGATCCAGGAGGAGATCGAGAAGGCCGGTCTCACCCGCAAGATCTGGCAGTCCTTCGGCGTGCTGCTGCCGGTGCAGTCCGTCGGGGTCATGGGCGATTCGCGAACCTACGAGAAGGCGATCGTGCTGCGCGCCGTGCACTCCCTCGACGGCATGACCGCCGACTGGGCGAAGCTCCCCGACCGCCTGCTGCGCCGCATCTCGAACCGGATCATCAACGAGGTCAAGGGCGTGAACCGGGTGGTCTACGACATCTCGTCGAAGCCCCCCGCGACGATCGAGTGGGAGTAGGGACGTCCGCTCTGGCGCATAATCTCGTTCCCGTGCGCGAGGCGGCTGGTGCGTCCCTTCGGTCGTGCGTCTGCGCCGCCTACCCGGCACGGCGCCCGGGGCTCGCAGTCTCGTAACTCGCCCTGCGGCTCAAACAACGAGCCTGCGTCCCTGCGGGACCGCCCCGGGCACCGCGCCGGGCTTCACGGCGGCTCCGCGCATCTTCCCTCAGTGACGCCCCAGCCGCCTCGCTGCTGTCAGGCCGTGCACGATCGTCGCGCGGCCGTTCACAATGTCGCCTCGAACGGACCCTGCTGACGAGCTGATACTGGACTCGGGCGGTGGCGGGGCGGTGACGGGCGGGCGCGTGGCGGAGCGCGAGGGAACCTGGGCGTCTGCACCGGAGCGTCCCCGCAGGGGCGAAGCGTGCTGTTTGAGCCCGCAGGGCGAGTTGCACGCTTCGAGCGCAGGGGCGGACAAGCCCGGTCGAGCGCGAAGCTGGCGACCGCCCGACACCGCCTCGCCGCCGCCTCGGGACGGCGACGAGGCGGTGGGGACGAAACTAGTACTTGCGGCCGGTGACGCCCTTGGTGCTCTTGTTCGTCACGTGGGCCTTCTCCGCCGGGCGCAGCGCGCGGACCGCCGCGCCGGCCCGCCACATCTCGGAGTCGCGGATCGCGCCCAGCTCCTTGGCGAGCTGCTGCTGGTAGTCCGGCTTGCCGCACGCCTTGATCACGCGCTCGGCTTCCTTGCCCGGACGCGACGCGCTCGTAGAGCTCCTTGAAGACGGGCAGGGCGGCCTTCTTGAACTTCGGCTTCCAGTCCAGCGCGCCGCGCTGGGCCGTGGCCGAGCAGTTGGCGTACATCCAGTCCATGCCGTTCTCGTCCACCAGCCGGATCAGGCTCTGGGTGAGCTCCTCGACCGTCTCGTTGAACGCCTCGCTGGGCGAGTGGCCGTGCTTGCGCAGCACGTCGTACTGCGCCTCCATGACGCCCGCCAGCGCGCCCATCAGCACGCCGCGCTCGCCGGTCAGGTCGCTGTTCACCTCGTTCTGGAAGGTGGTCGGGAACAGGTAGCCGGAGCCGATGCCGATGCCCAGCGCGATGCAGCGCTCCTCGGCGCGGCCGGTCGCGTCCTGGTAGCACGGCGAAGCTCGAGTTGATGCCGGCGCCGGAGAGGAAGTTGCGGCGCACGGTCGTGCCCGAGCCCTTGGGCGCGACCATGATCACGTCCACGTCCTTCGGCGGGACGACCCCGGTCTTCTTCTGTAGACGATGGAGAAGCCGTGCGAGAAGTAGAGCGCGTCGCCGGGCTTGAGGTTCTTCTTCACGCTCGGCCAGATCCGCCGCTGCGCCGCGTCGGAGACCAGCATCTGGATGATCGTGCCGCGCTGCACCGCCTCCTCGATGTCGAACAGCGTCTTGCCCGGCACCCAGCCGTCCTTGACGGCGCGGTCCCAGTCGCGCTTGAACGACTTCGCCTGGCCGATGATGACGTTGAAGCCGTTGTCCTTCAGGTTCAGCGCCTGGGCCGGACCCTGGACGCCGTAGCCGATGATCGCGATGGTCTCGTTCTTGAGGACCTTGCGGGCCTTCGCGAGCGAAAATTCCTTGCGGGTGACGACGGTTTCCTTCGAGCCGCCGAAATCAATGATTGCCATCAGCTAGTTCTCCCCTGGTTTGAGTGAGTGAGTGATTTCCGGAGTGTGTCACGGCTGGTCCGACGCCGGCTTCACGGGTCCCGTTTTTGTCGCCAGCATCCTGTTCACCGCCGAGACGTAGGCCCGCACCGAAGACTCGACGATGTCCGTCGAAACCGCCCGCGCGGAGAACTCGCGCCCGTTGTCAAACTGCACCTTGATGCTCGCCTCGCCGAGAGCATCCTTGCCGGAGGTCACGGCGCGGATCTGGTAGGAGACGAGGGTGCCGCTGACGCCCGTCATGCGGTCCACGGCGTGGTACGCCGCGTCCACCGGGCCGTCGCCGGTCGCGGAGTCCTGAAAGGTTTCTTCACCGCGGCGCAACACCACGGTGGCGGTGGGTATCGAGCGGGTGCCGCTCGTGGTCGCCAGGTACTCGAGCGACCAGATCTCCGGCACCACCGCAAGGATTTCCTGCTCGACGAGCGCGGTCAGATCGTCGTCGAAGATCTCCTTCTTCTTGTCGCAGAGATCCTTGAAGTGCGCGAAGGCGCTCCCGACCTGCTCCTTCGAGAGTTCGAAGCCCAGTTCCTGGAGGCGTTTCGCGAAAGCGTGCCGGCCCGAGTGCTTCCCGAGCACGAGCTGGACCTTGGAGAGTCCGACCGACTCGGGCGTCATGATCTCGTAGGTGCGGGCATCCTTGAGCACGCCGTCCTGGTGGATGCCGGATTCGTGGGCGAACGCGTTTCTGCCGACGATCGCCTTGTTCGGCTGGACGTCGATCCCGGTGATCCCCGAGAGCAGGCGGCTGGTGCGCATGATCTCCTCGGCCTGGATCCCGGTCGTCGCGTCGAAGAGCGCGGGGCGGGTCTTGAGCGCCATCACGATCTCCTCGAGGCTCGCGTTGCCCGCGCGCTCGCCGATGCCGTTGACCGTGCACTCCACCTGGCCGGCGCCGTTCTGGATGGCCGCCAGGGAATTGGCGACGCCGAGCCCGAGGTCGTCGTGGCAGTGAACCGAGAGCACCGCCCGCCCGATGTTCGGCACCCGGCCGCGCACGAAGCGGATGAGTTCCCCGAACTCCGAGGGGATGGCGTAGCCCACGGTGTCGGGGATGTTGATCGTGGTCGCGCCGGCCTCGATCGCGGCCTCGACGACCGTGCAGAGGAATTCCCAGTCGGAGCGGAAAGCGTCCTCGGCCGAAAATTCCACGTCCCCGGTGAGGGAGCGGGCGTGCCGGACCGCCGCCACCGCGCGTTTGAGGATCTCCTCGCGGGTGGTGTTGAATTTTTTCTGGATGTGGATGTCGCTGGTGGCGATGAAGGTGTGGATGCGCGGCCGGGCGGCGTGGCGCACCGCGTCCCAGCAGCGGTCGATGTCGGCGGGGACCGCGCGCGCGAGGCCGGCGATCACGGGCCCCTTGATCTCGCGGGCGATGGCGCTGACCGCCTCGAAGTCGCCCTCGGAGGCGACGGGGAACCCGGCCTCGATGACGTCGACGCCGAGGCGCGCGAGCTGCCGGGCCAGGGTGACCTTCTCCGTGTTGTTCATGGAGAAGCCCGGCGACTGCTCGCCGTCGCGCAGCGTGGTGTCGAAGATGAGGATCCTCCGGCTCACGGCCGCTGCTCCCCCTTGGGATGGTGCCGGTGGGTCTCGTCCGGGACGCGGGCCAGGCGGGCCCGACGGCCGGGGGAGCGGTTGCAGCAGGAACATGATCAGCGGCTCGACCGGCCCGGAGAGCAGGTAGAGGACGGCCAGGGAGAACAGCGAGATCTGCGGGTGGATCGCGACGAGCGAGATCAGGATGATGACGGAGACCATCAGGTAGAAGGCGCGGTGCGGCTTCGTCTCGAGTTGCTTGAAGCTGCGGTAGCGCACCGTGCTGACCATCAGGAAGGAGAGCAGGTAGGTCAGCAGCACGAAGAGCACGCCCGAGGTCTGGCGTCCGGCGGCGTGCATGTGGTGGAAGAACAGGACGGTGGCGGCCAGGGTCCCCCCGGCCATCGGGATGGGCATGCCGGTGAACCAGCGCTTCTCGGTCGAGGTCGCCTGCACGTTGAAGCGCGCCAGGCGCAGCGCGCCGCAGGCGACGAAGAGAAAGGCCGCGACCCAGCCGATGCGCGGGAAGGCCTTGAGTTCCCAGGCATAGATGAGCAGCGCCGGGGCGACGCCGAAGGAAACGAGGTCGGCGAGCGAGTCGAACTCCACGCCGAAGCGGCTCGACGTCCCGGTCATCCGCGCGACCTTGCCGTCGAGGCCGTCCATGAACGCGGCGATGATGATCGCCACCGCGGCGCGCTCGAAGTTCAGGTTCATGGCGGCCACGATGGCGTAGAAGCCGGCGAAGAGATTGCCGGCGGTCAGGAGGTTCGGGAAGATGTAGGCGCTCTTGTGCGGCGGGGGGCGGAGCGCGGGTTCGCTCACGGTGCGGTCCTCCAGCGGGCGATCACGTCCGATCCGCCGCGCACGCGGTCGCCGACGCGCACGGCAGGTTCGGCGGCCGGGGGCAGGAAGAGGTCGACCCGGGAGCCGAAACGGATGAGCCCGTAGCGCTCGCCGCGCGCGACGATCGCTCCCGGCGCCAGGTGACAGACGATGCGCCGGGCGATGAGTCCGGTGATCTGCACGAAACGCACGTCCCCGCGCGGGGTGCGCACGGTGACCGAGGCCTGGACGTTGTCGCTCGAGGCCTCGTGCTTCCAGGCGGCGAGAAATTTTCCCGGGCGGCGGGTCACGTCGACGACCTCGCCGGCGACGGGGGAGCGGTTGACGTGGACGTTGAAGATCGAGAGGAAGATGCTGATCTGCGTGCCGCCGTCGGCCCGGGGGACGATCTCGATCACCCGGCCGTCGGCGGGCGAGACCAGCGTCTCCGGGTCGGCCGGGATCGCACGCGACCGGGTCGCGGAAAAACCAGGTGACGAACAGCGCGAGCACCAACGCCACCCCGGCCGCCGCCCGCCAGTGCAGAACGGCGCAGAGCACGACGAGGGCGAAGGCGGGGAGGATGAACGGCCAACCCTCGCTCGCAATCGGGAAACGCATCACGTGCCGGTTCTTCTCAGGCGCGGCCGTCGCGGGCGCGGGCGATGGCCGCCCGCCCGGTGCGCACGACCTCCTTGATGCCGAGCGGCTGGAGGATCTCGAGGAGGGCCTCGATCTTGTTCTGGTCTCCCGTGGCCTCGAGCGTGTAGGAGCGCGGGCTGACGTCGACGATCTTGCAGCGGAAGATGTCGACGATGCCGAGCAGCTCGGCGCGGTTTTCGGCGCTGGCGTGCACCCGCACCAGCACCAGTTCGCGCTGGACGACGTCCTCGCCGGTGAAGTCCGTGACCTTGATCACGTCGATCAGCTTGTTGAGCTGCTTGGTGATCTGCTCGACGATCTGGTCGTCGCCCCGCGTGACGATGGTCATGCGCGAGGCGCTCGGGTCCTGCGTCTCGGCGACCGAGAGGCTGTCGATGTTGAAGCCGCGTCCGGAAAAAAGGCCCGCCACGCGCGCGAGGACGCCGAACTTGTTCTCCACCAGGACCGAAATCGTGTGTCGCACCGTCGTCACCTCGCCGTCGCCGTCAGATCAGGATCATCTTCTTGAGGGAGGCCCCCGCGGGGACCATCGGGTAGACGTTCTCCTCGGGGGAGACGCGCACGTCGACCATGACCGGCCCCGGGGTCGCGAACGCCCTCTCGAGCGTCGGCACGACCTCCTCCGGCTTGGTCGCGCGCAGCCCCGTCGCGCCGTAGGCCTCGGCGAGCTTCACGAAGTCGGGCGCGCAGCTCAGGCAGGTCGAGGAGTAGCGCTTGTCGTAGAACAGCTCCTGCCACTGCCGGACCATGCCGAGGAACTGGTTGTTCAGGATGACCACCTTGACCGGGCAGCCGGTACTGCACCGCCGTCATCATCTCCTGGATGTTCATCTGGATGCTGCCGTCGCCGGCGATGTCGACGACCAGGCGGTCGGGGAAGGCGACCTGCGCGCCGATGGCGGCCGGCAAGCCGTAGCCCATGGTGCCGAGCCCGCCGGAGGTGATGAAGGAGCGCGGGTGCGCGAACTTGTAGAACTGGGCCGTCCACATCTGGTTCTGGCCGACCTCGGTGCAGATGATGGCCTCGCCGCGGGTCAGCTCCCAGATCTTCTCGACGACGTACTGCGGCTTGATCATCTTCGCGTCCGATCTTGTAGGCGAGGGGCTGCTCCGTCTGCCCACGTGCTGAACCTGGGACAGCCAGGGCTGGTGCTTGGCCTGCCAGTCGATCTTGCCCGGGCGCAGGTGCGGGAGCAGGTCGTGGAGCACGCTCTTGACGTCGCCGACGATCGGCAGGTGCGCCTTGACGTTCTTGGAGATCGAGGTCGGGTCGATGTCCGCCTGGATGATCTTCGCGCCGGGGGCGAACTCGTCGACCTTGCCGGTGACGCGGTCGTCGAAGCGCGCCCCGAGGGCGAGGATCAGGTCGGCGTGCGAGATCGCCATGTTCGCGGCGTAGGTGCCGTGCATGCCGAGCATGCCGAGCGACAGCTCGTGCGTGCCGGGGAAGCCGCCGAGCCCCATGAGCGTGCAGGTCACCGGGGCGCGCGCGGTCTGCGCGAGTTCCAGGACTTCCGCGGCGGCGTTCGAGCCGATGACGCCGCCGCCGACCAGAATGACCGGGCGCTTGGCCTCGGCGAGCATCTCGGCGGCGCGCTGGATCTGCTTGGGGTGGCCCTTGTAGGTCGGGTTGTAGCTGCGCAGCTCGATCTTTTCGCGCCAGTGCGGCTCGGTCTTGTTGGTGAGCACGTCCTTGGGCAGGTCGACGAGGACCGGACCCGGACGGCCCGTGGTCGCGATGTAGAACGCCTCCTGGATCGTTTGCGGCGAGGTCCTTGACGTCCTTGACCAGGTAGCTGTGCTTGACGCACGGCCGGGTGATCCCGACGATGTCCGCCTCCTGGAAGGCGTCGTTGCCGATCAGCTGCGTCGGGCACCTGGCCGGTGAGGACCACGAGCGGGATCGAGTCCATGTAGGCCGTGGCGATCCCGGTCACGGCGTTGGTCGCGCCGGGCCCGGACGTGACCAGCGCCACTCCCGGCCGCCCCGAGGCGCGGGCGTAGCCGTCCGCCGCGTGCACGCCCCCCTGCTCGTGACGGACGAAGATGTGCTGCAGCGGGCTGGAGAAGAGCACGTCGTAGACGCCGAGGATCACGCCGCCCGGATACCCGAACAGGTGGGTGACGTTCTCGCGGATCAGGCTCTCGATGAGGATCTCGGCGCCGCTTTTTTTCACGGGGGTGCGGATGGCGCTCACCGGCCGCCCGCCTCCCGCACGATCGCCGCCATCTTGTCCTTGCCGGCCAGTTTGAGCTTCTGGATGGTGCGCCGTTCGAGTTCCTGATCCGGCAGGAGATGGTGCAGGCGGTCGAAATCCGCGAGCTGCTGCTCGTACCGCTGGTGCTGCGCCCAGAGGCGACGGAAAGCCTCGTTTTCAGCCAGCAGTTTTTCCGCGACCGGTTCCTCGATCTTCATCGGCACTTCATCGCCCTCCACCCGGTTGATTCTCGCCGTCATGCTAACGGATGGGGTGCGGCGTGTCAACGAAGCCAACACGAAGCCAACGAGAAGCGGCACAGCCGCAACCCCATGGCAGTGCGGGTGATTTATGGCCCGGTGCGTCCGGCCACGGCGTCGCAGGGACGCAGGTAGTGCGGCATGAGCGTCGTCAGTTCGGAAGCGCGTGACGCGCCGCGAGCCAGGCTGCCGAGGGCTGGCGATCACCGCAGCACGCGGCTGACCGAGATGCGGGGGGGCGAACCGGACGACACGGCCGGGCGTGAGCATCTCGCTGAACGAGGCCGGGAGTTCGCCGACCACGAGACAGTCGGCGGGAAGCTCGTCGGCGAGCGACCTGGAGCGGCACCAGGCTGTCCGGCCCACGCTTGCTGCGGACCCGTCGGGCCGCGGTGAAAGAGCGCGCGAAAAACTTCGCCCCGGCGCGCGTTGAGCACCGCGCACACCGGTCCCGCGCCAGGCGGGGCGTTGGCTGCCAGGGCTTCGAGAGTCGGAATGCCGAAGAGCGGCACGCCGAGCGAGAAGGCGAGGCCCTTGGCCGTGGCGATCCCGGCGCGCAGTCCGGTGAAGGACCCCGGACCTTGTGAAACAGCCACCGCCGCGCAGATCGCGCAGGGCGATTCCGAGGGTCTTGAGGAGCCAGTCGGCGGCCGGCAGGATGCGCTCCGAGTGGCTCTCGTGGTTGCGCAGGCGTGATCTCGCCGAGCAGTTCCCCGTCGGCGGAAACCAGCGCGATCCCGCCGAAAACGGTGGCGGTCTCGATCCCGAGAACCGGGTCCCGTCACGAATCGGAGTCGCTTGCGGGCTTGACCGAGAGCACCGGGCAGTGGGCCTTGCGCACCACCTTCTCCGCCGTGCTGCCGAAAATGATGTGCTCCATCCCCGAGCGGCCGTGGGTGCCGATGACGATCATGTCGACGCGTTCTCCTTGGCGTAACGGATGATCTCCAGAAACGGCATCCCGTACAGGATCACCATCTCCCAGTCGAGTCCCTGCCGCTCCTCGGCGGGGATGAGCATCTTGAGCTGGCGCCCGGCCTCCGCCGTCATCTCCTGTTCGAGGGATTCGGGGGCGGCGACGCGGGCCAGGCTGAGGCCTTCGGAAAAGATCTTTTCGTTGACCACGTGCATGAGGATCAGTTTGGCCTGGCAGTTCCGGGCGAAACTGACGGCGTAGCTTGAGCGCCTCGAGGGAAGCCTCGGAGAAATCCGTCGGGTAGAGAATTTTCTTGAGCTTGAACATGGCTGCCTCCTTTGCGTCGGGATCAGGATGAACACTCGTGTCTTGGTCGGGATACTACCATGGTTTGAAGAAGTTCAGAAACGGGCAGCAGCCGGGCCATTTCAGCGGACGCTAGCCGACTTCGTTGTAGGGGCGGACGCGGAAGGCGGCTCCGAGTTCCTGCTCCGCGATGCGCCGGCAGGCCTCGACATCGAGGCCCGGCAGCGCGACGACGCTCGCGGTGACGCTCGGCACGAAGGTGCGCGCCTCGCGGATGAAATCCTTGACGGCAGCGTAGGCGGATTCGCCGGCATCCGGGCGACAGATTTTTGCGTAGCGAGCGGCGTCCGGGGCGTTGAGGCTCACCGAGAGGGCATCGACCACCCCGGCCATTTCGGGGAGGATGTCGCGGCCCAGGAAGAGCCGCGCCTGCCCGTTGGTGTTGATCCGCACGCGGGCGCCCCGGGCCCTGAGACTCTGCGCAACCTCGCGCACCACGTCCCAGCGCAGCAGCGGCTCGCCGAAACCGCAGAAGACCACCTCGTCGTAGCCGGCGACGTCACCCGCGGCGGCGAGGATCTCCGCCGCCGTCGGTTCGCGCTCGAGGCTCAGGTCGTGCCCCTTGACGACCGGGCTGCTCTCGCGGGTGCAGAAGGTGCAGCGGTTGCTGCAGCGGCTGGTCACGTTGAGGTAGAGGGAGTTGCGGATCGGGTAGGCGATCTCGGGCGCGACGGGCGGGCAGGGGAGCCGGAACAGGGCGCAGGCGTTGCGGGTGGTGATGCGCCGCACGTCGCGCTCCGCGAGCCCCTTGATCGCGGCGAGGGCGGCCGCTGTGTCGGCGACGTACGCCGGTTCGTTGCGCCGGCCGCGGTGGGCCTGGGGGGCGAGGAACGGGGCGTCGGTCTCGACCAGCATTCTTTCGATCGGCAGCGCGCGGGCGGCCTGGGGCAGCGTCGAGCGCGGGTAGGTCAGAGGCCCGGCGAGCGAGATCAGGAACCCGAGCGCGAGCGCGCGCTCGCCGTCCTCGCGGGTCCCCGAGAAGCAGTGCAGCACCCCGCCGATCTCGCCGGCGCGCTCGCGCTCGAGGATGGCAAAGGTGTCGGCCGCGGCGTCGCGCGAGTGGATCACGAGCGGCTTGCCGAGCGAGCGGGCGAGGGCGATGTGGCGAACGAAGAGCTCGGCCTGGCGGTCGCGCGGTGCGCGGTCCCGGTAGTAGTCGAGTCCCGTTTCGCCGATGGCGACCACGCGGGGATCGGCGGCGAGCCGCGCGATTTCGTCCCATTCCCGCGAGGTGACGCTGCCGGTGTCGTTCGGGTGCACACCCGCGGTCGTCGTGACGAAGCCGGGGTTGGCCGCGGCAATCTCGAGGTTGCGGCGCAGGGAGGCCAGGTCGATCGAGGCGCTCACGATGTGGATGATTCCGGCCGCGCGCGCTCGGTCGAGAACGGCGGGCAGATCGGCGGCGAATTCCGGCATGTCGAGGTGGGCGTGGGTGTCGATCAGCAGGCGCGCTCACTTCGACGATCCGCGGAAAAAGCGGGCCGGAGGGGCGAAGCTGCGTGCCGGCGGGCAGCAGGTCCCAGCCGCCGGGAACGACGGCGGCCGGCGTCCCCTCGAGACCGAGGTCCCGCCACATCCGCTCGGCGGTGGCGGGGAGGAAGGGCCAGAGCAGCACGGCCGTCGCCCGCAGCGCCTCGAGGCAGCCGCGCAGGCAGCGCCCGAGCCGCGGGCGCTGCGGCGGGGTCCTTGGCCAGCGCCCAGGGCTTTTCGTCGTCGATGTGTTTGTTCGCCTGGCCGATCAGGGCCCAGATCGCCGTCAGCGCGGCATGGGGCGCGATGCGCTCGATGGCGGCCGCGGTCTCGGCCGCGGCACGCTCCGCCGCCGCAGCCAGCGGGCCGTCCGCCGAGCGGGTGTCGGGGACCGTCCCGGCGAAGTACTTGCCGGTCATGGCGAGCACGCGCGAGAACAGGTTGCCCAGGTCGTTGGCCAGGTCGGTGTTGATCCGCCCGACCAGCGCCCGCTGCGAGAAGTCGCCGTCGGGGCCGAAGGGGACCTCGCGCATCAGGAAGTAGCGCAGCGGGTCGACCCCGTAGCGGTCCGCGAGATCGCCCGGGTCGACGACGTTGCCGATCGACTTGGACATCTTGCGTCCTTCGATGGTCCACCAGCCGTGGGCGAAGATGGTGCGCGGCGGGGCGATCCCGGCGGCGTGGAGCATCGTCGGCCAGTACACGGCGTGGGTGGTCAGGATGTCCTTGCCGACGAGGTGGTGCACGGCGGGCCAGAAGCGCTCGAAGCGCTGATCCGCGGTGCCGTAGCCCGGCGCGGTGATGTAGTTGGTCAGCGCGTCGAACCAGACGTAGGTCACGTACTCCGGGTCGAAGGGCAGCTCGATGCCCCAGGCCAGACGCTTCTTCGGCCGGGAGATGCACAGGTCGCCGAGGGGTTGGCGCAGGAAACCGAGGATCTCGTTGCGGCGCGACTCGGGCTGGATGAACCCGGGGTCGGCCTCGATGTGGCCGAGCAGCCACTCGCGGTGCCGCCCCATGCGGAAGTAGTAGTTCTCCTCGGCGAGGCGGATCAGCTCCCGCCCGCAGTCCGGGCAGCGTCCGCCTTCGGCGTCCTTGTCGGTCCAGAAGCGCTCGTCCGGGACGCAGTACCAGCCCTCGTAGGCGGCCTTGTAGATTTCGCCGCGCGCCAGCAGTTCGGCGAGCAGCCCCTGCACGACGCGCACGTGGCGCGGCTCCGTGGTGCGGATGAAGTCGTCGTTGCTGATGTTCGAGCTTCTCCCAGAGGGCGGCGAAGCGCACGACCATGCGGTCGCAGTGCTCCTTCGGGGAGATGCCGAGTTTCAGCGCGGCCTGCTCGACCTTCTGGCCGTGCTCGTCCGTCCCGGTCAGGAAGAAGACGTCGGCGCCGCGCTGGCGGTGAAAGCGCGCGAGCGCGTCGGCGACCACCGTGGTGTAGGCGTGCCCGAGGTGCGGCACGTCGTTGACGTAGTAGATCGGCGTCGTGACGTAGAACGGGGTCCGTACACGCACTGCGCCGCGCGTTCGACACGAGGCTGTTCACGGCCGGCCGAGGTGGCGCTTGGCGGCGGCGATCACGGCGCGCTCCACGGCTGCGAGGGTGCCGTGGGCGGTTGCGCCGGCGGCGTTCCTGTGTCCGCCGCCGCCCCAGCGAGCGGCGAGCGCGGCCACGTCGACCGCGCCCTTGCTGCGGAAACTCAGGCGGATCTGTCCCGGCTCGCTCTCCTTGAAGCAGATCGAGATCACGGCCGTGTCGAGCGACCGCGGATAGCCGGCCCACTCCTCGCTCTCCGCGGGAGACGCCAGTTTTCCGAGAACCGCGGCGGGCAGGCGGATCCAGGCGACGCGCCCGTCGGGGGTGCGCCGCAGATCGGCGAGCGTCTCCCCGAGAACCTGGAGGGTTTCAAAGGAAACCGATTCGTAGACGGCTTGCGCGATGCGCGCCGGATCGATGCCGGTGCCGACCAGGAGGCTGGCGATCCGAAAGGCGCGCGGCGTCGCGTTGCCGTGGCGGAAAGAGCCGGTGTCGGTGAGGATCCCGGTGTAGAGCGCCTCGGCGAGGGCGCCCTCGGGGCGCACCCCGAGAGATACGGCCAGCCCGTGGACGATCTCCGCGGTGGAGCAGGCGTCGGGGACGACCAGGTTGAGGTCGCCGTAGCCCGGGTTGGTGGCGTGGTGGTCGATGTTCACGACCGGGAGCGGCGGTCGCGGCTCGAGCAGTCCGCTGGCGCGGCGGGCGTCGCCGCAGTCGAGGACGATGACGGCGGCGTAGGGTTTCCAGGTTTTCGGGGGGCGGGTGCCGAAGCGCGAGGTGCCGGGAAGGAAACGGTAGGCCCGCGGCACCGGGTGGCTGTTCACGATGTCCGCACGGCCGCCGAGCCGCTCGACCAGCAGTCGCACCGCGCACTGCGAGGCGACCGAATCGCCGTCGGGGTTCACGTGGCTGGTGATGAGGAACCGCCCCCCCTCGCGCAACAGGGCGAGGATGCGGTTGCGGTCGCGGCTCACGAGGGCTCGCCCCCGCCGGCACCCTCCGTGCCGCCCTCGTGCTTGAGCTGCTCGAGCACCTCGGAGATGTGGACGCTGTAGGCGATCGAGCGGTCGTGCACGAAACGCAGTTCGGGAATCCGTTTCGCCTTGATGCGGTGCATCAGAACTCCGCGGATCATGCCGGCGGCGTGGCGCAGCGCCTCGAGGGTGTCCTCGGCCTGGGTCTCGTCGAGGAGGCTGACGTACAGCTTGGCGCTGCGCAGATCCTCCGTGGTCTCGACCCGGGTGAAACTCACGAAACCGATGCGCGGGTCCTTGAGCTCGCGCTGCACGATGGTCGAGACCTCCTCGATGAGGAGCCTGTTGAAGCGTTCGCTGCGCTTGTATTGTTTCACGTTCTCCCTCCTAAAGGATCTCGGTGTGCACGCTCTCGACGCTGGCGAGGCCGAGGTCCTCGACGAATGTTGCCACGTGGGCGAGGGTGCTCTCGACCTGGTCGCGATCCTTGCTCACACAGGCCACCCCGAGGGTCGAGCGCTGCCAGGCGTCGAGGGCGTCGACTTCGGCGATCGAGACGTTGAACCGGTTGCGCACCCGGTCCTTGACGCTCTTGAGAACCCTGCGCTTGCCTTTCAGGTCGTGGTTCCCGGCGAGCCGCAAGCCAATCGAGCAGATGCCGACGATCATCGCCCCGCGCGCCGCCTCGCGGGCCTAGGAGAGGGTGCCCGCGACCTGAACCTGGGTGAAGGCCTCGAGGATGTCGCCCTGTTTCAGGTCGTTGTAGTTCTCAACCCCGATGCCGCACTCGTAGCCGGCGGCGACCTCCCGCGCATCGTCCTTGAAGCGGCGCAGCGAGCGCAGCTTGCCGGTGTAGATCACGATGCCGTCGCGGATGACACGCACCTCGGAACTGCGGGTGATCTTGCCCTCGAGCACGCCGCAGCCGGCGACCGTGCCGACTTTCGGCACCTGGAAGAGTTCGCGCACTTCGGCCCGGCCCTGGATCTCCTCCTTGTAGGTCGGCGCCAGCAGGCCGGTCATGGCCTTCTTGATGTCCTCGGTGACCTGGTAGATGATCCCGTAAAAGCGCATGTCCACCTGTTCGTGGGCGGCGATGGCGGCGACCTTCGGCTCGGGGCGGACGTTGAAGCCGATGACCACGGCGTTCGAGGCCGCGGCCAGCAGGATGTCCCCCTCGTTGATCGTGCCGACTCCCTTGTGGATCACGCGAACCTTGACCTGGGCCCCCGAGAGCTTGACGAGCGCCTCCGAGAGCGCCTCGACCGAACCCTGCACGTCGCCCTTGAGGACGATCAGCAGCTCCTTGGACTCGCCGTCCTTGACGCGCGAAAAGAAGTCCTGCAGGTTCAGGCGCGGGCGGCTGACGGCCTCGCCCCGGTTCTTCTGCTCGCGCATCGCGATGATCTGCCGTCCCTTGCGCTCGTCGGAGACGACCTGGAACGATTCTCCCGGACCGGGGACCCCGGAGAGGCCGAGGACCTCGACCGGCGTCGAGGGCGGTGCTTCGCGCATGCTCTCGCCGGCTTCGTTGTAGATCGCCCGCACCTTGCCCGACTGCACGCCGGTCACGAAAAAGTCGCCGACGCGCAGCGTCCCGTCCTGCACGAGCACCGTCGCCACCGGGCCGCGACCGCGGTCGAGTTTGGACTCGATGATGGTGCCACGGCAGGGTTTGTTCGGGTTCGCCTTGAGCTCGAGCACCTCGGCCTGCAGCAGGATCATCTCCAGCAGGTCCTCGAGGCCGATGCCCTTTTTCGCCGAGACCTCGACGTAGATCGTCTGGCCGCCCCAGGCTTCGGGGATCAGCCCGCGTTCCGCCAGCTGGGTCAGCACCTGCTGCGGGTTGGCGCCCGGCTTGTCGATCTTGTTGACCGCCACGATGATCGGCACGCCGGCCGCCTTGGCGTGGTCGAGGGCCTCGACGGTCTGCGGCATGACGCCGTCGTCGGCGGCCACGACGAGCACCACGATGTCGGTGACCTGCGCGCCGCGGGCGCGCATCGCCGTGAAGGCCTCGTGGCCGGGGGTGTCGAGAAAGACGATCGACCCCCGCGGGTGGACGACGTGATAGGCGCCGATGTGCTGGGTGATGCCGCCCTTTTCCGTCTCGGTGACGCTGGTGCTGCGGATGGCATCGAGCAGAGAGGTCTTGCCGTGGTCGACGTGCCCCATGATCGTGACCACGGGGGAGCGGTGCACGAGGGCGCCGGCATCGACGTCCGCCGGGAGCCCTTCCTCCTCGAGGGAGACCTTCTGCACGAGGACGCCGAATTCCTTCGCCACGTCGCTGGCGCTGTCGAAGTCGAGGAACTGGTTCACGGTGTACATCCGCTGTTTCGACATCATCCGCTTGATGATGTCGTTGACCTTGACGCCGACTTTGTCGGCAAGGTCCTTCACCGAAATCCCCTCGCTGATGAGGATCGGCGTCGGGGCGGCGGGCGGGGCGACCTCCGGTTCCGGGCTTGCCGCGGCAGGCGGAGGCAGAGGCGGCGGCGGGGGAAGCGGTCTTTCCGCGGCCGGGGCGGGCGCCGCGGCCGGGGGGGCGGGCGGCCGGTGGGCGGCCGGCGGCTTTGGCGCGGTGCCGGCGGCCGCGGGGCCGGCGCCGGCGGCCTTGCCCGAAGGCTTGGCGGTCTTCGGTGCGTGCGCCGGCGCAGCGGGCTTCGCCGCCTCGACGGGAGGCGCCTGCCTTGCCTTCGCGGTCGCCTTCTTGGGCGCGGCGGCCGGCCTTTTTGGCCACGCTCGCCCTTTTTCGGGGCGGCGGGGCGGCTTGACCGCGGCGGTGACCTTCGCCGCCGCCGCCTCGTCCACCGCGCTCATGTGGTTCTTGACCTCGATCCCGAGGCCAGCGATGACCTTGAGCAGATCCTTGTTCTCCACGCCGAGCTGTTTGGCCAGCTCATAGACTCGCACTTTGCTCATTGCTCCTCAGCCTCCTCCCGCAGCGGCGCTGACCCGCGCCGCCCGCGATGCCCCATCAATGTTTGACCCTTCATTATCGCACGAAACGGCGGAAAAAGCCCGCCATCTATCTGTTGCCAGCCGGATTGACACCGCAAGTCCGGCGACCGTGATCGCCACAACCTCCACGGGGCCCCTCCCGAAGAGGGCACCGAGCGCCGCGGCGTCCGGGGCGGTGCGCACCGGAACCGCCCCGGCGCGCGCCGTCCACGAGGACAGGGCGTCCGGGGCCGCGTCGTCGGCGACCAGCACGAGCCTGGCCCGACCCTCCGCGAGCGCCGCGCGCGCCCCCGTCGGGCCCATCTTCACCCCGCGCATTCTGCGGGCCATCGTCAGCAGGTTGGCCAGCCGGCGCCCGAAAGCCTCGGCGAGCTCCCGCCGCCGCTCGGCGGCGGGCGGCAATCTGACCGACGCCCGCAGCACGTGGCTGAGCGCTCCGGGGGCGAGGGCGTCCAGGCACGCCGGGGACGGGCAGACCCAGGCGCCGCGTCCCGGCAGGCGCCCCTCGAGATCGAAGCAGCCCGCGCCGTCCGGGCCACGGACGATCCGGATCAGCTCGGCTCGCGGGCGCTGGCGCCGGCAGCCGAGGCAGGTTCGACCGGGTTCACGCTCCCGCTGGCTCAACCGCAGCGTCCCCCTCCGCCGAATCGGGTGCGGCACCCGCCTCGTCGGCCGCCTCCGGGGGCGGCCCGTCGACTTCCGTCCGGCTCTTGATGTCGACCTCCCAGCCGACCAGTATCGCGGCCAGGCGCACGTTCTGACCCCGCTTGCCGATGCCGAGGGAGAGCTGATCGTCGGGGACGACGGCGAGCAGCGTGTGCCGCCCGGCATCGATCTCGACGCGGTCGACGACGGCCGGGGCGAGCGCGTTCACGAGAAACGTGCGCACGTCCTCGGCGTACGGGACGATGTCCACCTTCTCGCCGCGCAGTTCGCGGACGACCGACTGCACCCGGGAGCCCTTCATCCCGACGCAGGCTCCGACGGGGTCGACATCCTTGGCCGTCGAGAGCACCGCGATCTTGGCGCGCTCTCCCGGGTCGCGGGCCGCGCCGAGCACCTTGACGAGACCCTGGCGGATCTCGGGGACCTCGAGTTCGAAGAGGCGAACGAGGAACTCCGGCGCCGTGCGGCTGAGGATGATCTGGGGGCCGCGGATGGTGCGGCGCACCTCGAGCACGTACGCCCGCAACTGGTCGCCGCTGCGGTAGGACTCGCGCGGGATCTGCTCTTTCTTCGGCAGCAGCCCCTCGGTCTTGCCGAGGTCGACGTAGAGGTCCCCCTTCTCCTTGTGGTGGACGGCGCCGGTGAGGATTTCACCTTCGCGCCCCTTGAAGTCGAGGTGGATGTGGTCGCGCTCGGCCTCGCGCACCCGCTGCATGATCACCTGCTTGGCCGTCTGCGCCGCGACGCGGCCGAAATCGGCGAGGTCGGTGGGCGCTTCGACGGTCCCCCCGAGCACGGCCGCCGGGTCGATGGCGCGGGCCGCGGCGAGGGAGATTTCGGCGAGGATGTCCGTAGGTCGTTCGACGACGGTTTTCATGACCAGGATGTCCAGGTCACCCGTGGTGTCGTTGAGCCGGGCCTGGAGCTGTCCATGTTCGCCGAGTCGCTTGCGGGAGGCCGAGATCAGCGCGGTTTCGAGCGCCTGGATGACTTCGGTGCGATCGATTCCGCGCTCGAAGCTGATCTGGTCGATGACGTGCAACAGTTCTCGGTTCATGGTTGCTCTCCTTGCGCGCCGCCGGGGGTGCGCTTGCCGCCGCGCAGCAGCGCCGCCCAGTCGATCTCGGGCCGCGCGCTGGCAATGTTCGAGAACGCCACGGCAACCGGGGTTCCGGTGTCGGGCGCGAAATGAACGACGTCGTCTTCGACGGCGATGACGCGCCCCGCGAAGTGGCGACTCCCGTCCGCCAGGGGCGCGAAGGTCTTGATGTTCGCGCGCTCTCCGACATGACGCCTGAAATCCTCGAGACGCTTCCAGGGCCGGTCGATGCCGGGGGAGGAGACCTCGAGGCGATAGCGGCCGGCGAGCACCTCCGCCACGTCAAGCGCGGTCTCGATTGCCGTGCTCGCCGCCTGGAGCTCGTCCACGGTGACGCCGCCGCCGGGGTGGTCGATGGTCAGGCGCAGGGTCGGCTCGCGCGCCGGTCCGGACAACGAGACCTCGAGGACCTCCAGGCCGAGGGCGGCCAGGGTCGGCGCCGCCGTGCTCTCGACAACGGCCTCGACCTGCTGTCGCTTCGCCATCGCCCGACCCCCTCCCGAAAAATAAAAAATGGGCTTCGGAAAGCCCATTCATCCGCCGTGATCCGGTGATCCGCACGATCTGTTGACAATGATACCTTCGGGATCGCCCGCGCGCAAGGGGAAACGGACGGGAGGAGGCGCGGGTTGCTACGCGACGGGGGGCTCGGCCCTGAGCGAGACCCGTTCGATGTGCGAGGCCTGCCCGCTGACCGGATCGATCTCGACGACGACTCCCTGCAGCTGAGGGTGGTGCTTTGCCGTTTCGAAGCGCTCGGGCATGCCGGTGAGGAACTTGCGGATGACGATCTCGGGCTCCACGCCGATGACCGATTCGGAGGGCCCGGTCATCCCCAGATCGGTGATGTAGGCGGTGCCCCCGGGGAGGATGCGCTCATCGGCGGTCTGGATGTGGGTGTGGGTGCCGACGACCGCGCTCACCCGACCGTCGAGGAACCGGCCGAAGGCGACTTTTTCGCTGGTCGCCTCGGCGTGGATGTCGACGACCCGCACGCGGACTGCGTCGCCGACAGCCTCGATCTCGGCCAGCGTGGTCCGGAATGGACAGTCGAAATTGTTCATGAACACCCGGCCGGAGACGTTGAACACGGCAACCTTCGCGCCGCCGCGCGCCGTGACCACGATCGAACCGTAGCCGGGGGCGCCCGGAGGATAGTTGAGGGGGCGCAGCAGGCGGCTCTCCTTGGGAATGAAGCCGAGGACGTCCTTCTTGTCCCAGATGTGGTTCCCGGAGGTGATCACGTCGACGCCGAGGCGCAGCAGGTCCTCGGCGGTGTCCGGCGTGATGCCGAATCCGCCGGCGGCGTTCTCGCCGTTGGCGATGGTCAGGTCGATGTCGTGCGCCTCCTGAACCTTGCGCAGAAAGAGCGCGAGCGCCTGGCGCCCCGGCTTCCCGACGACATCCCCGATCAACAAAATCTTCATGCCACGCTCTTGTCAGATACGGTCATCGACGACGCCGGATAAGGCTGCAGGTGCAAGGCGCGCGACGATCCGGCGACTGAGGCGGGCTCGTGCCCGCCGCAGGGAGCCGGGAGGAGCGCAACGCAGCAGATGCGGCCTTAGCTGGTGTCGTCACTTGGCGTAGTCGACCGCGCGCTTTTCGCGGATGACCGTGACCCGGATCTGGCCGGGGTAGGTCAGCTGTTCCTCGATCTTGCGCGCGATGTCCCGCGCCAGCACGACCGTGTCGCTGTCGTTGACCTGGCTCTCCTGGACCATGACCCGGATCTCCCGCCCGGCCTGGATGGCGTAGGCCTTCTCGACCCCGCGAAAGGAGCCGGCGATCTCCTCGAGCTTCTCCATGCGCTTGACATAGGCTTCGAGCACCTCGCGCCGGGCCCCGGGACGCGCCGCGGAGAGCGCGTCGGCGGCCTGCACGAGCACCGCCTCCATCGTGCGCGGCTCCTCCTCCGCGTGGTGCGCGGCGATCGCGTTCACCACGTCGTCGCTCTCCTCGTAGCGGCGCGCCACTTCCGCGCCGATCAGCGCGTGCGGCCCCTCGGTCTCGTGGTCCATGGCCTTGCCGATGTCGTGGAGCAGGCCGGCGCGGCGCGCCAGCTTGACGTTGAGGCCGAGTTCGGCGGCCATGATCCCGCACAGGTAGGCCACCTCGCGCGAGTGCTTGAGGATGTTCTGGGCGTAGCTGGTGCGGTACTTCAGCCGCCCGATGAGTCGCACGATCTCCTGGTGGGCGTTGTGCACGCCGAGGTCGAAGGTCGCCTGCTCGCCGGCCTCGCGGATGGCCTGGTCGGTCTCCTTCTTGACCTTCTCGACGACCTCCTCGATGCGCGCCGGGTGGATGCGCCCGTCGGCGATGAGGCGCTCGAGCGAGATCTTGGCGATCTGTCGGCGCACGGGGTCGAAGGCCGAGAGGATGACCGCCTCCGGCGTGTCGTCGATGATCAGGTCGACGCCGGTCGCCGCTTCGAGGGTGCGGATGTTGCGGCCTTCGCGGCCGATGATGCGGCCCTTCATCTCGTCGCTCGGCAGCGGCACCACCGAGACGGTGGATTCGGCGACGTAGTCGCTCGCGTAGCGCTGGATCGCGGTGCTGATGATCTCCCGGGCCTTCTTGTCCGAGATCAGCCGCGTCTCCTCCTCGGCCTTGCGGATCGTGCGGGCCGACTCGGCCTTGACCTCGTCCTGGAGGCTGTCGATGATGTGCTTGCGCGCCTGATCCGCGGTCATCCCGGCATTCTTCTCCAGGGCGAGCTTCGCCTGCTCGGTGAGGCGACCGATGTCCTTTTCCTTCTCCGCGAGGGACTTCTCGCGTTCGGAGAGGCGGCTGTCGCGCTGGCTCAGCTCGGACTCCTTGCGCTCGATGAGGCTGACCTTGCGCTCGACGTTTTCATCCTTCTGCTCCAGGCGCTTCTCGGTGGCCGAGAATTCCTGGCGCTTGTCGCGCGTCTCCTTCTCAAAGTCGGCCTTGGCCCGCAACAGGTAATCCTTGGATTCGAGCGCGGCCTCCTTGATGATCGTCGCGGCTTTCGCCGTGGCGGTCTCGACGATCTGCCTGGCCTCCATTTCGGCGCCGCCGAGCTTTTTCTCGGCGATCGATCGCCGGGCGAGCCAGCCGGCGAGAACACCTCCGGCGAGCGCCGCCAGGGCGATGATCAACACGATGGGCATCTGAACGGGTGACACGTCAGCACCTCCTTGTCGGTGACCCGGCGCCGGCGGCGGGGATCACGCGGTCTTCGGTGACCACGAAGTCCATGGGGACGTCGTGGGGGTCGGCCGGGACGCTCTCGAGAATTTGCAGCTCGAAGGCGAGGCCGACCTTGAGGGCGCCGGGGGCGGCGTCGGCAAAGGCCCGGTCGTAACATCCGAGGCCGTAGCCGAGCCGGTGTCCGGCAGGGTCGAAGGCCAGTCCTGGCACGAGAAACAGGGGGATGGCCGCGGTGGGTACCAGACGGTCCGCCGCGAGCGGCGGCTGCAAGATGCCGAAATCGTTGCGCACCATCTCCGCGAGCGAATGGATCTCGGCAAAGACGAGCGGCGGCGTCGCGCCGTGCAGATGAACCGGGACGGCAACCCGACGACCTTCATGCAGCAGATCGGTGATGAGTTCGACGGTTTCGACCTCATCGCGGAAGTCGACGTAGGAACAGACAACCTCGGCCGACGAGAAGCCGGCGATGTCTCTGCACAGGGCGGCAACCCGCCGACTGCGCTCCCGCCGCTCGGCAACGGTGAGACTCCTGCGCGCCTCGGCCAGAGCGCGGCGAACTTCCGATTTTGCCTGGTGCCGGTGAAGAGTGCTCTCCATGAAGAGTTCGGTCAGGTAATATCGGGAGACGGAAATCGCCGCCGGAGTGCGCGCAATCACGCTGCGCCATTGCCGCCGCAATCACCCGGTGGTGACGCGGCTGATCAACCTGCGGACCCGCAGAAAAAGTGCCTAAACAGCGCGTTCGGCGAGACTCGGCAGTCGCCGGGCCCCAGCTGAAAACTCCCGTTCAGTCTCTTTCGCGGAACCAGCCGCCACCCGCTCGAGTGCGGGTGTGCGGAACCCCCGGGTCGTCATTGCACGGCAAACAGCCATAATCTTATCTCGCGCACCCGAACTGCAAAAACCGCGGGGCCCGAATCCTTAGCCGTCCTTTCCTTTCGTTGTTCCGTTTATGGTGCTATGTCAACGGGCGACCACTGCGCCCGAGAGCGGCGTGAAAAACCCCCGCGGAAATGCCGTGTGGACAAAATGGTCTCGAACCAAAAGGTCCAAGGGGGGAGACAGCAGGGCGCCGAAGGCTTCCGCTTCCGAAGAAGCGGCATGCTCAAAGCTCTCATCTTTGTCTCCCCGTTCCACTTCTGTTGGTTCGACTTTCTTTCCGCCCATCACAAACACCGCAGGGGTACATTCGCGATTTAGTATAGTGTCCGCGGCGGCGAAAGGCAAGGGCCCGGCCGCCGTGGGCTCTACCCTCATCCGGGGGGAGTCGCCAGTGCGCGCTCGAGGGTCTGGGTGATGGCCGACAACTGCTGCTCCAGGTCGTCGTGACCGGGAGCGCGTGGAGCGGTCTCACGCAGGCGGAACAATTCGTCGGCGATGTGCAGGGCGGCGAGAACGGCAATTTTACTGGTGACGACCACCTTGCCCGAGGCTGCGACATCCCGCATGCGGGCGTCGACATACCTGGCGAGTTCCTCGAGTCGTTCAGCCGGCTCCGTGGTCCTGAGCGGGTAATTTTCCCCGTAGATCCTGACGGTGAGATGTTCCGCGCTCACCAGGATACCCGGTCGATTTCCCGGAGGAGTCCGCGAATGTTCTCACGGACCACGACCCGCTCGGCGCGCAGCCGCTCGAGTTCCTCGACAAGAGCAGGGTCCGACGGAGACGGGTGCTGTTGATAAGGGGGGGAGATCTCCCTGGCGCGAATCGTCAGGAGTTCCCGCTCGAGGGATTGGACCCTGGTCCGGAGGCTGACGATCAGATCGGCAGCCTCTCCTGCGCGCTCCGCAAGAATATCAACAGCGCCCTGCATGCGAATACACTACATGAAGTTATTGGGATCGTCAAATCAGATTAGCACACGAATTCAATGTGTTGTTTTTTGTTGACGAGAATATGGATGATGCTCAGTTGAAGTGTATACGCTGATTCCGGTCTCACCACTATCTGGCAGCTCATCCGGCGGCAGGCTGCTCACAAACGGTTCAGGGGTCCAGGGTGCGTCGCAGGAGATCGTCATTTTTCGCGGACCATGGGAGAGGGTGGGTTTTGTGTGATCGTCACTTCTCCCCGCCAGGGAGGGGAACCTCGTTGTCAGCCGAACTGACGCCGGTTCCACCATGGCGGAGCACAGAAAAAAGCCCGCGCGCCGACCGGGACGCGCGGGCTGCGGGGAATCACGCCGGGACGCCGGTCTCCTTCGCAACCGCGACGAGGCGCGAGAACGCCGCCTGGTCGACAATAGCCAGATCGGCCAGCACCTTGCGGTTGATCTCGATCCCGGCCCTTTTCAGCCCGGCCATGAACTGGCTGTAGGAGATGTCGTTGGTCCGGGCGGCGGCGTTGATGCGCACCACCCAGAGACCGCGAAAATCGCGCTTCTTGGCGCGGCGGTCGCGGTAGGCGTACTTGCGGGCCTTGTCGACGGCTTCGGTCGCCGGCCGCAGCAGACGGTGCTTGCCACCCCAGAAACCCTTGGCGGCCTTGAGAATCCTTTTGCGGCGCTGCGGGGTCTTCGGCCCGCCTTTAGTCCTCGGCATCTCAGTATCTCCTTCGTCCTAGAATTTGTACGGGATCAGCTTCCGGATGTTCTTGTGGTCGGCGGGGTTCACCGTGTCGGACAGGCGCAGCCGGCGCTTGCGCTTGCGGGTTTTCGTCGCGAGGATGTGGCTCATGTAGGCCTTGGAGCGCTTGATGATCCCGGACTTGGTGGTCCGGAAGCGTTTGGCGGCGGCCCGGTTAGTCTTGATCTTCGGCATCGTGTGCGTCCTCCTCTGGAACGGCGATGTGTTTCACCGAGTCGGGGAACACCGCGCCCGGCTTGACCACGAGATAAACATACATGTTCCGGCCCTCGAGCCGGGGCGGGTTCTCAGGCGCGGCGTAGGGGGCGAGGTCGTTCGTCAGGCGATCGAGGATGTTCCGCCCGAGGTGGGTGTGGGCCATCTCGCGGCCCCGGAACATGATGGTCACCTTGACCCGGTGCCCCTCCGAGAGGAACCGCATCACGTGACCCTTCTTGAAGTCGTAGTCGTGCACCTCGATCTTCGGCCTCATCTTGATCTCCTTGATCTTGATGATCCGCTGGTGCTTCTTCGACTCCTGGGTCTTCTTCGCCTGGCTGTACTTGAACTTGCCGAAGTCCAGAATGCGGCAGACGGGAGGCACGGCGGTGGGGGCGACCTCCACCAGGTCGAGATCGCGGTCCCACGCGGCCTGGATGGCGTCATTGAGGCTCAGGACACCGAGCTGGTTGCCCTCGTTGTCGATCACCCGCACTTCCCGGGCGCGAATCTCCCGGTTTATCCGCTGTTGGGTCGTTGCAATAACGCTCATGCCACCGTCACCGTTCGTTGTCCCCCTTGTTCATTGAGGAGCCCGAGAAACTCATCGAGACTCAGAGAGCCGACGTCGCCCTGCTCGCGCCGGCGCACCGCGACCCTGCCTTCGGCCTGTTCACGGGCGCCGAGTATAGCCATGAACGGCACTTTCTGCAACTGCGCCTCCCGGATCTTGTAGCCGATCTTCTCGTTGCGCACGTCTTCCTCGACCCGGTGGCCGGCGGCGCGCAGGCGGGCCGCGACCTCCCGGCCGTACTGATCCTGGGCGTTCGTGATCGTCAGGACCGCGACCTGGACCGGGGCGAGCCAGAAGGGGAAGGCCCCGGCGAAGTGCTCGATGAGCACCGCGATGAAGCGCTCGATGGAGCCGAGGACCACGCGGTGGATCATGACCGGGCGCTTCGGCTGGCCGTCCGCGGCGATGTACGTCAGGTCGAAGCGCTCGGGCAGCGTGAAGTCGCACTGCACGGTGGCGCACTGCCAGGAGCGGCCGATGGCGTCCTGGAGCTTGATGTCGATCTTCGGGCCGTAGAACGCCCCGTCGCCCTCGTTGACGTCGTAGGCGAATCCGCCGGCGTCCAGCGCCTCGCGCAGCGCGCCGGTGGCCAGCTCCCAGTCCGCGTCGCTGCCGATGGACTTCTCGGGGCGGGTGCTCAGTTCGAGCGTGAAGGCGAAGCCGAACAGCCCCATGACGTCCTTGATGAAGCCGAGCACGCCGGCGATCTCGCCCTGGAGCTGCTCCGGCGTGCAGATGATGTGCGCGTCGTCCTGGGTGAACTCGCGGACCCGGGTCAGGCCGTGGAGCACGCCGGACTTCTCGTGCCGGTTCACGGTGCCCAGCTCGAAGTAGCGCAGCGGCAGGTCGCGGTAGGAGCGGCGGCGCGACTTGTAGATCATCATGTGGGCGAGGCAGTTCATCGGCTTGATGCCGTAGCGCTGCTCGTCGATCTCGGTGAAGTACATGTTCTCGCGGTAGTTGTCGTAGTGGCCGGAGCGCCGCCAGAGCTCCTCGCGCAGGATCCGCGGCCCGAAGACCATCTGGTAGCCGCGGGCGAGGTGCTCGCGCCGCTCGAACTCCTCGACGAGGTAGCGCAGCAGCGCGCCCTTCGGGTGCCAGAGCACGAGGCCGGGGCCGACCTCGTCGGCGAAGGAGAACAGGTCGAGCTCCTTGCCGATCTTGCGGTGGTCGCGCTTCTTCGCCTCCTCGATCCGGTGCAGGTACGCCTCGAGCGAGGCTTTGTCGGGGAAGCTGGTGCCGTAGATGCGCTGGAGCATCCGGTTCTTCTCGTCCCCGCGCCAGTAGGCCCCGGCGACCGAGAGCAGCTTGAAGGCCTTGATCTTCGCCGTCGAGGTGAGGTGCGGCCCGCGGCAGAGGTCGGTGAACCCCCCCTGGCGGTAGATCGAGACGGTCGGGTCGTGGATGGCCTCGATCAGCTCGACCTTGTAGATCTCGCCCTTGTCGCGAAAGGCGCTCAACGCCTCGTCGCGGGCCATCTCGCTGCGCACGAACGGGGTGTTGGCCTTGATGATTTCGGCCATGCGCTTCTCGATGCGCTCGAGGTCCTCGGGCGTGAACGGCTTCTCGACGTCGAAGTCGTAGTAGAAGCCCTCCTCGATGGCGGGGCCGATCGCGAACTTGGTCCCCGGGAAGAGATCGGCCACCGCCTCGGCCAGGATGTGCGCGCTCGAGTGGCGGAAGACGTCGCGCCCCTCGGGGCTGTCGAAACCCACGCCCTCGACGCGGCAGTCGGCGGTCAGCGGCGTCGTGAGATCGGTGAGGCGCCCGTCGACCCGTGCGGCCACGAGACTGCCCGGGATACCGGGGCTGCCGGAGCTGCGGCTCTGGAGTGCTTTGCCGGCCGCGGTCCCCGAAGGAAACTCAGCCGTGGTGCTGTCGGAAAAAGTGACAGTGATCGTCGACATGTCGTCTGCCAGGAACGCCGAAGGCGGTTAGAATGCCACTGCCGGAGGGAAGATGGTGCCGCACCGGGGAAGGGTGGTCCGTTTTCGTGCCGGAAAGTTCACGCTCTCTTCCATTCCCCTCGTTCGCAGCCGGTGGCACTCTGGTAGGGACGGGCGGTCTTGAACCGCCGACCTCTTGCGTGTCAAGCAAGCGCTCTCCCCCTGAGCTACGCCCCTACATGCTCCGGTCTCGTTAAAGTGTGGATTCTTATGGTTTTGTGCTCGTTTGTCAAGGGTAATTGTATCCGGTGACATCTGCGGTGACAGGAAGGGCTGGTTTGCGTACGCGAGGCGACTCGGGCGCCTCTTCGGTCGTGCGTCTGCACCGCCTACTCGTCACGCGGGAGGGGGTGAACCCTCCCCTCCACGGGGACGATCGCGCCGTAGGTCCGCAGCGTCAGGACCCAGCAGCCTAGACGGGAACGTGAGGTCAAGAGAAAGGGGTTCGCTAAGAGCAGGAACGTGTCGTCAGCAGGGATAATCGACCCGGACGAGGTACAGGCCGTGCGGCGGTGCCGCTCTTCCGGCGCGCGTCCGGTCGCGGGCCTCGAGAATAGCGGCAAAATTCTCTGTTGAAAAGCGGTGCTTTCCAACATCGACCAGTGTGCCGACGATGTTGCGGACCATGTGTCTGAGAAAGCCGTCGGCTTCGAGTTCGAATGAGACGATGTCACCCTCGCGAATGATATCGCATCTTGTTAAAGTCCTGCACGGGAATCCTTGCAACACACCCTGATGCTCGAAATGATGAAAAATCTTTTTTGCCCAATAGGATAGGAGACAGAGATGACATAGATTCGACATCGAGTTCCGTGTTGATATGCCACGCTCTGTGATGCTCGAATGGAGATCGCTCCTCCTGTTGAAAACTCTGTATCGGTAGAGCTTGTTCACAGCTGAATATTGTGAGTCGAACGTGATATCGACTTCATCGGCGCCGGTCACGGCGACCGTCTGGAGGGAGCACGCTGTTGAGAGCTTGTACAAAACCATGAGGATCGATTGTTGACAACGTGTGGAAATTTGCGACTTGCCCGATGGCGTGTACCCCGGCATCGGTACGGCCGGAGCCCTTGACCACGATCTGTTCTCCGGTGATGATCCTCAGGCTGTCCTGGAGGACCGACTGGAGCGTCGGCCCCTGCGGCTGAATCTGCCAGCCGAGGTACGGTGTTCCGTCGTACGCAAGCACGATCCGGATGTTGCGGCTGCCGCGGAGCTGTCGTTTCCCGTGTCATGATTCGATCCTGGTTCCCTTTCGTGCCGGCGCTCACTATAATCCTCAACCTTGAGAAGAACAATGAGCCGCCGACTGCAAGACTACGATTTCGACCTGCCGCCCGCGAGGATCGCGCAGGAGCCGGCCCGGGTTCGCGACGCTGCCAGGCTTCTGGCGCTCGATCGCGCCTCGGGCTCGACGGAGCACGCGCGATTTTCCGATTTGCCCGTACTTCTGCGCTCGGGAGACCTTCTTGTCTTGAACGACACCGCCGTGCGCCAGGCGCGTCTGTTCGGCCGCAAGCAGGGGACGCGCGGCCGGGTGGAGGCCCTGCTGCTCGCACCCGTGGGCGGAGGTCGCTGGCGCGCACTCGTGCGGGGTGCCGGTCGGCCGGGGACGGTCCTGGAGTTCGCCCGCGGTACGGTGCGGGCGACGGTGGCCGGCGTCGACGCGAGCGGGGAGTTCATGATCGACTTCGAGCGATCCCGAGGGGGGCGAACGGGCAACGGCCGCGGCCGGCTATCCGCCGCTGCCTCCGTACATCCGGCGCCGGGAGGAGGAGGCCCGCCGTCGACGGCGGAGTGATCGCTCCCGCTACCAGACGGTGTTCGCGCGGCGGCCCGCCTCCGTCGCCGCGCCGACCGCCGGTCTGCATTTCACCGGGCAGGCTTTTCGAGCGACTCGCGCGCGCCGGGGTGGAGACGGCTTTCGTGACGCTCGATGTCGGACCGGGGACGTTCCGCCCCATTCGCCACGACGACCTCGCGGAGCACCTTCTCGAGGCGGAGCATGCCGAAATCCCCCCGGAGACGGTCGCCGCAATCGCCGCGGCCCGCGCGCGCGGCTCCCGCGTCGTCGCGGTGGGGACGACGGTCACCCGGACGCTCGAGACATTCGCCGACGGGCACGGCGGCGTTCTGCCGCAGTGCGGGCCCGCGGGCCTGTTCATCCGGCCCGGTCACCGCTTTCAGGTGATCGACGCGCTCATCACCAACTTCCACCTGCCGAAATCGAGCCTGCTCGTGCTGGCCGCCGCCTTCGCCGGCCGGGAGCGGCTGCTCGCGGCGTACGCCGAGGCGATCCGCCTGAGCTACCGTTTCTACAGCTTCGGCGACGCGATGCTGATCCGTTGAGGAGGATGCCGTGACCGATTTTCGCTTCGAACTGCTCTCCGGCGGCGCGTCCGGCCCGCGCCGCGGGCGCGTTCACACTGCCCACGGCGCTTTCGACACCCCGGCATTTCTCCCGGTCGGCACGCACGGCGCCGTCAAAACCGTCTCCCCCGACGAGGTCCGCGACCTCGGCGCGCAGGCCATCCTCGCCAACACCTACCACCTGCACCTGCGCCCCGGCGAGCGGCTGGTGCGCGATCTCGGCGGGCTCCATCGCTTCATGAACTGGGACGGCCCGATCCTCACCGACAGCGGGGGCTTCCAGGTCTTCAGCCTCAGCGAGCTGCGCACGCTCACGCCGGAGGGCGTCACGTTCCGCTCGCACCTCGACGGCTCGAGCCGCTTTCTCTCGCCGGAGCTGGCGGTGCGGATCCAGGAGGATCTCGGTTCGGACATCATGATGGTGCTCGACGAGTGCCTGCAGTATCCGGCCACCTTCGAGCAGGCCGCCGCATCGCTCGATCTCACCCTCGCGTGGGCCGCGCGCTGCAAGGACGGCCTGGCAGGGGCGAAACGCCCTGTTCGGCATCGTCCAGGGCGGCGCCTACCCGGAGCTGCGGCTGCGCTCGGCGGCGGAGCTCTGCGCCATCGATTTCCCCGGATACGCGCTTGGTGGTTTCTCGGTCGGCGAGCCCCCGGCGCTGATGTACGACCTCGTCGGTGCGACCGCCCCGCACCTGCCGGCGGACAAGCCGCGCTACCTGATGGGGGTCGGCACCCCCGCCGATCTCGTCGAGGCGGTCGATCGCGGCATCGACTTCTTCGACTGCGTGCTGCCGACCCGCAACGCGCGCAACGGTTCGCTCTTCACCGCCTCGGGGACGCTCAACATCCGCAACGCCGCGCACGCGGCCGACCCGGGCCCGATCGAGCCGGGTTGCCCCTGCGCGGCCTGCCGCAGCTACAGCCGCGCCTATCTGCGCCACCTGGCCCTCTGCCGCGAGACATTCGGTTTGCGGTTGAACACGATCCACAATCTGTCGTATTATCAGCGGCTCATGGCTGGCGTGCGCGAGGCCATCGCCGCGGGGCGCTGGGAGGCGTTCCGGGACGGGTTCCGGATCGCGCAGGCCGCGAAGAGGGATTGAACGGGCCGGGAAGGGCTATAAAGGAGAGACCATGTCGACATCGTTTCTGAGCATCGCGACGGCCTACGCCCAGGGGGCGGGCGCACCGCAGCCTCCGACCGGAATCCTGGGGTTCCTCCTCGGGCCGTTCGGGATGATGATCATCATCTTCGGGATCATCTACATGCTGATCATGCGCCCGCAGCAGAAGAAGCAGAAGCAGCAGGCAGGAGATGCTCCGCAATCTGCAGAAGGGCGACAAGGTCGTGACCCAGGCCGGCATCTACGGCACCATCGCCCAGCTCGACGAGAAGTTCATCGTGCTTCAGGTCGCCGACAAGGTGCAAATCAAGATCGGCCGCTGGTCGGTGGCCGACAAGGTGACCGAAGAGATCGGGGCCTGAAGATGCCGAAGGCGTTGAAAGTTCGTTTTTGGGTCATCGTGGCCGCGCTGGCGGCCGGGGCGATCTGCCTCGTGCCGACGCTGGCCGGGGAGATGCCGTCCTGGTGGAACAAGCTGGTGCCGGTGCAGAAGCTGCGCCTCGGACTCGACCTGAAGGGCGGCGTGCACCTCGTCCTCGGCGTCCAGGTGGACAAGGCGGTGGAGAACGCCACCGAGCGCATCGCCAACGAACTGCGCGACACGCTGCGGCGCAAGCGCCTCGCGGTCGGGACCGTGCGGCGCGAAGGGCTGACGACGGTTGTCCTCGTGCCGTCCGCCGACTCGCCGCTCGACAAGGTCCGCGAGGAGATCGCCGAGTACCCGACCTTCCAGATCGAGAAGGACGACGCCGGCGAGATCCGCCTGCAGATGCGCGCCGCCGAGGCCGACCGGATCCGCACCTACGCGGTCGACCAGGGGCTCGAGACCATCCGCAACCGCATCGACCAGTTCGGCGTCGCCGAGACCACGGTCGTCAAGCAGGGGACCAACCGCATCCTCGTCGAACTCCCCGGGGTCGAGCGACCAGGCCCGCGCCCGCCAGCTCATCGGCAAGACGGCGCTCCTGGAGTTCAAGCTCATCGACGAGACCAACAGCCTCGAGGAGGCGCTCCAGGGGAGCGTGCCCCCGGGCAGCGAGGTGCTCTACCAGCAGGAGACCGACCCGGCGACCGGCCGCACGAACCGCACGCCGTACCTGGTCCAGAAGCGGGTGATCCTCACCGGCGGCGACCTCAACGACGCCCAGGTCGATCTTTCCGGGTCCTCCGGCAAGGGCCCGGCCGTCTCGATGAACTTCAACAACCGCGGCGGGCGCACCTTCGCGCTGGTCACCGAGGAGAACGTCGGCAAGCGCCTGGCGATCGTCCTCGACGACAACGTCTACTCGGCGCCGGTCATCCAGGAGAAGATCACCGGCGGGCGCGCCCAGATCAGCGGGCGCTTCACGGTCGAGGAGGCCACCGACCTGGCGATCGTGCTGCGCGCCGGCAGCCTGCCGGCGCCGGTCGAGATTCTCGAGGAGCGCACGGTCGGCCCGTCGCTCGGGCGCGGACTCGTGCGAAAGGGCATCGTCGCGACGCTGGCCGCGACCCTCGCCGTGATGGTCTTCATGGGGATCTATTACGCGCGCTCGGGGATGGTCGCCAACTTCGCGCTCGTGCGTCAACCTCTTCCTGCTGCTCGGCGATCATGGCCGCCTTCGGCGCCTCGCTGACGCTGCCGGGCATCGCCGGCATCGTGCTGACGCTCGGCATGGCGGTGGACGCCAACGTGCTGATCTTCGAGCGCATCCGCGAGGAGCTGCGCGGCGGGCGCGCGATCAAGGCCGCCGTCGACAACGGCTACAACCGCGCGTTCGTGACGATCCTCGACTCCAACGTCACCACGGTGCTCACCGCCGTCGTGCTGCTGGTCTTCGGCAGCGGGCCGGTCAAGGGCTTCGCCGTCACGCTGACGCATCGGCCTGGTGGTGAGCATGTTCACCGCGGTCGTCGTCACGCGGTGGATCTTCGACTATGTCCTCATGACGCGCCCCGTCGCGAAACTCAGCATCTAGCGCAGGCGGGGAGGGAGACCGAGCATGTTCCAGATCATCCGGCACGACACGAACTACCCGTTCACCCGGCTCATGAAGCCGGCGTCTGATTGTTTCACTGGCGCTGATCCTGCTCTCGATCGGCACGGTCGTGGTGCGCGGCGGGCTCAACTTCGGCATCGACTTCGTCGGCGGCACGATCGTCGAGATCAAGTTCCAGGCCCCGGTCGACATCGCCGCCGTGCGCGCGACGCTCGGCCCGGCGGGCTTCGGCGGCGCCGAGATCAAGCACTTCGGCAGCCCGAGCGAGGTGCTGATCTCCACCGAACAGAGCTCGACGAGCGTCGAGGGCGTCGAGACGGCCATCCGCGGCGGTCTCGACAACCGCTGGAGCGGTCAGTACGACGTGCAGCGCCTCGAGATGGTCGGCCCGAAGGTCGGCGCCGATCTGCGCAGCAAGGCCATCTGGTCGCTGATCGCCTCCTGGGCGCTGATGCTCGCCTACGTCACCTGGCGCTTCGAGTTCAAGTTCGCGGTCGGCGGCATCCTCGCCCTGGTGCACGACGTCATCATCTCTGTCGGGTTGTTCACGCTGCTCGGGCGCACCTTCAGCCTGACGGTGCTCGCCGCGGTCCTGACGATCGTCGGCTTCTCGATCAACGACACCATCGTCGTCTTCGACCGGATCCGCGAACTGCTCAAACGCGAGGGTCAGCGCCCGTTCCGCGAGATCATCGACCTCGCGGTCAACCAGACGCTCAGCCGCAGCATCCTGACGTCGCTGACGGTCTTCTTCGTGCTGCTGATTCTCTTTCTCTTCGGCGGGGAGATCATCAGCGACTTCTCGCTGATCCTGCTCTTCGGCGTGGTCGTGGGCAGCTACTCGACGATCTTCATCGCGGCCCCGGTCATCCTGTTCTGGGAAGGCAAGGGGATCCGGCTCCGCAAGTAGGCGGGGTCGGGGAAGGGGTGCGTTGGGCGCGAAAACGGCGCTCGGGGCGCCCCTGGTTCTTTCCCTCGTCGGCCACACCGCGCTTCTTGTCGTTCTCGCCGGGACCGGGTCGGTCGCGGGACGGTCGGCAGACCCGGGAGCGGAGCGGGTGGTCCCCGTGCAGCGTTCAGCCGATCTCCCCGAGCCGGCCGGGCGGAGCCTGCGCGTCGAGGTCGGTGAACCTGCGCACGAGCTGCCGGCGGCCGGGTCCGGCGAGGCGACCGTCGCCCTCGATACCGCGGATCCGCGCTATCGTCCCTATCTCAGCGGGGTCAAGCAACGCATCTGGGACCGCTGGAGCGCTCCGGTTCTGCCGGAGGGCCTGGCGGCGCGGGGCGACCTGATCGTCGAGTTCACCCTCACCCGCAGCGGCCGGCTCGCCGCGTCGGGAGTGTACCAGACCTCCGGCGTCCCGGCGCTCGACCAGGCCGCGCTCGACGCCGTCGCGAGCGCCGTCCCGTTTACGCCGCTGCCGGCATCGATCGCCGGCGAATCGATGCGCGTCCGCGCCCGCTTCGTGTACGACTGACGGCCGGTCTGACGGCGATGCACCTCAATCGACTGACGGCCTACTCGTGGGAGATCCCCCGCGACGCGCAGCGCGGGATGCGCGTCCCGGGGGTCGTCTACGCCGACGATCGGCTCATCGCCGCGATTCGCGGCGATGGATCCCTCGAACAGCTCGCCAACGCGGCGTGCCTGCCGGGTATCGTCGGCGCCGCGCTCGCGCTGCCGGACGCCCACTGCGGCTACGGGCTGCCGATCGGCGGCGTGGTCGCCACGCGCGTCGAGGACGGCGTCGTGACTCCCGGCGGCGTGGGCTTCGACATCAACTGCGGCGTCCGGCTGGCCCGCACGCGGCTGCACCGCGAGCAGGTCGCGGGGTCCGGGTGTCTGCGCGGACTGGTCGCCGCACTGCTGTCGCGGGTGCCGGCCGGGGTCGGTGCTCGCGGAGGGGTGCGTCTGCGGCCAGCCGACGAGGAGCAGGTTCTGACCCAGGGGGCCCGGTGGGCCGTCTCGCGCGGCTTCGGCACGCGCGCGGATCTCGCGCGCACCGAATCCGGCGGCTGTCTGCCGGACGCAGACCCGGACGCGTTGAGCCCGAAGGCGCGCGAGCGCGGCCGCGAACAGCAGGGTACCCTCGGCAGCGGCAACCACTTCGTGGAGCTGCAGTACATCGAGCGGATTTTCGATGACGCGGCGGCGCGCGCCTTCGGCGTCGAGCGCGACCAGGTCACCGTGATGATCCACTCCGGGTCGCGCGGACTCGGGCACCAGGTGTGCACCGACCACCTCGCGATCGCGGCCGCGGCCGCGAAGAAATACGGTATCGCCATGCCTGACGCCCATCTCGCCTGCGTTCCGGTTCGCTCCCCGGAGGGTGGGCGTTACCTCGCGGCGATGCGCTGCGCCGCCAACTATGCCTGGGCGAACCGGCAGTGCCTGATGGCCCTGGCCGGCGAAACGATCGCCGCGCACCTGCGGCTCTCACCCGCCGCTCTCGGACTCTCTCTCGTCTACGACGTGGCGCACAACATCGTGAAGTTCGAGCGCCACCGCGTGGGGGGGCGGGAGCTGGAGCTGGCCGTCCACCGCAAGGGCGCGACGCGCGCCTTTCCCGCCGGTCACCCCGAGCTCCCGGAAGAATACCGCGCCGTCGGCCAGCCGGTCATCGTCCCCGGGAGCATGGGGACCGGCTCCTGGCTCCTGGTCGGCCAGCGGCAGGCGATGGATCTGACGTTCGGGAGCAGTTCCCACGGCGCCGGCCGCCGGCTCTCGCGCAGCGCGGCCAAGAAAGCGGCGCGCGGGCGCTCGATCGGCCGCGAACTGGAAGATCGCCACGGCGTTGTCGTCGCCGCGGGCGATAACGGCACGCTCGGCGAGGAGATGCCCGAGGCCTACAAGGACGTGGATGCGGTGGTCGACGTCCTCGAGGGCGCCGGGCTGGCGCGCCGGGTCGCGAGGCTCAGGCCGCTCGGGGTGATCAAGGGGTAGGCGGATGCTCGAAAAAATCGCTATTGTTCTCGTCGAGCCTCGGGAACCGGGAAATATCGGCGCCGCCGCCCGGGCGATGGCCAACATGGGCCTCTCGAGGCTCGTTCTCGTCCGCCCGCCGGACCACCGTGTCCCGGACGCCTTCAGGATGGCGCTTGCGGCCCGGCCGATCCTCGAATCCGCGCTGGTTTTCGACGACCTCGCTCAGGCGCTCGGCGGCTTCGGCTTTGTCGCCGGCACGACGCGCCGGCCGGGCGCGGGGCGGCGCGGGCGGGTCGCGCCCCGGCAACTCGCCGCCGAACTGCCGGCCGTTGCCGCCGCGAACGACGTCGCGATTCTCTTCGGTCGCGAGGACAGCGGGCTGACGCAACGAAGAGCTTCAGTACTGCCAGCGGCTCGTGACGATCCCCTCGAGCGCGGGGTTCGGGTCGCTCAACCTCGCGCAGTCGGTGCTGGCGGTCGCCTACGAGATCTTCCTCGCCGACGAGGCCTCCGGATCGGGTGGCCCGGGCTCGCCGGCGCGGCGCGCCCCGACCGCTGAACTCGAGGGACTGTACGCGCAGATGGAGCGGGTCCTGCTCGATATCGGGTACCTGGACCCGGCAAATCCGGCGCACATGATGCGGGTCTTCCGCCGTCTTCTCGGTCGCGCCGGGCCCGACGCCCGCGAGGTCAGGGCGCTGCGGGGGATATTCCGGCAGGTGGACTGGTACATCGGGCGGCACGGGGAACGGCCCGCGCCCGGGCGCGGCGGCGATCCCGGTGTTGACAGGTCTCCCCGGCCGCCGATAGACTCACATCCGCCACTCCACGCGGAGAAGAGAGCGACATGAGAACTCCGGTCCGCCGCCTGGTCCTGACGCTGCTGTTGGTGTCAGCCACGCTCCCCGCCACGATCCGCGCGGCTGACTCCGGCGACATCGTCGTCTTCTTCAAGGCGCACGGACCTGCAGGGGCAGTCCGTATCTCTCGGCGATCTGGTCGCCCGCAGCCGGGTGGTGGTCTTTTTCTGGGACTGGCGTCGGGCGACCTCGACGCGCGCGATGCAGGCACTCGATCGGATGCAAAGCAGCTATCGCCAGCAGGGTCTTGAGGTCGTTGCCGTCGAGGGGGAGGGCAGTTCGGCGGAGCAAGTTCGCGAGCGCGTCGAAAAACTTCGCGCCATCGGCAACGCGCAGCGGTACACCATCGTGCCCGATCCCGGCGGGCGCCTGGCCCGCCAGTTCCGGGTCGAGAGCACGCCCCAGGTCTTCCTGCTCGACGGCGCCGGGCGGGTCTTCTTTCACCTCGAGGGTTTTCGGACGGAAGACGAACCGGCGCTCGAGGAGCGGGTCAAGGCGGCGCTCGGCATCGCGGCGCCCCCGGCGCCGAGGTTACCGCCGGCCGCCGCGCCGCCGCGCCCCGCCGCTGCCGCGGCACCCGTAGCCGCCCCGCGAAACGCCGCCCGTCGAGGACCCGACGCTCGCGCTGCTGGAGAAATATCGGTACTTCGGTACTTACCACCTCAATCGCGATGACCCCGCGAAGGCGGAGCAGTATTTCCGCAAGATCGTCGAACTGGCGCCGAACGACACCTCCGGCTGGCTGCACATCGGCGAGTCCTGCGCGCGACAACGCCGGTACGATCAGGCGCGCGAAGCGTGGGAGCAGGTGCTGCGGCTGGAACCCGGCAACCGCGGAGGCCGACGCCAACATCCGCCGGTTGATTCGCGGCGAATACTGACGCTGAAAAAGCTTTTTCGGCGGCCGGCTACGCGGGATCGATCCGATATTCCTGCTGGAGATAGGCGCCGAGGAGAGCGTCCCGGTCGTCTTCGGAAATTTCGGTGAACTGCACCCCGGTCCGCCAGGGGCCGTCATCCTGGCGATCGACGTAGACCACGACCCCCGCGGCCTTGATCGTCTTCTCCCCGAACACGATTTCCAGCCGCAGTGTCTCGTCGTGGTCGAGGGGCTGTTTCGGACTCGAACATCAGACCACCGAGGCCCAGGGTCCGCGTGCGCGAGAATTGCGCCGCGGCCTCGTCGCCGTCCCGGCAGTTGTCGTCGGATAGGCGACGACGTATTCCGCGGCCATGCGCGGATACCGCCGCACGGGAGCCTGGCCCGGAGTCTGGAGCAACGGATCGATTCATGACTCGGATTATAGCCGGCGGCGAGCGCAGGACACAACCTCGCGCGCGGAAAGAGCACGGCGACCGGGCATGTTCAGCAACCTGCTCCCCGCACCAGCCGGGAGTACCGCGGTTGCCAGACCTTGCGCTCGATCGCAGCCGGGATGTCGCGCGCCGCGCTTTCGTCGCGCGCGAGCCCCTGCGCGACCGCGGTCCGGGCGACGACCAGCGCGATTTCCCGTGATATCTCGCGCAGCGCGCCGATCGCCGGATAGACGCAGTTGCGGGCGATGCGCTCCTCGGGAACGAGCTCCGCGAGGCGGACCGCGGCGGCCGTGAACATCTCGTCGCTGACCGAGCGGGCGCGGACCGCGATTGCGCCGAGCCCGACGCCGGGGAAGATGAAGGCGTTGTTGCCCTGGCCGATGGTGAACGTCTTGCCGCCGAGGTGCACGTCGGGGAAGGGGCTGCCGGTCGCGACGACGGCGCGCCCCTCGCTCCAGCGGTAGACGTCCTCGGGCAGCGCCTCGGCGAGCGTCGTCGGGTTCGAGAGCGGGAAGATCAGCGGGCGGGGACAGTTGGCGGCCATGGCGCGCACGATCGTCTCGTCGAAACTCCCCGGCTGGCCCGAGCAGCCGAGGAGTACCGTGGCGCCGGTTTTTTCGAACGACCTCGAGCAGGCCGGGAGCCCGGTCGCCGACCGCTGCCCACGGCACGACCGAGCGCGGGTGCGTGAAGGGCCGCTTGTAGTCCTCGATGCGGGCGCGGCCCTCGACGAGCAGCCCGCGGCTGTCGAGCACGTGAATGCGGGCCGCGGCCTCGGCCGGGGTCAGCCCCTCGGCGACGAGGCCGGTGCGGATCTGCATCGCCACGCCGATGCCGGCCGCGCCGCTGCCGTAGAGGACGTAGACCTGGTCGCGCAGCCGCCCGCCCGACGGCGCGCACGGCGCAGGCGATCCCGGAGAGCACGACGGCGCCCGTCCCCTGGATGTCGTCGTTGAAGGAGAGCAGCGCGCCGCGGTACTTGTCGAGCAGGGTGTAGGCATTGTCCTTGGAAAAGTCCTCCCACTGCAGCAGCACCTCGGGGAAATGGCGCTGCACGGCCTGCACGAAGCGGTCGACCAGGTCGAGATACTCCTCTCCGCGCAGCCGCGGATCGACGCAGGCCGAGGTAGAGCGGGTCCTCGATGCAGGGCCTGGTTGTCGGTGCCGACATCGAGGGTCACGGGCAGGCAGTGCGCGGGATTGATGCCGGCTCCCGCGGTGTAGAGCGAGAGCTTGCCGATGGGGATGCCCATGCCGCCCGCGCCCTGGTCGCCGATGCCGAGAATGCCGGCGGAGTCGGTTGCGACGATCACCTCGATGTCGCGGCAGGGCAGACCCGCGAAGATCTCGTCCACGCGGCCGATGTTTTCGGGCGAGAGAAACACACCGCGCGGGAAGCGGTAGATGTGGCTGAACTTCTGGCAGGCCTCGCCGACGGTCGGGGTGTAGACGATGCGCATCATCTCCTCGAGGTGGCGCCCGAGGAGTGAGTAGAACAGGACCTCGTTGCGATCCTGAAGCGAGCGCAGGTAGATATAGCGCTCCAGATCCGTGGCCTTGGCGTCGTAGGCCTCGCGGCAGCGCTCGAGCTGCAGCTCAAGGGTCGACACGGCCGGCGGCAGCAGGCCGTCGATGCCGAAGGCCGCTCGCTCCTCCGGCGGAAACGCCGTCCCCTTGTTGAGCATCGGGTGGCGCAACACGTCCTGTCCCATTGCGTTGGTCTCGCACCCCTGGTCCCCGTTTCCATCGGCGAGCATCTTGTAACGCAGCATTGCACCTGTCCTCCCGTTTCTTGTGGCGGAGCCATGGTACTCTCTGACGGAGTTTCTGCAAATGGCCGGCTGCCTGCAGCAGGTATTCCCGTCAGGAATTTCTTGACAGTGCAGGCGGACCTTGGTAAAGGCATACAATTGTAATTTTATCAGGATGTCGTCTGACACAGGTAACCTGGGTACTTTTCGGAGCAGGGGCAGTTGGTTTTCAAAAGGGTGCCGACGATGCGTGCGGTGACGGTGCTGCTCATGCTGACTGCCGCTCGGCTTGCGTTGCCCGCGCCGGCGGCGGGGGCCGACAACCCACACAACCTCGGTTCCTGTTCCGCCTGTCACCCGACAGTGCCCCGCTTCGGTATTGACACGCGTTACAGCGTCACCTTCACCACGAGCGCTGACGATCCCGGGTTGTGCGGTTCCTGTCACCCCGCCGGGAAGCATCCGCACCCGGTGCTGGTCGGCGCCGGTTCGGGACCCTCCGGGGCGCGGGCCTCGACGTATCTTGCCGCGGGCACCAATGCGGCTTTTGCCGGGAAGATCGTCTGCACGAGCTGCCACTTCATCCATGCGGCCGACACTCGGCACGCTCTGCTGCGCGGCTTCCCGGGCTCGCCCGACCCGCGCTATTTCAGCTCGATCGCCGTTTTCTGCGAGGAGTGCCACGGCGAGAATCTGGCGTCCCGCTCGCCTCACGGCGGCGGCGGGAGTTCGTGTGCCTTCTGCCACGGCGGGCAGCCGCGGGCGGGGGGGGGCGCGGCGACCTCCACATTCAAGGACCGCTGCGCGATCTGTCACGGAGGCGTGAAAGATCAACATTTCGCGAAACTCAACCCCTTCGGCAAGCGCCGGGAGTGCGCGCTCTGCCACGACCAGCACGCGGTCGCCGCCGATGCGCCGGGGCTGCTCTCCGAGGGTTATCGCTCCGCCGTCGCCGACAGCGTCGTCGTCCGTCCGCATTTTCGCCGCGGTCTCTGCTTTTTGTGCCACGCCAACACCGACGATTACGCTCTGCGGGACGACAATGTGAACGCCTTGTGCGACCGCTGCCACGCCAGCGGCAAAATCCCGGCCAACATCCACCCCTTGCGCAAGGTCCCGCCCGCGATAACCGTGCCGAAGGGGTGGCCGTTGACCGATGGCGCGCTGACCTGCCTGACCTGCCACGATCAGGGCCACGAGGATCAGCCGCAGCGGCTCTGGATGCTCCACGGGGGGCCGTACGCCTCGCCGCGCGAGGTCTGCCGGAACTGTCACAGCATGGTCGATCTGGAAAACAGCAGGTTGCACCAGGAGATCAACGAGGGCACAGTCGTGCGAGATGTGCCACGCGGCGCGGCCCCGGCCGGGCACGGATTCGATCAAGACGGTGACCTTCATCGCCGACCCGGACCTGCTCTGCCTGCGCTGCCACGATCAGAACGCCGCGGACGGAACGGTGCACCACGAGGGCTTGATCGGACGCGAGATCGAGGAGGGCCACATTCCGGCGGCGCTGCCCCTTTTCAACGGCCGGGTGATCTGCGCCACCTGCCACAACCCCCACCTGCGCGAGGCCACCGGCTTCCGTCTGCGCGAGTACCTCGAGGATGCGAATTTCTGCACCGGCTGCCACCGGGATTGATCGTGTCCCCGGGAACGTGCTGCCCGCGAGCAGCGAGCGCGGGCGGGATTTGAGGGCGCAGCACCTGCATTGCCGGAGCGACGGCCCTCTGCTGGGCTTCGACAAGAGACCCGCGTGAATGCCGCGGGCTACCGTCGCTCGATGGTGATCCGGCGTTCCCGGGCCCCGAGGATTTCGAACCGGACCGTCACCGTGTCCGCGGGCAGCAGGCCGGCGGCGCGCTCGGCCCACTCCACCGCGAGAATGCCCCCGCGCCCCGCAGTAGTCCTCCAGCCCGAGATCGGCGACTTCCGACGGGCCGGCGAGCCGGTAGAGGTCGGCGTGGAAGAGCGGCACCGGCCCGGCGTGCTCGTGGATGAGGGTGTAGGTGGGGCTGACCGTCTGGCGCGGCGAGATCCCGAGGCCGGCCGCGAGTCCTTTCACGAAAGCCGTCTTGCCGGCGCCGAGGGGCCCGACCAGCGCCAGCACCGTTCCCGGCGCCAGCGTCGGCACGAGCCGTCGCGCGATCGACGCTGTTTGCTCAGGGGACGAGGAGCGTAAGCTTTGAACCCGGGGGGTCATCACGGTTCCTGAGCGAGTTGACGGCGGCCGGGATGCGATCCGCGACCTCCGCGGCGAGGATGCCCCACGGTCCGCGGTCCGCGACGGCGAGATCCCCCGCGAGGCCGTGCAGGTACACCCCGAGCAGGGCGGCCGCCAGCGGCTCCATGCCGCGCGCCAGATGAGCCGAGATCACGCCGCTGAGCACGTCGCCCATGCCGGCGCTGGCCATGGCGGGGTTGCCCGTCGGGTTGATCCAGAGCGGCCCGCCCGGGTCGGCGACCACCGTGCGGGATCCCTTGAGGACGACGATCGCGTTGAAGCGCGCGGCGCAGGCGCGCGCCGCGCCGATCCGGTCGGCCTGCACCTCCGCCGCGCTCATCCCGATCAGACGGGAGAGTTCCCCGGGGTGCGGGGTGAGGACGGCCGGGGTCCGGCGCCGGGAAATTGCCTGCGGTCCGGCAGCGGCGAGCGCGTGCAGGGCGTCGGCGTCAAGGAGCAGGGGCAGATCAGCGCCGGCGCACAGCTCCCGCACGAGGCGGGCCGGCCGGTCGCCCCGCGAGAGCCCGGGCCCCACCGCCAGGGCGCTGACACGGGAGAACTGCTCGATGATCGTGGCGGCCGCGTCGCGTCCACCTGCCGGAGGTTGGTCATCCGGGAGCGGCAGGAGCATCGCCTCCGGCAGACCCGGAAACAGCGGCGGGGCGACCGACGCCGGCAGGGCAATCGTGACCAGCCCGGCGCCGGCGCGCAGGGCGCCGCGTGCGGCGAGGGCGGCGGCGCCGACCATGCCGCGCGAACCGGCGACCAGCAGCACGTGGCCGAAGGTGCCCTTGTGGCTCTCGGGATCGCGGGGTGCGACGTGCGACGCCAGGTCCTTCGCGGTCACCAGGTTCAATGCGCCTGCGACGAGGCTGTCGGTTCCCGGCGGAAATCCGATGTCCGCGAGCCAGAGGCGCCCGACGTGGCGCGCCGCGGGATGAACGATCAGTCCCGGTTTCGGATAGCCGAAGGTCACCGTCGCCGTCGCACGCACCGCCTCGCCGATCACGCGGCCGTGGTCCGCGGCCAGACCGGAGGGGATGTCCACCGCCAGCACGGGCCGGCCGAGGGCGTTGACGAGGCTGATGGCAGCGGCAGCCAGGCCGCGGGCGGGCGGTGTGAAGCCGGTGCCGAGCAGGGCATCCACGACCAGGTCGGCATCGCGCGCCCACGCCCCGGCGGCGGCGAGGGCTCCGGTATCGGCGCACACGGTGAGCTCGACTCCTGCCTCGCCGGCCGCGTCCCAGGCGCGGCGAGCGTCGGGACGGAGGTCTTCGGGGGCGCCGACGAGAATGAGCCGCACGTTGGCGCCGCGCGCCCGCAGTGCGCGCGCCGCGACGAAACCGTCGCCGCCGTTGTTGCCGCGACCACAGAAGATCGCCACCCGGCGATCGCACGCCGGGCCGAGAAGCAACTCCGCGGCTTCGGCGGTGCAGCGGCCGGCGCGATCCATCAGCACCGCCACGGCAATCCCGTGCTGCTCGCTTGCGCAGCGGTCGACCGCCGCCAACTCCGCCGCAGTCGCGAGCTTCACGGCGGCCCGCCGGTCCTGACGATGAGGCAGACCGCCTGGGCGGCGATACCCTCGCGCCGCCCGACGAAACCGAGGCCTTCCGTGGTGGTCGCCTTGATCCCGACGTTGCCCTCGGGGATGCCGAGGGCGGCGGCGATCGCTCCGCGCATGGCCGGTTCGTGCGGTGAGATCGCGCGGGGCTTCGGCGAGGATGGTGGTGTCGACCTGCAGCGGGGACCAGCCCGCACCAGCGAGGAGGGCGACGGTTCGACGCAGCAGCTCGAGGCTCGAAATCCCGCGGAACGCCGGGTCGCGGTCGGGGAAGTGGCGGCCGATGTCCCCCAAGGCGGCGGCGCCGAGCAGCGCGTCGCAAATCGCATGCGAGAGCACGTCGGCGTCCGAGTGCCCGGCCAGGCCGCGCTCGTGCGGAACGGTGACGCCGCCGATGACGAGGGCCCGGTCGCGCGCAAAGGGGTGAACGTCGAACCCCGTGCCGACGCGCAGCCCGGGATCGAGACTCACGCCCGGCCCCCCGTTCCGCGCACACCCGCGCAACCATGGGGCAGCGAATGGTTATCAGCCGCGATTTCGAGGTTCGTCCGCCCAGAGCGGGCAGAAGGCCCGCAAGACTTTGCAGGCTTGTCGACTGGAACGCCTTCTGAATCAGCAATTTTATAGGTGTTCCCGGAGAAAGCTGTTGAAAAATTGTCGCGCCGCGCGAAGATTTTTCGGAGGAGTCGATCAACCGACTGAGTTGGTGTCTTCACGAGGTCCTCGAGTACTCGCGCTTCGTGCCAGACGAGCGAAGCATCGCATGTTCTGCGGGCCGGCCGACCAGCCGGCGGGCCAGTGCGAGATCTTCGCGCGTCGTGATTTTGAAATTCAGCCGCGAGCCCGGGACCACGCGCACCGGATGACCGAGCGCCTCGACGAGCGCCGCATCGTCGGTGGCCTCGAGGCCGGCCGCGCGGGCTTGCGCGTGCGCTTCCCGCAACAGCCCGACCGAGAAGGCCTGCGGGGTCTGCGCGAGCCAGAGTGCGCGCCGGTCGACGGTCCCGTCGAGGAAGAGGTCGGGCGAAACCCTTTTGATGGTGTCGTACACCGGGACCGCAGCCAGGGCCGCCCCGTGGCGGCGTGCTGCCGCGAGCACCCGCTCGACCAGGGCGGTGGTCGCGAACGGGCGCGCGCCGTCGTGAATGACGACGTATTCGATCCCTTCGGGAAGGGCGCGCAGGCCGGCGGCCACCGAGTCCTGTCGCTCGCGTCCGCCGGCGACGGCCGGGCGGCAGACGCCCCAGGCGTAACGGTCGAGGATCCCGGAACGAAAACGCCCGAGGTGCGTCCGGGGCAGAACGGGCTGGATCAGGGAGATGCGCCGGCTGGCTGCGAAGATGGCTATGGTGTGCGCCAGCAGCGGCTGACCGCCGAGGTCGATGAAGGTCTTCGGGGTCTTGAAGCCGATGCGCGAGCCCCGCCCGGCGGCGGGGATGATTGCGGCCGCCCGGCTCACGGCGCCGGCTCCGCAACACCCGCTGCGGCTTCGCGGGGCAGGTACTGGGCAAAGATCATCCGGCCCGCGCTGGTCTGGATGGCGCTGGTGACCGTGACCTCGAGATTCCTGCCGATGAGGCGCCGGGCGTTGTCGACGACGACCATCGTGCCGTCTTCGAGGTAGGCCACCCCCTGATTGGCCTCCTTGCCCTCCTTGATGACGCTCACCCGCATCAGCTCACCGGGGAGAGCCACCGGTTTGAGAGCGTTCGCGAGCTGGTTGATGTTCAGGACCGTCACGCCGCTGACTTCGGCCACCTTGTTGAGGTTGTAGTCGTTGGTGACGATCTTCGCACCGGTCTCCCGGGCCAGGGCGACGAGTTTTGCGTCGACCTCGCGCACCAGAGGGAAGTCGCGGTCGCTCACCAGGATCGTCAGCTCGGGCCGCTTCTGCAGCCGTGCCAACACGTCGAGGCCCCGTCTCCCGCGGTTGCGCTTGAGGGAATCGGTCGAGTCGGCGATGTACTGAAGTTCGCGCAGCACGAACTGCGGCACCACGAGTATTCCTTCGACGAATCCCGTCTCGCAGATGTCGGCGATCCTCCCGTCGATAATGACGTTCGTGTCGAGAAGCTTCGGGCTGGCACGACCGGGGTCGATGGCCGGCTTGTCCGCGGAGCCCGGCGACGCAGCCGGCGACAACGGGTCGTCTCCTGCCCCCGTCCGGCGGACGGGGTATCTCTCGAGCCGATCGAGCGCCGCTGCGCCGAGCGCCAGTCCGGAGAGCGCGAGCGCGGCCGAACCGACGGCGGCGAGGACCGCGGCCCGGGCCGGATGGGGGTCCCGCAGCGCCAGGACCAGAACCACCCCTGCCACCGCCCCGAGCGCCGTCCCAGCCGCCACTGCGACCATCCTCATGTACTTCTCCCCGATCCTGTTCGCTGGAAGGGCCACTACCCCGTCTATAGTAGTCGCCGGTGGCGGTCTCCGTCAATCGGGAGTCCGGGGGATTTCGAGCAGCCGTGATTGTGTAAGTATCGATGCCATATTGAGATTTGTCGTTGACGACGCGGGCGAATCGACTACAATGAGCCTTCTTTCGAGGGGTTTGAATGGTGCAGACGGTGATCGACGGGGCGGAGTCAGAGTATCAGGCCGTGCGGGATTTCATAGCCCGCAGGACGGGGCTCGCCTTCCAGGAGAACAAGCGCGAGGATCTTCTGGCGGTTCTCCAGGACCGGCTGAGCGTTCTCGGGCGCTTCACCAGTCTGGGCGCGTACCTCGCGTTTCTCGAGAGCGAGGAGGAGGGCGACCGCGAGCTGCGCGGCCTTGTCAGCCGGCTCACGGTGGGGGAAACCTACTTCTTCCGCAACCGCGGACAGTTCGACGCGTTGCGCGACCGGATCCTGCCCGAGATCATCAAGCGCCGACGCGGCCGGAACCAGTCCCTGCGCATCTGGAGCGCCGGCTGCTCGACGGGCGAGGAACCCTACTCCCTGGCGATCCTGATGCACGAGCTTCTTGCCGACATCGCCGACTGGAAGATCCACCTGCTGGCAACCGACATCAACGAAGATGCGCTCGCCGCCGCCCGGGAGGGAATCTACCGGAACTGGTCGTTCCGCGAGGTCGAGGAGCACTACCGCCGGAATTATTTCATTTCCGAGGGGCAGAGTGCGCGCATCCGGCCCGATGTGCAGTCGATGGTGAGCTTCCAGTATCTCAATCTCGCCGACGATCGCTACCCGTCGCCGACGACCGGCACGGACGCTCTGGACCTGATCCTCTGCCGCAACGTGATGATCTATTTCACCCCGGGGCTGTGCAAGGAGATCACCGGCCGTTTTTTCGACTGCCTCGAGGAACAGGGTTCCCTGCTGGTGGGCCACTCGGAACACAGCGATCTCATCCACCCCGGGTTCTCGCGTAGTTTCAACGATCGGGCGATCGTCTACCGGAAAAACGGGCCGAACCCGGTCTGGGAAAAGCCCATCGCCATCCGCTTTCGGGGCAGCGGCTCGCCGCCGCCGGGGATTCTGATCCACGAGCCTCCGGGCGCTCGGCGCGAGGGGCTGCAGCGGCCCCCGGGGACCGAGGAGACATTGCTCTTCGAGCGCGGGGTTCTCCTGGTTGCGCAGATGCGTCCGCTCGAGGCGATCGCCGAGTTCAGACGGGTGCTGGCCGTCAACCCGGGCAACGAGCGGGCCCTCTACTCCCTCGCCGCGCTCCTCGCCAATATCGGCAACACCGTCGAGGCGGCCGAGTTCGCCGGGCAGCTCGTCGAAAGCAATCCGCTGCACCTGACGGCGACCTATCTGCTGGCGATTCTCGCGCGCGAAACCGGCGCAGCGGCCCAGGAGCTGCTCCTGCTCAAGAAGACGGTGTACCTCAACCCGGACTTCGTTCTCGGGCATTTTCAGATCGGCCTGCATTACCTCAAGAGCGGCAACGCCCGGCTCGCCCGGCGCTCCCTGCTCAACGCGCTGCGGATCCTGAACGACCGGGCCGCCGCCGATCCGATCGATGGCGTCGAGGGGATGACGGTCGGGCGGCTGCGTCAAACCGTGTTCGCGATGCTCCCCGGCGGCCCCGCCGGGGAGGAGAAGCCGGGATGACGCCGCAGATCTGGGAGCAACGCCGGCGGGACTCGGAGCGCGTCTGGGGGGAGATCCGCAAGCGCATCGAGCAGCTCGATCTCGGTGCGGACGCCGCGCCCGCGGCGGGGGATCTGGCGGCTCTGTGGCACCGGCGGGCGCTCGAACTGGCCGCAGCCCCGGATCGCGACCGCGAGGCCGGCGAACTGCTCACGCTGGTCCTGCTGCGACTGGGCGCCGACCGCTACGCCGTGCCGATCACCTCGGTGCGGGAGATCCTGCGGGTCGGCCGCCTGACGCCGGTGAGCACCGCCCCGGCTTTCGTGCTCGGCGTGATCAACCTGCGCGGGGTCATCATGACCGTCCTCGACCTGCGGGTCTTCTTCGGGCTGGAGCCGGGCCCGGTGGGGACCGACGCGCGCATCATCGTCGCCGAGGGCGGCGGCATGGCGGTCGGCATCCTCGTCGAGCAGCTCGAGGAGATCGTCGATCTGCCGGCGGCGCAGGTGAAGCCGCCTCTTGCTTCGGCAAAGGGGCTGGTTGAAGATTATGTCGTCGGCATCGCCGCGCACGGCGACCAGTTGGTGGTGCTGATCGATCTCGAGAAGGTGCTTCGCAACCCGCGTATCATCGTCGACGAGGTCGTCTAGCCCCGGGCCGGCCCGTTGGTCGGCATGAGGAGGAGTGCATGCAGCAACAGAATGAAGCTTGGACCGAAGTTGATCATTTCTCTCGGGCTGGCCCTGGCCCTGATTCTCGGGGTGTTCATGCTTTTCATGACCCGCTACCAGCGCAGCGGGGCGATCGAGCAGGCGTCGCACATGATGCTCACCGTCGGTCAGGCCATCGTCAAGAGCATGGAGCGCTCGATGCGCCAGGGCGACATGGCGAGCATCCAGGAGATGCTCGAGAGCCTGGCCGGCGGCGACATCGCCGGCCTGCGCATCGTCAACTGGGACCGCACCGTGACTCAGAGCGACAAGCCGGGCGAAATCGGCGCCCGCGCCGGCGACCCCCTCGTCGACGAGGCCTTCCGCACCGGGTTGCCGGTGCGCACGGACATCGTGCTGGGTGAGCGCCCGGTTTTGCACCAGATCTTCCCGCTGCGCAACTCCCCGCAGTGCACCGGCTGTCACCGCCAGGTCGCTCCCGGGGCCGTCCTCGGGGCGGTCGATCTGCATTTGAGCATCGAGTTCGATCGGCCAGCACATCTCCTCGATGACCACGCAGATGGTCTTCTGGTCGGCCTTCATCATCCTGCTGGTCATCGGCGCGCTGCTCGTGCTGCTCCAGCCGCTCGTGCTCGGACCGATCTCCGGGCTCTCGCGGGCCGCGACCGCGGCGGCCGACGGACTGACGGTCCTCGACGTGCCGGTGAAGAGCGGGGACGAGATCGGACAGCTCGCGAGCGCGTTCAACACGATGCTGCGCAACCTCAAGGACGCGCTCGAGCGCAACGAGAGCATCGTCCGCGGGATCGCCGACCCGATGCTCGCGGTCGACCAGGACGGCATCGTGACCTTCCTGAACGAACCGGGCGAGCGGCTCACCGAGCACGCGCGCGGCGACGTCGTCGGCAAACTGACCTGCCGCGAGCTGCTGAACTGCGTCGAGTGCCAGGGCGGCTGCGGCATGCTGCGGCTGGTCAAGACCGGACAGGACGGCGGCACCGAGGAGCACACGATCCGCACCCGCGGCGGCCGGTCCGTGCAGACGCTCGCCACCTCCTCCCTGATCCGGGACGCGGCCGGCAACCTGCGCGGCGCGATCGGTATCTTCAGGGACGTCTCCGTGCAGCGCAAAGCCGAGCGCAAGCTGGCGAACAAGACCTCCTGGACCGAGTCGGTCATTCGCGCCGTTGCCGACCCGATGTTCACCGTCGACCAGGAGAAGACCGTGACGTTCGTGAACGAGGCCGCGGCGGCGCTCGTCGGCTTTGCCCCCGAGGAGATCGTCGGGCGCAAGTGCCACGAGATCTTCAGGGGCGCGGTCTGCCGCGAGGACTGTCTCTACACCCGCGCCCTGCGCGACGGGACCTTCCACGGGACCGAGCGCGACGTGCTCAATCGGCGACAGGAGCAGCCTGGTCGCGCAGGCCAGCGGCGCCGTGCTGCTCTCCGCCGAGAAGGGCAACCTGGGTTTCCTCGAGATCCTGCGCGACGTCACGGACGAGAAGCAGAACCTGTTGAACCTCGTCGAGGTCATCAAACACGTTCAGGACGCCTCGACCCAGATCCTGAACATCGCCGGCGAGATCCTCTCGAACACCGAGGAGCAGAAGAAGAGCATCTCCGAGCAGTCCTCCTCGGTCAAGGAGGTCGCGACCACGATCGAAGAGCTCGACATCACCTCGCAGCAGACGGCGGAGAAGGCCGACAAGGTCGTGCGCTCGGCACAGCAGTCGGTCGAGGTCTCCAAGGACGGCCAGGCCGCGGTCCACGAGGAGATGGAGACGATGCAGCTGATCCGCGAGCGGGTCGAGGGGATTGCCCAGCAGATCCTTGGACTCTCGGAGCAGGCGCAGCAGATCGGCACGATCGTCACCACGGTCAACGACATCGCCGAGCAGACCAACCTGCTCGCGCTCAACGCGGCGATCGAGGCGGCCCGCGCCGGCGTCCACGGCAAGGGCTTCGCCGTCGTCGCGATGGAGGTCAAAAAGCTGGCCGAGCAGAGCCAGCGGGCGACGGCCCGCATCGGCACCCTGGTCAGTGAAATCCAGAAGCAGACCCGGGCCAGCGTCGTCGCCACCGAGGAGGGCGCCAAGGGCGTCGAACTCGGCGTGCAGCTGGCGCTCAAGGCCGGGGCGACGATCGAGAGCGTGATGGCAATGACCGGGAGCACCGCGGACGCGGTCCAGCAGATCGCCTCGATCGCCAAGCAACAGTCGGTCGGGATCCAGCAGGTCTCGATCGCGATGGCCAACATCAACGCCGGGATGAAGCAGACGACCACCAGCGCCGAGAGCCTGCAGCAGGTGGCCGAGGACTTCAACGCCCTGGCGATGGCGCTCCGCAATGTCGCGCGCAAGTACAAGATCTGAGCCGGGAACTCTCGCCGCGGCGCTCTCGCTCTGGAGCGTGCGCGCGCTGCTGATGCTGTTCGCCGTCGGCACCCTGGTGGGCGTTCTCTCGCTCGTCGAGGGGGCGCGGCTGCGCTCCGAGATCAGGACGCTCGAGGGGGCCCGCCGCTTCGAAACGCTTCTCGACGCGACCGCGGAGGCGGTGCGGGCGCTGGAGCGGCGCATCGAGACCGTCCGGTCCGGGGCGGCCGGCGAGCCCTGGGCGCTGGAGGTTCAGGCCGTTCGCGATCGGCTGCAGGCGCTTCAAGCGGGCAACATCCCCGGGGTCCGTGTCATCGAGCGGCCTCTGCTCGCGGAGGTTGACAGGATCGTGGCCGCCGGGCGGCTGATCGCCGGCGGGACCGCGCCGTCCCCGGCCGTGATGTCGGAGCTGCGCCTGGCGCTCGAGCAGCGCTGGAGCGTCTTCGACGCTGCCGTTCAAGAAGAGCTCACCCGCGATAAGTCCGCCCGCCTCTGGCGCATCGGCGAGCGTTCCCGGCAGCAACGCTGGGTCCTGCTCTTCGTCGGTCTTGCCGCCACGGGGATCCTCGTCGCCGCGATTGTCGTCACGGGAGGTGCGCTGCGGCGTGCCACCGCACAGGCCAGGGCGCTTGCCGCCGGGAACTTCGCAAATCGCCGCCGCCCCCGCGACGCTCCGCGGCGACTTCGTCGGCCTGCGCGCCGACATCGGTCGTGCGGCCGCGGCCCTGAGCGCGACGGCGACGCACCAGCGAGCCGAGCGGGTGCGCACCGAACGCTTCTTCCAGCGGCTGCAGGTCGCGCTCGCGGATATCGCCGGTGGTCAGCGCGCGCGCCGGCTGCCAGCGGGGGAGGATCCCGCCGGCGTCGGCGCCATGGGGGCGCTCGGGCTGGTCGTGGAGCGGCTGCATGACCTCGAGGCGCGCGAGGAGACCGAGCGCGTCCGCGCCCAGTCCCTCACGGCGGTGCCGCTGGAGGAGATCTACCAGTTGCGACAGTTTCTCGAACTTGACGCCGGCGTTCAGAATCCGGCCGCTGCGAGTATCGCCCCCGAGAGCCCGCTGCACGAGTTGGCCCAGCGGATCGCGGCTTTCGTTGCGCGCAACCACCTTCTGGTCACCCAGGTGCGTGATCGCGCGGCCCGCATCCTCGAACACTCGGCGACGATTTCGGCCGCGGTCGCCGATCGCGAGGCGGACTTCCGCCGGGAGTCCCAACTGATTCACGAGACGTCGACCACCGTCAACGAGGTCTCGGTCGCCGCCAGGCAGACCGCCCAGATGGTCGAGTTTGTCTTTCGCTCCTCCCAGGACGCGATGCAGGCCGCCGAGGACGGTCGGGAGTACGTTCGACTCACGATCGAGGGCATGGACGTCATCGAGCAGCGCGTGAGCCGGATCGCCGAGCAGATTCTGCAGCTCGCGGGCAAGACCCAGGAGATCGGCGCCATCGTCAAGGCCATCGGCGACATCTCGAAACAAACGAATCTGCTCGCGCTCAACGCGGCCATCGAGGCCGCGGGGGCGGGCGAACACGGCAAGGGGTTCGCGGTCGTCGCCAAGGAGATTCGCGAACTCGCCGTCAAAAGCTCGCGCTCCGCCCGGGACATCCAGCGGATCATCGGCGAGATCCAGTCCGCGACCAACTCCGCCGTTCTTTCCACCGAGGAGGGCACGAAAAGTGTCCACGGCGGCATCCGCCTCGCGACCTCGCTCAACCGGGCTTTCTCCCAGGTCGTCGAGAAATTCCAGGAAGTGGTCGAGTCGAATCAGCAGATCTCGACCGCGGCGCAGGAGCAGACCAAAGGCGCCCGGCAGGTGGCCGCGTCGATCAGCGGCATCGACCGCATGGTGCGCACGACGGTCGAGGATCTCAAGGGGCTGCGAAACATTCTCGAGGAGTATCAGGGCCTCGCCGCCGAGTTGGAGCAGATTCTCGACGAGACCTCCGCAAACCGCGGTGCTCACGCGTGAGTTATCAGCCCGACGAACTCCAGGAGATCCTCTCCATCTTCAAGGCGGAGACCGAGGAGCATCTGCAGCGGCTCAACGAGGGTCTCTTGAGTCTGGAGAAGTCGCCGCGGCGCACCGAGACGCTTGAGGAGATCTTCCGCGAGGCCCACAGCCTCAAGGGCGCGGCGCGCATGATCGGCTTTGAGGCGGTGGAGAAAATCGCGCACGCTCTCGAGGACCTGTTCAGCCTGGCCCGCAAGGGGGACCTGGACTTCGGCCATCAGGTCTTCGACGCGATATTCGCTGCGCTCGACGACATTTCGACGTTGACCACCGTCTGGCTCGAGAACCCCGGGTCCCCGTCGCCTGCCGTCGACGATCTGCTCGAGCGTCTTCGCTCCGTTCGTGCGTCGGGCTCCGGGAGCCCGGACGCTGCGGCGCCCGCGGCATTGACCGCGGTGCAGGTCGCTGCCCCGCCGGCAACCCCGTCCATCGCAGCCGCGCCCGTCGCGCGGCGCGGCCCGTCGGCGGCGCTCGCCGGCACGGTCGGCCACGCCGCCGAGGACTTGGGGGCTGCTGCCCCCGATGCGGGAGTGCGACAGATCGAGGAGACCATCCGGGTCACCACCCAGAAACTCGATGACCTGATGAACCAGATCGGCGAGATCCTCGTCACGCGCATCAAGTTCGACGAGCGCCTTGCCGAAATTCGCGTGATCGAACACCAGATCGAACAGTTGCAGCTGGTCTGGACCGCCGTTCGACGCCGCTCGGGTCTCGGCGGGGACCCCTGGGTTTTCCGGGAAATCGGTGATCGCGTCGCCCGCCTCCAGGATGATATCCGACATCTGGCCACGGGCTTCAACGAGGACACGCTGCGCATCACCCTCGTGTCGGGCGAGCTGCAGGATTCGATCAACCGGGTGCGCATGCTGCCGCTCTCCGCGCTGTTCAATCTCTTCCCGCGACTGTTGCGCGACATTGCCCGGCAGGAGGGCAAGGAGATCGAGCTGGTCATCGAAGGCGGCCAGGCGCAGCTCGACAAGAAGATCATCGAGGAGCTCAAGGATCCGCTGACCCACCTGCTGCGCAACGCTCTGGATCACGGGATCGAAAAGCCGGAAGATCGCCGTCTTGCCGGCAAGCGTCCGGCCGGAAATCTGCGGCTGTCGGCCACGCAGAAGGCGAGCAGTATCGTCATCGACATCGAGGACGACGGCGCCGGCATCGACCTGGAGCGGGTCCGCGCCCTGGCCCTGCGCCGTGGCTTCGCGACCGCCGACGAGCTGCGGGAGATGACCGACCAGCAGCTGCTCGGCCTGGTCTTCCGCCCGGGATTCTCCACCAAGGGTCTGATCACCGATCTTTCCGGCCGCGGGGTCGGCCTCGATGTCGTGCTCACGAACATCGAGCAGCATGAAGGGGACGATCACCGTCTCCTCCGTGCCCGGCCGCGGGTCGATCTTCTCGATCCGGCTGCCGATCACGCTGGCCACGACGCAGGCGCTTCTGGTGAAGGTCTCCGGAGAGACATTCGCCGTCCCGCTCGCCGCCGTCGAGTTCATCGGCGAGATCAGCCTCGACCAGGTGACGTCCGTCGAGTCGCGCGAGGCGGTCCTGATCGAGGATGTGCCGACGGCTCTGGTGCGGTTACACGAGATCCTGCGCCTCCCGGATCAGTCGGCACGGCTGGAGGCCGGCGACAAGGTGCCCGTCGTCGTGCTCGGCTCCACCGATGAACGGGTGGCGTTTCTGGTCGACGACCTCCTCGGTGAGCACGAAATCGTCGTCAAGGGGCTCGGGGCGCCGCTGCGGCGGGTGCGCAACATCTCCGGGGCGAGCATCGCCGGCGACGGCGCCATCGTGCTCATCCTCAATGTCTTCGACCTGATCAAATCCTCGCAGAAGGTGCGCGGCCTCTGGCTCGCCGACAAGCGCCGCGCGGTGGAGGAGCGGCGCGGCGCGGCGCGGGTGCTCGTGGTCGACGACTCGGTGACCACGCGCCTGCTCGAGAAAGGTATACTTGAGAGCAACGGCTATGAGGTGACGCTGGCGGTGGATGGGGTCGACGCGCTGGAGAAACTCGCGAGCGGCAGCTTCGACCTGGTGGTTTCCGACGTGGAGATGCCGCGGATGGATGGCTTCGAGTTGACCCGCCGGCTGCGGCGGGAGGAGGCGTACCGTGAATTGCCGGTGATCCTGGTGACATCCCTCTCCTCGGAGACGGACAGGAAAGCCGGCGTCGAGGCCGGCGCCGACGCCTACATCGTCAAGGGCGCCTTCGACCAGGGCAACCTGATCGCCACCATCAGGCAGCTGTTGTGAGCGCCGTGGTGCCGGAGCGGGCGGTGGACGCGGGACGGACGATTCGCGTGCTGGTTGCGGAAGACTCGCTCTTCGCCCGGAGTCGTTCTCGTGAAAATCCTCGAATCCGATCCGCAGATCACGGTCGTCGGCGTGGCGCGCAACGGCCAGGAGGCCGTGGATCTCGTGCGCCAACTGCGCCCCGACGTGGTGACGATGGACATCCGCATGCCGGTCATGGACGGGTTTCAGGCGACCCAGCGGATCATGGCCGAGAACCCGACGCCGATTCTGGTGATCAGCGCCTCGGTCGGCAGCGAGGATCTGAAAATATCGTTCAACGCCATCCAGGCCGGCGCGCTCGACATCATCGAGAAGCCGCGCGGCAACCTGCAGTCCGGGTACGAGCGGCTCGGCGCCCAGATCGTGCGGCGCGTGCGCATGGTCGCCGAGATCCGCGTCTTCCGGCACCTCTCGCCGCGGTTGCAGCGGCCCATCGCCTGGACGCCGCCGGCGGGAGCCGGCCAGCGGGCCCCGGAGTATGCGGTCGCGATCGGCGCCTCCACGGGCGGTCCCTCGGCGCTGCTCTCGATCCTGCAGGCGGCGCCGGCCGGTTTCCCGGCCCCGGTTTTCATCACGCAGCACATCTCGGAGGGTTTCGGGCGCGGCTGTGCCGAGTGGCTCGCGCGCAACTCCGCCCTGGAGGTCAAGATCGCCGAGGATGGGGAGCGGGTGCGCGCGGGGGTCGTCTATTTCGCCCCGGATCGCGGCCTGCTCGAGCTGCGGGGCCGGTGGGCGATCGCGGTGCGTCCGCAGCGCGCCCGGACGGAGCGCGCGACGATCGACATCATGATCGCCGCGGTGGCCGAGGCCTGGCGCGAGCGGACGATCGCGGTCCTGCTCACCGGCATGGGCAACGACGGCGTCGACGGCCTGCGCCGGGTGAAGGAACTGGGCGGTCGCACCGTGGCCCAGGACGAGAAGACCAGTGTCGTCTGGGGGATGCCGCGCGCCGCGGCCGAGGCCGGGGTTGCCGACCAGGTTCTGGCCTTGGACGACATCCCCGGGGCCTTGCTGCGTCTCGTGGCGGCCACGGCGCGTTGAGGAGCCCGGCGAAGATGAAGATTCTGATTGCCGAGGACAGCCTGACCCAGGCCACGCTGATGAAGCACGGACTCCAGCGCATCGGGTACGAGGTGATCCTCGCGCGCGACGGCATCGAGGCGATCAAGAAAGCCTGGCAGGAATACCCGGACGTGGTGGTCTCCGACGTGGTGATGCCGCGGCTCAACGGCTACCAGGTCTGCCGGCTGCTGCGCGACCACCAGAGCACCGCCCGCATCCCGGTGATCCTCCTGACCAGCCTCGACCAGCGCCAGGACGCTTTCTGGGGCCTCAAGTCGGGCGCGGACACGTTCATCACCAAGGGCGGCGACATTTCGGCGCTCGTCGCCCAGATCCACGAGTTCATCAAGCAGCACGCCGGACCGGTCGCCGGCGCGGCCGCGGAGCGCCGTGGCGGGTCCTGCGGGGGCGACCAGGACGCGGACGTCATGGAGCGCATCGTCCAACTGCTCGACAAGAGCCTGTTCGAGTCCACCGTGGCCGCCGAGATCCAGGACCTCGTGAACATCCTCGACGATCTGCAGGTAACCGTCGTCGGCGTGCTCGAGATCCTCTGCAAGGTCCTCGATTTCCACGTCGGGGCCATACACCTCGGCGGGGAGGAGCAGCAGGGATTGTTCGTTCTGGTGAACAAGCCGGTCGACGAACGCTTCATCGGCGTGCTCTGCGAGCAGCTGCAGCGCGAGACCCCGGGAACCGAACCGGGAAACGAGGCCCAGCCGGAGATCGTCGACGCCGCAGAAGCTCCTCGCCCGGCCGGGGGACCACCCGCAGCTGCCCGGGTCGGTGCTCATTGCGCGCCTGACGACCAAGCGGCCGGCCAAGCGGATCGATCGCGATCGCCGCGGCCGAGCCTGAGGCCTACCCGGAGCGGGTCGAGGAGACGTTCGACATGATCGCGCGACACGCGAATATCGTCATCGACTACGCGCGGCTCTACGAGAGCACGAAGCGGCTCTCGATCACCGACGGACTGACCAAGCTCTACAACCACCGCTTCTTCCAGGACGCGCTCAGGCGGGAGTTCACGCGCAGCCAGAGGCAGAAGACGCCGCTGTCGCTGGCGCTGCTCGACATCGACCACTTCAAGAATTTCAACGACACCTACGGGCACCAGCAGGGCGACATCGTGCTCCAGGAACTCGCCCGGACCCTGCGGGTGCAGGTTCGCAGCCTGGATGTCGTGGCGCGCTACGGCGGCGAGGAGTTCGCGGTGATCATGCCCGACGCCTCCCTGGAGGTCGCGCTGCGCGTGGCGGAGCGACTGCGCGCCGCCGTCGAGAGTCTGCCCGGTGGAGGGGCCGACCGGTCCGTTGCGGGTGACGATGAGCCTCGGGGTGGCCGCGGTCCCGCACGCGAAGATCGAGGCTCCCGCCGGGCTGATCGCCGCCGCCGACCGGGCGCTGTATCGCGCCAAGGAGCTGGGCCGCAACCGTGTTGCGTCCCAGGAGCAGGGGTAGGGGAGAGCAGCGTTGGACGAGCACAAGCGAATCGGCGAATTGCTCCTCGAGGCCGGGGTCATCACGGCGGACCAGCTGTCGAGAGGCCCTCGCCGAGCAGCAGCGCTCCGGCGGGCGGCTCTGCTACAACCTGATCCGTCTCGGGCACCTGAAGGCCGACGATCTCGTCGGCTTCCTGCGCGACCAGTTCGGGGTGGCCGCGGTCAACCTCGAGCGTTACCAGGTCCCGGAAGCGGTGCTGCGACTTCTCCCGGCCGCCTTCGCCCGCGAGCGCCGGGTCGTGCCGCTCCACGTTCTCGGCGGCACCCTGACCGTCGCTTTGCTCGACCCCTCGCGCGCGGATGACATCGCCGCGATTCGCGAGCTCACCGGGCTGGAGCCGGAACCGGTGATCTGCCCCGAAGCCGCTCTCGAAGCGGCATTGCTGCGGTTCTACCCGCTGGCGGTCCCGGTTGCCGCCGGCGGTGAGGGTGTGCTCGAACTCGACGAGGAGCGGGACGCGCGCCACGCCGCGCTGCCGGAGGAGCCGGCGGGCCTTTCGGCGGAAGACTGGCTGCGGCGTTTCGTTCTGCAGGCGGTGCGGCGGCGCTCGCGCGAAATCCACCTCGAGGCGTCCGAGGCCGGGCTGCGCTCGCGCTACCGCGTGCGCGGCGTGCTCCAGGACGGGGAGACCGCGCCGCCGGAGCTTCGTCGCGGCATCTCCCGGCGGGCCCTGGCGATCGCCGGTGTCCCGGTCGCGACATCAGGCGCCACGCCCGGAGAGGGTCGCTTCCGGATCCACGTGCGCAGCCGCTGGCTGCGCGCCACGCTCTCGGCATTCCCGACGCTCTTCGGCGAGCGCCTGGTCATCAGGATCGTCGACGAGAGCCTGCTGGCCCGGGAGTTCCAGGAGCTCGGAATGTCCAAGGATGTCGCCGACGAGGCGCAGCGGCTGCTCGCCTGCCGGCACGGGGTCCTCCTGGTGAACGCGCCTCCCGGCCAGGGCCGTCGGACGACCTTGTACAGCATGCTCGCCCACCTCAAGGGGGAGGGGGGGCGCAACATCATGACGCTGGAGAGCCCGGTGCGCTTCCCGATCGCCGGGATCAGCCAGTCCCAGGTCGGCGGCGCCTCCGGGCTGGACTTTGTCGCCGGGTTGCAGTCGATCCTGCACCAGGAGCCGGATGTCGTCGGTCTCACCGACGTGCCGGACCGCGCGACGCTCGAAATGGTCTTCTCCGCCGGGAGGCGCTGCCTGGTCGTCGCGCTCTGCGGCTTCCGCGACAACCAGCAGGCGCTGGACTGGATCAGGGAGGCCGGCGTCAGCGCGGCGACCATGGGGCTGCTGCTGCGCGGCGTTCTCGCCCAGAGGCTCCTGCCCAAGATCTGCAGCGCCTGCCGCGAGCCGCTCGACCGAGCCGGTGCGTCTGATCGAGGGGATCCGGGGCCGCGAGACCGATGAACTCGCCTTTTACACCGGCAGCGGCTGCGAGCAGTGCGGCGGCACGGGCCGCGCCGGCCGGGTGGCGATTTTCGAGCTGCTCTCTTTCAGGGAGGACCTGCGCGACCGGCTTCTGCACGGCGATCCCTCGCAGGTTCTGCTCGAGGAGGCGCAGCGTCTCGGGATGTGGTCCCTGCGGGAGGACGGCATTCTCAAGGCTTCCCAGGGGCTCGTGGACATTCGGGAGGTGCTCGAGGCCACCGCCGTCGACGGGCCGATTCCGGAGTGAAGCCCGCAGCGCTGTTCGGTCTGGCCATGCCTGGTCGCGGGAGGGTGTGCAGCCTCGCCGGTGGTCCCGGCGCCGGTCGCGGTCGGCCCGCTGATCCTGAGCGAGCGGCCGGACAGCGACGGGTCGCTGTTTCTCGGCAGCGCCGCGTGCCGCGCCTGTCACCCCGCGGCGTATGCCAGCGCTGGCGCAGCTACCGGCCACGCACGCGATTACAGCCGGACTGCTCGCCGGCGATCGCCGGCTCGCCGCATGTCTGCGCTGTCACGTCACCGGCTACGGGGATCGGCTCGGGTACCGGGCCGGCGGCGAGGGTCCGGATCTGGCGAACGTCGGGTGCGAGGCCTGCCACGGCCCCGGGGCCGACCACGGACGCAGCGCCCATCCCGAACTGGTGCCGACACGCACCGGCGGGGAGTGCCCGCCGTGCGAGATCAACCGGATCTGCCGTCTCTGCCACACGCCGGAGCGCTCGCCGGGGTTCGATCTCGCGCGGCCCTGACGCAGATCACCTGCACCCGTGACGGCCGCTGAAGGGCCCGCGGCGCTGGGTCTCCCGGCTCCCTGCGGCGGGCACAGCCCGGCGCAGTCGCCGATCGAAGCCCGCCTGCACTGACCCTTGAGCAGCCTCCCCGAACCGTGACGTGCGCGACGAGGCGGCCGCGGCGGGGCGCCGCCTGTGCTATACTCCGCCGAGCCATGGAGGTGACCCCGACACAGTTGATCGCGCTGCTTCGCGAGGGGACTGCACCGCTGAAGGTTCGCGCTGCGATCGCCCGCGGCACGCTGCCGTTGCCGCCCGCGACCCTCCTGGAAGCCCTCGACATTCTGGCCGACGACCCCGACCCCGCCATCAGGGCCGAGGCCCTGGCCGGCTTCGAGCGCTTGCCGGCGACGGTCGTGCGCGGAGTCGTGTCGTCCCGCGCGCTGGCGCCGGGGTTGCTCGAACGACTGGCCCAGCGCTACCCGGGGAGCGAGCCGGTTCTCCTGGATATCGCCCGCAACGCGCGCCGCCACCGACGCCAGCGTGGCGTTCATCGCCACGCTGGCGGTTCCCTGCGGCTCTCGAGACGATCGGCCGCAATCAGGTGCGGCTCGAGCGCTCACCGGAGATCGTCGCTGCCCTGCTCGCGAACCCCGCAACCCCGACGGCGATCGTCCAACTCTGGCAGGAGCACGTCGAGCGCGGAGCGGTCGCGCCCGGCCTCGTCCCTGGAGGAAGAGGACGATTCCGCCGACGGAGCGCAGACTTTCGAGCCGGTCCTGGTCGAGGAGGACGAGAAGGCCGAGGCCGAAACGGCGCCGCCCCTCGCGGCCGAGGCCGACGCCGCGCTCAGCGCCAAGCAGCTCTCGATCTTCTCGATGCTCAAGAAGATGTCGATGGGCCAGAAGGTGGCCCTCGCCACCAAGGGCAACCGCGAGGTGCGCAACCTGCTGATCCGGGAGAACAACAGGATGCTCTGCCTCAAGGTGCTCGAGAACCCGCGGCTCGGCGAAAACGACATCGAGGCCTACGCGAAGAGCACGAACCTCTCCGATGGACGTCCTGCGCGGCATCGCGAACCAGAAGGAGTGGTGCAAGAAATACCCCATCGTCAAGGCGCTCGTCTTCAACCCGAAGGCGCCGCTCGGGGTGACGCTCGATCTTCGTCAAGCGGCTGACGCTCAAGGACATCGAGTTTCTGTCGAAAAATCGCAACGTGCCGGAGACGCTGCGGACCACCGCCCGCCGGATGCTGGCGCTCAAGCGCGAGACGAACCGCGGATGAGTCCGGCGCACCGCCGACACCGCAAGGAGAAGACACCATGAAGCTCAAGGTCGGGCTCCCGAAAGGCAGCCTGCAGGAATCAACCTTCAAGCTCTTTCGCCGCGCCGGTTTCCAGGTCACCCTCGGCTCGAGCCGTTCGCTGTACCCGAAGTTCGACGATCCGGAGATCGAGGCGATCCTGATCCGGGCCCAGGAGATGGGGCCCTATGTCGCCAAGGGCGTCCTCGACGTCGGGCTCACCGGGCTGGACTGGATTCGGGAGACCGGGGCGAAGGTGCACGAGGTCGCCGAGTTGAACTACGCCAAGGGGGGCCTCGGCGCGGTGCGCTGGGTGCTCGCCGTCCCCGAGGATTCCCGGGTCAGGAAGGCTGAAGACCTGGCCGGCAAGCGGGTCGCGACCGAACTGGTGAACGTGTCGCGGCAGTTCTTCAGGAAGAGGGGGGTCAAGGTCGACCTGGAGTTCTCGTGGGGGTCGACCGAGGCCAAGCCGCCGGTGCTCGCCGACGCCATCGTCGAACTCACGGAGACCGGCAGTTCGCTGCGGGCGAACAATCTCCGGATCGTCGAGGACGTGCTGGTGTCGCGCACCAAGCTGATCGCGAACCCGGCCGCCTGGAAGAACGCCTGGAAACGGGAGAAGATCGAGACGATCAACCTGCTGCTGCAGGCCGCGCTCGCGGCCGAGGACAAGGTCGGGCTCAAGATGAACCTGCCGCGCGCAGTGCTGCCGAAGGTGCTGAAGATCCTGCCGGCGATGCACACGCCGACCGTCGCCGACCTGGCCGACGCCGGCTGGATCGCGATCGAAGTCATCATCGACGAGAAGGTGGTGCGGCACATCCTGCCGGGGCTGAAAAAGGCCGGCGCCAGCGGGATCGTCGAATACCCGTTGAACAAACTGGTCCTGTAAGGATGGTGAAGGGCGCGGAGATCCTCGAGGGCGAGACCGACCTGGCCTGGCTGGCGGGCGGGGGCGACGACGCCTTGCGCGCCATCGAGGAGGCGAGCGGCGTTCGGCTCAGCGCTCGAGGCAACAAGGTTCACCTCGAGGGCGCGGCGGCGGACGTCGAGCGTGTTCGGGTCTTCCTCCACGATCTGGCGCGGCTGCGCGAGCGGGGGTTTGCCCTGCAGCCCGTCGACATCCGCCACGCGGCGCGGGCGTTCTTCCGCGACGGGGAGGATATCGGCGACGATCTTCCAGGAAGTCGTCCTCGTCGCCCCGAACAAGCGCCCGGTGTCGCCCAAGAGCCTGACCCAGCTGCGCTACGTGCAGGCGATCCGCGGGAACGACCTGGTGCTCGGGATCGGGCCCGCGGGAACGGGCAAGACCTTTCTCGCGATGGCCATGGGGGTGGCCCTGCTCTCGCAGAAGCGGGTCTCCCGGATCATCCTCACCCGGCCCGCGGTCGAGGCCGGGGAGCGTCTCGGTTTTCTTCCCGGGGACCTGTACGACAAGATCCACCCGTATCTGCGCCCGCTCTACGACGCGCTCTACCACATGGTCGACCCGGACCGCGTCGCCAAGCTCGTGGAGCGCGGCACCATCGAGGTCGCGCCGCTGGCCTACATGCGCGGGCGCACGTTGAACGACGCGTTCGTCATCCTCGACGAGGCCCAGAACTCGACCACCGAGCAGATGAAGATGTTCCTGACCCGGCTCGGCTTCGATTCCAAGGCGGTCATCACCGGGGACGTGACCCAGATCGACCTGCCGACCGGGAGAGCCTCCGGTCTCATCGAGGCGGCTCAGGTGCTGCGCGAGGTGCCGGGTGTCGAGATCGTCCGTTTCACCGAGCGCGACGTGGTGCGCCACGAACTGGTCCAGAAGATCATTCTCGCCTACGAGCGGCACGCCGCGCAGGGCCGGGACGCCGCGTCCGCCCGCGCGGGCGCTGCAGGCGGGGGGGGGTGCCGTGAGCGGCCGCGCGCGTCATCCCGCCGCCGGAGGTCGCGGTCGTCGACCGCCAGCGCGCGGCGCGCATCAGCCCCGTGCGGGTCGGCGCGTTCGTCGAGTACGCGCTCGAGCGACTGGGGCTCTTCGGCGCGCAGGTCACGATCGTGCTCGTCGGCGAGCGGGCGATGCGCGCGCTCAACAGCCGCTGGCGCGAAAAGGATCGGCCGACGGACGTTTTGTCCTTCTCCCAGCGGGAAGGGACGGGGGGCGGCCTGCACCCCGAGGTGCTCGGCGACATCGTGATCTGCGTGCCCGTCGCCCGCCGTCAGGCCCGGGAGGCCGGGCACTGCCTGGCCGCGGAGATCGACCGGCTGGCCGTGCACGGCTTGCTGCACCTGGCCGGGTACGAGCACGAGGAGAATCCGGCCGCCGCCCGCGCGATGCGCCGGCGCGAGGATGCGATCATCCGGGGGTGGCGCGGGTGAGCCGGGCCTGGTGGCGCGCGACGATGACCGGGCAAGCGCCGGATTCCTTTCTCCGGCCGTCTGATACGGCTGGTCGGTGCTGCCGCTCGTCAGGTGGCTCGGCTCGCTCAAGCGGGCGCTCGAGCGCCTGGTCAGCCGCCGCGGGCAACGTCCCGCGTTCGGAGATGATCGAGGAGGAGCTCGAGTCGGTCATCACCGAGGGTCGGGCGGAAGGGGTGATGGATCAGAGCGACGAGGATCTGATCAAGAGCGTGTTCGAGTTCGGCGACACGCTCGTGCGCGAGGTCATGATCCCGCGGATCGACATGGGAGCTCTCGAGCTGGGGACGCCGCTGCCCGAGGTGCTCGAAGCGGTCGTCGGCCGCGGGCACTCGCGCTGGCCGGTCTATCGCGACAGCGTGGACCACGTCGTGGGCATCGTTCATGCCAAGGACCTGCTGCGCGTCTGTCAGCGCGGGGGGGACGAGTCGCCGCTCGAGGGCCTGTTGCGCCCGGCGATCTTCGTGCCGGAAAACCAGCGGATCAGCGCCCTGCTGCGCGATTTCAAGAAACGCCGCACCCACATGGCGATCGTGCTCGACGAGTTCGGCGGCACGGCGGGCCTGGTGACCCTCGAAGATCTCGTCGAGGAGATCATCGGCGAGGTCGCCGACGAATTCGAGGTCGTCCAGGCCGAGTCCGTTCGCGCTGTCGAGGGGGGGTGGCTGATCGACTCGCGTGCCAGCCTCGAGGTGCTCGGCGAGCGCCTCGACATCCCGGAAGAGCAGCTGGCGGGGCGGGAGTCCGAGACCGTCGGCGGCCTGGTCAGCGAGTTGCTCGGGCGGCTGCCTCGCGCGGGCGACGAGGCTTCGCTCGGGCCTTGGGTGCTGCGCGTCGCCGACACCGACGGGCGGCGCATCCTGAGAATTCTCGCGGTGCGGGCCTCGTGAAGATCGGCGCGCTCTATCACGATGTGACCCGCGTCGAAGCGGACCTTCTCGTCGCGCCGCTCTGGTCGGGCGATCGCCCCCCGCGCGGGATCGCCGGGTTTGCGGACTGGCATCTCTGCGGGTTTCTCTCGCGGCTCATCCTCGCCGGCCGACTGCGCGGCGACGCCGGCGAGACGACCCTGATCGCCGTGCAGGGTCGGCTGCTCGCCCCGCGACTGCTGCTGCTCGGTTGCGGCCGGCGCGACTCGCCCTTCGATGCCGATGCGGGCGTCGCCCACGCCAGGCGCGCGGCCGCGGCGGCCGGTGACCTCAGGATCTCCACGGTGGCCATCGAGGTCCCGGTGAGTGAAACGCGAGTCGGTCTGCGCTCCCTCGTGACGAGAATCGGCGATGCCTTCGCCGGAGCGCTCCCGCCGAACGAGGGCGAGGTCCAGGTTCTGGCCGGCAGCGAGGAGGAATGCGAGCGTTGGCGGGCGGCTATCCGCGACGCTTTTCCCAGGGGCACGGCGCGCGGCCGGGGCCCGTCGCTGCCGCGGCGGTAGGTCCGACGGTCGCGCGCGCTTTCTTGACAGTCATCTGGGTGGTCGAAGTTACGATCAATGAGGCCTTTTCATGGTCGGAAGCCACAGGGCGCGACATCGTTGAGCGAAGGAGAGGGTCACATGAAAGTCAAGGAATCGAGGAAGCTCGGGAAAGCCGGCAAGCTGGTCTACTTCTTCGGCAGCGGCAAGGCCGACGGCGACGCCGGCATGAAGAATCTTCTCGGCGGCAAGGGCGCGAATCTGGCCGAGATGGCCAGCCTCGGCCTGCCGGTCCCCCCGGGCTTCACGATCACCACGGAAGTCTGCACGCATTATTACGCGAACGGCCGCCGCTACCCCGCGGCCCTCAAGGAGCAGGTTGCCGCCGCGCTCGCGCGGCGTGGAGAAGATCCTCGGCCTCGGATTCGGCGACCCGAAGGACCCGCTGCTGCTCTCGGTGCGCTCCGGCGCCCGCTCCTCGATGCCGGGCATGATGGAGACCGTCCTGAACGTCGGCCTGACGTCGGCCACGATCCCGGGGATGATCGCGAAGACCGGCAGCGCCCGCTTCGTCTACGACGCCTACCGGCGCCTGATCATGATGTACGCCGACGTCGTCATGGAGAAGGCCGCCGGTCTCGAGCCCGCCGAGGGCCAGGGCGTGCGCATGCAGCTCGAGCACCTCCTGGAGGAGCTCAAGAAGAGCCGCGGCTACACCAGCGACACCCAGATCTCCGCCGGCGGAACTCGAGAGCCTCTGCAACCGGTTCAAGGTCAGGGTCCGCGAAGTCGTCGGCAAGGAGTTCCCCGACGATGCGCAGGCCCAGCTCTGGGGCGGGATCGGCGCCGTTTTCCAGTCCTGGAACGGCAAGCGCGCGATCTCCTACCGCAAGATCGAAGGGATTCCGGACGACTGGGGGACGGCGGTCACCGTGCAGGCCATGGTCTTCGGCAACATGGGCGACGACTGCGCCACCGGCGTCGCGTTCACCCGCAACCCCGGGACCGGCGAGAACGCCTTCTACGGCGAGTGGCTCGTGAACGCCCAGGGCGAGGACGTGGTCGCCGGCATCCGCACCCCGAACGCGCTCAACGAGCACGCCACGAACGACCAGAACCGCAACCTGCCGACGCTCGAGAAGACGATGCCCGGCGCTCTACAAGGAACTCGTCGGCTACCGCAACAAGCTCGAGAGGCACTACCGGGACATGCAGGACCTCGAGTTCACCATCCAGAGCGGCCGGCTCTTCATGCTCCAGACCCGCGTCGGCAAGCGCAACGGCCCGGCGGCGCTGCGCATGGCCGTCGAGATGGTGCGCGAGCGTCTCATCGACAAGGCGACCGCCGATCGCGCGCGTCAGGCCGAGCCAGCTCGACGAGCTGCTGCACCCGATGATCGACCCGGCGCACGAGCGGGAGTTCAAGCCCATCGCCAAGGGACTGCCCGCGGGGCCCGGCGGCGCGACCGGGAGGATCGTCCTCACCGCCGACCGCGCCGCGGAGTGGGGCAAGGCCGGCGAGAAGGTCGTCCTCGTGCGGCACGAGACCTCGCCGGAGGACGTCCACGGGATGCACGCCGCCGAGGCCATTCTCACCGCCAAGGGCGGCATGACCTCGCACGCCGCCCTCGTGGCGCGCGGCTGGGGGAAGTGCTGCATCGTCGGCGCCGGGGCGGTGCACATCAACCTCGCCCAGCGGACGGTCGACATCGGCGGCACCGTGCTGCGCGAGGGCGACGTCATCACGCTCAACGGGACGAAGGGCCTGATCTACGCCGGCGCCCTCCCGCTCGTGGTGATCGACCTCGAGGGGAACCGCGACCTCAAGGACTTCCTGCGCTGGTGCGACGAGATCCGCGCGCTCGGGGTGCGCACGAACGCCGACACCCCGGCCGACGCCGCACAGGCCCGGCGCTTCGGCGCGGCGGGGATCGGCCTCTGCCGCACGGAGCACATGTTCTTCGGCGAGGAGCGCATCCGCGCGATGCGCGAGATGATTCTCTCCGAGACGCGCAGGAGCGCGAGCAGGCGATCTTCAACCTCCTGCCCTTCCAGAAGGAGGACTTCAAGGGGATCCTGCGCGCGATGGCGGGACTGCCGGTGACGATCCGCCTGCTCGACCCGCCGCTGCACGAGTTCGTCCCCCACGAGGAGCGCCTGGTGCGCGAGCTGGCCGTGGGCATGGGCAAGAACCTCGAGGCGGTCAAGGCCCGGATCGAAAAGCTCCAGGAGCTCAACCCGATGCTCGGTCACCGCGGCTGCCGCCTCGGCATCACCTACCCGGAAATCACCCGGATGCAGGCGACCGCGATCCTCGAGGCGACCGCCGAGCTGCTCGGCGGAAAAGGTCGATGCCCGCCCCGAAATCATGATCCCGCTGGTCGGCACCGTGCAGGAGCTGACCGACCAGAAGGCCATCGTGCTCGCGGTGGCGGCCGAGGTGCGGAAGAAATACGGGCTGCGGAGGCTCCCCTTCACCGTCGGGCACCATGATCGAGGTCCCGCGCGCCGCCATCACCGCGGACGAAATCGCCGCCGAGGCGGAGTTCTTCTCGTTCGGGACGAACGACCTGACGCAGATGTGCTGCGGCTTCTCCCGCGACGACGCGGGAAGTTTCCTCCCGTCGTACGTCGAGAAGAAGATCTACGCCGACGACCCCTTCATCTCGCTGGACACGGCGGGGGTCGGCAAGCTGATGCGGATCGCCGTCCAGCTCGGTCGCAGGGCCCGCCCGGATCTCAAGATGGGGATCTGCGGCGAGCACGGCGGGGATCCGGCTTCGATCCGCTTCTGTCACGACCTCGGGCTCGATTATGTGTCGTGCAGCCCGTTCCGCGTGCCGATCGCCCGATTGGCGGCGGCGCAGGCCGAGCTGGCGAATCCGCGGGGGGCCGTCAAGAAAGCGAAGGCGGGCGCGAAGAAGAAACCGGTCGAAGAAGAAGCCGGTCCCGAAGAAACGCCGCTCATGACGGCTGGAGCAGCCGTGTCAACGGCCGAAGCGACGTTGGCGCTCGAAATAGTCCGACACGGCGCGGCGCAGGCCGGCGGCCGTGAATGAGGTTATCGGTTCGGGGGTGTGGCTGATTTCGGCGTAAGACCCCTGCCAGAGCAGCACATCGCGCGGCTCAAGGGCTCCGCCGACGTAGAGCAGCAGGTCCGGGTCGGGGATGCCCGCCGTGTCCAGCCAGGCGTCGAGTTCGCCGTCGGCGAGCGACGTGCCGGGGTGCGCCGCGAGAAAGCGTTCGGCCGCACGGACGATCTCGCCCCGCCCGCTGTAGCGTTGAAACCAGAGCAGGGTCCGACCATCATCCCCGCGAGCCGGTTGGTCGAGTTCCGCACCGGGCAGGTTGTCCGACCGGCCGCACAATCGCAGCGCTACGCCAAGGTCCGTGGCCGCGATGGCGAGCGCCCGGGCGCCGGCGGTGCAGGCACGCGCGGCGATCGGTGCGGCGGCGCGCGCGAGCAGGGTGTCGAGCCCCGGGTCGAGCCAGGAGAACGCGCGCAGGCCGGGCACCAGGGCGAACGCCTCCCGTGCGATCTCGGCGGCCTTGTCGCAGGACGCGAGGACGGCACGACCGACATCATCCGGGTGCTCCGGGGCCGTGCCGACAATGACGGCAAGATGCCGCAAATCGTGCTCGCTCATGCCCAGGATACTACGCACCGCACGAACGGATGTCAATGACCTCCGACCGCGAAGATTGTGATCGGACTCGTCCGCCGCGCGAAGCGGAGGTCCGCAGCGACAGGACCCCGTAGCCCGAACGGGAACGAGAGGTTTCTTCCGCAGTGGCGTGGTGGTGGTCGGGAACGGATTGACAATCACCGGGCATCGTCGGAAGATGTCGGTCAAGGAGGACGACGCGATGAAACGAATGCTGACGTTCACTGTTGCCTTGGCCGCGGGGTGCCTCCTGACCCTCGCACCCGCCCCGGCCCGCTGCGAGGCCCAGACCGTGGAGCACACGATCCGATCCGGGGACAATCTGCACCTGATCGCCGGCTATTACTACGGCAATCCGCGCGAGTGGAAGAAGATCTGGAGGACCAACCGGAAGGCGCTCGCCGGACCGAATCAGTCTCCGGCCCGGAAAAATCCTCCGGATCGAGGGCTTCCCCGACGACAGTCTGCTGGGTTCCTACGACGACTACCGCTCCCGGGTGCGCGGCAAGTAACCCTTCGTGCCCCGCTTCCGTCTCGTAGCGCCCTTCAGCCCGCAGGGCGACCAGGGGCGCTGCATCGAGTCTCTCACCCGCGGCGTCGAGCAGGGCCGTGCCGCTCAGGTGCTCCTCGGGGTCACCGGGTCCGGCAAGACGTTCACCATCGCCAACGTCGTCGAGCGTCTCCAGCGGCCGACGCTGGTCATCTCGCACAACAAGACGCTCGCGGCGCAGCTCTTCAACGAGTTCAAGGGGTTTTTCCCCGACAACGCCGTCGAGTACTTCGTCTCCTACTACGACTACTACCAGCCCGAGGCCTACCTCCCGCAGACCGACACCTACATCGAGAAGGACTCGGCGATCAACGACGACATCGACAAGCTGCGACACAGCGCCACCCGCTCGCTGCTCGAGCGCCGGGACGTGCTCATCGTGGCCAGCGTCTCGTGCATCTACGGCCTCGGCGCACCGGAGTACTACGCGCGGCTGCGCGTGCCGCTCGCGGTCGGGGAGGAGCACGGGCTGCGGCGGCTGCTGCGCGAACTGGTCGACATCCAGTACCAGCGCAACGACCTGGACTTCCACCGCGGGACCTTCCGCGTGCGCGGCGACGTCGTCGAGATCTTCCCGACCTACGAAGGGGACGCGGCGCTGCGGGTCGAGTTCTTCGGCGACCAGATCGAGCGCATCTCGGGCATCGACCCGCTGACCGGCGCGGTCACCGGCGCGGTGGCGGCCGTGACGATCTGGCCCGGCAGCCACTATGTCGTCCCCAAGGAGGAGATCGAGCGCTCGCTCGCCGCGATCGAGGCCGAGCTGGCGCAGCGGCTGGTCTGGCTGCGCCGCGAGGAGAAGCTGCTCGAGGCCCAGCGCCTGGAGCAGCGCACGCGCTTCGACCTGGAGATGATCCGCGAGATCGGCTTCTGTTCGGGTATCGAGAACTACTCGCGGCACTTCACGGGACGCGCGCCGGGGGCGCCGCCGCCGACGCTCCTGGATTACTTTCCCCAGGATTTCCTGCTCGTGGTCGACGAGAGTCACGCCACCCTGCCGCAGCTGCGGGCCATGTCGCACGGGGACCGCTCGCGCAAGACGAACCTCGTCGAGCACGGCTTCCGCCTCCCCTCGGCGTACGACAACCGGCCGCTGAGCTTCGAGGAGTTCGAGCAGCGGGTCGGTCAGAGCATCTACATCTCGGCGACGCCGGCACCGTACGAGCTGGAAAAGGCGGCGGGAAATGTCGCCGAGCAGATCGTGCGGCCGACGGGCCTCATGGAGCCGGCGGTCGAGATCCGGCCGGTGGCCGGTCAGGTCGAGGATCTCCTCGGCGAGATCCGGAGCAGGGCCGCACGGGGCGAGCGGGTGCTGGTCACCGCGCTGACCAAGCGCATGGCCGAGGACCTCACGGAGCACTACGCCGAGCGCGGGTTGCGCGTGCGCTATCTGCACTCCGACGTCGAGACGCTCGAACGGCTGCGCCTGCTGCGCGATCTGCGGCTCGGGAGCTTCGACGCGCTGATCGGCATCAACCTGCTGCGCGAAGGTCTCGATCTGCCCGAGGTCTCGCTCGTCGCGATCCTCGACGCGGACAAGGAGGGCTTTCTCCGCTCGGAGACCTCGCTGATCCAGACCTCCGGACGCGCGGCGCGCAACATCGAGGGTCGCGTCATCCTCTACGCCGACACGATCACCCGGTCGATCCGGCGCGCGATCGACGAGATGTCGCGGCGGCGCGCGATCCAGGAGGAGTACAACCGGCGCGAGGGGATCACGCCCGCGGGTATCCGCAAGGGGATCGCGGACGTCCTGGCCTCGATCTACGAGCGCGATTACGCGACGCGTCCCGACCGCCGCCGAGGCGGTCGACGAGTACAGCAGCCTGGACGATGTCGACCGGGTCGTGCGCGAGCTCGAGCGCGAGATGCGCGAGGCCGCGGCGCGTCTGGATTTCGAGCGGGCCGCGGCGCTGCGTGACCGGGTTCGGGGACTCAAGGAGCTGGAGCTGGCGGTCGGCGTCGGCGGCGGGACGCAAGACCGCTGCCGCGACGGTGTCCGCGGCCCGAACCGGCGCCCGGCCGGGTGGAAAGCGACGTGGCGGCAACCGGGCCTGAACCTGCGGTCGGCGAGCGCTTGCGGGCGGCTCCCGACGTCCCGGGGGTCTACCTGATGCGCGACGCCGACGGCAGCGTGATCTACGTCGGCAAGGCCGGCTCGCTGCGCGCCCGGCTTCGCTCCTACCTCGACCCCGCGCGTCAGGGTCCCAAGACCGTGCTGCTCATGTCGCAGGCGGCCGCCGTCGAGTGGTTCGAAACCGACACCGAGGTCGAGGCCCTGATCCTCGAGGACTCGCTGATCAAGCAGCACCGGCCGCGCTTCAACATCCGTCAGCGCGACGACAAGACCTATCCCTTCCTGCGGCTCTCGGTGCAGGAAGCAGTTCCCGGCCCTGACGATCGTGCGCCGGGCGGCGCGCGACGGGGCGCGGTATTTCGGACCGTACAGCACCGCCGGGGCGATGCGCACCACGCTGCGGCTCCTGCGGCGGCTCTTCCCGCTGCGACTCTGCCGCCGCCTCCGGCCCGGCCGGCCCTGTCTCAACTTCCAGATGGGGCGCTGCCACGCGCCGTGCGCGGGAAAGATCACCCCGGAGCGCTATCGCGAACTCGTGCGCGCGGTGGAACTCTTCCTTCAGGGTCGGGGGACCGAGCTGGCCGCGGAACTGAAAAGCGAGATGGCCGTCGCGGCGCGGGAGCTGCGCTTCGAGGAGGCGGCCCGGTTGCGCGATCACGTCGCCGCCATCGAGGCGACACTCGAGCGGCAGCGGGTGCACGACCCGGAGGGCGACGATCTGGACGTCGTCGGGCTGGTCCGACTCGGCGAGCGGGTGGGGATCGCGCTGCTGCGCGTGCGCGCGGGCCGGCTCATCGGCACCGAGGCCTTCTCGCTCAGCGACCCGCTCGAGGGCGAAGCCGCGGACGCGGCGCTCGCCGGTTTCCTGCGGGACTGCTACGCGGGCGAGCGGGAGATCCCCCCGAAGTCATCGTGCCTGCGGAGCCTCAGGGGGCGGAGGCGCTCTGCGCGTGGCTCGGCCAGGTGCGCGGCGCCCGGGTGCGGTTCACCGTGCCCCGGGCGGGCGGAAAGAAGGCGCTGCTGGCGATGGCCGGGCGCAATGCGATGCGCCTGCTCCAGGAGGAAAAGGACGGAGCTGCCGGCGGCGACGCCCTGCTCGAGGAGCTGGGGCGGATATCCGGTGCCGGGCGCGGGGCTGCGATCGCTGGCCTGTCTCGATGCGTCGAACCTCTCGGGGACCGACGCCGTGGTCTCGCTGGTCTGGTGGGAGGACGGGGCGCTGCGGCGCCAGCGCTACCGCCGCTTCAAGAGTACGTCGCACGGGGGGGCCTGACGATTTCGCCATGCTCGCCGAGGCCGTGGGCCGGCTGTCAACCCGGGTGAGTTCCGGGTCCTGGACCGGTCCGGACGTGGTGCTGCTCGACGGCGGGCGGGGGCAGCTCTCCGCCGCGCAGTCCGCTCTGAGCGCCGCGCCCTGGCAGCCGCGCCTGCTGCTGGCCATCGCCAAGCCGAACGAGAGGCGGGGTACGGACATGGTGATCTGCGCCGGCCTTGGTGCGCCGCTGGTGCTGCCCGCCGGCACCCCGGTGCTGCTGCTGCTGCAGCGGGTGCGCGACGAGGCCCATCGCTTTGCGGTCGCGTACCACCGCTTGCTGCGGTCGAAGCGGCTGTTCGCCGGCCCCCTGGCGGGAATACCAGGGCTCGGGGCAGCTCGTCAGAGCGCGGCTGCTCGCCGTGTTCGGCAGTCTGGCCGGGGTGCGGTCGGCGTCGCGGTCGGATCTCGAGCGCGTCGTCCCCGCGTCCGTCGCGGCCACCGTCCACTCGGCGCTGCACCCGGAAGATCCGACGTCAGGTCAGGCTGGCGTGGATTCCGCCGTCTGAGCGGCGTCCACCCGGTCCGCGAGGGGCGGGGTCTTCGGCAGCGAGATGAAGAAGGTGCTGCCGTGCCCGGGGGTGCTCTCGACCCAGATCTGTCCGCCGTGCAGCAGAACGATCTCCCTCACGATGCTCAGGCCGAGCCCGGCGCCCCCGAACCGTCGCGTGGCGGAGGAATCGACCTGGTAGAATTTCTCGAAGATCCGCTCGCGCTCCACTTCGGGAATGCCGATACCCGTGTCGCGGCAGGTGAAAATGATTTCGTCGCCGCGGTTTTCGGCGCCAAGCTCGATTTCGCCGCCGTCCGGTGAAAATTTGAGCGCATTGCCGACCAGATTCGTGAAGACCTGCCGCAGCTTGTCCGGGTCGCAGAGAAGCTGCGGGCAGTTCATGCGGCAGGTGCAGCGAGAAGCGCAACTCGCGGCGGCGGAACTCCTCCTGGAAATCGGCGCCGATTTCGCGCAGCAGCGCCGGCACGTCGGTCGGCACCCGGCGCAACACCATCGCGCGGGCGTCGAGACGGGAGAGATCGATCAGTTCGTCGATCATGCGCGAGAGCTGTTCACCCCGGCGCTTGGAGATTTGCACCGCCTCGCGCAGGTGAACGGCGTCGTTCTCGTAGCGCTCGTCGAGGATCAGCGAGAGAAAGCCGTTGATCACCGAGAGCGGGGTCTTCAGTTCGTGCGAGATGATCGAGAGGAAGTTGGCCTTGGCCTGGTTGGCGCGCACGAGGTCCCGGTTGGTGACTTCAAGCCGGCGCTTGGAATCCTCGAGCGCGATGCTGGTGCGCCTGATCTGCTCGAGCGAGGACTGGAGGTCGTGCGTGCGCTCCTGGACCTTCTCCTCGAGGGTTTCGTTGAGTTCGTGCAGCCGGCGGTTCGCCTGCTCGATCTCTTCCGTCTTCTCGCGAATCTGCAGGTCGCGGGCCTGGAGGTGCTCGGCCATGAGGTTGAAGCGCGTGGCGAGCAGACCGATCTCGTCGCGGCGCGCAGCGATGGGCAGGCGGTAGGAGAGGTCGTCGCGGATCACCGATTCGGTGCCGCGCAGCAGCGAGGTGAAGAGCCGGTTCATTGACCAGAGCAGATACGCGAGGGTCAGCACGAAGACCAATCCGACCACCGCGACCGAGGCCTCGATCGAGCGCTCCGTGTGCTTGAGCAGCTGTCGGGTCACTCGCGCGCAACCGCTCGACCATGAGCCCGGCGCTGGCGTTGACCCGCTGGATGGTCGCGAGGATCTCCTCGCCGCGGGCGTTCGCGATGCCGTTGTGCAGCAGACGCGCCTGGCGGTCGTTCGTGGTGATGATGATGCTGACGCTCTCGCGATAGCGGTCGAGATTGAGCAGGATGGTGCGCACCGTCTCCTCGAGCCCGTCGACGACCTTGCGTCCCGTCGTCGTGGCAGGTACGGCAATCATCCTCGCGGACGTGCTGGCGGTAGTGCGGGACGATCGAGCCGATGATCGTCTCGAACGTGGCGATGTCGTCGATCAACCGGTCGATGTCGCGGGTGTAGCCGGCCTGGTGCTGGTAGAGCCGCGCCTGGGCGGACTGGATCAGCTCGCGGGCGCGCTCGTGATCGTGAAAGATCTGGTCCTTGAAGATGATCAACTGCTGGTTGGCGACGAGGAACCGCAGGTTGCCGACGATCACCGCCGCGCCGACACCGGCGACGACGAGGAGGAAAACGGTTGCGAGGAGCGCCCGGACGCGCAGGCTCACGGCTGCTCGCCCCTAGTGAAGTTCCCGCAGCGGCCAGGCGGCGAGGTCGAGGCCGGCCTGCTTGGCCATCGTGAAAACCGGCTCGTAGTCGGTCGCGCCGGTCGCGACGAAGCGCTGGGCCTGGAACTGGCGCAGCGCGCGCTGCCCGTCTTCGCGGGTGTTCATCTCGATCAGCGCCTCGCGCAGCCGCCGCTTCAGCTCCGGATCGAGGTCGGGGCGCACGCCGAGGCCGTTCGAGGGGACCTGCGCGGAGACGCTCGAGAACGCTGAGGTTGCGCTGGAACTCGGGGTGGAGCTTGGTGTACTCCTCGTAGACGGTGTTCTTGCAGGCGCCGAAGTCGGCCTCGCCGTTGAAGACGGCGAGGATCGCGGCGTCATGGCTGCCGGTGAAGGTCATGCTGCTTGAAGTAGGTCTCGGGATCGCCCTGGTACCCCGAGAGCCGCAGCAGGCTCAGCGGGTAGAGGTACCCGGCCGTCGTCACCTTGTTGACGAGGGCGATGCGCTTGCCCTGCCAGGTCTTCGGGTCCTTGGTGATGCCGCTGTCGAGCTTGGTGAAGATGAACGCCGGTGTAGGTCGAGACCCCGCTGAGCTCCACCGGGCGCGCAAGAATCTCGACACCGCCCTTGAGCTGGGCGATCGCGCCGTTCATGCTGCCGAAGAAGGCCCCTTCGACGCGGTGCTCGAGGATCTCCGTGAAGATCACCTGGTAATTGTCGAGCAGCTTGAAGACGACCGGCCGGCCGATCGCCGCCGAGAGGTACTCCTGCAGGGGTTTGTAGCGCTTCTTCTGCTCGAACACGTTACGCTCGGGGAGCAGGGCGATCGTGATCGGGGGGCCAACCGTCTGCGGGGCGGGCGCCGGGGCGGCCTCGTCCTTGGTCGGGGGCCGGCTGCAGGCGAACGCGGCGGCCAACGCGGCCGCGGCGAGAAACAGGCGCAGCAGCGGCCTGCCCCGGGAAGATCGTCGACCTCTGACGCTCATAACGTCTCTCCTCCGCAGACGGTCCCTTGTCGTCGCCCCTCGACCAGGGAATTGTAGCCAAGCCGGGTGGAGAAAACAACCTGCAGCCGCACACTCGCCGCAGCCGTTAACGCTGCGCCCGCACCCAGCGCTCCTCGAATTCCGTCAATTCCATGCCGGCGGCGTCATGAAAGGCTTCGGGGAACGACCGTCCCGAGGCCATCAGGTCGAGAGTTCGCGACGGCAGCCAGAACCCGTCAAGGCGTACCATCTCGTTCACGGCGAGCGCGGCGGCGGCGTAGGCTGCGTCGACCCGGGTCCCGCCGCGCAAGGCTGCGCTCACCTCCTCGAGGCTCGCGAACTGCCCTCCGGCGGCGCGCACGGCCTGCAGGGCCGCCTCCGGGGGTCGCCCCTCGAAGTGTCCGGCGAGCCCCTCCTCGAACCAGAGCGGGAGGCGTCCGGGGACGTTGGCGCGGATGAAAGCGTGGGCCAGTTCGTGGGTCAGGACCGGCGCGAGCCGCTGAGCGTCGCTCTCCGTCTCGAGCCCGCCGACCGGCACCCGGATTTTCCCGTCGTACGTCCCCCCGACCCAGCCCGGGCTCCGGGTGATCTCGTCGAACAGGCCGCGGGTGTAGAGGATGACCGGCACGTCGTGCTGCGGTGACCGTGCCAAAATCGCGCCAGAGGCGGTCGTAGGCCCTCTCGAGCAGGAGCAGCGCGGTCCGGGCGACCGCGCGGGGCACCGGCCCGTCGTACTGGATGGTGAAATGGCGGCTGACGTCGCGCCCGAAACCGCCCTCGGCGCTCAGCTCGAGCGCTACCCGATCGAGCTTCGCGCGCAGCGAGTGGCTCTGGGGCCCGGTCGCTGGCCAGAGCCTGCTCCCACTCCGCCCGCGCCCGTTCCAGCGAGCCCTCCTGGTAGTGAAGGTCCCCGGAAATTTCGCGCGCCTCGGCGAGATCCGGCGCGAGTTCCAGGGCACGATCGATTCTCCGTCGCGCCTCGTAGAGGTCCCCTCGACGGAACTGAAGCACGCCCAGGAGCAGGTGAATGTGGGCCTCGGCGGGGGCAAGATCGACAGCGCGCTCCAGGTGGGAGCGGGCGTCGTCGATATTCCCCGACCGCAGCTCCGCTGTCCCCGCGTCGCGAGCGCAATCGCGAGGTTGCGACCGCGCCAGGTCGAAGCCGGGCTCGAGGGCGAGCGCCTCCTCGAATTTCGCGATCGCCTCGGGGCACGGCGCCGGCGCGGAAGAGACTGCGCCTCCCGCCTCGTTGGCGGCAACCGCGGCGGGAGACGCCGCCCGGGCCGGGCCCGCGGCAAGCCCGGCGACCGCGATCACGGCGAGGAGGACGACAACGGCTCTCACGCCTTCATGGTAGCATCCGTTCCCGTCGGCGCTCAAGCCGCAGTGCTGAACGAACGTTCATTGACTGAATCCCGACCCCTGTGGCAAAGTACTCAATTACAGCGAAGCTGGGACTGCAGGCAGGAGGAAGTGAGTATGCTGGCGATCATTCTCGCTGGAGGGAAGGGCACCCGCTTGCGGCCCCTGACGCTCGCGCGACCCAAACCCGTCGTGCCCCTCGCCAACAGACCGTTTCTCGCCTACCAACTCGAGGCGCTGCGCGAAGCCGGCATCCGCCGGGTGGTTCTCAGTCTCTCCTACCGGCCCGAGGATGTTCAGGCGGCAATCCGCGGCTTCTGCCCGCGCGGCCTCTCTCTGGAGTATACCGTGGAGGACGAGCCCCTCGGCACCGGCGGCGCGGTGCGCTTCGCGGCGGCCGGCCGCGAAGAGACGCTGGTCGTCCTCAACGGCGACGTGTTCAGCACCATCGATCTGCGGGCCGTGCTCGCGTACCACGCGGCCAAGCGCGCGCGGGCGACGATCGTTCTGACGCCCGTGGAGGACCCGACCGCCTACGGCCTCGTCCAGCTGGCGCGCGACGGTCGGGTGCAGGGTTTCCTCGAAAAGCCGAGCTGGGAGGAGGTCAGCACGAACACCATCAACGCCGGGTGTCTACGTCATCGAGCCCGAGCTGTTGCGCTACTTCCCGCCCGGCCACTGCTCGATCGAGCGGGACTTCTTTCCGCGGCTCGTCCAGGAGAAGGTTCCCTTCTACGGCTACGTCCACCCCGGCTACTGGCTCGACTTCGGCACTTCGGAGAAATACCTGCAGGCGCACCGGGACCTGCTCGAGGACCCGAGTCGGACCCACCGCGGATATCGCCGTCGCGGCACCTGTCTCTGGGTGGCCCCGGGCGTTCGCACCGGCGAGCGGCTGCTGGCGCTGGGCCGCGCGCTGATCGGCCCAGGGACGGAGTTCGGCGACGGCGTTCAACTGCACAAGTCCGTCGTCGTCGGCAGTTCCTGTCGCATCGGCGCGCAGGCCGTTCTCAATGACTGCGTGATCTGGGACGACGTGCGGATCGGGGAAGGCTCCAGGCTCAAGGGGTGCATCGTCGGCAACGGAGCAAGGATCGGCGCTCACGTCGTGCTCAATCGGCTCGTGCTCGGCGCCGATGCCGTGGTGCCGGACTACAGCCGCCAGCACCGGGCGGATTTCGAGGACTGAGGACTGCTCATGGGAGAGAGCTTTGTGATCGGCATCGACCTCGGGGGGACGAACCTCCGGGTGGCAGGCGTTGCCGCGGACGGCGGCATTGTTGAACTCTACCGTGAGCAGACTCTGGCCAGGGAAGGCCCGGAACCGGTGATCGAGCGCATCGTCGCGGCCATCGGGCGCGTGTCCTCGCGCGTCACTGCGGCGGGGGGGCGTGTCCGGGGGGTCGTCCTCGGCGCACCGGGGATCATCTCCAGCCGCGAGGGCACGGTCGTCGCTTCACCGAACCTTCCGGGGTGGCACGATGTACCGCTGCGCGACCGGGTTGCGGCGGCGATCGGGCTTCCCGTGCTCCTGGAGAACGATGCGAACGCCGCGGCCTTCGGTGAGTACTGGCGCGGCGCCGGTGCGGGGTGTGCGAGCATGGTGCTGCTGACCCTCGGCACCGGTGTCGGCGGCGGTTTGGTGCTCGGCGGCGAGCTCTGGCGCGGGGCCGACGGGATGGCCGGCGAGATCGGCCACATCACCGTCGAACCCGGCGGTCGCACCTGCCACTGCGGCAATGCCGGGTGCCTCGAGTCCTATGCCTCGGCCACGGGAATCGTCGACAGATACCGGGAGCTTTCGGGTATCGAGCAGGCCGTCACCGCCGAGGAGGTCCACCGCAGGGCGCACGACGGGGACGCGAATGCCCGGCAGTCCTACCGTGAGGCCGGCCGTTCCCTGGGCCTGGCGTTCGCCGCTCTCGTGAACCTGCTCAACCCGGAGCGCATCGTCATCGGCGGCGGGCTGCTGCCCGCCTGGGACCTGTTCATGCCGGCGGCGGATCACGAGATGCGTCGCCGCGCTTTCGTGGCGCCGGCCGCGAGCGTGCGCCTTGCGCCGGCCGCGCTCGGAGATCTCGCCGGCGTCACCGGGGCGGCCGGCCTGCTCTGGCGCACCCTGGCGCCGGAGTGTCAAGGTCAACAACTGAGGCTGGGTGCTGGAATTTGATGAAACACGAATCGTTGCGCAGAGGGAGATGATATCCGATGGTGTTCAACGCAATCTGGGGACTGTTCTCGAACGACCTCTCCATCGATCTGGGCACGGCGAACACCCTCGTCTACCAGAAGGGCAAGGGGATCGTCATGGACGAGCCCTCGGTGGTCGCCGTCCACAAGGACACCAACCGCGTGCTCGCGGTCGGCAAGGAGGCCAAGAACATGCTCGGGCGGACGCCCGGGAGCATCGTCGCCATCCGGCCGATGCGCGACGGCGTCATCGCGAACTTCGAGATCACCGAGGCGATGCTGCGCTACTTCATCCAGAAGGTGCACAACCGCAAGACCCTGGTGCGCCCGCGCATCGTGATCAGCGTCCCCTCGGGGATCACCCAGGTCGAGAAGCGCGCGGTGCGCGACTCGGCGCAGTCGGCCGGCGCGCGCGAGGTCTACCTGGTCGAGGAGCCGATGGCGGCGGCGATCGGCGCCGGCATGCCGATCCAGGAACCCTCGGGCAACATGATCGTCGACATCGGCGGCGGCACCACCGAGGTCGCGGTGATCTCGCTCTCGGGGATCGTCTTCGCCAAGTCGATCCGCATCGCCGGCGACGAGATGGACGAGGCGATCGTGAACTACGTCAAGCGCAAGTACAACCTGCTGATCGGCGAGCGCACGGCCGAGCAGATCAAGATCGAGATCGGCTCGGCCTTCCCGCTGGAAACCCGGCAGACGCTCGACGTCAAGGGCCGCGATCTCGTGGCCGGCGTTCCCCGCACCCAGAGCATCTCGGACGCCGAGATCCGCGAGGCGATGCTCGAGCCGGTGAACGCCATCATCGACACGATCAAGATCGCCCTCGAGCGCACCCCGCCCGAGCTCGCGGCGGACATCGTCGACAAGGGGATCGTGCTCGCCGGCGGCGGGGCGCTGCTGCGCGGGCTCGACGCGCTGATCCGCGAGGAGACCGGGCTGCCGATCACCATCGCCGAGGACCCGCTGACCTGCGTCGTGATCGGAACCGGCAAGGTGCTCGACGAACTCGACCTCCTGCGCCAGATCCAGATCTCGTAAATGCTCTGGCGGTATCTCGCGCGCCGGCGCCGGAAGTTGATCGCGCTGCTGGTGCCGCTTGCCGCCTTCGCCTCGGTCGACGTCCACGGGTCGCCACTCCCCGGGCAGCGGGCCGCTCGAGGCGGCGGCCGCGGTCGTCGTCGCGCCGCTGCAGGTCGGAGCGACGGCGGCCACCTCCTGGCTTGGCGGTCTCGGGGGCCTCGTTTTCGGCACCGCGGGGGTCCGTCGCGAGAACGAGGAGTTGCGCCGCGAGATCGAGCGGCTGCGCGGCGAGCTCCAGGAGAGCCGCGAGCGCGTCGCCACGGCCGCGCGGTTGGAGCGGCTGCTCGACTACCGTGAGGGCACCGGCTACACGATGATCGCCGCCGGCGTCATCGGACACGACGCCAGCGGCTTGTACCGGACGGTCCTCATCGACCGGGGATCCGCCGCCGGTGTCGAGCACCAGCAGGCGGTCCTCGCTCCCGACGGCGTCGTCGGGCGAGTGATCAAGGTCTTTCCGCGTTCCGCGCTGGTCCTGCTGGTAACCGATCGCTCCTCGGGAATCGATGCGATCGTGCAGCGAACCCGCGACCAGGGGGTTGTCGAGGGGCGCGGCGGGTCCGGTTGCGAGATGAAGTACCTCGACCGGTCCGCGGAGGTCGAGGTCGGCGACTACGTCGTCACCTCCGGCATGGGGGGAAGATTCCCGAAAGGGGTCTGGATCGGCCAGGTCAGCGAGGTCAGCCGCGGCGTCGACCTTTTCCAGAGTGTCGACGTGCGCCCGTCGGCGGGCCTCGATCGTCTCGAGGAGGTCTGGGTGGTGACCGGGGCCTCCGAAGAAGGCCGATGAGGGAGCACCTGTTTTCGGCGGTGCTCGCAATCGCGCTCGTGACGCTCCAGACGAGCGGGGGGAGTGCCGGCGGCCTGTACGGCCTGCACCCCGACCTGGTGCTGCTCTTCGTCCTGGCGACCGGTATGCGTCGCGGTGAGACCTCCGGCGCTCTCTGGGGCATCGGTCTCGGCTTTGTCGAGGATACGTTCTCCGCCGGCTTGCCGGGGGCGAATCTCCTGACCAAGGGGCTTCTCGGATTCGCCGCCGGCAATCTCCGGGAGCAACTCGACTGCGATAACCCCAACACCCAGGCCATTGTCGCGGCAATCGCGACCCTCCTCCAGGGGGCGGTCCACCTCTCCCTGCTCGAGGTGTTCTCGGCGGGCAGCGGCGTGATCGCCCCCTTTCTCGGCACGGTCGCACCCGCGGCAGCCCTGAACGGCGCGTTGCTGCCCGCTGCCGCGTACGCGCGCGGCGCGTTCCAGAGACGGCGCGGCCGCCGGCTCGCGGACTCCGACGCCTGAGAGGCCGCGCGTGACACTCGAGGACCAGGGAAAGCTTCAACAGCGCGTCTTCGCCCGGCGTCTGCCGCTGTTCACCGCGCTGGTCACCCTCGTCTTCGGCCTGCTGGTGCTGCGGCTCTATTATCTGCAGATCGTCCGCGGCCGGCACTACCGCCGCCTCGCCGAGGAGAACCGCATCTCGCTGGTCAGGGTGCGCGCGCCGCGAGGGATCGTCTTCGACCGGCACGGCAACGTGCTCGTCACCAACCGGCCGAGTTTCTCGGTGAGCCTGGACCTCGAAGCCGTGCGCGATCTCGAGGCCACGGTCGGCGCCGTGTCCGCCGCCCTCGGACTCGATCGCGCCGAACTGGACCTCAAGGTGCGCGCGGTCGAGCCCTACCGACGCTTCGAGCCGGTGCGCGTCAAGGACGACGTCGGCCGGCGCGAGGTGGCCGCGCTCGAGGCGCTGCGGTACGAGTACCCGGGCCTGCTGGTCGAGGTCGAGCCCCGACGCAGCTACCCGCACGGAACGCTCGCTTCGCATGTGCTCGGATACGTGGGCCAGATCAACGCTGCCGAGCTCAAGGCCCGCGCCGAGCTCGGGTACCGCGCGGGCGACGCCATCGGCAAGTCGGGCATCGAGAAGGAACTCGACGCGGAACTCAAGGGACGGGATGGGTTCGTGCAGATGGAGGTCGACTCGCTCGGCCGCGCGCATCAAGGTGCTCTCGAACATTCCGCCGCTTCCCGGGCACTCGGTGACGCTCACGATCGACCTCGCCCTGCAACAGGTGGCCGAGGAAGCTCCTCGCGGGGGTCTCCGGCGCCGTTGTGGCGATCGACCCGCGCGACGGCAGCGTGCTCGCCGCGGCGAGCAGTCCCGCGATCGATCCGAACGCGTTCAGCCACGGCCTGAGCCAGGATGGAGTGGGATCGGCTCAGCCACGACGAGCGTCACCCGCTGCAGAACCGCATCGTCCAGGCGCAGTACCCCCCGGGGTCGATCTTCAAGATACTGACCGCCGCCGCAGCGCTCGAGTCGGGTGCGATCACGACGGACACCAGTTTTCTCTGCCGGGGCGCGATGCGCTACGGCAACCGTGATTTTCGCTGCTGGAAGCGGGAGGGGCACGGCGAGGTCTCGCTGCACCGCGCCCTCGTCGAATCCTGCGACGTGTTTTTTTATCAGGTCGGTCTCAAGACCGGGATCGATACCATCGCGCGGGTCGCCCGGGAGTTCGGTTTGGGCAAGGCCACCGGCCTGGCATTGGGGAGCGAAAGCCCGGGGCTCGTTCCCGACTCGGCCTGGAAGCGCCGCGTGCGCAAGGAGCCCTGGTACGCGGGAGAGACGCTCTCGGTGGCGATCGGGCAAGGGTACGTCCTGGTGACCCCGATCCAGGCGGCGCTCCTCGCGGCCACCGTTTCCAACGGCGGGAGCGTCTACCGGCCGCACCTCATCCGCAGGGTTGTCGACGGTTCCGGTTCGACCGTCAGGACCGGCGCAGCGATCGTGGAGCGCACGGTGGGAATCAAACCGGAAACGCTCGCCGCGATTCGGGCGGGACTCTGGGGTGTCGTGAACGAGCCGGGCGGCACCGGGGCGAGCGCGCGCGTTCCCGACCTGGCCGTAGCGGGGAAGACCGGCACGGCGCAGGTGGTGCGGATGGCGGCGAAAGGCGAGCGCCAGGCGGCATCGGGGCCTCGGTCCAGGGACCACGCCTGGTTCGTCTGTTACGCCGCGAAGGGATCGGCCCAGGTTGCGATCGCGGTCATCGTCGAGCACGGCGGCCACGGCGGTTCGGCCAGCGCGCCGATCGCCCGCAGGCTCGTTGCCGAGCTCAAGAGTCTCGGATATTTCCAGGAGTCGCTCACGCGGGCGGACGTGGTCCCGGCAACGAGGACAGGGGAGGGGTCACCGTGATCGACCGGCGGCTCCTGCGCGACTTCGACTGGGTCCTGCTCGGTTTGACGCTGGCGCTCGCCGCGGTCGGCGCGGTCGGGGTGTACAGCGCCACCCACGGGGCCGAGGGAGTTTCGCCGCTCTTCTACGATCACCTCCGGCGGCTCGGCGTCGGTCTCGCCGCGCTGCTGCTGGCGACCCTCGTCGACTATCACTTCATTCTTCGCTTCGCGTGGGTCTTCTACGGCTTCGGGCTGGCGGCGCTGCTGGCCGTCGATGTGGTGGGCATGGTCGGCATGGGCGCCCAGCGTTGGCTTTCGCTCGGGGTGGTCAGCATCCAGCCGTCGGAATTCTTCAAGCTCGCGCTGGTGCTCGTCATCGCCCGCTTCTTCAGCGGTCTGCGCAAGCCGTCGCCTTTCATGTGGGCCGATATCTGGCCGATTGTCGTCGCGACGGCGATCCCGTTCCTCCTGGTGATGAAACAGCCGGACCTGGGCACGGCGCTGATCATCGCCGGGATTTTTGTGATCATGCTCTTTGTCGCCGGCGTGGATCTGCGCCTGTTCGCGTTGACCGCCGGCGGGGGCATCGCGGTCGCCGGCGCCTTGTTCGGCCTCAACGCGCTCGGGGTCTTCAACCCGCTGAGGTTCCTGCACGCCTACCAGATCAAGCGCATCCGGGTTCTTTTCGACCCCGATCTCGACCCGCTCGGCGCGGGTTACCACATCAACCAGTCGAAGATCGCGATCGGGTCGGGGGGGCTCACCGGCAAGGGATTTCAGGAGGGGACGCAGAGCGGGCTCAATTTTCTGCCCCAGCAGCACACCGACTTCATCTATTCGGTCGTCTCGGAGGAGTGGGGGTTTGTCGGGTCGGTGGCGGTGATCGCCCTGATGGTGCTGCTCATCCTCTGGGCGGTCCAGACGGCACGCAAGGCGCGGGACTTCACCGGCAGTCTGGTGACGATGGGGGTGGCGACGATTTTCTTCCTGCACTGCACGATCAACATCGGCATGACCACGGGGATCCTGCCGGTCGTGGGCATCCCGCTGCCGCTGCTGAGCTACGGCGGGTCCTCGGTGTTGACGACATTTGCGGGGATCGGTCTGATCATGAACGTGAAAATGCGACGGTACCTCTATGGGTAAGTTCACATGATTGATGTATTTCATGAACTTGGCGTATTGATCGAGGGGGGTTGATGCCGCCCCCGGGGGCTTGTCCAATTTCCCGATACCGTGGAAGTCCGAGCCTCCGGTTGCGAAAAGATCGAATTTGGCGCACATCTTGAGATAGCGCGAGACATCGACGAAGTCGTGTTTCGGGTGGTAGACCTCGAGTCCCCGGACGCCGAGGCGCACCAGATATTCGATGAGTTCATCGCGCCTGGTCAGCCCCGGGTGGGCGATGACCGGGACCCCGCCGGCCTCGCGAATCAGATCGATCGCTTCGCGGAGCGTGAGCAGATGGCGCTGCACGTAGGCCGGCCGCCCCGCCCCGATCCAGCGCTGGAAGGCCTCGCCGTGACTGGTGACATGCCCGAGGCGGACCAGCGCCGCGGCCAGGTGCAGCCTGCCGACGATGTGGCCGCCGGTCTCCGCCTGGACGTCCTCGAGCGTGAGCGCGATGCCGAGCCGCCCCAGTGCGGCGATCATCTTCTCCATCCGGTCAATCCTCTCCCCGGCCAGCTGGTCGAGGGCGTTCTGCAGGGGACGGCCCTTGACGTCGATGCCGTAACCGAGGATGTGCACCTCGTCGGAGCCGATACCGACCCCGAGTTCCATGCCGGGGATGAAGGTCAGCCCCTCGCGGCGGCAGGCCTCCCGGGCCTCGGGTATGCCGCGGACGCTGTCGTGATCGGTCAGGGAGAGGATCGAGACGCCGGCCTCGCGGGCGCGCAGCACGAGGTCGGCGGGAGAGAGCGCGCCGTCGGAATGGGAGGAGTGCAGATGCAGATCGATGATGGCTCCCGCTTCCGGGCGCGGTGGCGTCGCAGGTTTGCGGGCGGGCAACCGATCCTTTGCGATACTTCAAGAGTGCTCCCCCGATCAGAGAGGAAACTGTGGAGCGGGCAGCGGGATTCGAACCCGCGACACCAAGCTTGGGAAGCTTGTACTCTACCAACTGAGCTATGCCCGCCAGTTCGGTATTGTCTTTGGCCGTCATCATACAGCCGATCGCGCCGAAGTCAATATCCGGCGGAGAATCATCTGAACGCCTTCTTGCTTTTATGGGGTCACCCGCCTATATTCACGCTCCACTTGATCAGAAAGCAGGGTATTGGAAACCCGGTGCACAGGCAGGCAGCTGAAAAGGTCACCGCGCTGGACACACCGCAGCAGGCTGGCCATATCCAGCCGCCTGCCATAAGGAGCATGGCATGCCGATCTATGAGTATCAATGCGATACCTGCGGTGCGCAGCGCGAACTCATTCTCAAGCACGGGGAGGTCGCCCGTCCGACCTGCACCGCCTGCCGCAAGCGGATGCGCCGGGTGATCTCCAAAACGGCGTTCATCCTCAAGGGGTCCGGGTGGTATGTCACGGACTACCCGAGCGATGCACGCAAGAAGGGGATGGAGGGCGAGAAACCGGCGCCTGCCGCTGAGGGTGCCGGGGCCAAGAAAGAGCCCTCAAGCACTGAAAAAAAGCCGGGGTCCGAGGAGAAAAACCAGGCTGTCGCGGAGAAAAAGCCTGCCGCCGCCGACAAGAAGTCGACCTCGTCGTCCCCGAACACGGGAGGAAAAGCGAAGCGAAAAGGAAGAGGTGACTCTGCCACTCTGTCACTTATTCATGACAGATAGTCAGTTTCACGGGCTCGTACTTGTGAGTACACGCACACCGCGGATCAATCTCCGTGAAAAACTCGGAATAGCGATGTTTCAGGCTGAGTTGTGGTTGGCATGGATCATGCTATCTCTCCGTACTCAGTTGGATAGGCCGGAGGAGTACGAAGATGGCCTGGCAGTGCCTGCGCTCTCTGCAGGCTTGATGATGGGCGCGGGCAGGGCCACTGTGGCCGGCTCAAGGACAAGGGATCGGGGAGGGGGAGCGGAATGAGTGACATTGTGATGTTTGCGTTGGGGTGCGGAGTGCTCGGGGTGGTGTACTCCCTGGTCACCGCCAGTTGGGTGATCAAGCAGGACGCCGGCAGCGCGCGGATGCAGGCGATCTCCGCCGCGGTCCAGGAGGGCGCCGAGGCCTTCCTGGCTCGTGAGTACAAGACGGTCGGCGATCGTCGGTATCGTGATCTTCGGTCTGCTGTTCTTCATCGGCACGTGGTCGGCGATCGGCTTCGCGGTCGGCCTGATCGGCTCCGCGCTGGCCGGCTACATCGGCATGATGGTCTCGGTGCGCGCCAACGTGCGCACGACCCAGGCGGCAACGCAAGGGCCTGCAGGCCGCGCTGAGCCTGGCCTTCAAGGGCGGTTCGGTGACGGGCGTCGTCGTCGTCGGCCTCGGCATCCTCGGGATCGCCGGCTTCTACGCGATCGCGAAGGCCGCGGCCCCCGAGCAGGCGTTCCACGCCCTCGTCGGCCTCGGCTTCGGCTGCTCGCTGATGAGCGTGTTCGCCCGCATCGCCGGCGGCATCTACACCAAGGCCGCCGACGTCGGCGCCGACCTGGTCGGCAAGGTCGAGGCCGGCATCCCCGAGGACGACCCCCGCAACCCGGCGGTCATCGCGGACAACGTCGGCGACAACGTCGGCGACTGCGCCGGCATGGCCGCCGACCTCTACGAGACCTACACCGTGACCCTCGTCGCGGCGATGCTGCTCGCCAAGACGATCTTCGGCGCCGCCAGCCCGTGGGTCGAGTTCCCGCTGCTGCTCGGCGGCGTCTCGATCATCGCCTCGATCATCGGCACCTACTCCGTCAGGCTCGGCGCGAACAACTACATCATGGGCGCCCTCTACAAGGGCCTCGCGGTCGCCGGCATCCTCGCCGCCGGCGCCTTCTACGGCGTGACCACCTGGTTCTGGGCCAGCCCGGGCTCGACACGAGGGCTTCACCCCGATGAGCGTCTTCTGGACCGCCGTCATCGGCCTCGTGCTGACCGGCCTGATCGTCTGGATCACCGAGTACTACACCGCCAAGGAGTACCGGCCCGGTGCAGGTCATCGCCAAGGCCAGCCTGACCGGCCACGGCACCAACGTCATCGCCGGCCTGGCGATGAGCATGGAGGCCACCGCGCTGCCGGCCGCCGTGATCGTCGCGTCGATCCTCTCCGCCTACGCCCTCGGCGGCGGCTTCTCCGGCAACCCCGGCGGCGGCCTCTTCGCGATCGCGCTCTCGGCCGTGTCGATGCTCTCGATGACCGGCATCGTCGTCGCGATCGACTCCTACGGCCCGATCACCGACAACGCCGGCGGCATCGCCGAGATGGCCGAACTGCCCTCCTCGGTCCGCGACATCACCGACCCGCTCGACGCGGTCGGCAACACCACCAAGGCCGTCACCAAGGGCTACGCGATCGGCTCGGCCGCGCTCGCCGCGCTCGTGCTGTTCGCGGAGTACGCCCGGGAGACTCGGCGCGACCGTCACGTTCGACCTCTCGGATCCCTTCGTCATCGCCGGCCTCTTCATCGGCGGCGCGATCCCCTACTACTACGGCGGCCGGCTGATGCTCGCCGTCGGCCGCGCGGCCGGCGGCGTCGTCGTCGAGGTCCGCCGGCAGTTCCGCGAGATCAAGGGGATCATGGAAGGCACCGGCAAGCCCGAGTACGGCGCGTGCGTCGACATCGTCACCAAGTCCGCGCTCAAGGAGATGATGGTCCCGGCGCTGATTCCGGTGGCCGCCCCGATCGTCGTCGGCTTCGGCTTCAACTTCATCTCCCCCGGCGCCGGCCCCGTCGCGCTCGGCGGCATGCTGATCGGCTCGATCATCACCGGGCTCTTCCAGGCCATCGCGATGACCTCCGGCGGCGGCGCCTGGGACAACGCGAAGAAGTCCTTCGAGGACGGCGTCATGGATGACAAGGGCGTCATGCACAAGAAGGGCAGCGACGGCCACAAGGCCTCGGTCACCGGCGACACGGTCGGCGACCCCTACAAGGACACCGCCGGCCCGGCCATCAACCCGATGATCAAGGTCATCAACATCGTGGCCCTGCTGATCGTGCCGCTGCTGCTCTCGATGAAATAGTCTCGAAGAATCCGCTCCTCAAGGCTGCCCGGGATTGCTTCCGGGCAGCCTTTTTTTTATGATGACGCACATGAAACGACAACGCAGCGCGACCGCAGGCCGCCTTCCGCGACCTGGAGGCCTCCGAACTCTTCTGTCCCCGCTGCCAGGTTTCGCGCCCGGTTCGCGAGCGGCTGCTGCTGGTCCTTCCCGACGGGGAACTGCACGAGTACCGCTGTTCCGTCTGCGCGACCTCTCTCGGCACGCGAACCGTGCGCGCACAGTCGCAGTCTCCCGTCAAGATCGCCCTGTAGGAAACCTTCTGTCACCATGAGGGCTGCGGGGTCCCGTCGCTGCTTGTGGTGAAACTTTTCGCATTCCATGGCATCTTGTAGGCATCGCAACAGCGTTTCTTCAATGAGTTGGCTACACCCCGGGACTCTGAGGAGGTGTGAGATGCGGACCGACAAGTTCACCGTGAAGACCCAGGAGGCCATCGCCGCTGCGCAGGCGGCGGCCGAGCGTCTGGGCCAGCAGGCGGTCGACGTCGAGCAGGTGCTGGTGGCGCTGCTCCAGCAGACGGACGGGGCTGTGGTGCCGATCGTTCAGAAGATCGGCGCCGACCCCGCAGCGATCGTCCGGGAACTGGAGGAGGGGATCGCCAGGTTGCCGAGGGTCAGCGGCGGGCTCAGCGAGCAGACCTACGTGACGCCGCGGCTCGCGAAGCTGTTCGACGCCGCGCAGCGCGAGGCCGACGCGCTCAAGGACGCCTATCTCGCGGGCGAGCACCTGCTGCTCGCCATGACCGACGCCGGCGGCGCTGCCGCCCGGGTGCTCAAGGCCGCCGGCGTGACCCGCGAGGCGGTCTTCCAGGCGATGCAGGCGGTGCGCGGCAGCCAGCGCATCACCGACCAGAACCCGGAGGAGAAGTACCAGTCGCTGCTGCGCTTCGGGCGCGACCTGACGGAGATGGCGCGACGCGGCAAGCTCGACCCGGTGATCGGCCGCGACGAGGAGATCCGTCGCGTGATGCAGGTGCTCTCGCGGCGCACGAAGAACAACCCCGTGCTCATCGGCGAGCCGGGCGTCGGCAAGACCGCGATCGCCGAGGGGCTGGCGCGGCGGATCGTCGACGGCGACGTCCCCGAGACGCTGAAGAACAAGCGTCTGGTCGCGCTCGACGTCGGCGCGCTGGTCGCCGGCGCGAAGTACCGCGGCGAGTTCGAGGACCGGCTCAAGGCGGTGCTCAAGGAGGTCACCGAGAGCGAGGGCGAGGTGATCCTCTTCATCGACGAGCTGCACACGATCGTCGGCGCCGGCGGGGCCGAGGGGGCGGTCGACGCCTCGAACATGCTCAAGCCGGCGCTGGCCCGCGGCGAGCTGCGCGCCATCGGCGCGACGACGCTCGACGAGTACCGGACGCGCATCGAGAAGGACGCGGCGCTCGAGCGGCGCTTCCAGCCCGTGCACGTCGGCGAGCCGAGCGTCGCCGACACGATCGCCATCCTGCGCGGCCTCAAGGAGCGCTACGAGGTCCACCACGGGGTGCGGATCACCGACCCGGCGATCGTCGCCGCGGCCACGCTCTCGTCGCGCTACATCGCCGACCGCTTCCTGCCCGACAAGGCGATCGACCTGGTCGACGAGGCCGCCTCGAGGCTGCGCATCGAGATCGACTCGGTGCCGACCGAGATCGACGAGCTGGAGCGCCGCGCGATGCAGCTGGAGATCGAGCGCACGGCGCTGGCGAAGGAGAAGGACGCCGCGTCGCGCGAGCGCCTCGGGAAGATCGCCGAGGAGATGGCCGGGCTCAAGGAGCGGACGCACACCCTGAGGACCCACTGGCAGAACGAGAAGGAGTCGATCAGCCGCATCGGCGCGCTCAAGGAGCAGTTGGAGCGCGCCAGGGGCGAGGTCGAGAAGGCCGAGCGCCAGGGCGATCTGAACAAGGCCGCCGAGCTGCGCTACGGCACGCTGCCGAAACTCGAGAAGGAGCTCGAGGCGGGAAGCACCCACCTCGCGGATCTCCAGAAGGATCAGCAGATGCTCAAGGAGGAGGTCGACGCCGAGGACATCGCCGCAGTCGTCTCGCGCTGGACCGGCATCCCGGTCGCCAAGATGCTCGAGGGGGAGATGCAGAAGCTGCTGCAGATGGAGGACCGGCTCGCGCAGCGCGTCGTCGGCCAGGAGGAGGGGCTGCGGCTCGTCTCCGACGCCGTGCGCCGCTCGCGCGCCGGGCTCGCCGACCCGAACCGGCCGATCGGCTCGTTCCTCTTCCTCGGACCGACCGGCGTCGGCAAGACCGAGCTGGCGCGGGCGCTGGCGGAGTTCCTCTTCGACGACGAGCGCGCGATGGTGCGCATCGACATGTCGGAGTACATGGAGAAGCACGCGGTCAGCCGCCTGATCGGCGCGCCGCCCGGGTACGTCGGCTACGAGGAGGGCGGGCAGCTGACCGAGGCCGTGCGCCGGCGCCCGTACTGCGTGATCCTCTTCGACGAGATCGAGAAGGCCCACCCCGACGTCTTCAACGTGCTGCTGCAGGTGCTCGACGACGGGCGGCTCACCGACGGGCAGGGGCGGCACGTGGACTTCCGCAACACGCTGATCATCATGACCTCGAACATCGGCTCGCAGCACATCCAGGAGCTCACGCTCAGCCCTCGCCCGCGAGCGGGGCGAGGCGGGGTGGGATGCGCACGTACGAACAGATGAAGGCGCTCGTCACCGAGGAGCTGCGCCGCGCGTTCCAGCCGGAGTTCCTGAACCGGGTCGACGAGACGGTGATCTTCCACAGTCTCGGCCGCGAGCACCTGCGGCGGATCGTCGAGATCCAGGTCGGCCTGCTGCTCAAGCGGCTGGAGGAGCGCAAGATCACGCTCGTGCTCTCCGACGGCGCGAAGGACCACCTGGCGGACGTCGGCTACGACCCGACCTACGGCGCGCGGCCGCTCAAGCGCGCGGTCCAGCGGCTGGTCTTCGACCCGCTCTCGCGCGGCATCCTCGGCGGCCAGTTCCGCGAGGGGGACACCGTGCTCGCGCATCTGGAGAAGGGCTCCGAGGCGCTGACGTTCACCCGCAGCGAGGCGGCGTCGGCGCCGCGGGCGAAGGGGAAGGGCGGCGGGAAGAAGAAATCCGGGGGCGACCCCGAGGTCGTGGACGCGGAGGTGGTGGACTAGCGACGAAGTGCATCGGCGGCACGCGTCGGCCCGGTTTCGCTGTTCCGAGGAACATGGGCAGCGTCGGGATGCCCCTCGTTGCCAACAGCGCCGTGAAGAGGGGGCCGGCGGCGGAGTTTCGGTCAGAGGGTCAGGGTCGTGGTGCCGCCGCAGCGATTGACACCCTCTTGCCAATCGCTACAATTCACACACCTTTTCGCAGGAGGGTACGGCGGCATGGCACTCATCGTCAAGAAGTTCGGCGGCACCTCGGTCGGGTCCCCCGAGCGCATCAAGAACGTCGCCCGGCTCGTCGCGGGCGCACAGGCCAGGGGCAATCGGGTCGCGGTCGTCGTCTCCGCGATGAGCGGGGAGACCGACCGTCTGCTGCGGCTCTCCCGGGAGATCGCCGCAAAGCCGGAAGCGCGCGAGCAGGACATGCTCGTCGCCACGGGCGAGCAGGTGACGATCGCACTGCTGGCAATTGCGCTGCGCGATCTGGGCTGCCCGGCTCACTCGTTCACGGGGTGGCAAGCCGGGTTTCTGACCGACACCGACTTCACGCGCGCGCGGATCCGCAAGGTCACCGCCGACCGCGTGATCGCCGCGCTGGATGCCGGCGAGGTCGCGGTCGTGGCCGGCTTCCAGGGCGTGACGCCGGAAGACGAGATCACGACACTCGGCCGCGGCGGTTCGGATTTGACGGCGGTCGCGCTCGCCGCCGCCATCGATGCCGACTGCTGCGACATCTACACCGACGTCGAAGGGGTCTACACCGCGGACCCGAACATCGTCCCCGACGCGCGGCTGCTGGCCCGGGTCTCCTACGAGGAGATGCTCGAGATGGCGTCGCTCGGCGCCAAGGTGCTGCAGGCGCGCTCGGTCGAGTACGCCGCGAACTACAACGTCCCGGTCCGGGTCTGCTCGAGCTTCACCGACAACCCCGGCACGATGGTGACCAAGGAGGACTCCTCGATGGAACAGGTACTCGTCTCGGGCGTGACCCTGAGCAAGAACGAGAGCAAGATCACGGTCCAGGGGGCCCCCGACCGCCCCGGCGTCGCCGCGCAGATCTTCCAGGCGATCGCCGAGGCCGGCATCCTCGTCGACCTGATCGTGCAGAACGTCAGCCGCGAGGGGACCACGGACATCACCTTCACGGTGCTCAAGGGAGACAGCGAGCGCACGCGCGAGGCGCTGGCGCCGGTGCTGCGCCGCCGTCGGCGCCAACGGGGTCGTCACCGCCGACAACCTCGCCAAGATCTCGATCGTCGGCACGGGCATGCGCAGCCACGCCGGGGTCGCCGCGAAGATGTTCCAGGCGCTGGCGGACGAGAAGATCAACATCCTCTCCATCGGCACCTCGGAGATCAAGATCTCCTGCCTCATCGAGTCCAAGTACGCCGAGCTCGCGACCCGGATCCTGCACGAGGCGTTCGCCCTCGGCAGCGGCAGCGTGGCCGGGGACCGCGACCTGTGAAAGCACGAGCGCCGCGTCCAGATCTACGACACGACGCTGCGCGACGGCGCCCAGGCCGAGGACATCGCGTTCTCGGTCGAGGACAAGCTGCGCATCACGCGCCAGCTCGACGAGTTCGGCGTCCCCTACATCGAGGGGGGCTGGCCGGGAGCGAACCCGAAGGATTCCGAGTTCTTCGAGCGCGTCCGCCGCCTGCACCTGAAGCAGGCCCGCGTGGTGGCCTTCGGCTCGACGCGTCGCGCACGACGCGCGGCCGCGGACGACGAGACCCTGCGGGCGCTGGTCGCCGCGGGGACGCCGGCGGTGACGATCTTCGGCAAGAGCTGGGACCTGCACGTCCGGGAGGTCCTGCGCGTTCCCGCCGGAAGAGAACCTCGCGATGATCGCCGACTCGGTCGTCCTTTCTCAAGGGCAAGGTCGGCGAGGTCTTCTACGACGCCGAGCACTTCTTCGACGGCTGCCGGCAGCAACCGGGACTACGCGCTCGCGACGCTCGAGGCCGCGGCGCGGGCCGGCGCCGACTGCCTCGTGCTCTGCGACACCAACGGCGGCATGGTCACCGCGGAGCTCGTCGAGATCGTGCGCCTGGTGCGCCGCCGCCTGCCGCACGCCGCGCTCGGCATCCACGTGCACAACGACGCCGAGATGGCCGTCGCCAACAGCGTTGCGGCCGTGGCCGCCGGCTGCGCCCAGGTGCACGGCACGATCAACGGCTACGGCGAGCGCTGCGGCAACGCCAACCTCTGCTCGATCGTCCCGACCCTCCAGCTCAAGCTCGGTCTGCGCTGCGTCCCCCCCGAAAACCTGCCGCGGCTGCGGGAGCTCTCGCGCTTCGTCTCGGAACTGGCGAACATGCCCCACTGGAAGCACCAGCCCTACGTCGGCGACTCGGCCTTCGCGCACAAGGCCGGCATGCACGTCAGCGCGATCCTGAAGAACGCCGCTGACCTACGAGCACGTGCCCCCGGAGGACGTCGGCAACCGCCAGCGCGTGCTCGTGTCGGACTACTCCGGCAGCGCGAGTGTCCTGCACAAGGCCGCTTCGTTCGGCATCGATCTCAAGTCGAAGGACCCCAAGGCGCTGGCCATCCTGACGCACCTGAAGGAACTGGAGGGCCGCGGCTTCCAGTTCGAGGGGGCGGAGGCCTCATTCGAGCTGCTGATGAAACGCATCCTCGGGCTGCAGCAGCGCTTCTTCGAGTTCAAGGGCGCGCGCGTCATCGTCGAGAAGCGCCGGGAGCGCGAAGAGGCGATTTCCGAGGCCACGGTGAAGCTGGTCGTGGACGGCAAGACCGAGCACACGGTGGCCGAGGGCAAGGGACCGGTCAACGCCCTGGACTCGGCGCTGCGCAAGGCGCTCTACCGTTTCTACCCCACGCTGCGGCAGATGGAACTCATCGACTACAAGGTGCGCGTGCTCACCGCCGAGGCCGGCACGGCGGCGCAGGTGCGCGTTCTGATCGAGTCCGGCGACAGCGAGGGACGCTGGGGCACGGTGGGTGTCTCGACGAACATCATCGAGGCCTCCTGGCAGGCGCTCGTCGACGCGATCGAGTACAAGCTGCACAAAGACCAGTCGGCGGGGGGATGACCGGGTGCCCTGGCCCCGGGCGGCGCAGCGGGCCCTGATCGGCCTGGCGGCGGCGCTGCTCGGGCTGGCCGCGGTTCAGGGCCGCAAAGCCGTGCAGCGACCGCTTTCGGTTGCCGTTCCCGACGACCCGGCCCTTGACGTGCGGCTCGACCTGAACAAAGCGACACCCGGGGACCTCGAGACGCTTCCCGGTGTCGGCACGTCGCTGGCGGCGAGAATCGATTCCCATCGGCAGGCGCACGGCCCGTTCCGCTCCGTCGATGATCTGAGGCGGGTCCCCGGCATCGGGGAGAAACTGGTCGCAGTGTTGCGCCCGCTCGTTACCGTGCGCTGACCGGAAAGGCTACGAGCGTTCCCGTCTGCGAGGCAGCAGGGGTTGTCCTTCGGTCGTGCGTCTGCGCCGCCTACCCGACACGGTGCCCGGGGCTCGAAGTCTCGTAACTCGCCTGCGGCTCAAACAACGAGACTTCGTCCCTGCGGGACCGCCCCGGTCACCGCGCCGGGCTTAACGCCGGCTCCGCGCATCTTCCCTCAGGGCATCCCCAGCTGCCTCGCTGATGAAATGAACGGAGAGGCTGACGACAAGGGCCTGGATGTAAGTCGAGCCTACAAGTCCCTGTTGATGACGAAATCCGCTGCGGTGGTCAGGGCGGCGTGCAATTCGGTGCCGCGCAGGGCCTCGATCGCGAGCCGGGCGTCGGCCGCGAATTCACGGGCGCGGGCCATCGCGCTCTCGCCGCAGCGGTGCTCGCGCAGCAGCGAGGCGATCTCGGCGATTCCGGCGTCGTCAACCTCCCCGCGCTCGATGAGCCCGCGGATTCGTGACTGCTCGGCAGCGAGGCCCTCGCGACGCATCAGGTGGATCAGGGGGAGCGTCACCGTTCCCTGCCGCAGGTCGCCCCCGATCGCCTTGCCGAGACGGGCCGGGTCGGCCAGGTAGTCGAGGGTGTCGTCGATCACCTGGAAGGCGGTGCCCAGACTGCTCCCGAATCGCCCGAGCGCCTCCACCCGGGAGGAGTCGGCGCCGGCGAGCAGGGCGCCGGTGCGGCAGCAGCCCGAAATCAGGCTCGCCGTCTTGCGGGCGACGACGGCCAGGTAGGTCTCCTCGGAGATATCGGGCCGGTTTCGCCAGCGGCGCTGCAGGACTTCGCCGTCGATCATGTCGAGCGAGCAGCGGCACAGGATGCGGATGACCTCCCGCGGCGCAGAGGAGAGCAGCAGGTCGAAGGCGGTGGTGTAGAGGAAATCGCCGCCGAGCACCGCGAGGTGATTGCCCCAGACCCGGTTGGCCGAGGGCGATCCGCGCCGCAACGCCGCATCGTCCAGGACATCGTCGTGGAGCAGGGTCGCGGCGTGCAGGTACTCGACGACGTTGCCGAGCACGAGGTGGTCGCCGCCGGTGTAGCCGGAAAGGCGCGAGGAGAGGATCACCAGAAGCGGGCGCAACCGCTTGCCGCCGCTGTTCACCACGTGCGCGGCAATGGCCTCGGTCAGTTCGTTGCTCGAGGAGAGATTGCCCGCAATCGCCGCTTCGACCGCGGCAAGATCCGGGGCGAATCGCGCCACGAGATCCAGATAGCTTTCCGCCTCCCCGGCCGCCGCTCCGCTCGTCATGTCCCCGTCACTCCGCCCATCGTGGTGATGCGCCCCATCCGCCGCCGGCGGCTCAAGAAGGTCAAGGTGCAAGACGCGCGAAAACTCGGCGCCTGAGGTCGTGCGACGTTGTCCACCGCAGCGAGTCGAGATGCAGCGCAACGCTGCAGGCGGGCCCTGTTCAGCGGCCGGCTAGGGGGTGGAGGCGACGGCTGGCGCATCGTCAACGACCAGTCTGCGGGCGCCGATAAACCGTTTGCTATAGTACGGCCGGTCCATGCTGTCGATCGTCACCTTGTCGACCATCGAGGAGGCGTGGATGAAAAGGTTCTCCCCGATGTAGATGCCGACGTGTGAAGGAAACGAGGCATAGGTCCGGAAGAAGACGAGGTCGCCGACCTCGATATCGTCCCGCACGATGCGCGCGCCGACGGAGAACTGTTCACGGGCGGTGCGGGGGATCTGGACATTGATGAGTCCGTACACCCGCTGGACATACGCCGAGCAGTCGATGCCGCGCAGGGTGCTCCCTCCGAAACGGTAGGGGATGTCGAGCATGGTCCGGGCGAGTTCTACCACCCGCCCGGTGATTGCGGCAACCGATGCGTGCGGTCGTCGTTTTCAAGCCGCCGGGTCCCAAGCCGTACGAACCCGACCCCCCGAGCGGGGGCGGGACGCTGCCGGCAGCCGCGTACTGGTCGCACGGCTCGATCACCAGTCGCTGTCCTGTGGCGAGTCTATCCCCTTCAAGGCCGTTGAACAGAGCGATCTCACCGGCTTTGATCCTGTAGCGCGACGCGATGCCGGTCAGCGTTTCGCCACGAGCGACGGTGTGGGTGCGGGGGCCGCTTTTGCGAACGATGATCTTCTGACCAATGGCGAGGCGGGCGCTCTCGCGCAACCCGTTGAGCTGCAGCAGGTTGTCGAGTTCGGTGGCGTAGCGGCTGGCGATGGTGGAGAGCGTGTCGCCCTTGACCACGGAATGATAGACCGTTTCGTCCCGGCAGACGGCCCGGAGCACCCGGTCGGAACTCACCTCACGGGGTCGGGAAACCACGACGACCGGGGCCGGTTTCGCTGGTGCTTCCGGAATGCGGATCCTGTCGCCCGGCGAGATGTTTGTGCTGTGGCGATCGTTTACTTCCTGGATTCTGCCGACCGAGACGCCGAACAACCGGGAAATGCCGGTCAGGGTGTCGCCGGCCTTGACGAAATACACCCCCCCCGCGGATGCGGGAGCGGGAGCGGCAATAACCAGGCACACCAGACACCCGAGAACGCCCGCACCACGAACGACTAGTGCTCTTATTTCCACGGGTTGGAATACTATCAGACGCCTGCGTGAAATTCAAGCGCAATGCGCATGATTGGACATTGCCGAGTTCTTGACGATACCGTATAATGGATTTCAGTTGAACATGTTGAAAGGGGTCGGCACAGGTGCATCTGCTCGTCAGTGAAGCATGTCGAGAACGCCTCGCCGGGGAAGCGGTCCATCTGGTCACTCGCGAAACCGGGCAGGCGGTCCGGTCGTTCATCGCTCGTGAAATCGAGGCCATGGCGGCGGGGAGTGTCATGACGCTTGATTTCTCCGGGGTCGGCATCATCGATTTTTCCTGCGCCGACGAGTGCCTGGCCAAGCTTGTGACCCGGTTGATCGCGGGGGAGTACGGGGAGAAGTACCTCCGGCTCACCGGATTGGGCGAGTCACAGCGGGAGAATATCCACGTGGCCCTCGAGCGCAAGCGGTTGCCGGCGCTTCTGGTGCAGCCCGACGGGTCCTGGGCCTGTCTGGGGACGATCACCCCGCACCTGCGGGAAACGCTGCACCTGCTCGTGGCCCGAGGGCGGTTGAGCGCCCGGGAGATGGTGGGATTGCTCGATCTCGAACTCACCACCTCGAGCACCCGACTCGGCAGCCTGCACCGCCTGCGGCTCGTCAAGAGACGCGAGCGCGTCATTGGCGATGGCGGCAGGGAATTCGTCTACGAGGGTCTTGTCCCCGGCGAGGGCTGCGCAGACGCGGGTGCGTCCCGTGGTTGAGACCGGCCGGGCATTTCCCGGGGCGCTCGATCCGGAGCGATTCTTCGGCAGGATCGAAGAGTTGCGGCTGTTGCGGCGCGAGGCGCGGTCGCTCGTCCGCGGCCTGGGCCGCAGCCGCGTCCTCTGCGCCCGGCCGGGGGCCGGGAAGACCGAGCTCTTGCGCCAGTGGCACGGCAAACTATTTCTCGAAGGGGAGATTTTCCCTTTCTGGTACGCCTTTCCACGCGAGATGGTTGATCGCGCGACCCTCGGCGGCGATTTCGTGGCGGCCCTGGCGCTCCAGGCGCTGGCGTTCAGGCGGCGCGACCCGTCGTTGCTCGCGCGTCCCCTGCCGCTCACGGAACTCGCCGAAGGTCTGCGCGCGACCTGGGGCGAGGGCGGGGTGCTGCTGGCGGAGGCGCTGAGCGGGAATGACCCGCGCGCCCGCGGTGCTTCAGCGCTGGCATGGGCCGCGGTTGTCCCGCACCGCCTCGCCGCGCTTACCGGAACGCGGGTGCTCTGCCTGTTCGATGACATGGGGAATCTCGCCGCTGAAAAGGGGGATCATCCCTGGCCGGAGGAAGCGGTCGCCTCGCCGATCGCGCCCGCGCTGGCAACGTTCGAGGACGAGTGTCTGGTGCCGCGAATTTTCGGGCCGGCCTCCGCCTCGCTGGTGAGCTTTGACCGTCTCGCACCGCTTTCGCTCGAAGCCGCCGCGAGGCTCGCCAGGCTTCTGGCGCGCACCGCCGGCCTGGAACTGGCGGAGCAGGCGATCGCGGCACTGGCCGGCCAGGCGGCCGGGTCGCCGTTCTACCTGGGGGTGCTGGTTCGGGCACTTGCCGACGGGCCGGGCACCGGTGCGCTCGACGTGGCTCGAGCGGCCGCCGCGGCAGCGTGCGAGGGCGAGTTGGCGCGGTATTGGGTCGAGTTGCTCACGCGCGCCATTCCCGACCGGCGCACCAGGGCGACCGCCCTCGAGATCCTGACGTTCTGCATGCGCGAAGGGGTGGGGAGCCCTGACGCCGGGCGGCTTGCGGCTCTCATGATCAAGCCGGAAGCCGAGGTCGAGACGGCGCTCGCCGGACTCTCGCGGGCCGGCGTGGTGCGGGTCGGCTGCACCCGCATCGTCGTCGACGAGGACCCCGTGTTCCGCGATGTCGTTCAAGCGCTCTACCGGCGCGAATTCGGTCGCATGACGCCGACGGCTGTCGTGGCGACGCTCGCGGCCGAGAAGGTGCGCACCGCCCCGTCGGTTCGGCGTCGACTCTGGCGGGAGACGTTCCGGAGTCGCTGCGCGCGATTCTTGGCGCCTGGGCCGGACAGCAGGTCCCCGCGGACCTCTTTGACGCCGCGGTTTTTCGCGATCGTCGCGCCGCCGATCTGATCACGCTGCCGCAGGTCCTCTCGGTTGCTTCAGGTCACGTCGGCAACGGGGTGTCGCTCCCCGGCCTGGAGGTGGACGCGCTGGCCTGGGCGCTGCGTGCCGAAGCGGGAACGCCGGATGCCGATGTCGCCTGGGTCGCCCGTCTCCTGCCGGGCGGCAGCGGCGGGTCCGAGCAGCTGGCGAAATTCGATCGCGACGTCGCCGCTCTGCAAATGGCCGGCGAGCTGCCCGCGACGCGAGTCGTGCGCTGGGCGATTCTCGAGGCGCCGCTCGACGGCGACGGCGACCTGACGGCGGCACGGCTGCGGCTCTCGACCTCGACCTGGCCGCAGCTCGAGGCCTTGGCAAAACTGCTCGGGGTGACGCCGGTCCTCCCCCCGCCGGCCCCGGGTTCAGGGGCGGAGCCGACCCTCGAAATCGAAATGATCATCCCGCGGGTCGCCGATGTCGAATTGGTCGCGGCCCGCGCCCTCGAGCAGCTCGCCGAGAATCTCGCGATCGACGCCGTGGTGACCGGCCGGCTCAAGGTGGCGGTCGTCGAGGCCTGCATCAATGCTTTCGAGCACGCCGGCGTTGCCGACGGGCGGGTGCGCCTCGTGTTCTCGGTCGGCGGCGGGCGGCTGCGTGATGCGGGTCGAGAACCGCGGCCGGCCGCTCGCCGCGCTGCCGTCCCCGGCCGCCGCGGGACGTGAGGCGCGCGGTCGCGGCTGGGGCCTGACGCTGATCCGCGAACTCGTCGACGAGGTCGCTCTGGAGCCGCGCGAGGACGGGGTGAGCCTGCTCATGGTCAAACATCTCGGGGGGAGCGCTCATGGCTAGTTTTTCCTTCACGACGCACGTCGCGGCCGGTCGCGCGGTCATCCGGACGCGCGGGTATCTGAGCCGCACCGCGGGCGAACAACTCGAGCAGGAGATCGTCCGCCTGCTCGGCAGCGGGGCGAGTCGTTTCGTCGTCAATCTGCACGACACCGATCTGATCAACAGCGTCGGCATCTCGATCCTCATCGGCGTGATCGAGCGGGTGCGGCGGCAGGGAGGGGAGCTGGCGTTCTCGGAGCTGACCGCGGTCAACGAGGAGATCTTCCGGATCATGGGACTGCAGCGCCACGCCCGCATGCTGCGCAGCGACAGCGAGGCGGAGGAGCAATGAAGTCGCTGGAGTTGCACGGGATGGGGCACGGCGGAGCCGAGTTGCGCAAGCTGATGTTCAACATCTCCACCATGGAGGAGTTGGGCGAGGTTCTCAGTTCGCGCGAGCACTTCCGCGAAAATCTGCAGACGGCGCTGTTGAGTCTCATGGGTTCGATTCCCGTCGCACGCGGCGCGCTGCTGCTTCGCGACCGCAAGAGCGGCGACCTGGTCCTGGCCGCAACGCGCGGCACCGAGATCCAACCGGGGCTGCGGGTCGCTCTGCCCGCGGGAGTCGCACGGGCGCTTTTGAGCCGCCGCCGTCCCCTGAGCATGAATGCGCAGGTCCCGGTCCTCACACCCTGGATACACCGGACGACGGTCCTGCGGGAAATGGGGGCGGAGCTTCTCGCGCCGCTGCGCTTCAAGGAGGAGCTCGTCGGACTCGTCGTTCTCGGGCTCAAGTACACCGGCGACGTCTACAACGCGGGCGATTTCGAGCTGATCATGGTCATGGCCAACTTCATCGCTCTGGGTGTCCACAACCAGGAACTGTTTCGGCATCTCGAAACCGCGAACACCGCGCTGCGGCGCAAAGTCACCGAGAACCGGCGGCTGTATCGCAACCTGGAGTCGATCTTCGGCGACACGGTGCGCGCCCTGGGCGCCGCCATCGACGCGAAGGACCCCTACACGCGCGGGCACTCGGAGCGCGTCGCGCGGATCGCCGTCGCGATCGGTCGCGCCCTCGGTCTGCCGGAGCTGGAGATCAGCGCCTTGCGGATCGCCAGCCATCTGCACGACATCGGCAAGATCGCGGTCGACAACAGCATCCTGCTCAAGGTCGGACGCCTCGACCAGGAAGAGATGGTCCAGATCCACCGCCATCCCATGGTCTCCTACGACATCCTCTCGAACATCGCCTTTCCCTACCCGGACGTGGCGCTGATCGCGCGCCACCACCACGAATGGGTCGACGGTTCGGGGTATCCCGACCGGCTGGGGCCGAAGGAGCTGCTCCCGGGAATGAAAATCATCTGCCTGGCGGACTCCTTCGACGCGATGACCTCCGACCGCCCCTACCGCCCCGCTCTCAAGATCAAGGAGGCGGTGGGGCGGATCCGCCAGGGCATCCGCGTCCAGTTCGACCCCCGGGTGACCCGCGCCTTTCTCGAAGTGCTGCGCGCCGAGGTGCGCGGAGAGGCGACCTCACCGGAGATCCTCACCGGTGTCGACAGGCGCTTTTCGACAACCGCATTGCTCGGGAGCATCGAACGTTTCATCGACGAACTCGGCGCGGTTGGCCGCTGACACCGACCCCGGGGCTCCTTGACAAAACAGCGCAAGTTCCTTAGCCTTTCCAAAGCGTTGGGAGGCAGACTACGGTGACTATGAGGCCCGGTGACCAGTTGACCGCGCGGGAGCGCTCCGTGCTTTCGCTGACGGTTATGCACCACATCCACACGGGGGAGCCGATCGGGTCCCGCTACCTTGCCCGGCGCCTCGACCTCGAAGTCAGCCCGGCCACGATCCGCAACACCATGGCCGACCTCGAGGAAAAGGGCTATCTGCGCCAGACGCACATCTCCTCGGGTCGTGTGCCGACGGACCAGGGTTACCGCTTCTACGTCGATGAAGTGGTCGGGGTGCAGGCTGTCCAGACGGAGGGGCTGGATGAAATTCGCGAGCGCCTGGGGCGGCGCCTCCGGATTCCCGAACTCATCCGCGAGGCCATCCCGCACGCTCTCCGCCGCCTCGCACCAGGTGGGGCTCGTGCGCGGGCCGCAGATGCTCAATTCCCGCTTCGAGCATCTGGAATTGCGCCGGGTGGCGTCGTACCGCGTGCTCGCGATCTTCGTCACCTCCAGCCGGTTGGTGCAGACCCGCCTGCTCGAACTTCAGGAGGACTGGCCGCAGGAGGAGCTCGACGCGATGTCGCGCATCTGGAACGAGCGCTTCAGCAGCCTCACGCTGCGCGAGGTTCGCGCGCGGCTGCTCGCCATCATGGCCGAGGAAAAGGCCGTTTTCGACACCCTGGTCGATCGCGCGCTCGAGATGGGGCGGCAGGCGCTCGCCGGGCAGGACCCCGAGGATGATCTCTGTCTCGACGGCGCGGCGAACATCCTCGACGTCCCGGAGTTCGCCGACCCGGCGAAAATCCGGGCCCTGGTGCGGGCGATCGAGGAAAAGGGGCGGTTCTGCCGTCTGCTCGACCACTGCCTGTGCACGGACCGGGTCAGGATCTTCATCGGCGGGGAGCTGCCGCTGCCGGAGTTCAGCGGTCTGAGCCTGGTGACCGCGCCGTACCGCAGCGAGGGCCAGGTGGTCGGCGTGCTCGGCGTCATCGGCCCGACGCGCATGGCCTACGAGCGGATCATCCCGATCGTGGCCTGCGCCGCCGACAGCCTGAGTCTGGGTCTGAGCCTGGAGTAAACCTGCAGCGGCCGGGTGGCGATACCAGCATCAGGTCGGGAAGACGGTGACAATGAGCAACGACGAAGACGAACCCGCGCCAAGCATCAATCTGCCGGAGGTGTGTCAGTCCGGTGACGAACCAGACGCGCCAGCCGGCGACGATGCCGTCGGGGACGATTCGGACCGGCTGCGCGCCGAGCTCGCGGCCTTGCAGGAGCGTCACCTGCGACTGCAGGCCGAGTTCGAGAACTACCGCAAGCGACAGCAGCGCGACCGGGAGGAACTCAATCGCCGGGCCAAGGAACGCGTCCTGGGGGAGTTGCCGGGAATCGTCGACAATCTGGAGCGCGCTTTGCGGCACGCCGGCGCGGCCGGGGCCGCCCCCGAGACGCTGGCCCAGGGTGTCGAGTTGGTCTGCAAGCAACTGCAGGAGGTTCTCACCCGCTTTGGCGCAGAGCCGATTGCCGCGCTCGGAGCGCCGTTCGACCCGCGTCTGCACGAAGCCATGGCCCGGGTCGTGACGGACGGCGACCCCCCTGACGGGACGGTCGTCGAGGAATACCGGCGCGGTTACCTGCTTGACGGCAAGGTTCTCAGGCCGGCCCTGGTGGCGGTGGCAAAGCTGGCGGACGAGGAAACGGAACCAGGTCCATGAATCGCGTCGTCGGGATCGACCTCGGGACCACGAACTCCTGCATCGCGGTCATGGAGAGCGGCGGCCCGGTCGTGATCCCGAACGGCGAGGGCAGCCGCACCACCCCGACGATCGTCGCGTTCACCGACGGCGGCGAGCGGCTCGTCGGCCAGATCGCCAAGCGGCAGCTGGTGACCAGCCCGTCCGGCACGGTCTATTCCGCCAAACGCCTGATCGGCAGGCGCTTCGACAGCGAGGAGGTCACCCGGACCCGCGAACTGGTGCCCTATGCCATCGTGCCGGCACTCAACGGCGACGCCTGGATCGAGGTCCGCGGGACCGCGTACAGCCCGGCGGAAATCCAGGCCATCGTGCTGCGCCAGCTGCGCAAGGACGCCGAGGAGTATCTCGGCGAACCGGTGGCCGACGCGGTGGTCACGGTTCCGGCCTACTATAACGACAGCCAGCGTCAGGCCACGAAGGACGCCGGGACGATCGCCGGCCTCAATGTGTTGCGCATCGTCAACGAACCGACGGCGGCGGCGCTGGCCTACGGCCTTCAGGCGGGAGCGCGGCGGATTGTCGCCGTCTACGACCTCGGCGGGGGCACGTTCGACATTTCCATTCTCGAGATCGGCGACGGCGTCTACGAGGTGCGCGCCACCAGCGGCGACACCTTCCTCGGCGGTGACGACTTCGACCAGCGGATGGTCGATTTTCTCGCGGCGCGCTTTCGCGAGGAGCAGGGGCTCGATCTGGCACGCGACAAGGTCGCGCTGCAGCGACTCAAGGAGGCGGCGGAGCGGGCGAAGCACGAGCTGTCCGCACGGGTCGAGAGCACCATCAACCTGCCGTTCCTCCTCGCGGATGCCAAAGGTCCGCGGCACCTGCAATATCTTTTCACGCGCGCCCGCCTCGAGGAGTTGGTGCGCGACCTCGTGGAGCGCACCCTCAAGCCCTGTGAGACCGCGCTGGAGAAGGCCGGTCTCCAGCCGGAGCAGATCGAGGAGGTCATTCTCGTCGGCGGTCAGACGCGGATGCCCCTGGTGCAGCGGGTGGTGCGAGAATTCTTCCGCCGCGAGCCGCACCGCGGCGTGAACCCGGACGAGGTGGTCGCGATCGGCGCGGCCGTGCAGAGCGGCATCCTCAGCGGGCAGGTGAAGGACGTGCTGCTGCTCGACGTGACGCCGCTCTCGCTCGGCATCGAGACCAAGGGTGGGATCTTCACCCGGCTGATCGAGGCGAACTCGACCATCCCGATTCGCAACCGCCGCGTTTTCTCGACGGCGAGCGACAACCAGACCTCGGTCACGATCCACGTCCTGCAGGGCGAGCGCGAAATGGCCGCCGACACCAAGTCGCTGGGGCAGTTCGAACTCGTCGGGATCACGCCCGCGCCGCGCGGGGTGCCGAAGATCGAGGTCGCCTTCGATATCGACACCAACGGCATCGTAAATGTGTCGGCACGCGACACCGGAACCGGGCATCGGCAGGAGATTCGCATCACCGCTTCGGGGGGGCTCGTCGCCGAGGAGATCGCCCGCATGCGCGCCGAGGCCGAGCGCCACAGCGCGGAAGACGCGCGCAGCAGGGAGCTTGCTGAAGTGCGCAATGAAGCCGAGGCCCTCGTGTATTCGACCGATCGCGCCCTCGGCGAACATCGATCAGCGCTCGATGACAGCGAATCGGCCCTGGTGCTGAACGCGCTCTCGGACGTGAAAAACCTGCTCGGCGGCGGCGATATCCGACAGTTGCGCGAATCGGTAAAGGCGCTCGCCGAGGCCGGCCGCGTTCTGACGCGGCTGGTGTATCGCGCTGCCGACGGCGACCGACCAGTTCAAAGCCAGGCCGGCGCCTGTCGGCGCCGGCGGGAACGATGTCCCTGACAAGCGCTAGGAGGCTGCTCGTCCTCGCCGGGATCGGCCTGGTGCTCTCCTGCCCGGCCTGCGGCAAGAAGGCGCCGCTGCGTCTGAGCGAGGACCGGACCGCCGAACCTGCACCGGCGCTCCAGGCGCGCCTTCGCGATGGCCGGGTGACGCTTGAGTTTCGCGTCCCCGCCCACCGTGTATTCCCCGAGCGCGAGGACCCCTGGGTCCTGGCCCGGATTCTGCGCCAGGCCCCCCCGTCGTCGGACTTTGTCGAGGCGGGGGCGATTCTCAAGGAGGGGGGCTTCGCGTTCGACTCGCCCTTGACCTGGAGCGACCAGGAACTGCCCCCGCAACGCTCGTTCGTCTACCGAGTGGAGTTCCGTGACGCCATGCGTCGTCGCCGTGCGGTTTCAGAGCCGTTGGCGGTGTCCTGGGACCGGGTGCCCGACGCCCCGCAAAACCTGACCGCCATGGGCCACCTGCGGTCGATCGTCCTCACCTGGGCGGTGTCAACCGGGGTCGACGCCGGGTCGAGATACCGGATTTACCGGCGGGAGATGTCGCAGGCACTCTTCGAACAAGCCGTACCCGAACCGGTCACAGCCGGCAGCTTTACCGATTCGCGGATCGAGGCCGGCCGTGACTATTGTTACGTGATCCGCGCCGTGCTCAACGGCACATCCATGGAGATCGAAGGGCCGGCCAGCCCCGAGAGTTGCGCACGCGCGGCCCCTGAAGAACTGCTTACTCCTTAGGCCTCGGGCGCCGGTTTGTTCTTCTCCCGCTGGTAGGCCTCTTTGCCGGCCTGCACGGCCGACTGGACCAGCGAGCGCTTCTCGTCGAGAAAATCGCGGCCGCTGCCCACGGTCGAGGAAACGCTTTCCTTGGCCTGGTCGAGATAGTCGGAGGCGCGCTCTTTCATGTCCTGACTGAAATCGCGGATGCGCTCGGCCGACTCCTTGCGCGCCTGCGGTGCGAGAAGCAAAACGGCGGCCGCCCCGGCGATGGTCCCGAGGAGGAAGGACATGATGACGGAATGACCGTTGCAGCTTTCTTCGCGGCTCATGGGGTCCCTCGCTTTCGTAAAAGGTTTTTTGCCAGGTAGGAAACTCCGGCGCCAACCCCGGCGCGAATTCCTGTAATCTTCGCCCCGACGCCGCCTCCCAGCACGTTGATCAGTCCGCTGAGTTCCCTGACGTCCTTGCCGACCTGACGGATCGAACCGGAGAACACCCGGACATCGTCGGTGACCGTGCTGATGTCGGTTGTGATGCGGTCGAGGTTTTCCAGGGTTTTGCGCAACTCGTTCAAGGTCGGCGACAACGACTCCTCGGTGACCTTGAGGATCGAGTTCAGGGTGCGGACCGCGCGGCGCATCTCCAGCAGCACGGGGATCATGAAGAGAATCCCCACGATGACGGCGATTGCCAGAACAGTCACGAGCGTGCCGGATGTCAATGTCATGGCTTGTGTCCTTTGCCTCCTGTCAATGTGTAGCACCGTGCGCGGCGGGTGTCAACTGTCGCCGCAGCTGTAGCCGTCGGGTTGCTGAGGCGGGGAAGCCACCACGCAGCGGTTTCGCCCCGCTGATTTTGCCTGGTAGAGCGCCCTGTCGGCGGCTGACACGAGATCGTCAATTCTTTCGGCGGGACAGTCCGGCCAGGTGGCGATGCCGACGCTGACCGTCCATGCCGACGTCCCCGGGGCCGCCATCGCTGCCGGCAGCGCTCACCCGCGCTGCGCTGATCAGCTGCCGGAGCCTCTCGGCGACCACGAGGGCATCGGCCGACGCCGTTTCGGGGAGAAAGCAGATGAACTCCTCGCCGCCGTAGCGCCCGGCGCAGTCGTAGGTGCGAATGCCGGCCGCCAAAGCGGCGCCGACCGCCCGCAGCGCTTCGTCGCCCGCCTGGTGGCCGTAGCTGTCGTTGAAGCTCTTGAAGTGGTCGATGTCGAGCATGAGCAGCGTCAGCGAACTGCCGAAGCGCCGGGAGCGGCGAAATTCGATCTCGAGACGGGCGAAGAACGAGCGCCGGTTCGGCAGGCCGGTCAAGCCGTCCTGGTTGGCGAGCCGTTCCAGTTCGCAGGTTGGCGCGCTCGAGCGCGGCGGCTTTGCTCTGGAGTTCCTCCTGGAGGTCCTTCATTTTGAGCATGACGGTGACGCGCGCCAGGAGCTCTGCGCGTTCGAAGGGTTTGGTGACGTAGTCGTTGGCGCCGAGGGTCAGGCCGCGCACCTTGTCGACGGATTCGTCGAGCGCCGAGAGCATGATCACCATGACGTCGCGAAACCGCGGGTTGTTGCGCACCGCGGAGAGAAACTTGAAGCCGTCGAGTCGCGGCATCGTGATGTCCGTCAGGATGAGATCGACCGGGGTGCGGGCCAGCAGCGACAGGGCGTCGATACCGTCGACCGCCTCGACGATCTCGCCGACGGCGGGAAGGTCGACGAGCGCCTCGCGCAACGCGACGCGCACGGCGTTCGAGTCGTCGACGATGAGGAGGCGCCGCCGCGGCGGACGTACGCGGCGTCAGCGCCCGGCTCCGGCTTCGATCCGGGTTCAGGCATCGCGTTTCCCCTCTTTCCATTGCGGCATCATCACGATCCGCGGCGGCGAAGGTCAAGAAAAACTTGACACCCCGCCGCCTGAGGCTATCATCGGGCGGGTATTGCGACTTTAAACTCATCCCGCGAGGTGAGAAAGCGCCCGTGAACGCAAAGGCCGAGATCCTCGACGCGACCGGGGTGCGCCGCGCGCTGGTGCGCGTCGCCCACGAGATCCTCGAAAAGAATCAGGGTCTGGCTGATGTCGTGCTGGTCGGGCTGCGCAGCCGCGGCGACCATCTGGCCAGACGCCTGGCCGCGTTCCTGTATGAGATCGAGGGCACCGCCGTCCCCGTCGGCGTCATGGACGTCACGCTCTATCGCGACGATCTCGCCCACGCGAGTCTCTGGCCGCGGGTGCAGCGCACGGAAATCCCGTTCTCCGTCGAGGGGCGCACGGTGGTCCTGGTCGACGACGTTCTTTTCACCGGCCGCAGCGTGCGCGCGGCGCTCGATTCGCTGATGGATTTCGGTCGGCCGCGCTCGATCCAGCTGGCGGTGCTCATCGACCGCGGCCACCGGGAACTGCCGATCCGGGCCGACTTCGTCGGCAAGAATGTCCCGACCGCCCGCAAGGAACTGGTGCAGGTGTTGCTGCTCGAGACCGACGGGGTCGATCGCGTCGCGATCGCCGACGACGAGGCCAGCCGATGACGACCTGGGCGCGCAAGGACCTGCTCGGAATCGAGGAACTCGAGCCGGGGGAGATCCTCGAGATTCTCGACACGGCGCGGACGATGAAAGAGATTTCGACGCGCGAGATCAAGAAGGTCCCGGTGCTGCGCGGGAAAACCGTGGTCAACCTGTTCTTCGAGGCGAGCACCCGCACCCGGGTCTCCTTCGAGATCGCCGAGAAGCGGCTCTCCGCCGATTCGGTGAACGTCTCCACCTCGGGCAGCAGCGTGAGCAAGGGGGAGACGCTGCTCGACACCGCGCGCAATCTCGAGGCGATGCGGCCCGACATCATCGTGGTGCGCCACGGCAGTCCCGGGAGCGCCGCACCTGCTGGCCCGCCGGCTGGCGTGCGCGGTGATCAACGCCGGCGACGGCGCCCACGAGCACCCGACCCAGGCTCTGCTCGACGCGTTCACGATCCGCGAGCGCCTCGGGCGCATCGAGGGCCTGACGGTCGGCATCTTCGGCGACATCGCTCATTCCCGGGTCGCCCGCTCCAACATCCACGCGCTGCGCAAGCTCGGGGCCCGGGTGCTCGTCGGCGGCCCGCCGACGATGATCCCGCCGGGGATCGAGGCCCTCGGAGCGCAGGTCGTGCCGCGGCTGGAGGAGATGCTCCCTGCGCTCGATGCGCTGATCGTCCTGCGCATCCAGCTCGAGCGCCAGGGCGGGCTGTTCTTCCCCTCGGCGCGGGAGTACGCGACACTGTTCGGCCTCGGCCGCGAGCGGTTGCGCCTGGCGCGCCCGGAGCTTCTGGTCATGCACCCCGGACCGATCAACCGCGGGGTCGAGATCGCGCCCGAGGTCGCGGACGGGGTTTCCTCGCTGATCCTCGACCAGGTCACCAACGGGGTCGCGGTGCGGATGGCCGTGCTCTATCTGATCTCCGGGGCGCACCGGGGCGCCGCCGCGGCCGACGCCGTCCGGGGGGCGGCATGAGCGCCGGCCGGCGGTTGCTGATTCGCGGCGGTCGGGTCATCGACCCGGCCGCGGGGCGGGACGCCGTGGCCGACCTGCTCGTCGTCGACGGCGTCGTCGCGGCCGTGGGGCCGGACGCCGCGGCCGGCGGCGGCGATGGCGAGGTGCTCGAGGCCGCAGGTCTCTGGGTGCTTCCCGGTCTGATCGACCTGCACGTCCACCTGCGCGAGCCGGGCTACGAGTACAAGGAGACCGTCCTCACCGGCTCCCGCGCCGCCGCGGCCGGCGGCTTCACGGCGGTCGCCTGCATGCCGAACACCGACCCGCCCAACGACAGCGCCGCCGTGACGCGGGCGATCCTGCGCAAGGCGGAGGAGGCCGCGCTGGTCCGCGTCTATCCCGATCGGGTGCATCACCGCCGGACAGCAGGGACAGCGCATGGCCGAATTCGGGGACCTCGTGGCGGCCGGCTGCCGCGCCGTCTCCGACGACGGGCGCCCGGTGATGCACGCCGGCGTGATGCGCCGCGCCCTGGAGTACAGCCGGCTACTTCGACATACCCGTGATCTCCCACTGCGAGGACCTCCATCTCGCGGGCGACGGGGTGGCCCACGAAGGGGCGGTCGCCACCCGCCTCGGTCTCAAGCCGATCCCGGCGGCCGCCGAGGAGGCGATGGTGGCCCGCGAGGTGGTTCTCGCCCGCCAGACCGGAGCGCGGGTTCACATCGCCCACGTCTCGACGCGCGGCTCGGTTTCGCTGCTGGCGGCCGCCAAGGCCGAGGGACTCGCCGTCACCGCGGAGGCCACGCCGCACCACCTCACCCTCACGGACGAGGCCATCAGCGGTTTCGACACCGCGACCAAGGTCAACCCGCCCCTGCGCTCGGCGGAGGACCGCGAGGCGCTGTGCCGCGCGCTCGCCGAGGGGATCATCGACGTCGTCGCGACCGACCACGCGCCGCACGGTCTCGCCGACAAGGATCTGGAGTTCGACGCGGCGGCCAACGGGATCGTCGGGCTCGAGACGGCCCTGCCGCTCGTGCTGCGGCTCGTCGCCGCGGGGGCGTGCTCCGCTGCATCGGGCGATCGACGCCCTCACCTGGAGACCGGCCCGGATCCTCGGTGTCCCCGGCGGGCGGCTCGCGCCGGGAGACCCGGCGGACATCACGCTCGTCGATCCGGAGGAAGACGTGGACGGTTGAGCCCGGACAACTTCTTCAGCAAGGGGCGCAACAGTCCCTTCCGCGGCTGGCGGCTCACGGGGCGCGTGCGCACCACCATCGTCGGCGGTCGGACCGTCTTCCACAACGGGGTCATTGTCGGGGCGGGCGGTGGTTGATGGATTCGCTCGAGTTCTCGAAATGGTCATTGCGAGCGAAGCGCGGGAGACGCGGTTCTCATCGCAATGACGTGGTCGGGTACTGTCGCGAGACCGTACATGCTGAGCGCCCAGGATGGGTCACCCGGCTGCGGTGTTCCGTGCTGCTGAACATTCGCGCCGCCCGTCGGCTCTCCGGGGATTTCAACCTCCTCGAACTCGAATGGCCGGCCGGGATGGCAGAGCCGCTCCCTGGACAGTTCGTCATGGTCCGCACCCGCGAAGGGACCGATCCACTCTGGCGCCGACCGTTGGGCGTGCACGACTTCCGACGCGTCCGGGGCGCGGGCGTGCTGTCGCTGCTCTTCCAGGTCGTCGGGCCGACCACCCGCGATCTGGCGGGACTTGCACCGGGAGCGACGCTCGACCTCCTCGGCCCGCTCGGCCGCGGGTTCAGACTCGACGCCGCGGAACCGTGGCTGGTTTCCGGAGGCCGGGGGATCGCCCCGCTCTTCTACGTGGCGCGCATCCTGCACCGCAGGGGGGTCCCGTGCCGGGCGTTCCTCGGCGGACGCAGCGCCGGGCACATCCTGCGCGAGCGCGAACTGGCGCGCCTCGGCTGCCGCGTCGAGGTGGCGACCGACGACGGGAGCCGCGGACACCGCGGTCTGGTCACCGATCTGCTCGAACGGGCGCTGGCAAGGATCTCCGAGCGCCGCCGCGCGGGGGTCATGATCCTGGCCTGCGGACCGCACGGCATGCTCAAGGCCGTGGCGGGGATCGCCGCCACGAGGGGCGTGGCGGCGCAGGTTTCCGTCGACCCGCTGATGGCCTGCGGACGCGGGTTGTGCCTCGGTTGCAGCGTTCCCGCGCGCGCCGGGGGCTACCGGCTGGCCTGCCAGCACGGGCCGGTCTTCGACGCCCGTGACCTGAACTGGGACGCGAAATGACCCCGGATCTCAAGGTCAGGATTGGCGCCCTCGAGTTGCCGAACCCGGTCATGCTCGCGTCCGGCACCTGCGGCTACGGTCTGGAGATGATGCCCCACGGCGACATCGCCGGCCTCGGGGCCGTGGTCGTCAAGGGGCTCTCCCTGCTCCCCTCGCCGGGAAACCCGCCGCCGCGCATCGTCGAGACGCCCTCCGGGATGCTCAACTCCATCGGGCTGGAGAACATCGGGCTGGACGCCTTCCTGGCCGACAAACTCCCGAAGCTCCGGCGGCTCGGGTGCAGGGTGATCGTCAATTTTTACGGCGAGCTGCCGGGACGACTACCGTGAACTCGCCGCCCGCCTCGACGGGGTCGACGGCGTGCACGCCCTGGAGATGAACATCTCCTGCCCGAACGTCGAGCGCGGCGGCGTCCTGATCGGCCAGGAACCGGAAGAAGTGCACAAGGCGGTGGCCGCCGTGCGCGGTGCGACGCGCCTGCCGCTGCTGGTCAAGCTTACGCCGAACGTCACCGACATCAGGCTGACCGCGCGCGCCGCCGCCGAGGCCGGGGCGGACGCTCTGACGCTGATCAACACGCTGCAGGGCATGGCCGTCGACGTCGAAACCCGCCGGCCGGCGCTGGCGCGCATCGTCGGCGGCCTCTCGGGGCCGGCGATCCGGCCGGTGGCCGTGCGCATGGTCTGGCAGGTGCGGCAGGCGCTGGCGATACCGATCATCGGCTGCGGCGGCATCTGGACGGCGCGCGACGCGCTCGAATTCCTGATCGCCGGGGCGACCGCGGTGCAATTGGGGACGGTGAACTTCACGCACCCCGACCGCTGGGTCGACGTGCTCGCGGGGATCGAGGCGTACCTCGTCCGCCACAAGCTCGAGCGCGTCACCGACCTGATCGGCTCGCTGGAGAGTTAGCCCGGGTCGCTGGGGAGGGCTCTTTTACGCCCTGACCGCGTTGCGGGTTGGGCTGCTTGTGCGGTGGGCACGAGCCCACCTCCGCGCACCCATCCCCGCTGCCTTGTCAGGACGCAAAAATCCGCTCCCGATCGACCCGGGCAGCACGTACACGGAACGCTATTCACGGGCGTGGGCGCGTCGTGAGTGTTGCCCTTCGCTGCGCTGGGACGGACACCCTTGTGTCAGGCCTGTTCGAAAGGAGCCCATGGCTCGCCGGGAGTCAATTCGGCTAAGGCAGGCGGCTCAAAAAGGTCCAGATGCAAGGCGGACGACGAACCGGCGACCGAGGCGGGCTGGTGGCCCGCCGCAGGGAGCCGGGAGGAGGGCAACGCAGCAGATGGGCCTTTTTCAGCGTACGTCCGCTGCCGGGCGGGTGCCGGCGCGGTTGAGTCCGCGCCAGAGGTACTGCAGTCCCGAGACGATCGTCAGGGCGGCCGTGAGCAGCGAGGGTCGCCTGCCAGAACCGCCCCACGGCCTCGTGGAGTTGCAGGAGCAGCGTCAGCACGAGGGTCGCGAACTGACCGAGCATCGCGGCTTTCCCGGTCAGGGAAGGCGCGATCTCCAGGCGGCCGTCGTGCAGATAGAGCACGAGGGCGCCCAGCGAGATCAGCACGTCGCGGCTGATCACGACGATCACGAACCAGGCCGGGATCGGACCGATCAGCGCGAGCGTGACAAAACCGCTCACCGAGAGGAGTTTGTCGGCGAGCGGGTCGAGAAAACTGCCGATCGCCGTTTTCTGGTCGAGCCAGCGGGCCAGCAGGCCGTCGAGGGCGTCCGAGAGCGCGGCCAGCACGAGAACGGCAAGCGCGGGACCCGGTCGGCGATAGACCAGGAGCGTCAGGAACAGCGGCAGCAGCAAGAGCCGCAGCGTTGTCAGGAGGTTCGGGAGGTTCACCGCACTCACCGCGGACGGGGCGGCGCCGCTCGCCCGGGCGCGGCTCGAACCGCGGCCAGACGCGGGCCGCAGACCGCCGCCACCTGACGGGCCGCCAGGGCGAACGCCTCGGCGAGGGAGCGGTCGCCAAGCAATTGGATTTCGGCGCGCGCCGCGGCCAGGGTCGTTTCGGAGGCCGTGGCAATCAGCTGCGCGTCAAGCGCCAGCCCCTCGCCGCGCCGGGTCAGCTGGAGAATGAGGACGGCGTCGGCATCGAGTTTCTTGCCGGCCGCGGCGGCCAGCGCCACCCGGTTTTCCTCGGAGGACGGGCCGGAGGACTGCTCCCAGGGCAGCCCGGTCGGTGCTCGCGACGATGATCGCGCCGCGCCGGGCCAGTTCCGCCTCGAGGGCGATGGTGGCGGTCCTGCCGGCGTCGAGTTCCTCGTCGGCGGCCCGATCGGCCAGCGGCAGAGACCCGGCGAGCACCATCACGCGGACAGCGGCCACCGCGGTGGCAACGCCGGTTGCGCGGGCGGCCCGGGCCAGCTTGTCGCGATAGATCTCGATCTCGGCCGACAGGGTCAGGAAGCCGTCCTGCTCCTCCTGCGCGAGGATGCGCCAGGCGCCGACAAAATCGACGGCCCGGGAAAGGATGGTTTCCTGCCAGGTCTCAAGGTCGAGGGGGCTCTGGCGCTCGGGAGCGAGTACGCGCAGGGCCTCGAGCAAACCGCGGCGAAACGCCTCGTCGAGGGCCTGCTGGTACGCGGTGTCGACCCGGCCGCCCTGCACGGGAGCCCGTCCCTCGGCACGCACGACGAATCCCCGAGGCGATCACCGCCGCCGACGGGGTCGGCGGGGATGAAGACCCAAGGGCGAACACGATCCCCAGGAGCAGGGCGACCCTCGGGAGCAGGCCCGCCCGGACGGTGCTCGAGAGCGGTGGCGCCGTGCGCTGTTGATGTTCTCCCATGCAATCGATGGTAGAGGCCCCACCAGGGGCTGTCAATCGACTCCGGGCCTGCCGCGGGGCGAGCGCGAGCGCTCTGGCCAGGCGCGATGCGGCAGCCTCGTCGCAGCGGACGCGCACCCGCAACCCCTCGGGCAGCGCCACTTCGCCGAGAACCCGGCCCTCGCCGCGCAGTCGGGTGAGCGCCCCGAGGCGCTCGTAGGGGACGAGGAATTCCCGCTCGCCGCCGAACGAGAGCAGCGCTTCCACCCGCGCCAGCAGTTCGCCGAGACGCTCGCCGGTTGCGGCCGAGACGGCGACGGCCGTAGCCGTGACCCGGCCCGGTGCGCAGCGGGTCGCCCGCGGGGAGGCGGTCGATCTTGCTGTAGACCTCGAGACGGGGGATGTGCGCCAGGTCGAGTTCGCGCAGAAAAGCGAGCACGGTCTCGCGCTGCTCGTCGTGGGCGGGGTGACTGACGTCGGTGACGTGCAGGAGCAGGTCGGCCTCGTGCAGCTCGCCGAGCGTGGCGGTGAATGCCGCGGTGAGCTGGGGCGGGATGTGCCTGATGAAGCCGACCGTGTCGGTGAGGACGAAGGCGCCGCCCCCCGGCAGCGTGATGCGCCGGGTTGTCGGGTCGAGGGTCGAGAAGAGCCGGTCCTCGACGACGACGCTGCTGCCGGAGAGGGCGTTGAGCAGCGTCGACTTGCCGGCATTGGTGTACCCCACGAGCGCCACGACGGGGATCGGGGCCTTGCGGCGCCGGCGCTGGTAGAGCGCCCGGTGTCGCCCGAGCGCGGCTATCCGCACGCGCAGCGCGGTGAGGCGGTCGCGCACACGGCGCCGGTCGGCCTCGAGCTTGGTCTCCCCGGGGCCGCGGGTGCCGATGCCGCCGCCGAGACGGGAGAGCTCCAGGCCCTTGCCGACGAGGCGCGGGAGCAGCCGTGCCAGCTGCGCGACCTCGACCTGGAGCCGTCCTTCGCGGGAGCGGGCGCGCTGGGCGAAGATGTCGAGGATCAGGTCCGTGCGGTCGAGCACCTTGGTGCCGAGGGCCTTGGCGAGATTGCGCTCCTGTCCCGGGGTCAGTTCGTGCTCGAACAGGGCGAGGTTCGCGCCCCGCTCCTCGAGCAGCTCGGCCAGTTCGGCGGCCTTGCCGCTGCCGATGAGCGTCGCGGGGTCGGGGCGGTCGCGGCGCTGATGGAAGGTGCCGACGACCTCGGCGCCGGCCGAGACCGCCAGCCGCCCGAGCTCGTCGAGCGACTCCTGCGAGGTCCCACGCGGCGCGACCGCGCAGCTGCAGGCCGACGAGGACGGCCTTCTCGCGCAGCGCGCCGGGACGCTGCGCGCTCAGGGCGTCCCCCCTCGTCGTGAAGTTGCCGGAGAATGACGTCGGCGAGATCCGCCTCGGACGTTTCGGCCGAGGCCGGGATCCAGGTGACGTGCCGCACGCCGCGAAACCAGGTCAGCTGTCGGCGGGCGTACTGCCAGGTGGCGCGGCGGATGGCCTCGAGGGCCGCGTCGAGCGTCGTCTCGCCGCGCAGGTGCGCGAAGAGTTCGGGGTAGCCGACGGCGCGAAGTGCGGGGAGAGCGGGATCGAGCCCCTCGTCGAGGAGAGCTGCGGGCCTCCTCGAGGAACCCGGCCGCCATCATCGCGTCCAGGCGCTGATTGATGCGCCGGCGGATTTCAGCGCCCGGCAGGTCGATCGCGAAGATCCGCACCGCGCTCGAGGGGCGTCCGTCGCGGTGCCGCCGCTGGTGCTCGGTGAGCGTCTGTCCCGAGAGGTAGAAGACCTCGAGGGCGCGGTTGAGGCGGAAGCTGTCGTTGGGGTGGATGCGGGCGGCGGCCGCCGCATCGACGCGGGCGAGCAGCGGGTGCAGCCCGCCGGGGAGTGTCTGCCCGATCGCGGTGATCCAGCGGCGCAGTCCCGGGAGCGCCGGCGGCGCCGGACAGAGCCCCTCGAGGGCCGCCCGCAGGTACAACCCGGTGCCCCCGACGAAGAGCGGGACGCGAGCGCGCGGCGGCGAACGCGGGCAGCAGCGCCTGCACGGCGTCCCGGTAGCGGGCGGCGCTGTAGCGCTCGGCGGGATCGGCGACGTCGACCAGGTGGTGGTGGACGCGCAGGCGCTCGGCGGGAGTCGGTTTCGCGGATCCGATGTCGAGGCGGCGGTAGACCTGCCGGGAGTCGCAGCCGATGATCTCGGTGTCGAGCGCCTCGGCGAGCAGGATCCCGACGGCGGTCTTGCCGCTGGCCGTCGGCGCCGACGAGCGCGATCGGCCCCGGCGCGCCGGCCTCAGGTGCGCTTGAAGCGCCGCTCGATCTCGTCACGGTCGATGGTGATGCTCGTGGGCCTGCCGTGCGGGCAGGCGCCGGGGTTGCCGGTGCGGGCGAGGTCGGCCAGCAGGGCGGCGATCGCCGCCGGCGCCGAGACGCTGATTCGCCCGGACGGCCGTGTGGCAGGCCAGCACGGCGGCGGCGCGATGGCGAAAATCCTCGATCCGCGCCGGTGTCTCGCCCGCGAGAGCGAGCGCCACCATTTCGCGCACGAAAGCGACGGCTCCGGCGGCGTCCAGTTCGACCGGCAGCGCGAGCAGCCGCCAGGCGCGCGGCCCGATCGGTTCGATCACCACGCCCAGGGCTTCGAGGGCGGGCCGCAGCGTCTCGAGCGTCTCCTCCTCGCCGGGGGCGGTGTCGAAGAGAACCGGCTCGAGCAGGTGCTGGCTGGCGACGCGTCGCCGGGCGTGCGAGGAACCGCTCGTAGAGGATCCGCTCGTGCGCGGCGTGCTGATCCACCAGGACCAGACCTTCGGGGGTCGGGCAGACGATATAGGTCTCGAAGAGCTGCAGGCGAATCCGGCGCACGCGCCGGCGCGCGCCGGACCGCTCCGGACCGAGCGGCAGCTGGGGCTGGCGGGCCGGTGTCACCGCGTAGTCGCCGGCGCCGGCGGGTTCGGCGGCAAGCGTCGCCGGCGCCGCCGGGACGGCAGGGGCGGGCAGGGCGGCGGTGTCGCCGGATCGGGCGGCGAACACCGGGACGCGCACGGCACTGTCGGCGCGCAACGCTTCCCGCAGCGCGGCGCCGACGATCGCGCGCACGGCGCCCGGATCGCGGAACCGGACCTCGCGCTTGGTCGGGTGCACGTTCACGTCCACGCGCTCCGCGGGCAGGCTCAGCCAGAGAAAGTAGGAGACGCCGGCCTTCTCCTGGAGGAAGTGGTCGCGGCAGGCCTCGCGCAGCCCCTGCGCGAGCAGCGGGTCGCGGACGGGGCGGCCGTTGACGAAGAGCTGCTGGTACTCGGCGCCCGGCCGCCCGGCACCGGGGCGCGAGACGAAGCCCGACACGGAGCAGGCCTCGCCGGCGCCGCGCACGGGGACGAGGCCCGCGAAAAATTCCCGGCCGAAATGCTCTCGCAGCCGCGCGCCGGCGTCCCGGGCCGGGGCCAGGCGCAGCAGGTCGCGTTCGCCGTGGCGCACGCTGATGCCGATACCGGGGCAGGCGAGGGCGAGCCGGGAGGCGATCTGGAGGCAGTGCCCGAGTTCCGTTGCCTCCGAGCGCAGGAATTTCAGGCGGGCCGGGACCGAATGGAAGAGATCGCGCACCTCGATCAGCGTCCCCTCCGGGCAGCCGCAGGGCGCGACGCGCAGGATGCGGCCGCCGTCCGCCTCCAGGCGCGTGCCGTCCGGGGCGCCGCGCTCGCGTGTCTCGATCCGCAGGCGCGAGACCGCGGCGATGCTCGGCAGCGCCTCGCCGCGGAAGCCGAAGGTCGCGACGCCCGCGAGGTCCTCGACCGCGGCGATCTTGCTGGTGGCGTGCCGCTCGATCGCGAGCAGCAGGTCGTCCCGGGACATGCCGCTGCCGTCGTCGCCGACCCGGATCAGCCCCTTGCCGGCGTGCGCCAGTTCGATCGCGATCTGCGTGGCGCCGGCGTCGATGCCGTTCTCGAGCAGTTCCTTGAGCGCGGCGGCGGGACGCTCCACGACCTCGCCGGCGGCCACCCGGTTGATCGTCTCCTCGGGGAGGATCCTGATGCGGTTGCTCTGCTGCACGCGGTTACCGGGCGGCCGGGGTTGCGATGTCCCGCAGGCGAAAGCGCTCCCACGAACCGTAGGCGCCGCCCTCGAGGTCGAGGTCGTAGGCGACATCGACGCTCATGCCGTTCGGCGAGGTCGTTGGCCGCGGCGCCGAGATTGAAAGCCGATGAACGATTGACGGTGGACGGCGGTGCGCTCCTGCTGCGTGCGTCTTCTGGACCAGGGTCAGGCGCAGGTGGTTGTTGCCCACGGTGCGCGGCGGCTGGGCCAGCCGGACGTCGCGGGCGGCGAACGTCGGTTCGGGGTTGCGCTGCCCGAAGGGCGCCAGGCGCCGCAGTTCGCCGCTCAGGCCGGGGCCGATCTCCTTGAAGTTCACCAGCGCGTCGATGTCGATGCTCCGCGTCGCGGGTGGCAGGTGCGCCACCCCGGCGGCGTCGCAGTTGAGCTCGTGCCGCAACAGCGCGATGTCCGCTTTGCGGATGGAGAACCCAGCCGCATGGGAGTGCCCGCCGAGCGACGTGAAGAGGTCGGCGGCAGCCGTCGAGACGCGCGTACAGGTCGATCGCCGCGATGCTGCGCGCCGATCCCTTGCCGGGCTCGTGCCCCGTCGAGATCAGCAGCGCGGGACGGTCGAAGCGCTCGGCGATCTTTGCGGCGACGATGCCGATGACGCCGGGGTGCCACCCCGGGTCGGCGAGGACCAGGGTGCTGTCGCCGAGCATCCCCGGCGTGCCCTCGACGAGCCGGACCGCCTCTTCGCGGATCTGGGCCTCGATCTCCCGCCGCCTCAGATTCAGACGCTCGAGCAGGTCGGCGAGCTGGCGGGCGTGGCGCAGGTCGTCCGTGAGAAAGAGTTCGACGGCAGTGTCGGCGCGATCGAGGCGGCCGGCGGCGTTGATCCGCGGACCCATGCCGAAGCCGATCTGGGAGGCGCGCAGCGGGCGTTTTTCGATCCTGGCCGTTTCCAGCAACGCCCGCACGCCGGGGCGCGGGCTGGCGCCGAGCAACTCGAGACCGTGGTGGACCAAAACCCGGTTTTCGCCGAGCAGCGGCGCGATGTCGGCCACCGTGCCGAGGGCCACGAGGTCGAGGTAGGAGAGCAGCCGCTCGTCGTCCCGCGGGTGCGCACCGGGTCCGATGAGTCGCGCCAGGGTCTGGGCGAGCTTGAAGGCGATGCCGACGCCGGCGAGGCTCTTGAAGGGGTAGGCGCACCCGGCGCGCCGGGGGTTGAGCACCGCGTTGGCGGGGGGCAGGACGGCCGGGGGTTCGTGATGGTCGGTGATGACGACGTCGATGCCCAGGGCGCGGGCCTCGCGGACTTCGGCGGTGCTCGAAATGCCGCAATCGACCGTGATGATCAGCGAGACGCCGGCGTCGGCGTGTCGACGGATCGCCGCCACGTCGAGTCCGTAGCCGTCGTCGATGCGGTGCGGAATGTGGTAGCCGACGTCGGGCGTGTGCCGGCGCAGGAAATCCACCAGCAGCGCGGCGCCGGTGACCCCGTCGACATCGTAGTCGCCCCAGACCAGGATGCGCCGCCCCTCGCGCACCGCGAGCGCAACGGTGTAGACCGCGTCCGCCATGCCGCGCATCCCGAGCGGGTCGTGCAGACGCGAGAGCGAGGGGTCCAGAAAGGCCCTGCGCCGCATCCGGGTCGACGACGCCGCGGTTGGCGAGAACCGTGGCCAGCGTCGCGGACACACCCAGTTCAACCGAGAGCCGGTCGACGACGTCGGCCGGGGGCTGAAGAAGATTCCACGTCTTCGTGTTCATTGAGCCAGCATCTGATTGCCATGAACGTACCAGCGAGACGGGTGCGCGTCAAGGAACCGTTGCGGCGGGACCGCTGCGGCTGATCGGGCAATCAGCACTTGCCGCTGCTTCTCGCCTTGAGGTATCATGGTAAACTTATGCAAATGCGATCCGCATGGTTCGAGACCCTCGGCTGCCAGATGAACGAGGCCGATTCCGAGAAGATGGCCGGCATCCTGTGCGACGAGGGCTACCGACTCGCCGGCTCGCCCGAGGAAGCCGACGTCATTCTGATCAATACCTGCAGCATCCGCGACAAGGCCGAGCAGAAGGCCTTCAGTCTCGCCGGCCGCTTCGCGCAGCTCAAGCGACGACGCCCGGGCACGCTGCTGGTGCTCACCGGCTGCGTGGCGCAACAGCTCGGCGCCGGGGTTCTCGAGCGGCTGCCGGCAGTCGACGCCGTCGTCGGGACGGCGCGGATGGCCGGGCTGCCGGCACTGCTCGAGCGGGTGCGTGCCACGGGGCGGCCGGAGGTCGACACCGACGGGAGCGACGCCGGCGAGCACCCCGCCGCGCCGGTGCGCGCCAGCCGCATCAAGGCCTGGACCAACGTCATGTTCGGCTGCGACAACCACTGCGCCTACTGCGTGGTGCCCTCCGTCCGGGGGCGCGAGCGCAGCCGTCGCCCGACGGAGGTCCTCGCCGAGGTCGCGGCTCTCGGGCGCGACGGGTACCGCGAGGTGACCCTGCTCGGGCAAAATGTCAACTCGTACGGCCGCGGCCTCGTGCCGGCCGCCGATTTCGCCGGGCTGCTGACCGCGATCGACGGCAGCTGCGGAGTCCCGCGGGTCCGGTTCACCACCTCGCACCCGAAGGACTTCTCCACCGGCCTGATGCGCGCGGTGCGCGACCTGCCTTCGGTCTGCGAAGCCGTCCACCTGCCGCTGCAGGCCGGCGCCGACGCCGTGCTCGAGCGGATGAACCGCGGCTACACCCTGGAGCGGTATCGCCGGATCATCGGCGAGCTGCGCGAGACCGTCCCGGACGTCGCGGTGACCACCGATATCATCGTCGGTTTCCCGGGGGAGAGCGCCGCGGATTTCGGCGACACCATGAAGGCCCTGGCGGAGTTCCGGTTCGACGGCATCTTCTCCTTCCGCTACTCGCCGCGCGAGGGAACCCCGGCCTGCACGATGAGCGCCGGGGTCGCGGACGAGGAGAAGGCCCGCCGGCTCATCGAGCTTCAGGCACTGCAGCGCGAAATCACCGAGGCCCGCAACGCGGAGCAGGTCGGCCGCGTGGTCGAGGTCCTGGTCGAGGGCCCGAGCCGCCGCGACCCCGGGGCCTGGAAGGGGCGCACGCGCGCCAACCGCATCGTGAATTTCCCCGCCGAGACGGCGATCGCCGCAGGGGACTTCGTGCAGGTTCACATCACCGGGGCGGGGTTCCTGTCCCTCGAGGGCCGTGTCGCGGCCGGCGACCTGGTCGCCGCGCGCTGCGGCTGACAGCAGCACCATGGACGTGGAGGAGATGACGATGGCAGAAGAGACGGAGAAGAAGGCCGGCGGGAAGAAGCCGGCGGTCAAGAAGGATCGCGCCGCGATCAAGGCGCTGCTCAAGCCGCTCAAGAAGGAGCGCGAGGCGGCCAAGGAAGCCAAGGACGGCAAGAAGCTCGCGAGCGTCCGCAAGAAATACCGCGCGGCGACCCACGCCCTGCGGAGCACCGCCGCGCCCAAGGGCAAGAAGGCCAAGAAGGAATAGCCGCGGCCCTTGCGCCCGGGCCGGACCGCTCAGGTCGCGATACCGAGGAGCGCCCGGGCGGCCCCGCCGAGGATGAGGTCGGTGAGCGCCGCCGGCAGGTCGAGGCCGCGGATGTTGGCCACTTCGACGGCCTGGTCGGTCCACGGAGAGTCCGTCCCGAAGAGGAGACGATCGGGGCGGTGGCCGAGGAGAATCTCGCGCAGCAACCCCGAGGGGATGTGGCCGATCGTGTAGCTGGTGTCGAGCCAGATCTCGCAGCCGAGGAGGTTCGCCGCCACTTCCTCCCAGCGCCGGAAACCGCCGAGGTGCGAAGCGACGATTTTGAGATCGGGAAATGCGCGGTGCACAGCGAGCAGACGGTTCGGCGCCGCACGATCGGAGTCCGGGAACCCGATGTCGTGACCGGCATGGAAGAGCACGATCAGTCCCGCCTTTTCGAGAGCGCGGTAGAGTATGTCGAGCGCCGGGTCATCGACGTGGAAATCCTGGTACTCGGGGTGCAGCTTGACCCCGCGAAAACCCGCCGCGGCGATCTGCCCGACCTCTCCCGCCGGATCGGCGGCCGCCGGGTGCACCGAGGGGAAGGGGAACAGGCGCGGACCGGCGACTGCGGTCGACCAACGCAGGATCGACCCGAACTGTCCGGGGTCGGTGGCGATCGAACAGACCACCGCGGCGGCGATGCCCGCGCGGTCCATCGAAGCGAGCAGGGCGCCGACGGTTCCGTCGAGTGCCGCGCGGATGGCGCCCTGGCGCTCGAGGAAGGCGACGGCCCGCGTCGCGAGCTTGTCTGGAAAGGCGTGCGTGTGGAAATCGATGATCGACGCGGCGCTCATGCGCCAATGTGACGTGATCCCGTCGCTGGTGTCAAGAGAGCCGTGAGCGCCACGGATTGACCGTGGTTGCGGGTGGTGGCTGTAATACGCGAAATGGGAGGGTCCCGGACAATGCGCATCGCGATCGGGTCAGATCATGGCGGGTTGCCCCTGAAAGAGGAACTGGTGCCGTTCATTCGTTCCCTCGGTCACGAAGTCGAGGATCTGGGAGTTCACACCCTGGCGCCCGCCGATTATCCCGATGCGGCGGAGAAGGTGGGCGTTGCGATCCGCAGCGGTCATGCCGATCGCGGAGTGGTTCTGTGCGGCAGCGGCGTCGGCGCGGTGATGGCCGCGAACCGCATGGAGGGAATTCGCGCCGGTGTCGGCCACGACAGCTATTCGGCTCGCCAGGGGGTGGAGCATGACGACATGAACGTTCTCGCCCTCGGGGCGCGGGTCATCGGCGGGGAGCTTGCCCGCGATGTGGTGCGGGCCTTCCTGAGCGCGCGTTTCGTCCCCGAGGAACGCTACCGCCGGCGCATCGACAAGATGGAGGCCCTCGCCAAACGCTACGGCCCCGGAACTGCTGGCAGCTGAAAAGGCCTGCTACAGCACCACGCCGTGGCGCTTGGCGTGGTTGCGGATGAACAGGAGCGAGTTGTTGGCGCGCGAGAGGCGCATGTTCTTCTTCTGGATCTCGATGACCTCATCGAGGGGTATCTGCTCGCCCCTGATCTCGCGGGCGACCTGTTCGAGGAGGCGGTAGATGCTCCGCAGTTCCCCCGGGGCGAACTGCCGGCACGTCGCCTGGTTGAAGACGAAAAAACCGTCCGCGATGTCACGGGCGAACTGCTTCGGATTGCCGGGTATGGTCATCGCGCCGAATTCCTCCCACCGTAAACCGCGAAGCCCGCCGATTGACAACCGCGCGTCCTGACGGGTACATTAAGCGCCCATGAAAATGACTCGGTGCGCGTGCGCACTCCTCGCCCTCGTTGTGATGAACGCGGGCTGCTCCAAGCTCTTCGAGGATGTCGGCAGCGACCCGCACCCGCCCACGGTTGCCATCGCCGGCATCGCCGTCTTCGTCCCGCCGGTCGAACCAGTCGAACCGGTCGAGCCGGACGAGCCGGTCGAGCCGGTTGCGCTGGTTGCTCCGACCAAGGCATTTGCCGCCGCGACGGCGCCGGCACGATCCAGCACCTGGGACTCGGGGGGCTTCACCCTGGCCACCGGTCAGTTGTTCCAGACTCGGCATCGTCTACACCGACGCCGGCGGCGATATCGAGAGATTCTCCCTCCGTGACCGTGATGGTTCGCTGAACATCGGCTGTATCCCGAAAGATCAGACCTATTTCCCCGGCACCTCGGGGACCGTGATCTGCGTCGAGGATGGTTACGAGCTCACCGGCATTTCCGGACGTCATCGTCTGGAACTCTGGGCTGAGGACAGCCACCTCAGCCGCAGCGAGAAAGTGGAGTTCATCGTCACCCTCGTTCCCTAGGTACTAAGTTCCCGCGGGCGAAGCGCCCCTGGTGCGCTCGGCGTAGAGCGGGGACATCGCCCAGAGTCGCTGCACGATCCCCGGCATGATGCCGATCACGAAGTCAACCTCCTCCTCCGTGCTGTCCTTGCCGAGCGAGAAGCAGATCGAGCCGTGGCAGATCTCCGGCGGGACCCCGATCGCCGTCAGCACGTGCGATGAGGCGAGGTCCTCCTCGTCCTCGCCCTTGATGTTCGAGGAGCAGGCGGAGCCGGACGCGGCGCAGACGCCGCTCATCGAGAGCCAGAGCAGGAGCGACTCGCCCTCCACGTACTCGATCCAGAACGAGACGTGGCCCGGGAGCCGCCGCTCGGCGGTGCCGGTGAAGTTCATGAAATCGATCCGCTCGGCGAGGCCGCGGCGCAGCCGCTCGCGCAGCGGCACGAGCCGGGCGTTCCAGGACGGGGATCTCCTCCCGGGCGATCGCGGCGGCGGCGCCGAGCCCGACGATGCCCGGGACGTTCTCGGTGCCGCAGCGATAGCCCCGCTCCTGCAGCCCGCCGTCGAAGAGGCGACCGAGCTTCGTGCCCTCGCGCAGGTACAGGGCGCCGACGCCCTTCGGTCCGTAGAACTGGTGCGCGGCGAGGCTGAGCGCGCTCACGCCGAGGGCCGCGACGTCGACCGGCACGGTGCCGACCGCCGCCACGCCGTCGCTGAAGAACGGGACGCCGCGGCGGGCGGCCACTGCGGCGAGCGCGGGGATGTCCTGGACGACGCCGATCTCGCCGTTGGCCTGCATGACCGTGACGAGGGCCGTCCGCTCCGTGATCGCCGCCTCCACGCGCGCCGGGTCGAGCAGACCCCCGTCGTCGACCGGAAGATACGACACCGAGAACCCGCGTCCGGAGAGCGCGCGCAGTGCGTTGAGCACCGAGTAGTGCTCGATGTTCGAGGTCACGACGTGGTCCTTGCCCCGCGGCGCCTCGGCGAGCAGCCCCTTGATCGCCAGGTTGTTGGCTTCGGTCCCGCCCGAGGTGAAGATGATCTCCTCCGGTTTCGCGCCGATGAGCGCGGCCACCTCGAGGCGCGCCTGGTCGACCGCCCGTGATGAGCGCTGTCCGAGCGGGTAGTAGTGGGAGGAGGGGTTGCCGTACTCCTCGCCGAGGTAGGGGAGCATCGCCTCGCGCACCCGGGGGTCGGGCCGCGTGGTCGAGGCGTGGTCGAAGTAGATCGTGCGCACGGGATTCATCGTACCTCCTAGCGGTTCATTTCGCGCAGCCGCAGCTGCCGGGGTGTCTTGGGAATGATCACGATGCCGGTGTCGCTCACGAAAAAGCGCTTGCGGTCCTGCTCCTGGTCGTAGCCGATGACGGTGCCCGGGGGCAGGTGCACGTTCTTGTCGATGATCGCCCTGCGGATGCGGCAGCGCCGGCCGATATCGACGCCGTCCATGAGGATCGAGTCGCGGACCTCGGACCAGGAGTGGATGAAGACGTTGCGCCCGAGCACGCTGTCGAAGACGCGTCCCCCGGAGACGATCGCCCCCGAGGAGAGGATCGAGTCCACGGCGAAGCCGCGGCGGTCCTCGTCGTTGAAGACGAACTTCACCGGCGGCGCGTTCGGGTCCGAGGTCATGATCGGCCAGTGGTGGTTGTAGAGGTTGAGCGGCGGCGTGACGCTCTTGAGCTCCATGTTCGCCTGGAAGTAGGCCTCGATGGTCCCGACGTCGCGCCAGTAGGAGTTCTGCTCGCCCTTTTTCATCCCCGGGATGATGTTGAGGTTGAAGTCGTAGACGAAGACGCGGCGTTTCTTGAAGACCTGCGGGAGGATGTCCTTGCCGAAGTCCATCCTGCTCCGGCGGCGCGCCGTCCCCTCGAGGATGTCGTCGAGGACGGCGGTCGAGAAGAGGTAGTTGCCCATCGAGGAGAGCGCGTGGTCGGGGTTGCCGGGCATCGGGGACGGGCGCGGCGGCTTCTCCTGAAAGCCCTGCATCCGCCAGTTCCTGTCGACCTTGACGATGCCGAACGCGCGCGCCTCGGCCCGGGGCATCGGCAGAGCGGCGATGGTGATGTCGGCCTTGTTCGCGGTGTGGAAGTCGACCATCTGCCCGACGTCCATCCGGTAGACGTGGTCGGCGCCGAAGACCGCGACGATGTCCGGGTCGGACTGGTGCACCAGGTTGAGGTTCTGGCGCACCGCGTCCGCGGTGCCGCGGTACCAGCTCTCCCCCTGCTGCATCTGCGCGGGGACGGCGCTCACGAACTGGTCCCGGAGCACCGAGCCGAGCCGCCAGGTTTCGCGGATGTGCTCGATCAGCGACTGCGACTTGAACTGCGTCAGGACGTAGAGCGAGCGGATGCCGGAGTTGACGAAGTTCGAGAGCACGAAGTCGACGATCCGGTACTTACCGCCGAAGGGCACGGCGGGCTTTGCGCGGTCGCGGGTCAGGGGATAGAGGCGCTCCCCCTTGCCTCCGGCCATGATCAACCCCAGGACTTTGGTTCCCATAACGACTCCTTTCCCGCCGCGCGGCCGGGCGCCGCGCGCGACATGGGTGTGGTCAGCCTCGGCGGCGCGAGCCGTTGGCCACGAGCGACCGGTAGAGTTCGGCGTAGCGGCGCGCGGCGGCTTCCCAGGAGAAGTCGGCGGCCATGGCGTTGGCGCGAAGCCGCGCCCAGTCCTGCGGCCGGGCGAAGGCGGCGAGCGCCTCGTCGACCGCCCGGAGCAGGTCGGTGACGTCGTAGTCGCGAAAGACGAAGCCCGTGCCCGACCCGCGGGCGGGGTCGAAGTGCTCGACCGTGTCGACGAGCCCGCCCACGGCCCGGACGACGGGGATGGTTCCGTAGCGCAGGCTGTACATCTGGTTCAGCCCGCAGGGCTCGAAGCGCGAGGGCATCAGATAGCAGTCGGCGCCGGCCTCGATCAGGTGCGCCAGAGCCTCGTCGTAGCCGATGCGCACGGCGATGCGCCCGGGGAAGTCGCGGGCCAGCGCGGTGAAGAGGTCCTGGTAGTGCCGATCCCCCGACCCGAGGACACAGTAGCGCAGACCCCTGGCCGCGAGCGCCGGCACGGCGCGGGCGATCAGGTCGAACCCTTTCTGGTCCGCGAGGCGCGAGATCGTCGCGAACAGCGGGACCGCGGGGCCGCCCTCCAACCCGAACTCCTTCAGCAGCGCCTCCTTGCACCGGGCCTTGCCCTCCGGTGCGGCGGCGCTGTAGCGGGCGGGGAGGAACGGGTCGGTCTCGGGGTTCCACTGCTCGTGGTCGACGCCGTTGAGAATGCCGTGGATCACGGCGGAGCGCTCGCGCAGCACGCCGTCCAGGCCCTCGCCGAACTCGGGGGTGCGGATCTCCTCGCTGTAGCGGGGGCTGACCGTGGTGATCGCGTCGGCGTAGAGCAGCCCGCCCTTGAGCAGGTTGATCCTGCCGTAATACTCGATGCCGCGCGGGCTGAAACAGGTGTTCCGGAATGCCGGTGTACGTCATGGCGTCCGCCGGGAAGATCCCCTGGTACGCGAGATTGTGTACCGTGAGCAGCGAGGGCGTCCCCGCAAGAGACCCCGCGAAGTCCGGCCGGTGCCGCAGGTACAGCGGCAGCAGCGCGGTCTGCCAGTCGTGGGCGTGGATCACGTCGGGACGCTCGCCGAGGGCCTGGAGGGAGGCGAGAACGGCGCGGCAGAAGAACGCGTACCGCCCGGCGTTGTCCCAGTAGTCGCCTTCGGGGGTGCCGTAGAGATGGGCGCGGTCGAAGGCCTCGTCCTCGCGCACGAGCAGGACGCTGACCCCCGGGGCGGGCTCGTGGCGCAGAATCTCGACGCGGACATCGTGGCCGGGGAAGGGCAGGTCCAGCGGCGCGTGCGCCCGCGGCAGGTGCGGGAAGCGCGCCCGCGTCTCGCGGTAGTACGGGACGAAGAGCAGGACGCGGTGGCCGAGACGAGCCAGATGAACGGGCAGCACGCCGGTGACATCGGCCAGTCCGCCGCTCTTGGCGTAGGGCAGGGCCTCGGAGGCGGCCATGGCGATCGTGAGGGACGCGGGTTTTTTCATGAAACCCCCTTCTCCTTGAGCAGGGCGAGAAAATCGGCCTCGGAGAGACGGGGCACGCCGAGTTTCTCGGCCTGCAGCGCCTTCGATCCCGGGTCGGACCCGACGACGACGTAGCTGGTGGCGCGACTGACCGAAGAAACCGACCTGCCGCCGGCGCGGGCGACCAGATCCTGGGCCTGCTCGCGGGAGAGCGAATTCAGGGTCCCGGTGAACACGAACGAGCGCCCGGCCAGCGGGCCGGCACCGCTCGCTGCGTCGGCGGATTCCGGCGCCGCGCGAACGCCGTTGGCGAGCAGCGCGGCCACGATACGCCGATTCTCCTCCTGGCGGAAAAAGGCGGTCACGCTCGCGGCGATCTCAGGGCCGACGCCGCGCAGGTTCGTGAGTTCCTCTTCGCGTGCGGATCTCCAGGGCCTCGAGCGTGCCGGCGTGCGCGGCCAGAACGCGCGCGACCTGCTCGCCGACGTGGGCGATGCCCAGCGCGAAGAGCAGCCGCGCCAGAGTGGTGCGGCGGCTGCGGCTGATCGCGGCGATCACCTTGCCGGCGGACTTCTCGGCCAGCCGCTCGAGCGGCAGGATGTCTTGCTTGGTGAGACGGTACAGGTCGGCGACCGAGCCCACGAGTCCGCGGCCGACCAGTTGGTCGATCAGTTTCTCGCCGAGCCCCTCGATGTCCATGCGCGCGACGGGAGGCGAAGTGCCGGATCGACTCCCTGAGGCGGGCCGGGCAGGCCAGGGAGGTGCAGCGCCACGCCGCCTGACCCTCCTCGCGGCTGATGGCCGCCCGGCACGAGGGGCAGAGCCGGGGGAAGAGCGATCGGCGTCTCCGCGCCGGTCCGCCGGGAGGGGACCACCTCCTGGACCGCGGGGATGACGTCGCCGGCGCGGGTGACGATGACCGTGTCCCCGATGCGGATGTCCTTGCGGAGGATCTCGTCCTCGTTGTGCAGCGTCGCCCGCTCGACCTCGACGCCGCCGATGCGCACCGGGTCCATGATCGCGACCGGCGTGACGACCCCGGTGCGGCCGACCGAGAACTCCACGTCCCGCAGCCTGGTCTGCGCCTGCCGCGGCGGGAACTTGACCGCGACGGCCCAGCGCGGACTGCGGGAGACTGAGCCGAGGTGCTCCTGGACGGCGATCTCGTCGACTTTGACCACCACGCCGTCGATTTCGAAGGGGAGATCGTCGCGCCCGGCCTCCAGCCGCCGGTAGTACGCTGCGGCGGTCTCGATACCCACGGCTCGCTCCACGAGGGGCGCCACCGGCAGGCCCCAGGAGCGCAGCGCTTCGAGGGTCTCCGTTTCGGTGGCGGGCGCAAACCCGGGGCAGTCGCCGATGCCGTAGAAGAAGATGGCCAGCGGCCGGGAGGCGCTGACCCGCGGGTCGAGCTGGCGCAACGAACCGGCCGCGGCGTTGCGGGGGTTGGCAAAGGGCGGAGCTCCCGCTTCTTCCCGCTCCCGGTTGAGCTTGCGCAAAGTCGGGTGTGCGCATGATCACTTCACCGCGCGCCTCGAGATACGCGGGGGGCGCCGGCGACCCCGCACTTTGCAGGCGCAGCGGGAGCGAGCGCACGGTCCTGAGATTTGCGCCGACTTCCTCGCCGGTCGTCCCGTCGCCCCGGGTCGACCCGGAGACGAAACGCCCCGCCTTGTAGATCGCCTGGACCGCGAGACCGTCGAACTTCGGCTCCAGCACGTAGGAGCAGCGGCTCCTCGCGGCCGAGCAGGCGCCGGAGACGCTGGTCGAATTCGGCGAGTTCCTCGACCGTGAAGGCATTCTGCAGGCTGAGCATCGGCACCCGGTGGCGCACCGGTGAGAACGCGGCAGCCGGGGCCGCCCCGACGCGCCGGGTCGGGGAATCGGGCGTCGCCAGCTCGGGGTGGGCGGCCTCGAGTTCATGGAGCTCGCGCAGCAGGCCGTCGTAGGTTGCGTCGGTGACTTCAGGGTCGTCCAGGACGTAATAGCGGTAATTGTGTCGCTCGATGGCGGCGCGCAACGCATCGATTCTCGTTGCGATATCCCGTCCTGTAGCGCCCATGGTTGCGTCGATGATAGCATAGGGGTTCGGATGCGCACACATCCGATGTGTCAGGCGGGCGTTGACATTCGCCGACCCGGTGTTACCATGGGCGCGAGGTAGGATCGATCATGCAAATTGAAGATGCCGACAAGGCCCGCCGTCTCGCACGGACCATTGTGTCCGACATCGCGTTGTACAACCGCGAGGAGATCCGCAAGGGCATCAAGGACGACAATGTCTTCGAACTCCTCGCCGTCGAGCTCGAGCGGGGCAACAAGCTGTACCTTTCCCGGGTTTCACCCGAGATCCAGAAACAGAAGAACTTCTACAACCAGGCGATCGTCGACGTCCTGATCAAGCAGTACGGCAACACCGAATCAAATATCTGGTAGCCGGCGCAGACTCACGACCGAAGGGACGCCCCTGCCGCCGCGCGCACACGCATCGGCTACGCCCTGAAGAACATGCCCCTCAGGCTGAATTCGAGTCAAGTGCAGCACCCGGGGTGATCCGTGAAGTGAAAACTCTTAGGCGCCTGTGGAGCGGCGCAGCACTCGCTGGTCGCCGACGCGGATGGTCAGCCCGGAACGGTCGAAGTACTCCAGGATCGGCACGGAGTACTTGCGCGAGACGCCGCTGATCTCCTTGAACTCCGGCATCCCCATCTTCGCGCCGCCTTTGAGAAACTCGCTGACCTTCGCGCGCAGGGGCGCGAGGTTCTGCTCGTGCACCAGGATCTCCTCGGTGATCTTGACCAGTTTTTTTGCGGCCAGCAGCAGGCCGACCGACTCGCGGACGGCCTTCGCGTCGAGACGCAATTCCTGCGCCACGGCGTCGACGGTCGGGGTCTGCAGCCCGGCCCGGACGAAGATCTCCTCGACGTTGCCCTTGACCAGTTCCTGGTCCACGCGCAGCTCGATCCGGTGAGTTTTCAGCCGCACCAGGTCCTGTTCGAGGACGAGCTTGCCGCGCTGGGCGAGGTGCTCGATCAGCGTTGCGAAGACACGCGGCGCCGCGGTCGGGAATTTCGACTTGAGCTCCTCTTTCGACAACCCCGGCTTGAGCGGCTCGGCGGCATGGAAATCCTTGAGGATGCGCAGTGCGCGCTCCTCGAAACTGTCGGCTTCCTCCCGGTGCACCCAGAGCGGCGGTGTGCCGGCGATCTGGAGCAGGGTGCCCTTTTTCACGAGAGCGGCCAGGTGGTTCTGCATCGTTCCGGCATCGATGTTGAGGCGCTTTGACAGTTCGCTGCGTCCGGCCCCGCCGAGTCCCGCTTCGCCGACGAGCAGCGGCACCGACTGGGCGGGGTCCGATTCGGCCATGATCGCCACGTGATCGAGCGCGGCCTGCGAGAACTGCCGGTGCTTCGACGGCCGGGTGTCGACGAGTTCGCCGCCACCGAGCGTCACGACCGGGGAGTAGCCCCGGATCACGAAGCGGTCGCGCGGCAGGGCCACGCCGGGCGACTCGAGACGGAACTGCACCATCGCCTCCTCCCCGGGGGCCAACTCCGCGCGCCCGAGTAGGATCACGCGCGCGAGGATCTCGCTCGTGCCGAGGTGCAGCCGCACGCGTGTGCGGTTCGCCAGCGGTTTGGCGGCGGTCTTGAGGCAGATGAGCCTGGCGTCCATCAGAAATGATGGTTCGAGGAGCCCCGGGTGGGAGAGCACTGCTCCCCGCTCGACGGCGCTTTTCTCGACGCCCTGGAGATTGATGGCCGTGCGCTGGCCGGCGCGCGCGGCGTCGACCGCCCTCCCGTAGACCTGAATGCCGCGAATCCGGCTCTCGAGGCGGTTGGGGAGGACCTCGACATTTTCGCCGACGGCGAGGCGGCCGGCGATGAGCGTGCCGGTGACGACGGTGCCGAAACCTTTCATCGTGAAGATCCGGTCGATCGGCAGGCGGGCGATGCCCGTCGTCTCGCGCGCCGGCACCTGACCGAGCGCCTCGGCGATCGCGGCGCGCAGTTCAGGGACCCCTTGACCGGTCGTCGACGAGACGGGCAGGAGCGGCGATCCCTCGAGAAATGATCCGGCGAGGAAGGCAGTGACCTCCTGCCCGACCATCTCCAGCCACTCCGGATCGACCAGGTCGGCCTTGGTGAGCACCACGAGTCCCGCGCCGACGCCGAGCAGGCGGCAGATGTCGAGGTGCTCGCGGGTCTGAGGCATGATTCCCTCGTCGGCGGCGATGACGAGCAGGACCAGGTCGATGCCGGCCACGCCGGCCACCATGTGGTGGACGAATTTCTCGTGGCCGGGGACGTCGACGATTCCCACCGGCGGCAGGCCGGGCAGGTCGAGATGGGCAAAGCCGAGTTCGATGGTGATCCCGCGCTCCTTCTCCTCCTTGAGCCGGTCGGTGTCGATCCCGGTCAGGGCCCGGACGAGCGTGGTCTTGCCGTGGTCGATGTGTCCCGCGGTGCCGACGATCAGGTGGCTCACGTGCCCTGCAGCCCCTTGGCGGCGGCATCGACGGCGGCGGCGAGCGACGCGATGTCCCGGTCTTCGACGGTGCGCATGTCGAGCAGGAGGCGACCCTCCTGCAGCCTGCCGATCACCGCGAGCGGCGAGCGGCGCAGCAGCCTCCTCGAGACGGTGCGCGGGGTGATCGGGGCCGCCGAGCGCCAGCGCCGACGAGGGGAGGGGTTCGGCCGGGAGCGCGCCGCCGCCGACCTGGCAGGTCGACGGGACGACCGCCGCCCGCCAGGCGGTGCGGGTCTCGGGTGCGAGCCGCCGCAGGGCACTGCGGGCGCGCCGCCGGATCTCGTCGACGGGCGCGGCGATCATGCGCAGCGCGGGAATCCGCGACCGGCCACGCTCGCCGTCGAGGTACAGGCGCAGCGTCGCCTCCAGGCCGGCGAGGGTGAGCTTGTCGATGCGCATCGCACGGTGGAGCGGGTTTTTCCGGATCTGGTCGATCAGGGCTCTGCGGCCGACGATCATCCCCGCCTGCGGGGCCCCGAGGAGCTTGTCGCCGCTGAAGGTGACGAGGTCGGCCCCGGCGGCGACCGCGTCCTGGACCGTCGGTTCGCCGGGCAGGCCGTAGGGCGCCAGGTCGATCAGGCAGCCGCTGCCGAGATCGTCCACGACCGGGATCGCGGCCGCGCGCCCGACAGCCACCAGGTCCGGCAATGCCACGGCTGCGGTGAAGCCGACCACGCGGAAATTGCTGGTGTGCACGCGCATCAGCAGCGCGGTCTGCGGGCCGATGGCATCGCGGTAATCGGCCGGCTTTGTCTTGTTGGTCGTCCCGACCTCGCGCAGCACGGCGCCGCTCTTGCGCATCACGTCGGGGATGCGGAAGGAGCCGCCGATTTCGACGAGTTGCCCGCGCGAGACGATCACCTCGCGACCCTCCGCGAGGGAGTTGAGGCAGAGAAAGACGGCGGCCGCGTTGTTGTTGACCGCCAGGGCCGCTTCGGCGCCGGTGAGTCGGCGCAGCAGGGCCTCGCAGTGATCCTGGCGCGAGCCGCGCTCGCCCTGGTCAAGGGTGTACTCGAGGTTCGAATAGCCGCGGGCAACCCGTTCGATTTGGTCCAGGGCTTCGCGAGCGAGCGGCGAACGACCGAGGTTCGTGTGCACGATGATCCCGGAGGCGTTGATCACGGCCCGCAGGCTCGCCCCCCCCCGCTCGATCAGGAGGGCGAGCGCTTGACGCGCCAGGGCCGGCCGGTCGCCGCCGGAGTCAGCCGCGGGCTCGGCGATGCTTCCCAAGCGTTCACGGCGGCGGTCGAGGGTTTCCCGGACCGCATCGAGCAACGCCCACCGCGGGTAGCCCTTGGCGACGTCGAGCACCTCGGGCCACGCCAGCATCTCGTCGATCTTGGGTAGTTCGCGGAAGAGCTTCTGTTTCCAGGATTCCATTGTGCCCCCGCTTTTTGCGCCAACACGTGACCGTGTATTGTCCGCAGACAAGTGTACCGGTGTCAAGCAAAGAGGTGTTGACATTATTAGTATCAATCTTTATAGTATCACTATGCTTAAAAGAGGAAAGGCACAGTCTAGAGCGGTTTTTGTCTTCTCGGCCGTGCTTCTGACGCTTTGGTGCGCCAAACCCTCCATATCGGCGGCATTCAAGAATGTGCAGCTCTCGCAGACGCCGCCGGAGTTCACCCTGAAGGACACAAGCGGCAAGGAGTGGAAAAGCGCAGAGATCTACGGCCGCGGGGCAACCGTGGTCGTCTTCTGGGCGACCTGGAGCCCGCGCTCCTCGGAGGTGATCCACGATCTCGAAGCGCTGCGCACGAAGATCGGCCCGGAGAAGCTTCAGGTCGTGACGGTGAACTGCGAACACCCGTCGATCTCCGCCGCCGATCGCGAGGCCATCGCCGCCGTGGCGAAGCAGGTCGGTTTCTCCGGGCCCCCGCTCGTCGACGACGGTCTGGTCGTGTTCAACGACTACGGAGCCATGGCGCTGCCCTCGACGCTGGTTCTCGGCGCTGACGGCAAGGTCGCCTATATTCTCGCCGGGTACCCGAGCACGCTGCGCGAGGATCTCGCGGACGCGGTGCGCAAGGCCGCCGGGCTGCCGTCCGAGGCGGAGCAGCGGCCGGTGCAGGAGTACGTTCCGAAGAACCACGCGCTCATGTACTACAATCTCGGCCGCCAGCTGGCCTCGAAGGGGCAGGACGAGAAGGCGGAGGCGCAGCTGAAGATCTCGGTCGAAAAAGACCCGGACTTCAAAAAATCGCGCGTCGAGCTCGGCCTGATCTACAAGAAGACCGGTCGGCACGACCTGGCTCTTGCCGAGTTCCAGCGGGCCAAGGAGATCGATCCGAAGGATCACGAGGCGCTGTACCAGCTCGCGGTCGTGAGCCTGCAGACCGCAAAGTTTGTCGAGGCCGGCACGTTCTTCGAAGAACTGCTGGCCGAGTTCCCCGAGCGCGAGGAGTTCGCCCTCGGCGGCGCGCTGGCCGCGAAGTACCAGGGGAGGGACGAGGACTACCGCAAGGGCCGCGAGGCCGCCGCGAAACTCTTCCCGGCGGAGTCGAGGTACGTCTACGAGATGGGCGGGGTCGCGGATTCGCAGAAGGACCTCGCCCTCGCCGCCGAGTTCTACCGCCGCGCCCTGGAATCCGCCCTCAAGAAAAAGTAGAAGTCCGCCGTTCGGCCGCGTCTCCCCTGTCCCGAACTTGTCGCAGGATCATTTTGTTCCCGTGCGGCTGCGGGGTCCTGTCGCTGCGGACCTCCACCGTGCTCACTTCGTTCCGCCGCTGGAGACATCCCCTCCGCGCCACCCCTCCGCCCAGTACGTGCTCCAACTGAAATCTCCTGCATATACCATCACGGTCATCGGCGCGGCGGCTGGGGCGTCACTGAGGGAAGATGCGCGGAGCTGCCGATAAGCGCGGAACCGGGCCCGGGGCGGTCCCGCAGGGACGCGGGCTCGTTGTTTGAGACGCAGGCGAGTTACGAGTCCGCGAGCCTCGGGCACGGTTCCGCGCCGGCAGCGCAGACGCACGACCGAAGGGACGCACCAGTCGCCTCGCCCACGCAGTCGATGTTCCTGGATGCGGCCTGAAACGAAAAACCCCGCCAGGGGATGAACCCTTGGCGGGGTGTGCTTCCGGCCGACCCTAGACGATCTTGAAGACCAGGATCAGCGCCACGACGAGGCCGTAGATGACCAGCGACTCGATCATGGCGAGGCCGATGATCATCGGGGTCATGATCTTGCCGGCGGCACCCGGGTTGCGGGCGATGCCTTCGAGGGCCGCAGCAACGGCTTTGCCCTGACCGAGACCGCCGCCGATCGCCGACAGTCCGATCGCGAGACCGGCGCCGATGGCGATGGCGAAGAACTTCATGAAGCCTTCGCCGCCGCCGGCGGCAGCGCCTTCGGAAGCCAGGGCAAACGTCGGCGCCAGCGCCAGCGACAGCCCGACCAGGCTCATCAAGAGTTTCTTGTTCATAGTTGTATTCCTCCTTTCCCGACAGTCTTTTACGCGTCAGCGGTGCCGGCGCCTAGTGGCTTTCCGCCAGGGAGCCGGAGAGGTAGCTCATCGTCAGCAGCACGAAGACGTAGGCCTGCACGATCGAGACGAAGATGCCGAGACACATGATCACGATGGGGACCAGCGGCGCGATAGGGGCAAAGATCCACAGCGGCACCGGGCCGGAGAGGATGTACTTGGTCAGGCCGATCATCATGCCGACGAAGACCATGATGTTCATGTGGTCGCCGAACATGTTGCCGAACAGACGCAGGGTCAGCGAGAGCGGTCGCGCCAGGTGCCCGATGATCTCGATCGGAATCATCAGCGGCGCCAGCCACGGCGTCGGTCCGGCGAAGTGCTTGAGGTACTTCAGGCCGTGGGCCTTGAAGCCGTAGTAGTGGGTCGCCAGAAAGACAACGGCCGCGCAGGCGAAGTTGGTGTTCACGTTGTCCGTCGGCGGCACGAAGCCGGGGATCACGCCGAGCAGGTTGGAGAAAAGGATCCAGAGGCCGAGTGTACCCACGAGATAGATGTAGCGGTGCCCGTGGTGGCCGAGGTTTTCCTCGCAGAGCTTTTCGATCGTGCCGTAGGCTGCTTCGAAGAAGGTGACGATCGACAGCCGGGGCTCCGGCACGATGTCCAGCCCGGGATCGGTCAGCCGCCGGCTGGCGGCAAGTATCATCGCGGTCAGGAGCGCGAAGACGATGGCCGCGTGAATGACGTGGGCGGGGATGGCGCTGATGCCCGGGACGATGGCAATCCACTCGAAACTCTGCATGGTCTCCTCAGGCCTCCTTGCTGCTCGGTTCGGCCGCGCAGCCTACCGACTCCCGGAGGATGGCCGGGAGCAGGACGCTGGCACCCACGAGCAGGGCGATGGGGTCGGCGACTCTATACTTGAGGGCGGCCACGATGGCAACCCCGCTGACGGCGTACTTGCAGAAATACAGGAGATAGCGGCCGCGGGGGAGCGACCGGACGCCCGCGTCGACGAGCGAGCGGACAAATCGCACGAGATAGCGGTAGTTGAGCACCGCGACGAGAACTCCGAGGGCGACTCCTGCGGTGACGGCGACGGAGCGCAACAGGACGCTTCCGGCAATCAGCAGCGCCCCGAGCGCCCAGGCGGTGCGCTCGATCCGCGCCACGGGATCGGCGTTCACTGCCGGTCCATCTCCGCGGCCGCCTTGCGCGCCGCCACGATGAGGTTGCGGAACCCCGCGACGATGCCGAAGGCAGTGAAGATCACCAGGCACCAGGGCTCGGTCCCGAAGGTCCGGTCGAGGAACCAGCCGATACCCATGCCCACGACGAGCGCCGCGCCCATCTCGATGCCGATGGAGGCGCGCGAGAGATACTGCGCCCAGGCGAGGGGCTGCTCTTTGGGTGCCCGCATCACAGAAATCACAGGCTTTTCAGCACCCGTCGCTGGACGGCGAGGGTGCGGTCCAGGTCCGCCCCGCTGTGCGCCAGCGAGATGAAGGAGGCCTCGAACTGGGAGGGCGCCAGGTAGACGCCGCCCTTGAGCATGCCCGTGAAGTAGCGGGCATACTTTTTCGCGTCGGCGGCCTTGGCCGAGCGGAAGTCGACGACGGGTTTCCCGGTAAAGAAGAGGCACGACAGCGAACCGACCCGGTTCTGTACGGCCTTGACGCCCGTCTTCGCCAGGTTGGCGGCGGTGCCGGCCGCCAGATAGGCGCCTTTGCGCTCGAGGCTCGCGTAGACGCCCTTCTTGCGCAGGAGCGAGAGGGTGGCGATTCCGGCGGCCATCGCGAGAGGGTTGCCCGAGAGCGTGCCGGCCTGGTAGACGGGCCCGGAGGGGGCGACCTGGGCCATCAGATCGCGCCGGCCGCCGTAGGCGCCGACCGGCAGGCCGCCGCCGATGATCTTGCCGAGGCAGGTCAGGTCGGGACGGACGCCGTAGTACTCCTGAGCGCCGCCGAGCGCGAGCCGGAAGCCGGTGATCACCTCGTCGAAGATCAGCAGCGCGCCGTGCTCGGCGGTCACCTCGCCGCAAGCCCTCGAGGAACCCCTCTTTCGGCAGGATGACCCCGGCGTTGGCCGCAACCGGCTCGACGATGACCGCGGCGATCTTTCCTTTGCGGGCACGCAGCAGGCGACGGACCGCATCGAGATCGTTGTAGGGCAGGTTGAGCGTGTGCTTCGCCAGGTCGGCGGGGACGCCGGGGCTGTCGGGCATCCCGAGGGTCAGCGCGCCCGAGCCGGCCTTGACCAGCATCTGGTCGGAGTGGCCGTGGTAGCAACCTTCGAACTTGACGATGTCGTCGCGGCCCGTGGCGGCGCGCGCGAGGCGGATGGCGCTCATGACCGCTTCGGTCCCGGAGCTGACCATGCGCACCATCTCCACGGAAGGGAAGGCCTCGCGCACCAGCGTGGCGAGGGTGATTTCGGCTTCGGTGGAGGCGCCGTAGGAGGTCCCGAGCTTGGCCGCCCGGATGACGGCGGCGACACCTGGGGCTGGGCGTGCCCGGCAATCATCGGGCCCCACGAACAGACGTAGTCGATATAGGTCTTGCCGTCCACGTCGGTGATCGTCGACCCCTTGGCCTTGGCGATGAAGAGAGGATGCCCGCCGACCGAGCGGAAAGCCCGGACCGGGCTGTTGACGCCACCGGGCATCACCAGTTGGGCCCGCCGAAACAGCGCTGCTGATTTGTTCATCGTCGTGTCAGCTCCTCACCCCGGCAAGAACGGTAAAATTGGCCGCATTGGTACCATGCCATACGGAACTTGTCAACATGCCAGACCCGGACCGAAAGCCGCTCGCGCCGCGAGTTCGCGCGGTTGCATCCCGCAGGGGAAAAAGGTAAACTCGGGCTTTGCTCTTTCGGACGACACGATGCAAATGGGGGGTGACGCGCCATGATGCGCTTCATACGAGGTAACGCGGTTTTTGTCCTGGTCATTATCATTTTGATCGTCGGTGTTTTCATCGGCACCATCTTCCTGGTCTGGGGCCGGGGGGACACCAGTTCGTCGCAGTCCGAGCGCTCGATCGCCGCGTGGGTCGGCGCCGAGGAGGTGCCGTACGCGGAGTATCTCAGGGCGTATGACAGCCGCATGGAATTCTACCGGCGCTTTTACCCGGGGATCTCCGCCGCCGACCTCGAGAAACGCTTCCGCATCAAGAAGGGCGCCCTCGATTCCGCCATCGGGCGGCGCTTGCTGCTCGACGCGGCGCGCCGGATGGGTCTCGTCGTCGGCGACGAAGAGATCGCGAGCAAGGTGCGCGAGACCGCGGCTTTCCAGGAAAACGGCGTCTTCGATCCGAAGAAGTACCGCGAAGTCCTTGCGGCATCCGGTATCAAGACGGTCGTCTACGAGGACGATGTCCGCGGCGAGTTGCTGGCCGGGAAGGTCCGGGCGCTGGTCCAGGAACCCGTGCAGATCGCCGAGTCCGAGGCCTTCGAGGAGTTCCGCCGCGAGCAGGAAAAGATACGGCTCTCGCTGGTGATCCTGCCGCCGCCGGCACCCGCGCGCCGGCGCATCGGCGCCGCCGGAGGAGGCGCGTCGCGTTTTCGACGGCGACCCCGCCAAATACACCCGGCCGGAGCGCGCCCGTTTCGCCTACGTGTCGATTCTCGCCAAGGACTTTCAGCCGGCAGCGCCGGCGAGCGACGCGGAACTTCTGAGTTACTTCGAGCAGAACGCCGCCGAGTTCAGGACGGAACGTGCGGTGCACGCCCGACACATTCTCTTTCGTCTCGACGAGGGCGCCGCGGCCGAGGAGGAAAAGAAAATCCGCGAACGGGCGCAGTTCGTTCTCGACAAGGCCGGGGCCGGGACCGACTTTGCGGCGCTGGCGCGCGAATTTTCACAGGACTCCTCCGGCCCCGCCGGGGGCGATCTCGGCTGGTTCTCCCCCGGACAGATGGTTCCCGCTTTCGAACAGGCGGCCTTCGCCCTGAGCAAGGGGCAGCTCAGCGAGCTGGTGCGAACCCAGTACGGATTTCACATCATCAAGGTCGAGGAGACGCGCGAAGCCGGAACACCGCCCTTCGAACAGGTTCGCGCGGAGGTCGCCCTCAAGCACGCCGCTGCTGCGGCGCGCGCGGCCGTCGCGGACCGGGTCGAGCAGATCAACGACGAACTCGCCGCCGGGGAGCTTGACGCGGTCGCCGCAAAATTCGGCTTGACGCTTCGCACGACGGATCTGGTGCCGCGCGAGGGGCCGATCCCCGGTCCCGCTGCGCGATCCGAGGTCGCCGAATCCCTGTTCGCCCTCGCCGAGGGCGAGGTCAGCGAACTGCTGCGCCAGGGGGACGATTACTGGGTGTACAAGATGCTGACCAAGAGGCCGGCTGCCGTGCCCTCCTTCGAGGAGGCTCGCGCCGACGTCGAGCGGGATCTGCTCGCCGAGAAGGCCCGGGAGCGTGCCCTCGACGAGGGCCGCTCGCGGCTCGAGGATCTGCGCCGCGGCGAGCAGCCGAAGAGCGTCGCCGCCAGAGCCAAGGGCGAGGTCCGGGAGACGGCGTTCTTCACCCAGCGCGAATTCGTCGCCGAGGCGGGGATCAAGGGGGAACTTTTCCAGGGGGCGTTTTCCCTGGAGATCGGCTCGTTCGGCGGGCCGGTGGCCGCCCCCGACGGCAGGGTCATCCTCTACCGGGTCGATGGCAAGCTGCCGGCGACGCGCGAGTCGTTCCTCGCCGAGAAGGATGCCGTCGTCGCCCGGTTGCGCAGCGCGAAGAGGGACCAGTACTTCGAATCCTGGATGGAGGACTTGCGGCGCGTTCGCGCCGTGAAAATCAACGATGCGCTCGTCGGCAAGCTCTGAGTCGCGAGCGCGCAGCACGGGGGACGGCTCGAAATGAAGATCTTCCTCGACACGGCAAATGTCGTGCAGATCCGCGAAGCGGCCCGTTGGGGCGTGCTCGACGGGGTGACGACGAACCCGACGCTGGTCGCCAAGGAAAAGCGCCCGTTTCATGAGGTGGTCCGTGAGATCTGCGGCATCGTCGCCGGACCGGTGAGCGCGGAAACGGTTTCGCTGGAGGCCGAAGCGATCGTCGCCGAGGGGCGCCTGCTCGCCAAAATCCACGACCGGGTCGTGGTCAAGGTGCCGATCATGAAAGAGGGGCTCGCGGCGACTCGCGCCCTGGCGGCGGAGGGGATCAAGGTCAACATGACGCTCGTGTTCTCACCGGCGCAGGTGCTGCTCGCGGCCAAGGCCGGCGCGGCGTTCATCAGCCCCTTTGTCGGACGCCTGGACGACGCCGGGCACCAGGGGCTGGAGATGGTGGAGCAGTCGCTGGAGATCCTGCGCAATTACGACTACACCGCCGAGATCATCGTCGCCAGCGTTCGCTCGACGTTGCACGTCGTGCAGGCCGCGGCTCTCGGCGCGCACATCGCGACGGTGCCGTTCGCGGTGCTCGAGCAGATGGTGCGCCACCCGCTGACCGATGTCGGCATCGAAAAGTTCCTGGCCGACGCGCGCTCGATCCCGCCCGCCAGAGCGTAGCTGCGGGAGGGCGCGCCGGTTCCCATCTTCGAGTTTGTCTGCGGTCGCTGCGGCAGGGAGTTCGAGCGACTGGTGAGCGGCGCCGCGGTCAAGGTCGTCTGCCCGGCGTGCGGCGGCAGGAAAGTCGTGAAGAAGTTCTCGGTCTTCGGTTCGAAAAGCGGCGGGAAGTTCACGCCGTCGCAGGGCGGCGGCGGTTGCACCTCCTGCGCGAAATCCTCCTGCTCCTCCTGTAAGTAACGATCGTTTCTTCTTTGCCGGCTACAGAATCCGGTACTCGAAGATGTCGATTCCTTCGCGAGTCAGGAAGAGACGTACCAGGGTCGGGAGCGCGGCGCCGGTGATCAGGAGCCTGCGTCCGCCGGACTCGGCCAGCCAACCCGGGACGCTGATCACGAAGCGCGGCGGAGAGCCCGAGGATGGTGCGCGGTAAAACTCAACCACCCGGCCGATCGACGGAATGTCGAAGCGTTTGAGCAGCGAACCAATCGCATCCGGCAGATCACCGGTGGACTTCATCACGATTGCCGTCTCGCCCCGGAACGCCAGGTGTTCCCGAATGCTCGGGTCGTCACGTTCGAAGACGAGTGTCGCATCTCCGTCGCGGCCGATCCTCAGGTCGGCGCTGATGGCGGGTTCGCCGGCCGCAGGCGGGAGGAGCACCTGCCGCTCGATCGAAAAACCGAGAGCGACGGCTACTCCTTCGATGATCGCCGCCAGCCGGGCGGACTCCACCGCGGTGACCCGGCCCGCGGTGGAGCGCCAGGGGGCACGGTCGAATCCGGCCTGGGCGCCGTCAGGCGTCAGTTCGACGATTCGCACCCGATGCTTGCCGGCGAGTTCACGCAACTCGGAGGGGAGGGCTTCGTCGGGAGCCACCACGGAAATTGCCCGGGTCTCCCCCTCGAGAAGATCGCGCTCGCTGCGAAGTACCACAAAATCGGGGTTGACCCGGATCGTGACTCCCCGACCAAAAATCAGGGGCGCCGAGCGCAGCACCGAGTCGTAACCGGCGGCGTCGAGCGTGGAGCCGATCACATCGCGCAGATTCGCCCCGGCGGGAGGTTGAATCACGGAAAATCCCGGCCAGCGGCGGCTGATCGCTCCTGCCACATCCGGGTCGATGGTGTGATCGCGATCGATGATCAGATGGCGTCCCGCGGCGGTCTCCATGATCGGTGTCGTCGAAACCCTGAGCACGACCCCCTTTTCGCCGACGCCCGGCAGGTGGAGAGTTCCGGATGACTGGATTTGCTCACCGAGCGCCGCCGCAACCGCCCCGAGTTGAGCCGGCACGATCTCCCGCGCGTCGTCCGCGGCTCCGGGATCTTCTCCCGCTCCGCTTCGGGTGACCGATCGGGACGTATGACTGCCGGCTCGGCGGATGGACGTGAAGGATTTCCGCAGTTCGATGTCGGCGGGCCCCTCGACGGCATACACCGTTCCCCGTGCCGCCGACGATGCCCGCGGACGCACACAAGAAGAGGACGCCCATGAGCAGCGCGGGCGCGCCGCGAGTCAATCGTTCCAACACACCCTGCCGACCTCCGAATATCGGGCGACCCGTGCCCGCGGCACGATCAAACCAATGGACCTACTCTACCACATTGAACCGCGATTTGTTCAGCAATTGCTTGACTTTCAGTGATCGGCGGGGTATCTTTCACGCTCTTCACGCAAGGTTGAGAGCAAGGAGGCAGAACGTATGAAAGAGGGCATTCACCCTGATTACGACGCGATCACGGTCACCTGTGCCTGCGGCGAGGTCATCCATACCCGTTCGACGAAGCCGAGCTACAAGGTCGATATCTGCTCGAAATGCCACCCATTTTTCACCGGCAAGCAGAAGCTCATCGACGCCGCCGGGCGCGTCGATCGCTTCCGTAAAAAGTACGGGCAGAAGGAAGCGGCAACGGTCTAGTCCCGTCGGGGTCTTCCCGGCGCCGGATCACCAGATGAACGGTCGCGTGCGCGTTTCCCTGCTGCGCCGGACCGCGGACCCCGAGATCGCCGTTGCCCTGGCGGCCCGCCTGTGCTACTCGCCGGACCGCATCGAAGATCTCGAGCACGGGGTTGACGCGGCCGGGGCCGCGGTCCTCATCCGCCGCATTCTCGGTCTTGGCCACCTCTCCGTGCTCGAACACGCCGTGTTCAGCTTCGGCATCGAGGGTATTTCCCGGGCCGCGAGCCACCAGCTGGTGCGCCATCGCGTTGCCTCCTATTCGCAGCAGAGTCAGCGCTATGTCGCGGCGAGCGCTGATTTCGAGCACGTGACGCCGCCGGCCATCGCCGCGCGGCCGGAGCTCTCGCGCACGTTCGCGCGGGCCATGCGGGATGCCGGCAAGCGGTATCGCGAGTTGCTCGCGGCCGGGGTTGCCGCCGAGGACGCCCGTTTTGTGCTGCCCAACGCGGCGGCCACCCGCATCATCGTCACCATGAACGCTCGCGAGCTCAGGCATTTTTTCACGTTGCGCTGCTGTCTCCGGGCGCAGTGGGAGATCCGCGGTTTGGCGGAGCGCATGCTCGGCCTGGTCCGGGAGGCCGCCCCGGTGCTGTTCGAGCGTTGCGGCCCTTCGTGCATTGCCGGGGCTTGTCCCGAAGGAAAGCTCACCTGCGGGCGGCTCCGCGAGGTCCGTGCGGCCTACCGCGGCTGGCCCGCCGGCGAGCCGCAGCCGTTGTTGGCAAACCCGGATGAGCGGGCGGATGGGTGAGCCCCTGATCGGGGGACAAGCGGTCATCGAGGGCGTCATGATGCGCGCCCCGCGGTCGCTTGCCGTTGCCGTCCGCCGCCCCGATGGCGGGGTCGCGGTGCTGCGCGAACCGCTGCGCCTGCTCTCGGACCGCTGGCGCCTGCTGCGGTTGCCCGTGGTCCGGGGGACGCCGGCGCTGCTGCAGTCACTCTCGCACGGCATGCGGGCCTTGCGTTTTTCCGCGGCCCAGGCGGTTGCCGAGGAGGAGGTGCCGAACGCCGTCGGCATGGTCCTCGCCACGGCGGTCGCCATCGCCTCAGGGATCGGACTCTTCTTCCTCCTGCCGCTGGCGCTCACCCAGGGGATCGCCCGCCTGGCGCCCGCGCTCGGCACCGGATTCTCCTTCAACCTGGTGGACGGTCTGATGAGGTTGGGGATATTTCTCGTCTATCTCTCGCTGATCGCCCTCTGGTCCGAGATCCGCCGGGTTTTCGAGTACCACGGCGCCGAGCACATGGTGGTCTCGGCGTACGAGCACGGCGGTCCGCTCACCGTGGCGGGCGCCCGCGCCCACTCGACCCGTCACCCGCGCTGCGGGACGAACTTTCTGCTCGTCGTCGTCGCCGTCAGCGTTTTCGTCTTTTCGTTCATTCCCGGGCCCTGGGGATTCATCGCGAAATTTGTTTCGCGCCTGGCGCTGCTGCCGGTCGTGGCCGGCATCGCCTTCGAGATCCTGCGCCTCGGCGGCCGACCGCGGGCGCGCTGGCTTGCGGTCCCGGGGTACTGGCTTCAGGCCCTGACCACGCGGCCCCCGAGCGACGATCAGATCGAGGTCGCGTTGCGCGCCCTGCGCGAAGTGCTGGACATGGAAGGGGGGGTGCGCGGTGTTCACCAAGCTGGCTGAGGTCGAGAAGCGCTGCGAGGAGATCGACCGGCAGCTCTCCGACCCCGCGGTTCTCGGCGACCGGCAGCGTTACCGCGAACTGATGATCGAGCGCGGCACCGTCGGGCCGATCGTCGAGAAGTACCTGGAATACCAGAAGCTGCGGCTGCGCCAGGATGAGAGCCGGGCTCTTCTCGAGGAGGGCGACGCCGAGTTGCGGTCCCTGGCGCAGGAGGAGCTGGTCGATCTCGCCGCGCGGCTCCAGGAGATCGAGCGCGAGCTGCGCGTCCTGCTCACGCCCCGCGATCCGAACGACGACAAGAACACCTTTCTCGAGATTCGCGGCGGCACCGGCGGCGAGGAGGCGGCGCTCTTTGCCGCCGAGCTCTTCCGCATGTACTACCCGCTTTGCCGAGGGGCGGCGCTGGCGGATCGAGGTCATGAGCCAGACCGCGACCGGCATCGGCGGGCTCCGGGAGGTCATCGCCCTCGTGGAGGGACACGGCGCCTACAGCGTCCTGAAGTACGAGGCCGGCGTTCACCGCGTACAGCGGGTGCCGGTCACCGAGGGCAGCGGCCGCATTCACACCTCGGCCGTGACGGTCGCGGTGCTTCCGGAGGCGGAGGAGGTCGAGCTCGACATCAAGCCCGAGGAACTCCGGATCGACGTTTTCCGATCCTCGGGGCCCGGCGGCCAGAGCGTCAACACGACCGACTCCGCGGTGCGCATCACGCACCTGCCGACCGGTCTGGTCGTCTCCTGCCAGGACGAGAAATCGCAGCACAAGAACAAGGCCAAGGGCCTGCGCATCCTGCGGGCGCGGCTCAAGGATCGCCTCGAGGCGGAGGCGGCCGCGAAGCGCGCCTCGGAGCGCAAGGGCATGGTCGGCACCGGGGACCGCAGCGAGCGGATCCGGACCTACAATTTCCCCCAGAACCGCGTGACCGATCACCGCATCGGCCTGACCATCTACCGGCTCGAGAGTTTCATGGAAGGCGACATCCAGGAGATGATCGACGCGCTCGCGGCCCACTTCCAGTCGCTCGCCCTGAGCGGGGGCGGGGAATGATCGAGACCGATCGCCGGCCGCGGTCGATCGGGGTCGCGCGCAGCTGGCCGCCGTCGGCATCGAGGCGGCCGGGCTCGAGGCCCGCGTGCTGTTCGAATACGCCGCCGGGCTCGAGCGGGCCGCGCTGCTGGCGCGGGGGCGCGAACCGGTGGAGCCGGAAGCGGCGCTGCGGTACGAGCGTCTCCTCGAACGAGCGGGCTCGACGCGTCCCGCTGGCGTACGTCACCGGGGAGCGCGAGTTCTGGTCCTTGCGCATCCGGGTCGATCGCCGGGTGCTGGTGCCGCGCCCCGAGACCGAGACGCTCGTCGAGGCGGCGCTCGAGCGCCTGCGTCCCGGCGCGCGGGTGGCCGATGTCGGCACCGGCTCGGGGGCCGTCGTGATCGCCCTGGCGCTCGAACTGGGTTCCGGCGCGTTCCTGGGCACCGACTGCTGCGCCGCCGCGATCGAGGTTGCGCGCGCGAACGCCGCCGCGCACGGACTGGCCCGGAGCATCGAGTTTTTCGAGGGCGACCTGCTCGCCCCGCTCGCCGCCTGCGCCGGGGAGCTCGACGCGCTCGTGTCGAACCCGCCCTATATCCCCACGGCGGAGTTGGGCGATCTGCAGCCCGAAGTGCGCGACTTCGAGCCGCGCGTCGCCCTCGACGGCGGCGCCGACGGTCTGGCCCTGATCGAGCGGATCGTCGCGGACGCGCCGCCGCTGCTGCGGTGCGGCGGCTGGCTGCTGCTCGAGATCGGCGCGGGACAGGCCGACGCGGTGCGGGCCCTGCTGCTGCGCACGGGTCGTTTCGGCGACATCTCGACCCGCCGCGATCTCGCCGGCATCGAGCGGGTCATCGCGGCGAGAAAGGCCGCGTAAGCGCACCGCCATGGAGAGCATCACGATTGCCGGCGGGCCGCACCTGCGGGGGAGCGTGCGGGTCGGCGGCGCAAAAAATGCCGCCCTGCCCATCCTCGCGGCCACCATCCTCGTGCCGGGGGAGCACCGGGTGCGCAACGTCCCGCGCTTGCGCGACGTGGACACGATGGCCCGGCTTCTCGAAATTCTCGGCGCGAGGGTCGAGCGGCGCGGCGACGAGATGGTCATCGAGACCGGCGCGCTGAGCGGCGAGGAAGCGCCCTACGATCTGGTCAAGACGATGCGGGCCTCGGTGCTCGTGCTCGGACCCCTGCTGGCGCGCGCCGGCCAGGCGCGGGTGTCGCTGCCCGGGGGCTGTGCGATCGGGGAGCGGCCGGTGAACCTGCACCTGGCGGCGATGCGGGCTCTCGGCGCCGAGATCGCCATCGAGCACGGCTACATCACGGCGCGCTCGGGCCGGCTGCGGGGCGCGCGCATCCACTTCGAGAAGCAGACCGTCACCGGCACCGAGAACGCGCTGATGGCGGCCGTGACGGCCGACGGTTCGACCGAGATCACCAACGCCGCCTGCGAGCCGGAGATCGCGGACCTCGCCCGGGCGCTCGTGCGGCATGGGCGCGCGCATTTCCGGCGCCGGGACCGCCGACCATCGTCGTCCACGGGGTCGAGCGACTGCAGACCGATCGACCACGCGGTGATGCCCGATCGCATCGAGGCCGGGACGTTGATGCTCGCCGCGGCCATCACGCGCGGCGACGTGCTGGTGACCGGGCGCCGACCCGACGCATCTCGGCGCGGTTATCGCCAAGTTGCGCGAGGCCGGCGCGCGGGTTGAGGAATCGCCGGCGGGGGTGCGCGTCGAGGGTCCGGCGCGGCCGCGCGCGGTCGACATCAAGACCGGGCCCTACCCGGAGTTCCCGACCGACATGCAGGCGCAGTTCATGGCGCTGCTCGCGGTCTCGCGCGGCCTGGGAGTCATCCACGAGACGATATTCGAGAACCGCTACGTGCACGTTGCCGAACTGAAGCGTCTCGGTGCGGACATCACGCTGGACGGCAACCTGGCCATCGTGCGCGGGAAGCCGGCGCTCTCGGGCGCTCGCGTCATGGCCACCGATCTGAGGGCGAGCGCCTCGCTGGTGCTGGCGGGTTTGCGCGCGGAGGGCGAGACCGTCGTTGCCCGGGCCTACCATCTCGATCGCGGTTACGAGCGACTCGACGAGAAGCTCGCCGGCATCGGGGCTCGAACCGCACGGATCAAGGAAAGTCTTTAGTTGTCGGCTTTATGGCCACGCTTGAACGGGATGTTGACAATTCATGGAACAGCAGGCTGCTCAAAAGGCCCGGGGGCAAGACGCGGCAGATGGGTCCTTTCAGGGCCTGCTACAGGGAGGTGTGGAGATGAAGACCGTTCGGTACCGTGATCGCGAGTTCCGCGAGATGATCACCTGTCTCGAACACCGCGGGCGGCGCGACACCTCGGCCGTCGAGGAGCCGGTGAAGCAGATCCTCCAGGAGGTGCAGCAGCGGGGCGACGATGCCGTTGCCGAGTACACGGAGCGATTCGACCGGGTGAGTCTCAAACCCGCCCAGTTCCCCGTGAGCCGCAAGGAAGTCCGGCAGGCGTATCGCAAAGTCCCGCGGGAGGTCCTGGCGCTCTTCGAGGAGTCGGCGGCGCGCGTCCGCGCCTTTCACCAGCGCCAGCGCGCCGAATCCTGGTTCGAAGCCTCCGCGGACGGCACCTTGCTCGGTCAGCTGGTGACGCCGATCGGGCGGGTCGGGCTCTACGTCCCCGGCGGCAAGGCGGCCTACCCGAGCTCGGTGCTGATGAACGCGATCCCGGCCCAGGTCGCCGGTGTGCCGTCTCTCGCCATCTGCACCCCGGCGCCGGAGGGCGTGATCAACCCGCACGTGCTCGTCGTCGCGGACCTGCTCGGCCTCGAGGAGATCTACCGCATCGGCGGCGCCCAGGCGGTCGGGGCTCTGGCCTACGGCACGGCGACGATACCGCGGGTGGACAAGATCGTCGGGCCGGGGAACATCTACGTGGCAACCGCGAAGAAAATGGTTTTCGGCGAAGTCGACATCGACATGATCGCCGGTCCCAGCGAGATCCTCATTCTCGCCGACGCCGCGGCCGACCCGCGGCACATCGCGGCCGACCTGCTCTCCCAGGCCGAGCACGACGAGCTGGCGACCTGCGTCCTCGTCACCGACTCCCAGAAAATCGCGGATCGGACCCGTGTCGAAGTCGAGCGTCAGGTCGACGCGCTGCCCCGTCCCGACATCGCGCGCGCCGCGCTGCGCGGGCAGGGGCTGATCATGATCGTCCGCGATCTGCAGCAGGGGCTGCAGGTGGCCAACGCGGTCGCGCCCGAGCACTTCGAACTTCTCGTGCGCGAACCGCTGCAGTTTTTGCCCCTGATCCGCAATGCCGGCAGTGTTTTTCTCGGGGCGCACACGCCCGAGGCTCTCGGCGACTACCTCGCGGGCCCCAACCACGTGCTCCCGACGGGCGGTTCGGCCCGGTTCTTTTCCACGCTGGGGACCCCCGACTTCCAGAAGCGCTCGAACATCATGTCCTTCTCGGAGCAGCAGTTTGAAGGCATGGCCGACAAGGTCGTGCGCTTCGCCCGGCTCGAGGGCCTCGAGGCGCACGCCCGTTCGGTCCTGGTCCGCAGGGAAAAGGCGTGAGCGGGGAGAGCGGGAATTTCTTCCGCCCGGAGCTCCGGGGCCTTCGCGCCTACGAGGCCGAAGACGCCGAGGGACTGATCAAACTCGACGCCAACGAGAACCCCTGCCCGCCGCCCGCGGGGCTCATGGCGCGCATCGGTGCCGCCGCGGCCGCCCTCGAACTCAACCGCTACCCGGACCCGGCGGCCACAGCGCTGCGGCGCGTGCTTGCCGATCGCTGCGGCTGGGCGACTGAAGGGCATCCTTCTCGGCAACGGCTCGGACGATCTGATTCTGCTCCTGCTCGCGGCCTGCGGCGGGGAGGGGGCGACGCTGCTGGTGCCGACGCCGACATTTTCGATGTACCGCCACATCGCGCTCTCGCTGGGCTGGCGCGTCGAGGAGGTGCCGCTCACCCCGTCCTTCGAGCTCGACGAGCCGGAGCTTCTGAAGCGCGCCGCCGCGTGCTCCCCGCGTTTGAGCGTTTTCGCCTCGCCGAACAACCCGACCGGCAATCTTTTCGACCGGGGCATCATGGAGCGCTATCTTCGAGCCGTTCCCGGGATCGTCGTCATCGACGAGGCCTACCACGATTTCGCCGGCGCGAGTGTCGTTGACCTGCTCGCCGGCCACCCCAATCTCGTGGTTCTGCAGACGCTCTCGAAAATCGGGCTGGCCGCGCTGCGGCTGGGGATGCTGCTCGCCGACCCGCTGATGATCGCGGAACTCAACAAGGTGCGACTGCCGTACAACGTCGGCAGCTTTTCTCAGGTCGCCGCGCAGACGGTGCTCGAGAACCCCGTGTTTCTCGAAGGACAGATCCGCATGATCCTCGCCGAGCGCGAACGACTCGCCGCAGCTCTGTCGCGGCTGCCCGGCGTCACCGTATTCCCGAGCGACGCGAATTTCATCCTGCTGCGGACGGATCGTCCCTCACGGGAGGTTTTCGAGGCCCTGCGACGACGGGGTATCCTGGTGCGCGATCTCGGCGGCAGCCCGGGACTGCTCCACGGGTGTTTGCGCGTCACGGTGGGAACCGGGCCGAGAACGATTCTTTCTCGAGGCCATGCATGAAGTGTTCGACGGCTAGCCCGTCACGGTGCAGGGGGATATTTCGTGAGCACTGGGGAATTTCACGCATCAGCCGGAATTTCCGCTTGCACTGAGATCGAAAGATCAATATAATCAACAGGTTTTTTGCTCGTTGTTGCATTGCTGGCTGAGCACGATTATTGCTTGAGGAACGATAGCATGAGAAAATTCGATAGAAGGCGTAGCAGGGCGGCGGCAATTGTTGCCGCGCTCGCGGCTGTTGGAATCGCCGCTCTTTCCGGGCGGGGCCGGTTCAGCGACCGCGCCGGTCGATTGTCTACCCGCCCGACCGGGCGCTCGCTTACGGGCGACGGCTCGCTGAATCTGCTCGGGTTTCTGCCCGGCGGTGCACCGGGGTCCGTGACGATCACCGGCACGAGCGGGACCCGCTCCCAGCCGGTGGGAGCGGGGTCGTTCAGCGTGAAGGTCAAGCTCGACCCCGGCGAGAATTCCCTGACGCTGCAGGATCGCACCGTCACGGTTTTTCTGGCGGCAGCAGCCTCGGCCACGATTCCTCCGGGCTACGCTCCACCCGACACCCACGCGGTCGACAACGACTGCGAGGAGTGCCACGCCTTTTCAGGCGGCAGCGGCCGCACTCCTCGAGAAACCCCCGGCGCTCTGCGCGCGCTGTCACGATGACGTGCTCAAGGGCAAAGACGGCAAGCCGCAGGCTGTTCTCCACCCCCCGGCGGAGGAGGGCGACTGTCTCGCCTGCCACGCCTTTCCACCGGCCTCTCGATCAAGCAGCTGCCGGCGGCGGCGAAGCGGGAGCTTTGCTTCGGCTGCCACGACGACTTCACCGCCGGCGGGAAAAAACGGATGCACGCCCCGGTGGCGCAGGGGGAATGCACCGGCTGTCACGGCCCCCACGGCGCGGCGGAGAAGAAACTGCTCCCGGCCACGGGCGTCAAGCTCTGCCTGCTCTGCCACGCCGACCCGTCGCAGGGCAAGGACGGGGCAGGAGTGGGCGGTGCCGCACCCGGCGCTCGACGACGGGTGCCCCTCCTGCCACCTGCCGCACGTTGCCGACGCGCCGCGGCTGCTGATCAAGCCCGTGGTCGCAGCTGTGCGCCGACTGCCACGACCCGTTCCCGACGGAGGAGGAGGGGAAGCGAACTGGTGCGGCACAGCCCGGTGGAGGAGGGGGAGTGCGCCGCCTGCCACGCGGTGCACGGTTCCGACGCGAAGAAACTCCTCGCGGCTCCGGGCAAGGCGCTGTGCGTGAAGTGCCACGACGACCCCTCGCTGGCTCCCGACGGCGAGGAGTGGGCGGCGGCCCACCCGGCGCTCGACGACGGCTGCTTCGTCTGCCATCTCCCGCACGTGGCCCCGGCCGCCGGCATGCTCAAGAAGCCAGCAGGCGCGCGCTGTGTTTCGAGTGTCACGATGCCTTCGTCCCCCCGAGGCCGACAAGGGCGGCTCGCTGCACCAGCCCGTCGCCCAGGGGAGGTGCTCGCGCTGTCACGCCCCCCACGGTTCGGCGGTGCAGAAGCTGCTCCTGGCGCCCGCCGATCGCGAACTCTGCCTCACGTGCCACAAGGATCCGGCGCTCGATCCCGCGGGGAAGGACTGGGCGGTGCCGCACCCGGCGCTCGACGACGGCTGTCCAGCCTGCCACCGGCCGCACGTCGCCGCGGCGCCGCGGCTTCTGGCGCAGCCGCAGCGCGCGCTGTGCGCCGGGTGTCACGAGGACAAGAATCTCAACGGCGACGGGGACGCCTGGGCAGTCGCCGCACGCCCCCGTTGCCACCGGGATGTGCGCGTCCTGTCACGGTGTGCACGGGGCCGCGCAGAAGGTGCTGCTGAAGAAATCAGAGTACGAGATCTGCGGAACCTGCCACACCGAAGTGCACCAGCGCCATCAGGTGGTCGAACTCGATGCGGAGCACGGGACAGCCGGCGAGCGGCATGGTCACGCTGCCGCCGGGGTTTCCGGTCCGGAAGAACGACGGCAGGCTCGCGTGCGTCGGGTGTCATCATGCCGCACGGCTCGGAAAATCAGCAGCTGTGGGATGCCCCGGACATGGCGAGCTTCTGCACCCGCTGTCACCCGATGTAGCGGCAGCGGACGAGCGCGGCCGCGGGGACTTGCTTCAGCGGTCTGCTAGCTCGCCGGGACGACCGCGCAGCGCCTCGCGCAGGGCGGCGAGGAGGCGGTCGTTCTCGCTCGGGCAGCCCCACGGTGATCCGCAGGTGCCGCGGATAGCCGTAGTTGCCGACCGGACGGACGATGACCCCGCGGCGCAGGAGTTCCTGGTACAGGGCGCTGCCGTCGCGGCGCATGCCGACGAGCAGGAAGTTCGCCTCGGAGGGGACGACGTCCAGCCCGAGCGCCGTGAGTTCCGGCGCCGAGCCGCGCGCGCTCCCGCCGGTTCAGCCGAACCACGCGCCGCAGGTGGCGCTCGTCGCCGAGAGCGGCGAGGGCCGCCACCTGCGCCAGGTGGTTCGTGTTGAAGGGTTCGCGGACCTTGTTCATTTCGGCGACGTACTCCGGCGGGCCGACGAGGTACCCGATGCGCAGACCGGCGATGCCGTAGGCCTTGGAGAAGGTGCGCAGGCAGAAGACCGGCTGTCCGGCCCGCACGCGCCGCAGGGTGTCCGGGAAGGTCCGGCGGGCGACGTATTCGTAGTAGGCCTCGTCGAAGACAGCGATCACCCCGGCGGGCAGGTCGTCCAGGAAACGCTCGACCGCGCGCTCGGGCGACCCAGGTCCCGGTCGGGTTGTTCGGGTTGGCGATGAACACCATGCGGGTGCGCGGCGTCACCGCGGCCGCCATCGCGGGCAGGTCGTGGGTGTGGTCGCGCATCGGCACCACGACGTTCGTGCCGCCGGCGGCCTGGGTCGCGAGCTGGTAGACGACGAAGGCCCCCGCGGCGGAAACCACCTCCTCGCCGGGACGCATGAAGGTGCGCACCGCGATGTCGATGACCTCGTTCGACCCGTTGCCCAGCAGGATGGCTTCGGGGGCGACGTCGAGCTTCGTCGCGAGGGCTCGCGTCAGCTCGAAGGCGCTGCCGTCCGGATAGCGGTTGATCTCGCGCCAGGTGCGCCCGCAGGGCGCGCAGGACTTTCGGCGAGGGGCCGAGCGGGTTCTCGTTCGAAGCCAGCTTGATCGGTCGAACTCAGGCCGAGCTCGCGCTCGAGCTCCGCCATCGGCTTGCCGGGGACATAGGGACGGATCGAGGCGATGTGGGGGGGGACCAGGCTCATCGTTCTTGTGCCTCCCGGTTGGTGGGGTAGGATCCGAGGACCTTGAGCACGGAGCACGAGCGGCGGACCCGGGCGATGACGCCCTGGACGACCGGGTCGGCGCGGTGACCGTCGAAATCGACGAAGAACACGTAGTCCCAGGCCTTGCGCCGCGACGGCCGGGACTCGATCCTGGTGAGGTTGATGCTCTTGCGGGCGAACGGCAGCAGGATGTCGTGCAGGGCGCCGACGCGGTCCTTGATCGAGAAGAGGATCGACGTCGTGTCCTTGCCGGTGGGCTCGTGCTCCCGGCGGCTGACGACGATGAACCGGGTCACGTTGTCGCGGCGGTCCTCGATGTTGCGCCGCACGGCGCGCAGGCCGTAGAGTTCCCCGGCCAGACGGCTGGCGATCGCGGCGCCCGTCGGGTCCGCCGCGGCGCGGCGCGCGGCCTCGGAGGTGCTGGCGACATCCCGGACCGGAACCTCCGGCAGGTGCGCCTGCAGCCACTCGGAGCACTGCGCGACGGGCTGGTAGTGCGAGTACAGGAGGCGCACGTCCCCGAGCTTGCCGCTTTTCGAGAGCAGGTGGTGGTGGACGACGAGGACGACCTCGGCGTAGATCGTCAGCGGCGACTCGAGGAACATGTCCAGGGTGTGGTTGACCACGCCTTCGGTGGAGTTCTCCACGGGCACGACGCCGAACGCGGCCTCGTCGCGCTCGACCGCGCGGAACACCTCGCGGATGCTCGGTTTCGGCAGGGTGCGCGGGGCGGACCCGAAGACGCGCCGGCACGCCTGGTGGGTGAAGGTCGCCTCGGGGCCGAAGTAGGCAACGGCGAGGGGCTCCTCGATCTGGTGCGACGCGGCGAAGATTTCACGGTAGATGCTTCTGAGCGATTCGTTGGGGAACGGGCCGGTGTTCGCCTGTTCGATGCGGCCGATCACCTGCTCCTCGCGCCCGGAGTCGACGACCTCGATCCCCCTGGCCTTCTTGATTTCGCCGATCGCGCGCACGACCGCGGCGCGCCGGTTGAGCAGGGCGACGAGCTGCCGGTCGATCCGGTCGATCCGCTCGCGGTTTGCGCCGATGCGCTCGACGCCGTCCGCGGGAGGGCTTTCCGGCTTTCATGGAAGAAGGGGCGCGGACCCCCTCAGGGGCCCGCGCCTCGAGCCGGGAGCGTCGAAAAACTCAGCAGCACTTACCGGAACTGCATCCGCCCGAGCCGGCGTCTCCGCCGACAGGCTTGGCGGAGGTGATCTTGAAGCCGCTGCGCCACACGGAATCGTTGTAGTCGACACTCACCGACTCCCAGTTCGCCCTGAAGGGAGTCGTCGATGACCACCTTCAGCGGTGCAGAGGTCGTACACCTTGTCCTGCGCTTTTGGTTCATCCAGAACCAAGCCCGAGCGAGGGCCCCCCTCAGCCGTGCGAGAGGATCACCCGGACCGCGAGGTCCGAGTTGTTGGTCTTGAGATACTCGAGCAGCTTCTCCTTGGCACCGTCCGATACGTTGACCATGACTCCTCCTGATGGTTGTTTCCTTATCTGATGATTATAGCCGCTGGACGATGCAAAATGCACCCGATTTTGACAAACGCGCCGCGACGCCGTATAATCGCAGCCCATGAGTCTCGATCCCGGCCTGCTGGAAATTCTCGCCTGCCCTCGCTGCAAGGGCCGGCTTCTGCTCACGCCGGCGGGAGACGGTCTCGGTTGCTCGACGATGCCTTGTCGCCTATCCGGTCACCGACGACATTCCCGTGATGATCTTCGAGGAGGCTGTCCCCTGGACGCCGGGGGCCGGTCCGGGAAGCGCATGAGCCGGGCTCCCCTGCGCCGCGAATCGAACCGGGGAAGCGAGCGCAGTGCTCCGCGCCGGCGTCGCTGCTTTTGCGGGGGCCCGCATCCTCGTGGTCGGCGATCTCATGGTCGATCGCTACTATGCCGGCGCGGTGCGGCGCATTTCCCCCGAGGCCCCGGTGCCGGTCGTCGAGGTCGCGGAGGAGACGCAGCGCTTCGGCGGAGCCGCCAATGTCGCGCACAACCTGAGGTGTCTCGGCGCGTCGGTCGAGGTCTGCGGCGTCGTCGGCGACGACGCCGAGGGCGGCTGGCTGCGCGAGGAGCTGGGACGCGCCGGGATCGGCGTCGACGGCATCCACGCGCATCCCGACCGCCCGACCATTCTCAAGTGCCGTGTCGTCGCCCACCAGCAGCAGGTCGTCCGCTTCGACCGGGAGCGGCTGGGTCCGCATCCCGCGGATGTGCAGAGCGCCGTGGCCGCGTTCCTCAAGAGCGTCTGGCCGAAGATCGACGCCGTGGTCATTTCGGACTACGGCAAAGGGCTGATTCAGGAGGCGTTGATGGACCGTGTCCGCGGCGCTCAACCGCGGCCAGGCGACCCGACCGGTGGCCGTCGACCCGAAGTCGTCGCGGTTCGAGCTCTACCGGCGCGCCACGGTGATCACGCCGAATCTGGCCGAGGCGCTCGCGGCGGCACGGGTTTCCGGGGGCGACCTCGAGCAGACCGTCGCGAAGGCGGGTGCGGCCCTGCTGCGCAGTTCGGGCGGCTCGGCAATCCTGATCACGCGGGGCGAGGCCGGGATGAGCCTCTTTCAGCCCGGTCGCGAACCGCTGCACATCCCGACCGTCGCCCGCGAGGTTTTCGACGTCACCGGCGCCGGTGATACGGTGGTCGGGGTGCTCGCGCTGGCGCTCGCCGTCGGCGCGCCCCTGCCGCAGGCGGCGCGGCTGGCGAACATCGCCGCGGGAATTGTCGTCGGCGAGTTCGGGACGGTCCCGGTCAACCGGGATCAACTGCTCGCGGCGCTCCCGGCTAGCCGGCCGTCGTGAAAATCGTCATCGCCATCCCGGCACGGATCGGGTCGACGCGCCTGCCGGGCAAGGCGCTCGCCGACATCTGCGGAGAGCCGATGGTGGTTCGCGTCTGGCGCCGCTGCTCCCGGGTGCGTGGCGTGACGGCCGTTCTCGTGGCCACCGACGACGAGCGCATCCGCGCCGCCGTCCGCGCCGCCGGCGGCCGGGCGGTTCTCACCGCGGCGCAGCCACGTCTCCGGCACCGATCGGATCGCGGCGGCCGTTCGCGACGAGGAATGCGATCTCGTCGTCAACGTGCAGGGCGACGAGCCTTTCGTCGAGCCCGGGCCGCTGGAGGCGCTCATCGCCGTCTTCTCCGCCGCCGCGCCGCCCGAAGCGGCAACGCTCGCCACGCCGATTCGCGACGCCGCCGATCTGCTCAACCCGGCGGTGGTGAAGGTGCTGGTCGGCCGCGACGGGTACGCCGTGTATTTCTCGCGCCACCCCATCCCGTGGCGCGAGGGCTTGCGGGATCGCCTGCGCGGACACAGCGTCCGGGACCAGCGGCGGCGCGATCGACACGACCGGGTACCTGCGGCACATCGGGGTCTACGCCTACCGTCCGGCGTTCCTGCAGCGCTTCACGTCGCTCGAGCCGACGTTCGGCGAACGATCCGAGCGCCTCGAGCAGCTGCGCATCCTCGAGCACGGCCACCGCATCCGGGTCGTGCTCACGCCCTGGGAGGCGCTCGCGGTGGACACGCCGGAGGATCTCCGAGAACGAGCCGCGCGGAGACGCGCCGCTGCCGGCACCGCGAGGCGCGCGCCGCCGGTTAGCCGGCGGGCGCGGCGGCGGCTTTTTTCCGTTTCAGCAGGTCCTGGACCCGGATGATCCAGATGCTGACTTCGAACAGCAGAAACAGCGGCATCGAGACCATCGTCTGAGAGACGATATCGGGCGGGCTCAGGATCGCCCCGATGACGAAACTCCCGAGCAGCACGTACTTGCGGTTGCGGGCGAGCGTCGAGCCCTTGACGATCCCCATGCGCGCGAGCAGCATCATCAGCAGCGGAATCTGGAAGATCAGGCCGAACGTCGCCATGAAGATGCAGGTCGTGGAGACGTACGAGGACATCGAGAGCGTGGCCTTCACGTCGCCGGAAACGAACTCCGTGATCAGATACTTGAAGGTGAAGGGGAGGATGAGGTAATACGTGAACGCCGCGCCGAGCACGAAGAGAATCGTCGAGACGATGACCAGCGGCGCGATCAGTTTTTTCTCGTGGCGGTAGAGACCCGGCGCGATGAAGGCCCAGAGCTGGTAGAGCACGACCGGCGACGCGACGAGCAAACCGGCCCACATGGCCAGCTTGAGGTAGGTCATGAAGGCCTCGGTGAGCTTGAGCATGACCAGGGGCGAATCGGGCATCACCTCGCGCAGCGGTTTCACGATCCAGCGGAAAATCGGTTGCACCTGCCAGTAACAGACGCCGAAACCGACGAGGATCGCGAGCGAGGCGCGCACGAGACGGCTGCGCAGCTCTTCGAGGTGACCGACGATGGAGACGCGCTCCCCGGGCTTGGTCGCCGCCTCGGGCTCAGCCATGCGCCGGCCCGGCAGGAGGGACGGGGTTCGGTGGCGGGGCCGCTTCCGGCTCCTCCGGCGGGGGAGGGGAGCCGTCCATGACCTCCGGGTAGGGGAGGGGTGCGCTTTCGGCTCCGCGCGCAGGCTGCTGGGTGAGCAGGGACTCCTGCGGCGGGCCCGTGGAGGCGGTCGGCCGGGGCGGAAGGTCGAGGAGGCTGCGGCGGATTTCGTCGGTTTGGAAGTCGGTCTCCACGCTGCGCTTCATCTCGTCGAAGGCCCGGCGGAACTCGCCGTAGCCCTTGCCGAGCGCCCGGGCGAGTTCGGGCATCTTTTTCGGCCCGACGACGATGAGGGCGATCACGCAGATGAGGACGATCTCCTGCATGCCGATTCCGAACACTGCACGCCTCCGACACGCAGCCCGCGTGACATCTCCATGGTAGAGCCCACCCCGAAGTAGTCAAGAAACACGATGATTTCTTGACCGTCACCTTCTGAGCAGGTAGGGTGTTGCGCGTGAAAATCAGCGGTCAGGGCCGGGGTGAAACAGGCTCGTAGCATCGGCGGGCGCGGCCTGACGGTGACCTTCGGGTTGCTGGTCATCGTGACGCTCGGCGGGACTCTGGGGTACATGGCGATCGAGGGCTGGGGTCTGCTCGACGCGTTTTACATGACCGTCATTTCGCTGACTTCCGTGGGCTTCGGTGAGGTGCTACCCGCTTTCACCGGCGGGCAAGCTCTTCACGGTTCTGGTGATTCTGGGTGGCGTCGCGGTCGTCGCGGTGGCTCTGGGCTACGGTTCGCGCATCGTGCTCGAGGGTCAGCTCTTGCGGATCATGGGGAGGCGGAAAATGGAAAAGGAGATCGCAGCGGCTGCGCGACCACTACATCATCTGCGGTTACGGCAGGATGGGCCGGGTCATCACCAGGGAATTTCTGAAGAAACCGATGCCGTTCGTTGTCGTGGAGCGGGATCCCGAGATCTTCCGCGGCATCGACCCGGGGGTGCTCGCCATCTGCGGCAATGCCGCGGACGACGCGGTGCTCCAGGCCGCGGGCATCGAGCGCGCCCGCGGGTTGGTGAGCGTCGTCTCCTCCGATGCCGACAATGTCTACATCACCCTCACCGCGGCCGGTTTGCGCCCGGACCTGTACATCGTGGTCCGCGCGGGCGAGGACGGCGCCGAGCAGAAGCTGCTGCGCGCCGGGGCGTCGAAAGTCGTGTGCCCGTACGCCATCGGCGGCGCCGGCATCGCCAATGCCATCCTGCGACCGGCGGTCGTCGATTTCATCGACCTGGTGACGCGCCGCGAGCACCTCGAACTCCAGATGGAAGAGGTCCTCATCGCGCCCTCCTCGCCGCTGGCGGGCCGGACCATCCTCGAGTCCGGGGTGCGCCAGAAATTCGGGGCGATCGTGGTCGCCGTCAAAAAGGGGAACGAGCAGATGCAGTTCAACCCGGCCCCGGAGCACCGGATCAACGCCGGGGACCGCCTGATCATCCTCGGTGCGGGGGAGAAGCTCGACGAGATCGCACGCCTCGCCGCCTCCTGACAACCGAGGAGGAGGGGATCAACCCCTCCCCTCCACATGAACGTTCCTACGCAGGGGCGGGGTTGATCCCCGCCCACCGTGACGGTTCTAGTGCGCCGTGGCCTCGCGGCGCGTGCCCGCGAGCAGTTCCGCCAGGTCGTACTCCGGCCGGGCCCCGGCCTCGTCGAACTCGTAGCTGACCAGCGCCTCGCGCAGCACCTCGTCCATGTGCTCCACGAGCACGACCTTGATCGCCTTGCGCACGTGGGCCGGCAGCTCCTTGAGGTCCTTGGCGTTCTCCCGGGGGATCAGCAGCTTCGTGATGCCGGCGCGGTGCGCGGCGAGCGCCTTCTCCTTGAGCCCGCCGATGGGCAGCACGCGGCCGCGCAGCGTGATCTCGCCGGTCATCGCGATGTTCCGGTGCACGGCGACGCGCGTGAGCGCCGAGGTCATCGCGGTGCAGAGGGTGATGCCGGCCGACGGCCCGTCCTTGGGGATGGCGCCCTCGGGAACGTGGATGTGGATGTCGAGCTTGTGGGCGAAGTCGGCCGGCAGGCCGAAGAACTTGGCCCGCGAGCGCAGCCAGGAAAGGGCGGCCTGCGCCGACTCCTGCATGACGTCCCCGAGTTTGCCGGTGAGGATGAGTTTGCCCCGCCCGGCCATCAGGGTGGTCTCGATCGCGAGCAGATCGCCGCCGGACTCCGTCCAGGCCAGGCCGGTGGCGATGCCGACCTCGTCCTTGAGCTCGGCCTTGCCGCGATGGTGGCGCGGCACGCCCAGGAAGCGCTCCAGGTTGGGGACGCTGACCACGGTGCGCAACTCGCGCGGGCCGCGGGCGACCCGGCGCGCGATCTTGCGGCAGACGGCGGCGATCTCCCGCTCCAGGTTGCGCACGCCGGCCTCGCGGGTGTACTTCTGGATGATCTCCTGCAGCACCGGCCCCGAGAGGGTCAGGTTGCGCGCGGTCAGGCCGTTCGCCTCGAGCTGCTTGGGCACGAGGTGGCGCTGGGCGATCTTGACCTTCTCGATCTCGGTGTAGCCCGAGAGCGGGATGATCTCCATCCGGTCCAGCAGCGGCGGGGGGATGTTGTACACGGAGTTCGCGGTCGTCACGAACATGACGTCGGAGAGGTCGAAGTCGATCTCGAGGTAGTGGTCGTTGAAGGTGTTGTTCTGCTCGGGGTCGAGCACTTCGAGCAGCGCGCTCGCCGGGTCGCCGCGGAAGTCCGTCCCGAGCTTGTCGACCTCGTCGAGCAGGAAGACCGGGTTGCGGCTCTTGGCCTTTTTCAGCGACTGGATGATCCGCCCGGGGAGCGAGCCGATGTAGGTCCGGCGGTGGCCGCGGATCTCGGCCTCGTCGCGGACGCCGCCGAGCGAGAGGCGCACGAAGTTCCGGCCCATCGCGCGGGCGATCGAGCGGGCCAGGGAGGTCTTGCCGACGCCCGGCGGGCCGACCAGGCAGAGAATGGGCCCGCGGATCTTCTTCACGAGCTGGGTCACCGCCAGGTATTCGAGGATCCGCTCCTTGACCTTCTCGAGGCCGGTGTGGTCCTCGTCGAGGATCTTCGCCGCGGCGTCCACGTCGAGCAGGTCCGTGGTGCTGACGCTCCAGGGCAGCGAGACCAGCCAGTCGAGGTAGTTGCGAACCACGGTGGCCTCGGCCGACATCGGCGGCATCATCTCGATCTTCTTGAGCTCGCGCGTCGCCTTCTCCGTGGCCTCCGGGCTCATCCTGGCGGCCTTGACGCGCGCCCGCAACTCGTCGATCTCGCTCTTGAACTCGTCCTTCTTGCCGAGTTCCTTCTGGATCGCCTTCATCTGCTCGACGAGGTAGTATTCCTTCTGCGTCTTCTCCATCTGCTTCTTGACCTTGCTGTGGATCTTGCGCTCCACGAGCATGATCTCGATCTCGGAGCTCAGGATGAGCAACAGCTGCTCGAGCCGCTCGCTGGTGCCGGTGGTCTCGAGCAGGGACTGCTTGTCCTGGTTCTTGACCATCAGGTTGGCGCTCACGGTGTCGGCGAGCTTGTCCGGCTCGTTGATGCCGGCGACGGTCACGAGCAACTCCGGGGGAATCTTGCGGCTGAGCTTGACGTACTTCTCGAACTGCTCGTTCACCGAGCGGCGCAGCGCCTCGGTCTCGCGGCCGCCGGGTTCGGGTCCCGGCTCGATGGACTCCGCCCGCGCCGAGAGGTGGTTTTCCTCGAGCCCGACGCCGACCAGGCGCACTCGCTCGAGCCCCTCGACGAGGATCTTCACGGTGTTGTCGGGAAGCTTGAGCACCTGCAGGATCTCGGCGCGCACGCCGACGTCGTAGAGGTCCGCCGGCGCCGGGTCGTCGACCGAGGAGCGCCGCTGCGTCGCCAGGAGGATCTGCTTGTCGGCGGCCATGGCGCGCTCGATCGCGGCGATCGACTTTTCGCGGCCCACGAAAAGCGGCACCACCATGTGCGGGAAGACCACGATGTCGCGCAGCGGCAGCAGCGGCAGGGCGCCGGGGTCCGCGATAGTCCGCTCAGGTTCAGTCACGCTCGTAACCACCTTTCAGAATGCATACACCCAGTCGACACGCCTTGAGATTCGCGGCGGTGGAATTTGATTCAGGCGGTCGTCTCGCCCAGTTCCCGTGCGATCCGCTCTTTGAGCTCGGTGAGATCGGAGGATTTGACGACATAGCCCTCGGCCGCCCAGGAGCCGAAGTCGCCCTGGTATTCTTCGTAGGCCGTGACGAGCACCACGGGCAGGCCGGGGCGCAACTCCTTGATCTGGCGGAGGGCTTCGATGCCGTCGGCGCCCTCGCCCAGACGGATGTCGAGCGTCACCAGGTCGAACGGCTCGAGGTCAAGCGCCCGCCGCGCCTCTTCCCAGCCGGCGGCGCAGACCACGCGATAGCCGGCGTCGGTCAACTCCTCGCGGTACAGACGGCGAATATTGGCTTCGTCATCGACGACCAGAATCGTCTTCATGGTGGTCCTCCTAGGGACGCACGATACGGGCTTCGCGTAAAAAGCGCGCCGCCTCCTCGGGCGGTGTCGGGTTGATGAAAAACCCCGAGCCCCACTCGAAGCCGGCGACCTTCGTGAGTTTGGGCATGATCTCGATGTGCCAGTGGTAGTGCTCGTTGTCCTCTTCGCGGAACGGACTGGTGTGCAGAATGTAGTTGTAGGCGGGATTCTCGAGCACCACGTCGAGACGCCGCAGGGTCTCCTGGAGCATGGTCGCGAGCGACACGAACTGCTTCGGGATGCGTCCTCGAAGGACGATTCGTGCCTCTTGGGCAGGATCCAGGTTTCGAAGGGGAAACGCGGCGCGAAGGGCGCGATGGCGACAAACTCGGAGTTCTCGCAGACGATGCGGATGCCGGCGGCAAGTTCCTGGTGCACGATGTCGCAGAAGATGCAGCGTTCCTTGTACCGGTAGTAGGTCAGCGCCCCGTCGACCTCTTCGCGCACGCGCTTGGGGACGATCGGCAGGGCGATGAGCTGGGAGTGCGAGTGTTCGAGCGTCGCGCCCGCGACAATGCCGTGGTTCTTGAAGATCAGGACGTAGCGAAAGCGCAGGTCGCGCTTGAGATCCATGATCCGGTCGCGGTAGGCCCAGAGGACATCCTCGACCGCCTTGGGCGACATGCTGGCCAGCGTCGCGTCGTGGTCGGGGGTCTCGATGATCACCTCGTGAGCGCCGATCCCGTTCATCTTGTCGAACATGCCCTCGCCGACGCGATCGAGGGCGCCCTCGATCTGCAGCGCGGGGAACTTGTTGGGGACGACGCGCAACTTCCATCCGGGCTTGTTGGCCTCCGTGCCGTTGTCGCGGTAGGCGAGAATCTCCGACGGTGTCGTGTACTCGTTGCCGCTGTCGAAGGGACAGAACCCCCCTTCCTTCCGCCGTTCCTGCGGGAGGGTGAAATCCGACGGCCGCTTTCCCCGCTCGCTCGAAATGATGACCCATCGCCCGAGGATGGGATCCTTGCGCAACTCCGGCATGTTCTCTCTCCTTGCACGGTCCCGCATCGTCGCGGGAGGTTTGCCGTCTAAAGCAAACAGGATATAGTGGAGTCGCGATGATGACAAGTGCGAGTCGACGCAGCTTTCTTTCGAAGCTCGCGGTGGGGGTGACCGGGGCGTGCTTTTTCTCGCTTCGGCCTTCGCTAGCCATCGGGTTTGCAAACCTGCGCGGCGAGCAGAAGGGACGTGGTAAAACGTTTTACCTTCGCGCAGTTGCGCTACCCGGGCGGGGATTGGGACCCGCACCCGTCCGCCCCCGCGCACTTTATCCGTGAGATCGAGCGGATGACCAGCGTTGAGGTCGAGCCCGAGCGGCGCGTTGTCACCATCGCCGATCTCCGATTATTTTCATTCCCCTTTCTCTACGTCACCGGTCGGCGCGAGTTCACCCCGCTCACCGAGACCGAAGTCGAGCGGCTGCGCACCTGGATCGAGGCCGGGGGGACGCTGGTCGCCGACGATGCCGCCGGGACCCCCGGCTACGGTTTCGACGCCTCGTTCCGCCGGGAACTGGCACGCGTGGTTCCCGAGGCGCGCCTGGAGCGTCTCTCAGCTGAACACACGGTTTTCAAGTCGTTTTTTCTTGTGCGGACGGTGAGCGGGGCGCGCGTGGTCAGCCCGTTTCTCGAGGGACTGACGATCCAGGGGCGCACCGCGGTGATCTACTCGCCGAACGATCTTTTCGGTGCCTTCGCCCGCGACCCGCTCGGGCGCTGGGTCGACCCCTGCGCTCCAGGTGGCGATCGCCAGCGCCGCCTGGCGTTTCATCTCGGGGTGAACATCGTCATGTACGCTCTCTGCGGCGACTACAAGCAGGACCGGATCCACCTGCCGTTCCTGCGGCAGAGGATCTGACCCGGACACCATGGCTGTCGGGGACGCATTCGGCGGCAACACCGCGCTGCTCTGGGCGGTTGCCGCAGCCCGCGCTCCTCGCCGTATTCGCGGATCTGGCACTACTTCTCGCCTGCGCTCCCGGGTCCCGGTCCCGCGGGCGCTGATCCTCACGCTGCTGCGCGGCACCGCCGTTGCGCTGGTCCTTGCGCTCATCGCCGGACCCCGCGTCGTTCGGCGGACGTTCAACCCGGTGCGCCGGCCGCTGGCCGTCGCCGTCGACACTTCGCGGAGCATGGGGCTTCGCGGCGGGCTGGAGCGTTCGCGCCTGGACCGGGTGCGTGATTTCCTGGAAACCGGCGAGTTCAGCCGGGTCGCGGCGGGCTTTGTCACGGGGTACTTCTCGATTTCCGAGTCGCTGAAGCCGCTGACACGCGAGGGAATTGCCGCGCTTCGGCCCGACGGGGCGCGCACCGACCTGGCCGGGGCGTTGCGGGTGGCCGGCGGCACCGGGGAGCCCGCGGCGCTCGTTCTCTTCACCGACGGGGGGCACGGTGCCGCTGATCGGGCCGAAGCGCTCGCCGCGCTCCCGGATGTGCCGTTGCTGATCATCGGCGTCGGCGCCGGCGAACACACCTTCGACGCCGAGATCGCTTCAGTCGAACCGCCGGCCATCGCCTTCGCGGGCCAGCCGGTGCAGATCCGGGTGCTCCTGCGGGCCAGCGGACTTGCCGGTCGCAGCGTGCCGCTGCTGCTCAGGCGCGGCGAGCAGGTGCTCGTTTCACAAACGATCACGCTCCCGCCCGATGGTCAGGACCAGCTCGCGGTTCTCGAATGGACGCCGCCGGCCCCCGGAAACTATCCGCTTTCCGTCCAGGTGCCCGTACAGGACGGCGAGCAGATCGCCGACAACAATCGGGCCGAACTCCCGATCGAGGCGATTCGGGACAAGATCCGGGTGCTGCTCGTCACGGGTCAGCCGAGTTGGAGCTATCGCTTTCTCCGCGGCGCCCTCAAGGGCGATCCGAGTCTCGATGTCGTCTCGTTCATCATACTGCGCACCGCCTCCGACGCCGTCGACGTCCCGCAGCGGGATTTGAGCCTTATTCCGTTCCCCACCCAGAAGATATTCCTCGAGGAACTGCCGAATTTCGATCTCCTCGTCTTCGACAACTTCGCCTCGCAACCCTATCTGCCCTCGGCGTATCTCGACAAAATCGAGGAATTCGTGCGCAGGGGAGGGGGATTCTGGATGCTCGGCGGGCCGCTCTCCTATCTCGGCGGCCGCTATCAGCAAAGCCCGATCGCCGCCGTGCTGCCGGTGGCGCTCCCGGAAGCCGCGCCCGCCGGTGGGGCGTTCCACGATCTGCCCGTGCAGCCCCGTCTGACTGCCGGCGGGTCGCACCCACCCGTTTTTCCAGGGACTGGCGGACCGCGGCGGGGAGCCGCCGCCGCTCAGAGGCTACAACGTTTCGGGCCCGGCCCGGCCGGGAGCGGTGGTGCTCGCCGAGGTCCCCTTGGGAGGGGGCCAAACCCAGCCGCTGGTCGTTCTCGGTCGCTACGGGGACGGGAGAGTGCTGTCCGTCCTCACGGACTCGCTCTGGGAGTGGGCCTTTGCGGAGGTCGGCCGCGGGGGAGGAAACAGGTCCTACCTCGCATTCGTCCGTCAGGCGGTTCGCTGGAGCATCGGCGACCCGCAGCTGCAACCCCTGAAGATTGAACCCGAGCGCGCCCGGGTTGCCCCGGGCGATCCGATCAGGGCGCGCATCCGGGTGCTGGGCGAGGACTTCCTCCCGTCCGACAAGCACCGAACTCGCGGTGAGCGTGCGCGGTCCGGGCGGGGAGTCGCGTGCCCTGGTCCCCACCCTGGAGGCGCCGGGAGTCTACCGGGTCGAGGCGATGGCGGCCGGGGAAGGCAGCTGGGAGATCGCCGCGACAGCCTCGCTCAGGGGTGCGAGCTATGCGCGCTCGGCAACGCACCGTGAGCGCATCCTGGCCACCCGAGGAGTTCCGCTCCCCCGGGCTCAACCGGGCGGCTCTGACCGCGCTGCTGGCGGGGACGCCGCGGCGCATATCTGGAGCTTGGGGCCGCGGGAACGACCGCGGAGGCCCTGGAAAAAGCGCTCGACGAACTGACCTCGGCCGACCCGAACGAGCGCGTCGATTCCAGGCCGCTGGCGGAAATGATCCCGGTCTTTCTTGCGCTGCTCGCCGTGCTCACGACGGAGTGGGTCATCCGCCGCCGCACGGGTTTAGACTAGCGGTTTTCAGGTCTTCTGGCGCAGCAGGAATCTGCGGTCCGACTGGTGCGGATCGTGGCAGGAGACGCAGCCCTTCTCCCGCAGGAAATCGCCGCTGCTCGGGCGGGCTGATCATCGAGATGTTTCAGCGCGTCCGCCTCCGTGTGGCAGCGAAAGCAGAGTGCCTCGCCGCTCGCCACGAGGAAGGCCGGGTTGGTCTGGCCGTGCGGGTCGTGGCAGACGGTGCAGCTGCCGATGGCCACGGGTCCATGGATGAATTTTGCCGCCGGCCGCGGGTCGTGGCACTTGGCGCAGAGGTCGACATCCGCCATCGGCGATGGTGTAAGACCGCGACCGCTCGTCGTGGCACGCGAAGCAATCCTTGCGGGTGATCATCCCGTGCGAGCGATAGAGCCGGTAGGTCATCTCCTTGGGCAGCGCCGGGTTGTGGAGGATGTTCAGGACCACGGGGACAACGCCCGAACCGGTGATGCGGATCGTGTTGATGCCCTCGCGCAGACTGAGCATCGTCGAGAAGGTGCTGTTGTGGACGCTCAGGACCAGGTGCGAGTCGTTGATCTCGACGGTCACCTCGGCGAGCCGCGCGTCGGAAACCGTGCCGATCAACGGCACGGGGAGCCGGTCGACGACCGCGTTGTTGGCGGGCGCGAGCAGGGTGATCGTGGTCTTCGGCTCCTGATAATTCTCCTCCGCGTGGCAGGCGAGGCACAGTTCGCGCTTCAGCATCTGGCGCCGCAGAAACCAGGTGCGGTTGCCGGTCTTGGCGCTCACGTACTCCGCGTGGGGGTCGTGACAGGTGATGCAGGAGATTTCGCCGTTCTGGTTCAGGTGCAGGTCCTCGGGAACCTTCATCGAAGGGCGGATGCCGACGCGGTGGTTGATGTTGTCCTCGAGGGCGGCGGCGTGACACTCCTGGCAGAGGTCGTCGATGTCCTTGCGGAAGACGTTGCGCTGCAGCACGCGGCCCTGCCCGGGAACGATGATGTGGCAGTGGTTGCAGCCGATCTTCTCGAAATCGTGAGGATTGCGTTCGGGCGCTGCCGACGGCGGGCGAGGCGACGAGGAGCGTCGCGGCGACGATAAGTGCGGGCGCGCGCATCAGTCTGCTCAACGGCGCGTCAAGGATTGGCGTCCGGAGTCCGCAAATGGAAGAACTCCATTTCCCGGAGCAGGGCCTCTTCCCGGGCGAGCAGTTCGCCGATGTCCTTGCGGCACTCGGTCGCTCGCCCCGTTGCAGTCCGACGATGCGGCCCGAGAGCTTGCGCGGAGGACGCGTGCATCTCGTCGGCGCGGACGCGGATGGCCACGAGCCGGGCATTGAGCGTCTCGAGCGCGTGCGCGAGCGATTCCGCCAGCGGGGTCGTCTGGTCCTTGAGGCGCAGCTTCGGCTTGAAATCGAGATCGCCGCGCGAGACATTCTCGAGATAGCGGCGGATGGCGAAGAGCGGACCCGCGATGTGGTGCGAGACGTAGAGGGTGATGACGAGCGCGGCGGCGCCGAGCACGACGATGAAGACCCCGCTCAGGGCCAGCAGGGTCGGCAGGAGGATCTCGCCGGTGCTCTTGACGACGATGTGGGCGTTGTAGTACGTGTCCCCGAGCCGCCGGTTGAGAATCAGGTAGGCGGCGAGGACGAAGACCGCGGTCCCGACCAGCAACAGCAGCAGGAACTTGAGGATGAACTCTCCCTGGAAACGCTTGTCGATGAAGACGATCTTCCGAGCCTTTCCATCCCCCATGTACGGTCTCCCCGTTGTGGCGGCTGGCGCCGCGGATTCACGTTCACGGAACTGCTTGGCCGAATTCTGTCTGGTATAGTATTGATTAAAATTGCGCCATGTCAAGGAATACGGAGCAGGGCCGGATGCCTGCGCGGGTGCCTCGAGGCGGCGTTCCGTATCCTGGTGTTGTGTGTCGCCGGCACTGATTCCGCCGGTTGCTCGGGGATGGCCGCCGATCTGCGGACCGTCGCCGCGCTCGGCGGTCACGGTCAGCTTGCGGTCACGGCCGTCACCGCGCAGGACACCGGCGGGGTGCGCGCGGTGGCGCCGGTGCCGCCGCGGCTGGTGCGAGCCCAGATGACCTCGGTTCTCGAGGATGCCGGAACCGATGCGATCAAAATCGGCATGCTGGCCAACGCCCCGATCGTGCGCGCCGTCGCCGCGGCTCTGGCCCGGCGTGGTCGGGCGCGCGTCGTTCTCGACCCCGTGCTCCGGTCGACAACCGGAGGCACGCTCCTCGACGACGCCGGACGACGCGCCCTGGTCGAGCTGCTCCTGCCGCTCGCCGACCTGATGACGCCGAACTTGCCCGAGGCCGAGGCGCTGCTCGGGCACCCGATCCGCGGCGTTGCCGGCATGAAGGCCGCGGCGCGCGAGTTGCTCGACCTCGGCCCGCGGGCCGTGCTCGTCAAGGGGGGGCACCGTCGCGGCGCGGCCGTGGACGTATTCGCCGACGCCGGCGAAACCCTGATGCTGAGCGCACCGCGGACTCGCGGGCGTCGACACCCGGGGGACCGGGTGCGTGCTTTCCACGGCCTGCGCCTGCTTTCTCGCTCGGGATTGCTCCTTGACGGAAGCGGTCCGTCGGGCCAAGGCGTTCGTCACCGACGCCATCCGCCATTCCTACCGGCTGGGCCGCGGGCCGGGCCCCGTGAACCCGACGGCCGCCGGTCCGCCGGGGCTCGGGAGGGAGCCGCGTGAACTTCTCGGTGATTGGCCGGCGCGCTTGCCGCCACATCCGTCGCCATGGTCGCGGCGGCGGCGGCGGGCGTCGCGCCGGGCGCTTCCGGCCTGCCGGCGAGCGTGCGGCCGGGAGACGTTTTCGTCCTGCGGTTGCCGGCCGGGCAGCCGCCTCCCGAAGCCGCGATCTTTCTCGGGAAATCGTACCCTCCGCTCACCGTCCGCGGTGAAAAAGGTCCGGTCTTCCTCATCGGCGTCGATCTCGACGCGTCACCGGGCACGGGTACGATCCTGCTGCGGCGGGCGGGCGACGCGACGGAGCGGTTGAGCGTCGCCATATCGAAAGCGCGCTTTCCCGGAGGAGCGCCTGACCCTGCCGCCGGCCATGGTCACCCCGCCGCGGGAACTCGAGGAGCGTATCGCTCGCGAACAGGCGTTGGCGGCCGAGATCTACCGGTCGTCCGGGCCGGTCAAACTCTGGGACCGGGGGTTCGCGCCGGCGGTCGGACAGAAGGCCGCGGGCAACTTCGGTCGCCGCCGGATCCTCAACGGCATCCCCAAGAGCCCCCACACCGGGCAGGACTACACCGCTCCGGCCGGGACGCCGGTCAAAGCCGTTGCCGGCGGCACGGTGCGTCTGGCCGGGGACTTCTACTACTCCGGGCTGACGCTGTTCGTCGATCACGGCGCCGGTCTCGTCAGCGTGTACATGCACCTCGAGAAGATGCTCGTCGCCGCGGGGGAAGCCGTTGCCGCCGGCCAGGTCATCGGCCGGGTGGGGAGCACCGGTCGCGCCACCGGCCCGCATCTGCATCTCGGGGTGCGCCTCTTCGAGCAGCGGGTCGACCCGGAAACGCTCTGGGGACTCTTCGACACCCGGGAGCCGTGAAGAGTCCGACGGCAAGGTTCGTCACTTGAATACCGCGCCCGAGACTGGTATAAGCCATCACTGATTACGAAGGGCCGGCGTAGCTCAGTGGTAGAGCAATCGATTCGTAATCGATAGGTCGTCGGTTCAAATCCGACCGTCGGCTCCACGATTCACGGTTCGCCGTTCGCGGCGGGCTTTTTTTTCCGCTCGTCCCGCGACGGCAGGAGACGTGGTGCAGATCGAGGAGAGCGGAACCGTCATCGAGTTGCGCGGCGCTCGTGCGCTCGTGCGCCTGAAGCGCTCTTCCGCTTGTTCCGGATGCGCCTCGGCCGGGCAGTGCCACGCGGGCCGCGGCGGGAGCGAGCGACTCCTCGAGGCGCGCAACGAAGTCGGCGCTGCCGCAGGGGATGGAGTCCGGGTGGCGGTTTCGACGAGAGCGGCGATCAGCGCTGCGGCGAGGGTCTATCTCCTGCCCGTCGTCGGATTGCTGATCGGCGCAGGTGTGGCGCAGGTTCTCGCCGGCACCTTCGTCCCGGCACCGGCAGGGGCCGGCGCCGCCGGCCTCGGCGGCATCGCGGGTGCCATTCTGGGGGTCGTTCTCGGCCGCCGCATGGGGTGTCGGGCCTCGTCCGACGGAGCGCCGGTTCCGAGGATCACCCGCATCGTCGCGGACATTGACGCATTTCCGCCCCGCGTTTAGAGTGGCGGGAGATGGCTGAGCACAAGAAACCGCTTGCCGGAGACGAGACGGAGAGGGTCGGGTTCCTCTGTGACCCGCGTCTTCCTCGAGCATCGGACCCCGCCCGGACACCCCGAGTCGCCGCGGCGGCTGAAAAGCATCCTCGATCACGTTGGCGCCAGCGGGTTGCTGGAGCGTCTGGCGCGCGTCCCGGTGACTCCCGCGACGCGCGAGGCGCTCCTGGCGGTCCACGACCGCTCCTACCTGGACGAGTTGGCGCGCCCCGGCGAGCGGTATCTCGACCCGGACACGTTCATCTCTTCGCGCTCCTGGGAAGCCGCCCTGCTCGCGGCGGGGGCCGTCTGCAATGCCCTGGATTCCTGCCGCTCGGGTGAAATCTCCCGGGCCTTCTGCGCCGTGCGCCCACCGGGACACCACGCTGAGCCGTCCCGGGGCATGGGCTTCTGCCTGATCAACAACGCCGCCGTTGCGGCTCGCCACGCCCAGCGGATCGGTTACGCTCGTGTCATGATCGTCGACTTCGACGTCCACCACGGCAATGGCACGCAGGCCGCCTTTTATGATGACGACACCGTCTTTTACTTCAGTACCCACGAATACCCGCACTACCCCGGGACGGGGGCGGCCGGCGAGCGCGGGGCGGGGCGGGGCGTCGGGTTCACGCGGAACATCCCGCTCCGATCAGGCGCAGGGGATGCCGAAATGCGTCAGGCCTATCACGAAGTCTTTCGCGCCGAAACTGCCGCCTTCCGCCCCGACTGCTGCATCGTCTCGGCCGGATACGACCTGCACGAGGGCGATCCGCTCGCCGACCTCGCCGTGAGCGACCAGGGAGTGCGCGAGATCGTGCGCACCATCGTCGCCGCCTGCGCCGGCCTGCCGATCGTCTGCACGCTCGAGGGCGGGTATCATCTCGCAGACGCTCGCCCGCTGCGTCGGCATCACCCTCGAGGAACTCCTGCACCGGCTAGAGCAGCCGCCGTCCTGGCGGTTTGCATCGCTCCGCCCCCGATGGTATAATCCGTCGCAGAGGAGTGGTGGAACCGTGAATGATCAGGATGATCACCCCATGACCGTGCGCGGGCTCGCCCTCGACCCGGTGACGAACGCTCCGATCGTGATCCTCAAGGCCGCGGGCGGGACCCGGCTCCTCCCGATCTGGATCGGGCTCTTCGAGGCCAATGCCATCGCCATCGAGATGGAAAAGATCGTCGCCCCGCGGCCGATGACGCACGATTTGCTCAAGAACATGATCGAACTTCTCGACGCCAGGATGGAGCGCATGGTCGTGGACAACCTTCAGGAAAACACCTTTTTCGCCTCGATCTACCTTCGCACCGCCGGACGGGAACAGCGGCTCGATGCCCGCCCGAGCGACGCCATCGCCCTCGCGTTGCGCACCGGCGCTCCGATTTTTGTCACCCACGACGTTCTCACCCGTTCGCGCGGCATCGAACTGGCGGAGGATCTCGGTGAAGCCGATCAGTGGCGGCAATGGATCGATCACATCACACCGGGGGACTTTATCAGGAACTCCCCGGGAGGGGCCGCCCCCGGAACCGACGACCGAGAAAGGACCGACCGTGCAGATGGATGACGACCTCAAAGGGCTCCTCGACAGCATGAGCGACGCCCTGAAGGACGCGATCAGGGGTTCCGAGAAACTCCAGGAGCTGCTCCGCGAGATCGAAAATCGCGGGTACACCCCGAGCCTGACCGTCGGGGTCGTGCTGGCGCGCACCGGCACGGGCGAGCGTGCCGAGGAGATCCAGGAGACCCTCATCGGCCCCGTCGTTTCCGAGCGGCCCGTCTCCATCAGACGCCTTTCGGCCTTCGACCGGAAGTTCCTGCGCGCACTGCGCATTCAGATGCCCTCGTAGCCGGCGCAGCCGCTGAAAAAAACAGTTTGACCCCCGCAGGGCGCAACTCTATAATCTTGCAAGAGAAACCGCCCGCAAGCGGCAGGGGAGGAATCGGGCATGACAAAATCTGAATTGATCGAGCAGGTGTCGGAGAAGATCGAGGGTTTGACCAAGAAACAGACCGAGGTCATCGTCAACGAGATCTTCGACAGCATCAAGCTGGCGCTGGCCTCGGACGATGATCCCCGGGTCGAGATTCGCGGCTTCGGCTCGTTCAAGGTCAAGGATCGCCGCTCGCGCGACGGGCGCAATCCGAAGACCGGGAGCCAGGTGAACATCAACGCGAAAAAAGTACCGGTTTTCAAGGCCGGCAAAGAGCTGCGCGAACGGGTCAATCGCGTCACCCCGTGAGCGGGCGCCGTCGTTTCATGGCGCGGGCCATCGAGCTCGCGGCCCGCGCCCGCGGGCGGACCAGCCCCAATCCGATGGTCGGGGCGGTGCTCGTCCGCGGGGACGCGATCGTCGGCGAAGGTTTCCACGCCCGCGCCGGCGAGTCCCACGCCGAAACCATCGCGCTCGCCCAGGCCGGGACGGCCGCCCGCGGGGCCGATCTCTACGTCAATCTCGAGCCGTGCTCGCACCACGGGCGCACCCCGCCGTGCGCGGACGCCATCGTTCAGGCCGGCGTGGCACGGGTTTTTGCGGCCATGCGCGATCCGAACCCGAAGGTCGACGGCCGGGGCATCGCGCGCCTGCGGGCGGCAGGCGTGAAGGTCCAGGTCGGCCTGCTCGGCGACGAGGCGGCGCGGCTCAACGAGATCTACTGCACCAACGTGACCACGGGCCTGCCGCAGGTCACCCTCAAGATCGGCATGAGCCTCGACGGGAAGACGGCGACCAGAACCGGGGAGGCGCGCTGGATCACCGGCGAGGCTTCGCGCAAACGGGTCCACGAGATGCGCGACACGGTCGACGCCGTCCTGGTCGGCATCGGCACGATTCTGGCCGACGACCCCGATTTGACCACGCGGCTGGCGGGCGCCGACTGTCGCCACCCCGACCGCGTCGTCATCGACAGCCACCTGCGCATCCCGAGCCGCGCCCGGGTTCTCGCCCACCGCAATCGCGGGCGGACCATCCTCATCGCCGGACCGCACGCCGCCGAATCTCGCGTGCGCGAACTGCGCGAACTGGGCGCCGAGGTGATCGTCGTCGACGGCGGGCGAGCGGCGCGTCGATCTGCGGCTGGTCGTCGAGCGCCTGTTCGCGCTGGGGATCACGAGCGTCCTGATCGAAGGCGGATCGGAGATCGCCGCCTCGAGCCTCGAAGCCGGCATCGTCGACAAACTGGTTTTTTTCATCGCGCCGCTGCTGATCGGCGGTCGCGAGGCGCCCCGCGTCATCGGCGGCCGCGGCGTCGGTCCGCTCGCCGAGGCCCGCCGTCTGCGCAACGTGCGCTGGGAGCACGGTCGGCGAGGACATCATGGTCGAGGGTTACGTGCGGGAGCCCGTGTGTTCACCGGACTGATCCAGGAGGTCGGCGCGGTGCTCGGCGACCGAGCGGCGCGGGGGATTTCTGCGCCTGCGCGTCGGCTACGACCCCGGGCGCGGCGCGTTGCGCCCCGGAGACTCGATGGCCGTCAACGGGGTCTGCCTCACCGCGGCGGAACTCGCGGAGCGCTCGTTCACCGCCGACCTCTCGGCCGAGACGCAGAGGAGCACGACGCTCGGAGGGCTGCGCACCGGCGCCAAGGTCAACCTCGAGCGTCCGGTGACGGCCAGCGACCCGCTCGGCGGTCACGTGGTCCTCGGGCACGTCGACGCGCGTCGGGCGGATCAGGCGCGTGCGGCCGACTGCGGCCGGCCTCGAGCTGCTCGTGGCCGCGCCGGCGGAAATCATGGAACTGCTGGTCCCCAAGGGGTCGATCGCCGTCGACGGGGTGAGCCTGACCGCGGGCGCACTCGAGCGCGACGGCTTCTGGCTGTACCTGATTCCCGAAACCGTCGGTCGCACGACGCTCGGCGCGCGCCGGGTCGGCGACGAGGTCAACCTCGAGGCCGACTATCTCGCCAAACTGGTGAAACGTTTTCTGGAGCGGCAGCCGGCCGGCGCGGGGCGCGCCGCGGCGGCGTCGCGATACGAGGAGTAGGGAGGGCAGCATGGCAGTGGCGCGAACGCGCAGTGACAAGGCACCGCTGGCGAGTGTCGAGGAGTTGGTCGCCGACATCCGTCGCGGGAAGATGGTGATCCTGGTCGACGACGAGGACCGCGAGAACGAGGGCGACCTCACGATGGCGGCCGAGAAGGTGACGCCGGCGGCGATCAACTTCATGGCCAAGCACGGGCGGGGGCTGATCTGCCTCACGCTCGAGGAGCAGAAGGTCCGCGACCTCGGCCTGCCGCCGATGGCCTCCGACAACACGGCGCACTACGGGACCGCCTTCACGGTCTCGATCGAGGCGCGGCGCGGCGTGACCACCGGCATCTCGGCCGCCGACCGCGCGACCACGATCCTCGCGGCGATCGCCCCCGAGGCCCGCCCGGACGACCTGGTGCGCCCCGGGCACATCTTCCCGCTCAAGGCGGTCGCCGGCGGCGTGCTGCGGCGCGCCGGCCAGACCGAGGGCTCGGTCGATCTCGCGCGCCTGGCCGGGCTGGTGCCGGCCGGGGTGATCTGCGAGATCATGAACGACGACGGCACGATGGCGCGCCTGCCCGGACCTCAGGAAGTTCGGGCGAAAGCACGGTCTGAAGATCGGCACGATCGCCGACCTGATCCGCTACCGGCTGCACAACGACTCGCTGATCCGCCGCGCCGCGGCAGGCGGTGATCCCGATGGAGCGCTTCGGCGATTTTCGCGCGATCATGTACGAGAACGACGTCGACTCCTTCCACCACCTCGCGCTCGTCAAGGGCGAGTTCGGCCCGAAGGACAAGGTTCTCGTGCGGGTGCACTCCGAGTGCCTCACCGGCGACGTCTTCGGCTCGCAGCGCTGCGATTGCGGCGAGCAGCTCGAGCGCGCCCTGGAGATGATCGCCGCCGAGGGCCGCGGCGTGATCCTCTACATGCGCCAGGAGGGGCGGGGCATCGGCCTGCTCAACAAGCTGCGGGCCTACGAACTGCAGGACCAGGGGCTGGACACCGTCCAGGCCAACCTGCACCTCGGCTTCAAGGCCGATCTGCGCGACTACGGGATCGGCGCGCAGATTCTCGCCGACCTCGGCCTGCGACCACCTGCGGCTGATGACCAACAACCCGAAGAAGATCGTCGGGCTCAAGGGCTACGGGCTCGACGTCGTGGAGCGGGTCCCGATCGAGGTGCAACCGCACAGCCGCAACAAGCGCTATCTCAAGACCAAGAAGGCCAAGATGGGGCACCTGTTCGAGAAGGTCTGAGCACAGCATCATCGCACGTGACGGGAGGAGCCATGGGTACGATATTCGAAGGCCAGATCGACGGCAAGGGGCGGCGGTTCGCGATCGTCGTCTCGCGCTTCAACGACTTCATCACCGGTCGCCTGCTCGAGGGCGCTCAGGACGCGCTGGTGCGCAACGGTGTCGCGGCCGGCGACATCGACGTCGCCTGGGTGCCGGGCGCGTTCGAGATCGGGTTCGCGGCCCAGGCGCTGCAGCGCGGCAGCGGCAAGAAGGGCGCGGTCCGCTACGACGCGATCATCTGCCTCGGCGCGGTCATCCGCGGCGCGACGCCCCACTTCGACTATCTGGCGGCCGAGGTCACCAAGTGCCTGGCGCAGATCATGCTCGAGGGACCCGCCCCCGTGATCAACGGCGTGGTCCTGGCCGACACCGTCGACCAGGCGGTCGAGCGGGCCGGGGCCAAGCTCGGGAACAAGGGGTTCAGCGCCGCCCTGAGCGCGCTGGAGATGTCCGACCTTGCCGCCCGGCTCCGCGCCTAGACCCGGCGCCGGCCCCCGGCCGAGCCGGCGCCGCCAGTCGCGCGAGTTCGCGCTCCAGATCCTCTATCAGCGCGACGCGGGCGGGGAGTCGGTCGAGTCGGTCATCGCCTCGTTCTGGGAGAGCCAGGGGGTGCGCGCAGCCGGACATCCGCGCCTTTGCCGAGGAGCTCGTGCGCGGCGCCGAGCGGCACCGCGAGTCGATCGATCAGCGCATCACCGCCGCGTCGGAGCACTGGGACCCCGCGCGCATGGCGGCCATCGACCGCACCATCCTGCGGCTGGCCATCTTCGAGTTGCTGCACCGCGACGACATCCCGCCGAAGGTCTCGATCAACGAGTACATCGAGATCGCCAAGAAATTCAGCACCGAGGACTCCGGGGCCTTCGTGAACGGCATTCTCGACCGCATCTGGCGCGAGCACGGCACCGCGGCCGGCGCCGGCGGCGCCGCTCAGCAGGGGGGCTGATGGGTTTTGCCTCGCTGCTTGCCGGGCAACAGCGGCAGGGCACCGTTTTCCTGCTCGGCACCCCCGACGAGAGCGCCGGCCTCTTCGGCACTCCGGCGCCGCAGCTGCCGCCCGGTGACCTCGATGCCGCGGGCGTCGAGCGCATCGCGGTCGAGGTCAGCGTGCGGCTCCGGGAGGCGTTCGCCCGCTGGCTCGGCGGGGCCGCGCGCGGACTCCTGCAGGGACACGCGGTCATGCCGGGCCCGGGTTCTCCCGAGGAGGAGGCCGAGCGCGCCTATCTCGAGGTGCTCGAGGAGACGCTGCGCAGGGTCGCCGCCGCCGATCGCCGGCAGGGTTTGGCGAATCTCTTCTGGCTCGCGCACAGTCGCGAGGTTTCCGAGCAGCTGGACAAACATTTCTCCGGACCCGGCGCCATCTCCCAGGTCCGTTACCAGGTGTACCCGCTGCTGCGCGGCATCATGCGCCGCGCCGACGAGGGCGCCCGCTCGGCCGCCGGGCGTCCGCAGCGGGCGATTCACGATTTCCGCCGCGGCGAAACGTGGAACGACTCGATCGTTCGCGCCGTCATCGACAGACCAGCTTGCGCTCACCGAAACCGACCCGCGCACCTTCGATCCGTCGCGGGTCCTGGTGCCGGGGAACAGCCGCTTCCGCATCGGCGCGGCCGCCTTCGCCGAGATCCTCGAGATTCTGCGGACGCGGCTCGCCCGCGCCGTCGCCGACGGCGAACGCGGGGTCATCGACCTGCTCCAGCGCGTCGGCGGCGCTCCTCTGCCCGCCGCCGCGGGTCCTGTCGGGCCCTGGGACCGTTTCGTGTTCGCCGACCCGGTGCGCCAGTACCTCCTGCACGATCTCGACGGGGTCGTCGGGTTGCTCCTGCGCAGCCGCACGTTGCGCCGGGAGATCAGCGCCGAGCGCCCCTGGAGTGATCTTGTTCGAGGATTTCGCCGAGGTCACCCGCTGCGTCCGTCGCGCCGAGACGGTGCACCTGCTGCGCTGCGCCCTGGATTTCAAGACGCGCAGCCTCGACAGCCAGGAGACCCGCGAGCGGTACCTCGAGGGGCGGCTCTTCAGGTTCGGGCCCGTGGAGACCGTCCAGAGCGGGGTGCGCACGTCGACGATCCTCTTCGCCGACATCCGCGGTTTTACGCGCGCCTCGGAGGGCGCCGTCTCGGAGGGTGATCTCGCCCGCGAGCTCTACGAGATCTTCGATCCCGCGGCGCTCATCGTGCAGCGCTTCGGCGGCACGATCGACAAGTATCTCGGCGACGGGTTCATGGCCACGTTCACCGGCGGCTCCCGCACCGGCGAAGAGGCCCTCGCCGCGGTGCGCACGGCGATCTCGCTGCAGCAGGTCCTCGGGCGGATGCGACGGCTCGGGCGCACCGCGTTTCGCATCGGCATCAGCCTGCACACCGGCCGGGTTGCGGTGGCCCGCTTCCTGATCGACGATCAGCACGCCTCGAGCACGATCATCGGGCGGCAGGTGAACATCGCCGGCCGTCTCTCGGCCTCGGAGGGCGATCTTGACGGCGTCCGGGAATCCCCCGGGGCGCGCGTGGTCGGCGACGTCGCCATCGACGGCGCGGGGCACCTCGTCAATCAGGGCATCGCCGTGAGCGGACCCCTGCTCGAAGCGCTGAGACTGCAGGTCGCCTTCGAGCCGTTTCGGGAGAGCGGCATCGAGGGGGTGTGCTGGTACGACCGGGACCTGAGCCTGTGGCTGCACTTCGGCTACGTCGGCGAGGTGCGTTTTCGCGGTCTCGAGGCGTCGATCCCCGTCTACAGCCTCGGCTATACCGCGCCGGAAAAGGAGAGCGGCTCGTGAGCGCGGCCGCGCGCCGGGCCGCGGCGCTCCGGCGTCGTGGCCTGTCTCGGCCTGACCAATGTCGGCAAATCGACCCTCATCAACCGCCTCATCGGGCAGAAGCTCGTCATCGTCTCGCCCAAGCCGCAGACGACGAGCCGGCGTTTGCGCGGCATCGTGAACGCACCCGGCGGACAGTTCGTCATCGTCGACACTCCCGGCCTGCATGCCGCCGAGCAGGCCATCAACCGCGGCCTGCTGGCCGAGGCGCGGCGCGGGATCACCGGCGCCGACGCGATCCTGGCCGTGACCGACCCGACGGGAGCGGAGCACCCCGCCGAGGAGGCCCTGCTGCGCGAGCTCGTACGCGAAGCGCGGCTGCCGGCCGTCCTCGCCGTGAACAAGACGGATCTCATCGCGCCGCGTGTCGTCGACGGGATCGTGGGACGGGAGCGGGCAACGGGTGCGTGGTCGGAGGTGGTCGGGGTCTCGGCACGCACGGGACGCAACATGGCGGCCCTGGTCGAGGCCGTCCTCGCCGCCCTGCCCGTCGGGGAGCCCCGGCACTCGGAGGAGATCCTGAGCGACCAGCCGGAGCGGGAATTTTTCGCCGAGATGATCCGGGAGCAGATCTTCCACTCCCTGCACCAGGAACTGCCCTACAGCGTGGCGGTCGTGATCGACGAGGTCGCCGAGCAGATGGATCCGCACCGCTACCGCATCCGGGCAACCTTGTATGTCGAGCGCGACTCGCAGAAGGGGATTATCATCGGTGCCGGCGGGAGCGGTTTGCGCCGGATCGGCGAGAGGGCCCGCCTGGCAATCGCCGAGCTCACCGGGGCGCCGGTGTTTCTCGGCCTCTGGGTCAAGGTCCGCCGCAACTGGACGAAGGACGAGGCGGCGCTGCGCGAATTCGGCTTTTCCCGCGGGGGGTGACCGATGCACGTCATGAGCGAGCCCGCCGTGATCATCGCGGTCGCCCCGGCCGGCCCGCGCGACCGGCTGCTGACATTTCTCACCAGGAATCAGGGGGGGGTGCGCATCTACGCCAAGCGCCTCTCCCGCCGGCAGTCGTCGACGATATTTTTCGAGCCGCTCCAGGGCGGTGATCTCGCGTATCGGAGCACCCGGGAGGGGAGCTTCGGTCGACTCTCCTCGTTTATCCCCCAGCGGGTCTGGCCGGGTGTCCGACGGGACCTGGGGCGCACGTTCCACTCGCTGGCATTCCTTGAGCTGATCAACATTTGCGTCACCGAGGGTGAGTCGCAACCCGAACTGTTCGCGCTGCTCGTGCAATTTCTCAACCGACTCGAGACCGAGCGCCGTCCCGGCCTGGCCCGCATCATCGCAACGCTGCGCCTGCTGGTTTTGAACGGCTTTGCGCCGTGCCTCGAGTCGTGCGTCGGCTGCCGCACCGGAGTTTCGGCGGGAACCGGGGTGCTGCTGTCCCCGGAGGGGGGCGGGGTGGTCTGCCGCGCCTGCCTGCCCTCCCGCGGCGAGCGGACCATACCCGTCACCCCCGGCGCCCACGGTTTCATGGTGCGCGCGCTCTCACTCCCCGAGGGACAGGCACGGCGCCTGCGGACGACCCCGGCCGTCGAGCGCGAAGTCGCGCGCCTTCTCGATGCCTTCATCGAGGCGCGTACCGGCGTCCGGCCGCGCAGCGGTTCCTACATCGAACGGATCGAGGGCGGATGATGGCCGGTCGGATTCTGCAACTGGTCCGTCACCTGCGCGAGCGAACCAAGCGCCACTTCATCACCGGTCTGCTGGTGATCGTCCCGCTCTCGTTGACCTGGTACGTCCTGGCGTCCCTGGTGAAGTGGATGGATCGGGTCCTGGCCATTCTCCCCGTCGCCTACCGCCCCGAGTCGTGGTTGCCGTTCCCGGTCCCCGGCCTCGGGGTGATCCTGACGCTGATCGTCATCCAGTTCGTCGGGATCATGGGCGCCAACCTTATCGGGCGCTCCTTTGTCCGCGAGCTCGAAAGGCTTCTCCGGCGCATCCCGGTGGTGCGCGGGATCTACGGATCGGTCCAGCAGATGCTCCGCCAACTCGTGGTCGTGGACGAGAACAAATATCACAAGGTGGTGCTGATGCGCTATCCGGGCGGGGAGGGTCTCTACCGCATCGGCTTTGTGACCGGAGCGCGGGAAACGCTCTTTCGGCGACAGGCCTCCCGAGAAACTCCTGCACGTCTTTCTGCCGAACTCGCCGAACATCGCCACCGGGCATTTTTTCATGGTGAACGAGAGCCAGATCCTCGACACCGACATCACGACGGAGCAAGCCTGTCGCTTGATCATGAGCGGCGGACTTGTGGAGCGTGACAAGGGAATACGTCAGGACCCCTGAGACGCAGGATTCATTCATCGTCTTTCGTCGCTCTCGCACACCTACCGCCTTGAAAATATTGAACAACAAGAGCACCATAGTGTCGACGCGATCCACCATGGTCCAGGGAGGCGACGCACAGTCATGCTCAAGCAATGTATCATCATCGGCGGCGGCCCGGCCGGGACGGCCGCGGCGCTGGCCGCGATCGACGCCGGCCTCGCGTCCGTCCTTCTTGTCGAGCGCGACGCATTCGGCGGCACCTGCACCAACCGCGGCTGCATCCCGACAAAGTTCTTTCTCTCCAGGAGCGACGCCTTTTCAAAAGACGGCGGGCAGGGCGGTATATCGGCCAGTGAGTGGGGCAGGGTCCTGGCGCACAAGAACGCCCTGGTTCAGGGGCTCTCCCGTTCGATCGAGGCGACCTGCCGCGCCAAGGGGATAGAGATTGCCCGGGGGAGCGCCCGTTTTATCTCCCCACACGAAATTGAGGTGTTGGATCGCGGCGGAGAGCGCACGATCTACACCGGCGAACGGATCATTATCGCCACAGGTTCCCGGCCCGCGGAAATCCACGGATCTCCGTGTGACGGGGTTTCAATCATCACCAGCGACGATGCGCTCGATCTGAAGCAATTGCCGAGCTCAATCGCCATTATTGGCAGCGGAGCGGTTGGTGCTGAATTTGCTCACATATTCACAAGGCTCGGGGTCAGGGTGACCCTGCTTGAGGCTGCTTCCCGGCTTTTTCCCGCGGAAGATCCGGATGTCGATACGGTCTTTCGAAAAATCTACGCTCGAATGGGAGTTGTGGTCCACACAGGAGATCCGGTTGCGGGTATAGAGATCCGTGGCGGCGGCTCAAGCGTCGCGGTGATGCTCGGATCAGGAGAAGTTGTCGAGGCGGAAAAGGCATTGGTTGGCATCGGCAGGACCCTGGAGACGCAACATCTCGATTGCGAAGCTGCCGGACTTGAACTCAGCCGGCGTGGCGGAATCGTCGTCGACAATGACCTGAGAACCTCGCAGCCACACATCCTTGCGGCAGGAGACGTCACCGGCAGGATGCTCCTGGCGCACGCTGCTTCCTATATGGGCGAGTTTGCCGGACGCGCGGCGACAGGACAGCCGTTTCCCCCGGTCCCGTACCATTCCATACCCTGGGCGACATTCACCACGCCGGAGGTTGCTGCTGTCGGTTTGTCGCTGGAAGCCGCCGAACGTTCCGGCTTGGTCTGCACGACGGCTTCCGTGCCTCTCATGGACAATGTGAAGGCGCGGATCGACCGCACGACGGAGGGGTTCTTCAAGATCGTCGTCGAGAAGGGAGACGGGCAGACTCGTCGGCGGAACGATTGTCGGTCCTCATGCGTCTGATCTGATCCACATTATTGCGCTGGCTGTCCACAAGGGGATGACGGCAGCAGAGATGCGAGGGTTTTCATTCGTTCATCCGAGTATTTCAGAGTCAATCGGTGATTTGTTATAAGATCATATAATACTTTATAATATACAACATAGTTAGTATACATATAATTACTGTTGATGCATTACAATTGTAAGTATGTTGATTCGTATTTTCAACACCATGTTGAAACCTGTTGTAATGCTCGCCGTATTCTTGGCCGTCAGCTGATAAACTTCCTGTGTATTTAACATAATATATCTTATCGGACGTTGTGTTCGGAGAGAAAATCAGCAGACAGACCTCGCAGTCGGGACTTTTTCAGCGGCCGGCTACACGGACCACATGCGGCGTTCGAAGTCCTGGTCCGGGACGACGACCGAGAATGATCCGGACATCGGCCAGGACGCCAGCGCATTCTCGGCTTTTTCGAGCGAGAGGTGGAACTGCACGCGGTCGCCGAGGTTGGCGCCGAGCTCGAGCCAGGGAATCCCGGCTTCGAGGATCTCCGAGATGACGACGGTCCCGTCGGGCAGATCACGCCGCAGTCCGGTCTTCACGTCGATGATGAAGGAGCCGCGGCCCGACATACCCATCGGGACGACGATCCGGAGAGCCTTCGGCTTCGAGACGTGGATCAGCACCGCGTCGTCGCCCAGGCCCGGGTCGTGGTAGCCGATCCGGAAGTCGACGCGCAGGAAAAGGTGCTCGATGTTGATCCCATAGAAGAACATCGAGACCGGGACGTCGGTCCGGTGCATGGTCGAACCCCGGCGGTGGATCTCGTAGGAGGTGGCCCCGAGCCATTCGAAGTAACTGCTGACCCGCCCGTCGATGCGCGGTGAAATCAGCGACGTCACCTCCTCGGGCTCCGGGCCGCCGCCGCCGAGGTTCTCGAGGATGCTGGTAAAGAGTCCCTCGGGGACCTTCTCCCCGATGAGGTGGTAGATGTTCATCAGATGCTGCCGGTACAGTTCGTCGAAGACCTCGTCGTTGCCCGAGGTGTGGTCGTCCCCGTACCACCAGCACCAGTCGCTCCCCTCGGCCATGAACAGCTCTTCCCAGGCCCCGGCGAGACGGTCAGCCGGCACCGTTTTCTCCGCGTCGGCGCGCGCCAGCGCCTCGCGGGCCTCGGAGAGCAGATCCCAGGCCCGGTTGTCCTCGCGGTGACCGATCCAGATGGCGAAATTGTTGTTGATCCAGGAACCGGTGAAGATTTCGTGCACTTTCGACTCGACGGGGTGCCGATCGAGATAGTCGCGGAATGTCGTGCTGCGAAGTCCGGAATCCTCGGTGAGGCGCCGGTAGAGGCCGCGGATGAAGTCGAGGCCGCCGTCGGGGTAGTACTCCCAGGCATTCTCGCCGTCGAGGATCACGGGAACGACGCGCCCCTCCCGTCGCCCCCGGGGAATCGCGGCAATACCCTTGAGCCGGTGCGTGAAATCGCCGACGGCGTCGCGGGCCTCCCAGCGGCTGTAGGAGAAGCCGACGAGGTCCGAGAGAACGTGGTCTCGAAAGAAGACCGCCGTGGTTCCGGTCTCGGTCCGGTAGGGCTGATAGAGGAGTTCCTCGCGCTTGCCGGAGCGGTAAAACTCCTGGTTGAGCGGCAACCCGAGCGAGCGAAAGAGAACATTCTCATCCGTCGCCGTCCAGCGCAACCCTTGCTCCTGGAAGAGTTGGAGAACCGCCGGGCTGACGCTCCCCTCGGAGGGCCAGATCCCCTGCGGTCGCTCGCCGAACGCCTGTTCGTGGAAGGCGATCGCCTTGCTGACCTGTGCGAGGGCGTCCTCGGGGTGACGGAAGGCCAGGTGCGGCAAGATCACGTCAGGCATGGCCACACGGGCGCAATCGCTGTCGATGAGCAGCGGCAGGATCGGGTGGTAGAAGGGCGTCGTGGACATCTCGATGCGGCCCTCGGCGACCAGGCGGCGCAACAGCGGGACGACCTGTCCGGCGATCTCGCGCTGGCGCTCGAGCAGGGCGCCCTTCTCGGTTTCGGTGAAGCCCTGGCCTTTGGCCGCCAGTTCGCGACAGAGCGGATCCGTGTTGAGAAAATACGGGCCGAACCAGGCGAGATTGAAAAGCACCTGGAGGTCGAGATAATCCTTGGCGCTGTAGGCACGCTGCGCGGATTCCAGGTGTCGCTGCTCACCGGAAGGACCGCGCTTTTCCAGGAGCTGGAGGTAGCGCGGAAACGGACGGATCATGGTTTTGTGATTGGCCATGAAAAAGTTGCGCAGCAGGAAGATCTGCCCTTCCCGGTTCAGGTCCCGGGCGGCCACCGTGGAGAGCACGAGGTGCTCGTCGAGCGAGCGGCCGGCGAGGTAGTCCGCGAGCTGGTCGAGCAGCGACGGGACGTAGTTGAACGTCACCCGGAGCCCGGGAAACTCGTCGACGAGCGCGGCCATCGGGTAGTAATCCTTGACGGCGTGCAGGCGGACCCAGGGCAGCACCGCGCGTCCCTTGAGCTTGTCGCGGTAGTCCGGCTGGTGCATGTGCCAGAGGACGGCAACCTCGAGCGGAGCGCTCACGTCCCCCTCCCCTGCCGCAGATCGGCCTGGTTCAGTGCAGGGTCAGCGCTCATCGACAACCCGGATTGCCGGTTCTCCGGGGGTCGTCAGCCGCGGATCGACGAGCTTCACGCGCGCGACGAGTCCGAGCTCCTCCTGGACGCGGCGGGTCACCTCCTCGATCATCAGCCGCTGACGGCGCATGTCGTCGAAGAAGATCCCCTCGGAGACCTCGACCCTGATCTCGAGAAGATCCTGCCCGGCCTCCCGCTGGAGCGCCAGGACGAATCGGGGCGCAGCCCCCTCGAGCGCGGTCAGGATCGCGGCGACCTGCGCGGGGAAGAAATGCACGCCGCGCAGGCTGATCATGTCGTCGGTCCGTCCCGCGATGCGGGCGATGCGGGCGAGCGTTCGACCGCAGGAGCACGACCGTCGGGTCGAGGCTGGTGAGATCCCCGGTGCGGTAGCGAATGAGCGGGAAGGCCTCGCGGGTCAGGGTCGTGAGCACCAGCTCGCCCGTGGCGCCCGGGGGGAGCACGGCACCGGTGGCGGGGTCGACGATTTCGGCGAGAAAATGATCCTCCTGGAGGTGCAGGCCGGCGCGTGCGGCGCACTCGCCGGCGACGCCGGGTCCCATGACCTCGCCGACCGCGTAGGCGTCGGCGGCCCGGATCGTCAGGCGCGACTCGAGATCGCGGCGCAGCGGCTCGCCCCAGGACTCGGCGCTGAAGACGCCGACGCGCAGAAAGAGCGACTTGGGGTCGATGCTTTCGGTCACCAGGTGGTCGGCGAGGGAGCGCGCCACCGAGGGGGGGGCGATCAGAACCGTGCTGCGGTAGTCGCGCATGATCTCGAGCTGGTGCGCCATCCGCGCGGCCGAGGTCGGGATGACCGACGCGCCGATGCGCTCGGCACCATAGTGAAAGCCGAAGCCGTCGGGGAAAATCCCGTAGTCGAAGGCGATCTGCACCACGTCGTCCCGGGTGACGCCGCCGGCCACCAGCACCCGCGCCACCAGCTCGCCCCAGGTTCTGATGTCGCGCGCGGTGTGCCCGACGACGACCTGCCGGCCGCCGGTCGCGGTGGACGCGGCGTGCAGGCGCACCACCTCGCGCAGCGGCACGGCAAAAAGGCCGTAGGGGTGGTGCTGCGCGAGTTCGGCCCGGGTCGTGAAGGGCAGCCGCCGCAGGTCGTCGAGCGAGCGGAAATCGCCGGGGTCGAATCCCTGCTCCCCGAAGCGCCCGTGGTAGAAGGCGACGCTGCGGTGGACGCGGTTGAGCGTGGTCTGGAGCCGCTCGAGCTGCAGCTGGTCGAGGTCCTCGCGCGGCATGGTCTCGTTGCGGGGGTCCCAGATCGTCATCGCTCCTCCATTATTCCTCATTCCCAGACCTCACGATACCCCTTGCCGAGATAGGCGCGCTGGACTTCGCGGTCGCTCAGCAGGAAGTCGGCCTCGCCCTCGAGCACGAGCTTCCCGGTCTCGATGACGTAGCCGCGGTCGGCGATGCGCAGCGCGGCGCGGGCGTTCTGCTCGACGAGGAGCACCGTCCGCCCCTCGTCGCGCAGCCGCTCGATGGCGCGGAAGATGTCGCGCACGATCAGCGGCGCGAGTCCCATCGAGGGCTCGTCCATCATCAGCAGGCGCGGGTCGGTCATCAGCGCCCGGCCCATCGCGAGCATCTGCTGCTCGCCGCCCGAGAGGGTGCCGGCGAGCTGCTCGGTGCGCTCGCGCAGGACGGGAAAGAGTTCGTAGACCTGCTCGAAAGCCCGGTGGGTCCCCTGCCCGTCCCGGCCCCGGCGCGCGGCGACATAGCCGCCGAGCATGAGGTTTTCGCGCACCGACATCGCCGCGAAGACCTGCCGCCCCTCCGGCACCAGGGCGATGCCGAGGTCGACGACCCGCTCGGCGGGCAGACCGCGGATCGACGCGCCGTTGAACAGCACCTCGCCGCCGGCGGTCGCGAGCAGGCCGGAGAGCGCGCGCAGCAGCGTGCTCTTGCCGGCGCCGTTGGCGCCGATCAGCGTCACGATCTCCCCCGCCGAAACGTGCAGGGAGACCTGCTTGAGGACTTTCAGCGGGCCGTAGCCGGCCTCGAGATTACGTACTTTCAGCATCTTCCTCACCCAGGTAGATCCGGATCACGTCCGGGTTGCGCTGGATCGCGCGCGGCTCCCCTTCGGCGACCCAGCGGCCGGCGCCGAGGACGAGGATCTCGTGGGAGATGTTCATGACGAGCCCCATGTCGTGCTCGACGAGCAGCACGGTCAGGCCGGTGCCGTTGATGCGGCCGATCGTCCCGGCCAGGTCCTCGGTCTCGCGCATGTTCAGGCCGGCCGCCGGCTCGTCGAGCAGCAGCAGGGACGGCTCGCAGACCAGCGCGCGCGCCAGCTCGACCCGGCGCTGCTGCCCGTAGGCCAGGCTCACGGCCTCGGCGTCGGCGAGATCGGCGAGGCCGAGGAACGCGAGCGTCTCGAGGCAGCGCTCCCGCGCGGCGCGGCTCTCGCGCACCGTACCCGGCAGCTGCAGCATGCCCGCGAGAAAACCGGTGCGGGTGTGCCGGTGCCGGCCCGTGAGCACGTTCTCGAGCACCGTCATGCCGGGGACGAGCTGGATCTGCTGGAAGGTCCGGGCCATCCCGCGGGCGGCGAGTTCGTGGGTCGGGAGCCCGCGGACCTCCTCGCCGCGGAAACGCACCGACCCGGTGTCCGGGAGCGCGAACCCCGAGACCAGGTTGAACAGCGTGGTCTTGCCGGCGCCGTTGGGCCCGATGACGGCCTTGATGATCCCGGGCGGCACCGTGAAGGAGAGGTCGGCGACGGCCTGCAGGCCGCCGAAGCGCCGGCCGAGATCCCGGACCTCAAGCACCGGTTGCATCGTCACCGCGCTGCCGCCCCGGAGAAGATCGACTGCAGCCGCCGCCACAGATCGCCGCCGACGATCCCCTCGGGGGCGAAGAGCATGATCAGCCAGCAGGATGCCGCCGAAGACCAGGTCGTCGAAGGTGCCGAAGTAGCCGCGCAGGGAGAGGAAGGTCAGCACCGTCCCCATCACGAGCGCGCCGCGCAGGTTGGCCATGCCGCCGACCGCGACGATCGCGACGTAGCGCACGGACTTCATGACCGAGGCCTCCGACGGGCCGATCCCGCCGTTGTAGTGCGTGAGCAGCACGCCGGCGACCGCGGCCAGCGCCGCCGCGAGGACGAAGACCTGCGTCTTGAAGCGCGCGATGCGGATGCCGACCGCGGCCGCGGCGTTCTCCGAGCCGTGGATCGCCCGCAGCGCCCGTCCGACCCGCGAGCCGATCAGGTTGGTGAGCATCCAGAGCGTCAGCAGGACCAGGACCCAGGCGGCGTAGTAGTTCGAGACCCGGGAGGCGACGCGACCGGTGATCGAGAAGCCGGGCAGCAGCGTCAGCGCCGGCACGTCGGAGATGCCGTCGGCGGAGCCGAAGAGCGAGCTGCCGAGAAAGATCCGGTAGACGATGATGCCGAAGCCGAGGGTCGCCATCGCCAGGTAGTGACCCCGCAGCCGGAAGACCGGCCCGGCGACCAGCCAGGCGATCGCGGCCGCGAGCCCGATGGCGAACAGCGCCGCGGCCCAGGGGTGGACGTGGGTCAGGCTCCCGCCGCTGCCGTCGGGGCGCGTCATCAGCAGGTGCGCCCGCTCCAGGACGACGACCGCGAGCGCGTCCCGGTGCGGCGCGAGGTCGAAGGTCGTGAGGAACGCCGCGACGTAGCCGCCGATGGCGAAGAACCCGGCCTGCCCCAGCGAGGCCTGGCCGGCGTACCCCATGAGCATCGCGAGCCCGAGGACGACGAGCATCGCGTACGCGGACATGGTCAACTGGGTCAGGTAATAGGTCTTGTCGGCGGCGCTGGCCGCGACCTGGACCGCGACGACCGCGACCGCCAGCCCGGCCGTGAAGCCGGCCCCCCGCACCCGCGCCGCCACGCTAGTACTCCCGCAGGCGGGCCGCCTCGGCGCTGCCGAAGATGCCGCTCGGGCGCAGGAAGAGCACCCCGAGCATCACGGCGATCGCCACCGCGTCCTTGTAGGCCGCCGGCAGAAACCAGACGCCGAAGGATTCGAGCAGACCGAGGACCAGCCCCCCGGCCGCCGCCCCGGCCGTGCTCCCGAGGCCGCCGAGGATCGCCGCCGTGAACCCCTTGATCGCGAGTCCGGTGCCGCTGTCGTACTGCACGTAGGTGATCGGCGAGACCACGCAGCCGGCGAGCGCGCCCATCCCGGCGCTGAGCACGAAGGAGAGGGTGACCATGTTGCGGGTGTTGATGCCGCAGAGCCGCGCCGCGTCGCGGTTGGAGGCGCAGGCGCGCATCTGCCGCCCGAGCGGGGTGGCGCGGAAGAAGAGGCCGAGGAGCAGCACCATCGCGCCGCAGACGCCGATGACCCAGAGCACCTGCGGGGAGATCTTCGCGCCGGCCACCGTGAGGGCGCTCACCGAGTCGCCGGTGAAGTGCGGCAGCGCGTGCGACTTCTCGTCCCAGATGTGCAGGGCGATTTCGCGGATGACGATCGAGACGCCGATGGTGATGATGATCATGCGCAGCACGGACGGGCGGTTCAGCCAGCGGATGAAGAGCACCTCGATGGCGGCGCCGACGAGCATCGTGATCGCCACGGCGCCGAGGATCGCCAGCGGCAGCGGCAGCATACCGCTGCAGGGTGACCGCGGTCATGCCCGCCGATCATCAGGAACTCGCCCTGGGCGAAGTTGATGATGCCGGTGGTGTTGTAGATGATCGTGAAGCCGATGGCCACGACGCCGTAGATGATGCCGTAGGTCACCCCGGCAACGCAGAACTGCAGGAAGATGTCGCTGCGTCATGGGAATCGCCCGGCCCGGGGCCGCAGCGTGCGGCCCCGGGCGTCCCGGCAGATAGGGAGTCTCTACTGGGCGAGCACGAACTTGCCGTCCTTGACGGTCAGCATCTCGAAGGCGTCCATGCCGAGGCCGTTGTGGTCCTCGGCGGAGAAGTTGAAGACGCCGGCGGTGCCGACGAAACCCTTGAGGTTCTCGAGGGCCGCGCGGACCTTCTCCTTGTCGGGGCCGCCGTTCTCGATCGCCTTGACGAGCAGCGTGAAGGCGTCGTAGGCGTGCCCGCCGAAGGTGCTCGCCTCCTCCTGCGTGACCGCCTCGTAGTCCTTCTTGTACTTGAGCAGCAGCGCCTTCTGCGGTTGCGTGTCGGGCAGGACGTCGGCGACGAGCAGGCGGCCGGCCGGGAAGAGGATCCCCTCGGCGGCGGCGCCGGCGGCCTCGACGTACTTGATGTTGCCGAAGCCGTGGCTCTGGAAGAGCGGCACCGTCCAGCCCATCTTGCGCATGCTCACCGGCACCATGGACTGCGCCGGCACGATCGACCAGTTGACGACCGCCTGGACGTCCTTGGCCTTGAGCTTGGTGACCTCGGCGTCCAGGTCGACCGCGTCCTTGTCGTAGACTCTCGGCGATCACGATCTCGATGCCGAACTCGGGCGCGAGCTTCTCGAGCTGCTCCTTGCCGGCCTTGCCGAAGCCGGTGTTGCTCGACGAGCACGCCGATCTTGCGTCATGCCCTTCTTCTTGAGGTCGGTGAAGATCCAGCGCACCGCGTTGGCGTCCTTCTGGGGCGTCTTGAAGACCCACTTCACGACCGGCGTCGCGATCGCCTCGGCGGCGGCGCAGGAGAGCAGCAGCGTCGCGTTCTCCTCCATGTACTGCTTGATCTTCATCGACTCGCCGCTGGTCGAGGGGCCGATGATCGCGAAGACCTTCTCCTCCTCGACCAGCTGCTTGGCGAAGCGAGACCGCCTTCTCGGGGTTGGCGCTCGAGTCCTTGATCATCAGCTCGACTTTCATCCCGTTGATGCCGCCCTTCGGCGTTGAGCTCGGCGGCGAGCATCTCGAGGGTCTTGGCCTCGGGCGCGCCGAGGAACGACGCCGGGCCGGTCACGGCGAGAATCGCACCGATCTTGATCGTCTCCGCCGCCGCGGCGGGCAGAGCCGCGAGCAGCGCAGCGCACACGGTAAGAATCGACACTTTACGGATCATTCGCATCGTTCCCTCCTGCCACGATTCCCCGGGGTTGTTCCCGCGGCGCCATTCGCCGGCGGTGCCCCGGCGGCCCTGCTAGAGCGCGTAGACCTTCTCGCCGGGGAGGATCGAAACCCCGGCCTTCTGGAGCGTCGCAATCGCCTTCTCGGCCTCGTCGAAGCGGAAGATGACCACGGCGTTGTCGGTGCGCCGCTCGACGAAGGCGTACATGTACTCGACGTTGATCCCCGCGGCGCCGAGCAGGTCGAGGATGTCCGCCAGCCCGCGCGGGCGGTCGGGAATCTCGACGGCGACGACCTCGGTGGTGCCGACGGTGAAGCCGCCGGCCTTGAGCAGTTCCACGGCGCGCTTGTTGTCGTTGACGATCAGCCGCAGGATGCCGAAGTCGGTCGTGTCGGCCAGCGTCAGGGCGCGCAGGTTGATCCCCCCGTCGCCGAGGATGCGGGTCACCTCCGAGAGGCGCCCGGACTTGTTCTCGAGGAACACGGAAATCTGTTCGACCTTCATCGCTCCCTCCCTCCGGGACAGAGTGACATCCGTCCCCACCGTCCTAGCCGCTCAGCGTTCGCTCGGTCGATCACGCGCTGGGCCTTGCCCTCGCTGCGCTGGATCGACTTGGGTTCCACCAGCTTGACCTTGGCGGTGACGCCGAAGTAGTCCTTGATGTCGTTCTCGATGCGCCGGGCGAGCGCCTCGAGCTTCTTGACCTCGTCGCTGAAGATCCCCTCGGTCATCTCGACCTGGACCTCGAGGGTGTCCATCTGGCCGACGCGGTCGACGATGAGCTGGTAGTGCGGCTCGACCCCGGGCAGGCCGACGAGGACGCTCTCGATCTGCGAGGGGAAGACGTTCACGCCGCGGATGATCAGCATGTCGTCGGTGCGGCCGGTGACGCGCACCATGCGCGCCAGCGTGCGCCCGCAGCTGCAGGCGGCGGTGTCGAGCGCGGTGATGTCCCGCGTGCGGTAGCGGATGACCGGGAAGGCCTCCTTGGTGAGCGAGGTGAAGACCAGCTCGCCGCGCTCGCCCGGGGGCGAGCGGCTCGCCGGAGTCCGGGTCGACGATCTCGGCGATGAAGTGGTCCTCGAAGACGTGCGGCCCGTTCTTCGCCAGGCACTCCATGGCCACGCCGGGCCCCATGACCTCGGAGAGACCGTAGATGTCCAGCGCGACCAGGTTCAGCTGCTTCTCGATCTCGCCGCGCATCGCCTCCGACCAGGGCTCGGCGCCGAAGATGCCGACGCGCAGCTTCAGGGAGGCCGGGTCGACGCCGAGCTCCCGCATCGTTTCGGCCAGGTTCAGCGCGTACGACGGCGTGCAGGTGAGCACGGTCGCGCCGAAGTCCTGGAGGATCATGATCTGGCGCTTGGTGTTGCCGCCCGAGATCGGGATGACCGTCGTGCCGAGCTTCTCGGCGCCGTAGTGCACGCCGAGCCCGCCGGTGAACAGGCCGTAGCCGTAGGCGTTGTGGACGATGTCGCCGCGCTGGACGCCGGCGCACGTGCAGCGAGCGGGCGCAGATCTCGGCCCAGGTCTCGATGTCGCGCAGCGTGTAGCCGACCACGGTCATCTTGCCGGTCGTGCCCGAGGAGGCGTGGATGCGCGCAACGTCGGCCAGCGGCACGGCGAAGAGGCCGAACGGGTAGTGGTCGCGCAGGTCCTGCTTCGTGGTGAACGGCAGCCGGCGCACGTCCTCGAGGCTGCGGATGTCGTCGGCGGCGATCCCCGCGGCGCGCAACTTCTCGCGGTAGAACGGCACGGATTCGGTCACGCGGCGGATCGTGGCGCGCAACCGCTCGAGCTGCAGCCGCTCGAGCTCCGGCCGCGGGAGCGTGTCGTGGGGGTGCGTTGCCTGCATGCTCTTGACCTCCGATACCTTAGCCAGTCGCTTGAATTCTAGCGGTAACGCCTCCCGGGGTGTCAACGGACCGGGGGCGTCTCCTGCGTCCGGCGCCCGAGGGCGAACGCGCGCAGGTTGAGGTCGAGGAGGCGCGCGGGGAGCTGGTGCCGCAGCGCCTCTTCCCAGAGCGCCGGCGCGAACGACATGATCGACGAGAGCGCCCCGAGGATGACGGCGTTCACCGCCTTGGCGTTTCCGGCCGCGAGCGCGATGGCGTGCCCCTCGACAAAGCAGATCCGCACCCCCGTTGCCAGCAGGCGGGCCTCGATGTCGGCGGGATACACGGCTTTGCCGACGGCCACCGGCAGCGGGACGATCTGCTGGTTGTTCACGAGCACCACGGAACCCGCGTGGAGAAAGTCCAGGTAGCGCAGCGTCTCGAGCCGCTCGAAGGAGACCAGGTAGTCGGCCGCGCCGCGCGAGATGAGCGGGGAGAAGACCTCGGCCCCGAAGCGCAGGTGCGAGACGACGCTGCCGCCGCGCTGGGCCATCCCGTGGACTTCGCTCTTCTTCACCTCGCAGCCGGCGAGGGCCGCGACCTCGGCGAGAACCTCGCTGCCGAGGAGCACGCCCTGGCCGCCGACGCCGGCGAGGAGGACATTGGTCACGGCGCTCATCACGCGCCCCCCGACCGGGGCGAGAACGCGTCGCGGTCGCAGTGCGCGGCGCAGAAGCGGCAGCCGGTGCAGAGCGCCGCGTCGACGACGGCCCGCGCCTCCTTGCCCGATCCCGTCGAGCGCGAGCGCCGGGCAGGCCACCACGAGGCAGCGGCGGCACCCGTCGCACTTCGCGGGGTCGACCGCGAGCACCGGGCCGTGCGGCTTGCGCGTCAGCAGCACGCAGGGCCCGCGGTTCACCAGCAGCGCCGGACCCGGGGTCGCCAGCAGGCGGTCGAGCTCCGCGCCGAGGCGCGGCAGGTCGTAGGCGTCGGTCTGGACGACTTCGGGGATGCCCATGGCGCGGGCGATCGCCGCGATGGAGACCTCGGCGCTCGGCTCGCCGGCGAGCGTCCGGCCGCTCCCGGGGTGCTCCTGCCGCCCGGTCATCGCCGTGGTCCGGTTGTCGAGGACGATCGTCAGGGTGTGCGCGTTGTTGTAGACGAGATCGACCAGCGGCGTGAGCCCGGAGTGGAAAAAGGTCCCGTCGCCGATGACCGCGACGACCTGGCGGCGCTCGGCGGGCGGCAGCCCGCGCTCGATGCCGTGGGCCACCCCGAGGCTCGCCCCCATGCAGAGGCAGGTGTCGAGCGCGGCGAGCGGCGGCAGCGCCGCGAGCGTGTAGCAGCCGATGTCGCCGGCGACGAAGACCCGGCGGGTCTTGAGCAGCGAGAAGATCCCGCGGTGCGGACAGCCCGGGCAGAGCACGGGGGGGCGTCCGGGAAGATCGGTCGGGCAGGCGGCGACAACCGGGGGCGCCCCGCCGCCCCAGGCCTCGGCGACGAGCGTCGGGTTCAGCTCGCCGACCAGGGAGCGCGCCGCGACGCCCTCGACGGCGATCCCCCAGGCGCGGACCTGCTCCTCGATGAACGGGTCGAGTTCCTCGACGACGATGACGCGCTCGTGGCGGGCGGCGAAGTCCTCGATCCGCTTGCGCGGCAGCGGCCAGGTCATGCCGATCTTGAGAAACGAGGCCCGCGGAAAAGCCTCGCGCGCGTACTGGTAGGCGATGCCGGCGGCGATGATCCCGGGCTCCCCGCTCTCGCCGTCGATCTCGCGGTTCAGGTCGGTCGTCTCGGCGAGTGCGGCGAGACGCAGGGTCCGCTCCTCGACGATGCGGTGGCGCCGCCGGCCGAATTCCGGGACCATCACCAGCTTCTCCAGCTCGCGCTTGAAGCGCTTCTCCACCGGCGAGACGCCGCGCTCGCCGAAGCTCACCCGCCCCTTGGCGTGCGAGAGCCGGGTCACGCTGCGCAGCATCACGGGCGTGTCGAACTCTTCGCTCAGGGCGAAGGCGCGCATCGTGTAATCGCGCGCCTCCTGGCTGTCGGCCGGCTCGAGCATCGGCACCTTGGCGAAGCGGGCGTAGTGGCGGTTGTCCTGCTCGTTCTGGCTGGAAAACAGCTTGGGGTCGTCGGCGGAGACGAGAACCAGCCCGCCGCGCACCCCGGTGTAGGAGAGGGTGAACAGCGGGTCGGCGGCGACGTTGACGCCGACGTGCTTCATCGTGACCAGCACGCGGGCGCCGGACCACGACGCGCCGGCGCCGACTTCGAGCGCGACCTTCTCGTTGACCGACCACTGGCAGCGCGGGCCGGGCAGCGTCGCGAGCACCTCGAGGATCTCGGTGCTCGGCGTGCCGGGATAGCCGGTGGCGAAATCGACCCCGGCCTCCCAGGCCCCGCGGGCGATCGCCTCGTTGCCGGAGAGCAGCGCGGCGGGGCGTCACGAGGCGGACGGGCTCCGATTCGGCCAGCAAGCGCAGCCGGTCCTTGGCCGCGGCGACCCACGACCCGTCCGGATGCTCGGCGACAATGTCCTGGTAGACGCGGCGGGCATCCGCCGCGCGGCCCTGCTTCTCGTGGATCGCCGCGATCTCCAGCATGATCTGCGCCCGGGCCACGGCCACGCCCTGCGTCTTGAGCAGGTCCTGGAATGCCGTCAGCGCGGCATCGACGGACCCGCCGGCCAGATCGAGATAGGCCAGCGCCTGCCGTGCCAGCAGCGCGAGCTCGTCCTGCTGGGCGCCGGGAGCCGAGAGCGTGGCGTAGATCTGTCGCGCCTTCTCGGTCTCGCCGGCGGCCGCCAGCGCCCCGGCCTGGAAGATACCGCGCAACGGCGCCCTCGGGCGAACCGGCGTAGCGGTCGGCGAGCGTGGCCAGCTCCTGCTGCAGATCGGCGGGAATCGCGCCGCCCGGGGCCTGGGTGTAGCGGGCGACGGCCGCGGCAACCGCGTCCGAGCGCTGTGCGTTCGACCGCTCGATGTAGGCCTTGACACCGACCGCCAGCAGGACGACCGCGACGATGCCGCCGGCGATCATCAGGGCTTTGTCCTTGTTCTGGTGCACCCAGAGCCAGACCCGCTGCGATCCGCTGAGGAATTCGTCGGGCTCCTGGAGGAGTTTCTTGCGTGAGATCTTCACTTGTGACATTGCTTGTCGTGTCTCCCTCGTGCCGGTTTATGTTCGCGCCGCGAGCCTGATCGCGAGGCGCTCCGCCTCGCGGAACATCCCCGCAACCGCCCGTTCCGCCAGCCCGGCGCCGCGTGCGACCCTGCGCCGCGGTTTCCCGCGCGATCAGGTCGCCCGGGCTGTGGGCGTCGCTGTTGACCGTCAGGTTCGCGCCCGGCCGCGAGGGCAGCCGCGACGACGTGGCCGTTGGTGAGACAGTGTCCGCGTCGCGCCGAAATCTCGAGCGTCACGCCCCGCTTGGCGGCCTGGCGCGCATCCTTCGCCGAGATCAGCCCCGGGTGCGCGAGGATGTCGCAGCCGCCGGCGATCGCCATGGCGTTCGTCCCCTCCGGGACCGGCTCGACGATGGTCTCGCCGTGAACGACGACCACCTTGGCGCCCATGCGCCGGGCCTCGCGGATCAGCTCCGGGAGCAGCTCCGGCGGGTTGTGCGTCAGCTCGGCGCCGGGGAGGACGCGGATCTTCCAGTACCGCGCGAGCTCGGCGGCGGCGGCGACGGCCCCGCGGATGGCGTGCTCGAGCGTCGAGCCGTCGACGTGGTCGGTGATCGCCAGCCAGCGGTAGCCGAGCCTGTCCGCGCGGCGCGCCAGCTCGGCGGGAACCAGCTCGCCGTCGGAAAACAGCGTGTGCGTGTGCAGATCGATCATCGCTCTCTCCCTGTGCCGCCATTCCAGCGCGCTGGTGCCCCCGGCGGGACTCGAACACGCGGCCTACAGATTAGGAATCTGCCGCTCTATCCACCTGAGCTACGGGGAACAGTCGTGACGGCGCGCGGAATCGGCCTCCGACTGCGTGCGCTCCTCGTGCCGTCCTCGATGCTGCCACAGCCCGGCCGCTCTTGGTCCGCGCCTGGTCGTGACTCGATACACGCGTCGCCTACAGATTGGCGAATCTGCCGCTCTATCGCCACCTGCGCGTACGGGGGCGGTCTAGAACTGGATCAGGGAGAAGACCGGGTGCCCGAGCTTTTCCCGGCCGTTGAGGAAGAGCAGTTCCACGAGGAAGGCGCACTCGACGATCGAGCCGCCCTGCTGCTCGACCAGCTTGACCGCGGCGTTCATGGTGCCGCCGGTCGCGAGCAGGTCGTCGGCGATGACCACGCGCTGACCCTGGGTGATCGAGTCCTGGTGAATCTCGAGGGTGTCCGTGCCGTACTCGAGCTCGTAGATCGTGCGGTGCGTCTTGTAGGGGAGTTTCCCCGGCTTGCGGATCAGGATGACGCCGGCGCCGAGCCGATAGGCCAGAGCCGCGCCGATGATGAACCCGCGCGCCTCGACGCCGACCACGACGTCGATCTTCTTCCCGACGTAGCGCGAGGCCAGCAGGTCGACCGCCCTGCCGAAGCCCGCCGGGTCGCGGAGCATCGGCGTCAGGTCCTTGAAGTTGATTCCCGGCTTGGGGAAATCGGGGATGTCACGGATCAGGCGCTTGAGCTTGCTCGGTCATGCCGCTCCCCCAGGTTGTCAAAATGGTCGGGACGAGAGGATTTGAACCTCCGACCCCTGGTTCCCGAAACCAGTGCGCTACCAGACTGCGCTACGTCCCGACTGCTCCTGCCAACTCCACACGGTGAACGGTGAAGCATTATGGCGCAACTCGACGAAATATTCAACCGCAATGACGTCTCAGGCGTGCTTTTCGGCGACCTGCTCGAGAGGGGCCTGCCAGGACTGCACCTGATTGCGTCCCAGGTGCTTGGCCCGGTACAGCGCCTGGTCCGCCCGCCCGACCAGGTCGGTGGCCTGCAGGACGTCCTCGGGGTACGCGGCGACGCCGATGCTGACCGTCAGGCGTCCTCCCGGGAGAATCTCCTCGCCCTCGCAGCGCTGCCGCTCCACCGTGCGGCACAGTCTTTTTGCAAAAGCCGTCGCCTGCCGCTTGTCGGTCTGCGGCAGCACGAAGGCGAACTCCTCGCCGCCGTAGCGGGCAACCAGATCGTTCTCGCGCGCCGCCGCCTTCAAGATCCCGGCGAGGGTCCGCAACAACGCATCCCCCGCCTGGTGACCCCAGGCGTCGTTGTAGGCTTTGAAGCGGTCGATGTCCACGAGCATGAGCGAGATCGGGTGGCCGTAGCGGCGGGCGCGGTTGACCTCCGCGGCCAGCGTCTCGTGAAAATGCTTGTGGTTGAACAGGCCCGTGAGTCCGTCGGTGAGGGCCAGGCGGGTCTGCTCGCCGTAGAGCCGGGCATTGTCCACGGCGATGGAGACCGTGCCGGCGAAGGTCGAGAGGAAGCGCAACTCCTCGGGTTCGTAGACGCGCGGCCGGCGGTGGTACAGGGTCATGACGCCGATGCAGCGGCCGCGGACGATCAGCGGCAGGCAGAGCAGGGAGCTCAAACCCTCGTGGGACAACAGTTCACCCTTGAGGTAGACGTCGTCCCGGCTGGCGTCGACGATGTGCACCGGTTCGCAGGTCAGGGCCGCGCGTCCGGCAGCCGACGACCCGAGCGGCACGGGGCCGCGCCGGCAGTACTCCTCGCCGAGCCCGGCGTGCGCCGCGAGTCTCCAGCTGCTCCCCCGATTCGTCGAGGAGGCGCACGGAGGAGGCCGGCGACTGGAAGAGCTCGCCGGCCAGCCGCAAGACGGTTGCCAGGACATCGCCCAGGGCGAGCTGGGAGGTCAGAATGCCGGCAGCCTCGTAGAGGGTGCTCGTCTCCGACATCCGGCGGTTGAGCTGTTCCATCCGTTTCTCGAGCAGGGCGTTCTTCGCGGCGAGGTCCCGCGTGATGACGCGGTACAGGCGGCTGGAACGGAAACGGCGATCCTCGATCGCCTGGCGCACCACCGTCGGCGATCTTCCGCGGCTCGAAGGGCTTGACGATATAGTCCAGCGCCCCGGCCTTCATGATTTCGACGGCGACGTGCTCGCTGCCCTGACCGGTGACGACGATGCAGGCGAGATCCGGGTCCGCGGCGCGGGCGAGCTGGATCAGCTCGAGCCCGTTCATGTCCGGGAGCTGGAAATCGATCGAGCGCGACGGCCGGGCCGTGCTGGCGCTGGGCGTCGAGGGCCTCGGCTGCGGAGCGCGCCGCGGTCACCGCCCAGCCCTCGTGCCGCAGGGTCAGCGTCAGCAGTTCGCGGATGTCGTCGTCGTCGTCGACGACGAGCACCCGCTCGCGCGACTCACTCTGCGGCGACGGTGTCAGCCATGATCGCTGATTGTAGCGTGAAACTCGCCGCAGGTGGCCCCTTTGTCGAAACACGGCGATGCGCATCAGGCGATGTCCCCCGTGGCCAAAGGGGATCAAGGGGGCCTGCCGTGCGAGCTCCAGTACAGCGGCCGTCACTGCGCCCAGCCGTCGCTGCCGATGAGATCGACGAAGACGCACCCGCCGAGCATCTCGCGCTTGTCTTCCCTCGCGCCCCGGGTGATGCGCACCAGGTTCTGCTGGCGGCGCTCGCCGACCGGGATGACCAGCCGTCCGCCGATCGCCAGCTGATCGCGCAGTTCGCGCGGCACGTGCGGCGCCCCCGCCGTGACGACGATCGCGTCGTACGGGGCGTGGTCGCGCCAGCCGAGGGTGCCGTCGCCGTGCCGCAACACGACGTTGTGATAGCCGAGACGGTCGAGCAGGGCCCGCGCCCGGCGATAGAGAGGCGCGAGGCGCTCCACGGAGAAGACCCGCTCGGCGATCTCGGCCAGGACCGCGGTCTGGTACCCCGAGCCGGTGCCGATCTCCAGCACCTTCTCGCCGCCCTGGAGTTGCAGCGCCTCGGTCATCGTCGCGACCATGAACGGCTGGGAGATCGTCTGGTCGTGGCCGATGGGCAGCGCGCCGTCGCCGTAGGCGCGATCGCGCAGGGCCTCCTCGACGAAGAGGTGCCGCGGCACCCGTCCCAGGGCGCGCAGGACTTCCGGGTCCCGCACGCCGCGCGCGATCAGCTGGGCATCGACCATGCGCCGCCGGGCCGTGGCGAAATCACTCACGCGCCGGCATTCCGGAAGCGACGGGAAGGATGTGTTGAAACTGGTCGGGGCGAGAGGATTTGAACCTCCGACCACCTGAACCCCATTCAGGTACGCTACCAGGCTGCGCTACGCCCCGACTGCATCAGTCTAACATCTTTTCCAGAGAAGCCAAACCCTCGCGGATCCGCCGGATCGCGGCCTCGCGGTCGGCGGCGTCGAAACCGAGCTCCATCTGACGCTCGGCGACCGGCGGCTTCCCCTCGCCGTTCAGCCACTTCTTGGCGCCGGCGATGGTGAACTTGCGCTGGTGCAGCAGATCCTTGATCTCGAGGGCGGTCTCGACGTCGCGACGCCGGTAGACCCGCTGTCCGGATTTGTTCTTGTTCGGCCGCAGGAGCCGGAATTCCGACTCCCAGTAGCGCAGCACGTACGGCTTGACGCCGGTGATCTCGGAGACCTCGCCGATGCGGAAAAACATCTTGTCCGGGATCGGAACATCGGTTTTCATGGCGCTGCGATCAGGGGTTGGCGACCTTGCGCAGGATCTGGCTCGGCCTGAACGTCACGACCCGGCGCCGCGAAATCTCGATCTCTTCGCCCGTTTTCGGGTTGCGGCCCTTGCGGGCCACCTTGCGGCGCACCACGAAGTTCCCGAATCCCGCCAGCTTGATCTTTTCGCCCTGCTCGAGATTCTCCTTGATCGTCTCGAGCACCACCTCGACGATGTGGGCCGTCTCCTTCTTGGAGAGCCCGATTTTCTCGTACAGCGAGTTGACGATGTCGGCTTTCGTCATCCGGTCGCTCCTCCTCGAACATCCGATCGCCGGTGCGGCCGGCGTTTCGGCGGAAATTCTGCCGACCGGCGACACGGAAGTCAAGAAGATTGTTAGGCTTTCTTCTCTTCGTCGGATTCCTTGCGCGAGGCGGCGATGATCTTCTCCGCGTTCTGCGCCGGAACCTCTTCGTAGTGATCGAGCACCATGGTGAACTGTCCGCGACCGCCGGTCATCGAGGTCAGGTCCGTGGCGTAGCGCAGGATTTCGGCCAGCGGCACCTTGGCGGCCACGCGCTGGCGCCCGCCGCCGCCCTCGACGCCCGAGATCCGGCCGCGCCGCGAGTTGAGGTCGCCGATGACGTCGCCGACGAATTCCTCCGGGATCAGTGATTTCGAGCGACATGATCGGTTCGAGCAGTTTCGCCCCGGCCCCCTGGACGGCGAGCCTGAAGGCCTCGCGGCCGGCGACCTGAAAGGCGATGTCCTTGGAGTCGACGGGGTGCTCCTTGCCGTCGGTGACGGCCGCCTTGACGTCCACCACCGGATAGCCGGCGATGACGCCCTGCTCCAGGGCCGACAGGATCCCCTTCTCGACCGAGGGCTTGAAGGAGGTGGAGATCGCCCCGCCGAAGACCTCCCAGGCGTACTCGAAGCCCGCCCCGCGCGCCAGGGGGTCGACCCGCAGGTGCACTTCGGCGAACTGCCCGGCCCCGCCGGTCTGCTTCTTGTGCCGGTACATCGTGCTGAAGCTCTTGCTGATCGGTCTCGCGGTAGGGGACCTTCGGCTCCTTGAGCAGGACCTCGACGCCCGAGGCGCTTCATGCGCTCGACGACGACGTCGATGTGCTGCTGGCCCATCGCCGAGATGAGCAGTTCCTTGGTCTGGGGCTCGCGCGCGACGCGGATCATCATGTCCGCCTCGGTCACGCGGTGCAGCACCGTCGAGAGCTTGTCCTCGTCGCCCTTGCTTTTCGGCTCGACCGCCATCGAGATCACCGGGGTCGGGAAGACGATCGGCGGGAAGACCACCGGGTGCTTCTCGTCGCACAGCGTGTCGCCGGTGTGGGTCTCCTTGAGCTTCGCGACGGCGGCGAAATCGCCCGGGCCGACCTCGGGGACGGACTTGAGGGTCTTGCCGAGCACCTGGTTGAGCGAACCGGCCCGCTCGCGCGCCCCGCGCGTGGCGTTGTAGATCTGGTCGCCGGCGAGCCGCCCCGAGAAGACGCGGAAGAGCGAGATCTTGCCGGTGTAGGCGTCGACCAGCGTCTTGAAGACCAGCGCCGAGAACGGCGCGTCCTCCTGCGGCCGCCCGCGACTCCTCGCCGCCGGCCGGGTTGGTGCCGGTCGCCGGCGGACGCTGCGCCGGCGATGGGCAGCAGCGAAAAGACCGACTCGGCGATCGCCGCGGTGCCCCAGTTCCTTGTCGGGACCGCAAAGAGCAGCGGGACGATTTTGCCGGCGAGCACGCCGGCCCGGAGCGCCGTGCGGATTTCATCCTCGCCGATGGGCTGGCCGTCGAGGTACTTCTCCAGGAGTCCGTCGTCGCTCTCGGCAACCCCTTCGGTGAGACGCTCGCGGGCGGCCGCAACCTCGGCCGCGATCTCCGCGGGGATCTCCCCGAGGGTCTCCTGGCCGCTCAGGTCGTCCTTGAAGAACCGCGCCTTGCCGAGGAGCAGGTCCACGACGCCGCGCAGGGATCCCTCGGCGCCGATCGGCACCTGGATCGGAATCGGACGCACGCCGAGGATACGTCTCGGCATCCCCGAGCACCTTCGCCAGGCTCGTGCGCTCGCGGTCGAGCTTCGTGACCACGATCAGGCGCGGCAACCCGTTCTCGTCGGCGGCCTTCCAGAGCGCCTCGGTCTCGAACTTGATGCCGGTGGCGGCGCTGACGACGAACAGCGCGGCGTCGGCGACCCGGCAGGCCGCCCGGCTGTCGCCGAGAAACACGGAAAACCCCGGGGTGTCGAGAAGATTGATCTTCCCCTGCGGCGTCTCGATGCTGGCGAGACTGGTGTTGAGCGTGAGCTTGCGGGCGACTTCGTCCGGATCGAAATCCAGGACGCTGGTGCCCTCGTCGACCGAACCGAGCCTGCTCGTGGCGCCGTTGGTAAAGAGCAACGCCTCGGCGAGGGAGGTCTTTCCCGCGCGGCTGCCGCCGAGCATGACGACGTTCCGGAGCTGATCCACCTCGTAACGCTTCATCGGGACTCCTTTCGACCGTCCTCTGTCATTGAAAGCCGCACGCGCAACACGACATCCGATAGTGTAGCATCGGCTCCAGGGTGAGTCAAGCGACCCGCGTCGGGGTTTTGATGTCGGACGCTTCACTGTGCTATCTTCAGCGCATGGAAAGGGTGGCGTGATGCTGTTTCCCGGGAGCCGCATCTGGTACGAAGGCTCGGCGGCGGACCTCGCCTCCCTGACCGAGGAGATCGAAGACGTCCGGTTTCTCCGGCCACGTCGTTCTCGAGTTTCAGGAATCGATCGATGTCGTGATCTGCGTCGGCGGGGAGTTTCTCAGGGTCATCGAGAAGATCGGCCGGAGAATCATCTCGACGAAAAAGTATCGCGAGATCTGGGGCAAGTGCCAGATCAAGCCGGGCCGCATGACGATCTTCGAGCTCCCGCCGCAGCTGCTCCGTCGCCTGCGCCTGCTCGCACGGCCGACGCCTGCTCTGTTCGGGATCGGTCGCCACCGGGTGCGATCCCTTGCGCATCCTCGATGGATCTTCGCGCCCGCGCGTTCTCGGGAATCCTCGACTGCGTCACCCCTGCCGGGAAACTCCTCCTGGAGTACGAGTCGGGCGCCATCTCGGCCTGCTACTCCACGGAGTACGAGGGCCTGAGTCTCTGCGGGCTGGCGGCATTTACCGCGTGGCATCAGAGTTTCGTGCGGTCGACGCACCCGAGTTTCTTCTTCACCAGCGAGCCCGGCGGCGGCGAGAGCCTGCTGCTGGACGAGATTCTCATGGATTACTCCGACCAGATCCGCCTGCCCCTGCGTTCTTCGATCGAGAGACTGTATCGCTCCTTCGGCCGCGAAGCCGCCGCCGGGGAGGAATTCATCGTCCGCCGGCGCTGATTCTTCCCAGGTCGTCTATCTGGTCGACGGCGAAATCGAAGTGACCCCCGCGAATGCGCGGGGCTGGTCGGGGGGCATTGCCCTCAAACCCGGGGAATTCCTCGGGTTGCGCCGGCTGAATCACCAGCGCCCCACGCCGGCGAGCGTCCGGGCGCGGGTGGTCAGCCGCTACCTGACATTTGACGCACAGGCCCTGGACACCGTGTTCACCAACAGCCCGGCGCTGGCGGTCCGGCTGGTGCGGGAGGCCGCCAAAAACCTGAGCTCCGCCCGGGCACGCCTCGCCGCTCTGTCGGCGGAACCGCGTCTGGGCGATGTGGAGGCGGCCGTGCTCCAGACCCTCCTCGCGCACCCCCAGGGCGGACGCGATGGCGTATCGTCGGCCGAGCTCTTTCGTGAATTGACGCAGATCCTGCCGCTTTCGCTGCCGGAGATCGATGCGTATTTTCGCAAGCTCACGGCGCTCGAAATCGTGCGACAGGCCGGCGGCCGCGTCACCCTCTCCCCGCTGGAGTTCTAGCAGGTCGCTGAACGGGGCCCCTCCAGCGGCGTTGTGGCGCGCCCACAGCAAGCGCAGCCCCTCGAGCGTGAGGTGCTGGTCGACCAGCGGCACCGCCCCGGTCTCGCGCACGATCAACTCCGCGAGGCCGCCGGTGGCAACGACGCGCGGGGAGCCGCCGATCTCGCGGGAGATGCGGGCGACGAGCGCTTCGACCAGGCCGGCGTAGCCGAAGATGATCCCGGCTTGCATGCTCGCCGCGGTGTTCGTCCCGATTGCGCTCACGGGCCGGACCAGGTCGATCCTCGGCAGCCGGGCGGCGCGCTGCGAGAGGGCCTCGATCGAAATACGCAGGCCGGGGGCGATCGCTCCGCCGAGGTAGGCCCCGTCGGCGGCGATGGCGTCGAAGGTCGTCGCGGTGCCGAAGTCGACGACGATCAGCGGGCCGCCGTACTTGGCAAAGCCGCCGACCGCGTTCGCGACCCGGTCGGCGCCCACCTCCGCGGATTTTCGTAGCGCACGGCGATCCCGGTGTTCGCTCCCGGCCCGAGGACGAAGGGCTCCACGCCGAAGCGGCGCTGTACCGCGGCGGCGATCGTCCCGGTCACCATGGGCACGACGGAGGCGACCGCCGCCCCCAGCAGGCAGGTCGGTTCGAAGCCGCGGCTGGCAAAGAGCTGGACCAGCAGCAGCCCCAGTTCGTCGGCGGTGCGGTCGCGGTTGTTCGAGATGTCCCAGTGGGCGAGCAACTCGGCCCCGCGGTAGACCCCGAGGTGGATGTTGGTGTTGCCGACGTCCAGACACAGCAGCATGGCTAGCGGAACTCCAGGCTGATGTCGATGGCGGGGGCCGAGTGCGTCAGCGCCCCGGAGGAGAGGCAATCCGCGCCGCTTTCGGCCATCGCGCGCGCATTCGCGGCGGTGATGCCTCCCGAGAGTTCGAGGATCGCACGGCCGGCGGTCAGCCGCGCCGCCTCCCGGGCGCGTGCCGCGTCGGCGTTGTCCAGAAGCACGACATCCGCCCCGGCGGCGAGCGCCGCCTCGACCTCCTCGAGCGTTCCCGCCTCGACCTCGACACGGGTTCCCGGCAGCGTTCGCGCACGGACGGCGGCGACGGCGGCGTGCACGCCGCCGGCGAGTCGAACGTGGTTGTCCTTGATCAGGACACCGTCCGAGAGGCTGAACCGGTGATTCGTGCCGCCGCCGTCGCGCACGGCGGCCTTTTCCAGCAGGCGCCAGCCGGGCGTCGTCTTGCGGGTGTCGAGCACGATGCACGGCAGTTCCGCGACCAGGTCGACCAGCTGCCGCGTGGCGGTGGCGATACCCGCCAGACGCTGGAGAAGATTGAGCGCCGTGCGCTCCGCGGCCAGCAGCGAATCCGCCCGACCGGTGACCACGGCGAGTTCGGTGCCGGCGGGGACCGTCTCGCCGTCGCGGCGGCGACTCTCGAACCGGACAGCCGGGTCGACAATCGCGAAAACCCGCTGCGCGACCGCAAGGCCGCTGATCGTGCAGGGCTGCTTGGCCAGAAGCGCCGCCGCGGCCGTGCGCTCGCCGATGCCCAGCGCGAGCGTCGTGATGTCGTGAGCGGGCAGGTCCTCATCGAGGGAGATCCGGATCAGCCGGTCCAGGTCGCGTCCGAAGGCGTAATCGAACATGGGCCCGGCGCCCCCCTAGCCGCGGCCGCCGATGATGCCGACGACGCGTTCGCGGCTTGCGGCGAGGAGCGCACGCTTTTCGCGCAGCTCATCGAGGCGGCGACGGTCCTTGGCGACGACCGCCGCCGGGGCGTTGCGCACGAAATCCTCGCGCTCGAGCTTCTTCTCGATGAAAGCGGCATCGGTGTCGAGCTTGGCGAGATCCTTGTCCAGGCGGCGCAACTCGGCCGCGAAGTCGACGACGCCGACCAGCGGGACCCGCAGGACGCCGAACGACAGGGCCGCGGTCGCCGACTCGCCGGGGTCGGCGCGCGGTGTTGATCCGCAGCTCCCGGGCGTTGGCCAGGCGACGGATGATGACTGTTTCGCGCTCCAGCATGGCGGCGGCGGCGGCGGGGACGTCCTCGAGCACGAGTTCGACGCCCAGGCTCGGCTTGATGTTCATCTCGCCGCGGATGTTGCGCACGGCGGCGACGGTCTCGATGACCAGCGCCATCTCGGTCTCGGCGTCGGCGTCGGCCCAGCGCTCGTCGGGGACGGGATACGGCGAGATCGCCAGGGGCCGCCCGCCGCCGGGAAGCCGGTCGGCGATCTCCTCGGTGACGAACGGCATGATCGGGTGCATCAAGGCCAGCAGCCGCCGCAGCACGGTGACCGCGGTCCCCCGCGCGGCCTCGCCCGAAGCGTCGGCGGCACCCAGACGCGGCTTGACCATTTCAAGGTACCAGTCGCAGAACTCGTGCCAGGTGAACTGGTAGAGCGCGGAGGCCGCCTCGTTGTAGAGGTACTCCTCGAACGCGCGGTTCACCCGGGCCACGAGCCCGTCGAGGCGGGAGAGGATCCAGCGGTCCTCGATCGCCGCGAGCGGCTGCTCCGGTGCGGGGGGGACGCCGTGGCCCTCGAGGTTCATCGACACCAGGCGCGAGGCGTTCCAGAGCTTGGTCACGAAGTTGCGGTAGCCGGCGATCCTCTCTTCGGCGAGCTTGATGTCGCGCCCCTGGGCGGCGAGCGCCGTCAGCGTGAAACGGCAGGCGTCGGTTCCGTAGCGCTCCATCATCCCGAGCGGGTCGATGACGTTGCCGCGCGACTTGGACATCTTGTGACCGTCGGCGTCGCGCACGAGGGCGTGGATGTAGACGTCGCGGAACGGGACTTCGCCCATGAACTTGAGACCCATCATCATCATGCGGGCGACCCAGAAAAAGAGGATGTCGAAACTCGTCACGAGCACCGAGGTCGGATAGTAGGACTCCAGCAATTGCGTGCGATCCGGCCACCCGAGCGTCGAGAAGGGCCAGAGCGCCGAGGAGAACCAGGTGTCGAGAACGTCGGGGTCGCGCACGAGGTTGACGCCGCCGCAGGCCGGGCAGCGCTCGGGAGGTTCCTGGCTGACGATCGGCAGGGCGTCGACCGCGATGCGCAGCGTTTTTTCCGCAGCGGCGCCGGGAGCCGTGGCGGGTACCGGCTCCTCGCTCACCCGGTCGCCGTTGCAGTCGCGGCAGTACCAGGCCGGGATCTGATGTCCCCACCAGATCTGGCGGGAAATGCACCAGTCGCGGATGTTCTCCATCCACTCGAAATACGTGCGCTCCCAGTGCTCCGGGATGATCCGCGTCCGCTTCTCGCGCACCGCGGCCATGGCCGGTTCGGCGAGCGGTCTTGCGCGCACGAACCACTGCGGCGAGAGGGCGGGTTCGACCACGCTGTGACAGCGGTAGCAGTGCCCGAGCGGCACGGCGTATTCCTCGCGCCGGACGAGCAGGCCGCGCTCCTCCAGATCGGCGAGGATCGCCTTGCGGGCCGCGAAACGCTCCAGCCCCGCGTAGCGACCGACATCCCCGGTCAGGCGCGCCGAGTCGTCCATGATCTTCGGCGCCGCGAGACCGTGACGCTGTCCGGTTTCAAAGTCGTTCGCGTCGTGGGCCGGGGTGATCTTGAGGGCGCCGGTGCCGAAGGCCGGGTCGACCGCGGTGTCGGCGACGACGGGAATCCGCCGCGCGGGGTCGACCGGGAGCACGAGCTGCCGCCCGATGAAATCGCGGAAGCGGGGATCTTCGGGGTGGACGGCAACCGCCGTGTCCCCGGGGATCGTCTCGGGCCGCGTCGTCGCGACCACGATGCCGCCCTCCCCTTCCGCGAACGGATAGCGGATGTGGAAGAGATGTCCGGGGGTGCTCTCGTTCTCGACCTCGAGATCGGAGAGAGCGGTGTGGCAGCGCGGGCACCAGTTGGTGATGCGCTCGGCGCGGTAGATCAAACCCTCGGCGTGGAGCGAGATGAACACCTGGCGCACGGCGCGCGAGAGCCCCTCGTCGAGGGTGAAGCGCTGCCGCTCCCAGTCGCAGGAGCAGCCGAGACGCTGCAACTGGTTGAGGATTTTCCCGCCCGACTCCTCCTTCCAGAGCCAGACCCGGCGGACGAACTCCTCGCGGCCGATCGCGTGCCGGTCCGTCCCCTGGGCCGCCAATTGCTTCTCCACCACGTTCTGGGTGGCGATCCCCGCGTGATCGGTTCCCGGGACCCAGAGCACGCTGCGGCCCTGCATCCGCCGCCAGCGCACGAGGATGTCCTGGAGCGTGCTGTTGAGCGCGTGACCGATGTGGAGAACGCCGGTGACGTTCGGCGGCGGGATCACGATCGAAAAGTGCCGGGCGGTCGCCGGTTCGGGGGCGTGAAAAGCGCCCGTCGCATCCCAGCGCTCGCGCCAGGTGCGCTCGACCTCATCGGGGTGGTAGGTGCTCTCGAATGCCATCTGCTCCTCGCTCGCGGGTCGCGGCTTGATCACCGACCGTGCCGTCGCCGACAACCGCATCAGCGGGGAGCCGCTGCCCCCGGTGCGTCGTCAAAGCCGGCTCAATCGGTGCGGGTGGACTGTCTGACGCGCTCGATCTCGGCCCTGATCATGGCCTCGGCGAGGTCGGGGATGACCTCCCAGGCAATCGATTCGATCGTCGCGCGCGCAAGATCGCCGACGATCGGCTCGAGAACCCGCCGGACCGCCGCCTCAACGCTGGAGGACACGATGCGCTCGATCTCGGCCTGATCGAGGGCGACGGGCGCCGCCGACGCCGACGAAGGCGACGCTGGCGGCGGCACGGCCGCGGTCGTCACGGGTGGTTCCTCGGGCGCCGCGGGTGGTTCGGCGATGGACTCGAGCGGAAGCCGGCGGGCGGTGGACACCTCTTCGAAAACCACTTCGTCCTCGAACAACACCTCGGGGGCGATGATCGCAGCCTCCTCCGTGAGATCCACGATGTCCGCGCCGGACCCGACGCCGGATCCGTCGTGGCCGCGGTCCTCCAGCAGGTCGCTGGTCGTGCCGCGCAGACTCACCTCGCTCCAAAGGTCTTCGTCGCTCTCCCCCGAGGTTTCCTGCGGCGGCGCGGCATCCCTGTTGACCGCCGGCTGGGCAGCGGGCGTGCCAAAACGATTGTCTTCCGCGTCGCCAAAGTCGAAGTTGAAATCGTCGATCGGCGCCTGAGCCGCGGCCGGCGGCGGGGCTGGTACACCGGCGGCGGTTGGTACACCGGTGGCGGCGGTGGCGGCGGCGGTTGGTACACCGGAGGCAGCGGGGGGGGAGTTGGCTGCTGAATCGGAGGATTCGGCCGCGGCGGCGGTGCCAACTGCGGGGCGACGGGGACTGGACGAGTCGGCCACTCAGGGATGGGCGGTGCCGGACGAGCCGTGACGGCCGGGGGAGCCGGCAGTGGCGGCGGCGTGGCCGTTCCTGCTGCAGGGGCGGTTGCGGGGCTGGCGAACCCGTCGCGGGCTCCGCCTGCGGAAACGCCGGAACCTCCTGAACAGCCGCGGGTCGGATTTCGGTCGGAGTCGGCGCCGGCAGGTCGGCGACGGGTGCGGGTGCGGGCGAAGGGCGGCAGTGGCGACCTTCCGGATCAAATCCTTGACCTTGGCGATCATTTCCTGAGACTCGAATGGCTTGACGATGAACCCGTCAGAGCCGCAAGAACGCGCCTGGTCCTCATCGAAACTTTCGAAGGTGCCCTTGAGGAAAAGAAACGGCACCGACTGCAGATCAGGATCAGACTTGACGCGTTTGCAGAGTTCGTACCCGTTCAAACCGGGCATGGCGACGTCGGAGATGATGATATCCGGACGCTGGGCGCGGGCATGCTCGAAGGCCTGCGATCCGTCGCCCACCGAGTCGATCGCAAAATCCTCGTCGGAGAATGTGAGTTCCACAACCTTCCGGATGGTCGCGCTGTCGTCGGCCAGCAAAATCCTGTGTGTCATGGCTCTCCAGACCCCCATTCTCCGCCTCCGGCGGCCGTCCCCGCTAGCGCTGCAGGATCGACCACCAATCGGCCGCCCTCCGCCTGGAGGGTAACGCCGCGAAACGCCTCCCGCACGAACGGCGCAACAAGCGCGGGCAGCGGTCGCATTTCCATCCCCTCGACGATGCCCTCAACGCGATCAACCATCAACGCTACCGCCTTCCCGCCGCTCTTGACGATGATCACCGCGGGATTCACCATCGTCGCCGGCGGACCCGTACCGCTCCGCCAGAGCATTCGCGCATCAATCGCGGCAATCGGACAGCCCTGGAACATCACTCCGCGGTCAGTCGCGGCCTCGATTTCGGCCGAATCCTGAACACCGAGAACATCTTCCAGGAGCATCGCAAACCGCCCCGGCCCGACACGGAACGTCAACAGGCGTCCCGTCACCACCGACCCTTCAGCGGCCATCGCGATTATCCTTGATGTTCATAATGCCTTTCCCCCGGAGTGTCAAGCACCAGAGGAGTTGTCAGACGACCGGCCAGGGCCGCGGGATGAAGAGCCGCTCGTACGTTTGGACCACGAAGCGGTCGGTCATCCCGGCCAGAAAATCGCCGACGGCTCGCGCGGCGCCCTCCACGGCGGCGATCCGGGCGTATTCCTCTCCCAGCTGCTCGACGTACCCGAGGTAGTGCTCGTAGAGGTCGCGGAGGATTTTCGCGGCCTTGACGAATTCGGCATGAGTCCCCGGATTGAAGTAGACCCGGGCGTAGAGGAACTCTCTGAGCACGCCGCAGTCCTGCTCGAGTTCCGGGCTCATCGCGACGTGGGCGTACCCGACCCGCAGGGTCTCCTCGATGACGTCGCGCACCATCGTCCCGATCCGGTCCCCGTGGGTGCGGCCGACCCGGCCGATCGGCCCGGAAGGCAGATCGGCGGGAGTGATGACCCCGGCGCGCATCGCGTCGTCGATGTCGTGATTGATGTAGGCGATCAGATCCGCCAGCCGGACGATCTGCGCCTCCAGGGTCGCCGCGGGCGCGACGATCGGCCCGAGGCCCTTGGAGTGGGTACGGATGCCGTCGATCACCTCGGTGGTCAGGTTCAGCCCGCGCCCGTCGAGCTCGAGACGCTCGACCACGCGCACGCTTTGCTCGACGTGGGAAAAGCCGCCCGGCAGGATCGCGTTCAGACTTTTTTCGCCGGCGTGCCCGAACGGGGTGTGGCCCAGGTCGTGCCCGAGAGCGATGGCCTCGGTCAGGTCTTCGTTGAGGCGCAGGGCGCGCGCCACCGTCCGGGCGATCTGCGAGACCTCCAGGGTGTGCGTCAGCCGGGTGCGGTAGTGGTCGCCCTGGGGCGAGAGGAAGACCTGCGTCTTGTGCTTGAGGCGCCGGAAGGACTTCGCGTGAATGATCCGGTCGCGGTCGCGCTGGAAATCGGTGCGCAGCGGGCAGCGGTCCTCGGGCGACACGCGGCCCCTGCTGGCTGCCGCACGGGCCGCGCGCGGGTGCAGCACCGCACGTTCGATCCCCTCGGTCTGCTCGCGGATTGTCATAGCCACCCGAAGCGATGCATGTTCCGGCTAGATTTTGACGAGTTCATAGCGCGCGCGTGCCGAGGCCGATCTCTTCGGCGTAGTCCAGCTGGATCCCCCAGTCGACTTTCGGGGCGGCCGCCCGGAATTTGTCGGCCCCCGGACCGAGCAGCGCGGTCTGGTGCGAGAGCGGATGCCCCGGCTGCTGGTTCACGAGGTCGACCGAGGCCTGGTCGATGGCGACCGGGTCGGTCGAGGCGAGGATCCCGATGTCGGGCACCAGCGGCGTGTCGGCAAAGGGATAGCAGTCGCAGAGCGGCGAGATCTGCAGCAAAAAATTGACGAAAACCGCGCGGTCGCGCTTCGGGGCGATCGCCCCGAAGGCGTATTCGACCATCCGCTCCTGCATCCCGCGCAGGTCCTGGTTCCAGTCGATCTGGATGGCGCCGGCCGGACAGGTCGGCAGACAGGCGCCGCAGCCGCTGCAGCGCTGCGGGTCGATGCGCGCCTTGCGGTCATCCTTGCTCGGCACGTGATGGCGCCGAAGGCGCACCAGCGGATGCAGCTGTGGCAGGCGGTGCAGGTTTCACCCTTGACCCGCGGGTTGGTCGTCGAGTGCATGCTGAGCTTGCCGTGGCGCGAAGCAGCGCCCATGCCGAAGTTCTTCAGCGTGCCGCCGAAGCCGCTCATCTCGTGGCCCTTGAAGTGGCTGATACCGACGATGGCGTCGGCGTCGACGATCTCGGGGGCGATCTCGACTTCGCGGAAGTGCTTGAGCTCGACCGTCACCGGCGCGAAACGGTTGCCCCGCAGGCCGCCGCCGATGACCACGGGTGCGCCGACCGCCGACCAGTCGAAGCCGTTGGCGATCGCCGTCTCGTAGTGGCTCGCCGATTCGCCGCGGCTGCCGACATAGAGGGTGTTCGTGTCGATCAGGAAGGGCCGGGCGCCGATGCGGCGCATCCGCTCCACGATGCGGCGGACGTACACCGGGCGGACGTACGCGGTGTTGCCCAGTTCGCCGAAGTGGATCTTCACCGCGACCAGGTGTTTGCGACCGATCTTTTCCTCGAGACCGGCCTTCGCCAGCAGCACCTCGAGCTTGGCGAGGATGTTTTGCTTCGTGCTGCTGCGCATATCCGCGAACCAGACGTGCGCCGGCGCTTTCTCGATTCTCTCCTCGGTCATCAGCGCTCCCCTCCCGCGATCTTCGCTCGCGATCCAACCCGCATTGTCGCCTTCAGAGCGCTCCGAATCAAGCCACCGCGTTGAACGAACAGACGCATGAGTTCTCCCGCAACCGCCGATCGAGGGTATACCCCGCCCCCCACGACGAATTCATGAGCACATAGGGGAGGGGTTGATCCCCGCCCGATGCGAATTCATCAGCACACAGGAAGGGGAATAATCCCCTCCCGCATTCCAAGAGAGTAGAATGCCCGTGGTGGATTCCTCGCTCCCGATACCGGTGCCTGCGCAGGCGAGAAGCGGGTCCTGGCCGTGGCTGCGCTGCGACCCGCGCGCCCGCCTGCTGGCGACGCTGGCGGTATCATCGGTCGTGCTTGCCGCCTCATCCCTGGTCCAGGTCGGCTGCGGCCTGGCCGCCGTCGCCGCCCTGCACCTGGCATCCGGCACCGGACCGGGGGCCGCGATCGGATCGCTGCGGCCTTTTCGCTTCCTGCTGCTGTTCACGCTGGTCGTCCAGGCCGGCCTTGCGGGCGGCACGCCCCTGCTGCCCGGGCTGTTGCCCGGTACGATCACGGTCGAGGGCGGTGCTGCGGCGACTCTGTCAATGCTCAGACTGGCCGGTGTAATCGCCGCTTCGGCGCACCTGGTGGGCACGACCTCCCCGCTCGAACTCGCTCGCAGCCTCGGCTGGGCGCTCACCCCGACGGCACGGCTCGGAGTCCCCGTGCGCGATGTGACGCTGGTCATGGCTCTCGGCTTTCACTTCTTCCCGGTTCTTCTCGACGAGAGCCGGCAGGTGCGCGCTGCACTGGAGTCGCGAGGGATCAGCATGCGCCACCCCCGCCTCCGGCTGCGCGCGCGGGCCCTGCTCTTCTGGACGCTCGCGGTGCTCTTCGGCATGGTCGATCGCACGACGCGGCTGGCCTCGGCGCTGGAAGCCCGGGGTTTCGCACTGCCCCGCCGGCCGGTACACCGTTTCCCCGCGTGGCGGGTGGAGAGCACGCTGCTGGTTGCCGCGAGCCTCGCATTTTCGCTGCTGGCGCGAACCTGGACGGTCTGACCACCGCAGGTGGGCGTGTCTTGAGCAGCCGTTTACGCGTTGAGATCGAGCTCTGAGACCAGAGCTGACGGTGCCGCCACGGACCCGAAGAAGCGCAGGTCGTCGCCGACCTCGGCAATCGATGCGAACAGGGTGCCGAGGTTCCCGGCTATCGTCGCGCCGCGGAAGGGGCGGCGCTGTCCGCCTTCGCAGATGAATCCCGAGGCGCCGACCGAGAAATCACCCGAGACCGGGTTCATGGTGTGCGCGCCAAGGATGTCGTCGACGAGCACGATGGCGCTCGTCGCACGGGTCCACGCGTCGGGGGCCCGTCTCCCCGGCTGCAGCACGAGATTGCCGGCCCGCGGCACGGGCAGCGTCTCGAAGCTGCCGCGGAAGCCGTTGCCGGTGGTCTCCACCCCCATCCGGTGCGCCGTCTCCAGAGAGTGCAGGTAGCCGGTCAGAACCCCGGCGTCGATCAGCACCTTGCGGCGCGTCGGCTGACCCTCGTCGTCACAGGGAGCCGAGCCGGCGGCCCCGGGCAAGGTCGGGTCGTCGACGACAGTGAGCATCCCGGCGGCCACGGCGGCTCCCACCTTCCCGGCCAGGAGAGAGCGTCCCTTGAGAACGGCATCCGCCGAAAGGGTTGAGCCGAGCAGCGACAGGAATTCAGCCACCACTTCGCGGTCGAGGATGACCGGCTGTCGTCCCGCCACGGGGCGGCCGGCACCGAGCCGGGACACCGCCTTCATTGCGGCAGCCGCGCCGATTCCCCCCCACGGCAGGGCGCCGCGGGAGGTGGCGACATCAGACTCCCAGCCGAGTTCGGACTGACCGTCGCGCTCGGCGACAACGCCGGCGAAAAGCGAGAACGAAGTGCGGCTGTACGCGGCGGCGGTCCCGGCGCTCGAGCGAACCACCGTCTCGCGCCGCCCGGAATGCAGGCCCACGCTTTTGATGCGGCGAACAGCGGCGTCGGTCGCACGCGCCTGGTCGATGATCTGCTCGAGTTGAGCCTGATCGTCGGCGACGGCAGCGGCCAGGCCCCTCGCGTCGTAGATGCCAAGCTCGTCTTTCAGAGCACTGCCGCGCGGGGTGGGGAACGCCGGCAGTTCAGCGATGTTCGCCGACTCGACCGCACGCACGGCGAGTCGCTCGAGTCCGCTGGCGGTGAAATCCTGTCCATAGGCGAAACCGGCCTTGCGGCCGACAAACACGCGCAGCCCCAGGCCGGTGGCGTCCGAGCCGCGATAGGACTCCAGCCCGCGGTCGGAGTACTCGACCGCCCTTCCGGACCCGGCGACGCGATACGCCTCGGCCCGTCTCGCGCCGGCAACACGGGCCCGCCGCAGAACCTCGCCGAGCACGTCGATTTCTCGTTTCACTCCAGACCTCCGCCGCCAGTGCTTGACAGCCTTTTGGACCCGGTGTTACAGAAGTATACCATTGTGCCGGGGAGGGCCAGCGCAGATGAAGAGTCGAAACAGGGCACGGCAGGTCGCGGTTCTCGGTGCCGGCAGTTGGGGCACCACGCTGGCGAACCTCCTCGCCGGTCGCGGTCTCGAGGTGCGGCTGTGGGCCTTCGAGGCGGAAGTTGTCGAGTCGATCTCGCGCATCAGGGAAAACACGGTCTTCCTCCCGGGAGTACGCCTCCACCCGGCCCTCACGGCCTGCGGCACGCTAGCCGAGGCGTTGGCCGGGGTCGAACTCGCCCTGTTCGTCACACCGTCGCACGTCGCCCGCGGCATCCTGAGAGACGCGCGGCCGCACCTGCCCCGGCGGATCCCGGTTGTCGTCGCGTCCAAGGGAATAGAGACCGATTCGCTCGAGACCATGGACGGCGTCTTCGCCGCGGGTCTGGACCCGCTCGAGCACCACCTCGCATTCCTCTCCGGCCCGAGTTTTGCCCGCGAGGTCTCGGCCGGCTTGCCGACGGCGGTCACCGTCGCCAGCCGCGAGGGCGCGACGGCAAAACTGGTCCAGGAGACGTTCAGCACCGACAACTTCCGCGTGTACACCACCGACGACGTCATCGGGGTCGAGATCGCCGGCGCCCTCAAGAACGTGATCGCGATCGCCGCGGGGATCGGCGACGGCCTCGGCCTCGGCCACAACGCCCGCTCCGCCCTCATCACGCGCGGCCTGGCCGAGATGACGCGCCTCGGCGTCGCCCTCGGGGCGAGGGCCTCGACGTTCGCCGGCCTGGCGGGCCTCGGCGACCTGGTCCTGACCTGCACGGGGGACCTTTCGCGCAATCGCTCGCTCGGCATGGCCCTCGCGGCCGGGCGCTCGCTGCAGGACATCCAGGGCGCAACGCGCACGGTCGCCGAGGGCGTGCGCACAACGGCAGCGGCCGTCAAACTTGCCGCGCGCACCGGCGTCGAACTGCCGATCGCGGAGCAAGTCCACCGGGTGCTGTTCGACGGAGTCGCCCCCCGGGCGGCGCTCCAGGAGCTGATGACCCGCGACCTGCGCAACGAATCCGATTAGCCCGGGCTGACGCTAATTGGCGAAGAATTCGAGGAGGCGGGAGACGTTCTCCTGCAGCTTCGCGCGCTCCGTCACCATGTCGATCAGGCCGTGCGCGAGGAGGAATTCCGAGCGCTGGAACCCGTCGGGGAGTTTCCCGCCGATCGTCTGCTCGATGACCCGCGGGCCGGCAAACCCGATGAGCGCCCGCGGCTCGGCGATGATGACGTCGCCGAGCATCGCGAAACTCGCGCTCACCCCGCCCGTGGTCGGGTCGGCGAGGATCGAGAGATAGGGCAACCCGGCCTTGCCGAGCCGCGCGAGCGCCGCCGCCGTCTTGGCCATCTGCATCAACGAAAAGAGCCCCTCCTGCATCCGCGCGCCGCCGGAGCAGGAAACGATGATCAGCGGGGTGCGCAGCCGCAGCGCGCGCTCCGCGGCGCGGACGATCCGCTCGCCGACGACGCTGCCCATGCTGCCGCCCATGAAGTCGAACTCGAACGCGCAGACCTGGAGCGATCGCCCGTGGATCGTCGGCTTCCCCGCTGAGGATCGCCTCGGTGCTCTTGCTCTTCCTCGCGGCATCGCGCGCCCGCTCCGCGTAGCGCCGGGAGTCCTTGAACCGCAGCGGGTCCTCCGGGACGACGCCCTCGTCGTGCGGCCGGAAACTGCCCTCGTCGACCAGCAGCCGGATCCGCTCCCGGGCCCCGATCCGGAAGTGGTGGGAGCACTTCGGGCAGACCCGCTGATTGCGCTCGACTTCCTTGCGGTAGATGATTTCCCGGCAACCCGGGCAGATGATCCAGAGCCCCTCGGGCACGCGCGGCTGCCGGCTGCCGCCCTCCCCGCCCCGCCGCGCTCCGGCCCCATCGGCGACACCGGGATCGGCGTTTTCCGGCTCGCCCTGCGAACCGGTATCCTGCCCTTGTTCCTCCTGCGCCACAATCTACCTCCTTCAGGAAAACGTATAGGTCCGTCCCTGGAGGAGCATCTCCACCGGACGGCTCAGCCCCGCAATCTCATCGGCGAGGTCCGTCAAATGCAGCGGCTTCATGTGGTAGAGATAGACCGGGACTTCCGGCCGCCCGAAAAGCTCGAGCTCGCGCTCGAGAAGCGCCGGTGTCAGGTGTCCGCTCGCCAGCGCGATGCTCTCCATGCTGCTGGGGAAGGAGCACTCCACGATGACGGCCTTGAGATCCCGCAGGTTCCGGGCGGCCTTCCAGATTGCTGTCGTGGGACCGGTGTCGCCGGTGTAGAGCACCGCCGCCCCCGGCTCGCGAATGATGAACCCCGTGGCCGCCGTCGGGTGGTTGACCCGCACCGGTTTGACGGAGACGCCGCAGACCCGGGAGTACCGCCCCTCGGGGATGACCCGGTAGGCCAGGGACGGCGTGCGGCGCGAGGGGATGCGAGTAAAGTCCGGCCAGATCCGATCGTTGAACAGATGCCGCCGCAATCCGGATACGACCTCGGCCGCTCCTGTGACGATCAGCGGCCGCGGCGTTTTCCCGACGCGATTTTCAACGAGGAAGGCCAGATCCTTGACGTGATCGAGGTGCACGTGGCTCACGAGCACCTCCGTCACGCCCAGCTGCTCTTCCCAGGTGAGGACCGAAGTCACGGTGCCGGCCTCGAGCAGCAGCCGTCCGTTCACGAGAAACCCGGCGCTGTGATACCCCGGCAACTCGCTGCCGTAACAGCCGGCGACCTTGAAGATCACCCGCGCGCTCCCGCGGCGGAGAACCGGTCGAGTTCACGCTGCAGCAGGGCGGCATCGGGAGCGCGGTACCGCGGCCCCTCGCGGACCAGGCAGCCTTGCTGCAGCAGCCTCTCGAGAACCAGCAGCACGTCGGATTCAGGCAGGCCGGCGCGCTCGGCAAGATCCGCGACGTCGATCCCGCCGCCGGCGGCTTGCGTCAGATCCGGCGCCATGCGGCGCAGGAGCCGCCCGATGCTCCAGAGCTCCAACTCGCTTCCGGCGCTCTTTGCAAGCGCGAGAAGCTGCTCGAAGATCACGCGCGCGGTCCGCGGACCGTGACGCACGACCGCGCCGAGCGTGCGGTCGTCGACCTGGATGAGCCGGGCGTCCTGCACGACCTCGGCCCGGTTCGCGCGCGCGGGCCCGGACGAAAAACGACTCCTCGCCGAGCAGGTCTCCCGGCCCGAGCAGCGCCGCCGGCCTCGCCCCCCGGCCCGGCAGCGCCGAGGCGCACGGCGCCGCTCTGGATGACGTACAACTCCTGGCCCGGCGACCCCTCCGTGTAGAGGATGGTCCCCTCCGGGCAGTACTTCCCGAAGAGCCGGAAGAGGACCTGCTCGTTGTCCACGAAATCGGCGGTTAAGCGCCGACCTTCGGCAGGTTCTTGAGCGCGTCGTCGATGTCGCCCTGCGGCAGCTCGAAGTCCTCGAGTTTCTTCGCGAAGTAGTTGTCGTAGGCCGCCATGTCGAAGTGACCGTGTCCGCTGAGGTTGAAGACGATGACGCTCTCCTTCCCGGCCTCGCGGGCCCGGATCGCCTCGTCGATCGCGCCCTTGATCGCGTGCGCCGACTCGGGCGCCGGAATGATCCCCTCCGAGCGCGCGAAGGTCACGGCCGCGTCGAAGACCGGGTTCTGGTGGTAGGCGACCGCCTCGACGACCCCCTCGTGCACGAGCTGGCTCACCAGCGGCGAATCGCCGTGGTAGCGCAGGCCGCCGGCGTGGATCGAGGCCGGCATGAAGTCGTGGCCGAGGGTGTACATGAGCATCATCGGGGTCAGCTGCGCGGTGTCGCCGAAGTCGTAGGAGAACTTGCCGCGGGTCAGCGTCGGGCAGGCCTTGGGCTCGACGGCGACGAGTCGCACCTTGTCGCCGTTGGCCTTGTCGCGCACGAACGGGAAGGCGAAGCCGCCGAAGTTGCTGCCGCCGCCGACGCAGGCGACGAGCACGTCGGGCTTCTCGCCGATCTTCGCGAGCTGCGCCTTGGTCTCGAGGCCGATCACCGTCTGGTGCAGCAGCACGTGGTTGAGCACGCTGCCGAGCGCGTAGTTCGTGTCCTGCCGCGTGGCCGCGTCCTCGACGGCCTCGCTGATCGCGATGCCCAGGCTCCCGGTCGAGTCGGGATGCGCCGCGAGGATCGCGCGGCCGGCGTTGGTGCGGTTGCTCGGGCTGGCGATGATCTCCGCCCCCCAGGTGGCCATCATCGAGCGGCGATACGGCTTCTGCTCGTAGCTGACCTTGACCATGTAGACGGTGCACTCGATGCCGAACATCTGGCAGGCCAGCGCCATGGCGCTGCCCCACTGGCCGGCGCCGGTCTCGGTGGCGATCCGCTTGATGCCCGCTTCCTTGTTGTAGTAGGCCTGCGGCACGGCGGTGTTCGGCTTGTGGCTGCCGGCGGGGCTGTTGCCCTCGTACTTGTAGTAGATGCGCGCCGGGGTCTTGAGGGCCTGCTCCAGCCGCTTGGCGCGAAACAGCGGGCTCGGACGCCAGAGCGCGTAGATCTCGCGCACCTCGTCGGGGATGGCGATCTCGCGCTGCGGGCTCATCTCCTGCTCGATGAGCGCCATCGGGAAGATGGGCGTGAGGTCGTCGGGGCCGATCGGCTGGCCGGTCCCGGGGTGCAGCGGCGGCGCGGGCGGCGTGGGCATGTCGGGGAGGATGTTGTACCAGTGCTTCGGGATCTCTTGCTCGCTCAGGATGATCTTCGTCTCGCTCACGTTCATTCCTCCCGTGCGGGGCGCCGCGAACCGGCGCCGGAGTTGGTGGCGAAGCCCAGGCAGCTAGAAAGCGACCTTGATTCCGCCGGTGAAGAGCCAGGTGTTGAGATCGAGGGACCCGCCGAGTTCGTAGCCGTCCTTCGTCGTTCCGCTGACGCCGCGGCGCAAGGAAACAGATAGCGGGCCTCGGCCGTGACGCTGAACCAGCCGGTGAGGGCGTACTCGAGCCCCGCGCCGGCGTGGAACCCCCAGTGCGTCGCTCACGGTCTGGTCCGGGAGTCCCTCGACGCCGCTCGCGGCGTAGATCTCGCGCGGCTCGTCGGCCATCGTGTAGTCGACGAAATAGTAGCCGACCCCGGCCAGCAGGTTGACGGTCGCCATCGATCCCCGGCAGCGGCAGCGCGGTACTGCAGGGTCAGGCAGACCGGCAGCACTTCGAGCTCGCCCGAGGCGATGTCGTGCGTCGGAACGCCGTCCGGTTCGGGCTGGGTGACCGTCGGTCGAGAACCGGCCCACTTCCAGGCCGATCTCGAACTGCGGAATCGGGCTGTAGCCGACGCCGAGCGCGCCAGGCGAAGACGTTGCCGTACTCGTCGGTGTTCGGGATGGCATAGCCGAGCGCCGCCCGAGACCGACCACCGCGCCGAGATAGTCGCCCTTCCCGGACTGGGCGTGCGCGACGCCGCCGGCCAGGAACAGCACCAGACGCCGCGGCGGCCGCCGCCAGCGCTCGCCGGACGCCGCCGCGGGACGGCAGCTGCTCTCGTGCGCTCTCCCGTGTACATTGCGGCGCATTCTACCAGAGCCGTGCCGCGGCCTGTCAACACCAGCCGGTTTCATTGACATTCGGCCGTCGATAGGCTATGTTTTCGCCGCTTTTTTCAGGGCGTCCCCGATGGCCGGCGGAGGCGCCGCCCGTGCGTGCCGGCCAGGGCTGCCAGGAGGAGACGGGAACGTGCCAGAGATGAAGCTTTTTGCGGGAAACGCCAACCCGGTCCTCGCCGAGGAGATCTGCGCCTATCTCGGTGTCGAACTCGGGGCCGCGGAGGTCGGCCGCTTCTCCGACGGCGAAATCCACGATCCGCGTCCGTGAAAACACCCGCGGGCTGCGACGTGTTCGTCATCCAGTCGACCTGCCCGCCGGTCAACGACAACCTCATGGAACTTCTGATCATGGTCGACGCGCTGCGGCGGGCCTCGGCCGACCGGATCACCGTCGTGCTCCCCTACTACGGCTATTCGCGCCAGGACCGCAAGGCCGAGCCGCGGGTGCCGATCACGGCGAAACTCGTCGCCAACCTGATCACCGCCGCCGGGGCCGACCGCGTCCTGTGCACGGACCTGCACGCCGGGCAGCTGCAGGGCTACTTCGACATCCCGGTGGACAACCTGATGGCCTCGCCCGTGCTGCTCGAGTACTTCCGCCGCAAGGGCCTCGACCGGCCGGTGGTGGTCTCCCCGGACGCCGGGGGCGTGGAGCGCGCGCGCAACTTCGCCAAGCGCCTCGACGCCTCGCTCGCGATCATCGACAAGCGCCGCCTCGCGCCCAACGTCGCCGAGATCATGAACATCATCGGCGATGTCGAGGGGCAACCGGCGATCATCATCGACGACATGATCGACACGGCCGGGACCCTCGTGCAGGCCGCGAGCGCCGTGCGCGCCAAGGGCGCGTCGCACGTCTTTGCGGCGGCCTCGCACGCCATCCTCTCCGGCAAGGCCCGCGAGCGGATCGCGGCCTCGCCCCTCGAGGAGGTCGTCGTGACCAACACGGTCCCGACGCTCGCCGTCGCCGGCGACAAGATCACGGTGCTCTCCGTGGCCAGCCTGCTCGGCGAGGGCATCCGGCGCATCCACGAGAACACTTCGGTCAGCTCCCTGTTTCTCTAGGCGGGGTTTACATACTCATCAATTGCTCCTATAATAAAGAGATTCTTGTTGATAATTAACCGCATGCGGGGAGGAATGTACGAAATGACAAGCGTTGCGCTGGCAGCGGAGAATCGCACCGAGAAGGGCAAGACCGGGGTCAACAAGGTTCGAGCCCGTGGCCTCTGCCCGGCCGTGGTCTACGGCCCCGGGACGGAAGCCCTTCACGTCTCCGTGGACCCGAAGGTCTTCCTCAAGCTCGTGTCGACCGCGGGTGAAAACGCGCTGATCGATCTCGAGATCAAGGGGATCGAAGGGGCGAAGAAGGTCATCGTCCGCGAGATCCAGTACAAGCCGCTCGTGCAGCTGCCGATCCACGTGGACTTCTACCTGGTCAACCTCGACCACACCATCGAGATCAAGGTGCCGCTCGAACTGGTCGGCACACCGGTCCCGGTTACCCAGAAGGCCGGGACGCTCACCCAGGCGGTGCACGAACTGCACGTCGAGTGCCTGCCGACGGCCATTCCGGCGTCAATCGCAGTTGATGTCTCGGGCCTGCTGATCGGGCAGGCCCTGCACGTGCGCGACCTGGTCGTGCCCGCGGGCGTCACGATCCTCGACTCCCCCGACCAGACCGTCGCCGCCGTCGCCGCCCTCCAGGCCGAGGAGGTGGCCGCTCCGGTCGAGGCCGCGGTCGCGGAACCCGAAGTCCTCCGCGAGCGCAAGCCCGCCGAGGATAAGGATAAGGACAAGGGCAAGAAATAGCTGCAGCAGCGGACGCCCTCCCGGCGTCGACGACGGCAGGCGGCGTCCGGGCGACCGGCGCCGCCTTCGTTGTTTGCCCGGCCGCTGAAAGTGCCCCAAAGGAATCAACTGAGATGGCCATCGACACCGTCATCGCCGGTCTCGGAAACCCCGGGACCCGGTACGAGCGCACCCGTCACAACGCCGGTTTTCTTCTCGTCGGCGAACTTGCCGCCGCACACGGTATCAGGATTTCCCAGGAGCGTCACGGCGCACGCGTCGGCGACGGCGGCATCGGCGCACGTCGCTGCCTGCTCGCGCTGCCGCAGACCTACATGAACCGCAGCGGCGAATCGATCCACCGCCTGCTCTCCTTCACCGGTCTCGACCCCGAAGAGCTGGTGGTCGTTCACGATGACATGGACCTGCCTCTCGGACGACTGCGGCTGCGCCGCGGCGGCGGCGCCGGGGGGCACCGCGGGATCGCCTCGCTCATCGAGCACCTCGGCACTCCCGACTTCACCCGCCTCAAGATCGGCGTCGGACGTCCGCCGGAAGGTGTTCCCGCCGAAGGGTATGTGCTCCAGGAGTTCGCCGCCGCGGAGCGCGACACACTCCGTGAAACGCTGACCCGCGGCGTCGCGGCGCTCGAGGTCCTCCTGGCCCGCGGCCTCGAACGCAGCCATGAACGCCTGCAACCCGGCCGGCAGCTGAAAAAGGCCCATCTGCTACGTTACGCTCCTCCCGGCTCCCTGCGGCGGGCACGAGCCCGCCTCAGTCGCCGGATCGTCGCGCGCCTTGCACCAGGACCTTTTTGAGCAGCCGGCCTCATTGCAGTTCTTGGACGAGGTATGGTATAAGGACGTGCTTTCCCATGGGGGGGAAGTTGCTTCCTTGCCCGCGGCCCCGACCGCGGGCTTCACATCCGGAAGGAGGAGGACAGACACCGTGCAGAAGTATTACGAGACCATCTTCATCATGCGTCCCACCCTGAACGACCAGGAAATCGCGGAACTCATCGAGACCTACCGCGGCATCCTGGTGCGCGAAGGGGCCGAGATTCTCTACCAGGCCGACCTCGGCAAGAAGAAGCTGGCGTACATCATCCGCCACTTCCAGAACGGCCACTACGCGCTCTACCGCTACAAGGCCCCGGCTGCCGCAGTCCACGAGGTGGAGCGCAGCATGAAGATCAACGAAGACCTGCTGCGGGTGCTCACGGTGAAGCTCGACGAGGTTGAGCTCGCGGCCGCCGCCGCCGCCGTCGCCGCCGCCGCCGCCGCCGCCGAACAATACGCGCCCGCCGCGGTCGCAGCGCCCGCCGCCGTCGCCGCGGACGCAGCGGTCGCCGCAGACGCAACCCCCGTCGAGGGCTGATCCCATGGGAGACCTCAACGTCGTGGTCCTCCTCGGGCGGCTGACCCGCGACCCCGAGTTGCGATACACACCAGGGGGAACGGCCGTCACCACGCTCGGACTCGCGGTCAACAACAGCGTCAAGCAGGGTGAAGAGTGGAAAGACGAGCCCTGCTTCGTCGACGTGTCGGTGTTCGGGCGTCAGGCTGAAACCAGCAGCGAGTACCTCTCCAAGGGCAGTCAGGTGCTCATCGAGGGGCGGCTGACCTGGCGCAAGTGGGAGAAGGACGGGCAAACCCGGAGCAAGCTGGACGTGAAGGCCAACACCGTGAAATTCGTCGGTCCCGGCAAGGGCGGCAAGGGCGGTCCCGCGGCGGCCGACGGTGACGGCGCAGCGGACCTCGGCGAGGCGCCGTTTTAGGCCTCGAGACATTCAATCCCATCGCGATCGGATCGCCGCCGAGTGTGGCGGTCTCGCGGGTGATAAAGGAGAGACGCACCATCATGGAGCCGGTAAAAAGAAAACGCTTTCAGAAGCGCAAGTCCTGCAAATTCTGCGAGGACAAGATCCCCGTCATCGACTACAAGGACGTCAAGCTGATCAAGCTCTACATCAGCGAACGGGGGAAGATCATTCCCCGCCGCATCACGGGAACCTGCGCCAGGCACCAACGCAGCCTGACGACGTCGATCAAGCGGGCGCGCAACATCGCCCTCATCCCCTTCGCGGCGGGCCAGTAGGCCGTTGTCGATCCAGAACCACCCCGGCGCCATCAGGGCTCGGGGTGGTTTTTTTTCATGATGCGCGTCAGCGGCGAACTGCGGGATCTGGCCGCCGCGAGCAGCCTGTCGGCGCTGTTGTTCGCCTCCGGGGTTCTCGTGCCGCTGCTCGGTCCGCCCGCCGGTTTTTTTTCGGCGGCGCCGCTCATCTGGCTTGCCGCGCGACACGGTTGGTCCGCCGGCCTGCTGGGCGGCCTTCTGTGCCACCGCGGCGCTGCTCCCCGCGCTGCCGCCCCCGGTCGTGCTTGATTTTTTCACTCGAGCACGCCTTGCCCGCCTGGTTCCTCGGCTCGAGAATCCGCCAGGGGCGCAGCATCGCCGTCGGCAGTTCGGCGGCGGCGATTGGTGGTGACCATCCTCATGATCGGCGCCGCCCTGCTCCTGACCGGCCGGGGAAATGACCCGGTCCAGATCCTTGAGCAGCAGCTGCGGGAGGGTCTGGCGGAGCTTGGCGCGGACGGCACCGGCGGGACGGCCGGCACCACCAGCCCGGCGGCCCTGAACGAGAGCCTGGAAGCCGCCCTGTCGCTGTTGCGGCGCGTGCTCCCGGCCGTCACGCTCATCGGCATCTTTCTCGAATGCTCGCTCAACAGCCTGCTGGCTGCGCGAGTGCTCGCGCGCGGCGAGGCCGGCGGCGCAACCGCGCAACCTGACCGTCTTGCGCTTGCCCGAGTGGCTGGTCTGGGTGCTCATCCCGGCGCTGGCGCTCTGCTGGGCCCCGCAGACCCGGGTTGCGACCATTGCCCTGAACGCGGTCATACCCCTGCTCTTCGCGTATCTGCTTCAGGGGCTTTCGATCACCTTGCACCTGGCGGCGCGGGCGCGGCTTTCGCGTTTCAGCAGGATCATGTTCACCTCGGCGCTGGTTTTCTTCCCCTGGCTGCTGAGCGCCCCGCTGCTGCTCGGGCTGCTCGACTTCCGCTTCGATTTCCGCGGGCGCTGGCCGATCCTTCCTCCTCAAGAGTAAGCCCGGTACCCCGGGTTTCTTGACTCATCCCGCCCGAGGCCGTATCATCACGGGATGATGTTCCGCGCAGTGGCTTTTTCCCCAATATCCATAAGCAGTTGGGGTCTTCGGGGATGAGCGGGCCGACGCCGATGATGCGCCAGTATCAGCGCATCAAGCAGGAGCATCCGGAGGCCATCCTGCTCTTCCACCTCGGCGACTTCTACGAGATGTTTTTCGACGACGCCCGCGACGCCTCGCGCATCCTCAACATCACGCTGACCTCCCGCGACCGCCAGAAGGCCGATCCCATCCCCCTCTGCGGCATCCCGGTGCACTGCGGCCGAGAGCTACATCACCCGGCTGCTCAAGGCCGGCCGCAAGGTGGCAGTCTGCGATCAGGTCGAGTCCGCCGCGGATGCCGTCGGCCTCGTGCGTCGCGAAGTCACCCGGGTCATCACCCCCGGCACCGTTCTCGACGAACTGATGCTCGAGGGCCGCGAGACGAATTACCTGGTCGCGCTCGTCCCGGGAAAGACGGCGACCGGTCTCGCGGCGCTCGATTTCTCGACGGGAGAATTCCTGCTGCTCGAAACGGCGACCGAAAACCGCCGCGAACTCGAAGACCGACTCGAGGGGTTCGCGCCCGCCGAGTTGCTGCTGCCGCGGAGCGCCGCGCCGGAGCTGGAAAAGATGATCGCGCGGGTGCTTCCCGGCGTCACGGTGACGCGCCCCGACGATCCTTCCTCGTTCGATCCCTTCGCCGCGCGCCGCACGCTGCTCGAACACTTCGGCGTCGCGACCCTCGACGGCTTCGGGCTTCAGGGGTACGAGGAGGGGGTGACGGCGGCCGGTGCCCTGGTGCGCTATCTCCAGAGCACCCAGCGCCGGCCGCTCGGCAATATCACGCGGCTCGCGCCGTGGCGCTCCGAGGGTCGCCTGGCGCTCGACGCCGCAACCCAGCGCAACCTCGAGTTGCTCGCGAATCTCGAGGACGGCCGCCGCGAGCGCAGCCTGCTCTGGGTGCTCGACCGCACCCGGACGCCCCTCGGCTCGCGGCGGCTGCGCGCGTGGATCGTCTCGCCCCTGACGGACCCGGCGGCGATCGCGGCGCGGCAGGATGCCGTCGAGCGACTCGTCGCGGAGGGCGCTCTGCGCCAACGGCTGCGAGTCGCCCTCGGCGGGATCCTCGACCTGGAGCGGCTGGCCAGCCGGATCGCCCTGAACACCGCGGGCCCGCACGATCTTGTCGCTCTTCGCTCCTCCCTGCGGCTGCTCCCCGAGCTTTTCGGCGCTCTGGCGGGCGACCCGGTGGACGTGCTCGCACAACTCGGGGCCGCGGACAATCTGGCCGATCTGTGCGCCGAGGCCGACCGCACGCTCGCCGAGAGCCCGCCGCCGCGGCTCAGCCAGGGCGGCGTCGTCCGGGAAGGCGTCAGCGTCGAACTCGACGAACTGCGCCGGCGCTCGCGCGACGCCCAGACGGAACTCGCCGCGCTCGAGCGGCGTGAGCGCGAGCGCACCGGCATCGCCACGCTCAAGGTCGGCTTCACCAAGGTCTTCGGCTACTACATCGAGGTCACGCGCCCGAACATCCCGAGCGTTCCGGCCGACTATGTCCGGCGACAGACCCTCGTCAACGCCGAGCGCTACCACTCGGCGGAACTCGCCGCGTTCGAGGAGGGGATTCTCGGTGCCGAGGAGAAGTCGCTCGCCCTCGAAGCGAGGATCTTCGAGCAGCTGCGCGCCTGCCTGTCCGCCGCCGCGGCGCGGCTTCAGGCCGCCGCGGCCGTGGTCGGCGAGATCGACGCCCTGCAGTCGCTCGCCGAGGTCGCGCTGCGCCAGGGGTACTCGCGCCCCGCCGTCGACGACGGGCCTCGCGCTCGAGATCACCGGCGGTCGCCACCCGGTGGTCGAACTCGCCGGCGAGGAGCGCTTCGTGCCGAACGATTGCCTTCTCGACGCGGCGGATTGCCAGCTGGTGATCCTGACCGGCCCGAACATGGCCGGCAAGTCCACCTTCCTGCGGCAGACCGCCCTCATCGCGCTGATGGCGCAGATCGGCAGCTTCGTCCCGGCGGCGGCGGCCCGCATCGGCGTCGTCGACCGCATCTTCACCCGCATCGGCGCGGCCGACCGGCTTTCGCGCGGGCAGAGCACCTTCATGGTCGAGATGACCGAGACGGCCAGCATCCTGCACAACGCCACGGAGCGCAGCCTGGTCATCCTCGACGAGGTCGGGCGGGGCACGAGCACGTTCGACGGCCTGGCCATCGCCTGGGCCGTCGCCGAGCATCTGCACGGCAGCGGGCCGCGCGGGCCGCGCACGCTCTTCGCGACGCACTATCACCAGCTCACCGAACTGCAGCTCACGCTGAGCCGGGCGCGCAATTTCACGGTTGCCGTTCGCGAGTGGGAGCAGCAGATCCTCTTTCTGCGCACCATCATCCCGGGCGGCGCCGACCGCAGCTACGGGATCCAGGTCGCGCAGCTGGCCGGCCTGCCGGCCTCGACCCTGGTCCGGGCGCGCGAGATCCTGGCCAATCTCGAGAGCGGCGAGTTGACGGTCGACGGACTGCCGCGGCTCGCCGAGCATCCCGCCCCCGCGGCCCCGCAACCGCAGCTCGAGCTCTTTCCCGCACGCGAGCACGATGTCGTGCGCTCCCTGCGCGAGATCGACACGGACCGGCTGACCCCGCTCGAGGCGCTGCAGCTGCTGGCCGATTGGAAAGCGACCATCGGACCGCCGCTGCGCGGGGTCGTCCCGTGAGACGCCTCCTCGCCGTCGCCGCCGGTCTGGCGCTGTTTCTCGTTTTCCCGGCACCCGGCCCGGGTCGGCTGCCGCCGCGCGCGGTTCGGCCGCGGCGACCAGGCAGTTCGCCAAGGCCGAGGCGTGCTTTTCACGACCTGCAAGGCCAACGCCCGGGCCCAGCGGCAACGCCAGAATTTCAGCCGCGTGCTCGAGGCGTACCGCCTGGTCTTCGACAAGTACCCCGCCACGCAGCCAGGGCGAGCGTCCCTGATGCGCGCCGGCGAGCTGATGACCCTGCTGTTCCGCTGGACCGGACGGGAGGGAGATCTCAACCAGGCTCAGAATTACTACCAGCGGCTCGTCGCAGACCTCCCCCAAAAGCCCCCTCGTCGACGATGCGCTTCTGGCGATCGCCTACCTCTATCTCGACCACTTCAAGGACCCGGCCGAGGCCTGGCAGCGGTTTCGCGAGGTCACGCAGCTCGCGCCGCGGGGCAACAAGGTCGCCGAGGCGAAGCGGCAGCTCAAGCGCCTCGCGCGGTTACGCTGCGGCGGAGAGGCCCGCTCAAGCCGCCGGCCCCGTTCACACGGCACGCCGCCGCGCGGTCATCTCCGCGCCGCCGCCGACCGGTCATCGCCATGCCGACGCCGGCGATCGTCGAAATGCCGCCGCGTCGCGCCCTCCGGCACATCACGGGGCGCTCAACCGGGTGCGCAGCATTCGCCACTGGTCGAACCCCGAGTATTCGCGCGTCGTCATCGATCTCGACCAGAGGACGAATTTCTACTCCAACCTTCTCGAGGACCGCTCCGGGAGCGGCACGCCGCCGCGGCTGTACATCGACCTGTTCACCTCGCTCATCGAGGAGCGGATGCGCAAGCCGATCAGCGTGAACGACGGCATCCTCCACGGCATCCGGGCCGGGCAGCACACCCCCGACACGCGTCCGGGTTGTCCTCGACATCGACGGGCTGCGCACCTACCGGATTTTCCCGATGCAGAACCCTTTCCGCATCGTCGTCGACGTCACGGGCGGTGACCCGGCCGACGCGGCGACACCCGCGGCCATGACCACGCAGGGACCCGAGAGTGGCATCGCGCTGGTCGAGCCGGAGCCGGCTCCCGCTCCGAACGCGCCACCTGCGGACTCCCGACTTCCCCGTTGAGCGCCCGTTTGGCGCCGCCGTCGCCCGCGGAGCGCTATACGCCCGTACCGGTTCCAAAACTCATCCCCTTGCCGGCGGCTGCACCCGCCGGAAAACCCGACCGCACCGGTTTCTCGCGCGGCGTCGAAGCCGGCACCTCCGCCGCCGGCCGGAGCCCCGACGACCTTCTCCGGCGCTGTCCCGCGCCGCGCCCGCAAACTCTCCGGCACCAGACGCCGGCTCCCGCTCTCTCCCGCCCTTCCCGCCCGCCCGTTCCAGCCGGCAAGCCGTCGCTGGCGCGGCAGCTCGGGCTGGGCGTGCGCCGCGTGGTCATCGACGCCGGCCACGGCGCTCACGATCCCGGGGCGATCGGCATCGGCGGTCTCAAGGAAAAGGACGTGACGCTCGATCTCGCGCTGCGCGTGCGCGACATCCTCGCAGGCGGCCGGCTACGAGACGGTTCTCACCCGCGACCGCGACGTCTACCTGCCGCTCGAGGAGCGCACGGCGCTTGCGAACACCGCTCGCGGCGACCTCTTCCTGTCGCTGCACTGCAACGCGAGCGACGCCGGCAATCTCCGCGGCGTCGAGACCTATTTTCTCAACCTCGCCTCGAGCGAGCGCTCGATGCGGACGGCCGCCCGCGAGAACAGCATGGCGGTCGCCAACATGAGCGACCTGCAGCAGATCGTCCGGGAAATCCAGAACTCGAAGATGGACGAGTCGAGCCAGTTCGCCGAACGCGTCCAGCGCTCCCTGTACGACACGCTGCGCCGCAAGCATCCCGACGTCAAGAATCTCGGCGTCAAGCAGGCGCCTTTTTACGTGCTCATCGGCGCGCAGATGCCCAGCATCCTCGCCGAGGTCTCCTTCATCAACCACCAGACGGAGGGCCGGCGCCTGGCCGACCCGGCCTACCGCCAGCTGATCGCCCAGGCGCTCGTCGACGGCGTGAAACGCTACGTCGGGACCGTGAAGACCGCCGCCCAGGCCGACGCCGGGGAGAGCGACCCGATGAGCCTCCACCCCCCGATCGCGCGCACGCGCAACATCGGCATCATCGCGCACATCGACGCCGGCAAGACCACGGTCAGCGAGCGCTTCCTCTACTACTCCGGCCGCAGCCACAAGATCGGCGAGGTCCACGACGGCGCCGCGACGATGGACTGGATGCCCCAGGAGCAGGAGCGCGGGATCACGATCACCGCGGCGGCCACGACCTTCGCCTGGCGCGAGCACCAGGTCAACCTGATCGACACGCCCGGGCACGTCGACTTCACGATCGAGGTCGAACGCTCGCTGCGCGTTCTCGACGGCGCCGTGGCCGTCTTCTGCGGGGTCGCCGGTGTGCAGCCGCAGACCGAGACCGTCTGGCGCCAGGCGGAGCGCTGGCGCGTGCCGACGATCTGTTTCGTCAACAAGCTCGACCGCATCGGCGCCGACTACGACGCCGTCGTCGCCGCAATCGCCGCGCGGCTCGGTTCGCTGCCGGTGCCGCTGCAGCTGCCGATCGGCATCGAGAAGGAGTTCCGGGGCGTGATCGACCTGCTCCGGATGCGGGCGCTGCTCTGGGGCGGCGAAGACCTCGGCGCGGAGTACGAGATCGCCGCCATCCCCGACGAGCTGGCCGCCGCGGCCGCCGCCGCCCGCGCCCGGCTGGTGGAGACGGTGGCCGAACACGACGAGGAGCTGCTCGCGGTCTACCTCGAGAATGCCGACCCGTCGGCCGCCGAGATTCTCGCCGCGCTGCGGCGCCTGACGATCGCCCGCACGGTGACCCCGGTGCTCTGCGGCAGCGCCCTGCGCAACAAGGGTGTCCAGCCGCTGCTCGACGCGGTCGTCGATCTGCTCCCCTCCCCGGCCGACATGCCGCCGATCGAGGGCACCAACCCGAAATCCGGGGCGACGCGAGCGCCGCGAACCGCGGATCGGCGCGCCGCTGTGCGCCCTGGCCTTCAAAGTCATGACCGTCGAGGATCGGCGCCTGACGTATTTCCGCATCTACTCCGGCAGGATCCGCGCCGGGGACACGGTGCTCAACGCCACGCGATCCGAGGAGGAGAAGGTCGCCCGGCTCTTCAGGATGCACGCCAACAAGCGCGAGCGCATCGACGAGGCGGTGGCCGGCGACATCGTGGCCGCCGCCGGGCTCAAGAGCGCCGGCACGGGCGACACCCTCACCGATCCGGCGCAGCCGCTGCTGCTCGAGCCGATGCGCTTCACGAACCCGGTGATCGCCCTGGCGGTCGAGCCGCGCAGCAGCGCCGACACCGAAAAACTCGCGCAGGCGCTCGGCAAACTGGCGGGCGAGGACCCGACGCTCGGGGTGCGAACCGATCCCGACACCGGCCAGAACATCATCTCGGGAATGGGCGAACTGCACCTGGAGATCGTTCTCGACCGGATCGACCGCGAGTTCCGGGTGCCCGTGCGCTCGGGCCGCCCGCAGGTCATCCACCGCGAAACGATTTCGCGCGAGATCGCGCACGGGGCCGCGTTCCAACGCGAAGTCGCCGGGCAGACCATGCGCGCCGAGGTCGCTCTGCTGATCAGGCCGCTCGATCGCGGCGCGGGTACGCGTGTCGAATTCGAGCCGCAAGCGATCGTGCCCCCCGAGCCGGTCGTCGCGGCAATCACCGAGGGTATCGGCGACTGCTTCGGCGCCGGCATGCTCTCGGGCTATCCGCTGACCGACCTCGAGGTCGTCGTCACCGGGGTGCATTTCCGCGCGGACGACCCGTTCGTCATGGGCTTCAAAATCGCCGCGGCCCGCGCTTTTCGCGAGGCCACCGGGCTGGCCGGGCTGGTCCTGCTCGAGCCGGTCATGCTCCTCGAGGTGGAAACCCCCGAGGAGTTTACGGGGGAGATCATCCGCGATCTCTCGACGCGCCGCGGCCGCATCGAGTCGATGCAGCAGCAGGGGGTGGTCCGCCTCATCGCCGCGCTCGCCCCGCTGCGGGAACTCTTCGGGTACTCGACCGCGCTGCGCTCGCTCTCCCAGGGTCGCGCCTCGTTCTCGATGCATTTCTCCAGGTACGGCGAAATGCCCGCCGAGCGAACGACCCCGTAGTCGATGCCCAGGTTCGCCGACTACCGGACGCTCCAGCCGTCGTTCACCCGTCAGCGGCAGACCCTGTCGCTGGGCTTGCTCACGGTGCTCCTGACCAACCTGTTCACCTTCGTCGGCCCCTGGATCGCGAAGCAGGCGATCGACGGGATGCAGGCGGGATTGACCGCGACGATTCTGCTGCGGTACTGCCTGCTGATACTCGGCGCCGCCCTGCTCCAGGGTGTCTTCCGGTACTGGTCGCGCCTGCTGGTCATCGGCGTTTCGCGCGAGGTGGAGTTCGACCTGCGCAACATCGTTTTCGCCCGTCTCATCGAGCAGTCGCCGGCGTTCTTTCAGCGCTACCGCACCGGCGACCTGATGAGCCGCGCCACCTCCGACATCGAGTCGGTGCGCATGGTGATCGGTCCGGGGATCATGCAGTTGTCGAACACCGTCTTCACCTTCGTGATCGCGATCGCGATGATGCTCACCCTCGACCCCGTGCTGACGCTCTGGTCCGTGATGCCGATGCCGGCGATCGCGCTGGTGATGTACCTGTCCGCGCAGCTCTACCACCGCCGCTTCCTCGACGTGCAGGTCCAGCAGGCGAAGCTGAACACCGCCGCCCAGGAGAACTTCTCCGGCATCCGCGTCGTGAAAACCTACGGGCTCGAAGCGGCGCAGCGCGAGCTGTTCCTCGCGGCGAACCGGGAGTACCTCGGCAAGAACATGCGGCTGGCCCGGGCGCTCGGCTTCTTCCACCCGCTCGTCGCGATGATCGCCGGCTTCGGCACGCTCGTCGTTCTCTGGGCCGGCGGCCGGCGCATCATCGACGGCGAGTGCACGCTCGGCACCCTCGTCGCGTTCATGGCGCTGTTCGGCCTGATGACCTGGCCGACCATCGCCCTCGGGTGGGTCGTGAGCCTGTTTCAGCGAGGCTCGGCCGCGATGGGCCGGATCAACGAGATCCTCTCGGCCCCGCTTGCGGTGGCCGACCCCGCCGATCCCGTCACTCCCCCGGAATCGGACGGCGGCGCGGCCCTCGAGGTCTGCCGGCTGACGTTCACCTACCCCGGACGCACCGAGCCGGCGCTGCGCGAGGTGAGCTTCGCCATCGGCGCCGGCGAGCGGGTGGCGATCGTCGGTCGCACGGGGTCGGGGAAGACCACCCTGCTCTCGCTGATCCCCCGGATCTGGCCGGTCGCGGACGGCGGCATCCTGCTCGACGGGGTCGACATCAACCGCCAGCGTCTGCGTCGACTGCGCGCGGCCATCGGCTTCGTCCCCCAGGAGACCTTCCTCTTTTCCGACACCCTCGCGGCGAACATCGCCCTGCCCGAAGGGGAGGCGGATCCGTCCGCGCTGCCCGCGGTGGCGGCCGCGGGGGAACTGGCGCAGTTCGCCGACGACGTCAAGGGCTTCCCCGACGGCTGGCAGACGCTGGTCGGCGAGCGCGGGATCACCCTTTCGGGCGGGCAGAAGCAGCGCGCGGCGATCGCCCGGGCCCTGCTGCGGCGCCCGCGCCTGCTGATTCTCGACGACGCCCTCTCCTCGGTCGACACCGAGACCGAGGAGAGGATTCTCGACGGCGTGATGACCGCGCACCCGGAGCGAACGGTGCTGTTCGTCTCGCACCGCCTCTCGACGATGCGGCGCGCCGACCGCATTCTCGTTTTCGACAATGGCGCCCTCGTCGAATCGGGCACCCACGAGGCGCTGATGGCCCGCGGCGGCTCGTACCGGCGGCTCATCGAGCAGCAGCTGCTGTCCGAGGAGCTGGAGCGCGAGGACATCTGATGCGGCACGACCACCTGATCGACGAGATCGAGCCCCGGGGCTTCGACCGCGCGCTGCTGCGCCGCCTGCTCGGCTACCTCGCGCCCTACCGTGGTCAGATGGCGCTCGCGATCCTGCTGCTGTTCGGCGCGGCCCTGCTGCAGTTGGTCGGACCGTATCTGGTCAAGGTCGGCATCGACGAGTACATCAGCGCGGGAAACATGGCCGGACTCGACCGCGTCGCCCTGCTCTTCATCGCGGCGGCGCTGGCCGGTTTCGCGCTGCGGTACGCGCAGACGCTGCTGACCTACCGCATCGGCCAGCGCGCCATGATGGACCTGCGCCTGGCGGTGTTCGACCGGATCGAGGCCCAGTCGCTCTCGTACTTCGACCGCAACCCCACCGGGCGGCTGATGACGCGCGTCGGGAGCGACGTCGAGGTCCTCCAGGAGCTCTTCTCCAGCGGCGCGATCACGATCTTCGGCGACCTGTTCACCGTGATCGGCGTCGTCGCCGCGATGCTCGCCATCAACTGGCGACTCGCGCTGGTCTCCTTCGTGGTGCTGCCGCTGCTGTTCGGCGCGACGATCTTTTTCCGCAGCCGGGTGCGGCGCTCTTTCCGCACCATCCGGCAGAAGGTTGCGCGGATGAACTCCTATCTCAACGAGCACCTGAGCGGCATCACCGTCGTCAAGCTCTTCTCGCGCGAGCGCGCGGCGGCGGCGCGCTTTGAAAGCATCAACGACGAGCACCGCCAGGCCTTCCTCGACGCCGTGCAGGCCTACGCGATCTTCTTCCCCGTCGTCGAGTTCATCGGGGCGCTGGCCATGGCGCTGCTGCTCGGGTACGGCGGCGTGCAGATCATCGGCGGGACCCTGAGCTTCGGCAGCCTCGTGGCCTTCCTCGAGTACGTTCAGCGCTTTTACAAACCCGTGCAGGACCTCGCGGAGAAGTTCAACATCCTCCAGTCGGCCATGGCCGCCGCCGAGCGCATCTTCGCGGTGCTCGACAGCGAGCCCGAGATCACCGACCCGGCCGAACCGGCCGCGGCCGGCCGCGCCCGGGGCGCCGTCGAATTTCGTGACGTCAGCTTCTCGTACAAGCCCGGCGAGGAGATCCTGCGCAACATCTCGCTGAAGATCGAGCCCGGGGAAATGGTGGCGATCGTCGGCGCGACCGGCGCGGGCAAGTCCTCGATCATCAGCCTGCTGGCGCGCCTGTACGACCCGCAGTCCGGGGCGGTGCTGCTCGACGGTCGCGACATCCGGGAGTACGCCCAGAGCCACCTGCACCGGCAGATGGCGGTCGTGCTCCAGGATGTCTTCCTCTTCTCGGGGACGGTCGCGAGCAACATTTCTCTGGGCAACCCGGCGATCACGCGCGAGGCGGTCGAGGAGGCGGCGCGCCGCGTCGGCGCGGACGCCTTCATCCGCCGCCTGCCGCAGGGGTACGACACGGAGGTCGGCGAGCGCGGGGCGCTGCTCTCGGTCGGCCAGAAGCAACTGCTCTCGTTCGCCCGGGCGCTCGCCCACGATCCGCCGCTGCTCATCCTCGACGAGGCGACGTCCTCGGTCGATTCGGAGAGCGAGACGCTGATCCAGGAGGCGCTGGACGTGCTCTTTGCCGGCCGCACGTCGATCGTCATCGCACACCGGCTCTCGACGATCCACGGCGCGGACAGGATCGTGACGCTGCACAAGGGTCGGATCCGCGAGAGCGGCACGCACGCCGAACTGCTGCGGCTCGGCGGCATCTACGCCAAGCTCCACCGCCTGCAGTACTCCTGATCGTACGCCGCAGCTGATCCGTCCCGGGAGCTGTCGCACAGGTTTCGAGTGCCGTCCCTCTCGGACCGCTGGCTCGTTGTTTGAGCCGAGGCGAGTCACGAGTCCGAAGGGCCGGGCGCCGTCGGGTCGGCGGCGCAGACGCACGACCGAAGGGACGCCCCAGTCGCCTCGCGCACGCGAACGATTCAGCACCGGCTCAGCGGTGCCGAAAAACAAGCGCCCCGACCGCTGACTGCGGCCGGGGCGCTGATGCTTCTCGGAAACGTCGTGCTACTCGACCTTGACCTTGCCGTCCTCGATGATCAGGTCGTACTTGTAGCCCATGCCGAAATCCTTCTTCAGCGTGATCTTGCCGGTCACCAGCACCGTGTCGCCGACCTTGGCGCTCGTCGAGCGTCGTGACGGTCAGGTCGTTGCCGCCGGCCTGGCCCGTCCCGTCCTGGACGTGGACCCAGTTCTTGCCCATGATCTGGGGGCTGAACTTGACCACCTTGCCGCGAACCGTGACTTCCTTGCCGCCCAGGTCGGCCTGCCCGGCATAGACGTCGCCGACGGTCTTGCCGGCCTTCTTGATGCCGTCGAAGGAGACCTTGGCGTCCTTTGCGGCCTGCTCCGGATCAAGTTTCGGATGCGCACCCTCGGGCAACTGCGTCTGCTCGGCCGGTCGCAGCAGCCGCCGGCCGGCGCCGCCATCTGGGCGGGCGGCTGGTCCCCCTTGCCGATCGCGCCGACGAAATAGACGACGTCGAACTTCCGGTTGAGCGTCTTGCTCTCGTAGTTCTTCATCGGCATCCCCTCGGGGACGGTGACCTTCTCGCCGACCTTGGCCTCGAACTGCGGCGCCGCGGCCCAGATCTTCTCGGTGCCGTTGTCGACCTGGACGTAGGTGTAGCCGCCGGCGTCCATGGTCTCGAGCACCTTCCCGGTGAAATACTTCGGCTCCGCGGCGGGGGCCGCCGTCATCGGGGCGGCGCTGCTGTCCTCGCTCGGGCGCCGCCTTCCCGGGTTGTGCGGCAGGCTGCTGGGCAGTCTCCTGAATCTTCGACTTGCAGGCCACCAGACCGGTGACGAGAAACCCGGCCACGATCATCGTCCGTACTGCTTGCTTCATCAGTTGATCCTCCGCCTTCCAATGTTCGACAGCGAGAACCGCTCCCGCATCCGAATGAACTTTGATCTTTTACCAGAGACCGCCGGATCGCGCAAGTACCAACGCGGCGGGTTGAGCATTTCGTCGTTCGATCCTCCCTGTTCCTCCCACCGGGACCGAGGCTCTCCACCCATCCATGCCCTCATAGACGGCTGGCTGGACGAAAAGTTCCGGAGTCGGCAAACAGATCGGAATTATCCGGTCCTTCTCGTTTCCCGTGTGCCGGAGCGACGCGCCCTACTTGCGCATGCGGGATTCGGTGCCCTCCAGGAGCCGGCGGACGTTCTCCCGGTGCTTGAAGAGGACAAAGAGCGCCGCCAGGCAGAAGAAGACGGTCGTCGACAGGTCGGCGTGAGCCAGCACCGAGCTCAGCGGCAGCGCGAAGGACGCGAGGATCGAGGCGAGAGAGACGTAGCCGCGCGCCAGAAAACACTCCGAGCCAGACGGACACCAAAGGCCAGTGCCGCCGGCCAGCAGAGGACAAGCGAAACGGCGACCGTGGAGGTGACGCCCTTGCCGCCGCGGAACCTCAGGAACGGGGAGTAACAGTGCCCGGCGATGACCGCCGCAGCGGTGACGGCCTGCCAGAGCGGCGGAATCCCGGCCAGACGGGCCGCGAGCACCGGCAGCAGGCTCTTGATGACATCTCCCGCGACCGCGGCAATCCCCGCAGAGCGACCGGCGACGCGAAAAACGTTGGTGGCGCCGACGTTTCCACTCCCTTCCTTGCGGACATCCTTTCCGGAGAGCCAGCGTGCGGCGAGATAGCTGCAGGGTATCGACCCGAACACAAAGCCGGCGCAGGGAAATATCAACTCGCTCATGACTGCGGTGCGTCCCGAAGTCCCACGATTTCGACCTCACCCCAGGCTCCGAGCCGGCCATCGCGCAAGACCACGACCCCCAGCACGCCGGGGATGTCCCGGGCGGCGGCCAACCCTTCGCGGACGCCGTTCGCTGCCGCGCACCCGGTTTCCGACCGCCGTCGCTGCGGCATCCGCAAGGGCGCAGGAGCGCGCCAGCACGGTTGCCGCCGCCGAATCGCCGAGACTCAGGGAGTGCCCGATTCTCCCGGAGGAGGTGCAGATCCCGATCGGAGTCCCCTCGGGCGCCACCCGCAGCCCGATGGTGCCGCCGCGCACCTCTTTCCCGACGAAGACGCCGATGATGCGCTCACGGGCGCTGGCGACGTAGAGATCCCCGCCGTTCTCCAGGATGAGTTCACGCACGCCGTCGCCGACATCGATGGCGACGGCTTCGCAGACGGCACCGGCGACGGCGGCCATCGGCCCCACACCTGACGCCCGACCGGCGAGCGCCATGGATTTGACGATCCCCGGGGCCGTCGCGGAAACGTGAACAGGCAGGAGAGAGTCCCGAAACAACGGGTTTCCGGCGATGTACCGCTCCAGACGGTCGCGCTGCGTCAGGACGATATCCCTGACAAGGGCGCCGATATCCCTCTCGGAGAGTACCAAAAGGTCGGTTTCCTTGACGACAACGCGAGACCGCACCAAATCGGTCGCGGCGATGCTGCTCCGGTACACGTCCCGGTCTCCAGGATCGATCTTCACAAAAACCTCACCAGAATTCAATGGGTTAAGGTTGGTTTTCACAGTATCCTGTTGAAAAGGTGTTGGCAAAGGTGTGAATTTCTCGAGGAGCGACGCGGAATATAAGACGCAATAACCGCCCTGCCCAGATTATCGTGCATACAATATCTTTGTTTATCATATAGTTACAGGATCATTCGATCGATGACTTCTGCAAGGGTAGAAACGCCGCAAATCGTGATTTCCCGTTCCATTCCTGCAACCCGGGGCACATTGGCACCAGGCATCAGGCAGGTCCGAAAGCCAAGTTTCGCAGCTTCCTTAACGCGAGCCTCGGGATTTGAAACACCACGAACCTCGCCGGTCAGGCCGACCTCACCGAACACGACCATCCCGGGATCGACGACCGAGTTGCGGAAACTGGAGAACACCGCGAGGGCGATCGCCAGATCGATCGCCGGTTCGACGACGCGGATGCCCGCCGGCGAGGTTGAGATAGACGTCCTGGTCCGCGAGCACCAGACCGAGCTTCTTCTCGAGGATGGCGATGAGCATCGCGAGGCGTCCCGCGTCGGTGCCGCTGCAGCCGCGCTTGGGCGAGACGAAGGACGAATGAGCGCACAGCGCCTGGACCTCGACCAGGAAGGGGCGCGTCCCTTCCACCGCCGCGGTGACGACGCTGCCGGCGAGTTCCCCGCGATCCTCGCGCAGAAAAAGGCGGGACGGGTTGGCCACCTCGCGCAACCCGCCGTCGCCCATCTCGAAGACACCGATTTCGTTCGTTGAGCCGAAACGGTTCTTCACGGCACGCAAGATCCGGAAATCGCGGGTGTTTTCACCTTCGAAATACAGGACCGTGTCGACCATGTGCTCGAGGACGCGCGGACCGGCGAGCGTCCCGTCCTTGGTGACGTGCCCCACCAGGAAGATCGGGACTTCCTGGCGCTTGGCAACGGCGATGAGTTGGGAGGCGACCTCGCGCACCTGGCTGATGCTGCCCGCCGTGGACTCCAGCGCCGCGGTCGTGACCGTCTGGATGGAGTCGACGACAACGGCAGCCGGCCGCAGCCGGCGGATTTCGGCGAGCACCGGCTCGAGGGAGTTCTGGGAGAACACGACCAGCCGGTCCGTGAACAGGCCGATCCGATCGGCCCGCAGCTTGATCTGCCGGGGCGACTCCTCCCCCGAGCAGTAGAGCACCAGTTCCGAGCGCGAGGCGGCCAGGCGTCCGAGGTACTCGAGCAGCAGCGTCGTTTTGCCGATCCCCGGATCGCCGCCGAGCAGGACGACGCTCCCCGGCACGAGCCCGCCGCCGAGTACCCGGTCAAGTTCGGAGCTGCCGGTGGGGATGCGGGGCGCGTCGGCGGCGGAAATTTTGTCCAGGGACAGGGGCTGCGCATCGGCGTCCCCGGCCGCGTCTGCGCCTTTGAGGTCCGGGTGCCGCCGGCGACCTCCTCGATCAGGGTGTTCCAGGAACCGCAGTCGGGACAGCGCCCCAACCATTTGGGCGAGACGAACCCGCAGCCCTGGCAGAGGTAGCGGCTTTTCTCGCTCATGGAAACCGGCGAACCGTGGTCGCGGTCATCAGGTCCTCCACCCGGGCGCGGTCTGCCCGGCGTCGGACCCGACGGGGTCGCCGCACTCCGCGGAGCCGCCGGAATACACCCGCGGCACCCGCGGCCCGATGCCGCAGAAAATCTCGTAGGAGATCGTTTCGGCGTGCGCGGCAAGCTCGTCCGCCGTGATCCGCTCCCCGCCCTGGCTGCCGAGCAGCACGACTTCGTCGCCGACGGCGGCTCCCGGGATGTCGGTGACGTCGACCAGGCACAGGTCCATGCAGACGGTGCCGACCACCGGGGCGCGGCGACCGCGCACGAGGACGGTGGCGCGGTTCGAGAAGGCGCGGCGGTAGCCGTCCGCGTAGCCGACCGGCAGGGTCGCGATCAGGCTCTCGCGCCGCGTCGTGAAGGTGCCGCCGTAGCTCAACGGGGTGCCGGCCGGAACGCGCTTGAGAAAGGCGACGGCGGTCGCGAGGCACAGCACCGGCCGCAGATCGCCGGCGCCGGGAAGATCGGGCGCGGGCGCCGACCCGTAGAGCATGATACCCGGGCGCACGAGATTCCCGGCCGGGTCGCCGAGCAGCAGCAGCGCGCTGTTGGCGATGTGTCGCCAGCGCACGTGCCCGGCGATCGCCTCGACGGCGCCGCAGACCGCGTGAAACGTCGCGATCTGCCCGGCGGTCACCGGGCTGTCCCGTCGCTCGGCCTCGCTGGGATGGGTCATGATCCCGTCGAGAACCAGGTGCGGGAAGTCGCGGAGCCGGGCGACGAAAGGCAGCGCGTCCGCGGGAGATATGCCGAGCCGTCCCATGCCGGTGTCGACCTTGAGGTGGACCGCAACCCGCCGGCCCGCGCGCTGCGCCTCCCGCTCGAGCGCTTCTGCGTACGCGAGCGTGTACAGGGTCAGCGAGCAGCCGAGCCGGGTCATCTCGGCGGCCCGTTCGGGAGAGACTTCGCTGAGCAGCAGCACCGGGGCATCGATGCCGGCCGCCCGCAGCGAACGGACCTCCCCGGGTGTCGCCACGCCGAGCTTGAGGGCGCCGGCGGCGAGAGCGGCCCGGGCGGCCGGACGGCACCGTGCCCGTAGGCGTCCGCCTTGACGACGGCGAGGACCCGCCGTTCGGGTCCGGCGAGCCGCACCGCCAGCCGCACGTTGTGCGCAAATGCCTCGAGGTCGATCCGGGCGCAGGTCGGGCGCCCGGCGTGCGGCAGGTCGGCTGGACCCGACGTCACTCCTGGTAGCCCGGCGCCAGGTTCGCGAAGCGCGTGCATTCCTTGCGGAAAGCCAGCTTGACGGTGTCCGTCGGGCCGTTGCGCTGCTTGCGGACGATGACTTCGGCGATGCTGCTGTGCTGGTCGGCGTCCTCGCGGTACATGTCCTCGCGGAAGATGAAGGCCACGACGTCGGCGTCCTGCTCGATCGCGCCCGACTCGCGCAGGTCGGAGAGCTGGGGCCGTTTGTCCCGCCGCGCGACTCGACGGCGCGCGAGAGCTGCGAGAGCGCGATCACCGGCACCTTGAGCTCCTTGGCGAGGCTCTTGAGCGAGCGCGAGATCTCGGAGATCTCCTGCTGGCGGTTCTCCGTCCGGTCGCGGCCGCGGATGAGCTGCAGGTAGTCGACGATCACGAGCGCGAGACCGTTCTCGTTCTTGAGCCGCCGGGCCTTGGCGCGGATCTCCAGGACCGTGCAGGCCGCCGAGTCGTCGATGAAGATCGGCGCCTCGGTGAGCTTGCCGGCCGCGCGCGAGAGCAGCGGCCAGTCCTCCTTGCTCATGAAGCCGCGGCGCAGGCGGTTGCCGTCGACGCCGGAGACCGAGCTGAGCATGCGCATCACGAGCTGCTCGCGGCTCATTTCGAGCGAGAAGATCGCCACGGGCACCCGCGCCTCGATGCCGACGTGCTCGGCGATGTTGAGCACGAACGCGGTCTTGCCCATGCTCGGGCGGCCGGCGATGATCACCAGGTCCGAGGGCTGGAAGCCGCAGGTCAGGTGGTCGAGATCGGTGAATCCCGAGGCGACGCCGGTGATCTGGTCCTTTTTCTGGAAGAGTTTCTCGAGGACCTTGATGCTCTCCTTGACGACCGTGCGCATCGGGACGAAGCCGACGCGAATGCTGCGCTCGGAGAGGGCGAAAATGCGGCGCTCGGCCTCGTCGAGCACCTGCTCGACATCGCGGGACCCCTCGTAGCTCATCGCCGCGATCTCGGTGGAGGCCGTGATCAGGCCGCGCATCATCGCCTTTTCGCGGACGATCCGCGCATGGTAGGCGATGTTCGCCGCCGTCGGCACCTGATCGACGAGGGAGGCCAGATAGACGGCGCCGCCGATCTCTTCGAGCTGGTTTTTCTGCTCGAGGCGCTCGCGCAGGGTGATCAGGTCGATCGACACGTCGTGCTCGAACATGTCGAGCATCGCGGCGAAAAGCCGGCGGTGCGAGCCGCGGTAGAAATCCTCGGGCTGGAGGATCTCGATGACCCGCGGCAGCACCGCGTTGTCGAGCAGGACCGAACCGAGGACGGACTGCTCCGCCTCGATGTTCTGCGGCGGGAGCCGGTCGAAACCCGGGTCGGAGGCGGCCGTGGGCGCCATGGCTCAGGGCCTTCCGGACCCCCTTACTCCCGGACGACCCAGACCTTGAGGGCGGCGCTGACCTCGGGGGCCAGCTTCACGGGCACCGTGTAGATCCCGAGGGTCTTGATCGGCTCCTCGATGGTGATCTGCCGCTTGTCGATCGAGAAACCCTCCTTCTCGAGGGCCGCGGCGATGTCCATCGTGGTCACGGTCCCGAAGAGTTTGTCGCTCTCGCCCGCGGGCTGACGGATCGTGAGCGAAAGCGCCGTCGAGCTTCGCCGCCAAGCGCCTCAGCGTCGGTCCTGACCTTGGCCTGCACCTTGAGGTAGCGCTTCTTGTCGACCTCGACGCGCGCGAGGTTTTTCTCGGTGGCCTCGAAGGCCAGTTCACGAGGCATCAGGAAATTGCGGGCGTAACCCGCGGCGACGGTCACCACTTCCCCGACCTTGCCGAGCCGCTCGATGTCTGCCTTGAGGATGACTTTCATGGGATTTGTCGCACTCCTTTTCTCGATTGCAGGTTCTCACCCACCCCGGGTCTGCGGGGCGCCGCGCCCTCGTCACGCGGGAGGGAGTCGTGAATATTAGTGATTTCAGGCGGCATTTGTCAAGAAGACGTCTGGCCGCCTCCCGGTTTCGAGCGGTCGGGACGGTCCGGGGAGCCGCCGCGATCCGGCCGCCGGCCACCCTGTCCCCGCCGGGCACCGCGGTCGCGTCGATCCTGCCGCCCGTCGGCGCCGCCTCGTGCAGCAGGCGGGGCGGTCGGGGAACCCGCCGCGACACGCGCACCGCCCTCCGGGGTGGCGGGCGGCGGGGGCTCCGCGGTCCGCGGTTCGCGGCTCCAGTCCTTCTTCGGCACCTTCACGAACTCCCCGCCCTCGATCTCGACGGTGAAGGCGTCCTCGAAAATATTGTACTTGCGGACCCGACCGACGCCCTCGCGCACCCGCACCTTCTCGCCGATCCTGGGCAGTCCCCGCTTGAACTCCTCGTAGACCCGGGCCTCGTAGCCGAGACAGCACATCAGCCGACCGCAGACCCCGGAGACCTTTCCGGGAGAAAGCGGCAGGTCCTGGTCCTTGGCCATGCGGATGGAGATCGGCTCGAACTCGGAGAGAAAACTCGCGCAGCACAGCTCGCGGCCGCAGATCCCGTAGCCGCCGATCATGCGCGCTTCGTCGCGCACGCCGATCTGTCGCATCTCGATGCGCATCCGGCACTCGTGCGCCAGTTCCTTGACCAGCTGGCGGAAGTCGACCCGGCCCTCGGCGGTGAAGTAGAAGACCGCCTTGCCGCCCTCGAAGAGATACTCGACCTCGACGAGCTTCATCGGCAGCCGCAGCCGGGCAATGGCGCCGACGCAGTAACGGAAGGCCTCGCGCTCGAGCTGCTGGTGGCGCAGCACGTGGGTCTCGTCGTCCGCGGTGGCCAGCCGCACGATCTTGCGGAAGGAGACCTTGACGTACTCCTCGTCCAGCCGCTGGGGATTCGAGACCACCGTCCCGAGCGTCAGCCCGTCCGGCGTCGGGACGATCACCCGGGCGCCGATCTTCAGCTCCTGCTGGTTGGTGTCGTAATCCTGGATCTTGCCCCCTTCGCGGAGGCGAATTTTCACGATCTCGATCATGCGCGCATCCCCCGTGCCGCGACGCACCTCGTGCGCGCCGCCGCTTTCGTCGGAATCATTGCCGCGCCCCGGCGTCGGACGCACCGGCCAGCAGCGTGGCGAGTGCGAGCTTCGCGTTCGGGGGGCGGTCTCCCTCGAGCCGGCGATGGGTCTCCAGAGCACCCGCCAGCAACCTGCCGATCTGATCGGACCCCATGCGCATCAGCAAAGCTGGCACCGCGTCGGGGCCCACGCCGTCGTCACCGAGCCGCCGCCGCGTCGCCAGCCTCGAAAAACCGATGATCGTCTGCAGCGACGCCAACGCCCGCTCACGGGCTTCCCCGGCGGTCTCGGCGAATGACAGGGCCGCCCCGCGCTCCCCGGCCGCGAGAGCGTCGAAGAGGGCGCGCACCGACTCCGTCGTCTCCTGCCAGAGGCGTCCGTCGCGCTGCAGGGCCGCCCCGGGGCTCCCCTCCGCGAGCGCCGCAGCCTGACGCGCCGTCAGGGCCGGCCAGCCGTTGCGCCGCAAGACCTCGACCACCTCGTCGTCCGAGAGCGAGCCGAACGACACCTGCTGGCAGCGCGAGCGTACGGTCGGCGGCAGCGCCCCGGGCCGCGTCGCGATCAGCACGATGACCCGGCCCGGCGGCGGTTCTTCAAGCGTCTTGAGGAGCGCGTTCGCGGCCTGCGGCGTGAGGGCGCTCGCCGGGTCGACGATCGCCGCCTTGTGCCGTCCGAGGGCCGGGGACGCCGCGAGCCAGCGACTCGAGAGCCCTGACCTGATCGACGCCGATTGATTTCTTGTTGTCGATGAACGTCACCTCGATCAGGTCCTGGTGCGTGGGTTTTGTCAGGTCCACACAGGAGTCGCACAGCCCGCAGGGCGCGGTCCGGGTCCCGGTCTCGTGGCAGAGCCAGGCCCGGATGAACTCCGCGGCGGCAAGGTGCTTGCCCACGCCCGGCGGACCGGTGAAGAGATATCCGTTGTGCACGCTCGCAGCGCGCCAGGGCGCGCGAGAGCATCTCCTTGGCGCGACGATGGCCGACGAGCTGTGCAAAGATCATTGCCTCACCCACCGGCCGCAGACCGCGCCCCGGGCAGGCCGTTCATCTCCGCCAGCACCAGCCGGTGCAGCTCTTCGGACGGGAGGCCGGCAGGCAACACGCGAAAACGACCCGGCTCGGCTGCCGCAAGCGACCGATAGCCGTCGCGCACCCGGGTGTGGAAGGCGATGTCTTCGCGCTCGAAACGGTCCTCAACGCCCTCCGTCCCATCGGCCTGCTGGCGCCGCCGCGCTCGAGCGATGCCAACGGAGACATCATCGAAGTCGAGCAGCAGGGTCAGATCCGGGACGATACCGACCGCGGCACGATCGCTGGCGTCCCTGATGAAAGCGGCATCGAGCCCGCGACCGAAGCCCTGGTAGGCCACCGTGGCGTCGGCGAAACGATCACAGACGACCCATTCCCCGCGTTCGAGCGCGGGAGCGATGACTTCGCGCGCGTGCTGCGCGCGGTCGGCCAGATAAAGAAAAAGCTCCGCCCACGGGGCGATATTCGCAGCTGCGGGATCGAGCAGCATGCCGCGCAGGGAACGACCGAAGGCGGTGCCCCCGGGCTCGCGGCTGACCACGATACGCCGACCGGCAGACCGCAGACCGTCGGCGACCAACCGCACCTGGGTGCTCTTGCCGGTGCCCTCGGTCCCCTCGAAGGTGATGAGAACGCCCCTCACCGCGACACTCCGGACGGCACGCACTCCTGGTCGCTCCCGCGGGCCTTTTCGACCGCGTGCCCGACGACCGGGCCGAGAAACCGCACAATCGCCCGAGCGCGGGCCGGACGGGAGGGGAGATTGACCACGAGCGTCCCCTTTCTCATCCCGGCCTTTCCTCTGAAAAGAAGATCGAGCCGACCTCTCGCCGCGGAGAGGTACATACGCTCTTCGACACCGGGGAGTCCCCGATCCAGCAACCCGGCGGTCATCTCCGGCGCGAAATCCGCGCGTTCATGACCGCTGCGGCCGACCGTGAACACCACATCGACTCGATCGCGGTCGCACCAGCGGCGAATCGACCGGGCGGCGAGGTGCTCGTCATCCCCTGCGCGTTGGCTCTCGATCTGGATCGACCGCGTGGCCTGCCCAGAGGTCCAGAACGGCCCGGGTCACCGACGGCAACTCCCTGCTGCCGTCGTCGCCGAGTCCAAGGATGCGAACCGCGCGCACGTTCGTTCTGTCCATGACGCTCAAGGGTATCACACTCGCGCCTCGAACAGGCTGATCGACGCTGCGCTGTGCTCCCCAGCAAGGACCGCGTTCAAGGTTGTTCAGCATTCTGTTGGCGTATCCGTTGGCGTCAGGTTCTCGGGATGCCACTGTGCCAGCGGGGATCATTCCCCACGGGAAGAACCTCCGCCCAGATTCTCCAACACCCCGTTATCAAAGACATTCTGTCCTCCTGGCACGGCTGATGCTCAGGACAGTGCACAGCACGGCAGACTGCTGACAGGTTTCAAGAAAGGAGATGAACTCGGAGAGCCGCCCGGTCAGCTGACGCCGAAAATATTTCCAACAACCGCTCACCAAGGAGGCCGTAATCATGAAGGGGAAATTGTTCTTGATTCTGGGAGGGTTGTTGCTTGTCCCAGGAATCGTGACCGCCGCAGACAAGATGACGACGCAGGATCCGTCCGGTGTATCGGCACCCAGGGAACTCCCGCAGAAACTCGACCTCAACCGGGTTTCACGGGAGGAGCTCGTTGAGGTCCCGGGGATCGGTCCTCACATGGCTCAGGCGATCGTCGATTTGCGTTCCAAAAAGGGGTCCTTCGCGAGGTTCGAAGATCTCCTCGAGGTGAGCGGAATCAAGGAAAAGAAGCTCGCATCGCTGGCCGGGTATCTTGAGGTCGTACCGCTTCAGACGTCCGCTGCAACCGCACCGGCAGTCCAATCGAAATAGATTGAAAAAGGGCGGGGACAGTCGCTCCCCGCCCTGCTTCGAGCCACACAAATCCCCTTCAGCTCGACCAATTGTGAATCGTTTCTCTTGACTTGCCTATTTATTTAGTAATAAAATTCAAAACAAAGTTAGTAAGATACTGGAAAACAGGTAAATATCCTCCAAGGAGAGACGCGGACCATGCGACTGACGACAAAGGGAAGATATGCAGTGCGGGCGCTGTATTGTCTGTCAACCTATCAGACGGACCGGCCGACGCCCCTCTCGGAAGTGGCGAAGCGTCAGAATATCTCGCTGAATTTTCTCGAGCAGCTGTTCGTACACCTGCGCAAGAACGGCATCGTCACCAGTGTGCGCGGCCCCCGCGGCGGGTACAAGTTGAGCAAGCCTCCCGAAAAAATCACCATCGGCGAGATCTTGCGGGCGGTCGGAGAGAGCACCTTCCCCGTGTTCTGCAGCGACGACTTCACCGCGGGCGGCAAGAAGACCTGCCCGCAGGCCGACGAGTGCGTCACGCACATGCTCTGGGACAAACTCGGAAAGACTATCAACAAGTTCCTCGACTCGACGACGCTCGCCGATCTCGCCGACCTGGGCCCGCGCTGCTAGCAGGCTGCTCACTCCAGGATTCTTTCACGCGCTGAAACCAGGGCCGCGGCGGCATTGCCCGATGGTCGGCGAGCCCGTATAATCCCGCGGGATGAAGCTCGTCGATCGCTACCTCCTGCGGGAACTCGTGCCCCCGTTTCTCCTCGGTGTTCTCATCTTCACCTTCCTGCTGCTCATGAGCCAGATCCTGCGGCTCATGGAACTGATCGTCAACAAGGGTGTCGACGTCGGCACGATCCTCCGCCTGGTGCTGTATCTGCTCCCCTCGATCCTGGTGCTCACGGTGCCGATGTCGGTCTTTCTCGCCACGGTCGTCATCTTCGGGCGGCTTTCGGCCGACAACGAGCTGACCGCATTCAAGACGGGCGGGTACAGCCTGTTGCGGCTCTCCCTGCCCGTCGCGGTGTTCTCCGTCGCCGCCTGGGCGCTTTCGAGCTGGCTGATCATCAGCGCCCTCCCCGCCGGCAACCAGGCTTTCAGGATCAGCATGTTCGAAATCGTCCGGACCAAGGCCAGCGTCGGCCTGCGGGAAAAGATTTTCAACGACGACTTCGAGGGTCTCGTCATCTACATCAACAACATTCCCCAGACCGGCAACCCGGTCATGGAGGGGATCTTCATCTCGGACGCCCGACCCGAGAAGCGCCAGCCTCCGGGCGAGCCCATCACCATCATCGCCGAGCGCGGCTGGCTCATCGCCGACCCCGCGTCGGAGCGGATTCGTTTTTCGCCTCGAGAACGGCGGCATCCACATCGTTTCCCGCGACTTCACGACCTACCAGCACTCCGAATTCCGCACGCACGACCTGCAGCTGAGTCTCGGCGACGAGACCGGGGAGAGCATCTCGCTGCCCAAGGGGCTGCGCGAGATGACGCTCGGCCGAGCTGCGCGCGAAGATCGTCGAATACCGTCAGCTCGGCGTGCAGCAGTGGGCGCCGCTCGTCGAGACTCCACAAGAAGTTCTCGATACCCTTCGCGGCGCTCATCCTCGGCTTTCTCGGCGTGGCGATGGGGGTGCTCTTCCGACGCGGCGAGAAACTCGTCAGCTTCGTCATGAGCATCGTCGTCGCCATCGTCTACTACGTCTTTCTGCTCGCCGGCGAGCCGCTCGGCAAGCAGGGACGTCTCAGCCCGTTCTGGGCGATGTGGTCGGCAAACTTCTTCTTCGGCGCCGCCACGGTCCTGCTCTTCCGCAAGGTGCTCGCCGAAACACCCTTCACCTGGCCGCGCCTGCCGGGCGCGGCTCGGCCGCCGGAGGCCCGGGGCGTGACGATCCTCCAGCGCTACGTCAGTCGCGAATTTCTCAAGATCTTCGGGATCTGCTTCATCGGCCTGCTCGGCATCGACGGTGCTCGTGGACTTCTTCCAGCGCATCGACATGTTCGTCAACTACCCGACCCCGGTGCGCTGGAAATTCCTGTATTTCGCGCTGAAGATGCCGCAGTTCGTCTTCCACATCACGCCGGTTTCGATGCTCGTGTCGCTCCTCGTGACCCTCGGGATCCTGAATCACCACCGGGAAATCATCGCCGTCCGCTGCGGCGGCGTGACCCTGATGCACCTGTGCGCCCCGCTCGTCGGGCTCGGGGCGCTCGCCAGCGTGCTGGTCTTCTTCACCAACGAGTTCGTCGTCCCGGGCACGGCGCGCCAGTTGCAGTACGTGCTCGACATCCACATCAAGAACCGTCCGGCGCGCAGCATCTTCCGCCAGAACCGCATCTGGTTCTACGGGGAGCGCAACACGATCTTCAACATCCAGCTGCTCGACCCGGTCGAAAAGTCGCTCGAAGGCGTCACGCTGTACCGCTTCGACCGGAGCGGAACGCGGCTCATCCAGCGCATCGACGCGCGCCGCGCACGCTACATTCGCGGTCGCTGGGACTTGTTCACCGTCACCATCAGGACCTTCCTTGCCGACGGGACGATCAAGGCCCGCTCCTTCCCCCGCCAACGCCTGCGGCGACCGGAGAAGCCCGAGGACATCTCGCAGTACCGCGAGCGCCCCGAGGTGATGAACTTCCCCGCGCTCAGCGAGTATGTGCGCAAGCTGCGGCGCAGCGGCTTCAACCCGACCGCCTACATGGTCGATCTCCAGGCAAAATTGTCGCTGCCGCTCGTGAGCTTCGTCGTCACCCTGCTGGCGATCCCCATCGCCTTTCGCGCTCGTTCGGGAGGCAGCGTCGTCGCCAGCCTCGGGGTGAGCCTCACCCTCGCTTTCGTCTACTAGATCGTCATCTCCCTCGGGATTTCACTCGGGCACGCGGGAAAGCTCCGCCCTTGCTCGCCGCCTGGCTTCCGAATCGTCTTCTTCTCTCCTTTGCCGGCTACCTCTGGATGGACCTGGAGAAGTAGCCGCCTTCACGTTGAGCCTTGACACTAGATGTTGTGTTGTGCATAGTTATCAACACGACACGATAGTGTATTTCGCCTTGTCGATAGACAGGGTGTCGCAAGCGGGTGCGAAGGAGGATCGGCCTTGATTTTCAAGAAGCTCGAGTTGCACGGTTTCAAGACATTCTTCGACCGCACCGAGGTCCACTTCAAGCCGGGGATCAACGCCGTCGTCGGGCCGAACGGGTGCGGAAAGAGCAATATCGCGGACGCGATCCGCTGGGTTCTCGGCGAGCAGAGCCCCAAGCAGCTGCGCGGCGAGAAAATGGAGGACCTGATCTTCTCCGGCAGCCAGACCCGCCATCCCCTCGGCATGGCCGAGGTCTCCCTGACCGTCGAGACTCACCGGGGAGGAGTTGCCGGTCCCCTACAACATGTTCACCGAAATCTGCGTCACCCGCCGACTCTACCGCTCGGGGGAGAGCGAGTACTACATCAACAACACGGCCTGCCGTCTGCGCGACATCCGCGAGCTGTTTCTCGACACCGGCCTCAACCCCAAGGCCTACGCGGTCATCAGCCAGGGGAACATCGGCTCCCTGGTCGATGCCCACCCCGAGGACCGGCGGGTCCTGCTCGAGGAGGCGGCCGGGATCGCCAAGTTCAAGGAGCGCAAGGCGGCGGCGCTGCGCAAACTCGACGCCACCGAGCAGAATCTCGTCCGCTTGAACGACCTGACCGTCGAGATCAAGCGCCAGCTCGGGTCGCTCCAGCGCCAGGCGCGCAGGACGGAGCGCTACCACGAGCTCAAGGGGCAGCACGAGGCGCTCGAGGTCCGGATCCTGATCCACCAGCACGACACGCTGCTCGAACGCGTGCGCTCCCACGCGGAGAGGATCCACGGTCTCGTCGAGCTGCAGGAGTCGCTGAAGACCGAGACGGCCGCGCTGGAGGCCGGTCTCGAGACCGGGTCGCTCGAGTCGGTCCAGGTCGAGCAGTCTCTGGGGGGTCTGCGCGAGGAGTTCTACGCCCACCGCTCCCGTCTCGAGTCGCTCGAACAGCAGCTGGACGCCGCTCGCGGCCGCCTGGCCGGCCTCCAGCAGTCGCTCGCCAGCGACCGCGCGGAATCCGAGCACCTGGCCGGCCTCCTGGCGGGCCATGCGACGGATCTGACCCACGTCGAACTCGAGGTGGCCGGGCTCGAACAATCCCTCGCCGGCCGGGAGGAGCAGCGCGGCGAAACCGCGTCGCGGCTCGCCGACGCGGCCCGTGATGCGCGCGACCGCAAGGAGGCGCTCGACGAGGCTTCCGGCCGCTACCGCGACGGCGTCCGCGTCGAGTCCGAGGCCCAGCACGCGCTGGCGCGCCTCGAGGCCCGCGCCGAGGCCATCGATCGCGAACTGGACCGGGTCGCCGGCGAACTCGCCGCCCTCGAGGCTGAAGACGGCGTGCTCGCGACCCGTGAGGAGGACTTGGCGCGGCTCCTGTCGCTCACAGCGCGAGTCGTTCGAACGCAATGCCGAGCAGACCGCCGCGGCCGCCGGCGAACTGGGGCAGGCGCGCGAGGAGGCCGCGGTCGTCGAGAGCCGGTCTCGCCGCCGCCCGGGACGAACTCAACGCCTCGACCGCGCGCCTGGCGTCGCTCAGCGAGCTGGAGCGCAACCTGAGCGGCTGGCCGGAACTGTTTCAGGAGGAACTCTCCCGCATCCTCTCGCATCGGGACCTCGACGGCGGCCTGCGCGGAATTCTCGCGGACGCCCTCCAGGTGCCGGCCGAACACGAGGTCGCCCTCGAGGCGGTGCTCGGGGAGCGGCTCAAATTCCTCCTCGTGAACGCCCCCGAGATCGGCATCGAGGCGGCCCGCGTCCTCCAGGAAGGCACCGCGGTGCGCGGCACCTTCCTGCCGATCGAGCCGCGCCCCGCCCCGGTCGAACCCGCCGCGGCCGCGGCGGGAATGCTGCCGCCGCCTGATCGATGTCGTGACGACCCCCCCGATCTGCGGCCGCTCGCCGAGCACCTCCTCCGGGACGTGCATCTCGTCGAGAGCCTCGCCGCGGCGATCGCCATCTGGCGCGAGGGCGCCGCCGGGGTGCACGTTCGTCACGCCGCTCGGCGAGGTGCTCTGGCCCGACGGGTCCGTGACCGCCGGCCGCCTCGACCCCTCGCGCGAACTGCTCCCGCTCGTGCGCTCGATCCGGGAGACCCAGGCGATCGCGACGGCCGCCGGCGAGCGGACCGCGGAACTCGGCGAGCGCCAGGGCGCGGTTCGCGAGCGCGTGCGTCACGCTCGATCAGCGGGCACGCGCGCTCGAGCAGGAGGGGCGCGTCATCGGCCAGCAGATCGCTTCCCTCGAGAAGGACCTGCTGTTCTCCCGCCAGAAGCGCGGCGCGCACGCCGCCCAGCGCGAGCGGCTCACCGAGTTGTCGGGCCGCGTCGGCGCCGAGCGCGAGCAGGTCGGAACTCGGTCTCGATCAGGAGCGCGCCCGCCGCAACGACCTGACCGCGGCCCGGGCGCGCCACGAGGAAGAACTGGCGACGCTGGAGGCCGATCTGTCCGCGCGCCTGCGCGAGGAGCGCTCGCTGATGGAACGGCTCGCCGCGCTGCAGGTGGAACTCGCCGCCGGCCGCGAGCGCACCGCTCACCTCGAGCACGCGTCGGGAGCACCTCGTCGCCGACTCCGCGCGCGCCACCAGCCGCCGCGCGGAGCTCGCCGGCGCGATGGAAAACGCGCTCGCCGCAGCGGCTGAGGCCGCGACCGCGGTGGACGCGCTCGCCCGCGACCGGGCGATCCTCGCCGAGGAGCGCGATCGCATCGAGGCCCGGCTGAACGAGGCGCAGGATCGCCACCGGCAGTTGACCGGCCACGCGCGCGAGACCGAGGAGCGGCTGCGGCTGATGCGCGCCCGCCGCGAGGAAATCCAGGCCGAGCAGGTGACGCTCCAGGTGCGGCTGGCGGAGGAGCAGGTTCGGCGCGAGCACCTGCACGGCCGCGTCGTCGAGCTGCGCGGTGTCGGCCCCGAAGAGGTCTTCGACGAGGCCGCCCGCGCGGAATTGCAGGCGGCGTCGCTCGCCGCCCTCGAGGAGAGCCACCGCGACCTCGACCGGCAGATCAAGGCGCTCGGCCCGGTCAATCTGGCGGCCCTCGGCGACCAGCAGGAATTGCAGGAACGTCTCGCAACGCAGCGGCGCCAGCAGGATGATCTCGACCAGGCCGCGCGCGATCTGCGCCAGGCGATCGCCAAGATCAACGCCACCTCGCGCGAGAAGTTCCTCGAGACCTTCGAGCAGGTCAACGAAAAGTTCCAGGAGGTCTTCCCGCAGTTGCTCGAGAACGGCCACGCCCTGCTGCGCCTGGCCGAGGGCGAGGACCCGCTCGAGGCGGGGGTCGAGATCCTGGCCCAGCCCGCGGGCAAGAAACTCAAGCACATCTCGCTGCTCTCGGGCGGCGAGCAGGCGCTCACCGCCATCGCCCTGCTGCTCGCGATCTTCATGGTCAAGCCCTCGCCGTTCTGCCTGCTCGACGAGGTCGACGCGCCGCTCGACGAGTCGAACATCATGCGCTTTCTCAAGGTGCTGCGCCGCTCCGTCGGCAACTCGCAGCTGGTGATGGTCACGCACAACAAGCGGACCATGGAAAACGCCAACAACCTCGTCGGCGTCACCATGTCCGACCCCGGCGTCTCGCGCCTGATCTCCGTGCAGCTGCGCGAGTATCAGGCGCAGGCTTCCTAGGCGCGGCGCCGTGGGTCTCGGACTCGGCGGCGACCGGCAGGGGCTCTTCGCCCGCCTCAAGGCCGGGCTGGCCAAGACCCACGACGGCTTCGTCAACAAGGTCGAGCGGCTGATCCTGCGCCGCAACCAGCATCGACGACGAACTGCTCGACGAGCTGGAGGAGCTCTACCTCCAGGGCGACGTCGGGCCGCGCACCACCGAGGAACTCATGGCGCGGTTGCGCCGGGCCGTCGCCCGCAACGAGGTGCGCACCCCCGACGAGGTCCTGGGCTTCCTGAAGGCCGCAGGCGCTGGAGATCCTCTCGGCCTGCGCCGGGAGGATCGAACTGCCCGCGCAGGGCGTCGGGGTGATCCTGATGGTCGGGACGAACGGCTCGGGCAAGACGACCACCGTCGCCAAACTCGGCCGGCGCCTGCAGCGCGAGGGCCGCCGGGTGATTCTCGCCGCGGCCGACACGTTCCGCGCCGCCGCCGCCGAGCAACTCGAGATCTGGGGCGAGCGCACCGGCCTCGAGGTCATCTCGCAGAAACCCGGGTCCGACCCGGCCGCCGTGGTCTACGACACGATCAACGCGGCGATCGCCCGGGGCTACGACACCGTCATCGTGGACACGGCGGGGCGGATGCACACCAAGGTCAACCTGATGGAGGAGATGAAGAAGATCCGGCGCGCCGCCGGCAAGCTCGTCCCGGGAGCCCCCCACGAGACGCTCCTGGTCCTCGACGCGACGACCGGCCAGAACGCCTTTTCGCAGCTGCGGCTGTTCCACGAGGCGGTCGGCCTGACGGGTCTGGTTCTCACCAAGCTCGACGGCACGGCCCGCGGCGGCGTGGTCCTCGGCCTGGCGCGCGAGTTCCCGGTGCCGGTGAAACTCGTCGGCGTCGGCGAGAAGATCGAGGACCTGCAGGATTTCGACGCCGAGCCTTCGTCGACGCCCTGTACGACCGGTAGGCGCCCCGCGCCTACCGGTCGAGCTGTTCGTTGATCATCGCGACGAGGGTGCTGCCCGGGTCGCCCTTGAGGAACGTCCCCTGCACCGGGCCGATCTCGTCGCAGCGGTTCGATGAGTTTTTCGTCGACCGAGCAGACGATCACGCGCGTGGCGTCCTTGCGGACGATCCGCAGCTCATGGAAGAATTCCTCACCGCCCATCTCCGGCAACACGATATCCAGCAGAATCAGGTCGATCCGCTCCCCCGCGTCGACGAAGGCCAGCCCCTGTCTTCCCGGTGTGGGCGCACAGGATCCGCAGCCCCAGTCCCGAGAGCAGGATCTGGTAGTAGTCCTGGATGTCGGTGTCGTCCTCGACGATCAGCAGTGTCTTCATGCGAAATCCACTCCCCCCGCTCGGGATCGCCGCGGCGGCGCCGGCGAGGACTAGAGTTTCATCACCAGTTCGATCTTGGCCTTTTCCCGGAGCGTCTTGCAAGTTTCTGCTCGACCGCGTCGCCGGTCTTCTGTGCCGCGAGGTACTCCCGGATCTTCGGTGCGACATCGAGTTCCGGGACCAGGCCGGCGTCCTTCTTCTCCTCGAGCTTGATGATGTGGTACCCGAACTTGGTCGGGACCACCCCGGAGAGCTCGCCGGGCTTGAGGGCGAAGGCCGCCGCGTCGAACTCCGGCACCATCTGCCCGTGTCCGAAGAAGCCGAGGTCGCCGCCCTGGGGCGCGGAGGGGCAGTCGGAACTCTTCTTGGCGAGTTCCTCGAAGTTCGCCCCGCCCTTGAGCTGCGCCAGCAGGTCGTCCGCCTTGGCCTTGCCGGCCTGACGCGTCTTTTCGTCGGCTTTTTCGTCGACCGCCACGAGGATGTGGCGGGCGTGCGCCTGCTCGGGAGACTCGAACTTGTCCTGGTTGCCCGTGTAGAAATCGTGAACCTCGGCGTCGGAGACCACGATGCCCTTGGCGACGACGTTCTCCACGTAGGCCTGGATGCTCAGGTTGCGGCTGAAAACCGTGCGCAAGGTCTCTTCGGTCAGTTTGTTCTGGGTCAAGGCCTCCGTGAATGCTTCCGGGGTGGGGAACTGCGAGCGGGCCTTCTCGACCTCGGCGTCGACCACCTCCTTGCCGACGAGCATCTTGAGGTTTTTCGCCTCCTGGAAGAGCAACTCCTCGTCGATGAGACGGTCGAGCACTTGCTTGCGAAACTCGACCACCTTGCCGTCCTTGTCGGCATGTCCAGCGGGAATGCCGCTGCGCTGGAGAAAGAACTCCCAGTTCCTGTCGAATTCCGCCTGGGACAGGCCAACCCCGTTGACCCTGGCGACCACCCCGCCGGCTGGGGCGCCGGGGGCTTTCACTGGGGGCTTTGCCGCCCCTTTGACCCCGTCAGTCCGCAGCGCCGGCCTGCGTTCCCAGCGCCATCAGAACCGCCACGAGGATGATCGAATTTCTCATGCTTCTCATTCCGCCCCCATTCCTTTCCGGCTGGCCTCATGCGGGGAGGCTCATCCATCCCCGAATTCGTTATTCTAGCAGCGCGCGTTCTCTCTTGCCACCGTCATTTCTTCTCGCGCCCGTGGAAGTACTCGCTCCCGGCCCCGGGGTAGACCCTGCGCTCCTTTTCCGACGGTTGACGACTCCGGGGCCGGCCAGACGCCGGGTTGCGGCTCCGCACCCTCCAGCGCCACCGCCCCGGGTTCGCGATCGGCGAATCGGGGCACCGTGCGCAGGTCCGCCGCCGCGACTGCAACCGAGAATTCCACGGGCACCCCGTTGGGGTCGAAGGTGTAGAGTCGAATGGACGTAGCCCTGGTCGACGACCTCCGAGACCCAGAACCCGGCGGCGTCGAGTCGGTCGCGCAGTCCGAAGAGTTCCTCGTCGTCTCCCAGTTCGAACGCGACGTGATCGAACGCGATCGGGCCCCGCTGCGGAACTCCGTGATCCTTCTCCGGAACCGGTTCAGCGCCCGACCACTCGAAGAAGGAGAGCAGGGTCTGGCCGCCCGCGGCAAGGAAGTACTGTCGGTAGCCGGGAGCACCGAGCCGGGAGCGGACCTGGAGGCCGACCAGATCGCGCCAGAACCGCAGCGTCCGGTCGAGAGAACCCGTCACCAGAGCCAGATGATGGATACCGACGACACGAACCATGTCCGATCTCATACGCCATTCAACGACCGCGCGTCAAGGTCCGTCCGCGGTCTGTGGTAGAATCCGTCGGATGCAGCGCCAGCCACTTCTTGCGGAACTGATCGCGCGCCGTGAACTGGTGCTGAATTTTGTCGTGCGCAATCTCAAGCAGCGCTACAAGGGCTCGGCGCTCGGCTTTCTCTGGTCGCTGCTGCACCCGCTGTTTCTCGTGCTGATCTACCTGATCTTCATCCGGCTGATGCGTTTTTCGACGAATATGCCGCACCTGCTCGTCGGGGTCATGACCTGGCAGTTTCTTTCGCTCTGCGCCGGCGACGCCGCCGGGGTCGTCCTGGGAAACGCCTCCCTCGTCAAGAAGACCTGGTTCCCCCGCGTCATCCTGCCCCTCTCGGCGGTTCTGGGCAATCTCGTGCACTTCGGTCTCTCGCTGCTCGTGCTGGCCGTCGCCCTGCCCCTGCTCGGCGTTTCTCCCCGCGGCAGCTGGCTGCATCTGCCCTGGTTGATCGCGTTGCAGTTCCTGTTCTCCCTCGGCATCTCGCTGGGACTCTCGGCGCTCAATGTTTTTTTCCGCGATGTCGAGCACCTGGTCCCCATCGGCCTGATGTCCTGGTTCTTCGTGACCCCCGTGATTTACTCACGCCGATCTCGTGCTGAGCAACCCGACCCTCCCGGCCTGGGTGGCGCCGCTGTTCTTCGCCAACCCGATGACCGCGCTGCTGACGTGGTACCGCCACGCGTTTCTCGGCGACCCGCTGCCGGCTGCCGCGCTCTGGCCGGGTTTTCTCGGCGTGTTCGTGGTGTTTTTCCTCGGGGCGCTGCTCTTCCATCGCCTCGAACCCCGCTTCGCCGATGAACTCTGACAGGCCGCTGAAAAGGGCCCAGCTCCGGAGTCGGGCGTGAGTGCGCCGGCCGCCGCGATTGCCGTCAGCGGTCTCGGCAAACGCTACCGGCTCCAGCACCAGGGACAGACCACCCTCAAGACGGCAGCGCTGCGGCTCCTCTCGCGCGGGAGCAAACTCGACGAGGAGTTCTGGGCGCTGCGCGCTGTCTCCTTCGAAGTCCGTCAGGGCGAAACCCTCGGGATCATCGGCCGCAACGGCGCCGGGAAGAGCACGCTGCTCGGCCTGATCGCCGGGACCATCACGCCCACGGAGGGCGCCGTGCGCACCGACGGGCGGATCAGTTCGCTTCTCGAGCTCGGCGCCGGCTTCCACCCGGACCTGACCGGGCGCGAGAATATCTTCCTCAACGGGTCCATCCTCGGGCTGCGCCGGCGCGACATCGCGCAGCGGTTCGAGGCGATCGTGGCCTTTTCCGAACTCGCGCGCTTCATCGACCACCCGGTCAAGCACTATTCCTCGGGCATGTTCGTGCGCCTGGCGTTTTCGGTGGCGATGGAGGTCGACCCGGATATCCTGATCCTCGACGAGGTCCTCTCGGTCGGCGACGAGCGCTTTCGTGAAAAGTGCCGCGTTCGCCTCGGCGAGTTCCGCCGCCGGGGCAAGACCTTCCTCATCGTCTCGCACGACATGGACACGATCCAGTCGATCTGCGACCGGGTCCTGGTCCTCGATCGCGGCACGACCGTGCTCGAGGACGTGCCGACCCGCGCCGTCAGCGAGTACCACGCCATCAACACGCCACGGCGAGATCGCGAGCGAGGGCCCCGAGATGCGCGAATCGGGAACCCGCGAAGCGGTGATTCTCGGCGTCGCGCTGCGCGATGCGCGCGGTGATCGCCTCACCACCCTCGGCGACCGCGAGGGGTTCACGGCGGAGGTGCGCTGGCGGGCGTCCCGCAGGATCGAGGACCCGGTCTTCGGATTCGCCCTCTGCGACGGCGAGGGGCGGCTGCTGTACGGGACGAACACCGCCATCGACGGGTGCGCGATCCCCGCAATCGAGGGCGAGGGCGCGATCGAGTTGGCGGTCGATGCGATCCCCTTTCAGCGCGGTCGCTACTACCTGACGTTCGCCATCCACTCCCGCGATCACAAGACCTATCACCGCCTCGACAACTGCAGCGCCGTCACCGTGATGCCCGACGGCGAGCACGCCGGCACGGTGCGGCTCGCGGCGCGGTGGAAAACGCCCGGGTAGGTCGGCCCGTGGCGCACCTGAGCCCGGAGCGGGCACGCGCTGTTTGCGCTCTTGCGGCGTGGGCGTTCATCGCCGCGGTGCCCACGCCGCGCAGCCGCCTCGCCTCCCGCCATCAGCTTCGCGAGCGAGATCTGCGAGCTGGGAAGCGTCATCCAGGGCGAGCAAGCCGATTGTGTCTTCTCGTTCACCAATGGCGGGAGCGATGACCTGCGCATCCTCCAGGTGGAACCGACCTGCGGCTGCACCACCGCGCTGCTCACGGCCCCGCTGCTGCGCGCGGGGGAGCAGGGCGGCATCCGCGTCGTGTTCGACTCGGAGAGCTTCGTCGGCGATGTCGTCAAGGAAGTCGAGGTGCGCTCCAACGACCCCGCCCGCCGGAGCGTCACGCTGCGGGTGAAGGCGCTGGTCGAGACTGAAATCGATTTTGAACCGCGGGTCGTGGCGTTCGACGACGTGCGGCCCGGCGACGTGCTGAAGCAGGTCGCGATCCTCACGAACCGTCGGGCCGATCCGGTGCGTGTCCTCCGGCTGGAGGCGCAGCCCTCGTCCTACCGCTGCCTGATTCCCGCCTGGAGCGACAGGTCACAACCGCTGGTGCTCGAGTCGTGGGACCGGGTGGCGATCGACATTGTGTTCACCTCGCCGGGAACCCTCGCGATGGCGATCGCCGGCGAGTGCACGCTGGAGATCGAGGGACCCCGCAAGCGACATTTCAGCCTGAAGCTCCTCGCCCTCCCCGCCCCGTAGCAGCGGCTCCGACGGCCTGCCGGCTCGTCCGCGTGCTGCGGGTCCTGGCGCGCGGACCGCGGCGATCGCTGCGGCGCTCGGAGCGAGGGTCGGGGGGCGGGCGAAACCCCAAAACCGGTTCGAGCGGCCGTTGGAACTGTTCGCCGGGGAATATCACTTCCTCGAGAAAAGTCCCGACGGGGGTGCTGTGACCCGGGCCGGGTACGGGGAGGGGCCGGCGAACAGCCCTTCAAAGTCCTTGAGGGAGATCTCCCCGCGGCCGACGCCGACGAGACAGCCCACGACCCGTCGGACCATTTTCCACAGAAAATGGGAGGCCCGCAGTCGCACCAGGATGAGATCCCCCGCCTCGGCGAGAACCACCTCATGCACGAGCACCAGCGTCGAGGTGTCCTTCTCGATGCGTTTGTCGGTGAAACCGGCATAGTCGCGCATGCCGGCGAGCCCGGCGGCGGCGCGGCGCATGGCACCGCTGTCGAGGTTGTCCTTGACCCACCACACGAAAGGCTTGCCGAAAGCGGTGCGTCTGCGCGAGATCTGATAGAGGTACGAGCGCCCCACGGCGTGATGGCGGGCGTGGAACCGGTCGTCGGCATGGCGGGCGTCCACAACATTGATATCCTGGGGCAGACGATCGTTGAGCCCGTGGACGAGTTGCTCCACGGGCATGGCTTTCGGCGACTCCAGGTGGGCAACCTGTCCGATCGCGTGCACACCGGCGTCGGTTCGCCCGGACCCCTGGATGTCGACCGCAACGCCGAACAATTCGCGAGCCGCCCGCAGCAATTCACCCTGGACGGTGCGGGCGTTCAACTGCCCCTGCCACCCGTGATAGCGTGTTCCCTGATACTCGATGGCAAGGCGGTAGCGCATGCCTGAGATTACCCCAGGACACCACAGAAAGCTTGACAAAAAAGACGGCTCACGCAACTATGCTGTACTTTTATGAGGAATGAGGACGAGAACCTCCTTCAAGCAGGTTTCTCGACACGGGTCGTGCGGACGGAGGATGCTGTGCCACGGATGCTCCAACGCCTGGTGCTGTTTTCGGTCTTACTGCCGCTGCTGACGATCTTCCAGCCCTGGAGCCGTGAGACCTGCGCCGAAGATGCCACCCGCGCGGCGGCGCTACCAGCCGACGCGCCTGTCGCCTCCCCCGTCGTAACGGCGATTGACGTGCTCAAGAGCGACACCGGCACCCGGGTCACCATCAGCGGCGAAGGCACGATGCTCTTCGAATACTTCGTCATCGGGGGCAAGAGCCTCCTCATCGACATCCCCGGTGCCAGCAGCAAGGTCCGGCCCGCCGAGCGGCCGGTGGATGACGAGTTCGTCAGCCGCATCCAGGTCGCCGCCCGGACGGGCGAAGAGCCGGGTGTGCGCATCGCTCTCGCGCTGAAAAAGCCCGACGATTTCACGGTGCGCGGCGAGAGCGGCAGGATCGTCGTTGCGTTCGCGGCCCGGAGAGACAGCGCCTCCCCGAACCAGCCGCAGCTCAACCGTGTCGTCGAAGTCACCGCGGCCAGGATCGCGAACGCTGTCCGCGTGGCGGTCAAGACGGATGCAAAGCCGGCGTACCGTGTTCTTGAGTCCAACGACCCGAAAAGGATCACCGTCGCCATCGACGGTGCCCGGCTGGAGCCGGATTCGCGGACAACGAGCGACTACTCCGGCCTGGACACGCCCGTCACGCGCATTTCGAGCTGGTCCGAGCCCACGGATCCGACGGTGGTTTTGCTCGCGATCGACCTGCGGCAGCCAGCTGCCGTTCCGCATCTTCGCCGACGAGCGCGGCCTGAACGTCGATCTCAACACGCTCGATCCCGGCGGGGCCGCGTCTGTCCCGCTCCAGCCGGTTTCCCCGGCGCGCATCCCGGGGGCGGCCCTCCCGGCCCTTCCCACGGCGATCGTCGTCGATCCGGGGAGCGTCCCCGAAAGCACCTATGTCGGCAAGAAAATTTCCCTGGAATTCCAGGAGGCGGACATCACGGATATCTTCCGCCTGATCGCCGACATTTCCGGCATGAACATCGTGGCAACCGATGACGTGAAAGGCAAACGCAGCGTCAAGATGAGCGAAGTCCCATGGGACCAGGCGCTCGATCTGATTCTCAAGACGAACATCCCCCCGTTGGCCCAGGTGATCGAATCCGGAGACGTCATCAGGATCACGACGAGGCAGCGGCTGATCGACGACGGAAACGTTATCGAGAAAAAGAGACTCGAGCTCCAGATGCTCGCCGAAAAGCAGCGGCGGGATGAACTTGAATCGGGGAAAAGGAACCAGATCTATCTGCGGGAGTCCGAAAGGGATCGAAAGCGGCAGGAAATTTTCGCTCCCGGGCTGGTCGACAAGACGTTCGTGATCTCGTACGCCGACATCAAAACCATTCGCGCGAGCATCGAGAAGCTGGTTCTCGAGTACAACAAGACCTTCACCGCATCCGGAGAAGTACAACCCGGGCGTGGGGCTGACGCCGGCAAGGACGCCGCTGCCCCTGAGGGGGCGGGTGACCAAGGACGCCCCTCGACCGTGGACCGGTCGATGAGTCAAATGAGTTACGAGAGTTGCCCCGGCTGCGTCGTCGAGCTCGACCCCCGCACAAACACGATATTCATCCGCACCTATCCCTATTATCTCGAGCAGTTCACCGCCGTCATCACCGCTCTCGACAAACCGACGCCCGCCGTTCTCGTGGAAGCCCGAATCGTCCAGGTCGCCAGCAGCAACGAAATGGCCTTGGGGATTCAGTGGGGAGCCAGTTACTCTGCGGATGCCGCCCACGGCAACGCGTTGCCGTACACATTCCCGAACTCGGTTGCCGTCAGTGGCACGCAAGGGGTCGGAAACTACCTGGTGAACCTGCCGCTTGCCGGCGCCACGGGAGGAGTCGGCATTTCGCTCGGTCACGTCGCGAACGTGTTCTCGCTCGATCTCAAGCTCTCCGCGATGGAGCAGATGGGAAAGGCCAGGCTTCTGTCCAACCCAAAACTGCTGGTCATGCAGGGGAAGGCAGCCTACATCCAGATCGGGCAGGACCTGCCGATGATTTCCACCACCACCGAGCTCAACGGGTCTCAAACCAGTACGACCGAGTGGCGGTCGGTCGGCATCATGCTGAAAGTCACGCCAGTCGTCACGAACGACAAGCGCATCGGCCTGACGGTCGAGATCGAGCAGTCCACCCAGGGAAACGATGTCACCACGACAGAAGGCAACAATTTCTCCATCAACGTCAACCGGGTTGTGACCGAGGTCCTGATCGAAGACGGCTCGACCGCGGTCATTGGCGGCCTGCTTGAGCAAGAAACCCGCGACGGCAAGAACGGCGTTCCGGGTTTTTCAAACATCCCCTTGATCGGCTGGCTGTTCAAGACCAAGAGCAACACCGAGCGGGCTCGGGAGATTCTTGTGTTTCTCACTCCGAAGATCATGGCGTCAGCACCGTAGGGGTGAGCGCGCTGCCTGCGGACACCGCACGAGGCGAGAGCTTCAGATCGATGAAAGGCACCGGCGCCAGCGTCAGCAGCAGCAGCGCCGCGGCAATCGCTCCCAGCACGTGCTCCCTCATCCCGACCGGGGACCCCTCGGCGAGCACCGGCGGGTGGCGCAGTCCGATGAGCAGCAGCACCCCCCCCCAGAGGAACCAGCCCCACCAGAGAAACCCGAGCGGCGCCAGCGCGAGCACCACAACCCGCGAGATTCCTTCCTGACGTTTTCCCGCCAGGGCGTAGAGCACGTGCCCGCCGTCGAGCTGTCCCACGGGAAGCAGGTTGATCGCGGTCACGAAAAAGCCGATCCAGGCGGCGAAGGCCACCGGGTGCAGCACCAGCGAGGCGTTCTGCGGCAGCGGCCCGAGCACCAGCCGCTCGAGCAGCGTGAAGAGCAGCGAACTCCCGAGGCCGATTCCCATGTCGCCCCCGTCCGCACCGCGCGGTCGCAGCCGCAGCGATGCACGGCGACATGCGAGAGCTTCAGCCCGACGACGGCGATCGGCAGCGCGACGAGAAAACCCGCGAGCGGCCCGGCGATGCCGATCTCGAGCAGCGAGCGGCGGTCCGGGATCGGCGACTCGATGCGGATCACCGCGCCGAAGGTCCCGGCCAGGGTCGGCGCCGGAATGAACATCGGCAGGCTCGCCCGCACGCCGTGGCGGTGCGAGATGATGTAGTGGGAGAACTCGTGGGCGAGGAGTATCACGAGCAGCGCCGCGGAAAACGGCACTCCCTCGAGCAGCGCCGCGGGATCGGCAAAGGGGTCGGCCCCGGCCATCATGGCGCCGGCACCGAGCGTGGTGACCACCGTCGCCAGGAACAAGATGACCGGAATTCTTCGTTTCACGTATTCCGCTTCGCGATTCAGCGGGAGCGGATGCGTTCGGCGAGCGCACCGACCGGCGACTGCGCGGATCAGATCAGGCAGATCTGGCGGCCGTCGTCCGTGATGTCGTCGGGGAAGCGCCGGGCCATCTCGCACTTGACGTACTCCTCGACTTCCCAGGCCGTACCGAACTGCCCGATCGCGGCCGCGAGCTGCTGCGCGTCCGCCAGGCGCGTGGCCCGGACGATCTTCTTCACGCGCGGCAGGGAGACGGCGTTCATGCTCAGCGAGTCGATCCCCATGCCGATCAGCAGCTGGGTGTGGATCGGCTCGCCGGCCATCTCGCCGCACATCGCCACGGGGATGCCCTGGGTGTGCGCCGCCCGCACCGTCTCCCGGATGATCCGCAGCACCGCCGGGTGCAGCGGCCGATAGAGGTAGGCCACGTGCTCGTTGACCCGGTCGATGGCCAGCGTGTACTGGATCAGATCGTTGGTCCCGATGGAGAAGAAGTCGACCTCGCGCGCCAGGATGTCGGAGATGATCGCCGCCGAGGGCGTCTCGATCATGACCCCGACCTCCAGATCGGCGGTCGAAAGGCTCACCGCGCCGCTCCAGATCGCGGGCGACCTCTTCGAGAATCTCGCGCGCCAGCCGGAGCTCGCCGAGCTCCGAGACCATCGGGAACATGACCCGCAGCTTCCCGTGCGCGCTCGCCCGCAGGATGCCCGCGAGCTGGGTCTTGAACGCCGTGACCTCGCGCAGGCAAAAGCGGATGGCGCGCAGACCGAGTGCGGGGTTCATCTCCTTGGCGAGGGGGACCTGCGAGATGAACTTGTCGCCGCCCAGGTCGAAGGTGCGGATGGTCGCGGGCCGCGGACTGATCGCCTCGATCAGGTGCCGGTAGAGGCCGTAGTGCTCCTCCTCGGTCGGCATGTCGGTCCGGTTGAAGTAGATGAACTCTGTGCGATAGAGACCGATCCCGGCGGCCCCGTGCTCGAGAACCGAGGGGATCTCCTCCGGCAGCTCGATGTTCGCCTCCAGCCCGACGCGATAGCCGTCGAGCGTCTCCGCCGGCAACTCGCGCAGCTTGTGCAGCTCGACGTCGTAGCGGTGGTAGCGGCGTCTCAGCTTCTCGTAGTGCCGGACCGTCTGCTCGTCCGGGTGAACATAGACCTGACCGGTGTTGCCGTCGATGATCAGCGGATCGCCGTTGGCGACCCGGAGGGTGATGTCCTCGAGTCCGACCACCGCCGGTATCTCGAGCGAACGCGCCACGATGGCGGTGTGCGAGGTTTTCCCGCCCATGTCGATGGCGAAACCAAGCACCCACTCCTTGCGCATCTGGGCGGTGTCCGACGGCGAGAGATCGCGCGCGAGGACGATGACGCCCTCCGGGATCTGCGTGATCCGCTCGTGGGTGGCGCCGACCAGGTTGTGCAGCAGACGCTGGCCGATGTCCTCCATGTCCCCCGCCTTCTCGCGCAGGTAGGCGTCCTCGATGGACTCGAACGCCGCTCGGAAGTGCGCAATCACCTGCTGGAGAGCCCACTCGGCGTTCACGCGCTCGCTGCGGATGATCTTCGCAACGCCGTCGAGGAGCATCCGGTCCTTGAGCATCAGCAGGTGGGCGTCCAGGATGTAGACGTGCTGCGGACCGAGATCCCGGGCGAGGCGGCGCTTGAAGGAGCGCAGCTGCGAGACCGCAGCGGCCACCGCGGCGCGGAAACGGCGAACCTCGAGAACGACCTCGGCCGCGGGGATCTCCCAGCGGTGGGCCGTGTAGTCCGTTTTCTCGAGAACGAAAGCCGGACCGATGGCGATCCCGGGCGAGACGCCGATGCCGACGACGTTGACCTTCTGGTGCGCCATCGCCTACTGCTCCTCGTGGAAGCGGTTGCGGATCAGCGCTTCAACTGCCGACAGCGCCGCGGCCTCGTCCTCACCCTCGGCGGTCACCGTCACCGTCTGGCCCTTCGCGGCGGCCAGCAGCATCAAACCCATGATGCTCTTGGCGTTGGCGCTGGCGCCGGCTTTCTCGACGGTGATCCGGGATTTGAAGTCGCAAGCCGTCTTCACCAGATGGCTGGCGGCGCGCGCATGCAGCCCGAGCTTGTTCACGATCGGCAGATCCTTGCGGATCATGGCGCGCCCAGCACCCGGACGACACCGGCAAGAGCCGCCAGTGCGGAGAGGCCGGCCAGCAACCGACCCTGGCCGAATCCCCAGCTCTGGACCGCCAGAAGCAGCAGGAACACGGAGACGGCAACCCCGGCTGAAACCAGGCCGTGGCCGGGGAACAGCCCCCAGGCCGGAGTGCCGGCCGCAGCTCCCACGAGAAATCCGACAAGAGCCACGGTTGCCGCGCCCAGTGCCGGCTGCACACGTGAAAACGGCAGCTGCTGGAGCATCTCGACGACTCCGCCCCCAGATCCAAGGCCGGCCTTGATTCCCCACGCCCGGACGCCGACGTGCGGAACATTGTAGAGCGCGAGCATGAGCAGGGGCGCCCAGACGAACCCCGCGAGCGCCGCCGGCAGTGCGGCCACGGCTGCAAAGGGGCGCAGGGTGGCCCAGAAGAACTCGTCGCCGACGGCACCGAGGGCGCACATCAGCGAGCGTTTGAGGCCTTCGACCGACGCGTCGGACCCGCCGTTCTCCTCATGCCGGATCACGGTGGCCGCCACGAGTCCCGCGAAGTAAGGGTGCGTGTTGAAATTGCCCCGGTGCCGCGAGCCGGCGCGCGCAAGTTCAGCTGCCGTCAGATGGCGCCGGGTGAGCGCCGGCCAGGTCATGAAGAAGAAGCCCAGATTCTGCATGCCGGCAAAGTTCCACGAGGACTGCACGAGCAGGCTGCGGAGGAAGATGCGCCAGCCGAGTTTCGCCGCCATGCCGCGCTCAAGCCGCCGATCGGGTGAAAAGAACGCCGGCAGCGACACCCGCGGCCAGCGACAGGGGCCAACCGGGCCGGCGGCGCTGTGCGAGCAGTGCGGCCAGCCCGAGAAGCGGCACGCACCGCGCGAACAGCGCGAAGGCCGGCGCGGCGGCAGCGGCCAGGTCCAGCCCGGCGCCGGCCCAGAGCGCGACCACGTTGAGCACCACCAGCGAGGCGATGAACGACCGCAGGAAGAAGAAGAGCAGACCGCCGTTCGCCGCCACCTGCGCGAGACGCACCCGTCCGTGCTCCAGCTGTTTTTCCGTGATCGGCAGCCAGATCCGATTGGCCCGACGCACCAGGACGTCACAGCCCCTGATCAGGATGGCCAGCGGCAGGAATCCGGCTGCCAGCAGCCCGAGGAGCGCTTGGTCCCCCCACCCGGGGGTCTGCCCGAGCGAGAGGAATGTCGCAACGCCGATGAGCCCCGCCAGCGCGGTATCCGGGGGGATGCTCGCGCCAACCGGCAGATCGGTCAGGCAGAGGAATTGGAAGAAAGCGCCGGCGAGCAGACCCGCGCCGGGATCGCCGGCGCTCCAGCCCAGGATGACGCCGCCGACCAGCGGTTGCGACAGCAGCACCTGGGCGACGGCAGTCTGGTCCAGCCCGAGCACGCCGACGACGAGAGCGGTCCCGCTGGCGCTCACCCGTCCCCCTCCTGCAGCTGTCTCGGCATGACGCAGGAACGATCGCGCGGCATGAGGCGCACGTCAACCTCGACCCCCCGGCGCGCGAAATCGCGCAGGATGGCGCAATCCTCGTGGTCCAGGGTGACCCCGTCGCAGAGGCAGACCCGCCCCGCGTCGTGGCGCAGACCCCCGAGGTTCAATCGCGCCACGACCAGGCCCGCGTCCATCGCCCGCCGGGCATCCTGGAGGCTCTCGAAGAGCATGATCACCTTGTCGCGAGCCCAGTCGGCTCCCGCGCCCCGGCGGGCGGCCTCCGCGACGGGAAGCACCTCCACGCGATAGCCGGCGGAACAACTCTGAAGAATCCCGGAGAGCACCGGGTCGGCGGCGACGCGATCGTTGGCGACGACCACGACGGTAGCGTGCAGATGCGGCACCCAGCCGGCGGAAACCTGCCCGTGCATCAGGCGGTCATCCACACGCGCCAGCGCGATCATGGACGAGAACCTGCCCCCGGCGACTCCGGACCGGCGAGAACCTCGCTGGCGACGATGATCGCGCCGCGCCCGACCTTCTTGACCTGGGCCGCGGTCTCCCGCAAGCCGGACTCGCGGCGCACCTGCGCGGCCTTGAGCAGCATCGGCAGGTTCGCGCCGGAGACAACTTCCACCGGGCGCGGTCCGCCGATGAGCGCGAGACACAGATTCGAAGGGGTGCCGCCGAGCATGTCGGTCAGCACGAGGACGCCGTCGCCCTCGTCGGCGGCTTCGAGCGCCTCCTGAAGTCGCGAGGTGGCGTCTTCGATGCGGTCGGACACCTGAAGCGACAACGCGGCAACCAGCGGCTGGGCGCCGACGATCATCTCCATGGCGCCGATGAGCGCCCGCCCGAGCTCTCCGTGTGTCGCGAGCACCACTCCGATCATCTCAGACCCCCCTCACCCCGGCTCGCGGTGCATCGCCGAGAATGTCCCTGTTGCTCATCGTGATTCGCATCTCCGGGCCGGCGAGCGCCTCCGCCGCGGCGCGGGCGATGACCGGCGAGCGATGCCGTCCGCCGGTGCAGCCGATCGCGATGGTGAGATACGCCCGCCCGTCGGCGCGGTAGAGCGGAACCAGGAAGGACAGGAACGGGAGGAACGCCCCGAGAAAAGCCGCGGTTTCAGGTCGCCCGAGAACGAAATCGCGCACGGGGTCGTCGATGCCGCTGAGGTGCTTGAGCCCCTCCTCGAAAAACGGATTGCGGATGAAGCGCACGTCGAAGACCAGATCGGCCTCGGCCGGGATCCCGTACTTGAAGCCGAAGGAGAAGATCGTGACGGTCAGGCTTGCCGTCCGAGCGCACCTCGCGGGCGATGGCGAGCATCCGCTCGCGCAGTTCCCGGATTCGCATCACGGACGTGTCCACGATCTGATCGGCCAACTCCCGCAGCGGCTGGAGCTCCCGGCGCTCCGCGCGGATGGCCTCCACCAGGGGCATGCCGCCGCCCAGGGGGTGGACGCGCCGCGTCTCGCTGAAGCGGCGCACGAGGACGTTCTCCGAGGCCTCGAGAAAGAGCAGCCGGATCCTGATCCCCCGGGCGCGGGCGGCCCGGTAGATCCGGGGAAACTGCCGCACGAAGCTGCGCTCGCGGATGTCCATGCCGAGCACGACGAAATCCAGCTCCAGCGTGCTGCGATGCGTGAGTTCGAGCATCTGCGGCAGCAGCTCGGTCGGCAGGTTGTCGACGCAGTAGGCCCCCAGGTCCTCGAGGGCCTTGACGGCGGAGCTCCTGCCGGAACCGGAGAGCCCGGTGATGACGAGGAATTCGGTGTCCGTCGCCGCTGCGGCGGACGCGCGCTGCCGGCGCCGCGCTTGCGCCCCGCCGCCTTCACGCCCCGCTCCCCAGCGTCTGCCGGAGCAGGCGCCGGTTCAGTTCGCGCGCGGTGTGATACCCCTGCTTCTTGAGCAGGTGGTTCCTCGCGGCGACCTCGAGAATGACGGCGATGTTTCGCCCCGGGCTGACCGGGACGCGCAGGTCGGTGACCGGGTATGTCGAGCAGCTTCCGGTAGTGCTCCTCGAGCCCGAGCCGGTCGTAGTGCGCGCCGTTGTTCCACTCCTCGAGTTGAACGACGAGCTCGATCTCCGACGGCGGCGAGCACCGCGGCCACCCCGTAGAGCTCCTTGACGTCGATGATGCCGATGCCGCGGATCTCCATGTGGTAGCGCGCGAGGCCGGAACCGCTGCCCATCAGGGAGCGGTTCTCCCCGCGGTGGACGATCACCATGTCGTCCGCGATGAGACGGTGACCGCGGGTCACCAGTTCGAGGGCGCTCTCGCTCTTGCCGATGCCGCTCGGGCCGAGGATCAGGACCCCGACGCCGAAGATTTCCACGAGTACCCCGTGGACGGTGATTTCGGCGCCGAGTCGGTTGCGAAGAAAAAACGCCAGCCGGGAGAGGCTGATCGCCAGCGATTCGCGCGCGACGAGCAGCGGCAGCGACACTTCCCGGGAGAGGGCGACGATCCCCTCGGGAACCGGGCGGCTGCGCGAGAGCACCAGACCGGCGACGGCGGTGGCGTCCAGCGACCGCAGGAGCCGGCGGCGGTTTCCCGCAGCCAGTCGATCCAGGCGCGCCAGCGCCGCCGGGCCGGCCGCCAGCAGGCAGTCGCGCGCCGCTGAAGCGCGGGACACCGTCGGTCCCGAACGCGAGTTTGCGCACGCTCGAGCAGCGGATCGGACGCTCGAGGCCCTGGCTTCCCGAAAACAGCTCCAGGCCGAGGTGCGGCGCGCCGAGGAGTTCGCGCACCGTGAGGTACGAGGCCGCCGGCGACACCCGGCCGGCCGGAGCGCCTCCCGGCGTCCTCGTCCAGGGCGCGGCGGCGCTGCCTTCTCTCGACGGACGCCACGGCGAATTCCCGCTGTCGACCGTCGCGGCGCCTGTTGCCCGGCCTAGGCCGGTGGCTGGACGAGGCCGAAGGTGCCGTCGCCCCGCTTGTAGAGGACGTTCACCAGGCCGTTCTTGGCGTTGTGAAAGACCAGAAAGAGTTCCGGAGCGCTCTGGAGCGTCTCGACCGCCTCGGCGACGCTCAGCGGCTTGGGCGCGAACGTTTCCGCCACGAAGACCTGGGCGCGGGGCGGGCCGACCTCATCCTCGACTTCGGCCGGCATCGGCCGTCGCGGCCACGTGCTTGCGATCCTTGATCTTCTCCTTCAGGCGCTTGGCCTGCGTCTCGATCTTGTCGACCGCCTGATCGATCGAGGCAGTACATGTCGTGCGTCTCCTCCTTCGCGTGCAGGGTGGCCCCGTGCGAATGGATGACGACCTCGACGATGTGGCGGTTCTTCTCCACGGAAAAGGTGACGTGGGTGGAGGTGATCTTGTCGAGCAATTTGCAGGCGTGAGCGAGCTTCTCGGTCAGGAGGTCCTTGAGCGGGTCGGTGATCTCGACGTGCCGGCCGGTGATCGTGATGGGATTTTGCATGGTCGTCAACCTCCTTGTGGTTGAAGGTAGCACTCCGGGGGAAAATGTTCAACGCCGCAGCTCATCGTCGTCAGTAGAGCCGGCGGCGGCGGTTGGCGGGGGGGAGCTTGAGAATGGAACGATACTTGGCCACGGTGCGACGGGCGATGTCCAGGCCGTGCTCCTGGTTGAGGCGCCGCACGATCTCGAGGTCGCTCAGCGGCCGGCGCGGGTCCTCGGTCGCGACGATCTTCTGCAGCAGGTCCTGGACCGAGACCGACGCCATCGAATCCCCGCCGCCGTTGCGCCCGATGCCGCTGTTGAAAAAGTACTTGAGCTCGAAGAGCCCCTGGGGAGTCTGCGCGTACTTGTTGCTCGTCACGCGGCTGACGGTCGACTCGTGCATCTGGATGTCGTCGGCGACCGTGCGCAGCACCAGCGGACGCAGGTGGTCGATGCCGAGATCGAGAAAATCCCGCTGGAACTTCACGATGCTGCGGGTCACCTTGAGGATCGTCTCCTGACGCTGCAGGATGCTCTTGATCAACCAGCGGGCGGAGTTGACCTTCTTCTCGATGAACTCGCGGTCGGACGGCCTCGAGCCCGCCCCTGCGGTACATCCGGCGGTAGAAGCCGTTGATTCTCAGCTGGGGCAGCCCGTCCTCGATGAGGCTCACCTGGTACTCGTCCCCGTCCTTGGTGATGGTGATGTCCGGGACGATGGTCGACGCCGTGTCGCCGGCGAAGAGGCGCCCGGGGTGGGGCTCGAGCTCGCCGATCGTCCGCGCGGCGGCGAAGACCGCGTCGAGCGTGACCTTCTGGACGCTGGCGATGCGCTTGTAGCGCCGGGCCTCGAGATCGGCCAGGTGCTGACGCACCAGCCGCTCGGCGAGCCCCCCGGCCTGGCCCGCGCTGCTCGAGCTGGATGGCCAGGCACTCGGCGACGTCGCGCGCCCCGACCCCCGGCGGGTCGAACGCCTGAACGATGCGCAGCACCCGCAGGACCGCCTCGACGGCGACCCCGAGGCGGGTCGCGATCTCCTCGACCGCCGCCTGCAGGTAGCCGTCGTCGTCGATGTTGCCGACGATCTCCGTCCCGATCAGGCGATCCTCGTCGCGTCGAAACGGCGACGCTCAGCTGCTGCTCGAGGTGGTCGGCGAGGCTCTCGGCATGCGAGAGCGCGCTCTCGTACTCCGGCGCCTCCTCGGCGCCGCCGCGCTGCTCGTAGGACTCGTCGTAGCTCTCCAGGTAGCGGGTCCAGCTCTCGTCGTCGCCGTCGGGTGACGGCGCCGCATCGGGCTCCGCGGCGACGGTCGCGACCGGCGGGACCTCGGGCGCCGGCCCGATCGGCTCGGCCTGCAGCTCCTCGAGCGTGGGGTTTTCGAGAAGTTCCTGGCGGATGTACTGCACCAGCTCCTGGCGCGAGTACTGGAGGAGCTTGATCGCCTGCTGGAGCGACGGCGTCAGCACCAGGCGCTGGGTCAGCCGCAGATCGAGACGCGGCTGCTGCATCGGCTAGATTCCGGGCGTGGCGAGCCGGAAGCTCTCGCCGAGGTAGATCTTCCGGGCCTTGTCGCTGCCGGCGATCTGCGCCGGGGTCCCCTCCTCGAGGATCTCCCCGGCGTTGATGATGTAGGCGCGGTCGGTGATCTCGAGGGTCTCCTGCACGTTGTGGTCGGTGATCAGGATCCCGATGTCCCGGGCCTTGAGGATGGCGGCGAGCTTCTGGATCTCCATCACCGCTTTCGGGTCGATCCCGGCGAACGGCTCGTCGAGCAGCACGAAGCTGGGGTTGGTCGCCAGGGCGCGGCAGATCTCGACCCGGCGCCGCTCCCCGCCCGAGAGCGAGTGCGCCTTGCTGCTTCGCGAGGTGGGTGACGCCGAGATCCTGGAGCAGCCGCTCCATCTCCTCGTACCGCGCGGCCTTCGTGTAGGGCATGTTTTCGAGGACCGCGAGGACGTTCTCGGCGACGGTCAGCTTGCGGAAGACCGAGGGCTCCTGCGGCAGGTAGTTGATGCCCTTGCGCGCGCGCAGGTACATCGGCAGCGACGTGATGTCCTCGTCGTCGAGAAGCACCCGGCCGCTGTCCGGGTGCGCCAGCCCGACGATCATGTAGAACGATGTCGTCTTGCCGGCCCCGTTCGGCCCCAGCAAGCCGACGATCTCTCCCTGGCGGACCTCGATGTTCACCCCCTTGACCACGGTCCGGGAGCGATAGGCCTTGACGAGCCCTTCCGCGCGCAGCGTGCGCATCAGGGTTTCTTCTCCTCCTTCAGATCGTCGGGATAGACCGTGAGATTGACCTTGCCCTTCACGATCACCTTCTTCTCCGCGAGATGAAAAACCATCTCCTCGCCGACGACGACGTTCTTTCCTTCCCACAGCCGCGGGTTGCCGGACATGGTCACGATCCGCTGGTCGACGTCGTAGACGCCCTTGTCGCCGGTGGCGTAGCGCTCCTTCCCCGTCTCGGGGTCGACCTGCCGGAAGCTCACCTTGCTTCTCGGCGACGATCATCGGTAATCCGCTGCGCGTTTGCCGGCGCTCCGATTCCGTCGGCGGACTGTCCCCTCCGCGTCCGTCCGGCTTCTCGAAGGACACTTCCATGCGCTCCGCGGTGATCGTCGAGTCGGCCTGGACGACCACGACGTTGCCGGTGAAGACGACAAGGCCTTCCTTGTTGAAGTATTCGGCCTCGTCGGCGGAAATCCGCACCGGCGGCTGAGGCGCGGCGACCTTGTCGCCGGCCCGAGCGTCCGGCGCGCGGCCGGCGTCCCGGACCCGGCCGGCGCTCAGCCGCGGCAGCCGCGAGGGCCGGCCGCACAACCGCGACGGCGAAGAACAACCCGGTCGATCTGCCGCGTCTCCTCATCGCCGTTCCTCCTGGCTGGGGTCCGACCCCCCCCGCGGGGGATGCTCCTGATACGATACTTCATCTTGAAAGCCTGCGCTAGGATGGCGGGGACTCGGCCAGGGACCCGCCCCGGATCTCCCCCTGCACCCGACCCCGGAGCGATGATGCGCTCCGGTTTCAAGATTCGCGACGAGGCTCTCGCCCCGGAAGGTGAAGTTCGGCGTGGTGATGACGACCGGCAAGGGCGCCCGCAACATCTTTGTTCTTCTCGTCCCAGAAGATTTCCTCGGTGCTCAGGACCGCGCCGTCGGCCCTCTCGAGGCGGACGTCGCCGCGGAGTTCCGCTTTGCGGTTCCGGAAGTCCACGGTGCCCTCCGCGCTGGTGATGACGACGGTGATTTCGCCGGGCTCGCCGAACCAGGTGACCTTGACCGTGTACAGGTTGGCCTTGTCCTCGAAGATCTCGGCCCGGGCGGACTTCGAGAACCCAGATCGACGCGGTCCATGCGCGTCTCGACATGACGGAAGTCGCGGCGTGACCATCTCGGCCTTGGTGTCGTTGATCGGGAGCCCCGCCGGAGCCTGTTGCTGGTTCTCGTCCGTCTAGTTGCGAAACCAGAACACGCTGACCACGATGGACACGAGCAGGCACGCCAGCAGGACACGCCCGGCCCGGGCCTTGATGCGGAGCCAGCGCGCTGCGCTCACCGGGCGAATCTCGCGAGTGCCGCCTCCCAGCGACCCTGCGCCACCAGAATGAACTCAACGAGCTCGCGCACGGCCCCGTGCCCCCCGGGAGAGGCCGCGATCCAGTCGGCGAGCGGCCCGCACCTCGGGAACCGCATCCGCGACGGCAGCCGCGAGACCGGCCCGGCGCAGCGCGGGCAGATCGACGATGTCGTCGCCCAGGTACGCGGTCTCCTCCGGTCGGGCGCCCTCCTCCCGGAAGAACAGATCCATGATCTCGCCCTTGTCGTGCGCACCCTGGAAGACGCGGTGCACGCCCAGCTCGGCGGCGCGGCGCTCCACGACACGCGAACTGCGCCCGGTGAGAAAAACCGTGCGAATCCCCTCGTGCGCCGCCAGCACGATGCGCTGTCCGTCGCGCACGTCGAAGGCCTTCCACTCCCCGTCGCCGCCGTCGAGGATGATGCGCCCGTCGGTGAGCACGCCGTCGACGTCGAGCACCAGCCAGCGGACGCTGCGGGCCTTTTCCCGGGCGGAGGAACCGCTCACGGCCTTCCTCCAGCGGATTGTCGGAAAACGCTTGGCCCGCGCAGCCGGCCCGGCGTGGCCCCGGAGCGAGGCCGGTGAACTACCGAAGGAGCGTGCCGCAGCAGAGGTGCCATGTTCAGCTGCCTGCCTACGCGATGCCGGCCTTGAGCAGGTCGTGCAGGTGAAGCAGACCTTTCAGGCGCCCGGCGGCGTCGGTGACGGCAAGAGCCGTGATCGACGCGCGACTCCATGAGCCGCAGCGCCTGCACCCCGTACTCCTGCTCGTCGATCGTGACCGGGTTGCGGGTCATGACCTCGCCCGCCTGCGCCTTGGAAAAATCGACGCCGCGCTCGATCATCCGCCGCAGGTCACCGTCGGTGACGACTCCCGCGAGTCGGCGGCGGGCGTCGACGACGGCGGCGATGCCGAGCTTGCGGGAACTCATGACGTAGACCGCCTGGAGCAGCGGGGTCTTCTCCCGCACCAGCGGCAGGTCGGCACCGCGGTGCATGAGGTCGGCGACGCGCAGCCAGCGGGTGCCCAGCTTGCCGCCGGGGTGCAGACGGGCGAAGTCCTCCTCGCGGAAGCCCCGGTGCTCGAGCAGCGCCATCGCCAGAGCGTCGCCGAGGGCGAGCGCCGACGGTCGAACTCGTCGTCGGGGCCAGGCCGAGGGGACAGGCCTCCCGGGCGCGCCCGGTGAGCAGAACGACGGTGCTGGCCTTCGCCAGACGGGAGTCGCGGAGGCTGGTGAGGGCGACCACGGCGGCGCCGATCTGCCGCAGCGGACGGCAGCAGGCGCAGAATCTCCTCGGTCTCGCCGCTCGTCGAAACGGCGAGGACCACGTCGCCCGGGGTGACGACGCCCAGATCCCCGTGGGCGCCCTCGGCGGCATGGAGAAAAACCGAAGGCGTCCCGGTGCTGGCGAGCGTCGCGGCGATCTTTTTGGCGATCAGACCGGACTTGCCGACGCCGGTCAGGACAACCTTGCCCCGGCACTCGGAGAGAAGGCGCACCGCCGCGAGAAAGTCCTTGCCCAGGCGCGGCGCGAGACGCCGGATGGCCTCGGCCTCCATCTCCAGGGTCTGGCGCGCTCGCGCCAGAACGCGGGCGTCGCTCGGTCTTCACGTCGCTCCTCCGCGGCCGACCCGGTCGAGTTCGACCAGCTGCGGCCAGAGCCGCGCGAGCGTGCGCGGGGTGATGCTGTTCGGGCCGTCGCTGCGCGCCTTGCTCGGCCGGGGGTGCACTTCGAAGAAAACCCCGTCGCAGCCGACCGCCGCCGCGGCCCGGGCCAGATACGGGGACCATGGCCCGGTTGCCGCCGGAGCGCCCCCGGCCGCCGCCGGGCAGCTGAACGCTGTGCGTGGCGTCGAAGAGGACCGGGACGCCGAGCGCGCGCATCACCGGCAGGGACTGGAAATCGACGACGAGCCGATGGTAGCCGAAGGTCGTGCCCCGCTCGGTGATCAGGATGCGGCTGTTGCCGCTGGCGCGCGCCTTCTCGACGATGTAGCGCACGTCTTCCGGCGCGAGAAACTGGCCCTTCTTGACGTTCACGACGCGACCGCTCGCCGCGGCGGCGTAGACCAGGTCGGTCTGCCGGCAGAGAAAGGCCGGGATCTGCAGGATGTCGGCGATCGCGGCGACCAGCCCGACCTCCTCGACGGAGTGCACGTCGGTCATCACCGGCAGACCGGTGCGCTCCTTGACCCGCGCCAGAATTTCCAGCCCCTTCTTCAGCCCGAGGCCGCGAAACGAACCGCCGGCCGTGCGGTTGGCCTTGTCGTAGGAGGCCTTGAAGATCAAGGGGGCGCCGAGGTGTCCCGCCAGATCCCGAAGCTCGGCAGCCAGGTCGAGCGTGAACGACCGCCCCTCGATCACGCAGGGACCCGCGATGAGCGCCAGCGGTTTGCCCGGGCCGATCTCGACGCCGCCCGCACGCACCGGCAGACGCCGCACCCGGACGGGCGACGGTGCGGTCAGGAATGGCGGGCTTCGACGGCATGGCCGGCGGGCGGCGGCGACTTCTCGCGGTGCTCCCGGGCAGCCTTCACGAACTCCCTGAAGAGCGGGTGGGCGGCCCAGGGGCGCGATTTGAACTCCGGGTGGAACTGGCAGCCGAGGAACCAGGGGTGTCCCGGCACCTCGACGATCTCGACGAGGGTCCGACCCGGATAGACACCCGAGTTGATCATGCCCGCGGCGCAGGAACTGGTCGCGGTAGAGCGTTGTTGAACTCGAAGCGGTGGCGGTGGCGCTCCTGGATCTCGGTCTGCCCGTAGGCCAGCGCGGCGAGCGATCCCTCCTGCAGCGTGCAGGGGTAGGAGCCGAGGCGCATCGTCCCGCCCTTGTCGACGATCCCGTGCTGCTCGGGCAGCAGGTCGATGACCGGGTGGGGCGTCTTCGGGTCGAATTCGGAGCTGTTCGCGCCGGCGAGCCCGAGAACGTTGCGCGCGAATTCGATGACCGCGCACTGCATGCCGAGGCAGATGCCGAAAAAGGGCAGCGCCCGCTCGCGGGCGTACCTGATGGCCGCGATCTTGCCCTCGATGCCGCGAATCCCGAAACCGCCGGGGACCATCAACCCGTCCACGCCGTCCAGGTGGCGCTCGGCGCCCTCCTTTTCGAGGGTCTCGGCGTCGACCCAGCGCAGGTTGACCCGGGTCTCGTTGGCCACGCCGCCGTGGACGAAGGCCTCCGTGAGGCTCTTGTAGGCCTCCTTGAGCGCGATGTACTTGCCGACGAGCGCGATCTCGACCTCGGCCTTCGGCTGGTAGATGCGCCGGACGATCTCCTCCCAGACGGCGAGGTCCGGCCGCCGGGTCCAGATGTTGAGCAGGCGCGTGATCTTCTCGTCGAGCCCCTCCTGGTGCAGGACGAGCGGCACCTCGTAGATCGTCTCGACATCCTTGCCGGTCACGACCGCGTCGGCGGTGACGTTGCAGAACAGCGCGATCTTCGCCTTGATCTCCGGCGAGAGGTAGCGGTCGGTGCGGCAGAAGATGATGTTCGGCTGGATGCCGATCTCGCGCAGCATCTTCACGCTGTGCTGCGTCGGCTTGGTCTTGAGCTCGCCGGCCATGCCGAGGTGCGGCACGAGGGTCAGGTGGATCGAGATGGCGTTCTCCGGCCCGACCTCCCACATGAACTGGCGGATCGCCTCGAGAAACGGCTGGCTCTCGATGTCGCCGACGGTGCCGCCGATCTCGACGATGACGATGTCGACCTCGGGGACCTTGCGGAAATCGGCCATGATCTCGTCGGTGATGTGCGGGATGATCTGGACGGTCCCGCCGAGGTAGTCGCCGCGGCGCTCCTTGGTGATGACCGAGTAGTAGATCTGGCCGGTCGTGAAGTTGTTGTCGCGGCCGAGGCGCGCGTGCGTGAAACGCTCGTAGTGCCCGAGGTCGAGGTCGGTCTCGGCCCCGTCGTCGGTGACGAAGACCTCGCCGTGCTGGATCGGGTTCATGGTGCCCGGGTCGATGTTGATGTAGGGGTCGAACTTCTGGAGGGTCACCGAGAGGCCGCGGGCCTCGAGCAGCGCGCCGATGGACGCCGAGGCCAGCCCCTTGCCCAGGGAGGAGAGGACGCCGCCGGTGACGAAGATGTACTTCGGTTTCACGGCGTCCGTTGACCTGCGTTTTTGCTGATCATAGTGTTGGAATGATTATCGCCGCCGCTCAGCGCGTTGTCAACTTCCAAGGAGCTGCCGTGGTGCGGAATTGCTTGGCGGTGCGCTCAAGTCGAATTTCGACAACGGGCACAGGAGCGGGAAGCTCGGGCGGAGTCTCGGTGTCAACGCACACGAAACAAACTCCGGACCGGCAGATCCCGGGACGCTTGCGCGTCCCCTGCCCTGCCGGTCCGGAGATCCCGGGTGATCACTGACTCCGGGTCGATCGAACCGCTGCTTCCAGTGCAGACCGCACTGGCTACTTCTTGGTGCCCCCTCAGGAGCCTCCGGCGCCACCGGCGCCTTGCGTTCCGTGTCAGGAACTGGGAGCTGGGGCCTGCTGTGCTGGTTTCCGGTGCCTCCGGCACCGGTTTTTTCGCCCGTTCACGAGCTCTTCTGCGAGTGCGAACAGCCGATGACCGCAACGCCCGCGAGAAGTGCCGCGAGACCGAACCCAGCCATGACTTTTTTCAGATCCGTGCGTTCCATACAGATTCACCTCCTTTCCTGTCGATTGAGCACAACCGGTAGACACGACACCATAGTGCAGATAGTCCTGTCAAGGAACAAACTTGGAGAGGCGGTGGCTGGGGCGGGAGGATTCGAACCTCCGAATGCGGGATCCAAAGACCCGTGTCTTACCGCTTGACGACGCCCCATCGGCGACGCGCCGGCAGGAAATGAACCTTGATCAGCCGTCCCGGGATCCGTCCCCGCAGCAATCTGCGGGCCCGGTCGGCCTCACGGTCGCTGCCGAACAGTCCGAAGACGCTGGAGCCGCTGCCGCACAAGAGAGCTCCGTCCGCACCGGCGGCGCACAGCGCTTCTTTCACGTCAGCAAGCTCGGGAGCCAGGGCGAACGCCGGCGGCTCGAGATCGTTGAACAGCGCCCCCGCCAGCCGCCGCAGGTCGCCCCCCTGCCAACTCGCGAGAAGGATGGTAAGTTTCCGGCTGCTCCATGTCAATCTCTCTCTCTTCTGATTTCCCGCCGCCGGCCGCAGACGCCGGTAGACGGCGGCAGTCGAGAGGCCGTCGCCCGAGATGTTGATCAGCGCGGCAGCGGTGCCGGCGAACGGCGCGAGGGGCGCGAGGACCTCGCCGCGACCACTCCCGATCGCGGCGCCGCCGTCGAGAAAGAACGGGACATCCGAGCCGAGCGCGGCCGCCCAGTCGCGGAGCACCCCTGGTTCCGGGGCCAGCCCGAAAAGCCGGCAGCACCCGAGGAGAACGGCGGCGGCATCGCTGCTGCCGCCGCCGAGGCCGCCCGCCGCCGGTATTCTCTTTTCCAGGTCGATCCGCACGCCGCCGCGCACCCCGGTCTTCTCGAGAAACAGTCTGGCGGCGCGGTGGGCCAGGTTGTTCTCCCCGAGTTCGGGAAACGCCGGGCAGTTCACCCGGACCCCGCCGCGCGCGGGCCGCAGGGTGATCCGGTCCCAGAGTGAGACCGCCTGGAACATGGTGCGCAGTTCGTGGTACCCGTCACCGCGCCGGCCAAGGACCGCAAGGCCGAGGTTGATTTTCGCCGGCGCGAGGATGTGGACTGCCTTGACGGTTGCCGCCCCCGAGGTCACTGCGGGAGGTTCCAGGCAGTCCACCTGGTTTCGGTACCGAGCCGCGGCAGAAACGGCTGGTTGGAACGGCGGGGGATTCACCTCGATCTCGCTGAGCTCCAGCCTGATGAGCGAGACCCGTCTTGGAAAACACGACGTCAAAGCGCGACGGCAGCCGCCAGGTCGGACCCTGGACCCAATCGCGCAGCCGGAGCTGGAGCACGGAATCACTCTTCGCAATACCAGGAGATCTGCTGCGGAACCGCCTGGCCGGCGTCGCTCCCGTAGCGGATGCTCTGGTTGAGTTTGCCGCCGCGATGGAGTTCCAGAATGCGCCCGCTCCCCCAGACCCCTCGGTCGACCAGGCGCTCGCCGGCAACGGGCGCGACGCTCGAGGACAGGATCGCCGCCACCCAGTCCGCCGGGTCGAGCCCGCGGCACCCCTCGGGGAAAACGCCGAGCGACGCCGCCAGCCGCGGCCCGGGCCGGTAGTGAACGACGCGCCCCCCTTCGGCGAACATCATGGCCAGCGGGCGATCGAGAGGATCGAGCAGATCGAGACGAAACCCCCCGAAGGAGTCGAGCAGCAGCACCCCGGGCAGCGACACCTCGCGCCCGGCGAACGAGATGCGCGCCTCCGCAACCGCGCGCACCGAGGAGAGCCCGATGTTGCGCCCGAGCAGCGATCGATAGATCTCGACCGGGGACGGTGCCGGACCCGTGGCCGCCGGCTGGCGCGTGGCGCACCCGCAGAGCCCGAGCAGGGCCGCGGCTACGATCGCCCCGGCTCCCCGGGAAAGCGTCGAACTGCTACGGCGCGGGCTTCTGGGCATCGAGGATCTTCTGCTTGAGCGCGGCATTGTCAGGGGTGAGCGCGAGCGCCTTGCGCCAGGCTTCGACGGCCGGCTCGGTCTTGCCCGCCTTGAGGAGAACATCGCCGAGGTGCTCGAGGATCACCGGGTCGTCACTCACCAGGGAGGCCGCGCGCTCCATCTGCGCGAGCGCCTCGGCGATCATCCCGCTTTTGAAGTACGCCCAGCCGAGGCTGTCGACGAAAAACCCGTTGTCCGGCTCCAGGGCGATCGCCTTCTGGATGAGCGATATCGCCTCGTCGAGGCTGGTGCCGCGGTCGGCAAAGAGATACCCGAGGTAATTGTAGGCGTTGGCGTGTTTCGGGTCGGCCTTGATGGCCTCGCGAAACGAGGCGATCGCCTTCTCCGTGTCCTTGCGCTTGTCGAACAACACCCCGCGCTGGAAGTGCAGGTCGGCATTGCCGGGCAGCTGTTCGAGCCCCCGGCGCAGGTCGCGATCGGCGGCCTCGAGATCGCCGGCCTCCTCGTGCGTCAGGCTCAGCTGGATGTAGGCGTCGGGCGTCTTCGGCGCAAGTTCCGCGACTTTCTCGAACTCGCCGAAGGCCTCGACAAAGCGCAGGAGCTTCCGGTAGACGATGCCGAGTCGCAGGCGGTCCTCCCGGGCGTCGGGCTCCATGTCGAGAACCGCGCGCAGTTCCTGGACTGCGCCGTCGAGATTTCCCTTTTCCTCGTAGACCAGGGCGAGGATGCTGCGCACGCGGGTGTTCCCCGGCTCCTTCTCGAGGATCTCGACCAGGGTCCGCGCCGCGGCGTCGTACGAGCCCTGCTGCAGCAGTACGATGCCGATCTTGGTCTTGACGGCGACGTTCCCCGGCTCGAACGACAACAGCGCGCGGTACTGCTCGAGCGCCTTCTCCCACTCGCGTCGCTGCACCGAGAACTCGCCGAGACGCAGCCGGATCTCGGTGTCGTGGGGATTGAGGCCGATCAGCTCGCGATACGAGCGCTCCGCCTCCTCCGCCTTGCCCCAGTGATCGTAGAGAATGCCGAGGTATTTCACCGCGGCGACGAATTCGGGGTTGATGACGAGGGCTTTCTTCAGGCTGGCTTCGGCCGCTTCGAAAGACTTGGCCTCGCCCTGCAACCGCGCCAGCTGGTACAAACCGAGAAAGCTCCCCGGCCGCTGGACGATGAGCCGGCCGAGCACCGCCTGGGCCTCGGCGGGTTTGCCGGCGTCGGCGAGCAGATTGGCCAGCTGCAGGTAGGCTTCCTCCCGCTCGGGGTCGAGCTCGACGACTTTGCGAAAAGCCGCGATCGCATCGTCCTTCTGCCGCAGCGCGGCGGCCAGGTCGCCCAGGAAGAGATACGCCTCGACCATCTTCGGGTCGAGCTTGACCGCCTTGCGCGCCAGCTGGAACGCTTCCTCGGTGCGTCCGAGACGCGAGACCGCCACCGCCAGTTCGACGTGGAGGAAGGCCGAGCGCGGATCTTGCGCCAGCGCTTCGCGCAAACTCTTTTCGGCTTCGGGCAGCCGCCCCTCACGGAGTTCGCGAACCGACAGCAGGTAGTGGTAGTACGCCAGGTGATTCACGTCGCGCCGCGCCGGCGCCTCCTGCTCGGCGGGAACGCTGCGGGCCAGGCCGCAGGCCGCCTCGGCCAGGACCAGGAAGGTCAGCCCGAGGATGCGGGACCAGCGGGAGACGCGGCCCGTCGTCATGAACACCTACCCGAGCTGATCGTGATTTCGACGATTGCCGCTCGCGCCATGCCGATCTTCTCCTGCTCTGTCGAGACCGCTGCGGAAAGCCGTTCTGCGACGTGTTTCTCAAACCAGGACGTTTGCATGCAATCTGTCCGTTTCATGCGTATTTCAAATCCCTCTAGAGAGTGATAGTTACCGTGGCGTTGGAGGGCGCGACGACCGTGTATGAAGCGCTGTCAACAAGGGTAATGATCACCGTACCAACAGCACCGCCGGGAATCGGCGTGACTGTGATCTCGACATTATTCGACGATGCGGGAATCACCACGGGCGTATTCATCGTATAGTCGACGGCGTTGGTTGTCGTGCCTGAGGTCGTGAAATTGATCGTGAGATTGCTGGTGAAACTGCCGGTCCGGTACACGGTGAATGCACCTGTGGTCCCTGCAGCGGCCTTGCTGACATCTCGGGTCTTTTTCACGTAGACCGTCGTTATGGTTCCCGGCGGAGTCCCTCCCCCCCCCGAGTTGGTCAACGCAATCGCGAGGCTGGCTTCAGTCTCGATCTGGGCGCCCTCATCGGTCTGGCCATAAAACGTCACGCGTGCGGTGAGTTCCACGACTGGGGCTCTGACTCCGCTGTCGATAAGCCACTGTTTGAGCGACTGCGAAGCCAGGGGGAAAGCCGTCAGCGTTCCGGTGGTCGGTGCGCTGTCGGCGGGGGGCGCGAGATACAGGTTCACCGGATAGTCGGCGGATGGCGGCGCATACCCCGACATCCGGTAGTCGATGCGGGTACGAGTGACGAGGATACCGGTGCCGGTTGTCCTGCCGGCGCCGAAACTGCTGTTCTCGAGCGCGACGTCCACGGTGGAAGAGGTCGCGTCGTTCAGATCGCCCTCGAGCACGCTGATCGTCTCCGCGCTCTGCTGGAACCCGAGACAGCGCAGCCAGGCCTCGTCGGCCGGCCGCCCGCACCCGGTCACGGTGATCGTGAGCACGAGGAGCGCCGCGGCGGCAATCCAAACGCCCCGAAGACACGTCGAACCCGTCGTCATGGCTGGCCCTTCTCCTGCAGCGGGTGGAACTCCTCGAGCTTCCTCTTGATGCCGAACTGCCCGATCCCCTCCTTGAGCGTGAGCACACGGTCCTTGACCTGCTGGGTCAGTGCGTCACCCTCCTCGACGTTGTTGCACGATCCGCGGGGAGATCAGCAGCACCAGCTCGGTCTTTCTGACCTGCGATTTTGTGCTCCCGAAGAGATAGCCCAGGAAACGGGATCTTGCTCAGCCCCGGGATCCCCTCGCGGGTCTCGTCGCGCGTCTCCTGGATCAGACCACCGACGACGAGCGTCTGGTTGTCCTTGACGACCATCGTCGTCTTGGCCGTGCGCTTGCGGATGATCGGCGAGTCGGTGCCGCCGAGCGTGTTCGTCTGCGCCTCGCTGACCTCCTGCTGCACGTCGAGGGTCACGTAGCCGCCCTCGTTGATGTGCGGCGTCACGGTGAGGATGATGCCGGTGGACCGGTACTCGATGTCGTTGGTGGAGGTCGTGGCCGTCGTGTTGTGTCGAATCGGAGATCGTCCGGTCTTCAGAATCGGCACCTCCTGCCCGACGTCGATCTTCGCCTCCTTGTTGTTCGTCGCGAGGATGTGCGGCGCCGAGAGGATGTTGAGCTTGCGAGTCCTTGGCGTAGGCGTTGAGCGCGGCGGTCAGGCGGTTGGCCTCGGTGAGGAAGAACGAGATGCCGGTCGTCGCGGTCCCGATGCCGCTGTACAGGTTCTGCGTCGTGAGCGGTCTGCACGTTGTGCGTCTCGCCGAAAGCGTTGACCGTCCCCTGCCCCTTGAGCGCCCACTGGATGCCGAACTGGTTGGTGTCGTCGAGGGTGATCTCGGCGATCAGCACCTCGATCAGGACCTGCTTGGGCATCGTGTCGAGCTTGCGGATCATCTCGACCACCGTGGGGTAGAACCAGGAGGCGGTCTGGATGATCAGCGAGTTGGTGTCCTTGTCCGCAACGACGACCACCGGGGCCGCGCCCGAGGACGCGACACCCTCGCCGGCGGACGCGATCGCCTTGGCGCCGCGACCGGCGTCCGGACGGCCTGGGGCTGCCTCGGGGAGGGCGCGGTCCGCGCCGCCGTCGGCACTGCAGCGGGAGCAGTGCTCTTGGCCTGGCCCTTGGCCGCATCGCGGCTGAAAACCTTCTCGAGCACCGCGGCCAGGGTCTCGGCGGTGGCGTGCGAGAGCGGATAGACGAAGATCCGCTCGTTGGCCTCGGACACCGGCAGGTCGAGCTTGGCGATCCACTCCCGGATGTTCGCCGCCAGGCCGTGTTCGCCGGAGAAAACCATGATCGAGTTCACCTGCGGCACGGGAACGATCCGGAACAAGGTCCGCCCGCGCCCCGCGGAGGTGAAGATCTGCGTCACGATCTGGGTCAATTCGCGCGCCAGGTCTTCGACGCTGGCGTAGCGCACGGGGTAGAGTTCGACCTGGATCGAGGCGAAGGTGTCGACGTCCAGAACCTCGATGATTTTCAGCAGGTCGGCGATCTTGGCCGGAACCTCCGTCAGGAAGAGCAGCCGCGCCGGCTCGTGCGCCTGGTAGATCCCCGCCGCGGTCTTGAAGGGGGTGAGAATCTTGACCACCTCGCCCGGGGTGATGTAGCGCAGCTGCACGATCTTCGTGACGAGGCCGGTACTGACGGACGGCTCCTGATCCTGCGGCACGGTTTCGACCGATTCCTGCTTCGCCTGGTTCGCCGGGACGATCTTGAAGAACTCCCCGGACTTCACCGCCATGAAACCGTTCACCGCGAGAATCTGTTCGAGCACCGGCAGGAGCGAGCTCACCGGAAGTTTCTCGCTGGTCTGGATGGTGATGCGGCCCCGCACCGTCGGCGCGACGATGTAGTTCAAGTGCAACAGCTCGGCGATCGTCTGAATGACCACCGAGATGTCGGCGTTGTCGAAATTGAGACTGACATACCGCTCGGGGCCCGCTGGTGCAACCGGTTTCGCCGGCACCAGAGTCGCCACCATGACCGGCGCGGGTGCCGGCGGTCGCGGCGCGGGCTCCGGATCGCGGCGCAACGACGGCGGGCGACTCCGGCTGGGAGACCGGCGCCTCCGGGGATGCCGGCGTCGCTCCTTCCTCAACCAACTGAACAGCGCCGGAATCCTTTCCCGTCGCCTGGGAGTGGTGAGATCCTGAACCGGCACAACCCGGAAGGGCGGACGCCAGAGCGATTACGAGGATGAACGCACGCAGTCTCATGGCTTGGGACGGCATTTTAGGCGCACCGCGGCGGGCTTGTCAAACCCGAGACTTCTTGCAGGACAAGGGGTTATCATTCCGCTAACTCATCTTCCTCATCTACCGCCGAGTCCGGCATCCTCTTCCTCGGGGAAGATCTCCTCCGGAAACTCCTCGTCTCCGAAAACTTCGTCCCCGGGACTGTCCGGAGGCGCCACCGCCGGAATCCTCGGGACTTCGCCCGCCGGCCAGCCCGGGACGGGCAACTGGCCTTGCTGGACACCGGTCGGCGTCAGACGTCGCGGCACCCGAGCCGGTGCCTCCGGCCGCGGGATGGCGCCGCCGGCACCCTGGCCGCGAGGGGGCGGCGGCTCCACCCCGCCCTTCGGGAGGCGCAGCGGGACGCTGATCTCACTGCCGGCGAAAAGAAACGTCACCCCGTCGGTGCGGATGGCTTTCAAGACGCCGCCGGCGAAACTCTCGTTCTCCCGGACTTTTCGCGGCCGGGATTCCTGGGATCCTTCCTGGAGGTAGGCGATCTTTTCCCCGTCGATGATCACCACGCCGGAGAGCGTCAATTTCGGGGCCGGCTGTGGCTTGGGGGCCGGCTTGGTCGCGGCGGCGGGCGCAGCCGGCACGACCCCGCGGGTCGGGGAAAACAGATCACGCGCGACGATCACGTCGTACGTCTCGGGCCGCGCCGCCGGGACCTCCGCGTTTCGATCGCGCTCGGTTGCCTCCGGTGCGCCCGGCGTCGCCCCGGCCTCGATCGCCGGCAGCGACGGGGGCGGTTGCCCCAGGAACAACCAGAGGCGGGAGACGGCAAGCACCAGGACCGACAGGAGCAGGAGGTTCAAGAGCCGGATGCGCACGATCAGTTCCGTTCGCCGTGAATGAGGCCGATAAACGTCATGCTGGCCTGAATGTCGTTGGTTTCCACGTAGGCGCGTGTCTCCGCGACGAACTGCCGCCGCTTGACGGTGCGCAAGCTGACATTCTGGACGCCGACGAAGAGCTTGCTGGAGTCAACCGCGACCAGAAACTCCTTGAGGTTGCGCATCTCGCCGTTGGCGACGATCTGCACGGGGATCTCGAGATAGGAGTCCCGTTTGACGTGGGGGAGTATCTTTTCGCTCTGGATCTTGAGCCCGGCGCGATCGGAAAACTGCTTGAGCAGCGTCTGGAGATCGGCGGCGGCCAGCGGCGGGGTCGCCCCGGGCAGCAGCGCCTCCTCGTAGGTGTTGATCTCGGCCCCGAGCGCGGCGGCCTCGGCAGCCAGGGAACTCTCGCGCCCGACTGCCAGGCGATAGGCGGCGATGACTTTCATCTTCTCGGTCAAAAGCTTGCCGGACTGGGGGCCGAGGACGGCCACGCGGTCGAGAATCGGGCGCGCCCCCAGATAGAGAAGGAGCAGGGCCGCAGCCCCGAAGAGCAATTGCCGTTCGCGCACGGTGATCGCCCTAGCCACCGGCGGCCTCCAGTCGCATGCGGATCCTGAAGCGCTCGAGGCCCGCTCCCTGCGCCACGATCGGCGCGGAAAACTCGACCCCCGAAAACAGCGGCGAGGACTCGATCACCGGCAGCAGCTGCGACGCCGAGGGCGCGAGGCCGGTGATCTCCACCGTCCGCTCGCGGAAGTTCAATTCGCTGAGGTAGGCGGTGTCGGGGAGCAGCCCGGTGAGTTCACGCAGGATTTCGGTCGGGCGGGCCCGCCCGCGCACCGTGACCAGCAGGTAGTCCAATTGGAGGCGCTGGGCCTGCACAAGCCGGTTGATCTCGTCGACCTTGGCCATCTTCGTCTTGAGCGTGCGGATCTCCAGATCGGCCAGCGCCAGTTGCCGCTGCTGACGCAGGCCGTAGGCCCCCAGGTGCGCCGCGAGCACAACGACGAGAACCAGTGCGAGCGCGGCGCTCAGCCGCAGACTTGGGGCCCGGTGCAGCTCTTCCTGCCGTTCAGGATCGAGTTCGAGCCTCGCGAGTTTGGAGCCGTCGGCGGCGAAAGCCAGTGCCAGCGACGAGGTGTAGGGTGTCAGATCGCCGGGCGGTTTCGCCCAGTGCACCAGCGGCCAGGGTTCGAAGAGGCGCGGCGGGGCCTCCCGCCCGGTCTGCAGCGCCTCGAGCAGATGCCTGCGGTTGGCGCCAAAGCCGCCGATGTGCACCTCGGGGAGCACGCCCCCGGGGAATGATTCGCGGAACAGCGGCGGACGCGAGTCGCTCGGCGAGCACGGCACCGAGGCGCCGGGCGGCCTCCTGCGTGTCGGCACGCCTCCGTGAGCCGGCGGCGATTCCCTCCACTGCGGGTCATCGACGGGAATGATCCACGACAACTCCGGACGGCCGCTGCGGATGAAATCGAGGGCGACGGCGGTTTCCCCAAGATCGATGAGCAGGGCGTCGCCCTTCACACCCGAGGCGCGGCGCAGCAGGTCGGCCAGGGCAAACATCTCCGGCTGGATCGAGGCGGGAGCGAGGTTCGCCCTTCGCAGCAGCGCCGCCGTGCGCTCGATCGGCGCTTTGCGCGTCGCGCCGAGAAGCACGAGATACCCGCCGTCCGCGGTCCGGCCGTCCACCCGCCAGCCGCACAGGAAATCTTCGCGCCGTCCCGGCAGGTGCCGATCCATCTCGAAGCCGACGAGCGCGGGAAGGTTCCGCGGCCTTGACGGGCGGCGTCTCGAAGCGCCGCAGGATGAACTCGCCGCGCGGCACCCCCAGGGTCACCTGCACTCCCGCCGGTATGCGGTTGGCGATCAGGAATGCCGACAGCTCCTGAAGAAAGGCGGGCTCCTCGTCGGTTCCCGGCGGCAGCGGCGCGCGGAACGCCCCGGCCACCTCGGCGCGGCCGACACCAAGACGCAGGCAGACCAGACACAGTTGCCCGTCGACAACGATCGCTCCCAGACTGTGCTTCAGCGCCCGCCCCTTCCCCCGCTCACTCGGGGATGTATGTGTCGTTCCAATATAGCAAGGTGAAGATACGGCTGCCAGCGGCATCTTGCCTGAGCACGACGGCGCGCAGCGATCGCGGCGGTCCGCCTCCGCTCGGCTTGCCGGTGGCGAGGATCTCGAAGTGTGCTTCCGGGGGGGAGCGGGCGGTCTCTGGCCCGGGTCGGGGGCAGGCAGTTTGCAGGCGTCGAGAACGTCCTGCGGCGCCGTCCAACTGTTGGGCGGATACTGTCCCTGGAGGGAGACGAGGTCGCGCAGCCCGGGAATTTTTTGTCCGTCCACTTCACCGCCGGCGAACAGCAGGGGCGTCACACCGCGCACGAGGAGCAACTCCTCGACGACGTCGAACAAACCGTCCTTGCAGGAATACGGCGGGTCGAGGCCGCGGTAGTAGTCCTCCTCGGCGCCGTTGAGGCGGTGATCGCGGTTCTGATCCCGCCAGTCGAGGATGCTGTCGATGACCGTGTCACGCTCCACCCCGGGTCCCAGCCCGCACTGGTAGAGAAGATTCGCGAGTACCGACCTCGGTACCGCCGTGTTGATGTTCACCAGGCCGTCCTCGATCGACGATGCGCCACGGAGTAGGTTCCCTCGCCGAGCGGCACGTCGTCCGCGGCGGCGGGCACCCCGTCCGCGAGGCCCGGATAGAAAAGCAGCAGCCTGCCGCTCGCGTCGAGCTCGAGACCTTCGATCTGCGCGTCAAGAGCCGCCACCGCCGCCCGATAGCCGGCCAGAGCCAGAGCCAGCCCGCGCAGGTCGTCGCGCTTGTTGCGCTCCGCTGCAGCCTTGACGCGCCCGGAGGCCATGAACTCGCCCGCGATCACGGTGAGCAGTGCCAGGAGCCAGACGACCAGGAGCAGGGCGATCCCGGCTTGAGACGCTCCGCCGCGGCCCCCTCGAACCCGAATCAAGGGGCCGCCTGCGTCGGAATCGGCACGGTGATCTGGTACTGCCGCGGTTCCTGCCGCCCTTCCGCACTGACGACGATTCCCACGCTGACGCTCGCCGGCAGTTCCTCGTCGAGCGGGCTCCACTCCTCCGAGGAGAACGCTGTCGGTCGTCCGGACGTGTCGTCCGCGTGGCGCGCTTGACGACCTTCACCGAAAATCCCGTGATCTCCACGATCCTCTCCTCGCTGCGCGGGCGGCTCTCGCCGAAAAACTCCTTGTCCGGCCAGGGGTACTCGCGGAACACCAGGTGCGGTTCGCCGCCGTCGGCCACCAACCGGTAGGAGACCTGGACGGGTGCTGGGCCGCCCGCCGCCAGCGTCACGAAACGCAACTGGTCCTCCGTGGCGTCGAAGGCGACGGCGTGCTCCCCGTTCCGATCGGCCGGCGAGAAGACCGCCGCCCGCAGCTGCGTGGCGATTCTCTCGAGAACGATGCGCGCGACGAGTTCCTCGCGACCGCTGCGCAGTCCCGACTGCCAGGCCCGCAGGCCCGTGACGAACGCGCCCGAGACCAGCGAGCCGGCGAGCGCCAGGATGGTCAGGGTGAGCACGAGTTCGATCAGCGTCAGACCGCGCCGATCGCCGCGAAGCCGGGGCCGGTTCACGGGGCGGTGTCCTTCTCGCGGGGCAGCAGGGTGGTCATCTCCCAGCTGCGACCGGACGGCGCCGTGACGGTGAGGCGGACGTCCACCAGCGGGGCGGCGCGATGATCCGGCGGCACGAGAGTTCGCGATCACCCCGCCCAGGGCGACGGCACGCTCGACGCGGCTCGAGCCGCCAGCGGCAGCCGGACTCCTCGCCCTCCTCGAGTTCGGTCGGCGCAGACTCGCGCTCGACCAGCTCCCCGAGCAGGCGCTCCGTCGCCAGCGAGAGCCTGACGTTGTCGGCGGACTCGCCGCGCAGGCGCAGCCCCTGGCCGATGCCCTGAAAGACGACGCCGAGACCGATGCCGAGGATCGCGAGCGCGACGAGGACCTCGAGCAGCGTGAACCCGGCTGCGGAGGTGCGCGGCCTGCTAGGGGAGCAGTCCGTCGCGGACGAGGATCTCCGCAATCTGGACGGCATTGGTCGCGGCCCCCTTGCGGATGTTGTCGGCGGCGATCCAGAGGTTGAGGCCGTTCTCGAGCGAGACGTCCTCGCGGATGCGTCCGACAAGCGTGTCGTCCTGCCCCGCGGCCTCGATCGGCATCGGGTAGCGGCGGTTCGCCGGGTCGTCGACGACCTTCACGCCGGGGGCCCGGGCGAGCAGCTCCCGCGCCGCGGCCGCGCTGAGCTTGCGCTCGGTCTCGATGTTCACGGACTCGGAGTGGCCGAAGAAGACCGGCACCCGCACGGTGGTCGCCGAGACCCGGATCGAGTCGTCCTCCAGGATTTTTTTCGTCTCGTTGACCATCTTCATCTCTTCCTTGGTGTAGCCGTTCTCCAGGAAGACGTCGATCTGCGGGATGACGTTGAAGGCGATCCGGTGCGGGAAGGCCTTCGGCGTGATCTCCTTGCCGCCGATCAGGTCGGCGGTCTGGTGAAACAGCTCGTCCATCGCCTTCTTGCCGGCGCCCGAGGTCGCCTGGTAGGTCGAGACGACGACGCGCCGGATGCGCGCCGCGTCGTGCAGGGGCTTGAGGACGACCACCATCTGGATCGTCGAACAGTTGGGGTTGGCGATGATGCCCTGGTGCGTGCCGATCGCGTGCGGGTTGACCTCGGGCACGACGAGCGGGACCCCGGGATCCATCCGGAAGGCGTTGGTGTTGTCGATGCAGATCGCGCCGGCCCGCACCGCGATCGGGCAGAACTGCTCCGAGATCTTCCCGCCGGCGGAGAACAAGCGCGATCTGGACGCCGGCGAACGAAGACTCGGTCAGCTCCTGCACGATGTATTCGCGTCCCTTGAATTCCACCGGCTTGCCCGCCGAGCGCGCCGAGGCGAGCACGCGCAATTCGCGCACCGGAAACGCACGCTCCGCGAGCACGCGCAACATCTCCTGCCCCACGGCGCCGGTCGCGCCGACAACCGCTACCGAGTACCCCTGCCGATCCGTCATCGACTCACACCCGCCCCTTCTTCATGTCGTTCTTCAGCCAGTTCATCAACCCGCCCGAGGCCACCAGTTCCATCATGAACGGCGGGATCGCCAGGAACGCGTAGCGCTCGCCGCGGGTGTGGTTGACAATGCTCCCGCCGGCGAGGTCGACCTCGATCTCGTCGCCCTCGCGGATCGCGGCCGCCGCCGCCGCGGACTCGATGGCCGGCAGACCGACGTTGAAGGCGTTGCGGTAGAAGATGCGCGCAAAGGTCGGCGCGATGACCACGGCGACCCCGCAGCCCTTGAGGGCGACCGGCGCGTGCTCGCGCGAGGAGCCGCAGCCGAAGTTCTTGCCGCTGACCACGATGTCCCCGGGCCGCACCAGCTTCGGGAAGTCCGGGCTCACCGGCTCCATGCAGTGCGCGGCGAGTTCGACCGGGTCGACGGTGGTCAGGTAGCGCGCCGGGATGATGATGTCGGTGTCGATGTCGTCGCCGAACGTCCAGGCTTTGCCTCTGATACTCATGGCTTGACTCCCAGTTCCTGCGGGTGGGCGATGCGGCCGAGCACCGCGGAGGCTGCCGCGACCGCGGGACCCGAGAGATAGACCTCGCTCTGCATGTGCCCCATGCGCCCGAGGAAGTTGCGGTTCGACGTGGCGATGGCGACCTCGCCCTTGGCCAGGATCGCCCATGTGGCCGCCGAGGCAGGGGCCGCACGTCGGCGTGCTGATCGCGGCGCCGGCCTCGATGAACGTGTCGAGCAGTCCTTCCTTCATCGCCTGGCGGTAGATCGACTGCGTCGCCGGGATCACGATCATCCGCACGTCGGCGGTGGACCCGCCGGCCGCGCAGCACCCGGGCGGCCTCGCGCAGGTCGGAGATGCGCCCGTTCGTGCAGGAGCCGACGAAGGCCTGGTCGATCCGCACCTCGCCGATCTGGCTGATGCCGACGACGTTGGCCGGCGAATGCGGCCGGGCCACCTGCGGCTCGAGCCGGCTGACGTCGATCTCGTGGACGCCGGCGTACACTGCGTCGGGGTCGCTCGCGATACTTCACGTAGGGCGCGTCCGACCGCTCCGCCAGGTAGGCGTCCGTCACCGCATCGGCGGCGATGATGCCGTTCTTCCCGCCCCCCTCGATGGCCATGTTGCACATCGTCAGGCGGCCGTCGATGCCGAGCGCGGCGATCGCCTCGCCGGCGAACTCCATCGCCGAGTAGAGGGCGCCGTCGACGCCGATCCTCCCGAGCACGGCGAGGATGTAGTCCTTGCCGCCGACCCAGGGCTGCGGCGTGCCGCTGAAGACGAACTTGAGCGAGGGCGGCACCTTGAGCCAGGTCCAGCCGGTGATCCAGGCCGCGGCCAGGTCGGTGCTGCCCATGCCGGTGGCGAACGCCCCGAGCGCCCCGTAGGTGCAGGTGTGCGAGTCCGCGCCCACGATCACCATGCCGGGACGGACGAGTCCGGCCTCGGGCAGCAGGGCGTGCTCGATGCCCATGCGGCCGAGCTCGAAGTAGTTGACGATCTCGTGGCGCCGCGCGAACTCGCGCATCACCCGGCACTGCTCCGCGGACTGGATGTCCTTGTTCGGCGAGAAATGATCCGGAACGAGGACGACCTTCTCGCGGTCGAAGACCTTGCGTCGCCCCGGCTCGCTCGAACTCCTGGATCGCCAGCGGCGCCGTGATGTCGTTCGCCAGAGCGACATCGACCGGGACCCGGACGATCTGCCCGGGACTCACGGTCTCCAGGCCGGCTTTCGCCGCCAGAATCTTTTCGGTGATGGTCATGCCCATGCCACAACTCCTATCGCTGAATTTCGGGGAAGTATAGCGAAAACAGCTGAAATAGCAACGCTTCGGGGAAACAGCCGCGGAGTCGGGGACGCTCAGCCGACGGTCAGGCGCAACTCGAAACGCTGCTCGGTGACCTCGATCCCCCACTGCGCGCCGCGGCGCTGCTCCGCAAGGCGGAAACCCGCCTGTTCGTAGAGTCGCCGCGCCGCATCGAGCCCGGAGAACGTCCAGAGCGAGACGCGGCGGTGGCCGCTGCGGCGGCAGAACCCGACCGCCTCGTCGAGCAGACGCCGGCCGGTGCCCAGACCGTGCAGTTCCGGATCGAGGATGAACCAGCGCAGGTGCGCCTCCCCTTCGCCCGCACGCGTACCGTCGATGGCGATCGAGCCCTCGACGCGCCCCGAAACAACCGCCGTCCAGAGCCCATCGCGCCTCGGATCGAAGCGGTCGACGAATTCCGCAAGCTCGCGGGCCATGCGGGCCTCGAAAAACGCACCGAAGCCCCAGCGCGACGCGTAGTAGGCGCCATGAAGTTCGACGATGCGACCGATCGACCCCGGCTGGTAGCCGCTGCGGATCTCGGCGCCGCTGCGCCCGGGCATGTTCCCGTCCGTCATCGGGCCGGCAGCGGTCCCGGGCGCTCCGTCACCATCGCCGGCTTGATGTCCAGCAACGGGGTCCCGTTCACGCAATCCAGGCCGCGAACCCTCAGGACCGGCCCGACGATGGCCTCGATGGTCACCACCGCGGCGGCGATCGGGTTCGGGCGGTGCGGGGTGCGGGCGGCGAACGCGCCGGCCACCTTGCCCGATCGACGCTCGGCAACCAGGGGCTTGCTGCGGCTCGCCTTGTCCAGCCAGTAGAGAACGAGAATCCGGCCGCCGACCTCGAGGCCGGTCAACCCCGCCGCGAACCGCGGGTGCACGACGATCCGGCACTCGGGGCCGCCGGGGTTGACGGTGTACGGGCATTCGGCGGGCGTCGCATACGGCGTCTCGATGTGCCCGATGAATTCGAGCTGCTCGCCGGTGAGCTCATGGTCCTGCCTCATGCGCGTGATAGTACAGGAAGCTTGCCGTGCAATTTCCAGAGATCGAGCGGCATGCCGCTGCCAGGCCATGTTCAGCGGCCGGTCTCCTCGGGTGGGCGCTGCCCCTTGAAGGCGCGGTAGAGCAGCAGGTCGTACGCGATCTTGAGCGTGCCGGCGAAAAAAAACGGCGCGCTCATCAGCGCCGGCACCGCCAGCAGCGCGCCGCTGATCGTCGGTGAAAGCAGCGCGCCGACGGAGCGGGCGATCGTGGTCACGCCGGATGCCGCGGAACGCTCGTCCGGATCGACGACGGCCATGGTGTAGGACTGGCGCGTCGGCACGTCCATCTGCGAGATGCTGTAGCGCAGGAGCAGCAGACCGACCGCCGACGAGCAGGCTCGGCATCAACGGCACGAGCATCAGCAGCAGGTTCGAGGGGATGTGGGTGAAGACCATCGTGCGGATCAGGCCGATCCGGGCCGCGATCCGGTCGGCGAGCAGCGCCGAAACACCGGCCAGCAGATTGGCGCCGAAGAAGATGGCCCCGAGCGCCGCGGGTTCGACGGCAAAGCGCAGGTGAAACCAGTAGACGAGGAGGCCCTGGATGACGAAGCCGCCGCCGAAGGCGTCGAGGGCGAAGAGACCGCTGAGCTTGAAGACCGTCTTTTTCGAGCGGTGCAGACCGAAACGGCTGCTCATGGTCGTCCGGGCGGCGCGCGGCGGCGCCTCGATCGCCGGAGAGAGCTGCGTGAAGAGCAGGCCGAGGACGGCCCCGATCCCGGCGTAGAGGTAGAGCACCGCGCGGTAGGATGCCAGTTGACCGTACCCGGCCCCCTGCAACCCCTGGACCAGCGCGCCGCCCGCGAGAGCCCCGAGGGCGGCGGCGAAGGAACCCGCAAGGTTGTACCAGGCGAAGGCGCGGGTGCGGCGGCTGTCGCCGACGATCTGCGACAACGCCGACTGCTCGATCGAGATGAAGGGGCCGATCTCGCTGCCGTTGGGACTGACGACACCGATGACCGCGGCGGCGGCAATCAGGACCAGGCTGCTCGTCGCGGAGAGAACGCCGCCGGCCAGGACGATCAACCCGGCGCCGAGCACGAGCATCCGCCGCCGCCCGATGCGGTCGGCCGAGGTGGTGATCCAGAGCGAGATCGACGATGTCGCCGAAAAGCGCCAGGCTGAACAGCAGACCGACGGTGCGCTCGCCGAAACCCAGGGCGTGCAGATAGAGCGCCAGCGTCACCGAGACCAGTCCGTACGCGAAGATGCGCAGGATGCGCGTCGTGAACAGCAGAGAGAGGTCGGCGGCGGCGGTCATGCCCGAGTTTTCACTGCTGCGGCCCCCAGACCCACGGCGGAAATACCCGCTGCTCTTCCCGGATCGGCTCCGGCCTCCCCTCAACCGCCGCGAGAATCCCGTGCAGCAGTTCGACCGGGGTCGGCGGACAGCCGGGGACGACGACATCCACCGGGATGACGCCGGCCACCCCGCCGAGCGAGGCGTAGCTGGTGCCGAAGATGCCGCCGTCGCGACCGCAGTCGCCGACCGCCACGACGAGTTTCGGGCCCGGCGTCGCCGCGTACGTCCGCCGCAGCGCGATCTCCATGTTGAAGGCGACCGGTCCGGTCACGAGCAGCAGGTCGGCGAAGCGCGGCGAGGCGGTGAAGTGCATGCCGAAGCGCTCGCAGTTGTAGAGCGGGTTGTTGATCGCGTGGATCTCCAGTTCGCAGCCGTTGCAGGACCCGGCGTCGACCTGGCGGATCGCGAGACTGCCGCGGAATCGCTTCCTGATGCCGTCCTCCAGCCGCCGGCCGATCCGCAGGATCTCGCCCTCGATCTCGTCGGGAAGCGGCTCGGTGACGATCCCGGTCCGGAAGATGTGCCGGAGGATCCGGATCACAGGTCGTGCCCGGAGTAGGATTGGTTGAAGCTCTTGTTGCAGAGCGGGAAATCCGGGACGATGTTCCCGGGAATCGCCTGCTCCAGGCCGATCCAGTTGAGCGACGAGGGGTCGCGGACCATGCAGCGGTTGACTTCTCCGCCGGGGCCGGACTGCAGCCAGTAGACGATCTCGCCGCGCCAGCCCTCGACCGCCGCGAAACCGGCGACCCCGGGCGGCGGGGGCGCGACCGGCGCCAGCACCGGGCCTTCGGGGAGGTGCTCGAGCATGTAGCGGATCAGCCGCACCGATTCCCGCACCTCGAGCACCCGCACCCAGGCCCGCGCGTGGACGTCGCCGCTGATGAGCACCGGCACGTCCAGTTCGATCTCCTCCGGCCGGTCGTAGGGCGGGAACGGGTGGAAGACCCGGCAGTCGTGGTTGATGCCGCTCGCCCGGGCGACGAAACCGACCACGCACAGATCGAGCGCCTTCTGAGGCGAGAGCACCCCGGTATCACGGACCCGGTCCTCGAGCGAGGCGTTGTCGTCGTAGATGGTGACGAGCCGTTCGAACTCCTCGAGCAGTGCGTCGAGTTCGCGCTCCATGACCGCCCGCATCGCGGCCGTCAGATCGCCCGCAACCCCGCCCGGCACCACGTGGTCCATCATGAAGCGGTGCCCGAAGAGCGTGCGGTTGGTCCTGAGCACCTGCTCCTTGAGGCGGGCCATCTGGTACCAGAGAAACGCGAACGCGGCGTCGTTGGCGATCGCACCCAGGTCGCCGCAGTGGTTGGCGATCCGCTCGCGCTCGAGCAGCAGCGCGCGGATCCAGTGCGCCCGCTCCGGCACGGCGCAGCCGCTCATCGATTCGAGCGCCATGCAGTACCCGAGCGCGTGCGCGACCGTCGTGTCGCCCGAGACCCGCCCTGCGAGCCGGTGCCCCTGTTCCCACGGCAGGGACTCGAAACGCTTCTCGATCCCCTTGTGGACGTAGCCGAGGCGCTCTTCGAGGTTCACGACATCCTCGCCGACCGCTTGAAAGCGGAAGTGCCCCGGCTCGATGATGCCGGCGTGCACCGGGCCGACCGGGATTTCGTAGACGCCCTCCCCTTCGGCCCTGATCCAGGGGTAGACGCCGGAGCCGCGGGTCAGCGGCTGCGACCGCGTCAAAACTCTTGCGCAGCGGGTAGGCGTCGGTCGGCCAGTCCTCGTGGGCGATCCACGGACGCAGGTCGGGGTGTCCGGCCGGGTGGACGCCCATCAGGCTGTGCATCTGCCGCTCGAACCGGAACGCCGGGGCATAGCTCGCCGTCAGCGTCGGAAACGACGGGTCCGCCGCCGGGATCCCGGCCTTGACGATCACGCAGTCTTTCGCCCAGCGGTAGCAGGCGTAGACACCGTAGCCGCGGCCGAAGGCGGTCTCGTCGGTCGCCCACTCCGCAACCAGCAGCGCGTGGGCCTTTTTCATTTCGCCCCCCGCATCCGCGAACCGGTCGCCGGGTACGGTGCATGCGGCCAGGGAGGTCGGGAACTGGCTGGGGTCGACGCGCACCACGAGTCCGAGGGCCGACTTGAGCACCCGGAGGAGGCGGGTCATTTCAGCAGCCCCGCGGCGGTGACAAACCAGTTGTTCAGGAAAGGCGGCAGATAGAGCCCGACCAACAGCACGAGGACCAGGTGCAGGATCACCGGGACGTGCGCCGCCTGCAGCGGACGCTGCCAGGAGGGGGGCGCGCCGGAGACCATCGGCTGCACGCGTCTGAGCAGCGCCGCGAAGGCGACCGCCAGCCCCAGCAGCAGGAGGGGCGCCACCGCCGGCGCGTCCTTGATCGTCGCGGTGAGGATCAGAAACTCGCTCGTGAAGACGCCGAAGGGGGGCAGGCCGATGATCGCCATGACGCCGAGCATGAACCCCCAGCCGACCAGCGGGTTGCCCCGGAACAGGCCGCGGATGCGCGACATCTCCTGCGTGCCGTGCATCTGCGAGGCGTGCCCGACCGTGAAGAAGATCGCGGACTTGGCCAGGCTGTGCATCAGCATGTGCAGCAGCGCCCCGAAGGTCGCGATCGGGCCGCCGAGACCGAAGGCGAAGGTCGCGATGCCCATGTGCTCGATCGACGAGTAGGAGAACATCCTCTTGATGTCCCGCTGCCGCAGCATCGAGAACGCCGAAACGAGGATCGAGAGCAGGCCGAACCCCATCATGATGTCCCCGGCGTGGTGGGTCTTCGTTGCGCCGTCGACGAGCGCCTTGCAGCGCACGAGGGCGTAGAGCGCCACGTTCAGCAGCAGCCCGGAGAGCACGGCGGAGATCGGCGTCGGCCCCTCGCTGTGGGCGTCCGGCAGCCAGTTGTGCAGCGGGACGAGACCGACCTTGGTGCCGTAGCCGACCATCAGGAACACGAAGGCCAGCGAGAGCACCGTCGGCTCCAGCTGGCCGCTGACGCGGCTCAGGTTCGTCCAGAGCAGCGCGTCCCCCCCCTCCCCCAGCACCCGCTCGGCCGCGAAGTAGAGCAGCACGGTGCCGAAGAGCGCCTGCGCGATGCCGACGCCGCAGAGGATGAAGTATTTCCAGGCCGCCTCGATCGCCGTCGGCGTGCGATACAGCGAGACCAGCAGCACGGTCGAGAGGGTCGCCAGCTCCATCGCGATCCAGAGGATGCCGACGTTGTTGGTCAGCAGGCAGAGCAGCATCGCGAAGATGAAGAGCTGGAACATCGCGTGGTAGAAGCGCATGCCGACGTGCCCGACCCGGCCGTGCTCGCGCTCGCGCCGCATGTAGCGCCGGCTGAAGATCGCCGTCGTCATCGAGACGAAGGCGGTGAGCACCGCGAGGTAGATATTGAAGGCGTCGACGAAGAAGAACTTGCCCCCGGCCATGAAAGAACCGCGCTCGTAGACCTGGAGCGCCAGCCCCAGCCCGGCCGCGAACGTCGCCGCCGACCCGAGGATGTTGATTTCCGGGGCGAACTTGCGGTCGCCGACCAGCGCCAGCACGAACGCCGCCGCGAGCGGGACGAGCAGCAGCGGCAGCAGCAGCGGCGCGCCGGACATCAGTCGCTCTCCTTCAGGTGCGCCATCTGCTCGACGTCGAGGCTCTCGAACGTCGCGTTGATGTGGAAGAAGAAGATGCCGAAGATGAAGGCCGCGATCAGGACGTCGAGGGCCACGCCGAGTTCGACGACCAGGGGCATGCCGTAGGTCGCGCTGGTGGCCGCGAAGAACAGGCCGTTCTCCAGCGCGAGGAACCCGATGATCTGGGTCACCGCGTGCCGGCGGGTGATCATCATCAGCAGGCCGATCAGGACGGTGGCCAGCGCCACGGCCAGCGTCGAGCGGGTGACCAGCGTCGAGAGTTCCATGATCGGCGCGGTCAGGTGATAGGAGAAGACGACGAGGCCGATGCCGATCATCATCGTCATCGGGACGTTCACGACGGCCTCGATCTCCTTGTGGATCTTGAGGCGGCGGATCAGCACGTGCAGGATGTACGGCAGCAGCAGCGACCTTGAGGCCGAGCGTCAGCACCGAGGAGATGTAGAGGTGGTGGCGCGCGGCGACGAAGCCGACGATCGCGGTGTTGATCGACAGCAGCAGCCCCTGCCAGGCGAAGAGGTTGATCAGCCCGTTCATCCGCCGCTGCGCGAGCATCGCGAAGGCGGTCAGCAGCACGAGTGCCGCGAGAAAGCTGTTGATCCGCGCCGCCAGTTCCAGACTCATGCTCACTCCAGGATGAAGAAGGAGAGCATGCCCAGGGTCGCCATCAGGAAGGCGGCGCCGAGGAACTCGGTCAGGCGGAAGATGCGCATCTTGGCCAGCCCGGTCTCGATCAGGACGATGCCGATGCCGAGCACGGCCAGCTTGAGCACCAGGGCGACGAACGCCAGCCCCAGCGCCCGCATGTCGCGCGAGGCGGCGATGCCCCAGGGGAAGAAGGCGGCGATGCCGAGGTAGCAGTAGAGCGACAATTTCATCATGCCGGCCCACTCGATCAGCGCCAGGTGCCGGCCGGAGTACTCGAGGATCATCGCCTCGTGGATCATCGTCAGCTCGAGGTGGGTCGCGGGGTTGTCGACCGGGATCCGGCCGGTCTCCGCCAGCGCGATGAGCACGAAGGCCAGGATGGCGAAGGCGAAGGACGGCCGCAGCAGCAGCTGCCCGCTCTGGATGCTGCTGACGATCTGCGCCAGCGACGTGGAGGCGCTGCCGAGCGAGATCGTGAAGATCGCCATGAGCATCGCCGGCTCCGCGAGCGAGGCGATCGTCATCTCGCGGCTCGAGCCCATGCCGCCGAAGGCCGTGCCGACGTCCATGCCCGCGAGGGCGGTGAAAAAGCGGGCGATCGCGAAGAGCGCGACGAGGGCGATGACGTCGGCGGTCCGGGCCAGCGGCAGATCGACGGAGAGGATGGGGATGATCCCCCCCGCGAGCACCGCGATCCCGAAGACCAGGTAGGGCGTGAAACGGAAGATCCAGGAGGCGTTCTCGGCGAGCAGCACCTCCTTGGCGAAGAGCTTGCGCAAGTCGTTGACCGGCTGGAGCAGGCCGGGGGTCGTCCGACCCTGCGACCAGCACTTGAGCATCTGCACCCAGCCGGCGAAGAGCGGCGCGACCGCCGCGAGCGCGAGCACCTGGAGCAGCTCGAGGAAATAGGGGTAGGCGTTCAACGCAGGAACACCAGCAGCACGATGATGGTGACGAACGAGTAGATCAGGTAGGACTGGATCCGTCCCTGCTGCAGACGGCCGACCTGGCGCGCGACGGCGAAACTGACCAGGGCGATCGGCGCGTAGAACCAGCTCCAGACCCGGTCCCGCACCCGCAGCGAGTACCTGATCCGGCTGGGGTACGCCGACCGGCCGGGGTGCGCGACCGGCGTGACGCGCTCCTTGATGCCGAACAGGAAGCCGAAGATTCGCCGCAACGGCATCGCGAAGGCGGTGCCGGTGTACTGCATGCGCGGCGTGAGTTTCTCGAAGCCGCAGTCCCAGATCGGAACGCGTTGGATGGCGCCCGGGCGGATGTGGAGCAGCAGATAGACCGCGGGGATGCAGACCAGCAGGACCAGGAAGACGATCCCCCCGGAGTATGAGGCGCGCTGGGCGGAGACCGGCGTCAGCCAGAGCCAGCCGAGCCCGCTGACGGGCGACCCGATCTTCATGCCGACCAGTTGCTGGGTCACGGCGTCCATCCAGCCGATGACCAGGGGCGGGAAAACGCCGAGGGCGAGACAGGCGGCCGCCGCGGAGCAGCATGCCGGCCCGCATCGTCCAGTCCGCCTCGTGCACCTGCGGCAGCGGCCGCCCCCGCCAGTGCCCGAGGAACGTCACCCCGAAGGCCTTGACGAAGCAGACGCCGGCCAGCGCGCTGGTCAGCGCCAGCAGCGCGGCGCCCATCGGGATCAGCAGCTTCATCATCGGCTGCGGCAGCGAAGGCGAGAGCAGGAAGGCCTGGAAGGTCAGCCACTCGGAGACGAAGCCGTTGAAGGGCGGGAGCGCGGAGATCGAGACCGCGCCCGACGAGAAAGAGCGCCGCGGTCCAGGGCATCCGGTGGATCAACCCGCCCAGCCGCTCCATGTTCCGCTCGCCCGTGGCGTGGAGCACCGCCCCGGCGCCCATGAAGAGCAGCCCCTTGAACATGGCGTGGCTGAGCGCGTGGTAGAGGCCGGCCGTCAGCGCCAGGGCCGCGAGCAGGCGCAGATCGAAGGACTGGAACATCAGCGAAAGGCCGATGCCGATCAGGACGATGCCGACGTTCTCGACCGAACTGTAGGCCAGCAGCCGCTTCAGGTCGTTCTGCATCAGCGCGTAGAGCACCCCGAGCACCGCCGAGAGCAGCCCGAAGACCAGGATGATCACCCCCCACCACCAGGGAGCGTCCCGCAGCAGGTCGAAGGCGACGCGGACGATGCCGTAGATCGCCGTCTTGAGCATCACGCCGCTCATCAGGGCCGAGACGTTCGAGGGCGCCACCGGGTGCGCCTCGGGCAGCCAGACGTGGAGCGGGATCACGCCGGCCTTGGCGGCAAAGCCGAAAAACGCCAGCAGGAAGGCGGCGGTCGCCCAGATGGTCGGCAGGGTGCTCACGCGCATCGCGTCGAAGGAATACCCGGCGAAAGACTCGAATCCGGTCCCGAGCCCGGCCATGATGCCGAACGACAGCAGGATCGCGACCGCGCCGACGTGGGCGACCACGAGGTAGAGAAACCCGGCGCGGCGGTTTTCGACCCGTTCGTCCTCGAAGACCACGAGAAAATACGAGGATACCGCCATGACCTCCCAGGCCACGAGGAAGAAGAGGGCGTCGTTGGCCAGGACCACCATCAGCATGCCGGCGATGAACAGGTTGTAGAAGACGACGAGGCGCGTCACCGGCCGCTGCCCGAGATATCCGCGCACGTACCCGAGCGAGTAGATCGAGACGAACAGGGCGAGCAGCCCGATGACGACGAGGAAAAATCCGGCCAGCGGGTCGAGGCGCAGGGTGAACGGCAGGTCGGGCAGCCCGAGCAGCAGCGTCACCGAGGAAACCGATCCGCGCGCCACGCACAGGGCGCCGGCGATGACGGCCAGAAGCGACGCCGCGGCGGAGAACGTGAATGACATGGCGATCAGCGGACGCTGGTACCGCTGAAAAACTAGCGCCAGAACGGGCAGGCTCAGCAGCATGACGACCGCCGCGCAAGCGGCTTGAAGCGGTTCTGTGCTCACCATCGAGCCCTGAGTGGCGAGTATCGGGCATGTGAGGTAGCCAATGCGTCCGGCAAGATACAATCCAGGAGTGCTGGCTGTCAAGGGACCGCAGTCGACGTCGACACCGGCAGACGGGCATCTTCCAGGCGGGATCCCTGCTTGACCGGTTCGGCGCCATACTCTACCGTACCGCCACGGGCCAGCGGGGTCCGTGAAAACAACGACAAGGGGTGACATCGGACGTGATGATCGTAGCGGCGTTCCTCTCCAACGGCCCTCTCGTCGGCATCCAATTCGTTCAGGTCCTGTTCATCGCCACTCTGCTCGCCGTCGCCGTCACGATCGCCGGCAGGAAAAACTGGGCCCTCTCCGTTCGTCGCGCCTTGTTCTTTTTCCTGCTGCTCGCGCTTCTCGTTCTGATCGCCTCTCTGCTGCCGGGGGACATGCTCGCCGCGGCCCGGCCCGGCCTGCTCATCGCCGCTCAGCTCTTCGGCTGGGTGGGCCTGGTCGAATGTGCGCAGGGCCTGTTGGTCGATCTGATCCTGGTCGGCGGTCTCAAGCGACCCCCGGTTCCGCGCATCCTGCGCGACTTCGTGACCCTCGCTCTGGCGCTGGCGGTTTTCATGCTCTCCCTGCGGGGGACGCTCGGGGTCAATCTCTCCTCGCTGCTGGCCACGAGCGCGATGATTTCAGTCGTGCTCGGCCTGGCTCTCCAGGACACGCTCGGCAGCTTTTTCGCAGGGCTCGCGCTGCAGATGGAGGCGCCGCTGGCCATCGGCGACTGGGTCCGGATCGACGAACACCAGGGCCAGGTCAGCCAGGTCAGCTGGCGAGCCGTGCGCATCGTCAGCATGGAGGGCGACGAGTTCACCTTTCCCAACTCGCTGGTCACCCGCTCGACGCTCGTCAACTTCTCCCGGCCGACCGCGGCGCACCTGTGTTTCGTCGCCGTCCGGATCCCCTATCGTCACCCGCCGAACCGGGTGATCGCCGCACTCGTCGAAGCGATGAGGAACACGCCGCTGCGTCCTCGCGGACCCGCCGGCGCACGCCCTCGTCTGGGAGTTCGACGAATCCCAGATCGTGTACCGGGCGCGCTACTGGATCAGCGATTACCGGCGCATCAATTACATCCGCAGCGATGTCTCGGCGCGCATCTGGTACGGTCTGCGCCGCGCCGGCATCGAGAACGCCTTCCCGGTGCGTCTGCTCCGTCGGGAGACCCCCGCCGCGGGCCGGGAAGAGCGGGTCAGCTCAGCCATGCTCGGAGTCGACATTTTCAACCCGCTCACTGCCGGGGAGCGCGACCGCCTCGCCGCCGGCCTGGAGCTCGCCGCCTTCGGGCGCGGGGAGGAGATCATCCGCCAGGGGGAACAGGGCGATTCGCTCTTCATCATCCTGCGGGGGCGGGTCGAGGTGCGCGTGTCGAGCGGTGGGCAGGAAGAAGTTGTCGACACCCTCGGCGACGGGAGTATTTTCGGGGAGATGTCCCTGCTCACGGGGGCGCCGCGCAGCGCCACGGTCCTGGCCATCGACGACGTCCAGGTGGTGCCGGTCACCGTGGCCGCCTTCCGCCGGATCGTCGCGGAGAACCCGGCCGTCCTCGATGCGGTGACCAGTGTGGTCAGCCGTCGCCGCTCACGCCTTGACGAGGCGATCCACGTGGCCGAGGCGGAGGCTGCCGCGCGTTCGGCCGAGCACAGGGAACTGCTCAGGCGCGTCAGGGCATTTTTTGGTGTCTAGCAGCCGACCATGACTGGCGCCGCCGTCCGCCTGCGTTCCGGACACGACAAGACCGTTCGCGAAGGGCACCCGTGGGTCTTCTCGGGAGCGATCGGGCGGGTCGTCGGCGACCCCGCCCCCGGGGAGGTGGTGCGGGTTCTCGACGCGCGCGGCGATTTCATCGCCTGGGGCCACTACAGCCCGGGGTCGCGGATCCGGGTGCGCCTGCTCGATCGGGGGGAAAACTCGGTCGTCGACGAGGGGTGGTGGGCAGAACGACTCTCGGCCGCGATCGGCCGGCGACGCGACCAACTCGCCGATCCGCGGGGGGCGTGCCGCCTTGTCTTTTCGGAAGCAGATCTTCTGCCCGGGCTGGTCATCGATCGCTACGGTGATCACTGTGTACTCCAGGTGCACACGCCGGGAGCGGAGCGGATGCGTGCGACAACCCTCGAGCGACTGCGCGCCCTGCTCTCCCCCGCCGCTGTTCTCGACCGCAGCGACGACGAGCAGCGCCGTCTGGAAGGGCTTCCCGCCGTTGACCCGGAGACTACTGACGCCGCGCCCGACCGCGCGCCGTCAGTCAGAATCAGCGACGCCGGATTGACCTTTGACGTCAGTCTCGGCGAAGGACAGAAAACCGGCTTCTACATCGACCAGCGGCTCAACCGCGCCGCCGTTGCCGGCTGGGCGTCCGGCCGGCGCGTTCTCGACGCCTTCTGCTACACCGGCGCCTTCTCGGTGCACGTCGCCCGCGCCGGCGCCGCCGGCATCACCCTCCTGGATTCGTCCCGCGACGCGCTCGAGGCCGCCGTCGCCCACCTGGCCCTCAATGGGTTCGCCTCAGTCCCGACCGAAGTTCGCCGCGGCAACGCCTTCGCCGAGTTGCGGCGCCTGCGCGACGAGGGGCGATCCTTCGACATGGTCATCCTCGACCCGCCGCGGCTCGCGCCGACACGGTCCCAGGCGCCGAAGGCCGCCCGCGCCTACAAGGATGCGAACCTGTTCGCGATGAAGTTGCTGGCGCCCGAGGGGATCCTCGCGACATTCTCCTGCTCCGGGGGGATCGAGCCGGCCTTTTTCCAGGAGATCGTCCGCTGGGCCGCCAAGGACGCCGGGCGCGAGGTGCAGATCCTCCAGAAGCTCGGCCAGCCGTTCGACCACCCGATCCGGCTCGACCTGCCGGAGACGGAATACCTCAAAGGCTTGATCTGCCGGGTATTGTGACGGCCGATGAAACCGGTCCGTCTGCTGTACGGCTCCGACGAAACGTGATCTCTGCGTTGGCTCCGCCCGAGGCGCTGCTTTTACTCTTCGTCCTCGTTTTCTCCCCGCTCGCCTTCGGGACGGTGGAGCCCTGGTCGCACGCGCTCTCCCAGACCGCCGCGCTCGTCGGCCTGGCCGTCGCACTGCACCGCAGGACCCACGGTGGGCGTCTGCGCCTGTACGCCATGCCGGGAACCCTGCCGCTGCTGCTCTTTCTCGGGTTCCTGCTGCTGCAGGTGACCCCGCTGCCGCCCGCGCTCGTGCGCCTGCTCTCGCCGGCGGCGCACGGGCGGTGGGCCGCCGCACTCGAGAGCGCCGGGCCGCTGCCCTGGCTGAATCTTTCGCTCGACCCCCAGGCGACGCTGCGGGAGTTCTTCCGCTTCAGCGCCTGCGCCGCGGTGTACCTCCTCACCGTACAGGTGCTGGCCCGGCGCGACCGACTGCGCGCGGCGACGACGCTGCTCCCGGTCTTCGCCGCCGCGCTCTCGTTCCTGGCCATCATGCAGTTTCTGATCACACCCCGCACGCTCCTCTTCCTCCGGGAGTCGCCGGGGGGGCCCCCTTCGGGCCCTTTGTGAACCGCAACCACTACGCCAACCTGATGGCGATGCTCACGCCGGTGGTGTTCGGGCTGTTCCTGGGACGCGGGCTCCGCGGCGGCGCGCGCAGCCTGCGCGAGCGTCTCGTCGACCTGCTTGCCCGCCCGGAATCGAGCGTCCGGCTGCTGCTCGGGTTCGCGGTGGTGCTCTCGGCGGGGTCGCTCGTGATCAGTCTCTCGCGCGGGGCGACGCTGGCGGTGAGCGCGTCCCTCCTCGTGTTCGGCGGCTGCCTCATCGCCAGCGGGATCGGCCGCCGCCGCTCCGTCGCGGCGGCGCTCTGTTTCTACCTCTTCACGGTCTTCGTCGGCTGGTTCGGCTGGGAGAAGGTCGCGGCCCGCTTCGCCAGCCTGAGCGCCAACCCCGACATCCTCGACGCGGCACGCGTCGGCTTCTTTCGGGACACGCTGCGGATGGCCGCCGACTTCCCCGTCTTCGGCGCGGGGATCGGTTCCTTCGCGCGTATCTACCCCGCCTACCGCACCGTGGCCGGCCCGTTCTCCCTCGCTCACGCCCACAACGACCACCTCGAACTGCTCGCCGGCGGCGGCCTCGTCGGCCTGGGACTGATGATCTGGTTCGTCGGCGCGGTCCTGCTCGCCGTCTCCCGGGCGTGCGCCCGGCGGCGCGACCCGCCCACGCTCTATCTCGCGTTCGGCGCGCTCGCCGGGTGCGTCGCGTTTCTGGTCCACGGGGCCAGCGACTTCAGCCTCGCCATCGGCGCCAACGCGCTGTACTTCTTCTTCCTTCTCGGCCTCGCGGTGTCGGCCTCTCACGCACCCGGAACTCACGCCGAGGCGAGAACCCGCCTCGGCGGCCGGCGGCTTCCTGCGGTCGTCTCGCGCCTCGTTGCCGCACTGGCGCTCATCGCCATCGTCCACCACGGTTCCGTCCTCGCGGCGGACAACGCCTGGCGTCTCGCCCGGGAGCAGGGCCGCCGGGCCGGACCGCTGCAAATCCCGCCGGCCGATGTCACCCGCCTCGTCTCCCTGGCCGCCCGCTTCCAGCCGCTCGACCCGACGTATCCGGCAACGCTCGCACGGATTGCGGCGCGGGAGGGGGAGACGCTCGACGCCCAGAGGCTGGTGCGGCGCGCACTGCGCCTCCTCCCCGTTGACGTCGACGCCCTGATGCAGCTTGGCACGCTCTGCGCCGCTCTCGGGGAGGACCTCCCCGCCCGGCGGAGCTTTGCCGCCGCGATTGCGGCCGACCCTGCCGCGGCGCCGAACCGCGAAAGATTCGGCGCGTGGCTCCTCTCCCGGGGGGATCAGGCTGCGGGCCTCGCTCAGCTGCGCGAGGCCCTGGCACTCGCTCCTGAACGCGCGCCCGGCATCTTCGGGATGCTGGTGCTCGCCGGGTTTGACGACGAGCGGATCGCGGCGCTCGTCCCGCCCACACCCGGGGCGCTGTTGAGGTTCGCCCGCTACGCGACGGCGACCGGCGCCCGACAGCTCGCCGCCGATGCCTACAGCCGGGTTCTCGCGATCGACCCGGCCAATCGCGAGGCCGTCGCCGGGTTGCGCAACCTGGGTGAACCTCCGTTGACGCCGACTTGGGGCTGCAGAGTATATTCGACCGATGAACGGCTTTCTGACTCTTGCGGCAGCTGCGGCCGTCTCGTTTCTCACGGGCTGTGCCGCGCAACCTCCCGCCGTGCCGCAGGCCGCGGCCGAGCCGGGGATGCTCGTGGTCGGGGGCGGCCGCTTCACGATGGGCCGCGACACGGGGGAACTCAACGAGCAGCCGGCGCACAAGGTGCGCGTCGACACCTTCGCCATGGACCGCACTGAAGTCGCCGCGGACGAATTCGCCGAGTTTCTCAACGCGTCCGGGAACGCCGACGACGTCTTCTTCACCGCGGACGAGCACGCGACCGTGGTCGCACTGCCGCCGGACGACCCCAGCCGTGAAACCCGCTTCGCGGCCCGGCCCGGTTACGAGCGCTACCCGGCGAACAACGTCTCCTGGTACGGCGCCGCGATGCCTATTGCCGCTGGCGGGGCAGGCGTCTCCCGACCGAAGCCGAGTGGGAAAAAGCCGCGCGCGGGACGGACCAGCGTCCCTACCCCTGGGGCAAGGACGTCGCCCGCTGAACAACTCGCACAGTTCGAGCAGGTCTGGCAGGAGAAGCAGTTCAACGTTCTCGTCCCGGTCGACGCCCATCCGGAAGGAGCCTCCCCGTACGGGATGCTCAACATGGCGGGCAACGTCCTCGAGTGGGTGAGCGACTGGTATCGTCAGAACCTCTGCGACTTCTGCAATCCGGAGGGGGAGAACAACCTCGAACTCATCCGCCAACTCACCCCCGGGAACACCGAAACCCTCGAGGTCGGACCGGCGGGGGCCGGGATGTCTGAATCGGTCGCTCTTGAGGATGCCGAAAAGAAACGCCAGGTCCCGCCGCGTGACAACCCGGGTGGCCCGACCACGGGCAGCTTCAAGGTTTTGCGAGGCGGGTCGTGGCAGGACATCGTCGAGGAGGACCTGTCGACGACCCGTCGCTTCTGGCTCGACCCCGCGCAGCGATTCCCCCACACCGGCTTCCGCTGCTCGAAGGAGTCATCCCGCGAGCGATGACCCGCGCGAAAAGCCTGGCAAATCCTTGACAGCCCAAGGGATGCTGGTACATTTATCGCCATGAGTGTCTTCAGCAGAGCCACGGCGGCTTCGGTGTTTTTTGCAGCGGCCGTGCTGTGCGTCGCGCGGGAGACGCCAGCCGCGACGCCCATGAATCTCGTGCGCGAGAGCCTGCGACAGCAAAGCGCGGCCGAACGTTCCAGCTGCACCGGGGTCCAGCGGACGATTTCCGCCGGGACGGATGCCGCACTGGTCGTGCGCACCGCCGTCGAACTGGGGTACAACTCCTGCCAGGTGATCCGCTGCGCCCTCGAAGGGAGCTACGAGCCCGAGATCGACACGCCGATCACTCTGCGAGAAGGTGATCCGTGGCGCGGTGGCGGCCGGCGTTCAGCCCGACGTGATTACCCGCTGCTCCGCCGAAGTCTGCGACCCGGCCGCGGTGGCCGCGCTGCTCTCCGCCACCTTGCTCGAGCCGAACTACTGCTACTTCGTTCCCCGGCCTCTTGTCGCGCCCGCTCCGCTCGCGCCGCCGGAGCCGGTCTTCGATCGCAGCCTGCCGCAGCCGCAGGCCAGCCCCTTCTCGTTCTAGCCGTCTGCTGAACAAGGCCCGGCCCGCGTTTCAAAGCGACCCGTCAGGTCCCGGCCTGAGCGTCGCTTTGCGGCGTGCCTTTGCGACGCTTCCCGTCCGGCTCCTGGTAGTAATGCTGGTGGTAGTAGTAATAGGCGCCGCTGCGCTTCTCGTTGTACGCGTTGAGGACGAGCCCGAGCGGACGCACGTTGATGTCGCGCAGGGCCTTCAGCCCGCGCTTCGATGCCGTCGTAGGTCGAGCGCTCGGAGCGCGCGATCACCAGCATGGCGTCGATCTTGCGCGCGAGAACGAGCCCGTCGGCCACCGTCAGGAACGGCGGCGAGTCGACGACGATGGTGTCGTACGAACCGCGCAGTTCGCTGCACGAGCGCGTCCATGCGCTTTGAGCCGAGAAGCTCCGAAGGGTTCTCCGGCGCGGGACCCGACGTGAGCACCCTGAGGTTGGGAACCCCGACATCGGCGGGAGTCGGGTGCGCAGCGCCCTGGAGAGCCGTGCTCAACCCCTGTTCGTTGGGCAGGTTGAAGATCATGTTGACTCCTCGGCTTGCGCATGTCCGCGTCGACCAGGAGCACCGAATAGCCGGACTGTGCGAGGCTCACGGCGATATTGACCGCCGTCGCCGTCTTGCCCTCCTCGGGGGCCGTGCTCGTCACGAGCAGGCTCTTCGGCGGGCCCTCCTCCGAGGAGAGGATGATCGAGGTGCGCAGCGCGCGGTAACTCTCGGCCGCCGGCTGACGGGGCTCCTTCAGCATCGCCATGTCGATGCCGCTCGCCGCGGCTGGGGGCGGGAGGGATCACGCCGAGCACCGGCACCCCGGTCTTCAGTTCGAGGTCCTCGGCCGTGCGCACGGTGTTGTCGAGGTATTCGACGAACAGCGCCATGCCGACGGCGCCGACCAGTCCCAGGGCCAGGCCGAGGAGAACCGTGCGCGCGGTGCGCGGACCATCGGGCGCAGCGGGGACCACCGCCGGCTCGAGGGTGTAGACCTGCACTCCCTGGAGCTTCTGGGTGAGACTTTCCTCCTTGGCCCGCGCCATCAGCGTCTCGTAGAACTGCCGGTTGGTTTCGACCGCGCGCTTGAGCTCCTCGTAGCGGACCAGCTTTTCGTTGGCGGCCACGGCGTCGCCGCGCCCGCTGCTCAGACGCCGGCGCAGATCCTTCTCGCGCGCCGCCGCAAGCTCCAACTCGCTCTTGACCGAAAGCACGATGCGCCGGATCTCCGCGGCCTTTCTCTTTTCGAGATTCTCGACCTCCTGCCGGGCGAGGACCATGGCGGGGTGCTTGACGCCGTATTTCCTGGAGAGCTCCGCCAGACGCTGCTCCGCATTGATCTGCTGGGTCTTCACGGCGGCGAAGCCCGTCGTCCTTCACGACGGTGGAAATGGTCTCCGCCTCGGCCGGGTCGCCGGCGTTTTCCGCCAGCCGCTGGTACACGGATTCCAGCTCGCGTCGTCGGGTTTCCGCCCTGGTCAGTTCAAGGCCGAGTTCCGCGAGCCGCTCCGGGGAGATGCCCGCGCGGCTGTCGACGCCGAGGATGTCGTTGGCTTTCATGAACTCCTGAAGATTTCGCTCGGCCTGACCGAGGCGGACCCCTTCCTCGCTGGCCTGGCCGGTCATCCACTCGATGGCATAGCGCGAGTAGCTCATCTTCATCTCGAAGAGCTGGTCGACATAGGCCTTGACGACGGCGTTCACGATGGTCGCGGCGAGCGCCGGTTCCGCGGAAAAGAAGTTGATCGTGACGATCTTGCTGTCTTTTTCCGGCTTCGCGCTGATGCCCTTCTTGATCATCGCCGCCAGATCCGTTTCCAGGACACCCGGAGCGGCGTCCGGCGACGTCCCGCCGGCAGGCCTGCCGCGAAAACGCGCCGGAAGCTCTCGTCGGCCGCGAGCGCTTTCGCGGCGCGATCGGCCGTCGCCGCGCTCTGGATGATCTGGATCTGGGTGCGGTAGAAATCGGGGTCCCAGTTGTACATCGGGTTCGTCAAACCGAGGTTCTGCGCCTGGGTCCGCTCGATGAGGATGCGCGTCGTCGCGCGGTAGACCGGCGGCACGAGGTAGGCCCGGATCACGGCCACCGCGACCGTGACCACCAGGACGGACAGGGCCGGCCATTTGCGCCGGTAGAGCACGCGCAGGTAGTCGCGCAGGTGCAGTTCGGGTTCCTGGAATTCGGGAGTGCTCAAAAGAAGCTCTTGGGGACGACGAGGATGTCGCCGGGGAAAACCGGGTCCTCGAGGCCGACCTTTTCGTGCACCTGCTCCTGCCCGCCGACCCGGCGCACGATGCGGATCTTGCTCTTCGCGGCGGCGTCCGTGAACCCCCCGGCGAGCGCCACCGCCTTGAGCACGTTGGTGTCGCGGTCGCAGCGGAACGCGCCGGCGTTCTTGACCTCGCCCGTGACGTAGCAGACTTCGGCGCGCATCGCGCCGACGACGATGATGTCGTCCCGCTGCAGGAGGAAGGCGCTGTCGGCCGCAACCTCGAATATCCGCTCCTGCCCGCTCTCCGTGCGGATCACCTTGAACCGGTCGGTCACGGCACGCTCCGAGTACCCCCCCGCGAGCGTGATGGCCCGAAGGGTCGTCATCCCCTCGTCGAGGCGGTACTCGCCGGGGCGACGGACCTCTCCGGTGATCGAGAACTTGGGCGCCGCGGCGATGAACACGCTGTCCCCGTCGTGAATCACGACATCGAGGGAGATGTTGCCCAGCGTCAGCAACCCTCGCAAGTCAACGGTCCGACTTTCCCCTGCCCGGCCCATGACGATGGCGTGGCTGTCGGCATCCGGCGCGATCCCCCCCGCGCGGGAGAGCAGTTCGAGCAGCGTCAGCCGGTCGCGGAATTCGTACACCCCCGTGCGATTCACCATCCCGATGATGGTGGCCTTGAGGATGCGGTACTCCTGGACGGAAACCGTCACCTGCGGATCGACGAGATACCCGTTGGCCGAAAAGCTGCGAAACCACTTCGGCGATGCGGGGCAGCTCGATCCCGGCGACCGCAACCTGGCCGATCAGCGGCAGCCGGATTTCACCCTCGCGCGTCACCCGCGCCGTGGTCGTGAGATCGGGGTGTCCAATGACGGTGACCTGCAGGACGTCCCCCTCGCCGACGATGTACTCCTGGGCCGGCGCAAGGGCCGCGCAGACCAGAAGGAACCAGGCGAATGCCGCCCCCATCGCGCTCGGCGCACATTTCCGCAAGGAGAACGACACTATCCTAGTCACCCGAGCGCAATGTCATGATTATTTTCTGAGTATACTAGGATACGACTGATCGGGGCTGTCAACGACGGTTGTTTGAGAAGGACGAGGATCCTTCGTTGATCTCCTGCCGCCGTCACCCGATCGATGCCGTGGTCATTTGCCATCATACATTCATTTCCTTCACGGCCCGGTTTGGCTGGCCAATAAAGGCACAATCAGTCACGGCCGCAACGGCGGTACCCGCCGCTTCTTGAACACTCCAGCGGATCATTGCGAAGAACACCCTCTCCCCTCCGGAGAACAACAATCCGGGTGAGCACGGCACAGGACCGCCGGAGCGCCGAAAGAACCCGGGAACACCGTGTCTTCAAGAGGTCTGCGGTCGCAATCGTGAAGTTCAGACAGCGGAAATACCGTGAATTCATGTGCAGCTGCACCGTCCCTGCGGCGGGCACGGTCTTTTCAATCATCTCGACATTGCCGAGCACACAGTCTTCGTGAATTTCCGCGTCACAGGATTTCAGGGCGTCCCCTTTCGTCACAAAACGGAGCGCTCCGATCTCCGTCGTTCTTCTCGTGAGCACGCGGTGCAGGACGGGCACCTCATCGGCGCTCCTGAAGAGGATCAGATCGCCTCTCCTGATCGTGCGGGAGGGAATCTGCCTGATCGTCAGAATCTCGCCGCCACGAAGAAAGGGCTTCATGCTCCTGCCGGTCACCTGGAAGCGAATACTCAGACCCTGGTTCAGGATATCTTCGAAGAGCCTCAGCAGATCAGACCGACGCCCGTTCAACGAGAGCTGTTCCGGCGCGCGGGAGGGCCGGCTACGCGGACATGAACTTTTCAAGAACATCCACCACCCCGCTGTCAGGCCTGAAATGGAGATCGTAAGCCGGGACATTCAGGACCAGATCTTCGCAGAACGAGAGCGTGCCGGACATCGATTCCTGCTCATACCAGGGGATGGAAGTCACCGGCATCAGCCTTTCGAATGGCGGTTTTCGGTTCCACGGCCTTGATCGTGTTTTCACCCGCATGATGGATAAAGAAGATCCCGGACAAGGGGAAATTCTTGTTCTCGGCGATTCCGGCGTCACCCGCCCAGGGCGTACCGAAGACCTCGAAACGACCCTTGATCTTTCTCGCGACGACACGGTCGTCGCTGAGCATTTCGACTTGCTCACTGCCGAGCAAGAGCCGGGACAACGTGCTTTTGCCGGCCCCGGACTTTCCGGGGAAAATATATCCCCTGCCCTGGAGCGCCAAACCCGCAGCGTGGATTATCGCCCCCTCCCTTCGGGAAAGAAGATGCATGAGCAAAAGCTGGTCCAGAGGATATAACAGGGGATTCTTGACCGTGAATTCACCGTGTTCCTCGCTGGTCATCAGATTCCCCGTAGTGGACAGTTGCCTGCTGAAAGCCGCTGTCGAAGCGGGAAACCCACAACGGTCTCTGGAACGCCGGGGGTTTGTATTCAAGAAGGTAGTCGCCGCCGTCACGAAATAAAGCCCAGGACTGAACGCTGTCAAAGATCTTGATCATCTTCGCGGTGTCAGGGAAATGATTCATTTCGAACTTCATGCCGATCGTATCGAGGCGAATACCGGCCTGAGCGCGAAAGTGCCGGTAGTTAGCCGGGAATTCCGTAGGGTGCGCTATCGGCAGATCGGAATCAATCCTAAAATGAACCCCTGCTATGTGCATGTTCACCTGCCGCAGGCCATTCGATTTTCGTGCTTCAACAATGGCGACACACCCTACGATCCCAGACCCGCGCAGCCTCCGAAATTGCACGGGGAGCCCGGAGCCGTAGAAGTGCCCCCGAATACTTTACAGCCCGCCGACAGCACCTCCTCGGCCGCAAGTTCGATGGTCCTGAGCCTCGGCTTTTCATACGGCTGCCTCATGTCTCCTATGTCTTCATGACTTGTCATCCAGGATTCCTTTCGAAACAAGTTGTCGAAAACGGTTTTCGCCCAGGGAGCAAAGATAATCGGAATGAAGCTGTTCCGCACCGTTCTCCAGTTCGAAGAAGGCCGGGCAGTAGCCGCACAGCGCCTTCTTCCGGCACGCTCTGCAGGCAAAATCGGCCGCCATCCTCTGCTCCCGCACGACGTTGTTGAGATGGTCCCAGCCTGCGGAAAAGTTTCCCCGCCCGAGATCATATTTTGGCCTGGTCATCATCAGGCAGGGACTCAGTATCCCATAAGCATCCACATGAAAACTGCTGGTGCCGGCCCCGCAGTGATACAGAGCGTCAGATGTGGCGTTGTTTTGAGTCCTCTCGAAATATTCCTTCCAACGTTGAAACTGCCCGGGGTCGGAAAATTCCTTTTCGGCCACATCCCGTGGTCGAGCACGCAGGGCGAGAGGTGTCTTGTCTCCATTGAACCCAGGGAAGATCGCAGCGTCAAAACGAAACTTGACACCGTAGTTTGTAGCGATGCTCTTGATGGCGAAGAACTCGTGTTGATTCAGCGACATCAGGACTGTCTTGAGCTGCACCTCGATGTTTTTCTCGAGCAACCTTTCGATGCCGCTCAAACATTTCGCGAACGACCCTTTGACTCCCGTAATCTTCTCATACGTCCCCGACGTGGCGCCGTAGAGGCTGATCTCGACAGCCTGCGGCGGCAGATCCGCGAAGAGTTCCGCGATGCTTTCCGTGATCATCGTGCCGTTCGTGAAGACGGAGACCAGGAGGCCGTTTGTTTTGGCGTGGGTGTAGATCTCCGGGAAATCTTTCCGTGAAAACGGCTCGCCACCGGTCAATAGCAGGTACAGGCACCCAGCGCCGGTGAATTCGTCGATGACCGACATGATCCGGCGCGTGGACAATTCTTCTCGGCCATGAATCCGGTCGCGACCCTGGGGTCCGAGATAACAGTGGACGCAGGCGAGATTGCACCGCGCGGTGATTTCGAGACTGCCGGTGAGCGGCAGTCGCATCTGCACGACTTTGCCGTGAAATCGGGCAAGATACTCTTTATTCCCGGCCGACGCCGCAGGTGAATGGTGCATCGCTAATGAGCACCTTTGATCAAACCTGCCTGGAGCAAGCCCTCGATAAAATCCCGGAGATCCTCGTCTGCCTGCTGCTTTTCGACAAGAAAAGACGCCACGACACGATTGCGGATTTCTTCGAGGCTGTTTTGACCGTTCAGCTGCCGCCAGATGAATTCGGCCACGGGGTTCAAGGAGAAGATACACTGCATGTCCGCGAGTTTGCCGCGGATCGGAATCAGGAAAGACTCCCCGGCAATTTTCCGGGACACAATCTCTCCGTTTACTTGATACTCCTGCTGGAGAAAGTCCTTCATGTCTGCCACCGTATCTTCTACCGCTTCAGACCCAAGGCCGGGTCGCCCTGGAGGTTGTAGGCATCCATGACGTACGAGTCGCCGTGCAGCGCTTTCATCTTTTCAAAGGACATTTTGACCGCGCTGCCGAGGTCGGTCGCACCGTCGGCGAATATCGTCTGATAGAAAAGCTTCCCCAACTCTATCGAGTCGGCGTTGAGGGCCATCCCCGTGGCTCCGAAGAAAGCAATCGCGCCGCCTCCCTGTTTCGTTACCAGAGATTCGCTCAAGGAATCATATCCGGGAAGTGCGAACTGACCAACGACGCAACTCAGGGCCGTTACGATGGGAAGTTTCGAGTTTGTCAGGGAAGACACGTCTCTGGTTGCCAGCAGTCCCCGGTCCTCAAATCGGTCCACGGCAGAATGACCGGTGAAATTGATAAAGAGCGCGCCGCCACTGAAACCATCAAAGAGGAGTCGCCGTGCCGCGGCCAACGAATAATCAGACAAATAGATCCTTTCGACCGGATGGTGCGGTGGTATCTCCAAGGACAGATCATCGCTGTCAGACGAAAAATCCCCGCCATTGTCGGGGTTGTCGGCGAGCAAAAGAGTCTTATTCATCTGGCTCGGGTCATAGGTGATCAATTTGCCGAGCATGGCGTCCAGTTCCTGTGCCGTCGCTACGGGAAGCCTGCCGATAGCCATCTCAGGGAGATGGTCGCCGTCGAGATCGGCATAATAGTTGTCCGACGTGGCGAGCCCGAGCGGCGTTGCCAGCATTTTCACGGGGACCAGGCTCTCGCCATGGCCGAGGTTGTCGCGGTAGTCATACGTTCCCTCCCCCGCCAGCAGGACATACCTCGGAGGGAGGATCCAGCTCCTGTAGGCATGACCAAGAAAGTCGCGAAGCGCTTTGGGGTTGACGATCCCGGCGTTGAACTCGTCATAAATATCATCGACGATCACCACTTTGGTCGTGAACCCTCGGGACTGCCAGTAGCCGGCATAGGTCTCGGCGGCGGCGGCAAGTTCCTCCGTCGTGATCAGCACGTAATCAGCCCGGTTACCGGTTGCCGAAAGGTGCGACGGATTGACCGCCCGGGACCTTCCCGCTGACGCGGCATCGGCCGTGCAGGCCAGGTACGGCGTCTCCGGCGACGAAGGGGTGAAGCTGACCCGGTAATTCCCGTTCGTGCCGCTGATTGTCGTGTCGGTCTTCAGGGTCGGCCGGTCAGGGTCGGTAATGTCGAAAACGAGAATGTCGGCGTTGGTGAACCCGGCGGCGCTGACAGTGGTGTTCCCGTCGCCGTGCAGGCGTAGGGAGTTTTGGGCAGCCTGGTAAAGCCGCTGATATCTCGTGTCGAATGAGTCGACGAAGATGACGCTGGGCAGTTCTCCCTCGGCAGGAACACCCTCGATTTCAACGATATTGTCACCCTCGTCCAGCAGGTCCTGACTGAAGGTGTAGCCGATTTCGTGCGCCTTGATCCCGGACCATGTGTCACTCCCCGGGACAACCGGCGTGAGAACGTTGCCGTTGAGCCTGACGATCACCCGATGCCGTGCTTCGGTAATCCCCTGCATGAATACCGTCAGACCGGCATCGGCTGTCTGATCGGACACACCTTCCGCCTTGACAATAAATTGTTTCTTCTCGAGCGTGGTCCCTGCGACTGCGTAGAGGTAATCCCAGAACCAGTAATCCGACTCGGGGTCGGCATCGGTGACAAGAGCCGGGTAGAGATCTTTCTCGTCATGCGTCGTCTCGGTAAATGCCCCGGTGTCGACGGGCGAAGGCCCTTTTCCGCGTGTCAGCTTCATCTGGAGGCCCCGGCCCTGGTAAAGCCAGTAGATGTTTTCTCGGGTGTAAATGCTGTCCAGACCCCGAGCGTAAAAATATAATCCCGAATTGTCTCCGGCGGGGGAATATGCCACATCCGAGCCCTGGCTGCTCATCGCCAGTTTTCCCTGCTTGATCATTGCTTCAACGCTCTTCAGCGGAATGCCCAGAAGGGAGGAGATCTCCAGCGCATCAACATAGTGAAGCCCGGACGTTTCAACGGCAATCTTGGCCATGACGCCGGTTCGCCCCTTGAGTTGTGCTTTGGCTTTCGCACGTGCGGCCTTCCCGCTTTGTATTCGAGCTGCTTTCTGCCCGGAAATGGGGTGAGCTTTTCTGGAATAGCCTGAAAAAAGCTGCGCATCCTGGATCAGTCCGGCACCCTGAGGTCCGGCTCCCTCCACGCGAACGCTGAAGGGCCCGTAGGTATTTCTCGTGCCGCTCACTTCCAGTTCTACGAGGAGGTAGGTGTGGCGCTTCCCGGGGGATGCGCCCTTGTCAACAAGAGTGTAGGTTCCGCCCTGGGGTGCCGTGAAGATAGCCGGCAGGGCTTCGCGGTTAATCGGGTTGTACATCCCGCGCGACTCATCGAGCCGTAAAAGAAAGAAGCCCGCGGTGTCGGTCTCCGAGGACGTGGTCCACTGGACATGCACCCGGCCCTTCTCCGAAAAGGCGCGGAAATCGGAGAGGAACACGCGCGTCGGGCCGAAATAGTACACCGTCACGGTGTCCGTGGGAGAGGTTACCCCTTCCACCGTCGCGGATGCGATATTCGTCACCGCGTACGGGGCCGCCGTCACATCCCCGGCCACGGTGGTATACGTCGCTGTGCAGGTGATGCTCTCACCCGGATCGAGGAATGTATCCAGGTCGCCGACCGTGTCCACGTCCGGGCAGCTTTCATCGGCCGAGATGTCGTCGTCGATCGTGACCGGACCCTTCAGGGAAGCAGTTCCCGTGTTGGTGACCAGATAAGAGTAGTGCAGAACTTGACCCGCGGCGGTATAGCCTGTTTCGGTGACGCTCTTGACGATCGACAACAACGCTGTTTTGTAGGTGGCCGTGTCAGGATCCGAATCGTCGGTCCCGGTTGTATAGGTCCCGTGCGCCGTCGCCGTATTCGCATGAGAACCCGCTGCTGCCGTCACCGGCCCGATCACGCAGATCGCCGCAGGTTCCACGGTTGCCGTTCCAACGGGCAAACCAGGCAGGGTCGAGGGCGAGTTGTCCGTAATCCAATCGGCGGTGGCGCCATTGCAGTTTGTCGATGCTATGGGATTCCCGAAGGTGGCGGCCAACGTCGGGTCGGTCACCGTGAACGAGGTGAATGCCACATCGCCGATGTTCTCCACGGTGAATCGGTAATAGACGTTCGCGCCCGTGGCAATCGCCAAGGTGTCGTACCACTGCCCGCCGGCAGCCGCGGCAACCTGTTTCTTGATGGCGATGCTGGGATTCGGGGGATTCACGGTCAGCGTGTCGCTCGCGGTGTCGCTGCCGCCAACGATTGTCGCCGAAACGGCACCGCTCGTGTTGGTGTACTCTCCCAGTAGTCGTCGCCGTGACGTTGACGCTGACAGTGCAACTGCCGCCGCCGGCGATCGTCCCGCCGGCCAACTGGATGCCGACATCGGAGGCGGCAAGCGCGCCGCCGCCGCTGTCCAGCAGGCTTCCACCGCAGGTGTTGGTTGTCGTGAGGGGTGCGGCGACGGTCATGGCGCCGGGCGCTACCGGGAAGACATCGGTGAAGGTGACGCCGGACAACGCATCATTCTGGTTGGGGTTCGTGATCGTGAACGTCAGGGTGGAGATGCCGCCCGTGACGATCGGGTCCGGGGCGAAACCCTTGTCGATGACCGGGGGCACAATGGCCGTCAGGTTCGCCGCGGCATAGCCGGCCGACGTGGTGTTGGCACCGCTCTCGGGAGAGGTGATCACTTCGCTGACATTGGCCCGCACGCCGGCGGCGTTGGCCTTGACGAGTGCCGTGATTGTGCAGGTCGCGCCGCCCCCGGCAAGGCCGGCGTTAACGGTCAGCCCACTGAGATTTGCCGCCGAAGCGTATGCTGCCGTCAGGACGAGGGTCGTGTCGTTGGTGACGGAGGATACGGCGTACTCTCGATAACCGCGGGCAGTCAGTCCGGTGGCGGTGGAACCTGGAGCATTTGACAGCGCCAGGTGGGTATCGTCGGTGATGCCCGTGACGATGTAGTCCATCGAATTGATCGTTATCTTGCTTCCCACCGCCAACTGGGTGGTGAATGTCGTACCGGTTCCGACCACCGCGGTGCTGCCGCTGGTGGTCGCCACCGTGCCGACCAGTCGATAGGGGAGCAACAAGATGCTCCCGGCCCCCACTTCCTTCGTAAACAGGGTGCTGGTTCCAGTTACGGTCGTGCTGGCATTGGTGAGGCCCAGTGTGCCGGTCAAACTATTGCCGGACAACCTGAGCGCCCTGCCCCCTGAAACAACATTTTGTACTGCGCTGCCACAGGTTGTAGCCGGCAGCGTACTGGTAACGAAGGTCAGGCCGGCAAGCATCGTCAGATTGCCGGCCGTGCTTCCCGAATAGTTCGAACTGAGCGTCAGGTTCGTATCGTCGGTGATGGACGAAACCGTGAACGCCGTGTACACGCTCGCAGCCGAACCCTGTGTTGTTCCCGTGTAGGTCGAAGCGAGCGTCAGATTGGTGTTGTCGGTGATGGACGCCACCGTGTAATTCGCAGAATTGAAGGAAATGATGCTTCCCACAACCAATTCGCTCGAGAAAGCGGTGCCGGAGCCCGTCACGGCCATGCTGTTGCTGGTGAATGTCAGCGTGCCCGTCAGCGCAGAGGGCAGGAATACGATACTGCCGGAACCGCCTGCGATCAGTTGAGTCTTGAACGCCGTGCCCGTGCCTACGACAGCAGGGCTGCCACTGGTGAGCGCCACCGTGCCCTGCAAAGCTTCCTGGGGCAAAAAGTCGCTAACGTTTATCCCGTTCAGTGTTTGCCCTGCCGCATTCGGATTGGTGACCGTGAAGGTGAGCGTTGACGTGCCGCCGACCGCGACCGGATTCGGGGAGAAAGACTTCGTTATTGAGGGCGGGTCTGGCTTGCGGCAACCAGAGAAGATGATGTCGTCAAGTTGCGCGAGCGCGGCTTCTTTTGACCCACCGTCGAAGCTGAATCGAAAAACCGTGGTGCTTGTGCCGGTGGTAGCGGCGGCGGCGATCAATCCCGGATTCCAACCGCCTTTTGATACCCTTGGGTAGGTGGGTGCCGGGGAGGTCGTATAGACTGTGAATGCACCCCCGTCAGCGCTGGTATTAACAAAAACATTGCTGATCGGGCTCGCCCAATCCCCATTCGTAAAAAGTCCCGCGTTGAAATTCACATAGACGCCGCCGTAATTATGCGTGTCCAGGGTAAATTCAAAATAGTTAGCCGTGGAGGTTGCGGTTTCGACCCATCCGGCTGTCTTGAGGGGCGGGTTGCTCACGGTCACTGGCGCAGTGCCACCCCAGGAGTTCGGCGCCACACCTCCCGTCGCCTCGATCGACGAAACGCCTGCAGCCAACGGCGGGGACGCGGTGGAAAAATAGTTCGTCGTTGCAGTCGCGACATCTGCCGCCTTGGTCGTATACGGCGGCGGCGTCGTGCCGCTGCTTGAACCTTGACCGGTTGTCGGTATTTCCCAACGCGCCAGTTCCACGGGGTTCGTGCAGGACGAAGGCGGCGACGGCGGCGGCGGCGCGGTGTCGACCGCGAGCGCCGTCGTGGCGGTCTGGCCGGTGGACACTGGGCCGACATATAGTTCATTCGTGGTGTTGGTATAGGTGCCCACTGCAGGAACCGTGACGTTCACCTTGACGATACAACTGCTGTTTGCCGGGATCGTGCCCGCGACCAACTTGAGGCCGACATCGGCAGCGGCGAGCGCGCCAACGCCGCCGCTATCCTGCAACGTGCCGCCGCAGGTGTTGCTCGTGGTGAGGGGCGCTGCGACGGTCATGGCGCCGGGCGAGGTCGGAAAGACATCCACGAAGTTCAAGCCGCTGATCGGGCCGGGATTGGGGTTGCTCAGGGTGATCGTCAGCGCCGAAACTCCATTGACGCTCACCGGGTTGGGGCTGAAGCTTTTCGCAATGCCGACATTTGTCGGGTCGATGATCTGCGCGAAACGCGACGACACCCCGTAATCGCCGTTGTAGTGAAAGCTCGACCCGGAGAAATCGTAGATCAAGGTCCCCAGCGGCTCCGGGTTGACCAGCGGGGCGCCCGGCACGGAGAGGATCGTGACCTGGTAGGTGACGGCGATGCCACCCCCGGCCTTTCCCGTGCTCAGGCAGGAGCTGTAATTCGGGCTGTTGGGATCCGGTTCCCAGACGCAGCCATCGCCATACAGCGTATTGTACGGGGGGGTCATGGTGCCTGACGATTCCGCGGTGTAGGTCGTATCGACCGACAACACCTGAAAGATGGTGTTCGGGAAATTGATGAAGCTCTCGATCTGTTCGTAACCGTTGGTGGCGGTCGCAGCGACCAGCCTGATCCAATAGGTGTTTCCCACCGTCAAGGCCAGCGTGCCGCCGGCGGCGATGCTCGTGTACGCACTCCCGTCCGTACTCAACTGCATGTCGAGGACGGAATTGCGCGCCTGCGAGACGAGGTGCTCCACGAAGAGTTCGCGCGGGATGGAAGTCGAAACAGTTCCCGAGGTGTCCGTGGCCGTGATGTGATAGCGGCGAGCGTTGTTGTATGCAGCGGCATCTCTGGTAACTTCCGCCTCGAAATAGGCATCGGCACAATCGCCGGGAGAACCCGCGGCAGCGAGCAAGAGCGTCAGCGAATCATTTGTCCCGGCACGCAAATTGACGTAAGCGTCGGCACCGACATCACCGGCGAATATCCCCAGGCCATCGTCCCAGACGAAATCGGCAATCGCTGTGGTCGCGCCGGCACTGGTGTTGCACACTCGTGCGCCAACCGGAAAGTGATTCGGCCCGACCGTGACTTTATTGCTGTCGAGACCGATGATGTTCCAGGTCAGGGGCGCCACGGTCAGGTCGGCGTGTGAAGCTGTCGGAAAAACCAAACCCAGGGCCACGGCCACCAAGGAGAGCAGGCGCTTCATGTTCAAACTTTCTCCTTTTCTGCGTTCGCGCCGCTGGTGATGCCGCCGGTAAAGAGCCGCATCTCGGCCGTCCCCGAGCACGAGCCCTCAGGCCAGCCAGTGCCAACAGAAACATGCATTTCTGCGGGGCCCATATCAGATTATTATACCACTCAATCGAACCGTGACGAAGCACTCTTTGCAGCGACGATGAGACCCGCACAACCGGCGCAGGGGCGGGGTTGATCCCCGCTCGCGAAGAGAACTGTCCGCTCCATCCGCACGCGAGGGGCTCGCCCCTCTCCCCTGCGGATATCGACGAGTTCGGTTGAGATTTCAAAATCGGACCTGTTGTAATTGCCTCCCCGCCACGCTACTATTCCGACCTCAACCAACGGATACCCTTCAAGGAGGCGTTCATGGCGAAGACGTACAAGATTGCGGTGATCGGCGGCGACGGCACCGGCCCGGAGGTGGTGCGCGAGGCCGTCAAGGTTCTCAAGGCCGTCGCGGCCGTCGAGCGGCTTCAAGCTCGACCTGGTCGACTACGACTTCGGCGGCGACCGCTACCTGCGCACCGGCGAGATCCTGCCGCCGGACGCGGTCGCGACGAGCTGCGGAAGCTCGACGCCATCCTGCTCGGCGCCATCGGGCATCCCGACGTCAAGCCCGGCATCCTCGAGAAGGGCATCCTGCTGCGCGCTGCGCTTCGAGCTCGACCAGTACATCAACCTGCGGCCGGTCAAGCTCTTCCCCGGCGTCGAGACGCCCGCTCAAGGACAAGGGCCCGGCGGACATCGACTACGTGGTCGTCCGCGAGAACACCGGCGACGCTCTACACCGGCACCGGCGGCGTCATCGATGAAGGGCACGCCGCACGAGGTCGCGATCGCAGACCGCGGTCTACACCCGCCACCAGGTCGACCGCTGCCTGCGCTACGCCTTCGAGCTGCACGCAGAAGCGCAACGAAGAAGAACACGCTCACCCTCTGCGGCAAGACCAACGTGCTGACCTACGTCTACGACCTCTGGGAGCGCGCCTTCCACGAGATGGGCGAGGCGGACTACCCGGACATCAAGCGCGAGTACTACCACGTGGACGCCACCTGCATGTGGATGGTCAAGAACCCCGAGTGGTTCGACGTGATCGTCACCGGCAACATGTTCGGCGACATCATCACCGACCTGGGCGCCATGACGCAGGGCGGCATGGGCATCGCCGCCGGCGGCAACATCAACCCCGAGGGCGTCTCGCATGTTCGAGCCGATCGGCGGCTCGCGCGCCGAAGTACACCGGCCAGAACGTCATCAACCCGCTGGCGGCGATCTGCGCCGGCCAGATGATGCTCGAGACGCTCGGCGAGGAGAAGGCCGCGGCGCGCATCGAGAAGGCGGTGATGAAGGTCGTCGCGAAGGACCTCAAGTCGCTCGGCGCCGGGCCGGATGGGCAAGAGCACGAGCGAGGTCGGCGACCTCGTCGCGAAGTACGCGGTGTAATCCCGGGGGGGTGAACCCCCCCCTACGTCGTGCTCAGTTCCCATGGGGGGGGTTCATCCCCCCCGCATGTTCCCCGTAGGAGGGGTTCATCCCCTCCCGCGCGTCTAGTCGAGGGTCGCGAGGAGGCGCTCCACGGTTTCCGCCAGCTCCGCCAGCGGCGCCTCCGATTTCTCCCCGGTGCGCCGCACGCGCAGCTCGCCGACCCCGCGCGCGAGCGACTTGCCGCCGATCACCACGCGCAGCGGCATGCCGAGCAGGTCGGCGTCCTTGAATTTCACGCCGGGGCGCTCCTCGCGGTCGTCCCAGAGCACCTCGATGCCGCGGGCCTCCAGATCGGCCACCAGCTGCTCCGCTGTCGCGCGGACAGCGGCATCGGTTTCGCTCAGCGTCACGAGGTGGACGGGGAACGGCGCGAGCGGCAGCGGCCAGACGATCCCGTCCGCGTCGTGGTTCTGTTCGATCGAGGCGGCCACCGTGCGGCCGGTGCCGATCCCGTAGCAGCCCATGATGCTGACCTGCTCTTTCCCCTGCTCGTCGAGGTAGGTCGCCTTCATCGCCTGCGTGTACTTCGTGCCCAGCTTGAAGACGTGCCCGACTTCGATGCCGCGCACGATTTCGAGCGGCTTGCCGCACTTCGGACAGGGGTCGCCGGGTTCGGCGCTCTTGAGGTCGGCCCAGGCGGTGACGGTGAAATCGCGGCCGTGACAGACGTCGACGAGGTGCACGTCCGCCTCGTTGGCGCCGACGACGAAGTTCGCGAGCGCCTCGACGTGCCGGTCCGCGAAGACGGGCACCCCGGCGAGGCCCACCGGCCCGGCGAAGCCGACCGGCGCGCCGGTGACCTTCTCGACCTGGGCCGGCGTCGCGGGCGTCACCTCGCGCCCGCCGAGGTGGTTCTTGAGCTTGGTCTCGTTCACCTGGTGATCGCCGCGCACCAGGACGGCGACGATCTCGCCGCCCGCGTCGAAGAGCAGGGTCTTGACGAGCCGATCCGCGCCGATGCCGAGAAAGGCCGTGACCTCCTCGACCGTGCGCCTGGCCGGCGTCGCGACGCGCGCGAGGGGCGACGGCGCTGCGGTGGCCGCCCGCCCGGGCGCGGCAACCTGGGCCTTTTCGAGGTTGGCCGCGTAGCCGCAGGCCGTGCAGGTCACGACGGCGTCCTCGCCCGTGTCGGCGAGCACCATGAATTCGTGGGAGAACGAGCCGCCGATCTGTCCGGAGTCGGCCTCCACGGCCTTGAACCGCAGGCCGCAGCGCTCGAAGATCCGGGTGTACGCGGCGAACATCGCGCGGTAGCTCTCCTCGGCGCCCGCCTCGTCGCGGTCGAAACTGTAGGCGTCCTTCATGCCGAATTCGCGCCCGCGCATCAACCCGAACCGGGGGCGGATCTCGTCGCGGAACTTCGTCTGGATCTGGTAGAGGTTCACGGGGAACTGGCGCCAGGAACGGACATCGCGCCGGACCAGATCGGTGATGACCTCCTCGTGCGTCGGCCCGAGGCAGAATTCGCGGTCGTGGCGGTCGCGGACGCGCATCAATTCCTTGCCGTAGACGTCCCAGCGGCCGGTCTCGCGCCAGAGCTCCGCCGGCGAGAGGACGGGGAGGAAGACCTCGAGGGCGCCGGCCCGGTCCATTTCGGCGCGGACGATCCCTTCGACCTTGCGCAGCGCGCGCAGCCCGAGCGGCAGGTAGGAGTAGATGCCCGCGGCGGTGCGGCGGATCATCCCGGCGCGCAGCATCAGGCGGTGGCTGACGATCTCGGCTTCCGCCGGGTCTTCGCGCAGGGTCGGGACCAGATACTTGCTCAGACGCATCGCGTCTCCTTTCGCCCTAGAAGAGCGGTTGCTGCTGCTGGAGCTGGTCGAACTCCTCGGTGGAGAGCAGATGGTCGAGGCTCAGGATGCTGATCAATGTCTCGCCGACGCGCGCCATCCCGGAGATGAACCTGCTCGAGCGCTCGAAGGTCAGCGGCGGCGCCGGGCCGATCGACTTGACCGGAATGGCGACGACCTCGGTGACGGCGCTGACGATGAAGCCGACGCTCTGGCCGCGCAGGCCGGCGATGATGATCCGGGTCTGGCGATCCGCGACGATGGGCTCGAGGCCGAAACGACGGGCCAGGTCGACCACGGGGATGATCGCCCCGCGCACGTGGATCACCCCTTCGACGAAGGAGAGCGCCTGGGGCACCTTGGTGATCGGCTGCAGTCGGTCGATCTCCTGGACGCTGGCGATGTCGAGCCCGTACACTCCGGCGCCGACCCGGAATGACACCAACTGGAGCGTCTCGTGCTCCTGTCGCGCCACCGCGCGCCGTTCGCTCCTGCGCTTGAGCATATCCCCGCTACCCCCGGCCCGTGCCCGGCTCGCGACGTCCGGACTCCTCGCGAACCGCCTCGACCAACGCGTCGATCATGCGCGATTCAGGGACCGTTTTCAATATCTTCCCGCGACTGAAGATCACGGCCTTCCCCTTGCCGCCGGCCAGGCCGACGTCGGCGGCCCTGGCCTCGCCCGGCCCGTTGACCGGGCAGCCCATGACGGCCACGGTGAGCGGCGTCGTGATGTCCGCGAGGCGGCGGCGCACCGCCCGGGCCGTGCGCTGCAGATCGACGCCGCAGCGGCCGCAGGTCGGGCAGGAGATGATCTCGACCCCTTCGCGGCGCAGCCCGACGGCGGAGAGGATCTCCCGGGCGACGCGGACCTCCTCGACGGGGGTGTCGGTGAGCGAGACCCGCAGGGTGTCGCCGATCCCGTCCGCGAGCAGCGCGCCCATCCCGACCGAGGATTTGACGATGCCGGCGAGCCCCCAGCCGGCCTCGGTCACGCCCAGGTGCAGCGGGTAGCGCAGCGCGCGCGCGGCGAGCCGGTAGGCGGCGATCGTGTGCAGGACGTTCGAGGCCTTGAGCGAGACGACGATCGCGCGAAACCCGACCGCCTCCAGGTCCCGCACGGCGCGCACCGCGCTCTCGACGAGCGCGGCCGGCGTGGCGCCGCCGTGCTTGACCTGCAGGTCCTTCTCGAGCGACCCCGCGTTGACGCCGACGCGGATGGCGCAGCCGCGCTCGCCGGCCCGCCGGGCGACCTCCTGCAGGCGCTTCGTGCCGCCGATGTTTCCCGGGTTGATCCGCACCTTGTCGGCGCCGGCGTCGATGCAGGCGATCGCCAGACGATGATCGAAGTGGATGTCCGCGACGAGCGGCAGCGAGACGCGCGCGCGGATCTTCGCGAACGACGCGACCGCGTCGTGGCCGGGGACGGCGACCCGGACGATCTCGCACCCGGCGCGCTCGAGCGCCCGGACCTGACGCACCGTGGCGCCGACATCCTGGGTGTCGGTCTTGGTCATCGACTGGATGCGCACCGGCGCGCCGCCGCCGAGGGTCAGCGCCCCGACCCGGACCGCGCGCGTGCGTCGTCCGGGCCGGCTCCACGCCGGCGCGCAGTTTCATCGAGACTCCAGCGCACCTCGGTGTGCGAGGCACGTCGTCCGGATCGTGCAGACAACGCCGCGGTCCGTCGGGGCGGGGTTGAACCCCGCCTGGATCGAACGGCGTGCGCGAAGGGGATCAGGCGGCGACGGGGATGGACGCGCACTGCGTCCCTGACGGCAGCACCGAGGACAGTCCGCCTGTCGACGGCGGACAGTCCGACGGACGCGGATGACGTATTCATAGCCTGTGGCACTCAGTGCCCCCAGTTTCCGGTGACCACCCGCGTGATGTCGTTGTAGAACGCGAAGACCATCAGCAGCAGCAGCAGCGCCAGCCCCACCTGCTGGGTGATTTCCTTGACGCGACGGCTCAACGGACGCCCCCGCACGGCCTCGACGAGCAAAAACCAGATCTGCCCGCCGTCGAGCACCGGGATCGGAAAGAGGTTGAACAGCCCGAGGGAGATCGAGAGAAACGCACTGAAGAAGATCAGGTTCATCGCGCCGGCCTGGGCCTGCTGCCCGGCCATCTGCACGATCATGATCGGCCCGCCGATCGTGTTGGCCGGCACGATCCGCTGGAAGATCTTCGCGATCCCGACCAGGGTCAGGCGCATGATCTCCCCGGTGCGGCGCAGGCTGAGCGCCGGCCGCGTCGAGCGGTCCGTAGCGTCGGGTCGTGAACCGCTCCGCCGGGGTGATGCCCACCAGCCCGACGGTCGTCGGCTCGCCGAAGACGGTGCTCGAGGGCGACGCCCGCGGCGTGATGCGCAGGGTCAGCGTCTCGCCGCCGCGGCGGATCGTGAACGTCCGCTCGACCCCGCCGCTGGCGTGCACGACGGCCGTGAGATCCTCCCAGGTGTCGATCGGCCGGGCGTCGATCGCCGTGATCACGTCTCCCGGGACGCAGTCCGGCGTCGGCCGCCGGGTAGTTCGGCTGCACGGTGCCGATCTCGGGCAGCAGCATCGGCACGCCGACCATGAAGACGAACCAGAAGATCAGGACGGCGAAGAGGACGTTGGCGAACGGGCCGGCCACGATGATGATCATCCGCGCCCAGACCGACTTGTTCTCGAACGACAAGGCCGGGTCCGGCGGCGGCGCGGCGGGCGTCGCCGTGTACGCGCCTTCGGCGGGCACCGGCTCCTCCTCGTGCTCGCCGACCATCTTGACGAAACCGCCGAGCGGGAAGGCGGAGAAGACGTACTCGGTCCCGCCGCGCACGAAGCCCCAGACGCGCGGTCCGAAACCGATCGAGAATTTGATGACGCCGACGCCGAGCCGTCGCGCGGCGGCAGAAGTGCCCGAGTTCGTGCACGAGCACGAGCAGCGAGAGCACGAGAATCGCGGTCAGGATACTTGTCATCTAGCTCCCTCCGTGGTGCCTGCATGGCGCGGATCGCTCGCCGCGGCGGCTTCGCGGGCCGCGGCGTCCGCGGCCAGGATCGTGTCGATGTCGGCCGGCCCGGCGCCCACGGTACCACGCGCGAGCACGTCGGCGACGACTTCCGTGATGGCGGTGAACCGGAGTGCGACGATCGAGAAAGGCCTGCACGGCGACCTCGTTGGCCGCATTGAGAACCGCGGGAGCCGTGCCGCCGCGGGCGAATGCCGCTACGGCCAGTTCGAGCGCCGGGAACCGGGCGTGGTCGGGCGGAAAGAACTCGAGGCCGCCGAGCGTCGGCCAGGTCGAGACGCTGCCAGGGCAGCGCCGACGCGCTCGCGGGTGATACAGCGCGGCGGCGATCGGGATGCGCATGTCGGGGGGCGAGAGGTGCGCGAGCAGGGCGCCGTCGGTCAGCTCGACCGCGCCGTGGACGATGCTCTGGGGGTGAATCACGACCGCGATCCGCTCGAGCGGCATGCCGAAGAGCCAGTGCGCCTCGATGACCTCGAGCCCCTTGTTCATCAGGGTCGCCGAGTCGATGGTGACCTTGGCGCCCATGCTCCAGCTCGGGTGGCGCAGCGCATCCTCGGGGGTGACGTCGTCGAGGCTGCCCGGCCTGCGGAAAAACGGCCCTCCCGACGCGGTCAGCACGAGACGGCTGCACCTCGGAGGCGTCGCGGCCGGCCAGGAGCTGGAAGAGCGCGTTGTGCTCGCTGTCCACCGGCAGCAGCACCCCGCCGGCGGCCCGCACCGCCGCCGTGATCAGGCCGCCGGCGGCGACCAGCGACTCCTTGTTCGCGAGCGCGATCGTCTTGCCGGCGCGCGCGGCCGCCAGCGTCGGCAGAATGCCCGCGGCGCCGACGATCGCCGAGAGGACGATGTCGGCCGCCGCGAGCGTCGCCGCCGCTTCCAGGCCCTCGGCGCCGGCGGCGACCCGGATCCCGCTGCCGGCGAGTTCCCGCCCCAGCTCGCGCGGCGGCGTCGGCGTCGGCCGCGGTCACGAGCAGCGGGCGGAATTCGCGGGCCTGCGCCGCGAGCCGGCGCCAGTTGGATCCGGCCGCGAGCGCCGCGACGCCGAGCCGCCCGCCCGAGGCGCGGACGACGTCGAGCGCGCTCTCCCCGATCGACCCGGTCGACCCGAGGATGGACACCCGCGCGCGGCTGGCTCCATCAGCCCCCCCAGGTGCGCACGATGTGATAGCCGACCGGGATGCCGATCAGGAGGCTGTCGATCCGGTCGAGGATGCCCCCGTGCCCGGGGATGAGGTTCCCGGAGTCCTTCACGCCCTTGGCGCGCTTCCAGAGCGACTCGAAGAGGTCGCCGAGCTGGCCGGTCAGCCCGACCGCGAGGCTCGTCGCCGCGAGCAACCAGACGGACGCGTCGCCCGCGAAAAGCGGCAGCGACAGCAGGCCGCCGGCCAGCGAACCGGCCAGCCCGCCCACCGCCCCGGCCCAGGTCTTGTTCGGGCTCAGGTCCGGGCAGAACCGGCGCCGGCCGAAGCGCGAACCGACGAAGAACGCGGCGCTGTCCCCGGCCCAGGTCGCGCGCGAGCACGAGAAAGAGCCAGGCCGCCCCGTGGGCGGTCTCCATCCGCAGCAGCCAGAGACACCCCATGGCGTAGCCGATGTAGCTCAGGCCGAGGACGCCCTCGGCGAGACCCCGAAAGCGGCGCGCCGGGATCCGTCGACCCGCCAGAGCGACGAGCAGCGCCAGCACCAGCAGTGGCCGCCGCGCCCGACCCCGGACGCGCCGCCGGCGGGACCGCGATCAGCACCGGCACCGCGCACGCCAGGACCGCGGCCGTGATCAGCGGCTCGACCGCGCAGATCCGGAGATACTCGTGCAGCGCCAGCAGCGCCAGGGCCAGGACGATCGCCCCGAAGAGCGCGGGCCCGCGAGAAAGACCGCCGCGAGCACGGGCGGGATGCCGACGAGCGCGGCGATGATCCGCGTCTTCACGCCGCGCCGGCCTCCGCGGCTCGTCCGGCGCGCTCCGCGGTCGAGAACCGCCGCGAACCGCCGTGCGGTGAAATCCGGCCAGAGGTCGTCGACGAACACCAGCCGGGTGTGCGCCGACTCCCAGAGCAGGAAATTCGAGAGGCGCTTCTCGCCGCTGGTCCGGATCATCAGGTCGGGCGGCGGAACGTCGGGGGCGTAGAGGTGCGCCGCGAGATCGGCTTCGGTGATCGGGGCCGGCGGCCGCCCGCGCGCCGCCCGCGCGGCGGCGAGCGAGTTGATCGCGTCGACGATCTCGGCGCGCCCGCCGTAGCTCAGGGCCAGACAGAGGTTCAGGCGCTCGTTGCCCGCCGTGGCCGCGGTGATTTCGGCGACCTTGTCGCGCGCACCTTCGGCGGCAGCAGTCCGAGGCGACCGAGGGCCCGGAAGCGGATGCGGTTCTCGATCAACTGCTTCGCCTCGCGACTGAGATAGCGGTGGAGCAGGCGCATCAACTCGTCGACTTCGGCCCGCGGCCGCTGCCAGTTCTCGAGCGAGAACGTGTACAGCGTCAGGTACGGGATGCCCTGGTCGCGGCAGACCTCCATCGCGGCGCGGGCGGATTTGACGCCGGCGCGGTGCCCCTGGATGCGGGGCAGACCGCGCCGCCGGGCCCAGCGCCCGTTGCCGTCCATGATGACCGCGACGTGGCGGGGCCAGGGACGTCGAACCCCCTTCCCCCTTTCGAAAGGGGGACGAAGGGGTTGCCCTGGGTTGCGGGGGTAGCCCGCGCTATGATCATTCACGGCGAAAGAGCCTGGAGCTGTCCGGGGCCGGGCGGCCGCACCGGCTCAGATCTCCATGATCTCCTTTTCCTTCTTCTCGATCGTCTGGTTGACCAGCGCGGTGAACTCGTCGGTGAGCTTCTGCACCCGCTCGTGCGAGCTGTGCATCTCGTCCTCGGAAATCTTGCCGTCCTTCTCGAGCTTCTTGACCTGCTCGTTGACGTCGCGGCGGACGTTGCGCAGCGAGACGCGCCCCTCCTCGGCGTACTTCCGGGCGACCTTGACGAGGTCCTTGCGGCGCTCCTCGGTGAGCGCCGGGATCGAGATCCGGATGACCTTGCCGTCGTTCGTCGGGGTCAGGCCGAGGTTGGCGCGCAGGATCGCCTTCTCGATGTCGCCCATGATCGTGGGGTCCCAGGGCTGGATGACGATCGAGCGACTCTCCGGGATCGACACCGAGGCGACCTGGGTGACCGGGGTCGGCGCCCCGTAGTACTCGACGTTGACGCCGTCGAGCAGCGCCGGGGTGGCGCGGCCGGTGCGGATGGTCCCGAGTTCCTTCTTGAGCACCTCGATCGAGTGCTGCATCTTCTCCTGGGCGGCGTGTTCGACGTCCTTGAGCATGGTCGAGGCTCTAACCTCCCTGCACGAGGGTCCCGACCCGCTCGCCCCTGATGAGGCGCAGGAGGTTCCCCGGCTTGTTCAGGTTGAAGACCACGATCGGCAGGTTGTTGTCCATGCACAGCGAGATCGCGGTCGTGTCCATGACCTTGAGGCGCCGCTTGAGCACCTCGAGGTAGGTCAGTTCGGTGAAACGCTTCGCGTTCGGGGTCCTTGACGGGGTCGGCGGTGTAGACCCCGTCGACCTTGGTGGCCTTGAGGAGCACGTCCGCGCCGATCTCCATCGCCCGCAGCGCCGCGGCGGTGTCGGTCGTGAAGTAGGGGTTGCCGGTGCCGGCGGCGAAGATGACGATGCGCCCCTTCTCGAGGTGGCGCACGGCGCGGCGGCGGATGTACGACTCCGCCACCTGGTGCATCTCGATGGCGCTCATGACCCGGGTGAAGGTGCCCATGTGCTCGAGGGCGTTCTGCAGCGCGAGGGCGTTGATGACCGTGGCGAGCATGCCCATGTGGTCCGCCGTGGCGCGGTCGACGCCCTCGCGGCGGGCCTCGATCGCCCCGCGCATGATGTTGCCGCCGCCGATGACGAGGGCGATCTCGACGCCGAGCTTCTTGGCCGCGATGACCTGGCGGCAGATCCCGTTGAGCACGTCGTGGTCGATCCCCCACTCGCCCCTGCCGAGCAGCGCCTCGCCGCTGAGCTTGAGCAGGACCCGCTTGTAGCTCGGCCGGCTTCGCCGCCGGCCCGGCCTTCCCCTTCGCCCTGGCCACCGCCGCGCTACTTTCCCAGCTGGAAGCGCGCGAAACGCCGCACCCGGATGTTCTCGCCGAGCTTGGCGATGGCGTCGTTGACGATCTCCCGGACGGCGCGGTCCTGCTCCTTGACGAACTTCTGCTCGAGCAGGCAGACCTCCTCGTAGTACTTCTGGATCCGCCCCTCGACCATCTTCTCGATGATCTTCTCGGGCTTGCCGCTGGCCTTGGCCTGCTCGGTGAGGATCTCGCGCTCCTTGGCGACGAGCTCGGCGGGCACTTCCTCGGGCTCACGGCGATCGGGCAGGCGGCGGCGATCTGCATCGCCAGGTCGCGCACGAGCGTCTTGAAGGCGTCGGTGCGGGCCACGAAGTCGGTCTCGCAGTTGACCTCGATGAGCACGCCCGACCTTGCCGCCCGGGTGGATGTAGGACTCGACGAGCCCCTCGCCGGTGCTGCGGTGCGACTTCTTCGCGGCGGAGGAGACGCCCTTCTTGCGCAGGAAATCGGCGGCGGCCTCGAGGTCGCCGTTCGTGGCCACCAGGGCGGCCTTGCAGTCCATGAAGCCGGAGCCGGAGATCTCCCGCAGTTCCTTCACGAGGTTGGCGTTGACGTCCACGCTCCTACACCTCCTCGCCGGCCGTCACGGCACCGGCGTCGACGACTGTTTCCTCGGCCGTCGGCCTCCTCGGCCGGCGCTCCTCGGCGGTCTTTTTCGCGCCGGCGGGCCTTCGGCTTGCCCTCGCCGCCGGCCTGCTCGGCCGCCTCCTCCGCGTCCTCCTGCGCCTTCTGCGTCGACGGCGGCCTGCTTCTCCTGCCAGATCGCCCGCGCCCTCGATCACGGCGTCGGCGATCGTGCCGGTGATGAGCTTGATCGAGCGGATGGCGTCGTCGTTGCCCGGAATCACGAAATCGATGCCGTCGGGGTCGCAGTTGGTGTCGACGGTGGCGATCACGGGGATGCCGAGGCGGTTGGCCTCGTGCACCGCGATGCGCTCCTTCTTGGTGTCGATGATGAAGACCGCCCCGGGCAGCTTGTCCATCTCGCGGATGCCGCTCATGTACTTCTGCAGCTGCTCGAGCTCGCTCTCGATGACGGCGACCTCGCGCTTGTTGAGCCCGACGTAGCCGGCCGCCTTCTGCTCCTCGAACTTGCGCATGCGCTCGATGCCCTTGTGGATCGTCACGAAGTTCGTGAGCGTGCCGCCGAGCCAGCGCTGGTTCATGAAATGGCCGCCGCAGCGCACGGCCTCCTCGGCCACCGCGTCCTGGGCCTGCTTCTTCGTGCCGACGAAGATCACCGTCTGCCCCTCGGACGCGATCTTGCGGGTGAAATCGCAGGCGTCCTTGAAGAGCTTGATCGTCTTCTGCAGATCGATGATGTAGATGCCGTTGCGCGCGTCGAAGATGTACTTCTTCATCTTCGGGTTCCAGCGCTTGGTCTGGTGGCCGAAGTGGACTCCGGCCTCGAGAAGCTGCTTCATGGTCACTGACCGACATGCTGACGTACCTCCTGCTCGCGATGGGTTTGCCGCCTCCGCGCCGCCCGTACCCGCCGTGAACCTCCCCTCGGGGGAACCCTGTTCGCCGGCAGGCGACGCGTGTGAAATTAACAACGCCGGCATTGTACGCCGGATGCGGCTCTGGTGCAAGCCCAGCCCCGTGCGGACGAGAACTCCTCGTTTATGAGGTGGGCGAGCTACCGCAGAATGCTCCGTATGTACTGCACCGGCTCAGCGTTCATTGTCGCCCCCATCCGGGGGACTGACCCGGCGGCCCGCGTCGGTGGTTACGCGCAGCGCCTGCTCGAGCTTGCGGATCTTCGAGCGGAGCTGCTCGTTGTCCCTGACGATCTCGACGCTGCTACGTCGGCCGCGGTTGAAGAAGGCGGTGACCTCCGCGGCCTCGTCTTCCGGCTTTGGTTTCTTGCTCACGTCCCCGCCCCCTCGGCAACCGTGCACGGCAGATCTTCCCAGCTATCTTTCTAGCCGTCACCCGGTCATGCACCGTGCGTGCCACACGGAAGCTCGACCATCGACACTTGCGCAGCGGAAGCATGCCGCACCGCTGATGTTTTCCTTGGAGATCTCAGTGTTCCGTTCCTCTGGCGACGGTTGTATTGCGCAATCCCGGTGGTGGTCACCCGGAGAGATCCTCACGAGAAATCCTGCTCACGCGGGAAGGCCTCCGGGCCGCGCAGACTCCGAAGTGTGCCAATGGCGCAGTACGCCTGGCACAGAGCTGCGTCATGGCACAGTGTTTTCGGCATTCACCGGCCTTTGGGACCTCGGTCAGCATGATGCACAGCTCTCTGCTCGGTTCTCCTGGAATTTCTTCGCGTTTGAATTCAGCGCTATCACCGACATTCAGGGGGGATGGCCTGACTCTCGTCGACGAGGAGACTACCGAAAGCGATAGTTCTGGCACGCTTGATGCTTTCACCGTTTCCAGGTCACCGATGAAGGTGGTCGGGTGAAGTGAAGTCAACGGTTCGACAGAAGGGGGAACGGCAATGAAGAAGTTCTGGAGCAGCCTGGTTCTGGCAAGCCTCTCCGTGTTCTGCCTGTCCACGGCGGTCCTGGCCGCAGATGCCGAAGCCACCAAGGCGAAAGCCGTGGCCAAGGCCAATCAGCTCTCGTGGCTGAGCACCGACCCGCAGGTAATCGCCGCCGTGAAGGCGTACAACGCCAACGAGCCGGCCGAAGCGCAAGCCATGACCCAGGAGAAGTGGAAGACCCTGCCCGTGCTCGACCCCTTCGTCCGCGGTTTGAGCAAGAACGCGCTGGCCACGTACCTCAAGACCAAACGTGACGATTCCTGGTCGGAGCTTTTCGTGTCGGGCGCCGACGGCACCAAGGTGGCGCTCTTCAACAAGACGTCGGGCTGGTCGCACAAGGGCAAGGCGAAGCACGACGTGCCGATGCAGGGCAAGACCTGGATCGGCGAGGTCGAGGTCGACGCCTCCGCGGGCGTGGAGCAGATCCAGATCGGACTGCCCGTGCTGGACGGCGGCAAGGCGATCGGCTCGGTCGTGGTCGGGCTCTCGGTCTCCAAGCTCAACTAGGGGCTGGCCTCGAACACGCGAAGAGGAAGGAAATGACGATGAATCTGACCATCAGCAGGAAACTCGCCGTGATCCTGGCGGCATCCGCGGCGGCGACGTTGATCGGTATCGCCGGTCTCTCCTTCCTGCTTCGCACCTCGGGAGTTTCGTCACGCGACCTGCTCGAGAAGACCAACGCCCAGACCGCCGTCGCGCTCGATCTCGTGGATGAATCCGCCCATGTGCAGGATCTGAGCCTGAAGCTGGTGCGGGAAAAGGACCTGGACGCCATCGAGGCCCTGCTGAAGAAGAACGACGAGGCAGCAGCGAGCCTGCGGACGAAGCTGGAGCAGTCGGGACTGCGCGCCGCCTCGGGCACGACCGTGGAGGCGCTCGAGAGGGCGAGCGGCCGGATCCGCGAGGCGGTGCTCGCCGGTGAAGGCGCCCAAGCCAGCCAGATCTTCATCGAGGAGGCGACGCCGGCGTTCCAGGCGCTGCTCGATGCGATACGTTCCCGGCAGCAGGAGGCCCAGAAGGCCCTCGATCTCGAGGGGGAGCGCGTGCGAAGCCGGCTGTCGCGCACGCAGACCGTCGTGATCTCGCTGGTCCTGGCCCTGGCCGCATGCGTCAGCTTCCTCGGGGCCCTGATGACCCGCTCGATCTCCCGCGGTCTCGTCGACGCCGTCGGCAGGGTCCGGGAGGTCGCCGAGGGCGACCTGAGGATCGAGATCGCGGCGGCGGGACACGGACGAGATCGGCCAGCTCCTCGCCGCGCTCGAAGCGATGGTCGAGAAGCTGCGCGGCGTCGTCGGGGACGTGAAGACCTCGGCCGACAACGTGGCTCTCGGCAGCCAGGAGCTCTCCACGAGCGCCGAGGGGATGAGCCAGGGCTCGAGCGAGCAGGCGGGGTCGGTGGAGGAAGTCTCGGCCTCGATGGAGGAGATGGTCTCGAACATCCAGCAGAACGCCGACAACTCCCAGCAGACGGAGCGGATCGCGCGCAAGGCCGCGGAGGACGCGATCGAGGGCGGCAAGGCCGTGGCCGAGACCGTGACGGCGATGAAGCAGATCGCCGGCAAGATCACGATCATCGAGGAGATCGCGCGGCAGACCAACCTGCTGGCGCTCAACGCGGCGATCGAGGCGGCGCGGGCCGGGGAGCACGGCCGGGGGTTCGCGGTCGTGGCGAGCGAGGTCCGCAAGCTGGCGGAGCGCTCCCAGACGGCCGCCGGCGAGATCTCGAAGCTCTCCGGCTCGAGCGTGCAGGTCGCGGAACAGGCCGGGGCGATGCTGGCCAAGCTGGTGCCCGACATCCAGCGCACCGCGGAGCTCGTGCAGGAGATCAACGGCTCGAGCAAGGAGCAGAACGAGGGCGCCGGGCAGGTGAACAAGGCGATCCAGCAGCTCGACCAGATCGTGCAGCAGAACGCGAGCGCGGCCGAGGAGATGAGCTCGACGGCCGAGGAACTCTCGAGCCAGGCCGACCAGCTGCAGGGGATCATGGGGTTCTTCAAGGTCCTGGAGAACGCCGGCGCCGCGCCGGCGCGCGCGCGCGCAGAAGCACGACGCGACAGCAGGACATCAGAGAACGAACAGCGCCGACAGGGCGGCCCCGCGGCTGCCTTGCCCGGAATGAAGCCCGCCGGTCACAACGGCGTCGCCCTCGACATGCGCCAGGGCGGCCGCGACGCCGAGGACGCCGAGTTCGTGAAGTTCTGACGGGGGAGCGGAGCGATGGCGACGACAGCAGTTGACACGACGGCCCAGTACCTGACGTTCCGGCTCGGCGAGGAGGTCTTCGCGCTCGACATCGCGCAGGTGCGCGAGGTGCTCGACTACCCGCAGATCACCCGGGTGCCCCGGATGCCGACCTTCATGCGCGGGGTGACCAACCTGCGGGGGGCGGTCGTCCCGGTGGTGGATCTGCACCTCAAGTTCGGCATGCCGACCACCGAGCGCACGGTGAACTCGTGCGTCATCATCTTCGAGGTCGATCTGGCGGGCGAGCGCACCGTGCTCGGGGCGCTCGCCGACTCGGTGCGAGGAGGTCATCGACCTTGCGCCCGGACAGATCGAGCCGGCGCCGCGCATCGGCGCCAGCCTGCGGACGGAGTTCATCCGGGGGATGGGCAAGCGCGACGACCAGTTCGTGATCATCCTCGATGTCGACCGGGTCTTCTCGGGCGGCGAGCTCGCCGCGCGTGCAGGACGCCGGGGAGTCCGTGACGGGCGGCAGCCAGGTTGGATAAACACGCGACCGGAGGCGGGCGGCGAAACCGCCGTGCGCGATGGGTTCATTTGGCAGGTAACACCAAACACGGGAGGCGAACTATGGGACGGGTGAAACAGGCAGTGAGCGGAGCAGTTCTCGGCGTTATTCTGGTTGCCGGCATCGGCGTCGGGTCGGCGCGGGCGGAGAAGCGGATCGGGATCGTGATGTTCAGCCAGGAGAAGCGCTACCTCGAGGCGCGCGACGGGGCGAAGGAGGCCATCGGCAAGAAGGAGCCGGGGGTGCTGTACGTCGAGGAGAACGCGGAGGGGAACAAAGCGCGGGCCGCCGAGATCGCGAAGAAGGTGGCCGCCGCGAAGTACGACCTCGTGCTGGTCATGGGCACCTCGGCCGCAACGGTGGTCGCCGGGGCGGTCAAGGACGTCCCGGTGGTCTTCACGATGGTCTACGACCCGGTCGAGGCGAAGATCGCAAAGGACTGGTCGAGTTCCGGCAACAATACGACCGGTTCCAGCTCAAAGGTGCCGATGCCGCTGCTCCTCGAGAACCTGAAGAAGCTGCGCGACGTTAAGACACTCGGCGTCCTCTACACCCCGGGCGAGAAAAACTCCGAGTCGCAACTTAGGGAGCTCCAGGCGGCGCAAGCCGGCGCGGGCCTGAAGATCCTCCCCATCCCGATCGCCAGCAAGGACGAGATCAACACGGTCGTCGCCGACGCGGCAGGGAAGATCGAGGCGATCTACTTCACGGGCTCCTCGGTCGTCGGAGAGAACCTCCCGCTCCTGCTGGGGATTGCCAAGAGGGCAAAGGTCGTCACGCTTTCGCACCTGGACGACATGATCGAGCGCGGGGCCCTCTTCGGCCTGGCCGCGAACTCCGAGGCGGTCGGGCGCCTCGCCGGGGATAAGGCCGCGAAGATCCTCGGCGGGGCCGCGCCGGCCTCGCTGCCGATCGAGATACTCACGAGTTTCGATATCATCCTCAACCAGAAGACGGCCGACGAGACCGGCATAGCGGTGTCCGCCGACTTCAAGAAACTCGTCACCCGCACGATTCCGTAGCGGCAACGAACGGCACGATCGAGAGGGATGACCATGTTCAAGTGGCGTTCAAGCCTGCAGATGAAGTTCCTGACGATGCTCGTGGTGGCCACGGTCATCCCCTCGCTCGCGGCCAGCCTCGTCATCGCCCGGCGCGAGCAGCGCATCTCCCTCCAGTCACTGGAGTCGCGCGGCAAAAGCCTCTGCTCGTACATGACGATGCTCAGCAGCGACCCCCTGCTCGCCGGGGATACCATCCAGCTCGATGCGATCGTCAAGGAGGTCAACAAGGACCCGGACGTGCTCTACGCTCTGGTCCGGGACAAGTCCGGCGCGCTGCTGACCTCGCAGTACGCCAGCATCAATTACCAGCACGAGGGGAGCAAGGCCCTTTTGGAGAAGCAGCCCAAGGAGAGCAAGGTCTCCGATCTGGTGGCGGTCCTGGCCCGGGCGAACCAGGCGGTCGAGACGGAGTTGCCGGTGCTCTCGGACAACGAGAAGATCGGCACGGTGCGCCTCGCGCTCTCCGGGCACGAGATCCGCAGCCTCGCCCTGCGAAGCACGCTCTTCGTCTTCGCGACCAACATCACGATCATTACGCTGCTTTTCGGAACCGTCTTTTTCTTCGCCACCCGGCGCATGGTCCTCGCCCCGCTCCAGCGCATCACCGAGGTTTCCCGCCAGATGGCAGCCGGCCAGATCTCCGAGCGCCTCAGCGTCACCTCCACCGACGAGATCGGCGGGGTGATGGAAAGCTTCAACGCCATGGCCGACAACCTGACGACGGTTGTGAGGCGCCTCGGGGAGGCCTCGGCCTCCGTCAACGCGATCGCCCAGTCGATGAGCACGGCCTCCGAACAGATGAGCGAGGGATCCTCGCGGCAGGCAGGTTCGGTGGAGGAAGTGTCGGCCTCGATGGAACAGATGGTCTCCAACATCCAGCAGAACGCCGACAACGCCCAGCAGACCGAGCGGATCGCGCAGAAAGCCGCCACGGACGCGGGAGAGGGCGGGCGGGCCGTCGCCGAGACCGTCGGCGCGATGAAGCAGATCGCGGGGAAGATCACGATCATCGAGGAGATCGCGCGGCAGACCAACCTGCTGGCGCTCAACGCGGCCATCGAGGCCGCGCGGGCGGGCGAGCACGGCCGGGGGTTCGCCGTGGTGGCGAGCGAGGTGCGCAAGCTCGCGGAGCGGAGCCAGGCCGCGGCCGGCGAGATCGGCAGGCTCTCGGGGACGAGCGTCGAGGTCGCCGAGCGCGCGGGGACGCTGCTGGCGCAGCTCGTCCCCGACATCCGGCGCACGGCGGAGCTGGTGCAGGAGATCAACGGCTCGAGCCGGGAGCAGAACGAGGGTGCGGCGCAGGTGAACGGCGCGGTCCAGCAACTCGACCAGGTGGTGCAGCAGAACGCGAGCGCGGCCGAGGAGATGGCCACCACGGCCCAGGGGCTCTCCGAGCAGGCCGGCCACCTGCGCTCGACGATGGAGTTCTTCAGGATCGAGGCGGCCGCCACGCCGGCTGCGGACACCGGGGTCAGGGCCGCCGCGCCGCACGCCACCACCCACAGGATCGCCGAAGGCGCCCGCATCATGAAAATGGCCCGGCGCCGCGGCTTGAACGCACCTGAGGCCGAGGTCCCGGACCAGGAAACTGCCGACCCCGGATCCCCCCAAGGGCGACCGGCCGCCGAGTACGCGCAATACTGACGGCGGGCGCACTGCTCAACGCACCGACGGGACGTCTGCACAGGCCGTGGGATGAGCGCAACCACGCGGGAATCGCTGCGGCGGTTGCTCTGTCCCCCTCCTTTCGGGGATCAGGACCTGGACGCGCGGGCTCGCCCGCTGTACTCGATCCTGCTCGCGTCGCTCGCGGTCAGCACCTCCGCGTTCGTGGGGCTCCTGATGATCGGCAATCACTTGTCGGCGTACGGCGCACTCAGCGCCGCCGGCATGGTTGCCGTGATGATCATGCTCCTCCGCCGCGGGCGCGTGGCGGCCGCCAGCATGCTCCTCCTGGTGACCATGCTGATGGTAACCGCCTACCTGCAATGGATCGGCAACGGGCTGCTCGACGTCGCTATCCTTCTCTATCCGACCATGATCCTCGTGGCCAGCCTTCTGGTCTCTCCCCGGAACTTCATTCTGATCACCACGCTCGCATTCCTGTCGCTTGGTCTCGTCATTTTCGGGCACCTCACGGGCCGATTGGACATGCACGGACTCGGACGTTCGGAGCTCGCCCTCGACGGGCTCTTCGCAATGCTTTTCCTCTCCCTCACCGCCCTCGCCGGTCACCTGCTCTCGCGAAACATCCGGCAGAATATCGCCCGTGCGCGGGAGAGCGAGCGGAAATACCGGCTGCTCGTCGAGTACGCCGGGGACGCGGTCTTCGTCACGCAGGACGGCGTGGTCACCTTGGCGAACCCCCAAACCGAGCGGATCAGCGGTCGCACCGCGGGGGAGATCGTCGGACAGCCCTGGTTCTCGCTGCTCCACGTCGAGGACCGCGCCCTGATCGTGGAGAGGAGCCTCCCCACCGGCGCCTTTGCTCACGACACTGTGACGTTCCGGGTCGTGCGTCCCGACGGCGCGGTCAGGTGGGTCCAGGCGCGTGCGGAAGCCGTCCCCTGGGAAGGCCGGCCGGCGACGCTGGTCTTCGGGCGGGACGTGACCGATCAGCGCCGCCTCGAGGAACAACTGCGCCAGAGCCAGAAGATGGAGGCGATCGGGACGCTCGCCGGCGGCATCGCCCACGACTTCAACAACATCCTCTCGATCATTTTCGGGTATGCGGAGGTGGCGCTTCTGAAGCTACCCCGCGAGAGCCCGCTGGTGGAAAACATCGGCCAGATCGTGAAGGCCGCGGACCGGGCGACCCATCTCGTCTCCCAGATCCTCACCTTCAGCCGGCAGTCCGAGACCAGGGCCGTACCCTGCGACATCCGGCCGATCATCAAGGAGACGCTCAAGTTCCTGCGCTGCTCGCTCCCCTCGACGGTCGAGATGCGCGAACAGGTGGGGCCGGTGGGGACGGTCGTCGTGGACCCGACCCAGCTGCACCAGGTCGTGATGAACCTCGGCACCAACGCCTGGCACGCCATGCAGGAGCGCGGGGGCGTCCTCGAAGTCGCGCTCTCGGGAGTGCGGGTCGACGCGGAGGACTCCCTCCAGCAGGCCCTCCCGCCCGGCAGGTACGCGAAGCTCACGGTGAGCGACACGGGTGCGGGAATCCCAGCCGAGGTCCTCGGACGGATCTTCGAGCCCTATTTCACCACCAAGGAACCGGGCAAAGGCACCGGCCTCGGGCTCTCCGTGGTGCACGGCATCGCGAAGCAGGCCGGGGGCGACGTGAAGGTGTACAGCGAACCGGGGCTCGGCACCACGTTCCATGTGTACCTCCCCGTGGCGTCCTCTTCCGCCGCCGCGGAGGAAGCCCGGGCGGAAGTGGCCCCCCGGGGGAGCGAGCGGGTGCTTCTCGTCGACGACGAGCCGCTGATCGTCGCCATGGCAACGGAGAGCCTCGAGGCGCTGGGATACCGCGTGACGGGTACCACGAGCAGCGAGGAGGCGCTCGCCCTGTTCCTCGAAGACCCCTCCCGGTTCGACGTGGTGGTCACCGACCTGACGATGCCGAAACTCAACGGCGAAGGGCTCGCGCGGCAGGTGCTGGAGGGACGGCCGGATGTGCCGGTGCTGATCTGCACCGGCTTCAGCGAGGCGCTGACCACGGAGCGCATTCAGACGCTGGGAGTTCACGGCGTGCTGATGAAGCCGGTGCCGCGGGCCCTCCTCGCGCGCGCGATCCGCGAGGCGCTCGTCGGCGCGCAGGACTCCGGTGCGGACGACCGTGCGGCCGGGGGCGGTCTCTGTGTTAGCGTCGCAACCGGAGGCCTTCCGTGACCAGGGAACAGTACGTCGACTCCAGGTACGAGACCTATTTCCACGAGGAGCTGAGCACGGCGCTCGTCGTCGGGCCGGTGTTCCTGCTCTGCCCCATCGCGCTCGACTACTTCGCGGCGCCACAGCATTTTCGCGCGTTTCTCGCGTACCGACTCGCCGCGTTCGGCGTGCTCTGCGTCCTCTACCTCGCGAACAGGCGGCAGGCGGGGACCGGGCGCCAGGTCGCCATCTCGCTGGTCGCACTGAGCACGGTCACCGTGATGCTCTCCGCGATGACCTTCGCGTTCCGCGGCCACCAGTCCCCCTACGCGATGGGCATCGTCGTCCTGCTCATTCTCGGTTTCGGATTCGTACCTTTGCCCTTCAGGTTCGCGCTGCCGGCCGGGTTGCTGATGTATGCCGTCTACGGCCTGCCGATCGTGCTCTTCGACACCATCACCGACGTCCCGGCCATGCTCTCAACCAATGTGCTCATGCTTTCCTGCCTCGGCGCGCTGCTGCTGCTGCGGTATTTCAACGAAAAACGGCTGCTCGGCGAGTTCGGCCTCCACTACGAGGTTGAGCAATACAAGAGCAACCTCGAGTTGCTCGTCGCCGAGCGCACCGCACTGCTCTCGAACACGGTCGGCCGCCTGGAGGCCGAGGTCGAGGAACGCCGGCGCGTCGAGCGGGAGCTGCGAACCTCGACGGACGACTTGAGAGCCAGCCGCTCCCTTTATGAGCAGGTCGTGTCGATGATCTCGGACACCGTGTGGCGCTATGAGGTCGACGCCGCCGGCGGCTTCGTCGACTCGTACATCTCGCCCGTGGCGGAGCGTATGCTCGACCTGCCGGAGGGCACGCTCAACCACGATTTCGAACGGTACTTCTCCCAGGTCCACCCGGAGGACCTGCCTGTCGTAGAGCAGGCGCTCATGGGCGGTATCCGCAGCCGGGCAAAGGACGTGAACGTCGAATATCGATTGCGGCGGCGAAACGGCGACGAATTGTGGGTGCGCTCCAGCGGTTCGGCGCACGTCGGCTTCGGCGGCAACGTCCTCGCGATCGGCACGACATCGGACATCACCCAGCGCAAGGCAGTGGAAGCGGAGCGCCTGAAGCGCCAGAAGCTCGAGGCCGTCGGGACCCTGGCCGGCGGCATCGCCCACGACTTCAACAACCTCCTGCAGGGCGTGTTCGGCTACATTTCCCTGGCCCGGATGTTTGAAAACGATCGGGGGAAAAGAACCGCCGCTCTCGAGCAGGCGGAGAATGCGCTGCAACTCTCGGTCAAGCTCTCGAACCAGCTGCTGACCTTCTCCAAAGGGGGCCTGCCGGTCAAGAAGGTGGTCGACCTGCGGCCGGTGGTCGAGGTTTATGCGAAATTCGGCCTGAGTGGTTCGAACTCCGTTCTTCGGGCGTCGGTCAGCGACGAGCTCTGGCAGGTGGAGGCAGATGACGGGCAGATCGGGCAGGTCATTCAGAACATGGTCCTGAACGCGGCGCAGGCGATGCCCGGGGGCGGCACCGTGGAGCTCGCGTGCAGGAACGTGCCGGTCGACGGCGCGCAGCCGGCGAACGTTCCGCGACCGGTGCGGTACGTGCAGATCGCGATCACGGACACCGGGACGGGGATCCCCGGGGGCGATCTCGAGCTGATCTTCGACCCCTATTTCACGACCAAGGAAAAAGGCAGCGGGCTGGGCCTGGCGACATCCTATTCCATCGTCAGGAACCACAACGGCTGGATCGACGTGAAGTCCAGCCCTGGAAACGGCACGACCTTCTTCATCAACCTGCCGGCGGCGGAGGCCTCCGCGCGCGGAGCGTCGCTCAAGGCCGGGGCGCCGGCGGCGACGCCGCCGGGCAGAGTGCTCGTGATGGACGACGATCCGCACATCTGCGACGTTGCCGGCGAACTGCTCCGGGAACTGGGGCACGACGTGGTGCTGGCGGCGGAGGGCGGCGAGGCCGTCGCGAAGTACGTGGCCGCACGGGAATCCGGCGCGCCCTTCACCGCCGTCATCCTGGACCTCACGATCCGGGGCGGCATGGGCGGCGAAGAAACGATCCGCAGGCTCCGGCAGTTCGATCCCGCCGTCAAGGCAATTGTATCGAGCGGCTACTCCGACGACTCCGTCATCGCGAACTACGCCGAACACGGCTTCCGCGCCTTTCTCAGAAAGCCCTACCACCTGGACGAACTGCGGGATATCCTTACCACGTTCACGACCGCGTGACGGGAGACGGCGCAAGTTCGAGGAGGAATGCCATGGATTCGCGAAAGACGTTGACGAGGGGGAGCACGACGGCACTGGTTCTTGCGATCTCGGCGCTGATCGTCTCTTTCGCGGCCTGCGAACCGACCGGGCCAATCAAGATCGGGTTCGTCGGGGGCCTCACCGGTCGTCACTACAATCTCGGCATCTCGGGCAGGAACGGGGTCACGCTCGCCCTCGAGGAGGCCAACGCGCAGGGTGGCGTGAACGGCCGGCGGATCGAACTGATCGTCAAGGACGACAAGCAGGACAAGGCCGAGGCGGTCAGGGTCGTGGAGGAACTCATCGCCGAGAAGGTGCCGGTGGTCATCGGCCACATGACCAGCGCGATGTCCGAGGCGACCCTCCCGATCGTGAACGCGCGCGGCGTCCTCATGGTCAGCCCGACGACGAGCAGCAGTTTCTTCGCGGGCAAGGACGATTCCTTCATCATGCTCCACCCTTCCACCGCGATCGGGGCGGGCATTCTTGCCGCGTATGTGCGGGAGAAGCGCGCGATCCGCACGGTGGCCATCGTCTACGATCTCTCCAACAAGGCGTACACGGCTTCCTGGCACGACAATTTCAAGAGGGAGTTCGAGCAGCGCGGCGGTGCCGTGGTCTCGTCGCTGACCTTCACCTCCGGGGAGAAAACTTCCTTTCTGGACCTGGCCGCCTCGGCCCTGCAGGAGCGGCCGCAAGCCATCCTGGTCGTCGCCAACGCCCTGGACACGGCCCTGATCTGCCAGCAGGTCCGGAAACTCGACACCGGTGTGCAGATCCTCGGCACGGAGTGGGCATTCACGGCGGACATCCTCAAGCACGGCGGCAGGACCATCGAAGGCGTGGTCTTCATCGAAAAGGTGAACATCAAGAGCGAGGCGCCCGCCTATGTCGCGTTCCGGGACAACTATCGCAAACGGTTCGAGCAGGACCCGGACTTCGCCGCGGTGCTCGGCTACGACGCGTTCCGCGTCGTTCAGGAGGCGCTCAAGCAGGATCCCTCCGGGAAGGACCTGAAGCGAGCGATCCTCGGCATCGGGAAGTTTGCCGGCCTCCAGGGACCGTTCGAGATCGACGCGAACGGCGACGCCGCCCGCCGGCACTACATCATGACGGTCCGGGACAACGATTTCGCGCTCGTGGAATAGCTCCGGCATGCTCGTTCCCCGAAGTCTCAAGGCGCGGCTGACCCTCGGCCTGTTGGCGGTCGCCGTGCTGCCGATGGTCATAACCGGCTGGTACGCCACGAGCCGGCTCTCCCGGGACATGGAGTCCGACATCCGGAGCAGGAACCTCGTGCTCGCCCAGTCGATCGCCGGCGAGCTCGAGCGGTTCGTGGAAGCCCCCCGTCAGGTCCTGGCGTCGATCCAGAACGCCCTGGACACCGGCGGCCGCGACGACCCGGAACCATGGACCGCATCCTCGAGCAGCACGCCAGATTCCACCCCTATTTCCTCTCGCTCTTCGTCCTCGACAGCAGCGGAACCGTCCGTCATCACTACCCCTTCGACAGGGACTACGACCGGATCGACATGTCGACGCAGGAGTTTTTCCGCGCGGCCCGGACCGGGCCCGGACCGTACTGGTCCCCGGCGAGCATTTCCATCGAGACCGGCCAACCCTCGTCCACGATGGTGCTCGTGGGGAGAAACACATCCTGGTCGCCTACCTCGATCTCGCGTCGCTCGACGGCGATCATCGAGCGGGTGCACTTCGGCGCCGGCGGGTATGTGGCGATCGTGGACCAGCAAGGCAGCGTGATCGCCCATCAGAATAAAAAGGCGGTCCTGGAGCAGTGGAATCTCAGGAACCACCCGGCAGTGGCTGCGGCGCTCGAGGGGCGGGATGGAGGCTACCGCCACCAGGTCGGGGGCGATCGGGGAGTTGGAGAGTTCGGCGCGCGCCCCGACACGGGTTGGGTCGTCATGGTCTCCCAGACCGCCCGTGAGGCCTTCGCGCCGGTTCGGGCCGTCCGGACAACGGTGATCATCAGCATCGTCGTGGCGATCATGTTCGGCCTGGCGATTGCGGTGGTCCTGCTGAATCGCGAACTGGCCCCGCTGGGCAGGCTCACGGCGGGAACCCGGCAGGTCGCGGGCGGCGACTTCTCCGTGCGGCTCCCGGCTCCCGGTGCCGGAAGCAGCACGGAGATCGCCGAACTGACCGCGACCTTCAACACGATGCTCGACGCGGTGCGCGTCCGGCAGCAGGCGCTGATCGAGTCCGAGGAGAAGTTCGAGAAGGCTTTCCGCTGCAGCCCGGACGCCATCAGCCATCACGACGCTGCGCGAGGGCCGCGTCATCGACGTGAACGAGGGGTTCGAGAGGGTCCTCGGACACACCCTGCAGGAGTCCGTCGCCAGGACGGTGCTGGAGCTCGGCATCTGGGTCGTCGCGGCCGATCGCGCGGCTTTCGTTGAGGAGCTGCGGACGCAGGGCCGGGTGCGGAACCACACATTCCTCTTTCCGGACGAAGGGCGGCAGCCGGCTCGACTGCCTGGTGTCGGCTGAAATGATCGACCTGGGCGGCGAGCGCTGTATCGTCTCGATCATCCGCGACGTGACCGACCAGAACCGCCTCGAGGAACAGCTGCGTCAGAGCCAGAAAATGGAGGCGATCGGGACGCTCGCGGGCGGGATCGCCCACGATTTCAACAACATCCTCTCGATCATCCTCGGGTACGCGGAAGTGGCGCGCCTGAAAATCCCCCGCGAGACCCCGGCGGCCGGCAACATCGAGCAGATCATCAGGGCCACGGAGCGTGCGACCCGGCTCGTCTCCCAGATCCTGGCCTTCAGCCGGAGGGCGGAAACGAGGCCGGTCGCCTGCGACATCGGGCCGATCGTGAAAGAGACGATCAAATTCCTGCGGTCTTCCCTCCCGGCGAGCATCGAGATCCGGGAGCGCGTCGGGGCGGTGGGGACCGTGGTGGTGGACTCGACCCAGCTGCACCAGGTGGTGATGAACCTCGGGACCAACGCCTACCACGCCATGCAGGCGCGCGGCGGCATCCTCGAGATCTCCCTCGGCGAGGTGCGGATCGCGGCGGCGGACGCCGCCCACCAGGGCCTTGCGGCGGGAACGTACGCCAAGCTCACGGTGAGCGACACCGGCGGCGGCATCCCGCCGGAGCTCCTCGGGCGCATCTTCGAGCCGTATTTCACCACGAAGGAGGCCGGCAAGGGGACCGGGCTCGGGCTCGCGGTGGTGCACGGGATCGTGTCGGCCGCCGCCGGCGCGGTCAAGGTCTACAGCGAGCCGGGATTCGGCACCACCTTCCACGTCTACCTGCCGGTGGTGTCGACCCGGACCGCGGGCGTGGATGACCGCCCGGAGGAAACCCCGCGCGGGACGGAGCGGGTGCTGCTGGTCGACGACGAGCCGCTGATCGTGGCGATGATGCGGGAGAGCCTCGAGGCGCTCGGCTACCGGGTCACCGCGACGACCAGCCCCGAGGGGGCGCTCGCGGCGTTTCTCGCGGACCCCGCGCAGTTCGACCTCGTGATCACCGACCTGACCATGCCGAGGCTCAATGGCGAGGCGTTCGCGCAGGTGGTGCTGGAGGCGCGGCCGGGCCTGCCGGTCTTCATCTGCACCGGCTTCAGCGAGGAATTGACCGCCGAGCGCGTGAAGGCACTCGGGGTGTGCGGTGTGCTGATGAAGCCGGTGCCGCGGGCTCGCCTCGCGCGGGCGATCCGCGAGACGCTCGCCGGCGGCGGGGAGCGGAGCAGCTCCCGTTCCCCGACGGATCCCGGCAATCCCCGGAAGAGTCGCACGCGTGACGACCGAGCGCGAGCCCGTCAACGCCCCGCCCCCGGACCCCGACCGGCACCTGGCCGCCCTCTTCGACCGCATGTCCCGCATCGTCATGGTCGTCGCCTTCGCCGGGCTGATCATGACCGTGCCGCGCGCCGTCCGGTTCGGGCTCTGGGGCGGGACTCTGGCTCAATTCCTGATCTTCCTGTCGTATCTCTTCCTGACCATCCTGAGGCCCAAGCGGACTGACCTCAGATGGCGCGTCTGGCCGGTGGTCGGGATTCTCTGGCTTTTCGGCCTCTCCGGCCTGCTGACCTTCGGCCTCCTCGGTCAGGGACTGATCCTGATGGTCTGCGCCGTCCTGCTTGCCGCATTCGGTATCGGGAGGCGGGCGTCGGCGTTCGTCTCGGCGGCGACTCTCCTGGCGTGCGGGGGCGTCGGTTTCGGGGTCATCCAAGGCCTCGTCCGTCTGCGGGTTGACGCCAACGCCTACCTCGTCGACCCCGTAGCCTGGGCGATTGCGCTGGCAGCGCTCGTGTTCGTGGTCGTCATCGTGGACCGCCTCGGCCTCCTCGGCACCTCCTGGCGCGAGAGCATCGAGCGGCTCCGGCACACCACGACGGAGCTGGAGCGCGAGATCGAGGAGCGTCAGCGGGCGGAGGTGCAACTCAGGGAGAGCAAAGACCTGCTGAACACGATCCTGGACAATGTCGGCGCCGCAATCTTCATCAAGGACACACGGTATCGCTACACCTACGTGAACCAGCGGGTGTCCGAGATCTTCGGCAGGAGCCCGGAGGAGATTTTGGGCAAGAGCGACGATGCGTTCTTTTCCGCGACCTCGGTCGGAGGAGATCATGCTGAGCGACCGGCCGGTCATCGAGGGTGGAGAGACGATGGCCCGGGAGGAGGTGGCACTCACGTCGACCGACGGCACGCCCCGCACGTACTGGGTGGTCAAACTGCCGCTGCGGGACGACGCCGGAACGGTCACCGGTCTCTGCGGCATCTCGACGGAGATCACGGATCGCAAGGTCGCTGAGACCGAGCGCGAGCGGTTGATCGGCGAGCTGGAGGTGCGAAACGCGGAGCTGGAGCGTTTCACGTACACGGTGTCGCACGACCTGAAAAGCCCGGTGATCACGATCCGGGGGTTCCTCGGCTTCCTCGAGCAGAACGCGCTTTCCGGCAACATGGAGAAGACCCGCTCCGACATCGAGCGCATCCGCCAGGCGACCGACAAGATGGACCGCCTGCTGCGCGAACTGCTCGAGCTCTCGCGGGTCGGCCGTGCAGTGCGGCCCCCGGAACCGGTAGCGCTGGCGGAAGTCGTCCAGGACGCGCTCGTGGCGGTCGAGGGGCAGTTGCGGGAGCGGGGCGTCGTCGTCGAGGTTACGCCGGGGCTGCCGGTGGTTCTCGGCGACCGGATACGGCTCGTGGAGGTCGTGCAGAACCTCATCGACAACGCCGTGAAGTGCATGGGCGATCAGGCCCGTCCCCGGGTCGAGATCGGTGTGCGCGGCGTCGACGCCGCCGGCACGCCGGTGTTCTTCGTCCGGGACAACGGTATCGGGATCGACCCGCGGTACACTGAGCGGGTGTTCGACCTCTTCGAGAAGCTCGACCCGAAAAGTGAGGGCACCGGAATCGGTCTGGCCCTGGCCCGCCGCATCGTCGAGGTGCACGGTGGCCGGATCTGGGCGGAGTCCGAGGGCGAGGGCCGCGGGGCGGCCTTCTGCTTCACACTTCCGGTGGCGAGGAAGGGGAAAGGCGCGTGGAGGTGAACCGCTTCTCGGGAGGGCTGGTCAAGGCATCCGTGTACGGACTGCTCCTGGGGGCCCTCGGTTTCCTGGGAAACTGGTACCGGGTCCCGCTGTTCTTCAATTTCGATTTCCTGCTGGGGTCGATTGCCGTTGTTCTGGCCGCGCGTCTCCTGGGTGTCTTCCCGGCTGTGCTGGCCTCCCTGGTGTCGGCCAGTGCGACCGTCCTGCTGTGGAACCACCCCTACGCGATGATCAGCTTCACGTGCGAGGCGATGTTTGTCGGCTACTGGTATCACCGCAGGAAGTCGAGCATTGTCTTTCTCGACGCGATCTATTGGTTTGTCATCGGGATGCCGCTGATCTGGCTCTGCTACCGCCAGATCATGGGTGTTTCTTCTTCGCTGGCGGTCCTCACGATGCTCAAGCAGACGGTGAACGGCATGTTCGACGCGCTGGTGGCGAGCGCGATCATCTCCCTGTGGCGGGTCATGTCGGTGCGGACGCAGGAATCCGCCGCCTGGGGCGTGAAGTTCCGGGAGGTTCTCTTCGACATCATGGTCGGTTTCGTCCTGGTGCCGGGGCTCGTTCTCGTGATCACGTCGATCAGGATGAACGACCGCGAGCATCAGGAGGCGACCCTGCAGCGGTTGATGGATGTCTCCGCGCTCGCTCAGGAGGTATTGAAACATCAGCGATCGAGCCACACACAAGAATTCGACACCGAGGCCGCCGCGACGCTCAGAACCGCTCTGCAGGCTGTCGCCGGTCACTTGCCGGTCGAAATCCAGCTTCTCGACGGGAAGGACCGGTTCGTTGCCGGCACGGTGAATCCGGCGAAGGGGGCCCCTGCCCGGTTGCGGACGGCGAGCGGCGACGTACAGGACCTGGGTGGCGGGGTGTCCCGGTGGTTGGCGCCGGCGGTGCCGGGCACCCCATACTTTCAGCGGTGGCAGGAGTCCTATTACGCCAAGGAAACACCCCTGGGCGAGGGGGTGAACTTGAATTTGCTGGTCAAGGAATCCATGGCTCCCCGCATGGCGTATCTAAACAAGACCGCGACCAGGGGCTTTCTGCTGCTCTTTCTGCTGACCATGGCGGCAATTGTCGTCGCGTTTCTGCTCAGCCGGGTCCTGGTCGTTTCGCTCTCCCGCCTCAGCACGATCACCGTGGACCTTCCCGCTCGCCTGCCGAGAATAAGCGAGGTTGCCTGGCCCGACAGCGCGATCCGCGAGATTGGCGTCCTGATCGGCAACTTTCGCCAGACTGCCCGGGAACTGGAAGCGAATTTCGAGTCTCTCGAGGAGAACAGGAGGCTCCTCGAGCAGCGGGTGATCGAACGCACGGGAAGCTTGACGGAGGAGGTCGAGGCGCATCGGCGGGCCGCGGAAGCGCTGCGGCAGAGCGAGGAGAAGTTCCGCCTTCTGAACGGCGAGCTGGAACTGCGCAACGCCGAGTTGGAGCGCTTCACGTACACGGTGTCGCACGACCTGAAGAGCCCGCTGATCACGATCCGGGGGTTCCTCAGCTTCCTCGAGCAGGACGCGCTCGCCGGGGACACGGCGAGGACGCGCGCCGACGTCGAGCGGATCCGCCAGGCGACCGACAGGATGGACCGCCTGCTGCGCGAACTGCTGGAGCTCTCGCGGGTCGGCCGGGCGGTGCGGCCGCCGGAGGCGGTCGGGCTCGCAGAGGTCGTCCAGGAGGCGCTCGAGTCCGTCGCGGGGCGGCTGCGGGAGCGGGGGGTGGCCGTCGCGGTCGCGCCGGGGCTGCCGGTGGTTCTCGGCGACCGGGTTCGACTCGTCGAAGTCCTGCAAAACCTGATCGAAAACGCCGCGAAGTACATGGGCGACCAGGCCCACCCGCGCATCGAGATCGGCGTGCGGGAACTGGGAGCCGATTGCGCGCCCGTGGTCTTTGTGCGGGACAACGGGATCGGGATCGATCCGCGCTATACTGAACGGGTGTTCGACCTCTTCGAGAAGCTTGACCCCAGGAGCGAGGGGACCGGCATCGGCCTCGCGCTCGCCAGGCGCATCGTCGAGGTCCAGGGGGGACGGATCTGGGCGGAGTCGGCGGGCTTGGGCCGCGGGGCGGCGTTCTGTTTCACGCTCCCGGTTGTGCGGAAAGCGGAGGGGCACGTGAAGGGTGAACCGCTGGAGATCCTCCTCGTGGAGGACAACGAAGACCACGCCGAGCTGGTGCGCCGCGCGCTCGCGGAGCACCGCGTCGCCAACCGGATCAGGCATCTTTCGGACGGCCAGGCCGCGCTCGACTACCTGTTCCGCCGCGGCGCGTTCGAGGACCCCGCCGCGAGTCCGCGCCCGCACGTCGTGCTGCTGGATCTGCGCTTGCCGCGGGTGGACGGGCTGGAGGTGCTCGCGCTCGTCAAGAACGACCCCGACCTGCGCCGCATCCCCGTCGTCGTGCTGACGACCTCGGACGCCGAGCGCGACCTGGCGCGCGCCTACGCCAGCCACGCCAACAGCTACCTGGTCAAGCCGATCGGCTTCGAGGCGTTCCAGCAGCTGATGGAGGACTTCGGCTTCTACTGGCTGGGGTGGAACAGGAACCCGGAAGAGTGACATCAAGCGGGGAATTCACCGTGGCAGAGACCATCCGTATCCTGCTGGTCGAGGACGACCCGAACCACGTCGAGCTGATCCGGCGCGTGCTCGCGGCGGGTTCGCCGAGGTTCGCGCTGGAAGAGGCGACGACCATCGGGGAGGCGCGGGACGCGCTGCGGCGCAGCCCGCCGGACCTGGTGCTGACGGACTGGAAGCTTCCCGACGGCCAGGGGATCGAACTGCTGCGCGACACCGCCCGTGCGGGACTCCCCCTCGTCGTGATGACGAGCCACGGCAGCGAGCGCGTCGCCGTCCAGGCGCTCCAGGCGGGCGCGCTGGACTACGTCGTGAAGTCCCCGGAGTCTTTCGCGGAGTTGCCGCGCACTCTGGAGCGGGCGCTGCGCGAGTGGCGGGGCCGCGACGAGCGGCAGCGAATCCAGGCGGCTCTCGAGCACAGCGAGGAGCGCCTGCGCCTCATCGCCGAAAACGTCTCCGACGTGATCTGGACCTCGGACCTCGGGCTGCGCATCTCCTATGTGACCCCCTCGGTGGAGCGCCTCCACGGCTGGACGGTTCCGGAGTGGACCGGCCTGCGGCCCGAGGACTACATCGCGCCGGGCTCGCTCGGGTTTGTGCGGCAGGCGCTCGAGGACGAGTTCGCCCGGCACCGCCCGGGCCAGCCGCAGCACCAGGTCACCCTCGAGGTCGAGCAGCTGCGCCGTGACGGGAGCCCGTTCTGGACCGAGGTGACCGCCCGCTTCCTGCTCGACGCGAGCGGTGCACCGGTCGGCATCGTCGGCGTGACCCGCGACGCCACGGAACGCAAACGGGCCGAGCGGGAGCTGCTCGAGAGCCGGGAGCGCTACCGTGATCTGATCGAGGGCGCCAACAGCGTCATCCTGCGCTGGGACACCGAGGGGAGGATCATGTTCATCAACCCGTTCGGACTCCAGCTCTTCGGCTACACCGAGGAGGAACTCGTCGGCAGGAGCGTGATGGGGACCATCGTCGCGGACGTCGGCCTGGACGGGCGCGACCTGCAGGAGATGATCCGGGCGATCGAGACGGACCCGGCGCGCTTTCAACGCAACGAGAACGAGAACCTGTGCAAGGACGGGCAGCGGGTCTGGGTCGACTGGACGAACCGCCCGATCCACGACCCCGACGGGCGGCTGACCGAGATCCTCTCGGTCGGCAACGACGTCACGGCGCGCAACCGGGCCGAGGCGGAACGCCGGCTGCTCGAGGAGCAGCTCGTCCAGTCGCAGAAGATCGAGTCGGTCGGCACGCTCGCCGGCGGAGTCGCCCACGATTTCAACAATATGCTCAGCCCGATCATCGGCTACGCCGAGATGCTCCGCGACGAGCTGCCGGCGGGAGACAAGCGACGCACGCGGGCCGAGGCGATCATCTCCGCCGGTGAGCGCTGCCGGGACCTCGTGCACCAACTGCTGGCGTTCGCGCGCAAACAGACCCTCGAGATGCGCCGTCTCGACCTGAACACGGTGGTCTCCGGTTTCGAGACGATCCTGCGGCGGACATTGCGGGAGAACATCGCCATCGAACTGCGCCTCGCACCGGCGATCGGCATGCTACTCGGCGACTCGCGCCAGATCGAACAGGTGCTCCTCAACCTCGCCGTGAACGCGAGGGATGCGATGCCGGAGGGGGGGCGGCTGCTGATCGAGACCGCCGACGTGACCCTGGACCAGGAGTATGCGCGAGCCCACGAGTGGGTCGTCCCCGGCCCCTACGTCCGGCTCGCGGTCGGCGACACCGGTGTCGGGATGGACCGGGAGACGCTCGCCAAGGTCTTCGACCCGTTCTTCACGACCAAGGATGTCGGCAAGGGGACCGGACTCGGTCTCGCGATGGTCTACGGCATCGTCAAGCAGCACGGCGGCAGCGTCGAGGCCGAGAGCGAGCCGGGCCGCGGTACGACCTTCCGTGTCCATTTTCCGCGAGTCGCCGGCGTCGAGTCGGCCGTTACCACCGAGGGGGAGGCGCCGCGGACTCGCGGGGGGGAGACGGTCCTGATCGTCGAGGACGAAGACCAGGTACTGACCCTCGCCGCCGAGATCCTGCGCATCCACGGGTACAAAGTGCTCGAAGCGGGGAACGCCGCGCAGGCGCTCGCGGCGCTCGCGGCGCACCCCGCGGGGATCGACCTGCTGCTCACCGACGTCATCCTGACCGACGCGAACGGCAGGACGCTGCACGAGCGCATCGCGGCGGGGGGGAGCCGGCACGCGGTTCTCTACATGTCCGGTTACACGGCCGACGTCATCGGCCGCCACGGCGTGCTCGACGAAGGCGTCGCGCTGATCTCGAAGCCGTTCAGTGTCTCGAAACTCGCGGCGAAGGTCCGCGAGGTGCTGGACCGTCAGGCGTGAGTGCGCCTCCCGGTGTCTGCTGCGCCGGACCACGGGTCGATCGTCAGTACGACAGCGTCAGGTACGCGTACCAGCTGCGGGGTATTTCCTTGCCGTTTTCCGTCTCGATGTGGACCTCGTCGAGGAGGTTCTGCCCGACGAGGCCGACCTCGATGGCGCCGGCAGCCAGGCGGAACGTCTGCGCAAGTCGCGCGTCGAGGCGCCAGTACGCGTCGACTGATTCGCCAAAGCCACTCGTGTAGCGCGCCACCGCGTCGGCCGCCGGTCCGCCGGGAATCCGGGTGCTGACGGTGAGCGCGCCGAAATCGCTCGGCTGATTCGCCGCACCGTACTGAGCCGAGGTGAGCGGTCCGTCCACGCTGATGTCCACGTGTCCGTAGGCGACCGAGATCGCGAGCCAGTCGGCGGGGCGAGCCTCGAGACCGACCTCGTACGTCCGGGCCGTGGCGTCTCCATCATCGTTGAAGTAACGGTACTCAACACCCTGGGCGGTCACGGACTCAGCTTGGGCGGTGAGTGCCGTGTAGCGCTTGAAACCGACCGAGAGGTCGAGGAAGAGGTTCCGCAGCAGCTGACCGCGGTACCCGGCCTCGCAGATCAGGGCCTTCTCGGGGTCGAGCGCGTCGTTGCCGAGCAGTTGCACGGCGCCGGCGGCGATGACAATCTTCTGGTACTCCTCGAGCAGCGTCGGCGAGCGGTAGGCGGTCGAGACGCCCAATCGCAGCGAGTGCTGCGCGGCCGGAAGCCACAGCAGCGTGAACCGCCAGGGGTACGTGGACTCTGTCAGAGAGTTGTGCTCCCATTTGACGCCGCCGCTGACGATCCAGGTGGGCGCCGGGCGCCACTCATCGAGTACGAAAAGGTTGGCGACCTTGAATTCCTGCACCCCGCCATCGAGAACGTCGTGCTCGACCTCGATGTCGCGATAGCCGCCGCCGATCGTCAGCAGGTGCCCGCCGCCTGCCTGTGCGCGCAGCTGGTGCTGGAACTCGGCGTCGAGGGTCTCGCTCTGCTCGTGTTGCTCCCACGTGCCGCCGTGCTCCTCCTCGATGAGGTTGTGCACCGCCGCCAGTTGCAGGTACGAGCCTCCTGCTCCGGGGGCGTTGCGGTCCACGCGCAGGCGCAGAATTTCTGTCTCCGGGGCGCGGTGTTTTTCGGCGATGGCCGCCCCCGCGGGGACGTGGTACTCGCCGCCGCGCCAGCGCCCGTCGGCGCTGAACGTCAGGTTGCCGCCGACGCGGAAACTGGTCCGGATCGCCCCGGTCGCGAGCCGCTGAAAGTCGTTGACGGTATCGCCGCCATCGAGGCCGGTGCCGTTGTCCTCGTCGTAGCCGCCGGAGAGGCGGGCGCGAAAGCCCCCCTCCGAATTCGCTCCTTCGCCCCCCGCCTGGAAGGAGCGGACCCCCTGGCTCCCGCCGTCGATGCGCGCATACCCGCCCGCGATCGGTCCGGGCCCCTTCGTGAAGATGCTGATCACGCCGTTCACTGCGTTCGCCCCGTACTGCACGCCGGCGGCGCCGCGGATGACCTCGATCCGGTCGATCTCGGCGAGCGTGACCGGGAGCAGGTCCCACTCGACGTTCCCGAAAAGCGTCGAGTAGACCGTGACATTGTCCACGAGCACGAGGAGCTTGTTGGAGAACGACCCGAGCGAGAGGCCGCCGATCGTGACGGTCCAGGCGTTCCCGGCGCTCTGGGCGACATAGACCCCCGGGGCGAGCGCGAGCGCCTCGGGGAGCGAGCGCACGCCGGCGCGGCGGATGTCCTCGGCGGTGATCACCCAGACCGCGTTGTGCGACTCCATCAGCGGCTGTTGGAAGCGCGACGGCGAGGTCACTTCCATTTTCAGGAGGTCCTCGAAAGGGACCGCAAAGACGTCGGCCGGCGAATCCGGTGCACCCGGGGCAGCGGCGCGCGCGGCACCGATGGCGACGGCCAGAAGGAGCACGACGGCCAGGGCGAAAAGCCCGGCCGGCAGAGGTGCACGGGCGCCTGCACCCTGCGATCGCGTGAACGGCCGATCATTTTGCCCTCCCCCACTCCGACGCTCCGCTCCGGGAACCGGGGCCGATGCTCTATCAATATAATACGAAACGAGGCGTGGCGTCAAGACCCGGATGACAGATATCGACCGACCGCCGTCGACGTACTGCCGCCGCCACGACTGTGCCGATTGACAGGGTTCTACGGTTTTATGGATAATGCAAGGAATGTCTTTCGCATGGACCGCCTGCCACGCGCTCACGGGTGAAGTATTTTGCCCTCGCCGCCAGGAGCGCACTCGCCTGCGCCGCCGCTCTCGTAGCGTTTGTCGCGATCACCGTGGGCGGTGCTCGTGCGCAAGAGGTCTCCGAAGCGCAACTCAAGGCCGGTTATCTCTACAACTTCCTGCTGCTCGCCGAGTGGCCTGAGGGCCGAGCCGCCGCGGGCGCGTCGCGTGGCTACGTCATCTGCGTGGTCGGCGGCGATTCCGTGGCCGCTGCCTTCGCGCCGGTGCTGAACCGCCCTGTCGAGGGGTATCCGCTGCGCGTAGAACGCTACCCGGCGCAGACCCGTCCCGAGGCGCTGCGCGGCTGTCACATCGTCCACCTCGCCTCGGGTCTGGGGGACGCGGCCGGGGCGATCGTCGCGGGGCTGCGCGGCAGCCCGGTCATGACGGTCGGCGAGACCCCGGGCTTCATCGACGCGGGAGGGATGGCCGGCTTTGTGAGTCGCGGCACGAAGCTGCGCTTCGAGATCAACACCGCCGCCGCGGCCGCCGCAGGCATCCGCTTCCGCGCCAAAATACTGCGGCTCGCGGAGCGCGTCGTGGAGCGTTGAGCGTGCGCGCGATCCTGTGGTTCGGCCGGCGCTCGCTGCGGAGCAAGATGACCCTGGCGTCGGTTGCCGTCTCGCTCGCCGCGATGACGCTGCTCTCGCTCGCCCTCGTCGTCGCGATGCGCTACACCTTCCGCCAGCACCTCGCCGGGGAAGTTTCGACCACCGCGCAGTTGATCGCCGGGAATGCGGCCGCGGCAGTGCTCTTCAACGACGCCAAGGACGCCGGCGCACTCGTGGACGCACTGCGCGCCAACACATTCCGTCCTCTCCTGCGGGCTTTACGGGCGGGACGGCCGGCCCCTTGCGAGCTTTCACCGGGATCAGGGGGTCGCACGGGTTCCCGGACAGGCGCCCCCCGCGGCATTTCTGCGAACGTCGTGGGACGAGATCGAGGCCGCCGCAGAGATCCTCGTCGAGGGGGCGAGCGTCGGCCGTGTCTACCTGCGAGCCGACCTCGGGGAGATACGCCGGTTCACGGTGAAGATCGCCGGCTACCTCGCGGCGGCGCTCCTCGCGGCCGGCGTGCTCGCGTGGATCCTCTCCTCCCGGCTGCAGGGGGTCATCGCGGGGCCCGTCGACGACCTCGCCCGCACGGCCGCGGAGGTCTCCGCGAGCAAGAACTTCAACCTGCGCGCCGTAAAGCACGGCGAGGATGAACTCGGGGTTCTCACCGACTCGTTCAACACCATGCTCGAGACCATCCAGGACCGCGACGACGCGCTGCGCGACAGCGAGGTGAAGTACCGCGACGCTCGTCGAGAACGCCGGCGACGCGATCCTCGTCGCGCAGGACGCGGCCATCACGTTCGCGAATCCCCGGGCGATCAGCCTCACCGGCTACACGCGAGGAGGAACTCCTGAACATCCCGTGGGTCGAGCTCATCCACCCCGATGATCGGGCGTCTGCTCCAGGAGCGGCATCGTGCGCGCATCGCCGGCGAACCGTTACGGAGATGGCGTCTTTCCGTCTTCTGCGCCGCGGGGGCGAGGTGCGGTGGGTGCAGATGAACTCGGTGAGCCTTGCGTGGGAGGGGCGACCGGCCACGCTGAATTTCGCGCGCGACGTGACCGATCAGCTGCGAACTCGAGGAACACTTGCGTCAGAGCCAGAAGATGGAGGCGATCGGGACGCTCGCGGGCGGCATCGCCCACGATTTCAACAACATCCTGGCCGTCATGACCGGCTACGTCGAGATCGCCCTGCTCAAGATCCCGAAGGAAGCCCGGCGGTCGAGAACCTGCGAGCAGGTGCTCGCCGCGGCGGGGCGCGCCGGCTCACCTCGTGGCGCAGATCCTCACCTTCAGCCGCCGGGCGGAGACGGCGCCAGTGCCCTGCGAGATCCTGCCGATCGTGAAGGAGACCGTCAAATTCATGCGCGCGTCGCTCCCGGCCACCATCGAGATCCGTGAGCGCTTCGAGCAGGTCGGCATGGTCGTCGCGGACCCGACGCAGATCCACCAGGTCGTCATGAATCTCTGCACGAACGCCGCACACGCCATGGAGTCCGGCGGCGGGGTGCTCGAGGTCGTGCTCACCGAGGTCGACGTCGACGCGGCAGAGACTCAGCTGCGGGACCTGGCGAAGGGGCGGTACGTCCTGCTCTCGGTGAGCGATACCGGCACCGGAATGCCGCCGGAGGTCCGGGAACGGATTTTCGAGCCGTACTTCACGACGAAGCCGGCGGCAAGGGGACCGGCCTCGGGCTCGCGGTCGTTCACGGGATCGTCGCCAAGGCGGGCGGGGGGATCAAGGTCTACAGCGAGCCCGGCGTTGGGACGAGCTTTCACATCTACCTGCCGATGATCGAGCGCGGGGAGGCGAACCCGGCCCGCCGGGAGCCGGATGGCGATGTGCCGCGCGGCACGGAGCAGGTGCTGGTGGTGGACGATGAGCAGCAGATCGTGGCGATGCTGCGGGAGAGCCTCGAGTCGCTCGGCTACACCGTGACCGCGACCACGGAGCAGCGAGGAGGCGCTGCGGCTCTTCCGGGAGGACCCGGCGCGGTTCGACCTGGTGATCACGGACCTGACGATGCCGCGGCTCAGCGGCGCCGCTGCTGGCGCGGGCAATGCGGGCGGTGCGCCCGCGGATTCCCGTCATCCTGTGCACGGGGTTCAGCGAGGGGCTCACCCAGGAGCGTCTGAGCGACCTCGGGGTCGGGGCCGTTCTGACGAAGCCCGTGCCGCGGCAGCGGCTCGCCCGGGAGATCCGCCGGATTCTTGACGCCGCCGCCGCGCTGACCGGTACTCCCAACCACGGTGCCCGGGCGATCGAATGTGACCCGCTTGAGCACTCCAACGGAGCTTTGCTGTGCTCATCATGCTTGTTATCGTCCGTAAGGGAGACGGAGTCTCCTCTCCCGCCCGTGTGCGGTGAACGCATCGTCAGCTCAGGGCGGGATCAACCCCGCACGTACGAACCATTGCTAAGCCACGGGCTTCGTCGGTGATTGTTGACTTTCACGAGCGGAAACCGTTCAATCCATCCATGCCCACCATGTGCTGCCGGAGATCCTCTGGTCGCAAGCGACCGGCTCCCGCACGCCGGGTCCCCACGCTGCTGCTGGCGTTTCTGCTCTTCACGGCGACCACCGCAGTCACAGGCGCCGCCGCTCCCGGCGACCCCGGGACCGACCGCGTCCCTCTGACGACCGCGGAGCAGCAGTGGATCGCGCGCCACCCCGTGGTGCGGATCCAGATGAGCGAGACCTCCACCGCCGTTCCAGTTCCGCCAGGACGGCCGCTGGCAGGGGATGTGCCTGGATTACCTCGCCGAGATCTGCCGGCGTCTCGGCCTGGAGTATCAGGTGACCGGCCTGGGGTGGAGCGAGGCCCTGGAACGCATCGTCAAGGGGCAGGAGGTCGATCTCCTGCTCGCCGCCTACGCGCAGCCCGGAGCGGGAGGCCATGCTCGCGCTCAGCAAACCGTATCTGGCCTTTCCCGCAGGTCATCTTCACCCGCAAGATCGCCGGCTTTGTCGGGAGCATCGCAGGACCTCGCGCACAGCACAATCGCCGTCGAGAAAGACTTCGTGATGGAGACCTGGCTCAGGCGCGACCTGCCGACGGCGCGGTTTCTCACCACGGCGGACACCCTGAGCGCATTGAGACTGCTGGCGAGCGGCAAGGCCGACGCCTATGTCGGCAACCTCGCCGTCGCCGAGTATCTCATCGACAACAAGGGCCTGGTCGACATCAAGGTCGCCGCCCCGACCGACTACGGGGACGACGAGCTCAGCTTCGGGGTGCGCAAGGACTGGCCGGAACTCGCCGCGCTCATCGACAAGGCGCTCGCCTCCTTCAGCGAGGAGGACCACCGGGCGATCCGCAACAAGTGGCTCTCGCTGCGCGTCGAACACGGCATCAGGGCCCGGGACGTCGCCATCTGGGTGCTCCTGGTGGCCGGCGTCGGGCTGCTCTTCATCGTGCAGCTGCGGCGGGCCGTGAAAGATCAAGACCGCGCACCTCGAACGGGAGATCGAAGAGCACCGCCGGGCGGAAGAGGAGGCCCGGGAGAGCAAGGAGCGCTACCGCAGCCTTTTCGACTCCGCCGGGGATGCCATTTTCGTCATGAAGGAAGAGCGGATCATCGACTGCAACATCAGGACCCTCGAGTTGTTCGGATGTCTGCGGGAGGAGATCATCGGCCACACACCGCAGGATTTCTCCCCGCCCGTTCAGCCGGACGGCAGGGAGACCTCCGAGAAGGCGCGCGACAAGATCGACGCGGCCCTGGCAGGTGAGCCGCAGCGCTTCGAGTGGCTGCACCGCAAGAAAAGCGGCGCCTCCTTCCTCGCCGAAGTCTCTCTCAGTCCGCTCCGGCTGGAAGGGGCTCCGCATCTGCTCGCGATCGTCCGCGACATCTCCGAGCGCCGGGACCTCGAGCGGCGGCTCCTGCAGGCGCAGAAGATGGAAGCGATCGGGACGCTCGCCGGCGGCATTGCCCACGACTTCAACAACATCCTCTCGATCATGACCGGCTACACCGAGGTTGCCTTGCTCAAGAGCCCGCAGGACAGCCCCGTCGTGGAAAACCTGCGGCAGGTGCTCGCCGCGGGGGAGCGCGCCGCGCACCTGGTCGCGCAGATCCTCACCTTCAGCCGCAAGGCCGACGGCAAGCCCGTGCCCTGCGAACTCGGTCCGATCGTGAAGGAAACGCTCAAGTTCCTGCGGGCCTCGCTCCCCACGACGATCGAGTTTCTGGAGAGCATCTCCCCGGTGAGACCGGTGATCATGGACCCCACCCAGATCCACCAGGTGGTGATGAACCTGTGCACGAACGCGTTCCACGCCATGGAGGAGCGCGGCGGCGTGCTCGAGGTCACGCTCGCGGAAACGCTCGTGGACGGCGAGGACGCGGGCCAGACCGCCCTCGTCGCCGGCGCGTACGCACTGCTCACGGTGTCCGACTCCGGCGAGGGAATTCCCCCGGAGATCCGCGAGCGGATATTTGAACCGTACTTCACGACGAAGGAGGCCGGCAAGGGGACCGGACTCGGGCTCGCGATGGTGCACGGCATCGTCACCAAGGCCGGCGGGGCCATCAAAGTCTATAGCGAGCCGGGCATCGGCACCACGTTCCGCGTCCACCTGCCGCTTGCCGTTGCGGCTGCGCCGGCCGCCGGCAGGGATATCCTGGCCGACCTGCCAGGCGGAACGGAGCGCATCCTGGTCGTGGACGACGAAGCGCTGATCGTGGAAATGACGCGCGAGAGCCTCGAGACGCTCGGCTACGCGGTGACGGCGACGACGGACAGCGTGGAGGCGCTGGCGCGCTTCCGGGAGAGCCCCGAGGCCTTCGACCTCGTGGTGACGGACCTGACGATGCCGAAGCTCAACGGCGAAGCGCTCGTGCGCGAGCTGCGCGCCGTGCGGTCCGCCATTCCCATCATCCTGTGCACGGGATTCAGCGAGCGCCTCACCGAGGTGCGGTTGCGGGACCTCGGCGTTGCCGAGGTGCTGATGAAGCCCGTTCCACGCGCGAGCCTTGCGGTCGCGATCCGCAGGGCGCTCGCGGGGGAGCGGACGAAGCGGATCGTCGGGGGGCGCGGGTTGATGGCGGGCGGGCGGATCCTGGTCGTCGATGACGAGGAACACATCAGGGAGATCTTTGCCCAGCTGCTCGCGGCCGAGGGGTACGAGGTGACCAGCTGCGGGACAATCGGGGAAGTGGCCGACACCCTCGCCACGGGAGAGTTCGACCTGGCGTTCGTCGACATCAGGCTCGGCGCGCAGTCCGGCCTCGACGTGCTGCGGCTGGTCCGGGAGCGGCTGCCGCTCTGCCCCGTGGTCATGGTCACCGGCTCCCCCACGATCGAGACCGCGGCGGAGGCGCTGCGCCACGGGGCCTTCGATTACATCGTGAAACCGCTCCGGCAGGATGCGCTGCTGCGGGTGAGCCGCATCGCCCTCGAGCAGAAGGCGCTGCTCGAGGAGCGCGAGCGCTACCGCGGGAACATCGAGGCGATCTTCGGGAGCCTGCGCGACTTTGTCGTCATGGTGGACGGGCGGATGACCGTGCTGGAGGCGAACGAGGCGCGCGGACTCTGCGGGATCGACGAGGAACACATCGCCGGCACCCCCTTCCCCTCCCTCGTGAGCTGCGAGCACCCCTCCTGCGTTACCCTGCTGGAATCGACCCTGCGCACCGGCCGGCCGATGAACCTCGATCGCGTCGAGTGCCGCCGTCCCGACCGCCGGCCCCAGGTGGTCTCCCTCGCCACCTCGCCGCTCACCGACGGCGGGCGGCCGGACGGTCGGCGCGGTGCTCGTGGTCAGGGACGAGACGCGGCTCGCGCATCTGGAGCGGGAGCTCTCGGCGCGGCGCCGGCTCCACGGCCTCGTCGGCGGGAGCCCGCCGATGCAGGAACTCTACAAGCTCATCGAGCGGCTCGCCGAGGTCGAGAGCACGGTCCTGGTCACCGGGGAGAGCGGCACCGGCAAGGAACTCGTCGCGGAGGCGATCCACTACACCGGCCGGCGGGGCAAGGCGCCGCTGATCAAGGTCAACTGCGCGGCCCTCACCGAGAGCCTCCTCGAGAGCGAACTCTTCGGCCACGTGAAAGGCGCCTTCACGGGCGCGGTCGCCGACCGCGCGGGGCGTTTCAAGGCGGCTGACGGCGGGACCATCTTCCTCGACGAGATCGGCGACATCTCCCCGGCGACTTCAGGTGCGCCTGTTGCGCGTCCTCCAGAACAAGGAGATCGAGCGGGTCGGCGACGCCGTCCCGCAGCGGGTCGATGTGCGGGTGATCGCCGCGACGAACCGGAACCTGCCGCAACTGATGGCGGCGGGAAAATTCCGCGAGGACCTCTACTACCGCCTGCGGGTGGTGGAGGTGCGCATTGCCGCCGCTGCGCGAGCGCACCACGGACATCCCGCTGCTGACCCGGCATTTCCTCGACAAGCTCGGCGCGCGGGTCGGGCGCACCATCGAGGAGGTCACGCGGGAGGTGACGGAGCGGTTCCTCGCGTACGACCTGGCCCGGCAATGTGCGGGAGCTGGAGCACACGCTGGAACGGGCGATGATCGTCGCCGATTCCGACATGATCACGTCCCGGGACCTCCCCCCGGAACTCAGGGAAGGGAGCGGCGCGACGGAGCGTGCGGAGGCTTTCCCCGACGGCAGCGTGCGCGAGCGGATCGAGCAGGCGCTGGCGCGCACCGGCGGCAACCGGACCGAGGCCGCCCGGGTGCTCGGCTGGAGCCGTCGGACCTTCTACCGCAGGCTCACGGAGTGCGGACTCGCCGGCGACCTCCCCGCCGGTGACGATTGAACACCTCCCGGGAATCGTATCCCGAGACGTCGCTTGACATCCACGAACCGAAGCCGTCCAATAGAGCAACTCCAATGAAGTCGCAGCGGGCCATCTCGACAAGACCGGCAATCAGGAGGCGACCATGACCGTGGACAAGGAGATTAATGTCGTCGGCAAAGCCTGCCCCTTGCCCCTGATCGCGCTTGCCAAAGAAGTGCGCGGCATGCACAAGGGGCAGGTAGTCAGGATCATCGGCAATGACCCGATCTTCGAGTCGTCCGTCGTCGATTGTTGCCAGGAGCGGGGACACACGATCCAGGAAACGACGCGGGATGGCAGGACCGTGACCATTATCTTTACCGTTTAACCGCAGGCATCGTTATCTTCATGAACAACGGGAGGATACGGTGAGCAAGAAAGTGACCATCCTGCTGCACAGCGGCGACCTGGACAAGGCGCTGTGCCGCCTTTATCTTTGCCAACGGCTACGCCGCGATGGGAGCCGAGGTCAAGATGTGGTTCATGATCTGGGGCCACAACTGCCTCAAGAAGAGGCGGAGCCTGTTCTCGTTCAGGCGCAAGCCCGACCCGGCCCGGGAAGGCGCCTACCGCGTTCTGGAGACCGACAACATCCTGCAGCCGATGGTCGAGATGCTCAACCGCGGCGGCGCCGGCCACCTGCCGCTCTCACGGCTCAATCTCATGGGCCTGGGCCCCCTGCTCCTGGGGAAAATGCTCAAAAAGAAGAATATCCCGAGCCTGGAGGAATTGATCAGAAGCGCCGACGATCTCGGCGTGAAATTCATCATGTGCCAGATCTGCTTCGATGCGTTCGGACTGAGCGTCGACGACCTGATCGTGCCGAATGTCGAGGTGAAGGGGGTCGCGGCATACGCGAAGGACACGTTGGAGGCGCAGGTCAATCTGTTCATCTGACGGGTCGAATAGAACACCTTGGTCATGTCCCTTGCAACGGGGGAGAGGTTGATTTGATCGATCGCTTGCGTCAAGTGCCCGGCCCTGAAAGAAAACGAAGATGGCTGTGAAGCCGGGCGCTGACCACGAAGAGCTCCTCAACCGACTGCGTGACGAGAACGCAGCCTTGCGCGCGTCCCTGGAGCGCAGCAGCACCGGGCAGGAACTGCTCCGGCAGCGGGAGGAATTCTCCCAGTTGCTGTATGTCAGCAGGCTCGTTGTTTCGGAGTTGAACCTGGAAGCCGTGTTACAGCTGGTCGCCGACAAAGCCCGCGAGATCGTTCAGGCGGAGACGGTGCTGGTGCCGATGCTGGATGAAACGCGCGAACGATATGGCTATCCGGCCGCTTCCGGCGCTGACGCCCGGAGCGTTCAGGGAGCGAGCTTCCCGATCCATGTCGGCATGTGCGGCTGGGTACTGCGGAACGAACGCAGCCTCCTGTTCGGCGAGTCGAGCCCGTTCCCGATGGATGAAACAACAACCTGGGAGCGTGGGCCAGCAATCGTCCCTGCTGGTCCCCCTGCTCGGCCGGAGCAAGATCATCGGCGGGCTGTCCGCACTCGGCAAAAAGGGGGGAGGCAGCTTTTCCCAGCACGATCTCGACCTGATGACCATGTTCGCCAACCAGGTCAGCACGGCCATTGAAAATGCACTGCTGTTCCGCCAGGTCGAAACGGAGATCGGGGAGCGCAAGCAGCAGGGAGGCGGTGGTCCGCGAGAACGAGGCCTTTATCAGGAGCATCCTCGAAAGCGTCGGTGAAGGCCTGATCGTCGTGGATCGCGAGCATCGGATTCTTGTCGCCAACCGGGCCTACTGCGAGCTCGTGCGTGCCGCGCCGGCGGATGTCGTGGGAAAGACATGCTACCAATGCTCTCATCACACGGACCGGCCGTGTCATGAACTGGGCGAGGAGTGCGCGGTCCGCAAGACGTTCGAGACCGGCGAGGCCTGCAGCGTCGTCCACGTGCACACCGACCCGCAGGGCAATCAGGCCTTCATCGAGGTCAGGTCATTCCCGCTGAAGGACGAAGCGGGGGTTGTCAACGCTGCGATCGAGATCCTGAACGACGTCACCGAGAAGAGGAGGCTCGAAAGCCAACTCCATCAAGCCCAGAAAATGGATGCCATCGGCACCCTGGCCGGCGGCGTTGCCCACGATTTCAACAATATCCTTTCGGCGATCGTCGGTTACTCGTCGCTCCTGCAGATGAAGATGAGGCCCGACGACCCGCTCTGCGGTTATGTCAAGCAGGTTCTGGACGCCGCCGACAAGGCGGGGACGTTGACGAAGAGCCTGCTGGCGTTCAGCAGGAAGCAGGTGGTCAAAATGGGCCCGGTCAATGTCAACGACGTGATCAATGATTTCCAGAAGATCCTGGCCAGGCTGATCGGGGAGGATATCGCCATCAAGGTGCTGTGCAGCCCTGCGCCATTGGTCGTGGACGCGGATAAAGGGCAACTGGAACAGGTGCTGTTGAACCTGGCGACCAATGCGCGGGACGCGATGCCCAAGGGCGGCTCGCTCCATTTCACGACCGACTCGATCAGCATCACCAGTTCGAATATGGCCGCGCACGCGATCGACGTCCCGGGAACCTACGCCTCCATCACGGTATCCGATACGGGTAAAGGCATGGACCAGGCTCTCCTCGAACACATCTTCGAGCCGTTCTTTACGACGAAGGAACTGCACAAGGGCACGGGCCTCGGGCTTTCGATCGTCTACGGCATCATCATGAAACACGGCGGCTTTGTCAAAGCCTACAGCGAGCCCGGGCACGGAACGACATTCAAGATCTATCTGCCGCTGAGCCACAAGGAAAAACAGGACGCCCATCAGGAAAAACCGGCGCCCCTCCCTTCCGGCCACGAGTCGATCCTGCTGGTCGAGGATGAGGAGCATGTCAGGGCCGTGACCAGGGCGTTGCTTCAGGAGTTCGGCTACGCAGTCCTGGAAGCGAGCGACGGGGAAGATGCCGTACGCGTGTTTCAGGAGAACAAAGACCGGGTCCAGCTGGTTATTTCAGACCTGATCATGCCGAAAATGAACGGGCGCGATGCCTATGAGGAGATGAAAAAGATTCGGCCCGGCGTCAAGGTGATCTTTACCAGCGGCTATACCGCCGATATCATCACGCAAAAGGGACTTCTGGCGGCGGGGGTCAACTTCATGGCCAAGCCGCTGAATCTGGCGGAACTGCTCAAGAAAATACGGGATGTTCTGGAAAGGTGATGCCGCGGGCGCTCAGGTTCCGCCGCGCAGTTTCTCGAGAACCTGACGGCGGAACTGCCCCTCCTCGCGCCGCACCGCGGCGACGAGCTTCACCGGCACCCGCTTGAGGAGCACCGCGGCGGTGTCGGTGCGGAACCAGACCTTGCGCGCCTCGTAGCCGCCGAGATCCGAGGCGATGACGGGGATGCGCTCCTGCTCCATCAACTCGTTGATGAAACGCACGTTGCGGAACCCGGGGGAGGTGAGCTCATCCATGTGCCGGATGACGTGCCCGCCGCCGAAGAGCTTGGCCGCCAGGCGTTTGCGGGCGGCACCGGCGGCGACGAGCGCGCCCACGAGCAGTTCCACGGCGTCGAGGCCGAAGCGGGCGACATCGTCGAGCCGCCCCTCGTCCTCGGCCCTCCCGGGCAGCAGGATGTGGTTCATGCCGCCGATGCTCGCCGCGGCATCGTAGAGGCAGACCGCGACGCACGAACCGAGCAGCGTGTAGAGCACTTCAGGGGTGCGGCTGACCCGGTACTCGCCGATGTGCAGCTGCACCGCCGGCGGCGGCGCGAGCTCTCCGGGGCGCATCAGGTGCGCGAGTCCGCGTCGCATCTACAGGCCGGCGCGCAGGAGCAGCGCCGGAATCGCCGTCAGCGGCAGCACGCGGTCCACTCCCCCCTTCTTGATCGCCTCCTTGGGCATCCCGAAGACGACGCACGACGCCTCGTCCTGGGCGATCGTCAGGGCGCCGGCCTCCTTGAGCTCGAGCATCCCCTGGGCGCCGTCGTCCCCCATGCCGGTCATGATCACCCCGACGCTGTTCGGCCCGGCGTAGCGCGCCGCCGAGCGAAAGAGCACGTCGACGGAGGGGCGGTGGCGGCAGACGAGCGGTCCGTCCTTGACCTCGACGAAGTAGCGCGCGCCGCTGCGCTTGAGCAGGGTGTGGCGGTTGCCCGGGGCGATCAGGACCTGCCCCCGGATCACCGAGTCGTTCTGCTGCGCCTCCTTGACGGTGACCTGGCAGATGCCGTCCAGCCGCTGGGCAAAGGCCTTCGTGAAGTGCTCGGGCATGTGCTGCACGATCACCATGCCCGGCGAGTTGATGGGCAGGTCCTCCAGCAGCTCGCGGATGGCCTCGGTCCCCCCCGTGGAGGCGCCGACGACGACCACCTTCTCGGTCGTGTGGATCAGGCTGTCGGGCGCCGCCTTTTTCAGCACGGCGTCCGCGGTGAGCTTCGGGGCGACCCGGTCGGTGCGCGCCAGGATCTTGGTGACCCGGGCGCGCGCCGCGGCCTTGACCGCGTCGAGCAGGCGGATGCGGTTCTCCTCGAGGAACTGGCGCGCGCCCATCCGCGGCTTCAGGATGATGTCCACCGCGCCGTACTCCAGCGCCCGCAGCGTGGTCACCGCCCCCGCCTCGGTCAGGCTCGAGCAGATCACCACCGGCATCGGGTGCTGGGTCATGATCTTGCGCAGGAAGGTCAGCCCGTCCATGCGCGGCATCTCGACATCCAGCGTGATGACGTCCGGGACTTCGAGACGGATCTTCTCCGCGGCGACGTAGGGGTCGGGCGCGGTGCCGATCACCGAAATCTCGGGGTCGGACGCGAGCACGTCGGTGAGCGCCTGGCGGACGACCGCCGAGTCGTCGACGATCAGGACGCGGATCTGCCGGGCCGCGTTCATGCGCTCCTCGTCACCCGGCGGTGCGATAGGTGGAGAACCCGACCGGGATCACCGGCAACCCCATGCCGTGGATGCTCTCCGTGTGCCCGAGGAACAGGTACCCCCCGGGAGCCAGTCGTGCGATCAGGCGCAGCAGCAACTCGCGCTGAAACTCCTTGTCGAAGTAGATGAGCACGTTGCGGCAGAAGACCACGTGGAGCGGCGGGCCCACCTCGTAGGCCTGATCGCGAAAATTCAGCCGCTGGAACGAGATGCGCGAGCGCAGGTCGGGGTGGATCCGCACGAGCCCCTCGGCCCGATCGCGGCTGCGCATCAGGTAACGGGAGCGCAGCGGCGCCGGGACCGGCTCGATGCGCTCGGCGCGGTAGACACCGCGCGCCGCCGCCTCGAGCACGCGCGTCGAGAGGTCGGTCGCGAGGATCTGGTACTCGAAACCGTGCCGCTGCGCCCGGAACTCCTCGAGCACCATAGCCAGGGTGTAGGCCTCCTCCCCGGTAGAGCAGCCCGCGCTCCAGGCCCGCAGCGGCGCCGCGCAGCCCGCCTTCGAGAAGCGTCGGCAGGGCCGTGCGCTGCAGGTACTCGAACTGAACGCCCTCGCGGAAGAAGTCCGTCTTGTTCGTCGTGACCACGTCGAGCAGGTGCACCAGTTCGTGATCGATCCCGCCGGGGCTGAAGACGTAGTCGCAGTAGTGCTCGAAGTCTTCCAGGTGCAGGGCTTTCAGCCGCTTGCGCAGGCGCGCCTCGAGCATGGTCTTCTTGGCGGCGGGCATTTTGATGCCGCTTTCCTGCTGGATCAACTCGCTGAAGCGGGAAAAGACCGCCTCGGGCATCGGGACCAGCGGCGCCGAGCCGCCGGCCGACCCGTGCGTCGAGCGCCGCGCGGGCGCCCGTGAATCCCGGCGCGCGGCCATCCCCTCCCCTCGCCGCTGCACGCGTCAGGCGGAGGCGGGTCGTTCGCGGTCCGCCCGCTCCACGTGCTGGACGAGCTGGACGACGTCCAGGATCAGCGCCACGGTGCCGTCGCCGAGGATCGTGGCGCCGGAGAGCCCGTGCACGTCCCTGAACAGGCGGCCCAGCGGCTTGATGACGGTCTGCTGCCCGCCGATCACCTGGTCCACGACGAGCCCGACCCGCTGGTCGTCGGTCTCGGTGACGACGATCTGCTCGCGTGCCGGGGCCTCCCCGGGCACCTGGAACCAGTCCCGCAGCCGCACATAGGGGACGAGCTCGCCGCGGATTTCGGCCAGGCTCCGCTCCCGGCCGTGATCCCCCGGGCGACGCACCAGCTCCACGCACTCCTTGACGACGGAGAGCGGCAGGATGAGGTGGTCGCCGCCGAGCACGACCTCCAGACCTTCGATGATGGCCAGCGTGAGCGGGATGCGGATCTCGAACACGGTGCCCTCGCCGACGCGGCTCTGGACGTGGACCCTCCCGCGCAGGGCCTCCACCGCGCGCTTGACCACGTCGAGGCCCACCCCGCGCCCGGAGATCTTCGTCACCTTCTCGCTCGTCGAGAAACCCGGGAGGAACATCAGCGCGTGCAGCTCCCGCTCCGTGCGCTGATCGCCCTCCCCGATGAGCCCGCGCTGGATCGCACGCTGCCGCACGGCCGCCGCGTCGATGCCCGCCCCGTCGTCCTCGACGCGAATGACCACGTTCGCGCCGGCGTACGCCGCGCTCAGCCGCACGCGGCCGCGCGGCGGCTTGCCCGCCAGCCGGCGCTGCTCCTGGGGCTCGATGCCGTGGTCGATGCTGTTGCGCAGCAGGTGGACGATCGGGTCGTTGAGCCGGTCGATGACGTTCTTGTCCAGTTCCGTGTCCTCCCCCGCGGTCATGATCTCGACCTCGCGGCCGATCTCGTGCGAGAGGTCGCGAACCAGGCGGCGGAATTTGCCGAAGGCCGGGCCGATCGGCACCATGCGCACGCTCAGGCTGTGATCGCGCAGCTCGGAGGTCAGCCGCTCCACTTCCTCGGCCACACCCTGCAGCTGCGGGTCCGCGCGCTGCGAAGCCAGCAGGCTCAGGCGCGCCTGCACGGTGACCATTTCACCGACCAGGTCCACCAGTTTGTCGAGCTTCGCCGCACCGACCCGCAGGGTGGAGACCACCTCGCCCGATTTCTGGAGCGCCGCCTCCGCGACGGAGCCTCGCGGCTCGGCGGCCGGCCCCCGACTCACGACGGGCGCTACGCCGGCGGCGGGGGTCTGGGCGCCCCGCTCCGCGTCGATCGCCGCCGCCGGGCCTGCCGCGGGACTCGGCGGCGGGGCGGGCGGCGTCCGGGGCGTCGGCCGGCACAAGCGGGGTGATCTCGATGGCGGCATCCCCGCCGACGAAGATGAAGGCGTCGCGGATCTCCGGCAGCGCGCGACTCGTGGTGAGCAGGATCTCCCAGGAGAGGTAGCAGATGCCCGGGTCGATCTCCTCCAGCGCGGGCACCGCGTCGAACCGTGCCGTCACCGAGCACTCGCCCAGGGCGCGCAGTTCCTCGAACACAAAGAGCGGGTCGGTCCCGCCCGCAAAGAGCTTTCTCTCCGGCGTGAAAAGGATCCGCCAGGTGCGCCGGGTTTCCGGCGTCCCGCCCGCCGCGGGCAGCTCCGGCTCCCGGGGCGCCTGCGCTTGCGGCGGACGGTTCGCCGGATCCGGAGAGCAACCGCGCGATCCGCTCCCGGTCGGCCTCGCGCAGACGGCGCTCCTCGGCGGAGTCCTGGCCGCCTTCGAGCAGGGCGAGGAGCCGTCCTTGGCGCCGAGGGTGAGGTCGATGATCTCGGAGGTGACCGACATCTTCCCCTTGCGCAACAAGTCGAAGACGTGCTCCAGGTCGTGCGCGAAGCGCTCCAGCTCCTCGAGGCCGAACATCGCGCCGTTGCCCTTGATCGTGTGCAGGGCCCGGAAGGCCCGCGCCACGAGTTCCCCGTCGTCCGGACGCTCCTCGAGCTCCATGAGCGCGGACTCCATGTCGCCGAGCAGCTCGCGCGCCTCGTCGCGGAAGCCGCCGATGAGCGACTGGAGCACCTCGTCCATCGAGTCGTCGGGCTTGAGCGGCTCGGTCACGCTTCGCACCTCGGCCCCTGCGCACGGGCCTCGTCGCCGCTGTCGGCAGCGATGGCGCCCGCCCAGAGACACCCCTCCGGGCACCCCGCGCCCCGCTCCGCGCCCGCAGCCCGGATGAGCCGCAGGACCGGGCCGTCCGGATCCAGGCCGCCGACGGTGAACAGCGTCCCCTGCGCAGCGGCCGTACGATGCGCCGCGCAGAGCAATTGCAGGAAGGTCAGGTCGGCTTCCTGGACGTCGTGCAGAAAAAGGTCGACTCTGCCGGCCCCGGCGAAGGCCTCCAGGAGTTCTTGGTGCAAACGTCCGGCGTGCGAATACGTGAGCTGCCCCCCGGCGACGATCACGGCGTCGTTCCCCTTACGTTGAAGATCGGACTTCACCCGGCCCTCCCGTCCCCGGACTCTGACCACCCCTCAGGATACGCATGCCTTAACCGAGCGCGACCCCGCGACCGTCGTCCTCGAGCGACCACTCCAGAACGCTCCCGGCGCGCGTGAAGATCCGGGCCCCGATCAGCGTGGCGGCGGCCTGCGCCGCCAGAAGACCGAGGATCTCCTGATCGAGCGAGGTGAATCCATCCTTCTGCTCGAGGAGCTTGTAGATGGCGATGACGCCCACCGGGCGCTCCTCGACCTTGAGCGGTATGCACGAGACCGGGGCTCCCGCTGCCACGACGGCCCCCGTTGCGGCGTACCAGGGCTCGCCGGAACGCAGCGCCTCCCAGCGCTCCGCGGTCAGGAGCACCGGCTTCCCCTCCAGCAGGCCGCACTCGTCGGTGACGTTCACCAGCTGCATCCTGCCGGTGTCGGGGTCGAGAAGCCAGATCCCGAAGACTTCGGCGCCCACGAGGTTGAGCATGATCTCGCGGATGATGGTGATCACGGCATCCTCGTTGAGCGTCGAGTGCAGCTGATACCCGGAGACGTAGAGGTTGAGCAGGTTCTCGTTCTGGATGCTCGACCTCCTGGTAGCGCTGGCGGAAGTCCTCGTTCTCGCGGTTGAGGGCCTCGAACTGGGCCTTGATCTCCTCGAGTTGCTTGCGCAGCAGCTGGTTCTCGCTGAGCACGTCGTGATGCCGGTCGCCCGGGGTCTTGGGCACTGCCGGCAAGCTCCTGCTGCAGGTGGAAGACCTTGTAGCGCAGGCGCTCGTTCTCCCGCATGATCTCTTCGACGAAATTCTTGCTGCGCGTGTAGGCCCGCACCGCGCCGTCGGCGGCGGTGGGGAGATGCTCCTGGGAGTCCTTGTCCTTCTTCTGACTCATCGGTCTCGTTCCCTCCGGGCGGTTCGGCCCCTCGCACCCTACCGTGAAGATCGGCGGCACCATCTGCTCCGCCCGAAGCGTAAATAATAGCACAGAATCAACCCCGCTTCGATCGGCCCCATTTCGTCAAAGCGGCTAGCCGAGCGTCGCGTTCCGTGGTTGCCTCGCCGGATTGCCCGTCGCCTATAATGCGAACCGATGCGCGAGGCGTGCCGTGACGAACTCCTCGAGGCCTGTTGCCTGCTCTTCGGCACCAGGCTCGACCCCTCGTTCCTCGAGCACGTCCAGGAGTCCGGCCTGAGGACCGCCTGGCGCCTGAAAGCACTGCAGACCCACCCGGACAGGACGACCGACGGAGCGGCCAAGATCCGGAGCAACGAGCGCTTCATCGAGGCCCGACGCGCGTATGGCCTGCTCCAGGAGTACCTCGGACGCCGCGGCCTGCGCCGCAATCCGGCCGCCGCGCGTGCACCAGGACCCGGCTCGCACCGGTCCGGCCAGCGGCCGCAGCAGGGCCCCCGGCCCCCACGACCCGCAGCGCATCGCCAGGGAGATCGCCGGGCGGACGTCGCCATCCCCCGGAGGCGCCTGCGTCTCGGCGAGTTTCTCTATCACTCCCGCGTCATCACGTATTCCGCCCTGATCGAGACGCTCGTGTCCCAGCGCCGCCAGCGCGAGCGGTTCTGCGAAATCGTCCGGCGCTGGAACTATCTCGGGGAGCTCCAGGTGCAAACCATGCTCGAGCGGCGACTGCCGTCGGAGCGGATCGGGGAAACCGCACAGCGCCTGCGGCTGCTCACGCCGCTGCAGGTCCGCATCGTGCTCACGTTTCAGCAGTCGCGCCAGGAGCCGCTCGGGAGCCTTTTCGTGCGCAGCGGCCTGCTCACGAGCCACCACCTGGAAGAGCAACTCGCGCGGCTGTCCGACCACAACTCCTCCCTGCCCCCGGTTCGACCGGCGTACCGGCAATGACACGCGCGAACCACTCGCGCGGCGACACCGGCGGGGCCCGGACCGGCAGACCGGACCTTGACCTGCGGATCTTGAAGCGCGGCCTGTTCGGTGTGAGTTCCGGCATCGTGCGAACCATGAACGCCTTGCTCGACGAAGTCGGGTCCTCCATCAAGCATCTCTTCTCGAGCGGATTGGCTCAGACGAGGTTGTCGGACCTTGTGAAGCGGGACGCCGGGGAGATGGTGGAGACCGCCGACAGAACCGAGCGCCTCGCCGCGCAGGTGGGGGCGGCCATGAGCGAGATGTCCGCCACCGTCGAGGAGATCGCCCTCACGGTCAGCGAGGCGGCTACCCCCGGGCGGCAGTCGGAGCGTGCCCTGAAGTCCCGCGGCGAGTTGGCGAGGGCCGAATCCTCCGTGGAGAGCGTCCGGCGGCTCGCACTCCAGATCTCCACCTGGGCGGAAACGAACAAGGCGCTCTCGGAGGCTTCCGGGAAGATCTCCGGGTTCGTCGGCGTCATCAACGAAATCGCCCGGCAGACGAACCTCCTGGCGCTCAACGCCGCCATCGAGGCCGCGCGCGCCGGCGAGAAGGGCCGCGGCTTCGCCGTCGTTGCCGGCGAGGTCAGAAAGCTGGCCGACAGGACGTCGCAATACACGCAGGAGATTGCCGGAACCATCGACACGATCAGGGAGCAGGCCGAGAACTCGCTGGGCAACATGGAGGCCACGCTCCGGAGCGTCACCGAGACCATCGGGAAGGCCGAGAGCACCGACCGGTCGCTGCGCCAGATCACCTCGAAGGCGGCGAAGATCGCTCATGAGGTCGCCGCGAATATGGAGGAAGTCTCCGCGCACGCAACCCAGGCCCGACTGCTCGCGGAGCGCATCACCGACTCCGGGGAGGCCGTCGCGCGCGGCACCCTGGACATGTATTCGCGGCTCTGCGCCTTCCGGACGTCGGAAACGGACCGGCGGATCGACGACCTGCTCGACGCCGCTGCCCGTGAATTCACGGACAACCTGGCTCGAGATATCGGCGCCGGCGCACTCCGCATCGAGGACTTGTTCGACGAGCATTACGTGCCGGTCGACGGCGAACGGTACGCCTCCGGGGCCTCGGACTATTTCCGGGCCGAGGTGCTGCCGAAGCTCACCGCCTGGAGCGGCGGGCACAAGAGCATCATCTACGTCGTGACCATGGACCGCAACGGTTTCATGCCGGTGCACCTGATGCCCGCCCGCACCGGCGTCATCATGAAAGACCCGGTGTCACAGCGCGGCGCGCGGTCGGATCGGATCATCGGCCAGGCCTTCAGGAGACCGATCGCGGCCGGCGGCGAACTCGTGGTCGACGTCGCGACGCCGATCGTGATCGGCGGACGGCACTGGGGCTGCCTCCGGATCGGCTACCTGCCGGAGACCCTGGGCTGATTTTTTTGCCTCCTCAGCCGGCGGCGGGCGACGCCTCCCCGGCGCCCTGTACGAGCGACAGTTCGTCCGAGGAAAAGACCCGGTCGACGTCGAGGATGATCACGAAGTGCTCGTCGCGCTTGCCCATCCCGCGGATGAACTCCGTGTGGATGCTCGTGCCGAGGCGCGGCGGCGGTTCGATCTGCCCCGCATCGAGGTCGATCACCTCCTGCACCGAGTCCGCCAGCGCGCCCAGCAGCGTGCGCTCCCCCTCGATCGTTACCTCCGCGATGATGATGCAGGTGTTCAGGGTGCGCTCGGTCGCGCTCATGCCGAACTTCAGTCGCAGGTCCACCACCGGCACCACCGAGCCGCGCAGGTTGATCACCCCGCGCATGAACGCCGGCATCCGCGGCACCCGCGTGATCGCCGTGTAATCGAGCACCTCGCGCACCTGCGTGATCTCCAGCGCGAAGACCTCCTCGGCGAGCTGGAAGGTCAGGTACTGCGCCGCCTGCTCCACCGCTGTCGTTGCCATGACTCGGCCCCCTAGTACTTCTCGAACTCGGCGTCTTCGGCGTCCCGGCCGCCCCTGCCCATGTCGAGCGCCACCCCGCCGGCCTTCGCTCCGGGCCGGGCCGTGCCCGGGAGCCGCGTGCAGCGCGGCGCGGCGCGGCGCGGGCGCCTTGGGCCCATCGAGGTGCGCCACCTGCGACTTCTGGAACGCCTGCTGAACCGTCCCGCTGCCCGCGGACGCCGTCGACCTTGAAGAACTCCATGATCGACTGCAGGTGCTCCGCCTGGCTCGAGAGCTCCTCGGCCGTGCTCGACATCTCCTCGGCGGCGCTCGCGTTCTGCTGCACCACCTGGTCGAGCTGCTGGATCGCCTTGTTCACCTGCGCCGGCGCCCTCGTTCTGCTCCTTGCTCGAGCCGTTGATCTCCAGCACCAGCTCCGCCGTGCGCTGGATGTCCGGCACCAGCTTCGCCAGCATCGTCCCCGCCTGCTCGGCCACCTGCACGCTCGTGCCCGAGAGCTTGCTGATCTCCCCGGCCGCCGTCTGCGAGCGCTCGGCGAGCTTGCGCACCTCGCTCGCCACCACCGCGAACCCCCGACCGTGCTCCCCGGCCCGCGCCGCCTCGATCGCCGCGTTGAGCGCCAGCAGGTTCGTCTGCCGCGCGATCTCCTCGATGATCGTGATCTTGCCGGCGATCTCCTTCATCGCCGCGACCGTCTGCGACGACCGCCTTGCCCCCCTCGCGCGCGTCCTCGGCCGCCTTCTGCGCGATCTTCTCGGTCTGCTGCGCGTTGTCCGCGTTCTGCTGGATGTTCGAGACCATCTCCTCCATCGAGGCCGAGACCTCCTCGACCGACCCCGCCTGCTCGACTGGCGCCCTGGCTCATCTCCTCCGCGCTCGAGGAGAGCTCCTGCGACCCCGCCGCCACGTTGTCCGAGGCCTGCTTCACGTCACCGACGACCGCGCGGAGCTTCTCCACCATCTGCTGGAGAGCCGTCATCAGGCGTCCCACCTCGTCGTCCCGGCCTGAGCGTGGCTCCACGGTGAGATCCCCCCCCGCGATCCGTTCGGTGTCGGCGAGGCACAGCACGAGCGGCCGCGTGATCCCCCGCACGACGATGATCACGCCGACGATGAACAGCGCAATGGCGAGCAACGTCCCCCCGGTCACGAGGTAGAGGTTCGCGCGCAGGTTTTCGTCAACGGCCGCGCGGCTGAAGCCGATCTTCAGCGTGCCGAGCGGCCGCTCCTCGGCGTCGGCGATCTTGCGCTCGATGACGATCAGCCTGTCGACGTTCTCGGGCTCGGGGTCTTTGCTGACCAGCTTGTTCTCTTCGTTGTAGAAGGAGGCGAACCTCGAGTCCGGGTCGCGCAGCACGTTTTCGATCAGCCTGTCGAGTCCCTGGAAATTGTAGTTCTCAAGGTACCCCTGGCCGACGTGCGCGGTCAACTGTGTCAGGGAGTCGATCTTCAGATCGAGCGCGTTCTGGATGGCGCCGGCATTTTTCCGGGCGATGACAATGCCCAGACCGCCGAACAGCACGACCACCAGGACGATCGTGGTGAACAGCAGGCGCGCGGAAATCGAGCGGAAACGGATCCCAACCATGCCGATACCCTTCGTCACCGTGTGCCGTGCTGCCCTAGAAGCCGAATCCGCTCTCGAGCCCCGATTTCTTGATCAGGTCGATGGTGTGCGCAAAGTCGGCGACGCTCGTGGGTATGAACTCCCGGATCTTCAGGGAATCCTTCGCCGCCGTCGCCTCGGGGGCGCTGTCGCCCTTGATGCCGAGCAGGATGTCGGCGATCTTCTTGGCGGTCGCCGGGGCCGTTTTCTTCGAGATGATGAGGGTGCCGTCAGGATTTTCCGCGTTGTCCTCGCCGACTTTCTCGAGCTGGGGGTACTTCGACTTTTCAGCCTCCCAGACGTGGTTCTTCACGACGGCGATATCGGCGACCCCCGGCCGACCCCGTCCATGGCCGCTCCGTGGTTCGCGGCCTTGAGGATCTCCTTGGCCGTCGAGGGGCCGAGCGAATAGAAGTAGAACTCGCCTGCCGACGCCAGCGGAGCGAAGATGACCCGCTTCCCGCTGAAGTAGGCGGCATTACCGGTGAACGCGACGCCGCCCTTGGGGGCGACGACCACCGCATGGTAACTGCTCGAACCGCTGTTCGTCACCGGGCGCACGAGCGGGTCGGCGAGATTCTTCATGATCATGGTCCCGGCGATGCCCGAGCCGCCGAACATCGCGTCCACGCCACCCGTCGAAAAGAGTTTCGCCGATGATGAATAATCAGGCGTCGAGACGAATTTGGCGTCGACACCCTGCTTCGCGAGGTAGGCGAGAAGCGGCTGGTATTTTCGCGCATCGCCGGCCGAGGCCTGGGTGATGGCGATCTTCAACTCCTCGGCGTGCGCAGACAGGACTCCCCCGAGAAGCGTGGCAACGGCAACCGTGATCGCGATAGATTTCCGGCAATGCATGATCATTTCCTCCCCGTAAAGATTGCATGTCTTTCCCTCTCCCCGCTGTTGGCTCAAACCGGCATTCCTGATTGCGGCTTGTGCCATTTCTTACCGCATGTACCTGATTTATGGAAACGGCGACCACCCTACGCAGGTAGGGTGGTCACGCTGGGATCCGAGGACGAGCAACCTGAGCAATGCAAAGCGGTCGGGAACGCCGACCTTGCGGTAGATGCTGCTCAGGTAATCCTTCACGGTCTGTTCGGTGATGGCGAGTTCCTCGGCGATTTCGAGATTTTTCGCGCCGTCGAGCAGGTGCCTGAGCACGTCCGACTCCCGGCGTGTCAGGTGGTACTGCGTGCGCAGGGCATTCATGTCGAACCTGCCCGAGACGGTCTCGTCGTTGAAATAGATGCCGACCAACGGCTGTTCGCCCTCGCGAAACACGATCCTGAACAGCCAGTTTCTCCCGCCGATTTCCTTGTGGAAGCTGATCTGGCCGGGAAACATCTCGGCGGCTTTCCCGGATGCGATCGCCGTGAGGATCTTCCGTGCCAGCGGGAGGATCTCCTCGGGGAGCGGGTAGCGGTCGAGAAATTTTCCAGCCTTGTCGTTCTTGAAGACGAGTGCCAGCTCGCCGTCGAGGACCACGACGCGTTCGCTGGACATTTCAGCAACGAACGGCAGCAGGTCATCCCGGAGCGGCACCGGCTTTTCGTCTCCGGCAGGAAGCACGACGGGGTCCCACCTCAGGACACCGCGGCGGATATGACGCGCTGCACGGCCTCGATGAACTTCTCCGGCTTGAACGGCTTGACGATCCAGGCCTGCACGCCCAGCGCCCGCCCCTCCTGGATCTGCGCCTCCTGGGACTCGGTCGTCAGCATGATGATCGGGATCTTGCCCAGAACCGGGTCTTTCTTTACTTCGCGGACGAACGAGATCCCGTCCATGACCGGCATGATGCAGTCGCTGACGATGAGGTCCACCGGACCGGCGGTGAACTTCTCCAGCGCATCGCGACCATCCCGGGCCTCCACCACCGCGTAACCCGCCGAGCGCAGCGCGACACCGAGCAGCGCGCGCATCGCCGATGAATCGTCGACCACCAGTACCGTCTTTCCCATCTCTCACCTCCCGTTGCCGGTGCCGGACTCCTGCGCCTTGAGCCGGCGGACGAGCGCCTCGCCCGTGTGAACGCGAAAGATCACCTTGCGCGTGAACCCCTCCCCCACGTCGCGGGCGACGACGGGTATCCCCGCGTCGGCCAGGTACTGCTCTGCGAACTGGATGTTGCGCTCGCCGACGCCGAACAACCCGCCGATCTGCTGGAAGACGGCGCCGCCGCCGAAGAGCTTGGCCCGCAGGTTCTGCCGGCGACACCCGAGGTCGAGCATTTTTTCGAGGAGTTTCGGCAGGGCGATGTTCGCGTACTTGGGCGACGCGAGGCCGTCGCCGTTCCAGTAGGGCAGCAGGTAGTGGTTGATGCCCCCGGCCCGCAGCGTGGGGTCGAAAAGGCAGACCGCGACGCACGAGCCGAGCACGGTGGTCACCGCGCCGGGGGTCGCCGCGGCGTAGAGCAGCCCCGGCGGCAGGTAGAGGACCGCGGGCTCAAGCGTCGAAGAAGAATTCGTTGCCTGCGTCGGCGAAGACATCCTCGCCCCCCGCGCCGCTGGTTTCCGGTATCAGCGCCGTGAAGCGGCTGCCCCGACCGGCGGCGCTGTCGACGGTGATGGCTCCCCCGAGCAGTTCGAGCAGCGCCTTGACGATGCTCAGACCGAGCCCGTGGCCGGCGTACCCCTTGGCCAGTCCGCCCTCGAGCTGGCGGAAACGCTCGAAGATCGCGGCGTGGTCGGCCGGATCGATGCCGATCCCCCGGTCCTCGACGCTCAAGCGCAGTTCGCCGGCCCCGCGCTGCACGGCCACCTGCACGGGGGCGCTCGCGCCGCCGAATTTCAACGCGTTGGACAGCAGATTCGCCAGGATCAGCTGCAGCTTGGCCGGGTCGGTGGTGAACAGCGACTCGACGCCCGGCTCTTCCTCCCAGCTCGTGCGCAGCTCCACGCCGCGTGCGGCGGCGAGCGGGCCGAACGACGTCACGGTCGCCTCGACGAGCGCGCGCAGATCGACCTGCGCCGCTGTCGGGATTGCCTCACCGGCCTCGATTTCCGCGGCGCAGAAAATGTTGCGCATCTGGAAGTCCAGCGTGAACGCCTCGCCCTGGATGGCCGCGGCCAGGGTGCGGCACTCGGCCGGATCCCGGGCGATGCCGGCGTTGATCTCGCCGGCCATCGCGATGATGACGGCGAGCGGGTTGTTGATTTCGTTGCGGATATTGGAGAGGAAATGCCCCTTGAGGGCTTCGGACTCGACCAGCCGGCGGTTGACGTCCTCGAGGCGCCTGGTGGTCATCCGCAGATCGAAGAGCGCGCGGTTCTTCTCCTCGACCCGGGCGGCCAGCTCCTTGAGCAGTTCCTCGTCGCTCGGCTGCTGCATGAGATCAGCCGAGGAGCTGGCTCACCGTCTTGCTGACCTGAAGGCCGTTGATGGGCTTGGTGAGGTAGGCGTTCGCGCCGAGCTTGAGGCCCGTGTCGCGATCCGCCTCGGCGCCCTTGGTGGTCACGATGATGATCGGCACGGTCAATTTGAGCACTTCGCGCACCGAGCGCACCAGACCCAGCCCGTCCATGCGCGGCATGTTCACGTCGGTGACGATCAGATCGAAGGTGCCTTCCTTGAGCTTGGCCAGCGCGTCCAGCCCGTCCTGCGCCTCGGTGATCTGGCAGGGCAGGTGCTTCATGAGCACCATCTTGATCAGCTGGCGCATGGTGACCGAATCGTCGACCACGAGTATTTTCTTCACACTCCCCTCCCTCTCGCATCCAGGCCGGTTGACTGCACATCCCCGCAACCGTATCAACCCGTCGCTCGCGAACAAACGCGACAGCGCCGGCATCTCAAACGCACTCTGGTTATTTATACCACAATCCGGAAAAGGCGAAAACGTCGCTTTCCACGCCGGCCAGGACTTCTCAGGACGCCGCCGCTGTGCTATATGTTCGTATTCAGGAGGAATAAACATGAGCGATCTTCTCAGTGCCGGGCGTCTGGAAGACCACCCCTTTGCCGAACTCTCCGGCCTGATCTTTCAGGAAAGCCGCACCGGCGAGTTGATCCTCGAAAGCGGCAATCGCCGCCGCACCGTCTGGTTTCTCGGCGGCAATCCCGTCGCGGTCGTCTCCGACGATCCGCAGGATCACCTCGCCCAGTTCCTCCTCGAGCACGGCAAGATCAGCGACGATGACGCGCGCCGTATCGCCGACCTGCCCGAGACGCGCGAGGCGCTCGGCAGCACGGATGTCCTGGCGAAAGAAACGCTCAACTGGGGCGTGAAATCCCGCTTCGTCAACCTCTGCTACGATCTCTTCCGTTGGGAGGACGGCGACTACGGCTTCCACGAGAGCGATCCGCCGCGGGAGCTTTTCCTGCTCAAGGTCCCGGCGCACTCGTTGATTTTCAAAGGCGTTGGTCTTCTCGGCCAGGCCGTGGTGTTCGACGCCGCCCCGGACGATGCCGTCTGCGGGCCCGGCCCCGTATCGCCCGGCGATGCCCGCTACCTCAGCCCCGAGGCGCTCCAGTTGCTCGAGCAGTGTCGTCCGGGACGGACCGTCGCCGAAGCCCTCGGCGACAGCTCGGTCGACCCCGACCAGGCCCGCCGGCTGCTGTACGCCCTCACCTGTCTTGGATTGCTCACCCTCGCGCGTGGGGGAACCGCGGCAACGGACGCGGAGCCCTTCCAGGTTGAGGGCTCCGGATTCATCCTTGACGATGACAGCGACTCCGCGCCCCTCCCGGAGCCCGATTCTGCAGCGGCTGCAGCGCTGGAGCACCTGGAGCGCAGCAAGACCTCGCGGAGTTCTCCCTGAACCTGCCGCCGCTCGGCGCCGAGTACGGTTCCCCGGGCGAACCGGGTGTCGGAGTTCGATCCCGGCACCATGGAGTCGCCCGGAGGCTATCCCTTCGAGGCAGAGTCCGGGCCGGGAGCGTTCGGCTCCTTCGACCCGGACACGACCTTCGACCATCAGGACGAACCGCCCGTCGCGGCCGACGAGCGCAAATCATCCCGACGCGCCGCAGCGAAGCATTCCGGTCGTCGATTTCACGTTCCCCGCATCGTTGGCATCGCCATCGGCTCACTCGCCGCCGCCGGGATCATCGGCTTCGCCGGGTGGTGGTGGATGAGCGGGAGCGAGCCGCCCCCGCCCCCGGTCAAGCCGACGGTCAAGCGGCCCGCACCAGCGGCGGTGGCACCAGTTGTCGCGACGCCGGCTCCCGCGCCTGCGCCGATCGCGCAGACCGCTGTCCCGGCGCCCGCACCCGCTCCCGCGGCACCTTCCAGCACCGGCCCTCCGCGGCCGGAAGCCTCGCGCCACGTCCCGCAGGGGTTCCCTCCGGTGCGAGTGGAGCTGACCGCTACCGCAGCGGACTGGAAATCTTCCGCGCCGGCGATCTCGACGGAGCCGCCGCCATCTGGGAAACGCTCCTCGCCGAGGAGCACCGCGGCGCGTTCACCCTGCAGCTTCTGACCGCCTGCCAGCACGACACGATCAAGGAAGCACAGCGTTCGCTCGCCCCGCAGGAACTGTATCTGGTCGCCAAGAAGGTCGACGGGCGAGTCTGTTACCGCATCTGCCTCGGCGCCTTCGATTCGCAGGAGGCCGCCGGCCGGGCACTGGCCGGTCTTCCCGGGGAATACCGTACCGCCGGCGCCAAGGTCCGCGCCGTCGCCGACGTCCTCGACCGCAACCGCTAGCAGAGAGCTGGGGGCTTGAGCACTGTCTCGTTGTCGACGGTCGGTCAGCGCCCGTCAGCGATGGAGTTGTGCGTGCTCCGTCGCGACGCGTTCGCGCCAATACTCGAGCAGGTCGTTCAGCGTGGCCTCCATGGCGCGCTGCGCCTGCCAGCCCGTTTCCCGGATGAGCCGGCCCGGGTCGCCAAGCAACACGGGAATGTCGATCGGGCGGTGCCGCGCGATCTCGACTTCGACCTTGATCTTGACGACCGCGTGCCCCAGGAGAATCTGCAGCAGGTCGGCGATGCGCCACACCCGCCCGGAACAGACGTTGAAGACCGACCCGGCGGCGCCGCGCTGGAGCACCAGTCGATAGGCGGCGACCACGTCGCGGACGTCGAGAAAGTCGCGAGCCGCATCGAGATTGCCCACGCGCAGCACCGGTTCGTCGAGCCGCAATTCGATGCGGGCGATCTGCCGCGCAAAGTCCGCGCAGACGAAGTCCGGGCCCTGGCGCGGCCCGGTGTGGTTGAAGGTGCGGGTCATCAGGATCGGCCAGCGCTCGGTGCGGCTGTAGAAACACCCGAGCGTCTCCTGCCAGACCTTGCTCAGGGCGTACGGACTCACCGGTTGCTGGGCGGCATCCTCGGTGAACCCGGTCTCCCGCGCCGGGCCGATCCCGTACTGCTCGGCCGAACCCACGAGCAGCAGGCGCGGCGGCGTCCCCTGGCGCAGCAACGCGCCGAGGAGGTTGAGGGTGGCCAGCGCGTTCACCTCGAGCGTGCGGCGCAGCTCGCCGAAGGAACGACGCACGCTCGCCAGCCCCGCCAGATGATACACCTCCTTGAACTCCCGTCCGCCGAGAGCACCCCTGATCGCCTCGGCGTCGCCGTCGGCCAGATCGCAGGCCAGGTAGTCGATGCGGTCACGAACCGTTTCGAGGTGTTCCGGTCGCGCCAGCGGGTGATCGAGGGCCACGACCTGCTCGCCCTGCGCGAGCAGATGTTCGACGAGGTGGCTGCCGCCGAAACCAGCCGCCCCGGTTACGAGAATCGATCCGTTTCGCTTCATCCGTGACAGTGTAGGGAATGCCGGTCTCTTGTCAATGAATCCAGGACGAACCTGAATCCAAGACGAACCCCGCGCCGTCGTCCCGCTTCAACGAGGCGGTTGGCCGGCCGACGGACCCAACACCCCGCCGAGGATTCGACCCGTGGCCGCGTCGACGAAGAGGCTGTGGAGTCCGGCGGCGTCGCCGCCATCGACCCGGAAGGGGACGACCCAGGCCACCCGCGCCCGGGCTTGCGCATCGTCCGGAATAAAACCATAACTCCCGTTGGGGTGGACCGTGAACAGCTCGGCTGCGGCAACCTTCCCGAAGACCGCCCCCGTGCCGAACGCCGGTGCGAGATCGCGGCCCCGCAGCACGATCGACGCGACCCGCTCGGCCGCCTTTCGCGTGATCCGGACTCGCGGCGGCTCGGGGGGAGCGAACCAGTCGGGGTCGACGTCCAGCCGGAAGAAACCACCCGTGCTGGCGTTGAGCAGCAGCCGAACCGGCGGTTCGAGAAAGGGGGACTCGCCCGCTGTCGACGCATAGCGCGCCTCGTAGTAAATGCTCTCCGTCCCGCCCGCCCGGTAGCGCTCGACGCTCTCGAGCCCGAGGTTCGATCCCGGGAGCAAGGCGCGCACCAGATTGTCGGCGCGGCTCGAGACCGCGGCCAGCGAGAGGATCGCCTCGCCGCTCGTGCGCGCGCTGGCGTTGGCGAAGCAGACATAGGAGACGATCCGACCGGCGGCCTGATCGACAACGGCGCGATCGCGCAAGGCGCCGGGTGCGTCGCCGCCGCGCTCGTACCCCTCGATCTCGAGCGATCTGCCGCCCCTGGAACTGCCCGTTCCCGCCCGCTGTCGTCGGTAGGCGCGCGCAGGCATTCGGTGATCCGCCGCAGGTCGGCGAGTTCCCTGAGAGCCGAAGCGGGAACCACGGTTCCCGGCACCGGCCGCGGGTCCGCAGCCGCGAGAGCCCCGGCAAGGAGAGCGATCGAACCCAGGGCCAGGACGAACGCACCGGACCGTCGTCCGTCGGGTCGCCAAACCGCGCCTGCAGGATGGGGTGCGGGGCAGATCGCCAGGCATGGCCACCTGCCCCGCAACGAAGGAGGGACTACTCCTCGAACTTGATGATTTCGACGGGGCAGTTGCGCGCCGCGTCGATGATCGCATCGGAATTCGCGGCCAGGTTCGCGCCGGCGATCACCGTGCTGGTGTCGTCGCCCTGGGCGAAGACATCGGGCGCCAGATCCGAACAAACGCCGCACACCGTGCACCCCTCTTCGATCCAAACTTTCGTCACCGCCATGTTCGTTCCTCCTTGCCTGTGTCCACGAACACACCATCCGCTCCTGCCGGCGAAGCGCCTCCGCCGGCACAACGATTTAAACGCGCGTTACCCTAGCCGAGCGCTGCTGAAAATGCAAGTGGATGATGGTACGATACCCCCGTGGCAACCAACGTCCGCATCGACCGTGTACTCGGCGCCATCAACGCCATCGTGCGGGGCAAGGAGGACGTCGTGCGCCTCGCACTCGCCTGCCTCCTCGCCCGGGGTCACCTGCTGCTCGAGGATCTCCCGGGAGTCGGGAAGACGACGCTCGCCCTCGCGCTGGCCCGCGTGCTCGGTCTGGACTTCGGTCGCATCCAGTTCACCTCCGATCTGCTGCCGTCCGACATCGTCGGGGTCTCGGTGATCGACGTTGCCGCCGGTTCGCTGACCTTCAGGCCCGGCCCGGTCTTCCACCAGGTGGTCCTGGCCGACGAGATCAACCGGGCCACGCCGCGGACCCAGAGCGCGCTGCTCGAGGCGATGGCCGAAGGCCAGGTTTCGGTCGAGGGACGAACCCATGCGTTGCCGGCCCCGTTTTTCGTCATCGCCACGCAAAACCCGATCGAGCACTACGGCACGTTCCCGCTTCCCGAGTCCCAGATGGATCGCTTCATGATGACGCTGCGGATGGGGTATCCGGGGCGCGACGCCGAGCGCTCCCTCCTCGCCGATCTGGACACCCGCGCCCGGCTCGACCGCGCCGGGGCGGTGATCGAGCCGCACGAACTGGCGGGGCTTCAGGACCTGGCCGGCGGCGTGAAGGTCGCGCCGGCGATCATCGAGTACGTGCTGGACCTCACCGCCGCCTCCCGCCAGTCGGATCGCCTCCTCGTGGGAATCTCGCCGCGCGGGGCGGAGCACTGGGTCGGCGCCGCCAAGGCCCTCGCGCTGCTGGACGGCCGCGACTACTGCGTTCCCGAGGACGTGCAGGGCGTGGCCGCAGCGGTCATCGCGCACCGCATCCTGCCGCGCGGCGATTTCGAAAAGGTCGACCGCGCCTCCCTCGTCAGGGATCTCGTCCGCGCCACCCCCATCCGCTGAGGCCGGCATCACTCCTTCAGGGGGGAGCGCTTTGGCACAGGAGCGAGCCGATGGTGACGCCTCCCACGGGCGCCCACGCCGAAGTCACGGCGGGGAAACTGCACATTCGCCCGACCACGACCGGCGCCCTCGCGATCGCCCTGGTGCTCGGCGCCGGCATCGTCGCCGTGAACTCCGGCAACAACCTGCTCTACCTGGTCGTCGCCAGCCTGCTCGCCGCAACCGCGCTCTCGGGGCTTCTCGGTCATCACAACCTGCGGCGGGTCGGTGTGCGCCTGATCGCACCCGAGGAGGCCTGGGCCGGCCGACCCGTTTCGGTCCGCGCCGAACTCGTCAACCGCCGGCGGCGGCTGCCGGCGTTCCTTCTGGCTCTCGGCGAAAAGCCGGATCTTCCCGCCGGCACCCTTCTCGAAATCCCGCCCGGAGAACACGCGGAGCTCGAGCTGCCCCTGACCTTCCCGACGCGTGGCGAGCACCCGTGGCCGGCGCTCGCGGTGACCTCCGAGTTCCCGTTCGGCCTGATCCGCCGCGGCGGATTCGTGCGCTCCCCCGGGCGCTGCCTGGTGTATCCGTCTCCGCTCGCCGTTCCGTGGGAGATGGCCGAAGCAGCCGAGCGCGAAGGTGATCTGGCGGCGCGGCGAGAACTCGGGGTCGGCGGCGACTACCGTGGACTGCGGGACTACGTTCCCGGAGACAGCTTCTCGCGCGTCCAGTGGTCGAGTTGGCTGCGGCTGCGCCGGTTGCAGTCCAAGGAGTTCGAATCCGCCGGCGCCCCGACGGCGGTCTACCGCTTCGACGCCATGCCGGGTCCCGGAGCGGAGGAGCGCCTCGGGCAGCTGGCCTGGCTGGTGCGAGCGGGACTGCGGCGCGGCCGGAGCGTCGGCCTGGTGCTGCCCGGGCGGGCGATTCCCCCGGGCTGCGGTTCGACCCACCGCAGGAAACTTCTGACGGCGCTGGCGCGCTTCGGTGAGACGGGATGAAAGCGCGCTCGCTCAGCCTGTCCTTCACCTACACGCTGTGTGTGCTCGCGACGATTGCCGCCGCGCTCGCCCCGCTGCCGCGCACCGGCTGGATCCTGCTCGCCGCAGCCGGCGCGGCGGGGGCGCTCTGGGATCTCAGGGATCTGGTCCGCGTCCCGGGTGGCGTGCTGACGGTAGTCGGGCTCGCGGGCTTCTTCGCCAGCCTGCTGCCTCTGCACCGCGAGACGCTTGCCGAACAGTCGCTGACCGCACTGACGTTCCTGCTCGCGATCAAGCTCTTCGACGTGAAAGAGCGTCGCGACCACCTCCAGATCCTCGCGGTGTCGCTGCTGGTGATCGCCGGTGCGGCCTCGCTCCAGCCGGATCTGGCCTTCGGCGTTCTCCTGGCGTGCGGCCTCGTGTGCGGCGTGCTCGTGCTGCTGTGGCTGCCGTTCTCCGAGGAGACGACGACGGTCGATCCCGGGCTGCTCCGTCGGCTGGCCCTGGTCGGGCTGGGCCTCGTCGCGGCATCGCTCCCGGTGACGCTGCTGCTTTTCGTCCTGCTGCCGCGCTCGGTGAACCCGTTCTGGGCGGGGCTGGGCGGGCGGCCCCAGGGGATCAGCGGCATCTCCGATCACCTGCAACTCGGCGACGTCGGTCGCGTCGCGCTGAGCCGCGAGGTGGCTTTTCGAGCCGAGATCGAGGACGGCGGCACCGCTCCCGCAGACCCCCTACTGGCGCGGCGCCGTACTCGAGGTGACGGACGGACGGCGCTGGGATATTTCCGGGCGCAAGCCGTCCGGCGACAACCGCCACCCCGGGAGTCGGGAAGCGTATCACCTACTTCGTCGAACCGCACGGCAGCCGGCAGCTTTTCCTGCTGGAGACCCCGTCCGGGGCCGCGATCGGCGCGAGGACGCAGACGATCGGCGCCTCCCGGGTGCTGCTGTTGCCGCTGCCGCTGGCGCGACGGATTCGCTACCTCGGCACGCTCGGTCCCCAGCGACCGCTTCACCGAGCGGCTGCTCGCCGGAGGATCGGTCGCTCAACCTGCGGCTGCCCGCGACGCTTCCCGACTCGATCCGCGCCCTGGCCGGCGAGCGTCGCCGGCGGCGAGCGCGGACCCGGCCGTGGTCGCCGCCCGGCTCCTGGCTCATTTTTCGCGCGGTTACACCTACTCGCTGCAGGTCCCCGCCGCCGCCGGAGACCCGCTCGAATCGTTCCTCCTCGGTCATCGGACCGGCTATTGCGAGTACTTCGCCTCGGCGCTCGCCGTGATGCTGCGGGCGCAGGGTATCCCGGCCCGGGTGGTCAGCGGCTACCTCGGCGGCGACTACGTGCCGGCCGGGGCTACTACCTCGTCACGCAGGCCTCGGCCCACGCCTGGGTCGAGGCCTATCATCGACGGCGCCTGGGTGAGATTCGACCCGACGCCGGCGTCAGGCGAACTCGGAAGCACCTATGCGGCGCGCCAGGGCGGACGGCCGCGGCTCTGGATCGACACCCTGCGCATGCGCTGGAACAGCTGGGTGGTGCAATACGACGCCGAATCCCAGCTCGCGCTCGCCCAATCCGGCGCGGCGCGGCTGCGGGCGACGTGCGGCTCGAATCTCGCGCGGGCCGTGCGGACCGCTCGCCGTCGCGCTCGGGATTCTGGCACTGATCCTGGGAGCGATCGGCGTTGTTCGCCGCAGCGCGACGGACCCGCTCACGAAGCGCATCGCCCGCTTCGAGAGGCTCGCCGCACGCTGCGGCGCCGCCCGTGAACCCTGCGAGGGCCCGCTCGACCACGCCGAGCGGTTCGCGCGCCTCGCCGCGCGGCGCCGGCCAGGCGGCGCGCCGCTTCGGCGCGACGGCCGCCGCCTGCCGCTACGGCGGGCGGCCGGCGGATGCCCGCACGCCTCGCGCGAACTCGACGCTCTGCTCGCGCGCATCCGCTGCCGGCGTCTGACGTCGGCCGGCGCTCTTGCGCAGCCGGGGTCCCGGACCGTACTATGGCGCTCGACTATCAACCGGGAGGAAGCACGACGATGCCAAAGATCCGCCGCGCCCTGATCAGCGTCTCCGACAAGACCGGACTGCTCGAGCTGGCGACCGCCCTGCGGCGCCACGGCGTCGAGATCCTCTCGACGGGCGGGACCGCGAAAGTCGCTCGCCGACGCCGGCATCCCCGTCGTCCAGGTTTCGGACTACACCGGCCAGCCGGAGATCCTCGAGGGGCGGGTCAAGACCCTGGTCCCCCGCATCCACGGCGGGATCCTCGCCCGCCGCGGCTCGGCGCGCCACAGGCGCGAGATGAAAGCCCACGACATCCTGCCGATCGACCTGGTGGTGGTGAACCTCTACCCGTTCGAGTCGGCGGCCTTCCGCGACGACGCCACCTTCGAGGACGCCATCGAGAACATCGACATCGGCGGACCGACGATGGTGCGCGCCGCCGCGAAGAACTTCGCCGATGTCACGGTCGTCGTCGACCCGGCGGACTACCCGGCGATCGTCGCCGAACTCGACGCGCGGCGCGGCGCGGTTCTGCCGGCGACAAATTTCGCGCTCGCCCGCAAGGCCTTCGCCCACACGGCGTACTACGACTCGGTGATCGCCGGCTGGCTGGCCACGGCGCAACCCGACGCGGGCAAGCCGGGCCCGGCGCCGCCGGCGTACCCGCCGACGCTCGCCCTGCCCCTCGTGAAGGTCCAGGATCTGCGCTACGGGGAGAACCCGCACCAGAGCGCCGCCCTCTACCGCGAGCCCGGACCGCCCGTCGGCGTCGCCGGCGCGACGCAACTGGGCGGCAAGGAACTTTCGTTCAACAATCTTCTCGATCTCGAGGCCGCCTGGGCCGCCGCGCGCGACTTTTCCGGCCGCCCCTTCGCGGTCATCGTCAAGCACAACAACCCCTGCGGCGCCGGGGTCGGCAGCGATCCGGCGCTGGCCTTCGAACTGGCGCTGGCCGGCGACCCGATATCCGCATTCGGCGGCGTGATCGGCAGCAGCCGGCTCGTGAGCCCGGCGCTCGCGCGGAAGATCACCGGGACATTCTTCGAGGCGGTCATCGCCCCCGGCTACGCGCCCAAAGCCCTCGAGATTCTGCGTTCGAGGAAGGATCTGCGCATTCTCCAGGCGGCGCCGCGGCAGCGGCCGCGACGATCTCAAGCGCATCGCGGGCGGGTATCTGGTCCAGGATCTCGACGCGGCGCAGATCCGCGACGTGCGCAAGCTCCCGATCGTGACGAAACGCAAGCCGGGCGCCGCTGAGTACCGCGCCCTCGATTTCGCCTGGCGGATGGTGCGCCACGTCAAGTCGAACGCCATCATCTTCACCACCGATCAGCAGCTGGCCGGTGTCGGCGCCGGCCAGATGAGCCGCGTCGACTCCTGCCGGATCGCCGCCTTGAAGGCCGTGCTGCCGCTCCAGGGAACGGTTGTCGGCTCCGACGCCTTCTTCCCCTTCCGCGACGGCATCGACCAGATCGCGGCGGCGGGGGCGACCGCGGTGATCCAGCCCGGCGGTTCGGTGCGCGACAGGGAGATCATCGAGGCCGCCGATGCTCACGGTCTGGCGATGGTGTTCACCGGCGTTCGTCACTTCAAACACTGATACAGGAGCCGGAAACAGCCATGAGAATTCTCGTTGTCGGCAGCGGCGGGCGCGAACACGCGCTGGCCTGGAAGTTGCGGCAGAGCCCCCGCGTCCGCGAGGTGTTCTGCGCCCCCGGGAACGGCGGGATGGGAGCGGTCGCCACCTGCGTGCCGATCGCGGCCGGGGATCTGCACGGGCTGCTCGCTTTCGCCCGGGAGCATGCGATCGGCCTCACGGTCGTCGGTCCCGAGGCGCCGCTGTCCGCCGGCATCGTCGATCTGTTCGAGGAGCACGGACTGCGGGTCTTCGGCGCCAGCCGCGCCGCCGCCGAGATCGAGGGGAGCAAGACCTTCGCCAAGGAGATCATGCGCCGCCACGGCATCCCGACCGCGTCCGCGCGCGCCTTCACCGACGCCGCCGCGGCGCGCGCCTATATCCGCAAGGTCGGAGCGCCGCTGGTGGTCAAGGCCGACGGCCTGGCCGCCGGCAAGGGGGTCGTCATCTGCCGGACCATCGAGGAGGCCGAGGCCGCCGTCGGTGACCATCATGGAGCAGCGCGCCTTCGGCGCCGCCGGCGACCGGGTGCTCATCGAGGAGTTCCTCGTCGGGGAGGAGGCGTCGTTCCTCGCCTTCACCGACGGCCGGACCGTGGTGGCGATGCCGGCCTCGCAGGACCACAAGGCGGTCTTCGACGGGGATCGCGGCCCGAACACCGGCGGCATGGGCGCCTATTCGCCGGCCCCGGTCGTGACGGCGGCTTTGCACGAGGAGGTCATGCGGACGGTCATGGAGCCGACGGTGCGCGCCATGGCCGCCGAGGGCCGACCCTACCGCGGGGTGCTCTACGCCGGGCTGATGATCACCAGCTCCGGCATCAAGGTGCTCGAGTACAACGCCCGCTTCGGCGACCCCGAGGCCCAGCCGATCCTCTGCCGGATGAAGAGCGACCTGCTGCCGGTGCTCGAGGCCTGCATCGAGGGCCGCCTCGACCCGACGGCGGTCGACTGGTACGACGACGCGGCAGTCTGCGTCGTGCTCGCCTCCGGCGGCTATCCCGGCGCCTACCCGACGGGACTGCCGATCAGCGGCCTCGAGGAGGCCGGCCGCGAGGAGGGGGTGGTCGTCTTTCACGCCGGCACCGCCCTGCGCGACGGCCAGGTCGTCACCGCCGGCGGCCGGGTGCTGGGCGTGACCGCCCGCGGCGCGACGATCAGAGCAGGCGATCGACCGCAGCTACCGCGCCGTGGACAAGATCAGCTTCGACGGCATGCACTACCGCCGCGACATCGGTCACCGAGCAATCCGTGAAGGCCGCTGAATCGCTTCAATCATGAAGGGAAGATGGACATGAAAGCACCGAAGATCGCGATCGTCCTCGGCAGCAAGAGCGACCTGCCCTACCTCGCCGACGTCGAGCCCCTGCTCGCACGCTTCGGCATCGCCCACCGCGTCGTGGTCGCCAGCGCCCACCGCCAGCCCGCGAAGGTCGCCGCCTTCGCGCGCGGCGCCGAACGGGAGGGCATCGAGGTGATCATCGCCTGCGCGGGCTTCGCGGCCCATCTCCCCGGCGTGATCGCCTCGCTGACGACCCTGCCGGTCATCGGCGTGCCGCTGGACACTTCGCCGCTGCGGGGCGAAGACGCCCTGCTGTCGATCGTTCAGATGCCGGGCGGGATCCCCGTGGCCGCGGTCACCATCGGCAAGGCGGGGGTCAAGAACGCCGTGGTCTTCGCGGCGGAGATCCTCGCGCTCAAGTATCCTGCGGTGAAACCCGCGCTCACTGCGTATCGGAAGGAACTCTCCCGCGGCTAGGGCGAGCCGCCGGCTAGGCTGATCTTGAAGCGGCCCAGTTCCGTTTTCAGCAGTTCAGCCTGGGCCGCGAGGATGTGCACCATCTGATCGAGGCGCTTGACGCCCTCGGCGTTCGCGTTCGTGATCTCCTGGATCGACCCGATGGAACCGAGGACCAGGTCGCTGCCCCTGGCCTCCTCGCGCGAGGCGTTGAGGACCTGTTGCGAGAGGCGGGCGGACTCCTCGCTCGCGCGGCTGGTGAGACGAATCCCCTTTGCCTGCTCCGCCATCGCCTTTTTCACCTGGTGCGCCAGTTCGCGCATCGACTCGGCGGCCTTGACGATCTGGGCGCCGCCGGCCGCCTGCTCGCGCGTCGCCCGGGCGATCTCCTGGGACATCTCGTTGATGTTCTGCGAGGACGCCGCGATCTGGCGGATGCCCTTGTACTGCTCGGTGGTCGCCTGCGCGATGCCGCGCGAGGCGCCCGAGGCCTGCTCCGAGTTCTCGGCGGCGCGCCGGATGGTTTCGCCGAGTTCCTCGACCGTGCGCACGCCTTCCTCGACCCGGAGCGTGCCGTCGTCCATCGCCTCGACCGCGTGCGTCGACTCTTTCTTGACGCTCGCGATGAGCTTGGTGATCTCCTTCGTCGAGGAGGCGGTCCGCGCCGAGAGTTCGCGGATCTCCTCCGCGACGACGGCGAAACCGCGGCCGTGCTCGCCGGCCTGTGCGGCGAGGATGGCCGCGTTGAGCGCCAGGAGGTTGGTCTGGTCGTTGACCTCGTTGATCACGCCGAGGATGCCGCCGATTTCGTGCGACCGCGCCTCGAGACCGCGGACGACCGTCGCGGCCTGACCGACCGAATCGCGGATCGCGACCATGCCTTCCGCGGTGCGCCGCAGCGCCGCGAGACCTTCCTCGCCCATCATGCGGGCCACTTCGCGGGTGAGTTCGTGCCCCTGCCCGGCGTTGCGCTCGATCTCGCGGACGACGGAGTCGATCTCGGTGATCGAGGAGGAGGTGTTCGTGACCAGGTCGGCGAGCCGCTCGACGTGCTCGGCGACATTGCGGATCGACAGGGTCATCTCGGTGATCGAGGACGAGGTGCTCTCGACCGCGGCGGAAAGCCCCTCGGCATTGCCCGCGACCTGCTCGACCGAGGCCGACATCTCGAGCATCGAGGAGGAACTCTCGCCGGCGAGGGAAAAGAGATTTTCCACACTCATGGACGACGGATTTGATGCTGGCGTTCATCTGCTCGATCGACGAGGAGACCGTGGCGACGGCGCCGGTCTGCCCGGAGCTGCCCTCGGCGATCCGGTGCGAGACCTCGGCGATGTCGCGCGAGACGACTTCGAGGTCGCCGAACGTGGTGCGGACCTTCTCGAACATCGCCCGCAGGTTCGCCGTCATCTGGTTCAGGGCCCCGGCCAGGGCTCCGAATTCGTCGCTCGAGGCGATCGTGATCGTCGCGGTCAGGTCGCCGCCGGCGGTGACCTCGGCGTGGCGCACCAGCAGCCCGAGCGGGCGGCTCACGAAACGAACGACGATGATGGAGAGCATCGCCACGAGGCCGGCGAGGGTCAGTCCCGAACCGATCAGGAGCCGGGAGACCAGAGCGGTGAGCTTGCTCTCGACACTGGAAGTCGAATAGTGGATGGTCACGCTGGCGATCGTCTTGATGTCGTCCTTGATCTCGACGTCGAATGCGCGGAACGGCCCGGCGGCGATCGCCCCGGCTTCGCGACGCTCCTTCAGACCATCGCCGAAGGCGACGCTGACATACAGCAGGTTGGGGTTGTCGGTCACCCTCTTCTGGAGGGCGCTTTCGATGGCCTTGTAGTCGAAGTAGGCGAGGGACTCCTTCGCCTGGTTGCCGATGGTGACGGCGAGGTTCTTTGCGCTGGCGTCGAACCAGCGGTAGGTCTCGGCGCGCAGGTCGCGGAAGGAGGCGATGAAGACAACCCCGACCAGCAAGGCGCTCACCAGGAGCAGGCCGATGACCGCCAGGTTGATCTTGTAGATGAGCCGCATGCCTTCCCCTCTCCCAGCCCGCGCGCCTGCGCCGTGCTCTAGAACTTGAAGTCGAACGTTTTGGCGTTGATGTTCGCCTTCTCGAAGATCTCGAAGGTGTGGCTGAAATCCGCGTTCGTCGTCGCGATGAAGCCCTTGATCCCGAAGAGCTTTTTCACCTCCGCGGCCTGGGCGCCGGTGTCGGACTCGATCTTGAGCAGCAGACGCTTGACCTCCTCCCCGTGCTTGCCGGCAGCGGCATTCGACATGATGAGCGTGTTGTTCGGGTTCTCGCCCTTGTCTTCGCCGACCAGGGCGAGGCCGGGGAACTTGGCCGGGTCCCAGACCATGTTCTTCACGACGGCGTAGTCGGCCGCGCCGCTCTGCACCGCGTTGATCGCGATCAAATGGCTCGCCGCCGGGACCGGGGTGTAGATACTTTCGGGCTTCTCGCCGGCGGGCAACAACCCGCGCACGAAAGCCTCGCCCGAGGAGGCCAGCAGCGTGTAGGCCACCTTCTTGCCGCGGAAATCATCGATCCCCGCGAAGGGTTTCGTTCCCTCCTTGGCGATGACGACCGCCTTGTAGGTCGTCGCGCCGTTGTTGAGCACCGGTCGCGCGATCGGCTTGGCGACTTCCTTCTTGATGAAAATGCCGGCGACGAACGACCCCGAGAACATCCCGTCGACCTCGCTGCCCTGGAAGAGCTTGGCGGCCTCGGTGTAGTCTTTGGCGACGCGCAGTTGAATGTCGCCGATCGGCGGGACTGCCGGCCTTGAGATACTCGGCGAGGGCGGCGTACTTCGGGCCTTCCTTCTTCGGGTCCTCGGAGGACATGATCACGAAGTGCAGGGTGTCGGCGGCCAGCGCGGCCGATGCCATGCCGAGGAGCAGGGCCAGACAGAACAGGGAAACCAGCTTCTTCATGTGCTCACCTCATCTTTCCGCCGCTCGTGCGGCAATATTTCACTTACCGCAATCCTCGTGATGATACTAACATATTCACGTAAACCTTGGAATTTTATGCGCGAGACTCCTATCAATGCCTGGGCGCCTGCTAGGGGATGCGCGGGGAGCCAACCTCGATCTCCGGTCCCGTGAGACCTTCCACGAGGAACGCCCGCAACGCCAGCTTCTCCTCCTCGCTCAGGCCGAGCGGTTTGAGCGCGGTGTTCCCCTCCCCGCCGCCGCGGTCGACGAAGGCGATGACCTCCTCGAGCGTCGAGAAGATGCCGTTGTGCATGTAGGGTGCGGTGCGCGCGATCTCGCGCAGCGTCGGCGTACGAAAGGCCTTCCAGTCCCTTTGTTCTTGGTCACGAGAAATCGCCCCGGGTCTTCCGCGAGCGTGCGGATAGTCCTCGTAGCCGGAGACCTTCGCCACGAAGCGGCGCGTCGCGGCCACGCGCGGGTCGCGCTCGAACTCCGGGCTTTCGGGAACGTTCAGCGCGTGGAAACCGTCGTCGGCGAGGTTCCCCCCGGCGTGGCAGGTGCTGCAGCGCCCCTTGCCGGTGAAGATCGCCAGGCCGGCCTGCGCCGCGCTCGAGAGCGCCTTTTCGTCGCCGGCGAGAAAGCGGTCGAGCGGCGCGTCGCGGCTGACGAGCGTGCGTTCAAAGGCCGCGATGGCCATGGCGACCTGCTCGCGCGTGATGTCCGGGGAGCCGAAAACACGCGTGAACGCCGCGACGTACTCGGGCACGGAGCGCAACTCCTCTTCGACGAAATCCAGGTTCTGGTTCATCTCGAACGCCGACATCAGCGGAAAGAGCGCCTGCTCCTCGAGACTCCCGGAGCGGCCGTCGTGAAAGAGCAGCTTCTGGTAGGCGACGTTGACCAGCGTCTGGGAGTTGCGCCAATTGCGGGTGGTCGGGTAGCTCAGCGCGATCGCCTGGCCGTCGGCGAACCCCTGCTCCGGGATGTGACAGCTGGCGCAGCTCATGGTGCCGTCGCCGGAGAGCCGCCGGTCGAAGAACAGGGTGCGGCCGAGGTCGATCTTCTCCGCCGTCTGGGGGTTCGACGCCGGGACCGGGACCTCCCCGAGCGGCTCGATCCCGGCGGCGCGGGCGCGGCGGCGCACCAGAGGGCCGCGCAGGGTCGAAGACAGCGATCAGCAGGCAGCTATTTTTTCGCACGGGAGAGCTCCTCGTCGACGATCGCCTTGAGGTAGTCGAAATCCCGGTTGCCGACCACCTTGCGGCCGTTGATGAAGTACGTCGGGGTCTCGTAGAGGTTGATCGACACCGCGAGCGCCTTGTCGCGCTCGAGCAGGTCCTTGTGCTTCATGGTGTCGAGGTCGGCGGCAAACCGTTTGACGTCGAGCCCGAGCTTCGCGGCCATCTGCACGAGACCGCTCGCGATCGAGCTTCGCGCCGCGCTCCAGCAGCAGGTCGTGCATCTCCCAGTATTTGCCCTGGTCGCCGGCGGCGAGGCTGGCCTCGGCGGCGATGTGCGAGTAGTCGCGGTACTTGTAGGGCATGTTCTTGATCACGAGGCGGATCTTCCCCTTGTAGGCCTCCAGGAGCTGCTTGACGATCGGACCGGCCGCCTGGCAGTGCGGTCACTGGAAGTCGAGAAACTCGAAGACCGTGACCGGCGCGTCGGCCGGGCCGAGGCTCGGGGAGTTCTCGAGCGGGATCTGGTAGCGTTTCTCCCCGGTGCCCTGCGCGCCGGCGGCGGCGGGCAGCGCCAGAGCCGCAATCAGGAGCAACATTGCATAACGGTGCATGTCCTACCCTCCCTGGTGAGTTGTTGTGGCGTCGATTGTACCCTACCGACAAAGCATAGTGTTCGGCCCCTGGCCACACCCCGGGGTGCCGGACTTACCATTTGACGGCAGGTGGCTGTTTCAGATCAGGTGCCACGGCCGCAGCGGCGATCGCGACGCAAAGCGCATCGCCGACGCCGCCCCCGCACAGGGCGGGCCGCCCCCCTCCACCAACAGACTCGGATCGGCACCAGGCCGGCTGATAGCCCCGACCATCCTCACCCCAGCGGGCGAGCACGGCCGCACACTTCCGGGACCACTGCTCTTCGCGGTCGAGCGCGATGGCGTACGGCAGGAATTTTTCGTAAAGATCCGGGGTCAACTCCGACCCGGGCTGGATCATCCCTTCCGCTGCGTCCGCTGTCAGCCAGATCGCGAAGCCTTCGATCAGATCGTGGAGTTTGCGGCCCGCGGAGGCCGGAGCCTTGAAGAGGTAGTGAAAATGTGCGTTCAGCAGCGCGACGCCCAGGAGCAGAACGCCGTAGCTGTAGGAACCCAGCCAGATCACCAGGCCCAGACCGACGATTTCCGCGATGAAGAACGGGATCGCGAAGATCGAAATCGACGCGGCGTGGAACAGGGTGTCCCGGCGCGGTCCTCGATGCAGGAACACGTCGTGCCAGCGGTATTCGATCTGGACGATGAGCAGCGAGACGGCGATCGTCCAGAAAAACAGCAGTACTGCGGTCAACCCTTTCGTCAACGACCGCAGTCCGGGCTCCAGCGTCAGCGTCGAACCGAGCACGATCACGGAGAGCGCCACGCCGGGGAGGAGATACTCGCGGTTGCGGAGCAGGTAAAATCTCTCGAGCGACGCCCGGAGGAAGTTTTTCAAGCCGTTGACCGCGGCGGCGACCTGCGCGTGGTTCGCGCTTTCGATCCCGAGCTGCTCGACCCGCTCGAGATTCAGCTCGTTCGCCACCAGGGCCTCTTCCGGAGAAAGCACCGCGCTGCCCGCCACCCCACGGCGCAGGGTGAACCTCCCGCCCCGCTCTTCGATGGCGAGATACCCCTTGATGGCCATCTGCACCATGGTCGCCGCCAAAGCCCGTTCGTCGCATTTCCGCGTGCGCACGACGCGGGTGGCTGCGGGGGAGAGACCCTCCGGCGCCTCGCCGCGCGGCACAATAACGCCACGCTCCGGATCTCGAGCCACCTGGCGCCCGACGAGGATGTAGTAGGTCAGCACCAGGAGCAGCCCGGCCAGCCCGGCGATCGCGCTGCGGTTGCTGCCGAGGAAGTACCACCACCAGAGCTGCGGCTCAGCGGGCTCCCGCACGAAACCCTTGGGCCACTTCACGATCACCGCCAGCCCTTCGCCCGGCTGGAAAGCCCGGGTCGCTCGGAAGGAGGCACCAGCCCGGTCGTCCCAGGAGGCCGTCGCTGCCTGGCCCTTCGATCCCCGCAGGCCGGTGTTGACCGTCAGGCGCACGCCGGAGACGCCGCGCGGCAGCAGAACGCGGGCCTCGACCAGGTCGATGGGGAGCGTCCACTCGTATCCCGTCACATTCCAGACCAGTTCGACGTGATCGTTGAAGAACCCGAGTTGGCGATCGGTGGTGTACGCGATGGTATAGGTATGCTCCCCCGGATCGAGCAACAGATCGGCATTGCCGATATAGGCCCGGATGCCGTTCTCCAGGTCCTTGGTCTTCAAGGGTTCGGGCCTCCCGTCGCGCAGAACCTCGGTCAGGCTGAAGGGGACATTGAACCAGATCCCTTCCAAGCTTCGGAAACGCGTGGGAAAATCTCTATAGATCCCGTGCCTGATCCCGCGCTGCGCCGTGCGCACCCGGATCGTCTCGCGAACGACAAGCGAGGCGTCAGGCAACACCGTGATCTCGCTGCGGAAGGAAAGGATGCGCTCGTCAGCGGTGTCGCGCTCTACGGGCTCGGCCTCGCTGTGGCCGGGATCTGCGGCGAGCAGCAGCCACGCGGCGGCGAGCGGAAGGAACCAGAGCGCTCTTTTCATCGACCCTCTCATGGTGTCCGGTTATACCTGTACCATGTTTTCCGTTGCCGATGCACTCTTTCATCGGTCACCCACTCGGCGTGGAGGCGGACAAAAAAGATGGCGAGCGGGAAACTCTCCCACTCGCCATCGCGAGGAATGCGATCAGTCGCCAGAAACTGTCTCGCCCGCGTCCGGCAAGGTTTGGACGCGATCTCTTACCTGATCAGAACCCGCCGCCGCCGCCGGTGCCCATGCAGGTCGTGCACTTGCTAAAGGGTTTCACGTGCGCGACCGCCATTACCATGCCTCCTTCAAAGATCAGACAACCTACAAAAATAACGGCCACGACGAACGCTGCGATTTTCTCACCCGTTTTCATATTCCCCCTCCTTGTGGAATTGTTACTGGTACTTGTGGTTAGCAACAAGTGTGCCAACGGCAGGAATAGCAATTTAGTGTAATAAATCAATATATTGAAGCGAAAGATCTCTCGGATAACTTCGCTTCTTGATCAGTTAAGTATATATATATTGTACTGCAGGGGATGTTCGGCGAGGTCATGCTTTGATATAAGCAATAAATTCAATGAGTTAAAATATTCTGCGGTATATATTATAATTGTACAACATTTTCGGAATTTTCTAGTTGCTTTCCTCAGAATCTATCCGTCCCCCAGTCTTCCTGCGTACCATGAACGGAGTCAGAGCGAGGAACTCCGCGACGAAGCAAAACGCTGGCGCCCTAAAAAAAGTGGCGAGAGGGAGGATGTCCCTCTCGCCGGGCTCGAAGAGCTGTGCGGGATTATCGTTCGACGCTCCGTAGACTGTATCAGAACCCGCCGCCGCCGCCGGTGCCCATACACGTTGTGCACTTGCTGAAGGGTTTTACGTGTGCCACCGCCATCACCATGCTGCTCTCGAAGGCGAGGCAACCAACAAAGAATACAGCCACCACGAACGCTACGATCTTCTCACTGGTTTTCACTGATTCCTCCTTTTTGAATGTTTCCCAATAATAATATATCACATTGCGGGCAAATATGTGAAATATATTTTAATTAATATAATCAGTATGTTGACACAGCATATCGGGATTTAAACTGGACATACCTGATCAGAATCATACATAACCTTGCTTGTACGGGTAATGACCTCTCCGGGGGAGTTTTCTGAAGCCTGCTCAGCAGTGCAGCAACGGGGCGCCATCGAGATGGCGCCCCGTTGCCCTGACTGTTTTAGTTCTATCCTGCCCTAGTGCCCCGCCTCGGTGCCCGAGTCCAGGAGCGGCAGGTGCTTCGCCGCCATCTTGAAGAGGAAGATCGCCAACGCTACCAGGCCGATCGAGACGAACGAACTCCGCCAGCGAGGGGAAGTACTGCGCTCCCCGCGAGGCCTGGTCGCGGTAGAGGGAGAAGATGCTGACGTTCAGGCGGTTGAGCAGGACCCCACGATCACCAGGATGTCCACGGTGAGAATCGTCCCGATCTTCTCCCGGGCCCCCTTGCCGAGCAGCATCGCGAAGGGCAGGACCACGCCGACGACCATCTCGAGCAGATACATGTTGGCTTCCATGGTGCCGGCGAAGGCGGCGCCGATGCCCGGGCCGGTCGCGAGGACGAAGAGCTTGTAGATGAAGTAGAAGCCGATCACCCACAGCGAGATCTTCGCCAGCCCGGAGAAGATGCCGGGGTCCACGTCGTGCTTGAAGACCCGGGAGCTGATGATGGTCTCGAAACTCACCATCGCGAGCCCCATCATCACCGCGGAGACCAGGAAGAGCTTGGGAATTTCCGGGCTGTACCAGAGCGGCGACATCCGGCCCTCGGAGATCAGGAAGATCGCCCCGAGCGAGGACTGGTGGAGCACGGAGAGCAGGGCTCCGAAAATGACCACGGGGACGATGAAGCCGTGCACGGCGCGGGAGCGCACCGGTCATCCCCAGGCGCTCGAAGAGCATCGGGCTGAACTCCAGGGCCAGTGTCGTGGTGTAGAGGATGACGTGGATGCGCGACCACCCACATCACCGAGTGGACCTGCCACATGAACGCGGGGTGCCAGAGCCGCTGGGGCTGCCCGATGTCCAGAACCAGCGCGACGATCGCGAGCAGGTAGCCGATGAAGGCCGTGAGAATCGCCGGCCGGACGACCGGCCGGTATTTCTCCAGGTGAAAGACGTACACCATGCTGGCGATGACGAAGCCGCCCGCAGCCATCGCGACGCCCCGCGAACATGTCCACGCCGAGCCAGAGGCCCCAGGGGAAGGAATCGCCGAGATTCGTCGACGCCCCGAGACCGGCAGCAGAGCCGGTAGAGGGCCGCGGCGCCGCCGAGCAGCATGAGCACCACGAGCAGAACCGTCCCGGGTGTCCAGGTTTTGATGTCGCTCTGCTTCATCGCCGCGCCTCCTTCTCCTGCACGTCTTTCCGGCGTGTCGTGTACCAGGAGGCCGCGCCGAACGCAAGCACGCCGCCCGATCACGTAGGGGATCTTGCTGATGTAGGTCCAGGTCAGCGGCGGCAGGGCCTGCAGCGGCACCTGCGTCCGGAAGCCCAGATCGGCGAAGGGCACCGCCGAGATGTAGATCCAGGAGGTGCCCCCGGCCTCCTTCTCGCCGTAGATGTGCGGGACGTACTGCCCCTTGCCGTTCTCGAGCGCGCGTCTTGGCCACGGCCAGCGACGTCCTCGCGCTCGCCGTAGACCATCGCCCCGGTCGGACAGGTCTTGATGCAGGCCGGCGTCAGCCCGTCGGCCTGATCCGCTCGGAGCAGAAGGTGCACTTCTGCACGACGGGCAGCTGCGCTTTGCTCCCACTCGTACTTCGGGATCTGGAAGGGGCAGGCCAGCATGCAGTAGCGGCAGCCGATGCAGCGTTCCGACCTCGTAGGTCACCGGTCCGCTCTGGGGTCTTGACGCAGCGCCCCGACCGGGCAGACGGAGACGCAGGCCGGCTCCTGGCAGTGCAGGCACTGCTACTTGACGAAATTCCAGACCGGCACTCCCGTCCCGCTCGGTCTCCTCGAAGCGGATCTTGGTGTAGCACTCGAGCTCAGTCGCCGGCGGGTTCGTCGAACGACCCGGTGACGGCGGTCTTCTTCACCGCCTCGCTCGTTCCAGGACTTGCACGCCACCTGGCAGCCCCGGCAGCCGATGCAGCGCGTCAGATCGACCAATACGCTCTTTGGCATGTCGTGAGCCCCCCTACGCTTTCTCGACGTTGACCATGAAGGCCTTCGTCTCGGGAATCATGGTGTTGGCGTCGCCGATGGTCGGCGTCAGCAGGTTCGCGCTGTCGCCGCCGCTGCCGTCCTCCGGGTACTGCCAGCCGAAGCACCAGGGCATGCCGACCTGGTGCACGGTCGAGCCCATGACCTTGAACGGCTTGAAGCGGGCGGTCACGACGGCCTTGCACTTGATCTCGCCGCGCGCGGAGGAGACCTTGAGGATGTCGCCGTTGACGATCCCCTTCTCCGCCGCGAGCTCGTGACTGAGTTCGAGGAAGCTCTGCGGCACCGCCTCGAGCAGCCACGGGGTGTGACGGGTCATGACGCCGGTCTGCCAGTGTTCGGTCACGCGGTAGGTCGTCGCGACGAACGGGATAGCGGACGCTGCAGGACTCGAAGACGTCCTCGGCGTTGCCCGTGCCCGGCTCGGAGGAGAAGAGCTTCGAGGTCGGGTTGATCCGGTGGGCCTTCGACAGCGGGTTCTCCTGGATCGGGCACTCGAGCGGTTCGTAGTGCTCGGGGAAGGGGCCGTCGTTGAGCCCCGTGGCGAAGATGTGCGCGACCCCGGCCGGCTTCATGATGAAGGCCTTCATCGCCGCCGGGTTCGACGTGCCGTCCGCGTTGAGCAGCGGCGGCCAGCCGCCGTCCGGCACGTCGCCGGACCACTTGAACAGCGTCTTTCCTTCCGGGCTCTTCATGACCAGGCCGGTCGCCGGGTCCTTGCTCTCGACCCACTTGATGACCGCCCTCTTCTCGTCCCAGGGCCGCCCGTACTCGTCGACCGAGGCCCGGTTGTAGATGATGCGCCGGTTCACCGGCCAGCACCACGACCAGTTCAGGTAGAGCCCGATCCCCGAGGGGTCCTCCGTGCCGCGCCGGGCCATCTTGTTGCCCTTGGCCGGGTCCGCGTCGGTGTAGGAGTTGCAGTAGAGCCAGTTGCCGCTGGAGGTCGAGCCGTCGGCCTGCAGCAGAGCGAAGCTGCCGACGAGCTGGCCCTTCTTGAAGGTGCCCGTGACCTTCCCGGTCTTCGCGTCCGTGAGTTCCTTGTCCTCGGTCCAGTACCCGTTGATCTCCCGGGCCACGTCGTGGGTGTTGACCTTCTCGCCGTAGTCCCAGGCGGTCTTGAGCACCGGGTCCGGGAAGGCGCCGCCCTCCTTGGCGTACAGCTCGCGGACCTTGAGCGCCAGTTCGTTCATGATCTCGGCGTCCGGCTGCGCCTCGCCGGGCGGCTCGACCGCCTTGTAGCGCCACTGGGCCCAGCGGCCGGAGTTGGTGATGCTCCCCTCCTTCTCGATCGAGGCGGCGCAGGGCAGCATGAAGACCTCGGTCTTGACGTCGGCGGGATTCACCCCCGGGCCGCGCCAGAACGAGGCGGTCTCGTTGTCGAAGAGGTTGACGTTGACCATCCACTCCAGCTTGGCGAGCGCCTTGCGGACCTTGCCGGCGTTCGAGCCCGAGCAGGCCGGGTTCTGCCCCCAGGCGAAGAAACCCTTGTACTTGCCGGCGAGCATTTCGTTGAAGATCACGAGCCAGGAGGCGTTCTGGCCCGTCGTCGAGCTTCGGGAGCCACGAGTAGCCGAATTCGTTCTCCTTCGTGGCGGCGTCGCCGTAGAAGGCCTTGAGCAGGCTGACCATGTACTTCGGGTAGTTCTGCCACCAGTTGGCGCTCTGCGGACTCCTTGGTCTTCGGGGTCTTGGCCTCGAGGTACTTCTCCAGCGTCTCGAGCGAGGCCGACGGGGTGGCCGAGGTAGCCGGGGATGATGTGAAAGAGCAGGCAGTGGTCGGTCGAGCCCTGGACGTTGCTCTCGCCGCGCAGCGCGTTCACGCCGCCGCCGGCCCGGCCGATGTTGCCGAGCAGCAGCTGGATGATCGACATCGTCGCGGATGTTCTGCGTCCCGACGGTGTGCTGGGTCCAGCCCATGGCGTACATGATCGTCGCCACGCGGTCCGGCGTGCCGGTGGAGGCGTAGGCCTCGTAGACCTTGAGCAGGTCGGCCTTCGGCGTGCCGGTGATCGCGGAGACCGTGTCGAGGTCGTAGCGCGAGTAGTGCTTCTTCAGCAGCTGGTAGACGCAGTGCGGGTCCTGCAGCGACGGGTCCTTCTTGGCGGACGCCGTCGGCGTCGGTCTGGAAGGCCCAGGCGGTCTTGTCGTACTTGCGCTTGTCCGGCGTCGTACCCGGAGAAGACCCCGTCGAGCTCGCCGGGCATCTTGAAGTCCTCGTTCACCAGGAACGTGGCGTTGGTGTAGAGCCGGACGTAGTCCCGGTGGACCAGGTCGTTCTGCAGGATGTAGTTGATCATCCCGCCGAGGAAGGCGATGTCGGCGCCGGAGCGCATCGGCGCGTAGATGTCGGCCTGCGCGGAGGTGCGGGTGAAGCGCGGGTCGACGCTGATGAGCGTCGCGCCCTTGTCCTTGGCCTCCATGCACCCACTTGAAGGAGATCGGGTGATTCTCCGCCGCGTTGCTCCCCATGACCAGGATGACGTCGGCGTTCCTGAGGTCGATCCAGTGGTTCGTCATCGCGCCGCGACCGAACGACTCTGCCAGAGCCGCTACAGTTGCGGAGTGTCATATCCTGGCCTGGTGCTCGATGGCGACCAGGCCGAGCGAACGCAGCCACTTCTGGTAGAGGTAGCACTCCTCGTTGTCCAGCGCCGCGCTGCCGACGCTGGCGAGGGCGTTCGGTGCGGTTCACGGTCTGCCCCTTGTCGTTCTTCTCGACGAACGAGGCGTCGCGGGCCTTCTTGACGCGCTTGGCGATCTCGTCGAGCGCCCACGACCACTCGACCTCCTTCCACTCGGCGCGCGCCCGGGGCGCGGTAGCGGGGCTTCGTGACCCGCTTGTCGCTGTTGACGAGCTGCATCAGCGAGGCGCCCTTGGGGCAGAGCGCCCCCTGGTTGATCGGGTGCTCGGGGTCGCCCTCGACCTGGATGACCTTGCCGTCCTTCTGGTAGACGAGCATCCCGCAGCCGACCGCGCAGTACGGGCAGATGCTGGTCGTGACCGTCGCGCCGTCGAGACGGTTCTCGCGTTCGACGGCTTGCGCCTCGCCCGCGCCGCCGACCGCACCCGCCACCGCGGTGGCGCCGGTCAGCTTGAGGAAGTCCCTCCTCGACACACCCATTGCTGCACCTCCCTTTCCCGCTTCCCGCGGGCACCGCGCATGAAAAAAGCCGCAGGGGGTGCGGCGCCCCCCTGCGGCTTCCTTTGCAAACTGGCAGGCCCGGCGATTGCTCCCCGGACCCTATCGTCCCGGCCGGCCGCGTGGGTCGGACGGGATCGGAAGCTGTACTGCTCGGCTGATCATTTGTAGAAGCGCGCCGGAGAGGCTGTCAAGGCAAAATAATCGCTAATTCCTGACAAGGTCACTTACAGCTGATACATACGGCAGTCAGGGTTTCGCCAGCCCGGACTCCGACCATCCCGGCCCAGGTCTCCCGCAGCCGCCGCAGCGTGTCGAAGACGAGCGCGGAACTCATCGTCGCCATGGAGACGGCGTCGACCGTCGGGTCGAAGACGATCTCGCGGGAGAGCAGGCGGCCGACGACGCGGGCCTTCAGGAAGGCCACGTCATTCGCGTCGAACTCGACGTTCTTGTACTTGGTGATGATGATCGGGGCGAGGTTGACGACGAGCCCGCCGTCGTCGAAGACCACGATGAAGAAGATGTCGTGGCAGACGTTGCAGACCTTCGCCCGGCCGGCGACCATCGCCCAGAGCGACTTCCCGGCGGCGGTGAGGCGGTAGAAGGTTTCGTCGGCGGAGACCTTGACCGGGGCGACGGCTGCGCCGGCGAGGCCCGCCTCCGCCGCCGCGGCGATCAGGCGCGCGTTGAGTTCGGCCTCGGTCAGCGGCGGCTTGAGCGTGCGCCAGCCGCTCCCGGCCAGCTCCCGCGGCGTCGCGTCGACCGGGGGGGTGTCCGCCAGCGCGGCCTCGATCGCGGCCACCACGACGTCGGCCTGCGGAATGTAGCCGACCTGCGCCCGGGCGGTGAGGGTCGCCGTCGGAGCCGCGGCGCAGCAGCATCAGGTACGGGGTGCCCTCGACGGTCCCGAGCGCGTCGAACGCCGCGAACTCCGGGTCGGCGATCATCGGGAACGGCGTGTCGTAGCGGTCGTGAAACTCGCGCACCTGCTCGAGCGTGTTGCCGACGCCGATGCCGACAAAGCGCACCCGGTCCTTCAGGTCGGCGCGCGCGTCGACCTTGCGCCAGGCCTGGTCCATGACGGGAGCCATCAGCGCGCAGGCGTAGCAGGACGAATTGAAGAACTCGACGACGACGAGGTCGCCGCGCACGGCGCCGACGGTGAACGCCCCGGTCGCGCCGAGGCCGAGGTACGTCCGCTGCTCGGGCGTCAGCGTGTCCCGGAGCGGGACGTCGGGCAGCGCGCCGAGTGCGACCGGCCGGAAGACGCCGTCGCCTTCACCGAGCTTTCGGGCCTTTTCGGCGTGAGCCGGCGCGGCTCCCTGGACGAGGAACAGAACGGCCAGTGCCGCAACAATCAGTATCTTCCTCATGATTCCCTCCTGCTGGTCCGACGCATGATCGTAGCAGATTGTCCGTGAACCCGCGCTCCCGTGCCGGCTGATCTAACACTCCCGCGGATTATCGCGAAGAACCCTCTGCATAGGAAGCAGAAAGGTTTCGGGTCTGGCATGCGGCCAGACTGCGCTGTCGTGCCAGTCGATCGATCTACCATCCCGCCACCAGCCAGTGCACCCGTTCGGACCAGGTGCGGCCGATCGCACGTTCGCGCCAGGTGCGGACCTTCCAGTGACGGCCGTCGCTGCGCATGAAGACCGCGCCGTCGCGGTCGGTGCGCAGGACTCGACCGGCGATCCCGAGCGCCGCCACGGCCTCCGGCCGCGGGTGCCCGTAGGTGTTGCGCCCGACCGAGATCACCGAAACCTCGGGGCGGAGCGCCTCGGAGATGATCCGGCAGGCTGCCGGGGAGCCGCCGTGGTGGGGCACCTGAAGAGCGATGTGCGCGGGCAAGCGCGAGGCCGCGCCTGCGAGACCAGCTGACAACGCCGGTCCGGCGTCCCCGGTGAGAACCACCCCCGTGTCGCCCCAGGACACCAGGAGAGCGAGTGAGCGATCGTTCGCAGCGGATTTCCTGACGTTGCGGCCTGTCAGGGGGCGGGTTGAGGACCAGCGCACGGACTCCGCGCCCCAACGCGAACTCGGTCTCCGCGGACCAGCGCCCGGGCGCCCTCCCCGCGCCAGGTCCTGCCGACACCCAGCTCCCGCCGCACCGCCCCGACCCCGCCGTCGTGATCCGGATGAGGATGGCTGATCGCCAGCGTCTCGAGATGCGTCAGACCCAGACGCCGCAGCGCGGGCACCACGATGCGCTCGCCGGCGTCGTAGTCGCGCCAGCGCGGGCCGGCGTCGTAGAGCAGCGAGCCGCCGCCGGGAAGAAGCACGGCAGTGGCCAGCCCCTGCCCGACATCGAGCACCGCCACGAGCAGCTGCCTGCCGGTGCGTGGCGATCGCCCAGCCGCCGCCGGCGATCGCCGCCGCCGCACACCCGCCGACGCACCAGAACTGCAGAGAGCGGGTCGGTCGCGGCAGCAGCGCGCAGACCAGCGCCATCAGGGCGAGCGTCAACAGCAGCGGCGGTCGGGCGGTGCTGATGACCGCCCACGACGGCAGGGCAAACCACGCGGCGATCTCCACGAGCCGCTCCGCCGACCAGACGGCCGCCGCGGCGACGTGCAGCCCGGCGGGAGCCCACAGCGCCGCCGCCGCGAGGGACAGCCAGCCGGCCGGGAGCACCACGAAACCGGTGAACGGCACGGCGATCAGGTTGGCCAGAGGCCCCACGAGTGACACCTGCTGAAAGTGAAAGGCGACCAGCGGGGCCGTCAGCGCCGAGGCGGCGAGCGATACCACGAACAGCGACCGACTCCCCTGGCAGAGCCGTTGCCATGGACCCGCGGCCGGCTGAAGCGGGCGTCGACAGCACCGGTACAACCCGGGACGCGACCAGCATCAGGGCGGCCACCGCCGCGAACGAGAGTTGAAACGACGCGAGAACAGCGACCGCGGATCGCCGGCGACGATCGCCAGGGCGGCCAGCGCCCAGGCGTCCGCCGGGTGCACGCGCCGCCAGAGAATGACGGCGGCCAGCCCGGCGGCGCTCGAAAGGACGGCTCGCCCGACCGGGATCTGGCTTCCCGAGAAGAGCATGAAAAACCAGAGCGCCGGCAGCGTGAGCACCGCCGCGACGGGCTGGATCGGCAATCGCAGCGCCAGCGACTCCAGGAGCGAAAGACCCCGCCGCAGCAGCGAGAAAGACCAGTGCCGCGAGAAACCCGACATTCATCCCGGAGATCGCGAGCAGGTGGGTCAACCCGGAGCGCCGGAACGTTTCCTGAATCTCCGCGGGAATGCCGGCGCGCTCCCCCGTCGTCAACGAGTTGAGAATCTGCCCGGCCGCCCCGGGCTGCGTCTTCCAGAAGGCGTCCGCGGCTGCGCGCCAGCGCAGCACGACGGCGCCGGGACCGCGGCCGGGATCGTGACCTTCCCGCCGGATCCAGGCCGCGGATCCCACGATGAGGCGCGCCGCGTAGCGCTTGCCGCGCGTCGCGATCGGTCCCGGGAACCAGCCGAGATTGCGGTCGCCGCGGATCGCCCGCACCCTCCCGCGCACCGTGACCAGATCGCCGACGGTATATTCTTCGCCGCCGGCAGGGACGAGGATCTGGAGCGGCAGGTCCGGACGGACGGTCGTCCCGTTGCGGCGCAGGCGCGCCTGATCGAGATGGAGGACCATCTGGTCATCCCGAAGCTCCGCCGGACGCGCGATACGCCCACCGGCGACGGCATCCCCCTCGGCGAGGGGATCGCTGCCGGCGTACAGGGGGGCCAGGTCGCCCTGGAGTCGAAAAATGCCGACGATGACGAAGACCGCCAGGCCGATCCGGCTCCCCGCGGCGAGCCGCCCGGCTGCAAAGAGCGCCGCCCAGACCGCGAGCGTCCCCACTGCAGCCCAGCCCCAGGCCGCCGGCTCCTGCGGCAGCCACGCCCCGAGAGCCACGCCGCCGACAAAGGCGAGCGACACGGCGAGCACGGGCGCGCGAAAGGAGGCGTCAGACATTTACAGGAGAGACACCCCCTTAATCCCCTTGAAGAGGGTTCTCCGGATCATGCAATGACCTGTTTTTCCCCCCTAACGGGCGGCAACTCATTGCCGAGGAGGTCGAAGCGCCGCTCCCCGATCACGCGAAAAAGCTCTCGGGCCGCCGCTTTCGCGACGCTCCGGCCCTCGGGCAGGGCGATCACCTCGACGGTGATCTCACGCGTGGGCAGAAGCAAGGTGATCCGGTCACCCGGCGTGCACATCGCGCCCGGCCTTTGCACCAAGACCGTTGACACGCACCTCGCCGGCGTCGCAGAGTTCCTTGGCACCCGTACGCCGCGGCACGAGCCGGGACAGCTTCAGGTACAGATCAAGTCGCATCGCATGCAATTCCTTCCGTTCCCGTCCGGGCTGCGGGGCCCTGTCACTGTGGATCTCCCCCTCGCGCCACCGCTTCGCCCTGCCCCTGCACCAAGGCGCCAGGCAACTCTACGGCTCGTTGCGCGTTTCACGTAGGTATCGCACATCTGGTACCGGGACAGGAGCAAGAGGCATGCCAGCGGAAAAGACCGGGAATTCGCACACGGTACCTGAAGGGTCGCCCCCGGGATGCACGCCGCAGTCCATCAGCTGCGCCCGCCGGGAGCAATTCCCCGCAACGGGCCCCGGTCAGACCTTCGGTGCGATGATGTCGGTCTTGAGGTGCAGCTCGCGCAGTTGCTTGAACTCCACCGTCGAGGGCGCACCGGTGAGCGGGCACGTCGCCTTCTGCGTCTTGGGGAACGCGATCACCTCGCGAATCGACTCGGCGCCGACGAGGATCGCCAGGAGCCGGTCGAGCCCGAGAGCGAGCCCGCCGTGCGGCGGCGCCCCGTACTGGAAGGCCTCGAGGAGGAAGCCGAACTTGGCCTCGGCATCCTCGTCGGCGATGTTGAGCGTGCGGAACATCTGCCGCTGCAGCTCCGGCTGATAGATGCGCAGGCTGCCGCCGCCGATCTCCTGCCCGTTGAGCACGATGTCGTAGGCCTTGGCGCGCACCTGCAGCGGGTCGGTGTCGAGCAGCGGCAGGTCCTCGTCCATCGGCGCCGTGAACGGGTGGTGCTTGGCATCGAGCCGCTTCTCGTCCTCGTTGTACTCCAGCAGCGGGAAGTCGGTGATCCAGAGCAGGTTGAAGAGCCCGGGGGGGATGAGGTTGAAACGCCGCGCCAGTTCCAGACGCAGCCGCCCGAGACCCTCGCAGACCACCTTCTCCCGATCGGCGAGGAAGAGCAGCGCATCCCCGGGCCCGGCGCCGCAGCGCTCGTTGAGCGCCGTCTGGTCCCCGGCCGAGAAGAACTTGGCGATCGGCCCGGCCCAGCCGCCCGCTTCGACCTTGACCCAGGCCAGGCCCTTCGCCCCGAAGAGCCGCACGAACTCGGTGAGCTCGTCGAGGTGCTTGCGCGAGAGCGACTCCGCGAGCTGCGGCGCGCAGATCGCCCGGACCACCTGCCCCTCCGCGGCGGCCTTGGCGAAGACCTGGAAGCCGCAGCCGCGCGCCAGGTCGGTGCAGGCGTGGATCTCGAGACCGAAGCGCGTGTCGGGGTTGTCGACGCCGTAGCGCAGCAGGGACTCGGCGTAGGTCATCTGGGGCAGCGGCAGCGCGATCGGCTTCTCCAGGATCCCGGCGAAAACGCCGCCGAGCATCGCCTCGATCAGCTCGAAGATCTCCTCGCGGCGCACGAAGGACATTTCGAGGTCGAGCTGGGTGAACTCCGGCTGGCGGTCGGCGCGCAGGTCCTCGTCGCGGAAGCAGCGGGCCACCTGGTAGTAGCGGTCGACGCCGGCCACCATCAGCAGCTGCTTGAAGAGCTGGGGCGACTGCGGCAGCGCGTAGAACTGGCCGATGTTCACGCGGCTGGGCACGAGGTAGTCGCGCGCGCCCTCCGGCGTGCTTTTGGTGAGAAACGGCGTCTCGACCTCCAGGAAACCGCGTTCGGTCAGGAAACTGCGCATGAACGAAACGACGCGCGAGCGAAAGACGAGGTTCTTCGCCATCGCCGGGCGCCGCAGGTCGAGGTAGCGGTGGCGCAGGCGGATCGATTCGTCCGCGGTCACCTGGTCCTCGATCGGGAACGGCGGCGTCGCGCTCGGGTTGAGCACGCGCAACTCGCCGGCGAGCACCTCGACGGCGCCGGTCGGGATCTTCGGGTTCACCGTGCCCTCCGGCCGGGGTCGCACCCGGCCGCGCACGCCGATCACCCACTCGCCCCGCAGGTGCGTCGCCCGCTCGTGCAGGGCCGCGTCGGCCTCGGGGCTGAAGACCACCTGGGTGATCCCCTCGCGATCGCGCAAGTCGATGAAGAGCACCCCGCCGTGATCCCGGCGGCTGTGCACCCATCCGGCAAGCAGCACCTCGCTGCCGGCATCCCCCGCGCGCAGAGCCCCACAGCGATGCGTTCGCGACCAGTCTCCCCAGTTTTCCGTCATGTCCCCCTCTTTCCCCGTGAACAGTTCGGCCGGCGCGGCGGGGCCGGCACTTTGATCAGACTTCGAATTTGCCGCCGCCGAACTCCTGCCAGAACTTCAACAGACCGAGCGTCGCCGCCAAGACCAGGGTGGTGGCCAGACAGATCGCGACCACGAACGGGAGGAACCAGGCCCAGAAGGCCCGCGCCGTCGACGTCCGGTGCAGTTCGCGCAACCCGATCACCTGCACGACCACCTGCCAGACGGCCCCGATCGCGGCACCACAGACCGGAAAGACGTTGAAGGCCGTGGCGGACGAGGAGTAACAGACGGCCTTGAGGGTCGTGGTGTAGGTGCCCCTGGCCCCGCCGAGCACCGCAAGGCAGACATGAAGGACCGCGGCCCAGACGATGGTGCCGAGCGCGACCCCGATCGGCAGGAACACAGAAAACCCCGCCACGACCGGCAGACGGCCGAAGACGTCGAAAAATCTGCCGCCGAACTCCCCGGCGAGGCGCTCGCCGAGGGCGCGCTGCCAGAGAAAAGCCACCGCGATCGAGAGCGTGCCGACCAGCACCGCGTAGAGCAACGCTGCGCCGGCCCCGCGATCCGGTGCCGTTCCGCGGAAGAACGCAACCGGATGAAAGAGCGTCTGTTGCAGGGTTTCGGCAAACGCGGCAACGCGGCCGCGGCCGGCGCGCTCCTCCCAGGGGTTGTCCCAGGAACCGCCGTCCCGGCCGGCAGCAACCGGCGATCGCAGCCGGCGCCGGCGCGGTCGGCAACTGCGATCCGCGTGCCGCAGTGGGGGCAGAACACCCCTCCCGGGGAGATCTCCCGGTAACAGGAACGGCAGATCACTCGCTTTTCAACCGATCGACAAGGCCCATAACGGGCGTCATGGTACCAGAATCGCCCACCGTGCGGATAGCGGCCGCTTGCGCCGGACTGCCGCCAGAAAATAACGGTTGTCTCACCGGTCGGTATCCCTACAATGGGGCACTGTGGATCAGACACCGGCGCCGGGAGACCGCAGCATCGACAGCGATACCCTGCTGACGGCGTATCAACTGCTGATCGAGACCATCGTCGAGAGCGGGGACGACGACGTCATGCTGCAGCGCGCGCTCGTGGTGCTGGCATCGATCCGCTGGCCGGCGCCACACCGTTTTTTCTCGGTCCTCGTGCCCTCCGCCGACGCGGCCTCCCTGCGTTTGGCGGCCAGCATCGGCGGCTCCGCCTCGTCGCCGCCCTGCAACGACATCAGCGCCGCCGCCTGCCTCTGCGGACGCGCCCTGGTTCTGCCGGGACGACTGCTGTGCTTCAACGTAACAGCCGAAGCGGAGCCCCCGCCGTGCAACCCACAAGCGTGCAGGGACCCACTTGATCCTGCCGCTGTCCGCGCGCGGTCGCGTGCTGGGGGTGCTGCACGCTCTGGTCGAGTCGGACTCGCCCCCCGGGCAGCTGGAGCAATCCTTCCTGGTGCAGGTCGCAACCCTTCTCGGGGCCGAACTGCACCGCCGGCGCAGCGAGCAAGAGCACGACCGGCTCGAAATGCAGTTTCTCCAGTCGCAAAAGATGGAGGCGGTCGGCCGGCTCGCCGGGGGAGTGGCGCACGATTTCAACAACATCCTCACGGCGATCACCAACTACGCGGATCTCGGTCTGCTCAAGTTGCCGGCACAGAGCCCGCTGCGCCGAAATTTCGAGGAGATCATCGCCGCCTCCGACCGCGCCGCGCTGCTGACGCAGCAACTCCTCGCGTTCTCGCGCCGACAGGTGCTCTCGCCGCGCGTCATCGATGTCAACACCGTCATCGCCGAACTCGGCAAGACGCTGCGCCGGATGCTCGGTGCGGACACGGAGCTTTCGATCACGACCGGGACCGGGCTTGCCGCGCATCATGGCCGACCCGGCGCTGATCGAACAATTGATCATCAACCTGACGGTGAACGCTCGGGACGCCATGCCGCAGGGTGGGGCGATCGCCATCGCAACCACCAACATCGAACTCGACTCCTCCTACACCCTCAGCCACACCGCGGTCGCTCCCGGGGCGTACGTCTGCCTCGCGGTCAGCGCCCGCGGCCCCGGCATGACCGCGAATTACCTGGACGCTCTCGGCGGACCGGACGACGCGACGCGGGAGCCGTTCACCGGTTTCGCCCTGGGGCCGGCTGCCATCAACAACATCATCCAGCAGGGCGGCGGGCACGCCTGGGTCGAGACGTCGCCGACTTCCGGGACCACCGTGCGCATCTTTTTCCCTGCGCTCAGCGCCGATGCCGCCGGATCGTTTGCCCCGGACAGCACCTTCGATCTGCCGCGCGGCGGCGAGACGGTCCTGCTCGCGGAGGACGACGACTCGGTGCGGGTCGTCATGGGGGAGGTGTTGCGCGATCTGGGCTACCAGGTGCTCGAAGCCCGCGAGGGGCGCGAGGCGCTCGCCATCGCCGCCGGCTACGCCGGGCGCATCGAACTCCTGCTGACCGACGTGGTGCTGCCCGGCTTCGGCGGCGGCGAACTGCACCGCCGCCTCGCCGCAGACGCGGCCGGACCTGCGGGTGCTGTACATCTCCGGCGTCATGGACGATGTGATCGCGCGGCACGAACATGCCGACCCCGGCGCCGTGTTTCTCCAAAAGCCCTTCAGCCCCTGGTCGCTGGCCTCGCGGCTGCGCCAGGTGCTCGATGCGCCGGCACCCGGTCGCCGCCGTGAGCAAGGCCGACACGGCGTCCGAGCCGGGTCGCGGGCCGCGGTTCGATCGCCTCGAAATCGCCGGCTCCTTCGGCGACCTGGGCACGTTTTTGCCGATCGTCGTGGCGATGATCCTGATCAACGGGCTGAGTCCCTCCGCGGTCCTGCTCGCCTTCGGGACTCTTTTACATCTTCACCGGCCTCTTCTACGGGCTGCCGGTGCCCGTGCAGCCGCTCAAGGCCGTCGCCGCCATCGCCATCGCCAGCCCGGCGCTCGTCACCGTTCCGGTCATCGCCGCCGCCGGCATCCTCTTCGGCGCCGTGATGTTCGTGCTCTGGGCCGGTCGACTCGTGGACCTTGCGGCACGGCTCTTCACCCCGCCGGTGGTCCGGGGCATCCAGTTCTCCCTCGGGTTGATCTTTCTGCGCAAAGGGTTCGAACTCATCGTCAGCGGCAGGATGTTCATCGACGGGCGGGAGGGCCCGTTCGCGGCCCACCACGCCAACCTCTGGCTCGGCATCCTGGTCTTCGTTCTCGTCCTCGTGCTTCTCGACAACCGCCGCTTCCCGGCGGCCCTCGTCGCGCTCGCGCATCGGCATCGCGGTCGGCATTCTCGGCGGCGGCCTGGGCAATGCGCCGCTCGCCTTCGGACCGACCGAACTGCGCCTCGTCGTCCCGAAGGCGGCGGATTTCTGGACCGCCGCGGTGCTCCTGGTGCTGCCGCAGATCCCGCTGACCATCGGCAACGCCTGCGTCGGGACCGCCGCGACCGCGGCCGAACTCTTCCCCGGCGATCGGCGGCTCGATCGGGCCCAGGCCGCCAGCTTTGCCTTCACGATGGGACTCGCCAACATCCCGGCCGGCCTGCTCGGGGCGATCCCGATGTGCCACGGCACCGGCGGGCTCGTGGCCCACCATCGCTTCGGGGCGCGCACCGGAGGCGCGCCGATCTTCATCGGGCTGGTCCTCGTCGTCATGGCCCTCGCCTTCGGCCAGTTCGGCTTCGCGCTGCTGGCCGCGATCCCGAACGCCGTGCTCGGCGTGCTCCTCGTCTTTGCCGGCCTCGAGCTGTGCCCGCTCGTTCGCAATCTCAAGACCAACGAGGAATATTTCGTCGCCCTGGTCATTGCGGGCATCGCGCTCGCCGTGCCGAATATGGCGTGGGCGTTCGGGGCGGGAATCGTCATCGACCAAATCATCCGCCGCGCCCGCGTGACCGTGTAGCCCGGGCATTCAGGAGGGCCTTTTGCGCCCTGGCTGCGTTGTTCCTCGCGTCGCTTGTGCGGCGTACCGGCAGTACGCCTCCGCGCGCGCTCGTCACTGCCTTGCCAGGACGCAAAAATCCGCTCCTGACTGCCCCGGGCAGCACGTGCGCGGAAAGTCAGGGCGCGTGCTGGGGGCGTTGCCCTCGCTTCGCTGGGCGACGGACCCTGAGAACACTTCCGAAACGGTCCTGCCGGGAATATGGCAAGGACGCAGCGAAAATCCTGTCTCATCGGCACGGTGGTTCGCAGGGCCGGGGTTGATCCCCGCCCAACAGAGAGACGATTCGTCGTGACCCCGCAGGGGTGGCGTGGAGGGGAGGACCGCAGCACGTTCTTGACTTGGGCTCCTCCCGGCCGGAAAATCAGCCGCACTCATGCCCACACCAACCGATCTCAAGAATCTCACCCAGCCCCAATTGGCGGAATTCTTCGCGCTCGTGGGCCTGCCCGCTTCGCGGGTTCGGCACGTCTTCGCACTCGTGCACCGGCCAGGCACCCGTGACTTTTCCCGGATGAAGACCGTCAACAAAGAGATCCGCAACCTGCTGGCAGAACACGCGTTCATCAGCAGCCTCGACCCCGCTAACGTGCAGCGATCGACTGACGGCACCGTCAAATTCGCGTTTCGTCTCGGCGATGGCGCCGTCATCGAGAGCGTGCTTGATCCCCGCCAACGGCCGCCACACCCTGTGCGTTTCCTCGCAGGCCGGCTGCGCGATGGGCTGCCGGTTCTGTCTCACCGCCGGCATGGGTTTCCGGAGGAATTTGACGCCCGCCGAAATCGTCAACCAGGTCGTCGGCAGTGCAGGAGCACATGATTCAATCCGGCGTCGTCCGGGCGACCGCCCGGCAGCTGATCGACAACCTGGTGTTCATGGGCATGGGGGAGCCGCTGGCCAACTACGACAACCTGATCACCGCGCTGACCATTCTCAAGGATGATCGGGGCCAGGGTTTTTCGGAGCGCCGGGTCACCGTGTCAACCTGCGGCCTGCCTCCCGGAATGCGCAACCTGGCCCGGGACATCCGGGTCAACCTCGCGGTCTCGCTCCACTCGGTGAACGATGCGATCCGCAGCGCCTTGATGCCGGTCAACCGTGTCCACGGCGTCGACGAACTGCTGGCGGCGTGTCGCGAGTACGCCGCCGCCACGAAGCAGGTCGTTTTCATCGAATACGCGCTGATCGCGGACTTCAATGACGCAGCGAGCGATGCGTACAGCCTTGCCGAAAAACTGCGCGACCTCCCCTGCCGGATCAACCTGCTTTCCTACAACGAGGTGACGAGCCTGCCGTATCGCTGCTCGCCGGAAACGAACATCCAGGCTTTCAAGGGAATACTCGCGAAAGCCGGTTTCAGGACGCTGGTCAGAACCAGCCGCGGCGCCGACATTTCCGCCGCCTGCGGGCAACTGGCGGCCATTGAGCCGCCTTGAACCTTTCCGCCTCAACTGATCGACCCGAAGCGCAATCGACCACGACACCGCGGCATAATCGGCTTGCGCCCCCTGAGCCGGCGTGCTACTTACATGACACGATCTCACGGGCGCCTGTAGCTCAGCTGGATAGAGCAACGGACTTCGAATCCGTTGGTCGGGGGTTCGAATCCCTCCGGGCGCACCAACGAATTATTCAGGGAATCAAGGGGTTAGATGATTCCCCAAAGTCAACTTATGGCAGGCTTTCTTGAACGCCTCGTGCAATGTCGCAATGGTATTCGCTGCCCTTCCGGGCTAGCCGCGAGAGGGCGGGATATCGATAATCCCGCTTCTCGCGCCCATTCACAGTCGATCGCGTTAAAGTGCAAAGTCACGGTGCCGGCTCAAAACGAAGTCCAGCGTCACGAACTCGTCCGTTACAACCTCGATCCTCTGGACCGCCTGGCGATACCCGTCTGACCAGACTGAGATCTCGTAGTTACCGGCCGGCAGGGGCCAGGAGTAGCGCCCATCCCGATCGGTGCGCGCGTTCTTCTCGGGAATGGCGGCGCTCGGCGTATCCAGCGACAATGGCACAACCGCCGCGCCTTCGACAGCCGCACCGTTCGTCGTAACAGTACCCGCGACGCCGCCTGGGTACACCCGATCCGTCGCGCTGTACCCGCTGTCCGGGATGAAATGCGCCAGGACAATAAATGCCAGGAGTGGCCAGGGCGTCATCGCGCTCCTCGTTCGTTGCCGTTACGGGAGAGCAATCCAATATTTGTAATTGTTAAGAACCTGGCCGGACAACCACACTCCGTGGTTGTACTTGTTATGCGGCGAACTGCCGTGCTTGCCGTACGCGTGCACCGCGTAAATATACGGTGCGCTATTGACGTTATCCCGCCAGACGGGGCTGCCGCTCATGCCGCCAGCCGTGTCGTTCGGATAGAAGGCTTGGCGACTCGTGGACGTCCGGACCTTGTCGGCAGCGAGCCACTGGGTCCCGCTCTGCTTGTCTCCAGGGTACCCGGCGATCAGCGCCGGTTGGCCGGTGGGGCTGCTCCCCGGTTTGTATATTCCGAACCAGCCGGTGGAAACGCCGATCGTGCAGTTCAACTTTATCGCACCGTAGTCAAATGCTTCCTTGGATGAGTTTGCCCATCCGTTGACGCTATAAAGCGCCGTCGCCGAACAGCTGCCATACGCCCCAACGGTCCCGTCGTAGCCCGGGTAGACCGTAACGTTGGTCGACCATGAACCACCCGGGCCACCGCTGTGAACGCAGTGCCCCGCTGTAAGCACCGTGTCATCGCCGATCATCGCCCCGGAGCATGAATAGCCCGCCCCGTTCTGACTAAACGTAATATACGTCACCGCCCGGTAGGGGTAGGTCGACGGGTAGATACGCCCACGCGTGTCCGTCCCGATCACCACCTCGCGGGCGCCGCCGACCTCCATCGGGGTGAAATCCCTGACTGCCGCCAGGGCATCCTCCGCGGATACCGGCGAGGCGCCGTTCAGCTCAGCCGGGCTGCCGTCGCCCGCGAAGGGGGCATTGCTCCCGTCCGCCTGGAGTTCAGAAAGGAGCATGCCTTGCGTGCCATCGCTCGATACCGGAGTGGACATGTTCTGCGCCCACGCCGTTTGCGCCACCATGCCTACTGCAGACAACACAAACAGCATTCGGCCGAACTTACTCATGATGCCCTCCTTCTGAAGTGCGAAAAGAATCTTCGCCGACCTGCGAGCCAAGAATAGGGCCGCCGAGAGCCCCACGAAAAAATCGACATGCTGCCTTGCCAATATTCACCCCCGAGTCTGATCTGTCAAGGCAACATTGCTAACGGGGTGGCGTGGGTTGCCGGGAAAAGGAAAGGCGCCGCGAGATCAAGCCAGCGCGGGACAACGACCGCAAGGCTGGCCGACCGCAGCGCCAAGAACCTACACCTCCGTCAAGGGGGAAACGCCACACCCCGACTACGGGGAGTCGGATCTCCGCCGGCGGCCCTACTCTCGTAGAACGGCCGCAGTTTTTCGGCGATCTCCTCCGGGTAGGCCATGCAGATGCTCTCGTTGTAGAGGTTCCTCAAGGCGCCGACGTCGGTCGCGCCGAGCGCCTGGTTGAAGAACGTCCGGGGCGAGAAGAGCAGGTGAAAGCGCGCGTGCTCGTCGCCCTTCTTTCCAGCGAAGAAATTCATGTTGAAACCGTAGACACCCAGGGAATCGTAGGCCTTCATGGCCGTACAGAGACCCTCGCCGAGCGCGAGCAGGTCGTCTCCGGTCAGCTCCAGGGTGGTTGCAACCCCTTCGACGATCGCCAGGACGTCGCCCGCGACGCCGAGCGGCGCGTAGGACTGCAGGAAATGGGCTCGCCCGATCGCGCCGAGGTAGCGGGACCTCTCTTGTTGCTCCCGGGCCAGCAGATCGTCCCAATAGACCCTCCCGGTCTCCGCACGATAGCGATGCGCGGCCGACAACTCCTGGGCGAGCAGGTTCGGGGCGGAGGAACTGGCGAACACCTGGAGATGGCTGTGGATCAGCGAACTCCCCGCCGGGGGCATGTGGTTCCAGTTGACGAGGTGGTAGACGGATTCCGGGTGCCCGGCCTCGTCAACCCGTCTGAAGAAGTCCAGCGCCAGGCCGAAAGCCTGCGCGACCCGGGCCGGGGTGAATTCGGTCATCGGCGTAAAGTGGCGGTCACCGAAGGTGGCCACCGCGCTCAGGGAGTCGTAGGGCGCGAGGTTCGGGAAGAGGACCATGTCCCCGCGGGTCAGCCGTCCTTCGGCGACGATTTCCGGCGGGAACCGGGGCGTCACCTGCAGCACCTTTTCCGGGCAGAAGGGACACCAGGACTGGGTCCCCTCCACCATCTTGTCGAAATCCGGCTTCTGCCACTTCAAGGCCATGAAATGGCAGATACGCGCGGTGCGGCCGGTCAGCGGGTCGACGCGCACCTCGCTGGGAATGGTCTTGCGTCCGCCGTTGGCGCCGGCATCCAGGATCGCGGTTTCCTTTTTTACGGCTTCGAAACTCAGCATGGCCAACCTTTCTCCGCATTCATAACCCGCGGGTCCCGATCGTGCTCAAAGATCTCGTATTCATGCTTCCACGGTTGCGTGCCGAACTTCAACCCGACACAAACAGCAGCTACCGTCTGAAGCCGGCCACAATTCTCTTGCCCGGGTTGTTCGCTCACATCCCGGAAAGACGTCCACAAAGCTTCGTGGAAAGTGGGCACTTCAGGGCCCCCGCTGTCCGGTTGGCGGGGTGTACCGATCAGACCAGCCGCACGCCGCTAGGTGTGGCAGACACGGCAGAGGGTGCTCGGGTTGACGTAGCTGTCGCGGAGCATGAAGTTCGAGTTGCTGGGGAGGGCGGGTGTGACCGGGGTTCCCGTTCCGTGCGGGTCGTGGCAGGAGACGCACGGGACATAGTAGGTCGAACCGCCGGCGTTGGTGCTGATGTCCTGGTCGACCGGGTAGGGCCCGGGCGACGAGAAGACGTTCGGGTTCGGAAGGGGGAGCGCGTCGCCGTTTTTTCGGGTGAGGTGCGTGCCGAGCGTTGCGACGTCCTGAGCGGGGTCGTGGTCCCGCTCGTGCCGCATGTTCACGATGCCGGGGTAGGTTTTGTGGCAGTCCCAGCAGGCGGCGTCGAGGGTGAGCTGAACGCTGGCAGCGGGAGTGCTCCCGCCGATGAAGCTCGCCTTGAGGTGCGAGGTGTTCTGGTTGCGGGTCCCCGAACTGTCGCCCCAGATCGAGTTGTAGACCCCGTCCAGGTGCTTGCCCGGGGGAATCGTGATGTCGTGGCAGTCCAGGCACTGCAGGACCGGCTTGCCGTCGGGGTCGCCGTGACCACCCTGCTGCTTGGAGTTGCTGCCGCCCATGTTGGTGTCCCACCAGGAGCCGTCCCAGTACTTCATGACATTGGGCGCGAGCGGGTACAGCGGGTTGTTCCCGTCGTGGCAGTTGACGCAATCGAAGTCGATAAGCACCGGGGTGCCGGTCACCGTCGCCCCGGCGGAAATGTTGCCGGCGGCGTCGATCGCACAGACCCGGTACCCGTACGTCGTCCCGTTGACCAGACCGGTGTGTACCAACGTCGTGGCCGTACCGCGCGTAGGTCCAGGGCACCGGGGTTCCCGCGTCGCACGACGAGGGCGCGCTGTCCTCCTGGAAAACTGCCAGGTAGCCGGTGATGCCGCTGCCGCCCGGGTCGTCGAACCCGCTCCAGTTCAACGTCAACTGCCCCGTGAGACCCGGTGTCGCCGTCACTTCCCCGTCCGTCGGCGGGGTCGTGTCTGGGGTGAGCACCGGTTTGCCGGTCGCCGTCGCCCCGGAGGAGGTGTTGCCGACCGCGTCGATCGCGCAGACGCGGTAGGAGTAGTTCTTCCCGTTGGCAAGGCCGGTGTGCTCCAGCGTCGACTGCCGTGATCGGCGTGGGCGTGAGCACCGTGCCCGCGGTACACGACGCCGGCGGGGTGCCGCCCTTCTGGAACACCACCTTGTATCTGGAGAGGCCGCTGCCCGGGGTGTTGTCCACGAAATCGCTCCAGCTCAAGGTCAGCCTGGCATCGCCCGGGGTCGCCGTCACCGTCCCGCCTTTAGGCGCCGTTCTGTCGAGGAGGATCCTGTCGCTGAAGGGCGCGTCGGCCGGCGTCGTGTTCCCCCACCGATCCCGGTACCAGACGTTGACCGTCTTGTACTCGCTGCCGCCCGGAAGCTTCCAGCTTTTGGACATGTTCCCGGTCGCGGACGACGCCGTAAAAGCCATCCAGGCGCTGCAGGGCCACGCGTTGTTGCTGATGCACACCTGAATCGGTTCGCCGCCGTCGGCGTCCGATCGCTGCCAACCTCAACTGGACCGAAGGGTTCCTGGTCGCCGCAACTGCGTCCTTGACGATCGTCACCTGCCCGTCGGCGGATTCGTCTCGGGCACCGGTTTTGCCGGTCACCGTCGTCCCGGAGGAGCGGTTGCCGACCGCGTCGAGCGCGCAGACCCGATAGGTGTAGTTCGTCCCGTTGACAAGAGCCGGTGTGCTCCAACGTGGTGGCAGGGCTGAACGTCGTGCCCGGGCTCAGGTATCCCGGGACCGGCTTTCCATCAGCGCATGAAGGCACGCTCCCGCCCTTCTTGAACACCACCTGGTACCCGACGGTGCCGCTGCCCGCATCGTCGTCGAACGGGCTCCAGTTCAGGGTCAGCTTCTGCGTCGCCCTGGACGGCAGCCACCGCCCCGTTCAACGGCGCCTTCCGTGTCCAGGAGGATCGTGTCGCTGACGGGCGAGCTCTTTTGCCGCCACTTGTCCCGGAACCAGACGTACACGGTCTTTGTCCCGTTCCCACTCGCGAGACGCCATTTCTTCCGCCCCGCAAACGGCATCCAGGTGCTGCACGACTCCTTGTTGCTGATGCACATCAGGATCGGGCCGAGGTCCGTCGTCAGCGACCGTCAAGGTCAACAGCACCGAGGTGCGCCGCGTCATCTCCTCATCCGCCCGGCCCAGGTTGATCCGCACCGCCCCGGTCGGCGCGTCGTTCACCAATATTTTCACGGTCGCCGTGTTGCTGTAGGCGCTGCCGTCGTACGCCCTGAAGGTGAAGCTGTCCCGACCGTTGTACGCCGCGTCCGGCGTATAGGTCAGGTCGGGAGGGGTGCCGGAGAGGACGCCGTGAACCGGGTCGGTCACGGTGTACGTCAGCGGATCGAGGTCGGCGTCCGTCGCCGACAGGGTGATCGTCTTTGGCGTACCTACGGAAGTCGTCTGCGTCTGGGGGGATGCAACCGGGGCGGCGTTCTGCGCCAAGGCATTCATCGCCGTGAGCAACGTGCCGAGGGCCGCCAGGATCAGTGGCCTTGAGATCACATTCACGCGCATTTTCTCCCAGGTGCGCCCACTCCATGCGCCACCGCCTTGTTCATGGTAGCGCGGTTAATACGAATGATTTTACGCTCTGCTGGGACGAGAAACAATCGATAAATCGACTTTCAGGTCGAAGCCATCAATGGGCTTTTGCCGGCCGCGCTCGCGCTCGCACAAGCTCATTCTTTCTTCAAGGAAACCGGCATCTAGCCGGTTTTGTTTTTCTTCTCCAGCCCGGCCTTCAGCAGGTCGCCGAACGTGCCCATCGAGCCGGGGGGCGATCGACGTAGGCGGCCGCATCCGCCTCCTCGGCGTCCGGGGAAACCAGCGCCAGCGCAGATCCGCCGCCGCTCGGGATCGATCTCCTCGATGGTCACCGCCAGCTTCTGCCCCTCCTTGAGGACCTCCCGCGGGTGGTTGATGCGCCGCCCCTGACCGATCTTCGAGATGTGCAGCAGGCCGTCGACGCCCTCCTCGAGCGTGACGAAGGCGCCGAAGGGCGTCAGCCGCGCCACCGTGCCGGTGTGGGTCGAGCCTCTCGTGTAGACCGTCCCGACCTTGGCCCAGGGGTCCGCCAGCGTGGCGCGCAGGCTGAAGGAGAAGCGGTTCTTCTCCCAGTCGCAGCTCATGACGGCAACGTCGACCTCCTGGCCGACCCGCAGCACGTCGCCGAGATCCCCGGTGCGGCCCCAGCCGGCCTCCGAGATCGGCAGCAGCCCCTCGAGCCCGCCGATGTCGATGAACGCGCCGAACTTCTGGATGCTCGTCACCGTTCCCCGCACGACCATCCCCTCCTTGAGGGTCTTCCGGAGGGCCTCGCGCTGCCGGCGCTGCTCCTCCTCGAGGATCGCGCGGTGCGAGACGACGATCGTGCGGCCCTTCTCCTCGAACTTGGTGATCCTGAAGGCCAGGCTCTGGCCGACGCGCCTCCTCGGGGTTCTCCTGGCGGCGCAGGCCGAGTTGGGAGAAGGGGCAGAAGGCGCGCACGCCGCCGGGGAGCTTGACCTCGTAGCCGCCCTTGATCTCCAGCTCCAGCCGGCCTTCCACGGGGATGCCGCTCGCCCACGCCTGTTCGAGCTGGGCGGTGCCCGAGGCGCCGCCGCCCAGGCGGGTGGTGAACAGCAGTTCGTCCTCGTCCCGCCCGAGAAAGTAGGCGTGCACGGTGTCGCCCGCTGGCGACCGTCAGCGTGCCGTCGGCGTCGAGCAGCTCCTTGACGTCCAGCACGCCCTCGCCCTTCTGGCCGACGTCGAGGAAGACCCACTCGGCGCCGATCTGCAGCACCGTCGCCTCGACCTTGTCGCCGGGTTCCAGACGGGGGGACCCGGCCATGCTCTGCGCCAGCATCTCCTCGAAACTCTGCTCCGGTGCGTTTTCCGTCCGGTCGTCCTGATGCTCTTCCATGGGACCTCTTTCTCTCCTCGTCCTATTCCGCGACCTGGAAGGACCAGGAAAAGTCGCTCTCCAGCCTTACTCCGTCGGGGTTGACGACGCCGTGCGCCCGGACGGTCACCGTCACCGTCTCCCCGGGAACCAGATCGCGGGAGGGCGCGAAACGCAGCAGGCCGCGGTGCACGGTGGTGGTGCCGGGGACCAGCCCGGACTTCGAACCGAGCATCAGGATCGTGTCGGGGCCGAGCTTCGCCTCGTCGAGCGGCTGCGAAAGCGTCAGCGTCGGCATGACGCGCCGGGCGGCGACGACCGAACCCGGCTCGGGGTGAACCGACGTCACCCGCGGCGGCGCGCTGCGCTCCCGGGGGTACGCGCCGTCCGCCGGGCCGATCCAGAGCTCGGGCGCGACGACGACGGGTCGGAGCAGCGGCGGCGGCGGCAGGTGGGCCGAGCACCCGGCCGCGGCGGCGGCGGCTTGATGTCGTTCTTTCCCAGCGATGACGGCGAGGGCCACCACGAGAACGACCACGGTGACCGCCGCGGCCACGATCAGCCCGGTGGGGTTTTTTTCAGGATGATCTTCACCTCCGCGGTCTGGCCGGGCTTCACGGCGAAGTCGGTCTCCCGGTCGCCGGAGCGCGTCTCGCGGATGTTCCCGCCCTCGTCGAGGACCGCGACCACCCGGAGGCGGTACTTCCCGGGCGGCAGCTGGCTGACACCCCACTCGCCGGCCAGGGAGCGCTGGAGGAAGATCTCGTTGCCCCGCTTGTCGAGGCTGAACAGCTCGACGAGCGTGCCCGAGGCCTCCGTGCGCCCGGCTTTCGCCGCGTCCGTGTCGGCGAAAACCCGCACCAGCACCCCGGCGCCGTCCGTCGTCGTCCCGTCCGATCCGGACGTTGACGTTCGTCGAGAGACAGCCGGCGAACGAGAAGAGCAGCAAGGCGGCCACCAGCGGCGGCACCAGCCGCGGCGCCAGGAGGGCGCGGACACGGGGGAAGAACAACGTTGAGTGTCGCATGAGGTCACCGCTCCTTTCGTGGTGGCGGCCGTCCCGCTCCAAGCCGCGGGAACTCCCGGTCAGCCGACTTCGACCGCGGCCCCCTCGTCCCCGCCAGCGCCGCGTTCCGCCACTCCAGGTACTCGTCGAATCCCATCCGGCGGTCGATGAACCCGTCCGGGGTGAACTCCACGATCCGGTTGGCCAGCGTGGAGATGAACTCGTGGTCGTGCGAGGCGAACAGCATGACCTCGGGGAAGGCGATCAGCCCGTTGTTCAGCGCGGTGATGGTCTCCAGGTCGAGGTGGTTGGTCGGCTCGTCCAGGATCAGGGCGTTGGCGTTGGCGAGCATCATCTTCGAGAGCATGCAGCGGACCCGCTCGCCGCCGGAGAGGACCGACGTCTTCTTCAGGGCCTCGTCCCCGGAGAAGAGCATCCGCCCGAGGAAACCCCGGGCGAAGCTCTCCCCCTCGGCGGGCGGGCTGAACTGGCGCAGCCACTCGACGAGGTTCAGGTCGTTCGTCGAAGTAGCGCGCCGTTCTCCTTCGGGAAGTAGGCGGTCGTGATGGTCACCCCCCAGCGGAAGTAGCCGCTGTCGGGCTCCAGCTCGCCGGCCAGGATCTGGAAGAGGGTCGTCCTGGCGAGGCCGTCGTCGCCGACGAAGGCGATCTTGTCGCCCTTGTTCACGGTGAGGCTGAAATCGTCGAGCACCGGCGACGCCGTCGACCGTTCTTGCAGAGGTGCTTGATCTCCAGGATGATGTCGCCGCAGGGCCGCTCCGGGATCGAAATTGATGTACGGGTATTTGCGCGAGGAGACCGGCATGTCCTCGAGGGTCAGCTTCTCCAGCAGCTTCTTGCGCGAGGTGGCCTGCTTGGACTTCGAGGCGTTGGCGCTGAAGCGCTGGATGAACGCCTTGAGGTCGTTGGCCTTGGCGGTCGATCTTGGCGTTCTCGCTCTGCTTCTGCCTCAGGTGCAGCTGGCTGGCCTGGTACCAGAAGTCGTAGTTGCCGACGTAGAGCTGGATCTTGCCGAAGTCGATGTCGGCGATGTGGGTGCAGACCTGGTTGAGGAAGTGGCGGTCGTGGGAGACGATGATGACCGTGTTCGTGAACCGGGAGAGGAACTCCTCCAGCCAGGTGATGGACTTGCAGGTCCAGGTGGTTCGTCGGTTCGTCCAGCAGCAGGATGTCCGGGTTGCCGAACAGGGCCTGGGCGATCAGCACGCGCACCTTGTCGCCCCCCTCGAGGGTCTTCATCAGCCGGTGACCGTACTCGGTCGGGGATGCCGAGGCCGCTGAGCAGCACCATCGCCTCGGACTCCGCCTCGTAGCCGTTCATCTCGCCGAACTCCGCCTCCAGCTCCGCCGACGCGGTTCCCGTCCTCCTCGGAGAACTCCGGCTTGGCGTAGATCGCCTCCCGCTCGCGCATCAGCGCGTGCAGCCGCGGGTGGCCCATGATGACCGTGTCGAGGACCGTGTGCTCGTCGAAGGCGAAGTGGTCCTGCCGCAGCACGGCGATCCGCTCCCCGGCGCCGATCGAGACCTCGCCGTGGTCCGGCTCGAGTTCGTCCGGCGAGAATCTTGAGGAAGGTCGATTTTCCCGACGCCGTTGGCGCCGATGAGCCCGTAGCAGTTCCCGGGGGTGAACTTGATGTTGACGTCCTTGAAGATGACCCTCTTCCCGTAGGAGAGGGAGATGCCCGATGTGCTGATCATGACGTTCCCGATTCCTTTTCCCCAGAGGCGGCGGTTTTCTTCCCCGCGGCGTTGTTCTCAGAGTAAAACAACAAAAACCACAGGGGAAGATCCCTGTGGTTCACTCCGCGTTGTTTATACCACGAGGGACGACTCACGGCAACTCATTTCGCGAGCATCGCTAACCCCGGAGATTCTCGAGTTCCTCCCAGCGGCCGTACGCCTCCGCCAGTTCCAGCTCGAGCTGCGCGAGCCGCGCGGTGAGCTTCGCCACCGCATCCTTCGCGGTGCGGTAGTAGCTCGGGGTCCGCCAGGGTCAGGTGCAGCTGTTCCTTCTCCAGCTCCAGTTCGTTGATCCGCTCGGGCAGGGCCTCGAGCTCGCGGACCTCCTTGTAGCGTCAGTTTCTTCGCCCGGGCCGGCTTGGCGGCCGGGTGTGCCGCTGCGGCCGCCGCGCGCCCGGCCTTCGCCTGCGGCGCGACGCCGGCCGCCGCCTGCGCCTTCGCGTGCTCCTGCCGCCCGCCGCGGCCTGCCGCAGCCAGTCGTCGTAGCCGCCGACGTATTCGCCGCACCGTGCCGTCGCCCTCGAGCACCAGCGTGCTGGTGACCACGTTGTTGAGGAACTCGCGGTCGTGGCTCACCAGCAGCAGCGTGCCGGCGTAGTCCAGCAGCAGCTCTTCCAGCAGCTCCAGCGTCTCGACGTCCAGGTCGTTGGTCGGCTCGTCCAGCACCAGGACGTTGGACGGCTTGGTGAAGAGCTTGGCCAGCAGCAGCCGGTTGCGCTCGCCGCCGGAGAGGATGCGCACCGGGCTGCGCGCCCGCTCCGGCGTGAAGAGGAAGTCCTGCAGGTAGCCGATGATGTGCCGCGGCCTTGCCGTTGATGACGACGGTGTCGTTCCCCTCGCCGACGTTCTCCTGCACGGTCTTGTCCAGGTCGAGCTGCTCGCGCAGCTGGTCGAAGTAGAGCACCTCCAGCCGGCGTGCCGAGCTTGACCGTGCCCGTGCTGGGGCGCCAGCTCGCCGAGCAGCAGGCGCAGCAGGGTGGTCTTGCCCGAGCCGTTGGGGCCGATGATGCCGACGCGGTCGCCGCGCATGATCGTGGTCGACAGGTTGCGCGATCAGCGGCCGGCCGTCCGCAGGCGAACGTGACCCCCTCGCGCTTCGACGACCAGCCGGCCGGAGCGCTCGGCGTCCTGGATCTGGAGTTCTCGCTGTCCCGCTGCCGCGTCGCGGCGCTGCCGCGACGTTCCTCGCGCAGCGCCTTCAGCGCCCGCACCCGCCCCTCGTTGCGGGTGCGGCGGGCCTTGATCCCCTGGCGGATCCAGACCTCCTCCTCGGCCAGTTTCTTGTCGAAGAGCGCCTGGCGGGCGACCTCCGCCTCCAGCAGCTCCTCCCGGCGCGCGACGAAGGCGTCGTAGCCGCAGTCGAAGGCGTAGAGATTCGGCCCCGGTCGAGCTCCGCGACCCGGTTGGCGAGATCCGGCGCGCGAAGGCCCGGTCGTGGGTGACGAACAGCAGCGTTCTGACCTGCTTGAGCAGGAACTCCTCGAGCCAGACGATGGTGTCGATGTCGAGGTGGTTGGTCGGTTCGTCGAGCAGGAGGATGTCCGGGCGCGACGCCAGGGCCCGGGCCAGCAGCACGCGGCGCTTGGTCCCGCCGGAGAGCGTCTCGAACGGAGCCTCGCCATCGAGCTTGAGCCGGGACAGGACGCGCTCCACCGCCTGGTGGTGACGCCAACCGTCCGCGTCCTCGAGGTCGGCAGCCCCGCCCCCGGTCCCGCCGGCGACGATATCGAAGACCGTGCCGGCCAGCCCCTGGGGAATCTCCTGGGAAACCAGCGCCACTTTCAACCCCTGCTGGCGGAAGATTTCGCCGCCGTCGGGCGGCAGCTCGCCGTTGATCAGCTTCAGCAGCGTCGATTTTCCCGTGCCGTTGCGCCCCATCAGGCAGAGCCGCTCACCCGCCTCGAGCTGCAGGTTGATCCCGTCCAGCAGCGGCGGCCCGCCGAAGGCCACGCTGACGTTTCGCAAACTTATCAGTGCCATGGAACCTCCCCCGTGGAATGAAACACCTTGCCGGCATTTTAGCGCGGAACGTTCGTGCGGCGAACTTGCGGGCAACGGGCGTCAGGGAGCCGCGGACGGGCGGGACAAGAAGCGATCGGCCTCCTCCGTCACCGCCGATCAGCCGCCGCTCGACGTCCGCGCGACACTCCTCGAACGCGGCGGCGCCCTCGACCTCGGGCGAGGCGCACCGGCTCCCCGAAGACCAGCCGCGCCCGGGCGAACGGCCAGGGGAGCTGAAAAGCGTCCCAGCTGCGCGAAGACCTTCTTGCGCGAGAAGCCGAGGGCGACCGGCACGATCAGCGCGCCGGCGAGGCGCGCCACGAGGAGCGCCCCCGGCTGCAGGACGTAGCGCGGCCCGCGCGGGCCGTCGGGAGTGATGCCGCCGGCAGAGGCCCCTGCTCCTTCATCGCGCGCGCCAGCGCCCGCGGCCGCCGCGCCGCCGCCGCGGGTCGTCGACCCGCGCACCGCGGCGATGCCGTGGTTGTGCGGCCACGCGCGCGATGAGGTCGCCGTCGCGGCTCTGGCTGACCATCATCACGAGCCGCTCGCGGGCGAGGCGATAGCAGATGTAGAGCAGGCGGTTGTGCCAGAAGACGAAGAGGATCGGGCCGCCCGGTGGCGCGCGCGGCGGCGAGGTGCTCGCGGCCCGCCTCGGCTCAGGCGCAGGGTCCGGCCGAGCGCCACGACGGCGCGCTAGCCGGTGTCGGCGAGGAAACGGTCCGAGGTCTTCACGGCGGGCCTCCGGCCGCGCCGTCTAGACCAGGCGCAGCAGGAGGTACTTCTTCTTCCCGACGCGCAACAGGATGCGGCCGTCGGCGGCATCCGCCGCGCTCACGCGCTCGTTGAACGCCGCGACCTGGCGGCCGCCGACATAGGCGCCGCCCCCCTCGATGAGACGGCGCGCCTCGCCCCGGGACTTGGCGAGGCCGACCCGGTGGAACAGGTCGAACGCCTCCACCCCGTCGGCCAGCGCCGCGGCGGAAAGTTCGACCGTCGGCGCGTCCCGCAGTGCCGCCTCCGGCAATGTCGCCGCCGCCGCTGAAGAGCGCCGCCGCCGCGCCCTCGGCCTTGCGCGCCTGCTCCTCGCCGTGCGCCAGCCGCGTCGCCTCGAACGCCAGGCGCCGCTTGGCCGCCCGCACGTCGCCGCCGGCCGCGGCGATGGCGCGGACCTCGTCCAGCGGCAGCAGCGTGAAGAGCGCGAGGAAGCGCGCCACGTCGCGGTCGTCGGCGTTGATCCAGAACTGGTAGTAGTCGTAGGGGCTGGTGCGCGCCGGCGTCGAGCCAGACGGCCCCGGCGGCGGTCTTGCCCATCTTCGCGCCCGCGGCGGTCGTGATCAGCGGGAAGGTGACGCCGAACGCCGGCGGGCCGCCCAGGCGGCGGATCAGGTCGATCCCGGCGACGATGTTGCCCCACTGGTCGCTGCCGCCCATCTGGAGGCGGCAGCCGTGGTGCGCGCAGAGGTGATGAAAGTCGTAGGCCTGCAGGAGCATGTAGTTGAACTCGAGGAAGTTCAGGCCGTCCGGCGATTCGAAGCGCGTGCGGTAGGCGTCGGCGGCGAGCATGCGGTTGACCGAGAACTGGCGGCCGATGTCGCGCAGGAACTCCAGGTAGTTCAGCGGCGCAGCCAGTCGGCGTTGTTCACCAGCAGCGCCCGCCCCGTCCGAGAAGTCGACGAAGCGCGCCAGCTGCCCGCGGATCGACTCGGCGTTCGCCGCGACCTCTTCGCGCGTCATCACGCGGCGCAGCTCGGTCTTGCCTGACGGGTCGCCGACCAGGCCGGTGCCGCCGCCGACGAGCGCGACCGGGCGGTGGCCGGCGCGCTGCAGGTGCACGAGCGCCATGATCGGCACCAGGCTGCCGACGTGCAGGCTCGCGGCGGTCGGGATCGAAGCCGATGTACGCGGCGGTGGGGGCCGCGAGCAGCGCGCGCAGATCGGCGGCCGGCTCGGTCACCTGGTCGATGAAGCCGCGCTCGCTCAGGGTGTCGAGAAGATTGATGCGATCAGTCATGGCGGTGCATTTATAGCCCGCACCGGCCGCCGGGTCAATCGTGCGTGATTTCCAAACCCGTCATTTCAGCAGGCCGTACAGCAGTCTGGTGCCCATGACCAGCAGGAGCAGCGCGAAGACCCGCTTGAGCTTCGCGACGGGCAGGCTGTGCGCCAGGCGCGCGCCGAGCGGCGCGGTCGACACGCTCGCGGCGACGATGCCGGCAAGCGCCGGCAGGGAGACGTACCCCAGCGCGTGCGGCGGCAGATCGGGCGCAGCCAGGCCGTTGATCACGTAGCCGGCGCCCCCGGCCAGCGCGATCGGCAGACCGATCGCCGCCGACGTGCCGATCGCGCGGCGCACCGGGACGTTGCACCAGACCATGAAGGGCACCGAGAGCGACCCGCCGCCGATGCCGACCAGGCTCGAGATCACGCCGATCACGCCGCCGACGGCGCTGGTCCCGGCCACCCGGGGAATCTCGCGCGAGGGACGGGGCTTTCTGTCCAGAAGCATCTGCACGGCCACGAGGTAGAGGAAACCCACGAAAAACCACTTGAGAAAGGTGGTCGTGAGCCGGGAAGCGACCCAGGCGCCAAAAAACGTACCCGCCAGGATCCCGGGGGTGATCCGTCGGACGATGGTCCAATCGACCGCGCCGCGCCGGTCGTGCGCCCGCAGGCTCGAAATCGACGTGAAGACGATGCTCGCCATCGAGGTGCCGAGCGCCAGGTGCATCAGGCTCGTCGACGGGACTCCCTGTCGGGCAAAGGAAAGGAGCAGCAGCGGCACGATGACCAGCCCGCCGCCGACGCCAAGCAGCCCGGCGAGAACTCCGGCAACGGCGCCGATGCCGAGGTACCCAAGAGCGATGGCGAGCAGTGCGGCTCCTACCCCTGGCGCCGCGGGTCGTCGCCGAGCGAATAGATTTCGTCCATGATGGCATCGACGACAAACTGCTTGCGATCGGTTGTCGTCTCCGGCTGGCGCCGGGTGAGTTCGGCCAGCCAGTCCGCGATGTTCCGGACCTGCCCAAAGCTGTAGACGACCGTGCTCCGGCGCGGAAATTCATCGATCATGTCGACATCGTCCCGCGGGGGGAGGATGTTTCCCCGGATCCCGCAGACGACGCAGTACTCGAACTTGCGCAGGTAGTTGTAGACCTCCCGCAGCCCGTGGTGCGTCCGCGGCACGCCGGCGCGACTTCTCGTGCCGGTCGGATAGAGCAGGAACACATGCCCCTGGCCCCGCAGCTCGGCGATCTTTCTCTGGGCGGCTTTGTTGATCGCCATGCCGACCGATGTCTCCTGCTCGGTCATCCGCGAGGACTTGGCCGAGATGACCACCCGCGAGAACATCTCCGCCATCGACTTGATTGACTTGCAGCCCTCGGTGAGCTTGCGGCCCGCGATAAAGATGATGTCCTCGAACAGCGCCTCTTCGCCCCGGTGTTCCAGCAGCGTGTACAACGCGGGGACGTCGAGGTTGCTCACGTGCGCGCTCAGGATCAGCGCCGGTCGGCCCTGGGCGGCCAGGGCGTGCAGGCTTCTGAGGTTCTCGAGGCCCTCGACGCCCGAGCCGGGGAGCAGGAGGTCTTCGATGATTTCCGCGAAACGCTCACGGTTCTGTTTTTGTGCGGCCTGAAAAACGATTTCAGGCGTGGTGACCGCGAACAGTTCGGGATCGGAGTGACTCAGGATCTGCGCGAGTTCTTCGCCGTAGATCGCTGTCATGTTCGCGCCCGCTGCCAGAAGAGCGCTCCGCTTGCGTGCATCTATCACGTGCTCAATTTAGCATACCTTGGCTTTCGCGCGAACAACTTCGAAGGATTGTGCAAAGCGGCCGGCGGATGCTAGGATGACGGGCATCGGGTCATGGAACAGCACAAACCACCTGGAGGAGAACCATCATGCGGGCATTTGCAAAGATCGCGGTCACACTCTCACTTCTCATGGCGGTGCCGGCGGCGGCGGCCGGGCCGGAACTGAAGACCGAGGAACAGAAGACGGTCTATGCGCTCGGTCTGAGCATCGCCCAGAGCCTGGGGGCGTTCGCGCTGACGCCCGGGGAGATCGAACTGGTGAGCGCGGGACTGCGGGACGGTCTGGCCAACACGCCGAAAGTTGACGCCGGTCAGTACAATGCCCAGGTCAAGCAACTGGCCCAGCAGCGGGCCGCGGCGGCAGCCGAGATCGAAAAGAAGGAAGCCGTGGCGTTTCTCGAGAAGGTCGGCAAGGAGAAGGGGGCGGAAAAATCGGCCTCCGGTCTGATCTATATCCCGGTGAAAGCCGGCAGCGGCGCTGCTCCGAAGGCCACGGACACCGTCAAGGTTCACTACAAGGGGACGCTCCGGGACGGTTCGGTTTTCGACAGCTCGATCGAACGGGGCCAGCCGGCGACCTTCCCCCTCAACCGCGTCGTCCCCTGCTGGACGGAGGGCCTGCAGAAGATGAAGGTCGGCGGCAAGGCCAAGCTGGCCTGCCCCTCGAACCTGGCCTACGGCGACCGCGGCGCACCGCCCAAGATCAAGCCGGGTGCCGCGCTGCTCTTCGAGGTTGAACTGCTGAGCATCGAGTCGCCCGCCGCCAGTCCGGCTGGTACGCCTGCCGGACATCCCTGACCGACGGCGCAGACAAGACACCGACCTGCCATCGCGAAAAAGCCCCGCCCCCCCGATCTCCCGGGGTGGCGGGGCCGAATCTCAGGGCGGGAATCTCCTCGAAGCGTTCCGGCTTGATCAGCCGCAGCTGCAGCCGCCGCGCGAACTCGAGCCGCAGCCGCCCGCACCGCCGGTGTCTCCGGGTCCGCACCCGCACGCGCTCTGCTCCTGCGGGCCGCAGCCGCACCCGGAAGCGGCCGCCGGAATCTCGCTGAACAGCGGCTCGCGGACCTCCTGGATCTTGACATCGAAGGTCAGCCGCTTGCCGGCCAGGGGATGGTTCAAATCGACGTTGACCTGCTCCTGGTCGACGGAGACCACGGTCAGCGCCACGGGACCGCGGGGGCCGCGGGCATGGAACGACATCCCGGGTGCGATCTCGACGTCCGTGGGGAAGCGGTCCCGCGGTATCGCCTGGAGGAGTTCCTTCTGCACGGGACCGTAACCCTCCTCCGGCTCGACGGTCACCTTGAAACTCTCCCCCGCGCCCTTGCCGGCGAGCGCGCTCTCCAGCCCCGGAATGATGCTGCCGGTGCCGGTGACGAATCCCAGAGGCTTCCCTTCCGGCGAGCGGTCGAACTCCTCCCCCGATTCGAGGGTCAGCCGGTAGTCGATGGCGACGAAATGATTGTCGGCGATTTTCACGTTCACTCCCGTCCTGTTCCGAAGTAATTTCCCCCGCTGAAGTTCGGAACATCCGCTCCAGCGGGTCGACTCTGCGGCGACACGATAAACAAAGCGCCCGGAAAGTCAAACTCGGTGATTTTGATGAATCCGGGGCGTTTTCGCTTCACGCTCCCAACTGCTTGAAGTCGGCCAGGTCCGAGAAGAGCGACTGGACGGCCGCCAGCAGCGCCAGACGATTGTTCCGCACCTGCGGGTCGTCGGCCAGCACCATGACCCCGTCGAAGAAGCGGTCGACCACCGGGCGCAGTTCGGCGATCCTGCGCCAGGGCGCCCCGGTAGTCGCGCTCCCGGACCAGCGCGTCGACGTCCGCGCGCGTGGCGGCCACCGCCTGCGCCAGATCACGCTCGAGCGGATCGGTGCACAGCGCGGCGTCGACTTCGCCCGCGAACCCCGGCGGGACGATGTTGGCCACCCGCTTGAAGGTCACCGCGAGCGGGGCGAAGTCCTCGCGCCGCCGGATCTCGTCGAGCGCGTCGATGCGGCGCTTGACTTCGGGCAGCCGGTCGAAGCCGGCGGAGAGAACGGCGCGCACCACGTCCACCGGCGCCCCCCCCGCCGTGTACAGGTTTTCGATGCGGCCGCGGAAGAACTCCAGCACGTCGGCGCGCAGCTGTTCGGGCGGCCGCGTGTGCTTGCCGGAGAGCGCGAGGATCGCGAACTCGACGAGGCTGTGCAGGTGGATCGGCCAGGCCCGCTCGGCGAGGATGTTGATCACGGCCAGCGTGTGGCGTCGCAGGGCGTGGGGGTCCTCCGAGCCGGTCGGCGCCATGCCGATCCCGAAGATCCCGCAGATGGTGTCCATCCGGTCGGCCACCGAGAGGATCGCCCCGAGAGCGCTCTGCGGCAGCGCGTCCCCGGCAAAGCGCGGCAGGTACGCCTCGAGCAGCGCCTCGGCCACCGCGGGCTTCTCGCCGGCGTGCAGCGCGTAATGGCGCCCCATGACGCCCTGGAGCTCCGGGAACTCGCCGACCATGCCGGTCACGAGGTCGGCCTTGCCGAGGAAGGCCGCGCGCTCGGCGTCCGCCTCGGACGCGCCGTCGGCCTCGCGCGCCAGCCAGCGCGCCAGCTCTTTGACGCGCTCGACTTTTTCGAGGTAGGTGCCGAGCTTCTCCTGGTAGACGACGCTGCCGAGACCCGGGACGCGCCCGCGCAGCGGGATCTTCAGATCCTCCTCCCAGAAAAAGCGCGCGTCGGAGAGTCGGGCGCGCAGCACCCGCTCGTTGCCGGCGCGAATCTGCCCCATGTCGGCGGCCTGCATGTTCGAGATCGTGATGAACCAGGGGAGCAGCCCGCCGGCGGCGTCCACGACGGTGAAATACTTCTGGTGCGACCTCATGGCCGTGACGAGGACCTCGGCCGGGACGGCGAGAAACTCCGGCTCGAAGCCGCCGCAGACCGCCACCGGCCACTCGACCAGGTTCGTCACGTGCTCGAGCAGTTCCTCGTCGACGACGGCCGCGCCGCCCTTGGCCCGCCCCGCCGCCTCGACCTGCCGGCGGATCGAGTCGCGCCTCTCGGCCGGATCGACCACGACCATGTGCGGCGCGGGTCTTCTCGAGGTAGTCGGCCAGGTCGCGAACCTCGAACTCCCCGGGGGCGAGGAAGCGGTGGCCGCGCGAGCGATTTCCGCTCTTCAGGCCCTCGAGGTCGAACTCCAGAACCGTCGCCCCCGAGCAGCGCCAGCACCCAGTGCAGCGGGCGCACGAAGCGCAGATCGCCGTCCCCCCAGCGCATCGACTTCTGGAAACGCAGGCCGAGGATCCAGCCGGGAAGCTCCTCGCGCAGGATCGCGGCGGCCGGGCGCCCCGCCTCGTGCCGGATCGCGGCGAGGTACTCGCCCTTCGGGGTCTCCTTGACGAAGAGGTCCCGCGGGTCGACGCCCTGCCCTTTCGCAAAGCCCGCGCCGGCCTTGGTCAGGGAGCCGTCCGCGCCGTAGGCCGCCTTTTTCGGCGGACCGGTGACTTCGCTGGCCAGGTCCGGCTGCTGCGCGACGATGCCCCGCACCGCAAGGACGAGGCGGCGCGGGGTGCCGAAGGTGATCACCTCGCCGTGGGCGAGGCGCCTGGCTGCAAGGGAGACGCGCGCCGCGGCGGCCAGGTCGTCCAGTGCCCGGGGTATGAAGCGGGCGGGAATCTCCTCGGTGCCGATCTCGAGCAACAGGTCCACGGTGTCACCCACGGCGACCCAGCCTTTCGCGGAAACCCCCTTCATCCCCCTTTGGCAAAGGGGGAACGAGGGGGTCTGTCCCGTCAGCGAGAAAGGCGGGGGGTCCGGCCGTCATTTCGTCACCATGAAGGGCGCCCGCTCCCCGATGTCGCTCAGCAGCGGGAATCCCAGCGCCTCGCGCAGCTTCAGATGGGCCTCCGCCGAGAGCCGCGCCAACCGGCGCACCCGCTTGATGTACCCGGTGCGCTCGGTGACGCTGATCGCCCCGCGGGCGTCCAGCAGGTTGAAGGCGTGCGAGCACTTCAGGCAGTACTCGTATCCCGGCTGGACGAGACCCTTCTCCAGGAGCTGCAGGCACTCCTTCTCGTAGGCCGCGAAGAGCGCGAAGAGCATCTCGGGGTCGCTCTCCTTGAAGTTGTAGGTCGAGCCCTCCACCTCCTGGCGGTGGTGGACGTCGCCGTAGCGCACACCGGGCGCCCAGACCAGGTCGTAGACGTTGTCCACGCCCTGCAGGTACATCGTCAGGCGCTCCAGCCCGTAGGTCAACTCGACGCTCACCGGTTTGCAGTCGATCCCGCCCGCCTGCTGGAAGTAGGTGAACTGGGTCACCTCCATCCCGTCGAGCCAGACCTCCCAGCCGAGCCCCCAGGCGCCGAGCGTCGGCGACTCCCAGTCGTCCTCCACGAAGCGGATGTCGTGCACCTTCGGGTCGATCCCCAGCGCGTAGAGGCTGCCGAGGTACTGCTCCTGGATGTCCGGCGGCGAGGGCTTGATGAGCACCTGGTACTGGTAGTAGTGCTGCAGGCGGTTCGGGTTCTCGCCGTAGCGCCCGTCGGTCGGTCGCCGCGAGGGCTGGACGTAGGCCGTCCGCCAGGGCTCGGGGCCGAGCGAGCGCAGGAAGGTCGCCGGGTGAAAGGTCCCCGCGCCGACTTCGATGTCGAAGGGCTGGTGGATGACGCAGCCCCGCTTCGCCCAGTAGGCCTCGAGGGCGAGAATCACGTCCTGAAACATCATCGATCGGGCTCCTTTCCCAGTCCTGATCACTGCCTGCGAACGTCGATTTGTAGCAGGTAACTCCCAATCCCGTCAAGAATTTCTGGAACTTTTGCAGCGCCGGCGACTCAAAACCCACGATGAATGCGCGGCAGCCCTCCGATGACGCCTCCCGGCAGTCTCCCGGCCGCTGATTGACAAGAACGGGCGCCATCGACGATAATCCGCTGAATTTACAAGGAGAAAGGGCCATCATGTTTGAACGTTTCACCGAACGCGCCCGGCGGGTGATCATCCTCGCGCGGGGCGAGGCCGAAAAGTATCAGCACGAGTACCTCGGGACCGAGCACCTGCTGCTCGGCATCGTCCGGGAAGGCACCGGGACCGCCATCGCGGTGCTCAAGAATCTGGAGTTCTCGCAAAAGCAGCTCGAGGCCGAACTCGTGGCGCGGATGCCGCCCACGGAGAATGTCCTGACCCTCGGCGAGATCCCGTTCTCCCCCCAGGCCAAGAAGGTTCTCGAACTCTCGGTCGAGGAGGCGCGCCTGCTCGGCCAGAACTACATCGGCACCGAGCACCTGCTGCTCGGCCTGGTCAAGGAGGACTCCGGCATCGCCGCCCAGGTGCTCAAGAGCTTCGGCCTCTCGCTCACGATGCTGCGCAAGGAGACGATCTCCCTGCTCAAGATCTCCTCGCCCAAGACGAGGGAGGAGAAGAAGGAGACGCCGCTGCTCAACGAGTTCTCCCGCGACCTGACCAGGCTCGCGAAGGAGTCCAAGCTCGACCCGGTGATCGGCCGGGCCGACGAGATCGAGCGGGTCATCCAGATCCTCTCGCGCCGCACCAAGAACAACCCGGTGCTCATCGGCGAGCCGGGCGTCGGCAAGACCGCGATCGCCGAGGGGCTCGCCCAGCGCATCGTCGCCGGGCAGGTGCCCAAGACGCTGATCGGCAAGCGCATCGTGCAGCTCGACCTCGGGTCCCTGGTCGCGGGGACCAAGTACCGCGGCCAGTTCGAGGAGCGGCTCAAGACGATCATGAAGGAGATCACCGAGACCCCGAACGTCGTGATCTTCATCGACGAGATCCACACGCTCGTCGGCGCGGGCGCGGCCGAGGGCTCGATCGACGCCTCCTCGATGCTCAAGCCGGCGCTCTCGCGCGGCGAGCTCCAGTGCATCGGCGCGACGACGCTCAACGAGTACCGCAAGCACATCGAGAAGGACGGCGCCCTCGAGCGCCGCTTCCAGACGGTCCTGGTGCAGCCGCCGACGGTCGACCAGACGGTGCAGATCATCCAGGGCCTCCGCTCGCGCTACGAGGCGCACCACCACATCCGCATCTCGGACGAGGCCATCCTCGCTGCGGCCCGCCTCGCGGACCGCTACATCACCGACCGCCACCTGCCGGACAAGGCCATCGACGTCATCGACGAGGCCGGCTCGCGCGCGCGGCTCAAGGAGATCACGCTGCCGCCCGAGCTGCGCCGCAGCGAGCTGGAGATCGAGGCGGTCACCGCCGACAAGGTCACCGCGATCCGGCTCCAGGATTACGAGAAGGCGGCGCGCCTGCGCGACACCGAGGGCCGGCTCAAGCTCGAGCTCGAGGCGGCGCGGGCCGCGTGGGAGAAGAAGCAGGACGAGATCGTGCCGGTGCTCGGCGAGGAGGACATCGCCTACATCGTCTCCAAGATGACCGGCATCCCGACCGTGCGCATCGAGGAGCGCGAGACCGAGCGGCTGCTGCGGATGGAGGAGGAGCTGCACAAGCGCATCGTCGGCCAGGACGAGGCGGTGACCGCCGTCGTGCGCGCCATCCGCCGCTCGCGCGTCGGCCTCAAGCCCCCGAACAAGCCGATCGGCTCGTTCATCTTCCTCGGGCCGACCGGCGTCGGCAAGACCGAGCTGGCCCGGGCCCTGGCCGGGGTGCTCTTCAACGACGAGCGCGCGCTGATCCGCCTCGACATGTCCGAGTACATGGAGAAGTTCAACGTCTCGCGGCTGACCGGGGCCCCCCCGGGGTACGTCGGCTTCGAGGAGGGCGGGCAGCTCACCGAGCAGGTCCGCCGGCGACCCTACAGCATCGTGCTTTTCGACGAGATCGAGAAGGCGCACCCGGACGTCTTCAACATTCTGCTCCAGGTGCTCGACGGCGGGCAGCTCACCGACAGCTACGGCCGCACGGTCTCGTTCCGCAACGTGGTCCTGATCATCACCTCGAACCTCGGCACCCGCGACCTGCACAAGGGGGGGGCCGGGCTCGGCTTTTCCTGCGGGCCGGAGGGCGGCGAGGACGTCAAGGCGCGCGCGCAGGTCATGGACGAGGTCAAGAAGACCTTCAACCCGGAGTTCATCAACCGCATCGACGACATCGTGGTCTTCCACACGCTGACGCGCGAGCACATCCGCCAGATCGTCGACCTGCAGATCGGCCAGCTCAACCTCCAGCTGGCCGAGAAGGGATTCGCCCTGCGCCTGCAGCCCGCGGCGGCGGAGTGGCTCATCGAGAAGGGGTTCGACCCGGCCTACGGCGCCCGGCACCTGCGGCGCGCCATCCAGACCAACATCGAGGACCCGCTGGCCATGGAACTGCTGCGCCACGACTTCAGGGGCACCGAAGAGCTCCTCGCCGAGCTGGAGGACGGCCGCATCGTCTTCCGGGTGAAGGCGGGGGTCTGATGCGGGCTTTGCGCCGGACGCGCTCTGGCGTTGCTCGCCGCTTCGATCGGCGGCGCTGCTGCTGTCGGGTCTGCCGGCCGGCGCCGAGGACGCGCCGGCCCCGGCGCCGCTCCCCCAGATCCGCGAGATCGTCGTCACCGGCACCCGGATGGTCGATGAAGCCACGGTCCGCGCGCGCATCGGCAGCCGCGAGGGATCGCCGTACGACACCGAACAGGTCTCCCGGGACGTGCGGACGATCTTCGAACTCGGGTCGTTCGAGGACGTCAAGGTCGACGCCGAAGGCTTCGAGGGCGGCGTGCGCCTGACGTTCCGGATCACCGAGCGTCCGCTGCTGCTCGCCCTCGAGATCGAAGGGAACGATGAAATCAGCACCGATGACCTGCGCGAGAAGGCCGCGCTGGCGCTCTCGGCGCCCTACAACCCCGTCGCGGCGGCCGCCGCGGTGGAACGCATGCGGGCGCTCTACCGCGAAAAAGGCTTCTACCAGGCCACGATCCGCACTGAACTCGAGCCGGCCGGAGAGGGTCGCGTGCGGCTCAAGGCGGTGGTCGAGGAGAACACGAAATACCGGCTCATCTCGGTTTCGCTGACCGGCGTCACGTCGCTGCCCGTGGACGAGGTGCTCGGCGAAATGAAGACCGAGCCCTGGACGATCTTCTCCTGGATCTCGGGCTCCGGGAAACTCCAGCAGGAGGTGCTCCAGGAGGACCGCCAGCGCATCGTCAGCTACTACCAGGACCGGGGGTACCTCGAGGTGCGGGTCGGCGAGCCGGAGATCACCGTCGACGACACCGCGAAGTCCGTGCGGGTCGCGATCGCCATCACCGAGGGCCAGCAGTTCCGGCTCGGCAGCGTGACGCAGGAGGGCGACGATTTCCTGACGCTGGAGGAGATCAAGCGGCTGGTCGGACTCAAGGAGGGCGAGATCTTCCGCCGCTCGGCCTTCGCCCAGGGCGTTTTCGCCATGAACCAGCGCTACTCCAGCCGCGGCTTCGCCTTCGTCAAGCTCGATTACGCGACGAGGCTCGACCAGGAAAGCCGCACGATCGACGTGACCTTTCTCGTCGAGCGCGGCCCGCAGGCCCGCTTCGGCCGGATTACGGTCAGCGGCAACGTCACGACCCTCGACAAGATCATCCGCCGCGAGCTGACGTTCAGCGAAGGCGACGTCTTCAACAGCGAAGCCCTGCGCCGCAGCCGCCAGAAGGTGACGAACCTCGGCTTCTTCGAGACGGTCGACGTGGTGCCGCGCCCGCGCGGGGAGAGCGAAATCGACGTCGACATCGAGGTCAAGGAGAAGCTCACGGGGGCGATCACCTTCGGCGTCGGCTACAGCTCCGAGGACAAGCTCACCGGCCAGGTGCGCGTCTCGGAGAACAACCTGTTCGGGCACGGGTATTCGCTGGCCCTGACCTTCGAGAAGTCCCCGGTGCGGGCGAATTACTCCCTCACCTTCAACGACCCGTCGCTGTTCGACTCGCGCTGGTCCGCCGGTTTCTCGATCTACAACACGGAGCGCGAGTACGACGAGTACGACCGCAAGTCGATCGGCGGCAGCCTGACCTTCGGCCGCAGCCTCGGCGAGTTCCTCCGCTCGTACGTCAGGCTCAAGCACGAAACGGTGACCTTGAGCAACGTCACCGAGAACGCCGGACTCTACCTGAAGGCGCAGGAGGGCACGGCGACGACGAACAGCGTGCGCCTGACGTTCGTGCGCGACACCCGCGACAACTTCATGAACCCCACGCGCGGCAACCGCACGTCGCTGTCGGGCGAGTACGCCGGGGGCATCCTCGGCGGCGACAACTACTTCACGAAATTCGAAATCGAGCACAGTTCCTACGTGCCCCTGTTCTGGGGCCTGGTCGGGATGATTCACGGCGAATACGGCAAGGTCGGCATCGAGCAGGGCGTTCAACGGCAGCTCATGACGAGCCGGCAACCGATTACGTGGACCGCAGCCGCCATCTACGAGAAGTTCTACCTCGGCGGCATCCTCACGATGCGCGGCTTCCAGTACCGCAGCGTCGGGCCGACGGATGCCAACGGCGAGCCCACGGGCGGCACGCAGCAGCTGTATTTCAATGCCGAGGTCATCGTCCCGCTCGCGCCGACGCAGGGCTTCAACCTGGTCGTGTTCTACGACACCGGGAATGCCTGGGACGCTCGCGGGCTTGACGGATCTGCGGCAGAGCGCCGGCGTCGGCATCCGCTGGCTGTCGCCGATGGGGCCCTTCCGGCTCGAGTGGGGCCACGTCCTCGACCCCCAGCCGGGCGAGCCGAAGTCCGACTGGGCCTTCATGATCGGCAACTTCTTCTAGTCGTTACGGCCGCCGGGAAGGGCCCATCTGCTGCGTTGCCTCCTCGCGGCCGCCTGCGACGTGCAGCAGCACGCCTCGGCAACCGCTGCGTCGGCGCCTTGCATCTGGACCCTTCTGAGCAGCCTCTCCGGACCGTGACAGTCGACTTGATGCAACTCTCTCCCGTGAAGTACCTGCTGAGCCAAGCGAGGCCGGTGGATGGTCCGCAGCGTCAGGACCCCGCAGCCTGCACGGAGACAAATGGTTTCCGGCTTCCCCATTTTCTGCGTGCGCGTTATAATACGAGTTTGAATCGGCTATCAACAGGGGCGCCCGTCGTCCCGTGCTCGAACACGAAAGGAGTCTCCATGCACATGCCCGCCAGAATCGCCGCAGCGGCCGCCCTCTGCATCCTGCTCGCCGCCGGGGCCGCCGCCGCCCAGGAGCCGGTGAAACTCGGCTTCGTCGACATGCAGAAGGCGCTGAACGAATCAAAAGCCGGAAAAAAGGCCCTGGGCGAACTCCAGAAACTGATGGAGGCGCGCAAGAGCGGCCTGCAGCAGCAGAAGGAGACCCTCGAGAGGAAGAAAGACGAACTGGACAAGCAGGGCCTGCTGCTCAACGAGGAGACGCGCAAAAGCCGCGAGAGTGAAGTCCGGACCCTCGAGCGCGACTACAGCCGCACGCTGAGCGACCTGAAGGAGGAGTTCGGGCGCCGCGAGTCCGAGTTCACCGACGGCATCCGCAAGGATCTGCTCAAGGTGATCGAGAAGATCGGCAAGGAGGAGGGCTACACGCTCGTTCTCGAGAAACAGTACAGCGCAATCCTGTACGCTCCCGCCACCATCGACCTGACGGAGGCGCTCATCAAGCGCTATGACGCCGAAAGCGCCAAGTAGCGCGCCGACGCCCCGGTTCACGCTCGCCGAGCTCGCCGAACGTTCCGGTGGGCGGGCCGAGGGGGACGGCGGGTTCGTTCTGAGCGGCGTCGCCGGACTCTCCGCGGCCGGCCCTCGGGACGTGACCTTCATCGAAGGGGCGCGCCAGGTGCCGACCGCGGCCGCCGGCTGCGCCGGGGCGGTTTTTCTGCCCGCGGACCTCGAACTTCCCGGCCGCAACCTGATCCGCGTCGACAACCCGCGGCTCGCGTTCGCCGAGACGCTCGCGCTCTTTCACCCGGCGCGGCACCCGCCCGCCGGGATACACGCCACGGCCGTGGTCGAACCGGGCGCCGCGGTGCACCCCACCGCGTCGGTGTCGGCCTTCTGTTTCGTCGGCGCCGGGGCGCGCATCGGCGCGCGGGTCGTGCTCCACCCGTTTGTCCACGTCGGGCCGGGCGCCGAAATCGGCGCGGAATCGCTGCTGCACCCGGGGGTGATCGTCCTCGAGCGCGTCACCCTCGGCGCGCGGGTCATCGTGCACTCGGGGGCGGTCATCGGCGGCGACGGGTTCGGGTACGTCTTCGCCGGCGGCCGGCATCGCAAAATCCCCCAGGTCGGGACGGTCGAGATCGGCGACGACGTCGAGATCGGCGCCGGCACGACCGTCGACCGCGCCACCACCGGCGCGACCCGCATCGGTCGCGGGACGAAGATCGACAACCTCGTGCAGATCGCCCACAACGTCAGCATCGGCGAGCACGTGATCCTCGTCGCGCAGTGCGGGATCGCCGGCAGCGCGTCGATCGGCGACGGGGCGGTGCTCGCCGGCCAGGTCGGCGTCGGGGATCACGTGAGCATCGGAGCCGGGGCCCGCATCGTCGGTCAGGCCGGGGTCATGAGACAGGTCGCGGCCGGCGCCACGGTCTCCGGCTTTGGCCCCCAGCGCCACAGCGATTTCTTGAAAAGCCAGGCGGTCTTCGAGCAGCTGCCGCAGCTGCGACGACGGCTGCTCGAGGTGGAAAAGCGCCTCGCGGCGGCCGAAGCCGCGGCGGGCATCCCGAAAGAACAGGGGAGGTAGCCGAGTCATGCAGCACGACATCCGCCAGATCATGGAGACGATCCCCCACCGCTACCCGTTCCTGCTCATCGATCGGGTGGTGTCCGTCGAGGGAAACAGGTTGGTGGCCATCAAAAACGTCACCATCAACGAACCCTTTTTCGCCGGTCACTTCCCCGGGTTCCCGATCATGCCCGGCGTCCTGATCGTCGAGGCGATGGCCCAGGCCGGCGGCTATCTCGCGCTGCATCAGGGCGGCGAGGGCATCGGCGAGCGCAAGGTTTTCTTTCTGACCATCGACAAGGCCCGGTTTCGCAAGCCGGTCGTCCCCGGCGACCAGATCCGTTTCGAGATCGAAATCGAGCAGCGTCGGGGCACGATCTGGCGCGTTGACGGCAAGGCCTTTGTCGACGACACCCTCGTCTGCGACGCCGTGCTCCAGGCCATGATCACCAAGGACAAGGGGGACGCCTGATGACGGGGGTCCACCCCTCCGCCCTGGTCGACCCCGGAGCCCGTCTCGGCGCCGACGTCGAAATCGGCCCGTTCGCCGTGATCGGCCCCAACGTCAGTCTCGGGGACCGGGTCCGGGTCGAGCATCACGCCTCCGTGCTCGGCCCGAGCACCATCGGCGCCGACACGCACGTCTTCCCGTTCGCCTCGATCGGCACCGCGCCGCAGGACCTGGGGTACAAGGGCGAACCGACGCGCCTGGAGATCGGCGAGCGCAACGTCTTCCGGGAGTTCGTCACCATCAACCGCGGCACGGTCAAGGGCGGCGGCCTGACGCGCATCGGCAGCGACTGCTTCTTCATGGCCTACGCGCACGTGGCGCACGACAGCACGATCGGCGACCACGTGATCATGGCCAACTGCGCCGCACTGGCCGGCCACATCCGCATCGACGACCACGCCATCCTCGGCGGTCTGGTCGCCGTGCACCAGTGGGCGCGCATCGGGCGCCTGGCGATGATCGGCGGCGTCAGCGGCGTCGCCCTCGACGTGCCCCCCTTCTGCATCGCCTCGGGCGAGCGCGCGAAGCTCTACGGGCTGAACCTGGTCGGTCTCAAACGCCACGGCTTTTCGGAAGAGCGCATCGCCGACATCAAAAAGATCTACCGCTTGCTGTTTCGCGCCGGACTCACGCTCAAGGCCGCGATGGAAGCGGTCGAAAGCGAACTCCCCGACTCCGCGGATGCCGCCGAGATGCTCGATTTCATCCGCACCACGAAACGGGGCGTCACCCGTTGACGGACTTCCAGGCGGTCTCGTGAGCAGCCCTGAGTCCGGGGCTGCGCGAGTTGTCGGACTGATCGCCGGCCGGGGCGAGCTGCCGGTGATCGGCGCGCGCGCCCTGCGTGCGGACGGCCACCGGGTGGTCGCGGTCGGCTTCGACGAGGAGACGCGCACCGCTCTCGCCGGCGAGGTTGACGTCTACCACGATCTGCGACTGGGTCAGGTCGAAAAGCTCATCCGCGCCTTCCGGGACGCCGGCGTCGCCTCGGCGCTGCTGCTCGGCAAGGTCCACAAGGCACGGACCTTCAGCGACTTCCGCCCGGACCTGCGCGCCGCGAGGATCTGGATGAGCCTTCCCGACCGCCGCGACGACACCATCCTGCGCGCGGTGGTCTCCGAGCTGGCCCGCGAGGGGGTCGTCGTCGAGGAGGCCGGCCGCTGGCTCGGCGCCCTCTTTGCCGCTCCGGGAAAGCTCTCGCGCCGGGAGCCCGACGAAGGCGAGCGCGCCGACATCGCCTTCGGCCTGCGCCTGGCCCGGGAGATCGGCCGTCTCGACATCGGCCAGACCGTGGTCGTCAGGCAGCTGGCGCCGGTCGCGGTCGAGGCGCTCGAAGGGACCGACCAGACGATCCGCCGCGGCGGCGATGTCGCCGGGCCGGGCATGGTCGTCGTCAAAACCGCCAAGCCCGACCAGGATTTCCGCTTCGACGTGCCGGTCGTCGGGCTCGAGACCGCGCGCTCGGTCGTCGCCGCGCAGGCCGCGGTGCTCGCGATCGAGGCCGGGCGAACGCTGTTCGTGCAGCGCGAAGAGACCGTTGCGCTCCTGGACGCCAATCGGGTGGCGCTCTGGGGCTGCGCCGAGGCCGATGCCCGGCCCTGAAATCTTCATCTCGACCGGCGAGGTCTCGGGGGACCAGCACACCGCAGCGCTCCTGACCGAACTGCGCCGCCTCCGCCCCGATCTTTCCGCGTGGGGGGTCGGCGGTCCCCGCCTCGCCGACGCGGGCCAGCGGCAAGTCGCCGGCATCGAACAACTCTCGCTCGTCGGCATCACGGAAGTTCTGCCGAAGCTCGGGTCGATCCTGGCCCTGCTGCGTCGGCTCGGACGCGAACTCGCGCGCCGTCGGCCGGCGGTCGTGCTGCTCGTCGACGCACCGGACTTCAACCTGCGCCTCGCCAAGGCGGCGCACGCGCTCGGGCTGCGCGTCGTCTACTTCATCACGCCGCAGGTCTGGGCCTGGCGCCGCGGACGGTTGGACGACATCCGGCGGACCGTCGACCTCGCGCTGTGCATCCTCCCCTTCGAGGAGGCGTTCTTCAAGGAAGCCGGCGTCCGCGCCGAGTACGTCGGACATCCCCTCGTCGACCTCGTCCGCCCCTCGGCGCCGGTGCCCGAGTTGCGCGCGGGTCTGGGTCTCGACCCGGCGCGGCCGGTCGTCGCTCTGCTCCCCGGCAGCCGCCGCAGCGAAGTCCGGGCCCTGCTGCCCTCGCTGCTTGGAGCCGCGCGGCTGCTCTCGCTCCGCTCGCCGCGTCCTCAGTTCGTCGTGCCGGCGGCGTCCGCGGCCGTGCGTCCGCTGCTGGCGCCGCTGGCCGGGGAACCCGTCGCTGCCCGCATCGTCGAGGGGCGAGCCTGGGATTGCCTCGCCGCCGCCGACGCGGCCGTCGTCGCGTCGGGTACCGCCACGCTGGAGACCGCGCTGATCGGCACGCCGTTCGTCACCGTCTACCGCATTTCTCCGCTCACCCATGCGATAGCGAAGCGCCTCATTCACGCCCGCTGGGCGAGTCTGCCGAACCTGCTGCTCGGGGAGCCGGCCGTGCTCGAACTGCTCCAGTACGAGTGCCGCCCCGAGACGATTGCCGCGGAAGTCGCTCGTTTCCTCGACGACCCGGCAGCCGCGGCCCGGCTCCAGGAACAATGCGGCAAGGTCAGGTCCCTGCTCGGCGCGGGTGGCACGGCCGCGCGTGCCGCGGCGGCCGTCGCCCGCGAAGCCGGCTGGACCGTTCCAGGCCGCCGATAACGGCCCATCTGCGGCGTGGGGCTTCGCCCCTCGTCACTGAGGCGTACTGCTCGTACGCCTCATTCCTCAGGGCTCGCCCGCCTTGCATCTGGACCCTTCTCGGCGGCCTGCCTCGCCGGTGAAGCGGGACCGTGTTACGAGTTTTTCAACGACCTGTTAGAATAAACGATCGGTAATATCTGAAAACTTACTGTGGAGAGACGATGAACACACGAAAGAAGCCCGGCACCATCCTCGAACAAACCCGCCGCGGCGAGACACCCGCTGCCGTTCTGGCAGTAGCCCGCCGCGAGGGCGTCGACCCCGATTTCGTCCGCGCCGGGGTCGCCGCCGGGACGATTGTCATTTGCCGCTCGGGCAAGGCGCGCGGTGCTCGTCCGCTCGGCGTCGGAGCTGGACTCTCGGTCAAAGTCAACGCCAACATCGGCACCTCTCAGGCCCGCTCGGGGCTCGAGGCCGAGCTCGTCAAGCTCAAGGCCGCCGTCGCCGCCGGCGCCGACGCGGTGATGGACCTCTCGACCGGCGGCGACCTGGACCTGATCCGCGCCGCGATCATCAAGGCCAGCCCGGTCTCCGTCGGCACGGTGCCGGTGTACCAGGCCGCGGTCGACACCCTCGCTCGCCACCCCGGACGGCTCGACAAGATGGAACCCGACGCCCTCTTCGACGCGATCGACCAGCACGGCCGCGACGGCGTCGGTTTCGTGACGGTGCACTGCGGGCTGACCCTGCAGAGCCTCGGTCACGTGCGCTCCCAGGGGCGCGTCCTCGGCATCGTCAGCCGCGGCGGCGCGTTCATCGCCGAGTGGATGCACCGGCGCGGCGCCGAGAACCCGCTCTACGCCGACTACGACCGCCTCCTGGACATCGCCCGCAGGCACGATCTCGTCCTGAGCCTCGGCGACGCGCTGCGGCCCGGCTGCGGCGCCGACGCCACCGACCGCGCCCAGGTGCAGGAGCTCGTCACCCTCGGCGAGCTGGTGCGCCGCGCCCGCGAGGCCGGCGTCCAGGCGATGGTCGAGGGTCCCGGTCACATGTCGATGGAACAGATCCAGGCGAACGTGCTGCTCGAGAAGCGCGTCTGTGCGAAGGCGCGCCGTTCTACGTGCTCGGCCCGCTGGTCACCGATTGCGCCCCCGGTTACGACCACATCACCGCGGCGATCGGCGGCGCCCTCGCCGCCTGGGCCGGCGCGGACTTCCTCTGCTACGTGACCCCGGCCGAGCATCTCGGCCTGCCCGGGATCGAAGACGTGCGCCAGGGGGTCATCGCCTCGAAGATCGCCGGGCACGCCGCCGACCTGGCGCGCGGCAACCCCGCCGCGCTGGCCCGCGATCGGGAGTTCTCCCGCTGCCGCCAGGCTCTGGACTGGGCCGGCCAGGAGCGCCTCGCCATCGACCCGACGACGGTCGCGGCACGCCGGGGCAGCGGCGAGTTGCCCAGCGGGGACGTCTGCACGATGTGCGGACCCTACTGTTCGATCAAGGGGATGCGCGAGGTCCTCGGGATGAACCCTTCAAAAAAGAACTCGAAAGAAAAAGACCTGATTAGTCTGCCGGCGTCCAGGGGATTGGTTCTGAAGTCGTAGACGACCTCGCCGGGCTTCACCAGTCCCAAGCTTTTCGCGCGCCGCGAGTTCGTAGGAGACGCGCCCCTCCTTCATCTCACGGAGTTGCCGGCGCAGCGACTCGTTGTCGCCTTCGATTTCCTGAACCTTCTGTTCCATGATCGGCCCGGTCGCGCGCGAGCATCCGGATCCTGAAAATACCCTGGTCGCCGAAAACCGACAGGACCAGGAGCACAAACGCGAAGACACCCATCAGGCAGAGCACGAGAAGACCCCGATGGTGACGCCAGGACAAACCCTGGTTCAGCCGGCGCCGCTGCTGCATTACCCGTGGACATTGAACCGCATGCTACCAGAGCGGTGCCTGCCGCTGCAATCCCGGAAGACGCTCACGCTTTCCCCCCCGTCGGTGCGACCGCCCCGTCCCGGACGCGGAGCTGCGGCGTGCGCGGCTGCTTCGGCGCCGGCGCAATGTCCCAGCGACACCGCAGGCAGCGCGCGGCCTCGGACATCGCATCCTGCTCCGGGTAGACGCTGCAGATCTCGCAAAAGCTGGTGCAGCGATCAGCCGGCTCCTCCATCGCCATCTGGTTGCGCCGGCGCAGCGCAGGGGTGTCCGCATAACCGGTGAAGCGCACGCGGCGCATCCGGTTCCAGTGCGGCAGACGGGTGTAGCGGACCTTGCCGAGTGCGCGGTACAGCCCCGCCGCCGCCTGGTAACCGGCCGCGATCGCCTGGATCACCGAAGCCGGGCCGGCGAGGAAGTCCCCGCCGTAGAACACCGGGATCGCGAGTCCCGGGGACGCCGGGAGACGCGCCGCGAACGCCCCCTTCCAGAGCGGTTTGCGCGACGGCGGGGTGGCGAAAATCCCGTAGTCCGGCGAGGACCCGACCGCGGTGAGCACGGTCGCTGCCGGGAGCGTGAATTCCGTCCCTTCCCAGAGGACCGGACGGATGCGTTTCTTCTCGTCGAGTTCGATGCGTTGCACGCGCTTGCACAGCGCCGAAACCACGCGACCGTCGCTGATCTCGAACGAGACGGTGGCGCTCGCCGGCACGAGCATCACGCCTTCGGCGAGCGCCTCGTCGCACTCCCAGGTGTGAGCGGGCATGGTTTCGCGCGACTCGAGAAAGATCACGCGCACCTCGGACGCGCCGAGCCGCAGCGCCGTCTTGGCCACGTCCATGGCGACGTTGCCCCCGCCGATGACCAGGACCGGGCCGGTGAGCGGCTGCTGCCGCGCCGAGTTTTGCCTGCTTGAGCAGATCCAGTCCGTCGAGAAAACCCTGCTCGGGCGGGCCGCAGTGCGGCAACCGCACGGTGCGCTGGCAACCGAGCGCGAGGTAGGCCCCGGCATAGCCCTCGGCGGCCAGATCGGCAAGTTGAAAATCACGGCCGAGCCGACGGCCGAAGCGCGTCTCGATGCCCGCCTCGAGCATCGCCCCGACTTCGCGCCGGTAGATTTCCTGAGGCAGCCGGTAGTCCGGGATCGCGACACCGGGCATGCCGCCCGCCTCGGCCTCGGCCTCGAACAGCGTCACCGCAAAGCCCATGATCCGCAGCACCAGCGCCGCCGAAAGTCCCGACGGGCCGCCGCCCACCACGGCGATCTTCTCCGGATAGAGCGGCCGCTGCCGGCGCCGCCGAGCGGTAGAAGTCGCGCGCCTCGCCGTGATGGCCGTCGGCGACAAAGCGCTTGAGGGCGCAGATCCCGATCGGCTCGCCCTCGCGCCCGCGACGGCAGTCCTTCTCGCACGGGTGGTGGCAGACGCGCCCGATGCTCGCCGGCAGCGGGCACAGGTGCATGATCTGCTCGAGCGAGGCGAGAAAACGCCCCTCGCGAATGTGGGTGACGTAGGGCATGCAGGCCAGGTGCGCGGGGCACGCCTCCTGGCACGGCGGACGCGCTTCGACCTGCCCGCGTGCGGCATCGAGCGCGGCGATCACCCAGATCAGCGCCAGCGCGCCGATGGTCATCCAGCGCCCGGCGTTTGGTTCGACCTGCAGCGTCGTGTAGTAGGCGACGAGGATCGCGACGACCGCGAAGTAGAACAGCCCGCCCGCGGGGTTCGCGGACCAGGCGTGACCGAGCCCGGGAAACAGCAGGGAGAGGACCGACCCGACGCGACGGCGCGGGCGATCCTCCGCGGCGCGGATGAATCTTTGCCGCAGATCAAGCTGCCCGACACAGCGCCGACAGCGCCAGGAGCGGCGCTTGTTGACGACCGTGCAGTAGTGGCATTCCGCGTATCCCGGAGGGTTCACCGTCTCTGCAACGCCGCCGACCGCCGGGGGCACGGCGCCCGCCGGCCGGGTCTGCCCCGCCTGCGTATTCACGGGTTCGAATGATACGGCCTCCCCCGGCGCGCGGTCAAGGCCACGCCGGCTCCTGCGGAAAAGTGTGGTGCACAACGGAGTGTCACAAAGGGGGAAGGAGGGGGTTTTGAAAACAACGGGGAGCTTACACGGCACCGGCGGCGCGAAGCCGCTCAAGGCCGTTCCCGAGATCGCCGTGCGACGCGTTGCTGCGCCGTCCGCTCACGACTCGTCGACGGCGAGGAAGATGCTGACCCCCTTGGGCAGGGAGGTGAAGTTGCCGATGCTGTTTCCGGTGCGCAGGCTGCTGTCCGGAAAGAGATAGAGCGTGTCCCGGTCGTCGTAGCGGTCGCCGGCGATCCTGATCGGCGGTGTGTCGCGGGCAATCCGGTACGGGCCGCGGTACCCCATGATCAGGCGCGTGTCGGCAGGCAAGTCATCCCAGTCGGAGATCTGCCGTCCCGTTTTGATGTTTCCATCCGGAAAGATATAGATGGTCGTCTGCTGCTTGTAGCTGGCGCCGGCAAGCGTCCAGGCGGTCAGCCCGGTGCCGATCGTCTTCACCGGCCCCTCCTCGATGGCCTCCCCACCGTAATAGATGCCGGCCAGATCGGCGTCTGCAGCCAGGCGTCCGGACCGCACGTCCGGATCGAAGGGCCAGGTGGCCCCCAGCCCCGCTTTGGCACGGTCGAAGTTCCTGGCGCAGCGCTTCCGGCCCCGGTGGTCCTCCCGGATCCAGCGATTCGGCTCGGCGTAGGCGACCTGGCTGTGCGTGAGGACCTGCCGGTCCTCGAGATCGTAAATCTTCTGCAGCAGCTCCAGCAACAACTCGAGGGAGCGGTACTGCTGCCGGGCAATCTCCTGAGAGTGATAACCCACGAGTTCGATGCTGACGGAAACCTTGCTGATGTCGGAAACGCCATCCCACATGCTTTCGCCGGCGTGATCGGCCACGTATTTCTTGTCAAGCGTCCGGTAGGTTTTCCCGTCCCGCGCGATCACATAATGAGCGTGACCGCCGGGGGTGACCCGCCTCCCGTTCACGATCTTGCCCTTGCTGATCACTCTCAGGGCGCTGTTCCGCCCCCCCTCGGTGGTGTGCACGATGATGTATTCCGTCTTCTTCCGGGTCACCTTCCTGAATTGACGATTCAGTTTCCCGCGGTAATCGATGATGGAACTCTGAAACCGGCGCAGCTCCGACCTGGAGGCGGCGCAAGCGTCACCGAACGGGAGGAGCCCCAGCAAGAACGCGACAAAGGCCACGAGGACTCGGCCTTTCGCGCGCCAGGCCGACAACCTCCGAAAATTCGCCGAGACAATTCTCATGCGGGTTATGTAGCCCGTGACGAGCATACTGTCAAGGCCGAGCGGTTGAACTCCCGCATCCTGCCGCAGCGCTTGCAAAGAAGTGAGGCACGGTCTTCACCAACAGGAAGAGAACTGTTTCCGGGTTCCGGCAGCAAGCGCATCAAATGGCGACGAAGACGCTGGGTGGCGCGGATCACCGGCGGCGCAGTACAATCTGCCGGCATGAAAGCCGACACCCGCGAACCGTTGCTGCCGTGCGGCGGCGAGTCTGGCGACCGTTCATGAACCTGCTCCTGCTGCTCCCCGACGATGGTCTCGACAGCACCGGACGCGTGCGGCTGCGCGGGCGCCGGCTCAGGCACGTGCTGGACGTTCATCGGGCGTCCGTGGGCGACGAACTGCGCGTCGGGTTGATGGGTGGCGGGATCGGTGTCGGCCGGGTTCTTCACCTGACCCCGGAGGTTCTCGAGCTGGAGGTCCGTCTCGACCACGCCCCGCCGCTGCCCCTCCCGTTGACGCTCATCCTGGTCCTGCCCCGCCCCAAGGTGCTGCGGCGCGTGCTGCGGACGGCAAGCTCCATGGGTGTGAAGCGGATCATCCTGCTCAATGCCCGGCGGGTCGAGAAGAGCTACTGGCAGAGTCCGTACCTCGAAGCACACGCCATGAACGAGCAGTTGCTGCTTGGCCTGGAGCAGGCGCGGGATACCCTGTTGCCCGAGATTCTGACGCGTCCCCTGTTCAAGCCGTTCGTCGAGGACGAGTTGCCGGCAATCATCAAGGGGACGCTGCCGCTGGTCGCTCATCCGACCGCGCTCGGCGGAATGCCCCCGAAACATCGGCCGGCCGGTGACCCTGGCCATCGGCCCGGAGGGCGGATTCATCCCGTACGAGGTGGAAAAACTCGTCGACTGCGGCTTTACGCCGATTCGCCTCGGCGAGCGGATCCTGAGCACGGAGACGGCGGTCCCTGCATTGCTGGCCCGGTTGCTCTAGAGAAGCTCGGAGATCTGCCATGTTCAACGGCTGTCGCGGGTGGTAGAATAGAAGGATTGCACCATCACCAGAGGAGCTTGCACCACGTGGATACGACGAGCATCGGCGTTCTCGGCGGCAGCGGCCTGTACCGGATGAAGGGGCTGACCGACCAGGCAAGCGTCGCGCTCACCACCCCGTTCGGCAAGCCCTCGGACGAAATCGTCGTCGGCACGCTCGCCGGCAAGCGCGTGGCTTTTCTGCCGCGCCACGGCCGGGGACACCGGCTCCTGCCCTCGGAGATCCCCTACCTGGCCAACATCCACGCCTTGCGCCAGCTCGGCGTCCGGCACCTGATCTCGGTCTCCGCCGTGGGCAGCATGCGCGAGGCGATCGCGCCGGGGCACCTCTGCCTGCCCGACCAGTTCATCGACCTGACCCAGGGGCGTCCGCGCACGTTCTTCGGCGACGGGATCGTCGGCCACATGCCCTTCAACAAGCCGGTCTGCGCCGACCTCGCCGCGGTGCTCCACGCGCGCCGGGAAGGCGGCCGGCGCCGTCATGCACAGCGGGCGGCACCTACGTCTGCATCGAGGGACCGCAGTTCTCGACGCTCGCCGAGTCCAGGCTCTATCGCTCCTGGGGCGTCGACGTCATCGGCATGACCAACCTCCCCGAGGCCCGCCTCGCGCGCGAGGCCGAGATGTGCTACGCGACCCTCGCCCTGGCCACCGACTACGACTGCTGGCACGAGACCGAGGAGGTCTCGGTGGAGCAGATCCTCAAGATCATCGACCAGAACGTCAGTCTCGCCCAGGAGATCATCCGCCGCGCGGTGACGATGATTCCCGACGAGCGCGCCTGCGGCTGCGGCAGCGCCCTCGCGCACGCGGTGATCACCGAGAAGTCGGCGATTCCCGCCGCAGACGCGCGAGCGTCTCGACCTGCTGCTCGGCCGCTACCTCGCCTAGGCCCGGTCGATCCGACATGGGACTGCCGACAGCGTCGGAACGGGGTTTCCTGGGGCATGGCCCTGACCATCGCCGCCGTCGTGCTCGCCCTCGATCAGGCGACGAAGGTCTGGGTGCTCCAGAACCTGCCGGGGGCGCCGCCGCTCACCGTGATCCCGGGCTTTTTCGACCTGACGTTCAGCCGCAACACGGGCGGCGTGTTCGGCCTGGGCGCCGGGGCGCCCTCGTTCGGCCGGCGGGCCTTCTTCGTCGGCGCGACCGCGATCGCCCTCGGCGTGATCGTCGTCTTCCTGCGCCGCTGGGGGCGCGAGAGCCGTCTGCTGACCGTCGCGCTCTCCCTCGTCGCCGGCGGCGCGATCGGCAATCTCATCGACCGGCTGCGCTTCGGCAGCGTCGTGGATTTCATCGACTGGTACTGGGGCAGCCACCACTGGTACACCTTCAACATCGCGGACAGCGCCATCTCCTCCGGCGCCGTGCTGCTCATCGTGCACGCCCTGCTCCCCGAATCGACCGCCGGCGGCGGCCAACCGCCGGTCGCCGCCGCCACGCCGAACGGGAGGCCTGAGGCGTGTTCCCGATCCTCGCCCGCTTCGGGCCCTTCGGCATCCTCGGGCACGAGTTCGGCCCTTTCACGCTGCACACCTACGGGATGCTGGTCGCTCTCGGGTTCGCCGCCGCGCTGGTCGTCGTCATGCGCGGCGCCCGGCGCGAGGGGCTGCCCTCGGAACCGGTGCTCGATCTGGCTTTCGTGACGGTGCTCGCCGCGATCGTCGGCTCGCGCCTGCTCTACGTGCTCTTCAACCTTCAGGAGTACCTCGCAGACCCGCTGCGGGTCTTCAAGGTCTGGGAGGGCGGGCTGGTCTTCCACGGCGGCCTGCTGCTCGCCATCCCGGTGTGCCTGTACGTCGTGCGCCGCTCCAACCTGCCGGCCTGGGCGACGGCGGACGTTTTCGCGCCGGCCATCGCGCTCGGGCAGGCCATCGGCCGCATCGGCTGCTTTGCCGCCGGCTGTTGCTACGGCGCCCCCTGGGACCCGCCCTTCTGCGTCACCTTCACCCACCCGGACGCCCTGGCCCCGCTGAACGTGCCGCTGTTTCCCTCGCAGCTTTTCGCGTTCGCCTCGGGAGTTGTCGTCTTTGCGGTGCTCGTCGTCTACCGCCCGCGTCGTCGCGCCCCCGGGCAGGTCTTCTGGCTCTATCTCGTTCTCGCCTCGATTGCCCGCCTCGCTGAGGACGCCTTCCGCGGCGCGGAAGCGAAAAGCGCGATTCTGCCCTGGCTCAGCGCCACGCAAGCGATCTCGCTCGGCCTCGCGGCCTTCGCGCTGCTGATGTTCGTCATCTTCGGCCGGCGCTCCGCCCGCCTCACCCTGCCCTCGCTAAAGCCCGAAGTCCGCTGCCGTGACGATCTTGTAGCCGGCCGCGCGCAGTGCCGCCTCGATGGGCTTCGGGTCGTTCGTCTTGACGCGGAACACCACCAGCCGCTTGTTCGACGGCTCGGGGAAAAATGTCGCGATGCTGACGATGTTGAGCCCGAGATCCTTGACGATCTGGGTGATGCTCAGGATTTGTCCCGGCGTGTCGTCGAGCGCAAGGGTGATGCGCGAGCTGTCGAGCTGCAGCCCCATCTCCTCGATGAACGCCGCGAGCATCATCGTCCGGTTGATCAGTCCGACCAGCTGCCCGTCCTTGACGCACCGGCAGCCCCGAGACATCGCTGTCGTGCATCAGGCGGGCGGCTTCCTCGATCGTCGCGTCCTGGGACACGGAGACCACCGTGCGGGTCATGTAATCGCGGACCTTGAGGCGCGAGAGCTGAAAATTCATCTCGTTCACGGCAAGCGTCGTGGCGGTCGAGGGGAGCACGTGCTGCAGATCGATCCGCGAGAGCACCCCCACGACCCGCTCGCCCTCGACCACGAAGAGCTGACGGACTTTTTTCTCGCGCATCACCTGGATTGCCTTGTCGAGGCCGTCGTCCGGGGCGCAGATCGGGATCGTGCGGGACATCCTGAGACCGACGAACATTGCAGGCCCTCCCTTGCGTGAGCGGTTAATGGTCGAAGCGGTAGAGATTCCCCTCGCGCGACGGCTGCCGGGGGAGCAACCTCGGTCGGAACCGTGCCCGCGCGAAAAACCTCGACGACGGCGTCGAAGCTCTCCGGCGACGCCAGCGCGCCGCTCTCGGGATCGATTTTCGCGAAGACGACCCCCGGCGACACCGGGAAAACGGCCGCGGGCCGCCCCTCGACGGCCGCGGTCATGAAATCGAGCCAGATCGGAATGGCGGCGCGCGACCCCGTCTCGTGCCAGCCGAGGCTCTCGCGGCGGTCGAGGCCGACCCAGACCCCGGTGACCAGGTCCGGCGTGAAGCCCATGAACCAGGCGTCGACGTAGTCGTTGGTCGTCCCCGTCTTGCCGGCGACCGGACGACCCAGCTCCTTGACCTTCCAGCCGGTGCCGTCGGAGACCACGGTCTGGAGCATGCTGGTGAGCACGTGGGCGCTTTCGCGCGAGAGCACCTCGGCGGCCGTCGGCGCGTGCTCCTCGAGCACCCTGCCGGCACGATCCCTGACCGAAAGAATCGTCAGCGGGTCGTGGCGCACCCCGCCGTTCGCGATGGCCCCGTACGCGGTCGTCAACTCCTGAAGCGTCACCGAGGAGGACCCGAGTGCCAGGGTCAGGTCGGGCGCCAGCGGCGAGGCGATTCCCATGCGCCGGGCGACGGCGATGACGTTCTGCACGCCGACCGCCTGCATCAGCTTGATCGTCACCACGTTGCGCGAGTGGTTGAGCGCCACGCGCAGGCGCGTCGGCCCGAAGAACTCTTCCTCGAAATTCGCGGGACGCCAGATTTTGACCTTCGCCGCATCGCTGCGGTTCTCGAACTCGATCGGCGAGTCATCGATGATGCTCGCCGGGGTCCAATCGCCGCTCTCCAGCGCCGCCGCGTAGATCAGGGGCTTGAAGGCCGAGCCCGGCTGGCGCCGCGCCTGCAGCGCCCGGTTGTACTGGTTGCGGGCGAAATCGAAGCCGCCGACCATGGCCAGCACCGCACCGGTGTGGACGTCCTGGCACAACAGGGCGCCTTCGACATCCGGGTCCTGTTCGAGGGCGACGCGAGCCCGCTCCCCCGGGCCGCCGGGCGCGAGCACCCGCACCAGCAGCAGGTCGCCGGCACGCAGCACCTGGCGGGGGGATTTCATGCGCTCCTCGCGGCCTTGTCCGTAGACCCAGCGCATCTCGGCCACCGGGAGCACGCCCTCGCCGGGACCGACGCGAACGGTCGCCGCGCGCTCGGAGACCTCACTGACGACAGCCGGCACGATGTCGCCCGCGGCAAGCAACGCCGGCCAGCTGGCGAGGGAGCTGATCAACCCCTCGATCTTCGCGGCATCCGCGGTCCCGAGCCGCTGTGCCGGTCCGCGCCAGCCGCGGCGCTTGTCGACCTCGCGCAGCCCGGCGCGCAGCGCATCCTCCGCCGCGGCCTGCAGGCGCGGGTCGAGGGTCGTTCGCACCTCGAGACCGCCGTGATGGACCGCTTCGGTCCCGTAGCGTCTTTTCGAGCGTGCGGCGCACGTATTCGAGGAAATACGCGCCCCGCTGCGCCTCGCCCCCTTTGTGCAGCCGCAGGGTCAGCGCCGACGCCGCCTTGCGCCTGCTCGCGGGTGATGGCACCGGTTTCGGTCATGCGCGTGAGCACGTAGCCGGCCCTTTTGAGCGCCCGCTCCGGGTGCTGGGCGGGGGAGTAGGCCGTCGGGGCCTTCGGCAGGCCGGCGAGCACCGCGCTCTCGAGCAGGTTGAGCTGGTCCACCGGGCGTCCGAAGTAGGTCAGCGCCGCGGCCTGGACGCCGTAGGCGCCCTGCCCGAGGTAGATGTGGTTGAGGTAGAGCCCCAGGATGTCCTGCTTGGTGAAGTGCTTCTCGATCCGGTAGGCGAGGATCGCCTCCTTGATTTTCCGGGCCAGCCGCCGCTCCGAGGAGAGGAACATGTTGCGCGCCACCTGCTGGGTGATGGTGCTGGCGCCCTGCACGACGCCGCCGGCCAGAACATTGCGCACGGTCGCCCGCAGCACGGCCTTGAAGTCCAGTCCGTGGTGCTCGAAGAACGAGGCGTCCTCGGCCGCGACAAACGCGTCCTGAAGAATTTTCGGGATGCGGGAGAGCGGGATGATCACCCGCCGCTCCACGAAGAACTCGCCGATGACCGAACCGTCGGCGCCGTAGACCTTGGTCACCAGGCTCGGGTTGTAGTCGCGCAGCACCTCGACCGCCGGCAATTCGGCCGCGTAGCGGGCCACCAACCCGAGAACCGCGGCCCCGACGAGGACCCCGCAGGTGAACAGCACGAGCAGCACGCGCCGCAAGACCCGGCGTACGATGCCGACGCTCGGCGCGGGCGCCGATGACGTTCAGGCACCTAGCCCTCTCTGTGCAGGTTGCTCAAAAAGGTCCAGGCGCAAGGCGGGCGAGCCCCGGGGATGCGGCGGCAGGCGCCGCAGTGACGAAGGGCGATGCCCACCGCAGCAGGTGGGCCTGTTCAGCAGCCTGCGGGCGGACATCAGGTGATGGCTGAAGACCCGGGAAGCAACCTTGCCGTCGAAGAGCCGCATCTGGGTGATCTCCTCGTAGGGAAAGCTCACGGGATAGCAGCCCGAGAAGCAGGCGTAGCAGAAGGTTTCGGGGCCCGGGCGAACGACGGAGCGCAGCCCCTCGAGGCTCAGGTAGGCCAGCGAGTCGGCCGTGATGTAGGTGCGGGTCTGCTCCAGCGAGTGGGTGGCGGCGACGAGTTCCTGGCGCGTCGGGGTGTCGATGCCGTAGTAGCAGGGGTGCGTCGTCGGCGGGCTGGAGACGCGCATGTGCACCTCGCTGGCCCCCGCGTCGCGCAGCATCTTGACGATCTTGCGGCTGGTCGTGCCGCGCACGATCGAGTCGTCGACCACCACCACCCGCTTGCCCTCGACCACCGATCGCACCGGGTTGAGCTTGAGCTTGACGCCGAAGTGACGGATCGACTGGCGCGGCTCGATGAAGGTGCGCCCGACGTAGTGGTTGCGGATCAGGCCGAAATCGAAGGGGATGCCGGCGGCCTCGGCGAACCCGAGCGCGGCCGGCACGCCCGAGTCGGGGACGGGGACGACGACGTCGGCCGGCACCGCGGTCTCCTCGGCCAGACGCCGCCCGAGAGCGCTTGCGCACGTCGTGGACGGTCCTCCCGAAGACGATGCTGTCCGGCCGCGAGAAGTAGATCAGCTCGAAGACGCAGTGCGCGTGGGCCGCCGCCGCGAACGGCCGGTACGAGCGCAGCCCCTCGCGGTTGACGACGACGAGTTCCCCGGGCTCGACCTCGCGCTCGAACTTCGCGCCGATCAGGTCGAGCGCGCAGGTCTCGGAGGCGATCACGACGGTGTCGCCCAGGCGTCCGAGCACGAGCGGCCGGAAGCCGTTCGGGTCGCGCACCGCCAGGAGCTGGTCGTCGGAGAGGATCAGCAGCGAGTAGGAGCCCTTGACGCGGTGCAGGGCTTCGACGAGGCGCCCGGCCAGATCGCGGTGCTCGGAGCGGGCCATGAGGTGGACGATGACCTCGGTGTCCATCGTCGACTGGAAGATCGCCCCGCCGTGCTCGAGCTCCTGGCGGATGTCGACCGCGTTGACGAGGTTGCCGTTGTGGGCGACGGCGATCGATCCGAAGCCGGTCTCGACGACGAACGGCTGGGCGTTCTTGATTTCGCTCGACCCCGCCGTCGAATAGCGGTTGTGGCCGATGGCGTGGTCGCCGGGGAGCTTGCGCAGCACGTCGCGGTCGAAGATGTCCGCAACCAGCCCCATCGCCCGGTGCGAGAACAGGTCCCGCCGGTCCGAGGAGACGATGCCGGAGCTCTCCTGGCCGCGGTGCTGCAGCGCGTGCAGACCGAGGTAGGTCAGATTCGCGGCCTCCGGGTGCCCGTAGATGCCGCAGACACCGCATTTCTCGCCCAGCTCCAGCGTCACCGTAACCTCCCCGTTGGCAATTCGCCGACCCAACGGGCGACGATGCCCGCTATAATAAGGCAGCATGGGGAAAATGCAAATGACCCGCGCCCGCGCGCTGCTCGGACTCCTGCCCCTGCTGACGGCGATTGTGCGGGCTGATCGGCGGGTGCGCCGGATTCCGGGCTCGGGGCGAATCGCCGAACTGGCGCGAACAGGGGCTGGCCTCCTGGTACGGTGCTGATTTTCACGGGCGCCGCACGGCCAACGGCGAGCGCTACAACATGTACGCGATGACCGCGGCGCACAAGACGCTGCCGCTCGGCACCCAGGTCGTCGTGATCAACCAGCAGAACGGCCGGCGGATTCGGGTGCGGGTGAACGATCGCGGCCCTTTCGTCGCGGGCCGCATCGTCGACCTCTCCCTGGCGGCGGCGCGGGCACTCGGGTCGGCCGAGGCTGGTGTCGTGCCCGTGACCCTCGAGGCCGTCCTGCCGGACTCGGCCTTCGCGTCGGCGAGCACTCCGAGGACCCGCGCCGGAATTCCCTCGACTCGAGCCGTCCCGGCAGCGCCGCCGCCCGCCGTCGAGCTCCCGTCCGCCCCGCCGCCGCTGCGGGGGACGTTCGCGGTCCAGGTCGGCGCCTTCACGGTCGAGAACAACGCCCGCGGGCTCGCCGCGCGACTGCCGGTCCCGCCGGGAGCGGCCCGCGTGCTGCCCTACGAGGACAACCGCGGCCCCTGGTGGCGCGTGCGGGTCGGCGGGTACGGAAGCGACATCGACGCGAGCGCGGCGGCCGCTGCCTTCGCGGAACTCGGCCTCCCCGGCTTCGTCGTCCGGGAAGATTAGCCCGGTACCGTCAGCCCGACGAACCGGCGCCCCGAAGACCGCGGCGAGCCGGTTCAACAGCAGCTTCAGCTGCCGTCACGGTCACTGGCCATCGCGAGGATGGCGGGGACGCCGGGTTGTACCGGCAGCGGCTCGACCTCGCGGTCGGTGAGCAACTGCCACGCGGAGGTGTCGGCGAGGAGTCGGCGCATCAGGCGCGCGTGCAGCTCGTGTCCGCTGCGAATGCCGACGAAGTGGCCGAGCACCGGGTACCCGAGAAGCGCCAGGTCCCCGAGGCAGTCGAGGATCTTGTGGCGAACGAATTCGTCCCGGAAGCGCAACCCGCTCTCGTTGAGGACGGCATCCTCGGTGAGGACCACCGCGTTGTCGGGCGAGCCCCCGCGGGCCATCCCGTGCTCGAGGAGGATCTCGACGTCCCGCTTCAACCCGAAGGTGCGCGCCGGTCCGATGCCGCGGGCGAACTCCCGTTCGTCGTGACGGTAGCTCCCGCGCTGCTCGCCGATCAGCGGGTGGTCGAAGGAGATGCGGCAGGTCACATCGAGCTCGTCGGCCGGGTAGAAGCCCGCGGCGCGCGTTTGCTCGACGATCTCGACGGCGCTCAGGATGCGCAGGTGCGGCTGCACCTCCTCCTGCTCGACGATGCCGGCATTGCGCACCAGGTCGAGAAAGGGCAGCGCGCTGCCGTCCAGGATCGGCACCTCGGCGGCGTCGACCTGGACCAGAACGTTGTCGACGCCGAGGCCGGCGAGCGCCGCGAGCAGGTGCTCGACGGTGCCGATGCGCACGCCCCGGGACTCGAGGGTGGTCGCGAACACCGTGCTCGTGACATTGCGCACCGCGGCGGCGACCGCCGGTCTCCCGGGCAGGTCGACGCGCTGAAAAACGATCCCGCTCGACGGCGGCAGCGGCCTCAATTCGAGATTGACGATGAGGCCCGAGTGCAGCCCGATGCCGCAGCACGCCGCCGGCTGGGCGAGCGTCCGCTGCGAGCGCAGACGCAGGGTCACGGTGCCGAGCCCGGCTGTTTGCCCTGGCGGCGGAAGGGCTTGGCGACGATGCGCGTGCGGCCCTGCTCCTTGGTGACCCGGATCAGCACCGCCTCACAGCCCTGCTCCCGCTTGATTTTTTCGACCTTCTCGGCCAGCGCCTTCTGAAAGCTTTCGACACGCAACTTTTCCGTCGATTCTCCACTCTCCTCGCGCAGTCGTCGATAGGTCTCGAAAAACTGCCCGAGGTGCCGGGGTTCGTGCAGAGGATCGGACGACAGATATTCCCCCGGGTTGGCCGCGGTGTGCGCCGGATGCCGCGGTTCCGGTCGCGGCGGGCTGACGGGACGGGCGACGCAGGATCCGCCGACGCGCCCCTCCTCCTTCTCGCGCAGCTTCCTGGTCCAGACCGTCCGGAACGAGTTGTAGCGCGCGACCAGGGAGGTGTATTTGAAACCGAGCGCGGGGTTCTGGAGAGGACGACCGGCGTAGGCGCGCACGATCGCGAGAAGAGCGTTTTCCGTGGCGACTGGTTCGCGTCGCAGGAGACCGCAGAAAAACTGGTCGAATTCCTTTTCCAGCTGGCGCAGCAGCGTCTCGAGCTGCGCGATGTCCTGCTCCGGCTTCGTCGCCACGTCGCCCCTCCCGGCACCCTGCTGCCTGGTCCCCTACCCGGGTTGGAACGTCAACTGGACGGTCCGCGCGCGGGGTCCGTGAAATTCGCAGAGAAAAAGACCCTGCCAGGGCCCGAGCAGCACCTCGTCGCCCTCCACCGCCACGACGATCGAATGCCCGAGCAGGCTGGCTTTGACATGGGCGGCGGCGTTGCCCTGGTGGGTCCAGGACCCCGTCCAGGGTACGAGCCGCTCCAGGTGGTTCACGAGATCGGCGACGACCTGGGGGTCGTTGCGCTCGTTCAGGGTGATGGCCGCCGTGGTGTGCGGCAGAAAACAGTGCACCAGGCCGCGATTGATGCCCGCCGCGCGAACCGCCTCGCGCACCAGACCGGTGATCTCCAACACCTCCGTGCGCTTGGTGGTTCGCACCTCAATGCCGTGTGCTCTCACGCTCCCCCCCCCTCAGACTCAGCCGCCACCGACAATCCCCGACGCGCGGCATCTTCTCACATCCGGGCGCAAACGTGAACAGGTCGCCGCTGCTCACCGCGCGGCGTCGATCCGGCTCAGACCCGTGAAGGCGCCGACGCCCAGGCGGCGCTCGCGCCCGCCTTTGTCGCGCAAGACCAGGGTCATGCCGGTGGCTGAACCCTGGGGGAAGTAGCGCACCTCCTCGGGACGGCAGGACACGATCGCAACCGCCGGCGGCATCTGGAAGGGCCGTTCACCGGAGGCCGCACCGAGAAGCACCAGCCGCCCCTCGTCCGGCCGACAGTGCACGACGAGAACCCGGCGCTCCAGAACGGCGCGGCGCCGGGCATCGTCGAGAAAGGAGGCGGCCCGTCGGACGGCGGCCTCGGCGCGAACCGAATCGAGGGCGGGCTGGATGGCCGGAACGGCCAGGACCCCCGCCACCGCGAGCAGGACCAGCACGAGAACAATCTCGATCAGGGTAAAACCCGACACCGTCGGGGATGCGCCCGCATCGGAGCACCGCCTGCCGCTAGTCGCTCTCGTCGTAGCGGATTTCCTGCTTGCCGTCGCCGGTCGAAGCGAGGTCGAACGCGCCGCCGTCATCCTTGATCTGGTAGACGAATTCGTTGCCCCAGGGGTCCTTCGGAATCCTCCCCTTCTGCAGGTAGGGGCCTTTCCAGTTCGGCGAGGAGGACTGGACCAGCTCCTCGAGCGCCGGCGGATACTCGCCGACGTCGAGCCGGTAGCTGTCCAGGGCGAGCGCGATGATGTCCATCTGGGTCCGGGCGGTCTGGTTTTTCGCCTGGTCGATTTTCGGGAAGAACGCCTGGTAGACAATCGTCGAGAACAACCCGAGGATCACCATGACGACCAGCAGCTCGATGAGCGTCAGGCCGCTCTCGTCGCCGAGCCGGCGCCGGCGACGCCGCGCGCCAGGCGTCAGAAGGCGAGCTGGTTGACGCTGAAAATCGCCCATAGAATCGACAGGATGATGGCACCGATCACAAGACCCATGACCAAAATGATAATGGGTTCAATCAGTGAAAGCAACCGTTTCGCCGCGGTCTCGACGTCCCGGTCGAAACTCGCGGCGACGGTGAGCATCATCTCCTCCAGACGTCCGGTCTCCTCGCCGACGGCAACCATGTGCAGAAACAGCGGGGGGAAGACCCCGGCGCGACGCAGCGGCTCGGTGACCCCCTGCCCTTCCTTGAGGCCGGCCTGGACGTTGGCCAGCGAGCTGGAGAAGACCGAGTTGGTCAGGGTCCCGGTGACGATCTCGAGCGCGCGCAGGATCGGCACGCCGCTGGCGATCAGCGTGCCGAAGACGCGCGCGAAGCGGGAGACCTGGATCTTCACGGCGAGGTCGCCGGCGAGCGGAAGACCGAGCACCTGGCGGTCCCACCAGATGCGCCAGCGCGGGGTGCGGGCCCCCATTGCCAGAGCCGCGCCGGCGACGCCGAACCCGGCCGCGAGCAGCCACCAGAAACGCCGCAGGAACTCGCTCACGGCCATCAGCACGCGCGTGGGCGCCGGCAGCCGGGATCCCATGTCGCCGAATATTTCCGCGAAGCGCGGGACGACGAAGACCATCAGCACCGTGACGGCGCCGGCCGCGAAGACGCTGAGGAAGAGCGGATAGAGCAGCGCCGAGACCACGACATCGCGAATCCGCTGCCACTCCTCGAGAAATTCCGCGAGACGCTTGAGGATCTGATCGAGGGCCCCGCCGGCCTCCCCCGCCCGGACCATGCTCACGTAGAGTTCGTCGAAGACCCGCGGGTGGCGGGCCAGGGCGTCGGCCAGACTCGTCCCCTCCTCCACGCTGCGGCGCACCCGGGCGATGACGTCGCGAAAACCCGGGTCGTCGGCGACCTCCCCGGCGATCCCGAGGGCGTGGTCGAGGGGAATCCCGGCCTCGAGCAGCACCGCAAGCTGGCGCGAGAACTCGGCGAGACGGCGCCCGCCGCCCCGGGCGAAGCGCAGGCGTCCCGACGCCGTCTCGCCCTCGGCCACCGCGCGCACCTGTCAGCGGGAAAAAACCGAGCTCCTGCAGGCGGGCCGAGACGGCACCGGAGTCCGGGGCCTCGATCTGCCCGGTCACCGCGGCTCCCTCGCGGTCCGTGGCCCGGTACGAATACGTCGGCAGGGCCTACTCCTCCTGGGTGACGCGCAGGACTTCCGACGGCGTCGTGCGGCCCTGCGCGGCTTTTTCGAGACCGTCGCGGCGCATCGTGCGCATGCCGGCGCGAACGGCCGCCTCGCGGATCACCCCGGCGCTGGCGCGCGAGAGGATCAACCCGCGGATGTCGTCCGTGATCGGCAACAGCTCGAAGATGCCGACGCGCCCGCGAAACCCGGTGTGGTTGCAGGCCTCGCAGCCGGCCCCGACGCGATAGCCGCCCGTGTCGTCGGGGTCGGCGCCGAGCGAGCGCAGCAGCGCCGGGTCCGGCGGCGCGGGGACCGCGCAGTCCGGGCAGACGCGCCGCACCAGCCGCTGGGCCATGATGCCGATGACGGCCGAGGCGATCAGGAAGCCCTCGACGCCCATGTCCTCGAGACGGGTCACGGCGCCGGCGGCGTCGTTGGTGTGCACGGTCGAGAAGACCAGGTGCCCGGTGAGCGCGGACTGGACCGCGATCTCCGCGGTCTCGCGGTCGCGGATCTCGCCGACCAGGATCACGTCCGGGTCCTGGCGCACGATGGAGCGCAGCCCGCCGGCGAACGTCAGGCCGATCTTGGGGTGCACCTGGATCTGGTTGATCCCGGTGATCTGATACTCGACGGGGTCTTCGATGGTGACGATTTTCTTCTCGGGGGAATTGAGCCGGTCGAGCACCGCGTAGAGCGTCGTGGTCTTGCCGCTGCCCGTCGGGCCGGTGACCAGGATCATGCCGTAGGGCCGCGCGATGAGCCGCTCGAAGCGCGTGAAGTCGGCGCCGGCGAAGCCGAGGGTCTCCAGGTCGAGCAGGACCTGCGTGCGGTCGAGCAGGCGCAGCACGAGGCTCTCGCCGAAGACCGTCGGCACGGTCGAGACGCGGATGTCGATCCCGCGCTCGGCGACCCGCACCCGGATGCGGCCGTCCTGGGGCAGCCGGCGCTCGGCGATGTTCATCTTGGCCATCAGCTTGACCCGGGAGATGATGGCGGCCTGCAGGCGCTTCGGCGGGGACTCGACCTCGTGCAGGACGCCGTCGATGCGGTTGCGGACGATCAGCCGCTCCTCGAACGGCTCGAAGTGGATGTCGCTCGCCCCGGCCTCGGAGGCCCGGGTGATCAGCAGGTTCACGAGGCGAATGACCGGGGCCTCGGAGGCCATGTCCCGCAGGTGGTCGGCGTCCTCCTCGGCCGGTCCGGCGAGGACCTCGATGTCGCCGCCCCCCATGTCGTCGATGATCTTTTGCACGGTCGTCGAACCCGTCCCGTAGAGGCGCTCGATCGCCTCGAGAATCTCGGACTCCTCGCCGACCGCCGGGTCGACGGCCAGCCCGGTCCAGGCGCGGATCGCCTCGAGCGTCGCGGCGTCGGCCGGGTCGGCCATCACGACGCGCAGTCGGCCGGACTCCACCGAGAGCGGCAGACAGCGGTAGCGGCGCAGAAATTTGACCGCGACGGCGGGGCCGTCCAGCGGCGCGTCGGGGTACGTGCCGGCATCGACGAACGGCAGCCCGAGGCGCTCCGCCAGCGCCCGGGCCGTCTCGCCGTCCGGTCGCGTCTGCGCCGCGTCGCTGCTCGATCTGTTCTCCAGCCGCCATTCCCGTCCCGTCAAGCAAAGTTGCGTGCGAGACTCGGCAAGGAGGCGTCGGAGCGGAACACGTGATCATGATGGCTGATGATAGCCCCAAACCCGCCGGCGCGGCAAGGAAATGTGCTGACGGAACCAGCGGATGCGGAATCCGTCGCATGCGGACCGCCAGCGACAGCGCCTCGTCCGCCGCTGGGGAGCTCGCCTCCGGGGAGCGGGCGAGGCGTTCGATCTCCTCGGCGCCGACCACGTCGCCCTGGCCCATCCCCGGGCAGTCGGCGGCTTCCCGCTCCCAGGCGGCGGGCGTGGCGACGATGCGGGCCCAGAACGGCCAGGTCCGGCACTGTCGCGGACGCACGTCGTAGGCCCGGCACCCCGACCCGCCCTCGAAGAGCACGCAGCGCCCGTCGGGCTCCTCTCTCAGGCTCAACCGGCCATCCACGCGCCGGGTGTGGCTCGCAAGAAAATCCGGCGGCGACAGCCCGAGTCTCCGTGCGATCGCCGCGACATCCTCCGTCTCGAGCCAGACGTACCCGGGCGCTCCCGTGCAGCAGGCGCCGCACCTTTGACAGCCGAAGCGCAACCCGGCGGCATACCAGGGGCCCGTGCTCAGGCGAGCCTCTCCTCGACGTCCTCCTGGCGGGCGAAGAAACTCCTGGCCAGCGTCCGGGCCGTCCGGACGTCCGGGGCGTTCTGGATCTCCTTCCAGAGAACGTGGCCGAACTTGTAGTTCTTCGCGAAGTAGCCGGTGAATTCGCGCAACCGATAGAGATCGCGCGGTCGGGTGTAGTGGGCTTGCAGGAACTTGGCGAGGCGACGGTACACGGCGCTGCGCGTCCGCAGCCGCAGGGCGGGGACCGGCAGCCCCCAGCTCGAGGCGATCTCGCGGAAGATCCAGGGGCGCTCAACCGCGGCGCGCCCGATCATCACGCCGCGGCAGCCGGTTTCGGCGAACATCCGCTCGTGCGTCAGCGGCCGAGCGCACGTCGCCGTTGCCGATGACGGGAATGCGCACGGCCGCGGCGACCGCGGCGATCGGCTCCCAGCGGGCCGGGCGGCAGAGTTTCTCGCGGGCGGTGCGGCCGTGCACCACGATGGCGTCGGCGCCCGCGGACTGGAGCATCAGCACGAATTCGAGCAGCCGGGCGCGATCCTCCTCGGCGCGAATTTTGAAGATCAGCGGCCCGGGGGTCGCCGCACGCATCGCCTCGGCCATGCGCCAGGCGCGACCGAAATCGCGCGTCAGCGCCGCCCCGGCCCCCTGCTTGAGGATCTCCGGTGCGGGACAACCGAAGTTGAGATCCCAGGCTTCCGGCCGCCAGGCTTCGCCGGCCGCCACGGCCGGGGCGATCTGGTCGGGTTCGGCGGCAAAGATCTGCAGGCACAGCGGGCGGTCCTTCTCCGTCGAGGAGAGAAAGGACGACCGCCCGGGGACTTCGTGGCGCAGCGCGCGCGCGCTGAGCATCTCGGAGTACAACAGACCGACCCCGCCGAGCTCGCCGAGCAGCCTGCGCAGCGGGGCGTGCGTCAGACCGGCCATCGGCGCGAGGATCAGCGGCGGGAAGACCCGCAGGGCCCCGATCTCGCAGGGGCGCCGGACACGCGGTATCCGCGGGGGTGTCGGGAACCGGCACCGGGGCTACTTCAAGAGCCTCAGGTAGGTGCGCGACTGCTCCCCGAACTCGCCGGTGGGGTCGAGTTCAACGACCCGGCGAAATTGCTCGACCGCCTCGCTGCGCCGGCCGAGCTTGAAGAGCACCATGCCCAGCTCGTACCGGGTCCGGGCAACGTCCGGGCGCAACTTCAGCGCCGCCGTGAAAGCCCTTTCGGCGTCGGCGAGGCGCCCGAGCTGCGTGTAACTCATGCCCAGCTCGAACCGCGCCTCGGGGTTGTTGGGCAGGATCGCCAGCGAACGTTCGTACGACTCGGCCGCCACCGCGAAATCCTTCAGCTGGTACGCCGCCTTGCCGAGATTGTAGGCGGCATATTCCGGCGTGGTGTACGAGAGGTTTTCCAGCGCCTTGCGGAACTCCGCGGCGGCCTCGGAAATCTTCCCCTGCGAGAGATAGATCAACCCGAGGCTGTTGTGCCCCTCGGCAAACCCCGGGTCGAGCTTGAGCGCGAGCAGGGTCTCCCGCTCGGCCGCCGGGAGGTCCTGGTTGTACAGGTACAGCGTCCCGAGCGTGTGATGGTACAGGGCGTTCTTCGGGTTGAACTTGATCGCCAGGGTCAGCTCCGGGTAGGCGACGCGGCGGTTGACCTCGCTCTGGATCCCCCCGGGCTGCTGCAGGGACGCCGTGGCCATGCGAAAGTGGGCATCCGCGTCCTGCGCTCTGCGGTCGGATACGGCCGCGCACGCGGCAAACCCGCAGACCATCACCCCGAGACAGGCGAACGCGACCCGGCGACCGTTCACCATCACTCGATCTCGCTGACGACGATGAAATCGGTGCGGTAGGCGGTGCCCGCCACGGCGCCGGCGCTCAGCCGGGCGCAGGCCGTGAAGGTCCCCGACTGATCCACGGCGAGACTGGTGCCGGCAGTCTGGATCGTGGCCTCGGTCGTCGTCGGTAGCCTCGGTCGCCGGGGTGACCTCCCCGTTGAACACATTGACGCGATAGGTGCCGAGCACGCCGTTGCCCGCATTCAACGCGTCGATCTCGATGAACACGTCATCGACGTCGAGATCGCCGGTGTTTCTGGCGATCCCCCAGAAGAGCGTACTCCCCGCGGCGCAATCCGGCGTGCCCGCGGTGGCGACGTCGATGTTGATCTCCCCCACCACGGTGACTTCGCGCCTGTCGGCTGATCCGGCAGGAACTGATCGCCGAACAGCGTGCACCCCGGCGCGAGAGCGACGACGGCGGCAAGCAGAAACGCGCCGGAGACCCTGGAGCAGCGCTGGACTCGAATCACGGGAGCATTATTTCCGCAGCGCGGGAAATCTGTCAAGCCCGCCGGCCTGTCGCGCCGATCGGCCGCCGGTTCATGCACCGAGCACCGCGAGCGCGCCGGCGCAGCGCGGGCACACCGCGGGGTGGGCGGACGCCTCGCCGACGCGGGTCGACCAGCACCAGCAGCGGGAGCACTTGGCGCCGGGGGCCCGCGCGACGGTCACGACCGGCCCCGCGGCGGCGGGATCCTCGCGCACCTCGACGACCGAGACGATGAAGACATCCTTGAGTTGCTCGCCGAAGCCCGCGAGAAAGGAACAGGTCGCGGCGTCGGCGGTGATCGTCACCGCGGCCTCGAGCGACTTGCCGATCTCCCCCTTGGCATTCTCGAGCGCCTTGTTCACCAGCCGGCGGATCTCGATCAGCCGCTCCCAGCGCGCGAGCAGCGCGTCGGCACCCGCCGGCGGCGGCGTCGGCACGAAGGTCTCGAGAAAGACGCTCTCCCCTTTGCCGGGCCGGGCGGGCATCACCTGCCAGATCTCCTCGGCGGTGAACGAGAGGATCGGCGCCATCAGCTTGACCAGCGACTCGAGCACCTGGTGGAGCACGGTCTGGGCGGCGCGCCGCGCGGGATCGTCGGGAGCGAGCACGTAGAGGCGGTCCTTGAGCACGTCGAGATAGAATGCCGAGAGGTCGACCGAGCAGAAGTTCAGCAGCGTGTGGTAGACCACGTGGAACTGGCAGTCGCGGTACGCCTCGAGCACCCGCTGCTCGACCTGCGCCAGGCGCGCGAGGGCCCAGCGGTCGATCTCGAGCAGCGCCGCGGGCGCCGCCGCGTGGCGCGCCGGTTCGAAGTCCGCGAGGTTGCCGAGCAGAAAGCGCGCCGTGTTGCGGATGCGGAAGTAGGCCTCCGCGAGCCGCTTGAGGATCTCCTGCGAGATGCGGATGTCGTTCGTGTAGTCCTCGGCCGAGACCCAGAGCCGCAGGATCTCCGCGCCGTACTGCTTGATGATCTCCTGCGGCGCGATGACGTTGCCGACCGACTTGGACATCTTCTTGCCGGCGGAGTCCACGACGAAGCCGTGCGTGAGGACGCCGCGGTAGGGCGCGCCGCCGTGGTTGGCGACGCCGGTGAGCAGCGCGCTGTGGAACCAGCCGCGGTGCTGGTCGGACCCCTCGAGATACAGATCGGCCGGCCAGGTGAGACCGGGGCGTCCCTCGAGGACCGCGGTGTGGCTGACCCCGGAGTCGAACCAGACGTCGAGAATGTCGGTTTCCTTGCGCAGGTGCGTCCCGCCGCAGCCGGGGCAGTGCGCGCCCGCCGGCGCGATCTCGGCCAGGTCGACGTCGAACCAGAAGTCCGCGCCCTCGACGGCGACGCGGGACGCCACCTGCTCGAAGATCTCGGGCGGGGCGACGACCCCGCCGCAGTCCTCGCAGAGCAGCACGGTGATCGGCACGCCCCAGGAGCGCTGGCGCGAGATGCACCAGTCGGGGCGGTGCGCGATCATCCCCGCGATGCGCTCGCGACCCCACGCGGGAATCCAGCGCACGCGGTCGATCTGCTCGAGGGCCGCCGCGCGCAGCCCGCCCTGCTCCATGGAGATGAACCACTGGCTGGTGGCGCGGAAGATCACCGGGTGCTTGCAGCGCCAGCAGTGCGGGTAGCTGTGGGCGACCTGCCCCTCGCGCAGCAGATTCCCGGCGTCCCGGATGGCAGCGACCACGACGGGGTTGGCGTCGAAGACCTTCTGGCCGGCGACGCGCTCGACGTCGGCGGCGAACCGCCCGCGGTCGTCCACGGGGCTGTAGATCTCGAGGCCGTAGCGCTGCCCGACGACGTAGTCCTCCTGGCCGTGGCCGGGAGCGGTGTGGACCAGCCCCGAACCGGCCTCGAGGGTGACGTGGTCGCCGAGGACGAAGCGCGACTCGCGCTCGAGGTACGGGTGACGGGCGACGAGTCCCTCGAGCGCCGACCCCGGGCACCTCGCGCACGACGGTGGCGTCCCCGCGCCCGGCGTCCTTCATGACCGAGTCGACCAGTTCCTTCGCGACGAGATAGTATTCGCCGCCGCTCTCCACGATCGCGTAGGTGTACTCCGGGTTCGCGGAGATCGCGAGATTCGCCGGGATGGTCCACGGGGTGGTGGTCCAGATCACCGCGAAGGCCGGGCGCTCCGGCAGGCCGGCGGCGAGCGCCTCCCAGCCGCGGACGATCGGAAAGCGGACGAGGATCGACGGGGACTTCTTCTCCTCGTACTCGACCTCGGCCTCCGCGAGGGCGGTGCGGCAGGAGATGCACCAGTGCACCGGCTTGTGTCCGCGGTAGACGCGACCGGCGGCAAAACACTTCCCGAGCTCCCGGACGATCGCGGCCTGGTAGGGATACGCCATCGTCAGGTAGGGGGCGTCCCAGTCGCCGAGAACCCCGAGTCGCTTGAACTCGCTCCGCTGAATGTCGACGAACCCCTCGGCATACTTCCGGCACTCCTTGCGAAACTGAGAGGTGCCGAGCTCCTTCTTTTTCGAACCGAGGGTCTTGTCGACCTGAAGCTCTATCGGCAGGCCGTGACAATCCCACCCCGGGACATATGGAGCATCATATCCCTCCATACTTCGAGACTTTACGACAATATCCTTAAGTATTTTGTTGAGGGTGTGCCCGATGTGGATATGTCCATTGGCATACGGAGGACCATCGTGGAGAATATACGTCGGCTTGCCGCTGCGCTGGACACGCAACGTTCGATACACACCCTTCGACTCCCAAAACTCCAGCATCCCGGGTTCGCGCCGCGTCAGATCGGCCTTCATCGGGAAGGCCGTCCGGGGCAGGTTCAACGTTCCTTTGTAGTCCATCGGCCCGCTCCTCTTCGATACTGCCACGCACAAACACCCGAATGCTTTTTATATCCCGAACCGCCTGAAATGTCAAAGAAACAGAAGTGTTTTGACACTTCGCGGCCGAAGCGTATACTGGCGCGCATGGTCACCTCCCCGTTCGCGACTCACGCGGCCGCACCGGCCAGCCGACATTTTTCAACAGCATTTCACCAGGATACACCCACACATACAAACACTGCTTTTCAACATGAGGAAAAATGAGCAATAGAGATAATATTACGAATACTTAGCCCGCTCTTGTTGTTTCTCTTTCACGTCATCTATCTCATTGCCGTGAGCAAGGACCCATTTTTTAACAAATGGATCGACGGCTCCTTTTCGTTTTTCCTGGCCCTGGTCTTGTGCAACATCATTCGCGCGCGCGTCGTTGCACAGGCGAGCCAGGATGTCCACGCCGATGATTCCGGCGGCAGCGAGGACGGTCGGGAGAAAGACTGAAGACCGCGAGAGCCGCCTCCCGATCTGGTGTCGGTCCCCGAAACCTCTCTCCGGAACTAACATTCCCGACACGGCATCTATCCTCAAGGGAAACATTAGTCATATGCGGAAGGTAGTACTGGTACAGGAGGATGCAGTCATGGCTGCGCTGGAAGGTGCGGTTCGCGGTCGGGTGCTCCTGGTCGAGGACGAGGATCTCCTGCGCTGGTCGATCGAGCGTTTCCTCACCAAGCGCGGCTTCGCCGTGGAGGCGGTCAGGGACGGCGCCGAGGCCATGGCGATGCTCGTCGGTGCGGCCTACGATGTCGTCATCACCGACCTCTCCTTTTCCGGTGTCGACGGGCTGGCGATCGCCGCGGAGGCGCGGCGCCTGCGCACCGAGACGCAGGTCGTCATCATCACCGGCCAGGGCTCCAAGGAGACGATCCTCCAGGCGCTGCGCCAGGGCGTTTCGGACTACATCGAGAAACCGTTCGACCTCGAACTGCTCGCTGCTGACCGTCGAGAAGGCCCTCGAGAAAGTGCTGATCCTGCGCGAGTTGATCCAGCTCGCCCGCACCGACGGGCTGACCGGGCTCTACAACCAGCGGCACTTTTATTCGGTGCTCGAGGCGGAGATCAACCGCGCCCGCCGTCAGAGCCGCACGCTCTCCCTGCTGCTCGTCGACGTGGACGATTTCAAGCGCTACAACGATCGTTACGGCCATCTCGCGGGCGATGCCGCCCTCGCCCGCGTCGCCGCCTGCCTGAAGCGGGCCTGCCGCCGCGACATCGACACCGCGTTCCGCTACGGGGGCGACGAATTCGTTCTCGTGCTCCCGGAGACCGACCGGGCGACTGCGGCGGGCATCGCCGCCCGGGTGCGTTCGCTGCTCGTCGACGAGGGGATCGCCCTGACGGTCTCCATCGGCATCGCCGAGCGGAACGAGGGCCAGGATCTCAGGTCCTTCATCCGCGCGGCCGACGAGGCGATGTACCGCGACAAGGACCACGGCGCGTCCAGCGCGCTGGCCCACGCGGGCTAGCGGTTGACCGCGGGCGGGCGCCTCCCGGCGGATCAAGGGCTCGAACTTGACGGCTCGATGAAACCTTGATAATGTGATCCGCATCGTACCTCACTTGTGGGTACCGGCAATCAACAGGGTCTGGGCCGCGTGAGGCGGCAAGGAGGAGAAGACGACATGAAACGGACGATGATGTGGTCTCTGGCGGTGTTGGCCGTGGCCGGACTGACCGTTTTCGAACCGGTTCCCGCGCGCTCGGCGGACGAAATCTGCCCCATGGGCGGGGTGATGGTCAAGGCCGTCGTCGACAGGGAGAAAGCCCTCGACTGGGCCAAGGGCCAGAAAAATGCGTCGGTCGCGGGGGCGGATACCGACGCCTGGAGCGTGCTCGCCCTCAGCCGCAAAGACCGAGACATCGCCCTGCTGGTCGGACCGGGATACGTCTTCTTCGGCGTCGCCGGCAGGGGCGGCGAGGTCTACCCCCGGGACATGGAGAAGGCCTTCGGGAAGGACCTCGGCAAGCTCCGCAATGCCGTGAGACAGGAGATCAGCGGCCTCTGGAAGGACGGCGTCATGCGGGTCGAGGGTGCCGACGTACAGAAGATACATGATGCTGTCGGTCTCGGCATTCTCGAGAAGGTCGGTCGCGACTGGACGCTCAAGAGCGCGGACTGCCAGGCCGTGGATCTCCCCGCATCCGGTCTCTAGAAGTCAACGCTCCGGTTCCGAGCCGTCTCCCGCCGGGGAGGCGGCTTTCCTTTGCCGCGGTTCCGCTGAATGTAATATTTTTTTACAACTTTACAGTTCCCGTATCATTTCAGGCGTCTCGAATGTTCTGAAAATTTCAAATACCTTATAAATCAATTCGTTACAAAATCAAAAATTGTGACATTGGGCACATTTCTTGCTCCAGAATTTTACAGTTCTTGGCAGGGTGCTGAGCATCCTGATGGCAGCAACAGGAAGGGAAAGGGGGACGGTATGAAAAGATCCATGGCAATAACGGTGGTGGGGGTGGGGCTTGCGGCTCTGCTTCTCGGGAGCGTTTCGGCGTTCGCGGCCCCCAAACCCAAACCGGTGGTGGTGCAGACGCCGCTGAGCGCCAACAAGATTCCTCAGTTCGTGCAGCCGCTGGATCTGCTCGATCTCGGCGGGCTCACCCAGGTGCCGGTCGCGTTGGGAAAAATCAACGCTCTTGGAATCGGCTCCACGAACATCGACGTCAGCCTTTGCGAATTCCAGTCGAACGTCCTGCCGCCGGGCACACCGGTGGTCGGCGCAGTCCCCGGTGTCGCCCCGGCGACCTGGGTCTGGGGCTACCAGGTGGAAGGGTCGTACGTGCCCGGGCTCCTGCCGCACTCCTACCTCGGCCCGGTGGTGGTCGCCGAGCGTGACACACCCACGCAGATGACCTTCTTCAACCGGCTTCCCGACGCGAACCAGGCGAACGTCATGGCGTACGCCACGTCCACCGACCAGACGCTGATCTGGGGCGACCCGGTCGGTCTCAACGCCTTTCCGCCCCCGACACTGGTCCCGGCAGTGAACTTCGGACTCGAACTCAACGATGTGCTGGCACGCGGCGCAGACGCTCGTGCCTCCCGCGCTGATGCCCGCCGCCTGCAACGACAACTACGGCTTCATCGGACCGGTGGCGCTCCCGCTGCCGGCACCCGCCTACACCGCGCCGGTCCCCGCCGCGGTGCACATCCACGGCGGCGAGGTCCCGTCGGTGCTCGACGGCGGCCCCGACTCCTGGTTTACGCCGAACGGCATCGTCGGCCACGGCTTCTACACCCGGCACGTGAAGAGCCTGCCGGGCCTGCTCCGCGGCGCAGCCGGCGCTGCCGGCCACAGTCGCCGGACTGCCGGTTCTGCCCCTTGCGGTTGCCGACGTGACCCTGACTTGATCCCGTGGTGCGACCCAGTCGTGTACGGTATCAGTCCAGCTCTACCGGGGCCTACTTTGAGAATGTCAACGGAATTGACTGACCTGCGGCGTCGCTCCGCTCTCGGCGATATCCTTCGATTCCGTCACCGGCGGCTACTTCCGAACGTGGCGAACGTCTGGACTGCGCGACGGGCCCTACCCGCTCGGCACCGTCATCCAGGTCGCCGGGCCGGTCTACGAGAACCTCGCGAATGTCTGGGCGCCCTCGGTCATCACCCCCTTCTCCGAGGGGACGCTCGTCTTCAACGAGTCTGTCCCTGCACGGCTCCAACTAGTGACGGTTCAGACGGTCTCCGCCGGCGCCTGGATCCCCTCGGCCCCAGACCGCGCGAGCTACGTCTACCCGAACGGGCAGGAGGCCGCGGCGATCTGGTTCCACGACCACATGCTCGGCGCCACCCGCCTGAACGTCTACGCCGGCATCGCGGGCGGCTACGTCCTGATCGACCCCGCCACGCCCGCTCGCCCGCCGGCCTGCACCCCCTCGGCCTGAACGACACGGTTCTCGGGACCGACCCGCTCACCGATCTCACGCTGCTCACCGTCCCGCTGATCATCCAGGACCGCATGTTCGACACCAACGGCCAGCTCTTCTTCCCGAACGTCGGCATCAACCCCGAGCACCCCTTCTGGGTGCCGGAGTTCGTCGGCGACACGATCGTCGTCAACGGCAAGGCCTGGCCGTTCATGGCCGTGCAGCCGAAGCGCTACCGCTTCATCTTCCTCAACGGCTCGAACGCCCGCGCCTACGAGTTGTTCCTGATGAGCAAGCCACCGGCCTCAAGGGCCCCTCGCTCTGGGTGATCGGCAACGACCAGGGGTACCTCGACACCCCGCAGGAGGTCAACCCGCTCGCTGAAGCCGAACGACAAGCTCACGATGATGCCGGGCGAGCGCTACGAGGTCATCATCGACTTCTCGACCGTCGCCGGCCAGACCCTCGAGATGCAGAACACCGCGCGGACCCCCTGGGTGGGCGGCGCTCCCGTCAACGGGACGACCACCGGGAAGATCATGCAGTTCCGGGTCGCCCCCGCGACGCCCGGCGTTCGTTGACAACACGTACAACCCGGCCACGCTCGCTGCGATCCGGCCCCCGATGAACCGGCTGACCACGCTGCTCGGCACGACGCCCGCCGCGGGCGTGACGATCCACAAGACCCGCCGTCTCACGGTCAACGAGGTCATCGGCGCGGGCGGCCCGCTGGAGGTCCTCGTCAACAACACCCTGTACGACGGCAGCAAGCCCCGTGCGCCCTTCACCGATCCGGTCACGGGCCAGAACGACTTCACGCGCGATCACCTCGCATCTGGAACACCAGCTTACTATTCCGAACTGCCGTACGAGGGTGAAACGGAACTCTGGGAGATCATCAACCTCACCGCCGACGCCCACCCGATGCACCCGCACCTGGTCGGGTTCCAGGTCCTGAACCGCCAGGCGCTCGACGTCAAGGGCTACCTCGCCGCCTACAACGCGACCTACGCTGCCGTCGGCCTCCCCCTCGACGGCTATGGTCCTCCGTTCAACTACAACAACTCAGGCAACTCCGCGTGCTCCCCCACGGCTCCCGGGCCGTACCGGGCGGGCGCCCCCTACGCGGGGCCGAACCCCGCGTGCGTCCTCGGCGGCAACCCCGATCCGGCCGCGACCCTCTCGCTGATCGGCCTCCCGGTCCCGCCGGCCCCGCAGGAGGTCGGCTGGAAGGACACCGTCCAGGCGCTCCCCGGCATGGTGACGCGCATCCTCGTGCGCTTCGCCGCCGACCCGAACTGCCCGTCGACCACGCTCCACCTCGGCTGCCACGGCCGGGTACGATTTCAGCCCGAACCACGGCCACGGCTACGTCTGGCACTGCCACATCGTCGACCACGAGGACAACGAGATGATGCGGCCGTTCTCCGTGACCGAGAACGCTGCGTACCCCCACACCTACGTCATGGGTCTCGACTACTAGGACCCCGACCGACCTCGTCCGGAAAGGGAGGGCCGCCCGGGCGGCCCTCCCTTTTTTTGCATCCGGCAGGTGCACCGCAAGCTCTATTATAGGATAGACTTATACATTATGCGCCAGCGTTCGCTGCTCTTCCTTCTCGCAGTCCTGATACCTGCCGCTTTCTTCGCGGGCCGGCTCGCGCACCGCTCCGGCGGCGAGGCTTCGGGGCCCGGGGAACGGCAGGTCCTGTACTACGTGGACCCGATGAACCCCTCGTTCCGCTCCCCGGAGCCGGGGACCGCGCCCTGCGGGATGCCGCTCGAGCCGGTCTACGCCGACGGCCAGCCCCCGGGCGCGGCCGGGGCCACCCCTTCCGGGGCCGTGACGGTCCGCGCCGACCGCCTGCAGCTCATCGGCGTGTCGCGCGAGCCGGTCCGCTCGAGCACCCTGCGGACCACGCTGCGCCTGGTCGGGACCGTCGCCGCCGACGAGACGCGGCTCTACTGGGTGACGTCGGCGACCACCGGCAGGGTGCGCGAGATGGGCACGGCGACCACCGGGAGTCTCGTCGCCAAGGGCGAGGTGCTCGGGGCCTACTACACCAGCGAACTGCTCGTCCCGCAACAGAACTTCCTGCGCATGCACGAGACCTACCAGTCCGTGCAGCAGGGCGAGAAGAACCCCTACGACCACTTCGAGGGCGGCAACCAGCTCGCGACCTACTGGCGCAACGTCGACGTCGCGCGCGAGGCGCTGATGAACCTCGGCATGAGCTCGGAGCAGATCGACGAGATCACCGCGACCCACCAGCCCTCCTACCTGGTGCAGATGCGCGCCCCGGCCGCGGGGGTCGTTCTCGCGCGGAACGTCTCGGTCGGGCAGTCGTTCGACGAGTGGGCGGAGCTCTTCACCATCGCGGACCTCGGCAGCGTCTGGGTGCTCGCCGACGCCTTCGAGGGGCAGGAGGGGTTGTTCAAGCCGGGCACCCGGGCGGTCGTGGAGCAGCCCGGCGCCGGCCGCAGGTTCTCCGCCGTCGTGAGCGCCGTCCCGCCCCGCTTCGAGGCCGCGACCCAGACGCTCAAGGTGCGCCTCGACGTCGTCAACCCGGGCCTGATCCTGCGCCCCGACATGCTGGTCGACGTCGAACTTCCCGTCGAGGTCGGACCGGCTCTCTTCGTCCCGAAGGAAGCGGTGCTCGACTCCGGGACACGCCGGATCGTCTTCGTGGAGCAGGGCGAGGGCGTGTTCGTCCCGCGCCCGGTCCGCACCGGCCGGCGGGTCGGCGAGCGGGTCGAGATCGTCGGCGGCCTCATGGAGGGCGAGACGGTCGTCACCTCCGGGAATTTCCTCCTCGACTCCGAGAGCAGGATGCGCGCCGCGGGGGCCGCGGCCGCCGGCGCCGCGCTCGATCCGATCTGCGGCATGGAGGTGCGAGGAGGCGCAGGCCCGGGCGCGCGGGCTCGTGAGCGAGCAGGGCGGGACGAGCTGGTTCTTCTGCACGCCGGGCTGCAAGCAGACGTTCGACCGCGACCCGCAGGCCGCGGCCGCCCGGGCGCAGGGCGTGACCGAGCCCCTGACGGAGGAGCACCGCGCAACGAGCGCCCCGGCGGTGAAGGCGTTCCACGCGCAGGACCCGGTCTGCGGCATGGATGTCGACCCGGACGAGGCCGCCCGCCTCGGGCTGATGAGTGCCTTCCAGGGGGCGCCCTTCTCCTTCTGTTCCCCGGCGTGCAAGAGGGAGTTCGACGCGAATCCCGACGTCGTCCTCTCCCGGCCGCCGAAGATGCGCTCCATGCCGGCCGCCGCCGGGGGCCGGCGCGGCGACGGCCAGGGCGGGATGTCGCCGTCGATGCCCGCGCCGATGCAGCACCCGCAGCCGATGCCTGCGCCGATGCCCGCGCCGATGCAGCACCCGCAGCCGATGCCGGGATCGATCCCCGCCGCCGGGAGCGCCGGGGTTCAAACCCGCGGCGGGATGGGTGCTCATGACACCTCCAGAGCGCGGGATCCGTTCTGCCGGAAGGAGGTCGACGTCGCACAAGCCCGCGCCGCGGGACTCTTCACCGAGTTCGACGGCGTGACCTGGTACTTCGACGCCGAGGAGTGCAAGGAGGGCTTCGACGCCGAACCCGGGGCCTACACACCGATGGTCCGATGATCGACCGGATCGTCGATTTCTCCATCCGCAACAAGCTCGCCGTCTTCGCCGCGGTCGCGCTCGCCGCGCTCGCCGGCATCTGGTCCATCCAGCGGCTGCCGCTCGACGCCATCCCCGACCTCTCCGACACCCAGGTCATCGTCTACTCGCGCTGGGACCGCTCCCCCGACCTCGTCGAGGACCAGGTCACCTACCCGATCGTGACCGCGATGCTCGGCGCGCCCGGCGTGCGGGCCGTGCGCGGCTTCTCGGACTTCGGGTACTCCTTCGTCTACGTGATCTTCGAGGACGGCACCGACCTCTACTGGGCGCGCTCCCGCACGCTCGAGTACCTCTCCCCCGTCCTGTCGTCGCTCCCCCCGGGGGTGAAGACCGAACTCGGGCCGGACGCCCTGGGCCTCGGCTGGGTCTACCAGTACGCGCTCGTCGACGAGTCGGGGAAGCACAACCTCGCCGACCTGCGCTCCGTGCAGGACTGGTACCTGCGCTACCACCTCAAGGCCGTCCCCGGCGTGGCCGAGGTGGCCGCGGTCGGCGGCTTCCAGAAGCAGTACCAGGTCAACGTCGACCCCGCCCGGCTGCGCGCCTACGGGATCCCGATCCAGCGGGTGGTCGAGGCGGTGCGCGGCGGCAACGTCGAGTCCGGCGCGCGGCTCATCGAATTCGGCGGCACCGAGTACATGGTGCGCGGCCGCGGCTACGCCAAGTCGATCGAGGACTTCGAGGAGATCGTGGTCGCGCCGAGCGACCGCGGCTCGCCGATCCGGGTCCGCGACATCGGCCAGGTGACGGTGGGCCCGGACCTGCGCCGGGGGATCGCCGAACTCGACGGCCGCGGCGAGGCCGTGTCGGGGATCGTCGTGATGCGCCAGGGGCAGAACGCGCTCGAGGTGATCGACCGCGTCAAGCGCAAACTCCGCGAGATCGAACCCGGGCTGCCGGACGGGGTGCGGCTCGTGACCGCCTACGACCGCGCGGACCTCATCCGCCGGGCGATCGGCACGCTCAGCACCTCGATCCTCGAGGTCATCGTCACGATCTCGATCATCATCATGCTCTTTCTCTGGCACCTGCCGAGCGCGCTGATCCCGGTGGTCACGATCCCGCTCGCGGTCCTGATCGCCTTCATCCCCTTCGGCGGCCTCGGCCTGACCGCGAACATCATGAGCCTCGGCGGGATCGCGATCGCGATCGGCGCGCTCGACGACGCCGCGATCGTCGTCGTCGAGCAGACGCACAAGAAGCTCGAGGAGTGGGAGCGCGGCGGGAGACTCGGCGACTACCGCCTCGTGATCCAGAGGGCGATCACGCAGGTCGCCGGCCCGAGCTTCTTCTCGCTGCTGGTCATCGGCGTCTCGTTCCTCCCCGTCCTCGCCCTCGAGGCGCAGGAGGGGCGGCTCTTCAAGCCGCTCGCCTACACCAAGACCCTCGCGATGTTCGTGGCGGCGGTCCTGGCGATCACCCTCGACCCCGCGCTGCGGATGCTCCTGACCCGCCCGCAGCCCTACGCGTTCCGCCCGGCCTGGCTGCGCCGGAGCGCCAACGCGCTGCTCGTCGGCACGATCCGCCAGGAGGAGCGCCACCCGGTCAGCCGCGTGCTGATGCGGATCTACGCGCCGGTCGTGGCCTGGACGCTGCGGCGCAAGTGGCTCGTGATCGGCGCCGCGCTGCTGCTCGTCCTCGCGACGGTGCCGGCGTTCCTGCGGCTCGGGACGGAGTTCATGCCGCCGCTCGAGGAGGGCTCGCTCCTCTACATGCCGACCACGATGCCCGGGATCTCGCCGACCGAGGCCGGGCGGCTGCTGCAGGTGACCGACCGCGTCATCGCCTCCTTCCCGGAGGTCGACCGGGTCCTCGGCAAGGCCGGGCGCGCCGGGACGTCGACCGACCCGGCGCCGCTCTCGATGCTCGAGACCGTGGTCACGCTCAAACCGAAGTCCGCGTGGCGAAAGGTCGACACCTGGTACTCCTCCTGGTCGCCCGAATGGCTCTCCCGGCTGCTCCGGCACTTCACCCCCGACACCATCTCCCAGGAGCGCCTCATCGACGAGATGAACGAGGCCCTGCGGCTGCCGGGGCTCTCGAACGCCTGGACCATGCCGATCAAGGGGCGCATCGACATGCTCTCCACCGGCATCCGCACGCCGGTCGGTTTGAAGATTTCCGGGTCCGACACCGCCGAGATCGAGCGGATCGGCCTGGCGACCGAGGCCGTCCTCAAGGGCGTGCGCGGCGCGCGGAGCGTGTTCGCCGAGCGCACCGCCGGCGGGTACTTCCTCGACGTCGCCTGGAAGCGCCGCGAGCTCTCGCGCTACGGGCTGAGCGTCCAGGAGGCGCAGGACGTGCTCGCCGCCGCGGTCGGCGGGGAGAGCGTGACGACCACGATCGAAGGGCGGGAGCGCTACAGCGTGAACGTGCGCTACCTGCCGGATTTCCGGGTCGACCTCGACTCGATCGCCGCGGTGCAGGTGCCCGTCGGCGAGGGGAAGGTGCAGGTGCCGCTCGGCCGGCTCGCGGAGATCACCGTGAAGAGCGGTCCGGGGATGATCCGCAACGAGGACGGCCTGCTCACCGGCTACGTCTACGTGGATCTCGCGGGGCGCGACCCGCGGGGCTTCGTGCGCGAGGCCGACGCGCTGCTGCGCGAACGCGTGCCGCTCCCCCCCGGCAATACCATCGCCTGGAGCGGCCAGTACGAGGCGATGGAACGGGTGCGCGAGCGCCTGAAGCTCGTGATCCCCGTGACCCTCGTGCTGATCCTGCTGCTGCTCTACCTCAACACCCGCTCCCTGGTCAAGACCTGCATCGTGCTGCTCGCGGTGCCGTTCTCGGCGATCGGCGCGGTCTGGTTCCTGCACCTGCTCGGCTACAACATGAGCGTCGGCGTCTGGGTCGGGCTGATCGCGCTGCTCGGCGTCGACGCCGAGACCGGGGTCTTCATGCTGCTCTACCTCGACATCGCCTACGAGCAGGCGAAGAAGGAGGGGCGCCTGCGGAACCTGCCGGAGCTGCGAGCCGCCATCACGGAGGGGGCGGTGAAGCGCCTCAGGCCGAAGTTCATGACCGTGACGACCACCTTCATCGGCCTGCTCCCGATCATGTGGGCGATCGGGGCGGGGGCGGACACCATGAAGCGCATCGCCGCGCCGATGATCGGGGGGATCCTGACCTCCTTCCTGCTCGAGCTGCTGGTCTACCCGGCGGTGTACGAGGTCTGGAAGTGGCACTTCGAACTGAAGCGACAGCGCGGCGTGGACGCAGCTGACGCGCCGGGAGCGGCAGTCGGGGCCGGAGCCTGATTCCTTAGTATTTATAATATGATTGTGGCATATTTCACTTGCGCTGCTCGTCTGTGCCTGTACAATCGAAATCGCGGGATACCGGCCGGGTCGTCGGGCTTGTCGAACCCGGTAAAGATGTCGGCCCGCGCGGCAATCATTTCAGGTACAGGAGGAACGCCATGATCAGGAAAGCCGTGCTCGCCGCCGTTACCCTCTCGCTCCTGCTCGCGCCGATCGGGGCGGCCGACGCCGCGGACGCCGACATCGCGAAACACCAGTCCTGCAAGTTCTGCGGCATGGACCGGGAGAAGTGGAACTTCAGCCGGGTCTACCTCGAGTACGACGACGGCAGCACCGAGGGGACGTGCAGCATCCACTGCGCGGCGGTGGACCTGGCGCTCAATCTCGACAAGTCCCCCAAGACGATCTGGGTCGCGGATTTTTCGACGAAGCAACTGATCGACGCCGAGAAGGCCGTCTGGGTCGTCGGGGGGAAGAAGCAGGGCGTGATGACGAAGCGCGCCAAGTGGGCCTTCACGGAGACGGCGGCCGCCGAGGCCTTCATCCAGGTGAACGAAGGGGCCGTGAGTTCGTTTGACAAGGTGATCGAGGGCGCCTACCAGGACATGTACGAGGACACGAAGATGATCCGCGAGCGCCGCGCGGCGAAGCGCAAGGCCGCGGCGGAGCAGAAGGCGACGGGGGCCGCGCCGGCGAAGTGACGCGTCCGTCGATAATTGCTGCGGCGGCGCTCGCGTGCGCGATCGCGTTCGGGACCGCAGTCGCGTCCGCCGCCGCGCCGCCCGGCTTCGTCAAGCCCGGGAAGGACGAGAAGTGCCCGGTCTGCGGGATGTTCGTGTACAAGTACCCGGACTGGGTCGCCGAACTGGTCTTCAGGGACGGGAGCCGCGCGGTCTTCGACGGGGCGAAGGACCTGTTCCGGTATTTCTTCGACGCGCGGCAGTTCGGCGGGACGAAGGGGCGGGGGGACGTCGCGGCCGTGTTCGTCACGGACTACTACACCCTCGAGCCGATCGACGGGAAGCCGGCCTTCTACGTCATCGGCAGCGACGTCTACGGGCCGATGGGCAAGGAACTGATCCCGTTCGAACGCCGCGAGGACGCCGAGGAGTTCCTCCGCGACCACGGGGGCCGGCGGATCGTCGTGTTCGACGAGATCGAGCGCGAACTTCCGGGTCTCGTAGACTAGCAGGTGACCACGATGAAACCCGGAACCGGGGCGCGCAAATCGTCGGTTTTCCTGGGCGTGATGCTCGTGCAGGCGGCGCTGCTCGGGCTCTGCCTCCTGCACGCCGGGCGCGCGGGCGAGGCGGCGCGTCCGGCCATTGCGCGCCGCGCCACCACGGTGAAGGCTCTCGGCCTGACGGACCTCTGTCTCTTCACGGACGCCTCGTACACGCGGCACCTCGCGCTCGCCGACCGGCACGCGCCGTTCCAGGAGCATCCCGTGAGCCTCGAGCACTTCCCGGCCGGCTCGCTCGCCGGGCCGCCCGGAAACGGACGGGAGATAGCGCGTGAGCGCCTGGACGGAGCGGCAGCGCAGCATTCTCGATTTCGCGCTCTCCTCGCTGCTGCGGCGCGCGGGGAGGAACGCCGCGCTGCTCGCCGTCTACACCGCCGTGGTCTTCCTGCTCGCCTCGACGATGTTCCTGCTCTCCGCGCTGCGGCGGGAGGCCGCGCTCGTGCTCGCGGACGCCCCGGACGTCGTCGTGCAGCGCCTCGTCGCCGGGCGGATGGATCTCGTCCCGGTGGCCTACGCGGAGCGGCTGCGCGGCATCCGCGGCGTGCGCGACGTACGGCCGCGGCTCTGGGGCTACCACTACGACGCCGCCCGCAAGGCGACTTTCACGCTGATGGTGCCGCTGGAGAGCGCGCCGCAGGAGGGGACGGTCGTTCTCGGCGCGGCCGCCGCGCGCCTCAAGGGGACGGCGGTCGGCAGGCAGCTGCTCTTACGAACGCACGAGGGGTCAACCCGCAGCCTGACGGTCGGCTGGATCCTCTCGAGCGAGTCCGAGCTCGTCGCCGCCGACCTGCTGCTGCTCTCGGAGGCGGACTTCAGGGCGATCACCGGCATCCCGCCCGGCAGCGCAACGGACCTCGTGCTCGGCGTGCCGAACGAGCGCGAGCGCGCGACGGTGTCCGCCAAGATCGCGAGCGAGTTGCCCGACACCCGCAGCGTCCTGCGCGAGGAGGTGCTCCGCACCTATGAGGCCGTCTTCGGCTGGCGCGGCGGCATGGTGACGGTGCTGCTCGCCGGCGCGCTGTTCGCCTTCGTCATCTTCGCCTGGGACCGCGCCTCCGGCCTCTCCGCGGAGGAGCGCCGCGAGATCGGCATCCTCAAGGCCGTCGGCTGGGAGACCGCGGACGTCATCCTGCTCAAGACCTGGGAGGGCGCCGCGGTCTCGCTCACCGCGTTCCTCGCCGGGACGCTGCTCGCCTACGCCCACGTCTTCTTCGCGTCGGGGACGCTCTTCGCCCGGGTCATGAAGGGCTGGTCGGTGCTCTACCCCGACTTCCGGCTCGTCCCCGCGGTCGACCCCTATCAGCTCGCGACGCTGATGGTGCTGACCGTCCTCCCCTACGCCGCCGCGACCGTGCTCCCGACCTGGCGCGCGGCGACGGTCGACCCGGACGCCGTCATGCGTTCCTAGGGCGGTGCAGAGTGTGCGGCAAGTCCTTCAAATCCCCCTCTCCCCCTTTGCCAAAGGGGGAACAAGGGGGTTTCCCGGAATATGAGACAGCCATGATCGAACTGGACGAGGTCCGCAAGGTCTTCAACGAGGGGGGGGCGAACGAGTTCATCGCCCTCGACGGCGTGAGCCTGGCGCTCGGCGAGGCGCGGGTCACCGTGCTCAAGGGCCCGAGCGGCTCCGGCAAGACCACGCTGCTCTCCCTCGTCGGCGTGCATGGCGCGGCCGACCGCGGGGCGGATCCGTCTCGACGGCCGGGAGATCTCCCGGCTGCCGGAACGCTTCCTGAACGCGGTGCGCCGCTCGACATTCGGCTTCGTCTTCCAGCAGCTCAACCTCGTGCGCGGGATCGACGTGCTCGAGAACGTCATGCTCCCGGCCTACCCGCTGGGGGTCCCCCGCGCGCAGCTGCGGGAGCGGGCGCTCTCGCTGCTGGCGCTGCTGAACCTCGAGGGGCGGGCCGCGGCTCGCGTCGAGTGGCTCTCCGGCGGGGAGGCGCAGCGGGTCGCCATCGCGCGGGCGCTCGTCAACGACCCCAGGGTGATCATCGCCGACGAGCCGACCGCCCACCTCGACAGCAGGCTCTCCTTCGAGTTCATGGAGATCGTCGGCCGGCTCAAAAACGAGGGACGGCGCTTCATCATCGCCAGCCACGACCCGCTCGTCCACGAGTCCCCGGTCGTGGACCGCGTCGTCGGGATGCGCGACGGCCGGGTCGAGTCGACGGTCGCGTGATCCTCCAGCCGTCAGTCCTCGCGCTGCTCGTCGCGTCCGCGCTGACCGCGCTGCTCGTGGCCGGCGCGGCGTGGTTCGCGCTGGATGTCGTGCGCCGCTGGGACATCGAGAGCGGCAGCGAGCGGCAGCTCGCGCTCGAGCGGCGCACCTACCTCGTCTCGACGCTCCTCGCCTACGCCTTCGGCTTCCAGCTGGTCGGCCTCTTCCTCTTCGTGCACACGGCGGATGCGCTCGCCGGGGTGCTCGTCGGGGCGATGTGCGCGGCGGGGACACTGTACGCGAACGCCTGGGGTTACCCCGCACTCGCGCTCAAGGTCCTGACGTTCATCCTCGCGGGCGTCTGGCTCATCGTCAACGCCGTCGACAACCGCGCGGAAGACTACCCGCTCGTGCGGCTGAAGTACCTGCTCCTGCTCCTCCTCGCCCCGCTGATCCTGGCCGAGGCGGCGCTCCAGGCCGCGTTTTTCCTTTCCCTGAAGGCCGACGTCCTGACCTCCTGCTGCGGTACGCTCTTTTCCGCCGGGCGGGGAACCATCGCCTCGGGGCTCGCCGCGCTGCCCCCCGGCCCGATGCGCGTCGCGTTCTTCGCCGTCGTGGGGGCGACCATCGCCACCGGGGTGTTCTTCCTCGTGCGCCGCCGGGGGGCCGTGCTCTTCGCCGTCCTCTCCGGGGTGGCCTTCGCGGTCGGGGCTCTCATCCCTCGTCTCCTTCATCGGCGTCTGGTTCTACGAACTGCCGACGCACCGCTGCCCCTTCTGCATCCTGCAGCGGGACTACGGCTACGTCGGGTACGCCCTGTACCTCGCGCTGCTCGGCGGGACCGTGCTCGGACTCGGCGCGGGGGCGATCGCGGCTGCCGGGCGGATCCCGAGCCTCGCGGCGACGGTCCCCCGGGTCCAGCGACGCCTGGTCGCCGTCGCCTGCGCGCTCTGGGCTCTCCTGGCCGTGCTCGTGGCATTGAGGATGCTCACCACGGATTTCCGGCCCTGACCTGCGAGCGCCGACTCCTCGCGCCAGTGACGTCGGAGATCGCCACCCGCGGCATCTTCGCGCCCGCACCTTGTCTCGCCATCGCAATTTCACTACAATCGCGCCATGCCCACGAAGGACCACACCCAGCCGCACTCGCATTCCCTCGAGGAGGCGCTCGAGGGCCTCTGGAGCGCCAGGGAGCGGGGCAAGGTTCAGCTCGCCGCGATCCAGGAGGTGACCAAGGTCACCCTCGGCCCGGACCTCGCTCGCCGAATTGACCGGTCAGGGGCTGGTGAACGCGGAGGCCGACCGCCTCCAGCTCACCCCCGCCGGCGAGGATGCGGCGCGACAGGTCATCCGGCGCCACCGGCTCGCCGAGCGGCTGCTGCACGACATCCTGCACATGTCGGTCGAGGCCACCGAGGAGAGCGCCTGCGAGTTCGAGCACATGCTCGCCGACCAGGTGACCGAGAGCATCTGCACGCTGCTCGGCCACCCGCGCGAGTGCCCGCACGGCTCGCCGATCCCCGAAGGGCGCTGCTGTCGCGAGGCGCGCCAGAGCGTCGAGAGCCTCGTGGTGCCCCTGACGCGCCTCGCCGCCGGCGAGGAGGGCAAGGTCGCCTACCTGAGTTCGGCCTCACCCTCGCGCCTGCACAAGCTGATGGCCTTCGGGATCGCCCCCGGCATGAGGGTCAAGGTTCATCAACACTACCCGACGCTGGTCGTCCAGTGCGAGCACACGCAGCTCGCCATGGAAGAGGAGATCGCCCGGGACATCCACGTCTGGCGCGAGAGCAAGGTCTAGGACCGCGGCTGTGCGGCGCGGGGGAGAGCGATGATTCTCGACGATGTCACGATGCCCGAGTACGAGCGCGGGATCCGGGGTTCGCGCACCGTCATCATCCCGTTCGGCTCGCTGGAGGAGCACGGGGCGCACCTGCCGCTGTGCACCGACACGCTCCAGGTGGTCGAGGTCTGCCGCCGCGTCGCCGAGCGCACCGGCGTCCACCTCGCACCGGCGGTCGCCTACGGCGTCTGCCGCAGCACGCGCAATCACCCGGGCACGGTCGGGATCACCACGGCCACGCTGCGGGCGATCACGATCGACCTGGTCCGCGATTTCCATCGCCACGGCATGCGCTCGTTCGTGCTCATCTCCGGTCACGCCGGGAAGACGCACGTGCTGACGCTGGTCGACGCCGGCGAGCAGCTGCTCGACGAACTGCCCGACATCCGCGTCAGCGTGATCTCCGAGTACCACGAGATCCAGGAGGCGGGCAAGTCGATTGTCGAGGCCGAGGACGACTCGCACGCCGGGGAGATCGAAACCTCGCGCGTCATGTTCCTGCGCCCCGAGCTGGTCAAGGGCACCTCCCCCGCCGAGTGGCCGGTCTTTCCCGAGGCGCGGCTCGTGCGCGACAAACGCCGGCACTGGCGCGGCGGCGTCTGGGGCGACCCGTCGCGGGCGAGCGCCGAGAAGGGCCGCCGGCTCACCGAGATCGCGGTCGGGCGCGTGATCGAGCTGATCCGCGAGCTCGAGGACTACACCGAGACAACCGGCGGCGACGAGTCACCTGAACCGGGGGCGGCGATGGCTTTTCAGTTCTGCTGGGAGTACCTGGACTGCACGCGCGAGTGCCGGGTGCGCGAGGTGCAGGCTCTCTTTTGCTGGCGCTCGGCGATCGCCGAGGGGCGCAAGTCAGCCGAGGAGTGCGAGGTCTGCCCGTACCGGCAGGCCTGGGTCCGCGGGGAACTCGCGACCGCTGATTTCGTGAAGCACCACGAGCGGCGCGGACAGCCCAGGTCCGGCCGGCGCATCCTGGTCGTCGACGACGAACCGAACATCCTGTTCGCCCTCGAGGAGATGGTGCGCGACCTGAAGTTCGATTGCATCGCGGCCTGCGACGGCGAGGACGCGCTCGTCGTCGCGCGGGGAGCGCGCCCGGACCTGATCATCACCGACGTCATCATGCCGCGGCTCAACGGCTACGAACTCTGCGAGAAGCTCAAGGCCGACGAGGCGACGCGCGACATCCCGGTGGTCATGGTCACCGTGCGCGCCTCCGATCAGGAGCGCGGGAAAGGCGCGGCGGCCGGCGCCGCCGCCTACCTGACCAAGCCCTTCCACCTCACGGAACTGAAGGAAACCATCGACCGACTGCTGCCCCGCGCTCGCGCCCTGACCCGTCCTGTCTTCAACGCGGTCGTCTACAACAGGGAGAGGGCCATCTGGGCGTTGGCGGCCAGTTCCATGTCCGACGACTTCGCCAGCCGCTCGAGTTCGGGTCGCGCGTCGCGCACCAGGGCGGGGTTGGCCGTGGCCAGGTTCCCCAGCGCGAGAACCGCGTAGCGCACCGTGTCCGGGTTCTCGCTGCGCAGAAACTTGAGCAGCTTGGGGATGTGCTTGCGCACGAGTTCCGGAAAGTGCTGCCCCACGCTCCCGAAGGCGAGCAGGATGCCGCTGCACGAAGCCTCGTGCGTCTTCTCCAGTTCGCGCACCAGTCGCGGAAAGATCTCCGGCAACAGCTCCGGGGAGTTCGCCCCGATCTTGCCCGAGCGCGTGCGCCGCAGCCTCGCGCTCCTCGTCGCCGCCGTCGTCGAGCATCGCGAGCAGCCGCGGGACCGCCTCGCGAGCGAGTTCCGGGTGATAGAAACCGATGTTGCCGAGCGCGCGGGCGGCATCGGCGCGGGCCTGGATCAGATCGTCGTCGAGCAGCGCGCGCAGGCGCGGCACCGCGGCCGCAGCCGGCTCCCGGTGCGTGAAGACCGCCGTGCCGAAGGCGTAGGCTGCGTCGCCGCGCACGTAGGGGTCCGGGTGGTCGAGGAGCGCGGCGATCACCGGCAGGATCGGGAACACCTCCTGGGGGTAATCGAAACCGACCCGTCCGAGAACCTGAAGCAGCGAGCAGACGGCATCGCCCGCGGGGCTCTGCAGCAGCGCGGCGACCTCGGGAATGCGGCCCGGGTGCGCGTGCAGGAGGCGCTCCATCTCGCCGAAGCGCTCAGCGGCAAACAGGCCGGCCAGATCCGCTCCCGGCGAGCGTTCATTTCCAGCAGTCATGACATGAATCAATACTCCCGCTCGTGCCGGTTCGTCAACCGGTTCCTTTTCCGCGTTCCTTTTCCGCGTTTTCCGTTGACACTGCATCATCCTCTCTCTAACATCGAAAACATATTATGCGAACCGCGAAAACCCCGCCGACTCGGGGCGGCGAATGCTGGCCGAACGCTCCCCTGCCCTGTCTCGTCATCGATCGTCGCGGGCGCATCCACGACGCAAACCCCGCCGCGACCGCGCTGTTCGAGTCCGAAGCGCAGGCGCTTGCCGGCCACGAGCTCCAGGAACTTTTCTCGCCGGTGCCGCAGCTGTCCGCGCTGCTGCGCTCGCGCAAGGCGATTGCCTCCGGGGAGCCGATCGAAGGACATCTCGCACGCCTGGCGGCCGCGCCGCGCCCGGTGACCCTGCGCCTGCAGCGACTCGGTTCCGGACGCGGATCGCGCCTGCTCGCCTGGGTTCTCGACCGGACCGAAGTGCAGGAGCTGCAGCACCGACTCGAGCGTTCCGAGAAACTCTCGGCGATGGCGATCGTCGCCGGCAAGGTCGCGCACGAAATCCGCTCGCCGCTCAACTCGATCTTTCTGAACTCCGACCTGCTCCAGGAGCGCGTGCGTCGCACGCGCGGCCCGCAGGCGGAACGACTGCGACACTATTGCCGCGTGCTCGAGGAAGAGGTCGAGCGCCTCAACGAGATCGTCGAGAGCTATCTGGCCCTGGCGCGGATTGCGGGAGGCGAGCGGCAGAAAACCCTGGTCGAGGTGTTCCTCCGCGGGTTCGTCGCCGAGGTCGCCGCCGAAAATGCCCGACGCGGGATCGACGTCGAAACCGCGTTTCGCGCGCGGCCCGTGACCCTGCGGGTCAACCAGCGGCAGCTGCGCCGCGTGTTGCTCAACCTCTTCGCGAACTCGCGCGACGCCATGAGAGGCGGCGGCGCGATCACCGTCTCCACCGAGGACTCCCCGGCCGGGTACCGGATCACGGTGAGCGACAACGGCGAGGGGATCCCGCCCGAGGCCCTCTCGCGCCTCTCGACACCCTTCACCACGCTCAAGGAAAACGGCAACGGCCTCGGGCTCTTCCTGGCCCGCGAGATCCTGCAGCAGCACAGCGGGAAGCTCGAGATCCAGAGCATCCAGGGCGAGGGCACGTCCGTCATCCTCACGTTGCCCTATGCGTAAGCCTTTCCCGCCGCGTGCAGGGGTCCGACCTTGAACGGCCAATCCACGGGGAAAAAGACGATCCTCGTCGCGGACGACGACAAAAACACCTCCGCCGCGATGCGCGAGGGGCTCGAGGAGGAGGGCTACACCGTCTTCTGCGCCGGCTCGGGGACCGAGGGCCTGGAGCTGGCGCGCGCGAAAAAGCCCGACCTCGTCCTGACCGACCTGATGATGCCCGGCATGGACGGGCTGGTCTTCCTGAAGACCCTCAAGAAGCTCGACCCGTTCCTGCCGGTGGTCATCATCACCGGCCAGGGTTCGGTGGAGACCGCCGTCGAAGCGCTCAAGGAGGGCGCGGCCGACTACCTCGCCAAACCCGTCCGGATGAAGGACGTCGTCAAGCTCGTGGCGCGCACGCTCGAGGTTCAGGCGCTGCGGCTGGAGAACCTGACCCTCAAGAACCGGCTCAAGACGCTGAGCCAGCCGGCTGAAGTCATCGGGCGCAGCCCGGCGTTCGCGAAGATCCTCGAGGTCGTCCGCCAGGTGGCGCCGACGCGCAGCACCGTGCTGGTCACCGGCGAGAGCGGCACCGGCAAGGAGCTGATCACCAACCTGCTGCACCAGCACAGCACCCGCTGCGACAAGCCGCTGATCAAGGTCAACTGCGCGGCCATCCCCGAGACCCTCATGGAGGCCGAGCTCTTCGGCCACGAGAAGGGGGCGTTCACCGGCGCCGTCGCCCAGAAGAAGGGGCGCTTCGAACTCGCCCACGAGGGGACGCTCTTTCTCGACGAGGTCGGCGACATGAGCCTCACGCTCCAGGCCAAGCTGCTGCGCTGCATCCAGGAGGGCGAGTTCGAGCGCGTCGGCGGCACGGAGACGCTGAAAGTCGATGTCCGCGCTCATCGCCGCGACCAGCCAGGATCTGCTCGAGGCGATCGCGGCCCGGCGCTTCCGCGACGATCTGTATTACCGGCTCAACGTGATTTCGATCCACGTGCCGCCGCTGCGGGAGCGCACCGGCGACATCCCGCTGCTCATCGGGCACTTCATCAGGAAGTACACCGCCGAAACCGGCAGGAAGATCGAGGGGATCACCCAGGACTGCCTCGAGACGATGGCGACCTACCCCTGGCCCGGCAACGTGCGGGAGCTCGAAAACATCATCGAGCAACTGGTCGTCATGGCGCGCGAACCCTTCTGCGCAAGGAGGACCTTCCGGCGACGATCCGCCAGGAGGGACGGCGCCGGGACGTGATGGTTCTGCCGATCGGCACGACGCTCGAGCAGATCGAGCAGGCCGCCATCCGCGAAACGCTCACGATCACCGACGGCAACAAAGAGCAGGCCGCCGCCTTGCTCGGGATCCACGTCGCCACCCTCTACCGCAAGCTCTCTTCCGAGGAGATCTCGCAAAAAGCGAAAGAAAATCAGGGCTGAGCAGGATTGTTTCGCATTTTGCGAAACACCTTGTGCCAAATTGCTACAATTTTCGCGTATTGCGAAAATAACTCCTTTCACAAACCACAACCACAACCGGTTGTGGTCAGCGTTACGCTCAAACACTATAAATCACCGGTGTAATATTAACACACGAAATATTAATAGATGCCTGGCACGCTCTTTGCTTCCTGTCAACAGTTCAGAATGAGTGTTCGCAATAACCGCTATCGTATCCTCGTCTCGGACCGGGAGAAAAACACCCGGGACGCCGTGGCCGAAATTTTCAGCGATGCCGGCTACAAGGTCGACGCCGCGGGAAGCGGCTCGGAGACCATCGAGATGCTCACCCGCCAGAGCTACGATCTGATCTTCTGCGACCTCGACCTCCCGAAGAAATCCGGATTCGAGATCGTGCGCATGGCCCGCGCCCTCAACCGCGACGCGCGCATCGTGGTCACCTCGGCCCAGGGCGAGCCGGTGAACCGCACCCGCATGAAAAAGGAAGGCGCCTTCGACTTCCTCGACAAGCCGCTGCGGCGCGCGACGCTGCTGGCGGCCGCCCGCAACGCCCTGCGCAGCACCGGGATGTCCAGCACCAGCGACGCCGCAGTCCCGCCCGGCACCGCCGGCGATCGCGCTAACTCGAGGCCGGCATGAAGGAGACGGGGAAAATTCAGATGGAGACCGCGGACGCTTCACTCACCATCGGCGAACTACCGCAGGAACCGCGCGCCTACCCCTGGCAGCGCTTCGCCCGCTGGCGCGAGGTCGGGCCGGAGCAGTGGCACGACTGGCGCTGGCAGGCCAGCCACCTGCTCCGGACCATCGAGGACCTGGAGGGGATCGTCCCCCTGCGCGAGGCCGAGAAGAAGAAGCTGATCCCGATCGCCGCGGAGTACCATTTCGCGATCACCCCGCACTACGCCTCGCTCATCGACCCGAGCGATCCGAACGACCCGATCCGCCGCCAGGCCGTCCCGGCGCGCGAGGAGGGCTGCTACTACGGCAACGAGACCGAGGACCCGCTGCACGAGCTGGAGCACGCGCCCGTCCCGGGCCTGACCCATCGTTACCCCGATCGGGCCCTGCTGGTGACCACGGACTTCTGCTACATGTACTGCCGGCACTGCACGCGCAAGCGCATCTGGAAAAACGGCGAGACGCCGGTCACCCGCGCGTCCATCCGCGCGATGACCGACTACATCCGCAAACACCCCGAGATCCGCGACGCGATCGTCTCGGGCGGCGACCCGCTCTCGCTGCCGCTGGAGCAGCTGGATTTCATCCTCGGCGAACTGCGCTCGATCCCGCACATCGAGATCATCCGCATCGGCACGCGCGTGCCGGTCGTGCTGCCGATGAAGATCACCCCCGAGCTGGTCGCCGTCCTCGAGAAACACGGGCCGATCTGGCTCAACACGCAGTTCAACCACCCGCGCGAGGTCACCCCGGAGTCGACGGCGGCCGTCGATCGACTCCAGCGCGCCGGCGTCCCGGTGAACAACCAGACGGTGCTGCTGCGCGGCGTGAACGACGACGCACGCACCATGCTCGCGCTCAACCACGCGCTGCTGCGCGCCAAGGTTCGCCCCTACTACCTCTTCCAGTGCGATCCGGTCATCGGCGCCGAGCACTTCCGGACGACGGTGGACGCCGGCCTCAAGATCATGAGCGCGATGCGCGGCCACACCTCGGGGCTCGCGCTGCCGACCTATGTCATCGACCTGCCCGGCGGCGGCGGCAAGGTGCCGATCTCCCGGAACTACGTCGTCGGCGAGAACGAGCAGGGCCTCGTGCTGCACAACTTCGAGGGGAAGACGTACACGTACCCGCACCCCGCGCGCGCCGCCCGCACCCCGCGGCGCCGGGTCGAAACGCTCGACCCCGTGCCGGCGTAGGTCGGCGGACGCGATGCCCGCTGCCGGGACGGATGTCACCGTCACGCCGACACGCGAACAGGAGCGCCCGGCGCTCGAGGGCATTCTGCGCCGCTGCGGGGTTTTCAGCGAGGAAGAGATCGCGGTCGCCCTCGAAGTCCTCGACGTCTATCTCTACCGGCTCAACCAGCAGGACTACCAGGTCTTTTCCGCCGCGCGGGCCGGCGCCGTCGCCGGCTACGTCTGCTTCGGGCGCAACACGATGACGGACGGGACGTTCGAGCTCTACTGGATCGCCGTCGACCCGCGGCAGCACCGCCACGGCGTCGGCCGCTCGCTGATGTCCCTCGCCGAGTACGAGATCGCCCGCCAGAACGGGCGCCTGATCAGCGTCGAAACCTCATCGCGCGAGGATTACCACCCGACGCGCAAATTCTACCTCGACCTGGGCTATCGGCAGGCGGCCGTGGTGACCGATTACTACGCCGCCGGCGACTCGAAAATCATCCTCACGAAAAAGGTCGCCCGCGCTCGCGCATGAGGATCGGGATCGCCTACAACCTGCGCGACGAAGCCCACGAAGTCCCCGGGGCTCCGCTCGACCACGCCGAGGAATTCGACTCGCCGGCCACCATCGAAGCCCTCGCGCGGGTGCTGGCGTCCGCCGGGCACGCCGTCGAGCGACTCGGCTTCGGACGCCCCTTCCTCGAGCGCATGCTCGCCGACCCGCCGGACCTGGTCTTCAACATCGCCGAGGGCCTGAGCGGGCGCAGCCGCGAGGCGCAGGTCCCGGCGGTCTGCGAGATGCTCGGCGTGCCCTGCACCGGCTCCGACCCGTTGACGCTCGCGCTCACGCTGGACAAGGACCTGGCCAAGCGCGTGGTCGCGTCACGCGGGCTGGCGACGCCGCGTCACCTGCTCGTCGAGAGACTCATCGACCTGCCCGGCGGCGGCGCTCCGGGCGGCCTGTGCTTCCCGTTGATCGTCAAGCCGGCCTGGGAGGGTTCGAGCAAGGGTGTCCGGCTGGCCTCCCGGGTGACGTCCCCCGCGCTGCTGCGCGAGCAGGTCGCGTTCGTTCTCGAGGGGTACGGCGGCCCGGCGCTGATCGAGGAGTTCTGCGAGGGCGAGGAGTTCACGGTCGGCGTCATCGGCAACGAGTCTCCCCGCGTGATCGGGGTGATGCAGATCCGCCATCGCACCCTGCCCGCCGAGGAGTTTCTGTACTCGCTCGAGGTCAAGCGCGACTGGGAGAACCAGGTCGAGTATCTCGTGCCGCCCCCCGTGACGGCCGCGCTCCTCGCCGATCTGGAAACGCTCGCCCTGGGTTGCTACCGGGCGCTCGGCTGCCGCGACGTCTCGCGTGTCGACCTGCGCCTCAAGGGGGGCGTGCCCCATTTCATCGAGGTCAATCCGCTCCCCGGTCTCTCGCCGACCTACGGCGATCTGCCGATACTCGCCGGGCGCATGGGCTGGACCCACCGGGAACTGGTCCTGGCAATCGTGCAGCAGGCGCTCGAGCGAAACGGTCGCAACCAAACCTGACGGAACAAGCGGTTCAGAATCAACCTTTGGCGAGGAAACTACTGAACGTGAAAAGCGCTGTCGACATTCGCTGCGATATGGTTCCGCGCCTCTGCGCGGAACATGGCCGATGAGCCGCGGGCTCGTCGTGATCGCGCACAATGCGCTCGCCGATCCCCGGCGCACCGGCCCCGCGGCGACGCCGCACCTGCTCCACGAGGAGATCCCGATCATCGAGGATGTGCTGCGCACGGCCGGCTGGGAACCGCTTGCCGTCCCCGTCGGTGCCGACATCCTCGGCGCCCTCGGGATCCTTGCGGCGCGGCGTCCCCGCGCCGTCATCAACCTCTGCGACGACCTGCTCGGCCGCAGCGACCACGAGATGCACTTCGCCGGCGCCCTGGAACTGCTCGGCATCCCCTACACCGGCGCCCCCCCGCTCGCGCTCGGCCTGTGCCGCGACAAGGTCATGACCAAGCTGATCCTGCGGGGGCACGGCATCCCGACTGCGCCGTTCATCTTCGTCGAAGACCCGGACACGCCCCTCGAGGGCTTGAACTTCCCCGTCATCGCCAAGCCCGCCAGCCGAGGACGGCAGCCTCGGGATCACGGACGCGAGCGTGGCCGGGGACGAGCAGACCGCACGGCGCGCGATCAAGGCGGTGCTGAGCACCTACGGCCCGGTACTCGTCGAGGAGTTCATCGAGGGGCGGGAACTCAACGTCCCGATCCTGGGCAACGCCCCGCCGCGCGTGCTCCCCGTCTCGGAGATCGACTTCACCGGGCTTGCGCCGGGGATGCCGCACATCTGCGGCTACGAAGCCAAATGGGAGCAGGCCGATGCCCGCTACGCCGGGACCGCGGGCATCTGCCCCGCGGAACTCGACGACCGGATTCTGGACCGGATCGAGCGCTGGTCGGCGCTCGCGTTCCGCGCGCTCGGCCTGCGCGACTACGCCCGCATCGACTGGCGCCTCTCGCCGACGCGGGGCCTGATGGTGCTCGAGGCGAACCCCAACCCCGACATCTCGCCCTCCTCGGGTTTTTTGCGCTCCGTCCGCGCGGCGGGAATGGACTACCCTGAGTTCATTACGCAACTGGTCGAGGAGACCCTGTCCAGGGGCTGAGCACCAAATTGTTCCCGTGCAGGCTGCGGGGTCCTGTCGCTGCGGACCTCCATCGGCTTCGCTTCGCTCACCCGCTGGAGACCTCCCCTCCGCGCCACCCCTCCGCTTGGCCGGTACTACGAGCTGCCTCTCATGCCGGTTTGTTAAATGCCATCTCTGTCGGTATCCTGACAGGAATGTCGAAGAGAACTCGTTTCGTCTGCGTACTCCTCGTCTGCGTTCTCGCCGCCGTTCCCGCCGGCGCGCAGGGACTGGACCCGCAACTCCAGGAGATCCGGACCCTCATCCGCGAGAAACGATACCCGCTGGCTCTGGAGAGCCTGCGACTGGTCGCACGGCAGATTCAGGATTTGCGCCTGGAGAGCGTTGCGCCGGCGTTCCCCGCGGCCCCGGCCGGCTGGACGGCGCTGCCGGCGCTCAGCCTTCTCGAGGAGGACGAGATCTGGAGCAGCCGCATCGTCGCGCAGCGAGCGTATGTCGCCGTGCCGGGACCGGCGCGCGTGGAAATCACGATCGACCTGCACTCCCCGTTCGGCCCGGCGGTCGCCCTGAGCTTCAACCCTCTCGTTCTGACCGGCGACCCTCTGTCCCGTCTTGTCCCGATCGGCGGGGAAACCGGTCTCCTGCGCTTCAACCCCGACACGGGTGAGGGCGAACTCCGCGTGCTCGTCGGGCGGGAGACCCTCGTCACGGCCCTGGGGCGCGGGATCACCGTCCCCGGAGATTCTGATCGGCTTCGCCCGCGGGGTCGATTACCCCTTCCTCCGCCGCACGTCCAACCCCTAGCAGGCGCTCTTCCCGCCCGTGTGCGGTGAATCTTCTTCAACTCGGGCGGGGATCAACCCCGCCCCCGCGAACCATGGTGCGGGTATCGCTACCTTTTCAAGGCGTTCTTCGCTATGATCCGTCGTCGTGTCAAGAATGAAGGATCATCCCCTCACGAAACATGCTCGAGCCCGAGACAACGTCAGGGGCCTGGCGGCCGCGATCCTGCTTGTTGCAGTCGCGTCCCTCGTCGGCTGCGCCGGGACCCGGGCGGGGGTCGGGATCTGGCCGCCGCCGGCCGAAACGCGGCCCAGGGTGGGCCTGGCTCTCGGCGGCGGCGGCGCCCGCGGGTTCGCCGAAATCGGTGTCATCCGGGTTCTCGAACGCGAGAAGGTCCCGATCGACATCGTCGTCGGCACCTCGGTCGGCAGCCTGATCGGCGCTCTCTACGCCGACACCGGCAAAAGCCTCGACCTGGAGTTTTCGGCGCTCATGGTCACCAACGAGGACCTCTTCGACTACAAGGCGCTGGCGATCCTCTCCGGGGGCTTCGTCAAGGGCGAACGGCTCGAGGCATTTCTCAACGAGCGCCTGAAGAATCGGGAGATCGAGAAAATGGCGCTGCCCTTCGCCGCGGTGGCGACCGACCTGAGAACGGGTACGACGGTGGCTCTCAGCCGCGGCCCGATCGCGCGCGCGGTGCACGCCTCCGCGGCGATCCCCGGCGTCTTCGTACCCGTGACGATCGACGGCCGGACGCTGGTCGACGGCGGGGTGACCAACCCGGTGCCGGCGGATGTCGCCCGCTCGCTTGGCGCCGCCGTCGTGATCGCGGTGGCGATCCCGTCCGCGGCACCGGCCAAGGCGCCCGTCACCCCGATCGAAGTGGCCTACCATGCGATCACCGTGATGGCCGCGGAGATCGGCCGGCTGCGGGCCCGTGAGGCCGATGTCGTGATCACCCCGGATGTCGGCGAAACCGCGTACGACGATTTCTCGCGCAAGAAACAGCTCATCGAGGCGGGGGAAGCCGCCGCTCTCGCTGCTCTCCCGGCGATCAAGGCGGCAATCGCCGCGAAAACCAGGTAACCCTGACCAGGAGGAAGATTATGAAAAAGACGTTGTTCGCAATCACCGCGGCGGTGCTGCTGACGCTGCCTGCGGCCTGTATGCATCACCGCGGTGGTCCGGGCGGGCCGGGCTGCCCGAAGCACCAGGGGTGTGACTGCACGTGCCGTCAGCAGCCGGATTGTCCGAAAAAGGCTGACTGTCCCAAGAAAACGGATTGCCCGAGCAAACCGGATTGCCCCCAGCATCGTCAGCAGGAGCCGCCGCCCCCGGCCAAGTAGTGCGCAGGTGCCTTCCGGGCACCTTCTCCTGGGGAGGTGCCCGGAGAGGCCGCCGTTCGCGCTACGGGATGACGGCGGATTTGATGACGAGTTGCGCGAGCCGTTCCGGGGCCACCGTGACTCCGAGCCCCGGCGTCTGCTGGACTTCGGCCCACCCCCCCTCCCCGAATTCGTACGGTTCCCCGGTCACGTCGCTTTCCAGGAGCCGGGGCCCGTACGAGCCCTCGAGCGCTTCGATTCCGGGCAGGGTCGCCGCGAGGAGACGGCCGGCGGCGGAGAGCAGCGAGGACTCGCCGACCTGGCAGCCGACCTGTAACCGCACGCCGTTCGTCCTCGGCAATCCGCGCAATTCGATGGGTTGCGACCAGCCCGCCGAGCTTGGAGAGACGAAGGTTGAAGATGCGGTAGCCGTGCCTGCCGGACGAGCTGCAGCGCCTCCTCGACCGTGGTGAGCGACTCGTCCGCCATGAGGGGAATGGCGCTGGATCCCGCCAGCAGCGGGATTTCGTGCTCCCTCCCGCGGGGCAACGGCTGCTCCACCCAGGCCACGCGGTACCGCTCCATCTCCCGCAGGTGCCCGACTGCCGCGTCGAGGTCCCAGCTCCCGTTGGCGTCCACGGCGATCGTCACGCCGTCACCCAGCGCCTTTCGGGCCTCGGCGAGGGCCTCCGGCCAGCGATCCCCCTCGGCCTTGATCTTGAGATGCGTCACGCCGAGGCCCCGCACCCTGGCAAGGAACCCGGGCATCTCGGCGGGTTCCAGCAGCGGGAGGACCACGGAGTACCGGACCGACTCCCGCCGCCGCCCGCCGAACCACGACGCCGCCGATCGGTTGAAAGCCTTCCCGGCGAGGTCGAACAGGGCGAGCTCGGCGGCGCAGCAGCAGGTCTGGTTCCCCGGCGCGGGGGAGAGCAGCCTCGCCACCGCCGGCAGCAGCTGATCGGGGCCCTCGACGACGGTGCCGGCGAGCGACGGCAGGAGCACCGCCGCCAGATGCTCGAACGAGCTTTCGGCGTCCTCCCCGGTCACGTAATCCCGGGGAACGCCCTCGCCCCACCCCTCGTTCCCCTGCTCGTCGCAGAGCCGGACGACCAGGTTCAGGCTCTCCCGGCGCGCCGCCAGGGCGTGGCGGACGGTGAGGCGCAGCGGCAGCCGGATCAGGAACAGCTCGGCACGGCGGACTTTCATGCCGCCCGGAGCTGTTCCAGAAGGTGGAGCTCGTTCCAGATGTACCAGTGATCGGGGGCGTCGTAGATGTAGTGCTCCAGCCGCTTCAGCAATTGCGCGTCCGGGCCCAGGCCGATGGGGGCGGCGTGATGCTCCTGCGGCGCCTCCAGGACGAGCTGGTACCTCTGCCCCCCCACCCGCTCCATGAGCCCGAGCAGGACGGGCGCACCGGTGCGCCGGTGCAGCAGCTCCACCGCGCGATCCAGCTGAACCCGGCGGCCGAAGAAACTCATCACCTTGCCGGCGGCCGGCTTCCAGGTGTCCATCGCGTCCAGTTCGGTGATGAAGATCCTGCCCCGGCGCAGCGCCGAAAGCGCTCGCGGTATCACCGCACCCTCCGCGACGTCGAGCAACTCGACGTGGAGAACATCGGCTATCTGTTCGAGGGTCCGTTTCAACCTGGCGGTTTTATAGTTCACCACCATCGTGACCGGATAGTCCCGCAGCCCGAGCGTGGCGGGGAGGAACTCCACGGCGCCGTAGTGGCCGGTGCTGAGGATCACCCCCCGGCCCTGGCGCAACGCGTTGTCCAGGAGATCGGAACCCACCAGTCGCGCCTGATTCAGCAGGAAAGGGCGTATTTTCCCGAGACCCCAGTAGGCCATGAGCATCTTCTCGAAGTAGTGGTCGCAGACGCCGTGCAGCACACGCCGCTCCAGATCGCCGGCGGTGCCGGCCGCCCTGCCCGCCAGACCGGTGGCCCCGCGCAACGCGAACAGATAGCGGTCCCACTCCCGGTGCTTCTTGCCGAAATAGAACCGTCCCAGGGTGCGAACATAGAGGCGCAGCACGCGGGCCGGAAAACGGGAGAAGATGGCCGCGTTGAGAGGACTCTGGAAGAAGCGGCTCAGGTTTCCCGCTGACATGGAACCTGCGGTGCACCGCACGGGACCTGGCCGGCCGCATACAGCTTGAGGAAGGCATCAACCAGATAGGGATCGAACTGCTTGCCCCGGTTGTCCAACAACTCCCGGTGCACGGCGTCCTCGGGCAGGGGAGTCCGGTAGGGCCGGGTCGTCGTCATGGCGTCGTAACTGTCGGCGATCGACATGATCCGCGCTTCGAGCGGTATCTCCTCCCCGCTGAGCCGGTCCGGGTAGCCGAGGCCGTCGTACCGCTCGTGGTGGCCGCGGATGATCCGGGCGATGTCGCCCAGGCCTTTGAGGGGTCGAATGATCGTTTCGCCGATCACCGAGTGCTGCCTGATGGCGGTCTGCTCGTCCAGGTCCAGACGTCCCCGCTTGTGAAGAATCTTCTCCGTGATGCCGATCTTGCCGATGTCGTGGATCATGCAGGCCAATTTAAGATTCAGGAGCTGCTTTTCCGTGACCCCGATCACGGTGGCCAGCCGCAGCGAGTACTCGGCGACGCGCTCGGAGTGACCGTGGGTGTAGGGGTCCTTCGCTTCAACCGCCTTGGCCAGGGCCTGGATGGCGTCGAGGGAGGCCTGCTCGAGGCTCTGGTAGAGACGCGAGTTCTCGAGCGCCACCGCGACCTGATTGCCGAAACCAGCCAGCGAGTCGAGATCCTCCTGGGTGATCGGCGCGTGGCCGCTCGCCCGGTCGGCGGCCAGCACCCCGATCACCTTCCCGCGGCTGATGAGCGGAACGATCAGGAACGATGTCGGCGCGAAGGCCTTGATCAGCGCATTCTTCCTGTTGAGACCGTGCTGCGCCACATCGTCGATCAGCACCGGCTGGCCGGAATTGAAACTCCGCACCAGGATGTTGCTGGTGCGGCTCAGCGGGACCCGGTACCCCCCGAACTGTTTCATGATCTCGATTTCGCCGCCGGAGGATGCCGCCGTGACGAGGCTCTGCTCCTCCTCGTCGTGGAGCAGGATGATGCTGCGGTCGTAGCCGAGGCTCGACGTCGTGAGCCGCATGATGACGTTCAGCAACTCCCGCCGGTCCAGGAGGGAAACAACGGCCTTCCCCGATTCGTGGATGGTTTCCAGCTCCCGGATCTTCTTGCGGAGCCGGCCGGTCAGGTCCCGCACTTCCTGGTACTTCTGGGAGAGAAGTTCCTTGTCCTCCTCGAGTTCCCGCACGGTTTCCTGGAAGAGGGCGCGGGGGATGAAGAACCTGCTGAAAAACCCGAAAGGGCGGGACACCTTCTCCCAGCGGAGCCGGTATTCGCAGCAGTCGCCACCGGCGAAGGCGCACTCGGTCTCGGTCACCGATGCCGGTTGTATCCCCCACGCCTGGAAGATGGCGCTGTAGATACCCTGGTTGTAGAGGCAGACGTCCTTGGAGTGATCCATCCCCTCGTGCCAGGTCAGCCGGACCACGGCCTTGCCCTCCGTGAGTTCCACGAGGTCCACACGCTTGGTCCGGTTGAAGCGGTCGTTGATCTCCTGGGCCTTGCGCAACCCCTGCGCCGGCGTGAGGAAGAGACGGAGGAAAATGTTCTGGATATATCCGTAGCGCCGATGGCCGAACGACTCGTACCCGATCTTGAAGGCCAGCTGTTCGTCGCCCAGGTCCTCACGAAGCCTGGCGAAGAGCCGGCTCACCACGGTGGCTGAGACCCAATTGTTGCGGTCGGAGAGGTAGGAGACGGGATCGTCCTGCTGGTCGAGCTCGGGGGAAAGCTCGGCGAGGAACGGCCGGGGATCGATGGATCGACGGGAGAGGTAGTCCAGGATCGCCTTGGTATTGAGACAGCTGACCTCGGCCTTCATGTCCGTTGCCTCCCGCCCGCAGTCAATCCCGCCGTCTGTCTCGGCCGTACCACAGCCACTTACCAGCTACACCGCACCGTACACTATCATTTTCCTTGTTTGAGTCAAGATCTTAGCTTGATCCAAGTTGTGGCTTTCGTGATATCCATCACAGACATCAGGTGCATTGTTTTCCCCCGCAGGGTAGCGGGGAACCGGGAGTTGGTATACGTCAAGGACGCCTCGCGAGCCGGCATCGGCGGCAGGCCCGGTGCGCGCGACAAATTCCGTCGCCAACGCTACAATACCGCCATGACTGTATCGGGCCGAACGAATTGCGACTCCCTGCCCGGCCGCTGGTCCGCTGCAGCGCTGCTGGCGATGGTGATATTCTCGTTCCCGGCCGTTGGCTCGGCTGCCGGCGAGCCCGGTGTCGCGCCGCCATCCGAGCTTCGGCCCGTTTGCATCCGCGGCATCTGCTTCGAAGCCGAACTCGCCGTGACCGCCGCCGAGCGCAGCCGGGGGTTGATGCAGCGCGAGTCGCTGCCGAAGGACCGCGGCATGCTCTTCGTCTTTCCCGAGGAGGGTCTCCACCGCTTCTGGATGAAAAACACCCTGATCGAACTGGACATCATTTTCATCGGGGCCGACCTCCGGGTGGTCAGCATCTCCCGCCGGGCGCAGCCCTGCCGGAAGGACCCCTGCGACCGCTACAGCCCGGAGGGCAGCGTCGCGTACGTACTCGAGATCGCCGGCGGCCTCGCCGCCACGTACGGCTTCACCGCCGGCGATCTCGTGGAATTCCGAAAGGCTGCCGCAGGCCGGTGAGCGCCGCGATGTTCCGCCGTGCCGGAATCGCGGCGCGGCGAACATCATCAAACACAACAAATTTCAGAGGGGGAGTGCCGCTTCATGAAGAAAATTGTCTGGATCGTTGCTGTTGTTGTCGTTCTGGCGTTCGTCGGCGGTGCGGTCGGGTACATCTTCGTCGGACCTTCCTCGACCCAGGGGGAAGCCGGGTCGGGTTTCCGGACCGTCACCCCCCTGGAGGCAAAAACGCTCATCGAAACGCGCAAGGATCTGGTGCTGGTGGATGTCCGGTCGCCTGAGGAGTTCCAGGGGGGATCGCTTCCCGGCGCCACGCTCATCCCCTTCTGGGATTTCGCCAAAGGCCGCTACGACCTCCCCAAGGACAAGCCGATCCTGCTGATCTGCGCCGTCGGCGGACGCAGCCTGGCCTGCGGCCAGCTGCTCGCGTCGCAGGGCTACCGGGAAGTCTACAACCTGAAGGGCGGACTGGACGCCTGGGCCGAGCAGCGGGTGCCGCTGCCGCGGCGCTAGGCAACAAGAGGTGCCGGTTACCTGGCCTCGCGGTTGCTGAAACGGGCCACCCACTATGCCGAGGGGAGCATTCCTTTCAAGCCCGTCACGGTGATGTCGTAGTGCGATGCGTGCTTGACCGCCTTCTTCCCGGCGAAGCAGATCACCTGCGGCGACTCGTGCCTGACCCCGCTGCGCTCGGCCACGGCGAGCGAGAGCGGGCGGTCCTCCCGAACGAGCACCTCGACGCAGCGGGCGCCGCTGTTCCCTTCGGCAAAGCGCAGGAACTCTGACCGAGCTCCGGCTGAAATCGGTCAGGTGGTCGAGTGCTTGAGCAGCAGCACGGGCTGCTCGTCGCTCTCGGCGAGACAGCGCTCGAAATCCTGCACGTCGGAGATTCTTTCCACGCTCATGTTCTTCCTCCTGCTCACGGCGACCATCATCAACTAAATCAGCTTCACCAGAGCTTCCAGCGCGGCGTCGACCTTGTCGACGTCCTTGCCGCCCGCGGTCGCCATCTCCGGCTTGCCGCCGCCGGAGCCGCCGCAGACCGCGGCCACCTTCTTCACGAGATCGCCGGCCTTGTGCTTGCCGACGAGATCCTTCGTGACCCCACAGGCGAACGCCACCTTCCCGTCGGTGACGGACGCCAGCAGCACGACCCCGCTCTGCAGCTTGTCCTTGAAGTGATCGACCGTGGCGCGCAGCGTGTCCATGTCGAGACCGTCCATCCGGGTCGCCAGCACGTTCACGCCGTTGATCACGCGCGAATGTCTCCGTGGGGTCGCCCCCGGCCCCGCGGGCGAGCTTCGCCTTGAGATCGGCGACCTCTTTTTCGAGCCCCTTGAGCTGTTCGGTCAGCCGGTCGGCCCGCTTGGCGGCCTCTCGCGGGCCGACCTTGAGCGCGGCGGCAACCGCGAGCCAGATCGCGCTCAGCGTCGAGCACCGAGCGGTAGGCGCCTTCCGCGGTCGCGGCCTCGATGCGGCGCACGCCGGAGGCGACGCTCCCCTCGCTGAGGATCTTGAAGAAGCCGATCTCGCCGCTGCGCCCGACGTGGATGCCGCCGCACAGCTCCGAAGAGACCCCGGGCACGGTGATGACCCGCACCCGGTCGCCGTACTTTTCGCCGAAGATCGCCATCGCGCCGGAGGCCACCGCCTGCTCGAGCGACTTCTCCTCCTTGTGCACGGTGTGGTCGGCCCAGACCGCCGCGTTGACTTCCTCCTCGATGGTCGTCAACTCCGCGGCGGTGACGCCGGTGAAGTGCGTGAAGTCGAAGCGCAGCCGGTCGGCCTCGACGTGCGAGCCGGCCTGCTTGACGTGGTCGCCGAGCGCCTTGCGCAGCGCCGCCTGCAGCAGGTGCGTCGCGGTGTGGTTGCGCGCGATGCGCCGGCGACGCTCGACGTCCACCGCGGCGCTGACGCTCTCGCCCTCGGCCAGCACCCCTGCCGCGAGCCGGCCCCGGTGCAGGACAAAGCCCTTCCAGGGTTTTTTCGTGTCGGCGACGAGCAGCAGCCCCTTTTCGCAGCGGATCTCGCCCCGGTCGCCGGCCTGCCCGCCGCTCTCGGCATAGAACGGCGTGCGCTCGAGCAGCACCTCGATCTCGTCGCCGGCGGCCGCGGTCTTGACGCGCTCCTCGCCCCTGAAGATCGCGACGACCTTCGACTCGCCCTCGGTGTGGGTGTAGCCGGTGAACGACGTCTCCGGGAGCCCGCCGAGCAGCTTCGGCCAGGATCCGGCAGCCGTCTCGCCCGACCCGACCCACGAGGCGCGGGCGCGCTCGCGCTGGGTGCGCATCGCCGCCTCGAAACCCTCGTGGTCGAGGCCCAGCCCCTGCTCTTCGGCGATCTCGCCCGCCAGGTCGAGCGGGAAACCGTAGGTGTCGTAGAGGCGGAAGAGATCCTCGCCGCCGATGTTCGCGGCACCCGCCTTTTTCGCCTTCCCCATCACGTCCTGGAGCAGCCCGAGGCCCAGCTCGAGCGTGTGCGTGAAGCGCTCCTCCTCGACCTTCGTCACGCGCCGCACGAACTCCTGGTGCGTCGCCAGCTCCGGGTAGGCGCCCTGCATCGCCTCGATGACGACGTCGACGCCCTGGTACAGGAACGGCTCGGCCAGCCCGAGCATCTTGCCGTGGCGGGCGGCGCGCCGCATGATCCGGCGCAGCACGTAGCCGCGCCCCTCGTTGGAGGGCAGCACGCCGTCGCCGATCAGGAAGGTGGTCGCCCGCAGGTGGTCGGCGATGACGCGCATCGAGACGTCGCTCTTCGGGTCGGCGCCGTAGCTCTTGCGGCTCGCGGCCGCGATGAACCCGAGCAGCGGCGCGAACAGGTCGGTGTCGTAGTTGCTCTGCTTCCCCTGGACGACCGCGGCCAGGCGCTCGAGGCCCATGCCCGTGTCGATGCTCGGCTTGGGCAGCGGCGTCAGCGTGCCGGCGGCGTCGCGGTTGAACTGCATGAAGACCAGGTTCCAGATCTCCAGGTAGCGGTCGCAGTCGCAGCCGACGGCGCACTCGGGTCGCCCGCAGCCGACCGACGGGCCCTGGTCGATCAGGATCTCGCTGCACGGGCCGCAGGGGCCGGTGTCCCCCATCTGCCAGAAGTTGTCCTTCTCGCCGAGGCGGATCGACCCGCTCCGGCGGCAGCCCGGCGATCTTCGGCCAGAGGGCCGCGGCCTCGTCGTCGTCGCGGAAGACGGTGGCCCAGAGGCGTTCCTTCGGCAGGCCCATGGTCTTGGTCAGGAACTCCCAGGCGTAGGCGATGGCGTCGGCCTTGAAGTAGTCGCCGAAGGAGAAGTTGCCGAGCATCTCGAAGAAGGTGTGGTGGCGCGCGGTGCGCCCGACGTTCTCCAGGTCGTTGTGCTTGCCCCCGGCGCGGACGCACTTCTGCGAGGTCGTGGCGCGGGTGTAGGCGCGCCGGTCCTCGCCGAGGAAGACATCCTTGAACTGGACCATGCCGGCGTTGGTGAACAGCAGCGTCGGGTCCTTGGCCGGGACGAGCGTCGAGGAGCGGATCATCTCGTGCCCGTTCGCCGCGAAGTATTCCAGGAATTTTGCTCGAATCTCGTTCCCTCTCACGTCCCCTCCTTGGCCTCAGCCGCCCTCGGCGCAGGCGGTCGGCGCGAGCGTCTCGATCAGATCGGCTGTCGCCACCTCGCGCTGCGTCTTTTCACGTCATGTCCCTCAGCTGGACCTTGCCGGTCGCAAGTTCGTTCTCCCCGACGATCACCACATGACGCGCCCGCAGGCGGTCTGCGCGCCGCAACTGGCTCTTGAGACTGCGTCCCTCGTAATCCCACTCGGCGGCCACCCCGCGCCGGCGCAGCTCGGCGAGCCAGGGCCAGATCGCGCGGCGCGCCGCAGCCCCGAGCGCCGCCAGGAAGACCGGCCGCGGCGCCTCGTCCACCTCGTCGGCCGGCAGCAGGAGCAGCAGCCGCTCGACCCCGAGCGCAAAGCCGATCCCCGGAGTCGCCGCGCCGCCGAACTCCTCGACGAGCCGGTCGTAGCGCCCGCCCGCGGCCACGGTGTCCTGGGCGCCCAGGCCGGTCGAGGTCAGCTCGAAGGTCGTGCGGGTGTAGTAGTCCAGCCCGCGCACCATCGCCGGGTTCACGACGTACGGGACCGCCGCGGCGTCGAGGAGCCCGCAGACCGCCGCGAAGTGCTCGCGGCAGGGGTCGCAGAGAAATTCGCGGCCGTCCGGCGCCCCGGCCCGCAGCAGCCGGCAGCCCTCGGCCTTGCAGTCGAGGATGCGCAGCGGGTTGGTCTCGAGACGGCGGCGGCAGTTCTCGCAGAGCTCGGGCAGGTGCGGGCGGAAGTAGTCGATCAGCGCCTGCCGGAAGGCCGGACGGCACGCGGCGTCCCCGAGGCTGTTGATCTGCAGCGAGAGCCCCGGGACACCCAGCGCGGCGATCGTCGCGTAGACCATCTGCAGCAGCTCCGCGTCCGCCTCGGGGCCGGCGACACCGAAGAGCTCGGCGCCGATCTGGTGAAACTGGCGGAAGCGGCCCTTCTGCGGCCGCTCGTAGCGGAACATCGGCCCGGTGTACCAGAGCTTGACCGCCCCGCCCTCGCCGCCGAGGTTGTCCTCGAGATAGGCGCGAACGACCCCGGCGGTCCCCTCCGGGCGCAGGGTCAGGGAGTTGCCGCCCTTGTCGGGGAACGTGTACATCTCTTTCTCGACGATGTCGCTCGAGTCCCCGAGGCCGCGCGCGAACAGCGAGGTCTCCTCGAAGATCGGCAGGCGGATCTCGCTGTAGCCGTAGCGGGCGAACGCCTCGCGGAACAACCGCTCGACGCGCTGCCAGCGCGGCGTCTCCCCGGGGAGGATGTCGCGCGTGCCCTTGATCGCCCGGTACTTCACAACCCGAGGGTCTCGCGGACCATGTAGGTCGGCCGCTTCTTCGACTCGTGGTAGATGCGCGTCTGCAGCTCCGCGAGCAGCCCCATCGTCACGAACTGCACGCCGACGATGACGAGCAGGACCGCCAGGAAGAGGATCGGCCGGTTGGCGAGCGGCACGCCCTGGAAAAGCCGCTGGTAGGAGAGCCAGCCGCCGATGCCGACGCCGACAGCCGCGCTCACCAGGCCGATGAGCCCGAAGATGTGGATCGGCCGCGTGGAGTACGAGAGCAGGAACTTCACGGTGATCAGGTCGAGCAGCACTTTCACGGTCCGGAAGAGACCGTACTTGGACTTTCCCGTCGTGCGCGGGTGGTGGTTGACGGGGATCTCCGCGACCTCGACCCCCATCCCCGAGGCGATCGCGGGAATGAAGCGGTGCAGCTCGCCGTAGAGGCTGACGTGCTTGGCGACCTCGTGCCGGAAGGCCTTCAGGGTGCAGCCGTAGTCGTGAAGCTTGACGCCGGTGATGAAGGAGATGAGCGAGTTGGCGATCATCGAGGGGAGGCGGCGGGTGAGAAACGTGTCCTGGCGCTTGACCCGCCAGCCGTTGACGAGATCGAACCCCTCGCCGATCTTCGCGACCAGCCGCGGGATGTCCGCCGGGTCGTTCTGCAGATCGCCGTCCATGGTGACGACGATCTCGCCGGCCGCGAAGTCGAAGCCCGCGGCGAGCGCCGCCGTCTGGCCGAAGTTGCGCCGGAAACGCACCAGCTTGACGCGCGGCTCCTGCAGGTTGGCCTGGCGCAGGATCTCGACCGTCCGGTCGCGCGAACCGTCGTCGACGAAGATCACCTCCCACGTGGTGCCCATCGTCTCGAGCACGGCCACCAGCCGGCGCGCGAGTTCGCCGACGGAGCCTTCCTCGTTGAAGACCGGGATCACCACGGAGAGGCCGAGGGACCAGGGATTGGCAGCCGTTTCCATGGCGCGCATGGTACCTGCAGCAGCCGCGCCGTTCAAGTCGGCTCCCCTGACACCGGAAACCTCGTCACGGTCGCCGCCGGCCGCCGCGTTATGGCACGCGCCGCCGCGAGGAGCGAACCGGCCGCCTGAACGCCGGGCGGGCGCGGCCCGCCGCGCGGCACGACGAGGAGGCCGCGGATGCCGACGGCCCGACCGGCCTCGAGGTCGGAGAGCGAGTCCCCGACGACCCACGAGCGCGCGGCGTCGATGGCGAAGCTGCCCGAGCGCCCGCTCGATCATCCCCGGCCGGGGCTTGCGGCAATCGCAGCCGGCGTCCAGGTCGTGGGGACAGTGGTAGGATCGCGTCCACACCGGCGCCGGCGCGGACCAGTTCGGCCTGCATCCGCCGGTGCACTTCGGCCAGGTCCGCCTCGGACATGAGGCCGCGGCCGATGCCGCGCTGATTCGTGATCACGACCAGCAGATATCCGGCCTCGCGCAGCAGGCGCAGCCCGGCGCGCGCGCCGGGCAGGAAGCGGAACTGATCCCACGCGCGCACGTAGTCTCCGGGGAGGCGGCGGTTGATCACCCCGTCCCGGTCGACAAACACGGCTGGCCGCCTAGACAAGACTCTTCCCGTCCGGGATTTCGTCCGGGCGCACGCCCATGAGCTGCAGCACCGTCGGGCAGAGGTCCTCGATGCCCGGCACGCGGGAGCCGAGGCGCCGGCCGCGCACGAAGACGAACGCGTCGTCGCCGGCGTGCATCCCGGTCATGTCGGATCGCCCGGTGATCGTTTCGCGGTCGAGGTGCCCCTTGATCTCATACCCCTCGGCCGGCACCACGAGCAGGTCGCAGGGGGCGGGGCGACGGCCGGAGATCGGCAGGGGAAACGCCGGCCACACGGGGTTGCGGTTGACCTGCTCCCCCTTGAGGACCGCGGAGACGAGCGGCTGCCCGTTTTCCGGGTCGGCCAGGCGCAACAGGTCGGCGGCGAGGCCGTCGCGAAATCCGCGGTAGTCCTCGCTGCCGCAGATCCAACCCTTCGGCTCGCGGCCCTTGAGGTGCAGGAAGACCCGCCCGGGGGCGAGGCTGTAGGCCCGGGCGTCGCGGGAAATCGTGCCGAGGCGCCGGCTCTCCCCGCGTTCGAACTCGAGCCAGCCGCGCTCCTCGAGGGCCCGGTTGAGATAGATCTCGCGGCGCAGGCGCCGGAAGCCGTTGCCGGAGAGAACGATGACCTCCGCCCCCGCCGGCACGATGCTCAGCAACTCGCCGATCAGCGCGTCGAGCCTGCGGTAGAAGGAGAGGAAGGCGCGCCCGTACCCCGGGGTGTCGCGTTCGTAGTCTTCCCAGAAGAAGTGGTTGATGCGGTCGGTTTCGCTGATGTGGAGCTGGAAGAAGTCCCACGGCTCGCGGTGCAGCAGGGAGAAGGCCGTCTCGAAGCGCTTGCGCAGCACCAGGTCCAGGTCGGCCAGAAAGTCGTCCTTGTTCCCCTCCCGGCCGGCACGGGTGTCGACGTCGAGGCGGTAGCCGATGCCGCGCAAAAATGCGCCGAGGGTGTGCGGGTAGACGATCTCCTCGAGGGTCGCGGCCCGGGCCGGGGCGATCAGCACGCCGCGGACGGGGCGCGGCGGCCAGGTGCCGGGGACGTTCACGACGATCGTCGCCTTGCCGGCGCTTCCGAGCACGTCCCACAGCGGTCGGGGCCGCCAGGTCGCGGGAGTCGGGCAGAAAAATGTCGTAGTCGTGGGGACGGCGCTCGACCAGGCCGTACACGCCGTGGCGACCGGGGTTCATCCCGGTCGCGTAGCTCGCCCAGACAACGGAGGAGACCGGCGGCTGCACGGTGGTCATGCGGCGCAGGTCGCCCTCGGCGAAGAGCCGGGCGAGATTGGGGAAAGCCCCCTCGGGGATGTGGCGGGCGAGGAACGAGTGCGGCACCCCGTCGAGGCTGATGACGAAGACGCGCCGCGGGCCGGAACCGCGCTTGAACCAGCCGAGAGATCCCCATGGCGTCCGTTTACAGCCGCTTGATCCGACTGAAAAAATCCTGCGGCGTCATGTGCCCGTCCGCGTCGTCGTAGTCCTCGCGCGGGTCGCGCCGGTCCTCGCGCCGCACCCCGCCCTCCGGGAGCTCCTCGAGAAATCGCGACGGGGAAGCCTTCTCCTGCCTGGCGTACTTGGTGCGCGCGGCGGCGTAGGTGATGGTCAGGCTGCGGCGGGCGCGCGTCATGCCGACGTAGGCCAGGCGCCGCTCCTCCTCGAGGCCGCCGACCTCGAACTCCGAGCGCCGGTGCGGCAGCAGCCCCTCCTCGAGCCCGGTCGAGAAAGACGTGCTGGTACTCCAGCCCCTTGGCGCCGTGCATCGTGAGCAGGGTCACGCTGTCGCCGGAAAAATCCTCGGACTCCTCGTCGCGACCGGAAAGGTTCACGCCGGCGAGGTAGTCGCCGAGGCCGGCCTCGGGTTCGGCCTGCTCGAAGTTCGCGAGCGCCGCGACCACCTCGCGGACGTTCTCGGCCTTGCGCTCGGCGGCGACCGGGTCCTTCACCGAACGGCGGGCGGCGTCCTCGAGGCCGATGATCCGCACCAGCTCCTCGGTCGGCTCGGCGATGTGGCCGGCGCGGAAACGCTCGCGCATCTGCGCGAGAAGGCCCAGGAACTCCCCGAGCGCGCGCGCCTGGCGCTCGCCGACCCCGGGGACGCTCGCCGCGTCCGCCATGACTTCGGCGAGCGGTCGCTTCCCGGCCGAGACTTGCCTCCTGGAGGCGGTGGATGGTTTCGTTGCCGACCCCGCGCGCCGGGTAGTTGACGACCCGCAGCAGGGCGATTTCGTCGAGCGGGTTGTGGATCGCCTGCAGGTAGGCGATCAGGTCGCGCACCTCCTTGCGGTCGTAGAAGCGCATGCCGCCGATGACGACGTAGCGCATCCGGTGACGGCGCAGGACGTCCTCGAACGAACGCGACTGGGCATTGGTGCGAAAGATCACGGCGCAGTCGGCGGCCCTGGCCTTGTCGGAGGCGACCAGACCGATGATGCGCTCGACGACCGCGTTGGCCTCGTCCTCGGAGTCCTTGCAGGCCAGCACCGTGACCGGCACCCCCTCGCCGAGGTCGCTCCAGAGGTTCTTCTCGCGCCGCGAGGAGTTCTTGCGGATCACGGTGTTCGCCGCCGCGAGGATGTGGCCGGTGGAGCGGTAGTTCTGGTCGAGGGTGATCACCTTCGCCGTCGGCCAGTCCCGCGTGAAATCCAGGATGTTGCCGGGCAGCGCGCCGCGCCAGCCGTAGATCGACTGGTCGTCGTCGCCGACGACCGTGAGATTGCCGCCGGGTCCGGCCAGCAGCGAGACCAGCCGGTACTGGACGGCGTTGGTGTCCTGGAACTCGTCGACCAGGACGTGGCGGCAGCGCTCGCGCCAGCGCTCGAGGACCTCCGGGAACTCCCGGAACAGCTTGAGCGTGAAAACCAGCAAGTCGTCGAAGTCGACGGCGTTGTAGGCCTTCAGCGCGCTCGCGTAGCGCGGGGCGGCCTCCGCGGCGAGGATCGCGTAGGGGTCGGTCCCGTCGCCGGGATCCGGTTCGCGCCCCTCGTTCTTGGCGCGGGAGATCGCGGCGAGCACCCGCTTGGCGTCGACGTCGCCGCGGCCGATCATGCGCACCTCGCGCAGCGCCTCCTTCAGAGCCGAAAGCTGGTCGGCGGTGTCGTAGATCGTGAAGTTGCGCTTGTAGCCGAGGTGCTCGATCTCGTTGCGCAGCACGCGCACGCAGAAGGAGTGGAACGTCGAGACCGACGGGGCCTTGGCCCCCTTGCGGATCAGCTTTTTCACCCGCTCCTTCAGTTCGTCGGCCGACTTGTTCGTGAAGGCGACCGCGAGGATCGTCCCGGGCGCGACGCCGCGCTCCACGAGGTAGGCGATGCGGTAGGCGAGCGTGCGCGTCTTGCCGGTGCCGGCGCCGGCGAGGATCAGCAGCGGGCCGTCGCCGTGCAGGACGGCTTCGCGCTGGCGCGGGTTGAGAGCGTGCGGGTCGTGGCTCATAAGAGGTCGGATTATAGGGACGGGGCGGGCTGAGGTAAAGGGAGGCGCCTTGACTTCCACCCCGGGCCGCGGGTAGATCATCCCAGCGAAAGGCTCAGCACGCTGGCGGGAGGGCAGGCAACCGTGTCGTCGGTCTCGGCGAGTTGCAGAAGATTTTTGAGATCCATGTTTTTTTCCGTCACCCTTCTGGTGGCCGCGCTCCCGGCGCCGGCAGCCCCCGCCGGGAGCTTCAGCGAACTCGTGAAACGCGGGTACGAGATGTTGCAGAGCCGGCGTTTCGAGGAGGCCGTGGCGAGCTTCGACGCGGCCCTGGAGATCGAGCCGGCGTCGCAGCCGGTGCGCAAGGGGCTGGCGCAAGCGCTCGCCGCTCTCGGGGTCGCGCACCTGCAGGCGGGTCAACTCCGGCAGAGCCGCGAATTTCTCGAAAAAGCCGTTGCGGCTCAGCCCGGGCGCGCCGAGTACCATCTGCTGCTGGCCGGGGTCATCTTCAGAGGGGCGGACGTGCGAGCCGCACGGCGCGAAATCGACCTGGCGCTGGAACTCGCCCCGGACAACGCGGCGGCCTGGGAACTCTCCGGCGACATCTACGACCGCGAGGGGCGGTTGAACCTGGCCGTCGCGGAGTGGGAGTCCGCGACCAAAGCCGGAGGATCGCACGCGCTCGCCGGAAAGATCGCCCGCGGTCGGCGCGAGATGGACGCCGAGGAGGGCATGGATCGCGAAAGCAGCCGCTATTTCATAATCCTGTACGAGAAAGAAGTGTCGCGGGAGCTGGTCGAGGGCTTCTTCAAGGTGCTGGACCAGGCTTTCGACGCGCTGCACGACAAATTGGGGGAATACCCCCGCGACGAGATCACGGTGCTGCTCTATGCCAAAAGTGCGTTCAAGGACATCACCCAGGCCCCGGATTGGTCGGGCGGCTTGTACGACGGCAAGATCCGGATCCCGGTCGGCGGGCTGACGACAGTCGAGGAGGCGATCGGACTCCAGTCCGTGCTGGTCCACGAGATGACCCACGCCTTCATCTTCCGGATGGCGCCCACGGGCCTGCCGCTCTGGTTCAACGAAGGGGTGGCGACCACGATCCAGGGGTGGGACCCTGAAAAAATCCACGCCTATTTTTCCGAGCACCCGCCCGAGGGGCTCTCGTCGCTGGCCGACGTCGATCGTACCCTGCGCGGACGCGGCGGCGAGGTCACCGCAGGTTATGCGGCGGCCCGCCTCGCCATCGCTGAAATCGAGGAGATGCGCGGTTTCGCGGCCGTGCGCCGCATCATCGCCGGGGTTGGCGCCGGGGGCTCGTTCGCAGATGTCTTCCGGGACGAAGTGCGCGCGGAAGTCCCCGAATTCGAGGAGCGCTGGCGCCGCGGCCTGCCCTGACGGCGGGCGGAGCACGACGTTTCATCCCCGCCGGTTCTGCTGCATACCGCCCCGGTCACACCGGTTTTTTGCCGGCCGCTGCCAGGTAGAGCACGAACTCCTCTTCGCCGTCGAGTCGCAGCAGAGCGTCGAGCGCCTGCTGGTCGTAGGCGCCGACCGCGCAGACGCCGGCGCCGATCGCTTCGGCAGCCAGATAGAGGTTCTGGCAGACGTGCCCGGCGTCCAGCGGCAGCACGCGATGCGCGGCCGGCCCGTAGCGCCACTCCATCCGAGCCGGCAGCACGCTCCAGAATACAGTCACCGCCCCCTGTGCGACGAAGCGCTGCCCGAGGCAGGCGGCCGAGATGCGCGCACCGAGCTGCGGCTCGGCGAATTCGAAGAGCAGCCGATGCTCCAGCGGCAGGTAGCGCCAGATCCCCTCTTCGAGCCCCTCGACACGGCGGCAGTACAGGTAGGTCTCGAAGGCGTGGCGCGCGCCCGCCGAGGGGACGGTGCGCAGGGTCACGGCGGGGCCGGGACGGGAGGTCACTCCCTGGGTGGCCCAGAGCAGGAACGCCAGCTCGGGCAGCGAGAAGGGCTCGTCCGCGTAGCGTCGGACGCTGCGTCGGCGCTGGAGCAGCGAGAGCAGGGTCGCGGCGCCCAGTTCCCCGAAGCTCTCCGGTCCCGGCAGCGCGACGCTGCGCGAACCGGCCGGGTACGGCTTTTGCGCCGGCGGCGGCGCGATGCCGCGGCTCTGGGCGGTCGTCGCGAAATCGAAGCGCAGCCGGACCGAATCCTTGAGAAACTCCCGGTGCATGCGGATCAGTTCGTCCGTGTCCATTCCGGCGCCCTCCCTCTTTCAATGTTTTCGACACGGGTCCGCCGCGGCGAAATGCGCGCCTGCCGGGTCGGCTGTTACCCGCCGGCCCGCTTCACCCGGTGTCCCCGCCGCTGCAGTTCCTCGATGAGCCGGTCGCGCTGGTCCCCCTGGATCTCGATCACGCCGTCCTTGACGCTGCCGCCGGTGCCGCAGCGCTGCTTGAGGTCTTTCGCAAGCGCCTCGAGCTTCTCCTCGTCGAGGGGGATGCCCGCGATCAGCGTGACCCCCTTCCCTTTCCTGCCCTTGGTTTCCCTGCTGACCCGGACGATGCCGTCGCCGCGCGGCACAGACCTGGCCGCCCGGCAGGCGCACTGCCCGGTCGGCTTTCCGCAGCCGGGGCAGATGGCGCCCTGTCCCGTGGAGTAGACCCGGACTGATTTCATCACCCTGTTTGCGCCCCCTGGAGCTCCCGCCTCACAAGCCTCGCGCGCATTCCGCCCCGCCGAGCTGGTATCATGTCCTGGTCATGAAAGAGCACGTCTGTCCGTGGTGGTTCGCCTACAGCTTCGACAATCCGCTGCGACGCCTCCTGCATCCCCCGGAGAAGCTCCTCGCGGCCTGGGTACGCCCCGGGATGACCGTGATCGACGTGGGGTGCGGCATCGGTCATTTCTCGATCGGCATGGCGCGGATGGTCGGGCCGGGCGGCCGGGTGATCGCCGCCGACCTCCAGGAGCGGGCGCTCGCCATCGTCGAGCGGCGCGCCCGCCGCGCCGGTCTCGCCGATCGGATCACGACCCGGCGCTGCGGCGCCGATTCCTGCGGCGTCGCGGGACCGGTGGACTTCGCCCTCGCCTTCTGGATGCTGCACGAGACGCCGTCCGCCGAGGACTTCTGCCGCCAGATCGCCGGCGCGCTCGCCCCGGGCGGCCGCTTCCTCGTCGCCGAACCGGCGTTCCACGTCGACGCTGCCGCGTTCGCTGCGGAACTCGCCGCGGCCGCGCGCGCCGGACTGAACGTGATCGAACGGCCCAGGGTACGAGCCAGCCGGGCCGCACTCTTCAGTCGCCGCGGCGATTGAACTCGCAGCACCCTCTCCCTGGTTCGCGACTACTTCCCCCGGACCTTCAGGATGACACCGTCCACGCGCTCCAAAAGGACGACGCCGTCGTAGTAGTCCCGACCGCTGAGCCTCGAGAGCTGGACGGCGTGGTCGCCAACTTTCGCGACGGTCCCGGTCAGTTCCTGGCCGGAGACCATGAGCAGCGTCACCGTCTTGCCGACGGCATCGTCGAGCACGGTCTTCACAGACTCCCCGGTCCGGATCTCGAACTTCTGCTCCTGCGCCGCCGCGGGAAGTGCCACCAAACCGAGGGAAACTGCGATCGCGATGATGCCCAAGGCCTTTCTCATACCGTTCCTCCGCCCGTGGTGGGGTTGTCCAACGTCCGATCCGCTCTTGTCATTTCTTCAGCTGGGCCTTTGCCGACTTGATGTATTTTCCGAACGCCTTGTCCTTCTTTCGCCTCTCAACGTACGACAGTTCGTGAAACTCGGACTCCTTCTTGAGCTTGACATAGTTTTTGTAGCGGTCCTCGCTCAAGTTTCCGTTCTCCACCGCCATGAGAACTGAACAACCGGGCTCTTGTATATGACTGCAGTCGGCATACTGACAACTCGCAGCCAACTCGTGAATGTCGGCAAAACTGTCTTCAAGCGCTTCACTGGAGGCTAAAACCCCCAATTCCCTCATTCCCGGCGTGTCGATCAGCATTGCGCACTGATCGAGAATGACAAGTTGGCGGCGTGAAGTTGTGTGGATGCCCTCCCCCGTTCCGCTGACCGCCTTGGTGTCGAACGCCTCTCGCCCGACGAGTCGATTGATGATCGTGGTCTTGCCGACACCGGAGGACCCGAGCAGGCAGTACGTCTTGCCGGAAACGAGCAGCCGCCGAAATTCGTCAAGCCCGGCACCGGTTGCATTGCTGAGTGTGAGTATCCTGGCGGTGATGCCGGATTCCCTGACGGCAGTGAGTTTCTCTTCCAACTCTTCTCGGGAAATCAGATCCGTCTTGGTCAGGACGAGGGTCGGTTCGATATGCCCTTCATTGGCCATCACCAGGTAACGGTCGAATCTGCGCAGGTTAAAATCGTAGTGACACGACTGGACGATGAAGGCGGTGTCGATATTTGCCGCCACCATCTGGAAGTCAACGTCTTTGCCCGCGCACTTGCGGCGCAGGAATGTTTTTCGCGGCAGGACCCCGTGAATGATCGCCAACCCGCCGGCGTTGTGAAATTGGACAGACACCCAGTCCCCCACGCAAGGCAGGTCCACGGACGATCCGGCTGAGAACCGCAGTTTCCCCGATAACTCGAAAGGCACCTCTCCCTGTTTGTTTCTCAGGAGGCCGCCGCCTCGATCAACCGCCGTCACACGAGCAATGTCGCGATCCGGTTGCTGCAGTTCTGCCGCGCGATCCTGGAACCACGAATCAAAGCCGAGATCTCTCAGCTCCATGTCATGTCGAAGCGGTCCAGGTTCATGACCTTGCTCCAGGCCGCGACGAAGTCGCGCACGAACTTCTCCTTCGCATCGTCCTGCGCATAGACCTCGGCCAGGGCGCGCAGCTGCGAGTTGGAGCCGAAGACCAGGTCCACGCGGGTGCCGGTCCACTTGAGTTCGCCTGTCTTGCGGTCGCGCCCTTCGAACGTGTCCCGGGCATCGGACGTGGGCTTCCACACGGTGCCCATGTCGAGCAGGTTGACGAAGAAGTCGTTGGTGAGGGTTCCGCCCCGCGTCGTGAACACGCCGTGCGTCGAGCCGACCCACGTTGGCACCCAGCACGCGCAGGCCGCCGACGAGCACCGTCATCTCCGGCGCGCTCAGGGTCAGCAGCTGCGCCCTGTCCACCAGCATTTCCTCGGCCGACACGGTGAAGGCCTTCTTCTGGTAGTTGCGGAAACCATCGGCCTGGGGCTCCAGCACGCTGAACGATTTCACATCGGTCTGCTCTTGCGAGGCGTCGGTGCGGCCCGGGGTGAAGGGCACCTCGACGGCGTGCCCGGCAGCCTTGGCCGCCGCCTCAACGGCGGCGCAGCCGGCCAGCACGATGAGGTCGGCCAGGGAGACCTTCTTGCCGCCCGTCTGGGCGCCGTTGAAGGCCCGCTGGATGCTTTCGAGCACGCCCAGCACCTTGGCCAGCTGCGCCGGCTGGTTGACTTCCCAGTCCTTCTGCGGCGCCAGGCGAATACGCGCGCCGTTGGCGCCGCCGCGCTTGTCCGAGCCGCGGAAGGTGGAGGCCGAGGCCCAGGCGGTGGAGACCAGCTCCGCCACCGACAGGCCCGAGGCCAGGACCTTGGCCTTGAGGTCGGCGATGTCCCTGGCATCGATCAGGGGGTGATCGACGGCGGGGAGCGGGTCCTGCCAGATCAGGTCTTCGGCCGGGACTTCGGGGCCGAGGTAGAGGGCCTTGGGCCCCATGTCGCGGTGGGTCAGCTTGAACCAGGCGCGGGCGAACGCGTCGGCGAAAGCCTCCGGGTCCTGGTGGAAGCGGCGCGCGATGGGCTCGTAGATCGGGTCGAAGCGCAGCGACAGGTCGGCCGTGGTCATCATCGGCGGATGCTTCTTCGACGGGTCGTGGGCGTCGGGGATCATGTGCTCCGGCTTGACGTTCTTCGCCACCCACTGGTGGGCGCCGGCCGGGCTCTTGGTCAGCTCCCACTCGTAGCCGAACAGCATGTCGAAGTAGCCGTTGTCCCATTTGGTGGGGTTGGGCTTCCAGGCGCCCTCGATGCCGCTGGTGGTGGTGTGCACGCCCTTGCCGGTGCCGAAGCGGTTGATCCAGCCCAGGCCCTGCTCCTCGATGGGGGCAGCTTCGGGTTCCGGCCCCACCAGCTTCGGGTCGCCCGCGCCGTGCGCCTTGCCGAAGGTGTGGCCGCCGGCGACGAGCGCCACGGTCTCTTCGTCGTTCATGGCCATGCGGGCGAAGGTCTCGCGCACATCGCGGCCCGAGGCCACGGGGTCGGGGTTGCCGTTGGGGCCTTCGGGGTTCACGTAGATCAGGCCCATCTGCACGGCGGCCAGGGGGTTCTCCAGCTCGCGGTCGCCGCTGTAGCGCTTGTCGCCCAGCCAGGTGTCTTCCTTGCCCCAGTAGATGTCCTCTTCGGGCTGCCAGATGTCCGCGCGGCCGCCGCCGAAGCCGAAGGTCTTGAAGCCCATCGACTCCAGCGCGCAGTTGCCGGCCAGGATCATCAGGTCGGCCCAGGAGATGCTGTTCCCGTATTTCTGCTTGATCGGCCAGAGCAGGCGGCGCGCCTTGTCCAGGTTGCCGTTGTCGGGCCAGCTGTTGACCGGCGCAAAACGCTGGTTGCCGGTGCCGCCGCCGCCGCGTCCGTCAGCGGTGCGGTAGGTGCCGGCGCTGTGCCAGGCCATGCGGATGAAGAGGCCGCCGTAGTGACCCCAGTCGGCCGGCCACCAGTCCTGCGAGTCGGTCATCAGCGCGTACAGGTCCTTCTTCAGGGCGGCCAGATCGAGCTTCTTGAATTCTTCGGCGTAGTTGAAATCGGGGTCCATCGGGTTGGAGGCCGGCGCGTGCTGGTGCAGGATGCCCAGGTTCAGCTGGTTGGGCCACCAGTCGCGGTTCGCCGTGCCTCTGCCGGCAGTGGTTCTGCCGGATTTGCCTGTTACCGGGCACTTGCCGTTTTCGCTCATCTTCGTTCTCCTTCGAGGGTTGGGTGTTGCAGAGCCGACGGAGCGTTCAGCCCCGGGCGCATCCGACCGCCTTCGCCTTTCCATAACTTTGTCACGATGGGGCAAAAATGCAAGCGTGATCGATCAGCGACGACGCCCGGCAATCCCTTTTCTGCTCAGCGCTCTTTGGGCCTAACGTCTGATTTCACTTGCGTTTCGCGGTTTTATCGCACAGCGTCCGGTGGACTGATTGGTTAGCACTCTTGCCTAGTGCCGATCTGTCGACTGCCGAAGAATGCCAAGGCACCAAGCCCGACCATCAGGAGAAATTTTGCACTTGCCGCCAGCCAGCTTGACCCACCGACTTCCAGGCATGAGCTCGACGGGTCTTCTGGATCGTAGTAGACGCGCAAACGACGGTTCAGAGGATACATGTTGACGGCTCCCGCGCCTCTCGGCTGACCCTCGCCGTAGCCAATGCGAAAAGACGTGTAGCTCGTTCCATCGATCTCGTACCGGTAAGAGATGTTGGCCACAGAGATATAACGGCCATTGGCGTTCATCGTCGTGTCTAGACGGCTTACGGTGACAATTCCCTCCGTGGAAGGCCAGTATGAGGTCTTGCTGGCGATCCAGTTATCGGTGAGCGCACCAATCCCGGCGAGAGGAAAAAAGACAATCATGGCCCAAAGGCAAAGGCGAAGAAACGCTAAAATCACCGGATATTCCCTCCATCTTTCTTTACTCGATTCTTAATCATGAGCAGACAGGGGACGTCCATAAAACCATGATAATGCTTCTCGATACATCGCCTCTCAAGCTTCACGTCACCAAACCGAATAAGGGATTTATGTCCGACCCCTATCCCGATTTCGTACCTCGATGGCGGTGGTCTTGCCGCCGGCTGCGACTCGAACAATACGTTGGAGGGTGTGCATTCGTATTAGTACGCTCTGCCCTGATAGTTCAACCAATCATCGGACATTGAATGATACTGTCTCCATATCGTTTCAGGGTTTTCAGTGGTGTTCGTGACCAGGATCGTCCGCGTATACATGGCAATTTCGCCGCGTGTGTCTTCAAGAAAGAGTTTGCCGTGTTTCTTGCACTTGAGCAGACGAAACCAATACCGTTCTGATTTGTATTCTTCCGTAAAGTAATCAGCCGATCTGCCGAAGCAGTCATCTGACTTCCGAAGATCATTGAGATTAGGGGCGGGGACAGGGCATTGAAGGACAATGTTTTCAGGGATTGTGATGATATTGTTTCTGTACTCGACTGGGATGCGTCCATTTTCAACCCTGCCAAGTATCCAGACATAGTCCGCCTGTTTCAGCGTTATGCCACTGACGGTAACCTCTTGGGTCATCATTCCCTGCTTGGGTTCCATGTAAACAATCCTTATAGGCTAACGGCCAGCACCAGCTGCGCTTTCCAGCGACCGCTGCGTGCTAGTGTCAGCTGTCGTTATTTAATTTCGTTGCCCATGCTGCTCTGAAGATTGACCATCGACTGCTGCCCTATCGTTATGAGCCCGCGTTGAGGGCGATTGAGATCCACGACGAGCGTCAAGAGTACTGCGAAAGCCAGGATCATGGGGATCACTGCGACTAATCTTCTCTTGGAAGTATATCCAACCTGAGTACCAATAGCCATCATGGTGAGCGCGGTGATGGTGAACAGCGCCAGCCAAATACTGCCGGGAATTCGATTGTGCAGTGCGCCGGCCACTCGATTTTCGTGCATATCAATCACATCATTGGCGGCTTGAATCATCAGCGAGGAATTTGTGCCGGGGCTTGCTATCGCCGCAGATGAAACCTGCGCCCACAAGAGATTATGGATCTCAGATGATTTCCCGATTGCGGCGCTCAGGTCGCTGCCGCTTGCAGCCTTCAGCCGAACGTCTACATATTCTCTCAAGAGGCCTTTGACCGCTGCTCTGTATTGTGTATCAAGCAAGTCGGCCCGCAGATATGCCGTGCCGATTGAATTCGCTTCTTCGAGAACATTCCGTTTTCTGAGATCGTGCTGAGAAGAAGCCATGGAAAACGTGAAAGCGAGAACAAAAGCCAGCATACCCATCAACCCCCCAACCATCGGGCCTAAGGAAACCGGTGCCTCCTTATCTTGACGAGTCAGGCCATGTTTACCGATCTGGTAGCCAACTTCACAAAATGCCAGCATGAACAGAAAGACGGCAACATAGAAAAATGCTATCGGCATGGATTCAAACAGCTCGAAATTCATGTGCTCCTTCGGTGTTGCCCTTTTGCCAGTAGAGTAGAACCTCAGTGCCGGGTTGCAGGCGCGGGGAGTAGCTGTTGCCGGCGACTTTCGCGCTTAGCCGGCGCCTCAATCCTCGCCATGCCCATTCCCTTGGCCCCCTCGTCGAACCGGACATCGGGTTTTCCCCGGTACGGCTCTCCGAGGATCTTCTCCATGGGCTTATCGGCAACCGTTGTCGTTGCAGCACCCTGAACGCTCGAACCTGTTTGGGTCATCTGGAGGCTCTCCCTTGCCTCTCGCTCGTTCATCCTGCTGCCGCCTCAGACGAGCCACTCAGCCCATCTATCCAGCGTCCGTTTCACGTCATGGAACAGCGGGTCACTGGCAGGAGCGGGCGTGTTCTGCATGTTCCTAGCCTTTTGGGCACTCATGCTGCCTCTCCTCCCCGATCCGCGCGATCGAAGTAGGGTCCCACGCTCCAGATGCGTTATGTTGTCGCATCCATCATCGCTTCGCGGCCCCTCCGACATCCCTCCGCCCGTAACGGTCATCTTACCGGTTGCCCCCGGCTTGGCGCCCGCTTACCGCCGTTGGAGTTTCGGCAGGGTGCGGTGGGACTTCAGGTCCTACCTCCGTCGTCTGTCTCCGCATGCCATCAGCCTTACCCCGGGTCCCCCGTCGGTGCGTTTGCCCTTTGCTTCCCGACAGGCACTGGCCTTCCCCTTTAACGTAGAGGGTCGGCGTGTATCCCGCTTGCGCGGGTTTGTCCCGCTACCGGACTCTCCCAGCTATCATCGTCCGGCCTAAACTCACGAGGCTGCACTGTTCGCTTTATGCTACGGCCTGCGGATTTGGCCAGCACCCCCGACTGGGTACGACCCGCCCCACTGCGGTGCGAGCCTTCGCGGTGCCGTGTCGAGGCATGTTCGGCCGCCGTATTACCACGCCAGCCCGCCTCCTGCCTACACACCCACAAGGGCACTTGGTGTGACGACCTCCTTTCAGATCGTTAGACAACGGTTTCGAGACCTCGCACACGCTCCGGTTCAGCGGCGGCGCGTAGCGCCGTCCGCTGCAACCGGTTGTTAGCTGGCCATCCTTGATCACTTCACTCTTTCGATGTCCGGCAGCCGCCAGCTCCGATCGAAATACGGCTGTAATGGGCCGTAGAGGCGGAACAGCGCGAACCAAGCCCGGCCGGGCACGGTCGTCAGCGAGTTACTTTCATGCCCTTTTACCACCTGCGGTCCGAAATAGAGGTCTACCGAGCCATCGGCGTTCTTTGCGATGTCGGCCTGGCGCGATGAGCGATCCACAAGACCCTGCGTGTTCTCAACCGGGCGGCGGGTTTCCAGATCGTAAATCGTGACTGACCAGAACTGGCCCGCTGGGGGATTCGGGGGGACATGCAGTCGATAGGATTTCGCCCCGTCGATGGCGTCTCCGTTCTTGTCGCGATGGGCTCCGAGGTAGGCCTGTCCGACACCGGGCGTCTTGGTCACCATACCGGCGGTGGTCCAGACCGCTTCCCACGTGTAGGCGGCGCGCTCATCCAACTGGCTGTAGTTACCGACATCCTGCGCGGGTGAGAATCCCGGGGCAAAGACGGTTTCCCAGCGGGCGTCTGGCCGATAGCGCGACCCTGGAAAGCGTTTGTCAAAGGAGTTCGCCTTGGCCATCTGCTCGCCTACGAACGCGGCCTCCGTGAGGAGCTTCTTCTGCCTATCATCGGGCCGGAAAGGCTTACCCTTCTCGATGCCGAGCGGCTTGAGCATTGCCATGAAGAAGCGGTCGCGGTCCGCTACCGATTCCTCGTTCAAGAGCGCCGCGAGGCGCTCCCAGAAGACGAGGCCGCTGGGTGGTGTCTGGCTCCAGGTCTTGTCCTCAGGCGTCAGAAACTTGTTCTGCGGCGGATTATCTCGCTTGCTGAACGAGTAAACCCGCACGCCCTTCATTAGCTTCTCGGCCTTGTCGGGATCGGTTTCGAGCACGCGGTAACCGAGGCCTATGTTGAACGTCGGCGACCGATAAACGGAATATCCGTCCGCGTTAGGCGCCTCCTGCCCCGGACCGATGACGAGATACTTTGCGCCCGCGCCTTTGTCCGGGCCGGTCTGGCCCATGTCGAACAAGGGTCGCTGCCAGAAGTCGAGCACGCCGCCGGCAGAGAGGCCCGGCGGATAATCAATCACCAGCGGGCCGGTGCGCGACAGGTTGGCGAAACCGATGATGTAGGGGGTCGTGATGTTGGGGGTCAGGATGCCAAGCTTGGCGCGATAGGTTGTGTAGATGACGATGTCGCCATCGGCCGCGCCGAAGTCCATCTCGTGGGCACGCTGCCATTCTCCGATGTTCACGATCGGCAGCGCCCAGAGATACGCCTGACAGGCCCGCTGGAAGTCCATTTCGTCGTAGAGCGCGGCAACCGTTTTCTCCGTCGGCAGCCCGTGGTCGAACTCGAGTTTGCCGATGCGGGTATCGGTCATCTGCGTTTGCGCGTTGACGGCAATGGGGAACGCGAGCGCTGCTAATAGGAAGCAATGGACGGTCTTCATTGGATCTCCTTGTGGTTTCCGCTAGTCGGGTGATTCAAGTTCTGGCCAGCTAACGTAGCGTCGGCTACAACGCCTGGCGTCTTTTCGAATCTGTACATGTGCACTTTGTCATCTTGCTCCTCTTTCATGTGCACTATGTAGAAGCAATCGTTGTCGTGTAACTGGACCTTGTGACAGTTGAGAAGATTCTTGATGCGCTCCATCCATTGTTGAACGAGTGCTGCATGCTCACCATAATTTGTCTTCTTTCCGTAAGGATTCTGAGCGTGGAGAACATCTCCACACCTGCCGTGCACTTGAACGAGTTCATTCCTTGTCATGAAGCCGTCGGTCATATCGACAAGCATATTCTTATAGCGAGGGTCCCCTGAGGGGACTTCAGTTATTGGTGCCGGGTAGAATCCTGGATTGATGTCTTCGATGTCTTTAAGAATCTTGTCCGGATGCCAGTGTTTTGCAAACTTCTTCTCGTTCCGTTCGAAGATTTCCCTGTTGGCAGCAAGTGAGGCCATGGCGACCAGTTCTGTTATCATTCTGACTTGCAGAACCATTGACTCGACTTGAGTTGCCTTGTAGATAGCCTTGGTTGGGTCCTTCAAGAATGCGAATGTGACATCTGTCCTTCGCTTAATTTCGGCCATCACCTGAACATACGCGTCTATGTCTGGTTTCATTATTTCTGTCGCCTAACGCTCCGCTTCAGCGGCGGCGCGTAGCGCCGTCCGCTGCAACCGGTTGTTAGCTGGTCAGACCATCGCCAAGGTTCTTGCGACCCGTTGTTTTCCTATGGCATCCGGTTCAGCACCGGCGGGGTCCATTTCCCCTCTGTCGCTTCGGCTTTCGGCCAGTAGAGGCGCATGGCCATGAAGAACGGGCCCTTGGGCGCGGGCAGCCAGTTGGATTCCTTGTCCACGCCAGGGGATTCATTCTGGATGAGCAATGTCAGTCCGCCGTCGGCATCCTTCTTGAACTGCGGCAGCATTGGCGAGTTGAGCAAATAGCGGTTGAGCGGATTGGCCACCAGCAGGCTTGACGGGAGCTCGTACATCGTCAGCGACCAGAATGCGCTGACGGGCGGCAACTGACCCGGCGCGAAGCGGAGAGTGTAACGGCTTGTGCCGCCGTCCAGCTTCTGGCCGTCGGCGTCGACGAAATACAGCGGGATACATCGCTTCCTGCTTCGAATTGCCGTAGATGCCGAGTGCGGCGGCCGTCATGCGATAGAGATAATTGTTCTTCAAGTACTCCCGCGTCCCGAACACGTCGCCGGATGTCACTTCCCCCGCATCGAACCGCTTCTTCAGTTTCGCCATCTCGGTCCAGGCGTCGGCCATTCCTTGCTCGATGGCCGCCTTGATCTCGGGGGAGAGCGTGCTCGTATCGATGCTCTGGCCCGCACCGACGCCAATCTTGGCGAAACGCGCCATGAGTTCCTTTTCGGATGGAACTGTCGGGCAGAACTTCAGCACGAAGTTCAGCACATTGAAGAACTCCGGCGAGGTCTTCTGCGTCTCCGGTGTGAGCGGCTTGATGAAATCGATCGTCGGCGCCGTCTTGGGCCCGGACTGGCCGAGGAACGCCGAAAGCGGCTGCACCTTGTAGCCCGCCTGGATCGCCTTCACCTTGTCGAGGTCGCCCGGGTTGAAAAGCTGGGTGCGATAGATGGCCAGCGCCAGCTCGGTCTCCGAGCGCATCACCTTTGTCACTCCCGCGGGCACCTCGCCATTCCAGCCCGGCCCGGCGATGAGGAAGTTGCCGCCACCGTTGCCCGTGGCGCGACTGCCGATGTAGTCGAAGTTGTGCGTGTAAAGGTCCACGAGCTGGATGCTGAAGTAGCGGTCCTTCTCGATCGGTGGCACGGTGAGCACGATGGGCTCGGCGCGCAGGTCCATGCCCAGGAAGGAGTAGGGCGTGTCCGAGTTGGGGGTCTGCACCGCCTTGTCGTCGGGCGTATAGACGCGGGGGATGTTCTTGATCTGGTTCCAGGGCGCCTTGTATTCGGGATTGTCGCGGTCCACGAAGTAGGCGTGCAGGATGCGGTAGCCGTCGACCAGCGGGAAGCCGTAAATGTAGGCGTCCTTGGCGATGGCACGGGCTTCCGCTGCGCCGATCTCGTCTTCGGCGTGAGCTTGGAGCTGTGGAAGCGCAAGCAGCGCTATGATGCACCCCAGCGCGATGAGTCTTGTGCGTTTCATCGTCTTTTGTCTCCTTTGGTGTTGAATCGGATGAAAATCTGACCAGCTAACGTAGCGTTTAGCTGCCGGCGCGGTTGCGGGCGCCGCGGAACCTGCCTTTGCCTCTACCCATTGAACGGTAGCCCTCTTGCAAGCGTGACGGTCAGCTACAACGTGGAGTTACCCCGCTTTCGTGGACGGGTAAGGGGTTTGATCCCCAGTGGTAAGAGCATACCTTCTCTCGAACTCCAAGGGTGAGACTTTCCCGAGGCCGGAGTGGCGGCGATGGGTGTTGTAGAAACCCTCGATGAAGTCGAAGACGGCCATCCGCGCTTCAGCCTGAGAGCGGAAGCGGTTGCGCTCGAGCAGCTCGCATTCGAGCGTGGCGAAGAAGCTCTCGGCCATGGCGTTGTCGAAGCAGTCGCCGACCGAGCCCATCGAGGGACGCACGCCGGCCTCCCGGCAGCGTTTGCCGAAGGCGATCGAGGTGTACTGACAGCCTTGATCGGAATGGTGCACGACGTTGAAGGGACGACGACGGCCGATGGCCATATCGAGCGCGTCGAGGACTAGCTCGGTGCGCATGTGCGTGGCCATGGCCCAGCCGACCGCACGACGGCTGAACACATCGAGCACCACCGCCAGATAAAGGATCCCGGCCCAAGTCGGAATCTGGGTGATATCGGCGACCCACAGCTGGTTCGGGGCCGTCGCGGCGAACTCTCGATGCACCAGATCCTCGGCAGGACGCACCCGCTTGTCACGGATCGTGGTGGTGATCCACTTGCGCCGGCTTACTCCACGCAGGCCCGCGACACGCATCAGACGAGCGACTCGCTTGCATCCGACACGACGCCCCTCCTCCCGGAGATCCTCGAGAATTCGCGGCGAGCCGTAGGTGCCACGCGAGCGGGCATGCGACTCCTTGATCATCAGAGTGAGTCTTTCATCCTCGATCCGCCGCCGCGAGGGCGGACGGTGATGCCACGCATAGTAGCCGCTGGGGGAGACGCCCAGAATCCGGCACATCGTGGCGACCTTCCACTTGACCTGGTTGGCTCTCACGAACTCGAAGACTTCGGGGGTATCGAGTTGGTCTCCCGAGCGAACCAGGCCGCTGCTTTTGCCAAGATTTCCCGCTCTTCACGGAGTCGGCGGCATTCCCGGCGCAGCTTGACCAGCTCTTCCCGCTCGGCCGTGGTCAGACCGTCCTGTCGCCGCCCGCTGTCGCGGTCATCCTGCTGCAACCAGTTCCGGATGGTCTGGCCGGTGGGTTCGAACTCCTTTGCCAGTTCCTCGGGGTTCCTCCCGGCCCGGGCCAACTCCATAATCCGGGCACGGTACTCTGCGGGGTACGGGGGCCTTGTCTTTCCTCCCATGACGAACACCTCCTGTCCAAACCGTAAGGTGTCCACCAAAGCGGGTCAACTCCATCCCCGAAATGGGTGCGGTCTATGTACACAGTTAGATTCACCCGTGCGTCGTTCATTTGTTGTCACCTAACGTAGCGTTTAGCCGCGGGCGCGCTTGCCTGCCCGCCTTCGCCTCGCGCCTTGTCACCTTACTTTCTCACGGTAGGGCAGAAATGCAAGCGTGATCCGTCGGCTACAACGCCTGGTTAGCGGTTCCTTGTCTCACTTGACGTAGTTCTTGACGATAAGAATGGCATTGGCCAGCATCAAGACCGCAGGGAACGGCCACGTCTTTACAATTGTCTTGAACCCTGGAACCGTGCCGTGTAGGAGAAGGACAAGTGCAAACGCTATCCATGACGCCCCGAGGATTGCGCAGCTTGCCGTGATGTAATTCACGACATCATTCCTGTCGACTTGGTGAGCAATGCTGGCATTCGGATGGCGAACATGCAACGCCCGACTAGCGGCTCTCTTCTTCCTGTTCTGACCAACTAGTCGGATAGCGCCTGCTGTGACCATAAGGGGTGACAAGAGGACAGTTCCCATGACGCTGAATATGGCTAAACCCATGTGCTCGAATCCGCCAGATGTAGACCCAAAGACCAAGTTGACGACATGTACCGAGAGAAGCGTTAGGAGGACGAACCCGCATGAGAGTGATACATACGATACGACTTGCGGTGTATGCTTATCATTTACAATCTTGGGGATGAGGTACCAGAACGTCACGCACAACGTCGCATTCCAAATGAAGTACAGGAGCGATCCAAGCGACTCCATCCCGAGTTTCCCTTGTTTTCTTCCGCTAACAGCCGCTTATGATGCCGGGGAGATATCCGGGCCTACCCACCGGGGGGATATTCCAGTAGGGGCAACCCCGGTTTTGTCCAGTCGGAACCGCGACCACCGCGACTGAGATATCGCGCCGGGACGATATTCCAGTCGATATTCCAGTCGAGGCGGTGGCGGCATAGCGTGTCCGCTCGCTTGCCGGGTATCACAACCGAGCTTCAGGGCGTGCCTCCCATTTCCGACCACGGGCGGTACACATTTCCCGGGAGCGACCGCTCCCGCCGCATGACTATACAGACCGTCTCCGCCGTCGCCAAGCAAATTACGCAGGAAATGCCGCCGCACCCGTTCACCTTGTGCGATACTTGCCGACATTGGCACCACCACGGGAGGGAAAACAGCCGCGATGGCCCGCATCCTCTGCGTCGGCTCCGCCGTCCTCGACTTCGTCTTCGGCGTGCCGCACCACCCCGCCGAGGACGAGGAGGTGCGCGCCTCCTCGCTGCGCATCGAGGCCGGCGGCAACGCGGCCAACACCGCCCGGGTGCTGCGCGGCCTCGGGCACGAAGTCACGCTGGCGGCGATCCTCGCCGACCACCCAACGGGCGCCCCGCTCGAGGAGGGGCTGCGGCAGGCCGGCGTCGATCTCTCGCCCTGTCGGCGCGTTGCGGGAATGCCCCCGCTCTCGGCGATCCTGCTCTCGCAGACAAACGGCCACCGCACCATCGTGCACCACCGCGGCACCCCGGAGTACGGGCTGGACGATTTCGCGCGGCTCGATCTCTCGCGCTGGCGCTGGGCGCACTTCGAGGCGCGTCCCGGCCCCGAGACGGTGCGGATGGTGCGCCACGCCCGCCTCTTCCGGCCGGAGTTGCTGCTCTCGATCGAGGTCGAGAAGGTCCGCCCCGGCATCGAGGAGTGCTTCCCGCTGGCCCGGCTCGTGCTCTTCTCGCGCGGTTATATCGAGGTCTGCGGGTTCCCGCGGCCCGAAACGTTCCTCCGGGAGATGCGCGCTCGCGTCCCGCACACGCTGATGACGGCGGCCTGGGGGAGCGAGGGCGCCTGGGCCATCGAGGCGGACGGGACGCTGCACCATGCCCCGGCCGTCGCGCCGCCGGCGGTCGTCGACACGATCGGCGCCGGGGACACTTTCAACGCCGGGATGATCGGTGCGCTGGCCGCGGGGCGGTCGCTGCGGGAGTCGCTTGAGGCGGGGTGCCGCCTGGCGGGGAGGAAAGTCGGGCAGGTCGGGTTCGCTGGCCTGGGCGCTTAGGACGGTTGGCAGCGTCTCCAGGCTGCAGTCATTTCAGACGTGCTTGAGGGCGATCTTCTCGAACATCGCCACCAGCCCGGCGCAGAGACTGTGAATCCACTCCACGCTCAGGTGGTCCGTCGCCGTGCCGTCCAAGAAAATGTGCAGCGACGACTCCATGTCGTCCTCCGGCTCCCAGTAGCAGATCAGGACCGGGATCCGGGGCAGCGGGAACAGGACGAGCGAAATATCCGAGCCGAAGAGGTTGACCGAGCGCTCGGCGCTGAAGATGTCGATCAGGTCCTTGAGCAGTTCGGTGTGGCGGTCGACGAGGCGCTTCAGGGGCTTCTCGCACATCTGTTCGAAGTGCAGGCTCCGTCCGGCGGCGTGCTCCAGCTCGCGGAACGGCAGCCACTGCCCCGTCGGCCGTCCGCCCCGGCTGAACAGCACGTAGCGCAGCAGGGGGATCGCCAGCCCGGCGTGCGTGTGGCATTGCGAGACGATGCCGCCGTCCCGGCCGATCAAGAAGTCGCGGCCGAGCGCCTTGACGCCCAGCCGCTCCCCGACGAGGACTCGCCCCCAACCGCTCCGCGGACGCGGCAAAATCGATGGCGGCGACACCGGCCCTCAGTCGCCGCAGTTCAGCCTCCTGCCCGTGGTGGGCGGGGCGCCGGCTCTCGAGGTACGCGGCGATCCGCGCGGTGGCGGCTTCATCGAGGTGCGGACAGTCGGCCGGCTGTTTGTCGCCTTGGATGATCGCCGACGCGAAGGCGAGGCACGTCCGGGGCGGACACTCCCCGCAGTTCGTCTTCGGAAGCGCCGCGTACACCTCGAGCGGGTTCCTGGTCGCGTTCATGCCCCGGGTGCGCCGGTCACCAGCGGTCGCTGTGGACCCGCTCCGCGTTGTACCGCCGGGCGGGGGGCTTGCTTTCGCCGGGGTGCCCGATCGGCACGAAGGCAAAGGGGATGACGTGCGCCGGGAGACCCAGCAGCCGCGTGAAGCCCTCGACCCGTTCCGTCCTGGGGTAGACGCCGCACCAGACCGCGCCCAGCCCCTTGGCAACGACGGCCAGCAGCAGGTTCTCGGTGGCGGCGGCGCAGTCCTGGACCCAGTAGCCGGCGTGTTTCTCCAGGGTCTGGTCGCCGCAGACCAGGATGCCCACCGGAGCCTGGAGCGCCATCGCCGAGTGCGGGTGGAAGCCGGGGATGGCGTTCAGCAGGCCGCGGTCGCGGATGACGATGAAGTGCCACGGCTGCTGGTTCCCGGCGGACGGGGCGGCCATCGCGGCCTCGAGCAGCTCCGTGACGTCGGCTGCGCTCACCGGCTCTGCGGTGTACTTCCTGATGCTGCGTCGGGCGTGGATCAAGTCGAGGGACATCGGCTCCTCCTTGGTTGCCTGCCAGCTCAGACTATACAGACCATCCCCGTGGTCGCCAAGCACGAGCGCGCACTATTTTGTTGACAACCACTGCCCGCCGGGTGCGACAATTCCCCGGAGACGCCATGATGCACGAAAGCGCCGCACCCCCGCCCTTGACCGGGGCCGAAGCCGCGAGGATCGAAGCTCGCGTGAAGGCCCTGGAGGCGCGAGCCGGCACCCAGATCGTCGCCGCGGTCGTCGCACGCTCCGATGTCTACCACGGTCTGCGCTGGCGCGCTTTTGCCGTTGCGGCGTCCCTGGCCGGCCTCGGCGTGGTTCTTCTCGACGCGGTGCGCCCGTCCCGGCCGGCCGAGCACACCGTGCTGCTCGTGCTGGCGCTGGTGCTTGGCGCCGGGGCCGCCGCCGCGCTCGCCGCGACCGTCTCCCCCGGGTTCGCCCGTCTCTTTCTCGAACCGCTGCGCGCGGACGCCGAAGTCCGGCGCCGGGCGGAGTCGCTGTTTCTGGAGCAGGAGTTGTTCGCGACCGGCGGACGCACTGCGCTGCTGATCCTGGCGAGCAGCTTCGAGCGGCGGGCCGCGGTGTACGCGGACCGGGGGTTGGGCGAGCGCGTCCCCGACGCTGCCTGGTCTGCGGTTACCGTGCGGATGAACCCGCTCCTGGCTGCGGGCCGCACGGCGGACGCGCTGCTGGCGGGGCTCGACGCCGCGGAGACGCTCCTGGCCGGGCATCCGGCCTCGCCCGGGGGCGGCGCGGCGAACGAACTGCCGGACCGGCCGATCGTGGCCGAGGCGTCTCGATGAGCGCTCGCGGGTCCGTGAGCGTGCGCTCGAACGGCGTCTCTCGCCTGCTGGCAGCCGTCCTTCTCGCCTCTTTATTTGCCTTGTCGCCCGCCGCCGGCGCCGTTGAAGTGCCCTATCTCACCGGCCGTGTCGTCGACGAGGCCGGCATCCTGAGCCCGGCCGCCCGGGAGCGGATCGAGGCCGCCCTGGCAGCGCACGAGACGACCACGACCAACCAGGTCGCCGTGCTCACGATTCCCAGCCTCGGCGGCGACAGTGTCGAGGGAATCGCCGAGAAGGTCTTTTCGACCTGGAAACTCGGCCAGAAGGGAAAGGACAACGGCGTGCTCCTGATCGTGGTGCCGGAGGAGCGCCGGATGCGGATCGAGGTCGGCTACGGCCTCGAGGGCCTCCTGACCGACGGCATCGCCGGGAGCATCCTGCGCGCGTCGCTGGCGCCGCGGTTCAAGGCCGGCGACTACGACCGGGGCATCGAGGACGGCGTCGCGGCGATCATCGCCGTCCTGGAGGGCCGCGGGCTCGGGGACGCGGCGGCCGCCGCGCCGGCCGAGGCTGCACCGGCTGCCGGCAGCGGCATGGGAGGCTTCAATGATCCGGATCTGCCGCCGTGGCCGATGCGGATACTCCTCGGCGCCTTCATCTTCGGCATCATCGGCCTGTTCACCGTGATCGGCGTGATGACCCCGGGCACGGGCTGGTTCCTCTACGTCTTCCTCGATCCCGTTCTGGGCGATGTTCCCGATCGTCATCGTCGGCGTGAGGGGCGCCCTCGCGCTGCTGGCGACGTATGTCGTCGCCTTCCCGGTCGCGAAGCTCATCATCCGCAAGAAGCCCTGGTATCTCAAGGCGGCGAAGGACCTCAAGAGCAAGGGCAGCGCCACGGTCGGCGGCATGGTCATCACCTCCGGCGGGGGCGGTTCCTCATCGTCCTTTGGCGGCGGGGGCGGCTTCTCCGGCGGGGGCGGCAGCTCGGGCGGGGGCGGGGCCTCCGGGGGCTGGTAACCGGCGCACGGGTTCCCCGGTGCACCCGGAAGTCAATCAGGCCGGTCCCTCCCAGAATCAGGCGTGGCCTGCCGCGCAGCCTGCTCCATCAGCCGACGCCGCGCCGCCCTGAAGAACTCGTGCGCTGCCGGGGCCTGGTAGTCGGGATAGGACCAGGGCAGGGCATCGAGAGCGCCGCGCCGGAACAGAAGAGTCGGCTCCGCGTAGATCCCCTCGCCGAGATAGATCCGGTGGGCGTAGCCCTTGGTCGTGGCCAGGATGACCGAATAGTGGGTGATGATTCCGGGGTCGAGATTGCAGAGCCGCCCCCGGGCGTCCGCCCCGCTCCTCTTCGAGCTTGTTCGTCTCCCGCTTCACCCCCGCCAATCGCACCTGCGGGAGGAGCGGCTCGAACGAGACGAAGAATTTGACCAGCCCCGGCCCCATCTCCTGCTCGTAGTAACTCGATCCGAACGGATAGGGGGCGCACAGGAAATCCACCGCTCCATACCGGACGGCGAGCTGGGCCAGCAGCGGCGCCGGATCGAAGCCGGGGCGATGCATGACGGCCATGAAGAGTTTGGCCGGCGGTGCCTCCCGCAGCGTGCCCATCTACCGCGCCGGCCCGGACGATACGCTCAAGGTGCCCCTCCCCAGTGCTCACGATTCAGGCGCTTCATGGTGACCCGCCGCGCAAACCGGTGTCAAGCCAATCGTTGGAATCGCAAGATCTCTCGCCGACCTCTGAAGGCTTGCCATCTCCAAAGCATTCGCTTTAGTATGACGCCGTTCTCCCGTTACAACCCGGAGGGTCGCACCATGGCGGGTCGCCTCGCTCTGTTGTTCTCCTTGGTCGTCATTGCTTCGCCGTTGAATGCCGCCGCACCGGTTCGTGACGTCGATGCGGAGGTTTTCACGGACGAAAAGCTCGGGCTGACGGTCCTCGGCTGCACGACCGCGCTCGTCCCGGGCCGATGGGAGATCGTCGGCGTCGAGCCCCCCGGCTCGCTCGAACAAGCCTACGTCAAGGCGGTCCCCGCACAGGTGCCGCCGCGCACCTGGCGCGGGGAGGACCCGAACACCTCGTCCCGGCGCGCGCGCCTGGCTCAGGTGCGCCGGCGCGCGACGGGTTCCGGCGCCGACTACCGCGTCCGGAGCTACGCCGAGCTGTATGGACGCTACGCCGACGCTCATGGCGGCAAAGGCCCGGCTTCCGTCGAGGACCTCGCTCTGGCTGCCCAGGCGACCCCGGCCGAGGAGCAGAAGGACGAGGAGCCGGAGAAGCAGCCGGAGCGCAAGCGCGAAGAGCACCAGCGCGAGAGGGATCGCGAGACACTCGCGAGTCTCAACCGTTCCCCCTGGCCGGAAGATGCCGACAAGAGCCTGCCGGGGCCCTTCTACTTTCTCGTGCCGGAAGTGCCCATGGCGGATCGCCAGGCGCGCGAGCGCCGGCCGCGCCCGGCCGCCGGCGGGGAGCCGATCGTGCTCGAGCTTCGGCCCCTTCTGGACGACGGGCAGCACTGGGTGGCCTTCAGCGACGGCCGCGTGGAGCGCGTTCCCGTCGATGCGGCGCTTCTGGCGAAGTTCGGTCTCACGCTCTCGGCGCTGCTCCCGAAGGAAGATGCCGGCGATCGCGCACCCACGCCGATCCCCTTCGCCATCCTCGGCCTCCTGCGCGAGCCGCTGGCGGACGCGATCACGGTCACCCTGCGCGGCAGCGACGGCGGCGACCCGGTGCGGGTGCGGCTGGTCCCGGGAAAGGCGGCGGCCGGGCAGCCCGCCCTCCTGGGGAGCTGGGCTGCAGCCCGCGCCTTCGCGTGGCGGCCGCTCCAGCGCGGGGGGTCCCCGGTCATGGCGGCCTGGGCGGCAATCGCGCGCACCCTCTATGCGTCGACGAGTGCCGACGCCGGGTTCCCGGAGCAGCGCGGCGAGCCCCAGCGCACCACGGACGCCTTCAGCGTGCTCGGCGGGCGCGCCGCCTTGCGGGAGACGCTCCAAACGCAACCGCTGCGCGCCGGTCAGTCCGGTGCGCTGGAGCCCGAGTCCGTGCCGCTCGAATCGATCGCCGGCGTCGAAGTGAAGTCGCACCCTTTCGACGCGATGCTCGCCGGCAGCGAAGGTGGGCGGCTGGCCCTCGCCGACAGCGTGCCGGCGGATCGCTTTTTCGCCTACTTCGCCAAGCCCGCTGCACTCTTCCCCTTCGTCGAGGCGGGCGGCGACTTCCTCGCCCGCGCCGGTTCGCTGTTCAGCTCCAGCTCGGTGGACGACAACCTCGTACAGCGCTATCTGGGACGGCTCGGCCTGGAGGGGAAGCTCGGCCGGAGGTTCCTCGAATCCGGAGAGGTGCTCGAGGCCGCCATCGTCGCACCGGACCTCTTCTTCCTCGACGGGACCGACCTCTCGATCCTGCTGCGGGTCAAACGGCCCGACAAGATCGCCGGCAGGATGAAGGACCTTGGCGTCACGGACCTGGCGCCCGCGGGGATCACCGAGAAGAGGCTCGCCGGCGGGGGGCGGGCGTACTGGGCACGGTGGGGCGATCTGCTGGCGGTGAGTTCGAGCCGCGTCGAGCTCGAGGCAATCGGCGCGCTGCGCGCCGCGCCCGTGGGGAGTCTCGGCCGCAGCGCCGAGTTCCGCTCCATGCTCACCCGCCTCCCCCTGAAAAAGGAGACCCGGGCGCTCCTGTACTTCTCGGACCCGTTCATTCGCCGCCTCGTCGGCCCTGCCGTCAAGATCGGGCAACTGCGGCGCCTGCGCGCGCGCAACGACATGATCCGCATCGTCGCCGGCGCCCTTCTGGCCCGTCTCGACGGCAGGCGGGAGCAGCCCGACCTGGAGCAGCTGTCAAAGCTCGGCTACATCCCGCCCGGCCTGGCCGCGGGCAGCTACCGTCTGGGCGAGGATTTCGCGGTCACCTCGCCGGTGTGGGGCACCCCGGCGGAGATGACGCCGATCGCTGCGGTGCCCCTGGCGAAGGTCACCGCAGCGGAGCAGCAGGCGTACGGGACGTACCTTGATCAGTACACCCGCTACTGGCGCCAGTATTTCGATCCGGTCGCCATGCGCCTCGACGAGCTGCCGGACGGCGACCTCGAGCTGGAGACCTTCATCCTGCCGCTCCTCGACAGCCAGATCTACAACCAGTTCCGGGCACTCCTGCCGGCCGACGAATCGGCCGCCCCCCTGCGGGTGCCGGCGGTGCGTCCGGATCCCGTGCTCCTCCTCTCCCTCAACCTTACGGAGGATGCCTGGGTGAAGGCCTCCGGGACCCTTGGGGCAATCGGGGGCGGCGCGACGGGCATCGACCCCTCCCTCTTCGATCTCTTCGGGCCGGGCGTGCACCTTGCCGTGCAGGACGGAGATCCCATCGTCGCGCTCGGCAACGCGGACATCCTCGGCGGTTTCTCGGGTGCGGGATTCACCGGGGGGATGATGCGCCAGGGCATCCCGCTGCTCCTCTCGATGATCACCCGCCCCTGCAAGATCATCGTCGAACTCCGGGACGAGGCGGCGGCCGTCGCGCTCCTGAGGCGGGCCGCCGCCGGTCCGGCAGCGGCGAGGCGCGACGTGCAGTTCGAGTTGCGGCAGGTGGATGACAAGGACGCCTGGATCCTCTCGCTCGGCGTCGCCGGGATGGTGAAGGTCCGCCTCGGGATCGAGGTGCAGAGCGGCTACCTCGTGCTCTCGAACATCCCGTGGTCCCAGCCGATCTCGATCGGCCGGGGGGAGGTGCTCAGCTTGAGCGGCGCTCGCCTGCAGATCGTCCCCGGCGCCGTGAAAGAGGGGCTCCCCGGTCTCTTCGCGACCGAAGGCGAACAGAATCAGCACGCGGCGCTCACGGGGATGGGCGACCTCTATCCGCTCCTCGCCACGGTCAGTGCAACCCCCGAGGACGCCGCCGCGCGCCACGCGGATCTCTTCGGCGCGCGGCCGCTGCACCCGGGCGGCGGGCGTTGGGTCTGGAAAGACGGTGAGATCGGGAGCAGCGTCTACGGCACGCCGCGGCGCTGGCAGCAACCCTCCTGGACGCCGCGGACGCCGGATTTCGGCCTCTTTGTCGGCGTGGAGCGTCTCGGCGTGGCGATGCAGCTCGAGGAGGACGGACTGCGCACGCGCTGCCGCTGGAGCTGGAAGGAGCGGTAGGCCGCGCGGACCGTCACCCAACCCCCCGGGGCGACTGCCATGCCCCCGGGCTCCCCCCCGGGGCGACGGATTGTGGACCTTTACCTCTGCTCCAGACTCTTGACGATCGCAGCATATTTCTCATGAATCATCCTGCGGTCGAATTCCATGAATTCTCTCAGCAGCGTCTGGTCCTCTTCCACGCTGAAATATGCCCGTGACGCCGGGAAGAAGACCTTGTCCTCTTTTTCGATGTGTTTCGGGTAGAACTCGACGAGCGCAAGCAACTGAGTCCGGACCGATACAAACGCCGAGCTGTTGCCATTTCGATACTGCTGGTTCGCATCGACGAGGGATTTTGTCGTCATCCTCCCGAATACGTGCTCATCGATGAGTTCTTTCATTACTCGTTGATCTGCCTCCGAGAGATTCTTGCGCTCCAATTCTCTGAACAGGATATCCTCTTCTTTTCCGTGGTGCGTCCGGTCTGCGTAAGTCCTGATAAAATCCGCTGTCAGATCGACAAAGAGGGGATCGATCGATCCGGTCCTTTCTGACAAGATTAACGCGCGCTCGACAACCGAGAGCATCTGTTCGATGAGTCTGTGCTCAATCATCAACGGTGCGCGCGCCTGCATGGTCTGCCTTTCTCTCGTGCTTCCCGAGTGAGCCTTTTACCGCGGTCGTGCTTGAGCTTTCATGCTACTCTCAGTTCCCGATGCCGGTCAATCCAGTAGCCCATGCTACCAGCAACCACTGTGCCTGGCCTGTCCAGGCAATTGCACGAACGCTCGGTGGAGGAGGGCCGAACATCTCATCGGCATGGAGCTATGTGAGGAATACGACAAGAGCCCGGAGGCCGAATGAACAAGACAGCAGCGTCGGCCAAAGCAGGTCAATGAACTGGCTCGCAAGGAAGTGGGTTCCGAGAGACACCTTCCTTGCTAAGGGCTTCGCCGCGAGGCCTACGCCGAAATAACCGATGAACATCGAATCTTCAGCCTTTCATTGCATCGCTGCCGTTCAGTTAAAATCTTCCGGACAGTTTTCCCTGGTCATCACTCAAGTGCTTCCGGAAAACTATACCTTTGAAGGTCGTCTCAGCATAGCGAATTACGTGGAATAGACCTCGATTTCAGGCGTGCGGCCGGTCCTCGCGAGGGACCGATGGGCTTTCCGTTTTCTCTTCAATTTTAACCGCTCCCGAGGTATGCTGTTTATCCTTTGCGGCAGCGGCGACAACGCGGGAAAGGGAGCGCAGAACGAGCATGGCGAAGCGGGAATCGTTGACGTACCGGATTCTCCGGGAGCACCTCGTCTCCGGCGAACTCGAGCCGGGGCAGAAGATCGCCGTCCGGATCGACCAGACCCTGACCCAGGACGCCACCGGCACCATGGCCTACCTGCAGTTCGAGGCCATCGGCGTGCCGCGCGTGCGCACCGAACTCTCGGTGAGCTACGTCGACCACAACACGCTCCAGACCGATTTCAAGAACGCCGACGACCACCGCTACCTGCAGTCGGTCGCCGCCAAGTACGGCCTGCTCTTCTCGCGGGCCGGCAACGGCATCTGCCACCAGGTGCACCTCGAGCGCTTCGGCGTGCCGGGCAAGACCCTGCTCGGCTCGGACAGCCACACGCCGACCGCCGGCGGCCTCGGGATGCTGGCGATCGGCGCGGGCGGCCTCGACGTGGCGGTGGCGATGGCCGGCGAGCCCTTCACCTGACCGCCCCCGAGGTGATCGGCGTCCGCCTCGTGGGCGAACTGCCGGCCTGGGTCTCGGCCAAGGACGTCATCCTCGAACTGCTGCGCCGCCTCACCGTCAAGGGCGGCGTCGGCAGGGTCTTCGAGTACTTCGGCGGCGGCGTCCGCACCCTCTCGGTGCCCGAGCGCGCCACGATCACGAACATGGGCGCCGAGCTCGGGGCGACCACCTCGCTCTTCCCGAGCGACGCGCAACGCAGCGGTTCCTCGAGGCGCAGGGGCGCGGCGGCATCTGGCGCGCGCTGGAGGCGGGGGTGACCGCGAGCTACGCGCGCGTCGAGGAGATCGATCTGGCGACGCTCGAGCCGCTGGCCGCCGCACCGCACAGCCCGGACGCCGTTCAGACCGTCGAGTCGCTGGCCGGGACCACGGTCCACCAGGTCTGCATCGGCTCCTGCACGAACTCCTCGTACCGCGACCTGATGACCGTCGCCGCGGTCCTGCGCGGCCGGCGCGTCCACCCCGGGGTCAGCCTGACGATCTCCCCCGGGTCGCGGCAGGTGCTCGCGATGATCGCCGCCAACGGCGCGCTCGCCGACCTGGTCGCGGCCGGCGCGCGCATCCTCGAGTCGGCCTGCGGTCCCTGCATCGGCATGGGCCAGGCGCCGCCGACCGGCGCGGTCTCGCTGCGCACCTTCAACCGCAACTTCAAGGGGCGCAGCGGCACCGACGGACGCCGCGGTCTACCTCGTGAGCCCCGAGGTCGCCGCGGCCACCGCCCTCGCCGGCACGATCGCCGACCCGCGCGCCCTCGGCGAGGCGCCGCGCGTGAAGGCGCCGCGCGCCTTCCTGGTCGACGACGGCATGATCCTCCCGCCCGCGGGCGAGCCCGGCGTGGATCGAGATCGTCCGCGGCCCGAACATCAAGCCGCTGCCCGAGGGCACGCCGCTCGCCGAGAGCCTCGAGGGCGAGGTGCTGATCAAGGTCGGCGACGACATCACGACCGACCACATCATGCCCGCCGGCGCCAAGGTGCTGCCGCTGCGCTCGAACATCCCGGCGATCGCCGAGTTCGTCTTCTCCGCGGTCGACCCGGAGTTCCCGGCGCGCGCGAAGCGGGCGGGCACCGGCTTCGTGATCGGCGGGCGCAACTACGGCCAGGGCTCGAGCCGCGAGCACGCCGCGCTCGCCCCGATGTACCTGGGCGTGCGGGCGGTGATCGCGAAGTCCTTCGCGCGCATCCACCAGGCGAACCTGGTGAACTTCGGCATCCTGCCGCTGACCTTCGCGCAGGAGGCCGACTACGACCGCATCGAGCAGGGCGAGCGCGTGCGCCTCGACCTGGCCGACCTCGACCTGGGCGCGGCGACGCTGGTGCGCGACAACGGCGAGCAGGTTCCGCTCAAGCACCAGCTCGGCGCGCGCGACCTGGAGGTCGTGCGGGCCGGCGGGGCGCTGGCGCACGTGCGCGGCAGGTCGAAAGAATGAGAACCGTCAATGACATTTAACAACAACCGGGCGGGAGGGGATACACCCGACGCCCCTCCGAAATCCGAAAGGTTGGAGGAACAAGGCATGATCCGCAGTGCGTCTTGAGAAACAGGGGGCCATCATCTCATGAACCTTCAGGAATACCAGGCCAAGTCCCTGCTCGCCGGCGCGGGAGTCGCCGTGCCGCGCGGTCGCGTCGCCTACTCTCCCGACGATGCCGACGCCGCCGCCCGTGAAATCGACGGCCCGGTCGTCGTCAAGGCCCAGGTGCTCGCCGGCGCCCGCGGCAAGGCCGGCGGCGTCAAGCTCTGCGCCACTCCCGAGGAGGCCGCGACGGCGGCCGCCGGGATGATCGGCCGCCACCTGGTCACCACCCAGAGCGGACCCAAGGGCGACCCGGTCGAGGCCGTTCTGGTCGAGGAACAGGTGCCGATCGCCCGCGAACTCTTCCTCGCCTTCGCCATCGACCGCGCGCTCGGGTGCGAGACCGTGATCGCGTCCGCCTCCGGGGGCATGGAAGTCGAGGAGATCGCCGCGCACGACCCGCGCGCCATCCTGCGCGAATCGATCACCCCGGCCTCGGGGATCTGGCCGTTCCAGGTGCGGACCCTCACGACCGGTCTCGGCCTCGACGGCAGGGCCGCACAGGCGTTCCACCAGACCTTGCGCAAACTGCTCACGCTCTTTCGCGAGCTGGACTGCTCGCTGCTCGAGATCAACCCGCTCGCGGTGACGACGGACGACCGGGTGGTCGCCCTGGACGCCAAGATCGGCCTCGACGACAACGCCGACTACCGCCAGCGTCTGCTCGCCGACGCCGCGCGGCGCGACATCACCGACCCGGTCGAGCGCGAGGCCGCGCGCATCGGCGTCAGCTACGTGCACCTCGACGGCAACATCGGCTGCGTCGTCAACGGCGCCGGACTCGCCATGTCGACCGTCGACATCCTCTCGCACCTGGGCGGCCGCGCGGCCAACTTCCTCGACGTCGGCGGCGGCGCCGACTCGGCGAAGGTCGCCGCGGCGCTGCGGCTGATCCTGCAGGATCCGGCGGTCAAGACGATCTTCGTGAACATCTTCGGCGGCATCCTGCGCTGCGACGTCTTCGCGCAGGGACTCATCGCGGGCATCAAGCTCGCGGGGGCCGACCTGCCGGTCGTCGTGCGGCTCATCGGCACGAACCGCGACGAGGGCCGCCGCATCCTCGCCGAATCCGGCCTGCCGCTGATCGTCGAGGACGACCTCGAGGCCGCGGCGCTGCGGGCGGTCGCAATCGCGGCGGGAGGGAATTAGTCATGGGGATCCTTCTCAATCGCACCTCGCGCGTCATCGTCCAGGGGATCACCGGCAAGGAGGGCGGCTTCCACGCCGGCCAGATGCGCGATTACGGGACGCGCGTGGTCGGCGGCGTCACGCCCGGCAAGGGCGGCACGACCCATCGACGGTTTCCCGGTCTTCGGCTCCGTCGCCGAGGCGGTGCGCGAGACCGGCGCGAACGTCTCGCTGATCTTCGTCCCGCCCCCCTGGGCCGCGGACGCGATCTGCGAGGCCGCGTCGGCGGGGGTGGCCCTGATCGTCTGCATCACCGAGGGGATTCCGGTGCGGGACACCCTGCTCGCGGTCGGCGAGGTCAACGCGCACGGGGCGCGGCTGATCGGCCCGAACTGCCCGGGGCTGATCACCCCGGCGGCCGCCGCGAAGGTCGGCATCATGCCCGGCTCGATCCACAAACCCGGCACCGTCGGCGTGATCTCGCGCAGCGGCACGCTGACCTACGAGGTCGTGCACCAGCTCACCGGCCGCGGCCTCGGCCAGTCGACCTGCGTCGGCATCGGCGGCGACCCGGTGATCGGGACCACGTTCGTCGACTGCCTCGGGCTCTTCGAGGAGGACCCGGAGACCGAGGCGGTCGTGCTGCTCGGCGAAATCGGCGGCAGCGCCGAGGAGGAGGCCGCGGCCTTCATCAGCGAGCACGTGACCAAGCCGGTCTTCTCGTTCATCGCCGGGCGCACCGCGCCGCCGGGCAAGCGCATGGGTCACGCCGGCGCCGTGATTTCGCACGGCCAGGGGGGCTGGCCCGGGAAAGCCGCAGCGCTCTCCGCCGCCGGCGTCACCGTCATCGAGAATCCGGCGCGCATGGGCGAGACCGTCGCGGCCTGGTTCGCGGCGCGCGACGCGGCCGGCCCGGCGGCGTCCGCGAAGAAGCCCGGCGGCAGGAAGCGGGGCGGCGCGTGAAGTACTGGCGCACCCCGCTCGATGCGGAACAGGTGTACATCCCGCGCGGGGCGGTCCGGATCAACGGCGAGCGCTGCAAGGGCTGCGGCATCTGCATCGAGTTCTGCCCGAAACAAGTGCTCGAGCGTTCGAGCCGGTTCAACGCCAAGGGCTACCACCCGCCGGAGGTCAAGGCCGGCGCCTGGTGCGTGAACTGCCACTTCTGCGAGGTGCTCTGCCCGGACTTCGCGATCCACTCCACCGAGATCACGCCGCCCGCGGCCAAGGGGACCACACCGTGACGACACCGCACGCGCTGACCGGCACCTGGTTCATGAACGGCGACACGGCGTCCGCCGAGGGGGCCATCGCCGCCGGCTGCCGTTTCTTCGCCGGCTACCCGATCACCCCCGCCACCGAGATCGCCGAGCGCATGGCGGCGCGGCTGCCGAAGATCGGCGGGGTCTATATCCAGATGGAGGACGAAATCGCCTCGATGGCCGCGATCCTCGGCGCCGCGTGGGGCGGCGCGAAGACGATGACCTCGACCTCCGGACCGGGCTTCTCGCTGATGATGGAGAACCTCGGCCTCGGCATCGTGACCGAGACCCCCTGCGTCATCGTCAACGTCCAGCGCGCCGGGCCCTCGACCGGGCTGCCGACCGCCGCCGGCCAGGGCGACATGATGCAGGCCCGCTGGGGCTCGCACGGCCCCTACGAGATCATCGCGCTCTGCCCGTCCTCGCCGCAGGAGCTCTTCGACCTGACGGTGCGCGCGTTCAATCTCTCGGAGCGCTTCCGGCTGCCGGTGCTCGTGATGACCGACGAGGTGGTCGGCCACATGTCCGAGAAAGTCGTCATCCCGAAGGTCGAGGATCTGGTGATCACGCCGCGGCGCACGCCGACGAAGCCGCCGGGCGAATTCCTCCTCTACCAGCCCGGCCCCGACGGCGTGCCGGAGATGCCGGCGGCCGGCACCGGCTACCGCGTGCACGTCACCGGCCTCACGCACGACCGGCGCGGCTACCCGGTGCTGACCCCGGAGATTCAGCGCGAGATGGTCGAGCGGCTCGTCAACAAGATCCGCGACCACGCCGACGAGATCGTCATGATCGAGGAGCACGACACGCGGGACGCCGAGGTGGTGATCGTCGCCTACGGCATCACGGTGCGCCCCGCGCTGCAGGCGATGGCGCTCGCGCGCCGCGAGGGGATCCGCGTCGGCCTGCTCAAGCTGATCACCGCCTGGCCGTTCCCGGAGAAGGCGGTGCGCGCGCTCGCCGGACGCGTGCCGCTGCTGGTGGTCCCCGAGATCAACTACGGCCAGATGGCGCTCGAGGTCGAGCGCTGCGCGGCGGGCCGGGCGAAGACCGTGCTCATCCCGTACGCCGGCGGCAGGATCCACACGCCGGAGATGATCCTCCAGGTCGTCAGGGACGAACTCGCCGCCCTGCACGACCCGTCCGGCGGGAGGACACCGTGACGGCCCCCGCGCCCCGCCAACCCGATCGACCACCTGCTGCGGGCGGACCGCATACCGCACATCTGGTGCCCGGGCTGCGGGATCGGCACGGTGCTCAAGGCGATGCTCGACGCCATCGTCGAGTCCGCGCTCCCCGAGAACGACCTCGCCGTTCGTCTCCGGCATCGGCTGCACCGCGCGCGTGCCCGGGTACGTGCGTCTCGACTCGTTCCACACGACGCACGGCCGCGCGCTCCCCTACGCCACCGGGCTGCACCTGGCCAACCCGCGCCTGAAGGTCGTGGTCGTCTCCGGCGACGGCGACCTCTTCGCGATCGGCGGCAACCACTTCATCCACGCGGCGCGGCGCAACGTCGACCTGCTCGTCGTCTGCGTCAACAACTTCACCTACGGCATGACCGGCGGGCAGGCGGGGCCGACGACGCCCACCGGCCACAAGAGCACGACGACGCCCGCGGGCAACCTGGAGTCGCCGTTCAACCTGCCGAATCTCGCGGCGGCGGCCGGCGCGGTGTACATCGCGCGCTGGACGACGCTGCACGCGCGACCGCTGCAGGCCACGATCCTCGAGGCGCTCGGCAAGCCCGGCTTCCGCTTCATCGAGGTCATCGCCCCCTGCCCCACCGCCTACGGGCGGCGCAACAAGATGGGCGAAGCGCTCGACATGATGAAGCTCTTTCACGAGAAGAGCGTGATCCGCCACGGCGCCAACACCCAGGACGTGGACATCGACCTCGACGGCGAACTGGTCGTCGGCCGCTTCGTCGACCGCCCGCGGCCGACGCTCGCGGAGCGATTGGGCATTGCGCCGCAAGGAGGAGCGAAAAGTGAGCGGCACGGCGCGATTCTCCTGACCGGCTTCGGCGGCCAGGGCATCGTGCTCGCCGGGCACATCCTCGGCAAGGCGGCGGCGATCTACGACGGGCGCGAGGCGACGCTGATTCAGGCCTACGGCCCGGAGGCCCGCGGCGGCGCCACGCTGGTCCAGGTCATCATCTCGACCGAGCCGATCCTCTACCCGTACATCGACGCGGCCGACGCGATCGTCTGCATGAGCCAGGAGGGCTTCTCGAAGTACGGGCCGGTGCTGCGACCGGAGGGGCACCCTGCTGTTCGAGGAGGATCTCGTCCGGCTGCCCGGAGGACACCCGGCGGACGCGGGTCTTCGGCATCCCCGCCACGCGAACTGGCCGTCGAGGCCGGCCGCAAGATGGTCGCCAACATCGTGATGCTCGGCTTCTCGTCGCCGTCACCGGCGTGGTCGGCCGCGCGGCGATGGAGGAGGCGATCCGCTCCACGGTCCCGAAGGGCACGGACGAGTTGAACCTCGGCGCGTTCGCGCGCGGATTCACCCACGGCGAGCTGCTCCTGCGCGAGCGCGACCTCGACCGCGGCGACTGGCCGAGCCGCCGGCGACGACGGCCGCGACGCGCGCTCCGGACGACACGGTCACCGCCTGCTGATCGCGGGCGCCGACGCCGGCGGCGTGCGCCTCGCCCTGGAACTGGCCGATGCCGGCCTGCCGGTCACCCTCTGCACGCAGGGAGCGCTGAGCCCGGAAACGGGCGGCGCGCGCGGCTCGTCACTCTACGACGAAGTCCCGCTGCTGAACGCGCTGCGCAACCACCCGGGAGTCGAGGTCATCGAAGGCGCCCTGATCGAGGCGATCGAGCCGCGCGGCGACGGGCTGGCGGCGCGGGTCCGGGTCCGGCCGCAGCCGGTCGACCCGTCACGCTGCACCGCGTGCGGCAAATGCGTTCCGGTCTGCCCCGTCGACATCCCTGCCGCAGCCGGGCTCCCGGACCATCGCGCAGTGACGCTGCCGCCCGCCGACCTCGGCCCGCAGATCGCCCGGATCGCGAAGGCGGGGCGCGCACCCTGCCGCACGGCCTGCCCGATCGGCGTCAACGCGCAGGGCTACGTCGCGCTCATCGCGAAGGGACGCCACCGCGAGGCGCTCGCCCTGGTCCGCGAGCGCAACCCGCTGCCCGGCATCTGCGGCCGGGTCTGCACCCACCCCTGCGAGGCGGCGTGTCGCCGCGGCGAGATCGACGACCCGGTCGCGATCTGCCGGCTCAAGCGCTACGCCGCCGATCTCGAGACTCTCGGAGAAGATTCCCTTCGCCTGGCCGACGCCCCCTGTCGAGCGTCGTCGAGCGGGTCGCCGTCGTCGGCTCCGGGCCCGCCGGTCTCGCCGCGGCGTACGACCTGCGCCGCCTCGGCTACCGCGGTGACCGTCTTCGAGGCGCAGCCGCACGCCGGCGGCCTGCTGCGCAGCGGCATTCCGGAGTACCGGCTGCCGCGCGCGGTCATCGACTACGAGATCGGGCTCTTCGCCGCGATGGGCGTGGAGATCCGCACCGGGGTCCGGGTCGGGCAGCGACGTGACGGTCGACCGGCTGCTGACGGCGACGGGTTCGCCGCCGTGATCCTCGCCACCGGCGCCCCGAAGGACCGCTCCCCCGGCATCCCCGGCGAGGAACTCCCCGGCGCGCAGGGGGCCCTCGGGTTCCTCGCCGAGGTCAACCTCGGCGGACGCACGGCTGTCGGGCGGCGCGTCGCCGTGGTCGGCGGCGGCAACTCGGCGATCGACGCCGCGCGCGTCGCGGTGCGCCTCGGCGCGAAGGAGGTCACGATCGTCTACCGGCGCGGTGAGGAGGAGATGCCCGCGCAGAAAGAGGAGATCGAGGCCGCGCGCGCCGAGGGCGTTGCGCTGCGGCTGCTGACGAACCCCGTCGCGGTGCTCGCAGCAGGCGGCCGGGCGCGCGGGTTGCGCTGCGTGACGATGACGCTCGGCGATCCTGACGCCTCGGGGCGACGCCGGCCCGAGGCCCTGCCGGGGTCGGAGCACGACCTGGAGGCCGACACGATCATCTTCGCGATCGGCCAGCAGGGCGACACGGAGCTGCTCGGAGGGGTCGAGGGGATCGTCCACGACGGCGGCCGCATCGCCGTCGACGAGCGGCAGGCGACCGGTCGCGCGCGGGTCTTCGCGGCGGGGGATGCGGTGCGCGGGCCCGACAGCGTGATCTGGGCGATGGCCGACGGGCAGCGCGCGGCGCTGGCCGTTCACGCGTCCGTCAGCGGCGAGACCGTCGCGCCGCCCGACTGGACGCGCACCGACTACGACCGGGCGACGGCGCTGCGCTCCGGGATCGCTCAAGGCCGCGCGGCGGAAGGTCCCGCACCTCGCCATCGCGCGCCGGCGTTCCGGCTTCACCGAGGTCGAGGCGCGCTACCGCGAGAAGGACGCCGTCGCCGAGGCCGTCGCGCTGTCTGCAGTGCGGCGTCTGCTGCGAGTGCGGCGCGTGCGTCGCGGCCTGCGGCGAGGCGCGCGCGATCGACCACGCCGGCACGGCGGCGACGCTCGCGCTGCCGCTGCTCGCCGCCGTCCGCACGGATGCCGCCGAACCGGTCGCGGCCGGAGCCGAGCTCCTGCTCTTCGACGGCCCGGCGCCGGACGCGGCCGCCCTGCTCGATCGGCTGCGCGACCACGCGCGCGCGGCGCTGCAGGCGCGGCGCAGGACAATCGCCGCGCGCGCCCGGGGTCCACGTCTATCTCTGCACCTGCAACGATTCCGTCCACCACCGCGGACCTGGTCGAGCCGCTGGCCGCCGAGGTGCGCGACGCTGCCCGGCGTGACCGGCGCAACGATCGTCAACGCCGCCTGCCAGCAGGGCGGCGGACAGACCCTCGCCGCCGGACTGATCGCCGGTGCGCACGGGCGCATCCTGCTCGCCGCCTGCCTCTGCTGTCCGCTCGAGATCCTCTGCGGCAGCTGCACGCACCAGCGCGCCCGGGCCAAGGGCTTCCTCTTCTCCGGCGGAGGGGATTCCGCTCCATCTCGTCGAGACCGTCAACCTGCGGGACGAGGTGCTGAACCAGCGCGGGCTGAACCGGGACGCGGCATTGCGGCTGGCCCGCCGGTCGCTTGCCGCCGGGGTCGCCCGCGCGCGCGCCGGCGCCGAGGACGCCCCGGATCCGCGCCTGCGGCCGGCAACGCGATCGGGCGGACTGCCGGTCGGCGACAGCACTCAGCCGCGGCGAGACGACCGCCCTGCCCCGCTCCCGCTGCCGGGAGGCGCCGTCACCGCTGCGGACATCGTCGCCGCGCTCTGCCGCGGCTGCGGCACCTGCGTCAGGAACTGCCCCCAGGAGGCGATCGAACTGCAGCCCGCGCCTCTCGGGCATCCCCGTCGCCCGGGTTGCGCCGGCAGCGTGCACGCTCTGCGGCCGCTGTCTCGCCGTCTGCCCCACCGGCGCGCCGGACGCCCCGTTCGCCGGTCACCGCGCAGATCCGCGAGTCTCTCGCCGCCGCGTTCGCCGGAGAGCGTCCGTGATGGCGCCGCGCATCGTCGTCTTCTCCTGCCAGTGGGCGCCGCACTACGCCTTCCAGAGCCTCTATCGCCGCGGCCGGCGCGGCGAGGGCGACGGGGTGCGCGTGCTGACGCGCCTGCGTCGGTCGCGTCGGCGAGGACCTGGTGCTCGAGGCCTTCCGCCAGGGCGCCGACGGTGTCGTCGGTGCTCGGCTGCCCCCCGGAGCTCTGCCGCCACGGCCTCGACCGCGAGCGATTCGCTGCGCGCCTCGCACGCGCTGCGCGCCATCCTCGAGACGCTCGGCATCCCCGCGGATCGCCTGCTGGTCGGCGCGTTCCAGCCCCACGAGGGCGGAGCAACTCGCCGAGCGCCTCGAGCAGTTCACCGCCGGGATCGCCGCGCCAGCGGGAGCCGGCGCGATGAGCCGCGCGCCGGATCCGACCGCCCGCCGACCGATCCGGCGGGTGCGCTGCGCCACGACCTCGCCGAGCTGGCGCGCGCGCGCTCGCTGCGCCGCTGCTACGACTGCGGCAAGTGCACGTCGGTCTGCCCCGTGAACATCGGCGGCGCCTCTACTCGCCCCGCCGGCTCGGACAGCTGGCGCTCGAGGACCCGGGGCCGGCGCTGCAGTCCGCGCTCTGGGACTGCCTGACCTGCGACGCCTGCCGCGAGATCTGCCCCGTCGGCGTCGACTTCCCCGGTTTCGTGCGCGACGCGCGCGCCCTGCTGCCCGGCGACGCCGTCGCGCGCGAGTGCAGCCACGGCGGGGCGCTGCAGACGATCCAGCGCCTGACCGCCGACCCCGGCGCGCCGACAGAACCGGCTGGGCTGGGTCCCCGCGGGCGCGAGCTGGTCGCGCGAGGGCGAGACGCTGCTCTTCACCGGGTCGGCGCCCTACTACGACCACTACTTCGACTACCTCGGCGCGACGTCGACCGCCGCGCCCGCCGCCGCGCTGCGCATCCTGAACCGGCTCGACATCGCACCGGTGCTGCTCGAGCAGGAGCGCTCGAGCGGCCACGACCTGCTCTTCGCCGGCGACCTCGAGGGTTTCCGCCGCCTCGCGCGGCTCAACGCCGACGGCGATGCGCGCCGCCGGCGTCAAGCGCGTGGTCACGACCTGCGCCGAGAGCTACCACGTCATGGCCTTCCACTACCGCCGGGTCGTCCCCGGCTTCTCGCTCGACGTCGAGCACTTCTCGACGTTCCTCGAGCGCGAACTGGCCGGGCGCGACGTCGAATTCCACGCCGTCCCCGGCCGCGTGACCTACCACGACCCCTGCCGCCTCGGACGGATGTCCGGGGTGGTCGACGCGCCGCGGCGACTGCTCGCGCCGCATCCCGGGCCTCGAGCTGGCCGAGATGCGCCACCACGGCTCGAAGGCGCTCTGCTGCGGCACCTCGGCCTGGGTGCGCTGCGGCGCGACCAACAAGGCAATCCAGCTCGCGCGTCTCGACGAGGCGGCCGCGACCGGCAGCGCCGCACTCGCCACCGCCTGCCCCAAGTGCGTCATCCACCTGCGCTGCGCCCAGGCCGACCTGCCGGCGGGCCCGCGCAAGGACCTGCGCCTCATCGACATCACGGAACTGCTGGCGCGCTCCATCGCGCCACGCGCTGAAGGAGCGAGCCGACCTCCCGAGGTGGACTGAACGATAGGAACCGTGTGAAGGCACCGCCCCGACGGCGAGGAGCTGCGGATCGGCGTCTTCGTCTGCCAGTGCGGCGCCAACATCGCGGCCGCCGTCGACACCAAGGCGGTCGCCGATCTCGCGGCGACGCTCCCCGGCGTCGCCTACGCCACCGACCAGCCCTACTCCTGCTCCGAGCCCGGCCAGGTCGGCATGAAGGAGGAGATCCGCACGCGCGGGCTCAACCGCGTCGTCATCGCGTCGTGCTCGCCGCGCCTGCACGAGCCGACCTTCCGCGCGATGGTCGCCGACGCCGGCCTCAACCCGTACCTGATGGAGATGGCCAACCTGCGCGAGCAGGTCAGCTGGGTGCACAGCCACGACCGCCCGGCGGCGACCGCCAAGGCGATCGACCTGGTGAAGATGGCCGTGCGCCGCGCCGGCGCGCTCAAGTCGCTGAACGAGATGGAGGTCCCCGTCACGAAGCGCACGCTGGTCGTCGGCGGCGGCGTCGCCGGCATCCAGGCCGCGCTCGATCTGGCGGACTCGGGCTACGAGGTGATCCTGGTGGAGAAGCAGCCGAGCATCGGGGGCGTCATGGCCCAGCTCGACAAGACCTACCCCACCATGGACTGCTCGATATGAATTCTCGGTCCTAAAATGACGGATGCCGGTCGGCATCCAAACATCAAGCTCCTGACGCTGGCGGAGATCGAGCAGATCGGCGGCTACGTCGGCAACTTCAAGGTCCGGGTCGAAGCAGCGCCCGCGCTTCGTGCGCGAGAAGGACTGCACCGCCTGCGGCGACTGCGCCAAGGTCTGCCCCCAGGCGACGCCGAACGAGTTCGAGATCGGCCTGGCCACGCGCAAGGCGATCTACTCGCCGTTCGCGCAGGCCGTCCCGTCGGCCTACCTCGTCGACCCGGCGACCTGCCTCGGCCACGACCCGCTGGTCTGCGGCAAGTGCATCAAGGCCTGCAAGAAGCAGTGCATCGACTTCGACATGCAGGCGACGACCCACGACTTCGAGGTCGGCACGATCGTCGTCGCGACCGGCATGGACGTCTTCGACCCGACCGGGATGGAGGAGTACGGCTACGGACGCTTCCCGAACGTCGTCACCAGCCTGGAGTTCGAGCGGCTGATCAACGCCGGCGGCCCGACGCTCGGCGAGGTCGTGCGCCCCGGCGACCGGAAGGTGCCGCGGTCCGTCGCGTTCGTCCAGTGCGTCGGCTCGCGCTCGCACCAGCGGCACGGGCAAGCCGTACTGCAGCAACGTCTGCTGCATGGTGACCATCAAGGACACCCTGATGCTCAAGGAACACTACCCGGAGATGGAGATCACGGTCTTCTACCTGGACATCCGCGCCTTCGGCAAGGGCTTCGAGGAGCTCTACACCCGCAGCCGCGAGGCCGGGCGTGCGCTACGTGCGCGGCCTGCCCGGGCTGATCGAGGAGGACGCGGCGAGCGGCGATCTGGTGGTCGGCGTCGAGAACACCTCGACCGGCGCGCTCGAGCAGCACCGCTTCGAGCATGGCGGTGCTCTCGATCGGCATCCTGCCGCGCTCCGACAACAAGCACCTGCAGGAGATGCTCGCGCTGCAGAAGAACTCCGACGGCTTCTTCCTCGAGGCGCACCCGAAGCTGATGCCGGTGGACTCGGCGACCCGCGGCGTCTTCTTCGCCGGCTGCGCCGAGGGGCCCAAGGACATCAAGGAGGCGGTGACGCAGGCCTCGGCGTCCGCGGCGCGCGCGATCCGCCTGATGTCGCACGGCAAGCTGAAGATCGAGGCGCTCACCGCGCAGGTCGATCTGTCGCGCTGCACCGCCTGCGGGATCTGCGCGAAGGTCTGCCCGTACAAGGCGATCCGCGCCGACGCGAAGACCAAGACCAAGGCGACGGTCATCGAGGCGGCGTGCGCCGGCTGCGGCACCTGCGCGGCCGAGTGCCCGTTCGGCGCCATCGACATGAACCACTACGCCGACCGCCAGATCACCGGGCAGATCGACGCCATCCTCGAGGAGAATCCGGAGCAGAAGATCGTGACCTTCGCCTGCAACTGGTGCTCGTACGCCGGCGCGGACTTCGCCGGCGTCTCGCGCCTGCAGTACCCGCCGAACGCGCGGCTGATCCGCACGATGTGCTCGGGGCGCGTCGACGAGAGCTTCATCTGGCGCGCGTTCCGGCTCGGCGCGCCGGTGGTGCTCGTCTCCGGCTGCCACTTCGGCGACTGCCACTACATCGACGCGAACCACTGGACGAAAAAGCGCGTCGAGAAGGTCTGGAAGCGCATGGAGAAGCTCGGCATCCGTCCGGAGCGCCTGCAGCTGGAGTGGGTCAGCGCCGCCGAGGGGCTGCGCTGGCAGGCGGTCATGAAGAGCATGGAAGAGCTGCGCCAGGCGGTGACGGCCGAGGAGATCGCCGCGACGGTCGCCCTGCTCACGCCGCCTTACAAGGGCAAGGCGCCGCCGCTGCCGAAGACTCCGGGACCGGCGACGAATCCATCGACGACGTAGGGGCGAGGTTGATCCCCGCCCGGCATGTGTTTATCATGCGGCGGCATACTCATGGATGAGCGACACAACGTGCGAATCGCACTTCGGGAGGAACCCGACATGAAGCACACGAACATCGAGATCGATGAAACACTCGTCGCAGAGGGTTTCAAGGCGACCGGCCTGGGCTCTGTGGAGTCGCTTGTCGATTATGCCCTCCGGGAGCTGCTGGGTCGGGAACAGGTCAGGTGCCACTGCCGGTTTGCGGAAGACCCGCTCTGTCGATTTCGCTGGACCCACCCTGAAGTTGCGGGAGTCTGCAGAAGCGGGCACGCGAAGCCCGGGGAAGGCACCCTGCCACCGACCGTCGGGGAATAGGGTTCCCAGGTTGTCGGGGAAGTGCACGCCACGGGCGAGACGGAGCGCATCTGCTACCACGACCACCTGACGAGTTACGCGTCCCGCGAGGAGGCGCTGGAGGCCAGCCGCGAGTTCGGGCAGCGGATGGTGGAGAACTTCACGGTGCCGGCCTCCGGCGAGGGCGATTACAGAGAATCCGCGTGACCCCCGCCCCTGGACGCCTGCTCCGGATCAGTTACTCCTTCTTCGAGAGCATCCCCCGGAAGATGTCGATCGGGATGGGGAACAAGGTTGTCGAGTTATTCTCGGCCGCAATCTCCCTGAGCGTCTGCAGGTAGCGCAGTTGGAGCGCCGCGGGGTGCGCGTCGATGATGTCGGCGGCGTCCCCGAGCCGCTGCGCGGCCTGGAACTCGCCCTCGGCGTTGATGATCTTGGCCCGCCGCTCGCGCTCGGCCTCGGCCTGCCGCGCCATCGCCCGCTGCATCTCCTGGGGCAGATCGACGTGCTTGACCTCGACGTTGGCGACCTTGATCCCCCAGGGGTCGGTCTGCTTGTCGAGGATCTCCTTGAGTTCGGAGTTGATCTTGTCGCGGTGCGAGAGCAGGTCGTCCAGCTCCGCCTGCCCGAGGATGCTGCGCAACGTCGTCTGGGAGAGCTGGCTCGTCGCGTAGGCGTAGTCCTCCACCTCGATGATGGCCTTTTCGGGTTCAAGGACGCGGAAGTAGACCACGGCGTTGACCTTCACCGAGACGTTGTCGCGGGTGATGATGTCCTGGGGCGGCACGTCCAGGACGATCGTCCGCAGCGAGACCTTGACCATCCGGTCCACCACCGGGATCAGGATGATCAGGCCGGGGCCTTTGCCGCCGATCAGGCGGCCAAGGCGAAAGATCACGCCCCGCTCGTATTCATTGAGCACCTTGATCGCGCTCGCGAGGAAGAACACCACCAGCAGCACGAGGACAATGGGCACAGAGGCGAGGGGCATTTCCTAATCCTCCCGGTCCTTGCGGACCTGCAGCGTGAGACCGCGGACCGCGACCACCCGGACGCGGTCCCCTTTGCGTACGATGTCCGGGCTTTCGGCACTCCAGTTCTCGCCGTGCACAAAAACGTTCCCGGCCGGGGCCAGGTCGCTGAGCGCCTCGCCGATCTCTCCCACCATCGCCTCGCGACCGGAGGTCGGCGCGCGCCGGCGCGCCTTGAGCACCAGTCGCAGCACCACGAGGAAAAACAGCGAGGTCACGGCGACCACCGGGATAACGGCGAAGAGCGAAACCCTGAGCCAGGCCGCCGGCGAGCGGACGAGCATCACCGATCCCAGCGTCAGCGCGATGATGCCGCCGACCCCGAGAATGCCGCCACTGACGATCATGAGCTCACCGAAGAAAAGCGCCAGCGCGAGCAGGATCAGGAGCAGCCCGGCCGCGCTCACCGGCAGCGACTGCAGCGCATAGAAGGCGAGGATCAGCGAGATCCCGCCGATCACGCCCGGGAAAATCACCCCGGGGTGCGAGAGTTCGAAAAAAATCCCCAGAATGCCGGCCATCAGGAGCAGGTAAGCGATAGTCGGGTCGGCAAGCCAGGACAGCAGGCGCTGCTGCCAGTCCAGCGGCAGCCGAACGACGGCGCGGCCGCTGGTGTGCAGGACGACCGGCCCTTCCGGCCGCTGGAGTTCGCGGCCGTCCAGAGTGCTCAGCAGGCTTTCGAGGTCGGGCGCCACGAGATCGACCACCCGCTCCTTTAGGGCCTGGGCTTCGGTGAGCGAGGCACTCTCCCGAACGGCTTTCTCGGCCCAGTCCCCGTTGCGACCGCGCTTCTCGGCGAGACTGCGGGCGTAGGCCGCCGCGTCGTTCACGACCTTCGCGGCCATCGTCTCGTCGCTCTTGCCGATCAGGTTGACCGGGTGCGCCGCGCCGATCGTGGTGCCCGGTGCCATCGCGGCGATGTCTGCGGCGAGGGTGATGAAGGTGCCGGCCGAAGCGGCTCGTGCTCCCGACGGGGCGACAAAGACGACCGTCGGCACCGCCGTGTTGAGCAGTGCCCGAATGATCACCCGCATCGAGGCGTCCAGACCGCCCGGAGTGTCCAGCTCGAGCACCAGGAGGGCCGCCCCCCGCTCCTGCCCGGCGCGCACACCGCGCTCCACGTAATCGGCGACCGGCGGGGAGATCGGTCCGCGCACGGTGAGCACGAATATCTCCCCGCCTCCTGCTGCGGGCGCAACGACCGGGAAGAGGATCAGTGGCACGAAGAAACAGAACATCCGGAACGCGACGCATAACGCCTGCACCGTGCGATCCATGGCGAAATCTCCCACGGCAAGAAAGGCCGCCGTCAATAGTATACTTCCTGACGATCAGATTCTGTTGACGTATCTTCTTCAGGAACGAGGCGGCCACGATTCCTGGGAGGACCGACGGGGGCGCAGGCGCAGCTGCGGCCGGAGCGCGAGCCTGCCCCGCACCCCTTTTCCGCACAAGAGCGAATCAAGCGCGTATATGATGCAGTTGTGAGGTTTTCACGGGGAGCGATGACGTGACTGAAATCCTCGTTCTCTCGGCCGCTGCCGGCGCCGGGCACGTCAGCGCGGCGGAAGCCCTCGTCGAAGCTTTCCGCCTGCGCGGGGAGTCGGCGCGGCACGAGGAAGTGCTCCGCCACACCAATCCACTCTTCAAGCGTTTGTACGGTGATCTCTACCTGGAGCTGGTGAACCGGCAGCCGGAGCTGCTGGGCTGGATGTTCAACGCCCTCGACAAGCCCTGGCGCTTCCAGAAGCGCCGCCTCGCCCTCGACCGGCTCAACACCGGCCCCCTCAAACGGATGCTGCGGCGCTCCCCGCCGCGCCTGGCCATCGGTACGCACTTTCTGCCCGCGGAGATCCTGCTGCACCTGCGGCGCAAGGACGGCCTCGACATTCCGCTTGGCGTCGTGGTCACCGACCTCGACGCCCACGCGCTCTGGCTGCACCGGGACGTCGACTGGTACTTCGTGGCCCGCGAGGAGACCCGCGTGCACTTTTCACGTCTCGGTATCCCCGCGGAAACGATCCACGTGACCGGGATCCCGGTACACCCCGCATTCGCTGCGGAGCGACCGGTGCGGGAAGTCTGCAGGGTGCGGTCCGGTCCAGGTCGCGGTGATCTGCGGGAAAAACAGCCGGCTCGAAAAAAAACTGCTCGAACTGCCGGCCCACGACAGCGCCCGGTGATTCCACCATGAATACGGGACACCAGCAGCGCACGTGGACTTCATCGCATTTCTTGACGGGCAGGAGAAAGCTGGGGGCACCGTCGAACCGGTTCGTCGTCCGGCGGGCGTGCGCCTGGGGTGTCGGTATCGCGTTCGTCGCCTTCGCGTCCCTCGCGAGCCTGGCGCTGGCCGACGAGGAAATCGTGATCGCCATCCATCACGCCTACGGCACGCAGGAACGCTTCAGGCTCGAGGGGCGGATCGCCGAACGCCATGACGTTGGCGAACCGCGGTTCTCTGACTCCTGGCTCGTCAATTTCTGGCGCAGCCTGCGCGCGCTGCGCGTCGAGGAGCTCAAGGGCACCCCGCTGCTGCTGAAGTTCGCTTCCCGCACGTGGCAGCTGCACAGCGACAAGGAGGGGTATTTCACTCTGGCCGGTGAGACCCCGCCGCAAGCGCGCACCGGCTGGAATCCGGTGCTGATCGAAGTCGCAGGGGGCGCCGTCAGCACCGACGCCTCCCTGCTGATTCTGCCGCCCGGGGAGACGCTCGGGATCATCTCGGACGTCGACGATACGGTGGTCGTCTCCGAGGTGGAGGACCTCTCACGGCTGCTGCGGCACTCACTGCTCGAAAATCACCTCCAACGCCTGCCGGTGCCGGGGGTCGCCGAGTTTTACCACGCGATCCTCGCGCGAAACGCACTGCCCGAGACCGCGCCGGTGATGTATCTGACCGCTGCGCCGCGGCAGTTGGTCCCGACCATCCGCTCCTTCCTCGAGCACAACCGATTCCCGACCGGAGTGATCGTCGCCAAGAAAATCACCGACGGCGCGGGGGGCGACCCGCTGCTCGATCAGGAGCGTTACAAGCTCGCACGAATCGAACGGATCCTCGCGGATCTCCCCGCGGCGCGGTTCGTCCTGGTCGGCGACGACGGCGAGCGTGACCCGGAAGTTTTCCGGGCGATCCGGGAGCGCTATCCGTCGCGGATCGAGGCCGTGTACATCCGGCGCGTCAACCCGGATCCCAGTCGCCCCGCGTACGTAGACCAGCAGTCGTTGGCAGCAGAGTTGCAGGTACCGGATTCTCAGCAATTGCCGTAGAGCCGCAGCCGTTTCGTCGCAGACCGCGAGCCTGCTGTCCCCGATATTCCTGGACCCGCGAAGTTCCTCGGTTTTCCCGACGGCGAAGCGGTATTCCCTGTTCTCCTGCCGGGATTTCTGGTACAAACATAACCCCAAGCAACCGAGAGGAACATGACATGACGAAGATCACCGTGAAGAACCCGCTCGTCGAGCTCGACGGCGACGAGATGACCCGCATCATCTGGCAGCTCGTCAAGGACAAGCTGATCCTGCCGTTTCTCGACGTGCGGCTCGAGTACTACGATCTCGGCCTCCCGCACCGCGACGCGACGGACGACAAGGTCACGTTCGACGCCGCTGCGGCCATCGCCCGGCACGGCGTCGGGGTCAAGTGCGCGACGATCACCCCGAGCATGGCCCAGGTCGCCGAGCACAAGCTCAAGAAGGCCTGGCCGAGCCCGAACGGCGCGATCCGCAGCGCGCTCGACGGAACGGTCTTTCGCAAGCCGATCATCTGTCCCGGCATCCCGACCGCGGTCAAGAGCTGGGTCAAGCCGATCGCGATCGGCCGCCACGCCTACGGCGACATCTACAACAACCGCGAGTACCAGGTGCCCGGCCCCGGCACGGCCGAGCTGGTCTTCACGCCGGCGGGCGGCGGCGAGCCGGTGCGCATCACGATCCACGACTTCAAGGGCCCCGGCGTGGTCATGGGGATGCACAACACCGAGAAATCGATCCGCTCCTTCGCGCAGGCCTGCCTCGGCTACGCGCTCTCCGAGCGGGTCGACCTCTGGTTCGCGACCAAGGACACGATCAGCAAGACCTACCACACCTTCTTCAAGACGATCTTCGCCGAGGAGGCCGCCGCGCGCGCCGCGGACTTCAAGGCCGCCGGGATCGCGTACCGCTACCTGCTGATCGACGACGCGGTCGCGCAGATCGTGAAGCACGAGGGCGGCATCCTCTGGGCGCTGATGAACTACGACGGCGACGTGCAGAGCGACATGGTGGCGGCCGGCTTCGGCTCGCTGGGGATGATGACCTCGGTGCTCGTTTCACCCGACGGGAAGTTCGAGTACGAGGCGGCGCACGGCACCGTGACCCGGCACTACAAGGATCACCTCGCCGGCAAGACGACGAGCACGAACTCGGTCGCCACGATCTTCGCGTGGTCCGGCGCGCTGAGAAAGCGCGGCGAGCTGGACGGGACGCCGGCGGTCAGCGCGTTCGCCGACCGGATCGAGGCCGCGGTCATCGGGACGATCACCGGCGGCACGATGACCCGGGATCTGGCGCGGATCATCCACGGCACGATGGACCCGCCGCGCGACTCCTGGGTCGACACCGCAGCCTTCATCGACGCGGTCGCCCAGCGCCTCTCCCGTAGCCTCGAGGGCGGCGAGGTTGGCGCGGGGGCGACCGTCTGCGGGGTTGATCGCGATGGCCCGCCGGTAACACTCGGCCGCAGCCGCAGCGTGCCCGGCGCCGCGACGTTCGGCAACGACGCCGAGGTTGAACCAGATTTCTCCGAAATCGCCCAGCGCGAGCGCCTGGCGGTACGCGGTCTCGGCGCCGTCGAGATCGCCGAGGCCGACGCGGGCCGCCCCGAGCGAGTTCAGCACGTCGGGATTCTGCGGGTCGGCGGCACGGGCCAGCTCCAGAGAAGCAAGAGCGCGCTTCGGTTCGCCGCGCATCAGGAAGACCTGCCCCATCTGAAAGTCGGCATCGATCCGCTCGCGTCCGGCTCCGAACCAGTCGGGGAAAACGCCGAGAGCTGCTGCGCAACAGAGTGCGGCCAACCCGATGGCGCGAAGACCGTTCCGTGAGCGGATCGCGTGGCGCAGCTCGCCGACCCCGGCGGCGGCGGCCGGTGCGAGCAGCGGCACGAGGGGCAGCCGGTAGCGTCCGCTGACGAAGAAGAGGACGACTGAAATGCAGAATCCCGCAGTGACAGAAGCGTAAGCAGACCGCCGCGCCGCCGGGTCGAGTCACCAACCCCGCAAGCGCCAGGCAGACCAGGGCACCGAACCACCACCGGTAGTGCCGGACCGGAAAGGAGATCGCGGTGAAGTGACCGAGCGCCTTGTTGTTGCTCGACTCGGCCGCGTTCAGGAAAAGCGCCGTCTTTGTCCCGAGCAACTCCAACCAGCGTCCGGGCGCGGCGCCGATCTCTTCGGCGGCCCGCGCGTACCACCAGCGATCCTGCTCGGAGAGCGAATACCGACCCGCGCGCAACGGACGGATCATCGTCTGCTCCCAGCGCAATCCGGGGGGCACGGGGGTGAGCCCGGACGCGCCACGCTCGTTACCGAGAAAGAAATTCACGCCGCCGTTTGCCGCCACCGGAATGAAGGCGCCCTCGGCGCGCCAGTTGTGGCTGGCTGCCGGGGCAATCGCAAGGACGACGCCCAGCGCGCCGACCGCGCCCAGCGCGGGGAGCCGCCTCAATCCGACCCGGCAGGCGAAGGCGATTCCGGCGGCGATGAACGGCAGCGCGATCAGCACGTTCGGCCGGGCGAGCGCCGCAACGCCGTAGAGCAGCCCCGCGAGAAACACCCGCGCCAGGGAACGCTCCTCGAGCGCCTGCCACAGCTTCCAGGTCGCAGCGAGAAAGAGGAAGGCGAAAAGCGTGACGTCGAGCGTCTCGGCTTCGAAGAAGATCCGCAGCGGATAGCAGGCACCGATCCAGACACCGGCCAGCGCCGCCCGCCCGCCGAACCAGCGCTCCCCGAGGCGGTACGCCGGCACCAGCGCCGCGAGACCGAGGGCGAACTGAACCCAGACGACCGCGGCCGCGCTGTGGCCGAACATGCGGTAGACGACGGCGAGGAAGAGCGGGTAGAGCGGCGGCCGCGAGAAGGCGCCCTGGTAGCCGTCCCGCAGGATGCCGAGCGCCGTGCGGTCGAAGGTCAGGGCGTCGACCAGCGGGTAGCCGAACCAGGGCTGCGCGACCAGGTCGGAGAAATACCAGACCCGCAGAGCCAAGCCCGACGGCCAGCGCCAGCCAGAACCCCACCGGCAGGCCCTCCTTGCGAGGTCGCGTCTCCCACGTGCCGCGGGACATGCCGCTCAAAGGTCCAGATGCAAGGCGGGCGAGTCCTGACGGAACGAGGCGGCCTGGCGGCCGCCGCAGGGAGACGGGCGAAGCCCAACGCCGCAGATGGGCCCTTTTCAGCGGCATGCTACAGGCCGTACTTGTCCAGGCGGTAGCGCAGGGTGCGGTCGGTGAGTCCCAGCAGCCGCACGGCCTCCGCGCGGCGCCCCCCCGCCAGCTGCAGCGCCTTGATCACGAGCTGCTTCTCGAACTCGTTCACCGCCGCCTCGAGGTTGATCCCGTCGGGCGGGATGTCCGGCGTCGCGCGCGGCGGCAGGATGCGCCCCGGCGCGAACGAAATCCGGCAGCGTCTCGACGGTGATCGCATCGCCGGGATTCATCGCGATCACGCGCTCGACGACGTTTTCGAGCTCGCGCACGTTGCCCGGCCAGGGGTAGCCGGAGAGCGCCGTCAGCGCATCGGCTCGGACTTCGATGCCGCGGCCGCTGCTGCTCGCCCCGTATTTTCCGACAAAGTAGAGGACGAGCTTCGGCAAATCCTCGGTCCGGTCGCGCAGGGGCGGCACCTGGATCGGGATGACGTTGAGGCGGAAGTAGAGGTCCTCGCGGAACGTCCCCTCGCGGATCAGCGCGGCCAGGTCCTGGTTCGTGGCGGCGATGATGCGCACGTCGACGGGGATGTCCCGGGTGTCGCCCACGCGACGCACCTGCTCCTCCTGCAGCACCCGCAGCAGCTTGACCTGCACCGCCTTGCTCGTCTCGCCGATTTCGTCGAGAAAGAGCGTGCCCCCGTCCGCGGCCTCGAAGAGACCCTTCTTGTCGCCCGACCGCGCCGGTGAACGAGCCCTTGACGTGCCCGAACAACTCGCTCTCGAGGAGCGTCTCGGTCAGGGCGCCGCAGTTGATCGACACCAGCGGGTGGGCGCGGCGCGGGCTGTGCGCGTGGATCGCGCGGGCGACCAGCTCCTTGCCGGTTCCGCTCTCCCCGGTGATCAGCACGGTGCTCTTGCGGCCGGCGACCCGGCCGATGATCTTGAAAATCTCCAGCGAGCGCCGGGCTGTCGCCGATGAGAAAGTCGGTGCGCGCCTCGCCCCGCACTTCCATCACGGCCGCTCCCCCGCCCTCGTCGCGGCTGCGCGCGAGCGTTTCGCGCACGAACAGGCGGATTCGGCCGAGATAGTCGCCCTCCTTGATGATGTAGTCGACCGCACCCTTCTGGATCGCCTCGATCGTCGCGTCCGCCGAGGGGAAGGCCGTCATCACCAGCATCCGGGCGCCCGGCTCCCGCTCGCCGCACGATCTCCAGCACCTCGAGCCCGGAGATGTCGGGCATGCGCATGTCCGTGACCACCAGATCGTAGGGTTCGCCGGCAAGCAGACGCTCGAGGTCGGCGCGTCCCGAGGCCACGGAAACAGCACAATCCTCCTTGGCGAGCATCAACGAAAGCACCTTGCGGATGCCGGGTTCGTCATCGACGACGAGAATGCGCCGAGCACCGCTCACGCCGCACCCCCGAGCATCACCGCCACCCGGGATTCGGGCTGCCTGACGGGAAGGACGACCTGCACCGTGGTGCCGCTGCCCGGGGCACTTTCCACATCGACGCGCCCGCGATGAGCTTCGACGATTTTGAAGACGATCGCCAGGCCGAGGCCCGTGCCGCGCTCCTTGGTCGAGAAAAACGGCGTGAAGATCCTCGGCATCGCGGCGGCGGGGATCCCGCCGCCGCAATCCACGAACGCGACGGTCACCGTGTCGGGAGTCGCCGTGACGACGATCTCGAGCAGCCCCCCCCCGGGCATCGCTTCGATGGCGTTGCGCGACAGGTTCCAGAAGACCTGCCGCACCAGATCGGGATCAACTTCGGCGACGGCCGGGAGTTCGTCCTTTTCGATGACCTCGACCCGCCACGGAGCCTGGTGCGACTGGCGCAGCAGTGTCGCCGTCTCGCGCGCGAGGGCGCCGAGGTCGGTCCGGGACACGAGCGGCTCGCGCGGGCTGGCAAAGCCGAGAAAATCGGTGATGAGCGCGTCGAGCCGGGAGATCTCGCCGGTGACGATCTCCATCAACTCGCGCCCCGTGCCTTCGAGTTGAAGCTCCTCCCGGAGCATCGTGATCGACCCGCTGAGCGAAGCCAGCGGGTTGCGGATCTCGTGGGCCATCCCCGCGGCCAGCTCGCCGATCGCGGCCAGACGGTCGGAGCGGCGCACCTGCTGCTCCATCTGGCGAATCCGGGTCAGGTCCTGGAAGGCGCAGATGATCCCGGCCACGCCTTCCCGATCGTCGTGGAGGGGCGAGAACGTCATGCCGAGCAGGTGGTCGTCGACGCGGCCGTCGATCAGGCCCTCGAGGCGCAGCGGCGCGCCCGCGAGCGTCTTCGGGTCCCGCCACGGGTCGAGCCCGGCGGGCAGCCTGAAGACCTCGTTGAAAGAGCACCCGACCACGGCCGAGGCCTGCACCTGGGCGATGCGCTCCGCGGCGCGATTGCAGTAGGTGATGCGGCCCTCCAGGTCGGTGGTCATCAGACCGCTGGCGATGCTCTGCAGGATGTGCTCGCTGCGCCGCTCGAGGTCGGCGAGCGACGCACTGGTCTGGCTGAGCTCCTCGCCCACGCGGCGCAGCGACTCGGCGAGATAGCTCGCGAGAAATGCCACGAGAAAGAAACTGAAGACCGCGAGCAGGTGACGGTACCCGACGGCCGCCCGGCCCAGCGCGAGCGTCGTGCCCTCGGGGTCGATGAAAACGGCCACCCGCGGGACGCAGCGGCGCGGCGACGGCGATGCCGTAGAGCACCGCGCTCGCCGCGGCCGCGAGCATGCTCCCCACGCGGTAGAAGAGGATGCCGGCGCCGATGATGACCAGAAAGTAGAGGATGATAAACGGGCTTGCCGCCCCGCCGGTGATCAGGACGATTCCCGAGAGCAGCACCAGGTCCCCGGCAATCTGGACGATGGCGAACCGGACCTGGTCGCGGACCCGGCGCTCGAGGACGGCGTAGACGATCGCGAGCAGGTAGGCGAGCCCCGCGAAGAGATACAGACCGCGCATCGGGGTCGAGAAGAACTCCGCCCCTTCGCGCATCTGCAGCAGAATCGAAACGATCAGGATGACGGTCGCCACCGTCAGGCGCAGGATCATCCACCACCGGATGCGCCCCGTGAGGTCGGGCGCGGCTCCCGACCGCGCCGCGGGAGTTCCCCGGTGGTCCTTCACGCGGTGCCCGCGCTAGCCGATTGTGCTGGCGAGCTTGAAGATCGGCAGGTACATCGCGATCACGATGTAGCCGAGGGCAAACCCGAGGAAGACCATGATGAACGGTTCGAGCATCGACGAAAGGTCGCCGACGGCGGTGTCGACTTCGTCGTCGTAGAAATCCGCGATCTTGTTGAGCATGGTGTCCAGCGCGCCGGCCGATTCGCCGACGCCGATCATCTGAACGACCATCGGCGGAAAGACCTTGGTCTGCGCCAGCGGTTCGGCGATCGTCTTGCCCTCGGAGATCGCCTGGCGCGTCTTGATGATGGCCTCCTCGATGATCTTGTTGCCGGCGGTGCGGGCCACGATCTCGAGTCCGTCGAGGATCGGCACGCCGCTGGAGATGAGCGTCCCGAGCGTCCGGGTGAACTTCGCGACCGCGACCTTGCGCACGACGATGCCGATGACGGGGAGTTTGAGCGCCATGCCGTCCAGTCTGGCGCTCGCCGACCTTGGAAGCACGGTAGCGCTTGAACCCGAAGATGAACGCGGCAATGCCGCCGCCGATGACCCACCAGTAGTTCTGGAGGAACTTGCTCAGGTCGATGACCGACTGCGTGATCCCGGGGAGCGTGCCGCCGAAGTCCTGGAACATCTTCTCGAAGGTCGGGATGACGAAGAGCAGCATCAGGACCACGACCCCGATGGCGACGACGATGACGACCGAGGGGTAGACCATCGCGCTCTTGACCTTCTTCTTGAGGGCCATCGACTTCTCGATGTACGCCGCGAGCCGGTTGAGGATGGTGTCGAGGATACCGCCGGCCTCACCCGCCGCCACCATGTTCACGTACAGTTCGGGAAAAGCCTTGGGGTGCTTGCGCAGCGCCTCGGCGAACGTCGCCCCGCCCTCGATATCGGTCCGGACCTTGTGGATCACCGTCGCAAAAGTCTTGTTGTCGGACTGGCTGCCGAGAATCTCGAGGCACTGGACCAGCGGCAAACCGGCGTCGATCATCGTCGCGAACTGGCGGGTGAAGGTCACCAGGTCCTTCTCGCTCACCTCGGGCTGCATCCCGGGGATCTTGATCTCGAAGGCCTTGGCCTTGGGCTTGATCGAGGCCCCGGCAACCCCCTGGCGGCGCACCAAGGCACTGGCGGCGTTCAGGTCGGCGGCCTCGATCTCGCCCTTCTGGACGGCACCGGACCGGTTCTTGCCCTTAAACTGAAATATCGGCATCGTGTTCCTCCCGCCTTCCCCCGGCCGCGCGTCCCCGCAACCGGCCTACCGTCGCTGCGCCGCGCCAGCGCCCGGCGGTCCGCCCGCCCCGCGCTGGATCATCTGGATCAGTTCGTCGACGTCCGACGAGCGGCCGATGCACTCATCATAGGTGATCTGACGCTTCGTGTAGAGCCCGAAGAGGGCCTGGTTCATCGTCTGCATGCCGAACTTCGTCTGTCCGGCCTGCATCATGCCGTAGATCTGGTGGATCTTGTCCTCGCGAATCAGGTTGCGGATGGCCACGTTCGGAATCATGACCTCGATCGCGGCGGCGCGCCCGCGGCCGCTCGCCTTCGGCAGGAGCTGCTGGGAGATCACGCCCTCGAGCACGAACGAGAGCTGGGCCCGGACCTGCGACTGCTGGTGCTGGGGGAACACGTCGATGATGCGGTTGATGCTCTGCAGGCAGGAGTTCGTGTGCAAGGTGGCGAAACAGAGGTGCCCGGTCTCCGAAACGGTGAGGGCGGCCTCCATGGTTTCCAGGTCGCGCATCTCACCGATGAGCACGACGTCGGGATCCTGCCGCAGGACGTACTTGAGCGCCAGTTTGAAGCTCTTCGTGTCGGCGTGCACCTCGCGCTGATTCACGATGCACTTCTTGTGATGGTGCAGGTACTCGATCGGGTCCTCGACGGTCATGATGTGCTCGGCGCGCTCGGTGTTGATCTTGTCGAGCATCGCCGCCAGCGTGGTGGACTTGCCGCTCCCGGTCGGGCCGGTGACCAGCACCAGCCCCTTGGGCTTGTTGCACAGCTCGCTGATGATCCGCGGCAGGCCGAGTTCCTCGAACGTCAATATCTTGAAGGGGATCGTCCGTATGGCCGCCGCGACGGCGCCGCGCTGCATGAAGATGTTGGCGCGGAAACGCGAGAGGCCCTTGACCCCGAAGGAGAGGTCCAGCTCGTCCTCCTCCTCGAACTTGTACTTCTGGGCGTCGGTGAGAATGCTGTAGCAGACGCGCTTGGTGTCGGCGGCGTTGAGCGGCTCGACGGCCTTCACCGGCGTGATCGCCCCGTCGATGCGCAGCATCGGGGATGTGCCGGTCGTGATGTGGAGATCGGAAGCCCCCTTCTCGATCATCTCCTTGAGAAGTTCGTGCAAACTGACCATGACCGTCCCCCCGTGTGCCTCTCTGCCTGCCCGCAGTCTAGCAGATGCACCCCTAGTCGGCAAACGTGACGCGGATCACTTCCTCGATCGTGGTCTGCCCGATCCGGACCTTCTCCAGGCCGCTGCGCCGCAGGGTGTACATGCCGCCCTCGATCGCGGCCGCCTTGATTTCGCCGGTGCTCGCGCCCTGGAGGATCAGGTCGCGGATGCGCTCGGAAATGGCCATGACCTCGTACAGCGCGACCCGCCCCTTGTAGCCGGTGTTCGAGCAGATCGCGCAGCCGGTGCCGTGGTGGACCGTAATCGTCTCGGCCTCCTCGGGCTTGAAGCCGATCTCGATGAGCGCCTGCGGATTGACGTCGACCGGCGCCTTGCAGCCCGAGCAGATCCGGCGCAACAGTCGCTGGGCGACGATCACGATGACCGAGGAGGAAACGAGGAACGGCTCGATGCCCATGTTGAGGAGGCGGTTGATGGTCCCGGGCGCGTCGTTCGTGTGCAGGGTCGAGAGCACGAGGTGTCCGGTCAGCGCCGCCTTGACGCCGATCTCGGCGGTCTCGTAGTCGCGGATCTCGCCGACCATGATGATGTCCGGGTCCTGCCGCAGGAACGATCGCAGCGCGGCCGCGAAGTTCAGGCCGATCTCCTCGTGCATCTGCACCTGGTTGATGCCCGCGAGGTTGAATTCGACCGGGTCCTCCGCGGTCATGATGTTCTCGCTGATCTGGTTGAGCTGGTGCAGCGCGGAGTAGAGCGTCGTGGTCTTGCCGCTGCCGGTCGGGCCGGTGACCAGGACCATGCCGAACGGCTTTTTCAGCGCGTTCTGGAAATCGTCGAGCGCGCGCTCCTCGAAGCCGAGCTTCGTCATGTCGAGCTGCAGGTTCCCCTTGTCGAGAAGACGCATGACGACTTTTTCGCCGAAGAGCGTCGGCAGGACCGAGACGCGGAAGTCCATGTCGCGCTTCTTGCCGAGCTTGAGCTTGATGCGGCCGTCCTGCGGCAGGCGCCGCTCGGCGATGTCGAGCCGCGCCATGATCTTGATGCGCGAGATGATCGCGTTGCGGATCGTCAGCGGCAGCCCCATCGCCTTGCGCAGCACGCCGTCGAGGCGGTAGCGCACGCGGAAGGACTTCTCGTACGGTTCGATGTGGATGTCGCTGACGCCGAGCTTGATCGCCTTGATCAGGATGCCGTTCACGAGCTTGACGATCGGCGCGTCGACGTCCTGGATGCCCTTCTCCTCGAACTCCTCCTCGACGACTTCGACGTTGTCGACGGCGCCGGTCACGAGCTTGTCGAAGTCGTCGACGTCGACGACCGGGCCGTCGGCGTCCATCTCGGCGAAGTCGGAACTGAGCTCTTCGTCGGAAAGGGCATAGTCCTTGCCGTCGACCGACTCGCTTCTTCGAATCGAGCGGCTCGAGCGCGGTGGAACCGCCGTAGTTCTTCTTGATGGCGTCGATGACGCCGGCCTCGGCGGCGACCACGGCTTCGATGTTGTAGCCGGTCATGAATTTGATGTCGTCGATGGCAAAGACATTTGAGGGGTCGGCCATCGCAACGGTGAGGGTCATGCCGACGCGGCTGATGGGCATGATCAGGTACTTCTTGGCGACTTCCATCGGGAACGAGCTTGATCACTTCGCGGTCGATGCCGTAACTGGCGAGGTTGACCGAGGGGACGCCGAACTGCCGCGAGAGGCAGGAGGTGACCTGCTCCTCGGTGACAAAACCCATCTGGACCAGATGATACCCGAGTCTGCCGCCGGCGGACTTCTGCTGCTCGAGCGTCTTGCGCAGCTGTTCCTCCGTGATGAGCCCCTGCTCACGGAGCATATCACCAAGTTTTAGCGCCACACCCCCCCCATCCCTCGCTGCTGTCGAGAATGAATGCCCACGCGTTCCGTGTGTGTTGACACTGTCTTTTCATATAACCCGCAAGCGGGGAAAAGTCAAGGTTAGAGGAGTGTTACGCGTCGCTCGGCACGTGCGGCAGCAACCGCAAGCGCCCGGCGCATGACCGCGGACGGAGCCTCCCGACCCGTCCAGTGCGCGAAGGCCAGCGCCCCCTGGTGCAGGAGCATCTGCAAGCCGTCTACGGTTCTGGCGCCGGCGGCTTTGGCGGCAATGAGCAACGGGGTGCGGCGGGGACGGTAGACGATGTCCATGACCGTCTGGCCCCGCCGCAGCGCGGCCAGCGGGACAGGCGGCGGGTCATCCGGTCGGCCGCCCAACGGGGTGGTGTTCACGACGACGCCGCAGGCCTCCGCCCGGCGCGGCCAGTCCGGCTCCCCGGTCGAGACAGCGGCGATGTCGGCTGCGGGAAAATTCACGCGCAGCGTCCGGCAGAGCGACCGGGCCCGGGCTCCGGAGCGGTTGGCGATCAGCAGCGAGCGGCAACCGCCGTCCAGGCAGGCGAACGACACCGCGCGCGCCGCGCCGCCCGCGCCGACGACGAGGACCCGAGCGCCGGGAAGAGCGGTCCGCCCCCCGAGCTCCAACGCCATGCGAAACCCCTCGGCGTCGGTGTTGTACCCGAGCAATCTCCCTCCCCGGACCACGACGGTGTTCACCGCGCCGATCGCGGCTGCACCAGCGTCGATCTGATCGAGAAACGGCAGCACCTTTTCCTTGTAAGGTATGGTGACGTTGATCCCCCAGAACCCGAGTGGCGGAAGCGCGCGCAGCACGGTACGCAGCTGATCGGGCGCGATCTCGAAGGCCCGATAGCAGGCATCGAGCTTCAGACGACGCAACGCGGCCTGCTGCATGGCGGGAGAGAGCGATGCGCGCACCGGGTTGCCGATGATGCCGAGCAGCCCCGGCTCACGGGGAAACGATTGCGGTTTGGTCATCGCAGTTCCTGGACGTGCTGTTCCCGTGCAGGCTGCGGGGTCGACCGTATCTTCTCCAGGGCGGCACGTTCCCGGCGAGCAGTCGGTCCGACCCGGAAGGGGTTCCGCACCCCCGTCAGCCGACTACGGCCTGGGCGGCGAGCTCGATGAAGAACCGCGGCAGAACCCCGGCGATCACCGTGCCAACGGCGGCCAGCATGATCGCATAGGTCAGCAGGGTGAAGCCGGCGGGAGCAGGCTCGACCGCAGCGCCCTCGGGATCGGGCAGCAGATACAAGGCATAGACCGCACGCAGATAGTAGTAGGCTCCAAGCGCACTGCCGAGGAGGGCCACCAGAACCAGGCCCTGGTAACCGGAGTGCCAGCCTTCGAGGAACACCCAGAGTTTTGCGGGGAATCCGGCCGTCGGCGGGATACCGGCGAGCGAGAGGAGGAACAACGCAAAGAGCGCCCCCATCGCGGGGTAGCGGCGACCGAAGCCGGCGAGATCGCGCCAGGAGAGCTCCGTGCCCGTCGCACGCTCGAACCAGAGCAGCGCCCCGAAGGCGCCGAGATTCATGAAGGTGTACGCCAGCAGATAGAAGGCCAGCGGCCCCGTCGCCTCGGGGTTGTTCCCGGACGACACCACGGCGACGAGCAGATAACCGACGTGGGCGACGCTCGAGTAGGCGAGCATGCGCTTGAGACTGTCCTGGGCCAGGGCGGCGAGATTCCCCCAGAGGATGGTCAGCGCGGCCAGCGACCACCAGACCGGACCCCAGAGCGCGAACCACCCGGGAAACCCGGCGGCGAAGACCCGGGTCGCGACCGCGAGAACCGCGACCTTGGGCCCGACCGCAAGATACCCGGCGACCGGGGTCGGCGCGCCCTCGAGCACGTCCGGCATCCACATCTGGAACGGCGCGGCCCCCATCTTGAACGCCAGCCCGCAGGCGATGAACGCGAGCCCGGCGAGCACGAGCGAGTCGGCCTCGCCGCCGCGCGCCACCGTGGCCAGCCGCTCCAGGCCGGTCGTCCCGGTGGCCCCGTAGACCAGCGAGATGCCGTACATCAGCAGCGCCGAGGCGAAGAGTCCGGAGATCACGTACTTGAGCGCACCCTCGGTGGTCGTCTCGCGAACCCAGGTGAATCCCGCGAGGATGTAGAAGCTCACGGCCATCAATTCCAGCCCGAGGAGGATCACGATCAGATCGACGCCCGAAACCATGATCATCATCCCGACGGCGGCGAGAAGCACCAGGATCACGAATTCGCCGCCGGCGGCCGAGCGCTTGCCGATCTCGTCGGCCGACATGAAGAGCGACAGTATGGCCGCAAGGAGGATGACGAGCTTGAAGACCACGGAGAGCCGGTCGCCCGACCAGAGCCCCGCGAGCATTTCCGGCGCCACGGATCCCGTGGCGGGCAGGAGCAGGAAAGCGCCGGCCAGCGCTGCCAGACCGAAAAACACCTTGACCCGCAGGCCGCGCGCCGGCCAGACGGCCTCGAGCACCGTGATCAAGGCAACGGCACCGAGGAGCAGGAACTCCGGGCCGCAGGCCGTCAGGATGTCGTTCATCGCAGCCCCCTCGTTTCGCTCGTCCGCTTCATCAGTCCCTCGCGTGCCATCAGCGGGAGAGCAGTGCCGGAATGGCACTCTCGATTACCTGCAGGAACGGCCGCGGGGCGACGCCGATCCAGATCGTCAGCACCACGAGCGGGGCGAGGGCGAGAACCTCGAGCGCCGACAAGTCGCGCAAGCCCGCGTACTTCTCCGGGAGCGTCCCGAAGATCACGCGCTGGACCATCCAGAGCAGGTAGGCGGCCCCGAGGACGATGCCGACGGCGACCCCGACCGCAAAAAACGGCGCCGCGGCAAAAACCCCGATCAGGATCAGGAACTCGCCGACGAACCCGGCCAGGCCGGGCAGCCCGAGCGACGCGAGGGCGAAGAAGGCCAGCAGCGTCGCGTAGACCGGGATCCGGTGCGCCAGGCCGCCGAGCAGCGGGATCGAACGCTGGTGCGTCCGCTCGTAGACCATGCCGACGCAGAGGAAGAGCGCGCCGGTGATCAGGCCGTGGCCGACCATCTGGAGGACCGCGCCGGCCTCGCCGCGCGGATCGAAGGAGAAAATCCCCGCGACGACGAACCCGAGATGCGAGATCGAGGAGTACGCGATGAGCTTCTTGAGATCGTCCTGCGCGAGCGCGAGGACCGCCCCGTAGATGATGCCCACGACGGCCAGGGTCAGCACTTCCGGGGCGAAGTAGCGGCTGGCGTCGGGGAACAGCGGCAGGGAGAAGCGCATCAGGCCGTAGGTCCCCATCTTGAGCAGCACGCCGGCGAGCACCACCGAACCGGCCGTCGGCGCCTCGACGTGGGCGTCGGGCAGCCAGGTGTGAAAAGGCACCAGCGGCACCTTGATCGCGAAAGCCACGAAAAAGCCGAGGAACGCCCAGACCTGCAATTGCGGCGGGTACGAGAGCTGCGTGAGCGCCACGAGGTCGAAGGTGTAGACGCCGGTGCGCGCGCCGTGGTGCAGGTAGACCGCGATCATCGCGGCGAGCATCAGCAGGCTCCCGGCGAGGGTGTAGAGGAAGAATTTCACCGAGGCGTAGATCCGGCGCGGCCCGCCCCAGATGCCGATGAGCAGGAACATCGGGATGAGCATCGCCTCCCAGAAGACGTAAAAGAGCATGAGATCGAGGGTCACGAACACGCCCGTCAGACCGGCCTGGAGGAAGAGCAGGGTGGCGTAGTAGGCTTTTTCGCGCACCCGGACGTGCTCCCAGGAGAAGAGCACCACCACCGGGCCGAGCAGCGCGGTGAGCAGCACGAGCAGCAGACTCAGCCCGTCGACCCCGAGGTGGTACTCGGCGCCGAGGGCGGGGATCCAGCTCAGCCGCTCGACGAACTGGAAGCCCCCGCGCGGCGCGAATCCCGTCCAGAGCCCGAGGGAGAGCGCGAACACTGCGAGCGTCACCGCGAGGGAGAGTCCGCGCACCAGCCGCACGCGCGCCTCGGGCAGGAATGCCAGGGCCAGTGCGCCGGCCACGGGCCCGAAGACCAGCACGCTCAGGATCGGAAACGGAGATTCGTTCACGCTCTCTCCCCTATCGCCACAACAACACGCCGAGAACTGCGGCCAGGCCGAGCGCCATGAAGAGCAGGTAATCGCGCACCCGACCGGTCTGAAGCCGGGCCAGCGCGGCGCCCCAGCCGCGTGCGCTTGCGGCGACGCCGTTGACGATCCCGTCGATCACGTCGAGGTCGAAACGCAGCGCCCAGCGCGCCAGGGCCAGCAGCGGGCGGACGATCGCGGCATCGTACAACTCGTCGATGTAGAACTTGTTCAGCGAGAGCGCGTAGAGCCGCGGCCAGGCGGCCGCGATGCGGTCCGGGTCGACGGCCCCCTTCTGGTAGACCAGCCAGCCGAGGAGGACGCCGGCGAGCGCCAGGCCGATCGCGATCGCCTCCGCGAGGTGCGCCCCGGGGACCTCGCCGTGCTCCGCCGCCGGCAACACGCGTCCGAGGAACTCGACGAAGCCGTGCTCGAGCGGCCAGCCGGCGATGAACGACATCGCCGCGAGGATCACCAGCGGGGCGAGCATCACCCACGGCGACTCGTGCGCGCCGGCGCCGTGGCCGTGGCCGCCGTGCCCTGCGTCCCCGTGCGGGTCGTGACCGCCCTGGCCGGAGGCCGCCGCCTGCAGCACGTCGGCGTCGCGCCGCCCGAAGAAGACCGAGTACGACCGCCCGGGTGACGTAGAAGGCCGTGCCGCCGGCGGCGAGCACCGCGAAGCCGAAGAGCACGTAGTGGTGCCCGGCGAAGGCCGCCGCCGAGGATCATCTCCTTGCTGAAGAAGCCCGCGAACGGGAAGATGCCGGCGAGCGCGAGCGACCCGACGATGAAGGTGGTCGTCGTCCAGGGGATGTGCCGGGCGAGGCGACCCTGGCGCGTGATGTCGCAGTCCCCGCCGATCGCGTGCATGACGCTGCCCGACCCGAGGAAGAGCAGCGCCTTGAAGAAGGCGTGCGTGAAGAGGTGGAAGATCGCCCCGGCCCAGGCGCCCACGCCGAGCCCCAGGAACATGAAGCCGAGCTGGCTCACCGTGCTGTAGGCCATGATCCGCTTCAGGTCGGTCTGGGTCAGCGCGATCGCGGCGGCCATCACGGCGGTCAGCGTGCCGACGACCGCGACGACCTGCATCGCGGTCGGGGAGGCCGAAAAAAGCGCGTTGCAGCGGGCCACCATGTAGACGCCGGCCGTGACCATCGTCGCGGCGTGGATCAGCGCCGAGACCGGCGTCGGGCCCTCCATGGCGTCGGGGAGCCAGACGTGCAGCGGGAATTGCGCGGACTTGCCCGCGGCGCCGACGAAGAGCAGCAGGCAGATCAGGGTCACCGTGGCCTGCGGCAGCTGCGGGACCAGCCTGAAGACCTCCTGATAGTCGACGGTCCCGGTGTTCACGACGATGCAGCAGGATCCCGAGCGCGAAGCCGAAGTCGCCGACCCGGTTGACGAGGAAGGCTTTCTTGCCGGCGTCGGCCGCGGACTTCTTGTGGAACCAGAAGCCGATCAGCAGGTACGAGCAGAGGCCCACGGCCTCCCAGAAGACGTACAGCAGCAGGAAGTTGCCCGAGAGCACCAGCATCAGCATCGAGAACGTGAAGAGCGAGAGATAGGCGAAAAACCGCGGATAGCCGCCGTCGCCGTGCATGTAGCCGACCGAGTAGAGGTGCACCAGGAAGCTCACGCCGCTGACCACGACGAGCATGACCGCGGTCAGCGGGTCGGCCGCGAGCTTGAGCGGCACGTCGAACGCGCCGACCTTGATCCACGTGAACAGCGAGACCTGCCAGGCGGTGTGCTCGACGGCGTGCCTGAGCACCAGCAGCGCGCACGAGAAGGAAAGTCCGACGGCGGCCAGCGCCGGCCAGTGCGCCGCGTTCTTCGTCAGGCGCCGGCCGAGGAGGCCGTTGAGCAGAAACGCGGCGAACGGGAACGCCGGGATCAGCCAGAGCAACCGGTCAGCGAGCATCGTCTTCCTTATCCCTTGAGCAGCGTGGCGCTGTCGGCGTCGAGCCGGCCGCTGTGGCGGTGCCAGGCCAGGATGATCGCGAGGGCGACACCGAGTTCGGCCGCCTCGACACCGATCACGAAGAGCGCCAGAACCAGCCCGGTGTAGTGCGCGTGCAGGTTCGAGAACGCCACGAGGTTCAGGTTCACCGCGTTGACCATCAATTCAACGGACATCAGCATCACGACGATGTTCCGGCGCACGAGCACCCCGACCAGTCCGATGGAGAAGAGGACCGCCCCGAGCGCCAGGTACCAGCTCACGGCTACCATCTACTTCCTCCTCCCGATCACGATCAGGCCGAAGAGCGCCGCCAGCAGGATCACCGAGAGGATCTCGAAGGGCAGCAGATAGTCGCGGAACAACACCTTGCCGAGCACCTGGACGTGCCCCTCTCCCGGGACCAGTCCGTTGCTCGGTGCGGCGAGCCAGCCGCGGGCGCGGGCGAAAACCGCGAGCAGCTGCGCCAGGACCACGACCCCGAGCAGCGCGGCGCCGAACGCGCGCGGCCCGGTCCAGTCGCCGCTCTCGTCGCCGCGCAGGTTGGCGAGCATGACGACGAACACGAAGAGCACGACGATCGAACCCGCGTAGAGCATGATCTGGACCGCCCCGAGGAATTCGGCGCCCTGCAGGATGAACAGACCCGCCACCGCGAGAAAGCAGAGCACGAGCGCCAGGGCGCTGGCGACCACCCGCCGGGCGGCGACCACGACGATCGCGCCGGCGACGGCGACGAGGGCCAGCAGGGCGAACACGAACTGAGCCATGACGCTAGAGTCCCTCCCCGTGGCGCAGCAGGTCGTCTTTTCTCAGGATCGTCTCCTCGCGCCGGTAGTAGGAGGCCTCGTAGCGGCGCGAGAGCACCAGCGCCTCCTCGGGACAGACCTCGGCGCACAGGCCGCAGAAGAGGCAGTGCCCGAGGTCGACGTCGTAAATGTCGATGACCTTGCGCTCTTCGCCGGAGGTCACGAGGCGGATGCACTGGGTCGGGCAGATCTTCGCGCAGAGACAGCAGGAGATGCAGCGCTCCTCGCCGGTCTCCGGGTAGCGGCGCAGCGCGTGCAGCCCGCGGAAGCGCGCGGAGGGCTCGCGCCGCTCCTCGGGGTACTGAATGGTGATCGGCTTGCGGAAGACGTGCCGCAACGTCGTCATGAAACCTGTCACCAGCGCGCCGATCACGCGTGCGCCCTCCAGGCCGTGACGGCCGCCACCCACAGCAGGTTCAGCAGCGAGAGCGGCAGCAGCACCTTCCAGCCGAAGGCCATGAGCTGGTCGTAGCGCAACCGGGGCAGCGTCCCGCGCAGCCAGTAGAACATCAGGATGAACAGGGAACTCTTGGCGATGAACCAGACGAGCGAGAGCCAGGCCATGCTCTGCGTCCCGGGTCCCTGCCAGCCGCCGAGAAACAGCGTCGTCGCCAGGGCCGAGATCGTCCAGATGGAGGCGTACTCGCCGAGCTGAAAGATTCCGAAGCCCATGGCGGAATACTCCGTGTGATAGCCGGCGCCGAGATCGCCCTCGGCCTCGGGCAGATCGAAGGGGATGCGGTTGGTCTCGGCGATCCCGGCGATCAGGAAGATCACAAAGCCGAGGGGCTGCAGCAGAAAAAACGGCACGGAGCGCTGCGCCTGCACGATATCGACAAGACTCATCGAGCCGGCCATGAGCACGACGCCGACCAGCGTCAGCCCGAGCGAGAGCTCGTAGGAGATCATCTGGGACGCGGCGCGCAGGGCGCCGAGCAGCGGGTACTTGCTGTTCGAGGCCCAGCCGCCGAAGATGATGCCGTAGACCGAGAGCGAGCCGATGGCCAGCAGCATCAGCAGCCCGACGTTGACGTCGGTGATGACCAGCCCCCGGCCGAACGGGATCAGCGCGTAGACCGTCACCGCCGGCACCAGCGTGAACAGCGGGGCGGCGATGAAGAGCCAGCGGTCGGCCGCGGCCGGCACCACGTACTCCTTGGTGATCAGCTTGACGGCGTCGGCGACCCACTGCAGCATGCCGAACGGCCCCGCCCGGTTCGGCCCGTAGCGGATCTGGAGACGCCCGAGAACCTTGCGCTCGGCGTACGTCGAAATGCCGACCACGACGGGGATCGCCAGCAGGACCAGCAGGATCTTCAGGATCGTGAGCAGCAGCGTCATTGCGTCCATGGCCAGTCTATCCCCGCGCCGCGGGCGCGCAGCCCGTCAGGTGAATGCACGCCAGCGGCCAGCCCTCGGGGCGGACCGCCGCGCGCGCGAAAGCCGCCTGCTGCTCGTTCCCCGGATCGAGCGGGAGGTAGAGCTGCCCGGGGGGCGTGCGCCAGTCGGCGCGCACCGGCGATCGTCACTTCGGCCGGGCCGGAACTGAGCCGCACCGCGCCGCCCTCGGTCAGCCCGAAGGCCGCGAGGGAGTCGGGGTGCACCTCGAGGGCCGGTGCAACGAAGATGCCGGTCGGCCTCGGGCACGAGACGCACGCGGTGGTCGTTCAGCGGCGACCAGCGCAGGTGGAGACAGCGCACCTGGTCGTTCGACAACGGGGCCACGGGCGCCACCGGACGCTCCGGCGGGGACCAGTTGGGCTCGCGCGCCGCCGCAGGGGCGGCGAAAACCACCTGCTTGTCGAGTCCCGCGGCAATCCTGGTCAGGGTCGTGCGCAGCGGGGGAACGGCGGCCGCGGCGGCCAGCGCGACCTTGAGGTGCTGGACGACCCCGTTGCCGGCCACGAACGTCCCCTCCTTCTCGGCAAACGCCGGCAACGGCAGCACCAGATGGGCCGCCGCCGCGGTGGGCGTGAGCGTCGACTCGAAGACCACGAGGAATTTCGCCTTGCGCGTCCAGGTTTCGAAGGTCGAGCCGGGGATCGCGGCACCGAGCGGATCGGCGGCTACCACGAGCAGCATCTCCGTCTCTCCATCGTGTTCGGGACCCTCTGCCGACACGAGTGTCGCGGTGCCGCGGCTGTTGCAGTCGGTCCGCAGAAAGATGATTCCCTTGGCCTCGGGGCCGCAGAGCAGGCGATCGATCTCCCCGAGCAGGCGGGGGACCTGGCCGGTCGGGTCGAACCAGCCGCGGTTGGCGACAAAGATCGGTGTCTTCGCCGCGGCGAGCCGCGCCGCCAGCAGGCGCAGCGACCCGGCCGCGAGACCGGCGGCGGCCTCGACCGCGTCCGGGGAAACAGCCGCGAAGACCGCCTCCAGGGTGGCATCCGGGCGTGCCGCCAGTCGCTCCGGGTGCGCCGACACGAGCAGGCCGCCGAGGGCGGCGAGCACCGCGGGCAGGTGCGCGCCCGCCGGCCGCAGCCAGAGGTCGGCTTCGCTGCCGAGGAGCGTGTCGCGCGCGTCGAGCACCGCGAGCCCGCCCCCGCTCGCCCGCCGCGCCGTCCTGATGCGGACCCCGGCCACGGGAGCAAACTGGGTCAGGTCCTGGCCGACGGACACGACGAGGTCCGCATGCTCGAGATCGCGCCAGGGGCGGGTCCCGATGCCCAGGGGGATGTCCGCGGCGTCGAGACCCATCGTGCACACTGCGCGCACGTCGCCCCGGGGAAAGAGCTGCGTCATCGCGTCGAGGAGGTCCGCGGTCTCCTCCTGGGTCAGCTGGGAGGAGACGAGGGCCGTGACCGCCATCTCGGGGCGCACGTTCCCGACCAGGGCGGCGATCGCCGTCGCGGCATCGACCGGCACCAGTTTCCCGTCGCGGCGCAGCAGAGGGCTCGTCACCCGTTGGGAGCTGTTCACGAAATCGACGGCAAAGCGTCCCCGGAAACAGGCCTGGTCCTGGTTGTTGACGCCGCCGCGCGGGCGCGACTGCACGAGTTCGTTCTCCTTGACCTGGAGCGAGATCAGGCAGCCGACGCTGCAGAACGGGCAGACGGTCGGCACCTGCGCGCCCTCCCAGGTGCGCGCCCGGAACTTGTGCTGGCGGCTGTTGAGCGCGCCGACGGGGCAGATGTCGATGCAGGCGCCGCAGAACTCGCAGTTGTAGGGGTCGCGGAAGTCCTTGTCGAGCGGCTGCGCGAAGTAGGTGCCGATCTCCTTGAGGTGGCCGCGATGCATCGCCCCGAGCACCGTGACGCCGCGCACTTCGTGGCAGACGCGCACGCAGCGGCGGCAGAGGACGCACTTGCGCGAGTCGCGCTCGACGAAGGGGCTGACCTCCACCGGCGGGTAGGCCCCCGGGTTCTCCGGGAAGCGGTTGACCGGGGCCGACCACTTGTAGGCCAGGGCCTGCAGTTCGCAGGCGCCGCCCTTGACGCAGGTCGGACAGTCCATCGGGTGCTGGCAGAGCAGCAGTTCGAGCAGCGTCTGGCGCACCTTGCGCAGCGCCGGCGTGTCGGTGAGGATCTCCATCTTGTCGGCGACCCGGGTGGTGCAGGCGGCAAGCATGCGGTTCATCCCGACGACTTCGATCATGCAGAGGCGGCACGCGCCGAGCACGCTGACCCGCGGATGCCAGCAGAGCGTGGGGATGTCGACGCCGACGAGGCGGGCGGCCTCGAGGACCGACACCGGGCGTTCGAGCGTCAGGGGGCGGCCGTCAATGGTGATTTCCATACGGATTCTCCCCCCCGCCCAGCAGCGTGCAGGGCTTTCCCGCGCAGTGATCTTCGAACTCCGCGCGGAAGTGCTTGATGCAACTCATCACCGGGTTCGGCGCGGCCTGGCCGAGCCCGCAGAAGGCCGCCTTCTGCATCACGGCGGCCAGGTCGACGATCTCGTCGATTTCGCAGGCGGCGGCCTCGCCGCGCTTGATGCGCTCGAGCAGGCGCACGATCTGGTAGGTCCCGTCGCGGCAGGGAATGCACTTGCCGCACGACTCGTGCCGGAAGAAGCGCGCGAGGCGCAAGGCGACCTCCACCATGCAGACCCCTTCGGCGACCACCATGAACGCCGCCGAGCCGAGCATCGAGCCGGCCTGGGCGACGTTGTGAAAGTCCAGCGGCAGATCCATGTGCTCGGCCGTGAGGCAACTCGAGGATGCGCCTCCCGGGAAGACCGCCTTGAAGGCCCGGCCGTCGAGGATGCCGCCGGCGTAATCGTCGATCAGCGAGCGCAGCGTCACCCCGAAAGGGATTTCGTACACGCCGGGCTTGTTGACGTGGCCGGAGATGCAGTAGCCCTTGGTGCCGCTGTTCTTCTCGGTGCCGAGGGCGGCGTAGGGCGCCGCGCCCTCGAGGATGATCCCCGGGACGTTGGCGAAGGTCTCGACGTTGTTGAGCGCCGTCGGCCGCGCCCAGAAACCCGCGTTCACCGGGAACGGCGGGCGGATGCGCGGCATGCCGGGCTTGCCCTCGAGGGCCTCGAGCAGCGAGGTCTCCTCGCCGCAGATGTAGGCGCCCGCGGTGCGGTAGACCCAGAGCTTGAACGAGAAATCGGTGCCGAGGATGTTCTTGCCGAGCAGCCCCGCGGCCTCGGCCTCGGCGATCGCCTCGCGCAGGATGCGCTGCGGATCCATGAATTCGCCGCGGCAGACGATGACCCCTTCCTCGGCGCCGACGGCGAAGGCGCCGATCAGCATGCCCTCGATGAGCCGGTGCGGGATGCGGGTCATGATCGGCAGGTCCTTGAAGGTCCCCGGCTCGCCCTCCTCGGCGTTGGCGACGACGTACTTCGGGGAGAGGGGCTCGCGCGCGACGAGCTCCCACTTCAGCCCCGTCGGGAAGCCCGCGCCGCCGCGGCCGACCAGGCGCGAGGCCTTGACGATCTCGACCACCTCGGGGGGGGTCATCGTCTTGAGCGCCTTCTCGAAGGCCTGGTAGCCGCCCGCGGCGCGATAGCCCTCGAGCCCGAGGATCCCCGGCGTCTCGAGGTCGCGATAGATGTAGCTCGGCGTGCTCATCGACGGTACTCCGCCAGAATCGCCGGAATGTCGGCCGGGGCTGATCGGCCCCATGAGCTTGTCGTTGATCTGGATCGCCGGGGCGCGCTCGCAGGCGGCGAGGCACTCGACGGGACGCAGGGTGAACTTCCCGTCGGGGGTGGTCTCCCCGGGCTTGATCCCCAGCTCGCGGGCGATCGCCATGACCACCTCGTCGGAGCCGCGCAGGAAACAGCAGAGGTTCTGGCAGACCATGATGATGTTGCACCCGACCGGCTTCGTCGAGTAGAGCGAATAGAAGGTCGTGACCTCGTAGATCACCGACTTGGGCATCGCCATGATCTCGGCGAACTCGTCCAGCACCGATTCGCTGAGGTGGTTGCACTCGGCCTGGACGAGATAGAGCGCGGTGAGCAGCGCGGCCGGCTTGTTGGGGTACTCGGCGAGCAGCCGCGCGAGCCGCTCCCGGGTCGCCGGCGAGATGGTGCTCGAGGGCGGGGCGAGCGGGTACGTCACCGGTCGACCTCCCCGAGCACGATGTCGATGCTGCCGATGATCGCCACGAGGTCGGCGAGGTACTGCCCTTTCGCCATCTCCTCGAGCGCCGCGAGGTTCACGAAGGACGGCCCGCGCAGCTGCACGCGGATCGGCTTGGGGCCGCCGTCGCTGACGACGTAGTAGCCGACCTCGCCCTTGGTCCCCTCGACAGCGGTGTAGACCTCGCCGGCCGGCGGGCAGGCGCCGTGGATCGTGATGTGAAAATAGCGGATCATGGCCTGCATGTTGCGGTGAAACTCGGCCTTGGAGGGGCGCAGGAACTGCGGCGCCTCGGCCAGCACCGGGCCGGCCGGCAGGTTCTCGGCGACCTGGGTGATCAGGCGCAGACTCTGGCGCATCTCTTCCATGCGCACGAGGTAGCGATCGTAGACGTCGCCGCGCTGACCGACCGGAATCTCGAAATCCAGATCGGCATAGGCGGCGTACGGCTCGGCCTTGCGCAGGTCCCAGGCCACGCCGGAGCCGCGCAGGCTCGGGCCGGAGAGGCCGTAGTCGATCGCCTTGGCGGCGGAAATCACGCCGACGCCCCGCGTCCGGGCGCGGAAGATCGGGTTGTTCGTGATCAGGGACTCGTACTCCCGGATCGCCTTGGGGAATGCGGCGGCGAACTCGCGCACCTTCGGGAGGAAGGTCGGGGTGACGTCGTCGCGCACCCCGCCGATGCGGCAGAAGGCGTGGGTCATCCGCGCGCCGCAGATCTCCTCGAACAGGTCGCGGATCATCTCCTTCTCGCGGAAGCAGTAAAACAGCGGCGTGATGGCGCCGAGGTCCAGCAGGTGCGTGCCGAGCCAGATCAGGTGGCTCTCGATGCGCGCCAGCTCGGAGAGCAGCACGCGCAGGTACTCGGCGCGCCGCGGCGGCTCGATCCCGAAGAGCTTCTCCGCGGCCATCGCCCAGCCGTGGTTGTTGATGAAGGAAGCGAGGTAGTCGAGCCGGTCCGTGTAGGGGAGGAACTGCTCGTAGGTCAGCTCTTCGGCGATCTTGCCGATGGCGCGGTGCAGGTAACCGATTTCCGGCGTACAGCGCACGATCTTCTCGGCGTCGAGTTCGACGATCAGGCGCAGCACGCCGTGCGTGCTCGGGTGCTGCGGCCCGATGTTGAGCGTCATCAGGCGCGAATCGCTCACGTGCACTTCGCAGCCCTCCCGGCGAGGGGGTAGTCGCGGCGGTAGGGGTGCCCCTCCCAGTCGTCGGACATCATGATCCGGCGCAGGTCCGGGTGGCCCGGGAAGCGCACCCCGAAGAGGTCGTACGCCTCGCGCTCGAGCCAGTCCGCGGCGCGCCAGACGCCGGTCAGCGAGGGGAGCGACAGGGACTGGTCGGGAACGTCGACCTTGAGCCCGATGCGGTAGTTGAACACGAGCGAGCGCAGGTGATAGACCACTTCGAAACGCGGCGCGCGACTGAGCCAGTCCACCGGGGAGAGGTTGGCAAGGAAGGCGAACTGCCAGGCCTGTTCCTCCTTGAGGAAACGGGCGACCTCGACCAGGCGCGACGGCTCGACGTGCAGGTAGCACTCCCCGCGGCTGTCCGAGACCTGGCGCACCGCGCCGGGCAGCCGGGCCGCCAGGTCGCTGACGAGCAGCGTGCCGATCTCCTTCTGCGCCGGGATCATCCGCTGTTATGCCCCGATCCGGATCGGCTCTTCGGTCGACCGCGGCGACTTTGCGATTGTCATGGTTTTCACACGTTCCTGCAGCAAAACGAAGGCGCGGATCAGATTCTCCGGTCGCGGCGGACACCCCTCGACGTAGACATCGACCGGGACGATGGTGTCGACACCCTGGACAACGCTGTAGGTGCGAAACGGGCCGCCCGCGGTGGCGCAGCCGCCCATCGCGATCACGAACTTCGGCTCGGCCATCTGATCGTAGAGACGACGCAGGATCGGCGCCATCTTGTGGGTGACCGTGCCGGCAACGATCATGACGTCGGCCTGGCGCGGCGAGGGGCGGAAGACCTCCGCGCCGAAGCGGGCGAGATCCCAGCGCGCGGTCGTCGTGTGGATCATCTCGATGGCGCAGCAGGCCAGCCCGTAGCCCAGCGGCCAGAGTGAATAGGCCCGGCCGAGATTGAGAACGGTGTCGACCGCGTCGGTCGCCGCGTTCTTCTCGAAGCGCCCGTCGATCAGTCCCACTGCAGTCCCCCGTTGCGCCAGATGTACCCGTACCCGAGCAGCAGGACGCCGAGGAAGATCATCATTTCGATGAAGCCGAACAGGCCGAGCGAGATGAAATTCACCGCCCAGGGCAGCAGGAACACCACCTCGACGTCGAAGATGACCAGCAACATCGCGAAGAGGTAGAAGCGGGTGTGCATCGGCAGACGCGCATCGCCGACGGGCAGGTTGCCGCACTCGTAGGGGAGCGCTTTCACCGGGTTCGGCTTCGAGGGCCGCACGAGCGCCCCGAGCAGGAGCATCACCGCGCCAAAACCGGCCGCGAGGATCACGGTCAACAGCAGCGGTACATACCCGAGGGCCGGTTGTGCTGTCGCCGGATTCATCAGTCCGCCTCCGTGTCTGGGTCAACCTGCAAACGGGCGGTAATCTAGTCGGAAAACGTTGCGCGTGTCAAGGCCGACGGCGCGGCGCCCCGGCGGCTACGGTTTTATGCCGATTTTCTCGGCGGCCTCCTCGTCCGACGGGTCGATCCGGACCACCTCGGCCCAGGCCGCCTGGGCGCGAGCGCGGTCGCCGGCACGCTCCCAGCTGCGCGCGAGCAACTCCCAAAGATCGGCATCGTCCCGCTCGCGCTGTACCGCCTCCAGGTACTCGCGACGCTCCTCGTCGCGGCGGCCGGCCTCCCCGAGAATCCAGCCGCGAATGAAGTGCCCGAGGTAGGCCGACGGGTCCTGGGCGATTGCCCGCTCGCTCTCGGCCAGCCCCTCCTCGAGTCGGCCGGCGACCACGAGGGCGTGGGCCAGGTGCGCGCGCACCTCCGCCGCGGCATCGACGTCCAGCGCCAGCGCCCGTCGGTATTCCTCGACGGCGCCCGCCCCCCGCCCGAGTCCCATCAGGCCCAGCGCCAGCAGCCGGTGCGTCTCCGGGTCCTCCGGGGCGACGACCGCCAGGCGTTCGAGCACGCCGAGAGCGTCCTCGTCCTCGCCGTCGTCCATGAGCAGCAGCGCTTGCGCCTGCAGAAAGTCCGGATCGCGCAGGGCCCGCTCGTGCAGGTACGGGTCCGCCAGCGCTTCCTCGGCCTGCGCCCAGGCCAGCTCCGCGAGGGCGTCGCGCTCCTCGTCTCTCAAACCGGGGGCGGCGGCCCGGGCGCGAGTCCGATCGATGAGCGCGACAATCGCGCGCAGTCGATCGTCGGAGGCGGCGGCATCCAGGGTCGGGACACGAAAAGCGGGCGGCGCGGGCTGAAGGGTCGCCCCGCTGTGTATCAGCAAAGACGAGCGGGCGGGAACCGCGGTGAGCACGGCCGCCGCGACAAGGGTTGCTCTCAGAATAGTAGTCATTTTCGGCGGACATCATAACACTCCTGCGGGTCAGCGCGAAGAACAGCGAGCCGGGTTGGCACGGCAAGGATCCGCTGGAGCGACACCGCGGCGGTTGCCTCCGGCACGGGCAGCGCGTTGACGGGGATGCCGGCCGCGAGTATGGTGCTGTATCCGAGATGATCTCCGACCACGAGCGACCCGAAAAGCCGGTACTTTCACGGGCCGCTCGTCTGATGAACAAGGCGCGGGACGCCTTCTACGACCGCCGCTACGAGGAGTCGGTCGAACGCTGCCAGGAAACGCTGGAGGCCCTGCTCCCGGTCGCCGAGGCCGGACCGCCGCGAGCGCCCCCGCCTACCCCCGACGACCTGGCCGTCCGATTTCTCGAGCGGTATGCCGGCGTGCTGCCCCTTTTCGAAGCCGAGCGGATCGCGGCCGTCTTCACGTTCTTCGTGCGCCGCAAGGCGCGGTTTCGCTACGAGCGCGGCCGCCCCCTGCCCCGCCGCGAGTGGTGGGATTTCCTGCAGATCTCCCGCGAGGACGCGTCCGAGGTGCTGAACGCGACACGCCTCGCCCTCGAGGCCATCCAGCGCGATCGTGACGGCCGCTGAAAGAGCCCATCGGCTGCGGTGCCGACCGGGCCTCCTGCGAGCGCTGGCCCGCTAGATCTCTTCGAGGTTGCGCAGGAGGAGTTCTTCCAGATTCTTCGAGGACTTGTTGAGGTATTTCTTCGCCTTGAGTTGCCCGAGCTTCTTGAGGAGTTCGGGGGTCGGCGCGCTTGCGGTGAGAATGAGCACGGGAAGGTTTTCGTCCATCGCCTTGAGCACCCCGAGCGTCTGGAAACCGTCGAGCAGCCCGGGCATGTTCAGATCGAGGACCGCCAGGGCCACCCGCTCGGAGGGGTTCACCGCCGCGGCCCGCTGCCCGTCGGCCAGGGCGCGCACCGCCTCGATGCCGTCTCCGGCCTCGACGATCTGGTGGTGCGTCTGTTCGAGGATGTCGCGGATGCGCATTCTGAAGAAGGGCTGGTCGTCGATGACGAGCACCCGCGCGCCGGGCGCCGGCTCCTGGTGCAGCTCCGGCAGCTCGAAGGCCCCGAAGCCTTGCCCGGCAACCTCGCCGCCGCAGACCGTGCAGAGGCTCCGATTGCCGTCGATGGTGAAGTACTCCTCGCCGAAGCCGCAGTGGCAGACCGATTCGGCCATGGCGCTACTTCTTCTGCAGCTCTTTGATGAACTCGAGGTAGACCTGGACGGACTTGTCGTTGGGGCTCGCCTTGAGGGCGGTCTTCCAGACCCGCACCGCGCGGTCGATGAGGCCGCGCATGTAGTAGGTGACGCCGAGGTGCAGGTAGGCCGGCACGTATTTGGCGTTGACCTTGAGGGCCTCCTGGAACTCGACGAGCGCGGCGTCGAAGTCGCCCTTCTCGCGCAGCGCGACGGCGAGCTTGGTGCGCAGATCCGCGAACTTCGGGCCGAGTTGAACGGACTTGCGGTACTCCTCGACGGCCTCGGCCAGCAACCCCAGATCGAAGTAGATGTCCCCCAGGTCGGCGTGCTGGTTGGCCAGTTTGCCGCGAATGAACGGGTCCAGCGCACCGGTGCCGGACCGGGTGAAGCGCGCCGCGTTCTGAAAGGCGGTGCTCGCCTTCTCGTAGCGCCCGAGGTTGTTGTAGGTGACGGCCAGGTTGAGCGCGGCTTCGGTGTAGTGCGGATTGAGCTCGAGCGCCTTCTCGAACGCCTTTGACGCGCGGCCGAAAGCCCCGCGCTGGTGATAGATCACGCCCAGCTTGTTGAAGACGTCGGCAAAAAACGGCGCCTCCGCGGCGAGCTTCTCGAGGAGTCTCTCGGCCTCGGGGAAGTTCTCCTTCTCGTAGAGCTTGCGGGCCAGGAGGTAGGTCTCGTGAATGTGCTCGGAGTCCTGTTTCGCCGCAGTCATGGCCCCTTCCCTGCTACCCTAGGATTTGTCGAGATCCTTGACGAAACGACTCTGCGGGAACTCCCGCCGCAGCTGGTCGTAGAACTGCTCGGCCTTCTCCTGATCGCGCAGCTCGCGATAGCAGCCCCCGAGCTCGTAGAGCGCCCGGTCGGCATAGCCGCTGTCCGCGTAGTCGCGCAGCAGCACTTCGTAGCGGGCGGCGGCGGCCCGGTACTTCTCGGTGCGACGGTAGAAGTCCGCAACCGCAAGCTCGTGCTCGGCGAGCCGGAGGCGGACGGCGGCGAGACCCTCGCGACCCTGTCCGAGCAGCGTCGAGCGCGGGTAACCGCGCAGCAGCGCCTCGAACGCAACCGCCGCCTTGAACGCCGGCTCGGGCGAGCGGTCGGCACTGCGGATCAACTTCTGCCAGGAGAGCGCGATCCGGAACTGCGCGTAGTCGGCGCGGGCGTTGTGCGGGTGCAGGCGCAGAAACTCGCTGTAGGACTCGACCGCGGCGGGGTACTCCTTCTTGCTGAAATAGACATCGGCGAGGGCGATCTGGATGTCGGCGTCCAGGTCCGCGCCCCGATAACCTTTCGCGGCCTCCTTGAAAGCATCGAGCGCCTCGTCGTACTTTTCCTTCCCCGCCAGGCGCGTACCCTGGTCGTACCACTCCTGCGATGTCTGCTCACGGACCGCCCCGGAACTGCCGGCGCAGCCGGCGATCGCGGCCGCGGCGAGGATGACCCCGGCGGCAAAAGATGTCCTGAACAGCAACGGCACAGTTCTGAGAATCACGTCGGCTACCACCCCTTCTGGTTGTTGTACATCTCGAAAACGTAGTGTTGCCGACGGTTTCTGTCAATATGTTTCTGGACGGGGCCCACCCGCTCCCAAGCGAGTGGTGAGCAGGAAGCGGCTACTGCCCCTGGGATTTTTCTTCGGCTTCCTGGCGGCTCTTGCAGTCGATGCACAGCGTCGTGACGGGGCGGGCGATGAGCCGCTTGACATCGATATCCTCGCCGCATTCCTCGCAGGTGCCGTAGCTCCCGTCCCCGATGCGCACCAGGGCCGACTCGATCTTCTTGAGCAGCTTCTCCTCGCGTTCGCGCAGCCGGATCGTGAAGCTCTGGTTGAGTTCGACGGTCGCCACGTCCCCCGAGTCGAGCAGGTCCTCGCGGTCGCTGCGCAACTCCCGGTCCCCGACTTCAAGGGCCCCGGAGGTGATCTTTCCCTGTAGGTCGGTGAGATCCTTGCGGATCCTGTCCAAGTCTCTCTTTCTCATTGCGCGAACCTTTCTTGGTGAGGTAATGGGGACCGTGTATACCACACCTGAAATGATCGATTCAACAACTTCGTGAAGGCCGCTAGCCGGCCCTCCCGGCCGCGTGGCCCGCGGAGGCGTCATCGTCGCCCGCGAGCGAGCGCAGCGGCCGGTGCTCCGGAAGTTCGAGCAGCGGATCGGCGGCGATGATCCGCCGCGCCTCCCCCCGGGCCGCGGCCAGCAGTCCTCGATCGCGCGCCAGATCGGCCAGTCGCAGCCCGGCGAGACCCGCCTGCCGGGTTCCGGCGAGGTGGCCCGGTCCCCGGATCTCGAGGTCGGCCTCCGCGACCGCGAACCCGTCGCTGGTGCGCGCGAGGACCGCGAGGCGCTCGCGCGGCCTCGAGCGACGGACGCGGCCCGGTGAGCAGCAGGCAGTGGCCGGCGAGCGGCCCCCGCCCGACCCGGCCGCGCAGCTGGTGGAGCTGCGAGAGCCCGAAGCGCTCGGCCCGCTCGATGAGGATCACGGTGGCCTCGGGAACGTCGAGGCCGACTTCGACCACCGTCGTCGCCACCAGCAGCGGCGCTTCTCCCGTGCGAAAGCGCTCCATGGCCCGGGAACGCTCCTCGAGCGACATCCTGCCGTGCACGAGCCCCACCTGAAACTGGGGAAACTGCGCCCGCAGCCGTTCGGCCGCGCGCACGGCGGCTACCGGGTCTTCCCCGCCGCTCTCCTCGATGAGCGGGCAGACGACGTAGGCCCTCCGCCCCTGCGACACTTCGGAACGCAGCAACTCCCACGCGGCGCGACGCCCCGATTCGCCGACGACGCGGGTGCTCACGGCGCGGCGGCCCGGCGGCAACTCGTCGATGGTCGAGAGATCGAGATCGCCGTAGAGCGTCAGCGCGAGCGAGCGCGGGATCGGCGTGGCCGTCATCACCAACAGGTCGGGGTTCTCCCCCTTCTCACGCAGTCCGAGGCGCTGGCGCACGCCGAAGCGGTGCTGCTCGTCGACGACGGCCAGCGCCAGCCGGGAAAAGCGCACCCGCGACTCGAGCAGTGCGTGCGTGCCGATAACCAGCTGCACCCGGCCGTCGGCCAGTCCCGCGAGCGCGCGGGCCCGCCGCTCGCGCGACACCCCGCCGGTCAGCAGTTCAGGTTCGACACCGAGCGCCCGCGCGAGCCGGCCGAGCGTCAGATAGTGCTGCTCGGCGAGGAGTTCGGTCGGGACCAGCACGGCCGCCTGCCCGCCCCCGGCAACCGCGGCCAGGATCGCCAGCGCCGCAACAACCGTCTTGCCGCTGCCCACGTCCCCCTGAAGCAGACGCTGCATCGGGCGGGGTTCGGCCATGTCGGCGAGCATTTCGCGGCAGACGCGCGCCTGGGCGGCAGTGAGGGCGAACGGGAGGCGGTCGCCCAGGCGCTTGAGCAGCTTCACCGCATCCAGGCGGACCTTGCGGGGTCGGGCGGTCTCGTAGCGCCGCCGGCGCACCGCCAGCTGCAACTGCATCCCGAACAGCTCATCGAAGACCAGACGCCGGTGCCAGGTCGAGGTCCCGGGATCCGGCACCTCGGTGGGCGAGCCGACGCCCGGGTCGTGAAGGGCCACGAGCGATTCGGCGAGACCGGGCAGCCCATGCCGCGCGCGCAGGGCCGGCGCGAGGGGATCCTCCAACCCGGGGAGCACCGCCGCGAGCGCCCGGAGGATGATCGCCCGCAAGGTCGCCTGCGGCAGCCCCTCGGTTGCCGGGTAGACGGGGCGCACCGGCGGCGTGCAGCGCTCCCCGTCCTCCCCCAGAAGCTCGAGTTCGGGGTGCAGGATCTGCCGCTGTCCGGCCGCGACGGTGACGCGTCCCGTGCACCAGCAGCGCGGGCCCCGGTCCGCAGCAACGACTGCAAGTGGGCGGCCCGAAAGCGAAACCACAAAGCCGCGACCTTGCCGGAGTCGTCCTCGAACACCGCCCGGAAGACGCGGAGGCGCCGGCGCGGCGTGATCGCCGGGCCGGCCGAGACCACGCGCGCCTCGAAGGAAGCCGCGGCGCCCGCGACAAGCGCCGCGATCGGCGTCAGGGCCCGCCGGTCCTCGTACCGGCGCGGGAGCAACCGGAGCAGATCGTCGACGGTGACCACCCCGAGGCGCTCAAGATGCTCGGCACGCGCGCAGCCGACGCCGGGGATGGCGCGAACGGCATCCGAGACTGTCAGGACAACGCTGAGCAGAAAGCCCTACTTGTCTTCTTTCACGGCCTCGTTGAGTTCCCGCACGAGCGCCTTCGGGTCGACACCGTGGTTCCGGGCCCCGGCGGCGACCGTTTCCGCGGCGGCGCCCTGGCAGCTTTTGCAGCGCATCGCGAAACGGTCGAAGACCTTGCGCGTCTGCGGCGCCGCCTTGAGCACTTCGAGGATCGTCATTTTTTCGGTGATCTTCATCAGCTTCATGCCTCCCACGTCCAGGAATTGCTGCACGAGGTATCTACTCGCGACGGCGGCCGTTGTCAACGACATCTTGCCTTTGCCGCCGGATTCGTGTACAAGAGCGCTTTCTGGACAGAAGTGTTGAAAGGGGGATTGTACCCATGTCGAAGGTCTGCGATGTCTGCGGCAAGCGCCCGCAAACCGGAAGTATCGTCAGCCACGCCCACAACGTGAGCAAGACGCGCCGGATGCCCAACCTCAAGACGGTGAAGGCCGACGTGCCCGGCCGTTCCAAGCGGGTCAAGCTCTGCACCCGCTGCCTGCGTTCCGGGAAGGTCACCAAGACCGCCTAGGCCAGCGCCACCGCCTCGATTTCGATCCCCACGCCGCGCGGCAGGGCCGCGACCTGCACGGTGGATCTGGCCGGCGGCGCGGTCGGGAAAAATCTGGCGTAGACTTCGTTGACCTCGGTGAAGTCGCCGAGGTCGGCGAGAAACACCGTAGTTTTCACGACGCGCTCCAACCCGCTCCCGGCAGCGTCGAGGATCGCCCGCAGCGAATCGAGCACCCGCTCGGCCTGCGCCGCGATGCCGCCCTCCACCACATCGCCCGTCTCGGGATCGAGCGGGATCTGCCCCGAGACGAAGACCAACCCGCCCGCCCGGACCGCCTGAGAGTACGGCCCGATGGCGGCCGGTGCCCCGGCACTGACAATCACCTCGCGTTCCGTCATGCCCTTCTCCCTTTCCGGCCGCTCGGGCCAAGTCCGCCTTCACCTTACCACTCCAGCGGACCTATGCGAAGAGAACGCTTGAAAAGAGCAGAACGAAGCCGGACAATGGCTGCGTCAGGCGCGGGGTCGATCCCCGCCCGAGCATCGAGGAAGGTCGCCTCCCCTCGGCATTGAACCGGCGCCTTTCCTAATGTAGAGTGTCCTCCGGGATATTGTCGGGAATGCGTTAACAGGGAGGCCGAGGGCGAAGCGTGCGCTGGTGGGAACGGCTCGACATCAGGGTTCTCCTCCTCTCCACCCTCCTCCCTCTGATCGGCATCGTCTCGGTCAGCTACGGTGTCCTCCACCTGATGCGCCAGGGCCTCGTCGAGGTCGCCCGACAGCAGTCCGAGGCGACGGCCGAGATCATCACCGGAAGCGTGGTGCGGGTGATGAAGGAAGGCCGCGCCGACATCACCCGCGCCCTCGTCGAGGAAATGCGCAGCCACTCGGGCGTCGCGGGCGTCGATGTGCTCAACGACGCCGGTCGCGAAGCGTTTTCCAAGGACCCGGCTGCCCCCGAGAGCGAGGCGCTCGAGCGACTGCGGGCGCAGCCCGTTCCCTTCTCCGAGGAGACCGGGGACTTGCTGATCTTCTACCGGCCCCTGCTCAACGGCCCGGATTGCCGCTCCTGTCACGGCGGAGAAAAGGATCTGCTCGGGGCCACCAAGGTTTCGATCGCGCTGGGGGTGGTCTTTCGCGAGAGGTTTCGCGCTGGTCAAAATGGCCCTCGTCTGGTCGGTGCGTCGGGGTTCTGGCCATGGGTCTGATGTTCTGGTGGCTGATCCGCACGCTCGTCGTTCGCCCGGTGGCCCGCCTGCGCGACGGCGACCCAGGCGCTTGCGGTCGGCGACCTGACGGTCGATCTGCAGGGCCGCGCCAGTGGCGACCTCGGCCTGCTCTGGGAGAGCCTGCGCGACTCGATCCGGTCGCTGGGGACCGTGATCCTGCGCATCCACGAGGTTTCCCGCCGCGTGGCCACGATCTCCGCGAAGACCGGGCAGGAGTCCGCAGCCGTCGTGGATGCCACGACCGTCGAGGCCGATTCCTTCGCGGCCATCGCCTCCTCGATCGAGGAACTGGGCGCCTCCATCGGTCAGATCGCCGAGGACATCGCCGGGCTGGCCGCGGCGGCCGACACGGTGCATGCCGCGGCGCGGGAGATGGCCGTCAACACCGGCGAGGTTCACCAGCGTTCGGAGGAGCTCAACGCGACCGTGAGCGAGGTCTCGGCGACGGCCGGGGAGATGGCGCACACCATCCGGGAGCTGACCTGGGGCACCGAGCACCTCTCGGGGGTCTCCACCGAGACTCTGGCCGCGGTGCAGGAGGTCGACGAGATGATCCGCGCCGTGGGGGAAGGCGCGCGCGAAGCGGCGGCCAGTTCCGCCCGGGTGCGTCGGGAGGCGGAGGAACTCGGTCTGCGCGCGGTGCGTCGCACCCTCGACGGGATGGAGTCGATTCGCGGCGCGGTCGAGCGCGGGGCGGACGCCGTCCAGGCCCTCGGCCAGCGCTCCGTAAAAATCGGCGAGATCCTCGACGTCATCGACGAGATCAACGACCGCACCGGCCTGCTCTCGCTCAACGCCGCGATCCTCGCCGCTCAGGCGGGGGAGCACGGCCGGGGTTTCCAGGTCGTCGCCGGCGAGATCCGCAGTCTCGCCGTCAAGACCGGCCGCTCGACGGTGGAGATCGCCGAGCTGATCCACGCCGTGCGCACCGAGGTCGCCCTCGCGGTCGACGCGATGCGCGACGGCCGGACCGAGGTCGACGCCGGCTTCGGCTTTGCGCGCGAAGCCGGCGCGGCGCTCGAGAAGATCGTCGCCAGCTCCGGCATCTCGCTCGAAAAGGCGACCTCGATCCAGGAGGCGGCGCAGGCGCAGTCCCGGGGGCTGACCCGGGTGCGCGAGACCGATGGGCCGGCTCGACCAGATGGCTCAGTTCCTGGCGCAGGGCACGAGCGAGCAGAAGCGCGAGGCCGAGAAAATCCGCGAGTCCATGGAGCTGCTGTCGGGGGCCGCGCAGCACATCAGCGTCGCGAACGGCGAACAAGCCCTCGCGGGAGGCCACGTCGCCACCGCCGCCGAGCGCGTCTCGGCCGGGATCGGGCGCATGTCGCTCGCCCTGAACGAGCAGCGTGAGGGCTGCCGCCAGATCCGCCTGGCCCTCATCCCGGTCATCGACCTGCCGCGGAGCAACCGGGAGCTCGCGCTGCGCATCAACCAGGGGTTGCGCGGCATCAACAGCGACACCGCAGCTGCTGGAAGCCGAGGTCTCGCGCTTCAAGGTCCTCCCGGAGGAATCGCGAGGCGCGCTGCGCTTCGGCGTGGTCCCTCTCGAGTCGCCGGCCCTGATGCACCGGCGCTTCACGCCGCTCGCCGAGTACCTCGGACAGGCCCTGGGGCGTCCCGTGGAGCTCAAGGTCGCCCATGATTTCAGCGAGGCGGTGCGCGACCTCGGGGAGGGCCGCACGCAATTCGCCTACCTGACCCCCTCGACCTACGTCCTGGCCCACCAGCGCTTCGGGGCCACGCTGCTCGTGACGGCGCTGCGTCGCGGCAAGCCCTTCCAGCACTCGGCGATCATCTGCCGGCGCGACGCCAGGCTCCGCACGCTCGCGGACCTTCAGGGCCGCTCCTTCGCCTTCGGCGACGTGAACTCGACCTCGAGTCACATCGTGCCGCGCGCGATGCTCCTCGAGGCGGGGGTCGCCGTCGATCAGCTGGCGTCCTTCGAGCATCTCGGACACCACGACACCGTCGCCGCGGCCGTGGTGCGGGGCGACTACGATGCCGGTGCGGTCATGGAGTCGGTGGCGGCGCAGTACGAGGCCGAAGGCCTGATGACGCTGGTGCAGTCGCCCCCGATCCCGGAGTTCAACATCTGCGCCGCGCGGGAACTGCCCGGCGACGTCCAGGAAGCCCTGCGGGGGGCGTTCCTGGCGCTCTCTCTCGACGGGGGCGCGGGGACGGCTGTGCTCGGAGCACTGTACGCCGACTACACGGGATTCGCCCCGACGACGGACGCCGACTACGCGGGCATCCGCGCGATGATGGAGAAGCTGGGACTGCTGGAGGAGAGCCGCCCGATGAAACTGAACTGCTGGGAGTTCAAGAAGTGCGGCCGGGAGCCGGGCGGGGCCAGCGCGCCGGAGTTCGGGGTCTGTCCGGCCGCGATCGAAGAGCGCCTCGACGCGGTGCACGGCGGCCGCAACGCCGGGCGGGCGTGCTGGGTCGTGGCCGGCACCCTGTGCAAGGGGGAGATCCAGGGCACCTTCGCCGCGAAGTTCGGCGCTTGCGAGTCCTGCGCGTTCTACCTGGCCGTGCGCGAGGAGGAGTTCCCCCAGTTCCAGTTCTCGAGCCTCCTGCTCAACAAGCTCCGCGAATAACCGGACCCTTTTTCAGCGCCCGTCACGCAACGTCGCCCATGGTGACGCGCAGGACCTCGGCCAGGGTCGTGACGCCGCGGAGCACCTTCTGAACTCCCGACTCCCGCAGCGTGCGCATCCCTTCCTTGCGCGCGGCGACCTGAATCGCACCCTGGTCGACGCCGCCGTGAATCAGGGTGCGCAGTCCCGGGGTGACGGGCATCAATTCGAAGAGACCGGTTCGCCCGTGGTGCCCGGTGAAACGGCACTGCGCACAGCCGCCCCCCCGCCGCAGGCGTACCGGCCGGACGCCGGCCCGCAACCCGAGCGAGGCCAGTTCCTCGGGGGCCGGCTCGTACTCCACGCTGCAGTGCGGGCAGATGCTCCGAACGAGCCGCTGGGCGGCCACGAGCAGGATCGTCGAGCCGATCAGGTACCGGGGAATCCCCATGTCCGCGAGCCGGGTGATCGCCGTCGGCGCGTCGTTGGTGTGGAGGGTCGAGAGCACCAGGTGCCCGGTGAGCGCGGCCTGGATGGCGTTCTCGGCGGTCTCGGCGTCGCGGATCTCGCCGACCATGATGATGTCGGGATCCTGGCGCAGGATGTGGCGCAGCGTCGTCGCGAACGTCAGGCCGACCTGCGGCTGCACGCCGACCTGGTTGAAATCCTCGTGGATCATTTCGATCGGGTCCTCGACGGTGGTCACGTTGCGCTCCTCGGTCGCGAGCACCGCGAGGGTCGAGTAGAGCGTGGTCGTCTTGCCGCTGCCGGTGGGGCCGGTGACCAGGATGATCCCGTGCGGCGCGGACGCGAGGCGCTGGTAGACCTGCAGCTGCTCGGGCGCAAAACCGAGTTGGGAGATGTCCTGCAGCAGGATCTCCGGGTCGAAGATGCGCATCACGATCTTCTCCCCGAAGGCCGTGGGCAGCGTCGAGACGCGGATCTCGAAGTCGCGGCCCTTGTGCGCGACCTTGATCCGGCCGTCCTGGGGGCGGCGGCGCTCGGCGATGTCCAGGCGCGAGAGCATCTTGATGCGCGAGACCATCGCCGGGTGGATCGCGTTCGGCACCTGGTGGATGGTGTGCAGCAGCCCGTCGATGCGAAAGCGGATGCGCGCGCGCTCGCGCCGCGGCTCGAAGTGGATGTCGCTGGCCCGCTGGTCGAAGGCGTAGGTGAAGAGAAAATCCACGGCGTTGACGATGTGGTGATCGGTCGCCTCCATCTCCTTGACGGACTTGAGGCGCACGTACTGCTCGAGGCTCGACAGCGCGCCGACCGCGGGCGCCATGCCCTTCTCGGCCTTCACGACCGAGGACTTGAAGCCGTAGAACTCGGTGATGATCTTGACGATGTCGCTCTTGACCGCGACCACCGGCTGCACCGTGTAGCCGGTGGAGCGCTGGATGTTCTCGAGACCCTCGTCGTTGAAAGGGTCGGCGGTGGCCAGCGTCAGCGTCTCGCCCTCCAGCGCGAGCGGCACCATCAGGTGGCGCACGGCGAACGGGCGCGGGATGGTGCGCGTCACCAGGTCCATGTCCAGCCGCAGCGGGTCGATCCTCTGGAACGGCAGTCCCAGCCCCCGGGCCAGCCCCTCGTAGAGTTCTCGCTCGCCGATCAGACGCCGGAGCGTCCTGTGCGGAGCGCAGCCGCTGGCCGACGATGAAATCCAGCAGATCGGCTTCCTGGCGCTCGCCCGCGGGCGCGGCGGGCCGCCCCCCCGCGCGACGCTGGGGAGACCGCACGCGCAGGTGCGCCGACCAGCGTTGCGAGAGTTCCTTGACCTGGTCCGCCGAGAGCACGCCGACGCGCGCGAGAATCTCGAACAGGTTTTCCGGTGTCGTCTTCACCGACCGCCTCGCTGGCCGCTCTTGCCTAGATCAGAGCGGCGAGGTCCAACAACAGCACCGTGCGGCCGTCGCCCATGACGGTGACCCCGGCCAGGCCGCGCACGCGCTTGAGCGGCGGGCCAAGCGGCTTGACCACCACCTCATAGGTGCCGAGCAGGCGGTCGACCGCCAGGCCCGCGGCGCGTTCTCCGAACTCGGAGACTGCGAAGAACAGCCCGGGATGGGCGCGAAGGTCCCGCGGCGGCAGGCCGACCAGCGCGCCGAGATCGTGCAGCGGGACCAGCCGCTGCCCCAGCCGCAGCAGGGGCAGCTGCTGCGACCACTCGATGTCGCCGGGATCCAGCTGCGAGGTGCGCAGCACGTGCGAGACGGGCAGCCCGAACTCCTGCCCCCGGACCTCCACGAGAAGAATGCGGATGATCGCCAGCGTCAGGGGCAGGCGCAGAATGACGGCGGTGCCCCGGCCGGGCTGCGAGTCGAACTGGATCGTGCCCCCGAAGGCATCGACCCGGGACTTGACCACGTCCATCCCGACGCCGCGGCCGGAGATGTCGGTGACGCTCTCGGCCGTGCTCACCCCGGGGAGGCAGCAGAGCAGGAGTTTCTCGCGCGGTTCCATGACGGCGACCCGCTCGGCGCTGACGAGCCCGCGCGCAATCGCGGCGCGGGCGATGCGATCGGGGTCCAGGCCGCGCCCGTCGTCCTCGACGCGGATCCAGACCCAGTCGCGCTCGCGCCCGGCGCGGAGCCGGATCGCGGCCTTGGGGGGCTTGCCCGCGGCGGTGCGCCGCTCCGCGGACTCCACGCCGTGATCGATGGCGTTGCGCACCAGGTGGATGAGAACGTCGTTGAGTTCCTCGAGGATCGCGCGGTCCAGTTCGATATTCTGACCCTGGACCTCAAAGGCGACCTGCTTGCCCGAGTGGTGGGCGAGGTCGCGCACGATGCGCGGGAGCCGGTCGGTGACCAGCGCGAGGGGCATCATCCGCACCGTCATGATCGTGTCCTGGAAACCGCGCACCAGCACGCGCAGGCGATCCAGGTTGAGATGCAGCTCCTCGCTCTCCAGGTCGCGGCCGATCTCCTGGAGCCGCTCGCGCGTGATGAGCATCTCGCCGACGATGTTGATCAGGTCGTCGAGCACCCGGGTGTCCACGCGCACCGTCGCCGCCTTCTTCGGCGCGTAGCGGTCCGCAAGCCCCGGGGTCGAGCCCGCGGGCCGATCGATCGTCGTCGCGCGCGCGGCGAACAGTGTCGGCCCGCGCTCGCCCGCCGTGCCGGCGCCCGAGCCACGCTCCCCGCCGCCGATGTGCAGGCGCCGCAGCTGCAGTTCCTGGAGTTCGGGGAGTCGCCAGGAGCTGGGCCCGGAGTTGGTCCTCCGATCGCTCGGTCAGCAGCAAGCGCCTCGACGAGTTCGCGGCCGACCCCGGCTCGCACCTCCTCGATGGTCGGGCTCGACACGAGCACCATTCCCATCTTGGCCAGGCGGCCGAGCATGATGAAATTCCGCGCACACAGCGCCGCCGAGTCCTTGGAAACGCGCAATTGGCAGGCGTAGGGGACGAGGCCGCTGCTCACAAAATCACACACGGTCGCCAGCTGCTCCGGCTCGAGGGAGAAGATGCCGCCCCGGGCGGCAACCAGGTCGGCGCCGGGGTCTGCGGCCGCGTTCGTCCTGCGCACCGGGATCTGCGGGCGCCACGGGCACCTCGGCGGCAGGAATCGCGGGCGCCTCGACTCGGCCGGGAGAGCCCGGGGTCTGACGACCTCCCGCTGCGACGCGGCGCGCAACCGCGCGGCGAGGCCGGCGACTTCCAGGTGCGGCGCCCCCCGCTCATCGATCTCGGCGACGAGAGCTCCCAGCGAGTCGACCCCCTCGTAGAGCAGCGCCATCAGCCCGGAATCCACCTCGAGCGTCTTCTTGCGCAGACGGTCGAGGATGTCCTCGAGGGCGTGGCTGACCACGACGACGGCGTCGTACCCCATCGAGCCCGGACATCCCCTTGATCGAGTGCGCCGCCCGGAACAGCGCGTCCACGCTGCCGGACTCGCCCTGCTGCTCCAGGAGCAGGAGTTCGCGGTTCATCACGTGCAGATGCTCCCGGCTCTCGTCGAGAAAGAGCTGCCGGTACTTCGAGAGATCCATTACTCCGCCGCCAGAACCTTTTGGGCGACCTCGACGACCTTGGCCGGTTTGAACGGCTTCACGATGAAGTCGCGCGCGCCGGCCTCGAGAGCCTCGATGATCAGCGACTCCTGACCGAGCGCGCTGCACATCACCACCCGCGCCCGCGGGTCGAACGCCATGATCAGCTTGAGCGCCTCGATGCCGTTTTTTTCGGGCATCACGATGTCCATGGTCGTCAGATCGGGACCGAGCGCGCGGTATTTCTCCACGGCGTCGTTCCCGTTGCCGGCCTCGCCGACCACCTCGAAACCGCTCTCGACGAAAATGTTGCGCAGCATCGTGCGCATGAAGAGGGCGTCGTCCACAATCAGCACTCGGGTCGGCATCGTCGTACCCTCTCTCCCCGCGGTGTCGGCCGGCCGCGGAACCTGGTTGGTGTGCGGAAAACAGCGTCAATCACCGCTGGACTCCCGTGCCTTCTCCCCGGCGTGCGCCAGTTCGGGGAGCCGGTAGATGGTGTCGACAAGCAGCTCCGCGTCGATGACGTGCACCAGCCTCCCGGACGGGTCGCGCGCGCGCTGCAGAAACGGGACGCCCGGGGGCTGCGCGCCCTCGGTGCTCGCGTGCAGCAGACGGCCGGGCACCCGTTCGATGCCCTCGACCGCCTCGACGGCAATGCCCACGGCCATCTCCGGCAGGCGCAGCAGCACGACGGCGCCCTCGCGACCCTGGCCGAGTCCGGCGAGCCGGGCAAAGCGGATCAGCGTGTAAATCGTGCCGCGGTGGTTGATGATGCCGGCAACCGTGGGCGGCACGAAGGGCACCGGCGTGACCTCCTGCTGCGGGAGAATCTCGCGGACATAGGACACGTCGAGGGCGAATCGTTCGCCGGCGCTGCGGAAAAAGAGCAGGCGCAACTCGTCGCCCGGCCCCGTCGAACCCAGCGCATCACCCACGCCTCAACCCCGGCTCGTGACGCTGAACCGACTCGCCGTCAGGCGCAGCCCGTCGGCGAGGTTCGACAACTCCTGCGCCGAACCGGCCATCTGCTCGAGCGAGGCGGTGAGCTCCTGGGTGGCGGCCGAGGCCTCCTCGGTCGCCGCCGCGTTGTCCTCGGCGATGCGGGAAATCTCGTCGGTCGCCTTGACCATCTCCCCGGACCCGCGCTCCTGCTCGGCCGCGAGGGTGAAGATCTCCCGGACGCCCTGGGCGACCTCGACCGTCCCGTGGATGATCCCCTCGAGCGAACCGCGCACGGTGTCGATCACTTCGCGACCCTCGCGGATCTCCAGGGTTCCGGACTCCATCGAGACCAGCACCTTCGCGCTCTCCTGACCGATCTCGCCGACCAGCGCGGCGATCTCATCGGCCGAGCGGCGCGTCGCCTCCGAGAGCTTGCGGATCTCGTCGGCGACGACCGAGAACCCGCGTCCGTATTCGCCGGCGTGCGCCGCCTCGATGGCGGCGTTGAGGGCGAGCAGGTTGGTCTGCTGGGAGATCCCGGTGATGACGTCGACGATCTTGCCGATCTTCTGGGTCCGCTCGCCGAAACCGTGCACCAGTTCGGCCGAGCGCTCCATGTTCTCGAAGACCTGGCGCATCTTCTCCAGGGCGGCGGCGGCGGCGGTGCCCCCGCGCTGGGCGGTCTCCCCGGCGACGGCGCTGGCCTCGGCCGCGCGTCCGGGCCCGCTCCGCGATGAGCGTCACCGCCGCCGCGCCCTCCCGGATCCGGCCGGCCGCGCGCTCGACGACCTCGACCTGCATCTCCGCCCCCTTGGCGATGTGCTCGGTGGCCGAGGCGATCTCCTCGCCGCTGGTGCTCATCTGCTGCGTGGTCGCCGAAAATCCCGCCGCCGAACCGCTGAGCGTTCCGGCGCTGGCCTGGATCTGGCTCACGACCATCCGCAACTGCTCGAGCATCGTCTGGAACGCCTCGGCGAGAGCGACCAGCTCGCGGTCGCCGCCGGCGTGAACCTCCTTGGTCAGATCGCCGGCGGCGATCTCGCGCGTCACCGTCGCAAGGTTGGAGATGCCGGCCGTGATCGAGCGCGAGATGAAGTAGCCGAGGCTCATCCCCACGACGATCCCGACGACCGTCGAGAGCAGGAGACGCTGCAACTCATCGCGCACCACGTAATAGAAAATCGCGTTCACCGCGACGATCGACAGGATGACCAGCAGAAAACTCAGGATAAGTTTGGCCCTCATAACCTCCCCCTTGACGCTGCGCACGGCGCGTGCGCCCCACAGACGAGAGCCGGTCCGCTGTCGCGGCGGCGGCGGTAGATGCGTTCGCGCGGGTCCACGACCTCGAAAATCTCCCGGCCCGCGCCGACGAAGACCTCGGTCCTGCCGAGGACCAGATACCCGCCCGGCCGCAGGCCGCGCGCAAAGCGCTCGAGCACCGCCTCCTGCCCCGGGCGGTCGAGATAGATCAACAGGTTGCGGCAGAGGATCAGATCGTACTCGCCGTCGGGCAAATCCATCAGGATGTCGCCCCGGCAAAAGCGCACCATCCGTCGGATCTCGGGCACGAGGCGCCAGCGGTCCCCGTGGGTGAAAAACCGCTCGCGGCGGGCGGGCTCGAGGTCGGCGACCTGGTTCCAGCCGTACTCGCCGGCCTTGGCTTCGGCCAGGACCCGGTCGTCGATGTCGATGGCCTGGATCTGAACGTCCCAGCCGCGGCGCGCCTCGCCGAGGTATTCGTGCACCAGCATCGCCAGACTGTAGGGCTCTTCCCCCCGCGAGCAGCCGACACTCCAGAAGCGCGGATGCCGCGAGGCGCCCGGGGCGAAAAGCTGCGGGAACACCTCGCGACGGATCGCCTCGAAGGTGCTGGGGTTGCGCATGAAGGAACTCACGTGAATGGTCAGGCAGCGCAGCAGCCGGTCCATCTCCCCCTGCTCGCGCGCGAGATATTCCAGATAGTCGCTGAAGTGTTCGTGGTGAGTGGCGCGCACGCGAATGGCGACCCGCCGCTCGATGAAGCGCTCCTTGTAGGACTCCATGTCGAAGCCGGTGCGGTCGTGGACCAGGCGGCGCAGGTGCGCGTAGCCCTCGGTCCCGGCCGGGATTCCCGGTCTCTGCAGCAGCCACGGCTTCCATGTGCATCCCTCCGTGTCGGCATGATAGCAGAGGACCGCGGGATTTCAATGTTTCCGCGCTACAATGCCGCCATGCGCGCCCGCAGAAAACGTGCCGTTGACGCGACTCGGGGAGGAGGCCGTCGTGCGCATCTTCGGCGGCGCGCCGCGGCGGAGCGGCGCCGGGCGCGAACCCGCCGTCGTCGTCGGTCCCGGCGACGATGCCGCGGTGGTGCGACCCCCGCGCGGCGCCCGGCTGCTGCTCACGACGGACCTGCTCGCCGAGGATGTTCACTTCAGGCGCAGCTGGGCCCGCCCCGCCGACCTGGGGTGGAAACTTGCCGCCGTGAACGCCAGCGACATCGCGGCCATGGGCGGCCGGCCGCTCTGGGCCCTGCTCTCGCTGGCCTTGCCGCCGGGACTCGACCGGTCGTTCGCGGAAGGTCTGAGCCGAGGTCTGCGGGCCGCCTCACGCCGCCTCGGCTTCACGCTTGTCGGCGGAGATACCTGCGCCTCCGCTGACAGGATCTTCCTCTCCCTCGCTCTTGCCGGCGTGGCCGGCCCGCGACTTCTTACTCGGGACTGCGCTCAGCCTGGCGACCAGATCTTCGTGACCGGACACCTTGGCGCATCGACGCTGGGCCTGGCGGCGCTCGAGCGACACGGCGCCGCCCCCCTCCCCGCCCCGCTGCGGATCTGCGCGCGGCGGCACCTGCATCCCGAACCGCGCCTGGCATTCGGTGCCGCTCTCGCGAGAACGGGACTCGCGCGCGCGGCGCTGGATGTGAGCGACGGCATCTCGCGCGACCTCGGCCGGCTGTGCGCGGCCAGCCGCGTCGGAGCCGAGGTTCAGGTCGACCGGTTGCCGGTGCTGTCTTCGACGCCCGCGCGGCGCGCTTGCTCGGACCGCGACCCGCACGCGGCGGCACTGCACGGCGGGGAGGAGTACGAATTGCTCTTCACGGCACGGCCGGACGACGAGCGGCGGGTGTCCGCGCTCGGGAAGCGCCTCGGGCTGCGGGTGACGGCGATCGGGCGAATCCTTCCCCGCCGCGCCGGCGTGTCGGTCGTCGGCGCCGACGGGAAGCAGGAAACCTCTCGCTCCCGCCGGCTGGGAGCACTTCTCCCGGTAACGGGCGTCGAAAAGGCCTCGCTCACTCTTTGAGTGCGTACTTCGCGAAACGCTGCGTGCGGGCCGCGTCCGTCTCGCCGGCGAGCTTGTCGCTCTTGATCGCCGACGCGGCCTTCGCCAGACGCTCCTGCGGCAGCGGGTGCGTGCTGAAGAAACCCTTGTCGCCCTTCTTCCCCTTCGCGCTCAGCGCGGCGAGAAACTCGGTCAACCCCGCGGGGTTGTAACCCGCGCGCCAGGCGAGGCGCGCCGCCTCGGCGTCCGCGGCGAATTCCTGTCCTTGCGAGTACCCGGAGACGATCATCTTGTTCGCGATGTCGTTGATGCTCCCCTCGAACGCGGCGGTCAGCTGGGCGAGCTGGCCGCTCGAATACTCCTTGACCGCCTCGGTGCCGATGATCGTGAAGGCCTCGGTGAGGCGCTCGTTCTTGATCGCCCCGAGCCCGTGGCGCAGCGTCACGTGGCCGATCTCGTGCGCCAAGACCGCCGCGAGCTGCTCCTCGGTGGCGCAGGTTGCGTAGAGCCCGCGCGTCACGAACACGAAACCGCCGGGGGCGGCGAAGGCGTTCACCTCGCCGGTGTCGAGCAGGATGAAATGCCAGCCGCCAAAGGTCTCGGGGCGGCTCGAGGCGCGGGCGAGCACCTGGCCGAATGTGTTGAGGTAGCGGGTGCGGCCGTCGTCGTCGAGGGGCTTGATACTGACCGAGGATGCGCGCGGCAACCGCGCGGCCGAGGTAGTACTCCTCCCGCGGCGTCAGGTCGGAGAAGCCCCTTGCGCAGCGCCTTGCCGGACTTGACGATGGCGTCCTGGTGTTCGACGACGGTGCCCACGGCCTTGAAAAGATCGAGCGCGCGGGCGCTCCCGGGCGCCAGCAGCAGCGCAGCGGCAATTGCCGCGCCGGGGAGCAGGAGGGCGGAGCGGCGCGCGGCGCTCACTTGCCCGCCCCCCGCTGCCGGATGTTGCCGGCCGCGACGAAGGACTGCACCGCCGCGTCGCTCGCCTCGAGTTTTTCCATGCGGTCGACCGCCGCGAAGTTCGCCGTCGGGTTCTTCTTCCGATACTCGCTCTCGACCTGCGGGTTGAAGCCCTTGCTGGCGTTCGCGACGTCCCGCTCGTCGACCGCGCCGCCGGCGGGAGCCGCCGAGGAGGCCGCGACCTTCTTCGCCGTCACCGAGCGTCTCGTGGAGCCAGCCGTCGCCGGACTTCGTGCCGACCTTGACCCAGCCCTTCTCCCGCTCCCGCACCGTGAAGGATTCCCCGAGCTGCGCCTCGGCGATCGTCGGCGCGTAAAACTGGCGGTCGCGGCGGATCGAGGCTTTCTTGACGATCACGGTCACCGTCTCCGTCGCGGCGAAGGCGACGCCGGCGACGAGGATGGCAGCGAGCACGGCGGGCAGCAAACGTTTCATCGAGTCCCTCCCTTGTTCGATCGACATTCCTCGCTATGGCAGTCCAACTGGTCCAGCCGGCGATACGCACCCGGCGCCCGCTCATTTCGTCTTGAGGGTCCAGACGCCGTCCCAGTTCTCCGGCGGCGGATCTGTCATGAAGGCGCGGGCGCGCTCGATCAGCACCTGCGACGGGCCGTCGCCGGGCGTCGCGCGCAGGATCGCCCCGGCCAGCTCGATCGTCCGCTGCCACTGCCGCCCCTGGTAGGCGGCGAGCGCCTCGGCGTAGGCGGCGGCCAGCGCGCGCAGCGCCTCGGTCTCCGACCCCGCCGGCGCCAGCACCTCGTAGATGGCGACCGGCTCCGCCTTGCCCTTGACGCGGACGCGATCCAGCAGCCGGCCGAAGGCCGCCCCGGGCGCCGCCTGCCAGGTGCTCTCGGAGGCGATGACGAGCGTCCCGTAGACCTTGTTGATCCCCTCGAGACGCGAGGCCTGGTTCACGGTGTCGCCGATGGCGGTGTAGTCGAAGCGGTCGCGCGAACCCATGTTGCCGACGACGCAGGTCCCGCTGTTCAGGCCGATGCGGGTCACCAGCCGCGGCCCGCCGCGCGCGACGAGGTCGTCGCAGAACGGGCGCAGCCGCTCCTGGCAGGCCAGCGCCGCGAGCAGGCCGCGCCGCGCGTGGTCCGGCTGCGGCAGCGGCGCCCCCCAGAAGGCCATCACCGAGTCGCCGATGTATTTGTCGATCGTGCCGTCCAGGCCCGGTCCGGTGATGACATCCGCCATCAGGGTCGTGTACTCGTTGAGGAAGGCCACGAGCTCCTGGGGGTTCATCCCCTCGGAGATCGACGTGAACCCCTGCAGGTCGGAGAAGAAGAGCGTCACGTCGCGCCGCTCGCCGCCGAGCGCGAGCAGCTTGGGGTCGGCGAGGATCTGCTTGACGACCTTCGGCGAAACGTAGCGCGCGAAGGCCCCGGCGATGAAGCGCTTGTCCTTGCCCTCCGTCGTGTAGCGCCTGACCGCGGCGCCGATCACCGCCAGGAGGATCGACACGCCGAGCGTCCACGGATCGAGGAACCAGCCGGCGCGGTAGGCGGCGACCAGGATCGCGAGGATCGCCCCGACGACGCCGGCGACCGCGCCGGCGCCGGCGGCCACCGGCAGCAGGATGACCGCGGCGGCGACGAGCGACGCCGCCGCGAGGGCGAGGCCCGCGGAAACGACCGGCGGCGCCGCGGCGAGAAAATCGCCGTTGAGGAGGTTGTCGATCACGGCGACGTGCACCTCGAACCCCGGCGCGGTGGCGGCCAGCGGCGTCGGCTTCAGGTCGAGGAGCCCCGGCGCGGTGGAGCCGATGATCACGTACGCGCCGCGGAAGACCTCGGCCGGGACCGCGGGCGTCCTCCCTTCGGCGGCGGCGAGCGCGGAGGTGATGACCTCGGCCGCCGAGTAGCGCCGGTAGTCGCGGCGCTGGCCGTGAAAGCGCACGAGCAGCGAGCCCTGGTCGTCGAGCGGAACGGTCAACCCGCCGAGCCGGACCCGCCCGGGCTCGAAGCGCGCCGTCTGCGCGCCGGCGGCGAACGGGGCGAAGCGCGAGGCTGGGGACCAGCCGCCCCTCGAACAGCACGCCGACCGGCATCCGGCGCACGACGCCGTCGGCGTCCGGTCGCAGGGTCACCGAGCCGATCCCGGCGGCGGCGGCGCTGATCGCCGGCAGCGGCGGGGAGACGGCCGAGCGCCGCAGCGCCGCGCGGCGGCGCGCCCTCGACGTCGAGGCTCAGCCGCGGGTCGAGCGGACCGCCGGCGGCCGCGGCGCTCGAGAAGGCGGCCGCCAGGAACACGCGGCCGTTCCTGCGGATGCCCGCCGCGAACTCCGCGTCCGTCTCCTCCCCCCACGGCGAGAGGTTGTTGAAGAGGACGTCGAAGAGCACCGCCGCCGCGCCGCCGCGCGCGCAGTGCTCGAGCAGCGGGTTGTAGAGACTGCGCGGCCACGGGTAGGCGATGTTGTCGCGCTCGAAATGATCGAGGCTCGCCTGGTCGACCTCGATCAGCACGATCCGCTTGTCGGCGCGCTCCGGGTCGGCGAGCAGGCGCCGCTGCACGTCGCCGGCCTTCAGGGCGAGCAGGTCGACCCCCGGGACCCGGCCGAGCCCGAGGGCGAGCGCGACCGCGAGCAGCGGGACGATCAGAACGGCGACGAGCTTACCGCGCATCGCCTGATCGCCGGCGGCGCGGCGTCGGCCTGCGCCACCGCCCGACGCCAGCGCTCGAGCCGCTCGGCGACCTGCGCCTCGTACCCCTCGCGCCCCGGCTCGTAGAAGCGGGTGCCGCGCAGCGCGTCGGGGAGGTAGTGCTGCGCCACGTGGTGGCCCGGGAAGTCGTGCGGGTAGCGGTAGCCGCTTCCCGTGGCCGAGGGCCGCGCCGTCGCGGCTGGCGTCCTGCAGGTGGGAGGGGACCTGGGTCTGCCCCTCCTGCTCGACCAGCGCGGCGGCTGCGAAATAGGCCTTGGCGCTGTTGCTCTTCGGCGCGGTCGCCAGGTAGAGCGTCGCCTCGGCGAGCGGGTAGGCGCCCTCGGGAAGACCGAGCCGCTCGAAGGCCGCCGCCGCCGCGTTGGCGACGACGAGCGCCAGCGGGTCGGCCAGCCCGACGTCCTCGCTGGCGAGGATCACGAGCCGGCGCAGGATGAAGCGCGGGTCTTCGCCGGCCTTGACCATCTTCGCGAGCCAGTAGAGCGCGGCGTCGGGGTCCGAGCCGCGCACGCTCTTGATGAAGGCGCTGATGGTGTCGTAGTGCTCGTCGCCCTCGCGGTCGTAGCGCAGGGCCCGGTGCTGGATGCTCTGCTCGGCCTCCGTCAGGCCGACGCGCACCGCTCCGTCGGCGGGATCGGGAGGAGTCGTCGCAACCGCCAGTTCGAGGGCGTTGAGCGCGGTGCGCGCATCGCCGCCGGCCACGCGCACCAGGTGCCCGATCGCCTCGTCCGTCACCTCGGCGCGCGTGGCGCCCAGGCCGCGCTCGCGGTCGGCGAGCGCGTGGCGCAGGATGCGGGCGATGTCCGCGTCCTCGAGCGGCCGGAACTGAAAGACGCGGCTGCGCGAGAGCAGCGTGGCGTTGACGTCGAAGAAGGGGTTTTCGGTCGTCGCGCCGATCAGGATCACCGTGCCGTCCTCGACGTGCGGCAGCAGCGCGTCCTGCTGCGAACGGTTGAAGCGGTGGATCTCGTCGACGAGGAGGATCGTGCGCTGGTTCGCGACCTGGCGGCGTCGCTGCGCGCCGGCGACCACCTTGCGGATGTCGGCGACACCCGCCATCACCGCGTTGATCGTCTCGAAGTGCGATTTCGTCCCGCGGGCGATGACCGCGGCGAGACTGGTCTTGCCGGTCCCCGGCGGACCCCAGAGGATCAGCGAGGAGAGCCGGTCGGCCTCGATCGCGCGGCGCAGGAGCTGACCGGGCCCGACGATCCCGGCCTGGCCGAAGTACTCGTCGAGGGAGCGCGGCCGCATCCGGGCGGCCAGCGGCTGCTTGCTCGCGTCCGCCCCGAACAGGTCGAGGAACTCCCCCTTCCCCCAATCGTCCGCCCCGGGCAATCCGGGTGCGCCTTCGTCGACCATGCCAGTCCTCCTCGCGATTCGGCTGCCGCCATCCTACCACCGCGGACGCGCGGCGGGACGGGTTGAGAATCAAATTCGCCTTGTGAACGACCAGGTGCCACAGGTACAATCCGCGTCACCGTTCAGGAGGGATCGTGACTGCGACAGAAATAAAAGTTCTTCACGTCGACGACGACGAACCGACGCTGCGCACGGTGGCGCGCCATCTCGAGGCCTCGGGCTTCACGGTCTTTTCCACGACCAGCCCGTTCATCGCCCCGATCATCAAGAAAGAGCGCCCGGACATCATCGTCATGGATGTCGACATGCCCATGCTCTCGGGAGACAAGATCGTGTCCATCATCCGCGGCAACGAATTTTCAACACTGCCCGTGATCTTCTTCAGCGGAAAACCGGATCATCTCCTCGCCGCCATGGCGTCGAAGTCTGCAGCCGGCATCGTACGTGTCAAAAAACAGAGGATTGCCAGGAGCTTGTGCAAAAGATCGTGCAACTGACCTTCCGCTGACACCTGTCCCTGGACACGTTTCTCTCAGACGCGTCAGAACTTCACACCTGATCTCATCACTGTTCATTGCCTGAAATTCCTGCGATCACGTCGTCAGTGGGAGGCTCGAGCGAACAGTATGAGTTCATTCTCTTGAAATACATCATATTTTAATTGACACAATATACTGTTAGCACTATATACATACCATGGCATCCGTACAGACCCTTTCATCGATACCGCGGAGAATCATCTTTCACCATGCCGCAATTCATCGCAATTCTTCGAGAGCAGCTTCCACAGGTGGCGCCGACACAGACGAAGTACCGCGTGACCGAAGTTGCCAAGCGAGCGAACGATCAGGTTTTACACAGCAAACAACCTTGTTGATAAGCCGGTGTGCGAGAGAGGGCGCACACGCACGCTATGGGTATCGGCATCTCCTCCAGGTCATGGCGATCAAGTACCTGCAGTCGCAGTACCTCCCCCTGGTCAAGATCAGATCGCTTGTGGAAAACATCAGCAACCGCGACCTCGAACTTCTGATTCCGGAGATCGCCCCGGTCACGGCCGCGCACCTGGGGATAGCCCGAGCGGACCGCACGGTTGTCGAAAACCCGTTTCTTCCACAGGCGTTTCCGTTCAATGCTCGGGAGCCGAAGCGGAGCCAGCGCCCGTTGAACATGCCGGCGACGATGGCCACGACCCTCGACACCTGGCGTCGCGTCGAGATCGGGCCGGGGATCGAACTGCACGTGCACGCCGCGGCGCTCGCGGAGGCGGATATCGAACGTCTGAGAGGGACGCTGTTGCGGGAACTCGGCGTTCTGCGCGGCTGGTTTCCGGAGCAGGAAAGATAACCCCGCCGAGGCGTTGCCGCCCGGGCGGGGATCGGTGCTCCGCGGCTGCCCGCGGAGCTAGAACTTCTGCTGTCCGCTGGAGGCGCGGAGTCTGCGCTTGGTGTACTTCCTCGCGAGGGCAGCCTTCTTGCGGTTGCCTTTCGAGCGGTTCTTCGTGCTGGCTTTCATCGTGTGCATCCTCCTCGATTCGTAAAGATCGTCTCTTATACACGATTTCCGGCGCGAAGGGGAAGCCCCTCGCCGCAAACGGCGGGCGTCGGGATTTGAACAATCGCGCCGCGCACTCTACACTTGCCCGCGTGATGCGCGGGGAGCCGCCTTCGTGAAGAACAGGTTCATCGCCGTCGCCGGGAGCATCGGCGCCGGCAAGTCGAGCCTGATCCGTTTTCTCCAGGAGCGCTTCGGGATGCACCCCTTCTACGAGCGCAACGACGACAACCCGTTTCTCGCCGATTTCTACCGGGACATGCCCGCGTTCGCCTTCCCGGCGCAGGTCTGGTTTCTCGCCCGCAAGTTCAAGGCGCACCGGGAGATCGGGCATTTCGACCTCCCGGCGGTGCTCGACCGCACGATCTACGAGGACGCCGAGGTCTTCGCGGCCCACCTCGCCGAGCGCGGCCTGTTCCCGCCCCGCGAGTACGAAACCTACCTCACGCTCTACCGCACCATTCGCGACGTGCTGCCGCCGCCGAAATTGCTGATCTACCTCAAGTCGTCGGTTCGCACGCAGCGCCGGCGCATCGCGCTGCGCGGGCGACCCATGGAGCACGGGCTCGACCCGGCCTATCTGCGGGGTCTCAACCGCCTCTACCGCGGGTGGATCGGCCGCTGGCGGGTGTCCCCGGTGCTCGTGCTCGATGCCGACCGCCTGGATTTCGTCGCCGACCTCGCGCACCAGGCCGACGTGCTGACGACGCTGCGCCGGAGCCTGGAGCGCACATGAGCCCCGCCCGCCGCAGACGGGCCCCTTTCAGCGGCCGGCCCGGGCCGGCGCGCGCTGCATGAAGAAGACGAGGACCAGGACCGAGAGCATCAGGATCGAGGTGACGAAGAAGGTGTCGTTGAAGGCGAGCATCCGCGCCTGGCGCAGCAGCTGTCCGTAGATCAGCCCGTCCGCGCCCGCACCCGACACCCCCTTGGCGACGAGGGCCGCGGCGGCTTTGCTCTTGGCCATGGTGTAGGCGGGGTCGAAGACGCTGAGGTGGTCGACCAGCCGCGCCTGGTGGAACTGCGAGCGGCGCGCGAGCAGCGTCGTGACGAAGGCGATCCCCACGGCCCCCCCCATGTTGCGCAGCAGGTTGTACATCGAGGTCGCCTGCCCCATTTTTTCCCGCGGGATGTGGGAGAGCGTCAGCGTGGTCAGCGGGATGAAGGACAGCCCCATGCCGAGCCCGAGGGTGATCCGGGGCAGCACGAAGGTCCAGAAGTCGGCCTGCAGGTTGAACTGCGACATCAGCCAGGTGGTGATGGAGCAGATGACGATCCCGACCCCGAGGATCTTCTTCGGGTTCACCTTCTGGACGAGCTTGCCGACGATCGGCATGACGCAGAGGGTGGCGAGCCCCCCCGGCCCGAGGACGAGCCCCGCGTCGTAGGAACTGTAGCCCATCAGGCTCTGGACGTAGATCGGCAGCAGGACGATGCTGCCGAGGAGGTTGAAAAAGAGGAAGAACATGACCACCGAGCCGGTGGCGAACGTCGGGTCGCGAAACAGCCGCAGGTCGATGATCGGCTGCGCGACGTTGAGTTCGTTGATGACGAGCAGGATCAGCGCGAAGAAGGAAACGAGGGCGAAGACCACGATCAGATCCGACGAGAACCAGTCCTCCTGCTGGCCCTTGTCGAGGACCAGCTGCAGCGAGCCGAGGCCGAGGGCGAGGAAGACCAGCCCCGGGTAGTCGATGCGCATCTTCATCCGCGTCATCCAGGGGGGGTCCTGGATGACGATGGCGTTCATGACGACGGCGAGCACCCCGAGCGGGATGTTGATGTAGAAGATCCAGCGCCAGGACCAGCTGTCGGTGATCCAGCCCCCCATGATCGGCCCGACGATCGGACCGACCATGGCGCCGACGCCGAAGATCGCCATCGCGACGCCGTGCTGCTTCGGCGGGAACGCCTCGAGCAGGATCGACTGGCTCACCGGCACGAGCCCGCCCCCGGCCAGCCCCTGCATCACCCGGAAGAAGATCAGGCTCGGGAGGCTCCAGGCCGAGCCGCAGAGAAAGGAGCTGACGGTGAACAGGACGATCGAGCCGATCTGGTAGTTCTTCCGGCCGAAGAGCCGGCTCAGCCAGCCGGACATCGGGATCACGATCGCGTTGGCCACGAGATAGGCGTTGATCGTCCAGGTGGCCTCCTCGATGCCGGCGGAGAGGGAGCCGCGGATGTGGTCGAGCGAGACGTTGACGATCGAGGTGTCGATGATCTCGATCAGCGTCGGCAGCATCACCGTGAAGGCGATGAGCCACTTGTTCCTGGAGACGGTCATTCAGTTCCCGTGCGGGCTGCGGGGTCCTGTCGCTGCGGACCTCCGCCGTGCTCGCTTCGCTCGCGCGACGGAGACTCCTCATCGCGCCACGGGAACGGTCGAGCGAGTTCCCAACGCCCAGAGGGCTTTTCCGGCGGCCGTCATCGGCAAGGATCGTCGGGTTGACGGACATGCCGACCCGCAGGACCTCCTCCGCCCCCTGGTTCGGGTCGAGGACGATCTTGACCGGGATGCGCTGCACGACCTTGACGTAATTGCCGCTCGCGTTTTCGGGGGGGAACAGGGAGAAGGCCGCACCGGTGCCGGCCATCAGGCTGTCGACCCGCCCGGTGAACACCCGACCGGGGATCGCGTCGACCTTGATCCGCACGGGCTGGCCGGGCTTGATGGAGTGGACCTGGGTTTCCTTGTAGTTCGCGACGACGGAGAGATCGCTCAGCGAGACGACGGCCAGCAGCGGCTGCCCGGCCTGGATCTGGTTGCCGACCTCCACCGCCTTCCTGGTGACAAACCCGTCCGCGGGTGAGACGAGGGTGGCGTAGCCGAGGGTCAGTTTCGCGATCGCGACCTGGGACTCCCGACCCTTGACCTGCTCCCCGTGCGTGCGGATGGCGGCCTCGGCCTGGCTCGAGCGCCGTCTTCTCGACCGCCACGGCCGCCCGCGCCTGGGCCGCCGCCGTCGCGTGGTTCGCGAGGGCGACCTCCGCCTGCTTCTTCAGCTCCCGCGCGGACGCCAGCGACTCCCGGGCGCTCTCGGCGGCGGTCTGCGCCTGCTCGAAGCGGTCCCGGGGGATGACCTTCTTGGCGAAGAGATTCTCCGCGCGGGTCAGGTCGTTTTGGGCCTGCCCGAGGAGCACGGTCCGGGACCGGACGTCGGCTTCCCGCACCGCCACCGCCGCGGCGAGTTCCTCGCGCGAGGCGAGCACGCGGGCGAGATTGGCCTCGGCCGCCGCGATCCGGGTTCCGGCCCCGGCGCGCAGGGCCGCGAGTTCGCCGCCCCGCAGCGACTCGGCCTGCAGCGCGGCCTCGGCCTCCACGAGCCGCTCGCGGGCAACGTCCGGGTCGAGTTCGACCAGCACCTCGCCGGCGCGAACGCGCTGGTTGACGGCGGCGTTGACCCTGGCCACGGTGCCCGGAACGCGGGAGGCGACCGAGTAGATCGTCCCCTCCACGTAGGCGTCGTCGGTCCGGATGTGCGTGTGGTTGTAGCGCAGGTACCGGTCGCGGCCAACGAGCACCGCGACGACGAGCACCCCGACGACGAGAAAGCCGATGAAACGGCGCCGGCGCGGCGGCACCGGCGCCGTTGCTGGCGGCGCCGGCAGCGGCGCCTGCGGCACATCACTCATGGTCTGCCCCCTTGCCCGTGCTGCGCGCGTCACCGCCCCAGGCGGCGACGAGATCGCTGCCGACCGCAAAGCCCAGGCGCGCCCGGGCCTCGGTCACGTCGTACCGCGCGTTGAGAAAGTTCTGCTCCGCCGTCGTCGCGAGGCTCACCGCGTCCAACACCTCCGTGGCCGTCCCGACCCCCTCGCCGTATCGCAGCTGCTGCAGGCGGAGATTTTCCTTGGCCTGCTCGACCGCCCGCTCCGTGGCGCTGACCCGGGACCGTGCGGTCTGCAGGGAAAGAAACCCCTCCTGCACTTCGAGCTGCACGGCGTCGAGCAGCTGCTCGCGCGCCCGCTCGATCAGGATGAGCTCCCGCTCCTTCTGGCGAAGTTTTTCCCCGGTGACGCCGCCGGAGAAGATGTTGAAATCGACGCCGGCCTGGAGCACCCAGTTCCCCTCGTGCACCGTGTACTCGTTCTGGGCGAAATCGTACCCGCCGCCGACGTAGAGCTTCGGGTAGTACTCCTTGCTCGCCGCGGCGCGCCGCGCCTCGGTCGAGGCCAGCCGCGTCTGGAGCCCCTTGAGTTCGAGGCGCTCGCGCAGCGCCGCCGCAAGCGCCTCGTCCAGGCTGCTCTCGGCGCCGGCGGCCGCCGGCCCGGAAATCTCCTGCGGGTCGACCGGGAGCGCGAGCGGCCTCTGCAGCAGGCTGTTCACCTGCGCCGCGGCGAGCGCCCGGAGATTCTCCGCCTGCAGGCGCCGCTGAACGGCATCGGAGAGCCGGACCTCGGCCTGGAGCAGGTCGTTCTCCGTGATCGTCCCCTCCTCCAGCAGCGCCCGGGTGTCGTCCCGGTGCGCCTGGAAGCGGGTGACCTCCTGCTCCTGGAGGGCGAGGAGCTTTTCGGCGCGCAGGAGCCTGATGTAGCGTCAGGATGAAGCGCAGCGCGGATCGGTTTCTGGCCAGGGACGTCTCCAGCTTTTTGAAGTCGACATCGAGGACCGCCGCACGGACCGCCGCGTCCGCCCGGCCGAAATCGAAGAGCAGCTGGCGGACCCGCACGCCCAGGGAGAAGGAGTTTTGCTCGGCGACCGGGAAGGTCCGGGTGTCCACGATGGTCTGGGGCTGGTAGGCGAGCAGGGTCTCGCGGGCGTACACGTCGACGGTCGGCTTCCAGACGCTGCCGGCGAGAATCGGCCCGGACTTGAGCACCTCTTCTTCGGCGGCGGAGACGGCGATCTCGCGGCCGGATCGTGAGATCACGGCGAGGCCTTCCGCCAGGCTGATCGCGTGCGATCGGACGGCGCCAGGCCCGAGCGCGAGCAGGCAGCACGAGAGCGCCAGCGCCTGTTTCATCGCAGGCCGCCGCCGCGCCGGTCTCACCCGCATCGGTTCCGGGAGGCGGGCCTGTCTGACAGCAGGTGCCCCCGCGCGCGCCAGGCCCTCGCGCAGGGCGTGCTCCACGGTGCGCAGCACCTTGACCCGGGCGTGCAGCTTGTCGTTCGCCTCGACGATGACCCAGGGCGCCTGGTGCGTGCTCGTCTTGAGGATCATCTCGTCCGCGGCCTGCAGGTGGTCCTCCCACTTGCCGCGGTTGCGCCAGTCCTCCTCGGTCAGCTTCCAGGACTTGTAGTGAATGCGCTCGCGCTCGCGAAAGCGCTTGAGCTGCTCCTCCTTGGAGATGTGGATCCAGAGCTTGATCACCGTCGTGCCGTGCGCCACGAGCTGGCGCTCGAACTGGTTGATCTCGGAGTAGGCGCGCGCCCAGGCCTCGGCGGTGCAGTAGCCCTCGACGCGCTCGACGAGCACGCGGCCGTACCAGGAGCGGTCGAAGATCGCGATCTGGCCGTCTTCCGGGAGCCGGCGCCAGAAGCGGTAGAGGTAGTGCCGCTCGCGATCGTCGCCGTGCGGCGCGCCGATCGGCCAGACGACGTAGCCGCGCGGGTCGAGGTTCTGGGTCAGCCGCTTGATGGCGCCGCCCTTGCCGGCCGCGTCCGGTCCCTCGAAGACGATCACGACCGGGAGGCGGTTCAGGTAGACCTGGTACCCGAGCAGGTGCAGGCGGTTCTGCAGCGCCTTGATCTCGCGCTCGTAGTCGGCGCGCTTGATCTTCAGCGAGAGATCGAGCCGGTCAAAGACCACGGTGCGTCACCTTGGCCTTGGCGAACTGCGGTTTCGCGCGGCGGCGCCGCGCCCGGGCGGCCCGGGGCGCAGCCTTGGGCTTCGGCTGCGGCGGGGCCGCGGCGCCGGCTTTGACCCGCGGCGGCGGCACGTGTGCGGCGAGGCGATCCTCGAAGGCCCGGATGATCTCCTCGAACACCTTGATCCGGGTGTGATAGCGGTCGGTGGCCTCGACGATGACCCAGGGGGCGTGCGGGAAGTCGGTGCGGGCGAGCATCTCCTCCACCGCGACCGCGTAACGCGTCGTACTTCTTGTGCTGGGCCGCGTCCTCCCCGGCGACCTGCCAGGAGGTGAGCTTCGAGGCGAGCAGCTTCTTGAAGCGGCGGCTCTGCTCCTTCTTGCTGATCTGGAGCCAGAACTTGCGGATCAGCGTCCCCTCGGCGCCGAGCTTCGACTCGAACTCGACGATGTCCTGGTAGGCCTCTTTCCAGACGCTTTTCTTCACGAGTCTTGCCGACCCTGCCGATCAGCACGCGGCGATACCACGAGGTGTCGTAGATGACCGTCTGGCCGTAGGCCGGGATCTGCTGCCAGTAGCGCCACATCCAGGGGTAGCGCATCTCGGAGGAGCGCGGCGGCGAGATCGGCACGACGCGCACGCCGCGCGGGTCGAGCCGCTCGGTCAGGACGTTGATCGTCCCGCCCTTGCCGGCGGCCGCCCAGCCCTCGAAGACGATCATCGCGGGGATCTGGCGCTGGAAAGCGGCGTGAACGAGGTCGTAGAGCCGCTCCTGCAACTGGGCGATGCGGCGTTTGTAGACCGTCTTGGAGACAGTCAGACTCAGGTCGACTTTTTCGAGCATGGGCGAAATGTAGCACAGCGGGCACGCGGCAGGCTAGGCCTGACCGGAGGCTTCGTATACAATACCCGGGAACGTGCGATCTCTCCGGGCTCCCTGAGCCGGGCCTGTGAAAACAAATCCACCCCGGGAGGGGCAGATGGCGCTAGCGAGAGCAGGGAAAACAGCGGCCAGGAAACCTTGTCGCTCCGCGTCCAGGACGGCGGCGAAGAAGCCGGCGAAGGCCGCGGGGGCGCCGCCCTGCCCCGGCGGCCGGAGCCTGCTCGACCCGGCCCTCTACCTCAACCGCGAGCTGACCTGGCTCGCCTTCAACAGCCGCGTGCTGCACGAGGCGGAGGACGAGCGCACGCCGCTGCTCGAGCGCGTGAAGTTCCTCGCGATCACCGCCGCGAACCTCGACGAGTTCTTCATGAAGCGCATCGGCGGGCTCAAGCAGCAGGTCGAGGCGGGAGTGCAGAAAGTCACCGTCGACGGCCGCACGCCCGCGCGCCAGATCCAGGAGTGCCACCAGGCCATCGTCGGCCTGCGCGTGCGCATGGAGCAGCTGGCCGTGCGCCTCGTGAAGCTGCTGCGCGCCGAGAAGATCGACCTGGTCGCACTACGACCAGCTCGCGAAGGAGGAGCAGGCCCAGGTCCGCGCCGAGTACGTGCGCTCGATCTACCCGCTGGTCACGCCCCAGTCGGTCGACCCCGCGCACCCCTTCCCCTTCGTCTCGAACCTCTCGCTCAACCTGCTGGTGACCCTGCGCTACCCCGGGGACACCGAACTCTCGCTGGCGCGCGTCAAGGTCCCCGTCGGCGCCGGCGCGCGCCGCTTCCTGCGGGTCGGCGCGAAGGCAGCGCTTCGTGCCGCTCGAGGAGGTGCTCTGCCACAACCTCGACCTGCTCTTCCCCGGCATGGAGATCGTGCGCTGCGAGCTCTTCCGCGTGACCCGCAACGCGAACGCCGAGAAGAACGAGGAGAGCGCCGACGACCTGCTCGCCCTGATCGAATCCGAGCTGCAGGAGCGCCGGTTCGCCCCGATCGTGCGCCTCGAGGTGATCCCGGGCATGGAGCCGCTGCACCGCGGCCGGCTGGCCGCCGAACTCGACCTGGACGAGGCGCAGGACGTCTTCGAGGTCGAGGGGATGTTCGCGCTGCGCGACCTGCACGAGATCGCCGGACTGCCGCGCCCGGAGCTCAAGGACGCGCCGCACCACCCGATCGACCACCCGCTGCTGCAGACCGAGCGCAGCATCTTCCACGTGATCCGCGACGCCGGCTCGATCCTGCTCCAGCACCCCTACGAGGCCTTCGCCTCCTCGCTCGAGCGCTTTCTCAAGGAAGCCGCCGAGGACCCCAAGGTGCGCGCGATCAAGATGACGCTCTACCGCACCGCCAGCGAGAGCAGCATCCTCGAGCACCTGCTCGACCGCGGCCCGCAACGGCAAGCAGGTGGCGGTGGTCGTCGAGCTCAAGGCGCGCTTCGACGAGGAGGCCAACATCCGCCTGGCCAGCCGCATGGAGGAGGCCGGGATCCACGTCACCTACGGCGTCGTCGGCCTGAAGACCCACGCCAAGGTCACGCTCGTCGTGCGCCAGGACTACAACGGCCTGCAGCGCTACGTGCACGTCGGCACCGGCAACTACCACCCGGTGACCTCGCGCCTCTACGCCGACCTGGGGCTGCTGACCGCCGACGAGGCGATCGGCACCGACGCGACCGAGCTGTTCAACTACCTGACGACCGGCTTCACGCCCAAGCGCGTGTACCGCAAGCTGCTCGTGGCGCCCAAGAGCCTCAAGGCGGCGCTGCTCGAAAAAATCAGGCGCGAGATCCGCGCCCACGCGAAATCGGGCGGCGGCCTGATCCGCTTCAAGATGAACGGCCTCGAGGACGCCGAGATCGCCCGGGCCCTCTACGAGGCCTCGCGCGCCGGGGTCGTCGTCGACCTCATCGTGCGCGACACCTGCCGCGTGCGCCCCGGAATGCCGGGCCTCTCGGAGACGATCCGGGTGATCTCGATCGTCGGGCGCTTCCTCGAACACGCCCGCGTCTACTACTTCCGCAACGGCGGCGCCGAGGAGTACTACATCGGCTCCGCCGACGCGATGAAGCGCAACCTGGAATACCGCGTCGAGGTCCTCGCGCCGGTGGAGTCCCCGCCGCTGCGCGCCGAGCTCAAGGCGCTGCTCGACATCCAGTGGAGCGACCGCCGCAGCGCCTGGGAGATGCGCGCCGACGGCACCTACGTCCAGCGGCAACCGCCGGGCAAGCGGCGAGATGCGGAGCCCGGCTGCCAGGAGACGCTGATCCGGCTCGCGGACAAGCGGCTCAAGACCGCGACGCGGCTGCGCAAGCGCACCTCGCTGACGCCGGGCCGGCGGAACCTCCGCTAGGCGCCCGGAGATGCCGTCGTTTCTCCTGCCCGCCGGCCTCGGGATTCCCGACCTTCTCGAGCGCCTGGCCCCGCTCGGCACCCTCGATGCGGGCGCGGACGAGCACGAGCCGCCACACGCTTCTGGACACGCTTCGATTGGCGCCTGCACCGGGCCGGGTGGTCCCTGGAGCGCGTCGACGACGGCAGCCGGGGTGGCTGTGCCTGCGCCCGCTGGACGGGGGCCCGCCGCTCGCCCGCCACGCGGGGCCGACGATCCGCTTCGCCCGCGAACTGCCGCCCGGAGCGCTGCGCGAGCGTCTCGAGCCGGTGCTTCACCCGCGGGCGCTGCTCGCGATCGCCGTCGTCGGACGTGACCAGAGACCCCGATCGCCGTACGTTCCGCGCGCGGTCTCACGACGGCCCGGCTCGTGCTCAGCTCAATGCGCGTCGCCCCCCCCGACGCCGATCCGTCACTGCCGTGGCTGCCGTTGCGACCCGTGCTCACGGTCCCTCCCGGCCCCCGCGCGGCCGCCGTGAGCGCGCTGTGCGCCGCGTGGCCCGACTGCGAGCCGGCGCCCCCCGACCGCATCGCCGCGCTTCTCGAACCCCTGGGGCGATCGCCGCGCGACTATTCGGGCAAGATCAAGGTGCCGCTCGACGGCGCGCTGCCGGCGCGCGACGCCGCCCGGGCGCTGCTGCTGCACCTGCTGGGCACGCTGGAGGCGAACCTGGCCGGCGTTCGCGACGACCTCGACCCCGAGTTCCTGCACGACCTGCGCGTCGCGGTGCGGCGCACCCGCTCCGCGCTCGGGCAGATCAAGCGCGTTCTGCCGCCGGCGACCACCGCCCGCTTCGCCCGCGAGTTCGCCTGGCTGCAGGAGCTGACCGGCCCGGCCCGCGACCTCGACGTCTTCGGGCTCGAGCTGCCCGCACTGGGCAGTCTCCTGCCGCCGCGGTCGCGCCGCAGCCTCGGTCCTCTCGCGCGCCTGCTGGAGCGGAAGCGGCGATCCGCCTACGCCGAGCTGGCGCGCGAGCTGGACACGCCGCGGTTCGCCCGGCTGCTCGCCGACTGGCGCGCCTTTCTGCTCCAGCCGACGCCGCAGCGGCCCTCCGGCGCCCCGAACGCGCTGCGGCCGTGCGCCGAACTGGCCGCGGAGCGCATCGGCACGCTGCACCGGCGCGCCCTGCGCGAGGGCGCCGCGATCGACGCCGCCTCGCCGGCCGGCGATCTCCACGAGTTGCGCAAGACCTGCAAGAAACTGCGGTATCTCGTCGAGTTCTTCCATTCGCTCCTGGACCGGGACGCAGCGGAGGCGGCCATCGCCTCGCTCAAGGGGCTGCAGGACACGCTCGGGGGCTTCCAGGATCTCCAGGTCCAGGCCGACGCGCTGCTCGGGTACGCCCGCGAACTGGCGCGGGAGGGCCAGGCGCCGCCGCCGACCTACATCGCGCTGGGCATGCTCGTCGAGCGCCTGCGCGAGGAGCAGGCCCGGGCGCGATCCGAGTTCGCCGCGCGGTTCGGCGAGTTTTCGCGAAAATCAAGCCGCAAGGACTGGAAGCGGCTGCTCGCCGCGCGCGAGGCGGGCTGCGCGGACGCAGAGGGATGAAGGTCAGTCATGGCTAAGGAAATCGAGCGCAAGTTCCTGGTGACCGGCGATGACTGGCGCCCCGGCGCCCAGGGTGTGCCGTACCGTCAGGGGTACCTCGGCGCCGGGGCGGACGCCAGCTGCACGGTGCGCGCCCGCGTCGCCGGGGAGCGCGCCTGGCTCACGATCAAGGGGCCGGCGGCGGCGGGCTCCCGGGACGAGTACGAGTACCCGATCCCGGTCGCCGACGCGGAGGAGATGCTCGAGCACCTCTGCGTCGGCGGGCGCATCGAGAAGATCCGTTACCGGGTGCCGTACGCCGGGCACACCTGGGAGGTGGACGAATTCGCCGGGGAGAACGCTCCCCTCGTGGTCGCGGAGGTGGAATTGGACAGGATCGACGCCGACGTTGCGCTCCCTCCTGGGTCGGGCTCGAAGTGACGTACGACCCGCGCTACACCAACGCCGCGCTCGCGCGGCACCCGTACTCCCGCTGGGGGAAACATGAAATTTTTCAGCAACAATTGCGACAGCCGCCAGAATGTTCGCAGCCCCGGTGGTCTGCGGGCGAGGCGCCCGCGCCATGAAGGGCGTGCGCAAGCCGGACTCCTGGTACCGCCAGTCCGGGGTGATCGCCGTGCGCGTCAAGGACAAAGCGCCCCAGGTGCTGCTGGTGACCAGCAACGGCGGCAAGCGCTGGGTGATCCCGAAGGGCATCGTCGAGAAGGGCTACTCCCCCGGCGAGTTCCGCCGCCAAGGAGGCCTGGGAGGAGGCTGGTGTCACCGGGTGCATCTCGCGCCGGATGATCGGCCGCTACCGCTACGAGAAGTGGAACGGGGTCTGCACGGTGCTCGTCTACCGCCTGGACGTGGAACGAGATCCACCGCGACTGGCCCGAGGCGCACGTGCGCCGCAGGAAGTGGCTCGCGCCCGCGGCGGCGGCGGCTCGCGTCGGCGATCCGGTGCTCGCGCAGCTCATCCTCGACGCGTTCCCGAAGCGGTGGCGGACGTGAAGCGCCTGATCGTCGTCCGGCACGCGAAAGCCGAAAAGTCCGCACCGCGCGGCGGGGATTTCGACCGCCCGCTCGCGCCGCGGGGCGAGGCGGACGCCGTCGAGATGGGCCGGCGGCTCGCCCGGCGCACGATGCACCCGGACGCGATCGTCACCAGCCCGGCGGCGCGCACGCTCGCGACCGCCAAACTCATCGCCCGCGAACTGGACTTCCCCTGGGACGAGATCCGCACCGTCAAAGTCGGCCTACCTCGCCGAGGAGCGGACCTTGCTCGAACTGGTGCGCGGGCTGGACACCGGCGCGGAGTCGGCGCTGCTGGTCGGGCACAACCCCGGGGTCTCGGAACTGGCGCAGGCGCTGGTGCCGGGATTTCGAGCAGGACCTGCCGACCGGCGCGGTCGTCGAAATCGACCTGCCGGTCGACACCTGGGCCGGCGTCCGGCGCGGCGGCGGCAGCCTGCGCTCGTACGACTACCCGAAAAACAACCCGTAACCGGAGCGGCTACCCCGGGTTCCCGCGCGCCTTGTCGAGCAGGTCCTTGCCGATCCGGAACGCGGGGCCGACGGGCTCGCCGGTGCCGAAGTACATCCGGTTGGTGGCCGCAAACAGCAGCGGGCGGATCAGGCCCATGTCGGCCTTGCCGTCCTCCCCGAGGACGCTCTCATCGGCTTTCACGTCCACGATCTCGCCGATGAACTGGGTGTGCAGGCCGATCTCGTGCTGGTGGATCAGACGGCACTCGAGGATCAGCGGAAACTCCCCCACGTACGGCGCGTTGACCGTCTCGGAGCGCACCGGCGTGAGCCCGGCGACCTGGAACTTGTCGACGTCCCTGCCCGAGGCGAGGCCGAAAAAGTCGGCCTCCTTCGCGTGCGCCTGCGGAGGGGATGCTGACCGTGAAGGCCTGCGAGTCGACGATGCTCTGGTAGCTGTAGGTCGCCTTTCGCAACGAGACCGCGACCGCCGGGGGGTCGCTGCAGCAGATGCCGGCCCAGGCCACGGTCATCACGTTCGGCTTCCCGGCGGCGTCGTAGGTGCCGACGCACCAGACCGGACACGGGCAGGCGATCGTCTTTGCGCCCAATGACTTCTTCATCTGTTTTCTCCTACGAAGCCTTCTCGTAGAGCAGGATCGGCGGCTGGCCGGAGTTCACGACCTCCTCCGAGAAGACGACCTCCCGCACGTTCTGCTGCCCCGGCAGGTCGTACATCACGTCGAGCATGATGCTCTCCATGATCGAGCGCAGGCCGCGGGCCCCGCTCTTGCGCGCCATCGCCTTGCGCGCGATCGCCCGCAGCGCCCCTTCCGTGAAGCGCAGCGATCACGTTCTCGAACTCGAAGAACTTCTCGTACTGCTTCACCAGCGCGTTGCGCGGCTCGCGCATGATGCGCATCAGGTCGGACTCGTCCAGTTCGTCGAGCACGCGCGAGCACCGGCAGGCGCCCGATGAACTCGGGGATCAGCCCGTAGTGCAGCAGGTCCTCCGGCTCGACGCGCTGGAGGATCTTGGCGTCTTCATCCACGCGGACGCTCTCGCCGGCGCCGAAGCCGACGACGCGCTTGCCGAGGCGCTCCTTGATGGTCGCGTCCAGCCCGTGGAAGGCGCCGCCGCAGATGAACAGGATGTTCGTGGTGTTGACCTGGATGAACTCCTGCTGCGGGTGCTTGCGCCCCCCCTGCGGCGGCACGTTGGCCACCGTGCCCTCGATGATCTTCAGCAGCGCCTGCTGCACCCCCTCGCCCGAGACGTCGCGGGTGATCGAGACGTTCTCCGACTTGCGGCTGATCTTGTCGATCTCGTCGATGTAGATGATGCCGCGCTCGGCCTGCTCGACGTTGTAGTCCGCGCTCTGGAGCAGGCGCAGGACGATGTTCTCCACGTCCTCGCCGACGTACCCGGCCTCGGTCAGCGTGGTCGCGTCCGCGATGGCGAAGGGCACCTTGAGGATCTTGGCCAGGGTGCGCGCGAGCAGCGTCTTGCCGCTGCCGGTGGGGCCGAGCAGCAGGACGTTGGACTTTTCCAGCTCCACGCCGCCGACCTTGCCGCCGGCGCCGATGCGCTTGTAGTGGTTGTGCACCGCCACGGCGAGGACCTTCTTCGCCCGCTCCTGGCCGATGACGTACTCGTCGAGCACCTTCTTGATCTGCTGGGGCGTGAGCACCTCGCCGGAGACGGCGTGGCCGGGGTGGGTGCCTTCGACCTCGAGGATGTTGTGGCAGATCGTGATGCACTCGTTGCAGATGTAGACGTTCGGCCCGACGACGAGCTTCTTGACCTCCTCCTGGGCCTTGCCGCAGAAGGAGCAGTTGATGACGGTCGGCGGGGGCGGCGGGGCGACGCCGAGGCGCCGCCGGCTGTCGTTTTCTTCACCACGCTCTTTCAGGCCTCCCTAACGCTTGACGATCACTTCGTCGATCAGCCCGTACTCGCGCGCCTGCTCCGGCGACATGAAGAAGTCGCGGTCGGTGTCGCGGCGGATGTTCTCCATCGACTGGCCGGTGTGGTGCACGAGGATCCCGTTGATCGTCTCGCGCATCCGCAGGATCTCGCGGGCCTGGATGTCGATGTCGGTGGCCTGCCCCTGCACGCCGCCGAGCGGCTGGTGGATCATGATCCGCGCGTTCGGCAGCGCGAAGCGCTTGCCCTTCGTGCCGGCGGTCAGCAGCAGCGCGCCCATGCTCGAGGCCTGCCCGATGCAGATGGTCGAGACCGGGCACTTGAGGTACTGCATGGTGTCGTAGATCGCCAGACCGGCGGTGACCACGCCGCCCGGCGAGTTGATGTAGAGGTTGATGTCCTTGTCCGGGTCCTCGGCCACGAGAAAGAGCAGCTGGGCGATGACCAGGTTCGCCACGTGGTCCTCGATGGCGTCGCCGAGGAAGATGATGCGGTCCTTGAGCAGTCGCGAGAAGATGTCGTAGGCCCGCTCTCCGCGGTTGCTGCGCTCGACGACGATCGGCACCAGGCTCATGGCTTCACCCTTTCCTTAGGCGGTCTTGGCCCGGTCGACCACCCAATCGAGGGTCTTGTCCTCGAGCAGGGCGGCCGTGAGGCCCGTCATGGTCTCGTTCTGGATCAGGCGGCGGCGCACCTCGCCCGGCTCGAGCTTGTTGGAGGTGGCGATCTTCGTGATCTCCACCGCCAGTTCCTCGTCGGTGACCGCGATCTTCTCGCGCTCGGCGATCGCCGCGAGAACCATGGAGATCCGGGCCTTCTTCTCGGCGGCCGGCCCGGCGTCCTCGCGGATCGACGCCCGCGTCTTCTGCACTTCGGCCCACGGCATCCCGCGCATCGCGAGGTAGCGTTCGGCGTCCGCGATCATCGACTCCTTGCGGCGCTCGATCATCGTCGGCGGCACCTCGATCGGGTTCAGCTCGGCGAGCCGGTTCGCGACGGCGTCGCGCACCCGGTTGCGGGAGGCGATCTCCTTCGAGTGCCGGATGTTCTCGCGCATCTTGGTCTTGAGATCCTCGAGCCCCTGGTACTCGCCGACGTCCTTCGCGAACTCGTCGTCCAGCGCCGGCAGGATCCGTTCGCGCACCTCGGAGACCGTCACCGTGAACAGCGCCTCCTTGCCGGCCAGCGCCGGGTCGCCGAACTGCTCGGGGAGCCGGATCGTGAACTCGCGGGTTTCCCCGGCGGCCGCGCCGATCAGGTTGTCCTCGAAGCCCGGCGGGAACGTGCCGCCGCCGAGCGTCACCGGGAAGTCCTTGCCCGAGCCCCCCGGGATCGGCGCGCCGCCGGCCGTGCCCTCGAAGGTGATGACCGCGACGTCGCCGTCGCGCAACCCGCGCGCCTCTTCGACCTTCCTGACGGTGGCGTGGCTCTGACGCACCTCTTCGAGCAGGCGCGCGAGTTCCTCGTCCTTGACCTCGATCGTCTCGCCCGCGACCTCGATGCCGACGTAACCGGCGGGCTCGAAGCGCGGCAGGACCTCGACCTTCGCGACATAGGTGAACGGCAGGTTCTCCTCGAGGGACTGGATTTCGAACTCCGGCTCGGCGATCGGCTCGACCGCGACCTTGCCGACGGCGGCCTCGAACGTGTCGCCGATCAACCCGCGCGCGACGTCGGCGGTGACATCGCCCCAGTACAGCTTGCGGATCACGTCCGCGGGGACCTTGCCCTTGCGAAAGCCCGGCTGCACCGCTTTGCGGCGGTACTCGCGCAGCATGCGCTCGAAACGGCCGGTCACCTCGGCGGCGGGAACCTCGACCGTGATCGAGCGCGTGACGGCGCTCGGCTCTTCAACGGTTACCTTCAACTCCTCCACGGGGATCTCCTTGCACGGGGGTTGGTGTCGTCATCGAGAGGATACTGGTGCGAAAGGGGGGAGTTGAACCCCCACCCCGTCTCCGGGACTGGATCCTAAGTCCAGCGCGTCTGCCAGTTCCGCCACTTTCGCCCGGAGACTGAGAGAATATGGTGAGCCGTGAAGGGCTCGAACCTTCGACCCGCTGATTAAGAGTCAGCTGCTCTACCAACTGAGCTAACGGCCCACATCCACCATATCTATGTTCATACTACCACACTATCTGGGGTGAGTGAAGGGATTTGAACCCTCAACCCCCTGAGCCACAGTCAGGTGCTCCACCATTGAGCTACACCCACCACCCCGTCATCACGACAGCGCGCGTACCCTACGAAAAATACAACGGAATGTCAAGATCGGCACCAGAGGACCCGGCTCAGCCGCCGCCAAACTGCCGCAGCACACAACCGGCAATCAGCAGACCGACCCCCCAGGGCCGGAAAACATGCGCGGAGAAAGGCTCCCGCCCGTCAGGCGCCTCGCTTCTTTTCCTTCTCGCCGGCATCCATCTCGCCGAGATACTTCGGCAACTCCAGACCCGACATCTTCGCGACCTCCTGCAGCGGCGGCAGGCTCTTGATCAGGCCGGCGAGAAAGTTGGCGGTGGACGAACCGTCCTTGCCGTCCTTGCCGCCGCCCGAATCCCAGACCGTGACCTTGTCGATCTTGATGTTCTTGATCGCCTCGACCTGGAGCGTGACCAGCTGCTCGAGTCTTCTCGACGAGCAGGAACGTGGCGGCCGCCTTGGCGTCCCCGGCGCAGCTCTTGACCAGCTCCTGGTAGCCGGCGGCCTTGCTGTCGAGCACCTGGCGGACGCCTTCGCCTCGGCCTCGTACTTGACCAGGATCGCGTCGGCCGAGCCCTTCGCCTCCCGGCGGACCTTCTCGGCCTCGGCCTCGGCGGAGATCTCGATCTTCTTCTTCTCGATCTCCTCGCTTGACGACCTCTTCCGCGGTCAGCCGCTCCTGCTCCGCCAGGTACTGGGCCTTCTGGATCTGGACCTGCGCCTCGCGCTTGGCGACCTCGCCGCGCCTGAGGGCCTCGGCCTGCTTGACCGCGTAGCTCGGCTTCGACCGCCGCGATGTCGGCCTTGGCGAGGTTCTCGCCCGTCGACCGCCGACGCCTCCTGCTGCTGGACGAAGACGCGCCGGTCGGCTTCGGCCTGCTTCTTGCCCTTGTCCGACTCGGCGACGTTCTGGGCGACCTTGATCTCCTTCTCCCGGTTCGCCTCGGCCTCGCCGATCGTCGCGGCGGACTCCTGCTGCTGGACGAAGACCCGGCGGTCGGCCTCGGCCTTCTTGCGCCCCTTCTCCGACTCGGCGACGTTCTGGGCGACCTTGATCTCCTTCTCCCGGTTCGCCACGGCCTCGCCGATCGCGCCGAGTTTCTCCTGCTGCGACAACGTCGACCCGCGCCTGGTTGATCGCCTCGGAGGCGGCCTTCTTGCCGATGCTCTCGATGTAGTCCGACTCGTCGGTGATGTCGGTGATGTTCACGTTGATCAGGTAGAGGCCGATCTTGTTCAGCTCGGGCTCCACGTTCTTGCGGATCGACTCCAGGAAGCTCTCGCGGTCCTGGTTGATCTGCTCGATCGTCAGCGAGGCGACCGTGAGACGCAGCTGGCCGAAGATGATCTCCTTCGCCATGTCCTCGATCTTCGCCGAGGTCAGGTTGAGCAGCCGCTCGGCGGCGTTGTTCATGATCGCCTTGTCGGTGCTGATGCCGACGGTGAAGGTGCTCGGCACGTTGATGCGGATGTTCTGCAGCGAGAGCGCATTCTGCAGCGGGATGCTGATGGTCATCGGCGTCAGGCTCATGTAGGCGTAGTCCTGGATCAGCGGCCAGACGAGCGTGCCGCCGCCGTGGATGCAGTTGGCCGACTGCCCCTCGCCGACCTTGCCGTAGATCACGAGGATCATGTCCGAGGGGCAGCGCTTGTAGCGCGACGCGAGGAAGACGACGGTCGAGACGATCAGGATGACGAGCGCGGTGGCCGGGAAGATCCAGAGCGAGATGCCGAACATGTGCTCTCCTTTATGCTATGCGAGCGGCGTTTTCTCGACCACCAGGGTGCTGCCGGTTGCCGACAGGACGCGGATCGGGGTCCCCGTCCTGATCTCCTCGTGATCGGCCGCGACCGCGTCGAACTCCCGCTGTCGCCCCGCGAATGTCACCTGGACCTTGCCGGTGCCCCCCGCGGGGATCGTCAGGTACACGGACCCGACGCCCCCGATGGCCCGGTTATTGTTGATCGTGCCGCTCGACTGCAGCCGCACGGTGATGGTGAAGATCTTGCCGATGAGCCACGTCGTCCCGAGCCCGGCCGCGGCGGCCCCCGCGAACGCGAGCGCCTCGTGGACCCCGCTGCCGCGCGAGAGGGCCAGGCCGACCAGGCCGAACATCACGAAGAAGGCGGTCAGGCCCTGGAGCGAAAGCAGCTTGAAACTGACATCCGCGTCGGCGTGGACGACATCCGCGTTGCCGACGTCGATATCCGCATCGCCGCCATCGTGGACGCCGAAGAGCTGCGCGGCGAAGCGGACGAGAAACAGCAGCACCCCGAAGCCGGCGCAGACGACGAAGACCAGGTCGATGCCGGTCAGACCCGTCAGCGCCCCTTGCATGAACGCCCCCTTCCCGTGATCAAGAAACCTCTGCTTGGCCCGACCGAGAACGGCAGCACGCCCGCACCATCGCCCCGTGTCGTGCTGAACCCTGCGCTGGGCGGATTCTCATGCCGCCGGAGCCCAAAGTCAAGGACCCGGCTCAGCCGTCGCCGAACCGCCGCAGCACAGAACCGGCAATCAGCAGACCGACTCCCCAGGGCCGGAAAACATAATAGTAGACGGAGCCGACCGCGAGCAGACCCGGAAGATTCATGTCGTGCGGGTGGAAGATGGCGTCGTAGGCGAAGGAGACCGCGAAGAGCACCGGGATCAAAGCCAGCCAGAGGAGCGCCAGCCGGAACATCCAGCGCCCGAGGGCGCCAACCCCGCTCATCGTGCTCCTCCCCCCCGCCCTGCCGGCGCCGGCGGATCAACCGCAGTCCAGGATCGCGCGCAGGGCCGCGGCCCGGGCGGCGCTTTGCGCATCCCCCGTGACCAGTTCGATCTGCTCCGGTCCGGCGGCGCCGAGACCGAGTTCGACGGCGCGCGCGATCTGCCCCTGGCGGAAGATCGGTTTTCCCATGACCGCCCGGTTGCTGCCGATCTCCTTGAGGACCGCGAGGCCGACGGCGTCGACGGCGACGCGGTCGGTCCCCGCGAGGACGACGCCCGCGGGCTTCCGGGTCCCCGTCATCGGCCCGCCGTCGACAAAAGCCTCGAGGCCGTCGAGAACGACGAGGGCCGGCTGGTAGACGGTGTTGACCTCGGCGATCATCCTGCGCATCGAGAGCAGCGACGCGTGCAGCTCGCGCATGTTGCGCCGGTGCACCATGCCGATGGAGTTCTTCAACGACATCGTGAAAACACCGCCATAACCGTGAGTCTTGAGGCAGCAGGTCGAAACCACGCACGGCGACTCGAGGACGGGGCGCGCGAAGTCGAAGCCGTTGAGCCAGGCGCTGCCCGGAGGCTGTTGGCGAACCCAGCCTTCCCGGGGGAGCGTCTCGAGGTCGAGGATCTCCGCGCCGAGCCGTGCGCAGAGTTGCGGGACTCCCTTGGCAGCCAGGACCGTCGCCATCTGCGCCGGGCCGCAACGGTCGGCGACGGTGACGCCGACGGCACCCAGCTCCTGCAGGGTCGTGATGAGCGACGCCAGGGTGTCGTTGTGCGTCGAGCCGGGGTAGGGATCAGCGGTGTTGAAATTGGGCTTGATCAGCACCCGGACGCTGCGCGCTGCGCTGCAGCCGATGAGTTCGACGGCTGCGCGCACGCCGGCGGCGCGGTCAACGGTCTGGACGAGTGCGACTCGCGAAGACATCGGGTCCCCCCCCTCTTCCGATCTATACCACAGGCGTGTCTTCCCGACGATCGTTCGAGGCGCGGGAACCGCCGGCCACGCCGAGGACCCGCGCGACCATGTGGACGGGGTGGATGAGGTAGAGCAGCGGCACCAGGGCCCCGTGCCGCACGCGCCAGTAGCGCCGCAGGCGCACGGGCGCGGGGAAGAGCGTGCGCCCGAGACCCGTCAGGCGCGCCGGGCGGAAGAAGAGGCGGGGACTCATCTTCATCAGCCGGGCGAAAAAACGCCCTGTCCCCGGGGCGGCGCTCCGGAGCGGGAAACCGGCTCGCACCGGCGCCGCGGGCGGCACGCCGCAGCGATCGCAGGCCGCCTCGGCCACCGGACCGGGGTGCAGCAGACGCAGGAGGCCCAGGGCTTCGGCGATCTCCTCCCCGACGTTCCAGGCGGCGGCCCGCTCGCGCAGCAGCCCCGCGTCCAGCTCGGCGTCATGCAGGGCGAAGTGACGCTGCAGGTCCGTGAACCAGAGCAGGCGGTTGCCGACGCAGGGACGGAGGAACCAGGCGGCGGGGAGCCCGGCGCGCAGCCCGGCGCGGTTGAGTATGCCGTGCCGGGCGGCGTGCACCGCGAGGTAGAGGAACTCGTCGACCGGGGCGGGAACGGGGATCGCCAGCGCGCCGGCCATCCTCTCGCCTCGGCGCGCGAGCAGCTCTTCGGCCGGGATCCGGGCAAGGCAGGCCCGGTCGGTGAGGCCCCAGTGCAGTTCGATCGGGACGCGGCCCTTGCGCGCGCGGTGCGAGCGTGACGTGGAAGTGCACGCGGTCGAGGAGCCGCGCCGAAATGCCGACCGGGGCGCTGTAGCCGGCGGCGAGGAGCGCCCGACGCGCGCGCGCGTCCGGTCCGCCGGCGCCACGAGCAGGTCGAGGTCGGAGCTGGAAGCGCTCGGCGCCCGAGGCGTAGAGGTGCACGAGGGCCGGCCCCTTGAGCACGAGGTGCGGCACCCCTGCCGCGATCGAGGGCGGCAGCGGCCTCGCGAAAGGTCTCGAGCGCATCCAGGTGCGCCAGGCCGGCGCGCAGGGTGTGCCGGCGCAGCTCCCCGGCGATCCCCGCCGGCAGGGCGGCCCCCGACCAGCGCAGTACGGCGGGGACGACCCCGTGGGTCACGGCCCCCTGCAGCAGGAGCGATCCCGTCGAGGTCGGATCCCGCAATGGGCGTCGCGGGATCAAGGTCTCTGCGGCAGCAGGCGAGAAGGAACTCGCGCTCGGCCGCGGCGGACTCGTCGTCGAGGGAGAAGACGGGATACGCGGCGGCGAGCAGCGGCAGTGCGAGGGCCTTGAACGGCCGCAGCAGCCGCCGGCGGCGGCCGCGGCAGACCCGCGGATCCTGCCGCCCGAGACCAGCCCCGCGCGGAGTGCGTCGGCGAGGTCGGCCTCGACAGCGGGACGCCCGCGTCAGCAGACGCACCGCGAACCGCGAGGCGGGCGGGTCGAGACGGCGCAGCGCGCCGCGGCAGCCGACCCAGACCGCGCGCCCCTGCACGTCACGGGCGTCGATCCAGCTCGAGACCGCGTTGCCGTCGCCCTTCTCGCGCAGGAGCAGGGTCTCGCCGTCGCGCCTGAGTTCGAGCACGCGGTGGACCAGCGTGCGCTCCCCGTCGCGAAAGGCCACGATGTCGCCGGGGGAGACCGACCCGCTTTCGCACGGCGCGAGGCCGACCTCGGCGCCGTCGCGGATGAGCGGGTACATGCTGCGCCCCGAGGCCCGCACGATGCGCGCCGCCGCAGCGGAGCCGCTCACGCCAACCCCTCGATGAGCCGGAGCATCGACTCGAGCCTCCCGGGCGTGAGCTTGTAGAACACGGTGCTCCGCAGCAGCCGCGCCAGGTCCTGGAGAAGCGGCGTCATGCGGCCGCCGAACTCGCCGGCGATCAGCTCGCTGACCTGGTGCGGGATGATCTTCTTGGAGAACTCCAGGACACCCGCCGCGGCCGGGATCCGCAGCAGTGCCGGCTCCGCGTCGAAATCCGGATCATCGAGGCCCTCGAGGCGCACGCCGGCGAGGGCGACCCCGTGCTCCCCGACCAGGCGCACGAGGGCCGGCATACCCGTCCCGGGGTCCGCCATCTCGACGACGACCAGCGTCAGACCGTCCTCCTCCGACCGGGCGTGGACACGCAGGCCGGGAAGCGCGTCGAGCGCCGCGCCGAGCGGATCGGTCCAGTCGGTGAGGGCCAGCCGCACCTTCCCCTCGTGCTTCGCGAGGGTCAACACCGAGGGCTGCGCGCGCGGCGTGAGAAAGAGCACGACGTCCGGACGCACCGGCGCGGCGGGCGGCCGACCGGTGAGTTCGCGCACGTCGACGAGTTTCTTGGCAGTCGCTGCGGAATATCTGGTCCGTTGTCTCCCGGCCGACCAGGAGAGGTTCGCCCACCCCCGGACGGATGCCGACGGGAAAGGACGCGGGCAGGACGAGTCCGCTCGCGCGCTCCAGCGGGGCGAGCTCGTCCGAGAGCAGCCCGGCGCCCCGGACGGCGAGGTGCGCCGTGAGCGTGGATTTGCCCATCCGGGAGGGCGCCGCGATCACGACGCCGCGACCCCCGAGGCTCACGCAACCGGCGTGCGCGAGGTAGGCGGTCCTGACACGCGCCTCGGCGAGATGGACGAGGGTGAGATGCGCCCAGGCGACAAGCTCCTCGCCGCGCAGGCGCCAGGCGCGCTCCCCGGCCACGAATGTCGCGCGCGGCTCCCGCCCCTCCTCGATCAGTGCGGCGATCTCGACGTCGGGCGGCCGCCCCGGATCGAGGGGGACCTCGAAGATGCCCAACTCGCGGCGGGCGCCTGCGATCGGAGCGGTCGTGTTCGCACTCAGCCGGACGCGGGTGCCGAAGAGGTCGAATTCGATGGCGTGCCGGGCCGCGGCGGACACGGCCCCGCGCTCCTCCGGCGCGAGCACGGTTTCCTCGAGGTAGGGAGACGCCACTGCGCCCTCAGGCCGCGCGCCGTGAAAAGAAGCGGCGGAGAGAAGATAGGGAAGGAATCCCGAGCGCAGCAGCGCGGTGTAATCGCGCGGCCGCGCGTGACGGAGGACGTCCGCCAGGTAGGCCGGAAAGACCCGGCGGCGGTAGAGGGCGCGCTCCGCCCGCAGCAGCTCGGCGTCGCTCATCTCGGAGAGGTTGGGCGTCGAACCGGCGGCGGGGCCCCCTCCTGCCGCGGGTGGTTGCCAGAATCGCGGAGCGAGACGTCCCGCGGCGACGAGATCGCGGACGAGGGGGGTCCCGGGCATCGGGATATAGCGAATGAGCCTGACGATCGTCGGACGCGTGCGGGCGAGGAACCCGTCGGTGAGGCGCGCGTCCCCGGCGGTCTCGCCGGGGGTGCCGATCATCACGGAGGCAAGGGTCCGTATCCCGGCGCGGCGCGCCAGCCGCAGCGCGGTCTCGTGCGTCGCGAGCGTCTCACCTTTGCCGAGGCGCTCCAAGAGGCGCGGCGAGCCGCTCTCGATCCCGAATTCGAGCTGGACGCAGCCCGCCCGGCGCATCAGCGCGAGGATCCCCGCGTCGACGGAGTCGGTGCGCACCTGGGCCGCCCAGACGATGCGGCCGGCCAGGCCGCTGCGAACGAACTCGTCGCAGAGCGCGGCGACGCGGTCGCGGTTCCCGAGGAAGGTCTCGTCCTGGAAGTAGATCCCCTCGACGCCGTGCGCCGCGACGAGCCGCTCGACGTCCGCGACCACGCGGGCGGCGGAGTGCCAGCGGTGCGGCGCCGGGTAGAGTCGGCCCTCGGCGCAGAAGCGGCAGACGCCCGGGCAGCCGCGCGAGGAGAGGACCGTCGCGGTGCGCAGCGGCAGGCAGGGTATCGCGCGCAGCGTGCGGCCGGTGTGGTAGCCCATCTCGAGCAGGTCCCAGGCGGGCGGCGGGATCCGGTCGAGATCCGCAAGCGGCGGCCGGGGTCGAGCGCGGCTGACGGCGCCGCCCGTCCGGGCCGCCGTCCCGGGCACTCCCGCGAGCGGTGCGCCGGCGGCTATCTCGAGGAGGGTCTCCTCGGGTTCGCCGATCACGATGCCGTCGAGGAACGGGTGCGCCGCAAGGGTCTCTTCGGGAACCAGTGTCGGATGCCGGCCGCCGGCCAGCAGGAGCGCCGACGGCGCCGCCTCGCGGGCGAGCGCGCCGCAGCGAGCGAAGTCGGCGAGACGCTCGAGCGGCACGTCGAAGAGGACGACCCCGGGGGAGAGTTTCCCGATCGCAGCCCGGAAGAGATCGGCGGCACCCTCCGGTGCGGCGGCGGGGGCCGCGATGCGGTCGAACTCCAGAAGGGACACCTCGTGCCCGCCCCCCCGGAGGGCGGCGGCGGCGAGGGGCAGATACACCGGCGTCCAGAGCGGCATCGACGGCAGCTGCCGCCGCGGCCGTCAGGTCGACGAGCGCTACGCGCACGCGCGGCGCCGCCGCTCCCGCCGCAGCGGGTTTCAAGACTGTTTTTCGCCTGCAGGCACCGCCGGACCGAGGAGCCCCTTCGCGGCCATCGCCCGGAGGCTCTCCCGAATCATCGCTGCCGGATCGGCGTGAGCGGCCAGGTCGTACCGCTCGCGCAGCCGCTGCTCGATTTCCGGTACGTCCAGACCGGCCTTGAGGCCCTCCCAGATAGCGGCGGAAGCCTCGTTCAGAACGTGGACCTGATCGGTCTCGGCGTCGAAGACCATGATCTCCTCGCCCAGACGTTCCTCTCGCAGGTGCGGCCGGGGGCGGTACGTCTCCGTCACGGTTCCTCGCTAATCGAGCGACGCTCGGAATGCCGGTAAAGACCTGCTGGGTTTCGAACTCCTCGCGTTTGAAGGTTTCAATCGCCGGGACCGGCAGGGGCTGCTTCGGGTCGCGCATCTTCGCTCTCCTCGTCAAGGTTGCGGACTCTTTCGCCTTGCGATCTAACATAAATGATCCTCGCCGGGCAAGTCAACTAGTCCGGGAACGGGGCGTTGTCGACCGCGGGACGGGGAAATTTCGTCTCCCGGCCGGTGCCGAGCACTTTCCAGAGCGGATAGTGCTCATAGCGGCCGAGGAGGGCCTCGATGTCGAGGTCACGCTCCGCAAAGCTGTAGAACACGATGCAAAGCGGGGACCGCCACCCGCCACCGCGTACACCCTCGAGGAGCTCGCCGACCGTGGCGCCATCGTCCGGGGCGACCCGCCCGGCTTCGATGGCCGACGCGAGCAACTCCACAAACCGCCCTGGAGCCCGTCCGCGCAGAAACCGCTGCGCCGGTGCCCGGACCCAGATACGCTCGCACAGCGGCGCGACGGCGCGCGAGATCTCCCGGTAGTACTCGTCGCGCCGTCCGCCGCAGGCGGTGAGGATTCCTACGGTGGCGTCGCACCCGAGCGAGTGTGCCAGGCGCTCGAAGAGCGGTATCTCCAGACGGTAGCTCGCGGGGTTCTTGCACTCGCTCAGCAGCACGTGGATACCGGCGCCGCGCAGCAGGGTGTTGCGGCAGACGTTGTCCCGCGGTTCCAGACCGAACTCGCGCAGGGCGGCGAGGGCGGCGCTTGTGTCGAGCCGGACCCGCCTCCCCAGCGCCTCGTGCGCGGCCAAGGCAGCCATCGCGTTCGCGGTGTTGTGCGCCTGGAAGCCCCCGAGCGTGATCGGGATCTCGCCGACAGCGATCACGGGCCGCGCGCCTTCGGGGCCTTTCTTCCAGATCGTCCCCCCTTCGAGGTACCAGCAGCGGGGGTGCTCGCCCTGACGGCCTTCAACGGTGAAGAAGACCGTCTCCACGCCGCGCGGGCGCGGCATCGCGCGCACGAGCGGGTCGTCGGCGTTCAGGACTACCGTCCCGCCGCGGCGCACCCGGCGGGGGATGGCCGCCTTGACGCGGGCCATAGCCTCCACAGTTTCGATCCCGCGGTCGCCAAGGTGGTCGGGAAGGACGCTCGTCACCACGCCGACGTCGATGCGGCTGAAGCCCGGTCCGTACTCGAGCAGGCCCCCGCGAGCCGTCTCCAGCACAAGCGCCTGTACCCCTGGACACTGCGCTGCCCGCCAGGCGCCTCCCGGCCCGGCCTCGTCCCGGCGGTTGACATAGTGCCCGGCGTGGGCCACCCCATCGGTGGTGCAGGCCCCGACGCGGAGCCCGGAGGCTCCCAACATCCGGGCGAGGAGCTTCACAACGGTGGACTTGCCATTGGTTCCCGTGACGGCGGCGATGGGGACCCGCAGCGCAGCGAGGCGCGGCCGCACGAGGAGGCGGACCGCCGTACGATAGGCGGCAATCCTCAGGTGGTAGTGCCGGTCGACGAATCCCTTGAGACCCACCGCTGACCTCCCCTCTGGCCGGCGAACAGTGCGCGAGACGGCTCGAAGCACGAACAGCCCCGACAGAACCTCGGGACACACCTGCCGCGGGACCAGAGCGCCCGTCGTATCTCCCGCGCTTTCGCGCCGCCCCAGGCGAGCGCGAAACCCTTGTTGTCCGCAGCCCCGAGCACCATGCGGCCTCCCCAGTCCTGGCAGCAGAGGAGCACTCTTCCGTCGCGAAGAACCGCTGCGCACTGGAATGGCGCACTGCACGCCGGCAGCGCGCGACCGAAGGCGAGCCTCAGCCTCCGTCGCCACGGCCGACGCAACTCCGCTGCTGCGAACTCGCTGTAGCGAACGAGCTCTCCGGCCCGGTTTCTCAAGGGCAGGACCAGCGCCTCGACGCCGCGCTCCGTCCAGTGGCGGAGGAACTCGGACGCTTCCCCGGCATTGGCACGCTGGCGAACGAACCGGACGCGGACTTCGAGCCCGCGCTTCCGCGCCGCCGCGACCCCGGCGACGGCCCGATCGAAATCGAGCCCCGGACGCACCACCCGATAGGTCTCCGGCCTGAGCGCATCGAGGCTGACCTCGATGAAATCGAGTCCGCCTGCGGCCAGCTCCCCCGCGCGAGCCTCGTCGAGCAGCGAACCGATGGTGACGACGCCGATCCGGCAGCGGGGTCCGAGGGCGACCCGGGCCTCGCGCACGCGCAGTCCGAGCTCCGGGTCGAGGAGCGGTTCGTTCTGGAGCATGAGCACGAGGATCCGCACGCTGCCGGCGTCGGCGAGTTCACCGATGATGCTGCGGTACAGCCCGGCCGCCATCGTCCCGCCGTCGCGGCCGCAACCGTGAGCAACCGGGCAGGTCGGGCATCGGCCGTTGCACCCGCCCACGGTCTGAATCTGGACGACGCGAGGGCCGGGGAAAGCAGCCTCAGCGCCAGCGAGCAAGGCGAGCCCGCGGCGTGCGAGATCGGCACCCAGGAGGGCGTCTGCCGCGATCGCGCGGGCGCGCCGGGTCAGGCGCCCCACCCGGATCCGCCAGGCACGATCGCCTTCCCGCTGCGCTCCACGCTCAGCGCCGATTTCGCTCCCGGTTCCATCCTGGCGGCTGTTCACGGGACAATCCTGAACGGGGCGTTGCCCCGGATGTTGCCCTCGCTGGCTGCCGCCACCGGGCCGGCGGGGTCGAGCGCGCATTCATACGGGTGAGCGAAAGATGTTGTCGGCAGACCGCTTTCACCCGCGCTGCTCAACCCCAGGTCCCGGTACTGCGCGAGGAGCGAGGTGATCGGCATGCCAGGGTCCTGGGAGAAGAAGGACAGATGTGACACGACGAGGGGATTGAAGATCCGGTTCACCCGCCCGAGCCGCTGCGGGATGGTGACGCTGAGCGCCTCCTCGTCGTCACCGCGCACGCCGTTGAAGTGCTCCAGGTCCCGCCCGAGGTAGCTGACGAAGTTGATGCTCAACCGGTCGGGTGCGATCGTTGTCCCCGGCCGAGCGAACGCGGCGGGTGCCGCGAGAAAGTGCCGGTGCAGGCGGGTTGCGAGCACTGCGCTCTCCCAGAGGATGCCGCAGAACCCCCTCGGCGGATACGGGAGGACCATCAGCGAGCTGGGCACCGTCCCCTGCAACTGTTGATTGAACGCGCAGACCCCGTTGTTCACGACGTTTGCCGAGAGGAGGAAGGTGTCGGTGTCGGTACGACGATGCGCGATGAACACCGGGAGCCGCTCGAGATCGACGAACACGATGTCGTCGTCGGCCTTGATGAACAGGGTGTCCCCGTACGACGATTCCCGGTAATGCTCGTAGTAGTCGTCGTAGCACGGCCCGGTCGGTCGGTACAGGCGAATGCCCGGGTGCAGTCGGGGCAGTGTCGAGATCCAGTTCCGGTCCGACTCGTTTCGAGCGTAGTCCCAGATGTGATACTCGGAGACGACCCTCCGCTGCAGCGCCGTCGCCGCGTAGCCGACAAGGATCGACATTCGGTCGCGGCGGCCGGCAAACGTGGTCATGATGACACGCGATGGCCCCATGGCAGCCGGCAGCGTACCAAAGCGGCACGGCGCGGTAAAGCGCCGCGACGGCGTTTGCAGGGCGCAGCCCTTCGTTTATATAACAGGTGTGATTACTGCGGTCGTCGTGCCATCCTGCCGCGAGGAGCAGTCGAGGGAGTTCGTGCAGGCTTGGGATGGGGCCTTCTCGCGCGATGGCGTCCGGCTCTACATCGTCGAGGACGCTGCGGAGCGCACATTCCGCCTCGACGGCGCCGCGACCGCCCGGTTCACCCACCTCTGCTGGAGCGACGCGCCGCCGGGGATGTTGGACTGCATCGACGTCCGTTCCCCGGGTTGCCGACAGATCGGGTTCTGGCAGGCCTATCGCGACGGCTGCGATGTGCTGATCACCCTCGACGACGACGTTCGGCCCGCACCGGGATCGGACCTGATCGGCGAGTTCTCGCAGGTGCTCCTCGAGGGGATTCCCCTCTGGATCGACCCCTTGCTCAACTACCGCTCGCGGGGATTCCCCACCGGAAATCCGGGACGGATCCGTACGGATTTCCACGTGGGGTGCTTTCTTGGCGTCCCGGACGTCGACGCGGAGACCCAACTCAGGCACGCGCGGGATTTCCCGGGCGACCCGCCCCGCTATCTCCCCCGCCCATTCGTGGTACCGCCCGGTTTCCTCATCCCGGTCAACGGCGGGATCGCCGGTTGGCGACGGGAACTGACCCCCTATGTCCATTACACGCTCTGGGACCCGAGCCAGGGGTACCGGCGCTTCGACGACATCTGGATGGGGGTGATTCTCAAGCACCTGCTCGACCTGGCGGGGCTACGGCTGAGTTGCGGCCCCCCGTCCGTCCAGCACAATCGCGCCTCGGACGCCCGCAAGAACCTCGAATACGAGCGGGCGGGCAAGCAGTGGAACGAGCGGTTCTGGGCGTTGCTGCGTACGGCGGTCGACGCTGCTCGGGGCTCCGGATCGTTCACGGTGCAGGAGGCCCACGAACTCGTGGCGCGCTGCCTGCTGGCGATGGACAACTCCTGGGCGCACCGTGAAGGCGAGGCCCTCCTGCGCTGGCGCTCTTTTTTCTGATCCTGGAGCCCGCGATGAGAAAAAGCGCGATCTTCACCATGGTCCGCGACGAGCAGGTCTTCCTGCCGATCTGGCTGCGCTACTACTCGCGGTTCTTCGCCCCCGGGGACATCTACGTCTTCAACCACCGCTCGACTGACGGCAGCGTCGAGGCCGCGCAGCGGGAGTGGCGGTTCCGCCGGATCGACGTCGACCACCCGGTCTACAACGATTTCCCGTGGTACACGGCATTCATTCAGGAGCGGCAGCGCAAGCTCCTCGCGCGGTATCACGTCGTCCTCTTCGCAGAACCCGACGAAATCCTCTGGCACGCCGACGGCCTCGGGCGCTACATCCGGCGGTTCCGCGGCGACGCCGTCCGGGCGAACGGCCACCAGATCTGCCACGACCGGGTGGAGGAGCCGCCGCTGGAGCTCTCGCGAACAATCCTGTCGCAGCGCAAATATTTCGTCCCCGACCCGACGTACTGCAAGCAGCTCCTGACCCGGGTGCCTCTGACGTACATCTTCGGCTTTCACGAGGCGACCGAGTGCCGGGAGATCGACCCCGACCTGTACCTCTTCCACCTGCACTCCATGGACTACGAAATGGCGCTGCAGAAGCACGAGCGGACCCGGCGCTACCGCGACTACTCCCGGACAAGCGTCGAGCAACACCTGGGATTCCAGAGCCTGCTCGTGGGCGAGGATTTCAACCGCTGGTTCGACGGCCAGTCGACACCGTTGACACGGCACCTCATACCGGATCGGGTCCGGAGCAGCGACAGCTTCTGAGATCTGCGTCGGGGCCCGCGGCAGGGGTCAAGCAGCGCCGAGAGGCCGAACGGCTGCGCCGCTGCTGGGAATGAATGCCGCCACCCTCTGGAGGAAACTGAAATCATTTCGAGACCCCCCATGATTGCATCGTGCATGATTCGCGGGCATTGAGTTGGCGAGTGCTCCGATTCACATCCCGTGAAGATCGACGCTCATTCACCCACGGGTGTTTCGCTGTCGGAGCAAAGTGCGAATTGCCTCCCCTGTGTGCCATCACCCCAAAAGTCCAGTCGCCAGCGTCCTGGCGCATGGATTGCGGCTATATTGAGCAAACCTACAACGGAGGAGAAGGCAATGACCGTGGTGAACGGGCTGGAAGTAGACAACCTGGTGAAGGTGGTCGAAGCGGTGAAGCAGAAATGGGAGATGGGGAAAACGGTCTGGAAGGCCACCACCACCTGGAAGGGCGGCTTCCAGGTCGAGACGTGCTCGCGCGACTTCACGCTGCTCGCGGATGAACCGGAGATGCTCTGCGGCACCAACACGGCGGCCAACCCCGTCGAGATGGTGCTTCAGGCCTACGGCGCTTGTCTCTCGATCGGCTACGCGATGAACGCCGCGGTCCGCGGGATCAAGATCCAGGACCTCACGATCGATCTCGAAGGCGAGATCGACCTCCCCGGCTTTCTTGGATTGGAGGCTCCCGAGGATCTGAAGATGGACAAGCTCCCCGGCTTCAAGACCATCGACGTCAAGGTGAAGATCAAGGCCGACGCCACGCCAGAGGCGATCCGACAACTCCACGCGCACGTGGTGGGCACCTCCCCGGTCGGGATCACGCTCTCGCGCCCGGTCAAGATCGGAACGGCTGTGGAGGTTCTGTGATCCAGGTGCTCGGTCAGACGGCGACGGATGAGCGCCGGCCCTGCGCCGAGCAACCGCTGTACGCGATCGTCTGCGCCACCGGATCCGAGAACGAGGAGCGGGACCGATCGGCGCTGATGTTCGCAGCATTGGCGGCTTCGGCGGATTACCGGACGATCCTGTATTGCATCCAGGGCGCCGTCGAGGTGATGGTGAAGGGCGCCATCGCGGCGCGCGAGACGCCGCGGCCGGGTCTGCCGTCGATCGCCCAGCGGCTGCAGGAGGCCCGGGAGATGGGCGTGGAGATTCAGTGCTGCACCCAGACCATGGCCAACAAAGAAATCCCGCCGGCGGATCTGGTGGAGGGCGTGACGCCGGCTGGGGCAATGAGCCTGATTGCGCTGACGACCCGCGCGAAGGGGACGATCAGCTTCTAAGTGGGGGAACCGTCGGGGGAGCGTCGAGCCCCCGACGGCTCATTTCGCCGGCACGGTTTCGTAAACGCTGCGGCAATCCGTTCACCGAAGATGTGGCTCACGCCCTCGCGGAGCTGAAGAAGCGCCTTTCATCCCGGGAACGAAGATCAGTCGCTATTGTTTGAGGTACAGGGAGTCGATGTAGGTCACCAGATCGGTGAGTTTCGCGTCGTCCCACGCCAGCGCATTGCCTTTCATGGCGCCCATGAGGCAACCCTGGACAGTCTGGTCAAGAGTTCGCATCTTCTTCGCCATGGCGAAGACCTTGGGGAACGGCGCCCGGCCGGTGAACGGAATGTCGCCCTGACCCAGGTTGGTGTGGCATGAATTGCAGCTCTTGCCGTTGGTGCCCAGGCTCGCATCGGCAAAGAGTTTCTGCCCTCTGGCGGCGGCATCTTCGAATTCGCCGGCGGCGGTGGGGTGCGGGAAAAGCAGTGGGATCATCAGGAGTGCCGACAGGAAAAGAGTCGTGCGCGCCGATGTGCTCATGTTCGTCCCCTCCTTCGTGGTTGCGGCCTGCCAGACGCGTGGCGAATCGTTGATCTCGCTCCCCGCATGATTCCTTGGTGTCAAAGATACGCCTCATGAACGGAATATGCACCTTGAGACCAGCCTCCCCGTTCGTGCCGACCCGCGCGCTGCAAACTCTCGCACTCCCGCGCCAGGCTTCCAGCCGCCCCCTGCCGCTAGGGCGCCATCCGCGTCAGCACGATGTCCGGATTGCGCTCGGAGAAGTAGCGGCATTCCCACTCGCCGGCGAAGAGGATCACCAGGTTGCCGTGCACGTCGTGCGCGAGCTGGCAGCCGCCCATCAGCGGCTTTTCGGCGACGACGGCCGCGCTCTCGGCGGCGACCCAGCGGACGGTCTTCCAGGACATCAGTTCCAGCCGGGAATCCGCCCCGTACTCGGCAAGAAGCCGGTGCTGCAGCACTTCGAACTGCAGCGGACCCACCGCGCCGAGCAGCGGCAGGCGCTGGGCGGCGTCCTTCAGCGCGAAGGTCTGCACCACCCCTTCCTGAAGCAGGTGCTCCAGCCCGGCCCGGAAACGCTTCGACTTCGCCGCGTTGGGACAGTGCAGAAAGGCGAAGTGCTCCGGCATGAAGCGCGGGATGCTCTGGTGGACGACCGACGGGTCTTCGGTCAGGGTGTCGCCGATCAGGAACTCGGCGTGGCCGACGAGCCCGACGACGTCCCCGGCGTAGGCCTCGTTGACGATCTCGCGCTCCTGCCCGAAGAGCTTGTGCGAGCTCGAGAGCCGGACGCTGGTCGCCGGTGCGCGGGTGGAAGACCTTCATGTCGCGCTCGAAGCGGCCGGAGCAGACGCGCATGAAGGCGATCTGGTCCCGGTGCCGCGGGTCCATGTTCGACTGGATCTTGAAGACGAACCCCGAAAAGCGCGGGTCGTCCGGGGCGATCTCGCCCTCCAGCAGCTTGCGCGGCCCGGGCGGCGGGGCGTAGTCGAGGAAACCGTCGAGCAGCAGCTGCACGCCGAAGTTGTTGACCGCGCTGCCGAAGAAGACGGCGGTCATGTCGCCGCTGCAGGACGGCCGCGTGGTCGAAGGTCTCGCCCGCCCCGTCGAGCACGGAGACCTCCTCGAGCACCTTCCGGTACGAGCGCCGCGTCGAGCCGCTCGGCGACCGCGTCGTCGGCCAGATCGAGCACGGAGACCGGCGTCCGGTAGGCGCCCCCGGGCACCCGCTCGAAGAACGAGACCAGCTTGCGGCGGCGATCGAACACGCCCCGGAAGTCCGGGCCGGTCCCGAGGGGCCAGTTCACGGGGTAGACGTGCAGCTGCAGCGTGCGCTCGATCTCGTCGAGCAGGGCCAGCGGCTCGTGCGACGGCCGGTCGAGCTTGTTGATGAACGTGAAGATCGGGATCTGCCGGTTGCGGCAGATTTCAAAGAGCTTGAGCGTCTGGCTCTCGATGCCCTTGGCGGCGTCGAGCACCATGACGACGGCGTCGACGGCCATCAGCACGCGGTAGGTGTCCTCCGAGAAATCCTTGTGGCCGGGGGTGTCCAGCAGGTTGATGCAGAAGTCCCGGTATTCGAACTGGAGCACGGTCGAGCTGACCGAGATGCCGCGCTTGCGCTCGAGCTCCATCCAGTCGGAGGTCGTGTTTCTCTGGTTTTTCCGGGCCGTCACCGACCCGGCCAGGTGCACGGCGCCGCCGTACAGCAGCAGCTTTTCCGTCAGGGTGGTCTTGCCGGCGTCGGGGTGCGAGATGATCGCGAACGTCCGCCGCCGGGAAACCTCTTTCATCAAATCCACGCGTCACCTTCCGTTCATCATCGAATATCTGTGCGAATGTTCGCCAACCAGCTGCGCAGGCGAGTGCGGGAATTTACCTCATCCGGGGATTCATAACAACCGGCCGGCAAGGGTCACCCCGGGACCGCGCGGGCCGTAGAGGCGACGTGCCAACTCGGCGAGCCAGCGGCCCCGCGCGTCGTCGCGAAGCTCGAGCCGCCCCGCCCGCGCACCGGCGAGCAGCAGCGAAATCTCCTCGCCCGGGGTTCCGAGACGCCGCAGCGTCTCAAAGAGCGCGGCGTGCTCGGGGCTCGCGCCCGTGCTCTCGGTCCACTCCCGGGCGGCCGCGGCAAACTCCGGGTCAGGCGGAAGGGGGACCTCCTCGGACGCCGCGGGGCCGAGGCCGTTGATCGCGTCGATCACCCGCTCCTTGCGCTCCTTGTACGGGCAGTGCCGCAAGTTCCGCCGGCAGGATCGCCGCGCCGATGGTGATCCGCTGGCCGCCCATGCCGACCGGGTACTCGAGTTTGGCCGTCAGCGGCTCGACCGGCAGCCCGCCCGCGAAGCGGACCGGGACCACGGGCGCGCCCGTGGCGATGGCCATGTCGAGAAAGGCCCCGCTCATCTTCTGCACCGGGGCGCGGCAGGTGAGCGCCCGCGTCCCCTCCACGTGGATCATCACGGACTTGCCGCCGCCGGCGATCTCGCGCGCCAGCACGCCGATGATCCGCGGCAGCTCCTCGCGGTTGCTGCGGTCGAAGTAGGTGATCACCCCCGGGTCGTGCGCCCCCGGCCAGGCGAAGGCGTGGCGGATCAGGTTCCCGAGCCAGGTCGTGCGGTGCTCGATCTTGGCCAGGGTCACGGTGAGGATCCCCGAGAGCGCCGAGGCGATCAGCGAGAAGAGGATCGACTCGATGCCGACCTGATGGTTCGCGAGGTAGAGGACGCCCTTCCCGCGCAGCGCGGCGAAGCCCGCGGGGTCCTCGAGGCGCACGCGCCGCACGAAGCGCCCGGCCAGACCGTAGTAGATGTCCTCGACGGGCCAGCGCCCGATCCGGTAGTAGTCGTCCCACCAGTCGCGAACCGGCGAGAGATCGAGAGTCGGCGGCCCGGCATCGCTCACCGAGACCGCCGCCGCGCGTGCGCTCGACGGTGAGCGGCCAAACCGTGAGCGGCTCGGACGGGCAGCGTGCGAGCACCAGGCTGGGGCAACCGCCAGGGGAATCCGGGCTCACGGCGGCCGAGCCCGTGTCCGCCACGACGCTCGACGGGTGCACCGCGGCTCGTGCCGCAACGTGCTCCTTCACGGCGATCTGGCCGAGCAGGTCGCCCTCGGCCGCGTAGGCCTGAGCGAGCGTGCCGGGGAGCCAGTCGCTGGCGCGGACGTCGGCGTCCGCGAGGTGCGTCGTCCCGCTCCTGTCGCTGGAGAGTCGCAGCCCGGGCACAAAGCGACGGTCGCGCAGGAAGGCGCGCCGATCGCGCGGCGGCGCGGACCCGAGCGCTCCCTTGGGGAACAGCACCTCCACCAGGTCGAGGCTCGCGATCACCCGGCCGCTGGCGATCGCCTGGATCTGAAATCGCGGGAACCGGGGGTCGCCGTCGAAACCGGCGAAGCGCGTCTCGCAGCGCACCTCGCCTGCAGCCGGGAGCGGCGCGAACAGCCGCAGCGACACGATGCGGTGCGGGTAGGCGACCTGGTCGGCGGGGATCTCCGGGCTCCAGTCGCAGAGTCGGTCGTGGGGAATGCCGTGGGTCAGCGCGTCGAGCAGCGCCTCGTGGAGCAGACCGCGCGGCTCGCCGCCCCCGGCGGCGTCGAGGAGCGAGGAGGAGGCGCCGGGGACGAGCTTGAGGGAGCGCAGCAGTTGGAAGGACGGTCCGTGAAAGAGGGTCCCGGACTCGTAGGGATCCGGCGACGGGGTGGCGTTGGACGGCGGATCCCAAGGAACATCGAGCGCGCATTGTTCCCGTTCGGGCTGCGGGGTCCTGTCGCTGCGGACCTCCATGGGCTTCGCTTCGCTCACCCCCTGGAGACCTCCCCTCCGCGCCACCCCTTCGCCCAGCGCGTCCTCTGGGCAGTGACGGGGAAGTCCTCGTGGCTGCCAATCATGGAGGTTTCGTGTTCGGGGGCGAGACGCACCCGGCCCGTGGCAACGGGTTCGAAGCGGGAGAGGGATTCACTCGCGGCGTCGCGCCAGGCGAGCAGGGTCACGTCGAAGACGCCCTCCCCCGCCGGAGCAACCTCCGTCGTGAGGCGCAGCGGACCGGTGACCGGGACCCAGCGCAGCGCGCGGGCGTCTTCCACGGCCACGACCCGCATCCCGGGCGCCCGACGTACGGCAGCCCGCGCCAGGCGGTCGACCATCGACATCAGCGGCAGGGCCGGCACCGTCCAGGTCGGGCGATGGTCCTGGAGCCAGGTGTCGACGTCGGGATCGAGCATCTCTTCGCCGTCCGCAGCGCCCCCGCCGCCCTTCCCCCTTCGCCAGAGGGGGATCGCGCACGACCCGCATCGCCAAGCCCCGGGCCTCGTAGATTTTCGTGCCGTCCACCCAGAGCGAGGCGTCCGCGACCGCGAGCGGGCCGCGGTCGTCCTCCCCGGTGCGCACCAGGTCCAGGAGCGTTGTCACCCGGCGGTTGCGCGGCAGCACCTGTCCCCGATACTTCCAGGAGTGCTGTTCGCCGAGGGCCAGCGGTTCGAACCGCGCCGCGCCGCCCCTGCTCTCGGCCATCCCCTGGTGGATCATCGCGAACTGCAGCAGTTGGAGCATCGCCTCCAGGCCGAGCGAGCCGGGCTGCACCGGGTCCTGGAAGAAGTGCGCCTTGAAGAACCAGGCCGCGGGGTCGACGTCGGTCTCGGCGCGATACCGTCCGAGCCCGGCCGGACCGCCGGCAGGCCAGATGCCGGTCACGCGGTCGAGCATCAGCAGCGGCGCGGTTTCCATCCGGGGGCCATCCCCTGCCCCGCCCTCCGCCAGGTCTGCAGATCGACCGACTCCGAGCGCACCTCGTCGAGCGCTTCGCGTTCCCCCGCAGCGGCCGGGAGGCCGACCTGTCGGGCCAGGGCTTCCGCGGGAAAGTAGCCGAAGACGGTCTTGAGGTCGTACACCGTCCGCTCGCCGACGCTGCAGACGACGTCGAAGCTTTCGATGAGCATCCCCGCCGACCGCGAGATCCGCGTCAGCACCGCGCGGGTGCGCAGCCTGCCGTCGCCGGGGAAGACCTCGGCGAGCAGGCGGCCGTCGCCGTCGAGGTTGCGGAAACTCAGGTCGCGCTCGGACGTCAGCGGACTGCCGGCCCAGGTCGCCAGCCAGCCGCAGGGCTGCAGCGCGGCCTCGAGCAGGACGGCAAAGGGCATCGTGCGCGCGCCGTTCGCGGCGAAATACCAGGCGTCGGCGGGGATGTCGTACTCGACCTCGACCGCGCTGCCCTCGCGCATCGCCCCCATCTCGCCCTCGAGGCGCGTGACGCGCGACATGAACTGGTAGGGCGGGCCGGGGAGGCGCGCCAGCCGGCGCACGCCGTCGAAGGCGCGGTAGGCGGGGCCGAACGCCTGCCGACGGCCGCCCCCAGGCGCAGGCCAGCAGCGAGCGCCCGTCGAAGCGCAGGTCGCCCTCGGACGCGGCGGGTTCCCCGTCGACGATGCCGTCCAGCAGTTCGGGCTTCGAGTCCAGCGGCCACCCGGGGACGAGGCGCAGGCCCATGCGGCGGCAGTGGAAGGCCTTGAGCCCGTCGACCGTGCACAGGATGTCGGCGTAGAGCGTCGGCTCCGGTCCGGCGATCAGCTCCTCGACGAAGATTTCGTACACGAGTTCGCGCGAGGCCGGGGTGACCTGGCCGCGGCAGCGCATCAGGTAGGGCTCATCCGGCACCGGCTCGAAGCGCCAGCCGTCCCGCTCCAGCGTGAAGCCCAACGCGGCCAGGTAGACCGCCATCGCCTGCAGGCCGCCCTCGAACATCAGGGTCCCGGGCATGCAGGGGTCGTTCGTGAAGTGTCCCTCGAAGAACCAGTCGCCCGGGTCGATGCGATCCACGGCGCGCAGATAGCCTCGTCCCCAGGGCCCGCCCCCGACGGCGATCTCCGTCACCTCTTCGAGCAGCAGCAGCCGGCCGCCGGGCAGATTCGGCGTGCGGGTGTGAGTCGCAGCCCCCTCGAAGCCGGGACCGAAACACGCGTCGGCGCGCCCGGCCGCGAAGGCCTCGAGCTGCGCGCGGGAGAGCCGCGACCGGCCCGGCGGACACCGGCGGCGGATCGACCCGCGCCCCGTCCCGCGGCTCGAGCGGTCGCCGGGTCCCAGAGCACGCCCGCCGACCCGGCGAGTTCCTCGTCGGTGAAGAAGCCGGCCTGCCCGCCCCGCACGGTGAGGCGGGGGATACCCGGCGACGGTGCAGGTGGAGTGGAAGAAGAAGAGACGGACCGCCCCCTGCTGCGCGTGGCCGTCGACGCCGATCTCGTAGCGCAGGGTTTCGCCGGCGACGGGGAGCCCGCCGTGGTAGGTCAGCTCGCAGCCGAGCAGCCGGTAGACGCGCTCCCCGCGGTTGAGGGCGTCGACGCCGAGCCAGGAGACGAGCAGCAGGTCGGCCTGCCCGGCCTCGATCATGATCCCCGCGGGCATGCGGTTGTCGTGCAGGTACCAGGCGCCCGCCGCGACGTCGGTCTCCGTCCAGACGGTGCCGGTGCCCAGCGAGAGGGGTTCGGCCTCCAGGCGCACGACGCGATCGGCGAGCAGCAGCGGCGGTTCGGGCATGCGGACGCGCCGGGTGCAGGCCGTCCTGGTCGGCGAATGCGGGACCGAAGATTTGGGAGAGTCGTCCGCTGGCGTGGATTTCGAGGGCGCGCCTGTCGAACACAATACCGTCCGTTGACCGTGCAGGCTGCGGGGTCCTGTCGCTGCGGACCTCCATCGTGCTCGCTTCGCTCCGCCGCGGAGACCTCCCCTCCGCGCCACCCCTCGCCGGAAGCGTCTCCAGAAGGAGCGTGTTCTCGTGCAGTCAGCAGCGTCGCCGCCGCACGTTCGCGCAATTCCAGGAATTGGCGGTGCGCGGCAGCCTGATCATCGAGGAACGCGCGGTGCACGCGCGTCGCCATGGCGACCTGGGCCGCGATCTGCGCCAGGGCCTCCTGGGCGTGGCTGCCGGCGCGCACGGCGGACGGCGCCGCAGGGCGGGGCGCGGCCGGCAGCCCCGGGGACATCTTCCTCGCACACGCGCCAGCCGAGGAGCAGGCGGCCATCGTCGCTGTCGACGAGGAGTCGCTCCGCGCCCGGCGATGGCAAGCGCCATCTGCCGCAGCGACCGGCGCCAGTGCCGGAGCCGGCGGCTGCGTGATCGGCGCCACAGGCAGCGGCGGAAGCACGGGAGGGGGGCGGTGCGCCTGGTATTCCGCCGCCGGCTCCGCGCTGGACGCCGCTGCCGGGAACGCGACGGCGCACCTGTCCGCGGCGCGCACGCTGACGCGGACGCGCTGCCCGCCGAGGGCCCGGATATCGAGATCGGCGCGACGCTCGCCCGTCCACTCCGCGCCGCCGGGGTGGCGCCCGGCGGCGCAGGCGACCACCGCCGCCAGCACGCGCACCAGCCCGAACGCGGCGTGGGCGCGTCCGAAGCGAGCGGCGACCTGGGACATCCCCGAAATGCTTCGGCCGCATCGCAGCTCGACCGCTCAGCGTCGCCGGCATCGCTCACCTCATCGATCAGCGCGAGGACGCGGTCGCCGTCGCGACGCGCGTCCGACAGGCGCTTGAGAACCATGACGACGGCGCGCGTCGCCGGACGGGCCGGGCAGGCCGAGCTCGAGCGCCGCGGCCTCGTGCACCGGGTCGCAGGAGAAATCGGCCGCCCCCGCCAGCGCCAGATCGAGTTCCCCGGCGCGCAGGGCGCGCAACGCCGCCTGCAGCGCTCTGACCCCCGAGAGTTCCTCGGCCGACATCGTGAAGCCCGGCCCCGCCAGGTCGAACTGGACATTCAGGCGGTTTGCCGGGAGATTGGGCATGGTTCCGAGAACCCCGGCGCCGGTAAGCGCCGGAGACAGGATTTCGGCGGCGCGGCGAATCCAGAATTCGTCCGTGACGCCCCAGGCCGCGGCGATGTCCGGCAGGCGCCAGCGAGCCCCGTAGCGGGCCACGGCGGGATCGCACCCGACGCCGATCATCACGCCGGAGCGCTCGGACGGCGGCAGGGAAACGCCGGCCAGCGCTTCACGCGCCGCCGCCATGGTCCAGATCTGCTGCGGCAGAGCGGCGGCCAGATCGCTCGGCGGGAAGCGCGTGCCGACCACCGGGAGCGAAATGGTCGTGGCGCAATGTGTCGTCGGGTCGGCAACGGCAAAGAGCGCGGTCGCGAAATCCGCCACCGACCGCCCTGCGCCGACCGCGGCGCCGATCCCGACCACAGCCACCGCGTGCTCTGAGGATATATTTGAAATCAGTCCCGCCGCCACCGGAACACCGGGAGCTGGCACGGTGCGAAGGGGTGGCGCGGAGGGGAGGTCTCCGTCGACGGAACGAAGTGAGCACAATGAGGAAGAGCCAGCCTCGCTTCCCGGCGCGCGATCCGATCGCTGGTCGAACGAGACCGTGGGCCCTCAAAGCAGGGAATTCCCAGTTGACAAGAGAGCGAATGGTCGAGTTGGGTGGATGGTCCGGAGCGACAGGACCCCGGAGCCCGCACATTATCCCCCGGTTCCTCTACGATCAGATGTGCGTTGGCGCCGCCGAACCCGAAAGCGCTCACGGCCGCCCGACGCACGTCGCGGCTCTCCCAGGGCTCCGCTTCGCGCAGCAGGCGCAGGGGCGTGCCCGCCGGCAGCGGCAGCGGGTCGTCGGCGTGAAGCGTCGGCGGCCTCACGCCGGCGGCCATGGCGCCGATGACCTTGAGCAGGCCGGCAATCCCCGCGGCGGTCACGGCGTGACCGAAGTTGGATTTGAGCGAACCGATGGGGAGGTCCGCGGCTCCCGCGAAAACGCGCGCCGAGCTGCGCACCTCGACGGCGTCCCCGACCGCCGTCCCGGTTGCGTGGCACTCGAGCAGCGAGATGTCGGCCGGGAGCAGCCCCGCCATCGCGTAGGCCGCCCGCATCGCGCGCTCCTGCCCCTCCTCGCTCGGCGCCAGCAGACCGCGGCCCCGCCCGTCGTTGGAGAGCCCGATGCCCCGGATCACCCCGAAAATCCGGTCGCCTGCGGCCTGGGCGTCCTCGAGGCGCTTGAGGGCGACGGCGCCCGCCCCTTCGGCCGGCAGCAGGCCGTCGGCCTCGCGGTGAAACGGCCGGCTGCGCCCGCTGCGGCTGAGCGCCTGCAGCGCGGTGAAGCCGACGTGGATGAACAGGTCGTCCGCGGCGTTGACCGCGCCCGCGAGCGCCACGTCGGCCCGGCGGTCGTGCAGCAAGATCGCACGCGAGCTTGATCGCGTAGAGCGAGGAGGCGCAGGCGGCGTCCAGCGCGAACGCGGGTCCCAGGCCGAGCGCCCGCGCGACGAGGTGGGCCGGCAGACCCGGACATGAAACGGTTGCTCGCATCGACCGGGCCGATCCCGGCGGCCGCGTCGGCGAGCCGGTGACCGAACCAGGCCCGTTCGGCGAATCGGGCAAACGCCGCCGACGGAAAGGAGAGATTGCCGAAGACCGCCGCCACGCGCGGCCCGCCCTCGACCCCGGCCTCGCGCAGCGCTTCCCGCGACACGTGCAGCAGCCAGCGCGCCAGCGGATCGAACTGCTGCACCTGCTCCGCCGGCACCGCGAATCCCGAGGGGTCGAACACCGCATCGAAGCCCTCGACATACCCGCCGCGATCGGTCCAGGCGGCGTCCGTGCCGGAGGAGCCGCCGGCGCAGACCAGCTCGCGCCGCAGCCGCCACCGACCCGGCGGGGCGCGGGATACGAGGTCGGCACCCGTCGCGCACGCGCTCCCAGAGCGCGGCGGGATGCAACGCGCCGGGCAGCACGCAGGCCCGACCGACGATCGCGATCGGGGGAAAGTTCACGGTACGGACGGGCGGGCGGGAAGACCCGGCCGGCGATGCAGCTCGACCCGGCGCAACTCGGCCACGAGGTCGCCCCCCGGCGTCACGAAGGAGATGTCGCAGACGACCCGGTCGGCGCCCAGCACCGTGCCGCGCAGCGTGCAGCGCAACGCTCCCGCGTCCCAGCGCCCGCGGTAGGCGTGATAGGCCCCGACGGCGGTCGGCAGCGAATGCCCGCCGATGACGTGACCGCTCCAGAGCAGCGCCAACTGCAATCCGCCGTCGAGAACCGCCGCGTCGGTGGCCCAGGACCCGCGCCACCCGCCGGCGCGCACACCGTCGAGCAGCGCGACCGCACCCTCGTGCGAAACCCCTTCGATGGCGCGGATCACCTGGAACTGCGGGCCGTGGAAAAGTTCGTCCCCGTAGGTCGCGCGCGGGTAGCGCTGCAGACCGGCCAGCGCGCGCGGGGCGGCGCCGTCGGGCAGCGTGCCGGCAAGCTCCGCGGCGGCAGTGTAGTGCAGCGTGCCGTCGGCGCCCCGCAGTTCCAGCCCCAGCCGCCCGTCCCCGTTCTCGCGGCAGACCACGGTGAAGGGGTCGCCGCCGTTGCTGTAGCGGCAGAGCCGCGCGCCCTTCATCACGCGCACGTCCCTGCAGACCGTCAGCTCCAGGCCCGGCCGCGCAGCGCGCGCGGCGCGCGCGAACCACTCGAGCGCCATCACGACCGGCAGCACCGGCACGTTGTCGATGGCGTGGTCGATCAGAAACGGGTGCGACGCGGCGGTCACCAGCACCTCGAGGTCGTGCCGGCCGGCTCTGCCGCCGCGACGGCAGCCGAAACCGCCTCGACGAGAACCTCGCGAAAACCCGGCGCGGCCCGCAGCGCCTCCTCGGCGAACAGCGCGGCCCCGGCGTCGATCGGGATCAGGCCGGCGCCGAGCGCCTGAAAGTGCGCGCGCAGGGCGGGCGTGACCATCCCGCCGTCCCAGGGGCCCCAGTCCAGCGCGAGCACGGCGCAGGCGCCGCCGCGCCGCCGGGCCTCCTGCGCCCCCGCGGCCACGAGCGTCTCGTTGGCGGCTGCGTAGTCGCACTGCCCCGGGTTGCCGCGGCGCCCCGTCACCGAGGCGAACAGGGCGATCGAGCCGCAGGGGGTCGTCGGCCGTGGCGTCGAGCAGCGCCCGCAGGCCGCCGACCTTGGTCTCGTGCACCAGTTCGAACTGCGCGTCGGTCTTGTCGGCGATCAGCTTGTCGGCAATCCGGCCGGCGCCGTGGACCAGCGCCGTGATCGGGCCGAAGGCCGCGCGCGCCTCGGCCAGCACCCGCGCCAGCGCCTGCGCCGTCGCGGATGTCGACCGCCTCGTAGCGGCACTCGGCGCCGGCGTCGCGCAGCGCCTCCAGGGTGGCGCGCACCTCGCGCGCGGCGAGGATGGCGCGCGCGTGCGTGCCGAGCCGGGCCGGCGCCGGAGCCTCCCCGTCCCGGCGGGCAGCCTCGGCCAGAGCCCGCGTCAGGGAGGCCTCGTCCCGCAGCCCCTCGAGGCCGGGGGGCTCTTCGAGCAGCGGCGTCGACCCCAGCAGGATGAATCGGCCGCGGCGTGCGACGCGCCAACGCGACCACGCACGCCGCGGTGACCCCGCGACCGCCGCCCGCCGCCAGGACCACGGGGCGCTCGCCGAGGGCCGCGGCGGACGGTCGCCGCGTCGCCGCCCTGCGGCACGCGTCGCGAGCGTGACCCGACCCCCTGCGGCGGAGAGACCAACCTCCAGCTCGCTCCCGCCCTCGAGCAGTTCGGCGACGATGGCGGCGGCGAGGGCGGCGGCGGGACGACCGCCTCCGGCCAGATCGATGGTCTTCACCGACGCGCGGGGCCACTCCTGCGCCGCGGTCTTCGCAATGCCGGCGATCCCGGCCAGCCAGGCGCGATCGCCGCCCGAGCGGCCGAAGTCGCCCCCGGAGTCGTGAACCGTCACGAACACGCCGCCGCGCCGGGTGAACGCGCCGGCCACCGTGCGCGCGGCACGGAAGACCCGCCGCACGGCGCGCCCGGCGGCGTCCGCGGCGCCGTCGCCCCCGAGACCGGCCAGGACGATGACCGCCTCGGCCTCCGGCGGCGGCTCATCGACGAGCAGGGCGCGCGGCCCGAGCCGCGCAGCCAGCTCCCGGCCGACCCAGCCCCGTCCCCGCCGCCGACGATGTGGATCGCTCGAGCACGCAGCGAGACCCGCGAGGCCGAGTCCGGGGGGCGGAGTTGCGACAACCTCCACCGCGAACCGCCCCAGCAGCACCCCCTCCGTTTCCCCTTTGTCAACGGGGGATCGAGGCGGGTTCCTGTCCGTGCGGCCGGGGCAGCCGACGACTCGCCGCTCGCCGCCGCATCCGCTGCCGCAGATGCTCGAGAACGTCGCCGAGCGTCCGCAGCGCGCCCACCGCCGCGGGATCGACCTCCGCGCGACCGGGCAGGCGCTCTTCCAGCGCCGAGAGGATCTCGATCCGCTTGATCGAGTCGATGCCGAGATCGGCCTCGAGTTCCATCCCCAGGGTGAGCAGTTCCGCGGGGTAGCCGGTCTTCTCCGCCACCACGCCGAGGAGGAGTCGCCGTGTGATCGACGACCCCGGAGGATGCCGGCGGCAGTGTCTCGCGCCCCGGCGACACGGAATCGCTGCCGCTCGCAGCAGCGGCCGGTGCGTCGCCCATCGCGGAGACGGCCGCGGCGACGGTGCCCCCCGCGCTCTCCAGGCGGGAGACGATGTCGCCGAGCGTGCGCATCTCGGTCAACGCCGTCGGGTCGAGCTGCGCCATGTCCGGCAGACGCTCTTCCAGCGCCGCCAGGATTTCGACACGCTTGACGGAGTCGATGCCGAGGTCGGCCTCCAGCGCCATCTCCGGGCGCAGCAGATCGACCGGGTAGCCGGTCTTCTCGGCGACGACGGCGAGGAGCACGGCGAGGACTCCGGCGGCATCGGGTGCCGCAGGCAGCTTCCCGACATTCGCCCCGGGGATCGCGACGTGCGCCGCTGCCGCGAGGGCCGTCGTCGACTGGATGCCCCCTGTCTCACAGGCGAGGCGGCAGCGGAGTTTGCACGGGCCCGGGCGACAGGACTCCTCAGTTCCTTGAGGACGGGGTCCGCCGCCGACGCGAGACAGAGAACTGAAATCCGCCGCGGGCAACCCCGCGGCCTGCGCCAGCGCGGCGCAGGAGCGCTCCACCGACTGCAGGTAGGCGAGGTGGGTTTGCGTCGTCGCCTCCTGCCAGGCCGTGTGCGCCGCGGCCGTGTCGTGCTGCAGTTCGCGATACGCCTCGAGCCAGGCCCCCTGGTCGCCCTGAAGCGCGGCTGCCGCAGGCCGGCTCTCCGGCGCAGGGACGGCAAGCTCCTCGTTCGGTTGCGGCAGCGCCGCCGCGCCCCCCGCAGGAGGATACGGCTTGCCGTAGTTTGTCCCGCAGATGTCGATCGCGGCGGCGGGGCGCCGGATTTCCCGCGGGTCGGGCTGCGCCTGGAACGAGTTCCAGAGCGGCGCCAGGTCCATCTCGTACCCTGCCGCGAAGAGCCGCGCGAGGCCCCGGTGAAATGCCGTGGCGGCATCCGCGCCCGCGCGCGTCGAGGTTGATCGCGCGGTGCGGGCGCCCGGCGAGAATCTTCCCGACGAGCCCCGTGAGCACCGACCCCGGCCCGAGTTCGACGAACGTCCGCGCACCGTGCGCATACATCGCCTCGACCTGCTCGACGAAGCGCACCGGCCGGGCGAGTTGCGCCGCGAGCAGCCGGCGCATCGCGGCCGGATCCTCGGGATAGGGCGCGGCTTCGGCGTTGGAGAAGACCGGGAGCGCGGCCGGCGCGAAGGGGACCGACGCCAGAAACCTTTCGAAGGCGCCGGCGGCATCCGCCACCAGCGGCGAATGAAAAGCCGTGGCGACCGGCAGCCGCATCGACGGCAGCCCGTCGACCCGCAGCTGCGTCTCGAAGCCGCTCGACGGCTTCCGTCGGACCGGAAACCACGACCTGGTCCGGGGCGTTGTGATTCGCGAGCACCACGTCGGGGTGCAGGTCGAGCAAGCGCCCGCACCTGCGCCGACCGCAGCCCGCACCGCCGTCATCGCCCCCGGCGTTTGTGCGGCAGCCGCCATCAGCTCCCCGCGCTGACGCGCCACGTCGAGGAACGTCGGCGCGTCGAAAACCCCCGCGGCGTGCAAAGCGGCGACCTCGCCGAACGAGTGCCCGCCGACGCACACCGGACGCAACCCCGCGGCGACGAGCAGGTTCAACTGGGCAAGAGCCGCGGCGGCGAGAGCCGGTTGAGCCCACTGCGTGCGCCGCAGCTGCGACTCCTGATCGGACCGCTCCTCGTCGGTGAAGGCCGGCGGCGGGAAGACGACGTGCTGCAGCCGCACCCGCCCGTCGATCGGCAGATCGGCCGCGAGGTCCCACGCGGCCAGCGCCTCCGGATGGAGCAGCGCGAGCCCGGCGCCCATGCCCGGGTACTGACTCCCCTGCCCCGCGAACAGGTAGGCCAGACCGCCCGCGGGCGACCCGACCCCGACGTGGATGCCGGGCAGGTCGATCGCCGCGTCGGGAGTGCGTTCGAGCGACTCGGCGGCCAACGCCAGTTTCTGCCGCAAATCCTGCTCGTCGGCGGCGACGATCGCCAGGCGCACCGCCGATCCGCACGCCGCGCCGCACTGCGTCGCGCGGGCCAGCCAGGGGAGGAACCCCGCGCCGCCGACTTCCAGGCTTTTCAGCTCGCCCGCCAGCTCCCCGGTCGTCGCCGCCCCGAAGAGCACCAGTTCGGACGGCGCGACCCGGCGTCGCAGCGCCGTTGGCGCCGGCCCGCGGTACTCCTCGAGCGTCAGGTGGAAGTTGCTGCCGCCGAAGCCGAAGGAACTGACCGAGGCGCGCCGGGGATGGTCGCTGCCCCGCACCCAGGGGCGGGCCGCGGTGTTGATGCAAAAAGGACTCTCCCCGATCGCGAGCTTCGGGTTGGGGCGACTGACCTTGATGGTCGGCGGCAGCGCGCCGTGCTGCAGCGCCATCACCGCCTTGAAGAGACCCGCGGCCCCGGCCGCCGCCTTGGTGTGCCCGATCTGCGACTTGACCGAACCCAGCGAGCACCACTGCCGATCCGGCCGCCCCGACTCCTCGAAGACGGTGCGCAGCGCCTCGAACTCCGCCAGGTCCCCGGCCGTGGTGCCGGTCCCGTGGGCCTCGACGAGTTCGACCGTCTCCGGGCCGTACCCGGCCGCCGCGTAGGCCCGCCGCAGCGCCAGCGCCTGCCCCTCGGCGCGCGGGGCGTAGACGCTCTTGGCCCGGCCGTCGGAGGAACTGCCGACGCCGCGCAGAACCGCGTAGATGCGATCGCCGGCGGCCTCGGCGTCGTCCAGCCGCTTGAGGGCCACCATCGCCAGCCCCTCGCCGAGCATCGTGCCGTCCGCCTCGTCGGAGAAGGGCCGGCAGTCGCCGCTGCGCGAGAGCGCGGGGGTCTTGCTGAAGCACAGGTACATGAAGATGTCGTTGAGCGTGTCGACCCCGCCGGTGATCACCAGGTCGGCCTGGCCGAGGGTCAGCTCGTTCACCGCCATCGAGACCGCGGAGAAGGTGCTCGCGCACGCGGCGTCGGTGACGCAGTTCGTGCCGCCCAGATCGAAGCGGTTGGCGATGCGCCCGGCCACCACGTTCCCGAGCAGGCCGGGGAACGTGCTCTCCTGCCAGGGGACGTAGCTGGCCGCGATCCGGTCGCAGATCTCGCTCGACCTGCGACTCGGGGATGCCGGCCTCGCGCAGCGACTTGACCCACACCGGGCCGCTGGAGCCGGCTGGCCATGGTGCTGAGCAGCTCCTGCCCCGAGGTGACGCCGAGGATCACGCCGATGCGCTCGCGCGGCAGCGCGGCGAACTGGCCCCGCGCCGCGTCCTCGAGCACCCGCTGCGCCACGATCAGCGCGAGCAGCTGCACGGTGTCGGTCGCGGGGACGATGCTCGGGGGGACGCCGAACCCGAGGGTGTCGAACGGCACCGGGTCGAGGAAGGCGCCGCGGCGCGCGTAGGTCTTGTCCGGCGCGGCCGGGTCCGGGTCGTAGTAGTCCTCGATCAGCCAGTGGCTCGGCGGGACGTCGCGGATCAGGTCGCGGCCCGCGAGGATGTCGCGCCAGAACCCGTTCTCGTCGCTGGAGCCGGGGAAGAGCGCGCTGACGCCCACGACCGCGATCGGGACCTGTCGGCGGACGCTGTTTCGCGTCTCATCGTGCATTCAGGCCAGGGGCCGCGGCGCGACGTCGAATGCGCCGAGGGGAACGGGGACGCCGCAGGTGCGCAGCTGCTGGGCGCGCGTCACCGCGATGGCGCCCTCGAGCAGGTTGCGCCCGATCTGGGCCACGGTGCGCCGCGTCGGGTCCTCGAGGAAGGAGCCGCGCACCCAGTCGTTGAACGCGCCCATCGCCGGCCCGCACCAGATCTGGTAGTCGGCCCGGCGCGCCGGGTCGTCGGCGATGGCCCAGCGGCTGGACTGGCCGAGGTACCAGCGGAAACAGAGCGCCATGCGGTGTTTCGGGTCGCGGCCCGCGCGCTCGTTCTGACGCGGGTCGCGCGCCGCCCAGAAGCGCTCGGTCTGCTCGAGGACCGCCTCGAGCGGCAGCAGAAAGATCTCCTTCTCGAGACGCTCGCGCTCGCCCGCGGGAATCTCCTCGAGGGAGGCGTGGGACTTGTAGAGGTCGCGCAGGCGCCGGGCGCGGGCCGCGAAGAGCGTGCCCCGCCGCAGGACCTGCACCTGGGCCCCGAGTTCGAACATGTCGGCGGCCGGCGCCATCGCGACATCGGCCACCCCCGCCTGCGCGAGCAGCGCCCGCCCCGAGGCCCCGAGGCCGGACTCCACGGCGGCCTGATTCACCGATCCCGTGAGCACGTAGGCCGCGCCCGAGCGCGAACGCCGCGGCGACCGCGGAGGGGGTGCCGAGCCCGCCGGCGGCGCCGAGGCGCACCTGGCGGCCGTGGCCGTGCTGGGCGGCGAGGTCGGCGGCCACGCGGGCGATGCTCGGGAAGATCGCCGACAGGGGCCGGTTGTCCGTGTGCCCGCCGGAATCGGCTTCGACCGTTATGTCCTCGGCCAGCGGCACGCGCCGGGCGAGGTCGGCCTCCTCCCGCGTGAGTCTCCCGGCCGCGACCAGCGCGTCGAGCATCTCCTGCGGGGCCGGGGCGAGGAAGAACCGCGCCGTCTCGGGACGCGAGATCTTGGCGAAGAGGTGGTGCCGCCGCCGCACGCCGTCCGCCGGCGTCGGCGGTGAGTCCCGAAGCGGCGTACCGCACCACCGGGAGCGTGAGCCTCATGAACGCCGAGGCCGAGACCCGCCGCACGCCTCGCCGCAGGTAGACCTCGACGGTGGCATCCTCGAGCGCCGACTCCTGCGGGGAGTGGATGAGGTTCGACCCCCACGAGATATCGGGGCCCAGCTCGCGGGAGAGCTGCGCGACCGCGTCCTCGATGCGCGCGGGATCGAGCCCGGCCGCGCCGAAGAACCCGAGAAAGCCGGCGCGCGCCGCCTCGACGACCATGCGGGTCGTCGTGAGGCCGTTGGCCATCTCCCCGACCACGTACGGGAAGCGCACGCCGTGCGTCTCGCAGAAGGACCGATCCCCCAGCCACTCGGGGTAGAGGGCGGGGAGAACAGCGGTCACCGTGGCGTCGATGGAGTCCGGCGCGTCGTCGGCCTGAGGAGCAAGCAGGACGCCGAGCCGGGACTTCGGACTATCGAAGATGACGGTGACGGGCTCGCGGGGGCTGCCGGCGGCCTTCGCGATCATCGCGGCTGCAAACGACGCTGCTCCGGTGCGCACCGGAGCGCCGGCCGGCGGGAGCCTCTCGGCAACCGTCATGTTCACCAATTCTCAGACCTGCCGCCTCGCACCCGCATCTCCACCTCAAACCTGCAATTCATCGCCGCGCAAGGGAATACCCTCGTCACGGACACGTTCGTCATCCAGGGTACCAAGCCACCCCGCCGGCGGACCGCACACCTGCCGGGGCAGGAATTTTCCGTCGATACCGTGGGCTTGTCAAGGCGGATGCTCGACAGAATGCCGAGAATGTCTTGACGGAGGCGGTGTTTCAGCTGCCGAAACTGCCGGGTCTCCACCGGGACCCCTTCGACCGGATGCTCGTCTCTCAGGCGGTGGCGCACGGCCTGACGATCCTCACGCCCGACCCCGCAATCAACCGCTCATCCGGTGTTGACCGTCTGGTGACATCCGGGACCGGGGTGACCGGGACGACGGACCTCGCGGGGCAACGATTACCGGAACGCCGGTGAACGACTCGGAGATGGAAAACCGCGAGACGGTGGTGGGAAAGGGCGGGAAGCCGTTCTGTCAATAGGTGTCGGGATCCTCGGGTGGCAGCGCGTTCTCGTCGAAGGGGAGCACGCCGAGCTCGGTGAGCACCGACTCCACGCCTTCGAGGATACCCGCCGCGTCGGCAGCTGGAATCTCGCTCGCGAGCGCGCGCTCCAGGACCTGGTCGAAGCGCTCGTAGTCGAACGTCCCGCTCAGGACGGCAGATCGCACGAGCGCGACGTAGAGGGCGCGGTCGTCACGGCAACTCCTGCGCCGTCGCCCGCACCCGCGCGCGGCGCGCGGCAGAGGCGCAGAACCACTCCATCGCGAACGACAGCGCATCCGAGAGGGTCGCAACCCCGGCCGAGATCTTCCCCTGCCGCAGCCGCCGTTTCCCCCCGCGAACGTGCAGCCGCGGGCTCGCTGGAGGGCGGCGCGCTCCGGCCCGAGAGCCGCGGCGTCCATCAATCCGAAGTGCGGCACGACTTCCCCTTTGAGCGAGGAGCCCCGCACCCTGCCCGGCGAACCCGGTGACGCGCACGTCGATGCCGCCGCCGGTGTCGTGGCTGTGCCATATCGTTTATGGTACAGCGTGTTGATGCAGGTCACCAGATCGGTGAGCCTCGCATCGTCCCAAGGCAGCGGGTTGCCTCTGATGGCGCCACGATGCAGCCTGGACAGTCTGGACGAGGATGATCTTCCCCGACCTTCCAGATATCGACGCCCGGGCGCGTGCAGCCGGCGACCGCCGCGTCGCCCCGCCCGAAGGCGGCGAGCAGGTGCAGCGAGGGCCGCCCCTCGGACATCGGGGAAGATCGTCCCCACACCCACCATCTCGTGGACGCCGGCGAGGGCGCGCTCCATCGGCACCGGCGGCAACGCGGCGCCCTCCTCGGGGCCAACGACGATGCGGCCGGCGTCAGTCCGCCCCACCGAGGATCAGCAGGTCGCCGCGGGCGACCCCCCGCTCGCGGGCGAGGCGTTCGATCGCCTCGGGCAGGCGGTCGCCGCAATGCCCGGGCTCTTCGTGGAAAAGTGTGGTGATTGCTGGCTAGCCAATCGAATCAGCACCGACCGAGTGCTGGCGACTCTCGGAGACGACGCGCATGGCGCTCAAACCCCCTTCATCCCCCTTTCGCAAAGGGGGAAAGAGGGGGTTTGAAGCAGGGGAACAGTACCTTGAATCCCCTTTCTTCTCCGGCTGACGCCCCTCGAACCTCAGGTTGACGCTCCATGAGGCACCACACTTTTCCGCAGAGAACCATGCCCGTTGACTGCCGGGCCGCAAGACCGCACAATCACGCATGCGTGCGGGTGGAAGCGCCGGAGGGCCGGCGGCGCCGCACCGTGAAGGAGTACGGCGATGAAACCGATTCTGAAGTCGACCAAGCTCGCGGACGTCTGCTACGACATCCGCGGCCCGGTGCTGGCCCACGCCCGCCAGCTCGAGGAAGAGGGCCACCGCATCATCAAGCTCAACATCGGCAACCCCGCGGCCTTCGGCTTCGAGGCGCCCGAGGAGATCGTCCAGGACGTCATCCACAACCTGCCGGACGCCTCGGGGTACTGCGACTCCAAGGGGCTGTTCGCGGCGCGCAAGGCCGTGATGCACTACACCCAGCAGAAGCACATCCGCGACGTGCAGCTCGAGGACATCTACATCGGCAACGGCGTCTCCGAGCTGATCGTGATGGCGATGCAGGCGCTGCTCAACAACGGCGACGAGGTGCTGATCCCCTCGCCGGACTACCCGCTGTGGACGGCCGCGGTGAGCCTGGCCGGCGGCGTGCCGCGCCACTACCTCTGCGACGAGCAGGCCGGCTGGCTGCCCGACCTCGACGACATCCGCGCCAAGATCACCGGCGAACACGCGGGCGATCGTGCTGATCAACCCGAACAACCCGACCGGGGCGCTCTACCCGGACGAGCTGCTCGCGCAGATCGTCGAGATCGCCCGCCAGCACCAGCTGATCGTCTTCGCCGACGAGATCTACGACAAGGTGCTCTACGACGGCGACCAGCACACCTCGATCGCGTCGCTCGCCGACGACGTGCTGTTCATCACCTTCAACGGCCTGTCCAAGAACTACCGCGCCTGCGGCTACCGCGCCGGCTGGATGATCGTCTCCGGCGAGAAGCGGCACGCCCGCGACTACATCGAGGGTCTCGAGATGCTGGCCTCGATGCGCCTGTGCGCCAACGTCCCGGCGCAGTACGCCATCCAGACCGCGCTCGGCGGCTACCAGAGCATCGACGACCTCGTGGCGCCGACCGGCCGCCTCTGCCGGCAGCGCGACCTGGCGCACCGAGCTGCTCACGGAGATCCCGGGGGTCACCTGCTTCAAGCCGCAGGCGGCGCTGTACCTGTTCCCGCGGTTCGACCCGCAGCGTCTACCCGATCGTCGACGACCGGCAGTTCATCCTCGAACTGCTCAACGAGGAGCGCGTCCTGCTGGTGCAGGGCACCGGCTTCAACTGGCCGGACGCCGAATCACGCGCGGGTGGTCTTTCTGCCCAACGTCGACGACCTGACCGAGGCGATCGGGCGCATCGCGCGCTTCCTGCACAACTACCGCAAACGCCACGGGACGTGACGGGCGTTGAAAAGGGCCCGTCTGCGGGCGAGTGCCCTCCTCACGGCGCCTGCGGCGGCATTTCCGAGGCGCGCTCCATCGTCGAGCGACCGGCTGGCGAAGAGGCAATCGTGAAAGGAAAACGAGGGCTGCAGCGGAAGCCCGGCCGGGCTGCGGTTTCCGGCCGACGAGGCGAAGCACCCCTGGCTGCCGGTGCTGCTGCGGATGCACGCGCTCGTCGACGCCGGGATCGCGACCGCGGTCCGGGCCGAGGAGCGCCGGCGCGGCGTGCGACGGGCCTGCCGCAGCGGCTGCGACGTCTGCTGCCGGACCCAGGGCGACATCCCCGTCTTCCAGATCGAACTGGCCGGCATCTCGTGGTACAGCGCCGAGAAGCTCGAGGGGGCGCGGCGCGCCGCGGTTCGCGCGGGACTCGGCCGCCACGTGGCCGGGAGCCCGCGAGTGCCCCTTTCTCGTGGAGCACGCCTGCGCCGTTCACCCCGTGCGGCCGATGGCCTGCCGCCTCTTCACCGTCTTCGGCCGCCCGTGCGCCGAGGGCGAGGACCCCTTCCACGCGCGCCGCGCCGACATGCTCGCGCCGCCGCCGGGGCTCCTGGCGCGCGCCTACCGCGAGATGCTGCCCTTCCACGGGGTGACGAACCGAAGGACCAGGAGACCTGGCTCGAGCGCGGCCTGGTCAAAACGCTGGCGGTCAACTTCCCGGACTGCAACTGGCAAAGCCTGGCGCGGTTGATGGCCGCCGTCTGACAAAGCCGTTGACCCGCACGATTCGCAGGGGCGGGGTTGATCCCCGCGGACCGGGCGACAGTGCGCAGGATTCAAACGGGAGGGGGTGAACCCGCTCCCCTGCGAAAAACAATGAACTGGCGTCGGGGTGCGAATCTCTGCGGTACTAGAAGCCGACCCAGGTGACGCGGCCTTCGCGCCGCGGCGGCGTGGGCGCCGCCTTCGCGGGGTGACCGACCGGCACCAGCGCGACGAGGTCCAGCCCCTGCGCACCGAGCAGCTGCCGTGATCTCGGCCTCGAAGCGCACCGGCGCGGTCATCCAGCAGCCCTGCAGACCCTCGGCCACGCAGGCCAGCAGGGCGTTCTGCACGGCCGCAGCGCCGGACTGCAGGTCGACGAACGGACCGTCGGCCGTCTTCTCCGTGTAGAAGACGAGCACCACCGGGGCGCCGCCGAAGTCGCGGAAGAACCCGCGCGTGAACTCGACGACCTTCTCCTGGTAGTACTCGCGCAGCAGCGGCTCGTGGAAGACGAACGAGCGCCCCGAGATCTCCGCGATGCGGTCGCGCGCCTCCCCCGGACCACGAAAATCCGCCAGTTCTGGCGGTTCTTGCCGGAGGGGGCCCAGGTCGCCGCCGCCACGATGCGCTCGAGCGCCTCGCGCGGCACGGCCTCGGGCGTGAAGCGCCTGCAGGAGCGACGGCCGCGGATCGCCTCGAGAAGTTCCACGGTCTCAGGCCCCGCAGCACTTCTTGTGCTTTTTCCCGCTGCCGCAGGGGCACGGCTCGTTGCGGCCGACCTTGGGTTCGGTGCGGACGACCGGCTTCGATTTCACTTCCTTGCCGCTGACGAAGTACCATTTCCCGTCTTTGCGGGCGAACGTCGACAGCTCGTGGTGCTCCTGCCGGACGTTCTTCTGCGTGAACGTCGACGACGAACTCGACCTGGCCCTCGTCTGTCCTCGGGACCGCCGCCGACGGTGTCCAGGATCTGCAGGGAGTGCCACTCGGCGCTCTCGGCCCAATCCCGGCTGGCCTTCTCGTCGTAGTCGTTCCGGTGGTCCGGGTGCAGGGACGCGCGGAGATACGGGATCTCCTTCTCGACATAGGCGCTGTAGCGCGAGCGCATGAGCTGCTCGGCCGTCGCCGCCTTGCGCCGGCCCTTGATCAGGGGACGGCAACACTCCTCGTAGGTCGACTCGGAACCGCACGGACACGATTTCATACCTGACCCCTCGCCATGTTTGCCCCGCCGGCGTCCCGTGCAGTGCTGCGGGATCGCCGGCACCTTTTCGCAAGTGTAGCACGGGCCGCGGCCGCCGGGAGCGCGGTGCGGCGGAGCGGTCTCTTTGACAAACGGACGCGAAACCATTCAAATGCGCTCTGTCATCCCGGGGGGTTGTCATGGCTCTGAAGAGGGTTCTCATCACCGGCGGGGCCGGGTTCATCGGCTCGCACCTGTCGCTGCGTCTGCTCGCGCGAGGGGCACGAGGTGATCTGCCTCGACAACTTCTTCACCGGGAACAAGAACAACATCCTGCCGCTGCTCGACAACAAGCGCTTCGAGCTGATCCGGCACGACGTGACCTTCCCGCTCTACGTGGAGGTGGACCAGATCTACAACCTGGCCTGCCCGGCCTCGCCGATCCACTACCAGCACGACCCGGTGGCAGACCACCAAGACCTCGGTGCACGGCGCGATCAACATGCTCGGGCTGGCCAAGCGCACCAAGGCCCGCATCCTCCAGGCCTCCACCTCCGAGGTCTACGGCGACCCCGAGGTCCACCCGCAGCCCGAGACGTACTGGGGGCGGGTGAACCCGATCGGCATCCGCTCCTGCTACGACGAGGGCAAGCGCTGCGCCGAGACGCTCTGCTTCGACTACCACCGCCAGAACAAGCGTCGACATCCGCGTCGTGCGCATCTTCAACACCTACGGGCCGAACATGCACCCCAACGACGGCCGGGTGGTCTCGAACTTCATCGTCCAGGCGCTGCGCGACGAGGACCTCACGATCTACGGCGACGGCTCCCAGACGCGCAGCTTCCAGTACATCGACGACCTGGTCGAGGGGATGGTCCGGATGATGAACAACGAGCAGGGCTTCGTCGGCCCGGTCAACCTGGGAAACCCGGTCGAGTTCACGATCCGGCAGCTGGCCGAAAAGGTGCTGGAGATGATCCCCGCCAGCAGCAGCACGATCTGCTTCAAGCCGCTGCCCGGGGACGACCCGCGCCAGCGCTGCCCCGACATCGCGCTGGCCAAGCGCGAGCTCGGCTGGGAGCCGAAAACGCAACTCGCCGAGGGCCTGCAGAAGACGATCGAGTACTTCCGCCGGACAATCCTCGAGCTAACCGCGACGTCCGGCAACGCCCGCTTCCCGGCAGCGGGCCTTTTTCAGCGGCCTGCTAGCGCCAGGCGGCGAGGATCTCGAGGCAGCGGCGGTTCATCGCCGCCGCCCGCCCGGGGCTGTCGGCCTCGTTGTAGCAGCGCAGCTCCGGGGCGTTGCCGGAGGGGCGCAGGTGGACGATCTCGCCGCCGCCGAAGGTGATGCGCAGCCCGTCGGTGTCGTTCAGCGACTCAACCGCGCCGAAGTCCGCGCCGAAGATCGCCGCTCACCGCGGCCGCGCCGCCCGCGCGCAGCCCCCGGATGCGCGCGCCGGAGAGCGCCGTGGGGAAGTCCTTGAGGCGGTCGCTCGCCGTGAAGCGCGGGGGCAGCAGGCCGGCGAGCCCGGAGACCGGGACGCCCCGCTCCCCCGCCAGCAGCAGCAGGGCCAGCGCGACGATGACGGCGTCGCGCGTGGGCAGCGCGGCGAGGCGGCGGCCGTCCCGCTCGATCTCGGAGCGGGTGAGAAACCCGCCGTTGGCCTCGTAGCCGACCACCCGGCTCGCCGGGCGCGGCCAGCATCCCGGCGATCACGTAGGGGGAGCCGATGCGGGTGCGCTCGACACGCTCGAACCAGCCGCAGCGCTCCACCGCCGTGTTGCTGGAGACCGGCGTCACGACCGTGTCCGCCTCGAGCCAGCCGGCGGTGAGGATGCCCGCCACGTCGCCGCGCAGGAATTCGCCGCGCTCGTCGCCCACCAGGGGGCGGTCGCCGTCGCCGTCGGCCGAACAGATCGCGAAGAAACCGTGCTCCCGCGCCCATCCGCGGGCGAGCGCCTCGTCCTCCGGCCGCACCGCCTCGGTGTCGACCGGGATGAAACGCTCCGAGCGGCCCAGCCGCAGCACCTCGGCCCCGAGCCCCGCGAGAACTTCGGCCAGGATCTCCCGGGCGACGCTCGAGTGCTCGTAGACCGCGATCCGCCGTCCGCTCAGGGAGCCGGCGGGGAGAAAATCCAGGTAGCGGGCGACGTAGGCGGCGCGGGCCTGCTGCGACACCGGCGGCAGTTCGGCCGGGGCGCGCAGCGCGCCCGCGGCGTCGAAGAGATCGGGCACGCGGGGCGCCTGCGCCCGGATCCCCGCCTCGTCCTCCTTGAGGATCTCCCCCGCCGGCCGGTTGAACTTGATGCCGTTGCGGTCGTCCGGGATGTGGCTGCCGGTGACCATGATGCTGGCCAGCCCCTCCCCCATCGCCCAGCAGGTGACGGCCGGGGTCGGGATGAACCCGCAGTTCACCGGCACGAAGCCGCGATCAAGGATCGCGCGCGAGCAGGCGCGCATGATCCGCGGCGACGAGGAGCGCAGGTCGCCGGCGAGCGCCACCCGGTCCCCGACGGCCACCTCGCCCCGCCCCGTCAGGTAGTCGAGAAAGGCCGCCGTGTAGGCGTAGCAGACCCGGTCGGTCATCGCCTGCGCCAGCCCCCGCGCCCCGCTGGTGCCGAAGCCGACGCCGCTCTGCTCCATCAGCCCGGCGATGGGCACGGTCTCCGTCACGGCAGTTCCTCCCGACGAGCCGGCGCCGGGCGCGACGCGTCGGATTCCTCATCAGAACCTGGCGGTGAAGGCAGCCACGCTGCCCAGCGGGTTGTCGGGCTTCCGGCCGGTGCCGCCCGCGATCGGGGCGGACTTCCAGTAGTCGCCGAGCAGCGCGTAGCCGACACCCAGGGTGAGGCTCACGTTCTCGGTGATACCGTAGACGGCGATCGCGTCGAACTCCCAGCCCATCGCCGCGTCGACGCCGTCCCGGGTCTGATCGGCCGCCGCGTACAGGCCCGCGCCGGTGATGCTGAGGTTCTTCGTCGGCGCGTATACGGCGCTGAATTTGCCGGTCACGGCGTTTCTGACCCCGAAGTCCAGGCTGGTGCTGCTCGACTGGCTGTCGCCCCCGTAGCCGGAGTAGTCCAGGTTGTTGTAGAAGATCACCGACCAGTAGGGACCCTGGTAATCCGCCGAGAAGACACCCTCGTTCCGGCCGGTGGTCTTGGGATCGTCGCCGCGGGCGTACGCGCCCTCCAGACCGATGCTCACCGACGGACCGACGGGCAGGAACAGGCCGGCGTATCCGCCGAGGCCCCCGAGGTCCAGGTCGCCCAGCGCGCCCCGGTCGAGCGTGCCGCCGCCGTAGTAGAACTCCGCCTGGAGCTTCGCAGGGCCGAGCGCGCCCTTGGCGAAGAGATCGCCCGCCACGTAGCTGACATCGCCGGCCGGGAACCTGGTGCGGCTCCCGTCCTTCAGGTAGGCGACGAGAAGACCGAACCGGAAACCGGCGGCGTCGGCGACGGCCCCGACCGCCCAGCCCCGCTGGTCGTCCAGCGGGTCGTGGTTCGCGGCGACCTCCGCGAACTTGTCGTACGGCGAAGACGATGATCACGGGATCCAGCTTCGCCGCCACCTCGAACCGGTCCCGGTTGTCGGCCTGGACCCAGAACCCCGTGCCCCAGCTCACATCCTGCCGGCCGATCGTGAGGCGCAGCGGGGTCCCGGGGAGCACGAACTGCAGGTTGACCCAGTCGAAGGCGATCTGCTGCCTGGCCTGGGTGCCCAATACGGGCGGGGCAGCAGTGGGCGAGCCTGCGGCTGGAGCAGCCGCGGCCGGCGCGGCAGCCGGGTATTCGTCCCCCCACATACCCTCGAGGATGTCGGCGCGCACCTGAACCCGCACGCGCTCGGCCACCGGCCAGGTCATGGTCGAGACGGAGGCGCTGGTCCCAGAACTCGGTGGATTCCCCGTCCTTCAGGTAATTGTCCAGCCACCAGCCGCGAACACGAAACTCGCCGCCGGTTTCAAGTGCCGCGGCGCGGGCGTTGCCCGACACGACGGCCAGGAGAGCCCCAACCATCAGGATCGTTTGCAGTTTCTTCATCGTTTTCCCTGCCGGCCCCTTTCCCTGCGTCAAACTTGTTCTTCAGAGGATCGTTTTGTGCTATTTTGTAGTATTCTTTGTTGATTAATCAACCAGCAAAGCAGTCAAGTTCAATGAAAGGAGAAGTTGATGAAGATCGCGGTCGTCGGTACGGGGTATGTCGGGCTGGTGACCGGGACCTGCTTCGCCGAGTCCGGCAACGACGTCGTCTGCGTCGACACCGACGCCTCGAAGATCGAGCGGCTCAAGCGCGGCGAGATACCGATCTTCGAGCCGGGGCTCGAGGAGATGGTCAAGCGCAACCTGCGCGAGGAGCGCCTGCGCTTCACGACGAACATCGCGGAGGCGGCGCGACTCGCTGATGATCTTCATCGCCGTCGGGACGCCCCCGGGCGAGGACGGGTCGGCCGACCTGCAGTACGTGCTGCACGTCGCCCGGGACATCGGCCGGCTGATCACCGCGTACACGGTCGTCGTCAACAAGTCGACGGTCCCGGTCGGCACCGGCGACAAGGTTCGCGCGGTCATCCGGGAGGAGCTGGCCCGCCGCGGCGTCGAGGTCCCCTTCGACATCGTCAGCAACCCGGAGTTCCTCAAGGAAGGCAACGCGATCGACGACTTCATGAAGCCCGACCGCGTGATCGTCGGCTGCGAGGAGCCGCGCACCGCCGAGCTGATGAAGGAACTCTACGCCCCCTTCGTGCGCACCGAGCACCCGATCCTGATCATGGACGTGAAATCCTCGGAGATGACGAAGTACGCCGCCAACGCGATGCTGGCGACGAAGATCTCCTTCATGAACGACATCGCGAACCTCTGCGAACTGGTCGGCGCCAACATCGACATGGTGCGCAAGGGGATCGGCTCCGACTCGCGCATCGGCTACTCCTTCATCTTCCCCGGCGTCGGCTACGGCGGCAGCTGCTTCCCCAAGGACGTCCAGGCGCTCTGCCGGACCGGGCGCGAGTCCGGGCACACGCTCGAGCTTCTGGAGGCCGTCGAGGCGGTGAACTACCGCCAGAAAAAGCTCCTGCTGCGCAAGCTCCTGGCGGCCTGCGGCGGCGACCTGAAGGGCAGGACGTTCGCGGTCTGGGGACTGGCGTTCAAGCCGAACACCGACGACATGCGCGAGGCGCCGGCGCTCGTCGTCATCGAGGGGCTGCTCGAGGCGGGGGCCGCGGTGCGGGCCTACGACCCGGCCGCGATGCACGAGGCGAAGAAGATCCTCGGCGAGCGGGTCACCTTCTGCGAGCACAGCTACGACGCCCTGGCCGGCGTCGACGGCCTGATCCTGGTCACCGAGTGGAACGACTTCCGCCACCCCGACTTCGAGCGGATGAAAAAGCTGATGAAGCGCCCGCTGGTCATCGACGGACGCAACATCTACGACCCGGCGCAGATGAAGCGGCTGGGCTTCGAGTACCACTCCATCGGCCGCGGCAGCGCTCCGGCCGCCGAATAGCTCGTGACGCGACAACGTTGAGAGCCATTCCTCTGTCCGCGCCCGATCAATCGTCCAATGCCAACTGGACGATCCTTTTTCTCTGCTGGCTCCTGGCCGGCGTGTCAACCGCGGGAAGCGTGTTTTTCAGCCAGGTCATGGAGTTTGCGCCCTGTGTCCTGTGTTGGTATCAGAGAATTTGCCTGTTTCCTTTGGTGATCATTCTGGCGGCGGGGCTGTTCCCTTTCGACAAAAGTGTCGTGAAGTACGCCCTGCCTTTGGCGATCAGCCGGCTGGCTGACGGCTTGTGTATCACACCTTGCTCTATTCCGGGATCATCCCGGAGAGTCTGCAACCTTGCGCGCAGGGGGTTTCATGTACGGAAGAGTACATAAATCTGTTCGGTTTTTTGACGATACCGATGCTTTCCCTGCTTTCATTTTCAGCAATAATCGCCCTGCTGACTAACCTTGAAAGTGAGGGTCGCTCAGTGAAATATGTCTTGTTTGGGGTTTCGTGCCTTGTGCTGATAGGTGCCTTTTTCTTCGCCACCTCCTCACTACAAAGGACGACAGGCTGAAAAGTACGGCTTTCTGGCCCAGCAGAACGCTTCAACATTCATCAGAGAGCATTCACAGACGCTCGGCAGCGACACCGCGAAAGTCTATCTCGTCGAGTTCATGGACCCCGCCTGTGAAACCTGCGCCGCTTTTTCCCCTTTCGTCAAGCAAATGCTGGGCGCCTTTCCCGGCCAAGATCAAACTTGTTCGTTCGTTACGCCCCTTTCCATCAAGGTGCCGACTATTTTGTCAAGATCCTCGAGGCGGCCAGAAAGCAGGGGAAATACTGGGAGACTCTGGATGTCATGTACAAGTCGCAACCGTACTGGGCCAGTCACCACAGTCCACAACCTGAAAAGATCTGGCAGTTCCTGCCGGCGGCAGGGCTCGATCTGGAGCGCATCAGAGAAGGACATGAACGACCCGGCGATTGCCAGGCTCATCGAACAGGACCTTGCCGATGCCAGGACGCTTGAGCGTCCGGAAAACGCCGGGGTTCTTCGTCAACGGCAAACCGCTCCAAACCTTTGGGTCCGAGCAGTTGCTGCACTTGGTCCGAACCGAAATCAACGCCAACTACCCGAAATAACCAACTGGACCCGCAGGGGCCGGATCGTGGAGGCTGGAGATCATCATGAACAAATTGTCGCTCGTTTCTCTGGTGTGTTGTTTAACCCTTGCCGCCGCTTCCTGCACGCAGGCCCCGAAGGTGGCCGAGGTCGGGAAGACCGCCCCGGACTTCACCCTCGCGGACCGACAGGGCAAAACCTGGACGCTCTCCGAGCTCAAGGGCCGGGTGGTGTTCGTCAACTTCTGGGCAACCTGGTGCCCCCCCTGCCGCGAGGAGATGCCCTCGATGCAGCGGCTCTTCGCGATGCTGCCGAAGGACACATTCGTCATGCTGGCGGTGCTGCAAAACGACGACCCGGCGCGGGCGGATGCTTTTGCCGCAAAACTCGGCATCACCGTGCCGATTCTCTTTGACCAGGACAAGAAGGTCGGTCCGCTCTACGGACTGACCGGAGTGCCCGAGACGTTTATCGTCGACAAGCAGGGCGTGCTCCGGGAAAAATTCATCGGCCCCTACCAGTGGGACTCCCCGAAGTTTCTGCAGACGCTGGGGAAATACCTGAACCAGCAATGATCAAGAGCACCCCGCTCGAGCGACAGCGGATGCTTTTTCAGCGGCCGGCCAGGTAGTCTCCCAGGGCTTCGCGCCAGTCTCGAGGCACAAAACCGGTGGCCTCGAGCTTGTTCAGGGCAAGGGTGCTCCCCGGGGGACGGGGGGCAACCACGCCGGTGGCGGCGGCGTTGTACGCCGCGGTCGTGATGTCGGCGACCGTGTTCGGCAACCCGGCCCGGCGGTAGATCTCGCGCGTGAAATCCGCCCAGCAGACGGGCGGGCCGCCGTTGCTGACGTTGTACGTGCCGTAGGCGGCGCGGGTGGCGAGCAGATGGTCGAGGGCGCGCACCAGTTCCGCGGTGAACGTGGGGCGGCCGACCTGGTCCGACACCACGGCGGGGTTGACGCCCCGCCGCGCGAGGTCGAGCATGGTGCGCACGAAGTTCTTTCCGTCGCCGATGACCCAGCTCGTCCGCAGCAGATAGCGCCGGGGGACCAGACCGACCGCGACATCGCCGGCCGCCTTGCTCGCCCCGTAGACGCTCAGCGGCGAAAAATCGGCCTCTTCCGCGTAGGGCGCCCGCGTGCCGTCGAACACGTAGTCGGTGCTGACGTGAACGAGGGTGATGTCGCGCGCGAGCGCCACCCGGGCGAGGTTGGCGACGGCCCGGGCGTTGACCTTCCAGGCGACCCCCCGGCCCGCCGCGGTCTCGGCGCCGTTGACGTCGGTGTACCCGGCGGCGTTGAGCACGAGACCGATCCCCGACCAGTCGAAAGCGTCGACCGCCCCCGCGTCGGCGATGTCGAGCTCGCCGATGTCGACGGCGACCGCCCCCGGGTGGCGCGCGCGCAACGCCCGGCCGAGCTGCCCGTTACAGCCGGAGATGAGGATCTCCGTTCCTGGCTCATCGCCGCCCCCGGTGCGGGTGGCTGTCGCGCGGCACCTCTGCCGCGCACTGCCGAGCAGGACGATCGAACGCGGGCCGGCCCGGTAGGACGAGTCGCGCACCGGGACGGCCTCCCGCCAGCGGCGGATCTCCTCGCCGCTGTCGAGCCCGGTGTCCATCAGCCGCCGCCACCCCTCCTCCCCCGTCAGGGGCTGCGGCAGTTCGAAATCGAGCCCTTCCCAGTAGGCGTTCAGGATCAGGTGGTAGGTGATGCTCCCCGAGAGGCTCTCGAGCGTCGCGGCGACGCAGTGCGACTGCTCGCCCCAGTCCGGCTCGTTCAGCCGGACGCCGTGCCAGTGCACCCGGGCCTGGCTCAGCAGCTGGTTCAGCGTCAGCGCCGGGTCGTCCCCGGAGAGGTCGCGGCGCAGGCGATAGCCGATCAGCTGCTTGACGAAACGCCGGACGTCGTCGTGACGCTCGAGCAGACGCCAGTCGAGCCAGCTGATCTCGTTGTCCTGGCAGTAGGCGTTGTTGTTGCCCCGCTGCGTGCGCCGCATCTCGTCGCCCATCGAGAGCATCGGCGTGCCGAGGGAGAGCAGCGTCAGCGCGAGGAAGTTCTTCACCTGGCGGTTGCGCAGCCGCTCGATCGTCCGGGTCGTCGGTCGGCCCCTCCACGCCGCAGTTCCAGCTCAGGTTGTCGTCCGCGCCGTCGCGGTTGTCCTCGCCGTTGTCCTCGTTGTGCTTGCGGTCGTACGAGACCAGGTCGTTCAGCGTGAACCCGTCGTGGCAGGTCACGAAGTTGATGCTCTGCTCCGGCCCGCGCTCCTGGTGACCGAAGATGTCCGGGCTGCCCAGCAGCCGCGCGGCGACCCGCCGGACCGTGTCGCGATCGCCCTTGACGAAAGCGCGCACGTCGTCGCGGAACCGCCCGTTCCACTCGGTCCAGGTGTCGCCGGCGAAGCTGCCCACCTGGTAGAGCCCCCCGGCGTCCCAGGCCTCGGCGATCAGCTTGGTCCCGGCGAGGACCGGGTCGGACTCGATGTCCCAGATCACCGGGGGGTTGCTTCAGCGGCTTGCCGGTGTCGTCCCGGGAGAGGATCGAGGCCAGGTCGAAGCGGAAGCCGTCGACGTGCATCTCCTCGACCCAGTAGCGCAGGCTGTCGAGGATCATCCGCCGGACGACCGAGTGGTTGGCGTTCAGCGGTGTTGCCGGTGCCGGTGTAGTTGGCGTAGCGCGCCTTGTCCGGCTCGAGCATGTAGTAGACGCTGTTCTCCAGGCCGCGGAAGCAGAGCGTCGGGCCCGCTTCGTCCGCCTCCGCCGTGTGGTTGTAGACCACGTCGAGGATGACCTCGATGCCGGCGCGGTGCAGGGCCTTGACCATGTCGCGGAACTCGTCGAGCGGGCCGAGGGGGTCCGGGCGCGAGCAGTAGCCCGGCGTGCGGCGCGAAGAAGGAGACGGGCGCGTAGCCCCAGTAGTTCGTCCGCCCCGCGGGCGCGTCCTGCTCGTCGAACTGGAAGACCGGCAGCAGCTCGACCGCGGTGACCCCGAGGTCGACGAGGTACGGGATCTTCTCGATCAGCCCGGCGTAGGTCCCGCGCCTGGCCGCCGCGCACGCCGGAGCTGGGGTGGCGGGTGAAGCCGGCGACGTGCATCTCGTAGATGATCGTCTTCGCGAAGGGGTGCCGCAGCGGGCGGTCGCCCTCCCAGTCGTAGCCGCGGCGGTCCACGACCACGCTCTTCATCGCGAGCGCGGCGTTGTCGCCCGGGGCCGATCGCCGCGAGCCGGCTGTACGCCGCGGGCACGGCGATCGCGCGCGCGTAGGGGTCGACCAGGACTTTCTGCGGGTCGAAGCGGTGCCCGCGCTCGGGGTCGAACGGGCCGTGCGCCCGGTAGCCGTAGACCTGCCCGCCCGCGAGCCCCGGCACGAAGACGTGCCAGTAGTGGTTCGTCCGGTCGCTCCGCGGGTCGAGGGTGATGACGCGGCTCGGCGCGGCGGCGTCGACCCCGTCGAAGAGCAGCAGCTCCATCGCGGTGCTGCTCTTCGAGTAGACGCTGAAGTTGACCCCGCCGGCGTACACGGTCGCCCCGAGGGGAAAACTCCGCGACCTGACCGCCACCCCGACCGGCGGGGTATGAATGTCGGTGGATCTTCGCCCGCTCATTTCCGTGAATCTAGCACAGAAGAACACACGACAACCAGACCGCCGCTGCGAAGGTGCTTCTGGATTTCAAAAAATCGGCGTGGTAGCATCACGCAATTTCTCAGCCGGATGCAGGGAGGGGCCTTGGGGATCGGGATGCGGGAAGTCGTGAGCGAACGGGAGCTGAAAAAGTCCAGCACCGGGCGCGCGCGCGTAAGGAGGACCGCCGATGTCCTTCTCGGGTGATTTGGAGCACCTCCCCCTCATCGACATCATCCAGATGCTCCAGCAGACCGGCAAGTCCGGCACCCTGCGCCTGACGGGCGTCAAGGGCGAGTGCCAGCTCGGCTTCCGGGACGGTTTCATCGTCTGCGCGAACCACGTGAACACCGGGTTTCGCGTCGGTTCGATCCTGGTCGAACTGGGGGTCATCACCCGCGAGGCGCTCGACCTGACGCTCGCCGAGCAAGCCCGCCGCGGGCCGCACCCGCCGCCGCTGATCGCGCTGCTGGTCGAGACCGGCCGCGTGAAGCGCAAGGAGGCCTATCGGGGGCTGCAAACCGTCATCGAGCTGACGATCGTCGAGGTGCTGACCTGGCCGAAGGGCCGCTTCGAACTCGACGTCGAGCAGATCGTCGTCTCGGACGAATTCCGCTATTTCCCGGACCTCAACGAGCCGCCGCCCCAGGTGAGCACGCAGAACATCCTCATGGAAGCCCTGCGCATCTTCGACGAAAGAAAGCGCGACGGCACCCTGGAGCGGGAGACCTTCGACGACGGGGTTATCGCCGCCGACCCGGTCGAGACGATCTCCGCCGACGATCTCGGGCTCGGCGACGTGGAAAGCCTGCGGCAGAGACCGAGGACCCCGGGCACGACGACCATCCCCGAGGAGCGTCGCGAGGACGAGACGCACCGCCGCAAAGTCCTCAAGGAACTGGACGGCCTCCCCGCGGAGGACCAGGAGCGGCTCGTCTCGTTTCTCGTGCGGCTCGGCGAGCCGCCGCCGGTCGAGGAGGGCCAGGCCGCGGGGGAAGCCCTCGCTCTCGCCGCGATCCTGTTCACCCGCGATCAGCTCTTCAGCCACGCCGTCATGACCAGCTGCGCCGTCAGGAACATCTTCGTCTTCGCCACCGACGAACCGCAGGACCTCAGCCACATCATCGAGCAGTCGCTCGCCAGGGACCTGATTCCCGTGCTGGTGCTCGACCCCCCCGGGAACGAGCCGGGGGCGTTCTCCGAGGAAAGCACGAACACGGCCATGCAGGGCATCCGCGGCAACTACCCGGCACTGCGGTTCATCCGGCTGGTCGAGCCCGGTCAGGACGATCTCGCGCTGCGCGCCCTGAGGGCGCAAGCGCTGACGACGCTCGCGAAGCCGCGCCGCTCGACGACCTCGCCGGACTTCGCGGGGGACTTCATCAGCTTCGTCGAGGCCTTCCTGACCTGCCTGCAGCAGGCGGGCTCCCCGGTCGGCAGGATTCGGCTCGGGGATTTCCGGGAGCGTCTCGCGGGGCTGGGCAGCCTGACCAAACCCTCCGAACTCACCCTCTCCCTGCTGCAATTCGTCGCCTCGCTCTTCCCGCGCGCCCTGATCCTGCTCGTCTCCGGCGCGGAGCTCATCCTCGAGCGCTCCATCGGGCTCGACGGCAGCCGCTCCGTGGCGCCGGCGCTGAAATTCCGCATCCCCATCGAGCGGCCTTCGGTTCTTGCGGCAAGTATCGACGGCGGCCTGCTCTACTACGGGCAGGCGCCGGAAGAGCCGACTGCTCAAGGCCCTGCACGGACACATCGGCGAGCCGCACAGCGCGAAGATCGCGGTGCTCCCGCTGAAAACCGCCGCCGGCAAGGTGCTCGCGCTCACCTACGGCGACTTCGGCGCGGCGTGGGCGAAGCCGGTCCCGACCGAACTGCTCGACATCTTCGTCCGGCACGCCGCGCTGGTGCTCGGCACCCTGACCCCTCGGCCCAGGGCCTGAAACAGGCAACAGAGGTGAGATGAATCCAAAGATTTTTACCCAGATCCTCGAGATCGCCTTCCAGAAAAAGGTTTCCGACATCCACTTCGAGGTCGACAACCCGCCGTTTTTCCGCATTCACGGCCAACTGGTCCGCTCCAAGCTGCCCAACCTCGTGGCGCAGGACACGGAAGCCATCGTCGGGCTCATCCTCAAGCACAACGAGATCGCGCCGGACGGGACCGTCAGGGAACTCGACACGTCCTACGCCCTCGCCGGGGGGGGCGGGCGCTTCCGCGTCAGCATCTTCCGCCAGCGACGCCAGTTCGGCGTCGTGATGCGGGCGATCCCCCCGCAAATCGCCACCTTCCAGGAGCTGAATCTTCCCGACGTGCTCGGCGACATCGTCCAGGCGCAGACCGGGCTGGTGCTGGTCACCGGGCCGACCGGCAACGGCAAGACCACCGCCATGTCCTCGATGATCCAGTTCCTCAACGACACCCGCAACTACAACATCCTCACCATCGAGGACCCCATCGAGTTTCTCTTCACCTCGCAGAAGAGCTGCGTCATCCAGCGCGAGGTCGGCCCCGACACGGAGAGCTTCAACGCCGCTCTCAAGGCGGCGCTGCGCATGGACCCGGACGTCATCATGGTCGGGGAGATGCGCGACCGGGACACCATCGACGCCTGCATCAAGGCCGCGGAGACCGGCCACCTCGTGTTCTCGACGCTGCACACGCAGGGGGCGGTCTCCACGATCAACCGCCTCGTCGGCCACTACCCGCCCGACGCGCAGGAGATCATCCGCCACCGGCTCGCGGACATCCTCGTGGCGACGATCTCGCTGCGCCTGATCCTCAACAAGTCCGGGGAGCAACTGATTCCCGTCGTCGAGGTGATGCGCTCGACCGGCACCATCCAGGGCTGCATCCGCGACGGCCGCCTCGAGGAGATCGACCGGCACATCGCCAGCGGCGGCTCGCTCTACAAGATGCAGACGCAGGACCAGCACCTGCTCCAGCTGCACCGCCGGGGCGTGATCACGATGGAGGAGGCCAAGCGGCTCTCGCGCTCGACCGACCTGGAGCGCAAGCTGATCACCGGCGAGGACTAGGCGGGACGACCCGGTCGAAACTGTCTGCGTGCGCGAGGCGACCGGTGTGTCCCTTCGGTCGTGCGTCTCAGCCGCCGGCCCGGAGCGCCGTCCAGGGCTCGCGGACTCGTAACTCGCCCTTCGGGATCAAACAACGAGCCCGCGTTTCCTGCGAAAACCGCCCCGGTCGGCGCTCCGGGCTGATCGGCGTCTTCGCGCATCTTCCCTCAGTGACGACCCCAACCGCCTCGCTGTTCTCCGTCACCGACTTATGAAACGACGCCGGAAGATTCAGTGTTGAAGGTGAGTTGCTTGATGCCCTCGCGGAACGTCACGGCGGGCTCGTAGCCGAGTTCGCGCCGCGCCTTGCCGATGTCGTAGCGGCAGTGGCAGGCCACGAGGCGGACGCCGTAGCGGGTCAGGCGCGGGGGCGTCGTCCGGCGGGCGAGCAGCGCCGCACCCTCGACCAGGGCGGCGATGCCGTAGACCGCGCCGTACGGGAGCGAGAACCGCGCTCTCGGCGCGCCCACCACGGCGGCCAGGGCGTCGACGGCCTCCCGGGCGGTGATCTCCTCGCCGTCGGTCATGTGATAGAGCTCCCCGGCGGCCCCGGGCGCCGCGGCCGCGAGGGCGAGCCCCCGGGCGAGGCTCTCGATGTGGGAGAGTCCGAGGAGGTTCCGGCCGCCGTCGATCAGGATCATCTGTCCCCGGCGCAGCAGGTCGACCAGGCGCGGCACGATCGTGATGTCGCCGGGCCCCCAGATGACCCCGGGGCGGACGACGGTGGTCGCGAGGCCGCCCTCCCCGTTCGCGGCGCGCACCAGCTGCTCGGCGGCCTTCTTGCTCGCGCTGTACGGGTCGGGCAGCGAGCGCGGGTACGGCGTCTCCTCGGTGACCAGCTCCCCGCTGCGCGGCAGCCCGAGCACCGAGAGGGAACTCACGTGCACCAGGCGCCCGACGCCGTTCTGCCCGGCAGGCCGCGATGACGTTCCGGGTGCCCTCCGTGTTGACCTGGAAGTACTCGGCGCGCGGCCCCCAGTCCGTGACCTTGCCGGCGGTGTGGAAGACGACGCTCTGCCCGGCCGCGGCCCGGATCAGCGAGGCCGTGTCGAGCAGGTCGCCCTCGACGATCTCCATCCCCAGCGCGAGGAGGTGCTCGACGCGCTGGCGCTTGTGCACCAGGATGCGCACCCGGTAGCCGAGCCCGTGGAGAACCTGGGCGAGGTGGCCGCCGAGGAAGCCGGTCGCGCCCGACACGAGCGCCCTGGTGCCCGTGATCAGAGCGGTGGTCCCGGTCGCCGTCTTCTCACCCATGCCGTCCCGGTCAGCGCGTCTTCGAGAAACGTGCCGTCCGCACCGGGTCGGTCGTGCCCTTGAGCTTTTCGTCGGCCAGAAGCGACTCGACCTTCTTCAGACGCTCGGCAGCCGGCGGGTGCGAGCTGAAGAACCCCCTGGGGTCGGCCTTCGCGGATTTTTCCTGCAGCGTGCGGAGGAATTCCGCCAGCCCCGCCGGGTTGTACCCCGCGCGGTAGGCGATCCGGCCGGCCTCGGCGTCGGCCGCGTACTCCTGCCAGCGCGAGTACCCGAGCGACACCATCTGGTCGATGATGTCGTCGATCGTGCCGGCGAACGCCTCGGTGATCCTGGCCAGGTCCGCGCCGGTGAACTCCTTCACCGCCTCGGTGCCGATGATCGCGAACGCCTCGGTGAGCCGGGAGGTCTTGATCGCGGCGAGGCCGTGACGCAACGTCACGTGGCCGACCTCGTGGGCGATGACCGCCGCCAGCTGCTCCTCGGTCCGGCAGCTCTGGTAGAGACCGCGGGTGACGAAGATGAACCCGCCGGGGGCCGCGAAGGCGTTGACCTCGTCGCTGTCGAGCAGGACGAGGTGCCAGCCGCCGAAGGTCTCCGGCCCGGAGGAGGCCTGCGCCACGGTGAGCCCGATCGCGTTCAGGTACCGCGTCGCCGCCGGGTTCTCGGCCGGGCGGTACATGCCGAGGATGCGCGCGGCAACCGCGCGGCCGATGTAGTACTCCTCCTGCGGCGTGAGGTCCGCGAAACCCTTGCGCATCGCCTTCGACGCCGTCTTGGCGACCGCCTTGCCGTGAACGGCGGTGTCCGCCGCCAGCGCGCTCCCCTGCACGACGGCCTTGTCCTTGATCGCCACACCCGTGTCGGCGGTCTTGTGGAACGTCTCCTTGAGCTCGGCGGTCGAACACCCCGCGACGACTGCGAGCACCAGCGCCGCGGCGAGAGATCTGCCGCAACCGGGACCGCCGTTCATTTCTTCTCTCCCGGCGGGCGCAGGTTGCCCGACTGCCGGAAGTCGGTCAGGGTTTTCGCGGACACGGTGAGCTGCTCCATGCGGTCGACACCGGCGAAGTCCGCCTTGGACTTGCCCCTTGCTGTATTCGCGCTCGACGGCGGCGTCGAAGCCCTTGCTGGCCAACGCCACGTCGTCCTGCGAAACCCCGCCGGTCGCAGCCTTGGCGCTCACCGACACCGCCGTCGCGGCGGTCGCCGAGACGTGGACCCAGCCCTCGACCCCGCTGAATTTCACGCGCACCCAGTCCTTCTGGCGGGCCAGCACGACGAGCCGGTCCCGGAAGAGCGGCCTCCGCGACCGTCGGGGCGTAGAACTGCCGGTCCTTGCGGATGGAGACCTTCTTCACGGTGACGAAAACCGTCTCGCCGGCGGCGGGGACGGCCGTCGCCGAAAGAAGCACGGCCAGGCACGCAACGAGCAGCCGCTGCCGTACGCCCCGACCTGTCCAGGGAAGTATCATCGCGTGCGGAATGGTAGTGGTCGCCACTCGTAAAAGCAAGGAGAGGGTTGCGGGATTATCTACCCGGGGTAGGTGCCGCTGATGTAGTCCTCGAACTGCCCGATCCGCCGCCCCTGCTCCGCGATGATCGTCTTCACGACGTCCCCGATCGAGATGCACCCCACCAGGACTTCGGACGCGATCACCGGCAGGTGGCGGATGTGCCTCCCCGTCATCAGATCCATGCAGTGCGCCACCGTGGTCCCGAGATCGACCGACACCGCGGGAGAGCCCATGATCTCGCGCACCAGGGTTTCACGCGAGGATTTGCCGGTCAGGATCACCTTGCGGGCGTAGTCCCGCTCCGAGATCACGCCGAGCACGTGTCCGTCCTCGACGACGACCAGGGCGCCGACGTTGCGCTCCGCCATGACGCGCAAGGCATCGTAGACCGAAGCCTCCGGCCCGACGACCCAGATCCCCGGCTGTTTCTTCGCCAGAATTTCCCGCACGGTCGTGGAGCCGCAGTCCTGTTTCTGCACGAATGCAGCGATTTCGTCGGTGTTCATCTTCAGTTCACCTGCTGTAATCATGGCCGCCCTCCCTGTTCAATTCCCGCCCTTCACCGCTTACAATACAATAACCATCTTTGTAGTATTAATTTAATTCCATAGCCGGAATTGTCAAGTGAAAATTGCACAAGCGTCTTGCGGACCGCTACTTCAGGCGCTCCGGATCGAGCGGGATGGGCTCGGACTCCCACCCCCCTTCCCCCTTGCGCCCGAGCAGGAGACGATGTCCGTCGGCTTCGACAGAGACCCCCTTGGTGACCTCTTCGTGGGGCGGCACGCGGTACCCCGGCAGATCCCTGGTCTCGTGCGTAACTACGTTAAAAGCCTTGAAGCGACGCGTCCCCGGTGTCCAGTGGATAAGCTCATCCCCCGCCATGCCCTCATAATGTGAGGTCTGCGCAACCTGAATATAGTGCCCCCCCGGCGTTCTGATCCAGAGCCAGGCCACGGTTTCGTCCCGCACCTTGCCGGCCGGGGGCGCGGGGACTGTCACGAACAACAGTGTTCCTCGCTCGTCGACGAGATAGAGCCCGGTCATCGCAAGCCCGCGCGCCGGGAGCGCGGTCCGCCAGTCGACAGGTTGGAAGTCGCCCGACGAGACGTCCAGGAGCCAGTCTTCAGTGGCAATCGTCGAGAGGTCGCTGCGGAGTTGTCCGCCCCGACTCACGAGCGCGACCCTCCCCTTCGAGCGCGAGATGGTGAACTGGCCCTGACCGTCGGTCCAGCGTCGATTCGGCTCGCGACGCAGGATGTTCAGGGCACCGGAGGGGACGTGGTACGTGGCGAGAACCGCCTCGTCCTTGAGGTATTTCGGGACACCCCCGTCGGGGAAGGCGGTGATCCCCGCAGCGGGCCGGTAGACGAGGTGCTTGAACGAGAACAGAACAACGCCGTCTGGCATCAGGGCGGCGCCTCGAACCGGCTGTGGTCCTGCGCGGGACCGTAGGTGCCGAGGCTGCCGCAGCCGTTCAGCGCCAGACCGAGCGCCAGGACAAAGGGTCGTCAGGAAAGGACGCATTCAAGCCCGCACCGCGGCCGTCCCGCGGCTACTTGTCGCGTCGAAACGGGAACGCGTTGCCGGCCTTGATGATCCGCGCGCCCTCGGGGGTGAAAACGGAGTCCACGAAGGCCTTTACAACACCAGTCATCGCCCCTGGCTTGTAGACGAAGACCGCTTCGATCATCAGCGGGTACGTCAGATCGGTGAAGACCATCGGGCCGACTGCCAGCGGCGTCAGGCCTCTGTTCAGTACCTCCGAGATCACGTTGAAACCCACGGCGCCCTCTCGGGTTGCGATCAACTCGATCATCTCCTGATCCGACTTGGCGATCACCGCGGCGGGCGCCATCGCAAGTTCATTCCACTCCTCGAATGTCGAGCGGATGAGCTGGAGGTTGGTCTCGCCCGGGTCGCGCCCGATGACCACAACGGGCAGATCCGGCCCGCCTATAGTCTTCCAGTTGGTGATCTTCCCCGAAAAGAGATCGCGGCTCTGCGCCCTCGTCAGGGTCTTGAGTTTCACATTCGGATGCGTCGCGAAGACGATCGGCTGCAAGGCGAAGACCTGATACTCGAGGCCGAATGCAGCCTCCTTCGCCCCGGGCCTGCGGCCGACGCGCGCGATGCGGGCTGCTCCCTCGCCCGCGGCCTTCATGCCGCCGCCGGTCCCGATGCTGTCGGGGATCTCGACGACGGACCCGGGATTGGCCTTGTTGAACGCCCCCGCCAAGTCCCGCAGCAGAGCCTGCATCGAGCCGCTCCCCGGGATGACGAGCGTCTCCGCGGCGGTGGGCAGCGCGGGGAGCAGAACCATCGCCGCGGCGGCGAGCAGCGGTATCAAACGCAGCATCGTGCACCTCCTCGTCGGACGCTGTTGCCGCGCCCCGGCAGTCTGAGGCTTTAACGCCAACCTCACCCGCCTTGATAATATAGTAAATCCGTAGCAAATCAATCGCGGGCAGAGTGTCAGAGGATTCATTTCGACTGTGAAAGCTTTCCGGCCTGAGATATCATGAGCATGACGGGAAGGTGGAAATACAATCGGACCCGCCAATGCGGTAAAACATCGTCTCGAGGCAAGGTGCGCCATGAGGAAGCTGCGAAGAGTCGTCGGGGAGAAATGGATCGGCGGCGTCAGCGCCGGGGTGGCCTACTGGCTCGGGACCCCCGTCTGGCTCGTCCGGCTCAGTTGGGTGGTTCTCGGGTTCTGTTACGGCATCGGGGTCGTTCCCTACATCCTGCTTTGGATTTTCATGCCGCGCTGGGACGAAACACCGGACGACTACCAGGAGCGCGCCGGGGGATAATCAGGAATCCGCCTCTCCCTCGGGGCGCACGAAGCCGTCCCCGCCCACCGGGGAAGCGACCGGTACTCCAGCGCAGCCGCCTTCTGGGCCGTGATCCGCGCGCGGTCGACGCGTTCGCAGTTCGCGCACAGGGTGTTGACGATGTCGCCGTTGAGCTGCCCGGATTTCGCCATCTCCCACATGACCCTGGCCAGGGCCGTGTCGGACATCCCCGCCCGGTACGGCCGGTTCTCGGCCAGCGCCGTGAAGACGTCGGCGACCGCCATGACCTGCGAGCCGAGGGGGAGATCGCGGCCCGCGAGGTGGAAGGGGTACCCCGAGCCGTCGAGACGCTCGTGGTGGTCCGAGGCCCAGGGGATGACCGGCCCGAGGGAGGGCATCCCCTCGAGGAGCCGGCGCGTGTGGAAGGCGTGGTGCTGGACCTGGTGGTACTCCCGGGTGTTGAGGCGGGAGGGTTTGTCGATGATCTCGGAGGAGACGGCGAGCTTGCCCAGGTCGTGCAGGTGCCCCGCGATCCGCATCAGCTTCAAGTCCTCGCGGTCCATGCCGCAGAACCGCGCCAGGGCCGCGGCGCTGGCGGCGACCCCGCTGGAGTGTCCGGCGGTGAAGGGGCTCTTGAAGTCGATGACGCGGGAGAAGAGGCGCGAGAAGCCGGCCATCTCCCGGAGGCCGAGGCGCGCGTTGACGGCCGCGAGCTTGCGCGAGAGGATCGTCTCGACGGAGGAGGAGACGAGGTCCAGCCAGAAAGACTCCCGGGCGGACGCCCCGAGGAAGGCCTCCACGAGCCGCGGCTCGAAGCGCGTCCCGGCGTGCGCCCGGATCTTCGCCGTGACCCGGCGGACCTGGCCGAGGATCTCGCGGCGCGGCTGCACGAGGACCGCGACGCGGTCGGCGAGGTGGATGATGTGGCTGGCGCGGGGGACGGGCAGGCCCCGCCAGCGCCGGCCCCGGCCGCCGGCCCAGGGGACGTGGTGGAAGCGCACCGCCTCCGCCTCTTTCGCGAGGGGCCCGAAGAGCCGCAGGATGGCGTAGCCGCGGGCGGCGTGGCGCATCGGGTTGACGAAGTCGAAGCGCAGCGCCTCGCGCCGCTCCCGGAGCGAGAAGGCGCCGATGTCGTGCAGGGCGGCCGCGAGGACGAGGCTGGTCCGCTCCGCGAGGGGCAGCCCCAGCTCTTCGGCGATGGCGAGCGCGATGCAGGCCACCTGCTTGTGGTGGTGCACCACCGCGGGGTCGAGGTGGTCCATGGCGTCCGAGAGGCTGGTGACCAGCTCCACGAGCGGGACCTCCCACCGCCCCGGAACCTGCGCACTTCCCTGGCTCACCTTCCCCTCCCCCACCCGCAGACCGGGCGGCGCGGGCCTGCCCGCACCGGTGAAGTTGCTTCGGCACCTCTTTCAGACGCCGGTGCGTGTGCGTTGTAACGGGATGCTTCAGGAATCCGATCATTAATAATGCCGGGCGGACCTGCTGTCAACGTTTGCCGCTGTTTTCCCGTCAGACCAGGAGCCGGTCCGCCTTGCCGAGTTGGACGTACTGCAGGGCTTCCGCCAGCCGGCAGTAGGCGGTCAACCCGTTGCGGGTGAGGTTGGCGAATACCAGTTCCTCCACGGGCCACGCGCCGTACATCCCCTTGTAGATGGCGAAGAAGGCGCGAATCCGCTGCTCCTGGTGCGAGACGTCGATCAGCCGCACGGGGTAGCGGGGCCGGGCCTCGTGGGTGAGGTAGACGCTCAGGTGCTCCCGGTGCACCTGCTGGCCGGCCGTGAGCGGGAAGCGGGCGTAGGAGACGGCGTCGAGGACGATGGCGTGGGTGTTGCGGTGGTCGGGGTGGCCGGCGCCGACGGCGCGCGAGCGGCTCCAGGTGATGACGATCGTCGGCTTCCAGGAGCGCACGACCTCGCTCACGACGAGGGCGTTCTCCCTGCTGTGGACGATGCCGGCGTCGGGAAAGTCGAGAAAGCCGGTCTCGACGCCGAGGAGGGCGCCGATTTTCTCCGCCTGCCGCGCCCGCTCCCGGATCTTCTCCTCGCGGTTCATCGCGAGCGTGGTGGCGTTCTCGCCCCGGGAGAGCCACAGCAGCCTCACGGCATCGCCGGCGTCGCTGTGGTTGGCCAGGGTGCCGACGCAGGAAGCCTCGTCGTCGGGATGGGCGAAGACGGCCAGGATCCGTTCCATAAAGCTAACGCTCGCGCAGCGGCAGGCCCGTCCGCTGCAGGTAGTCGTACCTGGTGTTGTAGCCGGGCTGGTAGGCCATGGCGATGATGGAGTCCTGGCCCTCCTTGATCGTGGAGTAGTCCGCGAAGTCCAGGGTGCGGATCACCGCCTCGAAGACCCGCAGCGCGCCGGAGTGATCGCAGAGCACGATGCGCCGTCCCCGGTTGTTCCTGAGCAGATCGACGAAGGAGTGGGCGATGCGCCAGTCCGCCTCGATCAGGGTCTCCCCCTCGGGGAAGTGATAGAAGCGATTCTTGAAGAGCGCCTTGGCGGCCTTCTTCTTCTCCTCGTCGGTGCCGCTCATGGACGGGCCGTAGACTTCGAGCAGCTGCCGGGTGACGTCCCCCTTGGACCTGTGGGTCAGGGCGCCGTATTTCTGGGAGTTGAGCCCGTAGAGCGGGGTGAACTCGATGTCCGTGATGCCGGCGGCCTCCAGGAAGCAGCGCGACGTCTCCTCCGTATTCTCGCTCTCGCTGCCGAAGACGGGCACGCGCCGGCCGCCCCCGGTCGGCCACAGGGGGTGCCCGCCCCGCGCCATGAGGTCGACCACGACCTTGAAGTCGCCGCCCAGTTCCCGGGCGGTCTCGCTACCCGCGGGCTTGAGCCGGTTGCCGATGGAGCCGCTGATGCGCCGGTTGTCTTTCCAGGTGTCCCAGACGCCGGAGCCGACGAACTCCGGGTTGTCCCCGCCGGATTCGTGGATCGACTTGCCGTGGCGGATGGCGATCAGCTGGGTCTGATTGGCGGGCACATAGGCGCCGGGATAGACGGGCATCCCCTTGCCGTTGGGAAGCCAGACGATCGCCTCCTGCAGGAGGTTGCCGCTGCCGTCGTCCAGGATCCGGCCGGTGTTGCGGTGCTTGCCGCCCGTGATCTTCAGATCCTCCACCGCGAGGACCAGCTTGGTGCGGTACCGGGTGTGCCGCGCTCCGAAGGGGGGTATGGTGCGGGGGACGACCAGGTCGTCGAATCGCCGCAACGAGAACTTCTTCTGGAGGATGCGTTTGAAGCTGTCGTTGCCGCAGCAGACCGTTCCAGGCCAGGTAGAAGAGGTGGGGATCCCCGTCGGGGACGGAGTCCTTCAGGAAGTTGAATTTGTGCTTGATGTAGCTGCTCGGGGTCACGTGGTCCGTGAGGCCGAGGATGAAGAAATAGAGGCGCTTGCCGAGACTCTTGAGTTCCCTCAGGAAGTCGTCGGTGACGTCCTCCGGCGACAAGGCTCATCCGGTCCCCGTAGACGGCCTTGAGAAACCGGATGTCGTTCTTGATGTTCTCCGTCTGGTAGGCGTTGTGGAATTCCGCGTGCTCGCGGTTGATTCCGGTCTCCTCGACGAGTTGAAATTCCGCGCCTCGGGCTCCGGTTTCACCCATGAGGTCCCCCTCTCGCGGTTGTGTGCAGATTCCTCCGGCAACTGCCCGGGTGCGACTCCTGCCGGCACGGTTTCGCTGGCGATTTTCGCCGAGGTTGCCCTCGACCTGCCAATGCTAGCATGTCTCCTCGGGAATTACTCGACCGGCCGTCGAGAAGCCAGGGGCACCTCAAAGTCGCGAGGAACTTTCGGGCGGTGAACGGGAAACAGCGGCTGGTCAGGACAGCCGGGCCCGGCACTTGCCGCAGACCCGACGGTGGAGATCCCCTCCCAGGTGCCGGTTGCAGGCGGGGCAGCGCCAGTTCTGGTAGGTGAAACCGATGAATGCGGCAACCACGACGATCTGGGCCGAGGAGATCGTGCCCCGGGAGTTCGGTCCGAGCCACCCCGGGCGAGCGTAGAGAACGGCGAAGGCGACGACCAGCAGCAAGGCCGCCGCAATCGCGACGCTCTGGCGCCCCTGGCGCTTCGCGTACTCCGCCCGGATCTGCTCCCCGTTCCCGCTCACCCGCCGGATTCTCGAAAAATGGGCCCTGATTGTCAACAGCGGCCGGCTGAAGGCTTCCAGTTGCAGCTGGGAGCCTGAACCCTCCCAGGTCGGGACCGTCAAGAACCGATCTGCTGCAGGAAGCAGAGCGGGTCGCGCTCGCGCAGGGGATCGAGCCCGAAGCCGTGCGCCACCGCCAGGCAACCGCCGCAGACCGGACGGATGGCGCAATCACGGCAGGCGGAACAGCCGCCCCGATAGCGACGCGCGGCCTCCGAATCGTAGACCTTCGCCAGGCCGTCCCGGATGACATTGCCGATCGGCGAGGGGAACTTGCGGCAGGCGTGCGCCTCCCCGTCCGGCAGGAGGGCGAGAAAGTTGAACGCCGCGCCGCACCCGAAACCCGTGCAGCCGCCGAAGGGAATCTCTCCGCGCTCGCGCCTCAGGATGTTGATCAGGTTGTCCTTGATGCCGAGCGCCGGGTTCGCCGCGGCGGCGGCCAGATACTCCGCGAGGAACCGGGCGTACCGCTCGCGGGTCGGCAGACGCAGATTCGCGCCCTCCCCGACCATGGCCAGGCGGTTGAAGTGGAAGTCGTCGACCAGGCCGCGCAGGCGCTCCGTCAGGGGGAGCACCTGATCGATGTTGTCGGCGGTGAGCGTGAGCATCACCATGGTCGAGACGCCGAGTTCCTTGAGCACGCCCAGGAAAGCCACCGTGCGCTCGAAATGACCGGGGCCGCGCACCCAGTCGTTGTGCTCCGGCAGCCCCTCGAGGCTCACCTGATAGAACCCGGGCCTGCGGATGGCGATCAACTCCTCGATCCTCCGGCGGGGCGCCGGGTTGCCGAGAATGACGAGGCCGAAGCCGTGGCCGGCCGCGGCGCGATAGATCTCCGTGAAATGCGGGTGCAGCAGCGGATTGCCGCCGCTGAGGGAGACGTGGCCGCCGACATGGCGCGCCCGGCAGAACGACTCCAGGTCATCGAGCACCCGCAGAGCGTCCGGCAGCGAAACAGCCGCGCGCTCGCTGCGGTCGTAGCAGTGACGGCAGTGCAGATCGCAGGTCTGGGTCAGGTGCCACTGCAGCGTGAACCCGGCGGACGTGAAAAACGACTCCTCGGTCACCTCGCCGCGGGGGAAGTCGTCCGCGCGGCGGATGAGCGGGCGCGGCGCCAGGATGATCCCGATGTCGGCCGCGCGCGCGAGGACGTTTTCTATCGTCCCCTCCGAAACGGACCCGGAGGCGGCCTCGTGCGGCGAAATGCCTTCCACGACCAGCTTGAGCGCCAGCAACTCCTCCGTCCCGGCCGCACGGGCGATCACCCTCCCGTCGCCGGGGGACTTCCACACCAGAAGGATTTCATCGCCCGGCTCAGGCTGCTGCGCGTCTTCTGCGGGGGGGTCGGCCATCGCATGCGGGCCGAGGTGACGCCAGGAGAGCTGGAGCACATGAAGGGACGGGTTGATCTCGTGGCGCTCCCCGTCCGACCATCGTGCCGGCGAGACTGCCGTTGCCGCCTGCCGCCGCCGCGCGGGCGCGGGCAAGATCGGCCGCAGGGCCGGGAGCATCGTGAGTGTTTCGGGAGTTCATCGCTGCGGGGCCCTCGATCGTACGGGTGTCGGTGTCACCTCCGAAAAACCATCCGGGTGCGTCAGACTCTCCTCTCCTCGAACGGAGAGCCGACGGCACCGCTGATGAAAAAAGTTCCTGCGCCAACCCTACCAGATTATTGCTTTCCCCGCACATCAGTCCCAGGCACACAGCAGGGCAGGAATCTTTCAGGACCGCCTCTCCTGTGCCCCTGCTTCGCGGCCCGAGCGCCCTCCTACGGCCAGGAAGGGTTGTGGGAGGAGCGGAACCCGGCTAGCGCAGCTCCAGCAAGGCAGCCATCTCGTTGCGCAGCCCGGTGAGCCCCTTCCCTTTCTTGCTGGAAACCCACGCGACGGCGTCGGGGGCCAGGTCCAGGGCGGCAGCCACCTCACGGTGCCGGGCGACCTGGCGGCCGGGTTTCACCTGGTCCGCCTTGGTGGCGACGATGCGCCGGGGCAGTCGCACGTGGTGGAGCCACTCCAGCATCTGCAGGTCCAGCTTTGTGGGTCCCACCTGCGCATCCACCAGCACGAAGACCATCCGCAGGGTGGGGCGCCCGAGCAGATAGTCCTCGATCATGGCCTGCCAGGCGTCCAATTCGGCCCGGGGGCCGGCCGCATAGCCGTACCCCGGCAAGTCCACGATCCAGCGGTCCGGGCCGGTCAGGAAGACGTTGATGAGCCGCGTGCGGCCCGGAGTCCGGGAGACGCGCGCCAGCTGGGTCTGGCTGGTCAGCGCGTTGAGCAGCGAGCTCTTGCCCACGTTGGAGCGGCCCACCAGGGCCACCTCGGCGTGGCAGGCCCCGAGCTGCCTCGCGTCGGGCGCGGAAACCAGAAAACGGGTGTCGCGCAACAGGTCAAGCATGCCCTACCCGTGCCTCATCGCCGCACATCCTCCTGAGTCTCGCCCCAGCGCGCGCGGATGGTCTCGATCCGCCGCCGGTTGACGCCGAGGTCCGAAGAACCGACGCGCGCGGCGGAGCGGACCTGGATCACGCCGGCAGTTTCATCGGCGAGGAACTCCACGTCGTCGACGAACCGGAAGACGGCGCTTCTGAATTCGGCGTGCAGATACGTCCCGGTGGCGGTGACCACCGACGCCCGCGGCAGGGAGCGGACGATGTTCGTCAGGCTGTCGACCGCCTCCGCAGCCGCGCCCGCGAAGGGGATGGGGGCGATGCGGTGGGTGTCGTCGGGAGCCTGGCTCGAGACGCAGTTGGGGCTCGAGGGACAGGGGGCGAGCCGGCCGTCCCGGACGCCCAGGGCGGCCGGGCGAGCGCCGGAGCAGCCGACCAGCAGGATCGAACCTGCGAGCATGAGCATCGCGTGAAAAACCCGAGACAGGACTGCCACGGGCTCCCCCCTCACCCCGCCCCGACCAGCGGGAGGACCTCTTCCACGGTGAAGGTGACGAGGAACTTCGGCCCCTTCGCGCGGTCCTCCTCGGCGGTCAGGCCCGGCCGGGTCATCGCGGCGATCAGGTCGTGGTCCGTCTCTTCCTTCAGCTTCCTCAGGAAGAGACGCACGCCGCCGAGCCGGGAGCCCTCCTCGATGAAGAGGTACGCGGCGTGGGCGTTCTGGCTCACATTGTGGTGCGTCAGCCGGTCGCGCATCACGAACGCGACGGTGCCGTCCTCGAAGACGTGCGGGCGGGAATAGACGGCGGCGTCCACCCTGCCGGCCGCGTCGGCCGTCGAGAGGATGCCGATCCCGTGCCGTGAACCGAAGTATTCCTTGAGGTTCATCTCTTTCGCTCCTGGTTGGTTTCCCGACACCCTGCTTCGCGATGCGTGCCCGTCGATACTAGCAGGGATCCCTCCCGCGGTCGACCATGGTTGCGGCGGCCCCTTTGACGAGCGGCGCCCGAGGGTCGATAATCGTCTCCGGTGAGATGATGCGACGCATCGAGGAGACCGTCCTGATCGCGGCCCCGCGCCCCGTGGCGTGGAAAGCCTTCACCGATCTGACCTGCTGGGCGGATTGGAACAGCGTGCTCACGCGAGTCGAACCGGGGGCGGACGCTGGTCTCGTCGCCGGCTCCGGCTTCTCCTGCTCGTCTGAGGCCGTTCGTCGTCCCGCATCCCGTTCGCGGTGCGCGTTGAACTCGTCGAACCGCCGTCGCGCCTGCTCTGGGTCGCCGCCCGCTGGGGTGTGCGCGGGCGGCACTGGTTCACCTTCTCCGAGCAGGAGGGCGGGACGCGCTGCGAGAGCAGCGAGGACCTCTCGGGGCCGACCGTGACGCTCGCCGGGCCGTTCTTCCCGCTCTGGCGCTTCCGGGAGTTGACCCGGCGGTTTCTCGCCGATCTCAAGGCGGAAGCGGAAAAGCGCGCCGCCGTCTGACCGGCGACCCGGGACCGGCGCTCGGATCAGCTTTTCAGGAAGCAGGCCTGCTGCGAAGGGAGCCGGCCCGGCCCGGCCAGCGTTTCCGTCAGCGCCGTGCAGATCGCCCCCTCCATCGGGGTCAGCGGGATCGGCACCAGGTCGCGGATGCGGTTGTCGCGGCAGATGACCTCGTTCTTCAACCCCTCGACCAGCGGGAAGACGACCCCGGCGGGCACGGGTGTCACGAGGTTGATCCACCAGGCCGAAAGCCGCGGCGTGAGCACCGGCACCGGGATGATCAGCCGGCGCAGGCCGCGCACCCGCGCATACGTCTGCATCATCCCGCGATAGGTGGTGATCTCGGGGCCGCCGATGTCGAGCGAGAGCCCCGCCGTCGCCGGCGTCTGCAGGCACCCGACGAGATAGGCGATCACGTCGTCGACCGCGATCGGCTGGCAGCGCGTGGTGATCCAGCGCGGCGCGGTCATCACCGGCAGCCGCTCGATCAGGTAGCGCAGCAGTTCGAACGAGGCGCCGCCGGCGCCGATGATGACGGCGGCGCGCAGCGCGGTCGTCCGGACATTCGACCCGGACTGCAGGATGCGGGCCACTTCGATCCGGCTGGCGAGGTGGTGCGAGAGCTTGTCGCCGGTCTCCCCGAGTCCGCCGAGGTAGATGATGCGCGCGAGGCCGGCGCTTTCCGCCGCGGCGAGGAAATTCGTCGCGGCCCGCCGGTCCCGCTCGGCGAAGGCGTCGATCTCGCCGATGGTCCGCCCCCCCATGGAGTGCACCAGGTAATAGGCGGCGTCCATGCCGGCGAGGGCCGCCGGCAGGGACGCCGGGTCGAGCAGGTCCGCGGTCGCCACCTCCGGTTGGCGCGCGAGCGGCTGGCGGACGACGAGCTTCTCGCCGGGGCGAACGAGGCAGCGCACGCTGAATCCCGCCGCGTCGAGGGCGGGAAGGAGCCGGCCGCCGATGAAGCCGGTGGCGCCGGTCAGAAGCACACGGGGCGATCGGTCGGGCATGACACATCCTCCGGGTTGCTGGAGTGCAACTATAGTCCTGACCATGCGGAACATCCACCAGGGTCGCCGGGGCCTGCGGCCTTTCACCTGCCGTGGCGCCATGATTCGACAGCTGCGGGGTGTTCCGCGGATCACGGCTTGACAGTCCGCCGCTCTGACAGGAGAATCGAATTCATCAGGAGTCCGAGGCACCACACGGCGTTTTCTCGGCAACGCCGTACCCGTCAGGGCGCGAAAGGAAATGGTCGATGAGCGTTACGCTGCTGCCGATCCCCCTGTCGAAGGTAGTCGGTTCCGGTGTTCGGACCGCGGGCCTGGCACTCCTCGTCGCGTGCGCGGGATGCGCCGGCGGACGTCCGCTGCCGCCGACAGGCGCGATTCCCGGCACCTGGAGGGTCGAGGCCGGAGCGCTGAAGAACGGCTCGCAGCGCTCGTACCTCCTGCATGTCCCGACGGGGTACCGGACAGGCCGGGACTACCCTCTCGTCGTGGTGCTGCACGGGGCGTTCTCCACGGCGCGGGAGATGGAGGACTGGACCGGCTGGAGCGCGCTGGCGGACCGCGAGGGTTTTGTCGTCGCCTACCCGGAAGGCGGGTGGGGAATCCTCGGGTTCCTCCAGCACTGGAATGCGGGCCACTGCTGCGGCAAGGCGGCCGATGAAGGCGAAGACGACGTGGGGTTCGTGGCGCTGGTGGTGGAAGACACCGCGCGCCGGGTGCAGATCGATGCGGCGCGGGTGTATCTGACGGGCTTCTCCAACGGCGGGATGCTCGTGTATCGCGCCATCGCCGAGCGCACCGGGTTGTTCGCAGCCGCGGCGCCGCTTGCCGCGTCCCACGGCGGGCGCGCCACGGCGGATGCTCCTCTCTGGGTGACCCCGCAGCCCCAGGGACGGCTGCCGGTTCTCGTGATGCACGGGCTCGCAGACAAGAACGTCCCGTTTGCCGGCGGGATCAGCCCGCAGAAAGGCGGCGGGCGGGAGTATCTGCCGGCAGTGGATGCGGTCCGCTTCTGGGTGCGGGCCGACGGCCTGGAGCCGGATCCGGTCGTCGAACACCTTGCGGGGCGGGGTTGTCACCCGTTCCGCGTGGTCCCGCCCCGGCGCCGCCGGGCCCGAGGTGGTGCTCTACACGATCGCCGGGTGGGACCACCGCTGGCCGGGCGGGACCGTCACGGCAGCCCTGCCCGAGAGCGATCCGCTCAGCGGCTTCGACGCGACGGCGATCATCTGGGATTTCTTTTCGCGGCACGCCAGGTGAGCGCCGGCTGCGCGGGGCGGCCGTGGCGGGCGGTGGTTCACGACGGGCTGAATCAGCCGTACAAAGCGGGGGAGGTTCCATGAAGACGCAAGTGGCACTGCTCGGCGCCGCGCTGCTGCTCGCCGTCGGGACGGCGGGTGAAGCGCGTGCGGAGTTCCTCGTGAACCTCCAGGGGGCCGCGGTGTTCACCGGCTCCAACGATGTCCGCATCCCGGGCGACGGCGGCACGATGATCTCCTTCTCCGACGAACTCGACGCGGAGACGGCGTTCAGCGGCCGCATCGAGGTCGGGTACATCAGACGGGGCCGGGATTACTTCGGGGTCATGGCCACTCCGCTCAGCGTCGACTCCCACGGGAGTGTCGACCGCGACGTCGACTTTGCCGGCGTGCGCTTCCCCGCCGGGACGCACCTCGACGGCACGTTCCGCTTCGACTCCTACCGCGCGACCTGGCGGCGGAAGTTTTTCCCCGGGAAGAACTTCGATCTCTGGCTGGGGCTGACGGCCAAGGTCCGTGACGCGGCCATCACGCTCGAGGGCGGGGGACAGCAGGCCGAGAAGTCCAACACGGGGATCGTGCCGCTGATCAATTTCCTGGCGGACTGGCGGATCGCGCCCTCCTGGTCCCTGCGGGTGGCCGGGGACGCGCTGGTGGCGTCGCAGGGGCGGGCGGAGGACGTGCTGTTCGCCGTGGTGCGCGACATCGGCAAGACAACGAAGATTTTCGCGGGCTACCGGATTCTCGAGGGCGGCGCCGACAACGACGAGGTCTACACCTTCTCGCTCTTCCACTATCTCGTCGGCGGCGTGGAGACCCGTTTCTAGCCGTGGTTGCTCAGACGCGGTTGCGCAGCATCAGCTCGCGCGGCTCGAGGCGCAGGTAGTGCTGGCGCCCCAGCCAGGGCTCGCCGTAGATCCTCGTGTAGTGCGCGAGCAGCGTCACCGGGACGATCAGCGGGATCAGCCCGCGGCGGAAGGACTCGATCGCCTCGGCGAGTTCGGCCTTCTCGCCCGGGGTCAGCAGCCGCTTGAAGTAGCCGGCGGCGTGCTGCAGCACGTTCGTGTGCTTGGCGGCGGTCGCGACCAGCCGCAGCCCGTCCATCAGGGTCGCCAGGTAGTCGTCCAGCAGCGCCGCGGGCGGCCGCCGCCCCTGCGCGCCGGCCCCGGCCGCGAGCTTCCCGAGCGCCGAGCCGTGCCGCGGGCTGTGGGCCAGCACGAGGAGCTTGTGATCGGTGGTGAACGCCACGAGCCCGCCGGCCGTGCCGTCGTCGCGGCGGTAGCGCTTCCAGCGCGACACGACGAACAGCCGCTCGATGAAGCACTCGCGCAGCGCCGGGTCGTTCAGCCGCCCCTCGTCCTCGACCGGCAGCAGCGGGAAGCGCTCCATGAACCCGCGCGCGAAGAGGCCGACCCCGGCGTGCGAGGGGACGCCGCCCCCGGGCGGATAGACCTTGACCTGCCGCATCCCGGAACTGGGCGAGCGGCTCTTGAAGACGAAACCGCAGAGGTCCTCGCTCTCCAGTTCGTCCAGTCGCCGCGCCGTCCAGGCCTTCATCGCGGCGGTGTGGTCGACGCCGGTGCGGGAGGTCACGAGCTGCGGGTCGCGCGGGTCGCCGACCAGGCGCAGCGCCTCGCGCGGGACGGGCAGGCCGGACTCGACCTCCGGACAGACCGGAACCCACGCGACGTGGGCGCCGAGGGTGTCGCGCAGGTAGTGGTCCAGCTTGTGACCGCCGTCGAAGCGGACGGGGTTGCCGAGCAGGCAGGAGCTGATGCCGACGCGGATCTCGCTCTCTTGCATTGCCTCCTCTCGAGCGACTGAAACGTGAAGCGTACCGGCGCGCTCCGGGATGCCGTGCGGAGCAGGCCGTCCCGCCGGCATTGACAGCCAGCACCTTCATGAATGCTGGCTCCTGCCTCTTGAACCGCCTATTTCAGCGCGGCGCTCTTGGACGCAATCACCGCCATCAGCTCCTTCCACGATTTCACGAATGAGGCGGCGCCATCGCTCTGCAATTGGGCCGCCAGCGCGTCGATGTCGACGCCGGCCGCGGCGAACTGTGCCAGAACGGTGTCGCAATCGCCGCCATCCGGCGGCACGGCCGCCCCGAATTCCCCATGGTCGGCAACAGCCTTCAGCGTGCCTTCCGGTATGGTGTCCACCGTGAACGGCGCTGCGAGAGCCTCGATGTACAACGTGTCGGAGGCCTGCGGATCCTTGGTGCCCGTGCTCGCCATCAAGAGCCGCTGCGGGCGGGCGCCGGCGTTGAAGACCCGCTGCCAGCGCGGATTGGTCATCGCGGCGCAGTAGGCCTTGTAGCACTGCTTCCCGATCGCGATCCCCAAGCGGTTCTTCAACTCCTCGGGCACCCTGTCCGCCGCAGCGGTGTCCCAGCGGCTGACGAAGAGCGACGCGACCGACCCGACATCCGGCCTGAGCCCCGCGGCAAGGCGCCGCTCGATGCCGCGGAGGTAGGCCTCCGCCGCAGCCAGGTAGTGCTCGCGCGAGAAGAGCAGGGTGACATTGATCGGCACGCCGGCGAAGATCGCCTCCTCGATGGCGGGAAGTCCCTCGCGAGTTCCCGGAATCTTGATGAAAAGGTTGGGACGCTCTGCGGCTGCGTGCAGCTTCCTGGCCGCGGCCAGCGTGCTCGCCGTGTCGTAGGCCAATACGGGCGAGACCTCCAGGGACACCCAGCCGTCCACGCCGCAGGTGCGGTCGAAAACGGGACGGAACTGATCCGCGGCCCGGCGCAAATCCTCAATCGCCAACTCGAAGAACAAATCCTCTCCCGCAAGGCCCTGCTGAACCTTCTGCGCGATCGCCCCATCATAGGAGTCCGAGTTTTTTATGGCGTTGTTGTAGATGCTCGGGTTCGAGGTCAGTCCGGTCACCGCAAGCTCGTCGATATAGTGCTGCAGAGTCCCGTCGTTCAACATCTGCCGCGTGATGTTGTCGAGCCAGAGACTCTGGCCGATCTGGCGCAGTCGCTCCGTGTTTCCGTTCATCGCGTGCCCTCCTCTGGGTGTCGTACCCCGTCCGGGTTGTGCCAGCCGCCTGACGCCGCGGTGAGCCGGTCGGCCGCCGCGGGCCCCCAGGTGCCCGGTTCGTACTCGTGCACCGGTGTCACATCGTCCAGGATCGGGTCCATGATGCGCCACATCTCCTCGACCCCCTTCTCGCGGGCGAAGACCATCGTCTCCCCCCGCAGCGCGTCGCCGAGGATGCGCTGGTACGGCAGCATCTGGTCCGGCGGGTGGTACTGCGCCACGTACCTCGATGTCCTGCCCGACCAGCGCCTCCCCCGGCACCTTCACGCAGATGCCGAACGCGAAGAGCAGCTCCGGGCTCAGACGGATGCGGAGGTAGTTCCGGTGCTCGCTGTCGTGTTCGGCCTGGCGCAGGAACGGCTTCCCCTTGAGCGTGATCATGATCTCCACCGCGGTGACCGGCAGCGTCTTGCCGGCCCGGAGGAAGAACGGCACCCCCTGCCAGCGCGGGGTGTCGATCGTCAGCCGCGCGGCGGCGAACGTCTCGACGGTGGAGTCCGCGGCGACGCCGGGCTCCTGCCGGTAGCCGCGGAACTGGCCGCGCACCACATCCGCCGGGGTCAGAGCCGGGATTTTCGTGAACAGGCGGATCTTCTCCTCGAACATCGCGTCCACCGAACTGTCGCGGGGCCGCTCCATGGCGATCAGCGTGACGATCTGCATCAGGTGATTCTGCACCACGTCGCGGATGGCGCCGGCTTCCTCGTAGAACGTGCCCCGCCCCCCGACGCCGAAGTTTTCGGCCATCGTGATCTGGACGCTCGGCGATGTAGTCGCGGTTCCAGATCGGCTCGAGGAAGGCGTTGGCGAAACGGAAGTAGTACAGGTTCTGGACCGGCTCCTTGCCGAGGAAGTGGTCGATGCGCAGAACCGCACCCGGGGGGAAGTGCTTCCGGAGGGTCCGGTTGAGTTCCTGCGCCGAGGCCAGGCTGCGCCCGAACGGCTTCTCGAGGACGAGGCGCGACCCGCTCGCCAGGTCCCCCGTGATGCCGAACACGACCAGGGCGTCGGCCTGTGGCATCGCCTTACCCCGCATCTCGCGCAGCACCGTGGTGGCACCCGTCCGTCCCGATCCGGTCATCCCGAGTTGCACGTGACCCCCTCCCCTTCGATCGAGTACCGGCCCCGTTCCCCACCACGAGGGTGACACTTTCCTTGCGGGGCACAGCCACCTGCCATGTGCATTGAAGATACACCTGTCAGGCGCATTTAATATGCAAGGGGCATTCCGTCGCCTGCCCGCACAAGTGTACTGTTTATTTTTCGCGAGGAGGCTTGATAATGTCAAACGGCAAGGGGACTGAAGTTTCACGGTTGCCGCTGGGGGGAGGTGGATGTATCGTGATGTTGTTCTCTACCCTGGAGAGATGTGTCCGGCCGCGGCAGGCCGGCGTCGTGTGGGTTGAGTTGAGGCAACGAAATGCCCGACAAGGAGGGAGTACCGTGCGCTATTTTCCTGGACTGTTGATTTCGTTGTTGTTTTTTGTCCCGACGGCCTCTGCCGAGAATGGACTGGTGGATGTCAAGAGCGCTCACGCAGTCAAGGACACGACAGATCGCCTGGAGGCCGGCGTACGAGAAAAAGGGATGAACGTGTTCAACAGGATAGACCATGCGGCAGGTGCCGCCAAAGTCGGCGAAAAACTCCGCCCCATGGAATTGCTGATCTTCGGAAGCCCTGCTGTCGGTACCAAGTTGATCCAGTGCGGCCCGACCATCGGGATCGACCTGCCCCTCAAGGCCCTCATCTGGGAAGATGACAAGGGGGCCGTCTGGCTTTCCTACAACGACCCCGGGTATCTGGTGACCCGCCATGCCAGCACCGGGTGCGACGAGATCGCGAAGAAGATCGAGGCGGTGCTCAGCGGACTCGCAAAGACCGCTGTCGCGCCTTGAATGATATACTGTAAACCGGTCTGCAGGCAGTTTGGCCAGGTGTCCGGAGAGCTTGAAATGTCACGGGAGCGCACGAAACCGGATTTGTATCCGGAGGGGAAGATCCGATCGGGAGCGTCTTCCGTTCAAGGAGAAGGTTCTCTCCGTCAGGCCGGAATCGCTCCGCGCCGACGGCGTGAGCGTCCTCCAGGTCAATCTCGGCTATCGCTGCAACCTCGCCTGCCAGCACTGCCACGTCGCAGGGGGGCCGGCCCGGACCGAGGTCATGGACCGGGCGACCGCCGAGAGTGTCCTGCGCGTGCTTCTGGAAAACCCCCTGGAAACCCTCGACCTGACCGGCGGCGCCCCTGAGTTGAACCCCAACTTCCGCTGGCTGGTCGCCGAAGCCCGGCGCGCCGGTCGCCACGTGATCGTTCGCACGAACCTGAGCGTCTTTTTCGAGCCCGGGCTCGAGGAGACGCCCCGCTTCCTGCGCGAGCACGGGGTGGAGGTGGTCGCCTCGCTGCCCTGCTACCTCGAGGACAACGTGGACCTGGTGCGGGGGAGCGGCACGTTCGCGAAGTGCATCGCCGGGCTCCGGCAGCTGAACGAACTCGGGTACGGCAACGGTTCTCCGGATCTGAAGCTCAGCCTGGTGTACAACCCGCGGGGGCCATTCCTCGCTCCCGCGCAGGGTGTGCTGGAGGAGGACTACCGACGGGAACTCGGGGCCCGGTACGGCATCTCGTTCACCGGCCTGTTCACGTTCACCAACATGCCGATCGGGCGGTTCCGGGACTTCCTGGTCCGGACCGGCGGTTTCGAACAGTACCTCGGGAAGCTGGCCTGCGCCTTCAACCCGCAGACCCTGGATGGCGTCATGTGCCGGCGACTCGTGAGCGTGGGGTGGAACGGGGCGATCCACGACTGCGACTTCAACCAGGTGCTCGGCCTCGCGGTGACACCCGAAGGATCCCGCCACATCGCGTCGTTCGACTACGAGGCCCTCTCCCGCCGCACCATAGCCGTGGACGACCACTGCTACGGTTGCACGGCGGGACAGGGTTCGACGTGAGTGGGCGCAGTCGAAAAGCGGGCGGTCGCCTGCTGAGCACGAAATCAGCCGCGGGGAGGAGACCGTCATGACCGTTCGTCTGGCCGTCGGTGCGCTGGTCGGCGCTCTCGTGATTCTCGGCGGCGCTTCACCGGCGCTGAGCGCCCCGAAGCCGGATCTCTGGCCCCGCTGGGAGGCGAACGACGCCAAGAGCGCGACGATCGTCGACCACGCCGCCTGGGGCGCCTTTCTGCAAAAGTACCTGGTGACGAACCACCCCTCCGGCATCAACCGCGTGCGCTACGGCGCCGTGACCCCGGAGGACCGCCGCTCGCTCGACGGCTACGTGGCCCGACTCTCCTCAGTGCGGGTCGCCGGCCTGAACCGCACCGAGCAGAAGGCCTACTGGATCAATCTCTACAACGCCCTCACGGTCCGGGTGATCCTCGAGCGCTACCCCGTGAAGAGCATCCGCGACATCCGCCTCGGGGGGCTCTTCAGTTCCGGGCCCTGGGACGCAAAACTCGTGACGGTCGAGGGGGAAAAAGTCTCCCTCAACGACATCGAGCACCGCATCCTGCGGCCGATCTGGCGGGACAACCGGATTCACTTCGCCGTGAACTGCGCCTCCATCGGCTGTCCGAACCTGGCCGCCGAGCCCTTCACGGCGGCGACCACCGAGCGCCTGCTCGACGAGGCGGCGCGCGCGTACGTCAACCATCCCCGCGGGGTGTCGGTCGCGGGCGGCCGGCTCACGGCCTCCAGCATCTACGACTGGTACCAGGCGGACTTCGACGGCTCGGAGGAGGGAGTGCTCCGGCACTTCCGCGCGTATGCAGCCCCGGCGCTGGCAACCGCCCTGGCCGTCGTCTCCGGCTCCTTCCGCTACCGCTACGACTGGAGCCTCAACGAGTGATCCGGCAGGCGTCTGACGAAGCCGGCGGTGCGGAGGGTTTCCCATGAGTCAACCGACCGAGGCGAAGAGCGACCGCGTCAGGAAAACCGGCGGCAACGGCCGGCTGGTTGTCGCAGGAATTGCCGTCGTGCTCCTGGTGGCGGCAACCCGGTACTACGATCTGCCCGGCCTGCTGGCCCGGGCCATGAGCTGGGTCGCGGCCCAGGGCCTCGTCGGGGTGGCCGTGTTTATCCTGCTCTACGTCCTCGCCTGCGTCTTTTTCGTACCCGGGTCGGTCCTGACCCTCGGCGCCGGAGCCGTCTGGGGCGTCGTGGGCGGCGTACCGATCGTGTCGGTTGCCTCGATCCTGGGGGCGACGGCGGCTTTTCTCGTCGGCCGCCATCTCGCGCGGGACTGGGTGGCCCGCAGGATCGAGGGGAACGAGCGGTTCAAGGCCATCGACGAGGCGGTTGCCCGCGAGGGCTGGAAGATCGTCGGACTGACCCGTCTCTCGCCGGCCTTTCCCTTCAGCCTGCTCAACTACGCCTTCGGCCTGACCCGGGTCTCGCTGCGCGACTATTTCTTCGCCTCGTGGATCGGCATGCTCCCCGGGACGGTGATGTACGTCTACCTCGGTTCGCTCGCGGGAAGCCTGACCGCGCTCGGAGCCGGCCAGAGCACGCGGACCCCGGCGCAGTGGGCGCTCTATGGCGTCGGACTGGCGGCGACGGTGGCCGTCACGGTGTACGTGACCCGGATCGCCCGGGCCGCGCTCGCCAAACGGGTCTGACGGGAGGGGGTCAACCCCTCCCCTCCTTTGAACCACCACGGGCGGGAATGACGGGAAAATGCCCTGGAGCACGGCACCCCCGGAGGGGCGGGGTTGATCCCCGCCCAAGACAAGGACGGAGAGGAGCGGCATGAGCAACTACGATTACGACATCGGCATCATCGGCGGCGGCTCGGCCGGTCTCACCGTGGCCGCGGGCGCGGCGCAGTTCGGGGCCAAGGCGCTGCTCATCGAGAAGTCGCCGCGGCTCGGCGGCGACTGCCTGCACTACGGCTGCGTCCCGTCCAAGACGCTGATCCGGACCGCCGGCGTCTGGGCGCTGGCGCGTCGCGCGCAGGAGTTCGGTCTCCCCGGGCTCGAGCTGCCCGAGGTGGATCTCGGGGCGGCGATGGACCGGGTGGCGGCGGTCATCGCGAAAATTCAGGAGCACGACTCCCCCGAGCGCTTCTGCAAACTCGGGGCGGAGGTGCGGTTCGGCCCGCCGCGCTTCGTCGACGACCACACGGTCGAGCACGACGGCAAACGCCTCACCGCGCGCGCCTGGGTGGTGGCCACCGGGTCGCGACCCGCGCTGCCCCCCGTGGAGGGACTCGACGCGGTGCCGTACTGGACGAACGAGACGGTCTTCTCGCAACGCACCTTGCCCGCGCAGATTGCTCGTCCTCGGCGGCGGGCCGATCGGCCTGGAACTCGCCCAGGCCTTCCAGCGGCTCGGCTCCCGGGTGACCGTCGTCGAATTCCTGGACCAGATCATGGGCCCCGAGGATGCGGATCTCGCCGAGGTCGTCAAGGGCCGGCTCGAGGCTGAAGGGATGCAGATCCTCACCGGAACCAAGGCGCTGCGGGCCGGGCGGCGCGGTGCGGCGATCACGCTCACCGTGGCCCCGGCGAAGGGCGGCGAGCCGCGGGATCTTGAGGCGGACGCCCTGCTCGTGGCGACGGGACGCCGGCCGAACGTCGAGGGGCTCGACCTCGAGGCGGCGGGGGTGAGCTACGGTCCCAAGGGGATCCCCACGGACGCCCGGATGCGGACCAGCCGGGGCCACATCTTCGCCGCCGGCGACATCAACGGCGTCCTGCCGTTCACCCACGTCGCCGGCTACGAGGGCGGGATCGTTCTCACCAACGCCGTGCTGCGGCTCCCCCGCAAGGCCGACTACACCAACGTCCCGTGGTGCACGTACACCGACCCCGAGGTCGCCAGCGTCGGTCTCAACGAGAAGCGCGCGCAGAAGGCGGGGATCGCCTACCGGGTGCTCGAAGAGCGCTTCGCGGAGAACGACCGCGCCCTCGCCGAGGGCGAACCGCTCGGCAAGATCAAGGTGCTCGTCAGCCCCAAGGGCGCGGTCATCGGCTGTCAGATCGCCGGCGCGCACGCGGGCGAGCTCATCCACGAGTGGATCGCGGCCGTCAACGGCGGCGTCAAGCTCTCGAAGCTCGCCGGCGCGATCCACGTCTACCCGACGCTCTCGGAGATCTCGAAGCGGGCGGCCGGAAGCTACTATCTCGGAGAAGCTCTTCAGCGATCGCACCAGGAGCGTCCTGCACCTGCTCTTCGGCCTCAAGGGTCGGGCGTGCACGCCGCCGGAGTCATTGTCGAAGCCCGAGGGTCCCGCTGCGTGAACCACGCCGCCGGGCCCGGGATTGCGCGTGTACCGCCCCATCGGTGACTACGGGGCGATCGGCAATCTGCGCACGATCGCCCTCGTGAGTCGGGCCGGTTCGATTGACTGGCTCTGCCTGCCCGACCTCGACGCCCCGAGCGTCTTCGGGGCGATCCTCGACGATGCCCGCGGCGGGCGCTTCGCGCTCGCCCCCGTCGGGGACTTCGAGCCCGCGGCGGCCTACCTGGACGGGACAAACGTCCTCGTCACCCGCTTCGTCTCCGGGGAGGCGCAGACCGAGCTCACGGACTTCATGCCCGTGGTCCCCGCGGCACCCGAGGCCGGGCGCACGGCCGAGATCTTCCGCCGCGTGCGCCAGACGCGCGGGGCGGCCGAGATCGCCCTGGTCTTCGACCCCCGTTTCGACTACGCCCGCGGCGAGACGCGGGTCGCCTGGCAGTCGGACCGGGTCGAGGCCCGGGGCGGCGCCGGCAGGCTCGTGCTCGCCGCCTCGCGGGCCTTCGACGCGCGCGCGGGGGAGACCGCAGCCAGTTGGCGCCTCGTTGCCGGCGACGACCTCTGGCTGCGCCTGACCCACGAGCCTCGGGGAGAAGTCCCTTGCGCCTGCGAGGACGGGGAGGCCGCCCTGGCGGCGACGGCGGCCTACTGGAGATCCTGGCTCGGCCGGCGCGAAACCGGGCGCAATCTCGATTTCGGCGGCTTCCGGCCGATGGTGGACCGCTCCGCGCTCGTCCTGAAGCTGCTCTCCTACGCGAATACCGGGGCGATCGCCGCCGCGGCGACGACTTCGCTGCCGGAGCAGATCGGCGGCGCACGCAACTGGGACTACCGCTACAGCTGGGTGCGCGACAGCTCCTTCACGCTCCAGGCGCTGTTCGACCTCGGGCACCTCTCCGAGACCGAGGCCTTTCTGCGCTGGCTGGAGCGGATCATCGGCGGGCCCGGCGCGGCGCACCTCCAGATCATGTACGGTCTGCGCGGCGAGGAGAAGCTGCCCGAAGAGGAACTCGGGCACCTCGAGGGCTACCGCGGCTCGCGCCCGGTGCGCATCGGCAACGACGCGGCCGGGCAGCGCCAGCACGACATTTACGGCGAGGTCATGGACGCGGCGCTGCGTCTCGCGGACTACGTCGGCCGGATCGACTACGGGCTCTGGCCGGTGCTGCGCGGGATCTGCGAGGAGGCCATCGCCCGCTGGCCCGAGCCCGACAGCGGCATCTGGGAGGTCCGCGGCGGCCCGCGCCACTTCGTGCACTCCAAGGTCATGTGCTGGGTCGCGCTCGACCGCGGCCTCGAGATCGCGGAGCGCTACGGTTTCCCCGCGGACCGGGAGCGCTGGCGGCAGGCGCGCGACGCGATCCGCGCCGAGGTGCTCGAACACGGCTGGAGCGCGGCCAAGGGCGCCTTCGTGCAGGCCTTCGGGAGCGAGGAGCTCGACGCGTCGGCGCTCTTGCTGCCGCTGCTGGGTTTCCTGCCGTTCGACGACCCCCGCGTCGGCCTCGACGGTCGCCGCCGTGGAGCGCGAACTCGGGGAGCGGGGGTTCCTGCTGCGCTACCGCTCCCCGGACGGGCTCGCCGGCGGCGAGGGGGTCTTCCTGCTCTGCTCCTTCTGGTACGCGGACTGCCTCGTCGGGCTCGGGCGTCTCGACGAGGCCGAGCGGCTGCTGCGGCAGCTCGAGGCGGCGGCGAACCACCTCGGCCTCTTCGCCGAGGAGCACGACCCCGCCACCGGCGAGGCCCTGGGCAACTTCCCGCAGGCCTTCACGCACATCGGCTACGTGAACAGTGTCGTCCGGCTCGCGGAGGCGCGCGCCCGTGCGAGCGAGCCGCCCCCGCCGCCGCGCCGGCCGCTGCTGCAACGGCTCTTCCCGCCGCGGCGGGTGCTCAACGCCGCCGACGGGTCCGTCGGGGGCCCGAGCGTCCCCGCCGCCGAACTCGCCGCGGCGCTCAAAGAGAGCATGAACGTCCTGCGCGGCGCCTTCTTCGACACGGCGCGCGGCCGCGTGGCCTACGAGCGCATGGCGAGCGTCCGAGGCCTACGCGGACTACCTCGCGCTGGCGCGCCGGTTGCCCGGCATGGACCTCGACGGCCTGGCCGACCGGCGGGAGCGCATCGCGTTCTGGGTGAACCTGTTCAACGTCATGGTCATCCACGGGGTCGTCGCGCTCGGCATCAGGGACTCGGTCAAGGAGGTGCGGGACTTTTTCGGCGCCGTGCGCTACCGCATCGGCCCGCACGTCCTCTCGCCCACGGAGATCGAGCACGGCATCCTGCGCGGCGACCGCCGGCCGCCGCACGCCCTGCGCCGGCTTTTCGGACCACGGGACCCGCGGCGCGCGCTGCGCGTCGCCCCCCCCGACCCGCGCACGCACTTCGCCCTCGTCTGCGCCTCCTCGTCCTGCCCGCCGATCGCGGTCTACACCGCGGCCGGCCTGGACGAGGAACTCGACATTTCGGCACGGACCTTCGTCAACGCCGGCGGGGTGCGCCTCGACCGCGCGCGGGGAACGGTCGCGCTCTCGCGGGTCTTCGACTGGTACGCCGGGGACTTCGGGGACGACGCCGCGGCCGTGCTGCGCTTCGTGGCCCCGTATCTCTACGACGAGGGGGAGCGCGACTTCCTCCTCGAGAACGCCGACGTCCTGCGCGTTCGCTACCAGCCCTACGACTGGCGGCTCAACCGGGCCTCGGTTCGCTGAGCCGACCCGGGTCTGCCGGACGAGAAGAGCGGATCGGGCGGCGGTTTCATCGCACCCGGTTCAGGACATGAGGGTAGAATCGGGCCATGGAGAACGAAATCCTCATACGCCTCGGATCATACGCGGGGGTCTTCGCCCTGATGGCGGCCCTCGAGGCGCTGGCGCCGAGGCGGCGGCTCCGCACCCCGAAGGGAGCGCGGTGGCTGGCCAACGTCTCCATCACCGTGCTCGGCGCGGTTCTCGTCCGCTTCGCCTTCCCCGTCACTGCCGTAGCTTTCGCGGCCGCGATGGAGGCGCGGGGCTGGGTCTCTTCAATGCCGTTTCCTTCCACCCGCTCCTCGAGACGGCGCTCGCCGTCGCCGCTCTCGACCTCGTCATTTACGGCCAGCACGTGGCCTTCCATGTCCAGCCTCTGCTCTGGCGGCTCCACATGATGCACCACGCCGACCTGGACATCGACGTCACCACCGGCGCCCGGTTCCATCCGCTGGAGATCCTCCTCTCCATGGTCATCAAACTGTGCGCCATCGCCGCCATTGGACCCTCCCCGGCGGCGGTGGTGGCGTTCGAGGTCATTCTCAACGCCTTGGCGATGTTCAACCACAGCAACTTCGCGCTGCCCCTCGGCCTCGACAAGATCGTGCGGATGTTCCTGGTCACACCGGACATGCACCGGGTGCACCACTCGGTCATCCTCAAAGAGATGAACAGCAACTACGGCTTCAACCTCTCCCTCTGGGACCGCCTCTTTCACACCTATCGCCCGCAGCCGCAGCAGGGGCACGACGAGATGGTGATCGGGCTCGCCAACTACCGCGATCCGGGTCGACTGACGCTGCCGCGCCTGTTGGCAATGCCGTTCACAGCACACCCATGAGTCATTCCCTCGAAGCACAAGGATGATTTCGGGAACAATTCCGACAAGCAACGAACTGCGGACGCAGGAGCCGACGGGATATCCTCTTTCATGCGAACCGCACGACACTTCCCCGCAAGCGCGCTCATCGAGGTTCTCCAGCTCCTGGCGGGCGCGGCGCGATAGGAAATTCGCCTGAGCTGCGGTACCCTTGGCGCGGGCAGAACCGACAGGGGAGTCCCGGGAGGAGAGCGGGTGGCTGACCTGATCCTGATCGCCGAGGACGACCGCAACACCGCGGCGCTGGTCGCCGCCTATCTGACGCGGGAGGGCTTCGAGACCCTCGTCGCGCACGACGGCGAGGAGGCGCTCGAACAGGCGCGGCGGCGCCCGCCGGCGCTGGTCGTCCTCGACCTGATGCTGCCCAAGCGCGACGGGGCCGAGGTGGCGCGCACGCTGCGCACCTTCAGCGACGTGCCGATCCTGATCCTCACCGCGCGCGGGGAGGAGGTCGACCGGATCGTCGGGTTCGCCCTGGGGGCGGACGACTACGTGGTCAAGCCCTTCAGCCCCCGCGAGCTGGTGGAGCGCGTCAAGGCGATCCTGCGCCGGACCCGTCGCGGCGGGGCGGCGCCGGGCGCCCTGCTCGCGCGCGAGGACCTCGTCCTGGACCGCGAGAAGGCCCGGGTGACGGTTGCGGGCCGTCCGGTCGCGCTCACCCCGTCGGAGTACCGGATTCTCGAAACGCTGATGGCCGCCCCCGGACGGCTCTTCTCGCGCGAGCAGCTGCTCGAGCGTCTGCACGAGGGGGGCGAGGTCGTCGTCGAGCGGGTGGTCGACGTCCACGTCGGGAACCTGCGCCAGAAGATCGAGCCCGAACCGGCGCGCCCCCGCTACATCCTCACCGCCCGCGGGCTCGGCTACCGCTTCGCGGACGCCGACGAACCCTGAGCCGGAGGCGGCGACGTGCGTTCCCGGCTGCTCTGGAAGCTCCTCGGGGTCAACCTGCTGGTCCTCGGGGTCATCGTGCTCGCCGTGTGGGCGGCGGTCGACTACCTCGCCGCCGGCTACTTCGCGGAGCTGATGCGCCAGCACGGCATCTCGACCGCGGAGTCGAACCGGATGTTTCTCGGCGCGGTGCACCGCTACCTCGTCGGGGCGACGCTCGCGGCCGTGCTCCTCGCCGCGGTCACCAGCCTCGTGCTCACGAGACGCATCCTCGGACCGCTCGGCCAGATGACGCAGGTCGCGGGGCGCGTGGCGGCCGGAGACTTCTCGACGCGGGTGACGGCGACGACGCAGGACGAGGTCGGGGCGCTCGGGGCCGCGTTCAACCGCATGGCGGAGAACCTGGCGCGACTCGAGCGGCTGCGCAAGTCGATGGTCGCGGACGTGGCGCACGAGCTGCGCACCCCGCTGACGAACGTGCGCGGCTACCTCGAGGGCCTGCGCGACGGCGTGATCCCCGCCGACCCGTCCACGTTCGCGATGCTCCTCGCCGAAGTCGAGCGGCTCGGCAGCCTGGTCGAGAGCCTCCTGCAGCTCGCCAGGGCCGACGCGGCGCGCGCCTTCCTGGAGAAGGCGCCGCTGTCGCTCGGCGCGCTGATCGACGCGGTGCGCGAGATCACCCGCCCGGACTTCGAGGCCCGGGGCGTCCGCCTCGACGTGCGCGTCGCACCCGGCGCGGACGCGGTGACGGCGGACCGCGACCGCATCTCCCAGGTGCTGCGCAACCTTCTCGACAACGCGCTGCGCTACACCCGCGCCGGCGGCGAAGTCTCGGTGTCGGCCGAGCGCCTCCCCGAGGGTGTGCGCGTCGCGGTCTCCAACCCCGGGGTGGAGATCCCGGAGCAGGACCTCCCGCGCATCTTCGAGCGCTTCTTCGTCGTGGAGCGCTCCCGCTCCCGCGACGGCTGCGGCGCGGGGCTCGGCCTCGCCATCGTCAAGGAACTCGTGGAAGCCCACGGGGGAACCGTTGGGGCGACGAGCGCGGGCGGGCGCACGACCGTCTGGTTTCTGATCCCGCGCCAGTAGCCGCCGCGGGGCCGTCCGCGGGCATCTTGTTCAAATCTTGATCCTTCCTTGCCGTTCCCTTCATCCGCGCATCCTATCTTCAGAGCACGAGCGATCCCCCGGGAGGGGGGATGGCTGCGGGTGAAAGGAGCAGAGCGATGGTTGAGCGGACGATGAGAAGTGCGCTGCCGGCGGTGTTCGCCGGCGGGGTGGGCCTCGTGGCGGTGTTGGCTCTGGGGGGCGTCGGGACGGGGACGGCAGAGTCAGACCGGACGTCGGCGCCAGGAGCGGGTGCCACGTGCCGGATCAGACCTTCGGGGCAGGCGGACAACGGGGAGGTGGCGGCGGTGAATCTGACGAATGATGTGCGAGTCGACGATTCCGGCAATCGACGCCGAGGTGCCGGTGCGCACCGAGATCGCCCTGTTCGGCCTCGGCTGATTCTGGGGCCCCGACTCCCGGTTCGGGAGTGAGCCCGGTGTCGTTCGCACCACGGTCGGCTACGCGGGCGGCGAGCGCAAAAACCCGACCTACCGGAGTCTCGGCGACCACACCGAGACGCTGCGGGTCGAGTTCGACCCGGCGCGGGTCAGGTACGAGGAACTCCTGCGGATCTTCTGGAACGACCACGACCCGCTCTCGCGGTCCTGGTCGCGGCAGTACCGGGCGGCGGTGTTTTACACCAGCGACGCGCAGCGTCGGACGGCCGAGGCGAGCCGCGACGAGTTGGCGAAGCGGCTCGGGGCCGAGGTGCGCACCGAGATCATCCCCGCGACCGAGTTCTACCCGGCCGAGGACTACCACCAGAAATACTACCTGCGCTCGGAGCCGGCGCTGCTCCGCGACCTGCAGGCCGCGTACCCCGACCCGGCGGCTCTGGCGGGGTCGACCGCGGCCGCGCGGTTGAACGGCTACGTCGGGGGGAATGGCTCGCTCGAGGGGTTCAGGAAGGACGTCGATCGCCTGGGGCTTTCGCCCGAGGCGAAGAAGAAACTGGTCGATCTCGTTGAAAGGAGACTGCGATGACACGGCGTGAATTCGTGCAGGGGGCGATGGTTCTCGGGTTGCTGCCGGTTCTCCGGCTCCCGCGGCCGGCCGCCGCACGGCGGCGGAAACGGGCGCGGCGCGGGTGTTCTCTGTCGAGAAGCAGGGGTACATCCCCCTGGAGCGGGTCGTCAAGACCGACGAGCAGTGGCGGGCGCAACTCTCGCCGGGACAGTTCACCGTCACGCGGCGCGCCGGCACGGAGCGGGCGTTCACGGGGGCGTACTGGAACACCCACGAGCACGGGGTGTACCGGTGCGTCTGCTGCGGAAACGACCTGTTTCTCTCCGACGACAAGTACGAGTCGGGGACGGGGTGGCCGAGTTTCTCCAGGCCGGTGGCGCCCGAGAACGTGGCGACAAAACAGGACCGCAGTTTTTTCTCAACCCGGACGGAGGTGCTCTGCAGCCGCTGCGACGCCCACCTCGGCCACGTGTTCGACGACGGTCCGGCGCCGACGGGACTCCGGTACTGCATGAACTCGGCTTCTCTTTCGTTCGCGAAGACCCCGTAGCCGGGACTGATGCTTGACAAGCATTCTCCGAAGTCGGACTGTTGAGACGGTTTGTCGTGCGTTGCGCGGCGAGCGCGGTCCCTGACGCAGACAACACTCGCACCGAAGGGGGGGGTGGACTCGTGGTCTCTCGAACTGTAGTCACGGCGGTCACGATCCTGACGCTGGGTCGCACTCTCCGCCGCAGCTCCCGTTGACGCCGCGATCCGGGAATACGAGCTCACCATAGAGCGCCGGGAGATCGTCATCGCGGGCACCGCGGCCGCTGCCCTGACCGTCAATGGCGGCGTCCCCGGTCCCACCCTGCGGTTCACCGAGGGTGACACCGCCCGCATCCGCGTCCGCAACGCGATGGATGTGGAGACTTCCATCCACTGGCACGGCCTGCTGGTTCCCCCGGGCATGGACGGCGTCCCCCTGATCAGCTTCCCGCCGATCGCGCCGGGCGCGACCTTCACCTACGAATTCCCGATCCGCCAGAGCGGCACCTACTGGTACCACTCCCACACCAGCCTGCAGGAGCAAAGCGGCGTCTACGGCGCGCTGGTCATCGAACCCGCCAACGGCGCCGCCGGAGCCGACCGGGAGCACGTCGTGCTCCTCTCGGACTGGACGCGCGAGGACCCGCAGGAGGTGAATCGCACCCTGAAGCGCGGCAGCGAGTGGTACGCCCTCGTCAAGGGCAGCGCCCAGAGCGTTTTCGGCGCCGCGCGCGGCGGCCGGCTCGGCGACTTTTTCACGCGGGAACTCCAGCGCATGCCGCCGATGGATATCGCGGACGTCGCGTACGACCATTTCCTCGCCAACGGCAGGCCGGAGATCGCCCTGGCCGCGGCGCCCGGCGAAACCGTGCGCCTGCGCATCGTCGACGGCTCCGCCACCACCTTCTTCTACCTCGAGTACGCGGGCGGGCCGCTGACCATCGTCGCCGCCGACGGCCAGGACGTCGAACCGGTCGAGGAGGGACGGCTCCTCATCGGCGTCGCCGAGACCTACGACGTCCTCGTGCGGGTCCCCGCTGCCGGGGCCTGGGAACTGCGGGCCACGGCCCAGGACGGGTCGGGGTACGCGTCGGTCTGGATCGGCACGGGTGAGCGGCACCCGGCCCCCGCGGTGCCGCACCCGGATGTCTACCAGACCATGATGGGCGCATCGAGTCTGAAGCGGATCTTCGCGCTCACCCCCGGCGGCGCCATGGGGATGCCCGACGACCAGGTCGCGGCCGGCCGGTTCGATCAGCCCGGCATGATGGACATGGGCGGGATGGCAGGGATGGCACGGCATGCACGGCATGGGCCACGGCATGGACCATGGCGGGGGCGGCGGGGCGGACCGGACCCAGGCCTCGCAGCAGGAGATCGAGGAGTTCTTCGCGGACGTGGACGCTCCCGCGGCTGCCCCCGGCGCGTCGACGCCGACGCCCGGCCCTGCCGCGACGATGGCGCACGGCAGCCCCGGGCCTGCAGCCGCGGCAGTCGACGCGGTCCGGGCGCGCGGCGGCAAAAAGTTCGAAACCGATTTCAGCCTGATGGGTGCCGACGCCTCCTCCGCCGGGGACCTGGCCATGGACGGCATGACGGCGCGCCCCTGGGCTCCCTACGAGAAATTGCGCGCCCCCCGGCCCACCGCCTTCGCCCCCGGGCGGCCGGTGCGCGACGTCCGGCTGACCCTGGACGGGGACATGGAGCGGTACGTCTGGTTTCTCAACGGCGCGGCGCTCTCGGAGAGCGACGACATCCTCGTCCGCGAGGGCGAAATCGTGCGCTTCATCCTCGTCAACCGGACCATGATGCACCACCCGATGCACCTGCACGGCCACTTCTTCCGCGTCGTGAACGGCCAGGGCGATCGCTCGCCGCTCAAGCACACGGTGGACGTCGCCCCGATGTCCACGACGGTCATCGAGTTCGACGCCGACGAGCGCGGCGACTGGTTCTTCCACTGCCACCTGCTCTACCACATGAAGAACGGCATGGCCCGCGTCGTGCACTACGAGCGAGTTCGAACTGACGCCGGAAATGGCCGCCCTTCGCCCCGGGCTCTACCGCGACCACTGGTACGCCTGGGGGCAGGCCGACCTGCTGAGCAGCATGACCGAGGGCTTCCTGGTGCTTTCGAGCACCCGCACCACCGTCAACGCGGCCTGGGAGATCGGCTGGCAGGGCGTGGAAAAGAGCGAGTGGGAGCTCCTCGTCACCGGGAGCCGCTACATCAACAGATTCTGGTCCGTCTTCGGCGGGGCGGATCTCGAGGGCGCCGGCAGCGAGACCGAGACGACCCGCGCCGTCATCGGCGCGCGCACCCTGCTGCCGCTCAACCTGGAACTGCGGGCCTGGGTCGACTCCGACGGCGGCGCGCGCGGGAGCCTCGAAAAGAGTCTGCCGCTCGCCCCGCGGCTGGACCTCTCCGGCGCCGTCCGCTACGACACGCACGACCTCTGGGAGGGGCAGGTCGGCCTGGACTATACGCTCGCGAAAGGCGTTTCCCTCCTCGCGCGCTGGCACTCCACCTACGGTTTCGGCGGCGGGCTGCAGGTCAGGTTCTAGGGGTAGCTGCCCCGGGCCGCAGCGTCACGCATCATCGGAGAGGCGCTGTCCGGCCCGGCCGCCCCAAGGGCCTCGGCCATCGCCGGGACGTGCAGGCCCTTGTTGTAGTATTCCGGCCCGAACCTGGCGCTGCGCCAGGCGTTCTCGGGGCAGATGTTCAGGCAACCGCAGCAGCCCACGCACCGTGCGTCGTCGTAACGGATCTCTCCGGCCTCCAGGGTGATGGCCCCGCTGGGGCAGAGCGCCGCGCACTGCCCGCAGAGCACGCAGGCTTCCTTCAGGAACACCCGCTCGCCCAACATCATCTTGGGCCCGTCGTCCGGCGAACCCTGCCCCAGCCAGTGCATGGGGTTGAAGGGATTGAACAGCGGCCGCCGGCGCTCGGTCCCCTCGATCATCGCCGCGCGGACGAACCGCTCCACCCTCGCGAGGGAACCGGCGTCGGGTTTGCCGGTGGCGTTCATGAACGGCAGCCATTTGACGAAGGGGATGAAGCTGTCGCGGCAGCGGATTTTGACGAAGCTCCGCAAGCGCAGGTTTTTCCCGGCCAGGAGTCGCTTGAACACCGAGGCGGTGTTGGCCGGCAGGCCCGCGTAGGTGATGATCGCAAAGGCGTCCCTGGTCTCGCTGACCGCGGGCAACCGCCGCAAGGAGGCGCACCATGGAGACCGGCACGTTGAAATTGTTGACCGGAAAGGCGAACAGGATCCGGTCGTCCTGAAAATGGGCCGCTTCGGCCAGGGCCAAAGGCGTCAGGCTGACGGCACGACCGCTCTGCTGCAGCGTTTCAGCGGCCCTGAGCGCACAGGCGTACGAATGGCCGGTCTGGCTGTACCAGAATATCCGGGTGGCGGCGCTGGGCTTCATTGTCGGTCGTCCTCCCGCTACAGCGTCATCACGACCAGATCGTGGCCCTTGAGCTCCCGGTAGATGGCCTCGACCTGCTCCCGGCTCTCGGCGGCGAAGGTCGCCGTGACCGAGAGGTACTTCCCCCCGCTGCTCTTTTTGGCCTCGTACTCGACGACGAGGTCGCCCAGGTGCCTGCGGACCACCTCTCTCACCGCGCGCTCGAAGGCCTCGCTGTTCAGGCCGACGACCTTGAGGGGGAACGTGCAGGGGTACGCGAGGAGGTCTCCCGGGGCGCTCATGACCGGGGATTATACCCCCGATCCCGCGCGATGGTGGTTGACAGCGGGGTCAGGATCTCCACAATACGCTCCGTGAGTCTCTTGAGAGGACTATTGTTCGTAACCATTGCCGTCAAACAGACACCCACCCACAGGACAAGGGAGAACCCATGAGCAACCGCATCATGCTGATCAACGGACGCCACGCCGAGCAGCTTCGCGTCGCCGTCGTGGAGGGGGGAGTCCTCCAGCTCTACGACGTCGAGGGGGCCGAGGCCACGCTGAAGCGCGGCAACATCTACCGCGGCGTCGTCGCCAACATCGAACGGAGCCTCAACGCGGCCTTCGTCGAGTTCGGCGACGCCAAGCACGGGTTTCTCACCCGCCACGACGTCATCCCCCAGGCGTTTCACCGCGCCGCCGGCGACTCGGCGCCGATCGACCAGATCCTCCAGAAGGGGCAGCCCCTGGTGGTGCAGGTCACGCGCGACGCCGAGGGCGGCAAGGGCGCGACGCTCACGACCAACATCAGCCTCGCCGGCCGCTTTCTCGTCTACTTCCCGTACGACGCGCAGCGCGGCGTCTCCCGCAAGGTCGAGGACGAGGCGCTGCGCCGCAAGCTGCGCGAAAAGGTGAAGGACCTCGACCTGGGCGAGGGCGAGGGGGTCATCGTCCGCACCAACGCCGCCGAGCAGACCAAGGCCGACCTCAAGGCCGACCTGCAGATCCTGCAGCGCCTCTGGAAGGCCGCGGTCGACGACACGGCGCAGGGACGGGGCGCGAAGATCATCTACGACGACCAGGACCTGCTGATCCACTCGCTGCGCGACAACCTCGACACGCAGATCGCCGAGGTCCTGATCGACGACGAGCAGCTTCACGCCAAGGCGGAGAAGTACGTCCAGGCGGTGATGCCGCGCGCGAAGGTCGCGCTCAAGCTCTACGCCGAAGCGGTGCCGCTCTTTTCCCGCTACAACGTCGAGTCCCAGATCGCCTCGATCTACAGCCGCACCGTCGCCCTGCCCGGCGGCGGCGCCATCGTCATCGACCACGCCGAGGCGCTGACCGCCATCGACGTCAACTCCGGGAAGTCGAAAGCCGGGAAGAACCAGGGCGACACGGCCTCCCACACCAACCTCGAGGCCGCGGCCGAGGTCGGCCGGCAGCTGCGGCTGCGCGACATCGGCGGGCTGGTGGTCGTGGACTTCATCGACATGCGCTCCCGCGCGCAGCGGCACGACGTGGAGAAGGCCCTGAAAGAGGCGATGAAGCCGGACCGCGCCCGCCACGAGATCGGCCGCATCGGCGAAAACGGCCTGGTGGAGATCAACCGCCAGCGCATCAGGAGCGCCCTGCAGCTTCGCACGCGCCGGATCTGCCCGACCTGCGATGGGGTCGGCCGCATCATCAGCCCCGAGCTGCTCAGCCTGAACCTGGTGCGCCGCATCGAGGGCCGGGCCGCCGCGGGGCGACTGGCCAGGGCGAAGGTGGTGCTGCACTCGAAGGTCGCGGACTACGTGCAGAACAACCGGCGCCGCGAGCTGGCCGACCTCGAGCGGGCCTACCGCATCGTGGTCGAGATCGTCGGCGACCCGGGCGCGGAGCTCTCGTCGGAGCGCTTCGAGTGGTTCGACGTGCCCGCCTGGGAGGTCCCCGGCGTGCCGGACCGCCACCCGGGCGACGAAGACGACGACCGTTCCCCCGCAGTGGCGGCCGCTGCCCGCGGACGGGGAGCCGGTCGAGACGCCCGCCAGGGATGCGCCGCCGCCCAGGCCGGCACAGGAACAGCGAGACGGGGACGGCGGCGGGAAGCGTTCCCGCCGCAAGCGCCGGCGGCGGGGCCGGAAGCGGGACGGCAGCGCCCAGGAGCCGTCCGCCCGGGAGTGGGGAGCACCCCCTGCGGCGTCGATCGGGTCGGTGGTCGAGGTCAGCGGGAACGTCGCCCCCGCGAGCGAGGTCTTCCCGGCGGACGGAGCTCAGCCCCGCGAGACGGACGACGCCCAACCCTCCTCCCGGCGACGACGGCGGCGGCGAAAGCGCTCACGGGGCGATGGAGCCGCCGAGACGAGGGAAGCACCGCCGGTTGCGCAGGAGGTCTCCGCCGAGCCCACGGTCGTCCGCCAGGACGAGGCCCGGCAGGCGCTGCCGGTGCCGGTCGCTCCCCCGCTGGAGACGCAGCAGCCCGCTCCGGCCCCGGCTCCTCCGGAGGCTCGGGTCCCCGAGGCCCGAGGGGAAACCGACCGGGAGCCCCTCGCTCCCCGGGAAGAACCACCCGTGAAGAAGGCGCCGAAGAGGGCCGCGGCGAAAAAGGCCGCGGTGCCGAAGACGAAGGCGAAGGCCGCCCCGAAAAAAGCCGCGGTCAGGAAAAGTGCGGCGGGAAAGGCGACGCCAAAGAGCCGGGAGTAACGGCCGCCAGGGAAGCGGGCGATCATGATGAGAAAACTTGTTCCGTTCATCTGCTGCGGCTTGCTCTTGTCGATGGCGGGAGTCGATCCGGCCGCGGGGGCGGGACCGAAAAAAGAGCCCATCGAGACGCTCAGCGGGCTCTGCCGCAAGGGGAAGACCGACAAGTGCCTGGAGGCGGGCAACCGCTACCGTTTCGGCCAGGACGCCCCGCTGGACGCCGTCCTGGCGGCGGAGTACTACGCCATGGCCTGCGGCGGCGGGTATGATTACGGCTGCAAGCCGCTCTACCAGGTCGGGTTCGGCTTTCTCCGCGGAAAGGACCACCGCGGCCGGAAAGCTGTCGAGGATCACGCGAAGGCGGCGGAACTCTTCGAACTCTCCTGCGCCGGCGGCTATGGCCCGGGGTGCACCGCCCTCGGCGTCGCCCGCCGGGACGGGGACGGCACGCGGAAAGACCCGGCTGGGGCGACGGACCTTTTTCTTCGCGGCTGTGAAAAAGGAAGCGCCCGGGGGTGCCGCCTGGCAGGGGAGGCAGCGGCAGCCGCGGATCCCCGGCGGGCGGGCGAACTCTACGGGAAAGCCTGTCGCTGGAAGGACGCGGCCGCCTGCGCCGCGCTCGGACAGATGCATCTCGACGCCGCCGGCGTTCCCCGGAGCGAGGGGAAAGCCTTTGAGTTTTTTCAGCAGTCCTGCGCCAGTTCCCCGGGAGAGAACGACAGCGACGGGTGTTTCACCCTGGCCCGCATGTACGACACGGGAAGCGGCACGACACAGAACAGGATCGAAGCCGTCCGCCTCTACCGCATGGCCTGCTCGCAGACGCAGCCGAAGAAGGGTGACGCCTGTTTCGAACTGGCGCTCGCCTACAGGAAGGGCGACGGAATCGAGGCCGACGCCAACGGGGCAAACCAGTTCTTCCGCCAGTCCTGCGATCTGGGGGTCGAGAAGGGCTGCATCGAGTGGCACCGGGACGACTGCAGTCGTCTCGGTCAGCCACAGGCCTGTGCGTGGCTGGACAAAAAAGGGGTCCCCCGCCGATGAAGGCGGACTCCTTCGGCTCGCGACCGCACCTCATCTCGGACCGCGTCCGGGTGACGCTCCCCGCGGCCCTCGCCGGGGAGGCCGAGGCGATCGTCGCCACCATCATGGAGCGCCCGGTGCGCGCCAGGACGGTGCCCGAGGGCGCCCTGCTCCTCGTCCAGCTCATCCAGAAGGGCAGCGCCGGCGACGCCCTCGTCGAGCGCCTCGTGGCCGCGTTCGAGGAATTGGAGCGGCGCAACGTCGGGGCGAGCGTCTCCCTCGAGCGGGAGCTGTGGTACGCCGAGGAGGACCGCGACTCCCGCCACCCCGAGCAGTTCCGCCCCTTCCTCGCGGCGCCCGGCCTCCTCGTCACCCCGGCCTGGCAGCCGCGCGACCCCGCCCCCGGCCAGCAGGTCCTCGCGATCGACCCCGGGCTGGCCTTCGGGTCCGGCTACCACGCCAGCACGAGGCTCGCCCTCGGGCTGCTGCGCGAGCGCACCGCCGCCGTCGTCCCGCGCCGGCTGCTGGACGTCGGCACCGGCACCGGCATCCTCGCCCTCGCCGGGGCGCTCTGGGGCGCCGCGGAGGTGGTCGCCCTCGACGTCAAGCCCGAGGCCGTGGCGGCGGCACGGGCGAATGCCGCGCGCAACGGCCTCGCCGCGCGGGTGCGGGTGGCAGGCGAACTGCCGCCGATCGGGGAGGCCGCTTTCGACCTGATCGTCGCCAACATCACCGCGGACGTGCTGCAGCGCCTGGCCGGGGACTTCGTGTCCCGGCTCGCCGCCGGGGGCGCGCTCGTGCTCTCCGGGATGCTCGCCGACCTGCAGTCCGACGAGGTCGGCGCCGTCTACGAGGCGCTGGGCTGCCGCCGCGCGGCCTCGCGCGTCGAGGGGGAGTGGGAGGCGCTGCTGTTCGTCCGGGAGGGGGTGGCATTGCCGGCGCCTCCGGCTGGCTCGATTCCTTGACAAGTCTCGACAGTGGCGTCAACGTACCCCGCGCCGAACGGACCGCGGGGAACGGCGACCGGCGGCAGAGGAGATCTACCCGTGGTTCCTGCGCGAGGGGGATGACGATGACAGACCCGAACAGCTCTCAGAAGACCGCCGGCGCTGCCTCGACCAAGGAAAGTTGGGGATCGTGGGAAATTGAATACGTGACGGAGAGAAAAGCCCTGATCGTCACGGTGACCGATTACCATGCCGGACCTCTGGAGATCACGGCCGACAAACTGAGGAGCATGCTGCGAAGGCTCGAACCCGGCCACGAGCTGCCGCAGGACCCGAGCGCAGCGCCGGCCGCGACACGGCCGCCGGCGCCGTCGCAGCCTGACACGCCCGTGTTCACGGTTTCCAGGAAAGACAATCACCTCTCCATCGAGATTCCCAAGGGCTGGTCAGGAGCGCTGAAGCTCTCTCGCAAGGATCTCTACCGCTACGGCAGAGAGCTGGGCAAAAAGGGCAAACGCGCCGGCCGCTCAACACCGGCTTGACCAGTCCCGCGCCCCGGCGGGGGCTGTGCCGCGCCCTTTGCATTTTCGTCCCGCTCGGTCCATATTAGTGGTATCGATCGCGCCGCAGTCTTTCCGGCCGTGGCGCATCCGGTCAACCGGGTCGGAGGGCCGTACATGAAGACACGAATCATTCTCCTGGCGGCCGTGTCCTGGTGCCTCGCGGCTGCGACGTCCTTTGCGGCCGAACCCCTGCACATCCTGGTCATGGCCCCGACCACGGCTGCGCAGGAACTGCCGAAGTACCAGGCGCTCGGCGACTATCTGAAGAGCGTCGACCCGCGCCTCGGCGACATCAAGGTGCGCGTCGCGGAAGACTACCCCGACGCCGCGCGCTTCTTCAAGGCGGAGGGGGTCGAAGGCATGTTCTCTGGCTCCTTCGTGGCCGCGGTCTTCATCGCCAAGGGCTACGCGCTGCCGGTCGCGCGCGCCCTGCGTGCGGACGGCGGCTCCACGTACGGCGCGGCGATCGTGGCGAAGGCCGGCACGCCGCCGTTCGGCGGCCTCGCCGACTTGCAGGGCAAGCGCGTCGCCGCGTGTCCGCTCGCCACGGCGGGGGAGGTCTACCTCCAGTCCCTCCTCGGTCCGGGCAAGAAGCCCGAGGAGGTCTTCACCCCGGTGCCGGTTTCCTCCCACCAGGCCGCGCTGGAGGCGGTTGCGGACGGCGCCGCCGACTACGCGGTGGTCAAGAACACGGTCTTCGTGCCGGAGAAGTATCCCGGACTGGCCCTCGTCGGATCGGAGGTGCCGGGGAACCCCGACAACACCTTCATCATGACCAGGGAGTCGCACGAGAGGCTCGGCGCCCTGATCTCCAAGGCCCTCCTCGGCCTCGAGGCCGACACCAGCGAGAAGGCAGCGTCGGTGAAGGAGGCCTTCGGGTGCACGGGGTTCCTGCTGACCACGGGGATGGACTTCGCGCCGACCTTCTCGGTCATCCGGAAGACCGGGATCGACCTGAAGACCTTCGACTTCGCCTTCTAGTGTCCCGTCCCGAAAGTCACGTTACCATTGGAGCGAACCATCTGCCCATTGAAGATATTGTTCGCAGATCATCGTGTATCGTAGGGGCGGGGTTAACCCCCGCCCAGGATGCAGACGGTGCGCCGGGAACCTGCGGGAGGGGATCAACCCCTCCCCTACGTTGAACACCAACGGATGTCCCTGAGGTAGGCAGCTGCATTGAATGTCGAAACCGGCATTCGATCATGATTCCTGATACGAGACACTAGTTCGGCGGGGAGGGCGCCCTCGCCCTTCCCGGCGGACCGGTCTACGCAACCGAGGATCCCCCCGGCACAACCCCCACCCCTCCCCCTGCTCCTTCTCCCGCGTCCTCGCAGGAAATCGCCATTGCGAAGTGCTCATCTCCCTCGGTGTCGTCGAGTCCGGCCTGGAGGATCGCGCCGCTCCCGATGGGGACCTGCACGTGAACCTCTCCAGGGGGACGGAGCTCGCCCGTGTTGAGCCGCGATGCGGAAAAAGTCGGCGCCGATCATCGTCGACCGGGCGACGCTTGAGGCGCGACCACCCGCCGACGCGGCACCGCCCGCCCTCCGGCCGCATCAGACCTCTCAAGGAGGCTGTAGCGCAGATGGCTGACAAGGGGGGTGCGCAGATTGTCTACTTCTCGCACGGGGGCGGTCCCCTGCCCCTCCTCGGGGACCCGGGCCACCGGGCGATGGTGGCGTTCATGAGAGAGCTTCCCCTCCGCCTCCGGCGGCCCGAGGCGATCCTCGTCGTGAGCGCCCACTGGGAGATGCCGGTGGCGACCGTCCTCGGCGCACGAAACCCGCCGATGCTCTACGACTACTACGGCTTCCCCGAGGAGGCGTACGCCCTGCAGTATCCGGCGTCGGGCAGCCCGAAGCTCGCCGGCGCGATCGTCGATCTGCTCGCGCGCAGCGGTATCCCGGCGCGCCGGGACGACCGGCGCGGCTTCGACCACGGGCTCTACGTGCCGCTGCTGTTGATGTACCCGCGCGCCGACATCCCTGCGCTGCAGCTCTCGCTCGTGGAGGGCCTCGACCCGGCGGCCCACGTGGCGCTCGGCCACGCGCTGCGCGAACTGCGGCGTGAGAACGTGCTCGTCATCGGCTCCGGCTTCTCCTTTCACAACATGGGCGCTTTCCTCCGGGGCAGCGAGAGCGATGAGCCCGACGCCGCCAACGACGCCTTCCAGAGCTGGCTCCTCGAAACCTGCACCGTCGAGCTGCCCGAGGCCGAGCGCGAGAGGCGCCTGATCGCGTGGGGGGAGGCTCCCGCTGCGCGCTACTGCCACCCCCGCGAGGAACACCTGCTGCCCCTGCACGTCTGCCTCGGCATGGCCGGCGGTTCGGCCCGCGCGGTCTTCGACGACCGCATCCTCGGCAAGCGCAGCCTCGGCCTGCTGTGGTGACCTGCCGTACCTCGTTGTGCCGACCCTCTGCCCGAAAACCGGACATTGCGGCGCTTGAGTCTTCTGGCAGATTTCAGGACGCGGAGGAATCCATGCGGAATGACCTGAGAGCGAAATCGCTCTCGTGGTTGCACGATTCAGTTTACAAGGACTTTCCCGATGAAAAGAAGCAGGCGATCGCCGCGTGGTCAAGAGACATCTGAACCCGTCGCGCACTCACCCCGGCGGGTCCCTCACCCTGACCGTGTGGGGACGGCCGTGATCAATCCCACGAACGCACCGAGCAGCACCATGACCATGGGCTGGCAGGTGATCGTTCAGCCGCTGCCGGTATACCTCGAGAGGAGAGAAACCGCCAAACCGATCGCCGCACCGGCAGATATGCCAACGACCCCCCTGAGCACAACCCGTACCTTGCTGTTCATATGCTTGTGTAGGATGCGAGACCAGGCTCGAGGTTTCATCAGGGCAAGCGGGCTGCGGCACATCGCTTGCCGGGACCTCGAATCTGTTTCCGGAAGTCAACAGCGCCTTTGCATGCGTCGGGCCCTTTGATCAGGGTGCCGAACGAGCATATCCGCTGCCAATCGCCGAAAAAGGAAGCGCCAACCCAAGTTCGGGAACCTGTTCGGATATCCAGGCGGTGAACGTGTTGCTGTTTGGGCCGGGGAAAGCCTCGTAGGTGTCGGGCCAGGGATACCTTTTCGCGGCTTTGTCGACAGCGGCGATCAGCTTTCCCGCCGGTTCTCCCCGAAACTCCTTGAGCAGACGCGGGCGCTCCCCATACCAGTTGCGATCGGGCAGGTCCTGCTCGATCCGCACGACCGGCAGACCCCGGCGCTGTCTCCAGCCGACGACTTCGTACACCGTGTAGTACTCCGCGTCAGCCGGCTTGACCGCAATCCAGGTGTGTATGGCGAACCATCCGCGCCAGCCCCACGCGGACGCCCCGTACACCTGAAGCACCGCTTCCCTGTGCGTTGCGGGGCTGGGGGCAATTCCGGCAGATTCCCGGCTTGCGGTACGATAATCGTTCGCGGTGCAGCCTGCAGAACCAAGCAGGATCAGGGTCACCAGAAAGAGCTTACGCATCGTCGATCACGTCCTTCTCCCACCCCGGTTGACAACCCAGGACGGACTCGCGGTCCGTCGCAATCGTAACGTCCGGCATGATACACACTCCGATCGCGGACCATAATGCCTCGCTCCGGGTGGGATGCAGCGGCCATGATGCCGCGCTCCTGCGGCATGGCCGCTCTCAATCTGCTGAAGAATCAGGATACTGCCGGCATTGCCTTCTGCAAGGGCCTGTCAAACTCGCCGATCGCAAGGACGCCTGGCACCGTCGGTGCGCCGACTTTGTCGAGGAACACGAAGGACGGCTTCTCGTGCCGTCGACCGTCATCCCCGAAACCTGCTATCTGATGGGAACCCACCTCGGCCGCCGCGTCGAGCTGGCTTTCGTCAAAGCCCTCGCCGACGGCGAGTTGACGATCGTACACTTCACCGCGGATGACCTGACGAGATGCGTCGCGCTTCTGAATACCTACGCCGACGCTGCGATCGGTTTCGTGGACGCCTCGGTTGCCGCCATCGCGGAGCGCCTCAGGATCACGACGATCCTCACCACGGACCGGCGCCACTTCTCGATCATCAGCGGCAACGACGGCAGTCCTTACACGCTGCTGCCGTAGCATCCCGAGGACATTTCATTCGCCCCCCACGGTGCGTGGCGTCAACGGCGGCAAGCGCAGGGGGGCACCATGGAGCAGAAAACAAGAACCGCGACGCGACAGCCAAGTAGGCCGCGCTGACCCCAGGTCGTCGCCCCACCGCTCAGCTCACCGGTACGCCTCACCGCGCGGGACGATCGCGTACACGAAAAGCATCATCTCTTTGGGTGCAGGCGTAAAAAGCACCCGCCAGCCTCCCACGCGCAGCCGATAGTCGCCGTGCAATTCACCCGTCAGCGCCCGTACCTGGGGATGACGGAGCGGATCCGCCGCTTGCTCAAGGGACCCGAGCGCTTCACGGATTCGACGGCGCGCCGCCTTGTCGAGTTTGAGGAAACGCTTCTCAGCGGCCGGTTTGACCTCAATCCGCCAGGTCGGCAAGGGACTTTCCCTTCACACCGCGGGCGACCTCGTCCTTGCCCTTGCGGATTTCGTCCACCCACTCGGGGCGCGAGAGTAGTTCAAGCGTCTCGCGGTGCCGCTCGACATATTCGTCGATCAACTCCGCGATGATGTCCTTCATCTCGCGCCGCTCCACGCTGGCGATGATCTTGAGCAGGTTGCGCTTCTCTTCGGGAATCCGCAAGGTTGCCGTAGACATGGTCTTCCCTCCGTAATTGATGTTGGACACAAGGTAGGCGCCTAGGCGCCTGGTGTCAACCTGCCTATATCCCCGTCGCGAAAGAAATCCCCCTCGCCGAACCCGAGCGCATCGTCTTCGAGAACCCGCTCGTGATCGCGCTCTGGGACGCCTTCCCGGTGAACCGCGGCCACGCCCTGATCGTCCCACTCCGGCACGTGGCCATCAGCTTCCGTCACGTAGACATCTTCCCATGGCCGGACGTCTTCAGCGCCCCGAGCCAAAGGCCCCTTTAGACAGTGATCCCGAGTCGACCGTCGTCGCACAGAAAGAGATTAACCGTGGTGCGTCTCCTCTCATCGACCGGGATCCTGCTGCGTGGAGCAGACAGGCCTAGCCCGGCGCTGGAAATTGTCGAGCGAGGAATTCCTCGGCCGAACAGACCTCGATGCTCGAGCGTTTGAAATCCCTGCTGTTCCTGGTGACAAGACAAGCCACGCCCTTTTTCAAAGCGGTGTGATACTGCAAGGCATCTTCAAAGTCATTGAATCCGGCGTCGAGCGACAGGGCGACGGTTTCGCTGTCCACGGGAAGAATGGTCACCAACCTGCTGAGTTTCTTCAGGATCGCTATCGCCATGGCGGAGGAATGTTCCTTGCGCAGGATGGAGAACAGATTGGCGTAGGCGAGCGACGATACGCAGATGTGGATCTTGTCCTGCTCGGCCAGGGAGAAAAGACGGGCTGCAGCGGTGAAAAATGGTTTGCGGCGGGCCAGAAGATCGAGAATGATGTCGGTGTCGACGAAAATGCCTGGCCTCACCGATACTTTTCCGTCAGGTAAGCGGCGTAATCCGAACGGCGGCTCCGCACACCTCCTGCGACAACCACACCGGAGAGTTCGGCGACAAGGGGCGTAATCTCGCCTGTGACCGCCTCTTCCACGGTGACTGCCTTCAGGTAGTTTTCGACCAGGTTCGAGAGGCTTCTGTTCCGTTCCCTGGCGAATTTCTTGGCTCTTCCGATGGTCTTTTTGTCGATGCTCAAGGTGAGTTTTGTGTTCATCGCATCCTCCCGTACGTATAATAATATGATATCTCTACGTATTGTCAAGACAGGATGCCGGGCGATGCAAGACAGTCGCTGCATGCGTGCGAAACTGACCCCCCGGTGTCAATCGGCATGACTGGCTTGTATCTATGAATTTAGCTTCAAACCCTATATTCTTGGGCGCAATTTTACAGTTGCGACTCAATGGGCCACATACTCATAAAACCGATGCCAAAGCGTCGCCAGAATCCCACATAGGGCTCATGGGTATAGACCACCGGTTGGCCATCTTTCATGCCATGCCATAACAGCGTTTCCGAACCGTTGGCATCCGTCTTTAGTTCAAGCTTAAAGGCATACCCTTCAATATGTTCGTCGAACGCTTCGGCCATCTCTTCTGCTATTTCGGGCACCTTGAAAACGACCCCGATTTCGGTATTGTGCTTCAACGCCCGGGGGTCGAGGTTTAAAGAGCCCACAAAGACCTGCTGGCGGTCAAAGACAAAAGACTTGGCATGCAGGCTGGCCTTGGATGAACCGCCGGCTCCTTTTTTATCCTTGCGCTGCTCCCGGGTCAGGGCCTGGAGTTGACCCGCTTTGGTGGACACCTTACGGTTTGGACAGGAGGTGTTCGTCATGGGAGGAAAGACAAGGCCCCCGTACCCCGCAGAGTACCGTGCCCGGATTATGGAGTTGGCCCGGGCCGGGAGGAACCCCGAGGAACTGGCAAAGGAGTTCGAACCCACCGGCCAGACCATCCGGAACTGGTTGCAGCAGGATGACCGCGACAGCGGGCGGCGACAGGACGGTCTGACCACGGCCGAGCGGGAAGAGCTGGTCAAGCTGCGCCGGGAATGCCGCCGACTCCGTGAAGAGCGGGAAATCTTGGCAAAAGCAGCGGCCTGGTTCGCTCGGGAGACCAACTCGATACCCCCGAAGTCTTCGAGTTCGTGAGAGCCAACCAGGTCAAGTGGAAGGTCGCCACGATGTGCCGGATTCTGGGCGTCTCCCCCAGCGGCTACTATGCGTGGCATCACCGTCCGCCCTCGCGGCGGCGGATCGAGGATGAAAGACTCACTCTGATGATCAAGGAGTCGCATGCCCGCTCGCGAGGCACCTACGGCTCGCCGCGAATTCTCGAGGATCTCCGGGAGGAGGGGCGTCGTGTCGGATGCAAGCGAGTCGCTCGTCTGATGCGTGTCGCGGGCCTGCGTGGAGTAAGCCGGCGCAAGTGGATCACCACCACGATCCGTGACAAGCGGGTGCGTCCTGCCGAGGATCTGGTGCATCGCGAGTTCGCCGCGACGGCCCCGAATCAGCTGTGGGTCGCCGATATCACCTACATTCCGACCTGGGCCGGGTTCCTTTACCTGGCGGTGGTGCTCGATGTGTTCAGCCGTCGCGTCGTCGGCTGGGCCATGGCCACGCACTGCGCACCGAGCTGGTTCTCGACGCGCTCGATATGGCCATCGGCCGTCGTCGTCCCTTCAACGTCGATCCATCACTCCGACCAAGGCTGTCAGTACACCTCGATCGCCTTCGGAAAACGCTGCCGGGAGGCCGGCGTGCGTCCCTCGATGGGCTCGGTCGGCGACTGCTTCGACAACGCCATGGCCGAGAGCTTCTTCGCCACGCTCGAATGCGAGCTGCTCGACCGCACCCGCTTCCGCTCTCAGGCCGAGGCGCGGATGGCCGTCTTCGACTTCATCGAGGGTTTCTACAACACCCACCGCCGCCACTCCGGCCTCGGGAAAGTCTCACCCTTGGAGTTCGAAAGAAGGTATGCTCTTACCACTGGGGATCAAACCCCTTACCCGTCCACGAAAGCGGGGTAACTCCAGGCGCCTTATCCAGTCGGGACCGCCACCGTAATTATGTGATAGACCGCCGCGTCAATATCCAGTCGGGATGGTATCTGCCTATCAAAGTCGGGGCTGTCGCAGCGAATCGCTTTTTAGGCCCTGCAGGCATATCGCCCCCCGTCTACAACGGTCGCTCCGGTCGGTACAGTAACGGCGCGATGAACGCGTGGAACCGTAGCATCGAATGGGGACCAGGAGCAAGCGGTCAGCCTCGGGCCGGGCCGGCGTCTGGGTCAACGACATCGAGGACGCCTGCTCCTTCGTCCTCGAGGCCCTCCTCGATGACGACTACCACCGGCTGCGCCAGTGGGACGGCCGCGCCAGCCTCTCCACATCTTCGCGTGGGAACCAGCTCTTCTCTGGGGCGCGGCCGGGGGCGGCCGACGCCCTCAGGGGAAGAGCGCGTTCAGGGTCTCGTTCAGCTGCGCGGCCGTGTAGGGCTTGCGCAGGTACGCCCGGAAGCCGTGCTCCCGGTAGTGCGACGTCACCGCGTCCTCGGAGTAGCCGCTGGACACCACGGCCCGCACGCCGGGATCGATCCGCTGCAGCCGGCGGACCGTTTCCTGCCCGCCGAGGCCGCCGCGCACGGTCAGGTCCAGGATGACGGCGTCGAACGGCCGGCCCGCCGCCATGGCTTCGCGGTACCGCTCGACGGCCTCCTCCCCGTGCGCCGTGAGCACCGCCTCGTGGCCGAGCGCGCGCAGCAGCTCCCCGGCCACGGACAGGACCACCGCGTCGTCGTCCATGACGAGGAACCGTCCGCTCCTGCGCGGGGCCGTGACCGCCGCTCCCGGCGCCTTCCGCGCCTGCTCCCCGGACGCCGGCAGGTAGATCTCGAACGTGCTGCCCTCCCCTTGCGTCGAGCGGACGGTGATCAGGCCGCCGTGGCTCCGGGCGATGGCGTAGGAGGTCGCCGGAAAGACCATCCCCGAACAGGTCGCCTATTTCAGGCGGAAGGCGGCTCGAGGGCCGTTGGCGGGCTGGTGGTCTGCGATTGATTCCGGATCCGTCGGCAGCAGCGGACGAAGGAGAGTCTCGGCCTAACCGACGGGCGTCGGGGTGCTCCACGCGCCCAAGCTCAAGGCCTATGCCGATCAAGGTCGTCTGGCGCCTTCGACGCCGACGTACGTCGTGATCAGCCGGACACGAGTCGACCGAGATCCTGCGGCGTTACGCCGAGCGCCAGCAAAGAACGGATCAGCAGATCCACCGAGACGGTCGGGTCCCCGGCCTCCATCTTGGCGACCCTCGACTGGCTCGAGCGCACAGCCCTGGCGAGTTGCAGCTGGGTCAGCCGACGGTGTACCCTGCGCCGCTTGAGTCCGCCCGCAAGACGAAGTTTGAGCTCAACATACACCTCTTCATCGGGAGACAGCCCCAGAAAATCGGTGGCGTTCCCGACCCGCCAACCCTTCGATTCCAGATTCTTCCTCTTGTCTTCACGCATCGTCGTACTCCTTCAGCCGGCGACGACAGGTCGCAATGACCGATCGCGGCGTGGCTCGTGTCTTCTTGCAAAAGACCTCTGCAATCACAATCGCATCTCCGTCGAAGCGAACAATGATCCGCCAGGTGGCATCGCTGTCGACGATTCTCAGTTCGTGGCAGCGCGGGCCGATCCCCGGCATCGGCCGAACATGCGGCAACCCCGGCATCTCACCATCCTGAATCTGCCGCAGGAGAAAACCGGCCTCGATCCTCGCCTCACACGAGAGCGGGGGTGTCCGAATCTCGCCGTGCAGCCAAACCAGGGGTCTTCCGACCGGTTTCATGATGGCTCACGATATGTCTGTTCTGACATGATGTCAAGCCCTGCAGGACGGGATCGGGACGGAGGTCGACTTCCGCATCCTGGCGCGGCCGGGCCGCACGTCGCGCGCCCGCCTCCCCAGCCGCGACATGGACGACCGGATCGAGGTCATGGTCGAGAAGGTGCGGGTGACGGTGCCGGGAAGGCCACCCTGGCCGTCCCCCGGGTCCGCTGCTTCGACCTGCGGATTCGCGGCGGCTGGGCGATCCCCGTGCTGCTGCGCTTCCGCGGCTGACCGTCACCCCTTCATCGCTGGGCGAGCAATTCCTCCGCTGAAAGGCCGATGTCTCTGGCGATCTTTCTCAAGAGAATCTTATTCTTGCTTGTGGGATCCCCGCTGACGGACTTCCCGGAAACCGAGACCTTGGAGGATACCAGCCACTTCCCGGGGCTTGAGGACCGGTACAGTGGACAACCCCTCAACCCACCTGGACGGTCTGGATGCCGACGAACTCCGCCTCCAGTTTCGGTTCTCCGTCCTCCAGGAGCATGGCGATGACCTCCTGGAGATTTGTCTGCAATTCGTCGCGGCTTCTGCCCTGCGAGTGGGCGCCGGGGAAACCAGGGACATACCCCACAAAAAGCCCGGTGTCAGTGCATTTCTCGATGACGGCGTTGAACGTGCTCATGGTTGATATCCTCCTCGCTTTTGGATGTGTAGCGCACGATACCCAATGTTTCCATGCCCCGACAGGCGCCCTTGCGCGTAAGAGATTCCCCGCTGGACGACGGCGGGACGATCCGCCGACGGCGCGGCGCGCGGCGGCCCCGGGCGGGATAACGGGGCCAAGGGAAGCGCTACGCTATCTCTTTCAAGGAATAGCTGGCGCTGCGGCCGCCGGCGGGGTCTTTTGTCAGGATGCCGCGCTTCACGAGATCAAGAATGTCGCGCAGTGCCGTGTCCTGCGAGCACTTCGCCATCCTGGCCCATTTTGAAGAGGTCAACTTGCATGCGCCCGAGCAGATATCCCTGTTTGTGACGCACGTTGGCAAGCCGCTGCGCCAGGGCCTCCATACTCCAGCGGAATCGAGGCCAATCCGGCTGTTCATGGATATATTTTGTCATTCACCGCACCTTTTGCGGTTATTATAACCCATATTCACCGCACAGTGGAGCCACAAGCTCGAGCGCTTCATCGCGGCGTACGACACCTGACAGGTACAAGCGGGAGTTCCAGGATTACGACCCGGACGCACCGGAGCGCTTTCGGATCAGGCTCCCGTCTCGTCCCAGCGCGGATCATAGATCGCGGGATGGTCCCCGGCGCGCGATTCTGAGGTTCATCATCGCCCGCCCTCCTTCATGATCCTGCGTGCCTCCCCGAGGAGGCGCTCGACTTGCCGGTTGCGCTCCCGCGTCAGGGGGCGGCGGATGTGCAGCTCGACGTCCTGCGTCAACGCGACGCGGTCCCACTGCGAGCGCTCAGACCCGACCGCCGGGCCGACGCTGCCGGGGTCGGGGCGCCGGGTGCGGGGCAACTCCAGCTGCGACCGCTGGGAGGTCGCGTCTTTGGAGAGCAGTTGCCGTATGGAGGCCAACGCGCTGTCTGCGCTCGGGGCGCTCGCGATCATGGGGGCGCTGGAGGCCTCCGCGACCGCCTGCACGACCTGCTCGTCCGAGAGAGCATCCAGACGCTCGCGGATTTCGGCGAGGGGGAGGTGCTCCCGCTGGAGCAGTTTCACCAGTTGCAGCCGCGCCAGGTGGCGACGCTCGTACTTCGCCCCCGGGCCGTGCGTGCCGGCGTGCGGCAGGAGCCCCTGCTGGATGTAGAAGTAGACGGTCCGGGACGTGACGCCGGCGATGTCGCAGAGTTGCTTGAGATCGAGCAGGCCGGTTTCCATGCGATCAATATAGCAGTGCTACGCTGTTCTGTCATTACTTTCCATCGCAACTTGGGAGGTTTGACAAGCGCGATATCAACATGTTCATATCGACAGATGTTTTTGATATATAAGTGTTTATTATGATTTGCACAGTGACTAATTTAGAGCTATCTCGAAAAATAATGAATTTCCTGGAGTGATCATCGAAAAAACATCATCAGCGCTACGGTAATCAGCTTGTCTGGAGATACTCACGCCCCGAGGGGAACATCGACAACCTCCTCAAGGATGCGTGGGCCGATGTAGGGACTGAGAGAAGCTGCCGTCACCAGTTCGACCCTGCGCTGCAGAAGATCTTCAAGGAGACAGGCCAGATCCATGTAGTTGTCGAAGGTCTTTTTCCCTGGCGCGAAGTCCACCAGCAGATCGATGTCGCTCGCATTCCCCTGCCGGTCATGAGCAAATGACCCGAAGACGCCAAGGCGTGTCACGCCCAGCGAACGAATCCTCGTCCGCTGGGTGCGGATCAGATCCATCGCAGCGTCTTTAGTTTGAACCGGTGCCATCTCCAACCCGCTTTTTGTTGATCACCAGCGACGTCCCTTTTCCCGCAAAACCGCTCTACTGTAGCCGAACCGGTGACTCAGAGGGATTGTATAGGAAAACTTCCACAAGTTGAAATGACAACAGGTGCGGTGGCGCGATGCGCCATCAGAATTCTCTGAGTCCGCCGTTCTGTTTGGCTTGGCTGGCTTCGTCGAGGAGAAAAGCGAGTCTTCTCAGGAACCATTGGCGGAAGGCTCGATAATCGTCGTCGGACAGAGCGACAACCTGCTTCACGGCAAACATATTCCCGCAGCTTTCAGTCTGTTGAGAAGATACAAGAACGTGCTATCAGGGGCAAGGTGAGCTGGTCGGGATGGAAAGCCAGGTCCGGAGCTTGACGATGAAGTCTGCTTGTACTACCGTGTAACACAAGGAGGGAGTTCGATGAGCGACACTGTGACCGTCAGGCTTCCAGCCAAGCTCAGAGGGGAACTGGAGCGCGTGGCACGCGACGAGAAGGCCTCCAAGAGCACCATCATCCGCGATGCGGTGGAGAGGTACCTCGCGGTCCGGCGCTTCAGGGCGCTGCGCGCGGGCGTACTGCCGTTCGCGGAAGCGCAGGGGATACTCACCGATGAGGACGTCTTCAAGGCGCTCTCGTGAAGATCGTCTTCGACGCGAATGTTCTCGTCGCAGCTTTTGCAGCGCGGGGACTCTGCGCCGATCTTTTCGAAGCTTGCCTGGGAGCTCACGAGTGCACGGCGAGCGCACCGATTCTCGCAGAGACCGAAGACGCGCTGCGACGCAAGATTCACCTGCCGGCGCCGAGAGCGGCCGCGATCCGCGTCTTCCTGGAGGAACATCTGCGCCTGGTGACGCCGGTGACGGTGGAAGCCGATTCTTGCCGCGACCGGGATGATCTTCTCATTCTCGGCACTGCGCTCGCCGCCGGGGCGGACTGTATCGTGAGCGGCGACAAGGACCTGCTCGTCCTCGGGAGTTTCCATGGTATTGCCATCCTCAAGCCGCGCGCCCTTTGGGACCGGATCAGCTCCCGCTGACGCTCCCCACAGCCGCACCCTGACGGCTCGATCTTCGAACCGCTGAAGGTCCCGGGGAGAGCAATCCCTTTCGCGGCGGCTGGGCGATCCCCGTGCTGCTGCGCTTCCGCGGCTGACCGTCACCCCTTCATCGCTGGGCGAGCAATTCCTCCGCCGAAAGGCCGATGTCTCTGGCGATCTTTCTCAGAAGGATCTTATTCTTGCTTGTGGGATCCGCGCTGACGGACTTCCTGGAAGCCGAGACCTTGGAGGATACCAGCCACTTCCCGGGGCTTGAGGACCGGAAGAGTGGACAACCACTTGCCAAAAACGCATACAGCATATATATTCATTCTGTGAACTCCGAGGATGCCCCATGAAGAGAACCACGTTTTTCGCCGACGAGCAGCACATGGACGAACTCAAGGAGATCGCCCGCGAGGAGCGCACAACCCTCGCTTCGGTCATCCGGGAGGCGACCGCCCTCTATGTCCGCGAGAAGCGGAAGAAGAAAAAGCGGAAACTCTCGATCGTCGGCATCGGCAGCAGCGGACGGGCCGACGTGGCGGAGAAGCACGAAGAGCTGCTGTGGAAAAAAGAGAAGCGATAAAGGCCGCGATTCTCGACACGGGGGTGCTCTACGCCCTCGCCGATCGCAAGGACGCCTGGCACCGTCGGTGCGCCGGCTTTGTCGAGGAACACGAAGGACGGCTTCTCGTGCCATCGACCGTCATCCCCGAAACCTGCTATCTGATGGGAACCCACCTCGGCCGCCGCGTCGAACTGGCTTTCGTCAAAGCCCTCGCCGACGGCGAGTTGACGATCGTACACTTCACCGCGGATGACCTGACGAGATGCGTCGCGCTTCTGAAAACCTACGCCGACGCTGCGATCGGTTTCGTGGACGCCTCGGTTGCCGCGATCGCGGAACGCCTCAAGATCACGACGATCCTCACCACGGACCGGCGCCACTTCTCGATCATCAGGGGCAACGACGGCAGTCCTTACACGCTGTTGCCGTAGCTTGAGCTACGGCCGCCGGCGGCGTCTCTTCTCGAGATGCCGCGCTTCACAAGATCAAGGATTTTGAACGGTAATCCCCAACCCGGATCCGGGGAAACTCCGAGCCCTGGAGTTTCTTCAGGCCGGGCGGTTACGGGCTGGCGCTTCCTTCAAAGGTGTCGCAGCGGGCGAGCGCCCCGCTCTCGAAGCCGCGGCGGAACCAGCGCATGCGCTGCTCCGACGTGCCGTGCGTGAAGCTGTCCGGGACGACCCGGCCGCCGGACTGGCGCTGGAGCCGGTCGTCGCCGATCGCGGTCGCGGCGCGCAGCGCCTCCTCCAGGTCGCCCGGTTCGAGCAGCCCCCGGGCCTGCTCGGCATGGTTGCCCCAGACGCCGGCGAGGCAGTCGGCCTGCAGCTCCAGAAGCACGGAGAGGCGGTTCGCTTCACGCTTGTCGGACCGGCCGCGGGCCTCCCGGACCTTCCCCTCGATGCCGAGCAGGTTCTGCACGTGGTGGCCGACCTCGTGCGCGATCACGTAGGCCTGCGCGAAATCCCCCGGGGCGCCGAAGCGCCGGTCGAGATCCCCGAAGAAGGAGAGGTCGAGGTACACCTTGCGGTCCCGCGGGCAGTAGAACGGCCCGGTCGCCGCCCCCGCCATCCCGCAGGCGGAGTCGACGGCGTCGGTGAAGAGCACGAGCGCAGGCGCCTGGTAGGTGCGGCCGCCCGCGCGGAAGATCGCGCCCCAGGTGTCCTCGGTGTCGGCGAGCACCACCGAGACGAAGTCGGCGAGGGTGTTCTCGGCGGCGGGGCGCGGCGCGGACGACTGCTCGACGCTGGTTTCGCCCCCGGTGGGGATGACCTCCATGATCGTCCCAGGGTCGACGCCCAGGTAGAGCGCGACGAGCACCAGCACCAGCGTCCCGAGTCCGCCTCCGGCCACGCCGCGCGTCAGGCGTATGCCGCGCCGGTCCTCCACGTTGTCGCTTCGTCTGCCGCTTTGCCAGCGCATCGTCTGATCATATACCCGGCCGCGACGCTCCGCCACCGGGAATCGCCCCGTGCCTGGCAGGCCGATTCCCGACTGGGGCTACCCCGCTTTCGCTGACGGGTAAGGGGTTTGATCCCCCGTCATCCGGGCAGGGTCAGGGTACGACAGGGTAGTTCGCTCCCGCGATGGCGTCCTGGATGAACCTGGCGGCGAAATACCCTTGAATCCAGCTGGCGTGGCCGTAGCGCAGGGTGTAGGCCTGATACCCAAGGGTCCGCAACGCAAGTACCGGGAGGTTCTGGAGCTGACCGGTCATGCAGGCGAGGATGAGCTTCTTGTCCTTCGGGAGCTTCGCGAGGTTTTCGGGCTTGAGGATTTCCGGGTAGGGGATGTAGAGCGAGCCCGCGATCTTCCCGCCCTGCTGCCCCGGGGGGGTCGGCCGCACGTCGACCACGAGGAAGTCGGTCTTCTTCTCGGCGATCATCTGCGCGAGGTCTGCGGGCTTGACCATCCAGTCGCCCTCTGACGGGGCCTTCTGCAGGATTTCGCTCATCTTCCGGATCAGCTCGCCCTGCGTCGTTGCCGCAGGGGCCGCCGCAGCAGGCGCCCCGTACCCGCCGCCCCTGGCGGGGTAACGGGGCCAAGAGAACCGTGGCTGGTTCGGGGCAGGAAAGGAGCCGAACCAGTCACGCAACTTACAGTCTCCTGGGAAGATACTAGAGCGTGCTGTCTGATGCGGGGTGAGTTGGCCGGGATGGAAAGCCAGGTCGGAACCTTTGTTATTACGGTATCCCGGAGTTTGCCGATGAAGTCTTCCTATACGGACGTGCAACACAAGGAGGGAATTCGATGAGCGATGCGGTGGAGAGGGACCTCGCGGTCCGGCGCTTCAGGGCGTTGCGCGCGGGCGTACTGCCGTTCGCGGAAGCGCAGGGGACACTCACCGATGAGACCGTCTTCAAGGCGCTCCTTGACAGAGAAGTGCGTGCGTCTTACTCTTATGTAAGAAAGCGAGGTGCCAGATGCCCACGGTTACCATGTCTTCGAAGGGCCAGATCGCCATTCCGGCGAAAATTCGTCGAGAGCTGCATCTTGAGCGCGCTTCCCGCCTCGAGGTCTGCGTTGAGCGGGACCGCCTGGTGCTCACCCCCATTCGTGATGAATCGTGGCGCGAGTTGCGTGGAAGCCACCGCGGGGCGCGTTTGACCGAATGGATCGAGGAGGAGCATCGGCAGGAGCGCGAACGTTGAAACGGTATGTCTTCGATTCGTGGGCGCTTCTTGCCTGGCTGGGTGGCGAGGAGCCGGCCGACGCCCAGGTACAGACCCTGCTGGATTCCGCGGAGGCGGGGCGTGTCGAATTGTGTATGAGCATGATCAATTTCGGCGAGGTTTATTACGCAACAGCCAGGAAATCGGGAATCGTGAAGGCCCGCGCGGACCGGAAAAGTCTGTTGCAGTCGCCAATCCGCTTCGTCGAAGTGGATAACGATCTGGTCTGGGAGGCGGCGGAAATCAAAGCGGCCCAAGCTTTGGCCTACGCTGATGCCTTCGCGGCAGCGTTGACCGTCAGGTTGAAGGCCGTTCTGGTCACCGGTGATCCCGAATTTGACATTCTTGCAAAGAGCGGGGCAATCGCGGTGAAGAGGCTCACTCGCCTGCGGTGATGTTCGAGATGAATCGCCGGAGCGGCGGAGGATTGCGGCGCGCATGATCAGCCCTCCGCTCGCCCCGGCGGGGGTTTTGCTTTTCCAGATTGCCCGCTCGACGCGCCGGGTTCTTGACACCCGCCTCGGGAAGCCGGAGACTCCCGGCATCGCCATTACAGAGGGAGGACGACCAGATGGACACGTTCACGGCAATCGAGCAGCGGCGCTCGGTCAAGCACTACGACCCGGCCCACCGCATGACCGACGGAGAGATCCGCAGGCTCATCGGGTTGGCGATGCTCTCGCCGACCGCGATCAACATGCAGCACTGGCGCTTCGTGGTGGCGCGCGAGCCGGCACTGCGTCAGCAGCTGCGTGCCGCCGCGTGGAACCAGGCGCAAGTCACCGACGCCTCGATCTGGGTCATACTCTGTGCGGACTTGAAGGCGCACGCCCGACAGCCCGAGCGCTACTGGAGCACCGCCCCGCCGGAGGTCGCCGGGATGATGGTTCAGATGATGGGCATGTACGAAGGGCGCGAGCAACTCCAGCGCGACGAGGCGCTGCGCTCCTGCGGCATCGCCGCGCAGACGATCATGCTCGCCGCCAAGGCGATGGGGTTCGACAGTTGCCCGATGGCCGGGTTTGATTTCGAGGCGGTCGGCAAGCTGATCAACCTGCCGGCCGACCACGTGATCGCGATGGCGATTGCGGTGGGCAAGGCGACGCAGCCGGCACGCCCGCGCGGCGGCCAGTTGCCACTCGACGAGGTCATGGTCTTCGATCGATTCTGATGCGGGGACGGATCTCACACGGGTAGCGCCACGGGATCGATTCGGGGAGACGTGACCCGGACGGGCATTTTCTCGGACAAGACGTTACGCTGCACGACCTTTTCGTCGTCTGAGCGCTTTCTCGAGCTCGACCACGAGAATGATGACGGCGGAGACGCTGATCACCTCGATCCACTCGGGGACCGCGAGGCTCGTGGTGCGGAACACCCACTGGAATGCCGGCACGTAGAGCACCGCGAGGTGGGCGAAGAAGGCCGTGATCATGCTGAAGAACAGAAAAGGGTTGCTCAGGATGCCGACCCGGAAGATGGACCTCGTCTCCGAACGCGAGTTCCACGCCTGGAAGAACTGGAAGAAGATCATGGTCGTCACGGCCACGGTGCGGGCCTGCTCGACCGAGTCGCCGGCACGCAGCGCCATCACGTAGTTGAAGATGACCCCGATGGAGATGACCGTGCCCACGAGGGCGGTCCGCTCGATGAGGAGTCTCGACATGATCCCCTCTCCAGGGTCCCGCGGGGGCCGCTCGGTGATCCCCTTCTCGCCCGGCTCGAACGCGAGGGCAACGTCCTGGAGCCCGTTCGTGACGAGATTTATCCAGAGCAGCTGGGCGGGAACGTAGGGGATCGGATACCCCAGGATCATCGCGCCGAGGATGGAAAGGACGGCGGCGAGCCCGGTGGGGATCAGGAACGAGACCACTTTCCGGATGTTGTCGAACACCACCCGGCCTTCCTCGACGGCGTTGAAGATACTTGCGAAATTGTCGTCGGTCAGGATCATGTCGGCGGCTTCCTTCGCGACGTCGGTGCCGGTTTTCCCCATGGCGATCCCGATGTGCGCCGCCTTCAGGGCCGGCGCGTCGTTGACCCCGTCGCCCGTCACGGCGACGATCTCGCCGTGCCGCTTCAACTGCTGCACGATCCGCAGCTTGTGCTCCGGCGCGACCCGGGCGTAGACCGACACGACCTGCACCCGTTCGAACAGCTCGTCGTCGCTCATGCCGTGCAATTCCTTGCCGGTGAGGAATGAGGCCTCCTCCCCGACGATGCCCAGCTTCCTGGCGATCGCGACGGCCGTTACGGCGTGGTCCCCGGTGATCATGATGGTGCGGATGCCGGCCCGCTTGCATTTCTCGATCGCCCGCACCGCCTCCTCGCGGGGGGGGTCGATCATCCCCTGCAGACCGGCAAAGATCAGGTCTTTCTCCAGATCCGCGTGGGTGATCTCCTCCACGTCGGCGTCGATCTCCTTGTAGGCCATGGCGAGCACGCGCAGCCCGTCGTTGCCGAACGCGTCGGCGACCCGGAAGTAATTGTCCTTCCGCAACTCCCCCGTGATCATGCACTCCGTGCAGATATCGAGCAGCCGGTCCAGCGAGCCCTTCACGAAGATGAGCTTCCGCGGGCCGTGCCGGTGCAGCGTGGCCATGTACTGGCGCTCCGACTCAAAGGGGATGATCGCGACCTGAGGGTAGTCCTCTCGCTCCTTGTCGGGGGCCAGCCCCGCCTTCAACGCGGAAACGATGAGCGCCCCCTCGGTCGGGTCCCCGTCGACCCGGTACGCGCCGTCCTCCTCGTACAGGCGGGACTCGTTGCAGAGCAGCCCGATCCTGAACACCTCCTGCAACTTCGCGAGCTCGCGGGCCTCGACGGGCATCTGCTCGTGGAGCACGGTCCCGTGCGGGTCGTATCCCGTGCCGGTGAGTTCATAGGTGTGGGCGCCGGTAAAAACGAGACGGACCGTCATTTCGTTCCTGGTCAGCGTGCCCGTCTTGTCGGACCCGATGGTCGTGGTGCTGCCGAGGGTCTCCACGGCGTGCAGCCTGCGGACGATGGCGCCCCGCCTGGCCATGCGCGAAACACCGATGGCGAGCGTGACCGTCACCACGATCGGCAGGCCCTCGGGGATGGTCGCGACCGCGGCCGCCACTGCCGTAACGAACATTTCCTTCAGGCCGTGACCGAGAAGGAGCCCCACGGCCATCACCAGGGCCGAGGCGGCGAGGACGAGGATCCCGATATTGCGCGCGAACCGGTTGATCTTCTCCTGCACCGGGGCCTTCATCGGACCGAGTTCCCGCACCTCGGTCGCGATCCTGCCGAGCGCGGAGCGCGCGCCCGTCTCCACGACGATCCCCCGGGCCCTCCCGTTGACGACGACGGTGCCCATGAAAACCATGTTCCGCTGGTCCCCGGGCGTGAGATTGTCCTCCGCCAACGCCGCGGTGATCTTCTCCGCCGGCACGGACTCCCCGGTGAGCATCGCCTCCTCGACCCGCAGTTCGAGCGCGTACACGAGACGGAGATCGGCGGGCACCTTCGCTCCCGAGGCCAGCAGGACGATGTCGCCGGGCACGAGATCCGCGCTGTCGATTTCCCGCTCTTTCCCCTCCCGCAGCACCCGCGCCCGCGGGACGACCATCTTCCTCAGGGAGCGCACGCTTTGCTCCGCCTTGAATTCCTGGATGAAACCGATGAGGGCATTGAGGAGCACCACGGCGACGATCACGCCGGTGTCGATGTATTCGCCGAGCAGGAGCGTCGTGACCGACACGACGAGCAGGATGGCGACGAGAGGGCTCGTGAACTGGTGCAGGAGGATCTTCAGGACACTGACGCCCGCTTCTCCTACCAATGCGTTCGGCCCGTACTTCGCGAGGCGCGCCTGGACTTCGTGTTCCGACAAGCCACCGTGGGCGGCTTCGAGACGCTCGAATACGGTTTCGCTATCGAGTTGATACCAGTTCACGGGTGACCCTCTCACAGCACGCTGAACAGTCGCAGAACAATGTTAGCAGTGAACGCAGCTCCGTTTTCAACACAATATACACGCCGTCCGGCTCCTGGGAGCACAAAATGCACGACAGCTGCCAGGGCTGACCTGTGCGACGAGATCGAAGCGCTCTGCAAGCGAACCCGACGCCACAGCCACCAAGGTCGCGGCAGCCCCACGGACCCCGAGTTCGCCTCGGGTGGAACCTGCCGACTGTCTCCGGAACCGGCGGAATTCCAATTGACTCCCGCTCACCTGAGGCAACTCATTGATTTTACTGGTGCGCCCAGCAGGATTCGAACCTGCGGCCTACGGATTAGAAGTCCGTTGCTCTATCCAGCTGAGCTATGGGCGCTTGTTTTTAAAGGGGTATTTTAGCACATCGGACCTGCCACCCGAAAACAGTGCCCCTCGGAATCAGAGAGCATCGATAAATGAGTGCCCCCCGAAAACTGGTCCAGCCATAAGAGCGGATCGGGCATTGGGCGCTCTCCAGTTATGAGTAGCACTGCAACCGGGGGTAGGTCCTAGGGACCGAGAGCGAAGCCCATCTCCTTTTCCGATGCGATGCGAAATGCCACCGAAACCGGAACCCGGCGGCCCTCAACATCCTGCCAGGCGACCGGAGCGCTCTCCCGCATTTCGCCTGAGGCGAAGGTGATCCGCATCGCTCCGCTGGCCTCCAAGGAAATCGGGGCGTTATAGCGCAACCTGATCATCACCGGGTCCGCGCCGGGATCAACGGTGTAGGTGCTGCGCAGCAGCCCCCCCGGCGCGTCGTAGGCTAGCGTGATCCCGTTCCAGATTCCAGGATAGGTGACGCGTGAGAGCGGGGCGGCCTTGCCGTCGGTTGCTGCCGGGCCGACGGCGATCGGTGTGACATCGTGCCCACCGACAAACTCGACGCGCAGGGCATGACTGCCGGAAGCAAAGTGCAGATCCCGGGATGAAAAGGCTACGACGTGTCCGCCGACGGTGAATTGCAGGGCATTGGCCGCTGACCCCGCGGGGGGGGGTGCCGCCACGGCGCTCATCGACAAGAGCAATATGCCGAACGCCGTCAGAAAAAGGGAACTCGTGTTCCTTTTCATGGCACTGCCCCCCAGACCTGCGATGATCGGATGCGCCACGGCCAGAACGGCAATGGCGCAGTGGATGCAATATAGATAGTGCCGAACAAGTCGGCGCGCAATATGTTTCATCACTTGTGGACAAAGAAAAGCCCCCGCCGGGGTGAGCGACGGGGGCGAGGACCACGCTTTTCTTTGTGGCTAGCGCAGCGTTCCTCCGAAGGGAATCGTTCCTTCGTACCCAAACTGAGTCTGCCAAAATCCTTCCGTGCTCTTGAAGACGTACCAGTTGCCGCCGGGTGGGTAGTAGACGCCGATGTCGCTCATGCCATCGCCATCGTAATCACCCACCACAGGGATCGTACCCGCGTACCCAAACTGAGTCTGCCAGAATCCTTCCGTGCTCTTGAAGACGTACCAGTTGCCGCCGGGTGGGTAGTAGACGCCGATGTCGCTCATGCCATCGCCATCGTAGTCACCCACCACAGGGATCGTACCCGCGTACCCAAACTGCGTCTGCCAGACGCCTTCCGTACTCTTGAAGACGTACCAGTTGCCGCCGGGTGGGTAGTAGACGCCGATGTCGCTCATGCCATCGCCATCGTAATCACCCACCACAGGGATCGTACCCGCGTAGCCGAACTGCGTTTCCCCGTACCCGGCCGTGCTCATCAAAACGTGCCAGTTTCCGCTGGGCGGGTGGTAGACGCCGATGTCGCTCAAGCCGTCGCCGTCGAAATCCCCGGCCACCGGGATCGTTCCCGCATAGCCGAACTGACCATCCAGGTAACCTGCCGTGCTCATCATGAAGTACCAGTTCCCGCTGTCCGGGTGGTAGACGCCGATGTCGCTCACGCCGTCATCGTCGAAGTCAACGACCACCGGCACCGTTCCCGCGTAACCGAACTGCGTCTCCCAAAACCCGTTCCCGCTGTTGAACCCATACCAATTGCCACCGGGCGAATAGTAGCAGCCGATGTCCGAGCGGCCGTCGCTATCGAAATCGTTCCCCGCACGACGCAGGGTGTAATTTTCAAGCTTCGCCACGAACGCATCTTCGCTGCTGGGGAAATCATTGTTGGGGGTTGATCCAACAGCGTAGGCATTGCCTGTCGCATCGACCGCGACACCATAATAGGACCCCGCACCGCGGAAGGCATTCCATACCAGAACGCCGTTGGTGTCGAGTTTGGTGATACAGGCATCGTTACCTACCTCCCACGGATAGATCGGAGCACCCCAAGGTCCAGCGCTCCGTCCCGTGAAGTAGGCGCCGCCCCCCGCATCGACCGCGACACCGAGGCTGTTATCGTACTCCAAAAAAGCCCCCCCAAAGGTTACCCATAGCAAGGCGCCATTCGTGCCGAGCTTCGCCATAAAGCCATCTCGTAATCGGCCAAAAGGGCGAACCGGGGTGCCCCATGTCTCGCCACTATCCCCAGTTACATACACGTTGGCGCTCGCGTCGACCGCGATGCCGATGCCACTGTCGTAGGAGGCCCCCCCGAGGAAGGTGTACCAGAGCCTGGCGCCGTTGGTGCCGAACTTGGCCACGAAGGCATCGGAAGCCCCCGCGAACGCGCGGATCGGCGAGAGACCCACAAAACTTGAGCTCGTCCCGACGACATAAACATTACCGCCCGCATCCACCGCGATACCGTTGCCCTTACCTCCAAGGAAGGTGTTCCACCCAAGGATGCCATTGGTATCAAGCTTGGCCACGAAGGCGTTGTCGCCTCCCGACCCCAGATCGATCGGGGCGCCCCATTCACCAACGCTCGCCCCGGTGACATACGAGTTTCCGTTCGCATCGACCGCGATAGCGTTGCCGTAATCGTTTCCTGGCAATTGGGCCCAAGGCAGGCCAGCCCCGCCGAGGAAGGTGTTCCACACCAGGGCGCCGTTGGTGTCAAGCTTGGCCACAAAGGCCTCAGAATCTGCTGAAAACGGCCGGATCGGGGCGCCCCAGGTGACGCCGCTGGTTCCTGTGACATAGATGTTGCTGCTTGCATCGACCGCGATGCCGTTGCCTGAGTCGAAGGATGCCCCTCCCAGGAATGTGTTCCACGCCAAGTCGCCGTTGGTGTCGAGCTTCGCCACAAAGGCATCGGATCCTCCGGTAAGTGCCCGGATCGGGTCACCCCACGTTCCACCGCTCTGTCCGGTGACATAGACGTTGCCGCTCGCATCAACTGCAATCCCGCTCGCGATGTCAATAAAAGCCCCTCCGAGGAGTACATGCCACGTGAGCGTGGGGTCGATGACCAGCGGGCGAGTTTCATCGTAGGGACCGAGAGCGAAGCCCATCTCCTTTTCCGATGCGATACGAAATGCCACCGCAACCGGGACCCGGCGGCCCTTAACATCCTGCCAGGCGACCGGGGCGCTTTCACGCATCGCGCCTGAGGTGAAGGCGATCCGCAACTCGCCACCGGGATCCACAGCAACCGGGGCGTTATAGCGCAACCTGATCATCGCCGGGTCGGCGCCGGGAGCGATGGTATAGGTACTGCGCAGCTGACCGGACGGAGCGTCGTAGGCGAGTGTGATCCCGCTCCAAATGCCCGGGTAGGTAACGCGATCCAGCGGCGCGGCCTTACCCTCGGGCCCTGTCGGGCCGGTGGCGATCGGGGATACTTCGTGCGCTCCGACGAACTCGATTCGCAGGGCATGGCTACCGGATGCGACGTAAAGATCCCTGGATGAGAACGCCACGATCTGCCCTCCCGCGGTGAACTGCAGGGGTTTGGTCGCTGACCCCGCGGGGGAGGTTTTCGCCACGGCGCTCGTCGAAGAGAGCAGAATGACGAACGCCGTCAGAAAAAGGGAACTCGTGTTCCTTTTCATGGCACTGCCCCCCAGACCTGCGATGATCGGATGCGCCACGGCCAGAACGGCAATGGCGCAGTGGATGCAATTAAGATAGTGCCGAACAAGTCGGCGCGCAATATGTTTCATCACTTGTGGACAAAGAAAAGCCCCCGCCGGGGTGAGCGACGGGGGCGAGGACCACGCTTTTCTTTGTGGCTAGCGCAGCGTTCCTCCGAAGGGAATCGTCCCTTCGTACCCAAACTGAGTCTGCCAAAATCCCTCCGTGCTCTTGAAGACGTACCAGTTGCCGCCGGGTGGGTAGTAGACGCCGATGTCGCTCATGCCATCGCCATCGTAATCACCCACCACAGGGATCGTACCCGCGTACCCAAACTGAGTCTGCCAGAAGCCTTCCGTGCTCTTGAAGACGTACCAGTTGCCGCCGGGTGGGTAGTAGACGCCGATGTCGCTCATGCCATCGCCATCGTAGTCACCCACCACAGGGATCGTACCCGCGTACCCAAACTGCGTCTGCCAGACGCCTTCCGTACTCTTGAAGACGTACCAGTTGCCGCCGGGTGGGTAGTAGACGCCGATGTCGCTCATGCCATCGCCATCGTAATCACCCACCACAGGGATCGTACCCGCGTAGCCGAACTGCGTTTCCCCGTACCCGGCCGTGCTCATCAAAACGTGCCAGTTTCCGCTGGGTGGGTGGTAGACGCCGATGTCGCTCAAGCCGTCGCCGTCGAAATCCCCGGCCACCGGGATCGTTCCCGCATAGCCGAACTGACCATCCAGGTAACCTGCCGTGCTCATCATGAAGTACCAGTTCCCGCTGTCCGGGTGGTAGACGCCGATGTCGCTCACGCCGTCATCGTCGAAGTCAACGACCACCGGCACCGTTCCCGCGTAACCGAACTGCGTCTCCCAAAACCCGTTCCCGCTGTTGAACCCATACCAATTGCCACCGGGCGAATAGTAGCAGCCGATGTCCGAGCGGCCGTCGCTATCGAAATCGTTCCCCGCACGACGCAGGGTGTAATTTTCAAGCTTCGCCACGAACGCATCTTCGCTGCCGGGAAAACCATTGTTGGGGGTTGCCCCAGCCACTGAGACGTTGCCTCCCGGATCGACCGCGATGCCGTAGTAGGACCCCGCCCCGCGGAAGGCATTCCATACCAGCGCGCCATTGGTATCGAGTTTGGTGACGCAGGCATCGTTACTTGGCTCCCACGGATCGGTCGATCCGCCCCAAGGCCCAACATTATGCCCTGTGATAAATGTGCTGCCGTTCGCATCTACTGCGATGCCGTAGCCAGAACCGTTGGCCGGCTGCAGGAAAGACGCAGTTCCCCCGGGGAAGGTGTTCCACAAGAGGCTGCCGTTTGTGTCGAGCTTGGCAACAAAGTTTTCAAGCAATCTAGAATACTGACGGATTGGGACGCCCCACGTGGTGGCGCTTTGCCCTTTTACATATACGTTAGCGCTCGTATCGATCGCGATGCTGGTACCTTTATCGAAGGAGCCCCCCCCGAGGAAGGTGTACCAGAGCCTGGCGCCGTTGGTGCCGAACTTGGCCACGAAGGCATCGGAAGCCCCCGCGAACGCGCGGATCGGCGAGAGACCCACAAAACTTGAGCTCGTCCCGACGACATAAACATTACCGCCCGCATCCACCGCGATACCGTTGCCCTTACCTCCAAGGAAGGTGTTCCACCCAAGGATGCCATTGGTATCAAGCTTGGCCACGAAGGCGTTGTCGCCTCCCGACCCCAGATCGATCGGGGCGCCCCATTCACCAACGCTCGCCCCGGTGACATACGAGTTTCCGTTCGCATCGACCGCGATAGCGTTGCCGTAATCGTTTCCTGGCAATTGGGCCCAAGGCAGGCCAGCCCCGCCGAGGAAGGTGTTCCACACCAGGGCGCCGTTGGTGTCAAGCTTGGCCACAAAGGCCTCAGAATCTGCTGAAAACGGCCGGATCGGGGCGCCCCAGGTGACGCCGCTGGTTCCTGTGACATAGATGTTGCTGCTTGCATCGACCGCGATGCCGTTGCCTGAGTCGAAGGATGCCCCTCCCAGGAATGTGTTCCACGCCAAGTCGCCGTTGGTGTCGAGCTTCGCCACAAAGGCATCGGATCCTCCGGCAAGTGCCCGGATCGGGTCACCCCACGTTCCACCGCTCTGTCCGGTGACATAGACGTTGCCGCTCGCATCAACTGCAATCCCGCTCGCGATGTCAATAAAAGCCCCTCCGAGGAGTACATGCCACGTGAGCGTGGGGTCGATGACCAGCGGGCGAGTTTCATCGTAGGGACCGAGAGCGAAGCCCATCTCCTTTTCCGATGCGATACGAAATGCCACCGCAACCGGGACCCGGCGGCCCTTAACATCCTGCCAGGCGACCGGGGCGCTTTCACGCATCGCGCCTGAGGTGAAGGCGATCCGCAACTCGCCACCGGGATCCACAGCAACCGGGGCGTTATAGCGCAACCTGATCATCGCCGGGTCGGCGCCGGGAGCGATGGTATAGGTACTGCGCAGCTGACCGGACGGAGCGTCGTAGGCGAGTGTGATCCCGCTCCAGATGCCCGGGTAGGTAACGCGATCCAGCGGCGCGGCCTTACCCTCGGGCCCTGTCGGGCCGGTGGCGATCGGGGATACTTCGTGCGCTCCGACGAACTCGATTCGCAGGGCATGGCTACCGGATGCGACGTAAAGATCCCTGGATGAGAACGCCACGATCTGCCCTCCCGCGGTGAACTGCAGGGGTTTGGTCGCTGACCCCGCTGGGGAGGTTTTCGCCACGGCGCTCGTCGAAGAGAGCAGAATGACGAACGCCGTCAGAAAAAGGGAACTCGTGTTCCTTTTCATGGCACTGCCCCCCAGACCTGCGATGATCGGATGCGCCACGGCCAGAACGGCAATGGCGCAGTGGATGCAATAAAGATAGTGCCGAACAAGTCGGCGCGCAATATGTTTCATCACTTGCGGACAAAGCAAAGCCCCAGCCAGGATGAGCGAAGGGGGCGAGGACCACGCGCGTTTCCTTGTGGCTAGCGCAGCGTTCCTCCGAAGGGAATCGTCCCTTCGTACCCAAACTGAGTCTGCCAAAATCCCTCCGTGCTCTTGAAGACGTACCAACTGCCACTGGTGGGGTGATAACAGCCGATATCATCCCTGCCGTCACCGTCGAAGTCGTTGATCACGGCCTGGGCAGTCCCGAACATTCCCATCACTAAGGTGAATACGACCGCTAGCTGAACCAGTCTGGTCCATTTCATGCCGCTACCCTCAAAGCCACGTTGATCAGTTGCGCAACAGCACGACAGAGGCGCAGTTGGTGCGGCAACCTATGCTTAAGGGCCACGGGAAGCAAGCAATAACCGCTGTCTACAGCTCCCGTTGAAAAGCCGTCGGCAAGGGTGTGCAGTCTGCGCGGATACAGGGCCAGGTCGAGGTTGACTTTTGCATACAGAAGCGCATGCTGGTGACACGGCAACCCAATCACAGGAGGAGTGCCATGACCGAGAAGAAGGAATTCCCGCAGCCCAAGGTCGAGACCTACCGCCGCGAGGAGTTGGAAGTGCCGGTGGTTTTCACACTCCCTTCGAGCAATCCGGGGTAGATCATTTTCAGCGGCAGGTGACGTGGGGTCTTTTGATTTCGAGTCGAATTCTGAACGCCCCTAGACAGACGCGAGGGGTACTCCCACATACTTCTCGCTCCTCGGGCGCCCCTCCCTGTGGTTTCGCCGTTTCCGACACGACACCACCACGTGGAGGGCGTCCTTTCATCGTACGTCAGGCCTGAATTGGAACATTACCGCATGCCCCACGCCGACAAGAAGTCAAGTCTGTTGATTCCTGCAATCAAGCCTTCCTTGGTCTTGGCCATATTGTTCTGTTCGAGCGCATGGAGGTCGCCGCCCATGAAGTACTGTGCGGAGTGGATGAATTGCGTCGTCCAAACCACGCTGTTTGTCCGCAGGTTGATTACGCGGGCATTCGGTTTGGCAATAATTTCGACGCTGCCCAGACCAGGTGCCTGAGCAGATATGTCCATGGCGGTCAGTTCGACCAAGTAGCGGTACCCCATGCTCTTCAGGTTGTCGGCTAAGCGGAGGTATTCTGCGTCACCCCGCGGAGTCTGAAAATATTCGTCAGACGGGAGAAGCTTCGCGCCATTGATTTCCGGATTGTCTCCCCGAGAATGCAGGATACAATCCCGCGCGTACTGTTCGTTGGCCAAGATGACAATCGAAGGGTCGGTAATGTCGTAGACGCTCTCCGCCTTGAGGCCCTGCTCACGAAGGCGGGATACGAGGTAACCGGTCATGTCTCTGTCGGGTGACCAGACACCGGAGAAGTCTTGCGATGCAGTGTGCGTGTCAAGCCAAAGCACACGAGCAGAAAGGCAAATCCCCCGCCGGGGCGAGTGACGGGGGCGGGAACGAGCGGCCGTTTATGGTGTGGTACTTGTCCTGTGAGCAGACCAGCAACCCGTCGCGGCAGGTCCGACACTCATCTTCCCTTCCATCCCCGCGCCGTCAATCTCGCCGACGAAGATGGCATAGTCGCCGGGGTCATCTTCCTGATGGACATTGTAGGTGTAGGCAAGCGTGATGGTCTTATCAGCCAGCGACCACGACCCACTGCTTCCGCCGGCGTCGCTAAAAGAACCCGTTGGGTAAATATGCCAGACGGCGTTCTCTATTAACTTGCCGTCACAGCTCCAGTCCCATGTTACTGCCCACGTCCCAACGGGGTCTGCCTCATGATCCCCGCTGCACCCCGCCAATCCCGCCACCATCACCACCGCGAGCAGAAACAGTCCGAGCCTTTTCATGGTGCGCCCCCCTGTGGACGATGCGCCTCGACGGCGGCGCGGTGAATGAGGAAAACCGTAGCACCGCGAAACGGGGGGAGCAAGCGATATCCGTTTGCACCACTCCTGTTGAAAAGTTGTTCGTAAGCGTGTGCAGTTTGCGCCGACACCAGCCATGCTCTGGCACTTAGACCGCGATGCACAGAAAACAGGCAGGAGACAGGCAAAGCAAAGCCCCCGCCGGGGCGCGCGACGGGGGCGAGATTGACATCAAGAACTAAAAATCACATTGTAGTGACACGGCAACCCAACAACAGGAGGAGCGCCATGACCGAGAAGAAGGAATTCCCGCAGCCCAAGGTCGAGACCTACCGCCGCGAGGAGTTGGAAGCGCCGGAGGTTTTCACTGGCTTCAGCAGCGTACCGGTGTAGAGTTCATCCAGCGGCAGGGTTCGAGGGGTCCACCCCGATGGCACCTGGGGGGGCTAGGGCACTGTTTCAAGCGATTTGACACTTTTCGGGGCATCCATCACTATCCGGTGCTTTGCTCCTGGAGAGACTTCGCCGACAATTGTTTTCATCACTTGTAGCGATTCGTCACCGTCAACAGCAACAACTATTTCCATGGTTCCCATGCCGAACCCGGAACTCACGAGCTCTCCCGCCCCGCTGCCGACGATCGCGTCTCTCAGCGCGTCGAGCAGCACCTGATCTTCCTGGCTGCCGATATCGTCCCCGGGAAGATCGAACACGATTCGGACGACTGCACGGCGCGACGGCTCCGCGCTGTCCTTGTTCCCTTCGTTCACGCCCGGCTTCTCGGCGCAACCGATCACGAGCAGGCCTGCCAGCAGCGCGATCGCCGGTCCCCGGTGCGGGCGCCGGGAGCGGGGCGGCTCAGAAGGCATACGCCGCCGTCACCACGGCCGAAATGTCACCGGTGTCGAAGACCCCTTCCACGCCGACCCCGACGAGGATCAGGTCGTTGAGCCACCCGTTCAGGGACATGGCCGCCACCACGTCGCCGACTGAGGAATCCGTGAGGCGGCCGTGGTAGGCCGCGCCGAGGAGCAGGGAAATATTCTTGCGGAGATTGATCTCCGCGCCGCCGCCGACCTCGAACATCAGGTGCTCGTCCGCATAGGTCGGCACTCCGTCGACGATCGTGTCGGCCATCGCGTTCGAGAGGCCGGCCTTGAGGAAGGGGTCCGCCGTCCGCTGCGGAAGAAAATGACACGAGAGCCCGACCCCGTATTCGGAGTTCTTCATTTTCACGTTCGAACCATCCTGGGCGCCGGGGTCGCGACCCTCGAGCATCGCCTGTCGGTGAAAAGCGACGATGTCGAAGTGCCCGTCGACCGGGAGGCGGATCCTCGCGCTGAAATCCAGGCTGTTCCGGTCGATCGTGACATCGCCCACCCAGGTCGTGCCGAGGCCGATGCCGAGGTGGCGCCGGCCCAGCACCTCCGCGCCGGCGGGCGAAACGGCGGCGAAGCCCGAGAGCAGCACGGCCAGGGCGACCGTTGTTCGCTTCATTGCTGTTTGCATACCGGCGACGCCTCCTGCCGACTGCGCACCGAACCCTACCGTCAATTGTCCTCGGGCTTCGGCGCCAGCCCGTAGCGCGTGATCAGCTCCTGCGCCAGCATCGCCGTGCCGTGGCGCATCGCGACCTGTTCGCGCTGCTCCTGGTCGAGATGCTCGAGGTCGAGTTTCTCGTCGGCGACGCGCACCGCAAGCTTGATGTAGTTGAGATACTGGAAGAGCGACTGGCGGGTGAGTTCCTCGGTCATGGCCTCCTCCTCGTCGGGAACACGGAACAGCCCGCGGTTCCCGGAAATTGGTCGGGGCGAGAGGATTTGAACCTCCGACTCCCTGCTCCCAAAGCAGGTGCGCTACCAGGCTGCGCTACGCCCCGAAATCTTGCCCCGTGTACGGTCTCACGTCGAGCAATCGTACCATTTTCGGCGCGAGCAGCCGCAGCGCGCGGCCGCGGTGGCTGATCGCGGCCTTCTGCTCCGGAGCCAGTTCGGCCATCGTCCGGCCGTCGGGGAGCAGGAAGACCGGGTCGTAGCCGAAACCGCCCGCGCCCCGCGGCGCCGCGGCGATCGCGCCCTCGCAGGTGCCCTCGGCGGACTCCTCGCGGCCGTCCGGGAGCGCGAGCACCGCCGCGCAGACGTAGCGGGCGGTGCGCTGTCGCGGGGGGACGCCCGCCAGTTCGCGCAGGAGTTTCTCGCACCGGGCGCGTCGTCGCCCGTCGGCGTAGCGCGCCGAGAAGATCCCGGGCGCGCCGCCGAGCGCGTCCACCGCGAGCCCCGAGTCCTCGCCGATCGTGGGCAGCCCGGAGCCCGCCGCCCCGGCCAGGGCCTTGATCCGCGCGTTTTCGAGGAAGCGTCGTCCCCGTCTCCTCGGGCGAGACCAGGCCGGGGAAATCGGCGAGCGTCAGCACCTCGAAGCGCGCGCCCGCGGCGTCGCCGAGGATCGCGGCCATCTCGGCGGCCTTCTTGCGGTTGCCGGAGGCGAGCAGGACCCGCATCGCCGGGCCGGCCTACTTCCGGCCGATGGCGATCGCGCCGAGCGCCTCGGCCTGCAGCGCGACCAGCTCGTGGATGCCGGCGCGGGCCGCGGCGCCCAGCTCCTCGAGGCGGTGCCACGAGAAGGGCGCGCCCTCGGCGGTGCCCTGGATCTCGACGAGCTTGCCGCGCGCCGGTCATCACGACGTTCATGTCGACCTCGGCGCGCGAGTCCTCCTGGTAGCACAGGTCCAGGAGCACCGCGCTGTCGACGACGCCGACGCTCACCGCGGCGACGTGGTCGAGCAGCGGCACGCGCGCGATCTTGCCGGCGGCGCGCAGCTTCTCGAAGGCCAGCGCCAGCGCGACGAAGGCGCCGGTGATCGAGGCGGTGCGGGTGCCGCCGTCGGCCTCCAGCACGTCGCAGTCGACCCAGACGGTGCGCTCGCCGAAGGCCGAGGTGTCGGTCACGGCGCGCAGCGAGCGGCCGATCAGCCGCTGGATCTCGTGGGTGCGCCCGCCGATCTTCCCGGCGCTCGACTCGCGCTGCATGCGGGTGTTGGTCGCGCGCGGCAGCATGGAGTACTCGGCCGTGACCCAGCCCTTGCCGGTGTTGCGCAGGAACGGGGGGACCTTCTCCTCGACGCTGGCCGCGCACAGGACCGTCGTGCCGCCCACGGTGATCAGGGCGGAGCCCTCCGCATTGCGCTGGAACCCCGTCTGGATCTTCACGGGGCGCAGCCCGTCCGGTTCGCGTCCGTCACATCGCTTCATGCACGCTCCTTGTTGTCGGTGAGGCGCGATGATACCCCATCGGGCGCGGCGGCGGTACCGGATTGACATCCGCCCGCGGCGGCGGTAGAGCTTGGTCATGCTTTCGCTCGACCTCCCGTGATGCGGCGCGCGGCGATGAAAAAGAAGTCGCGGCGGCTGCTCCTGCGCGTCGCGCTCGCCGCCGTCGCCGCGCTGGCGCTCTACGAGGGCGCCATTTTCGCGCGCATCCTCTGGTGGCGCACGCACAACCCGACGGACACCGCGTTCATGCGCGCCCGGCTGGACGACCCTGCGCGAGAAGGACCCGCGGGCGACGCTCGCCCAGACCTGGGTCCCCTACGAGCGCATCTCGCCGCAGCTCAAGCGCGCCATCGTCGCGGCCGAGGACGCGAAGTTCCTCGCCCACGAGGGCTTCGACTGGGAGGGGATCCAGCAGGCCTACGAGAAAAACGCCAAACGCGGCCGGATCGTGGCCGGCGGCTCGACGATCAGCCAGCAGCTCGCCAAGAACCTCTTCCTCTCCCGCGCCCGCACGCCGTGGCGCAAGGGGGAGGAGGCGCTGATCACGGTGATGCTCGAGGCGGCGCTCGAGAAGCGCCGCATCCTCGAGCTGTACCTCAACCTGATCGAGTGGGGGGAGCGCACCTTCGGCGCCGAGGCGGCCGCGCGGCGGCACTTCGGCACCACCGCCGCGGCGCTCGACGCCGGGCAGGCGGCGCACCTGGCGGCGATGGTCCCGAACCCCCGCTACTACGAGCGGCGCGGCACGACGCCGTTTCTCGCGCGCCAGAGCGCGGTCATCCGCGCGCGCATGCCGCAGGTGCGCGTGCCGTGAGCGGATCGAGGCGCGTCATTGACGTGACGCGCTCGCCGCACTGCGCTACTTTGCCGCCATGTTCCACGCATCGGACGCGCGCACTCGACTGCGACTGAGCCCCGGCACCACCGCCGTGGCCGCCTGAGGATCGCCCGGACAGCGCGCAGACCCGAAGACACCGCAGACCCAAGGCCACGGAGGAGCACTCCGTGGCCTTTTTCGTTTCCGGCGGCCCGGCGGCTCCTCCGGAACGAGCGCACGGAGGAGAGCGACATGACCGTCAGCACCACGCAGCGCAGCAGCCCTGGACGAAGTACCGCCCCTGCCCGACCGTCGATCTTCCCGACCGGCGCTGGCCCTCGCGCACGATCGACCGCGCGCCGCGCTGGTGCAGCGTCGACCTGCGCGACGGCAACCAGGCGCTCGCGCAGCCGATGAGCGTCGAGGAGAAGCTCGAGTTCTTCCAGCTCCTCGCCGCCGTCGGCTTCGAGGAGATCGAGGTCGGGTTCCCCGCGGCCTCGCAGGTCGAGTTCGACTTCACCCGCCGGCTGATCGACGAGGACCTCGTGCCCGGGCGGGTCGCGATCCAGGTGCTGACCCAGGCCCGCGAGCCGCTGATCCGGCGCACCTGCGAGGCGCTCGCGGGGCGCCCGCCGGGTGATCCTCCACCTCTACAACTCCACCTCGACGCTGCAGCGGCGCGTGGTCTTCGGGCTCTCCCGCCGCGAGGTGATCGAGCTTGCGGTGACCGGCGACGCGCCAGGCGCGCGAGCAGGCGCAGCGGCTCGCCGGCACCGAGGTCACCTTCGAGTACTCGCCCGAGAGCTTCACCGGCACCGAGCCGGAGTTCGCCCTGGAGATCTGCGAGGCGGTGCTCGAGGCCTGGGGCGCGACGGCCGAGCGGCCGGCGATCATCAACCTCCCGGCGACGGTCGAGATGGCCACGCCGAACGTCTACGCCGACCGCATCGAGTGGTTCCTGCGGCGCCTCTCCCGCCCGGAGCGGGCGGTGCTGAGCGTCCACGCGCACAACGACCGGGGGACGGCCGTGGCCGCCACCGAACTGGCCCTGCTCGCCGGGGCGGCGCGCGTCGAGGGGACGCTCTTCGGCAACGGGGAGCGCACCGGCAACGTGGACCTGCTGACGCTCGCGCTCAACCTGCTGACGCAGGGGGTCGACCCCGGGCTCGACTTCTCCGACCTCGACCGCATCGTCGAGGTCTACGAGCGCTGCACGCGGCTGCCGGTGCACCCGCGCCACCCGTACGCCGGGGAACTCGTGCACACGGCCTTCTCCGGCTCGCACCAGGACGCCATCAGCAAGGGGCTGCGGGCCCGCGAGCGGGGGCGGCAGGAGTTCTGGGAGGTGCCCTATCTGCCGATCGACCCCGCGGACATCGGCCGGACCTACGAAGCGGTGATCCGGATCAACAGCCAGTCCGGCAAGGGCGGCGCGGCGTGGGTGCTCGAGCAGGAGCACGGGTTCGCCCTGCCCAAGGCGATGCACCCCGAGTTCGGCGCGGTCGTCCAGCGGCTCTCCGAGGCCGGCGGCGGCGAACTCACGGCGGCGGCGATCCGCGAGGCCTTCGAGCGCGAGTACCTCGAGCTCCCGCGGCCGCTCGATCTGGTGCGCTGGCGCATCGAGGACGGGCCGGGCGGGGAGCCGGGCGGGGAGTCGCGGGCGCTGGTGAGCGCCACGGTCGCGGTCGACGGGGTCCCGCGCGAGGTCAGCGGCGCGGGCAACGGCCCGATCGACGCGTTCTGCACGGCGCTGCGCGCCGCCGGGATCGCCGATTTCTCGCTGCTCATGTACCACGAGCACGCGCTCGAGCGCGGCTCGGGCTCGCGCGCGGTGGCCTACATCCAGCTCGAAGCCGGGGCGGGGGAGCGACTCTTCGGCGTCGGCATCGACACCGACATCGCCGCGGCGTCGTTCCGGGCGATTCTCGGCGCCCTGAACCGTCTCGCCCGCGACAAGGCCCGACCCGACGCCGGCGGGTTGCCTGCAAGCTTGACATCCTCACCCCCGTTGCCATCATAGGCGGATGGACGCTGACGACCAAGACCTATCTGCTCCTCGCCGTCGGATCGCTGCTGCTCGGCCTGGCCGCCGGCGCGGTGATGCACCGCTCCGACTACTGTCTGGCCGGGATGTTTCGCGACCTCGTTCCTGTTCCGGCGGACCGACAAGCTGCGCACCCTGCTGCTGCTGGTCGTGGTCACGATGCTGCTCTTCGAGGGGGCCCGGCTGCTCGGGCTGCTGCCGAACTACCCGTTCCCGCTCTACTACGCGCCTACGGCCGCGAACGTCGTCGGCGGCCTGCTCTTCGGGGTCGGCATGGTGCTGGCGGGCGGGTGCGTCGTCGGCACCCTCTACAAGATGGGCGCCGGCAGCCTGGTCAGCGCCGCGGCCTTCGCCGGGCTGATCGTCGGCAGCGCCGGCTACGCGGAGTTCTTCCCGTTCTGGTCGGCCTTCATCAAGCGCACGACGTTCTTCCCCGGGAAGGTCACGCTGCCGCAGCTGCTCGGCGTCGGGCCGACCGTGCCGGTGCTGCTGGCGGCCGCCGCGGGGGGCGCCCTGCTGCTGCGCTGGCGGCGGCAGGGCGCGTTTCGCCGCACCTCCGCGCTCGCCGGCGACCTGCCGCCGTGGCGGGCCGCCCTGCTGCTCGCGGTGATCGGCCTGCTCTCCGCCGTCGTCGTCGGGATGCCGCTCGGCATCACCTCCTCCTTCGTCAAGATCGGCGGCTGGCTCGAGCAGCCTGGTCGTTGCCGGCGCACGTCGCGCAGTCGGCGTTTTTCCAGGCCGTCCCGCTGCACTACCGGCACCCCCTCACCGGCGTCGAACTCGCGGGCGGCCTGGGACCGACGTTCGACGCCATCGCCGCGATCCAGTTCCCGCTCGTGGCCGGCATCGTGCTCGGCAGCGCCCTGTCCGCGCTGCTGCTCGGCGAGTGGCACCTCCGCCGCGGCATCCCCGGGCGGCAGCTGGTCTCGGCGTTCGCCGGCGGGGTCATCATGGGCCTCGCCTCGCGGATGGCGCCGACCTGCAACGTCTGGCACCTGCTGGGCGGCCTGCCGATCCTGGCGGCGTCGAGCTTCCTGTTCCTGGCCGGCCTGCTGCCGGGGGCCTGGATCGGCGGGCGGCTGCTGACGAGTTTCGTGATCCCCCGCTCCGCGGCGGCGGCCAATGGCTGAGCCGGCGATGCAGACCATCGAGTACGACATCCGCGGCCAGATCTGCCCCTCGAGCCTGCTGACCGCGCTGCGGGAGATCAACACCCACCAGGAGGCCCTGCGCGATCGCGCCGTGCGCCTGCGTTTTCTGACCGACAACCGCGACTGCGTGACGACCATCCCCGAGTCCGCCCGGAACATGGGCTACGCCCTCGAGGTCCGGCGCGAGAGCGGCTGCTACGTGATCGAGGTCTGCGGTGACTGAGCCCGCCGGCACCCCGGCGGCGGCCCGGCGCCCGCGGCGGCGGAGACGCAGCTGCTGCGCGAGCGGAACGAGCGCGCGATGCGCTACATCCGCGAGAAGGTCGACGAGCTGCTCAAGGTCATCGGCACCTCGCCCCTGCGCCCCGAGGAACTCGACGACGAGACCCTGATCGGCCTCGACCCGATCGGGATCGTCGCCGGCTCGTTCCGCCAGGTGCTCACCCACCTGAACCGCACCAACGCGCAGCTGCAGCTCGCGCGCGAGGAGCTGCAGGCGATCTTCGACTGCGCCGGCCTGGGGATTCTCGTGATCGACCGCGAGCAGCGGATCCTGGCCTCCAACGCCAAGTTCCGGGAGCAGTTCGCGCATGGGCGACGTCGACCCGGTGGGCCGCTGCTGCCGCGAGGTGGTCTGCAAGACCGACCGGCCCGACCGGCCCTGCCCGTTCATGCACACGCTTGCAGACCGGGGAGGCCTTCCGCAGCCCGGACTGGCTCGTCGGCGGCCGCCACTACGACATCGTGGAGACCGCCATCCGCAACCAGGAGGGCGAGATCACCGGGAGCGTGCTCGTCTACTCCGACATCACCGAGAGGATCGCCGCCGAGGAGGCGCTGCGGCGCAGCGAGGCGCGCTACCGCGACATCTTCGAGAACACGAGCGACCTGATCCTCAGCGCCCGCCCGGACGGCTCGCTCGAGTACGTGAACCAGGCCTGGTGCGACACCCTCGGCTACAGCCGGGAGGAGGCCCAGGGCATCAACCTGCGCGAGCTGCTGCACCCGGCGTGCGACACCGCGTGCCGCGAGCACCTCCAGGCGCTGCTGCGCGGCGAGGGCGGCGGGCAGGTGCGCACCGTGCTCACCGCGAAGGACGGGCGGATGGTCGTGCTCGAGGGCGACGTCAGCCTGGTGCACGAGCAGGGGCGGCCGGTCGGGCTTCCGGGCCATCCTGAGGAACATCACGGAGCGCGAGAGCATCGAGGAGGATCTGCGCAAGCGCGAAAAGCTCGAGTCCGTCGGGCTGCTCGCGGGCGGGATCGCCCACGACTTCAACAACATCCTGACCGGCCGTGCTCGGCAACATCAACCTGGCGCAGGCGATCGCCGACCCTCGGGACCCCGTGCACGCCCGGCTGGCCGAGGCCGAGAAGGCGACGCTGACCGCGCGGGGCCTGACGCAGCAGCTCCTGACCTTCTCCCGGGGGGGCTCGCCGGTGAAGCGGCCCGTTTCCCTCGCGCAACTGGTCGAGGAGCAGACCGTCTTCGCCTGTCGCGGCTCCAACGTCTATCTGCCAGATCAAGACCGACCCCGCGCTCTGGACCACGGAGGTCGACGAGGGGCAGATCGGCCAGGTCGTGAACAACCTCGTGCTCAACGCGGTCCAGGCCATGGACGGCGGCGGCGTAGTGCTCGTGAGCGCGGAGAACGTGACCGTCGGCCCCGCCGGACGAGCCGCTGCTGCCCGGCGGGCGCTTCGTCCGCATCGCGGTGCGGGACTCCGGCCGCGGCATCCCGCACGAGAACCTCCAGCGCATCTTCGACCCCTATTTCACCACCAAGCCGGGCGGCAGCGGCCTCGGGCTGGCCGTGACCTACTCCGATCGTCAAGCAGCACGACGGCCACATCCGGGTGCGACTCGGAGGAGGGGAAGGGCACGACCTTCTTCGTCTACCTGCCGGCGTCGGAGCAGGCGCCCCAGCCGGCCGCGGCCTCCGCGCCGGCACTCTCAGTCCGGGCACCGGGCGCGTCCTGGTGATGGACGACGAGCCGACTGGTCCGCGAGATCGCCGACCGCGATGCTCCTGGAACTCGGGTACGAGGTCGAGACGCGCGGAGGACGGGGAAGAGGCGATCGTACTCTACGAGCAGGCCCGCGCGCCAGGGCCGGCCGTTCGACGCGGTCATCATGGACCTCACCATCCCCGGCGGCATGGGCGGCAAGGAGGCCATCCGGGAACTGCTCGCGCTCGACCCCGGGGTCCGGGCGCTGGTCTCCAGCGGCTACTCCAACGACCCGGTGATGGCCGACTTCGCCGAGCACGGCTTCTGCGCGGTGATCACCAAGCCGTACCGCCTGGCCGATCTCGCCGCCGCGCTCAAGGCCGCGACCCGAACCGCCCCCGCCGTCGCGGTGACGACGCCGATGCGGCTGCCCTCGGGGCGGTGAGCAGGGTCGGGCCGCTACACGCAGCGGGCGTGGTGGCGCTCGACGGTCCTCGAGGGGGCGGTCCTCGGCGTCTTCATCCTCAACGAGTACGTCGCCAAGAAGACCCTCGGCGCCGGCGACGCCATCCTCACCGCGCTGGTCATCGGGCCGACCGCCGCGCTGCTCTTCGCGGCCTGGTGGTCCGGCCTGCTCGAGCGGCGCGAAAAATCCTCGACCTTCCTCGTCTTCGGCATGCTCGGGCGCCTCTCGCTGCTGCTCGTGGCCGGCGCCGGCACGGCCCTCTCCTTCACCGCGGTCATCGCCGCGGCGACCTTCCTCTACGGCGCGGTCGCTGCCGGCCGCCAACGCCCTGCTCCAGCGCAACTTCACCGCCGGCCGAGCGCGGCCGGGTCATCGGCCTCGGCATCGCGCTGCAGGCGCTGACGGCCATCGCGGTCTCGCTGCTGGTGGGGCGCCTCTACGACTGGCGGCCGGAGGCCTACCGCTTCGTCTACCCCGCCGCCGCGGCCTGCGGCTTCTTCTCCTGCCTGAGTCTCGCGCGGGTGCGCTTCCGGCACCGCCCCGGCGAGGCCGTCGAGCAGAGGCTCTTCGGCTCCGGGCTGGGCACCGCGCTGGCCGCGGCGCTGCGCCGCCCCTTCGCCGGCGCGCTGGCGCTGCTGCGCGAAGACCGGGGCTTCCGGCGCTACGAAATGGGCTTCATGGCCTACGGCCTGGCCTGGATGATGCTGCAGCCGACGATCCCGGTCTTCCTGGTCGAGAAGCTGCAGGTGGCCTACAGCGAAGTGGCCAACGCGCGCGGCTTGATCTACTTCACGATGGTCGCCGTGCTCTCGCACCCCTTCGGCCGCCTGCTCGACCGCGTCGGGCCGCTCAAGGTCTCGCGGATCGCCTTCACCATCCTGGCGCTCTTCCCGCTGCTGCTCGCCTCCGCCCGCGGCGTCGGGATGGTCTACCTGGCCTTTCTCGTCTACGGCTGCGGCATGGCCGCGGTGAACCTGGGCTGGACGACCGGACCGATCCACTTCGCCCGCAAACGCGACTCGGCGGGGTACATGGGGGCGCACGTCGCGCTGGTCGGGGTGCGCGCGATCGTCGGCGGCCCCTTCGGGATCTGGTTCTATCGGGCCAGCGGCTCGCCGACGGCGACCTTCGCGCTGGCCTCGGCGCTCTTCTTCCTCGGCTCCCTGATCATGGCCCGCGCCGTGACGCCGCTGTGACGGAACCCGCCTGACAAACCGGCCGATCGGCGTGACCGTGCGGCTACTCGCCCCGGCGGACTTTCGCCTTTTTGCTCTCGCCGCGCTCGCGCAGCCGGGCGATCTCGCCCCTGATCTCCTCGTCGACCTTGCGCGCCGCCTCGGCGTCCCCGCTCGCGTAGGCCGCCCGGACGCGCTCCTTCGACATGATCTCCTCCTCGGCGATCTTGGCCTTGGTCTCGGCCTCGATCTCGGCGATGGCCAGCTTCTGGTCGTGGGTCAGCGGGACGACGTCCCCCTGCTTTCTGCTGCATGCGCTCCATCGCCAGTTCGAGCGCGCTCTTGATGCCGCCGGATTTCTTCGCATCCTTCATGGAGTCACCCCCCGTGTGTGCCGAACCGCCACCGTCACGCCCAGTGCCCTGCTGCGCAGCCGGCAGGCTGTCAACGGCCAGCCGCGCACAGGGTAGCAGCTTGCTTGAAGACCCGGAACAGGCAGCTCGATTCCACATGATCCTGATCCGGGCGGGGATCAACCCCGCCCCTACGATGAAAGCGTGTGCGTGTCGGTGACTAGTCGGCGACGACGACTCCCGGCTCCCCGGTCTCCGCGTGCCCGACGATCGCCGCCCACGGCAGCCCCGCCGCGTGCAGCTCGCGCACATACTCGCGCGCCTGCGCCTCCGGCAGCGCCGCGAGCAGCCCGCCCGAGGTCTGCGGATCGAACAGGACCTCCTCCTGCTCGCGGCGCAGCTTCGCGGCAAAACGCAGACGCTCGCCGCAGAGCGCGCGGTTGCCGGGGTTCGACCCGGTGCTCACGCCCGCGGCGTACATCTCGACGACGCCCGGATACAGCGGCAGCGCCTTGAACGAGAGCACGATCCGCACGCCGGAGCCGGCGGCCATCTCCAGGCCGTGACCGCTGATCCCGAACCCGGTGATGTCGGTCAGGGCGTGGATCTCGTGCTTCAACGCCGCCTCGCACGCCGCCATGTTCAGGGCGGCCGTCACCGGCAGCACCTCGCGCTCGAGCTCGGCGTAGGGGTACTTCCGGGCTCGGTTGGCGTTGAAGAGCACGCCGTTGCCGAGCGGTTTGGTGAGCACGAGCGCATCCCCGGGCCGCACCCCGAAGTTCGCCAGGACGCGGTCGGGGTGCACCACGCCGGTCACCGCCAGGCCGTACTTCGGCTCGGGGTCCTCCACCGAGTGCCCGCCGGCGAGGCAGGCGCCGGCCTCGACGACCTTCTCGGCGCCGCCGCGCAGCATGTCGCGCAGCAGGCCCAGGTCGAGATCCTTCGCCGGAAAGTTCACGACGTTGAGCGCCATGATCGGCCGCCCGCCCATCGCCCAGACGTCGGAGAGGGAGTTGGCGGCGGCGATCCGCCCGAACCAGACCGGGTCGTCGACCACCGGGGTGATGTAGTCGACGGTCGAGATGATGGCGATCTCCGGGCTCACGCGATAGACGGAGGCGTCGTCCGCCGTCTCGAACCCGACGAGCAGGTTCGGGTCAACGGAGCGCGGCAGGCCGGCCAGCACCTCCGACAGCACGGTCGGAGAGAGTTTCGCCGCTCAGCCGCAGGTGCGCGAAGCGCCCATCAGAGTCTTTTTGGTACCGAAGGGCAGCTGCATGGTTCCCTCCTGTTGCGCTCAGTGTAGCAGATCAAATCCCACGGGGACGAGGATAGCCATGCCAACAGGACAAATATGTTTCATAATTTTCATGGGCCTGATGAGAAATGTTCATGGTCGAGGCGCCGCACCCCCTCGACCGTGCGCCGAACGGCGCCGGTGCGCCTCAGGGGGCGGGGGAACGGTACCGACGGTGCCGGCGACGGACCTTGTCGCCGACGACGCGGTAGTTCTGCTCGAAAAAAAGCTCGAACTCCTCGACCGAGGTGAACTCGGCGATGTTCTCGTCGTCGTGGTCGGCGCGCTCGCAGGCGTGCGTCCCGTAGTCGCGGCAGAGCTGCGGGCGGCTCTCGTAGATGCCGCAGCCGCCGCCGGGGGCGATGTGGCGGCAGTCCGTGCCGACCTGGACCCACCAGTCCCCGTCCTTGTCGATGTAGACGCAGACCTTGCGGTGCGAGAGGTACCAGTGGATCAGATCGCGGTCTTCGCCGTCGCGCGGCGGCGCGAGCGCGACCGCAACGTAGCGACAGCAGGTCGCACCGCACGCGTGGCAGGGGTGGCCGTGGGTGAGGCTCTCGGCTGCGCTTTTCTTCGTCTTCGCCATTGCGGCGTGGATTGTCGGTCGGTCGCCGGCGCTTGTCAACCGGAAGCGGGGGGGTTCGTTTCGGTCCGCTCCGGAACCTTTCGGATATTTCACCGCCTCATGTATACTCCGCGGAAATGTTGGCGACCGGCATCAGACCCCCGAGCGGTTCCTTGCGTGTGCAGACGCATCCCGGGCCGAAACGCGCGCGGCTCCCCGGGAGACGCGCAGCGGAAACGGGAGCCGCCGCGTGATACCCTCCCCGCTCCTCGCCTTCGTCGCCGGTCTCTTCGGCGCGGTGGTCGGCAGTTTCCTCAACGTCGTGATCCACCGCCTGCCGGCCGGCGAATCCATCGTCTCTCCCGGCTCGCATTGCCCGCGCTGCGGTGCGCCGATCCGCTCGTGGGACAACATTCCGGTGCTCGGCTGGATCGCCCTGGGCGGACGCTGCCGGGACTGCCGCGAGCCGATCTCGCCGCGTTACCCGCTCGTCGAACTGGCGAACGCCCTGCTCTGGGCGGCGCTCGCGCTGCGCTTCGGCCCGGGCTTTGCAACTCTTCGCCCTCGCCGCGTTCTGCTCGGCGTTGCTGGCCGTCACGCTGATCGACGTCGACCACTGGATCATCCCCGACGCGATCACGCTCCCCGGGATCGCAGCCGGGCTGGCGGCGAGCTTCTTCCTGCCGCCGCGCGGCGGCCTGGTCGCCGAATTTCTCCATCACCGCCTGGGGTTCGACCGCCTCCCGGGCTTGCTCGCGACGCCCGGGTTCTTCGACTCGCTCGCGGCCCTGCTGCTCGGCGGCGGGTTGTTTTATCTGGTCGCCGTCGTGAGCCGCGGCGGCATGGGCGGCGGCGACATCAAGCTGACCGCGATGATGGGGGCCTTTCTCGGGATGCGCGACCTCTTCGTCGCGATTTTCATCGGGCTGCTCGCGGGTTCCGCCGTCGGGATCGGCCTGATGATCGCCGGCCGCAAGACGCGCAAGGACGCGATCCCCTTCGGCCCGTTCCTCGCCCTCGGCGGCATCTGCGCGGTCTTCTGGGGACGCTCGCTCGTCGAATGGTATCTGAACCTGCGGGGCTACTGACGGTGAGAGCATGCGCAGGGGCGGAGTGCGCTGGCGAGCGGCGGGCAACCCCTCCCCCCGTCGAACAGCGGGCACAGGGGTTCGCAGCGGCGGGTACCACCGGGATGAAGGGGGGCGATGTATTACTCGGCGATTACCGCGACGTTTTCCGCGGCGCACGCGCTGCGCAACTACCAGGGCAAGTGCGAGCGTCTGCACGGGCACAACTGGAAGATCGAGGTCCGGACCGCCACCGAGACGCTCGACGCCGCCGGCATGGGCCTGGACTTCACGGTGCTGCGCGAGCGGCTCGGCGCCGTGCTCGCGCACCTCGACCACCGCTTCCTCAACGACCTCGAGCCCTTCCAGGCCTGCAGCCCTTCCTCCGAACTGATCGCCCGGCACATCTTCGAGCAGCTCGAACCGGCCGTGAACGACGGGCGCGTGCAGGCTCGTCGCCGTCAAGGTCTGGGAGTCCGAGGGCTCGTGGGCGGAATTCCGGCCCTGACGGGGGCGCCGGCCGCGTCTCGCGTCTTGCCGCCATGGCCACAGCGTCGGGGGACCGTCTCCAGGTCGTCGTCATCGGCGCCGGCCCCGCCGGCCTGATGGCCGCCGGGGAAGCGGCGGGCGGCGGCGCCGCCGTCACGCTGCTCGACGGCGAGGATCGCCCCGGCAAAAAGCTCCTGCTCACCGGCAAGGGCCGCTGCAACCTCTCGAACACCCTGCCGCTCGAGCGGTTCCTCGAGGGCTTCGGCGCCAACGGCGTGTTCCTGCGCAACGCCTGCCACCGCTTCTTCTCCGGCGAGTTGCGGGAGTTCTTCGCCGGGATCGGCGTCGAGACCGCGATCGAGCGCGGCGGCAGGATCTATCCGGCCCGGGGCGGGGCCGCCGCGGTGCTCGCCGCGCTGCTCGCGTGGGTCGAAAAACGCGGCGTGCGGCTGCTCGCCCGGCGGCGCGTGACGCGGGTGAGCCGCGAGCCCGACGGCCGGTTTCTCGTGGCCGGGGACGGTTTCGCGGAGCGCGCCGACCGCGTGGTGCTGGCGGTCGGCGGGGCCTCCTACCCGCAGACCGGCTCGCGCGGCGACGGCTACCGGATCGCGGCCGCGCTCGGGCACCACATCGTCGCGCCCCGCCCGGCGCTCGTCCCGGTCGTCTGCCGCGAGGCGTTTTTCAAGCGTCTCGCGGGCCTCAAGCTGCGCAACGTCAGGCTCGTCGCCCGCCCGCCCGGCCACCCGGTCATCGAATCGTTCGGCGAGGTCCACGCCACGCCGTTCGGCATCTCCGGCCCGGCGGTCTTCCCGGTGAGCGCACGGATCGGCGCGCTGGCGGCCGCCGCCCCGCTCCCGCTGCTGATCGACCTCAAACCGGGTCTCGATGCGGCCACGCTCGAGGCGCGCGTCGAGCGCGAAATGACCTCGCTCGCGAGCCGGACCACGGCGGCGGTCCTCGCGACCCTGCTGCCGCGGCAACTCATCCCGGTCTTTCTCGAGATCGCCGGACTCGACGGCGCTCTCGCCGCGGTGCAGGCCGGGCGGGCGGCGCGGGTGAAGATCCGGGAACTGCTCCAGGCCTTCCCCTGCACCGCGACCGGCACCCTGCCGATCGCGCACGGGATGGCCACCGCCGGCGGCGTCGACCTGCGCGAGGTGCACCCGGTGACGATGGGGTCGCGCCTGGTTCCGGGACTCTTCTTCGCCGGCGAGGTGCTCGACCTCGACGGCGACACCGGGGGCTACAACCTTCAGGCCGCCTTCACGACGGGGCACCTGGCGGGGAAGGCCGCGGCGGCGTGATCGACCTGAAAAAACTCACCCGGGACGAACTGGCCGCCCGGCTCGCCGGGATCGGCCAACCCGCGTGGCAGGCCGACGAGGTGCGCCGGTTCCTGTTCGCCAAGGGGGTCCGGACCGTGCAGGCGCTCACGACCCTGCCGAAGCCGGCCCGGGAGGCGCTGGCGGCAGACTGCGCCATCCTGACGCCGGAGGTGGTCGAGCGACGCGCCGGCGCGGACGGCACGATCAAGCTGCTCCTGCGCTTTCACGACGGCGCCGCGTGCGAGACGGTGCTGATGCCGCACGGGGAGCGTCTCACCCAGTGCCTTTCGTCGCAGGCCGGCTGCCCCCTCGGCTGCGTCTTCTGCCGGACGGGCGAGCTGGGCCTGACCCGGAGCCTGCACTGGTCGGAGATCGTCGACCAGTGGCAGGCCGCGCGGCGCGAACTGCCGCGGCACGCCGCGATCACCAACCTGGTGTTCATGGGGATGGGCGAGCCGCTGCTCAACCGCGAGGCGCTCCTCGAGGCCGTGCGCTTTCTCACCTCGAGCGCGGGCGGCGGCATCTCCGCGTCGCGCGTCACGATTTCCACCGCGGGCATCGTCCCGGGGATCGACTGGCTCGGCGCCGAACTGCCGCGGGTCAAGCTCGCCGTCTCGCTCAACGCCCCGGACGACGCCCTGCGCTCGCGGCTGATGCCGGTCAACAGGAAATACCCGTTGAGCGAACTGGTCGCGGCCCTGCGCCGCTACCCGACCGGACGGCGGCCGATCACGATCGAGTACGTGCTGCTCGGCGGGGTCAACGACACGCCGGCTCTCGCCGACGCGCTGGCCCGGCTGCTGCGGCGGGTGCACTGCAAGGTCAATCTCATCCCGTTCAACCCCCACTCCGGACTGCCGTACGCCGCGCCGGGGCCGGCCGTTGTCCTGGCCTTCCAGAAGAGGCTGAAGCAGGCCGGTCTGACCGCGCTCATCCGCCAGAGCCAGGGGGTCGAGATCGGCGCCGCCTGCGGCCAGCTCGGCGGGGCGGGAAGCTGAAGCGCGCGAGCCGCCGCGGCGGTCTCAGCCGGCCGCGGGCTTGGACGCGGGGAACCAGAGGCTGACGCGGCCCCCCCCTCGGCGTTGCCGTCGGCGGCCGGCGGGCTACTCGAGCGGGATTTCGCCACTCGTCGCCACCATGTCGATGACCGGGATCTTCGGCGCGCCCGCGCCGAGCAGGAAGTTCGCCAGCCCCTGGTCGAAGGAGCGGTAGCGCAGGGTCGCCTTCACCGAGAGCGGCCCCTTCGCGCCCGCCGGCAGCTCGAAGCTGTACGCTCGGGGTCGCCGAGCCCTTCGGCGGGATCGAGGTGTTCGACTCGAAGCGCACGATCTCCCACGGCTTGACGGTGTGGTGCCCGTCCTTGTCGACGGCCTGCGCGTGGAACATCACGGCTTCCGGGTCGACGGTCCCCGCCGCGTCCAGCGCGCCGCTGTGGAAGACTTCGTCCCCGCCGGCCGGTCGCGACCACCTCGACCCAGACCTGCCGCACGTCGGTGAGGCTCGTCGGCAGGTTGTGCCCCGCCGTCTCGTTGCGGACCTTGACCTTGAACCTGACGATGGCGCCGGCCGCGGCCTGCTCCGGGAGCTCCAGCGCGATCGAAGCCGCGTTCTGCAGGCGCTGCACGGCGATCGCGGCGTGCTGCTTCGCGCCGAGCAGTTCGGTGACGACGGCGTTGGCGCCGACGAATTCGTGCGTGTGCATCTGCTCGCGCTGCGGGCCGCCGATGGCGGGCTGGCCGGGGTTGACCGGTTTCACGAGGGTCTTCGCGGCCTCGATCGCCTTCTCGACCGGCATCATGTGGCAGTCCTGGCACTGGATGCCGGCCTGGGCGTAGACCGAGCTCTTCCACTCGCGGTAGGTGTCCTCGATCGGGAAGTTGTTCGAGGGGTGGAAGACGTTGTGGCAGTTGCCGCAGAACTCGCTTTTCGTGTGCAGCTCGGAGTACTCGGTGTCGTGGTAGGGGGAGTCCGAGTCCTTGTACGGCCCGCGCTTGACGCTGCCCGGGTCGACGATGATCGAGGCGTTCCCCGGCTCGCGCGCCGGCGTCTCGTGCCCGCGCGCTGCCTTTGATCGTGTGGCAGAGGTCGCACTGCACGCCCTTTTTCGCGATCTCGCTCGCCTGGAAGACGCCGTCGGGGCCGAGCTTGACCTCGCCGGCGACCGTCCCGATGGCGGTGTGACACCCCGCGCAGAGCTTCTCGACCGCGCCGTTGGTCTCCTTGACGCCGATCCGCCACAGCGCCTGGAAGACCGGGTCGACGAAGGCGTTGGAGTGCATCGACCCGTTCCACTGCTTGTAGATCTCCGGGTGGCAGCCCCGGCAGATGTTGGGGTCCTCGAACTCCGAGGAGGTCACCGTGCGACCGTCCGCGGTCGCGAGCAGCGAGGGGAAGAAGGGGTAGGTCTCGGCAAACTTCTCCTGCTCGTGCCGTTCGCTCTCCTCGCCCTTCTCGTCGGCAAGAGCGGACGTGGAACAGAGCAGCACGGCAAGGGCAAGGTTCAGGACCAGATTCATGAGGCCTCCTCGGTCGCGTTGTGTTCTCGCATGGAGCGGGGTCTCGCCTCCCGCCCGGCGTCAATAAACCCCACTTGCCGCGGGATGTCAAACATGATCCGGGTCGTGGCCGTCGCATCTCGCACGACCCCTGAAAATGGCAATGCCCGGCTTTGCGGGCCGGGCATTGCACGAACGGCGGCGGGAATGCGATTTAGGCGACGATGTCCTTGAGCGCCTTGAGGGCGAGGACCTTGACCACCTTGCGGGCGGGCTTGGCCTTGAACATCACCTCTTCCTTGGTGAAGGGGTTGATGCCCTTGCGCGCCTTCGTGGCGGGCTTCTTCACGACCTTGATCTTCGCAAGGCCCGGCAGGGTGTAGGTGCCGAACTTCTTGAGGTCGCGGGCCATGACGCCCGTGAGCGCCTCGAAGACAGGCGGCGACCTGCTTGCGGGTCAGGCCGGTCTTCTCCGCGATCAACGCCATGCTCTCGGACTTCGTGGTGGGCCGGGCTTCAACCTTACCTTTTGCCATGTGCTCCCCTCCTTGTTTAGGTGATTTCCCCAGAATCGCGCGGAGCATAGCACACCGGAAAACGCCGCGCAAAGGGTTTTTTACGGGGTTCACGCCTTGCCCTGACGCGCCGGCGCGCATACAATTTCATCGACCGCGAGGCGATTCCAGCCGGGGGGACAATCAGCCGTGCTCGCCGAGGCCTTCGAGATTCTCCGGGAAATCCAGGCTCGCGGGCGCCTCGCCGTCATCGTCGGCGGCGCCGTGCGGGATCTGCTGCTCGACCGCCCCCTGACCGACGTGGATCTCGCGACCGACATGCCGCTGGCCGAACTCTCGTCGATCTTCAAGACCCACGCGGTCGGCCGGTCGGAGAAATTCGACACCGTGGTGATCAGCCGCGCCGGCCGCGCCTTCGAAATTTCCCGCTTCCGGCGCGGCGGGCCGGAGCGGGAAGGGCCGGCGGACACCGGCGACCCCCGGGCGGACTTCGACCCGCTGCGCGAGGACACCGCGCACCGGGACTTCACCATCAACGCGCTGCTGATGGGGCTGGACGGGGCGGTCGTCGACCTGCAGGGCGGCCGCGACGACCTGCGCGAGCGCCTGGTCCGCTGCGTCGGCTCGCCGCAGGAGCGCTTCGCCGAAGACCCGGCGCGGATCCTGCGCGCCGTGCGTTTCGCCGCCTGCCTCGGTTTCGACGATCGAGGGCGGAACCGCCGCGGCGATCGCCGGCGGCGCGCCGCTGCTGGCGACCGTCGCGGGTGAGCGGATCGGCAAGGAGATCCTGAAGATCGCCGCGCAGCCGGGCGCGGCGCTCGCCGACGCGCTCACGCTCATGGATCGGTTCGGGCTGCTCGGGCTGCTCCTCCCCGAGGTCCGGGAGCTCCAGGGGTTGCCGCAGCCGATCGAGTGGCACCCCGAAGGGGACGCCTGGGAGCACACGCTCGCCGCGCTGCGATCCTCCACCTCGGCCGACCCGGCCGTCAATCTGGCCGTGCTGCTTCACGATGTCGGCAAGCATCCCGCGCACCGGGAGGTGGCGGGCCGTCACCGCTATCGCGGTCACGAGAGCGCCGGGGTCGGGATCGTGGACGCCGTCGCCCGGCGACTCCACCTGCCGCAGCGACAGCGGGAGGCGATCGCGTTCGCCGTCGCGCATCACATGCAGGCCGGACGGTTCGGCGAGCTGCGACGCTCGAAGAGGCTCGAACTCATCGACAGCCCGCACTGGCCGGTCCTGCGGTCTCTCGGGCTCTGCGACATCGCCGCGCGCGGGGATGAACGCCTGGTCGCGCGCCTCGACGCCGCCTTTCGCGCGGCCGAGGCTGACGCGGCGGCGGAGCTCCAGGCCCGGGCCGGCGCTCCGGTGATCTCGGGGCGGCGCATCATGGAACTGACCGGCCTCGCGCCGGGCCCGCGCGTCGGCGAGCTCCGGCGTCGCGTCGGCGAGTGGGCCCGGGACAACCGGGTCGAAGACCGGGGGCTCGTCGAGGCGGAGGTGGTGCGGTTGGCCGGGGCGGACGCCGGGACCGGCGAACCGCCGACGACGACAAGCCTGAGGGTGCGCGCGCCCGCAAGACGAAAAACGGCCCGCCGGGCAGGTTCACCCGGCGGGCCGTGAGCGTGCGGGAGTGTTACGCGCTTGACCGCCGGGGCGCGCGGAGCCTTCGCGGGTGTTGCGGTCGCGAAGTTGTTCAGGTCGTGCGGGTGGTTGTGGCAGGTCAGGCAGTCGGGGAACTTCTTCAGGATGCCGGCCGGGTGCTTGACCTGGTGGCACTGGCTGCAGTTCGGGACCGTCTTGTGCTTGTCCTTGTGGCACTGCACGCAGGAGACCTTGGCGTGGCGGGTCTCGGTTGCCGCGATCTGCGCGGCCGCCGTCTTGTGGCAGGCGCCGCACTGGGTGTTCGCGACGGTCGCCGGGTACGACGACGTTCTTCGGCTGGTGCGCCCGGTGGCAGGTCGAGCACTCCGCCGCCGTCATCGTCTCGGCGTGCGCTTGTGGCACTGGGTGCAGGCGGGCTTCTTGCCGTGGACGTCGTGACAGAAGGAGCAGGCCTGCTGCGTGTGCTTGCTCGGGAACTCCTTGAGCTGGGCGATCTGCTCCTTGTGGCAGGTCAGGCAGGGCGCGGTCTGCTTCTTGTCGAAGGTGATGTTCTTCGGGGTGTGCGGATTCTTGTGGCAGCCGAGACAGTTCGGCAGTTTGAAGTGTTCTTCGCCGTCGTGGCAGTCGCTGCACTGGGGGATGTTGTTCTTGGACGCCGGACGGTGGCCGGCGTGGCAGTCCTGGCAGCTGATTTCGGTCTTGTGCTTGCCGCCGCCGGCCTCGACGTCCGCCGGTTGCGTCTCGTGACATTTGGCGCAGTCCTCACTCGTGAGTTCGACCTTGGCCTGGCCCGGGACCGCCCCCGCGGCGCACAGCGCGAACGCGAAAACCGACGCCATCAACACAACGGTGCCCTTGCGTGCCATCGAGTACTCCCTCCCCTGCGGTGGTGGATGTTCCCCGGACAGAATTATCTGCCGATGCTTTCACGTTTCCCGGCGAGAATCAAAGGGTGAAGTGGTCGCCTTGTCGTGCGGCGAAACACTCCACGCCGGCCTCGGCGGCGCCGACTCTTGCGCGGCACTCCGCCACGATCCGATCGACCGCGTCGTCGTCGCGCTGCATGTTGTGGTGCCAGATCCCGAAGCGCCCGACGCCGGCCTCGAGCGCGAGGCCAAGGGCATCCTCCCAGGTGCTGTGACCCCAGCCGCGACGCGTGTGATACTCCTGGGCGGTCAATTCGCCGTCGTGCAGCAGCACGTCGGCGCCGGCGGCAAAGCGCGCGTACTCCGCCCGGGTGCGACCGCCGGGGATCACCGAGCCGAGTTCGTTGTCGGTGAGAAAGACGAGGCGGCGGCCGCTCTCCTCGATCCGGTAGCCGACCCCGCCGTTCGGGTGGCTCAGCGGGACGGTGGTCACGGTGCAACCGCCGGCCTCGAAATGGCCGCGGCAGGGGTCGTGGAAAACGAGTTCGGCGGCGACGATCGCCCAGATCCGACCGGGAATCCCGGCGAGCTCATCGTCCGCCCAAGCATCTGGCGCACCGAGCTCTGCGCCTCGAGGCAGCCGTAGATCTCGATGCGCACCCCCGGGGTGTAGAGCGGCCGGAAAAAGGGGAACCCGAGGACGTGGTCCCAGTGCGCGTGCGTGAAGAGCAGGTGGATGTGCCGCACCCGCTGGGCGTCGAGCCGTTCGCCGGCGCGGCGGATGCCGGTGCCGGCGTCGATCAGCAGGGGCGCACCGGGACCGCGCACCTCGAGACAGGTCGTGTCGCCGCCGTAGCGGAGATACTCCGGCCCGGAAACGGGGATCGAGCCGCGCGCCCCCCAGATCGTGACCTCCAACGCTCACCCTCCCTTGCGGCGGGTAGTGTACATGATTCCTGGAAGGTTTCTACTGTGATTTACACCACAACGGGGTCGGGCGGGGATCAAGCGCCCGGCGCCCTACGAAGTAACCACACCCGTGTCGGAGAGGGTTTCACCCCGCCGTCCCGCCGCAGCCGGGGCGAAAAAGCGCCCGGGAGCGCCCGGCCGATACACGGTCAGCCGAGGCGTTTGCGGAAGCGGAGGGCCGAGAGCCCGAGAATCGCGACCCCGAACACCAGCAGCACCGCCACCTGCGGCCAGAGGATCTCCAGGCCGTTGCCCTTGAGGAAGATGCCGCGCACGATCACGAGAAAATAGCGCAGCGGGATCAGCAGCGTCACGTACTGGATGAACCGCGGCATGTTGGCGATCGGGAACATGAAACCGGAGAGCAGGATCGAGGGGAGCATGATGAAGAACGTCGTCATCATCGCCTGCTGCTGGGTCAGCGAGATCGTGGAGATGAACAGCCCGAGACCGAGGCTGGTGAAGATGAACACCGTCGACAGCGCGAAGAGCAGCGTCACGGAGCCGGCGATCGGCACGCGGAACCAGAAGGTCGAGAGCGCCAGCACGAGCAGCATGTCGATGAAGCCGATCGCGATGTACGGCAGCGTCTTGCCGACGATCAACTCCACCGGCGTGATCGGCGTGACCACCAGCTGCTCGAGCGTGCCGATCTCCCGCTCCTTGACGATGGCCATCGACGTCAGCAGCATCGTCACGAGAAAGAGGATCATCGAGAGCACCCCGGGCACCATGTAGTTGCACGCTCTTGAGCTCGGGGTTGTACCAGACCCGGGTCCGCTCCTCGACGGCCGGGACGCGCTGGACCCGGGCGCGCAGCCGCTCGAGCCGCTCGGCCGCGATGCGCGCCGAATACTCGCCGGCGACGCCGCCCGCGTAGCCGGCGACCATCCCCGCCGTCATCGAGTCGCTGCCGTCGATCAGCAGCTGCACGCGCGCCGTGCGCTCGGCCGCCAGATCGGCGGCGAAGCCCCGGGGGATGACCAGCGCGGCCTGGACCTCGCCGTCGTCGAGCAGCGCGTCCACCGCGGCCGGGCCGTCGGGGTGGCGCACGATGTCGAAGTACCCGGAACGCACGAAGCGCTCGGCCAGCTCGCGGCTCTGGACGCTGCGGTCCTGGTCGAGCAGCGCGGTGGCCACGTGCTTGACGTCGGTGGTCACCGCGTAGCCGAAGACGAAGAGCTGGAAGAGCGGCGCGATGAAGATGATGCGCAGCATCTGCGGGTCGCGCCGCAGCTGGAGCAGCTCCTTGCGCACCAGGTGGAGAACCCGCCGGAGTCATCATATCGCGGGCGCCTCGCCCGCAAGACTACAGAGGCTTGTGCCCAGGCACGCCGGAGGCACCATCACGATGACATGCCCCTCAGCAGGCGCGATCATATCGAGGACAACGAAAATATCGTCAAGAAATATCACAATTTCTTCCGGAACTTCGACGCCAGCCCCAGCATCAGCGCGCCGATGGCGGCGAGCGCCAGGGCCTGCGGCCAGAGCTGGGAGAGGTCGTTGCCCTTGAGGAAGATCCCGCGCACGATGACGAGGAAGTGGCGGGCGGGGATCAGGTTCGTCAGCCACTGGACGACCTCCGGCATGGCGCGGATCGGGAAGATGAACCCCGAGAGCAGGAGCGTCGGCAGCTGCGAGGCGAGGATCCCGGCGGTCATCGCGGTCTGCTGCGTCGGCGCGACGACCGAGATCAGCAGGCCGATGCCGAGCGCGGCCACGAGATAGAGCACGGAGAGCGCGAGCAGCAGCGGAATGCTGCCGGCGATGCGCACGCCGAAGAGCACCCGACCGGAGCCCATGACGAGGAGCACGTCGAAAAAGGCGATCACGGCGTAGGGCAGCGAGCTTGCCGAGGATCAGCTCGTGCGGTTTGAGCGGCGAGACGATCAGCTGCTCGATGGTGCCGCGCTCGCGCTCGCGGACCACGGTGAGCGCGGTGAGCAGCGTGGCGAGCATCATCAGGATCACGGCGATCAGCCCGGGAACGATGTAGTTCACGCTTTTCTGCTCGGGGTTGTACCAGAAGCGGGCCCGCATCTCGAGCGGCGGGAAGCCGTCGCGAACCAGCAGGCCGCGCCGGCGCAGCGCCTCGATCGTGATCGCGCCCGAGTGCTCGCGCACGATCGCCGTCGGCGTAGCCGATCGCGGTCGTCGCGCTGGTGGAGTCCGAGCCGTCGACCAGCAGCTGCACGATCGCGGTGCGGCCGGCGGCGAGGTCGGCGGCGTAGCCGCGCGGGATCACGAGGACGGCCCGGACGGCGCCGGCGTCGAGCGCGCGCGTGGCCGCGGCGGGGGATTCGAGCGTGGCGACCACGTCGAAGTTCTCGCCGCGGTCGAAGGCGTCGACGAGCCGGCGCGAGGCCGGGCTGCGGTCCTCGTCCTGGACCCCGAGGGCGACGTGGCGCAGGTCGAAGTTGATGGCGTAGCCGTAGAGGATGAGCATCAGCACCGGCAGCACGATGACCACGACGAGCGTGCGCCAGTCGCGCACGATCTGGATGAACTCCTTCCAGGCGATGATGCCCGTCCGCAGCCACATGATCTCAGACTCCCGCGGCGGCGCCGGTCGGCGCGCTCGACGAGCGAGACGAAGACGTCCTCGAGCGTGGGGCGGATCGGCGCGATCCCGCCGCACCCGGACACCGGCGCCCTCCAGGACCGCGCGCAGCGGGCCCGCGGCGTCGGCGTCGGCGACGGTCACGTGGAGCCCGGAGCCGAAGACCGCGACCTCGCGCACGCCGGGCGCGCGGCCGGCGGCGTCGAGTGCCTGCATCAGCGGATCGGCGCGCACTTCGAGCAGGACCCCCTCGCTGAGCGCCCCCTTGAGCTCGCGCGGGCTGCCGAGGGCGACGAGCCGCCCGCCGTAGATCAGGCCGAGCCGGTCGCAGTGCTCGGCCTCGTCCATGTAGTGCGTCGTGACGAAGACCGTCACGCCCTCCCCCGCCACCGTGTAGATGAGGTCCCAGAAATTCCGCCGCGAAAGCGGGTCGACCCCGGAGGTCGGCTCGTCGAGAAAGAGGATCTGCGGCTCGTGCACCACGGCGCACCCCAGGGCCAGCCGCTGCCGCCAGCCGGTCGAGAGCTCGCGGGTCAGGCTGTCGGCGCGCTCCTCGAGATTCGCCATGGCGAGGATCCAGCGCCTGCGCTCCGCCAGCCGCCGCGGCTCCACCCCGTAGATCCCGGCGTAGAACTCGATGTTTTCGGCGACCGTCAGGTCCTCGTAGAGCGAGAAGCGCTGGCTCATGTAGCCGATGCGGGTCTTGATGCCCTCGGCCTCGCTGACGATGTCCAGCCCGGCCACCGCGCCGCGCCCCGCGCTCGGCGCGAGGATGCCGCAGAGCATCCTGATCGTGGTCGACTTGCCGGCGCCGTTGGGGCCGAGAAAGCCGAAGATCTCGCCGCGCGGCACCGAGAAGCTGATGCCGTCGACGGCGGTGAAGAGCCGAAGCGCTTGACGAGGTTCTCGACCTCGACGGCCGGCCCGTCGTCGCGCGCCCGGATTCCGGGAGCGGGCGGGGGCGCGACGGCGCGCGCTGCAGCCTCGGCCGGTCCCGCTTCCGGCGCTCCGGCGAGCAGCGAGACGAAGACGTCCTCGAGCCCGGGGGCCACCCGCCTCGCATCTGCGACGGTGATCCCGTGGCCCGCCAGGTGCGCGCCGACCGCCGCCTCGTCGACGGCGGCATCGCGCAGCCAGAGGTGCAGGCGGTCGCCGAAGACCTGGATGCCGCTCACGCCGGGCATGCGGGCGAGCACGTCGCGGGCCAGCCGCTGCGGGGTCGCGACCAGTTCGAGCAGGGCGCCCCGCATGCGGCCCTTGAGCGCCTCCGGCGTGTCGCAGAGGTGAACGCGGCCGCGGTCCATCAGCGCGACGCGGCCGCAGCGCTCGGCCTCGTCCATGTACGGCGTGCTCACGAAGACGGTGACCCCCTCGCGCAGCAGTTCGTAGAGGATCTTCCAGAAGTCGCGGCGCGACACCGGGTCGACCCCGGTCGTCGGCTCGTCGAGAAAGAGCACCTCCGGGGTGTGGATCAGCGTGCAGGCGAGCGCGAGCTTCTGCTTCATGCCGCCCGAGAGGTTCTGCGCGAGGCGGTCGCGATACGGCCCGAGCCGCGAGAACTCCAGCAGCTCGTCCTGCTTGCGGCGGCGCTCCTCGCGCGGCACGCGGAAGAGGCTCGCGAAGAAGCGCAGGTTCTCGGCGACGGTCAGGTCGCCGTAGAGCGAGAAACGCTGCGACATGTAGCCGATGCGCATCTTGACCGCCTCGGGCTCGCGCCGCAGATCGAACCCGGCCACCGCGGCGTCGCCGGCGTCGGCGTCGAGAATGCCGCAGAGCAGGCGGATGGCGGTGGTCTTGCCGGCGCCGTCAGGGCCGACCAGGCCGAAGATCTCGCCGCGGCCGACCTCGAGATCGAGGCCGTCGACCGCGACGGTGGCGCCCCAGGACTTGCGCAGTCCCCGGGCGACGATCACGGGCTCAGGCAGCGAGCCCCCCCTGACCCCTCTTTGGCAAAGGGGGGAGCGGGGGGGTTGCTGTCCACGGAATCGTCCATCGCCCAGCCCGTCCGGGCTAGTCGACCGTGATCACGGCGTCGGCGGGCATCCCCGGCTTGAGTTCCCCGCCCGGATTCTCCACCTCGACCTTGACGCCGAACACCAGCTTCGCCCGCTCCTCGCGCGTCTGGACGTTCTTCGGCGTGTACTCGGGCTTCTCGGCGATCTCGGTGACGGTGCCGGGGAAGGTGCGCCCGGGGAACGCGTCGACGCTGACCGCCGCGCTCTGGCCGATTTTCACGCGGCCGATCTGCGGTTCCGGAACGTAGACCCGCACCCGCACCCGCGCGAGATCGGCGATGCGCACGATCGGGAACCCCGGCGTGACCACCTCGCCCGGCTCGGCGTTGCGCAGCGTGACCCGCCCGTCGGCGGGGGCGACGATGCGCGTCTGCGCCAGCAGCGCCTCGGCGAGCGCCACGGCTGCCGCTGGCCGCCTCGACGCGCGCTTCCGCGACCGCGAAGCGTCTCCCGGCGCGGTCCGGCGACGGCGAGATCGAGCGACGCCTGGGCGCTGCGCAACTGCGACGCGGCCTGGGCGAGCGCGGCCTCGGCGCCGCGGATCTCCTCGGGGCGCGCGCCCGGCCTCGGCCTCGCCGAGGCGGTGCCGGGCGGCGTCGAGCGCCGCGGCGGCGCCGTCGCGCCGCGCCGTCGCCACGTCGAGATCGCGGCCGGCGACCGCACCCTCGCCCGCAAGCCGGCTGGTGCGCTCGAAGTCCCGCTGCGCGTCGTCGAGCGCGACCTGGGCCTGTTGCACCGCCGCCCGCACCTGGGCGAGCAGTTCGGGGCGGGTGCCGGCCTGCAGCAGATCGAGGCGCGCCTGCGCCTGCGCCTCGCCGTCGCGCGCCGATTGCACCTGGGCCTCGAGACGGCGGATCTCCTCGACGCGCGTCCCGGCGCCGACCTCGGCGAACGCCGCCTCGGCGGCGGCCAGGTTGCCGCGGGCCTGGGCGAGCTGCGCCTCGAGTTCGGCGGCCTCGAGCGACGCCAGCTCCTGCCCGCGGCGCACCGCCTCGCCCTCGCGGGGGACGACCGTGAGCAGCCGGCCCGAGATCCTGGCCCCGACCTCGACCTCGGTGGCCTCGATCGTGCCGTTGCCCGAGAGCGTCCCCGGCGCCTGGTTGTTGCGCCGGCCGGCTTCGTACCAGATTCCCGCCGCGACGATCACGAGCACCAGAAGTGCGGGAACCACGACCTTCGGATTCGGTTTGCTCATTGCTCTGCTCCCTCTGGTGTCCTCGACTGCGCGCGCTCCGCCGGCACTTCGGTCGGCACCGCCCCCAGCGCAAGCTCCTGTTCGGCGGCGGCGATCCCGTGTTCGGCTTCGGCGCGCACCAGCCCGTAGCGCGCGCGGGCGAGACTCCCCTTGGCGTCGGCGACCTCGGTGGCCGTCCCGACCCCCCCGGCGAAGCGGACGTCGGCGAGGCGCGAGAGTTCCTCGGCCTGCTCGACCTGCCGCACCGCGACGCGCACCTGCGCCGCCGCCGTGGCGACGCGCGCCACGGCCCGCCGCACCTCCTCTTCGACCTGGCGCCGGCCCAGATCGAGCGCCGCGCGCGCCTGCACCACCGCGGCCTCGGCCTCGCGCCGCCGCGCGCCGATGCGGCCGCCGTCGAGAATCGGCAGGCTCACGAGCGCGCCGACCGACCAGCGGGTGAACGCGGTCGGCGACTCGGGGGTGACCGCCTGGTAGTCCGCCGCCAGCGCGAGCGTCGGGTAGCGCTCGGCCCGCGCGGCCGCCACCCCGGCCTCGGCGGCGTCGAGCTGACGCTCGAGCGCCAGCAGGTCGGGGCGCTGCCGAACGGCGGCGTCGATGAGCTCGTCGAGCCCCGGTCGGGCCGGGTCCGGGACCGCCGCCGGGGGCAGCGCCCGATACTCCCCGGCGGCCAGGCCGAGCGCCTGCAGCAGCAGGGCGCGGGCCGACCTGGATGTTGCCCGCGGCGCGGATCACCCCCTGGCGCGCCTCCTCGGCCTGCACCTCGGCGCGCAGCACGTCGAACCGCGCCGCGGCGCGCGCTGCGAACCGCTCCCGGGCGACCCGCAGGTGATCCTCGGCGGCTGCAAGATTCTGGGCGGCGACGTCGGTCTCCCCCTGCGTCGCCAGCAGGAGGCGGAACGCGCGCTCGGCGCCGAAGGCAACCAGCTGCCGCGTCCTCAGCCGCGCCGCACGCGAAGCTGCCGCGGCATCCCCGGCCTGTCGCACCAGGGCCGAGACCCGGCCGCCGGAGTACACGAGCTGCTGCAGGGCGGCGGTGGTGACCCAGGTGTCGTTCTCCGCGAGCGGGACCGGCGCGAGGCCGGGAATCTGGCTGACGGGGACCTCGCTCACGTAGCCAAGGCGGGAATACAGCTGCACCTGGGGCCAGCGCTCCGCGCTCGCCCGATCGAGAGCGGCCCAGGACCCGCTCTCGCGACCTTCGGCCGCGGCCAGCGACGCGTTGCCCCGCAGCGCGATGCCGACCGCCTCCGCCAGGGTCAGCGGAATCTCGGCGGCGGCCGCCGCGCCCGGCGCGGCGGCGAGCAGGGCCGCGAGGACGGCCACCCCGACCATCCAGGTGCTTCGTCACGGTCCCTCCTCTCTCGATGGCCGGGTCGACGGACTGCCCGGCTTGCGTCGAACATACCGGAGTGCCGCCATCGGTATCAAGCAGCGCGGCGCCCCGGGGCCTCGCCGTGCCGGGGGCGGGTGCTTAGGTCTTTCGCGCGCACTGCGCAAATAGGGTAAAATCCGGATCTTCAGCAACGCAGGGGAGGACGACGCCGGTGGCCATGGACACCGAACGCGAGTTGAAGGACCGCTTCGACGCGGTGCGCGAGAGGGCGGACGCCCTGAGGAGGCACCTTTGACCTCGCGGCTCTCCGGCAGCGGCTCGAGACCCTGGACGCCGAGGTCGCCAAGCCGTCCTTCTGGGGCGACGCGCCGGCCGCGGCCGCCGTGTCGCGCGAGCGCAACGGCCTGCTGGTCGAGCTGGACTTCTGGAAGGCGGTCGAACTGCGGCTGGACGACATCGAGGTCCTCTTCGAACTGCTCCGCGAGGGGGACCTCGACGCCTTCCCCGAGATCAGCCGCAACCTGAAGGAGTTTTCCGCCGAGATCGACGCCAAGGAGATCCGCACCCTGCTCGCCGGCGAGCACGACCGCGCCAACGTTTTTCTCACCATCCACCCCGGCGCCGGCGGCACCGAGTCGCAGGACTGGGCCGAGATGCTGCTGCGCATGTACCTGCGCTGGGCCGAGCGCCGCGGCTTTCACAGCCGAGATCATCGACTACCAGCCGGGCGAGGAGGCGGGGATCAAGAGCGCCACGGTGCTCGTCTCCGGCGAGTACGCCTTCGGCCTGCTCGCGGCCGAGGTCGGCATCCACCGGCTCGTGCGCATCACCCCCTTCGACGCCAACGCCCGGCGCCACACCTCGTTCGCCGCGGTGCACGCGATGCCCGAGATCGACGACACGATCGCAGATCGACATCCGCGAGGAGGACCTGCGCATCGACACCTACCGCGCCTCCGGGGCCGGCGGCCAGCACGTCAACGTCACCGACTCGGCGGTGCGCATCACCCACCTGCCGACCGGCATCGTCGTGCAGTGCCAGAACGAGCGCTCGCAGCACAAGAACAAGGCCTTCGCGATGAAGGTGCTGCGGGCCCGGCTCTTCCAGCGCGAGCTGGACGAGAAGCAGAAGAAGCTCGACGAGATCCACGGCGAGAAGAAGGGGATCGCCTTCGGCAGCCAGATCCGCTCCTACGTGCTGCACCCCTACCGTCTCGTCAAGGACCTGCGCACCGGCCTGGAGACCGGCAAGGTGGACGACTTCCTCAACGGGCAGATCGACGAGTTCATCGACGCGTACCTGCTCTGGCGGGTGCAGGGCAAGGACGCGAAGGGCCAATAAAGGAGCCTCATGGAAGAGACCGAGAGCGACCAGATCGCCCAGCGCAAGAGGAAACTCGCCGAACTGCGCGCGCTGGGCGTCGACCCCTACCCGCATCGCTACACCCCGACCGACACCGCGGCCGCCCTGCAGCGCGAGGGCGCCGGGCTGGACCACGCCGCGCTCGAGGCGCTCGGGCGGCGCGCGCGGATCGCCGGCCGCGTCGTCGCCCTGCGCAGCTTCGGCAAGGCGGTCTTCGCCACGCTGCTCGACGCCAGCGGCAAGATCCAGGCGTATTTCCGCAAGGACGCGCTGCCCCCGGAGATGTTCGCCGTCATCGAGCGGCTCGACATCGGCGACATCGTCGGCCTCGAGGGCGTGCTCTTCCGCACCCGCACCAACGAGCTCACGCTGCAGGCGTCCGAGGCGACGCTGCTGACCAAGAGCCTGCGGCCGCTGCCGGAGAAGTGGCACGGGCTCTCCAACGTCGAGGCCCGCTACCGCCAGCGCTACCTCGACCTGATCGCCAACCCCGAGGTGCGCGAGGTCTTCCGCGCGCGCGCCGCGATCACCGCCGGCATCCGCGAGTTCTTCACGGCGCGCGGCTTCCTCGAGGTCGAGACCCCGATGATGCAGGCCATCCCCGGCGGCGCCGCCGCCCGGCCGTTCCGCACCTTCTACAACGCGCTGGACTGCGAGATGTTCCTGCGCATCGCCCCCGAGCTCTACCTCAAGCGCCTGGTCGTCGGCGGCTTCGAGCGCGTGTTCGAGATCAACCGCAACTTCCGCAACGAGGGGCTCTCGCGCTCGCACAACCCCGAGTTCACGATGCTCGAGTTCTACGCGGCCTACATGGACTACCGCTCGCTGATGGAGCTGACCGAGGAGCTCGTCGTCGGGCTGGCGCTCAAGGTGAAGGGCACGACGGTCTTCACGTACCAGGGGCAGACGATCGACCTCACGCCCCCCTGGCCGCGCCTGCGGCTCGTGGACTCGCTCTGGGAGGTCGGCGGGCTGACGCGCGAGCAGGCGCACGACGTCGCCTTCCTGACGGCCGAGTGCGGGCGCCGCGGCGTCCCGGTCAAGCCGGGCTACGGCCTCGGCCGGCTGCAGCTCGAGATGTTCGAGCGGCTCGTCGAGCCGAACCTGCCCCGGCCGACCTTCGTCATCGACTTCCCGAAGGAGGTCTCCCCGCTCGCCAAGAGCCTCCCGGGCGAGCCCGACCTCGTCGAGCGCTTCGAGCTCTTCGTCGCCGGGCGCGAGCTGGCCAACGCCTTCACCGAGCTCAACGACCCGATCGACCAGCGCGAGCGGCTGCTGGCCCAGGCGCTCGAGCGCTCCGGGGGCGACGACGAGGCGATGCGCATGGACGAGGACTTCCTGACCGCGATCGAGCACGGGCTGCCCCCCACCGGCGGCGAGGGGATCGGCATCGACCGCCTGGTGATGCTCTTCACCGACGCGCCGAACATCCGCGACGTGATCCTGTTCCCGCAGCTGCGCCCGGAAAAGGCGCCCGAAGCCTGATGGCGGAGAACATCCGCACCGTCCTGCCGCTGCTGCTGCCCTGGATCGGGGCGGCGCTGCTGCTCGTGCTGCTGCTGCCGAGCCTGACCTACGCCCTGCTGCTGCGGATCCTCCCCGTCGTCGCCCCGGGGCGCGCCTTCGAGGTCCTCGTCGGCGGCCGCTACCTGCGCTCGCGCCGCTTCCCGCGGCTGATCTCGGCGGTGACCTACATCTCGGTCAGCGGCGTGACGCTCGGGGTCATGGCGCTGATCATCGTCATCGGCGTGATGACCGGCTTCGAGAGCGACCTCAAGCGCAAAATCCTCGGCACCAACTCGCACATCATCGTCGTGCCCCAGATCGGCGGGGCCATCGAGGGCTACCGGGAGCTCGACGAGAGAATCCGCGCCATCCCCGGCGTCGCCGGCGCCTCGCCCTTCATCCTCTCGCAGGCGATGCTCGGGTCACCGGGCGGCGTGCAGGGCGTGGTCCTGCGCGGCATCGACCCGCGCGGCGAGGGCTCGGTGACCGACCTCGCCCGCAACCTCGTGCTCGGCACGCTCGCGGATCTCGACCCCGACCCGACGGGCGGCCGGCTGCCCGGGGTCATCCTCGGCGCCGAGCTCGCCCGCAACCTCGGCACCGGCCCCGGCGGGGAGGTGCGCGTGATCTCCGCCTTCGGCAGCACGACCCCGGGCGGCGTCGCGCCGGCGGTGCGCCGCTGCACCGTGGTCGGCATCTTCAAGTCCGGGATGTACGAGTACGACTCCTCCCTGGCGTACATCGCGCTGCCCGTGGCCCAGGAGCTCTTCGACACCGGGGACGTGGCCACCGGCATCGAGGTGCGCATCGAAGAGTTCGACCGCTCGCTCGCGATGGCCGCGCTCGTCCAGGAGCAGCTCGGCGGCGCCTACTGGGTGCGCGACTGGAGCGAGATGAACCACGCCCTCTTCGCCGCGATCCGTCTCGAGAAGCTGGCCATGTTCATCATCCTGACCCTGATCGTGCTGGTGGCCTCGTTCAGCATCGTCGGCTCGCTGATCATGAAGGTCATCGAGAAGGGCAAGGACATCGCCATTCTCAAGTCGATGGGCGCCACCCCCGCCCAGGTCCGGCGCGTCTTCGTCTTCGGGGGCTTTCTCATCGGCTCGGTCGGCACGCTCCTCGGCGTGGTTCTCGGCTGGGGCACCTGCCTGGCGCTCGAGCGCTACAAGTTCATCCCGCTGCCGAGCAGCGTCTACTACATCGACACCCTGCCGGTGGAGGTCGACCCGGCACTGGTCGCCCTGATCGCGGCGGCGGCGATGGCGATCAGCGTGCTGGCCACCCTCTACCCCGCGTGGAAGGCCTCGCGCCTCGACCCGATCCCGGCCCTGCGGTACGAATGACGACGCCGCCTGATCGAGGCCCGCGGACTGAAGAAGACCTACACGAGCGGGAAGCAGCCGCTCACCGTGATCGACGGCCTCGACCTGGCCGTGGCGGCCGGCGAGACGGTGGCGATCGTCGGGGCCTCCGGCACCGGCAAGAGCACGCTGCTGCACCTGCTCGGCGGCATCGACCGCCCGAGCGCCGGGGAGATTCTCTTCGAAGGCCGGCGGCTCGACGCGCTCTCCGCCACCGCGCTGGCCCGCTACCGCAGCGCGGCCGTGGGATTCGTCTTCCAGTTTCACTTTTTGATGCCGGATTTCACGGCGCTCGAAAACGTGCAGATGCCGCTGCTGCTCGGGGGCGAGCGCAGCGGCCCCGCGGCGCGGCGCGCGGCGGAGCTGCTCGCGGAGGTCGGCCTCGCCGACCGCGGGCACCACCGCCCGGGCGAACTCTCGGGCGGCGAACAGCAGCGGGTGGCGATCGCCCGCGCCGTCGCCCGCGCGCCGCAGCTGCTGCTCGCCGACGAGCCGACGGGAAACCTCGACCGGCGGTCGGGCGAGGCGGTCTTCTCCCTGCTGCAGCGTCTCAATCGCGAGCGCGGGCTGACGCTGGTCGTGGTCACCCACAACAGGGAACTGGCTCTTGCCTGCGGGCGGACCCTGACCCTGGAGGGCGGACAATTCGTCCCCGCTCCCGCGGCACACCCCTGACGGCTGAGGTGAAACCTACCCGGCGGAGGTGAGGGTAACCTGGCCGGAGAGCTTGTTGCTGGTGTTTCCCCGGTCGTCCTCGGCCTGCACCGTGATCGTCCAGGTCCCGCCGAGACCCGTGCAGGGGCTGGGGAATGAAAAGGGGAACGAGGCCGTCCCGCTGCTCGTGCTGATGTTCTCGGGCCAGGAAGGAAACTCCTCGCGCGTCGCGGGCTTGGGATCCGGCAACCCGGTGGGTTCGAACGTCACCCGTGCGCCGGCGAGGTCCCCCTGCGGATCCTCGTAGTGGAACGAGACCGTGAACTCCTGCGCACAGAGCACCGAGGAAGGCTGGATGCTCAGGTTGCTGATCACCGGGCTGCTGCGCTGTGAGGGGTCCGAACTCTGGAACCAATCACACCCCGCCAGCGCCGCGAGAAAGCCGGCGGCAAGAACTGCACACAACACTGCACCTGGTCTGCGGCTGCACATGAATCACACCCTCCTGACGGGAAAGTTACTGCACGAGCGGCAAAAACACAAGCGTCCTTCTTGACAGCCGGTCGACAAATACCCTATAAACCGGATTCCTCGTCGGCGGTGTAGCTCAGTTGGTCAGAGCACGCGGCTCATATCCGCGGAGTCGGTGGTTCAAGTCCACCCACCGCCACCATCCAGACCGCTGAAAATGGCCCATCTGCGGCGGTGTCCACAGTGCCCCCTGCGAGTGGGGGAGCCGTTGCCGCAAGAGAAGCGAGAGGCCGCAGTACCGGAACGGGTTACGGGTGACGGCCGCGGAGGCGGTTGAGCTGGGAGACGGCGGCGAAGCCCTCGTCGTTGAAGCAGAAGAGCTCGCGCGAGACGAAGCTGCGCACGTACTCCTGCCCCGGGAACCGCAAAAAGTCGTGCGTGCCCAGCAGGTCCGTCGGGTCCAGCTGGAGGCACGAGGAACCGTATTCGAGATCGACCCAGGCGTGATCGACCAGGGAGTCGCCAAGCGGCACCTGCCCGGTGACGACCCTGACGCTGCCGGCCGGAACCCCGAGCGCCCGAAAGAGACTGGCCAGCAGGGTCGCCTTGCCGAGGCAGCTCGCCCGCCCCTCGCGCAGGGTCTGCGCCGGCGCACCCGCAGGGACGGATGGCTCGAAGGCGATGCGGTCGCGAACGAAAGTCGTAGGCCGCCTCGAGCGAGCCGAGCTGTCGCGCGAGCGCGACCACTTCCGGCGCCCCGGGGTCGATGAGTCGCCTGGAAGTCCTCGGGATGGATCACCCGGATGTCGTGAAACGAGGAGCTCGCGGCTCCGCATCGCCGCTGCGATCGCCGAGGACGAACCCGACGGCGAGCAGCGCCACCGCCGCCGCCTGCGGCCACCAGCGCCGCGCTGCCCCGTGGCGTCGCCACCGCGTCACTCCCGCCGTCGCTTGTAAACCGCCCGCCCCGCGCTGTCAAGGGGCGGCGCGGCCGGCCTAGTCCCGGGACTTCGGCCGCTTGTTCGCCTGCAGGATCTTCTTGCGGAAGCGGAAGACCGCCGGCGTCACCTCGAGCAGCTCGTCCTCGCGCAGGAACTCGAGCGCCTGCTCGAGGCTGAAGGTGCGCGGCGGCACCAGCTGCACCGTGTCGTCCGAGCCGGAGGCCCGCATGTTGGTCAGCTTCTTCTCCTTGACGATGTTCACGTCCAGGTCGTTCGGCCGGGCGTTCTCGCCGACGATCATCCCCTCGTAGACCTCCTCGGTCGGCGAGACGAAGAGCGTCCCGCGCGGCTGGAGGTTCTCGATCGCGTACGAGGTCGCCTTGCCGGAGCGGTCGGCGACCAGCGCGCCGTTCGGCCGCTGGGAGATGGCGCCCTTCCAGGGCTCGTGCCCGTCGAAGATGTGGTTCATGATCCCGGCGCCGCGCGTCTCGGTCAGGAACTGGGTGCGAAAGCCGATCAGCCCGCGCGCGGGGATGCGGAACTCCAGGCGCGCGCGGCCGCTGCCGTGGTTGACCATCTTCATCATCCGCCCGCGGCGCGTCCCGACCATCTGCGTCACGGCGCCGACGAACTCCTCGGGGCAGTCGACGATCAGGATCTCGACCGGCTCGTGGCGCTCGCCGTCGATCATCTTCGTCACCACCTCCGGCCGGCCGACCGAGAGCTCGTAGCCCTCGCGCCGCATCGTCTCGATGATGATCGCCAGCTGCAGCTCGCCGCGGCCGGCGACGAGAAAGGCGTCGGGCATGTCCGTCGGCTCGATGCGGATCGAGACGTTGGCCAGGCTCTCCTTGGCGAGCCGTTCCCGCAGGTGGCGCGAGGTGACGTATTTCCCGTCGCGGCCGGAGAGCGGCGAGGAGTTGACGGAGAAGACGACGGCAATCGTCGGCTCGTCGACCTTGATCGGCGGCAGCGCGAGCGGCGTCTCGGCCGACGAGACCGTCTCGCCGATGTGCACGTCGGAAAAGCCGGAGAGCGCCACGATGTCGCCCGGGCCCGCCTCGGCGATCGGTACCCGCTTCAGGCCGTCCTGGCCGAAGAGCCCGGTGATCTTCGCGGTCACGACCTCGCCGTCGAGCCGGCAGAGCGCGGCCTGCTGGTCCTTGCGGATCGTGCCGTTGAAGATCCGGCCGACGATCAGCCGGCCGATGTAGTCGTCGTAGTCGATGTTCGTCACCAGCAGCTGCAGCGGCAGCTCCGGGTCGTAGCGCGGGGCGGGCACCGTCTTGACGATCGCCTCGAGCAGCGGCATCAGCAGCTGGTCCTCGCCGTCGAGGCTGGTGCGGCAGGTCCCCTTGCGCGCGTTGCAGTAGAAGACCGGGAAATCGAGCTGGTCCTCGGTGGCGTCGAGGTCGATGAACAGATCGTAGACCTCGTCGAGGACCTCCTTCGTGCGCGCGTCGGGGCGGTCGATCTTGTTGATCACCACGATCGGCGTGAGCTTCTTCTCGAGCGCCTTGCCGAGCACGAAGCGCGTCTGGGGCAGCGGCCCCTCGCTCGCGTCGACGAGCAGCATCACGCCGTCGACCATCGAGAGCGTGCGCTCGACCTCGCCGCCGAAGTCCGCGTGCCCCGGGGTGTCGACGATGTTGATGTGCACGCCGCCGAACTCCACGGAGGTGTTCTTGGCCATGATCGTGATGCCCTTCTCGCGCTCGAGCGACATCGAGTCCATGACGCGGTCGGCGACGGTCTCGTTGGCGCGGAAGGTCCCGCTCTGCCAGAGCAGGGCGTCGACGAGCGTGGTCTTGCCGTGGTCGACGTGGGCGATGATGGCGATGTTGCGAACGTCGTCGCGGGTGGCGCTGGTCATGGTGCGGTGTCTCCTTGGCGGCCCGGCGCCGCGGTTTGGCTGGCGGAAGAAACGGACCCGGCCATCCGGACCCTGCCGTGAAATGCCAAGCATTATAACAGATTATGCCCGAATAATGAACAGGTTCGCAAAGACCACCGAAGGGGGCCGAAGGGGTGTGCGGATTGAGCTTCAGCACCGCGGCCGGGACGACCGTCAGGGTTCCGCCGGATCGACGAAATCGACGCGCAGCATCAGCTCCACCGGCCAGACGCGCCGCAGGGGGTCGTAGCCGGCAAGCAGCCGGCTGTAAAATGCCGCAAGGGCCGCCGGCGGGGCGAAGCGGACTTCGGTGCCGGGAGCGACGTCGATCTCGATGCGCTCGCCGGGGAAGGAAACGCTGCGAGCGCGTGCGGCCCGTGAGGTAGCTGAATTCGGGCGCGATCGCAAGGCGGACGGTACCGTCCACAGCCTGCGACCAGGCCCCGACCTCGAGAGCGGACTCAACCTCCCGCCACTCGGTGCCCGCCTCGAGCACGCCGCAGCGGGTGCCGTAGCGCAGGTACCAACCGGCGAAGGGAATCCCGCGGCCGACCCTGATCAGGCCCCGTGCCCCCCGATCCAGCGTCACGCTCTGGCGCGAAAGCGAGGTCGCCACCGTGCGCGCCTGCCGCCAGCGCTGCAACGCCGGATCGCCGGGCTGCGGGGGGAGGAGTATCTGCCCGGTGGCGCCCCAGCCGGCTTCCGTCGCCGCTGGCCCGGTCGACGAAGCGCGCTTCGATCCGGACCAGGAGCCCCGGGTCAACGGCGGATTCCCGGGACTGCGCACGCTGCGCAAGTCCTCCCGCCAGGAGGATGGCCAGGGCCGGGAGCGTCGTGGCCGTGGCGAAGAATCTGCGCTTTATTCATCGTATCAATCCGACGGGTATCATACACGAAACACCCGCACAAACCGCGTGAAATCTGTTTGCATGGGAAATATTAACGTATATACTCGCCGCCGGAGTGGAACTGGCACGGGGATCTTTCGCTGTCCCGGCGGGCACGAGGAGATTTCGATGAACTCTCAACAGGCAGGCCGCTCAAAAAGGTCCGGATGCGTGCGAGGCGGCGGGGTTCATGCCCTCCCCCGCCGCAGACGGGTCTTGTTCAGCGGACTGCCCACGGATCACGCGAGGTAGCCGACGATGCAGACGAATATCGCATCACTGAGACTGCGCACCAAGGCGGCCATTATCGTCGGCCTGATCCTCGTGCTGGTGCTCGGGCTCAACTCCTTCTTCACCTCGCGCCTGCTCGTTCGCGAGTTGCGGCGCGGACTCGAGATGAAGGCGTCCGTGCTCGGCGGACTGCTCGTCAAGGACATCCGCAAGGTGCTGGATTTCGGACTCGGCCTCAAGGATCTCGAGGACGCCTCCAAGCGCTGCGAGGAACTCGTGCTGGAGAACCCCGAGTTGGCGCTGGCGCTGGTGGTCGACGCCGCGGGGACCGCCGTCTTCCACAGCAACCCGGCTCTCGTCGGCCGGCCGGCCGGCGACATCCTCCCCGCCGGCGCCTCGGAGGCGCGGGAGGCGCTCTCGGGCACGACCAGGTCGGGGGAGGAGACCGTCTACACCACGGTGCTGCCCGATCCGCGACGGCGCCGGCCGGTACGTCGGCGCGGTCGTGCTCGGCGTCCGGGAATCGGCGATCTCGGGCCAGGTCAGCGCGAACACCAGAACCGCCCTGATCACCGGGACGCTCTCCTTCGCCACGACGCTCGCGCTGATCATGCTCTTCATCACGACACAGATCGGCCGCCCCGTGGTGCGGCTGGTCACGGTCGCCAACGCCGTCGCCGAGGGCGATTTGACCCAGACCATCGAAATCCGGACGCGGGACGAGATTTTCGACCTCTACTCCGCCTTCAACCACATGCTCCGCAGCCTGCGCGAGCTGCAGGGGCGCACCGCCGCCGCGTTCCAGGAACTGGACCGCTCCGTCGGCAGACGTCTCGACGCTCGCCGCCAGCCTCGAATCCGGGGCCGGGGCGCAGTCCCGCTCGCTCGAGGAGATCTCGGTCTTCATCAACCACATGAACGACCAGGCGCGGTCGGTTTCGCGATCGATGGAGCAGCTGACGCGCACCTCGGAGGAGACGTCGTCCTCGATCATGGAGATGATCGCCTCCATCGAGCAGGTGGCCGGCAACGCGGGGGCCCTTTCGGAGAACGTCTCCCAGACCTCCGCCTCCGTCGAGGAGGTCCTGGTCGTCGAACAAGGAGATCGCCCGCAACGTCGAGTCGTTCACGCTGCTGATCGCCAAGACCTCGGCCGCGGTGACCGAGATCGACGCCAGCGTCAAGGAGGTCCAGTCGCTGGCCCAGAACTCGCGCCAGCTCTCCGAGCAGGTCCGGGAGAACGCCCTGCGACGAGGGCGGCGGCGCGGTCGAGGAGGCCATGGGCGAGATGCGCACGATCCGCTCGTCGGTCCTCACGCTGGCGGGGACGATCGAGAAGCTCGGCGGGAGCGTCGACAACATCGGCGAGATCCTCGTGGTCATCGACGACGTCGCCGAGCAGACGAACCTGCTGGCGCTCAACGCGGCGATCATCGCCGCCCAGGCCGGCGAGCACGGGCGCGGTTTCGCCGTGGTCGCCGAAGAGATCCGCGAGCTGGCCGAGCGCACGTCGAACTCGACCAAGGAAATCGCCAAGGTCATCGCCGGCATCCAGGAGGAGAGCCGCAACGTCGGCCTGCTGGTGCGCGACGGCGTCACGCGCGTGGACACCGGCGTGCAGGCCGTCGGCCGCACCAACGCCGCGCTCAAGCAGATCATCACCAGCGCCGAGCGCGCCACCGAGATGAGCGCCCGCATCGCCGAGGCCACGGGGGAGCAGGCCGCCGGCAGCCGCGAGGTGGCGCGGGCCGTCCAGGAGGTCGCGGACCGCTCGGCCGAAATCCTGCGGGCGACGACCGAACAGGCCCGCGGGAGCGAGGCCGTCATGCGCGCGGTCGACGGGATGCGCGACATGGCCGAGCAGGTGCGCCGGGCGACCGTCGAGCAGACCTCGGGGGCGCGGCTCATCGCCAAGGCCAGCGAGAGCGCGACGGTGCTGGCGCGCCAGGTGAACCAGGGCTCGCAGGAGGGCCGGCAACTCTCGGAACGCTCCGTCAGCGAGGTCGCGACCATCCAGGCGGCCGCCCGCGAGACGATGGCCGTCGTGACCCGGATGAAGCAGATCGTCGACTCCTTCGGGCAACTGTCGGAGCACCTGAAGAAAACGCTCTCCCAGTTCCGGACCTGACGGCGAAAAGGGGACAGGTTTATTTTCCCCACGGGCGCAGGTCACCCGGATCCTGATCAGGGAAGGGAAACAAATCTGTCCCCCGCACGCGCGCGGCCTCCCCGCCGCTGCTCCCGGAATTTCTGACGTACACCGCCCGCCACCGGCTCATCCCGACGGGCTCGCGGGTCATCGCCGCGGTCTCCGGCGGCGCCGACTCGACCTGCCTGGCCCACCTGCTGCTCGCGGCCCGGGAGCGTCTCGGCATCACCCTCGAGGTCGCCCACTTCAACCACCGGCTGCGCGGGCGCCAGGCCGGAGCGCGACGCCGCCGCCGTCGAAGCGATGGCGCGGCGCCTCGGCCTGCGTTTCCACCTCGGTCTCGGGGCCGCCTTCACCCCGCGGATGCGCCGCTCGGCCTCGGTGCAGGAACTCGCCCGCGAGGTGCGGCTCGGATTCCTGCTCGGCCTGGCGCGGCGGAGACGGGCGATCGTGGCGCTCGGGCACACCGGGGACGACCAGTCCGAGACCATGCTGATGCGCTTTTTGGCGGGAGCCGGACCCGCGGGTCTCGGCGGCATCTCGCCCTCGAGCCACGAGGGGCGCCTGGTGCACCCGCTGCTCTTCGCGCGCCGGGCCGCGATCGAGAGCTGGCTCGCCGCGCGCGGGGTGCGCTGGCGCACCGACGCCACCAACCGCACGCGGCGCTACCTGCGAAACCGGCTGCGCCTGGACCTGCTGCCGGTTCTCGCGCAGCAGTACAACCCGCGCATCGTCGAGAGACTCTGCACCCTGGCGGAGATGCTGCGGCGCGACACCGACTTCATCGAGACGCACGCGGCGCGCCTTCTCGAGGCCGCGGCGACCGGACCGAAGCGGTACGCGTTCACCGACGAGCTGCTCGCGGCGACACACCCCGCCGTGCTCTCGCGCGCGCTGCTGCTGGCGCTGCGCGCCGTTGCGCGCCGGCCCGCTGATTTCTCGAGCCGCCACGTCGAAGCGCTCCTGGACCCCGGCAGCGGCGCCCGATCCTGGGACGTTCCGGGAGGCGTCAGCTGCCGCCGCGACGGCGCCGGGCTGATTCTCGCACGCGCGACGCCCGCGGCGCGGGTGACCGCCCGGCGCCCGATCGCGCTGATGATGCCCGGTCGCGTCGTCCTTCCCGGCGGAGACATCGTGACGGCGCGCGTCCGCGCCAGACGCGCGCGGTTCGACCCGCGCGCGTTTGGCGCCGATCCGACGCGCGTGGCACTCGATCTGCACAGTCTGAATCCGCCGCTGTCGATTCGCGGCCGCCGTCCCGGGGATCGCTTCCGCCCGCTCGGGCTCCCCGCGGAGAAAAAACTCAAGGAACTCCTCATCGAGGCAAAAATTCCGGCAGACCAGCGCTCCCGGGTGCCCCTGGTCTGCGACCGGGACGGCATCGTCTGGGTCGCCGGGCTGCGTCCGGCGGAGCGCTGCCGCGTTCACGCGGGAACAAAGCGCCTGCTCGTCTGCTGCGAACTCGAGCGCGGCGGCGGGCGGGAAACCTCCCACCGCTCGACGCACCGTCACGTAGGGGCGGGGTTCCCGCGATTGCGCCCGCTCGACGCGGAGTTGTCGGACAACCTGCCCGCTCCGGGGATCAACCTCGGTGGCCGACGGGGTCCGCCTCCGGCGCACAAGCTCCTTCCAGGAGATGCGCGGGCCGGCGATGACCGACTCGAGGACCAGGGTCGCCAGCAGCGCCAGCAGCAGCGGCCGGGTCAGACTCCGCACGCCGAGCCGGGCCGGGTCGGCCGCGGCCCCGGAGGGCGACACCTCGACGAGCTCGGCACGCACCGGACGCAGGCGCTCCTCGATCTCGTCCGCGACAAGCGGGGTGAGATCCGATTCCGCGGCCGGGACGTTCACCGCTGCGAAGCCGGAGCGGCCCGGACGCGACCAGCGGTAGAACCCGATCTCCCCCGTCTCGCCCGCGACCGCGAGGCTGCCGGTCGACGCCGCCCGGAACTCGACCTCGCGGCGGAGGCCGCCCGGAGTTTCGATGCCGACCCGGGTGCCGACGAGTTCCGCCCCTCCCGTGAACTCGAGCGCTTCGCCGGCGGTCCGCTCGACATCCGACGCCTCCTCGAGGCTGTCGGCCAGCCAGAGCACCAGACGCTGCACCAGGGGCACGTAGACCGGTCGCGTCGCCAGGTCGTTGCCCTCGAGGTCGGCGGTCGACGCGGCAAAGACGACGCGCCCGCGCCCCACCTGCTGCTCGATCAACCAGGGCGCCCCGTCCTCGAAGCGCGCCAGCACGCGGGCGGCCGGTGTCGGCGGACCGAGCCGGGCCCGCAGCGTGAACGAGGCGGTGGCAAATGTTCCGTTCGCGGGCGGACGGAAGACGACGAGCGGCGGCGCCGCATAGTCCACCTCGCCGATGCGCCACGGTCGCTCCGGCGGGGCCAGATCGGTCCCGGCCACCGGCGCCGGCAGCAGACCGGGACAGTGCCCGGCGCCAGGCTTCCGCGTCGCACGCGCCGCCCCAGAAGACCAGCAGAGACCCCCCCGCCGCGACATAGTCGGCAAGCAGCCTTCCGGCCTTCTCGCCCGGAGCCCGGACGTTCGCCACGATGACAACCGCAGTCCCGGCGGGGACGGGCGCGGCGGGCAGCTCGGGCCCGGCGACGGCGACGTCAACCGGGACGGTCACCGCCAGCCGCTCGAACCGCAGCGCCTCCCGCAGGAAAAACGTTTCGCTCTGGGTGAGCGAAGCACCGGGCTCCCCGTCGATGGCGAGCACGCTCAGCGGGGAGGTCACCTCGATCCCCAGCCAGCGGCGATCGTCGGCCGGATAGCGATCGGGGGGCAGGCGCACCTCGACTCGCTGCGCCCCGGCCGCCGGGGGCCGCAGCGTGAACTCCACCGCGGCGCTCGTGCCGGGCGGCACGGTCTCGAGACGGCTGGCCGCGAGACTGCCGTCGAGCCAGAGTTCGACGGGGAGCACGCTTCTCCGGCCCGGCGTTCGCGATCTCGGCGCGCACCACGCGCGGCTCGCCCGCGACCCGGCTCTCGCCGCGAGCCCCGATGCGCACCACGCCGGCGCGGTTGCGCGCGCCGTCGCCGCCGAGGCGCAGCACCCGCACCGGCACCGCGGCATCGAACAGCGGGAGTTCGCCCAGCGAGGCGCGGTCCCAGCCGCCGCGGGCGAGGTCGCTGATCACGATGATGCGCCGCTGCGCCGCGCCGGCCTCGCGCAGGAGCCGGTAGGCCTCGGTAAATGCGCGCAGCGGCTCGACGACCGCCGGACGCGCCGCCGCCGCGCCGACGGCGGCGGCAAAGTCCGTCCGCGGCGAGCCAGCGCGGCACCGCGGCGCCCTCCCCGGGACGCGGCGCCGCCTCGATGAGCGCAAACCGCTCGCGCACGCCGGCCCGGGACGCAATCCCGCGCGCCAGATCGCGGGCCGCCTCGAAGCGCGGGCGAGCGTCGGCCGCCAGGGCGGTCATGCTCAACGAGGTGTCGAGGATCACCGCCGTGAAACCCGGCTCCCCCTCGCGGAAGGCCGCCCCCGGAGCCTGCAGCACCGGCCGGGCCAGCAGCAGCGCGAAGAGCAGCACCGCCAGGCAGCGCACGAGCAGCAGCAGGAGCCGCCGCACGCGGACACGCCGGGACGAACGCCGCTGGGCGAGCAGCAGAAAGCGCACCGCCGGAAAGTCGACGGTGGCCTCGCGCTTGCGCTGCAGCAAATGGATCGCGACCGGCACGGCGACCGCGAGGCCGGCCAGCAGGTTCAGCGGGGCCAGTACGCCAAGCGCCACGGCTAGTGCGCCCTCCCGGAAATCCTGTGACCCTCTGAAACAGGGCAGGCGCGCATCGAGGGGGTGGCCGGGGGGGCGGCCGCCCCCGGCGGGGTGACAGCGGCAGGACGCGACGAAGAGGAGCGTGCTGAAGCGCCAGAGGGGCAAGGCCCCTGGGAAGTGCCCCGATCTACAATGTCGCGGGAACCGTGTTCGTAAACAGGGGCACTCAGCCCTCCCGGCGCGCCAGATAGCGCACCAGTCCCCGGTCCAGCGGCTGGTCGGTGACGAAGAGGTCGTAGTCCGCGCCGCTGCGCCGGCACAGCGACCGCACCGCGGCCAGGTGCTCCTCCATCGCGGCCCGGTACTCGCGCCGGATCTCGCGCGGGTCGGTCGTCAGCTCGAGCGCCCCCTCGAGGTCGCGAAAGAGGGTCAGCTTGCGGAACGGCAGCTCGAGTTCGTCCCGGTCCGCCAGGTGGAGCACCATCAGGTCGTGGCGGCGATGGTGCAGGTGGCGCAGCCCCTGCTCCAGCCCCTGCGGGTCGTCGAGCAGGTCGGAGATCAGGATGCACAGGCCGCGCCGGTGCAGCCCCCCGGCGACCTCGGCGAGCGCCGACCGCACGTCGGTCGCCCCCGCCGGACGCGCCGCCTCGAGCTCGGCGATGATCGCGCGCAGGTGGTGCGGCTGGGAGCGGGCGGGGATCACGCGCGGGGCGCCGGCGCCCATGACGACCAGGCCGACGGCGTCGCGCTGGAGCAGCATCAGGTAGGCCAGGGAGGCCGCGAGCGTCGCGGCATAGTCGAACTTCGAGATGCCGGACCCGGCATACCCCATCGAGGCGCTGGCGTCCACGAAGAGGTGCGCGCGCAGGTTCGTCTCGGCCTCGTACTCCTTGACGAAATAGCGGTCCTGACGACTGAAGAGCTTCCAGTCGATCCGGCGCAGCTCGTCCCCGGGGGTGTAGGGCCGGTGCTCGGCGAACTCGACCGAAAGTCCGCGCAGCGAACTGCGATGCAGCCCCGCCATCAACCCCTCGACCACGTGGCGCGCACGCAGGGTGAGGTTCGAGATCCGGGCCAGGACGACCGGATCGAAGTAACGCCCGGGGCGGCCGGGCGCACCCTGCGGGGAGGGAATGCTAGCGTCCATCCCCGACAGGCGTCTCGAGGAGTTGACGGATGATCTCGCGCGAGGAAACGCCCTCGGCCTCGGCGGTGAAATTCGTGAGGATGCGGTGCTGGAGCACCGCGGGAGCCAGCGCCCGCACGTCCTCGATCGAGGCGGCGAAGCGCCCGGCGAGCAGCGCGCGCGCCTTGGCCCCGAGCACGAGATACTGCGAGGCGCGGGGCCCGGCGCCCCAGGAGACGTAGTCGCGCACGAATTTCGGCGCCCCGGCCGCCGCCGGGCGGCTGGCCTGTGTCAGACGCACCGCGTACTCGATGACCGGAGCGGCGGCCGGCGCGCGCCGGACGAGCTCCTGGAAAGCGAGAATGCGCGCCGCATCGAGCACCGGCGAGGCGGCGGCGGTGGCGGCCGACGTGGTGGCGCCGACGATGTGCACCTCCTCTTCGAAGCTCGGGTAGTCGAGGTAGACGCTGAACATGAACCGGTCGAGCTGCGCCTCCGGGAGCGGATAGGTCCCCTCCTGCTCGATGGGGTTCTGGGTCGCCAGAACGAAGAACGGACGCTCCAGGGGGTGCGTCTGCCCCCCGGCGCTGACCTGGTACTCCTGCATCGCCTGGAGCAGGGCGGCCTGGGTCTTCGGCGGGGTGCGGTTGATCTCGTCGGCGAGCAGCACGTTCGTGAAGACCGGCCCGCGCAGGAAGCGGAAGGAGCGGCGGCGATCGGCGTCCTCCTCGAGCACCTCGGTGCCGGTGATGTCCGAGGGCATCAGGTCGGGGGTGAACTGCACGCGGTTGAACGAGAGGCGCACGGCTTGCGCCAGCGTGCTCACGAGCAGGGTCTTGGCCAGCCCCGGGACGCCGATCAGCAGGCAGTGCCCGCCGGTGAAGAGGCTGGTCAGCAGCTCCTCGACCACCTGGTCCTGCCCGACGATGACCTTGGCGATCTGCTCGCGGATCGCCGCCCGCGCCCGCACGAGTTCCCCGGCCTGCTGCACGTCCTGTTCGTCCCGCCACTCAGTTGCACTCATCCTCACGCCTCCAGTCCCTGCATTGTCAAAGCACCAGTTCAGTCTACGGGGTCCTGTCGCTGCGGACCTCCATCGTGCTCACTTCGTTCCGCCGACGGAGACCTCCCCTCCGCGCCACCCCTCCGCCAGTGCATACACCAGCACATCGTATTCCGTTTCGAACGTCGTCACGAACTTCGGCGAGGCGGCTGGGGCGTGCCTGAGGGAAGATGCGCGGAGCCGTCACTCATCCTGCATCACCGAGCGCATGAACGCCTCGTTGTTCGGCATCAGGCGCAGCGCGGTCACGGAGGCCTTCTGCGCCTCCTGCGCCCGGCCGAGCTTGCGCAGCGCCCGGCCGAGATCGCGCCAGGCAAACGGGTCGAACGGGTTGAGCTCGAGCGCCCCGCGCAGTGCCGCGACCGCCCCCTCGTGGTCGCCGAGCGCCGCCAGCGCCGCGGCGAGCGCCACGTTCGCCGCCGGATATCCCCCCCCCAGCCGCACGGCCTCGCGCGCCGCGGCTGCGGCGTCGGCTGCCCTCCCCAGCTTCCAGCAGGGCCCGCGCCGTCTTGACGTGGGCATAGGGCGAAGCGGGCGCGACGGAGCGCGCCCTTTCGTACTCCATGAGTCCCGCACGCACATTGCCCCGCGCGCGCAGCAGGTCGCCGAGCCGCAGGTGATTCTGCGCCGCCAGCGGCTGCCATTCGGCCAGATCCCAGGCGTCGACCTCCCCCTGCCCGACCAGGTGGTAGCGGGGCACCACGATACCGGCGACTTCCTGGTAGCCGCGCTTCTCGAGCATCAGACGCCAGCCGTCCTCAAAGCGCGCGAGCGGTTCGCCGATTGCCGCCAGGAGCACCGCATCCATGGCGCGGGACGACGGCGACCCGGCCAACTCGGCAAACACCCGGCGCAGGCCGTCGACCCGCCAGCCCTCGATCAGATATTCGACGGCCAGAGCGCACTCCGCGAACGCCAGGCGCGCGGCACCCCGGGTGGGCAGCCGGACGAGCGACTGGTCCATGGCCGAGAGCGGCATCAAGGTCTTCTCGCGCAGCGCGCGCGCCACGAGGCTGCGGTCGACATCGTCGAGAAACTCGGGACTCGAGGATGCGCCAGCGGGACTCGGCGTACCGGGCAAACCCCTCCCGGAGCCAGACCGGCGCGCGGTTGGCGCTCAGGCTCACCGCCAGAGAGCGCAGGTACTCGCGGTTCAGGGCGTCGCGCCAGGGGTAGCCGCGCGCGAGCAGCCGCGGCGAGAGCAGCACAATCTTGTTGAAGGCGCTGATCCCCACGGCGCCGGCGGTCTCGATCTCCTGCCGGGCGAGGCCGGAGAGCTGCTCGAAATCCTCCGCGGACGGGGCGATCTCGACGCGCACCTTCGGCGCCGCGCGCTCGCCGAGCCACCCCGCCGTCGCTTCGTAGCCCGCCTCGAGCGCCTCGAGCGCCGGTTCCGCGAGCACCCAGTCGCGCTCGGGATCGAAGCTCAGGACGAAGTGCTCGCTCTCGACCGTGGCCAGGGCCGGGGGCTGGGGAGCGGCGCGGACACCGGAGGAACCGGACGCAACCAGAAGCGGCGCCAGCGGCAGCAGCCCGAGCATACGGCGAATATTCATTCGGCGATCCTCTGGTAGTAGTCTTTGATCCGCTCTTCGTAACGCGCCGGGTAGCCGTCCTGAAGCGACTTCATGATCTCCTCGCGGAAGATCTTCGGCACCCGGTGATCCTGGCGGCCGGGAATCAGAAAATTGCGCACGTCGGTGCCGCGACGCCCTCCGGAGCGGCGGCTGCGGTTGGGATCCGAAGCCGGAACCGCCGGGACGGAACGCCGAGGGGGCGCCCAATCCCCGGCGGCCTGCCCCCGCTGCCCCCGCTCCCCTGGCGCATCTGCTGCATCTGCGACATCTCGTCGACGGACTGCGCGGCCCGGTCGCTGGCCCGCTGCAGCGCCGCGAGCGCCGCGCGCTCCGGCGGGATGGCCTGCGCCGGCTCGCGCCGCCCGAGCAGCCCGCCCGCCTCGCCCATCAGGGCGGCCGCCTCCTCGAGACTGGAGCCGACCTCGGCCGGGAGAAACGGCAGCGCGGCGCGCAGGGCGGCGACCTCGGCGGCAAGGCTCGCGGCCGTCTGTCGCAACCCCTCCTGCTCGCGCGACGAGCGCCTCGACGCGGCCACGCTCCTCCGGGCGTGAGCAGATCGGCCTCGGTGGGCGGCGCGCGCCGCGCGCTGCTCGCGCGCCATCTCGCGCAGCGCCTGTTCGAGACGCGGCCCGACCTGCGCCTCGAGCGCCTCGGTGCGCTCGAGCAGCGCCCGCTGGCGATCGGCCAGGCCCTGCATCCTGGGGACCGTGCTGCCCTTGAGCCGCTCGAACGCCTGAGCGCTCTTCTCGTCGACTTCCTCCTCGGCCTGGCGCAGCCGGTCGCGCAGGTCGGCGAGCTTCTTCGCCAGATCGCGCGCCGCCTGGCGCGCCCCGGCGATGTCGCCCTTTTTCAGCAGTTCGCGCACCTGGCCCAGCTCGTCGAGCACGTCGTTGAGATCGAGGCCCTTGAGCGCGTCGCTGTTGAGGAATTCCTCGGGCAACTCCTTGTTCTGCTTCTGCAGCGCCTCGGCGAGATCGCGCAGGGCCTGCTCGATCTGCTCCAGCTGCTCGAGCACCTCCTCGGCCGCGGCCCGATCGCCCGGGGTGAGTTTCTCCAGGCTCTCGAGCAGCCGCTCCTCGGCCCCGGCCATCTCCCGGGAGCCGCGCTCGACGTCCGCCATCCCCCGCTCGCGCTTCATCGCCTCGGCCATCAGCGCCAGCTCCTCGGCCTTGCGGGCCGCCTGCTCGGCGGCGGCGGCGAGGAAACCGGTCTTCTGTCTCGCCTCCTCCGGGGTGGCGCCGGCCGGTTCCAGGCTCGCCGCCATCTCCTGCATCGGGGCCAGCTGGCGCTCCCGCAACTCGGCAAGCCCCTGCCGTATCATCTCGGCCTGGAGGATCGACTCCTCCCGCGCGCCCGGATCGCGATCCATCGCCTCCGCCAGGCGGCCGGCGCGCTCCTCGGCGCGGGCCGCCGACTCCCGCGCCGACTTCTGCAGGGCGGCGGCCTCGTCCGCCGCCTTCCAGGGGAATGTTTCCCAGTCGCCGGCCTGCTCCTCGAGTTCCTGGTAGCGCGCCTGCAGATCGAGTTCCTCGCCCAGCAGCTGCAGCAGGTCCTCGGCGAGCTTCTCCATCGCTTCGCGCGTCTGCTCGCGCTTTTCGCGCGGGTCGGCGATCCGGACGCGGACGACGGCGGAGGCGCTGACTTTCGGACCCGAGATGGTGTCGTTGTCGGCCGCCTCGACGAAGCCGACGACAACCTCGCCGGGCTCGGCGCCGAGTGGCGCGAGGTCCCACTCGTAGTCGCCCCCGGCACTGCGGGCCCCGGCGTCCAGGGGGAGCGGCCGCGCGGTGCTCGCCGGCCGCCGAACGGGACACGAAAACGAGCCGCGAGATCCCGTAGTCGTCGGCGCAGCGATAGCGCACGGCGATCGTCGCCGCGCGGGTCGCTCTCGAGCTCACCTCGCAGGTTCCGAGATCTCGACGGCCGGGGCGGTGTCCGGGAGGTAGCGCACCGCGTACTCCGGGCCGCCGCCGTTGGTCAGTCCGCCGGCGTCTTCAAGCTCGATCCGGTAGGAGGTCTCCCCGTCGAGATACAGGACGGCGCGGTGTCGCCGCTCGCCCGCCGGGTGCACCACGATCCGGTTTTTGCCGAAGACCAGCGCCGCCTTGCGCCACCTCGACGCTGCTCGAGAACGTGATCTCGACCGAGGTTCCCTTGAGGGCCTCGATCTCGCCGCCGCCGGCGACGCTCCGCGAGGCTAAGGCCGCTGTAGGCCGGGTAGGTGTAGCGCAGTTCGAAGTTGCCGGCCACCGGGGCATCGACGACCCGCACCCGGTACCAGGCCGAGGCGAGCCCGCCGGCGAGCGCGCGATACCTGAACTCCCCCGTGACCGCGGCGAAGCGCCAGATCCCAGACGCCGTCCGGACCGCGCTCCATCTGCGCGACACCCTCCCCCGGCGCGCCGGCATAGCCGACGAGCACGGCCGCCGGACGGGCGCCGCTCGCGTGGACCCGCACCGGCAGATCGGCGCCGCGGGCGATGCGCGCGTCCCCCGGCTCGACGGTGAGCTGAAGGCGGCCGAGCGGCCAGTAGACCCGCGGGTCGACCAGCGCCCGCACCGCCGGCCCGGGAATGCCGCCGGCGAGCGCGACCGCCACCAGCGGGACGCGCGACGGCGGCCAGCAGCAGCGCCCCGGCGCGGGCGGCGCGCCAGGAGACGAAACGCCGCGGGGCGGCGCGCCGGCGACGAGGCGCTCGCCGGTGCTCGCCACGAGCGCCCCGACCAGCGGCGAGGAGATGCCGGCGACCGGCGTCGCCAGCAGCGGCGCCAGGTCGAGACTGCTCTCGACGTCGTTGCGCAAATCGGGCGCGACGTGCCTGGACCCTGCGGGCCGCCGCCCGGCGCGAAGGCCGCGCCGTGGCCGACGGACCAGGCGCACCGCGGCGACCGCCAGGCCGAGCGTCCCGGCCGCGGCCAGGCGCAAAGCGCACCCACGGCCACCCCGGCAGGCGTTCGACGACCAGGGCGTTGAGGAGGAGCGCGACGCTCGCGACGGCGAGACCAGTGAAACAGCGCCGTCGCCGCCGCGGCGAACGCGAGGAGCGTGCGCAGCCGGTCGAGAAAGCGGCGGATGGCGACGGGCTCCCCCGGCCGCTCACGGCCCCGGCATCCAGAACCAGCGGGCCAGCAGCAGCAGCGTCAGCAGCACCCCGCCGATCCAGGCGCGCCACTCCCGGTGCTGCCGCACCAGGCTCCAGTCGAAGGCCCCGCGGCTGTCGGCCGGGGCGACGAGACGCGGGAAAAAACGCGGAACCTCCCGCGTGTAGGCGGCGAACGCCTCGCCGAAGATGCCGGAGAGCAGGAGTTCCTCCTTGCGGATGACCACGTGGTAGACCGGGACGGCGACCAGAAGAAACGCCGCCGCGAGCCACCCGTTGCGACCCATGACCAGAGCCCCGCACGCCATCAGGAAACTCCCGAGGTACAGCGGGTTGCGCGTGTGCGCGTACGGCCCGGTCACGGCGAGCACTTCCCGCTTGCGGATGTGGCCGGCCGCCCAGGTGCGAACAGCCGCGCCCAGCGCGAAGAGCAGGGCGCCCGCGGCGATCGCCGCGGGGGTCGGCCGCGCGAAGACCAGGAACGCCGCGGCGAAGACCCAGCCGAGGGTCACGCGACGCTGCTGGAGGCGATCGGCAAGGCTCATGGCGCCCACACGGGCTCGCCCGGGTCCGGGGCGCGCTTCCAGCGGTCGTGCACCCAGAACCACTGCTCGGGATAGCGTCGCACGTAGTCCTCGATCGCCGCGGTGTAGCGCGCGGTGGAGACGCCGATGCGCGCCGCCCGATCGCCGGTCTCGGCGGGAGGGATCGGGGCGCCGATCCAGGCCCGGTGGCGCCCGTCCGCCGCCGCGAGCCGAGAAGGCCGGCAGCACCGGGGCGCCGCTCTTGAGCGCGAGCATCGCCAGACCGAAGTTGGTCGCCGCGGGGCGCCCGAGAAAAGGGACGAAGACCCGCTCGCTGCGCAGGGCGCTCTGGTCGAGGAGCATCCCGACGGCCTCCCCGCGGCGCAGCAGCCGCAGCACCCCGCGCGCGGAGTCCCGCGCGTTCATGGTGCGCGCCCCGGCGGCGCGGCGCTGCGCCTCGACGGCGGCGTCGACCAGCGGGTTGGACATGGCCCTGGCCAGGCCCGTCACCGGGACTTCGCGCGAAATCCGGGCGGCGAGCCAGTTCCCAGTTGCCGCAGTGACCGGCGAGGATGAAGACGCCGCGCCCGCCGGCCAGCGCCGCGTGCAGGTGCTCGGTCCCCTCGAGATCGACGCGCGCCAGCAGTTCGTCGATCCGGGTGTCCGCGCAGGGCGAACTCGGCGAGCGTGCGGCCGATGTTCTCGAAGCAGGCGCGGGCGACGCGGGCGCGCGGCTCGCGGGTCGAGCCCGAGACCGAGCCCGATGTTCCGCGTCGCGAGCCGCCGGTGACCCCGGTCGAGGGCGTACCAGAGCCGCCCGAGGCGCGCCCCGCGCTCGAGCGCTTCGTTGAGGGGGCGCGCCGCGAACGAACGGAGGAGGCGGCTGACGACGGCATGCTCGATCCGGTGCTTCAGCCGCCGCCGCGCGCCACGATTGACGTCAGCGTTTCCCATAGCGTTTCGTGACCGCTGATCATAGCAAGTTTCACCTCCGCCCGATAGAGCGGCACCGCTCCGCCCCAGCCCGGGATGCGCACGGCGTCCTTGGCGGTCGTCACGGCCGCGACGGCGCCGCTCGCCGCGGCCGCGCGCTGCAGCCGCGCGATCTCCCCGGCGCCGTAGGCGTGGTGGTCTCGAAAGACCTCCCCGCCCCTGACGCTCACCCCGCGCGTCTCGAGCGTCCGGCGGAACGAGCCGGGGTTGGCGATGCCGCTGAAGGCATAGACGACGGCGCCGGCGGGAAGTTCCACCGGGGCGCCGGTGCGGGCGTCCCGCCAGCCGGCGAAGACGAGGTCGGCCTCCGCGAGCGCGGCCCGGGGGGCGAGTCTGCGCGACCGTCCGCCGCAGCCCCTCGAGGTCGGGCGCCGCACCGACCCGGTTGAGCACGACGAACCCGGCCCGGGCCAGGGACGCGGGCGACTCGCGCAGCGGACCGGCGGGCAGCTGACGGCCGTTGCCCAGACCGCGCGAGGCGTCGAGCACGACGATGTCCAGGTCCCGCGCGAGACGTCGGTGCTGGAACGCGTCGTCGGCGACGACGATCGTCGCGCCCCCGGCGCACACCGCGAGCACACCCGCGGCGTGGCGGTCGCGGCCGACGACGACCGGGACGTCCGGGTAGCGCGCGGCCAGCAGCGCCGGCTCGTCGCCGAACCGACGCGCCGCCTCGCAGTCGCCGGCGCTCGTGACGCGCTCGGGGCCGCGAACGCTGCCGCCGTACCCGCGGGAGACGACGGCGGGTCGCGCGCCGAGGGCGGTCAGTTCATCGACCAACCAGGCGACCAGGGGCGTCTTGCCGGTGCCGCCGACGCTGAGATTGCCGACGCTGATGCAGGGCACGGGGAGGTAGTGCGCTTTGATCAGCCCCCGGTCGTAGGCAGCGGCACGCGCACGGGTCGCCAACGCGTAGCAGCGCCGCGGCCACCCGCAGCGCCGCCGGCGGGACCGCGCCGGAGTCGGCACCCGGGTACCAGAGGCGCTCGAGCCGGGAGGCGACGCCCGCCCGTCACGGCGTGCGCCTGCGCTCGTCGAGGATCTCGATCGCGGCGCGGGCAACCGTTTCGACCGCGCCCGAGAACGCTCGTCGCAACCTCGAGCGCGCTGCTGCCGGCGGCGGCGCGCGCGCCGCGGTCGGCGAGCAGCCCCCGGCAGCGCTCGAAGATCCCGGACGGCATCGCCGGCCAGAAAACCGCCGCCGGCGGCCAGCAGCGCCCGGCCCTCGTCCTCGACATGACGGATGTCCGGCCCGAAGACGACCGGCACGCCGTGATAGCGCCGGCTCGAGCAGATTGTGCCCGCCGTGATCGCCCCAGGTGCCGCCGACGCAGGCGACGTCGGCCGCCGCGTAGAAGTCGGCAAGCTCGCCGAGCGTGTCGAGCAGGACGACCGCCGTCCCGGGGTCGATCTCCCGCGGCGCGGCGCTCCAGCGCACCCAGGAGCCCGACCAGGCGTTGAGCTTTCCCGCGTCGAAGCGCTCCGGGTGGCGCGGGGCGAGCACGAGCAGCAGGGCCGGCTCGACTGCCGCGCAGGCGGCGAAAGGCCTCGAGCACCAGGTCGCTCTCGGGGCCGCGCACGCTGCCCGCGACGAGCACCTTGCGCCCGGAACCGCCGCGACAGGCGCTCGCGGATCGCCGCCTGACGACGCTCGCCCGCCGGGTCCCCGCCCGGCCGGCGGGCGTGCTTGAGATTCCCCGCGACGCGGACCCGGGAGGCGGGGAGACCGATCGCCTGGTAGCGCCTGGCGTCGTCGGCCGTGCGCACCAACGCCAGCGTGACCGCCTCGAGCACGGGGCGCAGCGCGCGGCGCAGCCAGCAGGTAACGCCCGAAGCTGCGCGGCGAGATCCGGCCGTTGGCGATCAGCACCGGCACCCGGGCGCCGCGCAGGGCCGTCAGCAGCACCGGCCAGAGTTCGGTCTCGAGGAGGATGAACAGCGCCGGGCGCTCCCGGCGAATCACCCGCGCCGGGATCCACGCCCAGTCGAGCGGCAGCAGCAGGCAGCGCACGCGCGGTTCGCCGTCCGCCAGCGTCCGGGCGGCGATCCGCCGGCCGCTCGCCGTGAAGGTCGAGACGAGGATGCGGGCCGCCGGGCGCTGCCGGAGCAACTCCCCGACGAGCGGCGCGGCCGCCCGCACTTCACCCACCGACGCCGCGTGCACCCAGATCGTCTCGGCGTTCCCGGCACCGCCGGCGGCGGGCCACCAATCGCCGGGCACGCGCCCAAAGCGCTCCGCCAAGCCCGCGGCGCACCGCGCGGGACGAACGGCGCGAGCAGACCGAGGGCGGCGGCAACGAGCGCGCCGAGGACCTGATAGATGATCAGCCACATCGCTTGTTCATTATACCTGCGGAGCGCCCCGAAACGTTCGCAGGACATCATTGACACGCCCGGGTCGCGTGTTACCATTGCCTGCGTTTCGCGACGAAAACGAGGTTTTCGCCGACCGGCCCAGGAGAAGGTCACGATGAAAACACCCGCGGCTCCCGGGGAAGCCCTCCGGGAGCGTTCGCCCTTGTTCCGGCGCAGCCTGCGATTTCGCCTGGGCATGACCCTGGCCGTCGCGATTGCCGGGGCGGCCGCGGTGTTTTCCATCCTGATCAGCGCCCACAGCCGCCAGCGATGTCCTCTCCCAGACCATCTCCCAGAACCAGCAGACCGCCGAGGTCATCCGGCGCAGCATCCGGTACGCGATGCTGCAGAACCACCGCGAGCAGGTGGCGCAGATCATCGAGGCGGTGAGCCGCACCCGCGGGATCGAGAAGATCCGCATCTTCGACAAGGAGGGCGAGATCATCACCTCGACGCTCCCGAGCGAGATCGGCACCCGCGTCGACAAGACCGCCGAGGCCTGCTTCCACTGCCACAGCGGCCGGCCGGCCGCTGCAGCAGACTCTCCGGCGACGAGCGCCACCGCATCTACCGCTCGAGCCGTCGGGCACCGGGTGCTCGGCACCATCGACGTCATCCGCAACGAGCCGGCCTGCTCGACCGCGGACTGCCACGCCCATCCGGAGTCGGTGACCGTGCTCGGGGTGCTCGACGTCGCCTACTCGCTCGACGCCTTCGACGCCAGCGCGACGCGGCGACCTCCTCGCCGTGGTCGGGCTCACCGCGGCGCTGGCGATCGTGATCTTCACCGCGGTCACCCTGGTGGTCAACCGCCTGGTCTACCAGCCCCTCGACGATCTCGAGGCCGGCGCCCGCCTCGTCTCCGCCGGGGACCGCACGCACCTGATCCCGGTGCGACGCCACGACGAGATCGGCCACCTCGCCGAGTCGTTCAACCGCATGACGCTGGCGCTGCAGCGCTCCGAACACGACCTCGCCGAGTGGGCGCACACCCTGGAGCAGAAGGTCGAGGAAAAGACCGGCGAGTTGCGCCTGGCCGAGGCCCAGACGGTGCACGCCGAGAAGCTGGCCTCGGTCGGCCTGCTCGCCGCGGGGATCGCCCACGAGATCAACAACCCGCTGACGGGCGTCCTGACCTTCGCCCACCTGGTGCGCGCCGAGCTCCCCGAGGGCAGCGCCGAGGCCGAGGACATGGACATCATCATCCGCGAGACCAAGCGCTGCGCCGGGATCATCCGCCGCCTGCTGGACTTCGCGCGCGAAAAAACGCCCGAGGTGACCCGCGGCGACCTCAACGCCGTGATCCGCGAGACCATCCAGTTCGTCGAGCACCAGGCCGGCTTCCAGAACGTGGAGTTCGCGCTCGAGCTGGACCCGCAACTGCCCGCGATCGTGGATGGACCCGAACCAGCTCAAGCAGGTCATCATGAACCTGGTCGTCAACGCCCGGGACGCGATGGACGAGCGCGGCCGCCTCCGCGTGCGCTCGCGCCGCCTCCCGACCCTGTTCTCGCCGGGGCCCGGGCGACGCGCGGTCCCCGCGGTCGAGCTGACCTTCACGGACAGCGGCTGCGGCATCCCGGAGGCGGACCTGCCGAAGATCTTCGACCCCTTCTTCACGTCCAAGGAGCCCGGCAAGGGGGTGGGACTGGGGCTCTCGGTCGGCTACAGCATCATCAAGGCGCACGACGGCACGATCGAGGTCGAGAGCGAGATCGGCCATGGCACGACGTTCCGCATCGTTCTGCCCGTGGAGGGCGCAGCGCCGGAGAGCGCGGAGGAAACACATGTCAGCTAAAATTCTGGTCGTTGACGACGAAGAGGTCGTCTGCCGGGCCGTGGCCCGGATTCTCGGCGGCAAAGACTACGAGGTCGAGACCGTGCAGGACGGCGCCGAGGGCCTGCGCCGCGTGGAGCGGTCGGTGTACGACCTGGTCATCCTCGACATCATGATGCCCGACGTCTCGGGGCTCGACATCCTCCAGCGGGTCAAGGAGAGCCACCCGGACACCGACGTCATCATGATCACCGGGCTGGCGCAGATCGAGACCGCGGTGCAGTCGATGAAGCTCGGGGCCTTCGACTACATCCCGAAGCCCTTCACGCCGGAGGAGCTCACCCTCTCGGTCGAGCGTTCGCTCGAGCGCCGCCGCCTGTTGCGGGAGAACACCCTGCTGCGCGCCGAGGCCGGGTCGAAGTACCGTTTCGAGAACATCATCGGCGCCGCGCCGCAGATGCAGAACGTCTACCGGCTGATCGCCAAGTGCGCGCCGACCAACAGCACGGTCTTCATCCGCGGCGAGAGCGGCACCGGCAAGGAGCTGATCGCGCGGGCGATCCACTACAACAGCCTGCGCAAGGACAAGCCCTTCGTGCCCGTGGACTGCGGGTCGCTCAGCGAGACGCTGCTGGAGAGCGAGCTGTTCGGGCACGTCAAGGGGGCCTTCACCGGCGCGGTGACGAACAAGCAGGGGCTCTTCAAGGTCGCCGACGGGGGCACCCTCTTTCTCGACGAGATCGGCAACATTTCGCCGGCGACCCAGGCCAAGCTGCTGCGGGTGCTCCAGGAGCACGAGTACAAGCCCGTCGGCGACACGCGCACCCAGCCCTCGAACATCCGGCTGATCACGGCCACCAACCTCGACATCACCGCGATGGTCGCCGCGGGGAAATTCCGCGAGGACCTCTTCTACCGGATCAACATCTTCCCGATCGTGCTGCCGCCGCTGCGCGAGCGGCGCGAGGACATCCCGGCGCTGGCCTACCACTTCCTCAAGACCTTCAGCGACGAGCTGGGCAAGCAGGTGCGCGACATCTCCCCCGAGGCGATCAACACCCTGATGAATTACGACTGGCCGGGAAACATCCGCGAGCTGGAGAACACCCTGCACCGCGCCGTGATCCTCACCAACGATCACCTCGTCACCCAGGGGCACCTCGCGAGCGTCCTCGACATGGTGCCGCAACTCGAGGCGAACGCGCCGAAATCCGCCGATGATCTCAAGCGCCTCAAGAAAACCATCCGGGAGAAATCCGTCGAGCGCATCGAGCGGCTCTTCGTCCTCGAGGCGCTCAAGCGCAACCAGTGGAGCGTGACGCGCAGCGCCGCGGAGACCGGCATGCAGCGCACGAATTTCCAGGCGCTGATGAAGAAATACCAGATCCGGATCCGCGGGGCGGCGGGCGAGATCGCGGAGGGTGAAAGCGAGGACGCCGGATGAAAAGCAGTGGAGTGGCTCGCGCAGAGCAAATGAAGCCACCCAGGCGTTGTAGCTTACCGATCGCGCATGCAGGAGGGCCAGGCTGGCGTTCAAGGGGAACGGGGTCCAGCGCCCGGCCGCGGGCCTGGCGGCGAACCCCGTTCACGGGCACCATCCTCGGTCTCGCCGTTATTTTTTGCTCGTCAGGGCCTTGTACCCGTACTTGCCGATCGCGAACAGCGCCACGAACGGGAACGCCAGGATGTAGGCCAGCCCGATGAAGGGCGCGGCGAAAAAGAGCGCCACGTTCTTCGCGATGTTCGGCTTCGCCTCGACGGCCGGCGCCGGGACCGCCGCATCGACAGCCGTCGCGGTCGCGGTCGTGGCGGCCGGGGACATCAACGACAGCGCGGACAGCCTGATCGCCTCCAGGGTCTCGTCCCGCTCCCGCAGCACGCGTTCGGCGTTTTCGATGATCGTGTCCGGGGAGAGCGGCTTGCGCAGGAAACCCGCCACCCCGAGATCGCTCGCCTTCTTCTCGTTCTCCTCGCGTCCCGTACCCGGTGATGACCACGACCGGCATTTCCGGATAGCTCTTCTTCATCCGCGCGGCCATGTCCAGCCCGTCCATCCCGGGCATCCTGATGTCGGTGAACACCATGTCGTAGTGCTGGTGACCCAGCTCCTCGAGCGCCTCCGATGCCGCTCATCGCCTCCCGCACCTGATACCCCTGCCCGGTGAGCACCCGGTTGATGCTGTGCCCAACCACCGCGTCGTCGTCCACCACCAGAACCTTGCGCGACTGAGTCATGATCGGCCTCCTTGCCCTAGCCATTCGTCAGGTGTTTGATAATCCCGCTGTGCGGCCGTCGTTCACCCCGCCGCGGACTCGCGCTGGATCGCCCAGCGCTTCTGCATCCAGGCCCCGGTGGTCGCCCTGATCACCGCCTCGGGCACCACCGGCTTGGCCAGGTAGTCGTAGGCGCCGAGCTTCACCGCTTCCTTGGCGGTCTCGATCGAGGGGTAGCCGGTGACCACCACGACCTCGCTCTGCGGCCACTGCTCCTTGATGGCCCGCAGAACCTCCATCCCGTCCATGCCGGGCATCCGCATGTCCAGCAGCACCACGTCGAAGGCGTCGCCGCCCATCAGTTCGAGCGCCTCCGGCCCGTCGCCGGCCGCCTCGACGCGGAACCCGTCGGCCGAGAGCACCCGCCGGTAGCCGAGCCGGACCACTTCCTCGTCGTCCACCACCAGCACTCGAATCTTGTCTTCCATGGCGATCACGTCCTTTTCGCGTGCTCGAACTCTTCCTCGTAGCCGGTGAACATGGCCTTGAAGTGCGCGCCCGGCGTGTGCCCGAGCGTCGCGAGGTAGGCGTGCACCGGCAGGAAGGCCGAGAAGAAGATGAAGACCAGCACGTGGACCGTGTCCACGGTGCGCACCCCGCCGAACAAGGCCACCGCGCCCGAGAAGCGCTGCACGTCCCAGAGCAGCAGCCCCGAGAGGAACTGCAGGGGCACCACCAGCAGCATGATCAGGTCGTAGGCCATCTTCTGCATCGGGTTGAACTTGGTGTACGGCGAGGAGTGGTGCGGGTTCTCCTTGCCGCGGAAGATGCCGTAGCCGTAGTAGACCGCCTGATTGATGGCGTCGGTGTAGAACTTTTTCGGGTGCAGTTCCATCTGGTAGTTCTTGATCTTGTCCGAGGTGAGGTAGAAGAAGAGCCAGAGCAGGTAGCTGCCCATCAGCACGAAGCCCACGTAGTTGTGGAGCCGCACCGAGGCCTCGAACGACACCAGCCCGAAGAGGTCGCGGTAGCGGATCTGCAGCCCCGTGAGGATCAGCAGCACGAAACCCAGCAGCGTTCGTCCAGTGCCAGATCCGCACCGGCAGCGGGTGGATGTAGATCTTCTTCACGTCCATGGTGATCACCCTTCCTTGTGGGCGCGCGCGGCCCGGAGACGGAACGTGAGGTGGATCGCGACGACCGACAGGCCGCCGGCGACCGCCAGGACGAGCAGCCAGTCGAGCACGCTGTGCCGCGTGGCCCCGAGGGCGTAGAAGCCGTGGACCGACAGCACGGAGGCCGAGTCGGTGAGCATCCCCGGGGAGGCCGAGAAGCGCTTCGGACGGCCGTCGTCGCGGGCGAGCGTCAACGCCACGCGATCGAACGCCGTGGAGCCGATTCGTGTGGCAGCTCTCGCAGGCCCGGACCGCGCCCGACTTGTCGGCGAGGCGATGGGCGTCGATGCCCCTGACAACCTCGAGTCGGCCGACGATGTCGAGTTTGGCCGCGGAGGACTGGCGGAGCGACTCGAGCCGGCGCATGCTCGACCAGAGATCGAGGCCGCTCATGCCGCTGCCCGACGGATCGACGGCCGCGCGCACATCGCCGCCGAGCAGGTCCCCGACCTCGCGCTCGGTGAGCGTGCGACCGGTGCCTTCCTCGACCAGCCGCAGGGCGACCACCCGCTCCGCCTGTGGGGCGTGGCACGCGGCGCAGGAGATGGCGCCCAGGTGCAGGGCGGCATTCGGCAGCCACGAGCGAATGAATCGCCACGGCGGTCGAATGGCAGCCGATGCAGGCCGCGCGGACCAGTTCGGGGCGGGCGGTGCCCTGCACGTCGTGGGCGCGGTGGCAATCCGAGCACAGCGGAGCGTCGAAGTGATCGCCGGACGCGCGGGCCATGCCGTGCATGCTCCCGCTGTAGGCGGCGAAATATTTGCGCGTGGCAGCTGCGGCACGGCGTTCCGGCGAGCGTCGCGAACCGCTCCTTCGGCGCCACCTCGTGGGCGCTGTGGCAGTCGGTGCACCCCGGAGCGCCTTGCACCCCGGAGCGCAGCAGCGTGAAATGCACGCTCCCCTCGGCCTGGCGCAGCTTGTCGTCGTGGCAGTGCGCGCAGGCGGCGGCGGCCGCGATGGCGCGATTGCCGCGCTCCCCGATTGCCCCGCCGGGGTGCGCGCTCGCCGAGAACCCCTCGTGGCAATCGGAACAGTCGTGGTCGGGGTGCACGGAAGCGCTGAGCCTGGACGCGTCCACGGCGAACTTCAGCGCCGTGCCGTCCGGGCGCTGGATCGTGAGGGGCCGGGAGTGGCAGGTCAGGCAGTACTCGTTCGGCGCGAGGTCGCCCTTCCAGGCGGCGATATTTTTCACCCCGTGGGAGCCGTGACACCCGACGCACGAGAGCCGCTGGTCCTCGAAGACCACGGCCGCGTGCTGGGAGCGGGCGCGCAGACGCTCGGCAGGATGACACCCGAGGCAGGCGCGAGAGGCAGTGCGGCGATACTCGTCCAGACTCGCGATTGTCCGATCCTCGGGGTGCACGTCGAGCTTCACGCCGGGATGACAGCCCTGGCACTCGACGCCGCGATGGGCCGAACCGGCAAGCTCAGCGGCCGTCACCGCCAGGGAGATCTTCTCGCCCATCGCCGTGGTCGGCGGAAAGACCGTCTTCTTCGTGGCAGTCAAGACACGCCCCCCAGGCCGGTCCGGCGGCGGCGGCAACCGCTGCGCCGGGACGCACCGCCATGGGGGCGAGCAAAAGCAGTACGAACATCCCCTGCAGGAGGGGCAACCGCCCCCCCCGCCTCAACCCGTTCATCGTCGTCATGACCACTGGCTCCTCGTGTGCGAGTCGTTCCGTCACTTCCTGCCGAGCGCCAGGCGCATCCCGTAGCGCGCGATCGCGTAGACGCCGACAAACGGGAAGGCGAGAATGTACGCCAGGCCGATGAAGGGCGCCGCGAAAAAGAGCGCCAGGTTGCGCGCGACGCTCTCCGGCGCCGCCGTTGCGGCCGTCGCCGCGACCGGGGCGACCGACGGCCTTGCGATGCGTCCCATGATCCGGGCCGCCACCTCCTCGATGATCGAGGGCGTGAGCGGCTTGTGGAGGAATTCAGCAACGCCGATCGCCTTGGCCTGCTCCTCGGCCTCCTGTGTCCCGTAGCCGGTCACGACAACGATCGGCAGCCAGGGGTTCATCTCCTTGATCCGGCGCGCCACCTCGAGTCCGTCCTGATCGGGCATCCGCAAGTCGGTGAACACCATGTCGAAATCGGCGCCCGCATACTTTTCGAACGCCTCCCGCCCGCTCAGGGCGGTGTCAACCCGGTACCCCTTGTTCGTGAGCACCCGTTCAAAGCTCTTTCCCACCACCTGATCGTCGTCAACCACCAGAATCCTCTTTTCCATCGTACTCACCCCCTCTTTCCGTTGTGTTGATTGCCGTTTCATCTCTCTCTTCATTCCCTCTGCCCTGGGTATAGCATCAGGCGTGCCAACTGCACGGAATGCCCCGCCGAAAATATAAATATGATATTTATCAATATGTTATGCAGACATGAAGGCTCGGATTTCCGCAGGTGATTCGTAGCGAGACGGCCGTGAAGTATATATTTTTCATACTCTCAGGCGCGCAGCGCTTGAAATAGTCTCTGTGTAATCAAGAGGTTGAGCAACCACCGGGCTTGTATGTTTTTTATGTACTCATCGGGCCATATCATCGGCCGACGCCTGATCTCCCCTGCCGGAACTTTCCGTGCGGTGATAGAGTCAACGCTGATCCACGCGCGTCAACGTGTGCGGTTGTACCGAAAACAATGTATATTCCAGAACACTCAGAGACGGGGGCAGACCGCACTGCACCGCCGAGCAGCCGACAGGCGATTCACCCGCAGCCGCTGGAGGAGGAGACGCGATGTTCAAGGAATTCAAGGAATTCGCAATGCGCGGGAACGTGGTCGACATGGCAGTCGGCATCATCATCGGCGCCTCGTTCGGCGGGATCATCAAGTCCCTGGTCGCCGATGTGATCATGCCGCCGATCGGCCTGCTCCTCGGCGGCGTCGATTTCGCGAACCTCTTCCTCACGCTCAAGGAGGGGGCGAAGGCCGCCGGACCGTACGCCTCGCTCGCCGACGCACAGGCAGCAGGGGCGGTGACGGTGAACGTCGGCCTGTTCATCAACACCATCATCAGCTTCCTGATCGTGGCCTTCGCGATGTTCCTGGTGATTCGCGGCATGAACAGAATGAAGCGGGAGACACCCGCGCCGGCAGCCGCGCCGACGACGAAGGAGTGCCCGTTTTGCTGCACGTCGATCCCGGTCAAGGCCCGGCGCTGCCCGAGTTGTACGTCCCAACTCTAGCCTGCTCCTGAAGTTTTGCTTGACACCGGTCGAAATCCGGCGATAATCAGTTCTCTTTACAGGACTGATGTTCGAGGAGGAGATGCGCAATGTACACAATCCTTGAGACCGGCGGCAAGCAGTACCGCGTGGGCGTCGGCGACATGATCGACGTCGAGTTGCTCGACGCGGCACAGGGCTCGACCGTCAATTTCGACCGGGTGCTGATGCTTGTCGCCCCGGATCAGACCCTGGTCGGCCGGCCGACTCCTCCCCCAGGTGAAGGTCACCGGCGAGGTCATCAGCGACGACGACACCGACCCGGTGAAGGGGCCGAAGATCGTCGTCTTCAAGTTCAAGCGGCGCAAGAACCAGCGGCGCAAGACCGGCCACCGCCAGCACTACACCCGCGTGAAGATCAGCGGGATCACCGTCGCGTAAGGGGAGAGGACCATGGCTCATAAAAAAGGACAAGGCGCCTCGCGCAACGGCCGCGACAGCGAAGGCCAGCGGCTCGGCATCAAGCGTTACGGCGGACAGCTGGTCACCGCGGGGAGCATCCTCGTGCGCCAGCACGGCACGGTCTACCACCCCGGGCCGAATGTCGGCATGGGGCGCGACTGCACGCTTTTCGCCAAGATCCAGGGCAAGGTGGTCTTCCGCGTCATCGCCGGCGGCCGCAAGCTCATCGGCATCGAGGCGGCCTAGAACCGGCCCCGGCGGGTCCGCCGCCGGCAGAGCGTCGCGAGGCGTGTCCACCCGGGCACGCCTCGTTCGTTTTCAAGGAGAGACGATGTTTGTCGACGAGGTCACGATACACGTCCGGGCCGGTCACGGCGGCAAGGGCTGCTGCAGTTTTCGCCGCGAGAAGTACATCCCGCTCGGCGGCCCCGACGGCGGCAACGGCGGCAAGGGGGCCGACATCATCGTCGAGGCCAACCCGCACATCAGGACGCTGGTCGATTACCGCTTTCGCCCCCACCACTTCGCCCGGCACGGCGAGCACGGCAGCGGCGGCAGATCGTCCGGCGCGGCCGAAAAGGACATCGTCCTCCCGGTCCCCCAAGGCACCCTGGTGCGCATCAAGGCCACGGGGGAAGTGATCGCCGATCTCGTCGAGTCCGGCCAGCGGGTGATCGTCGCCAAGGGCGGCCGCGGCGGCCTCGGCAACGCTCACTTCGTCTCCGCGACCAACCAGGCGCCGCGCAAGACGCAGCCGGGGGAGGAAGGGGAAGAGTTCGAACTCGTCTTCGAACTCAAGCTGCTCGCGGATGTCGGCATCGTCGGCTTTCCGAACGCGGGGAAAAGCACCCTGATCTCGACCATCTCCTCGGCCAATCCGAAAATCGCCGACTACCCCTTCACGACCCTCACGCCGCACCTGGGCGTCGTGCGCCTCGAGGAGGGCGAGAGCTTCGTCGTCGCCGACGTGCCGGGGCTGATCCCCGGGGCCTCGCACGGCGCCGGGCTCGGCACCCGCTTTCTGCGCCACCTGGCGCGCACGAAGCTGCTCGTGCACCTCGTCGACCTCTCGCCGGACGCCGGGCGCGACCCGGTCGAGGACTACCGCGCCATCAACGAGGAGCTCGCCAGCTTCGGCGGTGGACTCGAGAAAAAGCCGCAGCTGCTCGTCGCGAACAAGGCGGACATCCCCGAAGCGGCGGAAAACCTGAAAAAACTGCAGGCCTTCGCGAAACGCCGGCGCCTCCCCTGCCACGTCATTTCGGCCGCGACGCGCCAGGGGCTCAAGGAACTGGTCTACGCGATGAAACAGTCGCTCGACGCGATCGAGCGCGCCGAGCGCGACAAGGAGGCGGCCGCGCGCCCGGTCCGGCGCCAGGCCGAAGAAGGCGTGAAACAGCCCACGGCCGCCCGTTCCCGCGTCCGCGAAGTCGGGCCTGTCGTCCGGGTCGTCTTCAAGGTCGGCTCGAGCCTGGTCACCGAGGAGCGGACGCTCAGCCTCGCGAAGATCGACGCGCTCGCCGCGGGGATTGCGGGCTTCGCCGCGCGGGGCGGCGAGCCGGTCGTCGTCACCTCCGGGGCGATCGCCGCCGGGTCGGCGCGGTTGAAGCTGCCGCGCCGCCCGCGCTCGATTCCCGAGAAGCAGGCCGCGGCCGCCGTCGGCCAGGGCTACCTCATGGCGGCCTGGGAGCAGGCCTTCCGCCGCCACGGGCTCCAGGTGGCCCAGGTGCTGCTCACCGGCGGCGACCTCGCCGACCGGCGGCGCTTCATCAACGCGCAGAACACGCTGGCCAAACTGCTCGAGTACCGGGTGGTCCCGGTGATCAACGAGAACGACACCGTCGCGGTGGACGAGATTCGCGTCGGCGACAACGACACGCTCTCGGCGACCGTCGCCGTCCTCGTCGGCGCGGACCTGCTCGTGATCCTCTCCGACGTCGAGGGACTCTACACCGGCGACCCGCGAAACGACCCGAAATCGGATCTCATCCCGACGGTGCGCGGGGTCGACGCGGCGCTGATCGAGAGCGCCGGCGGCACGTCGTCGGCGACCGGCACCGGCGGGATGCGCACCAAGCTCGTCGCCGCGCGCCGGGTGAACGACTACGGCATCCCGATGGCGATCGCCTCGGGGCAGGACGCGGGGAACATCGGGCGACTGCTCGCCGGCGAGACGATCGGCACCGTCTTTCTGCCGGCGGGTCGACGGCTCGCGGGCAAGAAACACTGGATCCGACACACCCTCGCCGCGGCCGGCGACATCCTCGTCGACGCGGGCGCGGCGAAGGCGCTGCTGCGCGGCGGCAAGAGCCTGCTGCCCGCCGGGGTCACCGGCACGCGCGGCGAGTTCGCGGCCGGCGACCCGGTGCGGATCGTTGTCGCCGACGGCAAGGAGATCGCCCGCGGCCTGACGCGCTACAGCTCGGCCGAGATCGCGGGCATCAAGGGACTGACGACGCGAGCGGCTGCGCTGCCTGGGCTGCCACCGCGAGGACGAGGTGGTGCACCGGGACGAGATGGTCGTGACGGCGGCAGCCGCGCAACGACGAGAAGCAGTGCGCGGGAGGACAGCATGGCGAAGGCTCAGAGCGTGCTCGAACTGGCAACAGCCGCGAAGGCGGCCGCCCGGCGCATCGCCGGGGCGTCCACCGGCGCGAAGAACGCGGCGCTGCTCGCCTACGCGCGACGGCTGGAGACCGAAGGCGGCCCGGTCCTCGAAGCGAACGCCCGGGACCTCGCCGAAGCGAAGCGGCGCGGTCTCCCGCCGGCGATGCAGGACCGGCTGCGGCTCGACGGGAAACGGCTCGCGGCCATCGCCCAGGGGCTGCGCGAGATCGCCGCGCTCCCCGACCCCGTCGGCGAGATCACCCGGATGAGCGTGCGCCCGAACGGGCTGCGCGTCGGCCGGATGCGCGTGCCGCTCGGCGTCATCGCGATCATCTACGAGGCGCGCCCGAACGTGACGTGCGACGCGGCCGGGCTGTGCATCAAGTCCGGCAACGCCGTGATCCTGCGCGGCGGCTCGGAGGCCTTCCACTCCAGCACGGCGCTGGCGCGCCTCGCCGCCCTCTCGCTCGAGGAAGCCGGTCTGCCGGCCGCAGCCGTGACCATGCTGCCGACCACCGACCGCAAGGCCGTCGCCCAGCTGCTCAAGCTCGACACCGTGATCGACCTGGTCATCCCGCGCGGCGGCAAGGAGCTGATCCGCGCCGTCGTCGAGGGCTCGACGATCCCGGTGATCTTTCACTACGAGGGGGTCTGCCACACCTACGTCGACGAGGCGGCCGACATCCCGATGGCCGTCAAGGTCTGCTTCAACGCCAAGGTGCAGCGCCCGGGGGTCTGCAACGCGATGGAGACGCTGCTGGTGCACGAGAAGATCGCCCCGGCGTTCTTCAAAAAGATGCTCCCGGCGTACCGCAAGGCCGGCGTCGAGATCCGCGGCTGCGCGCGGACGAGAAAGCTCGCGCCGTGGGTCAAGGCGGCGCGGCCGGAGGATTTCGGCAAGGAGTTCCTCGAGCTGATCCTCGCCGTCAAGGTCGTCGGCTCGCTGGACGAGGCGATGGAGCACATCGCGCGCTTCGGCTCGATGCACACCGACGCCATCGTCACCACGGACTACGCGCGGGCGCTGCGCTTCGTCGCCGAGGTCGACTCCTCGTCGGTCATCGTCAACGCCTCGACGCGCTTCTCCGACGGCTTCCAGTACGGCCTCGGCGCCGAGATGGGGATCTCCACGCAGAAACTCCACGCCCGCGGCCCGATGGGCCTCGAGGAGCTGACCTGCAGCAAATTCGTCGTCTTCGGCGACGGCCAGGTCAGGGAGTAGCCCGGTTTGTAACCCCGATCACCGCCTCTCCGCTGGTCCAGTTCCTCCCCACTGCGGAGGCGGGCGCGGAGCCGATCGACGTGACCGATTTTCTTGGCCCCCGCGCCGTTGTCTGGAAACTACAGCAGGTCGGCGGGGATCGCACCGTAGTCTTTGATGATCTTCTCCCCCTCGGCGCTCTTGATGAATTTGAAGAAACGTTTCGCCGCGGGTTTGAGCTCGCCTTTCCCCACGAGTCCGAAGGGGACCGCAATCTTGTAGTTTCCCTGGGTCACGCTCGCGGCCGTGGGCAGGACGCTGTTGATCTTCACGACGGTGAGCATCAATCCCTTCGCCATCGGGGCCGGCAGATAGCCGACGGCGCCGGGGGTTTTCGACAGCAGTTCGACGGCCTCGGGTGCTTCCACCGCGGTGACCCCGACCGGGTTCTCGATCGCCTTGAAACCCTTGAGGTGGGTGTTCAACACCCCGCGGGAGGAGTCATTCGCCTCGCGGTTCACGACGGCGATCTTCCCGCCCTTGCCGCCGACCTCGGTCCAGGCGACGACCTTGCCCGAGAAGATGTCCGCGATCTGCTTCGAGCTCAGGTTCACGACGCCGGTCGCCGGATCGACCAGGAACACCACCGGCGAAAATGCAAAAACCCTGTACGTCAGTTTGAGTTTCTTCTCCCGTCCCTGGAGGGGGCGGGCCACCCGCCCGATGTCGCACTCGCCGGCCGCCGCGGCCTTGATCCCGCCGTCACTGCCGACACTGTCGGGAACGACGATCTCGACCCCCGGGTTGGCCTTCTCGAATGCCGACCCGAGGGTGCGCAAGAGTTCCTGACTGTCTCCGGCCCCGCACAGACTCACCTTCTCCTGGGCCGAAGCGGGCCCCGCCGCCGAAAGCAGCGCCACCAATGCGCACAGCACTGTTTTGTTCATGGCCATTCTCCCTGTTGCCTGCGGTTCCCCACTCACGCGGACGATTGTGCAAAAGCCGCGAGAAGCTGTAAAGTCCGGCCGACAAGGCCGGCGATCAAGGCCGGCGGCTCCGCGCGGGGGCTCTTGACGATCCAGGCCGCCGCTGCCGGAGAAACGGCGCGAGATGCGCCCCGGTGTGCGAGCGTTTCGCGCTCCTGGCCAGATCGGCCGGCGTTCCCGACGCAACGATGCGCCCGCCCGCCTCGCCCCCTTCCGGGCCGAGGTCGATGAGCCAGTCCGCCTCGGCGATCACGTCGAGGTTGTGCTCGATGACGACGACCGTGTTGCCGGCGTCCACGAGACGGTGCAGCACGCGGACGAGCTTTTCGACATCGGCCATGTGCAGCCCGACCGTCGGCTCGTCGAGGACGTACAAGACCGCGCCGGTGGCCTGCGCCAGCTCAGTCACGAGCTTGATGCGCTGGGCCTCGCCGCCGCTCAGCGAAGGGGAGCGCTGCCCGAGGGTCAGATACCCGAGGCCGACGTCCTGGAGCAGGCGCAGCGCGTTGTGCACCGGCGGGTGGACCTCGAAGAAGCCCGCTGCCTCGTCGACGCTCATCGCGAGCACCTCGGCCACCGAACGCCCGCGATAGCGCGCCGCCAGCGTCTCGGGGGCGAAACGCGCGCCGCGACAGGCGTCGCAGGGCACCGTCACGTCGGGGAGGAAACTCATCTCGATGCGCCGCACCCCCTGCCCCTCGCAGGCCTCGCAGCGTCCGCCCGCGACGTTGAAGGAGAACCGTCCCGGGCCCCAGCCGCGCATCTTCGCCTCCGGCGTCGCGGCAAAGAGGCGGCGCACGGCGTCCCAGAAACCGACGTAGGTTGCCGGGCAGGAACGCGGCGTCTTGCCGATCGGCGTCTGGTCGACCTCGAGGACCCGCCGCAGCGGTTCCCAGCCGGTGATCGTGTCGCAGCCATGCAATCCGACCGCGCCCCCCCGGCGCGTTCGAGACGATTTCGCTGCGGACCGGCCGGCGGGCCGCGCTGCCGGACGGCGCCGTTCGATGACGAGCCGTCGCAGATTCCCGTGGAGCACGTCGCCGACCAGCGTGCTCTTGCCGCTGCCGCTGACCCCGGTGACGCAGACCAGCCGCCCGAGCGGGATGTTCACCGTGAGGTTCCTGAGATTGTGCAGGGTCGCACCGCGCACCTCGACGGCAGCTTCCTTCTCCCGGCAGCTCTCCGTGCGCGGCGGCAGCAGCGGGTGCACCAGCGGCTCGCGCAGGAATCTCCCGGTCACCGACTCCTTGGAGCGCAGCAGGTCCCGCAGCGTCCCGGCGGCAACCACGCGTCCGCCGTTGACCCCGGCGCCCGGCCCGAGATCGATGAGGTGCTCCGCGGCGCGGATCGTCTCCTCGTCGTGCTCGACCACGACCACGGTGTTCCCGGCCTTTCCGAGTTCCTTGAGGGTCGCGAGGAGCAGGCGGTTGTCCCGCGCGTGCAGACCGATGGTCGGCTCGTCGAGGATGTAGCAGACGCCGCGCAGGCTCGACCCGAGCTGCGCGGCGAGACGGATGCGCTGGGCCTCGCCGCCGCTCAGGGTTGGAGCGGCGCGGTCGAGCTGGAGGTAGCCGAGGCCGACGCGGCGCAGAAACGCCAGCCGGGAACGGACCTCGGCCAGCAGGTCGCGGGCGATCGCGGCTTCGCGCGCATCGAGCTTCAGCGAGCCGATGAAGGTCTCGACGGACTCGACGGGGAGCGCGAGAACGGCAGCGATGCCGCGCCCGGCGAAACGTACGGCCAGCGCCTCCGGACGCAAGCCGCCGGCCGGCGCAGACCGGGCAGGCGCGCTCGGCCCCTTCGTACCAGTCGTTCCACCAGATCTCCTCGCCGGTCTGCTCGGCGTCGAAACCCGACAGCGCGAGACCCGTCCCGTAACAGGCGGGGCACCAGCCCTGCTTCGTGCTGTGCGAGAAGAGGCGCGGGTCGGGTTCGGGGAACCCCCGCCCGCAGCCGGGGCAGGCCCGACGCGAGGAGAAGACGTCCGGCGCCGTCGCGCCGGCGGGGAGGACGTGGACAACCCCCTTGCCGTAGCCGAGCGCGGACTGCACGGCGGAACGCAACGCATGTTCCGTGCGCGGCGAGACGGCCAGCTCGGCGACCGGCAGCTCGATCGTGTGCTCCCGGAAGCGGTCCAGCCGCGGCCAGGGGGCGGTCGGCGTCGGCGCGCCGTCAACGCGCAGGCGCGCAAACCCCTGCTTCGCCGCCCAGGCGGCAAGGTCGGTGTAATAGCCCTTGCGCGCGGTGACCAGCGGCGCGAGCAGCGCCACCCGCCGACCCCGCTGACGCTTGAGGATGGCGGCGGCGATGGCGTCGAGGACTCTGCGGGCTGATCGGGATGTCGCACTCCGGGCAGTACTGGGTGCCGAGGCGCGCGTAGAGCAGGCGCAGGAAATGGGCGATCTCGGTCTGCGTGGCAACGGTGCTCTTGCGGCCGCCGCGGCTCGTGCGCTGCTCGATGGCGACGGTCGGCGGCACCCCCGAGACGGAGTCGACCTCGGCGCGCGCGGCGGGCTGCACGAACTGCCGGGCGTAGGCGTTGAGCGATTCGAGGTAGCGCCGCTGGCCCTCGTTGAAGAGGATGTCGAAGGCGACCGTGCTCTTGCCGCTGCCGCTGACGCCGGTGATGACGGTGAAGCGGTCGCGGGGGATCGTGACGTCGATCCCCTTGAGGTTGTGCTCGCGGGCGTGGCGGATCAGGATTTCGTTGCGGGCGGACGGAGTCCGAGCGTCCGACGTCCCGTGCGGCTGCGGGGTCCTGTCGCTGCGCACCTCCGTCGGCTCCCTCCGGTCCGCCGTGGGACCCCCCTCGCGCCACCCCTTCGCCGCACGGCCGGAGAGCCAGGTGCGCGTCTTCGCGCGCTGCGACGTCACCGGTCTGCACCGCTGCGCGCGTCCGGATCTCGCGCAGGGCGGCGCCGGTCCTGCTCTCCGGGCAGGCTGCCACGTCGCGGGGGTGCCGGCGCAGACGAGATGCCCGCCGGCGTCGCCGCCCTCGGGCCCGAGGTCGATCACCCAGTCGGCGGCGCGGATCACGTCCAGGTTGTGCTCGATGACCACGAGGGAATGTCCCTCGGCGATCAGGCGCCTGAAGGCGGCGAGCAGCACGGCGATGTCCGCGAAGTGCAGCCCCGTCGTCGGCTCGTCGAACAGCAGGAGCCGCCCCGGGCCGCCCTTCTTCCTGCGCGCCCAGGCGAGGTGACCCGCGAGCTTGAGGCGCTGGGCCTCGCCGCCGCTGAGCGTCGGAACCGGCTGGCCGAGTTTCAGATAGCCGAGCCCGACACCCTGCAGCGGCTCGAGCGCGGCTGTAATGTCGGCCCGCTCGTCGAAGAACGCCGCGGCCTCGGTGACGGTCAGGTCGAGCACGTCCGCGATCGACGTCGTCCCGCGCAGCTTCACCTCGAGGACCTCGGGCCGGTAGCGGCGCCCGTCGCAGTCCGGGCAGCGCAGGTAGACGTCGGAGAGGAACTGCATCTCGACGTGCTCGAAGCCGGTGCCGCTGCAGGTCGGGCAGCGCCCGGTGCCGGCGTTGAAGCTGAAGGTTCCCGCCGTGTAGCCGCGCTCCTTCGACAGCGGTTCGGCGGCGAAGAGCGCGCGCACGCCGTCGAGGGCGCCGACGTAGCTGGCGGGGTTCGAGCGCGTCGTCTTGCCGATGGCCGCCTGGTCGACGAGCATGACCTCGCCGAGGCGCTCGTGGCCGAGCAGCGCCGGCGTGCCGGCCCGGGGTCTCGACGGGCAGCCCGCGCGCCGCCTTGAGCCCGCGGAACAGGACATCCTCGACGAGGGTCGACTTCCCCGAACCGCTGACGCCGGTCACGCAGACGAGGCGGTTCAGGGGCAGCCGGACGTCGATCCCCTTGAGATTGTGCTCGGCGGCGCCGCGCACCTCGAGCCAGGGGGTCGCGGCATCCGGAGGGCGGGCGACGCCGCCGGCGCCGACCACGCGTTTCCCCAGCAGGTAGTCCGCCGTGAGCGAGCGGCGCGCCTTGCCGAGCTCCGCGGGCGCCCCGAAGAAGACCACCTCGCCGCCGCGCTCCCCGGGACCCGGGCCGAAGTCGAGGATGCGGTCCGCCGCGCGCATGATCCCGGCGTCGTGCTCGACCACCAGCAGCGTGTTCCCGGCGTCGCGCAGCCGGTGCAGGATGCCGATCACCCGCCTGATGTCGCGGGCGTGGAGCCCCACGCTCGGCTCGTCGAGGACGAAGAGGGTGTTCACGAGCGAGGTGCCCAGCGCGGTCGTCAGGTTGATGCGCTGGACCTCGCCGCCGGAGAGCGTGCGCGACTGCCGATCGAGCGTCAGGTAGCCGAGGCCGACGTCGACCAGGTACCCGAGGCGGGTGCGAATCTCGCTCAGCAGCAGGTCCGCCGCCTCGTCGAGCGGCCGGGGCAGCGCGAGCGCGCCGAAGAACCCCCGGCAGCGCGAGATCGGGAGCAGCGTCAGCTCGTGCAGGTTGAGCTTCTCGCCGCCGAGTCGCCAGAGCAGGGCCTCCGGCTTCAGCCGCGCGCCGTGACAGGACTCGCAGGTGCTGTAGGAGCGGTATTTCGAGAGCAGCACCCGGATGTGCATCTTGTAGGCCTTGGACTCGAGCCACGCGAAGTAGCGGCGCACGCCGTACCAGACATCCTTCGCCCACTCCCCCTCGCCGTCGATCACCCAGCGGCGCTGCTCGTCGGTCAGGTCGCGCCACGGCACGTCGAGCGGGACGCCGCGCCTTTTCCCGAGGCGCACGAGGTCGGCCTGGCACTCGCGCGAGATGCCGCTCTGCCAGGGGCGGATCGCGCCGCCGCGCAGCGTGAGCGACTCGTCCGGTATCACCAGGCGCAGGTCGATGCCGATCGTCCGGCCGAAGCCCCGGCAGCTCGGACACGCGCCGACCGGCGAATTGAAGGAAAAGAGACCCGGGGTCGGGTCCGCGTAGTGCCGGTCGCAGTCGGGGCAGTGCAGGTCGGCCGAGAAGCGTCGCGGCGCCCCCTCGCTCCCGTCGGCCAGCACCGGGACGAGAGCCACCTTGCCGCCGCCGACCCGCAGCGCGGCCTCGAGGGCATCGACGAGGCGGCCGCGATTCTCCGGCGTCAGCGGCACCCGGTCCTGGACAACCTCGAGCAGCCCCTCCCCCGCCGGCCGCACCCGCGTGTAGCCCTGACGCGCCAGGTGCCCGTCGATCTCCTCGCGGGTGAAATTGGCGGGGATCGCCACCGGGAACGTCACGAGACAGCAGCGGGGCCGGCGCCGCAGCCGGACGCAGCGCGGCCCCGGCGTGCAGCGTCGCCCGCGATCGTCTCCGGCGTGTCCCGGTGCACCTCGCGCCCGCAGCCGCCGCAGAAGAGGCCGGCCGCGCGGGCGTAGAGCAGCTTGAGGTGATCGGCGAGTTCCGTCATCGTCCCGACCGTCGAGCGCGAGGTCCGCACCGGGTTGGTCTGGTCGATCGCGATCGCCGGCGGAATCCCGTCGACGCGATCGACCCGCGGGCGGTCCATGCGCTCGAGGAATTGACGCGCGTACGGCGAGAAGGTCTCGACGTACCGCCGCTGCCCCTCGGCGTAGACCGTGTCGAACGCGAACGAGGACTTGCCCGACCCGCTCACCCCGGTGACGACCGTCAGCTCGCCGATCGGCAGGCGCACGGTGACGTTCTTGAGGGTGTTCTGCCGCGCCCCCTCGACGAGGATGAATTTTTTCGATCTGCGCATCGCCCGGTTCTCCCGGGCAACTATACCACCGTGGGTGAACACACCTTCCCCTCGAAATCGTTCAACACAGCGGTCCCTCCGAGATTCAGGAGAGCCGCCCCGGCCCCTCCTGCACGAGAGAACCGTGGAAGCAGGACCAGGCGAAGCGGATTGCCCTCAGCGGCGCCCGCGGTAGAACCGCGCCAGCCGCTCCGGCGCCAGCCCCGCCCGAAAGCGGGCGATCATCCACTGGTTGCGCACGGTGGTTCGGAGTACTCCCAGCCGCTCCCAGCGCCGGGCGGAGGTGATTGCCGCCTCGCTCACGGTCACCACCAGTCCGCGGCGGCGCAGGCGGCCCACAAGCTCATAATCCTCCATGATCGGCAGCGACGCGAAAGCCGCCGAGCTCCCCGAACACCCGCTTCTCCATGAACAGCCCCTGATCGCCGTACGGCCACCGAAACACCGTCGAGCGGATATTGGCACCCAACTCGATCAAGCGCATGGCCGCGCCGGGGCCGTCCGTCCGGAAGCGAAACGCTCCCGCCACCGTGTCGGGAGGCTCCAGCGCGCTGCGGACCAGTTCTGCGTAGCCGTCGGGCAGGAGCGTGTCGGCGTGCAGGAACAGCAGGTGCCTCCCCGTGGCGAGCTCCGCGGCCTCATTCTGCTGGGCCGCGCGCCCGCCGGGGACGACCAGGACTTTCGCGCCAAACCGCGCGGCGATCTCGCGGGTGGCGTCCCGGCTGCCGCCGTCGGCAACAATCAAATCGACATCCTTCTCGCGGCGAACGCGCTCCAGCGTTCGGCCGAGCGCGCCGGCCTCGTCCAGCGTCGGCACGATCACCGAGAGCGGCGGCTGGCCGGTCCAGACATCGGCGAAGCGCGAGTCGCCGTGCAATCGCGGCAGGTCCTCGGGCCGGTCCACGTCGTCGAGTGTCGGCAACTCCAGGACGGTCAGGCCCAGCCGTGCGATCGCGGCGCGGGTTTGTTCACAGACGCGCCCCGTTCCCCAGTCGATGCCCCGGAAAAGCTCCGGACGCTCGCGCGTCATCCCGATGAGGTAGTAGCCACCGTCGGCCGCCGGGCCGAGAACGACATCGAACGTGCGCATCCCAGCGAGGGCCCGGCGCAGCAGGTCCGCGGACACGTCAGGCACGTCGGCGCCGATCGCCAGCGCTCCCCCCGCCCGGGATCGAAAAGCGTCACGAAACGCCCCCCGGAGTCGGCGGCCAAGATCGCCAGCCGGCTGGGACGCATAACGAAGGTCGAGGCCAAGCCATGCTCGAAAGGCCCGCCGCCGGGCGCCGGTGAAGCAGACGGTGATCCTGGTATCGCCATGTTCACAGGCGGCCCGGGCCACGCGGACGGCATGCTCGGCCATGCGCCGGTGCATGCGGGCCGCGCCCGCCGGCCCGAGCACCGGGATCAGCCGGGTCTTGGCCTGACCCGGCACGGGAAACCGGGCGAAGAGGAGGAGCCGGTTCACAGCTCAACCCCCACGGCTCTCCCCCGGTGACCGCCGAAGCCGGAGCGCGTGACGGAGGCGATGCTGCATGTCGGACCCTCCCTTCGAGCGAGTACCGGCCCCCGGCTCCTCAACATGCGTACGACACACCTCATGCGGGGTAGAGCCACCTGCTGTCTGCCTTCACGATACTCCTGTCATGCGCGTTCTTCCAGAAGCGGCGCCGGAGTTTTCCTCCAGGACTGAGCAGGGTTGCCTCACCTGCCACCGCGACGAGAAAGGCGGCGGGGACGCCAGGGGACGGCGACGCTACGTCAGCAGCAACAGCCAGAGGTTCAGGGTGAGCGCGCTGCCGACCGACGAGAGCAGCACGAGCGATGCGATCGTTTCTTGGTGAAAGCCGTATCGTTCGGAGAGCACGAGCAGCGACACCGCAACCGGCATTCCGTTCATCAGCACCGCGGTCGTGCGCTCCAGGCCGGCGAGGCCCATGAAATCCGCAACCACGAGCGCCGCCAGCGGCAGCAGCCCGAGCCGCAGCAGAGCGAGCCCGGCCGCGGCGCCCAGGTTCACATAGCGGCGCCCGTAGAGGAAGGCACCGAGCATGAAAAACGACACCGTCGCCGTCGTGGTGCCGAGCATGTGCAGCGGTCGTTCGATCGGCAGCGTCAGGCGCGCGCCTGACGCCGAGAGCACGACCCCCACTGCGATTGACAACACCAGCGGATTGCGCCCGAGCCGCGAGCCGACGAGCCTCAAGCCCGCGAGAAACCCCGGGGACTCGAGCCGCGCATACTCCAGCAGCGCGATCGTCACGGCGACGGCGGCCAGCGAGGTCGAGGCTGCCGCAAGCGCGGCGAGACGCTCGGCCTCGACCCCCGGAAAGGCAAAGATCACGAAAGGTATCCCGAAGAAGGCGAGGCTGCCGAAGACTGTGCTCACCGCGATCAGCACGAACGTCCCCCGCGCCAACCCGAACACCCGGGACAGCAACGCCAGGACGACCGCCGCGCCGAGCACCGGCAGGACGCAGGCCAGCACGAAGCGAACGTTGCCCCGGTCGAGGTTCATCTCGGAGATGTTGGCGACAAAGAGCGCCGGGAGCGCGAACCAGTAGACGTAGGCGTTGAGCACCCGCGTGTCCCCCTCGCGCAGCACCCCGGTCGCGCGCGCCAAGACTCCGGCGCCCACCAGCAGCGCGATGGGCACGACGGTGCGCAGCGCGACGGCGTCCGTGGCGACCGGGGTCACGCGCTCAGCCCCACGGCAGTGTTCTTCCCCGTCTCGCGAGCGTTCTCAGGCCGATTTCTTCCGTGGGTGGTCTGCGGCATACGTTTTCATTCTAGCAGGGGTGGTCGACTTGCCCCATGGTATTCTCGCGGGGCAGGCAATCCGCAGTCACTCACGCTCGAGAAGGAGGTATGATCCGCATCAGGAGTCGGGCGACTGAGCGTGGAGCAGGACTGCTTCGATGGGGGTGAACCGGTGCGAATCACGGGAGTGGCGGCAGCGCAGAGAGCACTTCGCGTCGTTTGCCTGGCAATGATCACGATCCTGGGGGCTGTGGACGCCATGGCGATTGAGGAGGCTGCCTACACGGTGGCAGAAAAGGACGGCGCGTTCGAGATCCGCGACTACGCGCCCCACGTCGTCGCCGAAACGCTGGTGACGGGCACCCTTGAAGAGGCCGGCAACTCGGCATTCAACAGGCTCTTCCGCTACATCTCCGGCGGCAATCGCTCGCGCGAGAAAATTGCGATGACGGCCCCCGTGTCCCAAGGGCCGCAGAGCGAGAAGATTGCGATGACCGCCCCGGTGACGCAGCAGCGCGTCCACGAGCAATGGGCCGTGAGCTTCATGATGCCTGCGACCTCCACCCTGGAGACCCTGCCGGCGCCGGAGGACCCGCAGGTCACCCTGCTCCAGGTCCCGGCCCGCAGGATGGCCGCGGTGCGCTACTCCGGATCCTGGAGCGAGAAGGGCTACCTTCGCCACAAATCGGAACTGGAGTCCTGGATGCGCGGGAAGGGGCTCGTCCCCGCCGGCGATCCCGTCTGGGCTCGCTACAACTCACCCTTTTCCCTGTGGTTCCTGCGGCGGAACGAGATTCTCGTGCCGGTGGCGACGGGGGCCGACTGAGCGGCCTGCCGTGCGGACCGCGTCCTCGGCGGAACGGACCGACCCTCTCCGCACCAGACCAGCAATCACGTGCTGCGCGCAAGAGCGAAGAGCAGCGCGCCGAGCGCGAGCAGGCCGGTTGCGATGGCAGCCGCGACCGCAGCGAACATCCTTCTCATGACAACAATCCCTCCTCCCGGAGATGTTCCGCCCTCACACGAGATCGAAACGCTCCGCGTGATACCTCCCCGCCGGATAACCGGTGCGCCACAGCGCCCGCTCGACGGCGTCCAGCATCGGCGGGGGTCCGCAGATGAACACCTCCCACCCTGCCGCGGGTGACGGGAGATGCCGGCGCAACAGTTCCTCGGTCACGAACCCGCGTTCCCCCGGCCAGCCCTCGGGAGGCCGCGCGAGCACGTGGACAACGCGCAGATCGAGCCGCCGGGCGAGCCCCTCGATCTCCTCGCGAAACGTCACCGCGTCCCAGTCGTTGTTGGCGTAGAGCAGCAGCAGGGGGCGCCGCTCGCCCCGGTCGGCGAACGTCCTCAGGTGGCTCATTGCCGGCGTGATCCCGATGCCCCCGGCCACGAAGGCGTACCCGCTCGCTCGCTGCCGGCGGTCGGCGCTGATCGCCCCGAAGGGACCATCCACGAAGACGCGGGCTCCGGGGGCGGCCTGCGGGATGCGGCGCGTGAAGTCGCCGAGCGCCTTGATCGTGAACTCCAGACGACCTCCTGCTTCGGCGCTCCCCGAGAAGGAGAAGGGGTGCTCGCGGTCCCCGAAAGGCGAGCCGAAGAGCGTCACCCAGGCGAACTGCCCGGGAGAGAACCGCATTCCCGGGTGACCGTCCGGCGCTACCGCGAGCGTGAACGCCCCGCCGCGCTCGCCCCGCACCCCCTCGACCAGATAGGACCGCCGCAGCAGCGCGAACGGCTTGCCGAGCCTGACCCAGGCGACGGCGCCGAGCCAGAGCGCCGTGTAGCCGGCCCAGAGGGCCTGCTTCCAGGGAAGCGCCAGGTAGTGGCGCTCCTCCAGGACGTGCAGGGAGACGAGCACGAGGATCGCGGCCGCGAGGACCGCGTGGCTGCGGCGCCAGATCTCGTAGGGGATGCGCCAGCGGCGCCGGCCGAAGGCGGCGGCGGCGAGCAGCGCGAGGCAGAGCGCCGCGTAGAAACCCCAGCGGGGGAAGAGCGGATTGCCGAAGAGGTCGAGGCGGACGAGGACCTTCTCCCGCTGCGGAGAGAACCAGAGCAGCAGCGGGTGCACCGACACGAAGGCGAGCACGGCGAAGGTGATGTCCCGGTGGAAGGCGTAGACGAGGTCGCTCCCATAGGGCGCCTTGAGCCGGCGGAACCGGGCCGTCAGGACGAACTGCAGGCACATCACGGCAAGCGCGAGAAAGCCGAGGCCGGCTGCCAGTTCGGTGCGGAAGTCCCGCCCGGGGGGCGTGGGGCCCGCCAGGACGATGACGAGCGGTGCGGCGCAGAGCGCCAGGTAGAGGACGAGCCAGGCGGCACCGGCGAAAACGCCGTTCGACGCGCCGGGCCGGCCGGTCATCGTCCCGGCCGCCACGTCGTCACCCGCTGGAAGCCGCCGACGTGGACGGCCTCCTCGATCTCCACGCGCACCAAGGCTGTTGTTGCTGCATCGAAAAAGGCCGCGAGTGCCGGGTGCTTGGCGTGGAGGGCCCGCCCGGCCTCCAGCCACGGGGCGGAACCGGCTCGCAATACACGGGCCCTGCCGACGACGGTGATCGCCTCGGCGCTCCCATAGTCGCGGTCGCGCTCCCCGCGCGTGTCGAGCAAGAGCGACACGTGCGGGTTGAGGCGCAGGTTTCGGTACTTGCGCGAACCGCGCGGCGTGGCAAAAAGCACCGCCGCCCCTCCCGGGGCCAATGCGAAGGCCACCAGAGAAAGGTAAGGGCGTCCGTCGTAAACGGTCGCGAGCGCCGCGTGCCTTCGCGCCCGATCGATCGCGGCGAGCCGCGCCGGAACGCTGGCGCCACCCCGGCGCGGGACCGCCGGCAACCCGGCGTTCTCCCCCTTCGTTATCGTCATTCCTGGCACCATCTCACCCGGCCACGGCGCAGCCGGCCGCCGCGCCGGGCGAGCGACCCGAGAAAGGCCGCCGTCAGGTGGCAGAACAGGGCAAGCACGGCGATCCCCACGACAACTTCCATCCCCGAATCCTCCCCTTCGCGGCGACCAGGTTGCTCCCGGACATTGTTTCGGCGCCGGCAGACGAAGTCAAATCGTCGCGGGCTGGAAGCGCGCCTGTCGAGGAACAGCCGGCCACCGACGAGAAGCACGCTTTCGCTCACACAGCCAGGTGTCGGCAGTTGCGGCCCTCACCCGAGGCCACGCGGCTGCTCCCGGTACTGGATCGCCTCGGCGATGTGGTTGATGCCGATCCTGGGATCACCCGCCAGATCCGCAATCGTCCGCGCCACCTTCAGCACCCGCGCGTAGCCGCGCGCCGAGAGTCCGAGTGCGCGCATCGCCCCCTCCCCTTGCGGCGCCGAGGCGATTTCTTCATACGCCAGCGCCGGCACCTCCACCTGCAAATCGATGCGGTCGCGCAGCGGCCCGGAAATCCGGAACGGTACGCGTCCACGTCGTGCGTCGTGCGTCGTGCAGCGGCAGGCGCGCAGGCGGTCCCCACGGAAGCCGCACTTGCGCCGTTGCGTTGCCTTTCTGCTGTTTTGCTCTCAAAGCAAAAAAACCTCTTCCCTATCAATTACATGCGCACTTATGGTCCACCGCGTACCATCTCAGGAAAAGGCGGTTTGAGCTTGGACTACTCCAGCAGGAGGTGGGGCAACGCATCGGCGTGACGGCGGGCTGCGCGCCCTTTGGGAGCGCGGAAAGGCCATTCCGACCTTCCCCTACTGGCCGAAGATCATCGCATTCCTCGGCTACAGCCCCTACGACCCGGACTCGACTCCCGGGGAACGGCTGACCTGGATTCGGAGGTACTTTGGGCTGAGTCAGGAGGCCTTGGCCCGGCGCCTCCGGGTGGATCCGGGGGCGTTGGCGAAATGGGAGCGGGGGGAGGGGGAGCCAAGAGGTTTTTTCCTGGCCTGATTGGTGCAGTTCTTGGATGGCGGCATACGGGGTTCTGGGATTCCTCCCCTCCATGTCGGTCGGATCGTCCCTTATCGGTCTGACACTGCGCATCGCATCGAGTCTTGAGCCGAAACTATCAGTCCTTGCCAAAGAGCACCGCCGACCGGAACGAGAAGCGCCGGGGTGCGCTCCACAAGTCCAGGCCGTTCGCTTCCTCCGGGGAGGGGCGCGCCGCAGGAACACAACCGCCGGCATCGGGGTGGCCTCGCGTTCGAGGGCGTCATTCATCTGTGGCATGACAGATTCGGACAAAGGGAGGCTTGGATTTACGTCCGTCTTCGTATGCATGTTCTTCATTGACGGCTACATATGACCACAGTATTATGACCATAGTTACCTAAAGGAGGGCCGATCATGGTTCAGACAGTATCGAAATCAAAGTTCAAGCCGCGGGCGCTGGAGTATTTCAGGAAGATTCAAGAGACTGGCGAGGAGCTCGTCCTCACGGATCACGGCAAACCGGTGCTGAAGATAACCGCCTTCAAGCCCGACCCCGCCGCATCGCTGAAGTCACTGCGGAACACGGTCGTGCGGTTCACGGATCCCCTCCAACCGACCGGTGAAGTCTGGGAAGCGTTGAAATGATCGTGCTGGATACCCACGTTTGGCTTTGGTGGATCAGCAATCCAGAACTGCTCTCCGCCGCGGCGCGGAAGACGCTAAAGCTCGCGATGTCGGAAGGAGAGATCTGCATTTCGTCCATCAGCGCATGGGAAGTCGCGATTTTGGTGAAAAAGGGGCGCCTCGACCTCACGATGCCCGTAGAGGACTGGATTGCGCGATCCGAGGCACTTCGCTTCCTCCGGTTCATCCCGGTGGACAACCGGATCGGCCTCAAGTCCGCCAACCTCCCCGGACATCTGCACGACGACCCCGCCGATCGCATCATTATCGCGACGACGATTTCCCTTGGCGGCAGGCTGATCACTAAGGACGAAAAGATCAGGAAGTATCAACACGTGCGGACGGTCTGGTAGCGGCCCCTTACGTAACGACATGCAGGGTCTTCGTACTCCCAGTGCGAACTCATCTCTGCGAGGAGACCGCCGCGGATCAAGATAGCATGTCGGTGCTTATTCCCGGAAAGTAGAGATTTTTTCCTCTCATCTCGCCGTAATTTCGTGCTTTAAGCGAAGTTGTCGGTCCTCCTGAATCGACCCAGATGACGCGGCTACTCCCGGTACTGGATCGACTCGGCGATGTGGGTGATGCCGATCTTTGGCTCACCGGCCAGGTCCGCGATCGTCCGCGCCACTTTCAGTACTCGCGCATAGCCGCGGGCCGAGAGACCCAGCGCGCGCATCGCCCCCTCCAGCAGGCGTGCGCCGCCTTCGTCGTGCCGGCAATGCTCCCGGACCTCGCGCGCGCCCATCTGCGCATTGCAGTAGATCGCCGATGATTTCAGACGCTCTCGTTGTTGGGAACGCGCACTCTCAACCCGCGCTCTCACTGGCGCCGTCCCCTCCCCCGCCGATGCAGATGCGATTTCGTCATACGTCAGCGCCGGCACTTCCACGTGCAAGTCGATGCGGTCGAGCAGCGGCCCGGAAATCCTGGAGCGGTACGCGTCCACGTCGTGCGGCGTGCAGCGGCAAGCATGCAGGCGGTCCCCCCGGAAGCCGCACTTGCACCGTTGCGTTGCCATTTTGCCATTTCACCCTGAAAGCAAAGAAACCGTTGTCAATTCAATATCCTACGTCACTTGTGACCATCGGCGACCACCTCCGGAAAAAGCGCCTGGACCGCGACCTCCTCCAGCGAGAGGTTGCGTTGCTGTTACGGTCCACCGAATGCTCGGTGTACATCTGGGAGACGAATCGGACCTCCCCAACCCTCCCCTTCCTGCCTAGGATCATCGAATTCCTGGGCTACTGCCCCTACGACCCGGACTGGACTCCCGGGGAACGGCTGATTTGGATCAGGAAGTACCTCGGCCTGAGCCAGGAGGCCATGGCCCGACGACTCAAGGTTGATCCAGGGACGTTGGCGAAGTGGGAGACGGGGAAGAAGGAGCCGATGGGTGGATTCCTGATCCGATTGCAGAAGCTTCTCGCTAGCCATATCTGAAGTGGCGGGATGCTTCTTTCATCTCCGCATCAGGAACCAGGTCGGTCTGGAATAGGATGTCTATTCCTTCGTGTAGGGAACCATCACCGAAGAGAGCATCGGATAGTGCTTTCGGTTCAGAGTGGCCAAGGTGCACCTTAAACTCTCCACCGTCGCCGCGATGAGGGCGTCGGCCAACTCGACGCCATGGCTTTTGCCGAAGTCACGGCGCAACAACCCGCCGCGAACAGCAATCTCTTTGTTCAGCGGGACTATCGTGAAGCATCCCAGGAGGGCATTGACCGCTTCGCGCTCATGATCACGTACCCCCGCGTGGAGTTCCGCGACATTGACTACGGAGAGACAGAGATCAGCGCCCGAGACCTCCAGGTATTGGATTGCCGGCGGCATACCACGAAGATAATCGATGAGAATATCGGTGTCGACAAGGATGGTATTCTCAGGCGTCACGATTTTTGGCTCCGCGCACGCTCCCACTCTCCACGAAGGGCTCGAAGATCAGGAAGATCGTCGCGATCACGCCAAACACCGCACGCGGCGCGCATTCTGCGCAGGCGATCAGGCCCGACGGCTGACACACCCGCTCCCGTGCGCCGCGACCTCGATTCCACGAATTCCACATAATCAAGTATCTCCAGCGCTACAGTCTCGGGGAGTGCCTTGACGTGTTCGTAGATCTTTTCCGCCGTGCTCATAGTCCCTCCGCCCCGTTTACGATTTCACTACAGACCTGGTGTCTCGCCTAACGTCGAGGTTTGCGACCGCCCAACGTTCCCATGTATTCACAGTCTATCATTCCGGACCTGCCTGCTGAATGCAAGACCAGAGGTTTTCTTCCCAGGCGCCGAATGTCGAAAACTGGCATGCCGCGCAAGAGACTCGTCTGCTACCGTCAGCCCAGATGCCGCGGCTGCTCCCGGTACTGGATCGACTCGGCGATGTGGGTGATGCCGATCTTTGGCTCACCCGCCAGATCCGCGATCGTCCGCGCCACTTTCAGCACTCGCGCGTAGCCGCGCGCCGAGAGGCCCGAGCGCGCGCATCGCCCCCTCCAGCAGGCGGGCGCCGCCTTCGTCGTGGCGGCAGTGCTCGCGGACCTCGCGCGCGCCCATCTGCGCGTTGCAGTAGAGCGCGGCGCCCTTCAGGCGCTCGCGCTGCGCCGCCCGCGCGCTCTCAACCCGCGCTCTCACGGGCGCCGTCCCCTCCCCCAGCGGCGCCGTCACGAGTCTCTTCGTACGCCAGCGCCGGCACCTCGACGTGCAGGTCGATGCGGTCGAGCAGCGGCCCGGAGATCCGTGAACGGTACGCGTCCACGTCGTGCGGCGTGCAGCGGCAGGCGCGCAGGCGGTCCCCCCGGAAGCCGCACTTGCAGGGGTTCATCGCCGCGGCCAGCATGAAGCGCGCCGGGTAGGTCAGCGTGAGCGCCGCGCGGGCGATGGTCACCTCGCCGGCCTCCAGCGGCTGGCGCAGGTTCTCGAGGACGCGGCGCGGGAACTCCGGCAGCTCGTCGAGGAACAGGACGCCGTTGTGCGCCAGGCTGACCTCGCCGGGCCGGGGGTGCGAGCCGCCGCCGATGAGCCCGGCGTTGCTCACGGTGTGGTGCGGCGCCCGGAAGGGGCGACGGCGCACGAGCGGCCGCTCGGGGGACACGAGCCCGGCCACCGAGTGAATCCGGGTGGTCTCGAGCGCCTCCTCGAACGAGAGCGGCGGCAGGATCCCGGGCAGGCAGCGGGTCAGCAGCGTCTTGCCCGACCCGGGCGGGCCGACGAAGAGCAGGTTGTGCCCGCCGGCGGCCGCGATCTCCAGGGCCCGGCGGGCGAACTCCTGGCCGCGCACCTCCTCGAGAGCCCCGTCCCGGTCTCGGCGGCGTCTTCCTGTTCAGCCGCCTGCGCCCGCACCAGCGCCTGCTCGCCGTTGAGGAACGCCGCAACCTCGGCGAGCGTGCGCGCCGGGTAGACCTCGATCTCGCGCACGAGCGCCGCCTCGGCCGCGTTCTCGGGCGGCAGGACCAGCCCGCGAAAGCCTGCCGCGCGCGCCGCCAGCGCCATGGGCAGCACGCCGCGCACCGGCTTCAGACCGCCGTCGAGCGAGAGTTCCGCGACGAGCAGCAGGTCGGCCGCCGCCTCGGCGCGCGCCAGTCCCTGGGCGGCGAGCAGCCCGACGGCGATCGCGAGATCGAAGGAACTCCCCTCCTTGCGCAGGTCGGCCGGGGCCAGGTTCACCGTCACCCTGGCCGCCGGGAAGGGAAACCCCGAGTTCACGATCGCCGAGCGGACGCGGTCCCGGCTCTCGCGCACCGCCTCGTCGGGAAGGCCGACGGTCGAGAACGACGGCAGCCCGGCCTGGAGATCCGCCTCGACGAGCACCGGGAACGCCTGCACGCCGAGCACGGCCGCGGCCCGGACGCGGGCGAGCACGTCACCAGCTCCCGGTCGCCGGGAAGGCGTCGCGAAAGTGCCGCACGCGCGCTGCGCCCGCGGCCTCCCAGTCGACGGCCACGACGTCGAATCGCGCCGGCCGGCCGAGCCAGCCGCGCCGCTGCAGGTACCACGCCGCCAAACGCGTCAGCCGCCGCTGCTTGAACGGCGTGACCATCTCCTCCGGCGCGCCGAATCGCCCGCCGCGGTTCCCTTTGACTTCGACGAAGACGATCACCCCCGCGTCGATGGCGACGAGATCGATCTCCCCGATTCGACAGCGCACATTGGCCTCGACGATGCGATAGCCGCGGCTGACGAGGTGCCGCGCCGCCGCGGACTCGCCGGCCGCCCCGAGCGCACGCCGGTTGTCGCCAGTATCCGTCTCCTTCGCCATCCCGCGCACCCTCCCGCCCGAGCAGCGATGCAAGAGACACGCCTGAAGGATGCGTGCACGGCCTTGCGGTGGAACGGCTGGCTTTCCCGCTTGTTTCTCGGTTGCCGGCCGCGGTGACGATGACGGAGATCCGATGCGATCGGTACCTGTCTCGGCGACCCGCACCCCTGGGGTACAGGGATCTGTTTGCTCTGTTCCAGAGATGGGACGCCTTTCTCCCACACAGCATTTCACCAGCGAGGCGGCGGGTCATTCCCGAGGGAAGATGCGCAGAGCCACCGCTCGGCCCGGAGCCGTGCCCGGGGCGGTCCCGCAGGGACGCCGGCTCGTTGTTTGAGCCGAAGGCGAGTTACGAGCCGGCGAGCACCGGGCACGGCTCCGGGCCGGTGGCGGAGACGCACGACCGAGGGGGAGCGCCCGCCGCCTCGCTGCACGGGAACAGCCGTCCCTCCGCCCTCCCTTTACTTCACCCGGGAAGCGGCTACGTTAACGCACGGGCCGATCAGCCCGGAGTGCCGCCCGGTGCGGTCCCGCAGGGACGCGGGCTCGTTGTTTGAGCCCGCAGGGCGAGTTACGAGACCGCGAGTCCCGGGCGGCGCTCCGGGCCGGCGGCTGAGACGCACGACCGAAGGGACGCCCTCGTCGCCTCGCGCACGGGAACGGCTCTCCTCGTGCGGTCCCTTTACTTCACCCGCGGGAACGGCTACAGTTTACCGTGACGGGCAACTTCGCCCGCCACGGCAAACGGAGGCGCGCTTCGACCATGTACCGGATCGGCGAGATCATCGACCTCGTGCTGGCCTACTACCCGGAGGCCGACGCCGAGGCGATCGAACGCGCCTACATCTACTCCGCGGTCGCCCACCGCGGCCAGCTGCGCACCTCGGGCGAGGCCTACCTCTCGCACCCCCTCGAGGTCGCCGGCATCCTCGCGAAGATGCGCATGGACGTCACGACGATCATCGCCGGCCTGCTCCACGACGTCCCCGAGGACACCGGGACCTCGATCGCGGCGATCGAGGAGAAGTTCGGCCGGGACGTCGCCGTGCTCGTCGAGGGCGTGACGAAGATCGGCAAGATGGCGTTTTCGACGAAGGTCGAGCGCGAGGCCGAGAACTTCCGCAAGATGGTCCTGGCGATGGCCAAGGACATCCGCGTCATCCTGATCAAGCTCGCCGACCGCCTGCACAACATGCGCACCATCGACCCGCTGCCCGAGGCCAAGCGCCGGCGCATCGCGCTCGAGACGCTCGACATCTACGCCCCGCTCGCCAACCGCCTCGGGATCGCCTGGATGAAGACCGAGCTCGAGGACCTCGCCTTCCGCCAGCTGCACCCGGCGGAATACGAGGACATCAGCCAGCGCGTCACCAAGAAGCACCAGGAGCAGGAAGCCTACATCGCGGGAGTCCAGCAGCTGATCCAGACGAAGCTCGCCGACGCCGAGGTCCCGGCCGAAGTCTCGGGCCGCGCCAAGCACTACTACGGCATCTGGGCCAAGATGGTGCGCCAGAACATCCCCTTCGACCAGGTCTACGACATCATCGCCGTCCGCGTGATCACCGACAGCGTGCGCAACTGCTACGCGGTGCTCGGCACGATCCACTCGCTCTGGACCCCGGTGCCCGGACGCTTCAAGGACTTCATCGCCATGCCCAAGGCCAACGGCTACCAGTCGCTGCACACGACGGTCATCGGGCCGGGCGGCGAGCGGGTGGAGTTCCAGATCCGCACCCGCGACATGCACGGGATCGCCCAGCACGGCGTCGCCGCGCACTGGAAATACAAGGAGGGCTTCAAGGGGGAGACCCGCTTCGACGACAGCCAGAAGTGGCTCAAGGGGCTGCTCGAGTGGCAGAAGGAACTCAAGGACCCGCGCGAGTTCCTCGAGACGGTGCGCGTCGATCTCTTCCCCGACGAGGTCTACGCCTTCACGCCCCGCGGCGACGTGCGGGCCTTGCCGCTCGGCGCGACGCCGGTGGACTTCGCCTACGCCGTGCACACCGACGTCGGCCACCGCTGCGTCGGCGCCAAGGTCAACGGCCGCATCGTGCCGCTGCGCTACCAGATCGTCAACGGCGACATCATCGAGATCCTGACCCAGAGCGGGCACGTGCCGAGCAAGGACTGGCTGAAGCTCGTGCGGACCTCGCGGGCCAGGGCCCGGATCAAATCCTGGATCAAGACCGAGCAGCGCGCCCAGAGCGTGACGCTCGGCCGCGAGCTGCTCGAAAAGGAGCTGCGCAAGTACGAGCTGCCGACGGCGAAGACCCTCAAGTCCGAGGAGTTCACCGCCGCCCTCGCCGCGCTCAACATCAGCGCCGCGGAGGACGGCCTTCGCCGCCATCGGCTACGGCAAGCTCGCGGCGCACCAGGTCGTGAGCCGGCTCCTCCCGCCGGAGGAGCTGGCGAAGCGCGACGAGCGCAAGGACTCGAAGATCCGCGACTTCGTCAAACGCATCACCGGCAAGCGCGTCGAGGAGAGCGTGCGCATCGGCGGACTCGACGGCGCGCTGACGCGCTTTGCCCAGTGCTGCAACCCGGTGCCCGGCGACAAGATCATCGGCTTCATCACCCGGGGGCGGGGCGTGACCGTGCACGCCGCCGACTGCCCGAACGCCGAGCCGGCGCTGCTGGACCGGGAGCGCCTGGTGGCGGTGGAGTGGGACCTCGCCTCCGAGCAGAGCTACCCGGTGCGCATCCTCGTCGAGAGCCGCGACAAGCCGGGGATCCTGGCCGCGGTCACCGGCGTGATCGCCGAGGCGGGCGTGAACATCGCCGGGGGCAAGGTCTCGACCGAGAGCGGGCGCGGGTTGCACGAGTTCGAACTGGAGGTCAAGAACCTCGAGCAGCTGCGCAAGCTGATCGACCAGATCCGCCGGATCAAGGGGGTGACGCGGGTCGAGCGTCTGCGCTCCGGCCGCCGACAGAGCGACTGAAAGAAACGGGGAGGACCTCGTTTCCGGGATCCCCCCCGCTCCTATCGAAAACTGCGACTCTCTAGGATCCGCTCGCCGGCGCCTTCCCGTGGCCCCGCTTCTGGGGCGCGGCCTTCGGCGCCGCGGTGCTCTTCTTGTCGCCCTTGAGCTCGGGCTTCTTCTTCGCCGGAGCCTTGCGCCGGCACCCGCCTTGGGAGCCGCCTTGGCTTTCGCGCCGGACTTCTTCCCCGAGCGTCTCCGCGACGACGCGCCTTCGGCCGGTCGACGAACTCGATGATCGCCTTGGTCGCGTTGTCGCCGGGCCGGTTCCCGAGCTGCAGGATCCGGGTGTACCCGCCCGGGCGGGTCTGGCTCCAGAGCGCCACTTCGCTGAAGAGCTTCTTGAGCGCCGCGTCGCTGCGGACGAAGGAGCCCGCGCGACGGCGCGCCGCGAGGTCGCCCTGCTTGCCGAGGGTCACCATCCGGTCGGCGACCCGCCGCAACTCCTTGGCCTTCTCGAGGGTCGTCGTGATGCGCCCCTTGTCGATCAGGGAGGTCACCATGTTCCGCAGCATGGCGTCGCGGTGACTCGACGAGCGCCCGAGCTTTCTCGTTTCAATACGGTGTCGCATGCTTGCTCCTTACAGGGTTGCCGGGGCGCCCCTACTCGGCGTCCTCGACGTCCTTCTCGCCGCGTGGCTCAAGGTCCTCGGGCTTCATCCCGAGGCGCAGCCCCATCTGCTCGAGGACCTCCTTGATCTCGTTGAGTGACTTGCGCCCGAAGTTCTTGGTCTTGAGCATCTCGTTCTCGCTCTTGAGCACCAGGTCCCGGATCGTCTGCAGTTCGACGTTCTTGAGGCAGTTGGCGGCGCGCACCGAGAGCTCGAGCTCGTTGACGCTGCGGTCCAGGTTCCGCAGCGCGTCCTCGCCGATGGCCTCGCCGGAGCCGGTCCTCGGAGACGTACTCCTCCTCGTCGCCGACGAAGATCGCCAGGTGCTCGCGCAGGATGCGGCCGGCGTGCGCCAGCGCCTCCTCCGGGCCGACGCCGCCGTTGGTCCAGACCTCGATCACGAGGCGGTCGTAGTCGGTGGCCTGCCCGACGCGGGCGTTCTCGACGCGGTAGTTCACCCGCTCGATGGGCGTGAAGAAGGCGTCGATGACGATCACGCCGAGCGGTTGGTCCTCCTCCTTGTTGCGCTCGGCCACGGAGAAGCCGCGGCCGGGCTTGACGGTCATCTCGACCTTGAGCTTGCCGTCGCCGTTGAGGGTCGCGAGGTGCAGGTCCTTGTTGAGGACCTCGACGTGCGGGTCGGTGGTGATGTCCCCGGCCTTGACCTCGCGGGGGCCGGCGGCGTCGATGCGGATGACCCGCGGCTCGCTCCCGTGCAGCTTGACGCGCAGCTGCTTGATGTTGAGGACGAAGTCGGCGATGTCCTCCTTCATCCCCGGCAGCGACGAGAACTCGTGCGAGACGCCCGTCGATGCGCAGGCTCGTGACCGCGGCGCCCTGGATCGAGGAGAGCAGCACGCGACGCAGGCTGTTGCCGATGGTCGTGCCGAACCCGCGCTCGAGGGGCTCGGCGGTGAACTTGCCGTAGGAGGCGGTGAGGGTCTCGGAGTCGACCTCAAGCCGCTTCGGTTTGGTGATCACGCCTTTCTCCATCTCATTCGCTCCTTGCCGGTGCCGCGGCTACTTGGAGTAGAGCTCGACAATGAGCTGTTCCTTCACGACCAGCCCGACCCCGTCGCGACTCGGCAGGCCGATGATCCGGCCGACGAGCTTGTCCCGGTCGAACTCGATCCAGGAAGGCACGCCGCGATGCTGCGCGACTTCGACCGCCTCCTTCATCGCCGCCAGTCCGCTTGTGTCCCGACGACCGGCTCGACGCGGTCGTCCTTGCGGACGAGGAACGACGGGATGTTCACCGCTCTCCCGTTGACGAGCAGCGTCCCGTGCAGCACGAGCTGGCGCGCCTCGCGCCGCGACCCGGCGTAGCCGCAGCGGTAGGCCACGTTGTCCAGGCGCCGCTCGAGCGACTGGATCAGCACCTCGCCGGTGATCCCGCGCGAGGCCGCGGCCTTGACGAAGTAGTTGCGGAACTGCGTCTCCTGCAGCCCGTACATGTGCTTGACCTTCTGCTTCTCGCGCAGGCGCACCCCGTAGTCCGAGACCTTGCGCTGACGCTGGCCGTGCTGCCCCGGCGCGTACGCGCGCCGCTCGATCGAGCACTTCGTCCCGTAGCACCGCTCTCCCTTGAGAAAGAGCTTCATACCCTCGCGGCGGCACATTCTGCAGACCGCTCCACGATATCTCGCCATCTGTTCCTCCTCTCGGCTCCCGTTCCCGCTCGAACCCGCCCTGAACAGCCCCGCGCCCTAGACCCGGCGGCGCTTGGGCGGGCGGCAACCGTTGTGGGGGATCGGTGTCACGTCCTTGATGATGCTCACCTGGAGCCCGGCGGCCTGCAGCGAGCGGATCGCCGCCTCGCGCCCCGACCCCGGGCCCTTCACGTAGACCTCGACGCGCTTGACGCCGTGCTCCTTGGCCTTGCGCGCCGAGTCCTCGCCGGCGACCTGGGCCGCGAACGGCGTGCCCTTGCGGGAACCCTTGAAGCCCATCGCGCCGGCGCTCGACCATGAGACCACCCGACCCTCGAGGTCGGTGATCGTGATGATGGTGTTGTTGAACGTCGACTGGACGTGGGCCAGTCCGGTCGGGACGTTCTTCTTTTCCTTCTTCTTGCGGGTGCTCTTGCGGATCTCTATCCTTCGACATGGTCGCTCGTCCTCGCTCGCGTTGGCCGCCGCGCTAGCCCTTCGGCGCGGCTGTGGGCTTCTTCCGGATGATCGCCCGCTTCTTCCCGCGGCGGGTCCGGGCGTTGGTATGCGTGCGCTGACCGCGCACCGGCAGGTTGCGCCGGTGACGCAGGCCGCGGTAGCTGCCGATGTCCATGAGGCGCTTGATGTTGAGGGAGATCTCCTTGCGCAACTCGCCCTCGACCTTGGTGTTCTGGTCGATGACGAGGCGGATCCGGCTGACCTGGTCCTCGGAGAGGTCCTTCACCCGGATGTCCGGGCTGACGTTCGCCGCCGCCAGGATCTTGTTCGACGTCACGCGTCCGATCCCGAAAATGTACGTGAGCGCGATTTCGACGCGCTTCTCCCGAGGCAGATCCACTCCTGCGATACGAGCCACCGTCCAATGCCCTCCTTGCTGGGGACGCGTGTCCGCGTTAGCCCTGACGCTGCTTGTGCTTGGGGTTGTCGCAGATCACCCGCACCACGCCTTTGCGGCGGACGACCTTGCACTTGTCACAAATCTTCTTCACCGACGATCTGACCTTCATGCGTCCCTCGCCTCCTTGACGCCCTTGCCCTATTTGTACCGGAACACGATCCGGCCGCGACTCAAGTCGTAGGGCGAGAGCTCCATCTTGACTTTGTCGCCGGGGAGGATCCGGATGTAGTGCATCCGCATCTTACCAGAAATGTAGGCAAGAATCCGGTGCCCCCCCTCGAGCTCGACCCGAAACATCGCGTTCGGGAGCGGCTCGACGATGGTGCCCTCGACCTCGATCGGTTCTTCCTTCGCCATGCTCGTTGCTTCTTCCTACGACCGGGACGGCAGGGTCAGGATCTCCGGACCCTCCTCCCGGATCGCGACCGTGTGCTCGAAATGCGCCGAGAGGCGACGATCGGCGGTGACCACCGTCCAACCGTCCTCAAGGAGCTCGACCGCCGCCGTGCCGGCGTTGATCATCGGCTCGATCGCCAGAACCATGCCGGCCTGCAGCCGCGGCCCGCTGCCGGCCCGGCCGAAGTTCGGGACCTGCGGATCCTCGTGCATCGACCGCCCGATCCCGTGGCCGACGTACTCCCGCACGACACCGTACCCGGCCTCCTCGGCGCAGCTCTGGATCGCCCAGGAGATGTCGTGCAGCCGCTTGCCCGGGCCGCGCCTGCTCCAGACCGCGGCGCAGCGCCTCCTCGGTCACGCGCAGCAGGCGCTCGGCTTCGGCCGAGACCCGTCCGACAGGGACGGTGAGCGCCGCGTCGCCGTAGTAGCCCTGATATTCGGCGCCCAGGTCGAGGCTGAGAATGTCGCCCTCCGCGAGCGGCCGATCCGACGGGAAGCCGTGGACCACCACCTCGTTGGGGGAGGCGCAGATGCTCGCCGGGAAGCCGCGGTAGCCCTTGAAAGCCGGCCGCATCCCGCGCGCGCGCAGCGACTCCTCGGCAAAGCGGTCCAGCTCGCGCGTCGTCAACCCCGGGCGCACCAGGTCGCGCATGCCCTCCAGGGTTTCCGCCACCGCCTGCCCCGCCTGCCGCATCCTCTCGATCTCCTTCGCCGTCTTGATCTGGATCATGCCTACTTCTTCAAAAAACCCTTGTAGTGCCGCGTCAGCAGGTGGGACTCGATCTGCGTCATCGTGTCGCGCGCCGTGACCACCACGATCATCAGCGAGGTGCCGCCGAAGTAGTAGGGCACGTTGAGCTTGGAGATCAGCAGGTCCGGGAGCACGCAGACCGCAGCGACGTAGATCGCCCCGCCGAGCGTGATGCGGGTGACCACCTTGTCGATGTACTCCGCGGTCTTCTTTCCCGGACGAACCCCCGGGATGAAGCCCCCGTACTTCTTGAGATTGTCGGCGAGATCCTCGGGGTTGAAGACCACCGCGGTGTAGAAGTAGCAGAAGAAGACGATGAAGAAGACGAAGAGCACCTCGTACAGCGCCGAGCCCGGCGAGAGATAGGTCGAGAGGTTCTGGAGCGCCGGGATCTGGATGAACTGCAGGATCGTCGCCGGGAACATGATGATCGCCGAGGCGAAGATCGGCGGGATGACCCCGGCGGTGTTGATCTTCAGCGGGATGTAGGTGCTCTGCCCGCCGAGCATCTTGCGCCCGACCACCCGCCGCGCGTACTGCACCGGGATCTTGCGCTGCCCGCTCTCCGCGAAGACGATGAACGCCACGACCGCTGACCATCATCACGGCGAGAAAGATGATCATCAGCAGCGAGACGTTGCCCGAGCTGTAGAGCGTAGAACGTGTTGGCGATCGCCATCGGCAGGCGCACGACGATGCCGGCCATGATGATCAGCGAGATGCCGTTGCCGATGCCGCGCTCGGTGATCTGCTCGCCGAGCCACATGATGAAGGCCGTCCCCGAGGTCAGGGTGATGATCGTCAGCAGCCGGAACGCCAGGCCCGGGCTGGGCACGATCGCCGCCCCGTCCGGGGCCGACATGCTCTCGAGCCCGATCGAAATCCCGAGCGCCTGGACGACGCCGATCACGATCGTCCCGTAGCGGGTGTACTGGGTCAGCTTCTTGCGCCCGGCCTCGCCCTCCTTGGCCAGACGCGCCAGGTGCGGGATGACCACCTTGAGCAGCTCGAGGATGATCGCCGCGTCGATGTACGGCATGATCCCGAGCGCGAAAATCGTCAAGCGCCGCAGCGCGCCGCCCGAGAACATGTCGAAGAAGCCGAGCAGCGTGCCCTTGGAGGCCTCGAAGAAGGCGTCGAGAGCCGCGAGGTCGATGCCCGGCGTCGGGATGTGCGCCCCGATGCGATAGACCACGAGCAGGGCGAACGTGAACAGGATCCGCTTGCGCAGCTCCGGTATCGCAAAGATGCTTCGGATGATCTGAATCATCGGGTTCCCGGTTCCCCGCTCGCTACGCGATGATCTCGACGCGACCGCCGGCCGCCTCGATCTTCTGGCGCGCGGCCGTGCTCACCGCGTGGGCATGCACCGTGAGCGCGCGCGTGAGCGTCCCGTCACCGAGAATCTTGAGCATCGGCTTGCCGCGACGCAGCAGCCGCCGCCCCTGCAGCGCGGCGGGCGTGACCTCGACGCCGGCGTCGAAGGCCTCGAGCTGGCCGACGTTCACCACTTCGTACGCGACCCGGAACGGGTTGTGGAAGCCGCGCTTGGGCAGCCGCCGCTGCAGCGGCATCTGTCCGCCCTCGAACCCGGGAGCGATGCTGCCGCCGGAGCGCGCCGTCTGCCCCTTGCCGCCGCGGCAGCTGGTCTTGCCGTGTCCGGAGCCGACCCCGCGACCGACGCGCTTGTTGCGCTTCTTCGCGCCGGGCGCCGGCGAGAGCCGGTGTGCCGCAAGTTCGCCCGACCGGTCCGGCCGGATTCTTCTTCGCCTCACTCATCGTTCAAAGTCCCTCCGCCCGCGCGCCGCGCCTTCAGCGCGCGAGGATTTCCTCGATGTCCTTGCCCCTGCTCCGGGCGACATCCTCCGCGCTCCGGATGGACCGCAGCCCCTCGAAGACCGCCCGCAAAACGTTGTGCGCGTTGCCGGTGCCCAGCGACTTGGTGAGGATGTCGTGCACCCCCATCGTCTCCATGACCGCGCGCACCGCACCGCCGGCGATGACGCCCGTGCCCTGCGACGCGGGCTTCATGATGACGTGGCCGGCCCCGTAGCGCCCGGTCACCGGGTGGGGAATCGTGGTCTGCGAGAGCGGGACGGTGATGAAGCCCTTCTTCGCTTTCTCGACTCCCTTCTTTATCGCCGCCGGGACCTCGTTCGCCTTGCCCATGCCCCAGCCGACCTTGCCCTTGCCGTCCCCGACGACGACCAGCGCGCTGAAGGAGAAGCGGCGGCCGCCCTTGACGACCTTGGCCACGCGGTTGATGGTGACCACCTTCTCGAGGAACTCGGACTCCTCGCCCCGTTTCTGATCAAAGGACATTCTCACATCTCGCCTCCTGGCTGCCTTAGAACTTCAGACCTTTTTCGCGCGCGGCGTCGGCCAGGGCCTTGACCCGGCCGTGGTAGATGAAGCCGGCGCGGTCGAAGACCACCTTCTCGATCGACTTTTCCACCGCCTTGCCGGCGATCAAAGCGCCGACGGCTTTCGCACCGCGCACCCCCGACCCCTTGAGACCCTGCGCCTTGAACTCCTTCGAGAGCGACGAGGCGCTCGCGAGGACCTTCCCGGTGGTGTCGTCGATGATCTGCACGGAGATGTGCCGATCGCTGCGAAACACGCACAGCCGCGGGCGCTCCGGCACGCCGCTGAGCCTCCTGCGAATCCTCTGGTGACGCTTTTTCCTGCGCGTCCTCGGAATTATTCTTCACGCTCGCATCCTCCTTAGGCGCCGGTCTTGCCGACCTTGCGGCGGATCCGCTCGTCGGAATACTTGATCCCCTTGCCCTTGTAGGGCTCGGGCGGGCGGATGGCCCGGACCTCGGCCGCGACCGTGCCGACCAGCCGCTTGTCGATCCCCTTGATGACGACCTGGCCCTTGCCCGAGGCGTCGACCTCGATGCCCTTCGGCACCGGGTAGTTGACCGGGCTGGAATAGCCGACGTTCAGCGTCAGCACCGCGCCCTGCACCTGGGCGCGGTAGCCGACGCCGACGATCTCCAGCACCTTCTGGTACCCCTCGGTGACGCCGGTGACCATGTTCGCCGTGAGGCTGCGCATGAGCCCGTGCACCGCGTCGTCGCCCTTCTCCTCGCGGATCTTGACGACGGTGAGGACACCGTCGGCGATTTCGATCTTCACCGCCGGGTGGATCTTCTCGCGCAGGGACCCCTTCGGTCCCTTGACCTCGAGGTGCTCCCCGGCCGATCTTGATCTCCACCCCCTTGGGGATGGTCATGATTTTCTTCCCGATTCTCGACATCGTCGCGTCTCCTCTACCAGATGTAGGCGAGGACTTCGCCGCCGACGCGCGCCGTCCGCGCCTGGCGATCCGTCATCACGCCGCTCGGCGTGGAGAGGATCGCCACGCCGAAGCCGCCCTGCACGCGCGGGATCTCGTCGTGCCCGACGTAGACGCGCTTGCTCGGCTTGCTCACGCGCTCGATGCGGGTGATCACCCGCTTCTCGCGCTCGCCGTACTTCATCGAGATCTTGATCAGGCTGCGCCCCTGGTCCTTGAGGATGCGGTAATCCTTGAGATAGCCCTCGTCCCGGAGGATCTTGACGATCTCCTCCTTGAACTTGGAGTGCGGCACCTCGAGCTTCTCGAAGGCCTTCTGGTTCGCGTTGCGGATCCGCGTCAGCAGATCCGCGATCGGGTCAGTCATCGACATCGCGTGTTCTCCCTCCCCTGGCCTACCAGCTCGCCTTGACGACCCCGGGGATATCACCCTTCAGGGCCAGGGAGCGGAAACAAATGCGACACATCTGGAACTTTCGCAGAAAAGCCCGGGGCCGCCCGCACAGCGGGCAGCGGTTGTACTTCCGCACCGGGAACTTGGGCTTCCGGCGCGCCTTGACCATGAGTGATGTCTTCGCCACGTTCGTGCTCCTTTTCGCCGGTCCTGCGCTACGCCTGCTCGCGGAAGGGGAACCCGAGCGCCTTGAGCAGGGCCCGCCCCTCGTCGTCCGTCGCGGCGGTCGTGCTGACCGAGATGCTCACGCCCTTGACCCGGACGATCTTGTCGTATTCGATCTCGGGGAAGATGATCTGCTCGTCGAGCCCGAGGTTGAAGTTCCCCCGTCCGTCGAAACCCTTGGGCGAGACGCCGCGGAAGTCGCGCACCCGGGGGAGCGTCAGGCTCACCAGGCGGTCGAAGAACTCGTACATCCGCTCGCCGCGCAGCGTCACCTTGCAGCCGATCGGCATCCCCTCGCGCAGCTTGAAGGCGGCGATCGAGCGGCGCGCGCGCGTCACGACCGGACGCTGCCCGGTGATGGCCTGCAGCTCGTCCACGTAGGCCTCCATGACCTTGGCCTCGGAGGCGGCGTCGCCGGTGCCGCGGTTGAGAACCACCTTGACGAGCTTCGGCACCTGCATCACGTTCGTGTACCCGAACTGCTTCATCAGCGCCGGCACCACCTCGGCCCGGTACTTGACCCGGAGCCGGGCCGGCTCGACCGGCGCCTTGGGCCCCTTGGGCGCCTTGGGCGCCGCGCCGCGCCGCGCCTTCCGGCCTTGCCCGCCTTCGCGGCTTTGGCCCGGCTTGCGCCGGCTTGCCGCCCGACTGGCCCGCGTCCTTCTTCTTGCCGCTCTCTTTTTCCTTCGCCATAGTTGGGTTTCTCCGCTCCCTTCGTTCTCATCCGCGGAGGTGCTCCCTCCCCGCCCGTGACCTCCCGTGCCTCCTAGAGAATATCGCCGCAGCGCGCGCAGGCCCGGCTCTTCTCGCCGTCCGCGCCCGTCAGCCGCCGCAACCGCACCGGTTTCGCGCACTTCTTGCAGTAGAGCTGCACGTTCGAGAGGTGGATCGGACCTTCTCTCTCTATGATACCACCCTGGCGCTGGTTCTGCGAGGGCTTCGTGTGCCGCTTGATGAAATTCACCTTCTCGACGATGACCCGCTCTTCGCCGGGAAGGACCATCAGCACGCGCCCGCGCTTGCCCTTTTCCTTCCCGGCGATGACCGCCACCGTGTCGTTCGTCTTGATCGCTCTTGCCATCGTCTGCCCGTGCCTTTCTCGCCGCCCCCGCCGCCGGGCTACAGAACTTCCGGCGCGAGGGAGATGATCTTCATGTAGCCGCGCGCGCGCAACTCCCGGGCCACCGGCCCGAAGATGCGGCTGCCGAGGGGCTCGCCCTGGGGGTTGATGACCACGGCGGCGTTGCGGTCGAACTTGATGTACGAGCCGTCCGGACGACCGTGATTGGCGGCGACCCGAACCACCACGGCCTTGAGCACCGAGCCCTTCTTGATGGCGCCGCCCGGGAGCGACTCCTTCACCGAAACGACGATGGTGTCGCCGAGCTCCGCGTAGCGGCGCTTCGAGCCGCCGAGGACCTTGATGCACATCACCTTGCGGGCCCCGGAGTTGTCGGCCACTTCGAGGATGGTCTGTACCTGAATCATTGCCTTCTGACCCCCGTCGCCAGCGCGCTACTTCGTCTTCTCGATGACCTGGTGGAGGCGCCAGCACTTGCGCTTGCTCAAGGGGCGCGTCTCGATGATGCGCACCTTGTCCCCCACCTGGAGCTGGTTCGTCTCGTCGTGGACGAGGTACTTCGCCGAGCGCAGCAGATAGCGCTTGAACTTCGGGTGCTGCTGCCGCCGTTCAACCTTCACCACCGCGGTCTTGTCCATCTGCGTGCCGACGACCAGCCCGGTACGCGTCTTTCTCCGGCCCCGCTCCTCCACGACTTTTCCCTGTTCCTCCACAACCCTACCCTGCCTTTCCCGCTGGCTTCGCGGCCGCGGCCGCCTGCTCGTGCTGCACGGTGAGCACCCGGGCCAGCTCCCGGCGCAGCGTGCGCATGCGCACCGGGTTTTCGAGCTGACCGGTGGCGTGCTGGAACCGCAGCTTGAAGAGCTCCTCGCGAATCTCGACGGCCCGCTTGTCGAACTCGGTGGCCGCCATTTCCCTGATCTTTCCCGCCTTCACCTTCTTCACGACTACTTCCTCCGTGCCACGATCCGGGTCGGAAACCCGAACTTGTGCTTGGCGAGTCGCAAGGCCTCGGCCGCGGTCGCGGCGTCGACGCCGTCGATCTCGTAGAGTATCCGACCCGGCTTGATCACGCAGACCCAGCCGTCCGGGGCGCCCTTGCCCTTGCCCATGCGGGTCTCGGCCGGCTTGTGCGTCACCGGCTTGTCGGGGAAGACCCTGATCCAGACCTTGCCGCCGCGCTTGATGAAACGGGTGATGGCGACGCGGCCGGCCTCGATCTGGCGGTTGGTCATCCAGGCCGCCCCGAGGGCCTGCAGGCCCCACCCGCCGAACGCGACCTCGGCCCCGCGCGTCGCCTGTCCGGCGCGGCGGCCCTTGTGCATCTTGCGAAATTTTACCCTCTTTGGGCTCAGCATGGCGTGTCCGTCCTCTTTCCTACTGCTTCGCGGCCGCCTTGGCCTCGGTCCCGAGGAGATCCTTGATCCCCCGGAAGACCCAGACCTTGACGCCGATAACGCCGTAGGTCGTCTTGGCCTCGGCGAAACCATACTCGATGTCGGCGCGCAGGGTGTGCAGCGGCACCCGTCCTTCGCGGTACCACTCGCTGCGGGCGATCTCGTGCCCGGCGAGGCGTCCTGCGGCCATGACCTTGATCCCCTCGGCGCCGAATCGCATCGCGGACAGCACCGACCGCTTCATCGCCCGGCGGAACGAGACGCGCCGCTCGAGCTGCAGCGCGATGTTCTCGGACACCAGCTGGGCGTCGATCTCGGGCTTGCGCACTTCCATGATGTTGACGAAGACCTCCTTGCCGGTCAGGTCCTGCAGGCTCTTCATCAGCTTGTCGATCTCGGCGCCCTTCTTCCCGATGATGATCCCGGGGCGCGCGGTGTGGATGTTGATGCGCAGCCGCTTGGCGGCCCGCTCGATCTCGATGCGGGAGACGCCGGCGTGGGACAGGGTCTTCTTGATGAAGGCCCGGACGCGGATGTCCTCATGGAGCTGCTCCGCGTACCCCTTCGAGGCGTACCAGCGCGAATTCCAGGTGTTGACGATGCCGAGCCTCAGCCCGACCGGATGTACTTTTTGACCCACTCCCGCTCCCCCCCTTCGCCTAGACGCCGTCGCGCAGGACGACCGTGATGTGGCTCGTCCGCTTCCAGATTTTCGCCGCGCGACCCATGGCGACCGCACGGTGCCGCTTGAGCATCGGGCCGCCGTCGACGGTGATCACGGCGACGCGGAACTCCTCGGAGTTGCCGGCCTTCAGATTGTGCTCGACGTTGGCCGCCGCCGACTTGACGACCTTGCTCACGACCCGGGCCGCGGCCTTGGTCGTGTGCTCGAGCGTGGCCAGCGCCTCCTCGACCTTCTTGCCGCGGACCGTGTCCGCGACGAGACGCACCTTCTGCGGCGACATCCTGATATAGCGTGCGATCGCTCTGGTTTCCATCGCTTCCCCTGCCCCTCCCTCGTGCCCTGAGGCTACTTGGCCGCGCCGCCGCCGGGGTCGGCGCCGCCGACCGCTCGGCCTTGGTCCCGTGGCCGCGGAAGGTCCTCGTCGGGGAGAACTCGCCCAGGCGGTGGCCGACCATGTTTTCCGTCAGGTAGACCGGGATGAACTTCTTCCCGTTGTGAACCGCAACGGTGTGCCCGATGAACTCCGGGGACGATCACCGAGCGGCGCGACCAGGTCTTGACGACCTTCCTCTCGCCGGAGCGGTTGAGCGCCTCGATCTTGTCCAGCAGGTGCTGGTCGATGAACGGTCCCTTGCGCGATGAACGACCCATGGCCCCCTCTCGCTCCCCTATTTCCTGTTTCTGCGCTTGATGATGAATTTATCGGAGGCCTTGCGGCCCCGTGTCTTGGCGCCCTTGGTCGGCTTGCCCCACGGCGTCACCGGGTGGCGCCCGCCCGAGGTCTTGCCCTCGCCGCCGCCGTGCGGGTGGTCGATCGGGTTCATGGCCACGCCGCGCACGTGCGGGCGGCGTCCGCGCCAGCGGGAGCGCCCGGCCTTGCCGAGGAAGACCTTCCCCTGCTCGGCGTTGCCGACCTGGCCGATGGTGGCCATGCACGTCAGCGTGGATCATCCGGACCTCGCCGGAAGGCAGCTTGACCTGGGCGTAGACGCCTTCCTTGGCGACGAGCTGGGCCAGCGTCCCGGCGCTGCGCACGAGTTTCGCGCCCTGCCCCGGACGCAGCTCGATGTTGTGGATCACCGTGCCGAGGGGGATGTTCTTGAGCGGCAGGCAGTTGCCGACCTTGATGTCGGCCCCGGGGCCGGCGACGATCTTGTCGCCGACCGCGAGCTTGTCCGGCGCGATGACGTAGCGCTTCGCCCCGTCGGTGTAATTCACCAGCGCGATGCGCGCGGTGCGGTTCGGGTCGTACTCGACGGTGACGACCTTCGCCGGCGACACCCGTCTTGTCGCGCTGGAAATCGATGGTCCGGTACAGCCGCTTGTGGCCGCCGCCGCGGTGCCAGGCGGTGACCCGGCCGGTGTTGTTGCGGCCGCCGGATTTCTTGAGGCTCTTCGTCAGGGCCTTGTGCGGCTTGGCGGTGGTGAGGTCCTCGTTGCCGAGGTCGGTCCGGTGCCGGACGCCCGCCGAGGTCGGGTTGTACTTCTTGATCGCCATTATGAAACCCCTTCGATGATCTCGATCTTCTCGCCGGGCTTCAGCGTGACGATCGCCTTCTTCCAGTCCGAGCGGCGGCCGATGTTCCGGCCGAGCCGCTTCTCCTTGCCGGTGACGTTCACGGTGTTCACCGCGGCCACCTTGGCCTTGAAGATCCGCTCGACGGCCGCCTTGATGTCGCTCTTGGTCGCCGCCGGGTCGACGCGGAACGCGACCTGGTTGTGCTTCTCCTTGAGGTCGTGGCACTTCTCCGTCGAGCAGCGGCTTGCGGATGATGCGGTACGGATCGTTCACTTTGCCCATTGTTCCTCCATCGCGGCCAGGGCCGCGCGCGTCAGCACGAGGTGGCGAAAGCCCACGAGATCGTTGAGGGCGAAGCCTCCGGGCCGCGCGACCTTGACGTCGGGCAGGTTGCTGCCGGCGCGCACCAGCTCCGGGCCGGCGCCGGTGTGCAGGGCGAGCACGCCGCCGTCGCGCCAGCCGGTCAGGGTCGAGCCAGGCCGCGAACACCTTGGTCTTGCCGCCCGTCTCCGGGAATTCCTCGATGACGTGGACCAGCCCGTCGCGCAGCTTCCAGGCCAGCGCGGCGCGCATCGCGGCCCGACGCTTGGACTGGGGCAGGCGCACGTCGTAGATCTTGGGCAGCGGCCCGAAGACGATACCGCCGTGCCGCCACTGCGGCGAGCGGGTGCTCCCCTGGCGGGCGCGGCCGGTGCCCTTCTGCTTCCAGGGCTTGCGGCCGCCGCCGGAGACCGCGCCGCGGCCCTTGGTGGCCCGGGTGCCCGTCCGCTCGTTCGACGCCGTGATGGTCGAGACCTCGTGCAGCAGGGCCTGGCTGATGCGGCCGCCGAAGAGGCCGCCCGGCAGCTCGACTTCGCCGACCTTCTCGTTTTTCGCGTTGTACAAATCTGTGTTCGCCATGACGTATCTCCCCTCGTCCCTAGCGCTTCGCGGTGATGAGAACGATCCCGCGGGGAGCCCCGGGGACGGCGCCCTTCACGAGGAGCAGCCCGCGTTCCTGATCGACGCCGACCACCGCGAGGTGCTTCACCGTCACCCGGTCGACACCCATGTGCCCGGGCAGCCGCTGGCCCGGGAAGACTCGCGACGGATACGAAGAAGCCCCGATCGAGCCGGGGGCGCGGTGAAACATCGAGCCGTGCGAGCCGGCGCCGCCGCGGAACCCGTGACGCTTCACGCCGCCCTGGAAGCCCTTGCCCTTGGAGATGCCGACCACGTCGACCATCTCGCCGATCTTGAAGACGTCGGCCTTGATCTCCTGGCCGAGTTCGAACTCCCCGGGCGCCATGCCCCGGAACTCCCGCAGCACCTTCTGGGGCGCGACCCCGGCCTTCTTGAAGTGGCCGGCCGCCGGCTTGTTCGCACCGCGCTTCTTCACGACCGGGTCGAAACCGACCTGTACGGCGTCGTACCCGTCCTTGGTGCGCACCCGCTTCTGCACGACGGTGCAGGGTCCGGCCTGGAGCACGGTGACCGGCACCAGAACTCCTTTTTCCGAAAAAATCTGGGTCATCCCGACCTTGCGGCCGATGAGACCGATCGATTTGCCGACGAGCTTTTCCACGATTCCCGCCCTTCGCCTAAAGCTTGATCTCGACGTCGACCCCGGCCGCGAGGTCGAGGCGCATCAGAGCGTCAACCGTCTGCGACGTGGGATCGATGATGTCGACAAGCCGCTTGTGGGTCCGCACCTCGAACTGCTCCCGGGACTTCTTGTCCACGTGCGGCGAGCGCAGCACCGTGAAGCGGTTGATGCGCACCGGGAGCGGGATCGGGCCGACCACGCGGGCGCCGGTGCGCTTGGCGGTGTCGACGATCTCCACCACCGACTGATCGAGCAGCCGGTGATCGTAGGATTTGAGCCTGATCCGAATTTTTTGCGTGTCCATCATCCCTCAGCCTGTTCGCCGTTGGGGGCGGGTGTTAGCGGCGGGTGTTCCCGTCGCTCGTTCCCGCGCCTTCGTCCGTTTCGGTCGGGGCAGATGTGCAATCCGTCCCCGAACCGTGACTGTGTCACTACTCGATGACCTCGCTGACGACGCCCGCGCCGACGGTGCGGCCGCCCTCGCGGATCGCGAAGCGCAGTTCCTTCTCCATGGCGATCGGCGAGATCAGCTCCCCGACGATCTCCACGTTGTCCCCGGGCATCACCATCTCCACACCCTCCGGCAGGTGCACGATCCCCGTCACGTCCGTCGTGCGGAAGTAAAACTGCGGACGGTAGCCCTTGAAGAACGGCGTGTGCCGCCCCCCCTCTTCCTTGCTCAACACGTACACCGAGCCCTTGAACTTCACGTGCGGCGTGATGCTCCCCGGCTTGGCCAGCACCATCCCGCGCTCGACCTCCTCGCGCTTGGTCCCGCGCAGCAGCACCCCGACGTTGTCCCCCGCGCGCCCCTCGTCCAGCAGCTTGCGGAACATCTCCACGCCCGTGCACACCGTCTTGCGCGTCTCGGTCAGCCCGACGATCTCCACCTCGTCGCCGACCTTCACGATCCCGCGCTCGATCCGCCCGGTCACCACCGTGCCGCGACCGGAAATCGAGAACACGTCCTCGACCGACATCAAAAACGGCTTGTCGATCTCGCGCTTCGGGTCCGGAATGTACGTGTCCAGCGCGTCGAGCAGCTCGAAGATGCACTTGGTGTCCGGCGAGTCGATCTCCCCGCTCTCCAGCGCCTTGAGCGCGCTGCCGCGGATGATCGGCACGTCGTCCCCGGGGAACTGGTAGGTCGTGAGCATCTCGCGCACTTCCATCTCCACCAGGTCCAGCAGCTCCGGGTCGTCCACCATGTCCACCTTGTTCAAAAACACGATGATGTACGGCACCCCGACCTGCCGCGCCAGCAGAATGTGCTCGCGCGTCTGCGGCATCGGCCCGTCCGCCGCCGACACCACCAGCACCGCCCCGTCCATCTGCGCCGCGCCGGTGATCATGTTCTTGATGTAGTCCGCGTGCCCCGGGCAGTCCACGTGCGCGTAGTGGCGCTTGTCGCTCGCGTACTCGACGTGCGCGATCGCGATCGTGATCCCGCGCTCCTTCTCCTCCGGCGCCTTGTCGATCTGGTCGAAGGGAATGTAGCTGGCCAGGCCCTTCTTCGCCAGAACCTCCGTGATCGCCGCCGTCAGCGTCGTCTTGCCGTGGTCGACGTGCCCGATCGTCCCCACGTTCAGGTGTGTCTTGTCGCGTAGAAACTTTTCCTTCGCCATGGCTCGCTCCTCCTCCGATCGACGCTGGTCCGCCCCGGCGCCCTAGCGGGCCACCGGGATCTGCACTCTGTCCAATACGGCCTCGGCAACGCCGTCCGGAACGCCCTCGTAGCGCGTGAACTCCATCGAGAACGTCCCGCGCCCCTGCGACATCGAGCGCAGGGCGGTGGCGTAGCCGAACATCTGCGCGAGCGGCACGAGCGCCCGCAGTACTTTGTAGGCGCCGCGCTCCTCGAAGCCCTCGACCCGGCCCCGGCGCGCGTTGACGTCACCGATCACGTCGCCGAGGAACTCCTCGGGCACGATCACCTCGAGGCTCATCAGCGGCTCGAGCAACTGGGGCCGCCCGCCCTGCGCCGCTTCCCGGACCGCCAGCGACCCGGCGATCTTGAAGGCCATTTCCGAGGAGTCGACCTCGTGAAACGAGCCGTCGAAAAAACGCACCTTCACGTCGACCAGCGGGTAGCCGCCGAGGATGCCCTTGGCGAGAGCCTCCTCGGCGCCCTTGCGGACCGCGGGCACGAATTCCTTCGGCACCACCCCGCCGACGATGCCGTTCTCGAACACGAAACCGGCACCGCGCTCCAGCGGCGCGATCTCCAGCCAGACGTGCCCGTACTGGCCGCGTCCGCCGCTCTGGCGGATGAAGCGCCCCTCGCCCGTGGCGGCGGCCCGCAGCGTCTCGCGGTAGGAGACCTGCGGCCGGCCGATGCTCGCCTCGACGCCGAACTCGCGCTTGAGCCGGTCGACGATGATCTCGAGGTGCAACTCGCCCATGCCGGAGATGAGCGTCTGCCCGCTCTCCTCGTCGGTGCGGACCTTGAAGGTCGGGTCCTCGTGCTGGAGCTTGTACAGCGCGCCCCCGAGCTTCTCCTCGTCGGCCTTGCTCCGGGGCTCGATGGCGATCGAGATCACCGGGTCGGGAAAATCGATCGACTCCAGCACGACCGGGTGCTCCAGGGAACAGAGGGTGTCGCCGGTGATGCAGTCGCGCAGGCCGACCGCGGCGGCGATGTCTCCGGCCTGGACTTCCTTGATCTCCTCGCGCTTGTTCGCGTGCATCTGGAGCAGGCGCCCGACGCGCTCGCGACGACCGCGGCCGGCGTTGAGCACCGTGCCGCCTGCGGCAAGACGCCCCGAGTAGACCCGGAAGAACGTCAGCTGCCCGACGAAGGGGTCGGTGATGATCTTGAAGGCCAGCGCGGCAGAACGGCTCGGCGGCGTCGGCACGGCGCTCGGCACGGGCGCCGGAATCAGGGTCGACCCCGACGATCGGCGGCACATCGAGCGGACTGGGCAGAAAGTCGACCACCGCGTCGAGCAGCGGCTGCACACCCTTGTTCTTGAATGAGGCCCCGCAGAGGACGGGGACGAACGCGAGCGAAATGGTTCCGCGCCGCAGCGCCGGCCAGGATCGCCGCGGCGGGCAGCGGCCGCCCGGAGAGATACAGCTCCATCAACGCGTCGTCCTGCTCGCAGGCCGCCTCGACGAGCCGTTCGCGCAGCTCGAGGCAGCGCGCCCGCAGATTCTCGGGGACCTCCTCCTCGTGCCATTCGGCGCCGAGGCTCTCCTCGTGCCAGTTCAGGGCGCGCATGCGCACCAGGTCGACAACCCCGGTGAAGCGCTCCTCGGTGCCGATGGGGTACTGCAGGGCGATCGGCCGCGCGCCGAGACGCACGCGCATCATCTCCAGCACCCGCTCGAAATCGGCGCCGGTGCGGTCCATCTTGTTGACGAAGGCGATGCGCGGCACCCGGTATTTGTCGGCCTGGCGCCAGACGGTCTCGGACTGGGGCTCGACCCCGCCGACGGCGCACAAAACGGCAACGGCGCCGTCGAGGACCCTCAGGCTGCGCTCGACCTCGACGGTGAAATCGACGTGCCCGGGAGTGTCGATCAGGTTGATGCGGTGTTCGCGCCAGAAACAGGTGGTGGCGGCCGAGGTGATGGTGATCCCCCGCTCCTGCTCCTGCTCCATGTAGTCCATGGTCGCGGCCCCGTCGTGCACCTCGCCCATCCGGTGCGAGACACCGGTGTAGTAGAGGATGCGCTCGGTGGTGGTGGTCTTCCCGGCGTCGATGTGCGCCATGACCCCGATGTTCCGGGTCTTGTCGAGGGATACCTGCCGCGCCATGATCAATCCCACCCTGTTCCTTGCAAAGAGCAATGTAAAACCGCTGGAACTACCAGCGGTAGTGTGCAAAGGCCTTGTTGGCCTCCGCCATCTTGTGCGTGTCCTCGCGTTTTTTCACCGCATTGCCGGTGCTCCGGAAGGCGTCAATGAGTTCGCTCGCGAACTTTTCGGCCATCGTCCTGTCCGAGCGCTTGCGGGCGTAATCGGTGAGCCAGCGCAGCGCCAGCGCCACGCGCCGATCCTGCCGCACGTCCACCGGAACCTGGTACGTCGAGCCGCCGACCCGCCGCGACTTGACTTCGACCACCGGCTTGACGTTGTCGACCGCCTTGGTGAACACCTTGAGCGGCTCTTCGCTGGTCTTCTTGGCGATGATGTCCATGGCGTCGTAGAAAATGTGCTCGGCAGTGCTCTTCTTGCCCTGCTTCATGATCACGTTGACGCACCTGGTCACCAGCTTCGAGCGAAAAATCGGGTCGGGAATCGGCTCACGCTTCGCCGGCACTCGTCGTCTTGGCATCGTCCTACCCCTTCGGCCGCTTGGCGCCGTACTTGGAACGCGCCTGCTTGCGATCGGCAACCCCGAGGCTGTCGAGCGTGCCGCGCACAATGTGGTAGCGGACGCCCGGCAAATCCTTGACCCGGCCGCCGCGGATGAGGACGATGGAGTGCTCCTGGAGGTTGTGCCCGACCCCGGGGATGTAGGCCGTGACCTCCATCTCGTTGGTCAGCCGCACGCGGGCCACCTTGCGCAGGGCGGAGTTGGGCTTCTTCGGCGTCGTCGTGTAGACCCGGATGCACACCCCGCGCTTCTGCGGGCAGGCTTTCAGGGCCGGCGACCCGGTCTTGTGGGGCACCGTGTCCCGCCCCTTGCGAACCAACTGCATCAGTGTCGGCATACCGTTCTCTATCCCCGCCAAACGATGGCACCACTTCGCCACGCCGTCGAACCGGCGTCGGAAGCACGGCGCGTTCTGCTCCCCTCCCCGGGAAGCGCTTCTTTCTATGAGAAAACCTTTGTAGCATACGCGGGTGACCCGCCTGTGTCAAGCGCAATTCGCCCGACACAGGCGGCAGGCCCGCTACGCCGCCGGCTCCTCGGGCAGTTCCTCCCCGCCCGCGGGACCGACGCCGTCGGGCGAGGACCCGTCCCTTTTCCGGTAGTGCGTGAAGCCCGTCCCGGCCGGGATGAGCCGGCCCATGATCACGTTTTCCTTGAGCCCGCGCAGCTTGTCGACCTTGCCGGCGATCGCCGCCTCGGTCAGCACCCGGGTCGTCTCCTGGAACGAGGCGGCCGAGATGAAGCTCTCGGTCGAGAGCGAGGCCCGGGTGATCCCGAGCAGGATCGGCCGGCTGGTCGCCGGGCGCCCCCCGGACTCGATGACCTTGCGGTTCTCCTCCTCGAAGACGAACCGGTCGACCTGCTCGGCGACGATGAACTCCGAGTCGCCGACGTCGTCGACCATGACCTTGCGCAGCATCTGTCGCACGATGATCTCGATGTGCTTGTCGTTGATCTTGACGCCCTGCAGCGCGTAGACCTGCTGGACCTCGCTGACGAGGTACTTCTGCAGTTCCTTGACGCCGAGGACGGCGAGGATGTCGTGCGGGTTCGCCGAACCCTCCATCAGCGCCTCGCCGGCGCGCACCTGGTCGCCGTCGTGGACGTGCAGCGGCTTGCCCTTCGGGACGAGGTACTCCTTGACCAGACCCTCTTCCCCCTCGACCAGCACCTTGCGGTAGCCCTTGGCGAAGCCGCCGAGGACGACTTTGCCGTTGATTTCGCTGATGACCGCCTGCTCTTTCGGCTTGCGCGCCTCGAACAGCTCGGCCACGCGGGGCAGACCGCCCGTGATGTCCTTGGTCTTCGTCGTCTCGCGCGGGATCTTCGCGATCACGTCGCCGGCGGCCACCTGGTCACCCTCGGACGACCATGATGTTCGCCCCGGCGGGGAGCAGGTAGCGCCCGACGGTTTTCCCGGAGTCGCTCTTGATCGAGACCCGGGGCCGCACGTCCGGGTCGGAGGTGTCGATGATCACCTTGCGCGACAACCCGGTCGCCGAATCGACCTCCTCCTTCACCGTCACGCCCTCGAGGATGTCCCCGAACTTCACGCGGCCGGAGGCCTCGGTGACGATCGGGTTGGTGTAGGAGTCCCACTCCACGAGCACGGTGTTCTTCGCCACCGTCTCGCCGTCGCGCGCGCGCACGGTGGCGCCGTAGACGACGGGGTAAATCTCCTTCTTCTCGACCTTCTTCTTCCCCACGTGCTCGATCGAGACCACCTCGACGCTGCCGTTGCGGTTCATGGCGACGCCGAGACCGTGCCGGTTGTCGATGGTCCGCAGGCCGACGAACGTCACCTTCCCGCCGTTGCGGGTCACGTGGTTCGAGGTCGTGACGACGCGCGCCGTGCCGCCGATGTGGAAGGTCCGCATCGTCAGCTGGGTGCCGGGCTCGCCGATCGACTGGGCGGCCACGACGCCGACGGCCTCGCCCATCCGGACCAGCTCGCCGCGCGAGAGGTCGCGGCCGTAGCACTTGGCGCAACAACCGTTCTGGGACTCGCAGGTCAGCACGGAACGGATGCGCACCTTGCCGAGGCCCATGTCCTCGATCTTCTCGGAGATCTCCTCGTCGACCAGGGTGTTCGCCGCGACGATCACTTCGGCGGAGTCGGGGTCCTTGATGTCGTCGAGCGTCACCCGGCCGAGGATGCGCTCCTTGAGCGGCTCGATGATCTCGCCGCCCTCGACGAGTTCGGAGACGACGATCCCGTCGACCGTGCCGCAGTCGTCCTCGGTGATGATCATGTCCTGGGCGACGTCGACGAGCCGGCGCGTCAGGTAACCCGAGTTGGCCGTCTTGAGCGCGGTGTCGGCGAGACCCTTGCGCGCGCCGTGCGTCGAGGTGAAGTACTCGAGCACGGTGAGCCCCTCGCGGAAGTTGGCGATGATCGGGGTCGGGATGATCTCGCCCGAGGGCTTGGCCATCAGGCCGCGCATGCCGGCGAGCTGGCGGATCTGCTGCGTGCTGCCGCGCGCCCCGGAGTCGACCATCATGAAGATCGGGTTGAGGCCCGCGGCGCGCCCGCGGCCGGCGTGTTCTTTCCGCAGGTCCGGCTGTTCCTCCTGCTGGAGCTCGGCGAGCAGCGCGCTGGCGACCTGTTCGGTGGCCTGGGCCCAGATGTCGATGACCTTGTTGTACTTCTCGCCCTTGGTGATCAGCCCCTCGGCGTACTGACCTTCGACATCGTCGACGGTCTTGAGGGCGGCGTCCACGACCTCCTTCTTGCTGGCCGGGATCTGCATGTCGTCGATCGCGATCGAGACGCCGGCGGCGGTGGCGTAGCGGTAGCCGATGGCCTTGAGCTCGTCGAGCAGGACGATGGTCAGCTCGCGACCCAGACGACGGAAGGAGGCGTCGATCAGCGCCGCCAGCTCCTTCTTCTTCATCAGCTTGTTCACGAGCTCGAACGCCAGCAACTCCCCGGATCCGGACTCCTGGCCCACGGCCAGCGACGCGGAGAGCTCCGGCGGCAGGATCTCCGAGAGGATCACCCGGCCCGGTGTCGTCTCGACCATCTGCCGGTCGATGCGCACGCGGATCTTCTCGTGCAGGGCGACCAACCCGTGGTCGTAGCCCCGGCGCACCTCGAGCCGGTCGGCGAACCGCCGCGGCTCGTGGCCCTTGATGTCGATCAGCTTGGTCAGGTAGTAGCAGCCGAGCACGATGTCCTGGGAGGGGACCGCGAGCGGCTTGCCGCTGGCGGGCGAGAGGATGTTGTTCGAGCTGAGCATCAGCTCGCGCGCCTCCGCTGCGCCTCCTCGGAGAGCGGGATGTGCACGGCCATCTGGTCGCCGTCGAAGTCGGCGTTGAACGCCGAGCAGACGAGCGGGTGGAGCCGGATCGCCTTGCCCTCGATGAGCTGCGGCCAGAACGCCTGAATGCCCAGCCGGTGCAGGGTCGGGGCGCGGTTGAGCATGACCGGGTGATTCTTCGTGACCTCGTCGAGGGCGTCCCAGACCTCGGGGAGCTCCTTCTCGACCATCTTCTTGGCGCTCTTGAGCGTGGTGGCCAGCCCCTTCTGCTCGAGCTTGTGATAGATGAAGGGCTTGAACAGTTCGAGGGCCATCTTCTTCGGCAGACCGCACTGGTTGATCTTGAGTTCCGGGCCGACCACGATGACCGAGCGTCCCGAGTAGTCGACGCGCTTGCCGAGCAGGTTCTGGCGGAAACGCCCCTGCTTGCCCTTGAGCATGTCGGAGAGCGACTTGAGCGGGCGCTTGTTCGGCCCGCGGATCACGCGGCCGCGGCGGCCGTTGTCGAAGAGCGCGTCGACCGCCTCCTGGAGCATCCGCTTCTCGTTGCGGATGATGATGTCCGGGGCCTTGAGCTCGAGCAGGCGCTTGAGCCGGTTGTTGCGGTTGATCACCCGGCGGTAGAGGTCGTTGAGGTCCGAGGTCGCGAAGCGGCCGCCGTCGAGCGGCACGAGCGGGCGCAGCTCCGGCGGGATCACGGCGATCACGTCGCAGATCATCCACTCCGGCTTGCAGCCGGACTTGCGGAAGGCCTCGACGACCTTGAGCCGCTTGATGATCTTCTTGCGCCCCGCCGCGGAGGTGGCCACGAGCATCTTCGCCCGCAGATCGTCGCCGAGCGACTCGACGTCGATCGTTTTGAGCAGCTGCTTGATCGCCTCGGCGCCCATGCCGGCCTTGAACGCCGCGCCGAACTCCGCGTGCAGCTGCCGGTACTTCTCGTCGGTGACCAGCTCCTTCTCCTTGAGGCCGGTCGGCCCGGGTTCGATCACGATGTACGACTCGAAGTAGAGCACCCGCTCGAGATCGCGCAGCGTGATGTTGAGGATGGTGCCGATGCGCGAGGGCAGGCTCTTGAAGAACCAGACGTGCGAGACCGGGCTCGCCAGCTCGATGTGCCCCATGCGCTCGCGGCGCACCTTGGACTGGATGACCTCGACGCCGCACTTGTCGCAGACGACGCCGCGGTGCTTCATGCGCTTGTACTTGCCGCAGTTGCACTCCCAGTCCTTCGTCGGCCCGAAGATCTTGGCGCAGAACAGGCCGTCGCGCTCCGGCTTGAACGTCCGGTAGTTGATGGTCTCGGGCTTCTTGACCTCGCCGTGCGACCACGAGCGGATCTTGTCCGGCGACGCCAGCGCGATGCGGATGCCGCTGTACTGCGTCGGGTCCTTGTGCTTCTCGAACAAACTAAACAGGCTATCCAATGAATCGCCCTCGGCACTGTGACGCCTCGATGGAGCCAGATGCAAGGCGCCGCGGCCGAGGAGCGACGTGCCGCAGCGACGACACGCGGACACCGCAGATGGGTCTCAGCAGTCGTCACTCCATCAGCTCCACGTCGAGGCCGAGGCCTTGCAGTTCCTTCAGGAGCACGTTGAACGATTCCGGCAGCCCGGCCTGGTGCAGGTTGCGGCCCTTGACGATGGACTCGTAGACCTTGGTCCGGCCGACGACGTCGTCGGACTTGACCGTGAGGATCTCCTGCAGCGTGTAGGCCGCGCCGTAGGCCTCGAGGGCCCAGACCTCCATTTCGCCGAAGCGCTGGCCGCCGAATTGCGCCTTGCCGCCGAGCGGTTGCTGGGTGACCAGGCTGTAGGGGCCGATGGAGCGCGCGTGGATCTTGTCGTCGACGAGATGGTGCAGCTTGAGCATGTAGAGGCAGCCGACGGTGACCTCCAGGTCGAACGGCTTCCCGGTGCGCCCGTCGTAGAGCACGGTCTTGCCGTTGGCCGCGAATCCGGCCTCGACGAGCATCGCCTTGATCTCGGCCTCCGTCGCGCCGTCGAAGACCGGCGTCGCGGTGTGGATCCCGTTGCGCACCGAGCGCGAGAAGGCCACGAGTTCATCCCGGTCGAGCTGGTTGACGACCTCGACGATCTCCCGCGCCTGGCCCGGGCCCTTCTCCTGTTCGCCGACGAAGATGCGCTTGATCCGCGCCTTGAGTTCGGCGGCGGAGGCGGTTTCCGCGAGCAGCGCCAGCTGTTCACCCAGCCCGCGGGCGGCCCAGCCGAGATGGGTTTCGAGGACCTGCCCGACGTTCATGCGCGAGGGCACGCCGAGCGGGTTGAGAACGATGTCCACCGGCCGGCCGTCCGGCAGGTACGGCATGTCCTCGGAGGGGACGATCGTCGAGACGACGCCCTTGTTGCCGTGACGCCCGGCCATCTTGTCCCCGACCGAGATCTTGCGCTTGATCGCCACGTAGACCTTGACCAGCTTGATGACGCCGGGGGGCAGTTCGTCCCCCTTCTTGAGCCGGCTGATGCGCTCGTCGCAGAGCGCCTTGAGCACGGCGGCGCGCTCTTCCGCCCGCTCGTGGACTTTCCCGATCTGCTCGCGCAGCTCCTCCTCCTTGAAGACCCGGGGCTGCAGCAGCGGTCCCAGGTCGGCCTCCAGGAGCACCGCCTCGGTCAGCTCGTCGCCGAGCTTGCAGACGACCTTCTTCGAATTGCGGGCGGTCAGCCGCTTCGGCGAAGGCCTGCCCTTGAAGACCCCCACGAGCCGGCGGGCCTCCTCGTCGCGCAGCATGCGCGATTTCGTCGGCGAACTCGCGCTTGATCTGCGCGATCTCCTCGGCCTCGATGGCGGCGGCGCGCTCGTCCTTGGTCGTGCCGCGGCGGGAGAAGACCTTGACGTCGACGACCGTGCCCTCGATCCCGGGCGGCGTGACCAGGGAGGAGTCGCGGACGTCGCCGGCTTTCTCGCCGAAGATCGCGCGCAGCAGTTTCTCTTCGGGCGTGAGCTGCGTCTCCCCCTTCGGGGTGACCTTGCCGACCAGGATGTCGCCGGGCTTGATCTCGGCGGCGATGCGGACGATCCCCGACTCGTCGAGGTTGCGCAGGGCCTCCTCGGAGACGTTGGGGATGTCGCGGGTGATGTCCTCCTTGCCGAGCTTGGTGTCGCGGGCCTCGACCTCGAACTCCTCGATGTGCACGGAGGTGAAGACGTCGTCGCGCACCAGACGCTCGGAGACGATGATCGCGTCCTCGAAGTTGTAGCCGTGCCAGGGCATGAAGGCGACCACGATGTTGCGGCCGAGCGCGAGCTCGCCCTGGTCGGTGGCCGAGCCGTCGGCGAGCGGGTCGCCCATCTTCACGACCTGCCCCTCGCGGACGATCGGCACCTGGTTGACGCAGGTGTTCTGGTTCGAGCGGCGGTACTTGATGAGGTTGAAGATCTCGAGACGCCCGGAGGGGTCGTCCGGCGTGGCCTCGCCGCGCAGGACGATCCGGTTGGCGTCGACCTTCTCGATGACGCCGTCGCAGGGCGCCGTGATCGTGACGCCGGAGTCGCGGGCGGCGATGCCCTCGACGCCGGTGCCCGACGAGCGGCGCCTCGCGCACGAGCAGGGGCACCGCCTGGCGCTGCATGTTCGAACCCATCAGCGCCCGGTTGGCGTCGTCGTGCTCGAGAAACGGTATCAGGGCCGTGGCCACCGAAACGATCTGCTTCGGCGAGACGTCCATCATCTCGATTTCCTCGGGCGGCGCGAGTTCGAACTCGCCGCTGCGGCGCGCCGAAACCTTCTGGGAGGTGAATTTCCCCGCGGCGTCGAGCGCCGTGTTCGCCTGGGCGATGACGTACCGGTCCTCCTCGTCGGCCGTCAGGAAGCGCACCTGGTCGGTGACCTTCCCGTCCTTGACCGTGCGGTAGGGCGTCTCGATGAAGCCGTACTCGTTGACCCGGGCGAACGTCGAGAGCGAGGTGATCAGCCCGATGTTCGGGCCCTCGGGCGTCTCGATCGGGCAGACCCGGCCGTAGTGGGTCGGGTGCACGTCGCGCACCTCGAACCCGGCGCGCTCGCGGGTCAGACCGCCGGGGCCGAGCGCCGAGAGACGGCGCTTGTGGGTGATCTCGGCGAGCGGGATTGGTCTGGTCCATGAACTGGGAGAGCTGGCTGGAGCCGAAGAACTCCTTGATCGCCGCGTCCACCGGGCGGGCGTTGACGAGGTCGTGGGGCATCAGGGTCTCGACCTCCTGCACCGCCATGCGCTCCTTGAGGGCGCGCTCCATCCGCACGAGACCGATCCGGAACTGGTTTTCGAGCAGCTCGCCGATCGACTTGACGCGGCGGTTGCCGAGGTGGTCGACGTCGTCGGGGCGCCCCTGGCCGGCGTTGATCTTGATCAGCCGGCGCAGGGTCTCGATGATGTCGTCGCGGGTCAGGACGCGCACGTCGAGGCCGATCTTGTCCTGGAGCGAGAGCTTCGTGGTGAGCTTCATCCGGCCGACGGGCGAGAGGTCGTAGCGCTTGGGGTTGAAGAACAGGTTTTCGAAGAACACCCGGGAGGTCTCGAGGGTCGGCGGCTCGCCGGGTCGCATCTTCTTGTAGATCTCGACGAGCGCCTCGGCGCGTCGAGCGGATGCCGTCCGCCTCGAGCGTGTCGCGCAGGTGGCTGGTGGTGTGCAGGCCGTCGATCGCGAGCAGCTCGAACTGGCGGATGCCCTTTTCGCGGAGCGTCTGGACGTCGCCCTCGCCGAGAGCCACGTTGCTCTCGAACAACACCTCACCCGTCGCCGGGTCCTTGATTTCGCGGGCGGTGATCTGCCCGGCCAGCTCCTCGGGAGCGAGGGGGATCGTCCTCGACCCCGCTCGCCTTGAGCTTCTTGAGCAGGGCTCCCGTGAGCTTGTGCCCCTCCTTGACGAGGACCTCGCCGCGTCTTCGGGTGGACGATGCCGCGGCGGAGCTTGTGTCCCTGGTGCAGCTCCGGGTCGAGCCGCTTGGTGAACGCGCCGCTTTCGGCCTGGGTGACGGTTTCCCGACGGTAGAAGGTGTCCAGAATCTCCTGGCGCGTAAAGCCCATCGCCTGGAGGAAGGTCGTGGCGAGGAACTTGCGGCGCCGGTCGATCCGCGCGTAGAGGTAGTCCTTGGCGTCGAACTCGAAATCCAGCCACGAGCCGCGGTACGGGATCATGCGGGCGGCGTAGAGGGTTCGCACCACGGGGCCGGTCTTGCTCTTTTCGCTGTCGAAGAAGACGCCGGGGGACTTGTGCATCTGGCTCACCACGACGCGCTCCGTGCCGTTGATGATGAAGGTCCCCGTCGGGGTCATGAGGGGCAGCTCGCCGAAGTAGACTTCCTGCTCCTTCATGTCCTTGACCGACTTCTTGCCGGCGGCGTCCTTCTGATAGAGGACGAGCCGGATCGTGACCTTGAGCGGCGCGGAAAGGGTCATGCCCCGCTCGCGGCACTCGTCCGCGGAGTACTTCGGCTCCCCGATGGTGTAGCGCACGAACTCCAGCGCCGCGATCCCCTTGAAGTCCTGGATCGGGAAGACGCTGTGGAAGACGGCCTCCAGCCCGAGGTTTTCGCGCTCGGACTGGGGCACGCCCCTCTGGAGGAAGCGGTCGTAGGAGCTGGTCTGGATTCCGAGCAGGTACGGCACCTCGATGAAGGGCGGGATCTTCGAGAAATCCCGCCGCGGGTGCGTGCCAAAGCTCCTTCTCTTTATCATTGCGTTCCCTCGTTCACGGTTGCGGGTGGCCCTTGACGCACTCGCTCAGGCCCCATCTGCGCGTTGCCCTCGCCCTTCGTCACTGCGGCGCACGCTCGGTGCGCCTCATTCCTCAGGACTCGGGCGCCTTGCATCTGGAACCGGATCGAGCGCGTCATCGTCGGGAATCCCTCGGATGCAGCATGCGTTGCCCGGTCGGCCCAGATCTGCCAAAGCTCGCCAGCTACTTGACCTGCACCGTGGCGCCGGCGGCCTCGAGGACCTTCTTGATGTTCTCCGCCTCTTCCTTGGAGACCTTCTCCTTGACGGGCTTGGGGGCCTCGTCGACCACCGCCTTGGCCTCCTTGAGGCCGAGACCGGTCAGCGTGCGGATTTCCTTGATGACCTTGATCTTCTCCGGACCGACGACCGTGAGCATGACGTCGAACTCGGTCTGCTCTTCCACTGCCGCAGCCGCAGGACCGGCCGCGGCCGCGGGACCGGCCGGAGCGGCGGCGGAGACGCCGAACTTCTCCTCGAGCTCCTTGACGAAGGACGCGAGCTCCAGAACGGTCATGTTCTCGATGAAGGTCACAACCTGCTCCTTGGTGATGTCGGACATGTCTTTATTCTCCCTTTCCGTTTCGGCTGCCCCCTCGCGGGTCGGCGCCGGTTGTCGATTCGTTCGTTGGTGGGACTCCCGGATCAGGCCGCAGCCTGTTCCTTCGCCTTGCGGATGGCCTCAAGCGCGTAGACCAGCTTGCGGGCATTGCCCTGGCACACGGTCAAGAAGCCGCGCAGCGGGCTGGCCAGGCTGCCCACGGCGCGCGCGAGGAGCACGATTGCGCGGCGGCAGCAGGGCGATCTCCCGAATCTCGGCCGGCGTGATCGCCTTGCCGAAGACCACGCCGCCCTTGAGCTTGAAGGCCTCGATTTCCTTGTCGGTCGCGGTGAGGACTTTGACGAGCTCGACGAAATCGCTGTTCGCGAGGATGACGGCGTTCGGACCCTTCGAGACCGCGGCGAGCGCGGCCTTGTCCGTGCCGTCGACCGCACGGCGCAGGAAGGTGTTCTTCATGACCTTCATCGCGCCGTCGGCCTTGCGCAGCTTGACCCGCAGGTCGGTGATCTGCTCCACGGTCATGCCGCGGTACTCGGCCAGAAAGACGTTCGGCCTGCTCGCGAACTCCGTCTGGTACTTCAGCACCAAATCGATTTTTTCCTGACGCTTCATTGGCTATTCCCCCTTTCCCTGGAAAGATCGGCCGGAGTGTTCCTGCCAGGGGTTATCACTGATCGAATCAAGAAGGTCCTGCATCGCCTTCTCTCGTCTCGGCGGGCGGCACGTCGGGACCGTGCCATTACCTCCCCACCCCTGGGGAGACCTGCTGTCTGTGACTCCTAGGCGTGTCCATTCCCCCGTCGTGGGCAGCTCGCTGAAAACGGCCCATCTGCTGCGTGCGCCTTGCATCTGGACCCATTTGAGCAACCTGCCCGTTTCATACAAACACCCAACTCCTCAGGTACAACAACCAGGTACCGTTAGGTCCCGAACTGTCCCACGTCGAGCTTCACCCCCGGCCCGATGGTCGTCGAGATGGTGACGCCCTTGAGATAGTGCCCCTTGCTGGTCGCCGGCTTGGCCTTGATGATGCTGCCCATCAGCGCGCGGATGTTCTCCAGCAGTTTCAGATCCTCGAAAGACTTGCGCCCGACCGCAGCCTGGACGATCCCGGACTTTTCCGCCCGATATTCGGCGCGGCCGGCCTTGACCTCCTGGATCGCGCGGGCCACGTCGAAGGTCACCGTGCCGAGCTTCGGGTTGGGCATCAGGCCGCGCGGGCCGAGCACCTTCCCGAGCCGGCCGACCTGACCCATCATGTCGGGGGTCGCGATGACCTTGTCGAAGTCCATCCAGCCGCCCTGGATCTTCTCGACGAGCTCGTCCCCGCCGTACGAGTCGGCGCCGGCGTCGCGGGCCTCGTTCGCCTTGTCGCCCTTGGCGAAAACCAGGACGCGCACCTCCTTGCCGAGCCCGTGCGGCAGGACCACCGAGCCGCGCACCAGCTGGTCGGTCTTCTTCGCGTCGATCCCGAGCCGGACCGACATCTCGACCGCCTCGTCGTACTTGGCGTAGGAGAGGCTCGCGCACGAGCGCCACGGCCTCTTCGAGCCCGTAGCGCTTCGTGCGATCCACCCCCTCGAGGGCCTTGCGGTACTTCTTTCCGTGACGTGCCATCGTGCTCTCCTTGCCGGTAGTCCAAGCGCCCGCGGCGTCCCGCCGCGAGCTCCTACCGCGGTGCCCTGCGTTAGTTGACGTCCAGGCCCATGCTGCGCGCCGTGCCCTCGATCGTGCTGATCGCACCCGCGAGATCCTTGGCGTTCAGATCGGCGAGCTTGAGCCGGGCGATCTCCTCGACCTGCTTTTTCGTGACGGCCCCGACCTTCTCGCGGCCGGTCGTCCCCGAGCCCTTGACGAGTCCGGCCGCTTTCTTGAGCAGCACGGCCGCCGGCGGGGTTTTCTGGATGAACGAGAAGGAGCGGTCGGAGTAGACCGTGATGATCACCGGAATGACCATCCCCTCCTCCTTGGCCGTGGCCGCGTTGAAGGCCTTGCAGAATTCCATGATGTTGACCCCGTGCTGGGACAGGGCCGGACCGACCGGGGGCGAGGGGTTCGCCTTGCCCGCGTTGAGCTGGAGCTTGATCTTTGCCATCTCTTTCTTCGCCATCGCCTCTACCCTCTCGTTCTTCGCTAACGGGTCAGACCCGCTCCACCTGCAGATAGTCCAGCTCGACCGGGGTCGATCTGCCGAAAATACTCACCATCACGCGCAGCTTGCCGCGCTCCTCGTTGACGGAATCGACCACGCCGTTGAAGTTCGTGAACGGACCGTCGGTGATCCGGACGCTCTCGCCGATGTGGAACCGCACGCGGGGCCGCGGACCCTCTTCGGCGCTCGTCGCCTTGACGATCTCCTCGACCTCGGCTTCCGAGAGCGGCGTGGGGTGGGTCCGGCCGCCGACGAAACCGGTGATGCGCGGGGTTTCCTGGACCAGGTGCCAGGTCTCGTCGTTGAGCTCCATCTTCACCAGGATGTAGCCCGGGAAGATCTTGCGCTCGGAGACCCGGCGCTTGCCCTTCTTGAGTTCGACAATCTCCTCGGAAGGCACAAGAATCTCGGAAATCTTTTCCGCCCAGCCCACGGCTGCCATGCGCTCGATCAGGCTCTCGCGCACCTTGGCCTCGTAACCGGAGTAGGTGTGGATAACGTACCAGCGCTGCTCCGCCGCCATGCTCACCGCTTCGCTCATTCGGGTCTCCCGCTGTCTGTCCCGGGCCGCGTCCGGCCTACTTCATGATGGAGCCGACGACCCGGGCGAGGACGATGTCCACGATCCCGAGAAAAAAGGCGACGATGAACGAAACGGTGATCACGACGACCGTGGCGTTCATCGTCTGCTGGCGTGTGGGCCAGCTGACCTTTTTCAGTTCGACGCTCACTTCCTTGAAAAATTCCTGTATTTTCTGCAACATTTTCAGTTTTCGTCCCGTTCCGGGCAGGCGTTCCTCGCCGGGAGGCGGCGCGGGTCGCTGCCCCGTTAGCGGCCGGCCCCCTGCCAAACCTGGCAGGCCAGGAGGGATTCGAACCCCCAACCCGCGGATTTGGAGTCCGCTGCTCTAGCCATTAGAGCTACTGGCCTGTAACCTTCCATTGAAGAGCTACTTGCCTTCCTTGTGCGGGGTGTGCGACCGGCAGAAGGGGCAGTACTTCTTGAACTCCAGCTTCCCCGGCGTCAGTTTCTTGTTCTTGCTCGTGCGGTAATTGCGCTGTTTGCACGTAACGCAGGCCAGTGTGATGTTTTCGCGCATGTTCCGTCTCCCGTGGCTTCGTTCGGGGACGGATGTGAAATCCGTCCCCGCACCGAGACCGTGTCGTTACTCGATGACCTCGCTGACGACGCCCGCACCGACGGTGCGGCCGCCCTCGCGGATCGCGAAGCGCAGTTCCTTCTCCATGGCGATCGGCGAGATCAGCTCCCCGACGATCTCCACGTTGTCCCCGGGCATCACCATCTCCACACCCTCCGGCAGGTGCACGATCCCCGTCACGTCCGTCGTGCGGAAGTAAAACTGCGGACGGTAGCCCTTGAAGAACGGCGTGTGCCGCCCCCCTCTTCCTTGCTCAACACGTACACCGAGCCCTTGAACTTCACGTGCGGCGTGATGCTCCCCGGCTTGGCCAGCACCATCCCGCGCTCGACCTCCTCGCGCTTGGTCCCGCGCAGCAGCACCCCGACGTTGTCCCCCGCGCGCCCCTCGTCCAGCAGCTTGCGGAACATCTCCACGCCCGTGCACACCGTCTTGCGCGTCTCGGTCAGCCCGACGATCTCCACCTCGTCGCCGACCTTCACGATCCCGCGCTCGATCCGCCCGGTCACCACCGTGCCGCGACCGGAAATCGAGAACACGTCCTCGACCGACATCAAAAACGGCTTGTCGATCTCGCGCTTCGGCTCCGGAATGTACGTGTCCAGCGCGTCGAGCAGCTCGAAGATGCACTTGGTGTCCGGCGAGTCGATCTCCCCGCTCTCCAGCGCCTTGAGCGCGCTGCCGCGGATGATCGGCACGTCGTCCCCGGGGAACTGGTAGGTCGTGAGCATCTCGCGCACTTCCATCTCCACCAGGTCCAGAAGCTCCGGGTCGTCCACCATGTCCACCTTGTTCAAAAACACGATGATGTACGGCACCCCGACCTGCCGCGCCAGCAGAATGTGCTCGCGCGTCTGCGGCATCGGCCCGTCCGCCGCCGACACCACCAGCACCGCCCCGTCCATCTGCGCCGCACCGGTGATCATGTTCTTGATGTAGTCCGCGTGCCCCGGGCAGTCCACGTGCGCGTAGTGGCGCTTGTCGCTCGCGTACTCGACGTGCGCGATCGCGATCGTGATCCCGCGCTCCTTCTCCTCCGGCGCCTTGTCGATCTGGTCGAAGGGAATGTAGCTGGCCAGGCCCTTCTTCGCCAGAACCTCCGTGATCGCCGCCGTCAGCGTCGTCTTGCCGTGGTCGACGTGCCCGATCGTCCCCACGTTCACGTGTGTCTTGTCGCGTAAAAATTTTTCCTTCGCCATGGCTCGCTCCTCCCCCCGCCGTACGTTACCGCTTGCCTTCAGCCCTGCTGAAATCTGGAGCCCACGAGCGGGATTGAACCGCTGACCTCGTCCTTACCAAGGACGCGCTCTACCGACTGAGCTATGTGGGCATGCTGCGGAGGGCGATATGCGTCGCATCGCGGCGGTGCTGACCTTGCCGCGTGGAGCGCAGCGAATGCGCGGCCTGCGGCGTACAGGACGTACGCCTCACTCCGCGACTCGGTCGCGCCTTGCGCTGCTCGCGTCTCGCCCTTCTCGCTTCTCAAAATCTCCAACCCCATCCGTCGCAATCTCGTCTCAGGCTCTGTGCCTGCCGTTAAAATCTGGAGCGGGAAACGGGATTCGAACCCGCGACCCTCAGCTTGGAAGGCTGACGCTCTGCCAACTGAGCTATTCCCGCGCGTCGGGGCGCCCGGTTGCCCTGGCGTCCCTCCTCTTCGCTCCCGTTCTATCGTGGTGGAGAGGGGAGGTTTCGAACCTCCGTAGGCATAAGCCGACAGATTTACAGTCTGTTCCCTTTGGCCACTCGGGCACCTCTCCACGTGCATCTCGAATATCACTCGCTCCCCGCTGTTGCCGACCAACCGCCCGAGGCCACCTTCATGTCTGGAGCCGATGAGAGGACTCGAACCTCCAACCTACTGATTACAAATCAGTCGCTCTGCCGATTGAGCTACACCGGCCCGGCCAAGTCCAAAAAACGCACTCCTCCATCCATAGTCAGAGACGGGTGATTATAGCTACGCTGGCGGGGATGTCAAGACCAACCTGCAAACGATTGCGCGATTTCACGCGGACCGGGGTTGCCGCCCGGAAAACATCCGCGCCAGGATGATCCCCGACGCCGTGCCCAGGTTGAACGAATCGATGACCCCGGTGGAAGGGATGCGCACGAAACTGTCGCACAGATCCCGCGTCAGGCGGCGCAACCCCCCGTGCTCCTCGCCCAGGACGAGGACCGCCCGGGCGGCGAAATCCACCCGGTACAGATCCTCGGCGCCGGCCTCGCCGGCTGCCCCGTAGATCCAGAATCCTTCCTCCTTGAGCCGGCGCAGCGACTGGGCGATGTTGCCGGCCCGGACGACTTTGACGTGCTCCAGCCCGCCCGCGGCGACCTTCACGACCACGGGAGTCACCCCGGCCGAGCGGTCCTTGGGTATGAGCACGGCCGCCGCGCCGGCGAGCGCGGCGTTGCGGACCACGGCGCCGAGATTGTGCGGGTCCTGCACGCCGTCGAGCACCACGACGATGGCCTCTTCCTGGTCGGCGAGACCGGCGAGGATCTCGTCGAGGTCGAGGGTCGGCCGGGCCTCGGCCTCGACGACGACGCCCTGGTGGACGGCGCCGCCGACCATGCGGTCGAGCGTGCGCACGTCGACGCGCCGGACCTTGAGCCCCCGGGTGCGCGCCAGATCCTCGATCTCGCGCAGGCGCCCGCCGCGCGCGCCTTCGGCGAGGTAGAGCGCCCCGACCGAGCGGGAGCCGGAGCGCAGGGCCTCCTCGACGGGGTGAACCCCGTAGAGGACCCCTTTCACCCTTTTTTCAGCCGCCACGTCGTCCCCCCCGGAGTGTCTTCGAGGGTCACACCCCGCTCGAGCAACTCCTGGCGCACCCGGTCGGCGGCCCCAAAGTCCCGTGCCGCGCGGGCGGCCGCGCGCTCGGCGATCTTGCCCTCGACCCAGGCCGCGTCGACATCGCCGGCGAGGCCGGCCTGCTCGAGCGAGCGCAGGCGGTCGAACCAGGCCGCCGGCTCGCTGACGAAGAGCCCGAGGACCTCGCCGATCCGGCGCACCGTGCTCACGAACGCCGCGAGCGTCGCGCGGTCCAGGCCGCCCCCGCGGGCGAGCGCCCCGGAGACGGCGCGCACCGTCTTGAAGACCTCGCCGATCGCGCCGGCGGTGTTGAAATCGTCGTCCATCGCCTCGCGAAAGCGCGCGTCGAGACTCGCGACCGCGGCGCCGGCCTCCCCGTCCCGCGGGCCGTCCGCGGCCGCGGCGGCGAGCGTGTCCGCCTCCTCGATCAGCCGGTAGATCCGGTCGAGCGTTCGCGTCGCGTCCTCGAGCTGCTGATCCGAAAAATCGATCGGCGAGCGGTAGTGCGTCCCGAGCAGGAAGAAGCGCAGCGCCTCGGCATCGAATTTTTTCAGCACGTCGCGGATCGTGAAGAAGTTGCCGAGGGACTTGGACATCTTCTCGTGGTTCACGTTCACGAACCCGTTGTGCATCCAGACGCGCACGAACGGCCGCCCGGTGACCGCCTCGGTCTGGGCGATCTCGTTCTCGTGGTGCGGGAAGACCAGGTCCTTGCCGCCGCCGTGCAGGTCGACCTCGGGGCCGAGGTGCTTCATCGCCATCGCGGAGCACTCGATGTGCCACCCCGGCCGGCCCGGGCCCCACGGGCTCTCCCACCACGGCTCGCCCGGCTTGGAGGACTTCCAGAGGGCGAAGTCCATCGGGTCCTCCTTGCGCTGGTCGACCTCGACGCGCGCGCCGGCGAGCATCTCCTCGAGGTCGCGATGACCGAGTTCGCCGTAGGCGGGGAAGGCCTTGATGCGGAAGTAGACGTCGCCGTCCACGGCGTAGGCCTTGCCCTTTTCCACGAGAGCGGCGACCAGGTCGATGATCTCGCGGATGTGGTCGGTGGCCTTGGGCTCGATGTCCGCCGGGCGCACGCCGAGCGCGGTCATGTCGACGACGTACTCGCGGATGTAGGTCTCCGCCAGCTCCTGCCAGGGGACACCGCGTTCGGCCGCGCGCTTGATGATCTTGTCGTCGATGTCGGTGTAGTTGCGCACGTAGGTCACCTGGTAGCCGGCGTAGGCCAGGTAGCGGCGCACGACGTCGAAGACGAGCGCGCCGCGGCCGTGCCCGAGGTGGCTCAGGTCGTACACGGTCACCCCGCAGACGTACATGCCGACGCGCGGGGGGGCCAGCGGGAGGAACTCCTCCTTGCGGCCGCTCCGGGTGTTGAAGATGTGCAGGGTCATGATAGACCGTTTATCATACCGGAGAGGCGGTAAAAAGGGGACAGATTTATTTGTTCAACAAATACAGCAGTTATCGCCCTTGCCGCGGGTTCCGCGACGCGATTCGCCCTGTCGGCGATTTACCCCTTGCCTCGGTGGCGCCTGTGGCCTGACAATGCCGCCGATGCGTCATTGGTACGTTGTCCAGAGCAAGCCTCAGCAGGCAGACCGGGTCGCGGTCCAACTCGAGGAACTCCTCGGCCTCGCGGTCTATAACCCGAAGATCGAGGTGCGCGTCGTGCGGGGCACCCGCAAACTGACGCAGGTCAAGCCGCTGTTCCCGAACTATCTCTTCGCGCAACTCGACCTGCCGGAGGAGTGGAAGACGATCACGTTCACCCGCGGCGTGGCCCGGGTGCTCGGCGGCTGGGAGGATCCGCGCCCGATCGACGAGTCGGTCGTCGCCGCAATCCGCAGCCAGGAGCGGCGCAAGGACCGCCTGATCTCCTACTACCGCTTCAAGCCCCGGGAGGGCGTGGTGGTGCGCTCGGGGCCGTTCAAGGACGTCCACGGCATTTTCGACCGGTACGTTGACGAGGGGGGGCGGGTGCGCATTCTCCTGTCGCTGATCGGCTTCGACGCCGCCGTCGAACTGGAATCCGAACAGGTGGCAAAAGCGTGACGACGACGGTCGCGATCATCAGGAGCGTGCGTCCGGCCCAGTGGCTGAAGAACGTCCTGGTCTTCGCGCCGCTGATCTTCGCGCACCAGGCGCTGGAACCGCACGCCCTGCTGCGCTCGGTGTGCGACCTTCGCCCTCTTCTGCCTCGCCTCGGGCGCGGTGTACCTGGTCAACGACCTGCTCGACCGCGCCAGCGACCGCGAGCACCCCGTGAAATGCCGGCGGCCGATCGCCTCCGGGGAGTTGTCCCCGGCCGCGGCGGCTGCGGCGGCGGCCCTGGTCGGCGCCGGGGCGCTCGCCGCCGCGGCGCTCCTGGACCGGCGCGTCGCGCTCGTTCTCGGGGTGTACCTGCTCGTCAACCTGCTCTACTCGCGGGTGCTCAAGCACCTGGTCATCCTCGACGTCATGACGATCGCCGCCGGATTCGTGCTGCGCGTGGTCGCCGGGGGCATCGCCGTCGGGGTCCCCCTCTCGTCGTGGCTCCTGCTCTGCACCTCGCTGCTGGCGCTGTTTCTCGGCTTCGGCAAGCGCCGCCACGAACTGGTGCTGCTCGAAATCAACGCCTCCACCCACCGGCCGATCCTCGCGGAGTACAGCCCCTATTTCCTGGACCAGTTGATCGCGGTGGTCACGACCTCGACGCTCGTGACCTATGCGCTCTACACGATGGACCCGGTCGTGCACCAGAAGCTCGGCACGCCGTATCTGCCGCTGACCATCCCGTTCGTGCTCTACGGGATCTTCCGCTACCTCTACCTCGTGCACCAGAGGCAGGAGGGCGGCGACCCTTCGCAGATCGTTTTCAGCGACCGGCCGCTGCTGGTCAACGTCCTGCTCTGGGCCGCCACGGCCTTCACCATCCTTTACTACCGTTAGCCCGGGGTCGCTGGGGAGGGCTTTTTGCGCCCTGGCTGCGTTGCTTCTCGCGTCGCTTGTGCGGCGGCCACCAGGCCGCCTCCGCGCGCGCTCGGCGCTGCCTTGCCAGGACGCAAAAATCCGCTCCCGATCGACCCGGGCAGCACGGGCACGGGAAAGCCCGGGAACGTCATGGGGGCGTCGCCCTCGCTGCGCTGGGCAATGGAACGAGTGCCCGAATCGCGGACGTTGGCATCGTTCAGCGCAGCGAAGGCAACGCCCCCGAAACGCGCGTTGTTCGTTCCCGTTGCCCAGCGCAGCGAGGGCAACGTACCCGTGACGTGCACGGGCCTTCCCGTGCACGTGCTGCCCGCGAGCAGTCACGCGCGGAATTTTTCGTCCCGGCAAGGCAGCGCGAAGCGCGCGCGGAGGCGGCCTGGTGTCCGCCGCACAAGCGACGCGAGCAGCAACGCAGCCAGGGCGAAAAAAGGCCCGCGTGAATGCCGCGGGCTAACGGTTCACGCGGCGGCGGGCGAGGGCGAGGACGGCGGTCGAGTTCCTCGCTGCCGAGCAGGCGGCTGGCGCCGCCATAAATTGCCAGGCAGAGCGTCGCGGTCCCGGCGAAGAGCGCCGTCTTGAGCGCCGTGTGCCCGCCGGCCTCCCAGAGCGGCCCGCGCAGCAGCGCCCAGCCGGCGAGGCCCATCAGCGCCGCGGCGGCCGCCGTCCGCAGCAGCGAACGGACGATGCGCCCGCCCTCGATCCGGCCGAGACGCCGGCGCAGCAGGAAGAAGAGCGCCGTGAAGTTCGCCATCGAGGCGCAGGCGTTCGCCAGGGCGAGACCGGCGTGGGCCAGCGGGCCCATCAGCGCCAGGCTCAGCGCCAGGTTCACGAGCATCGTCGCCATGCCGACCCGCACCGGCGTCCGCGTGTCCTGCAGCGCGTAGAAGGTCGCCGCGATCACCCGGACGCCGACGATGGCCCAGATGCCGAAGGCGTAGAACAGCAGCGCCTCGGCCGTCCCCGCCGCGGCCACCTCGTCGAAGCGCCCGCGCACGAAAAGCAGGTTGACGATCGGCCCGCGCAGCGCGATGAGCCCCGCCATCGCCGGGACCGTGATGAAAAACAGCAGCCGCAGCGCGTACGAGAAATCCTCGCGCAGCCGCCCGGTCTCGCCGCGCGCCGCGTGCTCGGAGAGCGCGGGGAGCACCGCCATGCCCATGGCCACGCCGAAAATCCCGATCGGGAACTGGATCAGCCGCATCGCATAGTAGAGGTACGTGATGCTCCCCTGCGCCAGATACGAGGCCAGGATGTTGCTCACGAAGATGTTCACCTGCGCGACCGCCATGCCCAGCGTCGCCGGCAGCAGCAGGACGCCCATGCGCCTGAGGCCCGGGTGGCCGAACCGGAACGACGGGACCAGGGAGTACCCGGCGCGAAGAAAGGAGGGGATCTGGAACGCCAGTTGCGCGCCCCCCCCGATCGCGACACCCACCGCGACCGCGGCGATGGCGGGACTCACCCGGCCGGCGAGCAGGGGCACCGCGGCGATCCAGACCGCGTTGAAGACAGCCGACGCCAGCGCCGGCACGAAGAAGACCCGGCGCGTGTTGAGCGCTCCCATGACGAGCGCCGCGAGACTCACGAAGAGCAGGAAGGGGAACATGATCCGCGTCAGCAGCACGGTGAGGGCGAGCTTCTCCGGGTCGGCGCGGAAGCCCGGCGCGATCGCGACCACGATCTCGGGGGCGTAGAGCGCGCCGAGGGCGCAGACCGTCCCGACGAGCAGGAACATGAAGGTCAGCGCCGCGCGCACGAGCCGGGTCGCCTCGGCCTTCCCCTCCCCTGCCTCCACCCGGGCGAGCACCGGCACGAAGGCCGAGGACATCGATCCCTCGGCGAAGAGTTCGCGCAGCAGGTTGGGGATGCGGAAGGCGACGAAAAAGGTGTCCGAGGCCCCCGCCGCGCCGAAGAAGCTCGCCAGCGTCATGTCCCGGACGAAACCGAGAACCCGGCTGATGAGCGTGGCGGCCGACATCACACCCGCGGCCTTGGCGATGCGACCCTGGCTCTCCATGGGGCGCGATTCTAGCACGTACAATTGACTCGCCGCCGCGGGACAGGTAGGAATACCCCATGCTTCCCCACGCTGCGGCGATTTTCCTCTCGGCCTTCCTCCTCTTCCAGGTCCAGCCGCTGGCCGGCAAGGAACTGCTCCCCTGGTTCGGCGGCAGCGCGGCGGTCTGGTCGGCCTGCCTGCTCTTTTTTCAGGCCGTGCTCTTTCTCGGCTATCTCTACGCGCACCTGATCGGGACGCGCCTCGCGCCCCGCCGCCAGGGCATCGTGCACCTGGGACTTCTCGCGCTCGCTCTCGCCTTTTTGCCGATCGCCGCCGGCGCGGCCTGGAAGCCCCCCGACCAGTCGCTGCCCGTCCCGCGGATCCTGGCCTTTCTCGCCGCGACGCTCGGATTGCCCTACTTCCTGCTCTCGGCGAACGGGCCGCTGCTCCAGCGCTGGTACACGCTGCGCTCGCCCGGCGCCCCGTGGCGGCTGTACGCACTCTCGAACGCCGGCTCGCTGCTCGGGTTGCTCTCCTACCCCATCCTCGTCGAGCCGTATCCTGTCGCTCGGTGCTCAGCGGATGCTCTGGTCCGTCGGGTATCTCCTGTTCGTGGCCGCTGTCGCCGCGTGCGCCGCCGGTCTCGTCCGCGCCGCCCCGCCGCTGCCGCCCGCGCCGCCCGACCCGCCTGAAACCCCACGAACCCCCTTCCGCAGGGAGGCGGAGCGACCGGGGCGGTCTCAATCGGCCCGGGAGCAGCGGCGGGTCGACCGAGGCCAGCGACACCGGCAGCGCGTGGACAACTCTCGTCCTGGCCCTCTCGCTCACCGGCTCGCTGCTGATGGCCGCGACGACGCACTACCTGTGCCAGCACGTCGCCGTCATCCCGCTGCTCTGGATTCTCCCGCTCGCGCTCTACCTGGTGAGCTTCATCGTCGTTTTCGCCGGCGACCGCTGGTACCGGCGCGGCCTGATGGTCCCGCTGCTGGCAGCGGCCACCCTCGCCGCGACCGCGACGCTCTTTCTCGGCTTTCGCATCAGCCTGCCCGCGCGCATCGCCATCCTGCTCGGGCACCTGTTCGTCGGCTGCCTGGTGCTGCACGGCGAGATGGCGCGCCTCAAGCCGGCGCCGCGCCGGCTCACCGGGTACTATCTGCTGCTCTCCGCCGGCGGGGCGCTCGGGACGGCGTTCGTGACCTTCCTCGCGCCGGCGCTTTTCACCGGGTACTGGGAGTACCACGTCGCACTCGCCGCCTGCTGGGGACTGACGCTCGTCGCGGTGCTGCACGGCACCAGGACGTCGCAGCCGCCGGGGCGGGCGAAGAGCCGCCCTGGTCGCCGGACTCGCCAGCCTGCTGGCTCTCGTCGTCACGCTGCGCTGGGACACGCTCGTCGTCATGGCGCAGACGGTGCACGCCGAGCGAAACTTCTACGGGGCCCTCCAGGTCATCGAGCGCGACGCGGACGATCCCGGGCCGGCACCGTTTCGAGCTGACCAACGGGGGAATCCTGCACGGGGCGCAGTTCACCGACCCGCAGCTGCGGCGCCGCCCGACGGTCTACTTCGGGCCCGCCAGCGGGCTGGCGGCGGGTCTGCGGTCCGCACGGGAGACGGCGCGCGCCGCCGGCGGGACGGGCGCGCTGCGCATCGGCTGCGTCGGCCTCGGCGTCGGCGTCATCGCGGCGCACACCATCCCCGGCGACGAACTGCGCTACTACGAGCTCAACCCGGCCGTGGAGGCAGTGGCGCGGCAGTACTTCAGCTTCCTCGCCGATGCCCCGGGAACAATCGAGGTGGTGCTGGGGGACGCGCGACTTGCGCTCGAGCGGGAACTGACCGCCACCGGCCCTCGCGGTTTTGACGTCTTCATCGTGGACGCGTTCACCGGCGACGCCATTCCCGCCCACCTGCTGACGCGCGAGTGCCTGCAGCTCTACCTGGCCCACCTGGCGCCCGGCGGCAGGCTGCTGCTGCACATCAGCAACCGCTATCTCGACCTGCGCCCGCTGGTGCTCGGGCTGGCGCACGACGCCGGCCTCGAGGCGATCGTGATGGACAGCCGGCCGGCGGACATCGCCGAACTGCCCGCCACCTGGGCCGCGATTGCGCCACGAGGTTCGTTCTCCGCCGAGGAGCGCGCCATGGCTGCGGCCTCGCGCCCGCCGTTCTCCGGAGGCCTCGTGGTCTGGACGGACGAGTACAGCACGCTCTTCAACCTGCTCTTCCTCGGGGAGTAAGAGATGCGGCGCCTCCCAGTGCCGCGGCCGTTGGGCTCACCCGGGTCTGAGTCGTAGCGCGAGGTTTTTCTTCCGAATCGTCACGGTCGGCCCGCGGATGGCAGCCGGTAGCGAGCCGGGACCAGGCGCGCGGAAGGGCATGCGAGCCGGGCCCGTCGCAGCGCCCCTCGCCGATCCAGGGAAGATGCGCCGCCGGCGGGCCGACGGCTGCAGACTACACGCGGCCGAAGTCGTCGGCGAGGCGCTCGATGTCGTCCTCGCCGAAGTAGTCCCCGCGCTGGACCTCGATGAACACCACGGGGTGTTCGCCGGAGTTGTGGACGCGGTGCGTGGCCCCGCAGTGAATGTTCACCGAATCGCCGGGACCCAACTCGACGTCCTGCCCGTCGACGCTGACCACCGCCCGACCGGCGACCATGTGCCAGTGCTCGCTGCGACGACTGGTGCCGCTGCAGCGAGAGGCGCTTGCCGGGGTCGACGGTGATCCGCTTCACCTTGTGGTCCGCGGCGTCGGCGAGAATTTCGTAGAAGCCCCAGGGGCGGTGCTCTTTCATGGCAATTACCGTAGCACGGCACCCGGGCGGCAGACAAGGACCGCCCTGCCAATTCGCGCGTCAAGCGAAGCGTCGCGATGGACGAAAGCGCAGGAACGGGAGGAACCCTGAGGCCCACCTTGACATACCATGGGGGGGTACCCTATATTTTCAACAGCAATGCCTGCAACGGACAGTGGACCAGCGCGGCGCGACTCTCGCCCGGCTCAGCCGGATCGAGGGGCAGGTCCGCGGCGTGCGGCGCATGATCGAGGAAGAGCGCGCCTGCGCCGAGGTCCTCGCCCCAGCTGCGCTCGGTGATCAACGCCCTGTGCCGGGTCCAGGACCACGTCCTGCACCAGCACCTGCGCCGCTGCGTGCGCGAGAGCTTCGACGTCCGGGGGCGACGAGCGCGACCGCAAGACCGAGGAGATTTTTTCGCTGTTGAGCCGCTACCGGGAACCCTAGGAGGAGTCATGGAAAATTACGGTTGGATCGCCCTGCTCGCCGTCTGGGTCGTCTTCTCGCTCGTGCGCGGCGGCGGCGGGGGCTGAGGGGCCGCGCCCCAGGACCCCGGTCGGGGTCCGGCACCGGGACCGGCGCCGCAGCGAAGAAAGGCGGGAAGAAAGGCGGCTGCTGTGGCTGATCAGGCAGACGGCCGCCGCGCCCGCAGCCCGCTGCCGGCCGACAGCGTCACCATCGGCGTCGCGGGGATGCACTGCGCGGCCTGCGTGGCCGCCGTCGAGCGCGCCCTCGAGAAAGTCGACGGCGTCAGCGACGCCCGCGTGAACTTCGCCTCGGGCAAGGCGAGCGTCGATTTCAACCCGCAGCTGGTCACCCTCGGCGAGCCTGGAGACGGCGATCCGCGACGCCGGCTACGAGCCCGTGGCCGAGGACGCGGGCGCCCCCGCCGGCGAGACCGCCGACCGCGAGCAGGAGGCGCGCCGCCGCGAAATGGCCACGCTGCGCTTCCAGTTCCTCCTCTCGGCCGGTCCTCGGCCTGCCGCTGCTCTGGCTCGGCATGGGCTCGCACCTGCACCTGCCGCTGCCGCCGCTCTCCAACGGCGCGATGGCGCTCGTGCAGTTTCTGCTGGCGACGCCGATCCTCGCCGTCAACTACCAGTTCTACACCCGCGGCATCCTCGCGGTGGTCAGGACCCGCACCTCGACCATGGACACCCTGGTCGCGCTCGGCACCGGCGTCGCCTGGCTCGACAGCGTCGTCGTGTCGGTCTTCATCTGGACCGGGCCGCCCGGGCTACCACGCCCACCAGCTCTACTACGAGACCGCCGGGGTGCTGCTGGCCTTCATCGTGCTGGGCAAATGGCTCGAGGCGATCGCCCGCGGCAAGACCTCGGAGGCGATCCGCGCGCTGATGGGTCTGGCGGCGCGCACGGCGGTCGTGGTGCGCGACGGCGTCGAGATCGAGATCCCGGTCGAGCAGGTGGCCGTCGGCGACATCGTGCTCGTGCGCCCCGGGCAGAAGGTGCCGGTCGACGGCACCGTGGTCGAGGGGCACTCGAGCGTCGACGAGTCGATGCTCACCGGCGAGAGCATCCCGATCGAGAAGAGCGCCGGCGACCGGGTGACCGGCGCCACGATGAACAAGAGCGGCGCCTTCCGCTTCCGCGCCGAGCGCATCGGCCGCGACACCGCGCTCGCGCAGATCGTCCGGCTCGTCGAGCAGGCCCAGGGCTCGAAGGCGCCGATCCAGGCGCTCGCCGACCGGGTGGCGGCCGTCTTCGTCCCGGTGGTGGTCTCGATCGCCTTTCTCGCCTTCGGTTTCTGGCTGCTCATGGGCCACGAATTCACCTTCGCCCTCAAGATCCTCATCGCCGTGCTCGTCATCGCCTGTCCCTGCGCGCTCGGGCTGGCCACGCCGACGGCGGTCATGGTCGGCACCGGTCTCGGGGCGAAGAACGGCATCCTGATCAAGAGCGCCGAGGCGCTGCAGCGCGCGCACGCCGTGACGACCGTCGTCTTCGACAAGACCGGCACCCTGACCCGCGGCGCCCCCGAGCTGACCGACGTGGTGGTTCTCGGGGCCGTCGCCGGAGGCGGATCTGCTGCGCTTCGCGGCGGGCGTCGAGAAGCTCTCCGAGCACCCGCTCGCGGATGCCGTGGTGCGCGGGCGCGACGGCGCGCGGCCTGGAGATCCCGGCGGCCGCACACTTCAAGTCGGTCGCCGGCAAGGGCGTGCGCGCGATGATCGAGGGGCGCGAGGTGGTCCTCGGCAACCGCGCGCTGATGGCCGAGCTGAGCTTCGACGTCACGACGGCCGAGGCGCGGCTCGCGGCGCTCGAGGAGGCGGGGCGCACCGCGGTTCTCGTCGGCGTCGACGGGGCAGGTCGCCGGGCTCGTCGCCGTCGCCGACACCGTCAAGCCCCACGCCCGCGAGGCGGTCGACGCGCTGCGGCGGCTGGGCAAAACGGTCGTCATGATCACCGGCGACAACCGGCGCACCGGCGAGGCGATCGGGCGGCTGCTCGGCATCGACCGCGTGCTCGCCGAGGTGCGCCCCGAGGGGAAGGCCGACGAGGTCAAGGCGCTCCAGGCGGCCGGCGAGCGCGTCGCGATGGTCGGCGACGGCATCAACGACGCCCCGGCGCTGACCCAGGCCGACATCGGCATCGCGATCGGGACCGGCACCGACGTGGCGATCGAGTCCGGCGACATCGTGCTGATCCGCGACGATCTGCGCGACGTGGTGACCGCGATCGACCTCTCGCGCTACACGATGCGCACCATCAAGCAGAACCTCTTCTGGGCCTTCTTCTACAACAGCATCGGCATCCCCGTCGCGGCGGGCGTCCTCTACAAGCTCGGCTTCCTGCTCAACCCGATGATCGGCGGCGCCGCGATGGCGTTCTCCTCGGTGAGCGTGGTGAGCAACTCGCTGCTGATGCGGAGATACCGCCGCCCGCTCTAGTGGCCGGCGTCGTCGCCCCAGAGTTCCTTGAGGCGGCTGTCCCGACCGCATCCGCCGCGGTAGTAGCGGTAGCGGATGGGATTCTTCCGGTAGTAGTCCTGGTGGTACTCCTCGGCGGGCCAGAATTCGCCCGCGGGGACGATCTGGGTCGCGATCGGCCCCTTGAGCCTCCCCGAGGCCTCGAGGGCGGCTTTCGAGGTCTCCGCCGCCCGGCGCTGCGTCTCGTCGTGGGAGAAGATCGCCGAGCGGTACTGGTTCCCGCTGTCGCAGAACTGCCGGTCGCGGGCCAGCGGGTCGATGTTGTGCCAGAAGACCTCGAGCAGGCGCTCGTAGGAGATCTGCGCGGGGTCGTAGACGACGCGCACCGCCTCGGCGTGGCCGGTCCCCCCCGCGGAGACTTCCTCGTAGGTCGGGTTCTTTTTCTCCCCGCCGGTGTAACCGGACGTCGTGGAGACCACCCCCGCGAGCTTGTCGAAGGGTCCCTCCATGCACCAGAAACAGCCGCCGGCGAAGGTGGCCTCCCGGAGCGTCGGCTCACCCTGCGCGTGCGGTGGCGCCAGGACGAGCGTGAGCAGGGCCGTTCCACAAACCAGAAGCAGGACAAGCGCGGGGCGCACGTTCACTGCCTCAGCGCCGGGAGCGGTTCACCTTCGGGGACGAAGATCAACGCGAGCCCGTTGTTGCACCAGCGCTGGCCGGTCGGCGGCGGGCCGTCGTCGAAGACGTGGCCCTGATGGCCGCCGCAGCGCACGCAGTGGTACTCCGTCCGGGGGGTGAAGAGGCGGTAGTCGTGCTTGGTCTCGAGGCGTCCCGCGATGGGCTGGGAGAAACTCGGCCAGCCGGTGCCGCTGTTGAACTTGTCCTTGGATTCGAAGAGCGGCAGGAAACAGGCGGCGCAGACGAACGTCCCCGCGCGCTTCTCGGCGTTGAGAGGGCTCGCCCCCGCGCGCTCGGTCCCCTCCTCGAAGAGAATGTCGTAGCGCTCCGGAGGCAGCAGTTTGCGCCATTCGTCGCGCGACTTGACGAGCGGGGCGATCCCGACCGCACCGCTCCCGGAACCGGCTGCGCATGCCGTCGGGAGCGTGGCAAGACCCAGCGCGAGCAGGACCAGCAGTACCACTCCGCTGTTCGGCCACGGACGGCCGGGTTTTCGGGGCGAGACAGACTTCCTGTTCGGCATGGATCTCCCTCCGCCTTGTGGGGACCTGACTCCGTGCTCATCAGGATAGGCTGTTTCCGTTGGTTCAGCCACCGGAAAACTTCGCCACCGGTTTTCGCACCAGCGGCACCGTGGTGGGAGAGCAGGACGCTGCCGATAACCACGGGCACCACGTCGCCGGCCAGGAACAGGGTGCTGAGGAAGACCCGGCAGGCCGGCACACTCAGAGTCTCCACGAACTTCTCGTGCCACGCGCGGACCTCCTGCCGGCGCCCGTCGATGTGACGCGAGGCTTCAGGGGTCGACGCGTTGATCTGAAGAGCGGTCATGACGGCAGGCGCAGGCGTGCCCCGGGGTGGCCCAACCGGCACGTCGGGTGCAGGCAGCGGAGCGGGCCGACCGGCGTCTCCGTCATTCTTTTCTGGTGCGATCGGCCGCCAATCTGACATATGATGCGCCAAATGCAAGCCTCGGTGCCCAGGCCTGACGGCGACCCGCTCGCCGGCCCCGACCGCCGCTCTTCACCTTGCGAGGCGCAGCCCACGCTGCCCGGCTGCGGCTGGTTTGTTGCGGCGCTGCTGCTCGCCGCCGCCATCTACTGGCCGCTGCTCGACTACCCCTTCATCCAGGACGACTGGATCTGGATCCGCTGGTTTCAACAACACCCCGTGCTCGAAACGATCACGCGCCTCCTCGATCCCACGGACAGGTTGTTCTACCGTCCACTCAGCGCCCTGTACAAGTTCGCCATGTACGGCATCTTCGGGCTCGACGCCCTCCCCGCGCACCTGGGGGCCGTTCTGCTGCTGGCCGGCGCGATATTCACCCTTGCCCGCGTGGTGACTCGGCTGACGGCCGATGCGTTCGTTGGCCGCGTGGCCGGAGCGGCGTACGGCGGCATGCTGTCCATCCACCTGGAGACGATGCTCTGGATGGTGGGGGTCAACGATCTGGGTGCGGCGCTCTGCGTCCTGATCGCCGTCGACGCTGCCCTGTCCGGCCGACACCGGACCGCCGGCCTGATGGTGTTCGCGGCGCTTCTCTTCAAGGAGGCTGCCGCGTTCGCCGTCGTCCTCGTCCCGCTGCTGATGTTCCTGGACCCGGCTCAGCGCGCCCGCCCCTGGCGAGGGCGGCTCGGCTTGCTGCTGCCCGTCCTGCCCGCGATCACGCTGCTGGCGCTCGTGCGTTCAGTGGCGAAATCGCCGCTCGGACTGCCGCCGTCGCACCCCTACGTCTTCGACGCCGCGTGGCAGGTTCCCTGGCAACTGTCGGTGACGTATGTTCAGTGGGTTTTGGAGGCCCTTCTCCCCGGGATCGCCGCCGCAGGCTGGTTCGGTGCGCTGTTCTCCTGGCTCCCGAGCCATCCTGGCGCCGCGCTGGCCGCGTTCCTGGCGGTCGCCGGGGCATTGGCGGTCGTGACGCGCCGCCTGCTTGCCCCGCCGGCCGGCGGGGAACCTTTCCCGGCGGCGCCCGGGGTGCTGGCAGCCTGGGCCGTGCTCGGGCTGCTGCCGGTGCTCCTGTTGCGCAACCACCTCTATCGCTACTATCTCGTCTATAGCATCGCGCCGCTGCTCGGCTTGCTGGTGTGGGTCCTGACCGCCGGTGCGCGCCGGTCGCTCGGCACGCGCCCGGCGCGCCTGATCCTGCCAGTCCTCGTCGCCATCTTCTGTACCGCGGCGGCGATCCAGTGCCGCCGCCTGGACGCGACGGCCCTGACCGCTCCCCCCATGGGTGGCACGAACGACTTGCTGCGGCGAGGCCGCACCACGGGCATTGTGCGGGAGGGTCTCGCCCGCCTGCATCCGGACCCGCCAGTCGGGAGCGTGTTCGTCTTCGATTTCCAGGTCTGGTCGTTCGGCCGCGAGAGCGGCCCGCAATCCTGGTATCGCCGGCGCGACCTGGAGGTTCTGGCGCTCGAAGAGGTCTCCGCCGACGCGCAGGGTCTCACGGCTTCGCGGTCGTTCAGGACGCAGATCGGACAGGCGTCCGGAATCGCGGGGGCCACCGGGGACAGGGGCGCCGACACCGCGCACCGCCTCGACCCGACCCGCACGTACTTCTTCAGCCTGGACGGCGACCGGCTCGTCGAACTGTCGGCGGCGGAGTTCCTCGCACGCGCGGTGAGCCTTCATCGGCGGCGGCAACGCGGTTTCCGCCCGACACTGCAGGACGCAGAGGCGGGCAGCAATCCGGCCGACGCGGCGGTGGCTCGTGCGTTTCGCGTCGGGATTGGCTATCCTGACAGACGCTCGACGATGGTGATCCCGCTTGAGATTTCCTCCGGTTACCGGCCCGACGCGGCAGTCGGGGCGGCCGGGAAGGGCCGGATCCGTTCATGAGTTTCACGGTTTGTTTCGTGCAGTGCCAGCAGAAGCTTCAGCTTCCGCACATGAACATGCCGCTGTTCGTCCCCGATCTCCGGGGCATTGGCTGTGAGGTGGAATGCGTCTGCCTCCATCAGTCCCAGATCCGGCTGCTGCCGGAGATCCTCGAACGCCGTCCGATCGACCTGCTCGGCCTCGAGCACATGGCTCCCTACGGCATCATCCGCCGCGTGAAAGCGCTTTCCCCCCGGACGCGCATCGTGGTCGGCGGCAACGGCTTCCTCGATGTGTTCAGCAAGACCGATGTCGATTTCGCGATTGCCGGGGCGGGACGGGAGAGCCTCCTTTCCCTGGTGACGGCCCTGCGCGACGCAACTCCCCTCGAAGGCGTTCCGAATCTCTTCTTCAAGCGGCGCGAGGGCCGTGAAGCCGTCATCGACTGCTCGGACCGTGTGACCAGACTGTCGCTGGAGGGGGAGTTGCGTCCGTATGCGCCGGAAGTGGATTGGTCCTACGCCGGATTCCGCGGCGATCTGCCGGCGTTGGGACGGCGGGGGGCGCCGCCGACCATCGTCGCTGATCTTGGCTGCCCCTGCCGGTCCGTGGCGCCGGCAGAGGGCCGGTCGGATGTCGCCCTCGTCTCGGCCCGCTATCCGCTCACCGAGGCGGCGCGCCTGCGGCTTTCGGGCATCGGCGACCAACGCCTGGCCGGTGGCTGCAGCTTCTGCACCTATGGAGCCTACGCCGCGGCGCCGATCGCCCAAACGGTGGACCTGGCGATGGAGCAGATGACATTCCTGCAGGGACGCTACGGGTTCGACCGGTTCTGCGTGGGCAGCGAGCAGCCTTTTCGCTTCCTGCTGCCCCTGCTGCGCCGCGCGATCGACGAGAAGCTCAGCCTGCGGCAGATCCGCATCCGTTCCCGCGTCGAGTGGATCCTGCGGTTCGAGCACCTGTTGCGCGAAGCCGTCGAATTCGCCCGGGCGCACCGTTTCCAGCTGGCGGTCTGGCAGGTCGGCTTCGAGAGTTTCAGCGACCGGCACCTGGCCATTTACTCGAAGCAGCAGACGGTGCGGGAGAACCTGGAGGCGGTTCGCGTGCTGGGGGACCTGGAGCGGCGGTATCCCGGCTGGTTCGCCACGTCGGTGCCGTCGCACGGTTTTCTCGGCAACACGGCCTGGACGCAGCTCGATGACATCGAGGAGCAGATGCGCAACCTCGAGCCGCTGCCCCGCACCTGGCGCCGCGCGATGCTCGGCGGTCCGGTCAAGTTGTTCGATGAGCTTCTTTCGTATGCCCAGAGGGCCAGGCAGGACGGGCTGATGGTGTGCCGCAAGGAGGGGCGCAACGGGTTCCGCTTCGTGGACCAGCGGATCCGGGTCATCGAACGGGGCCGGAAACACTACCTGCGCAGGACCCGGACACTGACCGACGCGTTCTTCCTGAGGGCAGCCGCGGACGCGTACTGGAGCGCCCTCGGCCGCCTGGTCGGCGAGTTGAAGAAGCGCGACGGGACGACCGTGGCCGTCGATCGGGAGTGCCGCAAGATCCAGCGGGTCATCGACCGGCGGCTCGATCCCATCCTGAAGGCACATCGCCGATTCGAAGCCGGGGCCAGGCGGGAAGCCCGGGGCTGCCTGCCCGCCGCACTGGACGCCTACCGTGAGGCACGCAGGATCATGCCCCGGAACGGGGCGATCTGTGTCGCGCTCAGCCGGACGGCCCAGGAGTTGGGCCGCGCCTCCCTGGCAAAAGGCTACGCCCGGACCGCCGTGCGCCTTCTGGAAGGCGAACTTGAGCACTCCTCCGAAGACCCGAATGTGGACATGATGCTGGCCCAGTGCCTGGATCGTATCGGAGAGACGTCCAGGGCCGAACTGCACCTGCGCGCGGGATTCCTCCGACGGCGCGCTTTCATCGCCGACGATGACTGACGACCGGTGCGGCGCAAGCGACGGGCGCGGCGAGTGACCGATGGGATTCTTCAGAGCATCGCGCAATCTTGCAGTTCATGTCCGCGTGCTGGCGCGTTCCGCGCTGGCGGGCGACCACTGCCGGCGGTTGCGGGAGTCGTTCCTGGTCCTGCACCAGGCCGCCCGCGCCTACCAGGGAGGGGGATTGCCCGCGCTCGAAACGGTGCTCGACTCTCCGGTCGGCACGCCGCTGGCGCCGGGCGCGCTGGATTGGGCCCTGGCGCAGGCCGATGCCGTCGCGGCGTTGCTCCGAGTCCGCCCATTCCGCTACTGCATGCGCAGGGCCGTCCTGCGCTATCGCGTCCTCCGCGCAGCCGGGCGCCCGACGGCTTTCGTCATCGGCGCCGAGCGGAACCCGGGGCTGGACGGTCACGCCTGGGTCGAAATTGATGGACTGCCGTTCCGGGAGGAGGACGATCGCCCGCGCCGGATGACCGTGGTCTACCGCCATGAGCGGCGGGTCGCGCCGGGCGCGTCGACCTGACGGGCCCTTTACGCGTCGCAGACGAGTTGGTATTAGGGGACATCACGAGAGAAAGGACGTGAAGAAACGATGGGTCAGGATTCCATGGGTTCGAAGCATTTCAGCGTTGCACCGGACATCAAGATCTCAATCATCGACGGCGAGGCGGCGCTGTTGAACGTGCGGACCGGCGCCTACTTCGGCTTGAACGCCGTCGGCACGTTGATCTGGCAGTCCTTCGCGGAGGGCAAGACCTTCGACCAGACCGTGCAGCGGATCACCAAGGAATTTGCCGCGGAGGTCTCGGTCGCCACCGCCGACGCGCGGAAATTCACCGAGAAGATGCTCGCACTGGGTCTGCTGCGTTCACCGTGAGCGGATCGACCAACACCCTTCTGGCCGTGCCCCTGGCGGGCCGGCTCTCCCGCGAGTACCGGTCGCTGGACCGTTGGCGACAGGCCGGGAGCGGAACCGGCGCAGGCTCATCGAGCTTGCCGCCGCGCGGTCGCCGTTCTACCGGTCGCTCTGGTCGCGGGCCGGCATCGATCCCGCGAGCGCCGGCGATCCAGGGAACTTTTTGCGGCTGCCCCTCGTCGACCAGGCTGCCTGGCGGTCCCTCCGGCACGAGGAGATCATGGTGGTGTCTCCCGCCGCCTCGCTGGTGTGGCACCCTACGGGCGGAAGCGCGGGCGAACCGTTCCGGATGCCGTACACCCAGGCGGACGACATCCGGCTGCGCGCGAGCGTGCTGGCCGCGCTGCGCATCCACGGGGTACGGTGGAGCGACCGGGCGCTGTGGTTCCTGCCTCCCGACACGCATTCGCGCGGCGGCTCGCGTCTGTTCGGGCGGGTCCGCATGATCGATTCCGACGCTACGACGGATGAGCGGCTGGATGCCCTGCGCAGCGGATCGGAGCCGGTCCTCAGAGGGTACCCCTGGCCGGTGTGGCGCGCCGTCGTCAAGGCTCTCCGGCAGGGCGTTTCCCTGCCGAGGAGGCGGCTCTTCGTCACGGGGGGGGAGCCCCTGCCGCTGTGCGTGCGGCGGACCCTGGAGCGGGGTCTGGGCGCCCGCGTGGTGAATCGCTACTCCGCCACCGACTTCGGCCAGATGGCCGTCGAGTGCGAGGCGGGGCGCCTGCATGTCGGCGCGCACTCGCACGTTGAAATCCTGGTGGGCGACGCGCCTGCGGCCCCCGGTCAGGAGGGGGAGGTCGTGGCGACGAACGGCTTCAGCAGGGCGCGGCCGCTCATTCGCGTCCGCACTGGTGATCGGGCGGCGTGGTCCGACCGGCCCTGCCCCTGCGGAAGCGGGATTCCGAGCCTGTCCCATGTCTCGGGTCGGGCGGGGGACCGGGTACTCACGCCTCTCGGCGGCCGCTTGAGCTCCGTGGACATCGAGCGGGCGCTTGGCGGACTGACGCAGGGGCTCCTCGGATTCCAGTTCGATCAGACCGGTCCGCGACACGTGCTCGCTCGGCTGTGCGCGGAAGACCGAAGCGCAGATGCGAGAGAAACACAGCGCGTGCTCAACGGTCTTTTCGAAGGCATGCTGGTCGCCGTGGGATATACCGACGAAGTGCTCACCGAGCCCAACGGCAAGACTCGCGTCTGCCGGGCTTGACACTCGAATTGACTTGACCTATCGTTGGCATCAACTGGGGGCGGCATACGGGGTGTCGCCCTGGTAGTCCCGGGTAGTCAACAAAGGAGGTAGCGATGAGGGAGTACGAAGCTCCGGATGTTGTTGAGTATCCTGCCTTGACCGACGTCACGGGGGGGTCTCCGCTCGATTGATCGGGCGAGGCTGCTGTTGAAGTAGGAACGAGCGGGCGGCGACTCCATGTCGCCGCCCGCTCGTTCGTTTGTTGCCGTGGACATCCGGTGCGAATCGACTCCGAAACCACCGCGCGGTCCAATTCCGAGAATTCTTCTCGTCCGGGGTGACAACAAGCACGCCGGCAACGACCAGCGTCGGGTACCACCCACCCGACGGGCAGAGGGCTGCTGGACGTGCACAAGCGACGCGTGATCCAGGCATTTCCGGGCGAGGGCTTGTCGGCCTTCTCGCAATCTGTCGTGGGGGTGCGTGCGCGCGGCTACCAGCAACAGGCGTGGGATATCCACGGGGTTGGCGTACGGCTGGTCGCCGATCTCGACCTGCCGCTTCGCTGCGCGGATCGCCTGCTGGGTGTCTTCCCCGCTTTGCAGGGCGGCCGTCCCCGGGAGATTCAACTCGTCCTGACCAGCCGCGGGCAATGGGCGGTGCCGGGGGAGGCGGAGGTTCTGCCCCCGTCGAGTCACGAGCTGATCGATCCTCGAGAAGAGTACGGCGTGGATCCCCGGTTCTCCCGTTGGGGTCCGATCAACTACTACTCGTTTGCGCCTATGGGCGCGGCGGCGTACGAACTCGAACGCGGCCTCGGCGTCGGGGGTCTGGTCTCTCCCGAGAACTATCGACCCTGGCTGATGGAGCACCTGGTCCTGCAGGTCCTGGTCCTCGAGATGTTGCGGGGGCAGGACTTGTTCTGGCTGCACGCAGCCTGCGTGGCCCATGGGGGCCGCGCCGTGCTGCTGGTAGGGCAGTCCGGCTCGGGCAAGACGACGTCGTGTCTGAACCTGGCCGGGCACGGCTTCGACTTTCTCGGCGAGGACCGCGTCTTCCTCCGGTCGGACGGTTCGCAGACCTCCCTGCTCGCATACCCACGCGACATGGCCGTGACCCGCGAGACGCTGTCCCTGCTGCCGTTTCTGCGGGAACGCGTCGGACCGGTCTCCTTCACCTCCCGCAAGTTGCGCGTCGCGGCTGCGACCCTCTTCCCCGGCCTGCGGCAGGCGGCGGCCAAGCCGGGGCTGATCCTCTTCCCGCGCGTGAGCGATGCGGCCCGGACGACATTCCGGAAGCTGCCCGCGGCGGCCGCACTCTGCCGCATCCTGCCGAACAGCCTGCTGGCCTCGCACCCCGCCGTGTCGGCGCGACACTTTCAGGCCTTGTCGGCACTGGTGAGCGGGTCCCGCGCCTACGAGGTGGCGGTGGGACGCGACACGGAGGCTTTTCCGGAGCTTGTGCTTCGCGCGTTGGAACGGGGGGCTGCTTCCTGAGTGCGGCGACGGCGCGGAATCCGCCGAGCGCCCGTGGAGGCGAGGCCACGGAACATCTGCTTGTCGCCTGCCTCAGGGCCGCGGGGCTGCTCCGCGGTCTCGGGGGCGCTGGCCTGCGGGATGTGAGCGACTGGAACGAGGCCGGGCGGGTCCTGGCCGCTCACGGGATCGTGCCGCTCGCCGGGGCCGTCATGTCGGCTGGGCGCCTGCCGGGGACCGTCCCGGCGGAAATGACCAAGGCCTTTTCTCGAGCGCAGCACCGCAGCGCCCTCGTCCACCGCACGGCCCTCGACGCGCTGGGGGAGATCGCCCCGAGCTTCGGCCGGGCCGGGGTGCCGTGGGCGGTGTTGAAGGGGCCGCACCTGCAGGAAGCGTACTACGGCGGCTGGTTCTCCCGGCCGTATGGGGACATCGACCTGCTCGTGCGGCGGTGCGATGTGGACCGCGCGCTGGCGCTTCTGCGCGAGGCGGGGTATCGGCCGGCCGGCAGCCGCTTCGAGCAGCTGTTGATGCGGCGCGTGCACTTCCACCTCGTGCTCCACCCGGCGAACCGGGGCGGCTTGAAGATCGAGCTGCATTGGTCGCTGGTGGACCGCGCGAACCTGTACCGGATCGAGGACGATGTGGTTCTGGCGCGCGCCGTCGCCTGGGGCGGCGTCGCCGGGCGGTACGGGGCCCTGTCCGGCGAGGACACGTTCCTCTATCTCTGCCTGCACATCGCGAAACACGGTCTGCTGAACCCGGCCGGTCTGGGACGGGGGCTCCCGGCGGAATGGTTCTGCGGCCGCCGGGTAGGAAACCGGCTGCTCTGGTACGTCGACCTCGACCTGTTTCTGCGGCAGGAGCTTGACCGTCTGGATTGGGCGCTCGTCCGGCAGCGCGCGCTGGAGTGGAATGCAACGCCCGAGATCGTCGATACGCTTCGCGTGATGAGCCTGCTGCTGCCGGAGTCGGCGGCCGCGGCCCTGGTCGCGAGCTTCACACCGGACGCAGTCCGCCCGCCGGCGAACGGCTGGCTGGAGGAGGTGCTGCAGAGCGGGGAGGAGGGCAGCGGCAAGGACCGCCTGATGAGGATGGGTTCCCGGTTCTTCTTCCGGCCGGCAAGGCTCCTGTTTCTCGGCCGTCTCTTCTTTCCGGCCGCGGGCGACCTGCGGGCCTACTACCGGGGCAGCAGATGTCCGCTGCTCTTGCAGCGCCTGCGGCACCCGTTCCACATGCTCCGGAAGATTCTCGGCTAAGCCGTCGTCCTGAGAAGCCTGCCGAGCTTCCGTCCTTCCGGGCGATGCGAGAGAATGTCGCCCACAGGAATTTCCTCCCCGCCTCGAGTCAAACGCACAGGCCGCGCTGCCCTTCGACCATCTTCGTCGTGGACCAACTCACGGATGACCGGCCGGAAAAACCCATGGCGGTCCTCGTAGCGCTCTGGGGAGACCTGCCCGAACTTCCCGCCTGACTCCATGCTCATCAAAACAGGCTGCTTCCCCTGGTGCCGTCCCGGAAACCTTCGCTGCCGCTCGGCAGCGCTCTTTTCGCACGGCTCCCGGACTGCCCCACGCCGAAGACGGGCGCAGCCGCAACGGGGCTCAGCGGTCTCCCATCTCCCGCGCCGACTCGGCGAGCCGCACCAGGTTCAGAAACTCCGCTCGGTAGCCGTACACGTCGTCGCCCCGCACGGGCCGCGCCAGCGCGAGCACATCCTCGTACGAGAACGACCCGACGCGCGAGTCGCCGCGCAGGATCTGCCCGAAAGCCGCCACGGCTGCCGCAAAACGCGCCTCGCCGGGCGCCGACTCCAGCGAGCGCTGCTCCTGCGCCGGCGTGATCGGCGTCGTGATCAGGCGGCTTTGCCGCTGCCCGGGGAGCTTGTAGCGGATCTTGAGGAAGGCGTACTCGTCAGACGCCGCACGTCCCGACGGCAACGGTTCGTCCGCGCCGCGCCCGCCGTAGCGCAACTGGTCGACCATCCGGCCCCGTGAGCCGGCCGGCACGATCTCGTAGAGCGCCGTGACGCGGTGGCCGGCGCCGACGTCCCCGGCGTCGACGCGGTCGTCGTTGAAATCCTCGCGCCGCAACTGACGCGTCTCGTAGCCGATCAGGCGGTACTCCGCGACCTGCGCCGGGTTGAACTCCACCTGGATCTTGACGTCCTGCGCGATCGGCACCAGCGTGCTCCCCGCCTCCGTGACCAGCACTTTGCGCGCCTCGCTGAGCGTGTCGATGTACGCGGCGGTACCGTTCCCGTTCTGCGCGAGTTTCTGCATCAGCGCGTCGTTGAGGTTGCCCTGCCCGAAGCCGAGCACGGTCAGGGAGACGCCGCTCGCGCGCTTGCGTTCGACGAAGCCCTTGAGCTCCTCGGGGTTGCTGATCCCGACGTTGAAGTCCCCGTCGGTCGCGAGGATCACCCGGTTCACCCCGCCGGGGTCGAAATTCGCCTCCGCCAGCGCGTAGGCCTGCCGGATCCCCGCGGCGCCGGCCGTGGAACCGCCCGCCTCGAGCCGGTCGATCGCCGCGAGAATCCGCGCGCGCTGCCGGGCCGACGTCGGTTCGAGAACGGTGCCGGCGGCGCCGGCGTAGACGACGATCGCGACGGTGTCCTCGGGCTCGAGGTTCTCGACGAGCAGCCGGAAGGCGCTCTTGAGCAGCGGGAGCTTGTCCGGGCTTGCCATCGAGCCGGAGACGTCGAGCAGGAAGACCAGGTTGGCGCGGGGGCGCCGGCCGGGCCGCAGTTCGAGGCCGCGCAGGCCGATGTGCACGAGCTTCGTCTGGGGATTCCACGGCGTCGGGAAGACCGCGACGGTGGTCCGGAACGGCGCCTCGCGGTCCGTGGGGGGCGGGTAGTCGTAGTCGAAGTAGTTGACCATCTCCTCGATCCGCACCGCGTCCTTCTGCGGCAGGTGGCCCGCGTTGAGCGCGCGGCGCACGAAGGCGTACGAGGCGGTGTCGACGTCGATCGAGAATGTCGACACCGGCTCCTCGGTCGCAATCTTCACCGGGTTCCCGGTGATCTTCTCGAAACGGTCCCGGCCGACGTACTCCTGGCTCGGCGGGGGGACACTGTTCTTCTTTTCGGCTAAACGAGCCGGTGCGGACGAGGCCCTGGAGCCGCCGGAGGCCGGAGCGGCGTCACGATCGTCGAAGGGAACCCCTGGCTGGGCGACCTCGGTGCTCCTGTTCGCGCCGATGTTCGAGCGCGCCCCCTGATTCGAGGCTTTCATCCGGAATTGCAGGAAATTGGGGATGATGACCGCGGCGGCGGCGCCAACGAGAACGAGCACGGTCGCGGCGTAGGCGAGCTTTCTCATGACGGGCCCTCCCTTGTCTGGTTTGCCCGTGAGACGCGCCGGCTGCTCCGTTCCTTTGACCCGCGCCTCCCGCGCCGAGAGGCGGAGGTGCTCGGCGAGGGCTGCCTGCAGGGCCCTGGCGCGGGCCGCCGCGGCGGGCTCGGGCCGGGTTCCGTCCGCCAGGAGCCGCTTGAGTTCCTCGTCTGTCAGCTTCATGATTCGGACTCCATCATCTTCCCCAGTTTCTTGCGGGCCTGGTGGATGCGCCACGAGACGGTCACCTCCGGGCACCCCAGCACCGCGGCGGCTTCCCGGTGGCTCAGGCCCTCGCCGAAGACCAGCAGCAGGGCCGTCCGCTGTTTCTCCGGCAGCGCGCCGACGGCCGACCAGGCCCGCTCCGCATCGCGGTCCGGCGGGTCGGCGGCGGCAGTCGCCTCCGGTTTGCCCTGGAGCCCGACGTCCTCGGCAAGGCGGGAACGTGCGTTGCTGCGCCGGTGCAGGTCCATCGCGGTGTTGACGACGATCCGGTAGAGCCACGTCGTGAACGAGGAGTTCTCCCGGTAGGTGCGCAGCCCGCGGACCACCTTGATGAACGTCTCCTGGGCGACATCCTCGGCGTCCTGCCGGCTGCCGCACCAGCGATAGGCGACCCGGTACGCCGTCGGGTAGTGCCGCTCGAAGAGGCACTCCAGCGCAAAGCCGTCCCCCTCCCGCGCGAGGCGGACAAGCTCAAGGTCGCTCAACTCGATCGACGTCACGTCCATGTCTTCAACCGGGACTCGAAAGGCCCTTCACCCGAACTTGGCCGAGCAGATTGCCCGCTCCGGCATACTCGCTTCGCTATTTTCATCCTTTGATACCATAAGACGCGGCCCGGCCGTGAATCCTTTGATCGGGGACGCGGACCACCTCCGGAGGCTCTCCCCGGGACGCATGGCGACACCTCGGGCTGAAAAGGGGATCAGCCGGGGTACAATGGGCGAATGACCGCCATGCACGGACTCTTCGCAACCTGTCCCAAGGGCCTCGAGGGATTGCTCGCCGCCGAACTTGCCGGCCTCGGCGCGACTGAGGTCAAGGAGACCGTCGCCGGGGTCGCCTTCACCGGCACGCTCGAGATCGCGTATCGCGCCTGTCTCTGGTCGCGGCTGGCCTCGCGGATCCTGATGACCTTGAGCGTCGTGCCCGCGGCGGACGCCGACGAACTCTACGCCGGGGTCCACGACCTGCCCTGGGAGCAGCACCTCGGCGCCGACGGCACGCTGGCCGTTGACTTCACCGGCACGAGCGAGCAGATCTCCCACACGCTCTTCGGGGCCCAGAAGGTCAAGGACGCCGTCGTCGACCGCTTCCGCGAGCGCAGCGGACGGCGGCCCTCGGTCGACTTGAGGAACCCCGACCTGCGCGTCAACGTGCACCTGGCCGGCGCCGCGGCGCGTGTCTCCCTCGACCTCTCCGGCGAGAGCCTGCACAAGCGGGGCTACCACGACGAGACCGTCGAGGCGCCGCTGAAGGAGAACCTGGCGGCCGCGATTCTGATCCGCGCCGGGTGGCCGGCGATCGCGGCCGCCGGCGGCCCCCTGCTCGACCCGATGTGCGGTTCGGGCACCATCGCGATCGAGGCGGCGCTGATCGCCGGCGACATCGCCCCGGGGCTGTTGCGCGAATCCTTCGGTTTCCTGCGCTGGCCGCGCCACGACGCCGGACTCTGGGAGCGACTGCTCGCCGAGGCCCGCGCCCGGCGCGAGGCGGGAGGGCGGCGGTTTCCCGCCATCGTCGGCACCGACCACGACCCGTCGGCGGTGCGCGCCGCGCTCGCCAACGTGGCGCGCGCCGGCCTCGCGGGCCGCATCCACGTTGAAAAACGCGAACTGGCGGACGCCGTGCCGCCGAAGAGCCGCACCGGGGCGCCGGGCCTCGTGGCGACCAACCCGCCCTACGGCCAGCGTCTCGGTTCGGAAACGGAACTGCGCCCTCTCTACGAGACTGTCGGCGCCGTGCTGCGGGAGCGTTTCAACGGCTGGAAGGCCGCGCTGCTGACCGGCAACCCGGGACTCGCGCTGCGCACCGGCATCCGCGCGAAGAAGGCCTACACGCTCTTCAACGGCGCGCTCGAGTGCCGGCTCTTCGTCATGGACGTGACGTCCCGAGCGCTTCATGCACGCCTCAAAGCCGAAGGCGCCATCCCTTCCCGCGGGCGCGGCCGCGCGTCCCGTCGGCACCGTCGCCACCGCCGCCGGCGGCGGCGAAATCGCCGAGTCCCTCGCCAACCGCCTGCGCAAGAACCTCAAGACGCTCGGATCGTGGGCGCGCCGCGAGGGGATCAGCTGCTACCGGCTCTACGATGCGGACATGCCGGAGTACGCGGTAGCGGTGGACGTGTACCGCGTGGACGGCGACACCCCCACGCTCCCCTCGCACGAACCTGGCACCCTCTGGGCCGTCGTGCAGGAGTACGAGGCCCCGAAGACGGTCGACCCGGAGAAGGCGCGCACGCGGCTCGCGGACGCCGTGGCGACGGTCGGAGCCACGCTCGAACTGCCGCCCGAGCGCGTCGTGCTCAAGATCCGCCGACAGCGCCGGGGGCGGGAGCAGCACGAAAAGCTCGGGGAAGAGCGCGAGTTCCACCGCGTCGCGGAGGGGGGGCTCGCTTTTCAGGTGAACTTCGCCGACTACCTCGACACCGGACTGTTCCTGGACACCCGGCCGGTGCGCGCCCTGCTGCGCACGCTCGCCGCGGGGAAGGACGTCCTCAACCTCTTCTGCTACACCGGGACCGCCACGGTCTGCGCCGCCGCCGGGGGCGCCCGCTCGACGGTCTCGGTCGATCTCTCGCAGACCTACCTCGGCTGGGCGCAGCGCAACCTGAGGCTCAACGGCTTCGGGGGGCGGGAGCACGAACTGGTCCGCGCCGACTGCCGCGAGTGGGTGCGGCGGGAGCGACGGCGCTTCGGGCTGATCTATCTCGACCCGCCGGTGTTCTCGACCTCGAACGCGATGCGCGGGACGCTCGACATCCAGCGCGACCACGTGCCGCTCATTCTCGACACCGCGCAACTGCTCGAGCCCGGCGGCACCCTGGTCTTCTGCACCAACCTGCGCCGCTTCAAGCTCGATGCCGCGGCGATGCCGGCCCTCGTCTTCGAGGACATCACCCGCTCGACGATCCCGAAAGATTTCGCCGGGAACCCCCGGATTCACGCCTGCTGGACCGTTCGCACGGGCGGGGACCTCAGGCGCACGCTTCGCGGGCACCCCGCTTGACCAGCGAAGAAACACTTGACGGGATGAGCCCGCGCCCCTATGATCCGCTGCGTGACTGGGGCGGTTAGCTCAGCTGGGAGAGCATCTGTCTTACACACAGAAGGTCACAAGTTCGAGCCTTGTACCGCCCACCAGCTCGAGGGAAGAATGCGGGGCCGTAGTTAAGTCGGTTATAACGCCGGCCTGTCAAGCCGGAGGGCGCGGGTTCGAGTCCCGTCGGCCCCGCCAATTTCCCCCTCCCCAGCACGAGCGATGAATCAGACGAAGATCCGGGCGGCGACCCGGAAGTTCGCCGTCGCAGTTGCCGCCCTCGCACTGATGCCGCTGCTCACCGGGTGCGCCGCCCCGCGCCTCGAGGTCGGTCTCCAGCCGGTGCCCGCCGGAGCAGCTGCGGGTCGGCCACCTCGTCGACGACGCCGATCTCGCCGGGCTCGCCGACGCGCTGCGCCAGTCGATACGCTACTACCGGCGCCTCCCGGAGAGCGCGACGTTCACCTACGGGGACCTCGTCTACACCTCCCGGGAGATGGAGGCCTCGACCGCCCTCTTCCTGAAGATCGTCGAGGAGACCGCGGGCGCGGCGCGCGACGCCGCGATCCGCGAGAAGTTTCTGCTCTTCGAGAGCCGCAACGACCGGGGCGCGGCGTTTTTCACCGGCTACTTCGAACCGGTCCTGCCGGGCAGCCTCGCGCGCTCGGAGCGCTTCCGGGCGCCGCTCTACGCCGTCCCCGCCGACCTGGTCACGCTCGACCTGGCACCGTATGCCGACAGCGGCCTGGTTCCCGCGGAACTGCGCGGCAAGAGCCTGCGCGGCAAGCTCCAGGGGCGCAAGCTCGTCCCCTACGACGACCGCGACCGGATCAGCTTCGACGGCGCGCTCGCCGGCCGCGCCGAGCCGATCGCCTGGGTGGCGGACGAGGTCGAGCTCTTCTTCCTGCAGATCCAGGGCTCGGGGCTGATCCGCCTCGAGGACGGCTCCCTGCTGCGCGTGAACTACGCCGACCAGAACGGCCACCCCTACCGCGCGATCGGGAAACTGCTGCGCGACCGGATCCCCCCGGAGCAGATGTCGCTGCAGGCGCTCAAGGCCTACCTGCGCGAGCACCCGGAGCAGGTCCGCGAGATCCTCGACTACAACCCGAGCTACACCTTCTTCCGGCGCGTCGAGGAGGGGCCGCTCGGCAACATCCAGGTGCCGCTGACCCCGGGGCGCTCGCTGGCGATGGACGCGCGGCTGGCGCCGAAGGGCGGGATCGCCTGGATCGAGACGACGCTGCCGGCCGCGGCGACTCCGGGCGCACCGGCCCCGGTGCCGGTGCGCCGCTTCGGCGTCGTGCAGGACACCGGCGGCGCGATCACCGGCCACGGTCGCGTCGACATCTTCTGGGGCACGGGTGAGCCGGCGGAGAAGATCGCCGGTCCGTTCAAGCAGCCGGGCCGCGTCTTCCTGCTCGTCGCCCGCAAGGAATTCCTGCCGCCGGCCGGGAACGCACGGCCTTGAGACTTTCGGGGTCCTCGCTGCTGCTCTTGCTGGTCGTCGCGCTGCTGCTGTTGCTTGTCTGGCTGACGGTCACCGGCCGGCTCGGAGAGAGCCGTCACGGCTACGCGGCGAACACAGCGATCCCGGAAAATGGCCAGCGCCGCGGGGCGCTATAAAGTCCCGGCGGGCTGTTGCTGCGTCAGGCAGTGGACCGTGCCGAAGCCCCAGACCAGGTCCACGGCGTGGATGCCGATCACGGGCCGGTCGCGGAAGAGCTCCCCGAGGATCCCGAGCGCGACGCGGTCCATCGGGTCGTTGAAGGTCGGCACGAGCACGGCCGCGTTGGCGATGTAGAAATTGGCGTAGCTCGCCGGCAGCCGCTGCCCGTCGAAGTACAGCGGCGCGGGCAGCGGCAGCCCGACGACCTCGAGCTTCGACCCGTCCTCGAGCCGCGCCGCCGCGAGCCGCTCGCGGTTCTCGGCGAGCGCGGCGTGGTTCGCGTCGCGGGGGTCTTGCTCCTCGCAGACGACGACCGTGCGCGGACCGACGAAGCGGCAGAGGTCGTCGACGTGCCCGTGGGTGTCGTCGCCGGCGATCCCCTTCCCCAGCCAGATGACGTTCGTCGCGCCGAGCCAGCGGCGCGAAGATCTCCTCGTAGTCGCGCCGGCCGAAGCCGGGGTTGCGCACCTGGACGCCGGGGTCGAGCAGGCACTCCTCGGTCGTGATCAGCGTGCCGCGCCCGTTGACCTCGATCGCGCCGCCCTCGAGGACGACCTGCCGCCCCGCGTGCGTGGCGCGTGACCAGCGGCAGACCGAGGGCCGCGGCGGCCCGCGGCGCGACCGCGTCGTCGCGGCGCCAGTCCGGGTAGCGGGCCCAGGCGGTGAAGCGGAAGCGCACGACCTCGCGCCCGGCCGCGCGCGCCGCGCAGCACCGTGATCGGCCCGGTGTCGCGCGTCCAGCCGCGGTCGGAGGGGATGCGGAAGAACTCCAACCGCGCCCGGATCGACGCCGACCCGCTCGAGCACCCGGCGGGCGCGCGCCTCGTGCGCCGCCGAGGCGACGATGACCCGGAGGATCTCGCCCGGCGGCGATCCGCCGCGCCATTTCGGCGAAGGCCCACGGAATCGCGGCGAACTTGCCCGGCCAGTCGGAGGCGTTGCGCGGCCAGCTGATCCAGGTGGCCGCGTGCGGCTCCCACTCCGCCGGCAAACGCAGAGGCGGGAGCGCGGGCGCGTCACGGTTGCCCGCATCTCGTTCTTCGGCGGCGGCGGGTCGAGGAACCGGCTCGTGAGCCCGTCGTAGGCGTCGATGCGCCGGTCGCGCAGGAACGGCCAGTTGCGCCGGACCTCCTCGAGGCGCGCCCGGTCGATCTCGACGACAAGGACTTCCTCGCCCTCGGTCCCCGCCTCGGCGAGCATCACCCCCTGCGGGTCGCAGCAGAACGAAGTGCCCCAGAATTCGAGCCCGGCCGCCGCCGGGTCCGGCCGCTCGAGGCCGACGCGGTTGACGGCCGCGACATAGACGCCGTTGGCGATCGCGTGACCGCGCTGCACGGTGCGCCAGGCGTCGCGCTGCGCCTCGCCCTCGGCCTGTTTCTCGGCGGGGTGCCAGCCGATGGCCGTCGGGTAGAGGATCACCTCGGCGCCGGCGAGGGCCATCAGCCGCGCCGCCTCCGGGAACCACTGGTCCCAGCAGATCAGGACGCCGATGCGCCCGGCGCGGGTGTCGATCGGCCTGGAACCCGAGATCTCCCGGCGTGAAATAATACTTCTCGTAGTAGCCGGGGTCGTCGGGAATGTGCATCTTGCGGTAGATGCCCGCCAGAGAGCCGTCGGCGTCGATGACCGCCGCGGTGTTGTGGGCGATGCCGGGGGCGCGCCGCTCGAAGAGCGAGGCGACGACGACGACCCCGTGGCGGCGCGCCGCGTCGGCAAGGGCGATCGTGGTCGGGCCGGGAACCGGCTCGGCGAGATCGAACAGAGCGGCATCCTCGCGCTGGCAGAAATACGGGGTGCGAAACAGTTCGGGGAGACAGACGAGAGCGGCCCCGCGGCCGGCCGCTTCACCGATCAGATCGATCGCCCGCGCCAGGTTCGCGGCGGGATCCGCGCCCACGCGCATCTGCACCAGGCCGATGCGACAAGCAGCCGGTCCCGCCCCCGCCACTCCCCCCCCCACGGCGCCTTCCACGACCACCGCGCCTACTCGTCGCGATTGACGTCGAAGACGTAGTGAATGTAGCGCACCTCGACCGGCGCGGTCGGGTCGGCCGTCGGCAGGTAGATGTAGGCCTGGAACGTCAGAATCGCCTCCTCCTCGTGCTCGACCGCGAAGAGCTTGAACTCCTCCCCGCCGGCCTTCGGCTTCATGCCGATCTCGTTCGTCGCCAGCCAGCGCCAGGAGAAGTCCTGCGGGAGGTTCTCGTCGGGGGTCGACCCGGTGCCGTCGTCGGCAAAGGTGATTTCGAAGGCCGACGGGGTGCCGCAGCGCACCAGCTTGCCCACCTCCTTCTGACAGCGCAGCTTGGCGCCGGTCCAGTGGCCGCCGATTTGCGTGTTCACCACAACGGGCGCGTCGACCGCCGGCCCCTCGGCGCGCACGGGCGTGACAAAGGCAGCCGCGGCCAGCAGTGCCGCGGCAAACGTGTGCACGTACAACCTCACCCTGGTGCTCCTTCCCCTTCGGGTTCGGGCTGCCAGTAGGCCAACCCCACCACCGTCACCCCGCCCGTCCTGCTGATACCGAGGGCCACCGAGCGCGCCTGCTTCCGGTAGCTGGAGAAAACAGCGCTCTCGACCGCCACCTCCGACAGCAGGGTCCACCCGCCCGACTCGAGCCGAGACCGCAACCGCCCCTCAACGGCCGACAACCGGCTCGTCCGTCTCGAAAACCAGGTTGAGCCCCTTGCTGCCGAGATCCCGAGCCGTGCGCAGCACCGCCCCCACCGGCAACGGCACGTCCGCCGGGAGCGCGGCCGGAAGCCTGACCCGACGGTCCGCTCCGTCTCCGGCCGCCCCACACCCGCACCAGGCAACCGCGAATGCGGCGACAACCGCCAGAACCGCAACCTTGCGGACCATCATTTCACCTCGCATTCGAGCACCGCCGCAACCGGCGACACCGCACCCGGGACACGCAGAGTGTAGCCGCACGCCATGAAAAATCAAGCGACTTGCGCTCCGGCGCCTCCTGTCTTACACTCGTGCTCCCATGAAGACCGTGACCCTCCCCGTTTCTCAGCAATCCGGGCCTTGCACCTTCCCGACGATAGCGGATAATAACCGGATGACTCGGAAGCGGCCGCGCGCGCGTCCCGACCGGGGGCCGACGATGTCGCATAAAACCACCTGGGCCACCGGCGTCCTGCGGGCGTTCGGCCTGGTCTTCGGCGACATCGGGACCAGCCCGATCTACACCCTCACGGTGGTGCTGGCGCTCACGTCCCCGACCGAGGCGCACGTCCTCGGCGTGCTCTCGCTCATCTTCTGGACGTTGATCCTGCTGGTCACCGTCGAGTACGCCTGGCTCGCCATGAGCCTCGGCACCCGCGGCGAGGGCGGGACGATCGTGCTCAAGGAGCTGCTCGTCTCGCTGGTGAAGTCCGGCCGCCAGGCGGCGTTCTTCTCCTTCCTCGGCTACATCGGGATCTCGCTCCTCATCGGCGACGGGGTCATCACGCCCGCGATCTCCATCCTCTCCGCGGTCGAGGGCCTGCTGCTGATCCCCGGGCTGGAGACGACCTCGACGAAGGTCCTGATGGCGGTCGCGGGGTTGATCGCCATCGCGCTGTTCTCGGTGCAGCGCCGGGGGACCGAGCGGGTGGCCGGGGTGTTCGGCCCCCTGATGCTCGTCTGGTTCGGGGTGCTGGCCGTCTCGGGGATCGTCTCCATCAGCCAGGTGCCCGCCGTCGCGCAGGCCGTCAATCCCTGGCACGCCGTGAAATTTCTCTTCGAGAACGGGCTCGCCGGGTTCTTCATCCTCTCCGAGGTCATCCTCTGCGCCACCGGCGGCGAGGCCCTCTTCGCGGACATGGGCCACCTGACGCGCAAGCACATCCGCGCCGCGTGGGGCTTCGTGTTCGTCGCGCTCGTGATCAACTACTTCGGGCAGGGGGCCTACGTGATCGCCCACCCCAACGCGACCAACGTGCTCTTCCAGATGATCTACCACCAGGCGCCCCTGATCTACATCCCCTTTCTGCTGCTGAGCGTCGCCGCCACCGTGATCGCCTCCCAGGCGATGATCAGCGGCATGTTCTCCATCGTCTACCAGGGGATCACCACCCGCATCCTGCCGATGTTCAGCGTCACCTACACCTCCACCGAGCGCCAGTCGCAGATCTACATCGGCTTCGTGAACTGGTTCCTGCTGCTGGCGGTGCTGTTCATCATCTCGGTCTTCCAGCAGTCGAAGAACCTCGCCGCGGCCTACGGGCTGGCCGTGACCGGGGACATGGCCATCACCGGCACCTTCATGACCTTCATCTTCTGGCTCCAGCACAAGCGCGGCCGGGCCCTCATCGCCGCCGTCATCACCGTCGTGGACTTCGCCTTCTTCCTCTCGTGCATCTACAAGATCCCCCACGGCGGGTACTGGTCGCTCATCATCGCGGCGATCCCGCTGACCATGATCCTCGTCTACCTCAAGGGGCAGCAGAAACTCTACCGCGAACTGCGCCCGCTGCCGCTGGACGTCTTTCTGCTCTCGTTCCGGCAACTCTACGGCGGCCTGAGCAAGATCGGCGGCACGGCGCTCTTCTTCGCCAAGGACAGCCTGGCCATCCCGCCGTACATCGTCCACACGATCTTCAAGAACAACATCATCTACGAGGACAACGTCATCGTCTCGATCGTGCGCCGGGTCGATCCGTACGGCGTGACCGGTTTCTTCAGGAACCCTCTCGAACCCTGCACGGAGACGGCGTGCCCCTCCGACGCCACCGTCTCCCCCGGCCTGCGCTTCTTCGAGATCCAGTGCGGCTACATGGAGGTCGTCGACGTCGAGGCGGTGCTCAAGGAAGCGGGGATCAACGAGAAGACGATCTTCTACGGCGTCGAGGAGATCCACACGGGGAATCCGGTCTGGAATATTTTCTCCGCGATCAAGAAGCTCACGCCGAACATCGTGCAGTTCTACGAACTGCCGCCGAACAAGCTGCACGGCGTGGTCACCCGCGTCGAATTGTAGCGGCTGGTTGATCCCCGCCCGCGAGATTCCTGCGCGATGACACAACGCACTTCCTGGGGCCGGGGTGTCCTGCGGGCGCTCGGACTGGTCTTCGGCGACATCGGCACGAGCCCGATCTACACGCTGACCGTGGTGGTGGCCCTCACGGTCCCGACCGAGGCGCACATCCTCGGCGTGCTCTCGCTGATCCTCTGGACGCTGATCCTGCTGGTGACCGTCGAGTACGCCTGGCTCGCGATGAGCCTCGGCAAGCACGGCGAGGGCGGCACGATCGTGCTCAGCGAAATCCTGATGCCGCTGCTCAAGGGGGGCAGGCAGGCGGCCTTCGTCACGGCCCTGACCTACCTCGGGATCTCGCTGATCATCGGCGACGGGGTGATCACCCCGGCGATCTCCATCCTCTCCGCGGTCGAGGGGCTCCTGCTCGTCCCCGGGCTGGGCCAGGTCGGCACGCACACGCTCGTGGCGCTCGCCGCTTGTGTCGCCATCGCGCTCTTCGCCATCCAGCGCAGCGGCACCGAGAAGATCGCCGCCTGGTTCGGGCCCTTGATGGTCGTCTGGTTCGTGTCTCTCGCGGTCTCCGGCCTCGTCTCGATCACGCACTTCCCCGGCGTTCTCCGGTCGCTCAACCCGCTGCACGCTTTCGAATTCCTCGCCGAGAGCAAGCTCGCCGGGTTCCTCGTGCTCTCCGAAGTGATACTCTGCGCCACCGGCGGCGAAGCCCTCTACGCCGACATGGGGCACCTCAAGCGCGAGCACATCATCCACGCCTGGGCCTTTGTCTTCGTTGCGCTGGTCATCAACTACTTCGGGCAGGGCGCGTATGTCCTCTCGCACCCCACCGCCACGAACGTATTGTTCCAGATGGTTTTCGACCAGGCCCCCCTGCTCTACATTCCCTTCCTGCTGCTGAGCGTGACCGCGACGGTGATCGCCTCGCAGGCGATGATCAGCGGGATGTTCTCCATCGTCTACCAGGGGATCACCACCCGCATCCTGCCGATGCTCAAGGTCAAGTACACCTCGCACGAGCGTCAGTCGCAGATCTACATCGGCGCGGCGAACTGGTTCCTCTTGCTGTCGGTTCTCGGGGTGATGGTCCTGTTCCAGCAGTCCCACAACCTTGCCGCGGCGTACGGGCTGGCGGTGACGGGCACCATGACGATCACGGGAGTCATGATGACCTGGATCTTCACGCGCCGGCGGCGGCCGGTTCACGCCGCGGTCGCGGCGGTCGTCACCGTCGTCGACATCGCCTTTCTGCTGTCCACGACCACCAAGATCCCGCACGGCGGCTACTGGTCGCTGGTGATCGCCGCGCTGCCGCTCGCGGTGATCCTCGTCTACCGTTCCGGGCAGAAGAAGCTCTACCAGGCGCTGCGCCCGCTGCCGATGGACGTCTTCCTGCTCTCCTTCGAGCAACTCTACCGCGACCTGAACAAGATTTCCGGCACGGCGCTCTTCTTCGCCCGGGACACCCTGACCGCGCCGCCGTACATGGTGCACACGATCTTCAAGAACAACATCGTCTACGCGGACAACATCGTCGTCTCGATCGTGCGCCGGCCGGACCCGGACGGGATCGCCGGTTTCTTCAAGGAACCGCTCGCCGAGGGGCTGCGGGTCTTCGAAATCCAGTGCGGCTATCTCGAGCGGGTCGACGTCGAGGAGATCCTGCAGGAAGCGGGCATCGTCGAGAAGGTGATCTTCTACGGCGTCGAGGAGATCCAGACGACGAACCCGTTCTGGCACGTCTTCTCGTTCATCAAGAAGAACACGCCGACGGTGGTGCGCTTCTACGACCTGCCGCCGAACAAGCTGCACGGCGTGGTCACGCGCGTCGAACTGTAACCGTTTATCCGAACTATTCCCGTCCAGGCTGAACAGGGTCCTGTCGCTGCGGACCTCCATCGTGCTCACTTCGTTCCGCCGCTGGAGACCTCCCCTGCGCGCCACCCCTCCGCCGGCACGAAGTCGCGTTGCTTGAGCCGCAGGCGAGTTGCCGCTGGACCCTTTCGAGCCGCCGGTCTCCGCGACGGGTAGGCGGCGCAGACGCACGACCGAAGGAGCCGCCGCCGCCTCGCGCACGTGCATCAGGCGCGAATTGGGCTGAAACGATCGGCGGTGGATCGGGCAGGGGCCGTGCTCCGCCAGCGCGGCCAGGTGCGCGGCGGTACCGTACCCCTTGTTCCGGTCGAAGCCGTAGACCGGCCAGCGCTCGTGGTGCGCCCGCATCAGCCGGTCGCGGTGCACCTTGGCGAGGATCGAGGCGGCCGCGATGCAGGCGACGCGGCCGTCGCCGCCGATCACCGCCTCGCCGGGGACGAGGACGCCCGGCATGATCGAACCGTCGACGAGCACGTAGTCCGGGGCGACCTGGCAGCGACGCGACGCGCCCGCTCCATCGCGCGCAGGGTCGCCTGGAGGATGTTGATCGCATCGATCTCGGCTTCGGAGGACTCGGCGACCGCCCAGCTGATGGCGGCGCCGGTGATGACGGGAACCAGCTCCTCGCGCCGACGGGCGTCGAGGCGCTTGGAATCGTTGATCCGCGGATCGGCAAACCCGGCCGGGAAGATCGACGGCCGCGGCGACCACGGGGCCGGCCAGGGGCCCGCGACCGGCCTCGTCGACCCCCGCGATCCGCCGGAAACCCCGCCCCCGCAGCTCCCGCTCGAACTCCCAGAGGTCAGGCGCGAGACTCCTCGCCGGGCATGGACCGGACAGGCTGCCAAAAATCCAGGTGCAAGGCGGACGACGATCCGGCGACTGAGGCGGCCTGGAAGCGCCGCAGGGATCCGGGAGGAGGCATCGCGCAGATGGGCCTTTTTCAGCGACCTGCTAGAAACGCGAAGCGGCCTTGCCGACGAGTTCGCGGGTGAAGTAGAGCTTGGCGCGACGCACGTTGCGCGACTTGACGATCTCGATCTTGCCGAGCATCGGGCTGTGCGTCGGGAAGATGCGCTCCACGCCGGTGCCGTAGGAGAGCTTGCGAACCGTGAAGGAGCTGCCGGCGCCGGCGCTGCGCATGCGCACCACGAGACCCTCGAAGATCTGGATCCGCTCTTTCTCGCCTTCCACGACCTTGGCGTGAACCTTGACGCTGTCCCCGGGGCGGAACGGCGGGATGTCCTGGCGCTGGGTGTCCTTGTCGATTTCGCGAATGATATCCATGTCGATTCTCCTCTGTAAGACAGCCACAACTCACGCTAAACCGAAGGATTATGTCATTTTCCAAAGAGTCGGTCAAGTATGACGGCAACGGCCGAACGAACCGGCAGGTGGTTGAACTCGCCCGGCCCCCGCACCGGTCCCAGGAAGAAATCGCACTGGGCCGCCGCCTCGGGCCCAAGACCCCACCCGGTGCCGAAGAGCAGCAGCCAGGACCCGGAGTTCCCCCTCATCCTCGCGGCGAGGTCCGGGTAGCCGATGCTTTTCGGCCCCTGCCGGGCCGCCGTCCCGACGACGGTGGGATAGCCGCCGGCCCGCCGGCACAGATCGTCCAGCGCTTCGTTGATCGACCCGGACAAGCACGACGTCGCGCAGAGCCTCCGCGCGGGTCGGGTTGGCCCCGGCGCCGTACCCCTCGCTCCAGTGCTTCAAAATCCGGCCGACGAGCGCCTGCTGGGAGAGCAGCGGGGTGACGATATACAGCGGCGCCACCCCGTAGGTGCGCGCCGCCCGCGCCAGGTCGTGGACGTTGAGCGGCGTCACGGAGGTCGCCCCGACGCTGCCGAAGCGGTCGCGGATCACCGGAAAATGCACGAGGGCGAGCGCGACCCGCGGCCGGTCAGGCGTCGTCGTCACCCGCGCCCCTGATCTGGTCCAGCAACTTCAGGTCCTCCGCGCCGAGATCGGCGGCGTCGAGCAGGTCCGGCCGCTTGCGCAGCGTCTGGCGCAGCGCCTCGCGCCGGCGCCAGCGGGTGATCGCGGCGTGGTCCCCCGAGAGCAGCACCTCGGGAACGGCGAGACCGCGAAACACCGGCGGGCGCGTGTAGTGCGGGTGGTCGAGGAGGCCGGCGAAGAAGGAGTCCTGCTCGACCGACTCGGCCTGCCCGACCACCCCCGGGACCTGGCGGGCCACCGTCTCCACGAGCACCATCGCCGCGGTCTCGCCGCCGGCGAGCACGTAGTCGCCGATGGAGATCTCCTCGTCGATGAGCGCCGCGCGCACCCGTTCGTCGACCCCCTCGTAGCGGCCGCAGACGAGGATCATGCCCGGCCGCTCGCCGTACTCGCGCACCAGCGACTGGCTCCAGACGCGTCCCTGCGGCGAGAGCAGGACCGTGGTCGCCCCGGGGCTCTCGGCCCTGAGCTGTTCGATCGCGGCAAAGAGCGGCTCGGGCTTCATGACCATGCCGGCGCCGCCGCCGTAGGGGGCGTCGTCCGTGACCCGGTGCCGATCGAGGGCGAAGGCGCGCAGGTCGTGGACGCGGATGTCGAGCACCCCCCGCTCGCAGGCGCGGTGGATGATGCTCTCCTGGAGTGGCGAGTCGAAGAACGAGGGAAAGATCGTGAGGATGTCGATCCGCATCAGGAGCGATTCGTTCCCGTGCGGGCTGCGGGGTCCTGTCGCTGCGGACCTCCAGCGGCTCGCTTCGCTCGCCGCCGGAGACCTCCTCGGCACCCCTCCGCAGTAGTGCTCCACGAAGCGGCTTTGCGGCGAGCCGAGTCTCCGGCAGCAGGCCCTCGAGCAGTTTGATCGTAATCCGGCGCGCGTCGCGGTCGACCGAGAGCACGAACTGCTCGATGAAGGGCACCAGGAACTCGCCCCGGGGTCCGTGGACTACGAGAATCCGCCGGTCCTCGCCGGTTTCGAGCACCTGGTGCACGGTGCCAAGATCCTCGCCCTCCTCGGACTCCACGGCCATGCCGGGCAGATCGTGCAGCCAGACCTGGCCGGGGGGCAACGCCGGCAGATCCGCCTCGCGCACGCACAGCCGCCCCCCGCGCAGGGCCTCTGCGGACGTGCGATCGGGGACCCCTTCGAAAAGGATGAGGTAGCGCTGCTGGTGCATCCGGGACCCGAGGATGAGCCGCGGGGTCGCCGGAGATCCCGGCGACTTCCAGCAGCAGCGTCTCTCCGACCTTGAAGCGCCCGGGATCGTCGGTGAGCGGGTGAACGACCACCTCGCCGCCGATGCCGTGCACCTTGGCGATCAGCCCCACCGTGACAAGTTCCCCGCGGGGGTCGACCTGATCTGAACTCACGCGATCCTCCGAGCCGACAAAGCAAAAAGCCGGGCGCATCCGACATGCTGCCCGGCCCCGTATCGTCCCGCCGGCGAGGGCGGGCGCCGCTTACTCCAGAATTTCGAGGACCACCCGGCGGTTCTCGCGGGTGGCGGCGGCGTTGAGGATGGTCCGGATGGCCTTGGCCGTCCGGCCTTCCTTGCCGATGACCCGCCCCAGATCGTCCACGGCGACCCGAAGCTCGATGACCGTGGTTCTCTCGCTGGCGGTTTCGGTCACGACCACCTGGTCGGGATTGTTGACGAGGGTCCTGGCGATCTGTTCCACGAGCGTCTTCATCCGTCAGTCTCCATTCTGGTCCTCGCTCAGCGGTGAACGGGCACTGCGCCGCTCAAACCTTCTGGAGCTCGGTTGCCCGCTTGAGAAGCCGCGCCACCGTCGACGAAATCGTCGCGCCGTGCCGGCGCAACTCCGCGACCCGGGCGGTGTCGATCCGGAGCGGCTGGTCCTTGGCGAGCGGATCGAAGGAGCCGATGCCCTCGAGCGCCTGGCCCTTGGGCGGACACTGGCTGTCGGACACCACCACCCGGTAAAAAGGCCTCTGGTTCGACCCCAGTCGTTTCAGTCTGATGCTCAAGCCCACGTGCACACCTCCTTGATTGAACCCTCTTTATACCACAGAACGGCAACCTTCCGTCAAATGGAAAGGTTTCGTCGCCGGGACATCCGGGAGCGGATCACCCCCAGGGCATCCGGGGACGCCCCTTGCCGCCCTTGCCGCCGGCGGTCATCTTCGAGACCTGCTTCATCATCCGCTGCGCCTGGGTGAACTGCTTGAGCAGGCGGTTGACGTCGGTGACGGTCGTGCCGCTGCCCTTCGCGATGCGCTGGCGGCGGCTCGACGAGATGACCTGCGGCTTGTGGCGCTCGTGCGGCGTCATCGAGGAGATGATCGCGTCGACCTGCACCAGTTGTTTGCCGTCGAGGTCGGCCTCGTCGATCTTGAGCTTCCCGGCGCCGGGGATCATCTTGAGGATCGAGGAGAGGCTCCCCATCTTGCGCACCTGGAGGAGCTGCTGGCGGAAGTCCTCCAGGTCGAGTTCCCCCTTCTTCCGCAGCTTGCGGCCGAGTTCCTGCGCCTGTTCCTTGTCGACGCTCTCCCCGGCGCGCTCGATCAGGGTGAGCACGTCCCCCATGCCGAGAATCCGCTGCGCCATCCGGTCCGGGTGGAAGGGCTCGAACTGCTCCGGGCGCTCGCCGACGCCGACGAACTTGAGCGGCACCCCGAGCGCCGAGCGGATGGAGAGCGCGGCCCCGCCGCGGGCGTCGCCGTCGAGCTTGGTGAGAATGACCCCGGTCAGGCCGATCTCCTTGTGGAAACCGGCGGCGATGTTCACCGCCTCCTGCCCGGTCATCGCGTCGGCGACCATCAGGATCTCGGTCGGCGAGACCGCCGCCTTGATCGCGCGCAGCTCGGCCATCAGCGCCTCGTCCACCTGGAGGCGCCCCGCGGTGTCGATGATCGCGACGTTGAGGGCGTGGTGCTTCGCGTGCGTCACCCCGAGGCGCGCCAGTTCGACGGGCGACGGGCCGACCTCGGTGAAGACCGGGACGCCGGTCTGCTCCCCGAGGGTCCGCAGCTGGTCCCGCGCCGCGGGACGGTAGACGTCGGCCGCGATCAGCAGCGGGTGCCGGCCCTCCTTCTTCAGGCGCAGCGCCAGCTTGGCGGCCGAGGTCGTCTTGCCGCTGCCCTGGAGGCCGACGAGCATGATCGACGTCACCGCGGGGGGCGGCGCGAACTGGATCGGCGTCCAGGTGCCGCCGAGGATCTCGGTCAGCTCTTCGCGGACGATCTTGATGACCTGCTGCGCCGGGGTCAGGCTCGCGGCGACATCCGCGCCCGTGGCCCGCTCCTCGACCCGGCGCTCGAGTTCCTTGGTGACCTTGTAGTTGACGTCGGCCTCGAGCAGCGCGAGGCGGATCTCGCGCAGCGTGGCCTTGATCAGCTCCGGGCTGAGCGACCCGTGGCCGCGCAGTTTCTTGAAGACCGACTCGAGTTTTTCGCTCAGGCGCTCGAACATGGGGCGATCACGTTCCTTCCGGTTGTTTGGCGAGCGGATTGTAGTGACCGGGCGACAGGACTGTCAATGCCGTGCGCTGAAAATTGCCGGCCGGAGCAATCCGCCTTTCACATCTTGACTTGGATGTCATGTCACGGGGTCATTCCCCGCTGCCGTGCGCCGCCGCCGCCTCCTCCCGCAGCAGCGCCTCCTCGCGCTCGTACTTGGGCGAGAAGTGGAAGATCGTCAGATGCCGCGCCCCGGCCTGGCGCGCGAGTTCCCCGGCCTGGCGCGCCGTCAGGTGGTGCTTGCGCTCGGCGTGATCGGCGTCGCGGTCAAGGAACGCCGCCTCGCAGTACAGGTGGTCCGCCCCGGCCGCAAGCTCGAGGACGCGACGGTCGTTCTCCGGCGAGCGCCGGATGTCCGTGACGTAGGCCAGGGTCTCGCCCGGCGGTCGCGATGACGACCTGCTCCTCGATCTGCGACAGCGGCAGGCTGCGCAGCCGGACGCGCCCGCCCTCGCTCACGGGGACCCGCACCCGGGTCTCCCCGGGCCGGCCGGCGCGCAGCAGCGCCTTGACGCGACCGAGCCAGGGTCCGACCTCCCAGCCGAGCCGGCGCAGCCGGTCGCCGTTGACATTGATGTGCGTCCGCTCGCGCAGGCGAAAGCCGAGGCAGGGCACGGCGTGGTCGAGGTGCCGGGCCTCGACGACCAGCCCCTGCTCCTCGAGAACGACCCCGGAAAACGGCGCCTCCCGCGCCCCGGTGCGGGCCCGGAAACGGTCGCGGCAGGAGAACGTCACCCGGCGCACGCGGCGCGCGCCGATCTCCTGGACCTGCAGCCGCAGACGGTAGTCGTCCACGAGATTCCAGGTGTACCCGGCGAGCTTGCCGGCGACATTGGCGATGAGGCCTTCCGGCCCGTGCAGCCGCACCGTCTTGTCGCGGTTGAGCATGACGCGCAACAGCCGGTCGAAGCCGCAGAAGTGGTCGATGTGCGTGTGGCTGACGAAGACATCGCTGACGCCGAGGATCTCCCGCGGCCGCAGGGCCTGGATCTCGCCGATGTCGAAAAGAAAGGCCCGGCGCTCGTGGAGAAAATTGAGATAGAGGGCCGGATCGCCGAATCCGCCGTTGACCAGCCGCGCCTCGAACGTGCGTGTCACGCGCCGGATTGTCGCACAATCCCGCGGCGGCCGGTTGCATTTTGTCCGTCCCGCGTGGTACACATTGACCGCACTGATGCGACGAATCATCTCGAAAGTCGTCCAAAAACTCTTCGGCCGACGCCGGGGAGCCGCACCTGCAAAGCCTTCAGGGCCAGCCCCGCCGGTCATCGTGAAGCGCGAGGAGCACACGATCTCGCGCAGCAGGCTCGACGAGGACGCGCTGAAGGTCCTCAGCCGGCTCGCGCGCCACAACCACACCGCGTACCTGGTCGGCGGCGGCGTCCGCGATCTGCTCCTGGACCGCGCGGTGAAGGATTTCGACATCGCGACCTCGGCCCATCCGCACGAGATCAAGAACCTCTTCCGCAACTGCCGCCTGATCGGCCGGCGCTTCCGTCTCGCCCACATCCTGTTCCGCGGCGGCAAGGTGATCGAGGTCTCGACCTTCCGCAAGCAGACCGGTTTCTCGGACGATGTCGATTTGCTGATCAAGAGCGACAACACGTTCGGCACGCCGGAGGAGGACGCCCGGCGGCGCGACTTCACGATCAACGGCCTGTTCTACAGCATCACCGACTTCTCGGTCATCGATTACGTCGACGGCCTCGAGGATCTCAAGCGCCGGCTCGTCCGCACGATCGGCGACCCGAACATCCGTCTGCGGGAGGACCCGATCCGCAGCCTGCGCGCCATCCGCATCGCGGCACGCATCGGCTTCGAGATCGAGGCCGAGACCCGCAAGGCGATGACGGCCCACCGCGATGAGATCTGGAAATCCGCCACCCCCCGCATCGTCGACGAGTTCGTGCGCATGCTCAACCAGGGCGCCGCCGCCGCGTCCTTCCCGCTGCTTGCCGAACTCGGCATGATCGAGGGGCTCCTGCCCGGCTTTGCCAAGGCGTACGCGGACCCGCGGGCTGCGCGAACGGGTCCAGCGCAACCTCGTGTCGCTCGACGCTCACCAGAAGCCACAGGCCGGTCTCCCGGCCGGCCTGGCCCTGGCCGTCCTGTACCTCCCGCTCTTTGACGATGCGCTCGCCGCCGCCGGCCCGGAGGCCGACCGCGGAAAAATTGCCGCCGCGCTGCTCAACGCCGACCTCGAAAGGCTCAAGTTCCCGCGCGCCCAGCTCGAAAAGGCCGTGCTCCTGCTCGCCGGCCAGCAGCGGCTCACGCAACCGCAGCGCCGGCGCGGCCGCGGCGGGTCGGTCTCGTCCCGGCCCTGGTTTGTCGAAGCGCTCGCCCTGCTGGAGATCACGCAGGCCGACACGCCCGAGGGACGCGCGGCCCTGCGCCGACTGCGCGCCCAGCAAAAGGCCGCCACGGAGCAGCAGGCGGCGGCTGATGCGGAGCCGGCGGCGGGAGACCAGGCCGATCCGGAGGCCGCCGGCGACGCCGGAGAGCCGACTGAAGAGGCGGGCGGCGGAAGCACCAAGCGCCGGCGACGCCGGAGCCGGCGGGGCACGGGCCGCGGCCGGACTCGACGCCCGGACACGGCGGTCGCCACCGCGGCGGCGGAGGAGATCGGCGAACAGCAAAGCGCGCCGGACGTTCAACCGGCACCGCCGCAGCGACAGCAACGCCAACCACAGCAGCCGCAGCAGAGACAACACACGCCCCGGGGGGAGGACCCCCCCTTCGACCCCGATGCGGCCTTCGGGGACAAAGACACCGACCTGGAACCACCCGGCGGGGAGTCACCAGAAGAACGGACCGACTGACGGGCTGCTGAAAATCACCCCGGCGGCGTCAGCGGCGCGCGAAGCAATCTGATGGCCTGAAAATACCCTGCCGCTCAGCGGGCCTGCGAGGCGGAAAAAGGGGTTCTGTCTTTTCTCCAGGCCGACCGTCGTTTCCGGCCCGTGACCGGGGTAGAGTACCGTGTCGTCCGGCAGCGTCATGATGTGGCGCCGGATCGAATCCAGCAGAACCCGCTCCGACCCCCCCGGCAGGTCCGTGCGCCCCACCGAACCGCGGAAGACCAGGTCGCCGCAAAAAGCCAGCCCCGGCGCCACGAGCGTGACCCCCCCCGGCGAGTGGCCCGGTGTGTGCAGCACGCGCAGCAGCACCGAGCCGACCCGCACCTCCCCCTGATCCTCGAGGAGCAGGTCGGCCGGCGGCGAGTTTTCGGCGCGCATCATGAAGAAACGGGCGTGCGTATCAGCCTCGGTGAGCATCGGGACATCCCCCTCGTGCACGAGCAGGGAGGCTCCCGTGGCGCTCTTGAGGGCGCGGTTGCCGCTGATGTGGTCGAAGTGTCCGTGCGTGTTGACGATGAGCCGGCAGGTCAGCCGCTGCTTGCGCGAGAAACGCCAGGATTTCGCCGGGGTCGCCGCCGGGGTCGATCACCAGGGCTTCGCCCGTGTCGCGGTCGGCGACCAGATATGCGTTCGTCTCGAGGGGTCCGGTCACGAAGGTCTGCAGGAGCATGCGGGAATACATACGGGGAACGAGGGCGGGTGTCAAGGCGTAAACAGGCATGGACAGGCTGCTGAACACGCCAGCGGACCTTGCCGTGCTCACCTGGCTCTTCGTTCTTCGTGGGGGAGAAGGTTTATCCCCTCCCTCCCGTGTGCGGTGAACCTTCTTCAACTCGGGCGGGGATCACCCCCCTTCTACGAAACCGTGCGGGCACAGGGGAGGGGTTCACCCCCACCCGCCGCTGATGGGCCATTTCCAGCGATCTGTGACTCTCCCCGCGACTCGAGGGCCAGAAGCCGGGCCTTCATCGCCAGCCCGCCCGCGTACCCGCCGGGACCGCCGGCGGCCACCACCCGGTGACAGGGAATCACGAGCGGGACCGGATTGCGCGCCATGACCTGTCCGGCCGCCCGGCAGGCCCGCGGACTTCCCGCGCGTCGTGCCAGCTCGCCGTAGGTGACGGTTGTTCCCGGGGGAATGGCGCGTGCGGCATTGAGGACCCGGCTGGTGAATCCTTCGAGGCCCGCGAGATCGACCGGCGCCTGCGGACAGGACCCCCGGCCCTGAAAAAACGCCGTGAGCCCACGGCGAAGCGCCACCAACGGGGTGAGGACGGAATCCGGCGGGAGGCCGAGCTCCCCGGCAACGGCAGCGCGGTCGGGCCGGGGCAGGACCAGCCTGCGCAGCCCGCGCGGCGTACATGAGACGCCGACCCACCCCCAGGGTGTCCTGAAGAGGTCGTGTGAAAGGTCCTCCTTGACATCCGCCATGTCCGCATGGTACACAAGGCGCTCGATTTTATGGAGTTATTCGGAGGAGAACAGATGGCACACACCAAGTCGGCGCTGAAGCGGATCCGGCAGGACAAGCGGCGGAACCTGCGCAACCAGTCGGTCAAGAGCACGGTGCGCACGGCGACGCGCGCCTTCCGGGAGACCCTCGCGGAGGGTGTCGCCTCGAAGACGGAGACCTCGCTGCGCCTGGCGTCCAAGACCCTGTGCAAGGCCGCGACCAAGGGCGTCGTGCGCAAGCAGACGGCCGCGCGGCGGATTTCCCGGCTGGCCAAAGCAGCGCACAAGTCGCTGGCCACCGCGAAGTAGTCGCACCCAGCCCCCTGACGTCCCCGAGCTGTGGCGCGGGGACGTCGCTGTCAGCCCTCACAGGGAGCGCAGGAGGTATCCGGCGTGTCCGGTGACGCCGTTGAACGACCCTGGACGGCTGTACGTCGTCAGCACACCGATCGGCAATCTCGAAGACATCACCCTGCGCGCCTTGCGCCTGCTGCGCGAGGTCGACTTGATCGCGGCCGAGGACACCCGCCACACGCGAAAGCTCCTGTCGCATTTCGACATCCACACGCCGCTCACGAGTTTCTACCAGCACCAACAGTTCCGCCAGGCTCCCGGGCTCGTCCGCCAGTTGCTCGAAGGGAAAGCCATAGCGCTGGTGACGGATGCCGGCACCCCGGGAATCTCCGACCCCGGCGCGGTGCTGGTCCGGTTGGCCGTCGAGGCCGGCATCGGGATCACGCCGGTGCCCGGCCCGGCGGCCGCCATCACGCTGCTCTCGGTCTCGGGTCTCGACACCCACGCCTTTGTCTTCGAGGGCTTCCTGCCGATCAAGTCGGGGCGCAAGCGTCGCGTGCTCGAGAGCCTCGCGCGCGAGAAGCGCACGTTGATCTTCTACGAATCGCCGCACCGGCTCGTGAAAACCCTGGCGCTGATGCTCGAGGTGCTCGGCGACCGGCCGGCCGCCGTCGGGCGGGAGTTGACGAAGGTCTTCGAGGAGATCACCCGCGGGACGCTCTGCCGCGGCGCTCGAGAGTTATCGAAACAGGACCGTCAAGGGCGAACTGACGATCGCGGTCGCCGGCTTCACCGGCGACGTGCCGCCGGAGTCCGACGACGAGGAGACGCCTCGACACCGACGACCGAGACGCGTCCGATCAGGACGAAGATCCGCAGGGCGAGGAACGTAGCCCCGGACGCGGACCCGTTATCTAGGAACCTGCATGTTCCCGTGCGGCTGCGGGGTCCTGTCGCTGCGGTCCCCACGGGACGACGTCTCGTTGCTTGAGCCGCAGGCGAGTTACGAGACTCGAGCACCGGGCCCCGTGCCGGGTAGGCGGCCGCAGACGCACGACCGAAGGGACGCCTCGGTCGCCTCGCGCACACAGACCGGCTCCATCACAGCTCCTTGCTAGCGACGCGCCAGACGGAACGCCAGTGCCGCGACACCGACGAGAACCGTCACCACCGCGTACGCCGCCGCAACCTTGACCCAGAACTCCAGCGTTGCCAGGACGAGCCCCTGCCCGCCGGCGCCGCCGGGATGCGCGAAGACGAAGAAAACTACCAGCCCCACGACCAACTGCGGCAGCAGGTAGGCAAGGCTGTTGAGAAAGACCGCGACCGCCGTCCGCGCCAGTGCTCCGGCAACCACCAGAGCGACCGCCACCGGCAGCACCGCCAATCCCCAGAGCGCCGGCGAGGCGCCGGCCGACCCCGGCGGGTAGAGCGAGATGACGACTGCGGCGGCGACACCGGACAGGACGGCTCCTCCCGCCGAGGCCGCCAGGGCGACCAGAAACCCGCGCGCTTCAGGTTGCATCGACCGCATGATACCCCAACTCCTCGCCGACGCGCGCCGCTGCCTTGCAATGCCCGGCAAATCGCCCGATAATGCGCGAACATGGTTTCCGCATCCTTGAGCCCCCGGCGCCTCAGCCTCGAAGTCTCGATCGCCGCCCTCGGCGTGCTCGGCACGGCGCTGCTTGGGGATCTCGCTGGCCTGGAACATCATCCAGGTCAGGGATCGCACCCTCGACAGCGCGCTCATCCAGGCGCGCGTCGCCTACGAGAAGGACATCGTCTTCCGGCGCTGGAACAACCAGCACGGCGGGGTCTACGTCGACACGGCCGTAACGCCGCCGAACCCCTACCTCGCCGACATCCCGGAGCGCGACGTCCGCACGCCCGTCGGGGAAGGTCCTCACCCTGGTGAACCCGGCGTACATGACCCGCCAGGTCTACGAACTGGAGGCCGGCGTCTCGGGGCTGCACGGCCACATCACGAGCCTCGAGCCGATGCGCCCGCAGAACGCCCCCGATTCCTGGGAGCGCATCGCCCTGGAGGCCTTCAATCGCGGGGTCGACGAGGTGAGCGCCGTGCAGCCGATGGACGGGCAGGAGTACATGCGGCTGATGCGGCCGTTGATCACCGAGGAGAACTGCCTCTCGTGCCACCACGAGCGCGGCTACCTTCTCGGCAAGCCCTGGGGCGGCATCAGCGTCTCGGTGCCGATGCAGGAGCTGCGCGCCATCGAGTGGAAGAGCATCCGCACCGTCATTCTCGCGCACCTGCTGCTCTGGTTCATCGGGATCGGCGGGCGTCACCATCGGCGCCCGCAGCCTGCTGGCGAGCGAGCGCGGGTTGCGGCTGGCGGAGGGGCAGGCCCGGGCCGCGGCCGAGCGCCTGCAGGAGTCCAACCGGCTCAAGGATCTGTTCATCGACATCGTGCGTCACGACCTGCTCAACCCGGCGAGCGTCGTGCGCTACTACACCTCGTTCCTCCAGGAGAGCGAAACCGACCCGGTCAAGCTGGACTGCTATCACAAGATCGAGGGGGTGAACAACCGCCTCATGGACCTGATCCGCAACGCCTCGAAGTACTCCCGCCTCGAGGAGATGGACCATGTCGACTGCCAGGTGCTCGACCTGAACACGGTGCTGCTCGACGCGCTGGCCGTGCACGAACACCGGCTCAAGGAGGCGGGCATCGCGGTGAACTATCTGCCGCGCAACGAGTACCGGCTCACCGCAAACCCGATGATCGAGGACGTCTTCGCGAACATCGTCGCGAACGCCATCAAGTACGCCGGCAGCGGCAAGAAGCTGGAGATCGACATCCTCGACCAGGGGGCGTGCTGGGTCGTGCAGATCCGCGACTTCGGCAAGGGGATCCCCGACAAGGACAAGCCGCTGATCTTCACACGCTTCACGCGCCTGAAGAAGGAGGGCGTGGAGGGCTCCGGGCTCGGCCTGGCTATCGTCAAGCGCCTCGTCGACCTGCACAAGGGGCGGATCTGGGTGGAGGACAACCCCGCCGGCGGGTCGATCTTCTGCGTGCGTCTCCCGAAGGCGGCCGCGGCCGGCCGCGCCGACTGGGTATCCAAGCCGGCCGGTCGCGCGGACGCCGGGCTCGGCGAGCGCCCCGCGCCTAGAAATTGTAGTGGTGGGGGCAGTCGGCGGCGAAGATGCGCCGATAGCCTTCGGTCATGTCCGGCGTCAGCCAGGGCTTGACGAGAGGGACCGCGGCGACCAGGTCCGCCTGGGTGATTTCCAGCCGGTCGGCCTCGATGGCGCGCAGCGCCGCCTTCTTCACGACGTTCTCCAGGTCCCAGCCGACGTAGCCCTCGGTCAGCGCGGCGATCTCGTCCAGGTCGAGGTGCCCGTCGTTCGGCTTGCGCAGCGCGTAGATTTCCAGCACCGCCCGGCGATCCGCGCCATCCGGTGGCGGCAGAAAGACCTTGCGGTTGAAGCGGCTCTTGTCCTTGATCAGCGCCTGGTCGACGACATCGATGCGGTAGGTCCCGCCGATGATCGCGAGGCGCCCGGCCGTCGCCGCCTGCAGCCGGTCGAGTTCGCGCAGGAAGGTGTCGGTCATCTCCCGGTCGGCAAACGCCGGCGGCTTGCCGCGCTCGTTGCCCTCGGGACCCCAGGCGTACTTCGCGCCCGGTTGCGGCGCGAGCCAGTCGAGATCCGAGATGTAGAGCACCGCCGGGGCCTCGCGCTCGGCCTCGCGCAGCGTTTCGACGAGCGCATCGGGCTTGCCGAGTATTTCGCGGCCGGAGACGTAGACATAGCCGACGCCGGCCTCCGTGGCGCAGGCCTCGGGGAGCATCGCCAGGCCGGTGCCGAGCGGCCCCCAGAGCAGGATGGCCGCGGGCGGCACGAGCCCCATGCGGCTGACGTCCGCCGGCCGTACGAGCGGGAGACAGACCATCTGGCGCAACGCGGCCTTCGCCGCGGCGCAGCCGCCGATGTCGGCCCACGACGTGCGCGGGGGGCGAATCTCGTAGTAAATCTTTTCGAGCTTGCGGTGCATTGCGCGGCATCCTAGGCGACAGGCCGGGATTCGTCAACAACCTCGCCGGCGCATCTCCACGTGCGGAATCGCCGCCCGCGCCCCAAATTGCTTGACGAAAACACCGCCTCCGGAGAAAATGCCCGACAGCGCGGGGATGGAATGCGCACGGCACACGGCGGAGGCGGACGGGATCATGACGGAACGGACGATCAACAACATTCTCGTCGCCAACCGCGGCGTCCCCGCCGTGCGGATCATGCACACCTGCCGCGACCGCAAGATCCGTTCGACCGCGGTCTACTCCACGCCCGACCGTCTGGCGCACCACGTCTCGATGGCCGACACCGCGGTGCACATCGGCGAGGCGCCGCCGGTCGAGTCCTACCTGAACATGGACCGGATCATCGACGCGGCGCTGCGGACGAAAGCCGACGCGGTCCACGCCGGCTGGGGCTTCCTCGCCGAGAACGCCGCGTTCGCCCGCCGGGTCATCGACGCCGGCCTGACCTGGATCGGCCCGCCCCCGGACGTGATCGGCCGCCTCGGCGACAAGATCGAGGCCAAGCAGATCGCCCGCGCGGCGCAGGTCCCGGTGATCCCGGGCATCGACCACGTCACCGAGGCCGAGCAGGTGCGCGCCTGGATGCGCGAGGAGAACGTCGCCTTCCCGGTGATGCTCAAGGCGGCCGGCGGCGGGGGCGGGCGCGGCATGGTCAAGGTCGAGCACGACGCGCACCTGCACATGGCGATCGGCCAGGCCCGCTCCGAGGCCAAGAAGTTCTTCGGCAGCGAGACGGTGCTGGCGGAGAAGTACGTCGAGCGCGGGCGTCACATCGAGGTCCAGATCATCGCCGACAGGCACGGCAACGTCGTGCACCTCTACGAGCGCGAGTGCACCATCCAGCGGCGCCACCAGAAGATCGTCGAGGAGGCGCCCTCCCCGACGCTCGACACGCAGCTGCGCGAGGAGATCTGCGCGACCGCGGTGCGCCTGATGCGCGAGATCGGCTACGCCTCGGCCGGGACCGTGGAGTTTCTCTTCGACTCGGAGACCCGGCGCTTCTACTTCCTCGAGGTCAACACCCGGCTCCAGGTCGAGCACGGCATCACCGAGCTGATCACCGGCGTCGACATCGTCGGCCTGATGCTGGATGTCGCCGAGGGCAAGCCCCTGCCCTTCCGGCAGGAGGAGATCCGGCCCAACCGCTGGGCGCTGGAGGTGCGGCTCAACGCCGAGGACCCGCGCAGCTTCAACCCGTCCTTCGGCAACATCGCGCGCCTGATCGTCCCCCAGGGGCCGAACGTCCGCGTCGCCTCCGGGGTCTACGAGGGCGCGGACGTGCCGCCCTACTACGACTCGCTGCTGATGCTCGTGATTACCGCCGGCAAGGACCGCGCGGACGCCATCAGCGTCATGGACCGCTGCCTCGGCCGCAACCTGCGCGTCGAGGGCGTCAAGACCCTCCAGCCGCTGCTGCTCTCGATCATCCGCCACCCGGCGTTCGTCGCCGGGGAGTTCTCGACGCGCTTCATCGAGGAGCACCTCGCCGAACTGGTCGCGACGTTCCGCGACAGCAGCGCCGGAGGACGAGGTCCTGAAGGTCGCGCGCTTCGTCGCCGAGATCACCGCGCTCGGCCCGCGGGGGTGGATGTGAGCGCGAAACGGCGCGCCCCGAAGCCGGCCGTCGTCACGCCACCGGCCGCTGCCGCCGCGTCGCCGGTCTTTGTCCGCCCCGGCATGACCCCGCGCGAGATCGTGGCCGCCGTGCGCGCGCTTCCCGGCGTCGCGATCACCTCGGTCGGCATGCGCGACGCCGGACAGTCCGACTTCAAGAACCGCCTGCGCCTGCACGACCTGGCGACGCTTGCCCCGCACTACGAGCGCATGGGCCTCTTCTCGGCCGAGTGCCACGGCGGCGCGCGCTGGCACGTCGGCATCATGAACCGCCGCGAGAGCCCGTTCGAGGAGATCGCCCGTTTCCGCGAGCTGATGCCGAGCGTGCTGCTCCAGACGCTGATCCGCGAGACGAACCTCTTCGGCTACCGCCCCTACCCGCGCCGGGTGATCGAGCACGTCGTCGCGCGCGTCGACATCGACGTCTGGCGCTGCTTCTCGTTCCTCAACGACGTGCGCAACATGCGCGCGGTCGCCGAGGTGGTGCTCGCGCGAGGCCGCCTCTTCCAGCCGACGATCTCCTTCACGTCAGCGGACTGGGCAACCGACGACTACTACCTCGGCGTGGTCCGCGACATCGTCGATCTCTGCGGCGGCACCGACGAGATCGTCCTGTGCATCAAGGACATGGCCGGCGTCGGCAGCATCACCCGCATCGGCCGGCTCATCGACGCGATCCGCCAGCGCTGGCCGGGACTCGTCATCGGCTACCACCGGCACATCACCGACGGTCTCGCGATGCCCGCGCTGCTGGCGGCGGCGAAGGCCGGCGCGAAGATTCTCGACGCCGAGGAGGACTCGCTCGTGCGCTTCTACGGGCACTCGCCGCTGCTCGCGGTGCAGGCCTTCCTCGAGGAGTCCGGCATCCCGGTGCACCTGCAGCGCGCGGAGGCCGAGGCCGCCGTGAGCAAGGCGCGCGAGTGGGTCGGCGCCTACGACTGGGCCGAGTCTCCCTTCAAAGGCCTCGACCACACCGTGACGCGGCACCGCATGCCGGGCGGCGCGTTCCCCAGTTCTTTCGAGCAGGCGCAAAAGGGCGACTTCCTGCACCTGATGCCCGGCGTGCTCACGGTGATGTCGCTCTACAACCGCATCGTGCGCTACTTCGACGTGACGCCCGGATCGCAGATCACCTGGGTCACGTGCAGCGGGCTCGTGAACCGCTACGCCAAGGAGCGCGGGGACGCCGGGGTGGCGCACCTGATCCGGCTGCTGACGACGTTCGTCGAGGAGCAGGGCCAGAACCTCGACGGCGCTGGACCCGGAGGACCGGGAGGAACTGCTCGGCCTTTTCCGCAGCGCCCCCGGGGATTTCAAGAACATGCTCCTCGGCGCCTACGGGCGACTGCCGGCCGGGTGGCCGGCGGACTGGGTCTACCACAGCGCCTTCGGAGACGAGGCGGAACGCAAGTTGGCGGCGCGGCGCGAGGAGTCCCCGCTCGAGTCGGTCCCCGACGAGGATCTCGGGGCGCAACGACTGGCCTGCGCCGAGCAACTCGGCCGCGCGCCGAGCGAGGAGGAGTTCATCCTCTGGCTGATGCACCCGAAGGACGCGCTCGATTACATCGCCTTCCGCGATCGTTTCGGCGAAGCCCCGCTGGTCCTGCCGACCGCCGTCTGGCGCTCCGGGCTGAAAAAGCCCGGCGACCGCGTCGATTTCGAGCTCTGGGGCAAGCCCTACTCGCTCGAACTGGTGTCGGTGGGCGCCGAGCACGAGGGTCGCGTCCACGTCGTGATCCGGGTGAACAACCGCACGCAGGTCTACACGGTCGAGACCCCGCGCGCGAAAAAGGTCGAGATCCGGATGGCCACCCGGCCGGGGCAGGTCGGCGCCCCCGCGAACGGCAACATCTGGCGCATCGGCAACCCGGAGCGCGGGCCGGTGCGGGCCGGGGACATCGTGCACCAGGGCGAGGAGATCGCGAACCTCGAGGCGATGAAGATGGAGAACGCAATCCTCGCGCCGTTCGACGGCCAGGTCGCCGAAGTCTGCGTGCGGCTCAACGAGTCGGTGCGCGAGGGCCAGCTGCTGGTCGTGATCGAGCGGGCGGAGCCGCCCGCTGCGGCGCCGAACTCCCCGGATTCCTAGCCACGATCCTGACTCGGGCGGGTCACCACGAAACGTGCCGGCGGCGGGTTTCCATCCGTCGGGTGCCGGCCGGAAGCCCCTGGACAGCCGGCGCGCGGCCGTGATACAAGGCCGGGTCAGCGATTTCCAGACTTGGGAGCAGCAAACCGTGTAGGAGATGCCATGCGCAAGCGACGGGCGCTATTGTTCGACGACGATCCCGCGATCCTGGACCTGCTCACGCTCTTCTTCGAGGATCGCGGCTACGAAGTCTTCGCCTGCAGGGAGCCCGTGGCCTGCCCGGTGTACGACGACGGCGCCCCCTGCGACAAGAAGCGCCCCTGCGGCGACCTGATGCTCACCGACCTCGAGATGCCCGGCAGGTCCGGCTACGAACTCCTCGAACTCCAGGCCAGGATGGGGTGCACGCTGACCGCGAAGAACAAGGCGGTCCTCTCCGGGAGCATCGACCCCGCCACCGGCGAAGCCATCCGCAACCTGGGCTGCGCAACTTTTCTGAAGCCGTGCCGCCTGAGCACGCTGGCCGCGTGGGTCGAGGGGTGCGAGCAGCGGATGGATCTGTCCCAGCCCCTCGGCCTCCGGCGCCGGGAGCAGCGCAAGGCCTGCTCCTCCGGGGCGGTGTGCACGATCGAACGGGAAGCCGATCTCTTGACCGCCGAACTGGTCAACCGCAGCGATTCGGGGCTCTGCCTCCGGCTCGACAGGCCGCTGGTGGTGGCTCAGGTGCACAACGTGCAGTCACGCTTGCCGCTCCCGTCGGACCGACTGCTCGTGCGCTGGCTGCGGCCGGACGCCGGCGGCGCGTACCTGGCCGGCCTCTCGTGCTATTGAACGAGCCGCGATTGCGTCACGCGGCCGGGTACGCCCGGCTGACCGCAGACGCCGCTGGCCCGGGGCACGGCGGCATCGGACCCCCACGTCGCTGACGGACTGTTACCGACAACCCGTCAGGGTTCGACGATCACCTTGATCGACTCGCCACCCTCCGCCACCGCGCGAAATGCCTCGCCGATGCCCTCCAGCGGGAAGCGGTGCGTCACCATTTCCGCGACCGGGACGCGGCGGGTGCGGATCAACTCGATCGCGATGGCGAGGTCCCCCGGGCGCGGCGCCGTAGGACGTCTGCAGCGTAATCTCGCGGCGCCAGATCTGCGGGAACGGGATGCGCGCCTCGCCGTCCTGGTCGGGCGCGCCGAAGAAGAGCACCGTGCCGCCGCTCGGCCACCAGGTGCATCGACTGGTTCACGGCCTGCGGCGCGCCGGTGCAGACGATGACGCGGTCGGCCAGCCTCCCGCCGGTCGCCGCAGCCACCTGCGCCGGGAACGTCGGCCGCGGCGGCAAACGCCGCACGTGGCCCCGAAACGCCGCGCCGCCTCGAGGCGCCAGGGGTTGATGTCCGTCGCCACGATCGTCCCGGCGCCGAGCGCCCGCGCCAGCGCAACGTGCAGCAGCCCCGAGATGCCGCTGCCCATGACGAGCACCGAGTCGCCGGGGCCGACCCGCGCCAGGCGCTGGGCGCGCACGACGCAGCCGAGCGGCTCGGCGAAGGTCCCCTCGTCGAACGAGACCTCGTCGGGCAGGCGCAGGACCCCGCGGTCGGTCTGCAGCGCCGGGACCCGCACGTACTCCGCGAAGCCCCCGGGGTCGAAGTTCGTCGTGTGCAGCGTCGCGCAGGCGGTGTGGTGCCCGCCGAGACAGGCCGGGCAGGTGTTGCAGGGGACGTGGTGGGTCACCGCGACGCGGTCGCCGACCCGCCAGGCGGTCGACGCCGGCGCCGACCTCGGCCACGGTCCCCGCGACCTCGTGACCGAGGACCAGCGGGGCCTTCTTGATCCGGTACCACTCCAGCACGTCGCGAGCCGCAGACCCCGGAGGCTTTGATGCGCACGAGGATCTCGCCCGGGCCGACGGCCGGCCGCGGGCGCTCCTCGACCCGCAGGTCGCTGTTGCTGTAATAGACTCCGGCCCGCATGTCGCCGCCGCTCAAGCCGGTGCCCGTACCGCTACTTCCTGGCGCGGGCGCCGCTCTTTTTCGCGGCGGCCTTCCTCGCCGCGGGCCGCTTCCGGGCCGGCTTCTGCAGCGACCTGAAGAGTTCGTACGCCTGGGCCGCGGTGGCGTCCCCGTGCACCACCGCGCGCACCGCCTGGATCATGGCCACCGGGTTGGCGGACTGGAAGATGTTGCGCCCCATGTCGACGCCGCTCGCGCCGTCGCGCACCGCGCTCGCGGCCAGCTCGAGCGCCTCTTTCTCGGGCAGCTTCTTGCCGCCGGCGATCACGACCGGCACCGGGCAGGTGCGCACGACGTGCTCGAAGTTCTCGCAGTAGTAGGTCTTGACGAAGTGCGCCCCGAGTTCGGCCGCGATGCGGCACGCCAGCGCCAGGTAGCGGGCGTCGCGCGCCATCTCCTTGCCGACCGCGGTCACGGCGAGCACCGGGATGCCGTGCCGCTCGCCGTCGTCGACCAGCGCCGCGAGCGAGAGCAGCGTCTGCCGCTCGTCGGGGGCGCCGACGAAGATCGAGAGCGCCACCCCGGAGGCGTTGAGCCGCACCGCGTCCTCCATCGTGGCGACGAGCCCCTCGTTCGAGAGCTCGGAGAGAATGCTCGTGCCGCCGGAGACGCGCAGCACGATCGGCACGTCGACGCGCGGGTCGACCGAGGAGCGCAGCACGCCCCGGGTGAGCATCAGCGTGTCGGCGTACGGGGCGAGCGGCGCGATCGTCTCCCCCGGCGACTCGAGGCCGGAGGTCGGCCCGAGGAAGTAGCCGTGGTCCACGGCGAGCATGACGGTGCGGCCGGTGGCCGGCCGGATGATCCGCGCCAGGCGGTTTTTCAGTCCCCACGATGACATGGCGTTTGAGCCCTCCCGAATTGTTGCAGTCCCCGATTGTTCAGGGAATATATAGGGGCGCAGGCGGCTGTCCGCCTGTCAAGCGGCCCAATTCGGCGGGGGGCTCGTGGGCGGCCTGCCCTGGCCGTTCCTGTCAACACGGGAACGGTCTCCCGAACGGCCGCCCTCTTGAAAGGCGCGAGGGATGGCGTTAGGATCACGCCTGGAGATCGGATGGATCACACCCGGAGAGCGGAGAGACAATGGCGCCACGCAAGGAGAGCGGCATGAAGCCGAAGATCGACGACGAGGAGCAGTTGGGGGAGCAGTCGCGCAAGTACCAGGTCCGCATCCGCACGGCTAACGCCGAGTACGAAGGCAAGTTCCACTCGCCGTACCCCGAGAAGCGGCTCTCGGAGGTGCTGACCCGCATGGAGCAGTTCCTCAACCTCAAGGACGCCAAGGACATCGAAACGGGCGAAACCTTCCCGTTCATGGTGATCAACAAGACCTCGATCGAGACCATCAAGGTCGTCAAGGAGTGGACCTGAAGCAGGTCGCTTTGACCCTCTTGAGCCACCTGCCCGTTCGGAGTAACCCAGGAACCGATCAGGGTTTCTGGGCCTTGTCCCTGTGGCAGAGCATGCACTGCTCCTTGGGCGGGTGCTTGGCCAGTTGCGGCGCCATCTTGCCGGGCGCGTGGCAGTCGCGGCACAGCGCGACGGCGAGGGGCCGCGGGTGGTGCTCGTCCTGCGGCACGTAGCGCGTCTTCCTCGCCCCGGCGAGAAACGTCAGGCTGCCCACCATGAGCAGCGCCCCCCCGAAAAACACCAGGTTCTTCTGCAGTGTCGTCATTGCCATTGCACGTCTCCTGCGCTGCAGGTCATGAGGGGGCCACACCCTCTCCCTCGAAATTGAACGGGGCGCAGCCGCCGCCCGGCGGGTGGCAGATTTCCAGGAAGAGACTGGCCAGGTCCGGGTCGAACTGGGTGCCCGAGCAGCGTTGCGATCTCGACCAGCGCGGCCTCCTGGCCACGGGCCCGGCGGTAGGCCCGCGACGAGGTGATCGCATCGTAGGTGTCGGCGATCGCCACGATCCGGGCTCCGAGCGGTATCGCCTCCCCCTCGAGACCGGCCGGGTAGCCTTTCCCGTCGAAACACTCGTGATGGTGCCGGACGATCGGCAGCGCCCCCTTGAGGAAATCCAGCGGTTCGATGATCTGCACCCCGCGCTCCGGGTGGGTGCGGATCGTCGCGAACTCCTCGTCGGTGAGGCGGCCGGGCTTGCGCAGGATCGTGTCCTCGATGCCGATCTTGCCGACGTCGTGAATCATCCCGGCCAGCCGCAGCGTCTTGATTTCGTCTTCGGGCAGCTCGAGGCGGGCGGCGATGGCCATGGCGATCTCCGTGACCCGGCGCGAGTGGCCCGCCGTGTAGGAGTCGCGCTGCTCGAGCACGTTGACCATCGTCCGCAGCACGTTCAGGGAGTTCTCCTGCAGGCGCAGGTTCTCGAGAATGAGCGCGCGGTGGTTGAGCGCCTTTTCGACCGTGTGCTGAATGGTCGCGATCCGGAAGGGCTTGATGATGTAGTCGTAGGCCCCGTCCTTGATGGCCTTGACGGCCCCGTCGATCGTGGCGAACCCCGTGACGATGATCACTTCGGTCTCGGGGGCGCCGGCCTTGATCTCGAGCAGCAACTCGTGCCCGTCGAGAAGCGGCATGTTGATGTCGCTGATGACGAGCGGCATCCGACGCTCGTTGAAGATGGCCAGCGCCTCCCGTCCGTCGGCCGCGGTCGACACCAGGTAGCCGATCCCCTCGAGAAATGCCCGCAGCGACTCCGCGATGCTCGACTCATCGTCGGCGACGAGAATCTCGACCCGTGAACTTCTCTCGCCAGCTCTCATGCGGCCTCCTCGCTCATGCGCATCCGGGACAGTGTAGGACGAGCGCCAGTCGCTGGCAAGCCCAGTTCCGCGCGTCGCTGCCGACGCGTTGCGTCGAGGCAGGGTGCCCCCCTTTCCATCGGGTGACGGCGCGGTTATACTGCGGGCCGTTGCAACTGCGTCCACCAAGGGGGTTGTCCCGTGAAGGAAGAACTCGCGTCGCTCGTCGGCGCTGCCGTCGCACACGTCGCCCGGGAGCGGGGGCTCGCCTGGGATCCCGCCGCCCCGGTCCCGATCGAGACCTGCCGCGACGAGCGCTTCGGCGATTTCACCAGCAACGCGGCCATGGAACTGGCCTCCCGCGCCGTCGGGAGGAAGGTGCCGCCGCGTGAACTCGGCCAGGCGATCCTCGCCGCCCTCCCCGCCGCCGCCGATCTCGTCGAGAAGGTCGAAATCGCGGGGCCCGGTTTCATCAACTTCACGGTCCGCCGGGAGCGCTGGCTGCTGGCCCTTGGCGGGATTCTCGCCGACGGGGCCGCCTACGGTCGCTCGGACAGCGGCCGGGGCGCGCGCGTCCAGGTCGAGTTCGTCAGCGCCAACCCGACCGGTCCGCTGCACCTCGGCCACGGCCGCGGCGCGGCCGTCGGCGACATTCTCTGCCGTATCCTCGCGGCCACCGGGCACGCCGTCCAGCGCGAGTTCTACATCAACGACGCGGGGCGGCAGGTCGAAACGCTGGCGCGCTCGGTGCTCGCCCGCTGCCGCGAACAACTCGGCGCCGCGGCCGCCTTCCCGGAGGACGGCTACAAGGGCGAGTACGTGCGCGATCTGGCGCGAGAAGCCGTGGCGCGGCACGGGGCCCGGCTGGCCACGCTGCCCGAGAGCGAGGCCCCGGCCACCCTGGGGGAGGCCGCCATGGCGACCGTCCTCGGCTGGATTCGCCGGGACCTCGAGGCCTTCGGCGTGCGCTTCGACAACTGGTTTTCCGAGCGCTCGCTCTACCGACCCGGCGCCTGGGAGTCCGTGGCGGAGCAGTTGCGCGGGCGCGATCTGCTCTTCGAGCAGGAGGGGGCCCTCTGGTTCCGCTCCACGCGCTTCGGCGACGACAAGGACCGGGTGGTGGTCAAGAACGACGGCAGCCGCACCTACCTCGCCTCGGACATTCTCTACCACGCCGACAAGTTCCGGCGCGGCTTCGAGCGCGTGATCGACATCTGGGGCGCCGACCACCACGGCTACATCCCGCGGATGCAGGCGGTCGCGCAGGCCCTCGGGCAGCCCGCGGACGCGCTCGCGGTGCGCCTGATCCAGCTGGTGACGCTGACCCGGGGCGGCAAGGCCGTGGCCATGGGCAAGCGCGAGGGGGAGTTCGTCACGCTGGCCGAGGTCGTCGGCGAGGTCGGGGCGGACGCCGCGCGCTTTTTCTTCGTCATGCGCCGCTGCGAAAGCCATCTCGAGTTCGACCTCGAACTGGCCAAGTCCAAGACCGCGGACAACCCGGTCTTCTACGTTCAGTACGCCCACGCCCGCATCGCCAGCATTTTCCGCACCCAGGCGGAGCGCGGGGCGGCGGGCGCGGACGAGACCGGCGCGGACCTCGGCCGTCTCGAGCTTCCCGAGGAGTTCGGGCTGATCAAGACGGCTTGCCGGCTTACCCCGAGGTTCTGGCCGTGTGCGCCCGGACCCTGGAGCCGCACCCGCTCGCGAACTATCTGGTCGGCCTGGCCGCCGCCTTCCACGGCTACTACAACCGGGTCCGGGTCGTCACCGAGGACGAGGCCGCAAGCCGCGCCCGCCTCGCGCTCGTCCGGGCCGTCGGCATCGTGCTGCGCAACGGTCTCGACCTGATGGGTATCGCGGCCCCGGACCAGATGTGAGCGACGCCATGACCGAGCTGCCGGAAAGACCGGGGACGTCCGCGGTGCGGGTCGGCCTGGCGCTTGGCGGAATCGTGCTGGCCGCGGTCGTCATCTTCGGTCTTGGCGTGCTGGAGGGGTCACGGGTTGCCGAGCGCGTACCGGATGATCGCCGCACCGCCGAGCGCACTGCCCACCGAGACCCTCCAGCCCCAGCCGTCGGCGCCGCGCACCCCCGCAACTCCCCTGCAGCCGGACAGACTGACGTTCTACGACCGTCTCAGCGGTGTCGCGCCCCCGGCGCCGCTGGCTCTGCCCGCAGCCCAGCCCCCCGCGCAGGAACTCACACCCGCCCCGCCGCGCCTCCCGGCAAGAGCACGCGCAGCAGCCGGAAGCCCCGACGCCTCCGGCGTCCGCGAGAGCCGCCCCGCGGAAGACCGCGGCCGCCGGCAACGGCAAGGACGGCGAGCCAAGACGGCGCCGCTCGAAATCCGACGCGGCGGCGCAGATCAGGAAGCTCACCGGCAAGGGGCGATTCAGCCGTGCAGTTGGCCGCCGTCAGCGAGCGCGCCGCGGCAGCGGAAACAGCGGCCTCGATCAAGCGCAACGGTCTCGAAGCCGTCACCGTCATGGCGTCCGTCAAGGGCAGGATTTTGTATCGAATCCGGGTGGGGAGTTTCCCGAACAGGTCGGCCGCCACCCAGGCGGCGGAGATCTTCCGCTCGTCCTTCGGACTCAACGCAATCCCGGTGGAGAATTGAAGATGCCGGAGGCGCCAGCCGTTGAAGCGTGAACGCCCCACCCTCGGCGATCCGGGGGAGATCGTCCCCGTCGGACCACTCGAGTGCGCCCTGGTCGCCGCGGCGCGCGCCGGGAGGATTCCGTGCGCGGACGATCTTCCGCGTCGCCGCGACCCAGTCCGTCCCCGTCGCGGAGGCCGGTCGCGCCGTGCAGCGACTCCGGATCAAGGTGACCGGCTGCCAGATGGGGTGCTTCTGATGCTGGCCCTCAATACGCGCGAGCGCCTCGAAGAGCGCGAGGAACTCCTGCTTGCGCCCTTCGCCTCCCTCAGCCGCGAGAGCCGGGGCCGCCGGCACCCGGAGGCCGAACCGCCCTACCGCACCGCCTTCCAGCGCGACCGCGACCGCATCATCCACTCCACGTCGTTCCGGCGCCTCGAGTACAAGACCCAGGTCTTCGTCTACCACGAGGGCGATCACTACCGAAACCGCCTCACCCACTCGCTCGAAACCGCGCAGGTCGGGCGCAGTCTCGCGCGCATGCTCGGCCTCAACGAGGACCTCATCGAGGCCGTGGCGCTCGCTCACGACCTGGGCCACCCGCCGTTCGGCCACGCGGGGGAGCGGGTCCTGGACGGCATGATGCGCGAGTGGGGCGGGTTCGAGCACAACCGCCAGAGCCTGCGCGTCGTCGAGGTCATCGAGCACCGCTACCCGGGTTTTCGCGGGCTCAACCTGACCTGGGAGGCGCGCGAAGGCCTCGCCAAGCATCACACCGACTTCGACGCCCCCGGCCCCGGCGAGTATGCGCCCGGCGCGCTGCCCTCCCTCGAGGCGCAGGTGGTGAACCTCGCCGACGAGATCGCCTACACCGCGCACGACCTCGACGACGGCATCACCTCGGAACTGATCTCGTTCCGCTCGCTCCACGAGGCGCCGCTGTGGGACGAGTGCTACCGGGAAGCCGAGGAAGCGGCCCCGGGGCAGCCCGCGCGCCTGCTCTGCGCCGGCGCGATCCGCGGCCTGATCGGCCGTGCTCGTCGTCGACTGCGCCGGGGCGACGCTCGCCGCGCTGGAGGAACTGGGTATCCGCAGCCCCGACGACGCCCGGACGGCGGCGCGGCCGGCGGTCTGCTTCAGCCCGGCGATGGCGGAGCAGTTCCAGGCGCTCAAGGACTTCTTGAACCGGACGCTCTACCACCACTACCGGGTCCGCCGCATGGAGGTCAAGGCCGAGCGGGTTCTCGGCGAGCTGTTCTCGGCCTACGTCGACGACCCGGATCTGCTCCCCCCGGGATTCCGCGCGCACATCAACGGCACGGCACCGGAGCGGATCATCTGCGACTACCTGGCCGGAATGACCGACCGCTACTCGATCCGCGAATACCAGAAGCTCTTCGATCTCACGGAGAAGTTCTAGCCCACACCCGAAAGGACGTTCGACCGATGATCAAAAAACTGCTCAAGAAGCTCTTCGGAGCGAAGGAACCCGAAGCCGAAACCGGGCCAGGATCCGGATCCCGGAAAAGCCCGCCCACCCGGCCGCGGCGAAACCGGCCGCCGAGCACAAGGACAGCCGCCGGCGCGGGGGACAAGGCCGGGGAACACCCTGCGGAACGCAAGCGCCGGGAGCAGCCCGCGGCCACCGGCGGGGAGGCCGCGGGCAAAAGCGCGGACCAGGATGCCGTCAAGCCGGCGCGGCGCCGGCGCGGCGGCCGCGGGCGCGGCAGGGGCGGCACGACGGGCCCGCGCCGGCGACCGGGAGAGCGGCGGCCGCACCGGTTCAGGCGGAACGGGCACCGCGGCACCGCGAGACGCCCCCCGCGCGTGACAACGCCGGCGGGGACGCCGGGCCGAAAGCCGACGCCGACGCGCCCAAGCGGGCACGGCGCCGGCGGCGGCGCGGCGGCGGCAGCCGGCCGAAGGAGGGGGGCACGCCCGCACCCGGAGCGGAGGACACGACACCGTCGACCGGCGGCCGAGGACCTCGGCGACGGACGGGAACCGGAGGCCGGCGCCGGATCCGGAGCCGGCGCCCCCCCGTCACCGCGGCCGAACCCGTCGACCAGGAGCGGCCAGAGCCGCGGCCGGGAGCGCCGCCCCCGCGAGGAGGGCCCCCGCGAGCACGTCCCCCTGCCGGATCTGCCGCCGATCCCCCCGTGGACCCCGCCGGCGGACCCGACCCGCTTCGCCGCCTACGACCTGCCGCCCGAGGTGCAGGCCGGCATCGCCGACGCCGGCTACACCGAGTGCACGCCGGTGCAGGCCAAGGTGCTGCCGCTCTCGCTCCAGGGCCGGGACGTGGCCGCGCAATCGCAGACCGGGACGGGCAAGACCGCGGCCTTTTTGATCACGATCTTCTCGCGCCTGCTCCGGCGCGGCCCGGTGGACGGACCGAAGCCGCGCGCGCTGATCATCGCGCCGACCCGCGAACTGGCCGTCCAGATCGAGAGCGAGGCCCGGAGCATGGGCGCGCACACCGGCCTCTCGGCGGTCGCCATCTTCGGCGGCGTCGACTACGAGAAGCAGCGCCAGGCGCTGCGGCTCGGGGCGGACCTGGTCGTCGGCACGCCGGGGCGGCTCATCGACTTTCTCAAGCAGGGGGTCTGGCACACCGAGGGCGTCGAGATGCTGGTCATCGACGAGGCCGACCGGATGTTCGACATGGGCTTCGTCCAGGACCTGCGCTTCATCCTGCGGCGCCTGCCGCACTACGACCGGCGCCAGACGATGCTCTTTTCCGCGACGCTCAACTATTCGGTCACCGAGGTGACCTACGAGTACATGAACCTGCCGGCCGAGGTGCGGGCGACCCCCGAGAGGATGACCGCCGAGCTCGCGGAGGAGGTCCTGCACCACGTCGCGCGCGAGGAGAAGCCGGGGCTGCTGCTCGGCATCATGGAGCGCGAGAAGCCGGAGCGGACGATGATCTTCACGAACACCAAGGCCGAGGCCGAGAAGGTGGCCAAGCTGCTCGAGCACCACGGCGTGCGGGCGCGCGGCATCACCGGGCAACCTCGAGCAGGCGCGGCGCCTCAAGCTCATGGAGGAGTTCAAGAGCGGCGAGCTGCCGGTCATGGTCGCCACCGACGTCGCCTCGCGCGGGCTGCACATCGACGCGGTCTCGCTCGTGGTCAACTGGGATCTGCCCCAGGACCCGGAGGACTACGTGCACCGCATCGGCCGCACGGCGCGCGCCGGGGCCGCGGGCAAGGCGATCTCGCTCGCCGACGAGAGCGGGGCCTTGAACCTCGAGGCGATCGAAAAGCTCATCGGCTACAAGATCCCGGTGATCTGGCACGACCAGGAGCACCTCGCCGAGGTGCGGCCGGGGTGGCGCGAGGCCGCGGCGCGGGAGCGGCGCGAGCGCGAGCGCGACCTGGAAGCGCGCGGCATTCGCCCGCGCAGCGGCCCCCGCAGCGGCCCGGCGCCCGGCCGGAGCGGCGGCAGCGGCAGGTCGCGCCCCGGCGGCTCCCGCCGGAGAACCTGAACTGCGCGTATGACTTCGGGCGGGGATCAACCCCGGCCCGACGACAAACCGTGTAGCGGAGGAGGGATTCAACCCCTCCCGCACCGCAGATGGGGCTTTTCAGCGGCCTGCAGCGGCGGCGGTCAGGCGGGCGGCGATGCTTCCCGAGCGGCACGACCTCCGACGCCGCCCCCAGTTCGACGGCTGCTCGCGGCATGCCGTAGACGACGCAGCTCTCCTCGCTCTCGGCGAGCGTCCACCCGCCGCGGGCGCGAATCGCCCACATCCCCCAGGCGCCGTCGGTGCCCATGCCGGTGAGGAGCACCCCGGCGCTCCGGCGCCCCCGCAGCTCTGCCGCGGACTGCATCGTGACATCCACGCTCGGCCGGTGCAGCGTCTCCGACGGCTCGGAACCGAGGACCACGACCAACTCGCCGCCGCGGCTGGCAGAAGGTCAGGTGACGACCGCCGGGGGCGACGAGCACCTCGCCGGGGCGAACGCGGTCGCCCTGTTCGGCCTCGCGAACCGAGAGCGCGCTGGCGCCGTCCAGGCGGGCTGCGAGCGGACGGGTGAAACCCGCGGGGATGTGCTGGACAACCACGACCCCGGCGGGGAGATCCGCCGGCAGCGCCGGAATCAGCGCCTGCAGCGCCGGGGGGCCGCCCGTGGAGGCCCCGATCACCACCACGTCGGCGCCGCCCGGTCGCGGCAGCGCCGGAACGACCGAAGTCCCGCCGCGGGTCCACATCCCGCCGGCCGAGCCGGGAAGGATCGACCGCGGCTGCGGTGTGGATCTTGCTCAGGAGTTCCCGGCCCGCGGTCGCAGGGTCGCCGCTGACCAGCAGAGCCGTCTTGTCGATGAAGTCGACGGCGCCGAGCTCCAGCGCCTGGAGCGTTTCGTCCGCACCCTCCTGGGTCAGCGAGGAGAGCATCAGCACGCGCACCGGGCTCTCGCGCATGACGCACGCCAGGACCTTGAGCCCGTCCAGCCGCGGCATCAGCACATCGAGGGTCACCACGTCGGGGCGCAGATCCCGGATCTTCGCCAGCGCGTCCAGACCGTCGGCGGCGATCCCGACGACCTTCACCCCCGGGTCCGCGTCGAGGAGCTTCTCGATCGTGCGGCGCACCAGATGCGAGTCGTCGACGACAAGGACGCGGATCGGGTTCGCCGGATCGAGTTCCACCACGGCGGGCGGCCTAGAGCCGGTGCGTGTCCAGGATCGCCTGCCGGACCCGGGCGTCGAGATTCGGAAAGCGCTCGAGGTAGTCGATGCGCTCGCGGTTGAGCTTCTTCACGAAGGCTTCCCTCTCGGCGGCCCCGTAGAGGCGGTGCGGGTCGAAACGCTTCATGTCGTAGATCTTCCCGTGCTCGTCGGTCACTCCCGAAGTCAGCACCCGCGTGCCGTAGTCCGGGTCGTCGCTCCACTCCCCGGTGTCGCGGAAGAGCGCGCGGGTGACGTAGCCGATGCCGTTCTTCCACGGGCGGTTGGCGGGGCGTTTTGGCGCCAGCGGATTCGAAGGGTCCGGGATCTCGCCCGACTCCCCCGGTGTTGAGCAGGAACGAGCGCACCTTCCCCTCGTAGCGCTTGAGGTACTCGTAGAAGATATTCCCCTCCTCGGTCGAGTCGCCGACGATGAAGGGGTTGGTCCCCACCTCGCGGACGCTCTGGCCGGCCTTAGCGGGGTCGCCGGCTGCGGTCTCGATCGACTCGCCGAGCATGAAGTAGGCCGCGCTCTGCTCCGGGTTCAACTCCTGGAGTATCGGGCAGACCGTGTTGCGCCGCGTGTTGAAGATGATCATCATGGAATCCAGCTCTTCCAGAGGCGGCAGGTCGATCGAGGTGTGCCGGCGGTCGCGCGGCAGGGCCTTGATCGGCAGGATGCCGCGCCCGTTGGCGCAGAGGTCCTCGTCGAGGTAGAGGATCTCGCCCTGGTGGTCGATGTAGAGGTTCTGCGAGACGAACGCCGGGGACTCGACGGCGGGACGCAGCAGCACGTCGTCGGCGTCGAGGTCGGTTTTCAGGAAGAGTCCCTGCTCGGTGCCGAGCACGCGTCCGTCGGCGAGCCGCAGCCCGACGAAGTCGTCCTGCACCACCAGCGACTGCTCCCCCGGCAGATCGAGAAAGTGGGTGTGCCCGACATTCGTCGTCTTGCCGGTCCCGGAGTTGCCGAGGATCGCCACGCCGTAGCGGGTGAAGCCGCCGCTGCGCGCGTTCTGGGCGCGCACGACCTTGGTGCCGGCGTGAATCCCGAGGTAGCCGCGCTGCTTGGCCTGGTACATGGCCATGCGCAGCATCCCCTTCTTGGCCTCGCCCATGTAGTCGCAGCCGATGCCGACCGTGACGTTGCTCTCGGGGAAGCCGTAGAAACGCCCGAAGTTGCCGGTGTGGATGTCGGGCACCATCAGGATGTAGAGGTCCTCGGCCCCCGGGACCAGGTCGCGCTCGTGGTACATCTTGCCCCACATGTAGGGGACGTGGTGGTTCGTGCGGTTCTTTGTCGACACGAGCAGGTGGCAGTTGAAGGTGAACAGCGGGTCGTCGCCGGAGCCCATGACGCGGTAGACGTAGTCGATCGGCAGCTGATTGGCGTGCCCGGCAAAGGTCTTCCCGCCCTGCTCGCCCCCGAAGACCCGGGCGAACTCCCGGTCCATGCCCGTGAGAGTCTCCTGCTGCTCGGGACTCAGCTGCTTGGGCTGCACCGCGCCGGAACCGGCGATGACGGTGTACTTGGCGGAACGGTTGCGCACGCGGGTGTCCCAGTTGTAGCCGCCGAAGATGTTGCGCTGGCCGGAACTCTCCGCGAGGCGCCCGAGTTCGGGGCCGGTGTACAAGGTGACGTTCGTGCCAACGTGACGGGAACGGTCCACCAGCTGGCGGACCCGCTCCAGGACCTTTTCGCCGTTGTAACCTGCCATGGTCGATCTCTCCTTGCGTGGTCGGCATCCTTCATACAGGTTGCGCTCCCGGGCGTCTCCGCGCGAGACCTGCATTTTCCGCTCCAGGGCCGGCAAAGTCAACGCCGCCCAAGCGCGCGTCTGGACAATTGCGCCGCGGGGGTGCTATACAGACTGCAGATCAGACCATCCAGGAAAGGGAGACCCGCTCATGGCTCAGCCGGACGTGAAAATGTACACCTTGAGCACCTGCCATCACTGCAAGGCCGCCAAGAAGTTCCTCGCCGACTGCGGGGTCGAGTTCGCATTCACCGACGTCGACACGCTCAGCGGTGCCGAACGCGACGCGGTCCTCGCGGAGGTGCGCCGCCTCAATCCCGAGTGTTCGTTCCCGACGATCGTGATCGGGGACAAGGTCGTCGTCGGCAACAACGAAGAGACGATCAAAAAGGCGCTGGGGCTGTGATGGACCTCGTGCGCTTCCGCGAGATGGTTCGCCAGGCCCAGGAGCCTCAGGGGTACTTCTTCAACGCCGACGAGGCGCTCGTCACCGAGATGCTCGAGGCGCTCGTCGTGAACAAGGACCGCTACGGCTACATGTCCTGCCCCTGCCGCCTCGCCTCCGGCGTGCGCGAGAAAGACCGCGACATCATGTGCCCCTGCGTGTATCGCCCCCCGGACGTCATGGAGTACGGCAGCTGCTACTGCGGGCTCTATGTTTCGGCGGCGTTCAAGGCGGGAGAGGTGCCGAAGCGGCGGGTGCCGGAGCGCCGCCCGGCGGGGAACGTGATTTAACAAACCGGAGTACAGCGACCCGTCCGCGTGCGCGCGGCAACAGGGACGTCCCTTCGGTCGTGCGTCTACGCCGCCTACCCATCACGGTGCCCGGGGCTCGCAGGCTCGTAACTCGCCTGCGGCTCAAACAACGAGCCTGCGTCCCTGCGGGACCGCCCCGGTCACCGCGCCGGGCTTTACGGCGGCTCCGCGCATCTTCCCTCAGTGACGCCCCAGCCGCCTCGCTGAACCGTGACATCGGCACCTTCACGTTCAGCATCCTGAATACTTTTATTTTTTCGTCAGCCGCTCAGATATCGAAGCGTTCGACGATCAGTCGGGCGGCCTGGCGCGCGCCGTCGGGGAAGCGTTCTGTCGGCCGGCCCAGGTCGAGCAGCTCGGGGACACGCCGCACCCACGACCCCGAGGCGAAGGCGGCCGGGTCGAGCCGCAGTCCGCGGCCCCTGCCGATCAGCCAGCGGGCGAGGATTGCCGACTCGCGGAATCCCGCCCGTGGGACAAACCCGTAGGGGACGCGGGAGCGGCAGGTTTCCGCAACGGTGCTGTAGCCGATCTTGCCGACCACCGCGTCCGCGGCAGCGACGAGGTCGGGGTGAAAGAGGCCGGAGTGGTGCGGCAGCAGCAGGACGTTTCCGACCCGCCGCCGCCGCGGGGCGGCGCCCGCCAGGATAAAATCAACCCGGGGAAGATCGAGCAGCGGCTTCACCGCGAATCCGCCGTGCGGGATTCCCCCCATCGTGACGAGTACCGCAGGCCGCCGCCCCGCGATCCCCAGCGCTGACCGCGTTGCGGCGCGTGAGGTTTTTGGACGGCGGCTGATCGGCGCGACCTGTACCGCGGCGGGAGCGGGTTGGCAGACGGGCTGGGCCTGCAGCCGCAGATCGGCCCGGTCGACCAGGCCGTCGAGGAGGTCGGCGAACGGAAGCAGCCCGGGTTCCCGGGGGGCGCAGCCGCGATAGATCCACCCCCAGGTGAAATTCTCCACGAGCACACAGGGCAGTCCGGCGGCGCGTGCCACTGCAATCCCCAGCGGCGAAATGTCGCAGAGAACGAGGCGGCAGCCCAGCCGCGAGAGCCGGCCGGCAAGGCGCGCCACGAGAGCGTTGTCCGGAGGGTAGAGTTCGCGCAGGCGCGCAACGGTCGCCGGGAGATCCTCCCCGAGCGGTCCGTGCTGGACCAGCCCGACATCGGTCGCGAGGCTGTGGAGCGAGAAATCCATCCCCAAGGACTCGCTGAAGAACCAGCGCGGCACGGTGGTGAACAGGTGCGGCTGCAGGCCCCGGACGAGCTCGTGCAGGGCGCCGATGACCGCAGCCGCGCGCGCCGCGTGCCCAAAGCCGTGCGGCGTGATGAAACAGGCGATTCCCGGCCGCCCCGCCCCGGTGCATCCGCGCCCTGTCAATGTGTCGCCCCCCGTTCGCCATCGTGCACGGCTCGCCCCCGGGAGTCAAAGGTCCTCAAGATTGCGTCTTTCTCAGTTGGCGCAGCCCGGTTGACATACCCGTGGCGGCGGGAGAAGATCGTCCCATGGCAATCACGAGCAATCACGCGGGGGCGGGGCGTTGCGGCCCCGGCAAGCCTCTGCGGATTCGCGGGACAAGCCCCTCGACCGTCACCTGCAGGCGGCTGCTTGCGGCGCACGGCGTCCCGACGCACATCCGCCGTCACTCAGCCCAGGTCGCCCGGGTCGCCCGCAGGATCGCCGAGGCGCTGCACGAGCGGGGGGATGCGGTGGACGTCGGGCTCATCGAGGCCGCCGCGCTGCTGCACGACATCGCCAAGGCCCCCTGCATCGAGAGCCACCTGGACCACGCCGCCGAGGGCGGCCGGGTGTTGCGCGAACTGGGGCTCGACGCGGTCGCGGAAATCGTCGAGCGGCACGTCCACCTCGGCGACTGGAACCCGCGCGGTCCGGTGACGGGCGCCGAATTGGTGAACTACGCGGACAAGCGGGTGCTCTACATTCGCGTCGTCAGCCTGCCCGAGCGTTTCCGCGACCTGATCGTGCGCTACAGCCAGGGCCGCACCGACATCGAGGAGCGCATCCGGCGCAACTGGGCCACGATGGAAGCGGTCGAAGCCAAGATCTTCGGGCGGCTGCCCTTCGACCCCGCCGACGTCGCCGTCCGCCGTTCCGCAGCCCGCGGCAGCAGCCGTCCGTGAACAGGAGCCCCAGGCAAACAGGCCCCTTTCAGTCGCCGGCCGGGGCGCGGCGCATCGGCATCTACGGAGGCACCTTCAATCCCATCCACATCGCCCACCTGGCCCTCGCCGAGGAAATCCGGGAGCGACTCGATCTCGAGCGGGTCCTGTTCGTTCCCGCGAATCTCCCGCCGCACAAGGGGACGCACCTCCCCTCCGGGGCCGAACGCCTCGCGCTGGTGCGCCTGGCGATCCGCGGCAACCCCGCCTTCGGCGCAATCGATCTCGAGGTGCGCCGGGGAGGAAAATCCTACACGGTCGAGACGCTCCGCGAGCTGGCCGGCCGCTTTCCGGCGGGAACGGCGCTGGTCTTTCTGATCGGCATGGACGCTTTCGAGGAGATCGGCACCTGGCACGATGCCGACGTGCTCGCGGCCGAGGCGCACTTCGCGCTGTTCCCGCGGGTCGGCCACCCGCTCGCCGACCCGCGCCGCCACGCCCCGAAGGCCTGGGGGCTCAGCGCGCCCAGGCGCCTGCCCGGCGGCGGGCAGTCCTGGCGGACGTCGGCCGGCACGCAGGTCTTTCTGCTGCCGACCGAGCAGTTCTCGATCGCGGCCTCGACGATACGCGCCCGGGTCGCCCGCGGCGCTTCGATCCGGTATCTCGTCCCGCCGGCGGTCGAGCGCGCGATCGACCGCGGCGGCCTCTACCGCCGCAGCACAGCGACATCCCGCGGGACGCTCCCGCGGCACACGAAAGGAGCCTGAATGGCAACAGTCCGGGATCTGGTTCGCCTCGCAGTCCGCGCTGCGGAAGAGAAGAAGGCCAAGGATGTGAAGGCCATCGACATTCGCGGCCTCTCGTCGGTGACGGATTACATGATCATCGCGACCGGGAGCTCGGACACCAACGTCCGGGCGATCGCCGAGGGCGTGCGCGAGAAACTCCTCGAGAAGGGCGAGCGCCCGTTCTCCGTGGAGGGGCTCCAGGAGGGCTCGTGGGTGCTGCTGGACTACGTGGATTTCGTGGTCCACGTCTTTCACTACGAGAAACGGCTCTACTTCGGCCTCGAGGAGCTCTGGGCGGACGCCAAGCCGGTGCCCGTCGCCAGCGTCGCGGCGCGCAAGACCGCGGCGGGCTCAGGCCTGACAGCCGCCACGAAATCCGCCGCACGGATCGCCGCGAAGGACGCGCTCCCGCCCGTGCGGCGCACGGCGCTGAAACCCACGGGCAGGAAGAGTGCCGTCCCGAAGAAGGCCGCCGTGCCGAAGAAGGCCGCCGCGACGAAAAAAGCCGCCTCCAAGAGCGCGGCCGCACCGAGGAAAAAAGCCGGGGTCGCACCAGCAGCGGTCCCGAGGCCGAAAAAGGCCGCCGTGCCGAAGCGCAGGACCAAGGGCTGAAGCGGCGCCCGCGACCATGACCCTCCTCTGGAAGCGCAGCCGGCCGTACGCGGAGTTCCTGCCGCGCCACCACCCGGCGGCGGGCCTGCTCGCGGGCGTCGAGCCGCTGCGCGCCGCCGGGAACTTCGCCTTCTCCCTGGCCCCCGACACGCTCCCCGTGTTGCGCCGGATCGCCCCCGACGTGCTCGCCGCGCTCGAGGAGCGGCACCGCGCGCTCGGCTCGCCGCCCGAGGTCTTCGCGAGCCTGCGCCTGCTCGCCGACGGCGCCCCCGCGGTCGTCACCGGGCAACAGGCGGGGTTGCTCGGCGGCCCGCTCTTCACGCTGCTGAAAACGCTGACCGCGATCCGCGTCGCCCGCGAGTTGAGCGCACGGCAGGGGCGCCCGTTCGTGCCGGTCTTCTGGTCCGAAACCGAGGACCACGACCTCGACGAGGTGAACCAGGCCTGGACGTTCGGCGCGCAGGGACCGGCGCGCTTCTCGGTCCCCGTCGCCGACGAGCACCGCGGCGCCCCCGTGGGGACGATCCCCCTCGACGCGGGGGCGAGGCGCTTCGCCGAGGCGTTCTTCGCAGCCTCCCCCGCCACCGAGTTCACGCCGGCGCTCCTCGCGGGACTGACCGAGGACCTCGAGCGCAGCCCGGACTGGGGGACCTGGTTCTCGCGTCACCTCGATCGCCTCTTCGGCCGTCACGGCCTGGTCGTCGCCGACTCGATGGACCCGCGCCTCGCCGTCTGCGCGCGGCTGCTCTGGGCCCGCGTGCTCGAGGAGCCGCTCGCGCTGACCCGGACCTGCCAGGAGCGCGGCCGCTGGGTCGCCGGCCTGGGGTACCGGCCGATCCTCCAGAAGATGGAGAAGCGCACCCCGTTCTTCCTGCTCGAGGGGGGCAAGCGCCAGCCGGTGACCTTCGAGCGCGGCCTGTTCCGCACACCGCACGCCGACCACACGCTGCTCGGGCTGCTGCGCCGCCTCGACGAGCGGCCCGGGGACTTCTCCGCCGCCGTGCACCTGCGCCCGCAGCTTCAGGACTTCCTGCTGCCGACCGCGGCCTACGTCGCCGGGCCGACCGAACTGGCCTACTTCCTCCAGGTGCTCCCCGGCTATCGGGCGCTGGGCATCCCGGACCCGGCGATCGTGCTGCGCGCGAGCCTCACGCTCGTCGAGCCGGGGGTCGAGAAAACCCTCGGGCGATTCGGCGTCGACCCCGCTGACCTGCGCGAGGGGACCGACCGCGCTCTGACCGCGATCGTCCGCCGCGAACAGCGCTTCGCCGCCCCGGCGCTCTGGGAGAAGACGCGCGAGGCCGCGCTGAAGCCGGTCGCGAAACTCGCCGAGAGCCTCGCCCCCGAGCACCCCGACCTGGCGCAGCGCGCCGAGCAGGCGCGCGGCAAGGTCGATTTCCTCCTCAAGGAACTCGAGTCGCGTTCGCTCGCCGAACTGCGGAAAAAATCCGACACCGCGCGCGACCAGCTCGAGCGCGCCCGGACGCGGCTGTTCCCGAACGGCGGCCTGCAGGAGCGCACGCTTTCGGCCTACTATTTCCTCGGCAAGTACGGACCGGGGCTGGTCGACGAGCTCCTCGAGACGCTGCCGATGGACACGGCGCTCCATCATTTCGGGACGATCGTCCCGGAACAGGGCGCCGGCCAATGACCGGCCGGAGACCACGACCATGACCGCACGCCGGAGCGCCGCGCCGCCGCTCTTCGCCTGCTCTCTCCCCGCACGACCCGGCCGCGGCGGGAGCGCCGGCTGCGACGTGCTCGCGCTCGGCCCGCACCCCGACGACATCGAACTGGTCATCGGCGGGACGGTGGCCGCCTGCGCCAAGGCCGGCCTGCGCGTGGTCGCCGTCGAGATGACGCGCGGCGAGAGCGGCACCCGCGGGGACGCGACGACGCGCGAGCGCGAGGCCTGCCGCGCCGCGAAGATCCTCGGGCTCGCCGCGCGCGAGAACCTCGGCCTCCCCGACGCGCACCTGGAGTTCACGCTCGAGCACCGCCACGCGGTCGCCGACGCGATCCGCCGCCACCGCCCCGACGTCGTGCTCGCCCCCTGGTACGAGGACGCGCACCCCGACCACGCCATCGCCGGACGCCTGGTGCAGGCGGCCTTCTTCGAGGCGCGGCTGAAAAAGCTCGCCGGGCCGGAGGGGCCGTGGTTCGCGCGCCTGCTCTACTACTACCCCTGCCGCAACTACCGCCACCCCGACCTCGTCGTCGACGTGACCGACGTCTGGCCGCTCAAGAAAAAGGCGATGTACGCCCACCGCTCGCAGGTCGGCAGCCGCTCGGTGCGCGCCGCGGGCTCGAACGACGTCTTCGCGAACGTCGAGTTTCGCGACCGCCACTACGGCGGCCTGATCGGCCGCCCGTTCGGCGAGGGCCTGGTCGCGAGCGCGCCGCTGCCCGTGACCGACCCGCGCCAGCTGCTCTTCGGGGAGCGGGCGTGAGCGCTCGCGCCGCGCGCCGCCGCGCGAAGCTGCGCCTCGCCGTCGTCTGCTACCCGACCTTCGGGGGATCGGGCGTCGTCGCCACCGAGCTGGGCGTCGCGCTCGCCGAGCGCGGCCACCAGGTGCACGTGATCAGCACCGAGTTCCCGGCGCGGCTGCGCATCGTCGACGGCCTCTCCTTCCACCGCGTGCCGGTGGTGACCTACCCGCTCTTCCAGTACCCGCCCTACACGCTGGCGCTGGCGACCAAGGTCGCGCAGGTGATCCGCCAGGAGCGGCTCGACCTGGTGCACGCCCACTACGCGATCCCGCACTCGGTCGCGGTCTTCCTCGGCCAGCAGATGGGCGGCTGCGAGGTCAAGACCGTGACCACGCTGCACGGCACCGACGTGCAGCTCGTCGGCCTCGACCCCTCGTACTGGGAGATCACCCGCTTCGGCATGCTGCGCTCCTCCGGCCTGACCGCGGTGTCGCAGGCGCTCGCCGAGACCACGCAGCGCGAGTTCCACCTCGACCGCGAGGTGCGCGTGATCCCGAACTTCGTCGACACGAAACGCTTTGCCCGCCCGCGGGACGCGAAGAAACGCGGCGAGATCGCGCGCCCCGGCGAGAAGGTGCTGCTGCACGTCTCGAACTTCCGCCCCGTCAAGCGCGTCTGGGAGGTCGTCGAGGCGTTCTCCCGGATCGCGGCGAAAATCCCGGCCCAGCTCTACATGATCGGCGACGGCCCGGACCGGCCGCGCGCCGAGGAGACGGCGCGCGAACTGGGCATCGAGAACCGCGTGCACTGCCTCAAGGCGATCGGCGACGTCGAGGCGTGGTACGGCGCGGCCGACCTGCTGCTGCACCCCTCCGAGATGGAATCCTTCGGCCTCGCGCCGCTGGAGGCGATGGCCTGCGGCGTGCCGGTGCTGGCCTACCGCGTCGGCGGCCTGCCGGAAGTCGTCGAGGACGGCAAGAGCGGGTATCTCCTCGACGTCGGCGATGTCGCCGGCCTGGCCGCGCGCGGCGTCGAGCTGCTCACCGACACCCGCCGCTGGGCCGCATTTTCGCGGCGCGCCCGCCAGATCGCCGTGCAGCGCTTCGGCCAGGAAAAGATCGTCGACCGCTACGAGCAGTACTTCTTCGAGGTGCTCGGGCGGACATAGCCCCCGCCCGGCGCGCGCGAAATCGATCAGTCCTCCGCGGGCGACGGCGCGGGCGCATCCGACGGGCTCCGCACCGCCGGCCCCGGCCGGTTCAGGACGTGCGTGTAGATCATCGTCGTCGAGACGTCCGCGTGGCCGAGCAATTCCTGCACCGTGCGGATATCGTGCCCGGATTCCAGCAGGTGCGTCGCGAAGCAGTGACGCAGCGTGTGGCAGCCGACCGTCCGTGCGATGCCGGCCCGACGACCGGCCTCCCGCACGGCCTTCTGGAGCACCGTCTCGCGGTCCTTCCGTCCCTTTCCCTCGTGGACGGTAATCCGGTTGTTCTCGAAATCCAGGTCGCGGACCCGCAGGTTCGCGCACTCCGCGCGCCGCAGGCCGGCGCCGTAGAGCAACTCGGCCATCAGCGCGCAGACGCCAGACATCGCGGCGAGGAGCCGGCGCACCTCGCCGGGGCTGAGGACCACCGGCAAGCGCCGCGGTCTCTTCGCGCGCGGGAACTCGCCGATCTCCCCGACCGGCGTGCCGACCGCCCGCTCCAGGAAGAAAACCAAGGCATTCAGCGCCTGGTTCTGCGTGCTGGCCGAGACGAGTTCGACCGTGGCCAACCGTTCCAGGAATTCCCGCACCAGCCCGCCCGGCGGGGTTTCCGAATCGCGTCCGCGCCTGAAAACCAGGAAGCGCAGCGCCCAGCCGGCATACGCCTGCTCGGTTTTCGGCGAGTAGCGACGGACACGGACCTCGTTGCGCAACCTCAGGAGCAGCGCCTCCTCAGCCGCTGTCGCCACGGGCCGGGCCTTTTTCTTGGCGACCACGGGCCCCGCAGGGCGGGCGGGCCAGACCCAGGGCCGCGCCCATGGCGCGACGAGCACCTCCTGAAAGAGAATGCGCAGCGCTTCCGAGGCCTGGTCGATCTGCCAGGGCGCGACGTGGGGATTGCTCAGTAAAGAGGAGAGAAAGCGATCCACGTCGGCGGGATTCCTGCCCCCCAAGGGGACAGCCGGGGCCAAGCCTTTGAAGCGCTTGACCCAGGTCACAGCCCAACAGGCCTGCTGACCGACGATCCCGTTTCGCTGCAAGGCCTTGTCAAGATCGCCCCAGCCCTTTGAATTTACTGGAATCTCGCCCTTGACTCCCCCACCCTGCCCCTCTACCATGGCGACGCTCCTCCGTAGCGTTGTCGATTGCCGACAGAGGGAGTGCAAAGATCATGCTCTGCGCCATTGCTGGCTACCGGACTATCGACGGACTCCATAACCCGACCCGGCGTGAAGTCCCCGCTCCTGTACTATCGCGCTACCATGGCTAATCCGCTATCAAACGAACCCCCAGAATGGGCAACGCACCCATCTCGATAAGCAACTGTTAGCCGACAAACAGGAAACGCGCATGATGAAGGACGAAGTAGAGGGAGGCCTTTTCATACGTTGCCAAGCGCGTCGCACTTCTGATAGCCGCAACACCCTCGTCGGTCTGACAATATGCCTACTGGTCGGTCAATGGTCCGCTGAACTATTTAGTGAAATCCAATTCGTGCTTGGGAGCCTGCTGTTTGTTATTGGCTTGCTCGACGCAATGAGTACGAAGAGGAAAATGGCAGACTACGACTATCAGTTTTCGAGGCCTGCAGGTCAATCCTCGTTGGAGGAACGCACTTCCAATGATATTCTGGAGGTGAACAAGAGTTACTCTGGACTGTTGATATTCTCCATATCAGGATCACTGATTATCGGCATGGGTTTAGGCATATACAAAATCTTCGGCTAACCAGGCGTTGTAGCTGACCGATCACGCTTGCAAGAGGGCTACCGTTCAATGGGAAGAGGCGAGGGCAAGTTCCGAGGCGCCCGCAAGCGCGCCGGCAGCTAAACGCTACGTTATACCCCAAAGAAATGCCAGATTGACAAAAGGCACACCTCGTCATAGATTCAGATCATGCTGCTGTTTGATTGGAGCAATGAGAAGAACGATTGGTTGAGGGCCAACCGAGGTATTTCATTCGAGCAAGTCGTCATTCTGTTCGAGCGAGATGAAGTCATTGATATCGTTAAACACCCAAATCAGAAGTCGTATCCGGAGCAGATGATCGCTGTCGTTCGGATTGATGATTACGTGTGTCTGGTACCGTTCGTAAGAAACGGCGACGAAATATTCCTCAAGACGATAATTCCAAGCAGGAAGGCGACGGCCAAGTACGAGGGGAAGTGACATGAAGAGAATCATGGATGAGACAGAAGAGAAGAAGATCCTTGAATCCTACGAGCGAGGCGAATGGCGTAGTGTCAAGGATCTGAAGGCCGAGATTCGGACTCTTCGCACGGCAGCTCGCAATACCATGCTGAAGGACAAGCGCATCAACATCCGCATGTCATCGAGGGACTTGAACCAAGTCCAGGTAATAGCTGCCCAGGAAGGAATCCCATACCAGACACTCATTTCAAGCATCATCCATAAGTACGTGTCTGGGTCACTGACCGACCGAAGAAGGGTATAACCAGGCGTTGTAGCTGACCGATCACGCTTGCAAGAGGGCTACCGTTCAATGGGAAGAAGCGAAGGCAAGTGTCGAGGCGCCCGCAAGCGCGCCGGCAGCTAAACGCTACGTTGCCATAAACAGAGGCGAATATGAACCAGAACTTGTTATCGACCCCTGTGATATTGAATTGTAGCTTTTCGAGAGTCCGCAGCCTTTTAAAGAGAATGTGCTTCTATCTGCGTCATGGCACCCCGATGGGTATTATTATCTTCACCGTTTGTACAACCGCTTTCGCAGGCACCGTGGAAAAGGACGTACCCGACGTGATCGATTCAAGTGCCAGGTATTTGTTCTATATGCACGGATTGGCCATTGAACAGGGAGGACCTCGGGCCAGGTCCTATGATTATTCAGGTATCCTGAAGGGGCTTGCGAAGCGAGGTTTTGTCGTTATCGGTGAAGAGCGTAGTCGGGTTAAGAACGACGTGTACGCTGAGAAGGTCTCCGTACAGGTGAGGAAGTTACTTGCTGCCGGTGTGCCGGCGAAGAAAATTACGGTGGCGGGACATTCCAAGGGCGGTATGATCACTATGTTGGTGATGTCTATGCTCGCCAATCCTGAAATTGCGTACGTCAATTTTGCGGGTTGCGGCAAAGAAGGCAGCGGCTTCGGAGGCACCCTCCAGTTCGCTCAAAATCGGGCGTCAATGGCCCGTGGGCAGTTGTTATCGGCCTATGACAGGAGCGACCAGATTGCTGGCTCCTGTAAACCAGCGTTGGATAAGATGTCTAATGCGGTTGTTACAGAGCAGGTACTGGAAATAGGTGGCGGCCACGAGCTGTTCTACACCTCTAAGGCAGAATGGCTTGATATCCTGCAAGCATGGGCGGAGAGACGGCAACAATAGTTGATGGGTCGTGATCGGGCTCTCTAAGCGGTCCTTTCACCTTATTGACCTTGCTTCAGTGTCTAATGGTGAGCGACCCTCTTCCATAAAGTTACGGCTAACAAACCGATCAACACGGACGCCTTACCCGCTGGCTTCGCCAGCGTTTGGCGCCGGTTATCGGCGGCGTTAGCGCCGAAAGAAACTTGACATCAGTGCTCTGTGGATATACATTGGCTATCCATGGAGGTGCGGAATGATAACCAAAGTTCAAAAATGGGGCAACAGTCAAGGCGTCAGACTGAGCAGAGAGATTCTATCGACAATCGAAGTTCACGTTGGGGATTCCGTGAATCTGTCTGTCCACGAAGGCAATTTGATTGTCACACCTCTTCGCCGCGTGCGTGGTGGCCATGACCTAAGGCAACTGGTCAGCCAAATTCCCAAGGATTATCAAGCACCAGAGATTGACTGGGGAAAGCCCCAAGGAAGGGAGATTTGGTAGGTGTCACCATACATCCCCCAGCGCGGTGATTTCATTGCGCTAACCTTTGATCCTCAATCCGGGCACGAGCAGATGGGACGTCGCCCTGCGTTGGTCGTCAGTCACGATCTTTTCAACAAGAGTACGGGCCTTTGCATCGCTTGCCCTATCACCAACACTCGCCGAGACTTCCCATTTCATGTTCCCATACCGACGAATCAAGAAGTTACCGGCGTCATCATGGTGGAACAGGTGAAATCCATAGACTTCCGATCACGAAAAGCAAAACATATCGGAAAAGCACCCGATGCCGTCCTTCAAGAGGTGCTTTCAATCCTCGACGCATGCATTTACTAAAAGCGCTAACCAGTGGTTGCACCTGACGGTCGCTTGATAATCTGAGTTTTCAGGCATGTACGAATTGTTCGCCCCCGCAGGTGAACCATACGTTGGGCAACAACCAAGATGGTAAGAACTCAACTGCTGAACCACTAAACGAAAGGGAAAAGTGATGAAGCTGTTACGTGTAGCGATTTTTTTGTGTTCAATAATGGTTGTTTCCGTAGCGATGGCTCAGGATCCAATTGTCACAGATGGTGATAAATACAAAGTGCTTCTGGAAAATGACAAGGTTCGTGTTCTCAGTTACCTGGACCATCCTGGTGACAAGACGACAATGCATCATCACCCCAACTTCGTCCTTTACGCCATAACGCCGTTCAAGAGAACGTTAACCTTAGGGAACGGCGAAATTATTACGCGAGAATTCAAGGCTGGGGACGTGCTCTGGTCGCCTGCTCAATCGCATATCGGAGAAAATATTGGGTCAACAGACACAAATGTTGTAATTGTAGAGCTCAAAGACGTACAGATACATGCTGAAAAGGAACTGAAGGCAATACCCATACCTACAGGAAAATAGTATCTGCCAAACCAGGCGTCGTAGCTGACCGTCACGCCAGCAGGAACCTGCCGTGAGCGGCAGTTGTCGTTCGGCGAAGCCGGAGGAACCGGGTCAGCGGATTGCTTCGCTGCTCTCGCGATGACGTCTCAAGAACGTTTTTCAGCAGTCCGCGACTTTGTGCAGAGCTTGCCTCGGAGCCCGGCGGTGCGCATACTCCCCCCGATGAAAACCGTCGCCTTCCACACCGTCGGCTGCAAGCTCAACCAGCACGAGACGAACGACATCGAGCGTCAGTTCTCCGAGCGGGGCTGGCTCCCGGTTGCTTTCGGCGAACCGGCGGACGTCGTCGTGGTGAACACCTGCACCGTGACCGCGCAATCGGACTCCCGCTGCCGCGCGGCGCTGCGCAAGGCCCGGCGGGGGTCTCCGGGGGCGACGGTGATCGCGACGGGCTGCCTTGCCCAGGCGCAACCCGCGGCGATCGACGGGATGCAGGAGGTCGATCTCGTCCTCGGCAACCGGGAGAAAGAGCGGGTTTTCGACCATCTCGACGACGACGGCCAACCGCGCACCGGACGCGTCGCCGCGGCGGCGCTCGATCGAGCGACGAGGCCGGCGTTCGCGCTGGTCACCGCATTTGCGGGACACACCCGGGCCTTCGTGAAGATTCAGGACGGCTGCGACGCCGGCTGTGCCTACTGCATCGTCCCGCTGGCGCGGGGGCCCAATCGCAGTCTTCCCGCAGCCGACGTCCTGGCGCAGGTGACGAAACTCGTCGCCGCCGGTTTCCGGGAACTGGTGCTCACCGGCGTGCATCTGGGCACCTGGGGCCGCGACCTGGCGCCATCGCAAACCCTCGCCGGCCTCCTGGCGCGACTGGTCGCGATCCCGGGCCTCGAGCGCTTGCGACTCTCGTCGATCGAGCCGACGGAGTTCACCCCCGAACTGTTCGATCTGCTCGCGGCGGCGCCGGCCATCTGCCCGCACCTGCACATCCCGCTCCAGAGCGGTTCGGCCGCGGTCCTGCACGCGATGCGCCGCCCCTACGGGCCGGAGGTGTTCGCGCGGGTCGTCGAGCGGCTTGCGCTCGCCCTCCCCGAGCCCGGCCTCGGCGCGGATGTCATCGCCGGCTTTCCGGGCGAGCGCGAGGCGGACTTCGAGCAGACCGTCGACCTCATCCGCTCGCTGCCGCTGACCTACCTGCACGTCTTCCCCTTCTCACCGCGCCCCGGGACCCCCGCCGCGGCGATGGACAACCAGGTGCCCGCCGCGGAGCGCGATCGACGCGCCGGGGTCCTGCGCGAATTGGGCCGGGAAAAAGCCCGGGCCTTCCGTGAACGGCACGTCGGCCGCACGGTGCGGGCGCTCGTCCAGGGCCAGCCCGGGCGCCGGCGGGGGACGACCCACGGTCTGACGGGGAATTACCTCACGGTTTTCGTTCGCGCGACGCGGGAGGAGGTCGGCCATTTTCGCAACCTGCGAGTCACCCGGCACGAGGGAGGGGAGCTTCATGGGGAGTTTTGTGACTGAACCGCGGAAACCGGCGCGCGGTCGCCGGGCGAGGGGCATCGCCGTGGCGCTCGCGCTCGCTCTCGCCGCCTGCGCGACGTCCAAACCGACGGGACCGCTGCTGCTGCACCCGGTGCCGCCGACCGCCGACAACTACTCGCTCGTCGCAGGGCGCCCTCGTCTTTTCGGGGCCGGATTTCAGCGTCTCGGCGCGCCCCTGGGACTACCGGCTCGTCGCGGAGGAATTCCGCAGCACCGGCGAACCGGGTCCCTTTGGCGAAGAGGATGCGGAGGTCGGCCGCTTCCTCTTCTTTCGGGTGCGCCTCGAGAACCGCTCGACGCGCACCCTCGTCTTCAACCCGATGCGCGCCTCGCTTCTGCAAGAGGGGGAAACGCCCGTGATCCCCCTGGAGAACTCGGACCTCTTCGCATTTACGGGGGACGATCTGGCCGGCGCCGAAGCGCGCGGCCGGGCCTTCCGACGCGTGAGCTTCGACATCACGGTCACCGTACGACCCGGACAGTCGCTCGAGCGGTACCTGGTGTTCCGCTCGCCCGGGGAAACGATAAAGCCGATGGTCCTCGAACTCAACGACCTCTGGCTGGACACGAAGAGCTTCAGGGTGGATTTTGTCTTCGAACCCTTCCCGGGGAAATAGCCGATCGCATGCCGAAAACCTTTGTCAGGTCTGCCGCTGCCTGCAGAGCGCCCCAGAGGAACCAGAGGCCGAAGCCGAGGAGCAGCAACCCCGCGCAGAAGTAGACGCCGCGATGAAGCCGCGCCGCACCCGCGCCGCCGCGCGCGAGCGCCACGGTCACCAGCCAGTACCAGCCGATGTCGCACGACCAGTGCACGAGCCCGAAGAGCAGGAGTCCCGCCATGCCCCAGGCGGCCGCCTTCACGACGAGCGCCGCGCCGATCGTCGCCCACCAGATGAAGAAATAGGGGTTCATCAACGTCGCCAGCGCCCCGGAGGGGACGGCGCGATAGGGGAGGTTCACGGCCCCGGCAGTGAGTTCGCCGCGCGCCCTCACGATCCCTGCGCCGAGGTAGACGAGCATCGCGCCGCCGAGCAACCCGACCGCGAGGGTGAAGGGGCGCGACGAGAAAAACGACCCGAAGCCGAGGGCAATCAGGGCGATCAGCGGCATCTCGACGATCCCGTGGCCCAACCCGGTCCAGAGGCCGGCGTGCGGCCCCTCGGGCCCCTTGGCGATCGTCACCGCCAGCAGCGGCCCCGGCACGATGACCCCGGAGAGCGAGATCACGACCACGCTCGCGAGGAAGAAGAACAGCCCTGTGTCGAACATAGCGTGAAATTCTAACAGGTCAGGGAATGACTCTGAAATCCGTCATTGCGTGGAGAAGCAACAGGGAAGCCTGTCATCAGATCAAGGCCACAGGAAATCATCGACCGTGCAGGCTCGCTCACAAGGGTCCAGATGCAAGGCGGGCGAAAACCGGCGTCTGAAGTTCGGGCGGAAGTACATCCCGCCCCTACGGTCGATCCATCCATGATTCGCAGGGTGGGGTTTACCGCCCACCGCCGCAGACGGGCCATTTTCAGCAGCCTGCTGGTGGTGCGCCCGGCAGGAATCGAACCTGCGACCCCAGCGTTCGGAGCGCTGTGCTCTATCCCCTGAGCTACGGGCGCGCTGCAATCCAATGCGCGCACTATGCCCGAAGAGCGCTGACCCGTCAACGTGCGGTTGCGGCGAACGAACTCCGGACTTCCGCGGATGCAGGAGTTGCACACCGGGACAGAAGGTATAAACTATCAGTAGACCATCCGCAGGCAACCAGCACCAACAGGAGGATACGATGACGTACGCGGCCAAGGATTATGCGAAGCTTCTCGGCACGGCGGGGTTCTCGGAAACCCTGCTCAAGAACCACTTCACCCTCTACCAGGGCTACGTGACCAACACCAACAAGCTGCTCGACGCCCTCGCGGCGATGCTCAAGGACGGCAAGGTCACCTCGCCCCCCTCCCCCGAGTACTCCGAGTACAAGCGGCGGCTCGGCTGGGAGTTCAACGGCATGCGGCTGCACGAGCTGTACTTCGAGAACCTCGGCGGCGCCAAACCGCTCTCGGCCTTCCCGAACCTCGAGAAGAAGCTCGCCGCGGCCTTCGGCAGCGCCGCCGACTGGGAGAAGGATTTTCGCGCCGCCGGCACGATGCGCGGCATCGGCTGGGTCGTGCTCTACCAGGACGGCGACCGCCTGGTGAACTTCTGGGTCAACGAGCACGACGTGGCGAACCCCGCCGGCTGCACCCCGCTGCTCGTGATGGACGTCTTCGAGCACGCGTTCCTGACCGATTACGGTCTCAAGCGCGCCGACTATGTCGAGGCGTTCATGAAAAACATCAACTGGGACGCCGTCGCAGCCCGCCTCAGGTAAGCCGGTCTCCGATCAGGCCGCAACTTGTCGCCCCGGGGGCCGGGTGCTAGACTTCCGGGGTCGCCGGGTTGCGGCCGAGGGTGCCACGGTGAAAAAAGAGAGCGAGAAGATCCAGATCCTCTTCGAGACGCTCCCCTACATCCGCAAGTTCGCCGGCACCACGGTCGTCATCAAGTACGGCGGCCACGCCATGGTCAGCCCCGAACTGAAGCAGCTGTTCGCCGAGGACGTGGTCTTCCTCAAGTACCTCGGGATCAACCCGGTCGTCGTCCACGGCGGCGGCCCGCAGATCGGCGCCGTCATGGAGCGCATGGGGCTCAAGCCGCGCTTCATCGACGGGCACCGGATCACCGACGAGGAGACGATGGACATCGTCGAGATGGTCCTCGCCGGCAAGATCAGCAAGGGTATCGTCTCCGAGATCCAGCGCGCCGGGGGCAAGGCGGTCGGCCTCTCGGGCAAGGACGGCTTCCTGCTGCAGGCGCGGCGCAAAAAACTCAAGGTCTCGCGCGGCGCCGACGAGGAATCCGAGCTGGTCGACATCGGCCTGGTCGGCGAGGTCACGGCGGTCGACCCCGACGTGATCCGCGCCCTCGAGGAGTGGGACTTCATCCCCGTCATCTCGCCGATCGGCGTCGACGCCGAGGGGCACACCTACAACCTGAACGCCGACACCGCCGCGGCCGCGGTCGCCGCCGCGCTCAAGGCGCAGAAGCTCATCTACCTGACCGACTGCGAGGGCGTGCTCGACAAGGACGGCGCGCTGATCCCGACGCTCGATCGCGCCAAGACCGAGAAGCTGATCCGCAAGGGCGTGATCACCGGCGGGATGATCCCGAAGGTCAGCTACTGCCTGCAGGCGCTCGAGGGCGGGGTGCTGCAGACCCACGTCATCGACGGGCGCCTCGAGCACGCGATCCTGCTCGAGATGTTCACCGAGAGCGGCATCGGCACCGAAATTCTGGAGAAATAGACCGGGCCGGCGGGGCGGGTGAATCGGAAGCGCCGCGCGCCAATCAAAACAGGGCACGTTTTCAACGACCAGCAACAACGTAACAACGGGAGGAACGCCGATGGGAGATCACACCTTTGCCGCAACCGACCAGAACTTCGAGCAGGAAGTCATCAAGTCCGACATCCCGGTCCTGGTCGATTTCTGGGCCGCCTGGTGCGTGCCCTGCAAGATGATCGCCCCGACGCTCGAGGAGCTGGGCGCGGAGTTCGCCGGCAAGGCGAAGATCGCCAAGGTCAACGTCGACGAGAACAAGGCCACGGCCGGCAAGTACGGCGTCCGCGGCATCCCCACGCTGCTGCTGATCAAGGGCGGCGAGATCAAGGAGCAGATGGTGGGCGTGCACTCCCGCCAGGAGATCGCCCAGATGATCACGAAGAACCTCTAGAGCCCGATGGCGCGACGCCTGGGCGGAGCGGGCCTCACGGGTCCTGCTGGAGAATTACTACCCCGCACGCCTGACGCTCGTGCGCGGCGAGGGTTGCCGCGTCTTCGACGACGAGGGGCGCTCCTATCTCGACCTGATCGGCGGGATCGCGGTCAACAGCCTCGGGCACTGCCACCCGGCGATCGTGCGGGCCATCCGCGAGCAGTGCGGGACGCTGATGCACGTCTCGAACCTCTACCGCAACCCGTGGTCGGTGCGGCTCGCCGAAGAGCTCTCCGCGCGGGTTCCCGGGAGCCGCGCCTTCTTCTGCAACAGCGGCGCCGAGGCCAACGAGGCCGCGATCAAGCTCGTGCGCCGCCACGCCCACTTCACATCCGGCGCCGCCCGCCACGTCATCATCAGCGCGGAGGCTTCCTTCCACGGCCGCACGTTCGCCGCCCTGACCGCCACGGGGCAGCCGAAATACCGGGAGGGCTTCGAACCGCTCGTCCCCGGCTTCCGCTACGTCCCCTACGGCGACCTCGCTGCGCTCGAGGGCGCCGTCACCGACGACGTCTGCGCCGTCCTGCTCGAACCGATCCAGGGCGAGAGCGGCGTGCGCGTGCCGCCGCCGGGGTACCTCGCGGGCGCCGCGAGGCTCTGCGCCGACCGCGGGGCGCTGCTCGTGTTCGACGAGGTGCAGACCGGCCTCGGGCGCACCGGGACGTTTCTCGCCTGCGAGGCGGAGGGCGTGCTCCCCGATGTCGTGACCCTGTCAAAATCGCTCGGCGGGGGGATCCCGCTCGGGGCGCTGCTGGCGCGCGGCGCGGCGGCGAAGGCCTTCGTCCCCGGCTCGCACGCCTCGACCTTCGGCGGCAACCCGGTCTCCTGCGCCGCGGCGCTGGCCTTCCTCGAGACGCTCGACGCCGACAAACTGCTCGAGCGCGTGCGCGAGACCGGCGACTGGTTCATGGACGCGCTGCGCGACGCTGGCCTCGCGTCAGCCGAAGATCACCGAGGTTCGCGGCCGCGGGTTGCTCATCGCGATCGACCTTGCCGTGCCGGCGAAAGCGGTGGCGCTCGCCGCCGAGGAGCGCGGCTACCTGGTCAATGCCGTCCAGGAGCAGTCCCTGCGGTTTGCGCCGCCGTTCATCGTCACGCGCGAGGAGCTGGCCGGGTTCCTGTCGGTGCTGAAGAGATCCTGCGCGAGGAATGAAACCGATCCTCGCCATCACGATGGGCGACCCGGCCGGCATCGGGCCGGAGATCGTCGTCAAGGCGCTCGCCTCGCCCCGGCTCTGGCAGCGCCTGCCGGCCGGTCGTCGTCGGCCGGCTCCCCGTCATGGAGGCCGCGGCCCGCGCGCTCGGCATCGGGATCGCCTTCGCGTCCGTCGACGCGGCGACCGAGGGGACGGCCGGAGCGCGCTGCCTGCTCGTGGAGACCGGGCCGGAGCGCGACCGCATCCCGCTGCCGGGGCGCGCGAGCGCCGCGGGGGGGCGCGCCGCGCTCGCAGCCGTCACCGGTGCGACCCAGCTTGCCCTCGACGGCTTCGTCGACGCGATCGTCACCGCGCCGATCAGCAAGGAGGCCATTCGCGCGGCCGGGAGCCCGTTCCCCGGGCACACCGAGATGCTCGCCGCCCTCACGAAGGCCAAGCGGCACGCGATGATGCTCGTCGGCGGACCGTTGCGCGTGAGCCTGGCCACGATCCACGTCCCCCTCGCGCAGGTGCCGTCGCTGATCACCGCGCGCGGCATCCGGACGGTCATCGAGCTGACCTGGGAGGCCGTGCGGCTCTTCGGGCTGCGCCGGCCGCGGATCGCCGTCTGCGGCCTGAACCCGCACGCGGGCGAGGCGGGCCTCATGGGCGACGAGGAGCGGCGGGTCATCGCCCCGGCCGTGCGCGCCATGGCGAAAAAGGGCGTCCCGGTGAGCGGCCCCTACCCCGCGGACACCATCTTCCACCGCGCGGCGCGCGGCGAATTCGCCGCGGTCGTCGCCATGTACCACGACCAGGGGCTCGGGCCGCTGAAGACGCTGGCCTTCGACACCGGCGTGAACCTGACGCTCGGCCTGCCGATCATCCGCACCTCGGTCGATCACGGCACGGCGTTCGACATCGCCGGCAAGGGCGTCGCGAGCGCGGAGAGCCTGCTGGCGGCGGTCGAGCTGGCGGCGACGATGGCGCGTCGGCGGCGCTCCTGATGGGGTCGCTGAGGGCGAAGAAATCCCTCGGCCAGCACTTCCTGCGCGACCGCGGCGTCCTCGAGAAGATACTCCACGCCGCCGAGCTGTCGGCGGACGACCGGGTGCTCGAGATCGGCGCCGGCGACGCCACGCTCACCGCGCCGCTGTCCCGGGCCTGCGGCCGGCTGATCGCGCTCGAGACCGACCATCAGCGAGTGCCCCGCCTGCGCGAGATGTTCCCCGCCGGCGGCAACGTCGAGATCGTCGACGCCGACATCCTGCAGTTCGACCTCGGGACCCTCGCAGCCCTGGCCCCGCTGAAGTGCGTCTCGAATTTGCCCTACAACATCGCGACGGCGGTGCTGGAGCGCCTGCTCGTGCGGCGCGGCATGTTCTCCCTGCTGGTGCTGATGTTCCAGCAGGAGGTCGGGCGGCGTCTCGTCGCCGGGCCGGGGGACGCCGCGTACGGCTCGCTTTCCCTGGCGACGCAGTACCGCGCCGAGGCGGCGCTGGTCTGCACGGTGCCGCGCCGGGCGTTCTCGCCGCCGCCCGCCGTCGAATCCGCGGTGGTGCGCCTGGTGCCCCGGCCGGCGCCGCTGCTGCCGCCAGAGCAGGAGGCGACGTTCGATCACCTGCTGCGCGCCGGCTTCGCCTACCGGCGCAAGACCTTCCTCAACTCCGCCAAAATCGCTGCGCGACCGATCGCGTCGGCAGCGCTGGCGGCCGGTCTCGCCGCGCTCGGCCTCACGGAGCGGGCGCGGGCGGAGGAGATTCCCCTCGAGGGCTACCTCCGCCTCGCCGCCCTGCTGACGTCTCCAGGCTGATTTCGCCCCGACTCCCGCGCGCCGCGGTTCAGAGCTCCTGGTGGTGGGCCGCCAGGTACCTGGCGACTCCCTCCGTGCTGGCCTCCATCCCCTCCCGGCCCTGCGTCCAGCCGGCGGGGCAGACTTCACCGTGCTTCTCGGTGAACTGCAGCGCGTCGACCATGCGCAGCATCTCGTCGATGTTCCGGCCGAGCGGCAGGTCGTTCACCACCTGGTGGCGCACCACACCGGTCTTGTCGATGAGGAACGAACCGCGGAACGCCACGCCGGCCGCTTCGAACTCCACGTCGTAGGCCCGGCAGATCTCGTGCTTGACGTCGGCCACCAGGGGGTACCTGACCTGTCCGATGCCGCCGTTGTCGACCGCGGTGTTCTTCCAGGCGAGGTGGGTGAACTGCGAGTCGATGGAGACGCCGATCACCTCCACGCCGCGCTTCTTGAACTCGGCGAGGCGGTGGTCGAAGGCGAGCAGTTCGGAGGGACAGACAAACGTGAAGTCGAGCGGGTAGAAAAACAGGACTGCGTATTTGCCTTTGATGAGCTTCGAGAGCGTGATCTCCTTGATCTCGTTGTCGCCCAGCACTGCGTTCGCGGTGAAATCCGGTGCCTTCCTGCCGACGAGTACGCCCATGTCACGTTCCTTTCCTTTTGTGGTTGGTTGCAGACACAACCGTACGCCCCGCGCCTACTCGTACGACGGGCTCTCGCGGGTGATCTTGCCGCTGAAGAGCCGATAGACCCAGGTCTGGTAGGCGATCACGATCGGCACCATCACCAGCGCCACCGCGAGCATGACGCCGAGGGTCGGCGCGGTCGACGCCGAGTTGAACGCCGTTTTGCTGAACGCCGGGTCGAGGCTCGAGGGAAAGATGTTCGGGAAGAGCCCGGCCACCCCGAAGAACGTCGCGCCGACGATGGTCGCCGCCGAAAAGGCCCAGGCCTTCCCCCAGGCCTCCTGCGCGATGAAAACCCGGGTCAGCACCAGGCCGGCCACCGCCAGCAGCGGGAAGACCCAGAGCAGCGGCATCGCGAAATAGTTCTGGTAGAGCGGCGTCGCAAACCAGCTCGCGCCGAGGAACACGACCGCCACGACGAGCAGCACCGGCCAGAGCTTCGCGGCCGTGCGGCCCGCCCGCGCGCCCAACTCGCCGTCCGCCCGCCAGGCGCCCCAGATCGCGCCGTGCACGAGAAAGAGCATCACGAAGAGGGCGCCGCCGAGCAGCCCGTAGGGGTTGAGGAAGGTCAGCAGATTCCCCTGGAGCACGCCTTCGGCGTCGATCGGCACCCCGGCGAAGATGTTCGCAAAGGCCACGCCGAGCAGGAGCATCGGCAGCGCGCTGCCGACGACGAAGAGCGCGTCCCAGCGGGCGCGCCACGAGGCGTCGTCGAGCTTGCCGCGGTACTCGAACGCGATGCCGCGGATGATGATCGCGAAGAGCAGCAGCATCAGCGGCGTGTACATCGCGCTGAACATCGTGGCGTAGGCGGCCGGGAAAGCCGCGAAGGTCGCGCCGCCGGCGGTCAGCAGCCAGACCTCGTTGCCGTTCCAGAACGGCCCCATGCTGGTGTAGAGCATCCGCCGCTCCGTTTCGTCCCTGGCGAGAAACGGCAGCAGCGTGCCCAGCCCGAGGTCGAACCCGTCGAGCATGAAGTAGGCGGCCCAGAGGACCCCCCAGAGGATGAACCAGATCGTCTCAAGCATGATCGTCGCCCCCTTTCAGCTCCCCGCTCATTCCGCGACCGGGCCCTTGCGGGCGAAGCGGACGATGAGCGAGATTGCGATGAACCCCAGAATGCCGTAGACCGCGACAAACCCCGCGAGGCTGGTCGCGACCTGCACCGTGGCCAGCCGCGACACCGCGTCGGCGGTCTTCATCACGCCGTAGACGATCCAGGGCTGCCGACCGACCTCCGCCAGCATCCAGCCGAATTCGATCGCGATCCAGGGCAGCGGCAGCGCGAGAATGATCGCCCTGAGGACGCCCGGGCGCGCGATCGGGTTGCCGCGCGCGAGCCACGCCAGCAGGCTGACCAGCAGGATCAGGGAACCGGCGCCGACCATGATCTTGAACGAGAGCCAGGAGAGGAACACCGGCGGGCGCTCCGCGGCCGGGAAATCCTTGAGCCCCTTCACCGTCGCGCCGCTGTCGTGATAGGCGAGCAGGCTGAGCAGCCCCGGGATCGGCAGCGCCTGCACCGCGTTGCGCTCGCCCCGCGCGTCGGGCCACTGGAGCAGATACATCGGGACGTTGTTCGAGGTCTCCCAGTGCGCCTCCATCGCGGCGAGCTTCGCCGGCTGGGCCGACGCCACCTCGGAGCCGCTGAGGTGTCCGAGCCCCATCACGACGAGGGTCCCCGCCAGCGCGAAGTTCGCGGCCAGGCGGAACGACTTGGAGAAGAACGACGTGCTCTGGCCGCGCAGCAGGTGCCAGGCGCTGATGGCGAGCACGAAGAAGCCGGCCAGCACGTAGGCGCCGCTGACGGTGTGCACGAAGGTCACCACCGCGAAGCTCTGGGTGATGACCGCGAGAAAGTCGGTGACCTCGGCGCGGCCGTTGCGGATCGTGTAGCCGACGGGGTGCTGCATCCAGGCGTTCGCGGTGAGGATCCAGTACGCGGAGAGGTTCGAGGCGATCGCGACGAGCCAGATCGCCACGGCGTGCGCCTTCGGGGAGAGCTTCTTCCAGCCGAAGGCCCAGACCGCGACGAACGTCGACTCCAGGAAGAAGGTCACCGTCGCCTCGATCGCGAGCAGCGCGCCGAAGACGTCGCCGACGTAGGTCGAGTAGCGCGACCAGTTGGTGCCGAACTGGAACTCGAGGGTGATGCCGGTGACGACGCCGATCGCGAAGTTGATCAGGAAGAGCTTCCCCCAGAACTTCGCCATGCGGCGGTACTCTTCGTCGCCGGTGCGGACGAAGATCGTCTCCATGATGGCGACGAGCACCGAGAGCCCCAGCGTCAGGGGCACGAAGAGGAAGTGGAACAGGGTCGCGGCGGCAAACTGCAGCCGCGAGAGCATCAGGACATCCATGGCTACCTCCTTTTTGGGGGAAGCGGCCCCTCCTGGGCCGCGAGTTCGGCGAACGTCACCCCGGCCAGCGTGGCCCGCAGCTGGCGACGGGCCTCCGACCAGACGCGGTGGGCCGCGCAGACGCAGGTGCGCGCACAGGTTCTCGGATGCATGACGCAGGTGTTGAGCGTCAGCTCGCCTTCGGCGGCCTCCACGACCGCGAGCAGGGTCAGCCGGCTCGGGGGAACGAGGAGTTCGTAGCCGCCGCGCGCCCCCTGGTGGATGCGGATGATCCCGGCGCGCGCCAGACGCTGGGCGATCTTGCCGAGGAACTGTTCGGGGATCTCCCGGGCGCCCGCGATCTCGCGGCGCGGGACGACCCGCCCCAAGGGCTCGAACGTCAGGTGCAGCGCGCAGCGCACCGCGTACTCCGTCGCCCGCGTGATCTGCATCCCGACCTCCCGTATCGGATTAATAAGACTTGTTTTGTCCGATATGAATGTAGCCGCGGCAAGGCTGCCTGTCAAGACCTCGTCTCTTCGATTCCCAGGCCTTGACAATCCTCCCCCCTGCCCGAATAATCGCCGCCAGACCGAGCGAAACACCCCCATGCAGGGCGGCTCGGTTGCGGGCTGCGGCGCGTGGTCTCGACAGGCTCTCGGGGAACTGCGGCGTACTCGATATATCTCAGGAATATGCGAATCTGAAATACGCGGCAACACTTCACGGAAAGGAGTCCGCCATGAAGAACCCATGGATTTTCCTGCTCACCCTGTTCGCGGCCGCGCTGCTTGCGCAACCGGCGACTGCCGGGGAGGCCGTCGTTTACCAGGTCGACGGGCGGGACTACGAAGGCTGGTATGTCTCGCCCCGGGACGGGGCGCCCCTGGTCCTGCTCGTCCACGACTGGGATGGTCTGACGGACTACGAGGTGAAGCGGGCGGGAATGCTCGCGGACCTCGGCTACGCCGTCTTCGCCGCCGATCTGTTCGGCAAGGGGGTCCGCCCGGAGAAGATGGAGGACCGGCGCCAGCACACCGGCGAGCTCTACGGCGACCGCGCGAAGATGCGCCGGCTCATGACCGGCGCCCTCGACGCCGCGGCGGCGCGCGGGGCCGCGCGCGGCAACGCCGTCGCGATGGGCTACTGCTTCGGCGGCGCGGCGGTGCTGGAGCTGGCGCGCTCGGGCGCCGACCTGAAGGGCTTCGCCACGTTCCACGGCGGCCTCCAGACGCCGGAGGGTCAGGACTACGCGGTTGCGAAGGGGAAGTTCCTCGTGCATGCACGGCACGGCCGACGAGGCGATCACGATGGACGTCTTCGCCGCGCTGGCGCAACAGCTCGAGGCCGCAAAGCTCCCCCACGAGATGGTGACCTACGGCGGGGCGCCGCACGCCTTCACGGTCTTCGGCAGCGAGCGCTACCGCGAGGACGCCGACCGCAAGTCCTGGGCCCTGTTCACGCGCTTCCTGGAGGAGACACTCCGAAAACCGTAGCGATCGCCCGCGAACCGTCGCGGGTTCATCCGGGCCGTCGCCGGTGAGGTCCACGGGAAAGAGCGTGTCAGTCCCGCAAGGGTAGAAGTTGCGCGTGGTATCATCCCCCCATGGAATCCCCCGCTGACTCCCCGGTCGTCGACCTCGTCCCCCTGGGCGGACTCGGCGAAATCGGGCTGAACTCGCTGGTCGTCTCCTGCGCCGGAAAATGCCTTCTCGTCGACTGCGGCCTGATGTTCCCCGAGGAGGAGCACCTCGGCGTCGACGTGATCCTCCCGGATTTCACGCACCTGACCGAGTCCGGCGACGAACTGCTCGGCGTGGTGCTGACGCACGGCCACGAGGACCACATCGGCGCCCTCCCCTATTTTCTCGACCGCTTCGATGTCCCGATCTACGGCACGCCGCTCACCCTCGAACTGGTGAAGGAGAAACTGCGGGAGTTCGACCTGGAGCGCCAGGCCCGGCTGATCGTCGTGCGCGACGGCGAGACGATCGCTCTCGGCGACTTCACCATCGAGACCATCCCGGTCGCGCACAGCATCCCCGGCGGGGTCGGTCTGGCGATCGACACCCCGGCCGGCCTCATCGTCCACTCGGGCGACTTCAAGCTCGACCCGGCCCCGGTGGATGGCCGCGGCACCGATCTGGCGCGTTTCACGGCCCTCGGCGACCGCGGGGTGCTGGCACTGCTGGCCGACAGCACGAATGCCGAGCACGAGGGGACCACCGCCTCCGAAAGCTCGCTGCTGCCGGCGTTCCGGGAGATCGTCTCGGGCGCGCCGGGAAGGGTGATCGTGGCCACCTTCGCCTCGCACATCCACCGCATCCAGCAGATCGTGGACGTCGCCCGGGAGGCCAGACGCCGGGTGCACCTGGCCGGCCGCAGCATGGTCTCGGTGGTCGGCATCGCCTCGCAGATCGGCGCGCTGCGGCTGCCTTCCTCGATGCTCGCCGACACGGCGGAGTTGCGGTCACTCCCGCCGGAGAAGGTCCTCCTGCTGACCACGGGCAGCCAGGGCGAGCCGCTCGCGGCGCTCTCGCGCATCGCCGTGAACAACCACAAGCAGATCACCATTCACCCCGGCGACCGCGTCGTGATCTCGGCGCGGGTGATCCCCGGGCACGAGAAGGCGATCGCCCGCACGATCAACCACCTCTTCCAGCGCGGCGCCGACGTCTTCTACGGGCGGGACGCCGGGATCCACGTCTCCGGGCACGGCTGCCGCGACGAGTTGCGGACGCTGCTCCGGGCGGTGCGGCCCCGCCACTTCATACCGATCCACGGCGAGTACCGGCACCTGGCGCGGCACGCCCGGCTCGCCGAAGAGACGGGCGTCGCGCGCGAGCGGATCTTCCTCGCCGAGGACGGCGAACGCATCCGCTTCACGGACGGCGCGGGCGCGCGCGCGGGGAAGGTCACCGCCGGCCGGGTGCTCGTCGACGGCAAGGCGCACGGCGACATCCACGACGCGGTGCTCAAGGACCGCCGGCGGCTCGCGCAGGACGGCATCATCATGGTCGTCATCGGCGTCAACCGCCAGACCGGCGAGATCGTCTCCGGCCCCGACATCGTCACGCGCGGGGTGGCCTTCGCGGGTGAGGAGGAGGTGCTGATCACCGAGGCCCGGGCGGTCGTCGCCGCGGTGCTCGCCGAGACCGGCGCCGAGGTGCTCACCGAGTGGGGCGAGGTGCAGATCAAGGTGCGCAAGGCGCTGCGCAAGTTCGTGGACCGGCGGCTGGAGCGACGCCCGCTGATCCTGCCGACCGTCATCGAAATCTGATGGAGCCTGAGGGTGCCGAGGTGCCCGTCGAGATCCCCATCGACGGCGTCCTCGACCTGCACACCTTCCGCCCCGGGGATCTCGGCCTGCTCCTGCCCGAGTATCTGCTGGCCTGCCGGCAGCACGGCATTCTTCAGCTGCGGATCATTCACGGCAAGGGCGACGGGACGCTCCGGCGAACGGTGCACAGCCTGCTCGAGCGCAACCCTGCGGTGCTGAGCTACGGACTGGCCGGACCCGAGGCCGGCGGCTGGGGTGCCACGCTGGTGACCCTCGCCCCGGGGGACGACATCACTCCTTGACGGTGAAACGGACCTTCGAAGCCGGCACCTCGGTGCCAAGGTCGCCGAGTTGCCAGGCCTCGATGATGTGCAGATGCTTCAGCAGCAGCGAATACCGGGCGTCGGACATCTGCTCGAACGCGAGGCCGGCCATCCACAGGGACCCGACCTGCCTGGCCCAACGCACCCGCGCGGCGACCTTCAGCTCCTCGGGGTCGCCCTGCGCCACGAGCAGGTGCAGGTTCACCAGCAGGAGTTGCCCGGGCTGAACCGGCTGGTGCAGATACAGCCCGAGACCGCCCCGCCCGATGCTCGCGAGGTACGAAATCTGTGCAGCGCCGCCCTGGACCACGACCTCGACCGGCCCCATGGCGCTCAGGCGCAGGTGCCTGCGATTTTCAATGCCTCCAGCCATCCGCGCGCTCCATGATGCGGATCAGGATAGCAGATCTCGGCGCACGCGGAAACCAGACGCTGGCGCGAAAAATTGACACCCGCACCCGGGACCCTTAAGATCGCTCGCGACCATGGCAAAAATACGAAAAGTTCTTGTGGTCGACAACAACGCGACGATCGTCGAACTGGTCTCCGCGGCCCTGGCGGAGGCCGGCTACGAGGTTGCCAAAGCCTACGATGGGCTCCAGGCCCTCGACCGGCTCGTCGAGTCGGACCGGCTCCCCGACGCCATCCTGCTCGACCTGATCATGCCGCGGCTCGACGGACAGCGCCTGACCCGCTTTCTGAAGCAGGACCCCCTCTACGCCGCGATCCCGATCGTCATCCTCACCGGGATCGCCCAGCGAGGACGAGGGCACGATTCTCGCGTTCGGCGCCGACGCCTACATCGCCAAGGGGCGCATCGAGGACACGATGGCCCACATCCTGGAGACCTTCCGCTGGATCGAAACACGCTCCGGGCCCGACGAGAGACGCTCCAGTCGTCCTCGGCGTCGAGAAGCTCTATCCCCGCGAGATGACGCGAGAGCTGCTGCACATCAAGGGCCACCTGGACACCATGCTCTCGCTGATGGGCGAAGGGGTGGTCGAGGTCGACCAGGACCACCGCATCCTGTACGCCAATCCCGCGGCCTGCCGGTTGCTCGACTGCGAAGACCACCACCTCTTCGGCAAGGCGCTCCCCGGTTGTTTTTCCGACACCGAGCGCATCGAGGGGTACCTCGCCAGCGTCCCGTGCGGCACGGAGGCCTCCCCGCCCCCCCTGCAGTTCGAGCACGGGCTCCGGTCGCTGCGGATCTCCTTTTCGACGCTCGTGGAGGCCAGCAACTACTGCGGGGCGATCGTCATTCTCGAGGACGTGACCGCTCAGGTTCGCCGCGAGCGCTCCCTGTTCGATCTCATGGAGGCGATCGTCCACAACGCACCGGTCGGGCTCTGTCTCCTCGACTCCGCCGGCACCATCCTGGCGACCAACCGGGCCTTCAGCCGCATCCTGCACCTGCCCGCGGGCCGCGCCGCCATCGGCACCTCGCTCGGAGCCTATCTCGAAGGGACGGGGCTCGCGACCGAGTCGCTGCTGCCCGGCGTGAGCGGTGCGCCGCGACGGCGAACCGCGTTCCGTCGAATTCACGACCCTCGTCTTCCCCGAGCGGGTCGTGCTCACCACCTCGACGACCGTCATCGACACCGCCGAAGGCAGCCGCACGCTCCTGCTGATCGAGGACGTGACCGAGAAAGCCGCCATGGAGCGCGATCTGCGGCGGGTCAACGAAGAACTCGCGAAAACCAACCGCGCCAAGAGCACCTTTCTCTCGATGGTCTCCCACGAACTGCGCACGCCGCTCTCGGTGGTGCGCGGCTACCTCTCGCTCATCCTGGAGGGCAAGATCGGCCCGGAACCCGAGCGCATCCTGGATGCGCTGCGGGTCGCGGACAAGCGGGCGCGACACCTCCAGCACCTGATCGAGGAACTTCTCGACCTCTCGCGGATCGAGTCCGGGCACCTCTCGCTCCACAAGGAGCCGATCGCGGTGGGCAAGCACGTGCCCGAGGTCGTCGAGATGTTTCGCGGCGACCAGGAGCGCAAAAAGCTGTCGATCGGCATCGAGATCCCCGAGGAACTGCCCGACGCCCTCGCGGACCACGACAAGGTCCACCAGATCTTCACGAACCTGCTCTCAAACGCGGTGAAATTCACCGGCGAAGGCGGACGGATCGTCGTGAGCGGCCGCGTCGCAGGGTCCATGCTCGAGTTCGCGGTCGCCGACACCGGCATCGGCATCCCCGCCGACAAGATCTCCAAGGTTTTTGACAAGTTCTACCAGGTCGACTCCTCCGACAAGCGGATCTATCCGGGCACCGGTCTCGGGCTGGCGATCGTGAAGATGATCGTCAATGCGCTCGGCGGCACCGTTCAGGTCGAAAGCCGGGTCGGCGAGGGGTCGACATTCACCTTCACGCTCCCCCTGGCCGGGGCGGTCGCCCCGGCCACGCCAGTCCCGGCACCGGCGCCGCACCCGGCTGCGGCGAGCGCGCCGGCCGCCGGGAATCCGCGCACCCGCGTGCTCGTCATCGACGACGACCTCGACACCCTCGCGCTGACCAGGTTGCTGCTGCCGGAGTCGCACTACGAGGTCGTCGAGGCCTACGACGCGTTCGCGGGACTGCGCGAATTCTACTTTCGCTTCCCCGACATCGTCCTCGTCGATGCGCTGCTGCCGCTGATGAGCGGGCTGGAACTCTGCCGGGTCGTCAAGTCCCACCCGGAGCGCGGATCGACACCGGTCGTCATCCTCTCGGCGGCGGCGCAGGAAGAAGAGATCCGCAGCGGCTACCGGGTCGGCGCGGACGCCTACCTCGTCAAGCCATTCCGCTCGCAGGACCTCCTCGACACGCTCAGCGGCCTGGAAAACCGCTGAACGAGCATAATAATCACTCGCTTGTTCCCGGCATCCGGCGCCGGGCCGGGGCGCGGAGGTTTCAGCGATGAGTGAACTTGGGTTGGCGAAGGAACGTCTCGGCAGGGCGCTGCAGGATCAGCTGCGGGCGGCGCCGGGCCGTCGCGGCCTTGTCCGCCTTGCCGTGCCGGCGCCCGCGGTGGACCTCCCGCGCTGGCTCGCCGCCAACCCGGGGACGCCGCGCTTTTACTGGTCCGAGCGCGGGGGAGGCTTCGAGTGGGCGGGCATCGGCGTCGCCGATGCGCTGGCCGCGGTCGCGGGCGACGGCTCTCCCGCACCGCTTGCGCAGATCTCCTCGCGCCTCTCCCCCGACGCAGGGGAGCTGCGCTAGTTCGGCGGCCTGTCCTTCGACGGGCGGACGGCAGCCGAACGCGACTGGGCCCCCTTCGGCGCGGCGCGGTTCACGCTCCCGCGGTTCGAGATCACCCGCGAGGGGGAAGACCTGGCGTCTGGCCTGCACCATCGCCGCGGAGCCCGACGCGACGCCGCGCCAGAGGCAGCGGCGTTTCGAGGAAGAACTCTCCCACCTGCGCACCGGCCAGAAGGCGCCGGCGCCGCTGCCGCCGCTGCTTCAGCGCACCGACAGCCCGGACCAGGCGGCCTGGGTGCGGACGGTCGAGGAGGTGCTGCGCCGGATCGAGCACGGGCCGCTGCAAAAGGTGGTCCTCGCGCGCCGCACGGATTTTCGATTCGCGGAAGCCCCGGACCCCTTCCTGCTGCTGCATCGCCTGCGCGCGGCGAATCCGGCGGGATTCCACTTCGCCTTCCAGCCCGAGGAAGGTTCGACCTTTCTCGGCGTCTCCCCGGAGCGACTCTATCGCCGCGAAGGCCGCCACATCCTCTCCGAGGCGGTGGCCGGCACCCGTCGGCGCGGCGATTCCGAGCATGAGGACCAGGCGATGGGCGCTGCACTCCTCGAGTCCGAGAAGGACCGCCGCGAACACCGCTTCGTGGCCGACGAGGTCGGCCGCAAGCTCGACGGTCTCTGCCGCTCGTATCGCGCCGACCGCGAGGTTTCGCTGCTGAAGCTCGCCCGCCTGCAGCACCTGCGGCGGGGCTTCGACGGGACCTTGCGCGGCGGCGTCGACGACGCGGCGATCGTCGCGGCGCTGCACCCGACGCCGGCCGTCGCCGGCAATCCCACGGCGGCGGCGGTCGCCGAAATCTCGAAGCGCGAGCCGTTTCATCGCGGCTGGTACGCCGGCCCGCTCGGCTGGGTCGGCTCCCACGGCGCCGACTTCACCGTCGCGATCCGCTCCGGGCTGCTCAGCGGCAATCGACTGGCGCTCTTCACCGGCGCGGGCATCGTCCGGGGCTCGATGCCGCACGCGGAGTGGGAAGAGCTGGAAAACAAGCTCGCCGGCTTCGTGCGGGCGATCGGCGCGCCATGAGCCTTGAGTCGACCGCGCGCCTGAACACCCTCTGGGGCCGGCTCCTCGTGGAGGAGCTCGCCCGGTGCGGGGTGGCGTTCGTCTGCGTCTCCCCCGGCTCGCGCTCGACGCCGCTGACCGCAGCCGTCGCCGGCAGCGGACGCCTCGAGAGCGCGATCTGGCTCGACGAGCGCGGGGCCGCCTTTCACGCTCTCGGGCGCGCCCGCGCCACCGGCCGACCCGCCGCGCTGGTCTGCACGTCGGGGACGGCGGTGGCCAACTACCTGCCTGCCGTTATCGAAGCGTCCCAGGACGGGGTCCCCCTCGTGGTCGTCACCGCGGACCGGCCGCCCGAATTGATCGACACCGGCGCCAACCAGGCGATCCGGCAGCCGGGGATCTTCGGCGACTACGTGCGCTGGTCGTTCAGCCTGCCCGCCCCCGACGCTGACATCTCCGGCCGCCTGGTGCTCTCCACCGTCGACCAGGCGCTGCACCGCGCGCTCGGCCCCCCGGCCGGGCCGGTGCACATCAACTGCATGTTCCGCGAACCGCTCGAGCCAGTCGTCGTGGAGTCGTGGCCGGACGACATCCCCCGGCGCTGGCGTCAGGGTTCCGGACCGCTCACGGTGTACGCGCACCCCGAGGCGGCCCCGGACGCGGAAAGTCTCGAGCGAATCGCCGCGACCATCACGGCCGCGCGCCGCGGGCTCGTCGTGATCGGCAGCCTGTTCAAGGAGCGCGATCGCGAGGCCGCCGCGGCCCTCTCGGAGCAACTCGGCTGGCCCGTGGCGGCCGACATCCGCTCGGGCCTGCGCCTCGGCCCGGGCCCCGCCAACCGCGTGCCCTGTCTCGACCAGATCCTGCTCAGCCCGCAGGTGCGCTCGTCCTTGACCCCGGATGTCGTCCTCCACCTCGGTGGCCGGACGATCTCCAAGCGCCTCGCCCAGGCGCTGGCCGCGCTGCCGGACGCCGCAGTGATCTCGGTGCGGGAAGCATCCCTTCCGCGACGACCCCGAACACCGCGCCGCAATCCGCGTGCAATCCGACATCGGACGCTTCTGCGAATTGCTCGCCGGGCGCATCGACCCGCGCATCACGGCAGCCGCGGGTGCCTGGGGGACGCGATTGCGCGAACTTTCGGCGCGGGCGGAGGCGTTGCGTCGACGGCTTTGTCGCTGCGGCCCCCTTTGGCGAGATCGCGGCGGCACGTCTCGTGTCGGGGGAGATCCCCGCGGGCCACGGACTGTTCCTGGGAAACAGCATGCCGATCCGCGACATGGAGATGTTCGCGGGCACCGCCGGCCCGCGCGTACCCGGTCGCGGCCAACCGCGGCGCAAGCGGCATCGACGGGATCGTCGCCAGCGCGGCGGGATTCGCCTGCGGCCTCGGGCGACCCGCGACCCTGATGATCGGGGATCTCTCGCTGCTGCACGACCTGAACGCGCTGGTCCATCTGCGCGCGCTGCCGCAGCCGCTGGTCATCGTCGTCCTCAACAACCGGGGCGGCGGCATCTTCCAGTTCCTGCCGATCGCCCGGCACCCCGAACTGCTCGATCCGTGGTTCACGGCGCCGCACGACGTCGGGTTTTCGGGAATTCAGGGGCTGTTCGGCATCCCCTGCCACTGTCCGGCGAGCGCCGCCGAATTCACGGCCGTCTACCGCGCGGCCTGCGCGAGCGGCGCGCCCGCGATCATCGAGGTGCGCACGGACCGCGCGGAGAACCTCGCCGCGCACCGCGCCCTCGGCGAAGCGATCGTGGCCGCGGTCGAGTCTCCGTAAGCGGTGCGATGCTTCTCGCTTTCGAAGAGTGCGGCCCGCCTTCGGCACCGACCGTCCTGTTGCTGCACGGGTTCATGGGCAGCCGGCATGATTGGGCCCCGGTCGCGGCGGCGCTCGCGGTGTCGTATCGCTGCGTCGCAGTCGATTTGCCCGGGCACGGAGAGACCGGCGACCCGGGGGACGAGAGTCCGGGAACCCCGGAGGGCTGCGTCACGCCCCTCTGGACGCCGGCTGGATGTGTCGCGGGCCTGGCCGGCCTCCTTGCCCGCTCCGGCGGCGGCAGCGTCGTCGGCTACTCGCTCGGCGGGCGGTTGGCGCTGCAACTCGCGATCGAACACGCCGACCTCGTCTCGCGGGCGGTGATCGTCTCCGCGTCGCCGGGAATCGCCGAAGAACCGGCCCGGCGGGCGCGGCGCGCCCAGGACGAGCACCACGCCCGCAGGCTGGAGACGCAGGGGCTCGAGCCGTTCCTCGACGACTGGTACCGCCAGCCGCTGTTCGCGTCGCTGCGCGAGCACCCCGGCTACCCGGCGGTGCTCGAGCGGCGGCGGCGCAACGACCCGCGCCTGCTCGCCCGCTCGCTGCGGACGATGGGCACCGGGAGCCAGCGCTCCCTCTGGGGCGAGCTGGCCGGCCTGCGGGCGCCTCTGCTCTTTCTCGCCGGCGAGCGCGACCCCAAGTTCACCGCTCTCGCCCTCGACGCCGTCGCACTCTGCCGGCAGGCCGAGGCCGTGGTCCTGCGCGGCAGGGGCCACGCGCTGGTCGAGGAAGACCCGGGGGCCGTGGCGAGGGAGGCAGAGGCGTTTCTCGGCTGCGGACAGTAGTCGCCCGGCGGGGTTGACTCACCTTCACCGACCCTCCCCGGGCGGGGATCAACCCCGCCCCTACTTGATGGCGGGTCGTCACCGGCTTACCATGACAAGAGCACCTATGCCGGAGAACACGGGCAACGACGGGAGGGACGCATGACGGGTATCGACTGGCGTGAGGCCGGGAGCTACGAAGACATCCTCTACCACAAGGCCGAGGGGATCGCGAAGATCACGATCAACCGGCCGCGGGTGCGCAACGCGTTCCGGCCGCAGACGGTCGCGGAGATGATGCGGGCGCTCGACGACGCGCGCGACGACGAGACGATCGGCGTCGTCATCCTCACCGGCGCCGGGGACAAGGCCTTCTGCTCCGGCGGCGACCAGAAGGTGCGCGGCGACGCCGGCTACAAGGACGACAAGGGGATCCACCGCCTCAACGTGCTGGATTTCCAGCGCCAGATCCGCACCTGCCCGAAGCCGGTGATCGCGATGGTCGCCGGCTACGCGATCGGCGGCGGGCACGTGCTGCACCTGATCTGCGACCTGACGATCGCCGCCGAAAACGCCGTCTTCGGCCAGACCGGGCCGCGCGTCGGCTCGTTCGACGGCGGCTACGGCGCCGGCTACCTGGCGCGCATCGTCGGCCAGAAGAAGGCGCGGGAGATCTGGTTCCTCTGCCGTCAGTACGACGCGCAACAGGCGCTCGCGATGGGCCTCGTGAACACCGTCGTGCCGCTCGAGCGCCTCGAGGAGGAGACGGTCGCCTGGTGCCGCGAGATCCTCGCCAACTCGCCGCTGGCGATCCGCTGCCTCAAGTCCGCGCTCAACGCCGACTGCGACGGGCAGGCCGGGCTGCAGGAGCTCGCCGGCAACGCGACGCTGCTCTTCTACATGAGCGAGGAGGGGCAGGAGGGGCGCAACGCGTACCTCGAGAAGCGCAAGCCGGACTTTTCGCGTTTCCCGAAACGGCCGTAGGGGGGGCCGAGGGTGGGCGTACGGATTGCGCGGGTCGGGATTCGCTCCTGGGACCTGCCCCTGGTCCGGCCGTTGCTGCGTCGGCGGCCGGACGATGGAGCGCCGTTCGGGACTGCTCGTTCTGCTGGACGACGGCGAGGGACACGCCGGCATCGGCGAGACGGCGCCCCTGCCGGGGTTGCACGTCGAGAGCGCGGCGGAAGCCGCCGCCCAACTCATCGAGTTCGCTGGGCAACTGGAAGGCGCAACCATCCCCGAGGGCTGCCCTGCGCTTGCCGGCGCGTTCGAATCCTGGCTCGGGGGCCGCGGCCTGCTCCCGTCGGTCAGAACCGGCATCGAGGGCGCTGTGTTGTCCTTGCTCGCCGATCGCCGCGGGCAGGACCCGGCGCACCTGCTCGCGGCCACTCCGGCCGAGCGGGTGCGGATCAACGGACTGCTCGACGACGAACCCGAGGCGATCCTGGAGAGCGCCGCTCGTCTGGAAAAAGCCGGGTACACCGCGCTGAAGATCAAGGTCGGACGGCGCGAGCCGCCGGACGAGGCGCGACTCGTGGCGGCGGTGCGAGCGCTCGTCGGGCCGGCGGTCGCGCTGCGGCTCGACGCCAATCGCGCCTGGGACCTGGCGGCGGCCCGGGATTTCGCGACGCGCGTCGCGCCCAGCGGGATCGAATACCTGGAGGAGCCGCTGCGCGACGCGGCCGACCTGGCCGCCTTCACGACGAGCCAGCCGGTTCCGGTCGCCCTCGACGAAACACTGCTCGGGTTCTCCCCTCAGGCGCCGCCGCCGCTGCAGGGCGTGGCCGCGTTGATTCTCAAGGCCCCGGTCCTCGGCGGGTACGAGCGCTCGCTGGCCTGGGCGCGCCTCGCGCAACGCGGGCAACGTTCCGCCGTCGTCAGCGCCGCCTTCCCCTCAGCGGTCGGGATGGCGCTGGATATCGCCTGCGCCGCGGCGCTCGGGGACGAAACCGCCCACGGACTCGGCACCTCCTCCGCCTACGCCGCGGATCTCGCGCCAGGCGCCCCTCGCGATCGTCGGCGGCCGTATCGACGCACGGAACCTCCCTTTCCGTCCGGGAGATTTCGACCTGGGGAGCACCCGTGTCCTGCGCTGAGCGCTTGCGCCGTCCAGCCCGGTTTCCCCTCGAGATCCGGGCGGCCCGCACCCCGGAGGCGCCGGCGCTGATTTGCCGGGGAAAGCTTCAAATCCCCCGGTCTCCTCCTGTGTCAAAGGGAGATCAAGGGGGTTTGCCGGGGAACTGTCGCAAGTCTCGAGCGGGTCGGGGGCCACGTCACCGTCCACCATGAATTTCCACGAACTCGACCTGGTCTCCGCCGCCGTGGCGCGAGGGCTGGGCACCCGCGGCGTCAGGCCCGGCGAGCGCGTTGGACTGCTCCTTCCCCCCGGCCCGATGTACCCGGTGCTGTTGCTCTCGCTGCTGCGCGCCGGCGCCGTCGCGGTCCCGGTCAGCACCCGACTCCCGCGTGCCGCGCTCCCGGAGCTCCTGCGGCGCATCGGCTGTCGTCGGCTGATTGCCGGTTCCGACAGCCGTTGCGGAACGCATGGTCGGGGTCACGTTCGTGCGACGCTGAGGACCTGTTCTGCGCGGCCGGCGCTCTTGAGGAACCGGCTCGGGGCTCGCCCTGCCGCCGTTCGACCCCGCCGCCGACGCCACGATCGTCTTCACCTCCGGAAGCACCGGCACGCCGAAGGCCGCGCTGCACACCTTCGAGAACCACTGGGCGAGCGCCGTCGGCGCGAACCGCAACGTCCCGCTGCGCCCCGGGGACCGCTGGCTGCTCTCGCTCCCGCCCTGGCACGTCGGCGGACTGGCGATCGTCTTCCGCTGCCTGCTCGGCGGCGCCGCAATTGCCGTCGCGGGGAGGGACGAGTCTCTCGCCGACGCAATCACCGGCCTCGGCGCAACCCACGTCTCGCTGGTTGCCACCCAACTCTACCGCCTGCTGCGCGAGAAGCGCGGGCGCGCGGCACTGCGCGGCCTCAAGGCGGTCCTGCTCGGCGGCGGTCCGGCTCCCGCCGCGCTCCTCGAGGAGGCGTTGAGCGCCGGGGTTCCCCTCGTCACGAGCTACGGTTCGACGGAAATGTCGTCGCAGGCGACCGCAACCCGGCCCGGCGACCCGCCGGAGGCGTTGAGCACCGCCGGCCGGCCGCTCGCCTTTCGCGAACTCTCGTCGCCGCGGACGGCGAGATCCTCGTGCGCGGGCGCACCCTCTTCCGCGGCTACGTCGAGGAAACGGGAGTCCGCCCGGCGCTGGATGACGCGGGCTGGTTCCACACCGGGGATCTCGGACGCCTCGACGCCGATGGCCGACTCGTCGTCACGGGGCGGCGCGACACGATGTTCATCTCCGGCGGCGAGAACATCCACCCCGAGGAGATCGAGCGGGAGATCCTGCGCTTCCCCGGCGTGCTCGAGACGATCGTCGTCCCGGTGCCGGACCCCGAGTTCGGCGCACGCCCGGCGGCGTTCCTGCGCACCGTCGACGGCAGCCTGCCCGACGCAGCGGAACTCGATCGCTTCCTCCGGATGACCTTGCCCGGATTCAAGATGCCGCGGCGCTACCTGGCGTGGCCGGACATCGAGGAGGGGATGAAACCCGACCGGCGCGCTTTCGCTGCGCTGGCGCGGAATGGGCTGCCGCCGGGATCACCGCCCAAGCCGGATGGAACTGGCTGAAGGGAACGGAGAATCGTCAGGCTTCAGGTGCCAGATACGGACCGAACGCGGCGCGCACCGCGTCCGGCAGCGGGCAGGACGCTCCCGAGGCCGCGGTCACGGCGGCGTGCACCGTCGTCACACTCCCGGCCTCCCGGCCGTCCGCGAGAAACAGACGATACCCGATGGAAAAGGAGCGATCCCCGAGGGCCCGGACGACGACCCGCACGGTCAGCCGGTCCCCCACCGTCAGCGGCGCGCGGTAATCCGCCTCGGCGTGGACGACGGGAAACAGGACCTCCCGCTCGCGGATAACCTGCGCAATCGGCAGACCGACATGTTCGAGGAAATTCTCCAGGGCCTCGTGCGCAAACCGGAACTGCGCCCCGTAGAAGTGGAATCCCGCGGCGTCGGAGTCGTACAGCCGGACGATCGACTCGCTGGCGAATTCCATCGGCACCCCCTGTCCCTGTCATGATAGCCGCCCGGGGCGCAGGTGTCACCCCGGGGTACCGCCGACTACGTCTTCACGAGCGTCGTGCGCGTGCTCACGCCTCGATCCCCGCGCGGCGGCGCGCGTTGAGCCGCAGGACGCCCAGCAGGGCGATCAGCAGCGGCACCCCGAGGACGTTCACGATCTTGATGAACGATCTGGCCTGATCGGAGACGGGGGGGAGCCGGCGCTCGTCGGCGGCGCGCGAGCGGATGCCGATCAGCTCCGGCCCGAGGGTCATCCAGTCGACCGCGTTGAGCAGGAAGGTGCCGTTCTCCGGGAACTGCCGCAGAAAATCGGGCTCGGCGAGCCGCGAGGTGCCGACGACGAGAATCGAGGTCTCGACACTCTGCGCCCGGAACTTCGGGGAACTCGCTCTCGCGCGCGCCGTGGGCGGGACCTTGTCGCGCCAGAAGCTCGGGAAACGTCCGGTGAGCAGGACGACCAGCGGCCGGTCGGCGGCGGCGGTTCGGGAGGGGTCGACCTCGCGCCGCGGCTGCGGGGAGAAGTCGTAGTTGCCGGAAATCTCGGTAGGCCTCCTCCGAGCTGCGCGCCAGGACCGTCGCCGTGACGCCGCCGGCGGCGGGCAGGGACGGCTCGAGGCTGCTCGCCCACGGCAGCACGATCCTCTCGAGCCGGCCGCTGACGGGGTGCTCGCGATCGAGCGCCGCCCCGGGCACGCGCAGCCACCAGGGGTAGGCGATGCGGAACTGCATGAACCCGGAGGAGAAGGCGGCGGGAGCGTTCAGACGCGGTTCGCCGACGACATCGCGCGCCGACCTTGACGCCGTAGCGCTCGAGCAGGTCGTGGACGCCCGATTCGACGGGAACGGCCGCCAGGGTCCCCTCGGGAATCTCGAAGTGATCGACGAGGAAGACCGCGCGGCCCGCCGCGCATGATGAACTGGTCGAGGGCGTAGCGCGCCGTCTCCGGCAGGGAGCGCGGCCCGGCAACGACGAGGGTTTCGACGTCGTCGGGGACCTTCGTCAGCTCGGCGGCCGGCGCGATCTCCTGCAGGTCGTAGAGCCGGGCGAGTTCGCGCCGCAGGGGGTCGCCGCCGCGGCCGCCCGGGTCGGCCTCCGGGGCGCCAAGCCAGCCGACCGCCTTCTTTCCCGGGCTCGTCAGCCGCAGCAGCGCCGCGGTCAGTTCGTACTCGAGATTCCCCGAGTCCTGGATGACGGGGATCACCTCCTGGCGTCCGCCGTGCAGCAGGGCGAGGCCGAGATAGACGCTCGTGAGCTGGAACTGGTCGCGCTCGAGGACCTCGAGCTGCACCTTGGGAATGCCCAGGGCGCGCAGCCGCTGCTCGGTGGCGGGATCGTCGCCCGGGTCGGCGAACTCGATCTCGAGCCGGCCGCGCGAGAAGGCGCGGTACTCCGCGAGCACGTCACTGGACCTGGCGGCGCAGGTTCGCCAGGTACGGCGGCAGCTGGCGGGTGAAATAGACGTTGATCGACGACCTGATCCTCGAGGCCGCCGAGCAGTTTCTTCGTCGCGGGCGAGAGGCTGTACTCCCGCCTCTCGGTGAGGTCCCAGCGGGCGAACCAGCGCTGGGCGACGACGTTCGCCGCGACGAGCAATCCCGGCGATGATCGCGGTCTGAGCGATCCGGTTGAGCCGCACCAGGTGACGTTTGTCCGCCATCGGCCGCCCCTTACCCGCGCCTTTGCAGCCGGCGGGTGGCGAGATAGAGGAAGAAGAAGATCACCGCCGCGAAATACAGCAGGTCGCGGCTGTCGATCACCCCGCGGCCGATGCTCCAGTAGTGGGCGCCGAGCCCGGCGCCCGCGAGCAGGGGGACGAGGGCGGCGGGCGCGGCCATGACGACGAAATCCTCGCCGGCGACGAAAAGGGCGAAGGTCATCGCGACCCCGGCGACGTAGGCCACGATCTGGTTCTCGGTGAGGGCCGAGGCGTAGCTGCCCACCGCGAGGCCGGCCGCGCCGAAGAGCAGCAGGCCCAGATACCCGGCGAGGACCGGTCCGCGGTCCGGGTCGCCCAGCACGAAGACGGTGAACGCGATCGGGAACGTCCCCGCGAGGCTCACCGCGAGCAGACCGAGACCGCCGAGGAACTTGCCGAGCACCGCTTCGCGCTCGCGCACCGGCCAGGTCAGCAGCACCTCGAGCGTGCCGAACTTGCGCTCCTCCGACCACATGCGCATCGTCAGCGCCGGCAGCAGAAAGACCAGGGTCCAGGGGAGCAGGCTGAAAAAGCCGCGCAGGGTCGCGTCCCCGAGCACGAAGAAGGCGCGGAAGAAAAACCAGTTCGTGAACGCCAGAAAGACGACGAGGTAGGCGTAGGCCACCGGGGAGGCGAAGGCGGCCCGGAACTCCTTCTTCGCGATGGCCCAGACGGCGCGCACGGCCTATTTGCCCTCCCCGCCGGTGAGCTTGATGAAGACGTCCTCGAGCGAGAGCCGCTCGGCGTGCAGCTCGCGCAGGCCCCAGCCCCGGCGGGCGACGGCGGCCGCGAGTTCCTCGCGCGGGTCGGCGCCCGCCTCGCAGCGAACGCGGAAGCGCGGCACCCCCGCCTCCTCCCCGGCAGCGACGCACTCGACGACGCCGGGGACCGCGGCGATCTCACGCGCGACCTCGTCCCGCGGCCCGCGCACCGCGAGGTCGACGAATTCGCTGCCGCGCGCCTGGGCGGCCAGTTCGGCGGGAGTCCCCTGGCCGACCAGGTGCCCCTCGTTGAAGATGAGCACGCGCTGGCAGGTCGCCTCGACCTCGGGGAGGATGTGCGAGCTGAGCAGGACGGTCTTCTCGCTGCCGATGCCCCGGATCAGTTCGCGGATCTCGATGATCTGCGTCGGGTCGAGCCCGACCGTCGGCTCGTCGAGGATCAGGACCTCCGGGTCGTGCAGCAGCGCCCCCGCGAGCCCGACGCGCTGCCGATAGCCCTTGGAGAGCTGGCCGATGATGCGGCCGCGCACCGGCCCGAGCGCGCAGCCTTCGAGCGCGCGCCCGGTCAACCGCGCCTTGTCGGCGCGCGGCACCCGCCGGACCTCGGCGACGAGCGAGAGATATTCGGCGACGGTCATGTCGAAATAGAGGGGGTTGTTCTCGGGAAGGTACCCGAGGCGGCGGCGGACCTCGAGGGGCTCGGCGGCGACATCGAAACCGGCGACCGTCGCGCGGCCGGTGTCCGCGGCGAGGAAGCAGGAGAGCATGCGCATCGTGGTGGTCTTGCCGGCGCCGTTGGGCCCGAGCAGGCCGAGGATTTCGCCGCGGGCGACATCGAAGGAGACGTCGTCGACGGCAAGAGTCCTCCCGAAACGCTTGCTGACCCCGGCCACCGAAATCATGGACGCCAACTTTCCGTGTGCAGGCCGCTGTCAACCTCTCGCGGTCCGGGAGGAGACAGGGCGTTGGTCTCTTTTCAGCGGGCCGCTAGTCGCTCCCGCCGAAGAGCAGCTCGGCGTAGTCGATTTTCTTGAAGCCCTTCGGGACCGCAAAATCCGAGAGGGGGAACTCCTTCACCGTGACCGATGTGACCTCGAGCGTGCTCTTTTCGCCGACGAAGTAGAGCACCTGCCGCAGCGGATAGCCTCCGGCGCGCAGATTGCGATACGGCTCACCCTCCTCGTAGCCCTGACTCAGCCCGGCCCCGCCGCCGAGCATTTTTTTCATGGCGCTCGCGAATGCGACCAGATCGATTTCGCTGGCGACCTGTATTTTCGGGGCGAGCCACAACTCCTCGAGCACTTCGCCGTCGAGCAGCACCTGAAAACGCCGCGTCTCGTAACCCAGCAGGCGCTCGCCGGCCCCGAGGTCCTTGACCGTCACGGCCAGGGGCTTGGCCGATTCCGGCGCAGGCTTCCCGTCGGCCGGATCGCCGGAGACAGCGTCATTTTCCAACGATCCCTCGACCTTCTTCAGAATCTCGGCAAGATCGGCGAACTTGCCGCCTGCGAAACGCTTGGACTCGCTTTCGATCAACCACCCTTCGTCATTCTTGACATCGACGATCACCGTGAGGCCTTCAAGAGCCCCGTCAACCCGCGCCTTGCCCCCTTGAAACCAGGAGACCGAGACATCCTTGGGGAATTCGAGATCCGCCTCCTCGATGCGGAACCCGGCGAGCGCGGGCAGCGTTGCCGAGAGCGAAAGGACCGCGACGGCGGCGGCAGCGGCAAGTTTCCCAGTCATAAACCCCTCCTCAATGGCCGTCGAGCGCACCCTCATCCGCAAGGGCTCTGATTTTGATAATAGCCGCATCCGTCTTGTCCTGTCAAAAACCTTGCACCGGGCGGCGGCATTGTTCGCCCTCGCCCGGCATGGTAGATTCACCGGGAGAGGGGGTAACAATGAAAGTCACGATCGAATATTGCGCCGTCTGAAACTATCTCCCCCAGGCCGCCAGGTTGGCGGCGGCGATCAAGCAGGAGTTCAAATGCGCTGTCGAGCTGATCCCGGGGGGCAACGGCGTTTTCGAGGTGTCAGCCGACGGGAAGTTGCTCTTCTCCAAACGGCGATCGGTGCGATTTCCGAACGGGGACGAAATCGTGAAGGCTTTGCACGACCTCCGGCAGCGACCGGGCTGACATCGGGGCTACAACTCTGCCGACGAGGAGAACTCGGGGCGCACGACGACCGCCGCGCACGGCCTGCGCCCCGCTGCCTGATCAGCGCGGACCCGCATGAAACCCGCTTACTGTTGTTTGACGGCGCCCTCGATCACCATGTTCTTGCCCTGGCTCTGATACGTGATCGCAACCTTCGCCCCCGGGGCAAGGCTGTCGAGTACCAGTTTCAGCTCCTGGACGTTCTTGACCGGCTTCCCGTTGATGAAGAGGACCGTGACTTCCTGAACCTGGGTGCTACCTGCACCCGTCTTTGCGCCGCTTCAGGCCGCCAAGGCCGGCTGTACGACAACCGCCGTGGAGACGCCAGCTGCGACCAGGCCCGCGATACTGAATCCCGCGAGGATTTTCTTGAGATCTTTTTTCTCCATGATCATCCACCTTTCCGATGCTCCCGCCCAACTCCCAACTCCGCCCGGTCCACCACCTTCCAAAGCCGAGACCCCGGCTGCACTTCACCGCTGAAAGAACTCCATCCTCCTCTCCCGATTACCGCAAGACGGTGTGCCGCCGGCCACTGCGACCTTCCTGAAAGATAGGCTCGCCCGGAGAAGATCGCAAGTGCGCCCTGCCGGCGTGCTTCCCCGTTCGCGCTTGACACCGGCCCGCGTCGGCGCTATTTCTCGTAGCATGAATCGCCGTTCAATCGCGGGCCTCGTGCTGCTGATCGGCGCCATCGTCACGTTCGCCGGGTGCGCGACCACGCCGCCGCCGGATTCCGACGGCCCGTCCAGCCTGCTGCAGGTCCAGACGGCCCCTGCCGGCGCACACATCATCGTCGACGGCAAGCCGACGGGATTTCGCTCCCCGACAACGTTCCCGATCCCGGCCGGTCCACACCGCATCACCCTCGCTCTGACCGGACACCGGGACGTGGAGGAGCGCGTGCTCCTCGGCGCCGGCGACACCCTGCGCGTGGAGGTGATCCTGACCCCGCTGGCCTCCGGGACCCTTGGCCTCGGCAGCGTTCCGGACGGGGCCACGGTCCTCATCGACGGCGTCCCGTATGACCGGCGCACGCCCGTGGTCATCCCGCAACTCGTGGTCGGGACCCACACTGTTCAGCTGCGGCTGAAAGGATACGAGGACTGGTCCCAGGCGGTGGTCGTCACCCCGAACCGGGCCCTGGGAATCCAGGCAAATCTCGCCCCGTCCCTCGACAGCTGCGGCACGCTGAATGTGCAATCCCAGCCACCCCGGGCGGCCATATTCCTCGACGGTGTATCCACCGGCAAGGTCACGCCGCAGCGCCTGAGCGGCATCCCCCCCGGGACGCACCGGGTGGAACTCCTGCTGGAGCGGTTCCGCCCCTGGAGAGGCACCGCGGTCGTGCGCGAGGGCCACGTCGAAAACCTGCTGGTCTCGCTGCGACACCTGCCCGCGCAGGAGGTTGGCGGAGCGCTCATCGAGACCGACCCCCCGGGCGCCTGCGTAACATTAAACGGCGTTCTCCTGCGGCAAAAGACCCCGCTGAATCTCGGGGGGCTGGCGCCCGGAGAATACCAGCTCGAGATCACCCGCCCCGACTCGCACCCCTGGAAAGGCGATCTCACGGTCCTGTCCGGGGAACGCGCCCGGCTGCAGATCGCGCTGGAGCCCGAGGCGAAACCCGCAGGTCGGGGGGAATCCTCCCCCAAATAGCTGGATGTTGGAACTTGATGTCTGGCAGGTTGTAACTCGTGCGGAACTCGGGCGGGAGTGAATCCCGCCCCTACGAGCACACATCCGATGTTCGCGTGACATCCGCGGTTCGTAGGGGAGGGGTTCACCCCCTCCCGTATTTTCAGTGTCCTGCTAGTAGCGGTACGTCGCCTCCAGGCTGACGGTGTTCTGCGAGTGGCTGACTTCCAGCCCCGGACCGAACGGGTTGACCTGCTGGTTGGTGTTGTTGTTGACCTGGGTGTTCTCGAAGGCGTGCTCGTAGGCGAGGTTCACACCCCACTGCCCGAGCGTCAGCCCGTAGCCGAGGGTCGCGTGCTGCTCGACGATCGCCGGGAAGAGCGGGTTGAGGTTGTTGTCCGGGACCGGGTTCTTCCCGTAGTTGTAGCCCGCGCGCAGCGTGTGCATCGGATTGAACGCGTACTCCACGCCGATCGCGTAGACCCACTGATCCTCCCAGGCCATGTCGAAGGTGATGTCGCTCAAGGTCAGTCGGCACGGCGCCGGTCGGGGTTGGAGATCTTCAGCATCGGGCTGGTCGATCGCCGCCGACCAGTTGATCCACTTGACGTCGAAGGCGACGGTGAGCCCCTTCGCCGGGGTGACCGCGATGCCCGCCTCGACCTCCTGGGGCCAGGTGAAGTCCTGGAGCTCGGCGTCGTAGTTGACTCTCATCTGGCCGAAATTCAGATTGGCGTTGCCGCCGTCGAGCTTGATCGTCGACTCGCTGGTGTACGTCGCGCCGAGGCGCACCATCGGGCCGAGCTTGACCTGGGCGCCGACGCGCCCGGCGAAGCCGAAGCTCGTGAGCTCCGTGACGCTCATGCCCGCGAAGTCATCGCCCGTCCCGGGCGTGCCGTCCGTCCCCGTCGAGTAGGTATTCGGGTACATCGCGAATTTACACTGCGAATACCCGATCATCACCGTCCCACCGAGCGTGACGGATTCGTTGAGCTTGTAGGAGACGAGCGGGTTGAGCCGCATGAAGGAGACCTGCGACGTCAGTTCGTCCGTGGTGCCCATGCCGGTGGTGACGTTCTGGAAGTCCACGCCCATGCCGCCCTGGGCATAGAGGCCGAAGCCGACGGCCAGAGGTCCGCCGCCGAGACGGTGCACGTAGCCGATCTGCGGCATCAGGAAGTACTGCGACTCGCCGTCGACCGAATCGGGGCCGGACGGGGTGTTGTGCTTGACGCTCATCGTCGGGCTCAGCACCGTCACGCCGATGTTGGCCGAACTCGGGGTCGCCTCGGAAACCGCCGCCGGGTTGCCGCTGACGTTGCCGGCGTCGCCGGCGACCGCCACGTCCGCGCCGCCCATCCCGATCGAGCGCGTGCCGTAGCCGATCATGTCCATGCCGTTGGTTGCCCCTGCCGGGGCGACCGCGATTGCCCCCAGCAGTGCCACAGTCGAGAGTGCTGCAACATACTTTTTCATGATTCCCCTCCCCTTGGTTGTTGATACCTGACTCTAAAATACAACATTGTAAAGAACAAGGGGAAACAATTCAAAACCCGACTATCGGGAAAAATCGATTGCCGCACCGACCGCAGCCCCACTGACAGGCTGACAGAGCGACCTGACAAGTTGGCATTTTCGTGGCGTGTGAAAGATCGCACCACCACAAGGCCGTGGCGACCCCCGCTGAAAATCGCCCTTTCCGGCAGCTGGCACCTGATTCGCGCCTGGTATGATTTTTGCTATGAAGTGTTGCGTTTCACCGCGCCGGCGGCACGCTTCGTCCGGTGTGAAGCGACCAATGGGAAAAGGTTTTACGACTGGACGAGGGCTATGAACAGGGAGGTGACGGCCGGAGAGGAAGCGCACACAGGGTATCCCAGAACGGGAATCGCAGGTTCCCAGGAGTGTCCCGCAGTCGGGACCGTCAACAAGGAGGAGAGCTGATGCCGAGTTATGTTCTCACAGAGAAGTGCGACGGGTGCAAGGGGCAGGACAAGACCGCCTGCCAGTACATCTGCCCCAACGACCTCATGGTGCTCAACCGCGACATCATGAAGGCCCACAACCAGGAAACCGACCAGTGCTGGGAGTGCTACAACTGCGTGAAGATCTGCCCCCAGCAGGCGATCGAGATCCGCGGCTACCAGGACTTCTGCCCCCTGGGCGCCAACGTCATCCCGATGCGCTCGACCGACTCCATCATGTGGACGGTGAAGTTCCGCAACGGGATCCTCAAGCGCTTCAAGTTCCCGATCCGGACCACCGTCGAGGGGTCGATCGACCTGTACGACGGCAAGCCCGAGCCCGATTTCGCCAAGCTCAAGGGCTCCGGCTTCTTCAACTACGAGGCCCGCAAGTAGTCGCCGGGCTGACCAGGGAGGATATAATAAATGGAAAAAGCTACCTGCAACTTCTCCTTTTGCGCGAAGCCCCAGGTGATCGAGGTCGAGACCGACCTGCTGCTCATCGGCGGCGGCATGGCCTGCTGCGGCGCCGCCTACGAGGCCGCCCGCTGGGCGACCCCCAAGGGCATCAAGATCACCATGGTCGACAAGGCCGCCACGGACCGCTCCGGCGCCGTCGCGATGGGCCTCTCGGCCATCAACACCTACGTCGGCGAGAACAAGCCCGAGGACTACGTCAAGTACGTCCGCGCCGACCTGATGGGCATCATCCGCGAGGACCTGGACTACGACCTGGGTCGTCACGTGGATGACTCCGTCCACCTCTTCGAGGAGTGGGGTCTGCCGATCTGGAAGAAGGGCGACGACGGCTTCTCGCTCGACGGCTTCCAGGCCCGCGACGCCGGCAAGGCCATGCTCAAGGACGGCGGCACGCCGGTGCGCTCGGGCAAGTGGCAGATCATGATCAACGGCGAGTCCTACAAGGTCATCGTGGCCGAGGCCGCCAAGAAGGCGCTCGAGTACAACCGCGCGGCGACCGGCGTCGACCAGAACCTCTTCGAGCGCGTCTTCATCGTGAAGCTCTACCACGACGCGAACGACCCGAAGCGGGTCGCGGCCGCGGCCGGCTTCTCGGTGCGCGAGAACAAGATCTACGTCTTCAAGGCCAAGGCGATGCTCAACGCCGCCGGCGGCGCGGTCAACGTCTTCCGCCCCCGCTCCACCAAGGAGGGCCAGGGCCGCGCCTGGTACCCCGTCTGGAACTCCGGTTCCGGCTACGCCCTCGGCATGCAGGCCGGCGCCGAGATGACCCTGATGGAGAACCGCTTCGTGCCCGCGCGCTTCAAGGACGGCTACGGGCCGGTCGGCGCCTGGTTCCTCTTCTTCAAGGCGAAGGCCACCAACGCCCTCGGCGAGGACTACTGCGCGAACAAGGAGTACCTCGCCGAAGCGCAGGCGAAGTACGGCAAGTACGTTGACGCGATGGGCACCGCCATCCGCAACCACCTGATGATGAAGGACATGAAGGCCGGCAAGGGCCCGATCCTGATGCGCACCCACGAGGCGATGGACGCCATCAACAAGCAGTTCGTGGCGAGCCCTCGGCGAGAAGGAAGGCAAGAAGAAGGTCAAGCACCTCGAGGCCGAGGCCTGGGAGGACTTCCTCGACATGGCGATCGGCCAGGCCGGTCTCTGGGCTTCCAAGAACATCGAGCCCGACAAGACGCCCTCCGAGATCATGCCGACCGAGCCCTACCTGCTCGGCTCGCACGCCGGCTGCGCCGGCTTCTGGTGCTCCGGCCCCGGCGACATCCCCGGCACCCCCGCCCACTACTCCTGGGGCTACAACCGGATGTCGACCGTGCCGGGCCTGTTCATGGTCGGCGACGTCTGCGGCGCCTCCGGGCACAAGTTCTCCTCGGGCTCGCACGCCGAGGGGCGCATCGCCGCCAAGTCCGCCCTCGCGTTCATCCTCGACCACGCGGACTACAAGCCCACCATCAAGGAGACGGCCGACGAGATCGCCGCCGAGCTCTACCTGCCCTACGAGGTCTACGAGAAGCACAAGAACTTCACCACCGACCCCAAGACCAACCCGCACTACATCAAGCCCGACATGCTCCAGGCCCGGCTGCAGAAGATCGCCGACGAGTACTTCGGCGGCTGCGGCACCTGGTACATGACCTCCAAGACGATGCTCGACGCGGGCCTCCAGCTCCTCGAAGATGCTCAAGGAGGACGCCTCGCACATGGCGGCGGCGAACCTGCACGAGCTGATGCGCTGCTGGGAGAACTACCACCGCATCCTCTCGGTCGAGGCCCACGCCCGGCACATCCTGTTCCGCGAGGAGAGCCGCTACCCGGGGTACTACTACCGCGGCGACTTCGACATGATCGACGACACCAACTGGAAGTGCTTCACGAACTCCGTGTACGACGCCGAGAACCTGACCTGGACCATGAAGAAGGTCGAATACAAGCAGATGTTCGAGTAGTTGCAGCGGATCCCGGGGGAGGGCCGCACACGCCCTTCCCCGGGTTTTTTCTCACCCCTTCGGATGCATCCCTGACGCCCGCCGCGGGCAGTCGATCGGTACCAGCAAGGAGAGCGTGCATGACGGAACAACAGGCAGCGCAGCAGACCAAGGCCGTGCTCGTGGTCGGCGGCGGCATCGGCGGGCTCACGGTCGCCGTTGAAACCGCCGAGGCCGGATGGCCGGTGGTCGTCGTCGAGAAGAACGCCTTCGTCGGCGGCCGGGTGGCGGCGAACCACCTCTACTTCCCGAAGATGTGCCCCCCGACCTGCGGCCTGGAGATCAACTTCCAGCGCCTGCGCAAGAACCCGGCGATCACGATCCACACCCTCGCCGAGGTGACCAAGGTCTCCGGCGGCGCGCAGGACGCCGTGGCCACGGTCACCGTCAAGCCGCGCTTCGTGAACGAGAAGTGCACCGCCTGCGGCAAGTGCGTCGAGGTCTGCCCGGTTTCGCGCCCGGACGCCTTCAACGCGGGACTCGGCACCACCAAGGCCGTCTATCTGCCCCACGCGATGGCCTACCCGCAGCGCTTCGTCATCGACCCCGCGGTCTGCCTCGGGAAATCCTGCGGCAAGTGCGCGGAGGCCTGCCCCTACGGCGCGATCGACCTGGACATGAAGGAGCGCACCGATCGAGATCCCGGTCGGCGCGATGGCCGTCGCGACGGGCTGGCTCCCCTACGACGCCAAGCGCATCGACACCCTGGGCTTCGGCACCAGCGAAGAACGTCATCACCAACGCGATGATGGAGCGCCTCGCGGCGCCCAGCGGCGTCACCGGCGGCAAGATCATCCGGCCCTCCGACGGCGTCGCCCCCAAGCGCGTCCTGTTCGTGCAGTGCGCCGGCTCCCGCGACCGCCTGCACCTGCCGTACTGCTCCGCCGTCTGCTGCCTGGCCTCGCTCAAGCAGGCCGGCTACGTGCGCGCCCAGCAGCCCGACGCCGAGATCACGATGTGCTACATCGACGTGCGCGCACCGGGCAAGCTCGAGGACTTCTCCGTGAAGGCCCAGGCCGAGAACAACATGACCATGCTCAAGGGCAAGGTCGCGAAGGTGACCGAGAACGCCGCGCGGCGAGGTCATCGTCGAGGTCGAGGACGTCCTCGGCGGCGGCCTGCGCCGGATCGCCGCGGACCTCGTGGTCCTCGCCACCGGGATGCCGCCCGCGACGACCGGGCTGCCCGGCGTGGCCTACGACACGAACGGCTTCGCCACCGGCCCCGCCGGCGCGGTGCCGGTCTTCGCCGTCGGCTGCGCGAAGAAACCCCTCGACGTCGCCGCCACGGTGCAGGACGCCACCGGGGTCGCCCTCAAGGCCATCCAGGCCATGGCAAGGAGCTAGGAGCATGGAGAAGAAGATCGGAGTCTACATCTGCAGCGGCTGCGAGATCGGCGAGAGCCTCGACGTCGACAAGCTGGCCGCGCATCGCACAGCGCAAGGGGGGCAAGGTCGTCAAGACCCACGCCTGCCTCTGCGGCGAGGAGGGCAACGCCCTGCTCGCGAACGACGTCGCCAACGAGGGCGTCAACACCGTGGTCATCGCGGCCTGCTCGGCGCGCGCCATGACCGACGCCTTCCGCATCGACGTGCCGATCCTCGAGCGCGTCAACCTGCGCGAGCACGTCGCGTGGAGCCACGAGCCGAACGACGAGCACACCCAGACCCTCGCCGAGGACTACCTCCAGATGGGCATCGTGCGGGTCCAGAAGACCTCGCCGCCCGAGCCGAACATCCAGGAGATCTCCAAGGTCATCCTGGTCGTCGGCGGCGGCCTGACCGGCGTCAGCGCGGCGCTGGATGCGGCCGAGGCCGGCTCCGAGGTCGTGCTGGTCGAGAAGTCGCCGCGACTCGGCGGCTGGCTCGCCGGCGCCTGGAAGGACCTGCCCTCGACGGCGCCGTACCGCGACCTCGAGACCCCGCAGGTCGCCGAGAAGGCCCGCCTCGCGCAGGCCAACGCGAAGATCCGCGTCATCACCGGCGCGAGCATCGAGAAGATCGCCGGGGCGCCCGGCCTCTTCGACGCCGACATCAAGACCGAGGCCGGAACCGAGACGATCCGCGTCGGCGCGATCGTGCTCGCCACCGGCTCGCGCCCCTACGACGCCTCGAAGCTCGCCCACCTCGGCTTCGGCAGCAGCCCGGACGTGATCACCTCGACGCGACCTCGAGGCGATGGCCGTCAAGGGCGAGATCCTCCGCCCCTCGGACCGCAAGAAGGCCAAGAGCGTGCTCTTCGTCCAGTGCGCCGGCTCGCGCGACGAGAACCACCTCCCCTACTGCTCGGCCACCTGCTGCGCGAACTCGCTCAAGCAGGCGATGTACATCCGCGAGCGCAACCCCGAGGCCGAAGTCACCATCGTCTACCGCGACATGCGCACCCCCGGCCAGGGCGAGTTCTTCTACCAGCGCGCCCAGGAGGACGCCGGGATCTTCCTGACCAAGGGCGTCGTGACCGGCGTGACCGCCGCGGGCGGGAAGATCCAGGTCGCGGCCAAGGACACGCTGCTCGGCCCCGACGTCAAGTTCGAGGCCGACCTCGTCGTGCTCGCCACCGGCATGGTGCCGACCACCGTCGACGAGCCGATCCTCAACCTCACGTACCGCCAGGGCCCGGCGCTGCCGACGCTCAACGCTACGGCTTCCCGGACTCGCACTTCATCTGCTTCCCCTACGAGACCCAGCGCACCGGCATCTACGCCGCCGGCACCGTGCGCGCGCCGATGGACAGCGCCGCCGCGATGCAGGACGCCGCGGGCGCCGCGCTCAAGGCGATCCAGTGCCTGCACCTGACCGCGCAGGGCAAGGCCGTGCACCCGCGCGTCGGCGACGACTCGTTCCCGGAGTTCTTCCTCAACCGCTGCACCCAGTGCAAGCGCTGCACCGAGGAGTGCCCCTTCGGCACGCTGGACGAGGACGAGAAGGGCACGCCGAAGCCCAACCCCACCCGCTGCCGCCGCTGCGGCGTCTGCATGGGGGCCTGCCCGGAGCGCATCATCTCCTTCAAGAACTACTCGATCGACCTGATCGCCTCGATGATCAAGACGGTCGACGTCTCGGACGACGAGGACATCCCGACCTTCCTCGGGCTGATCTGCGAGAACGACGCCTACCCGGCGCTGGACATGGCCGGCCTGGCGCGCATCAAGTACAGCCCGCACATCCGCTTCATCCCGCTGCGCTGCCTCGGCGGCACGAACCTGGTCTGGATGGCCGAGGCGATGAGCAAGGGCCTCGAGGGCGTGCTGCTCATCGGCTGCAAGCACGGCGAGAACTACCAGTGCCACTTCGTCAAGGGCAGCGAGCTGTGCAGCATCCGGCTGAGCAAGGTGCAGGAGACGCTCAACCGCCTGCAGCTCGAGTCCGGCCGCATCCGCATGGTCCAGCTGGCGATCAACGAGTTCGACCAGCTCCCCGGGATCATCGATCAGTTCATCGAGGACGTGAAGGAGTTCGGCCCGAACCCCTTCCGCGACATGTAGGCCCGCGGGCGAGAGCAGAAGGAGAACCAGAGACGATGTCTGAAGCCCAGCTGATCAAGCCCGATCTCGGGTACGTCAAGGAGGTCATCGCCGCCGGCGGCGAGTCCCTCAAGAAGTGCTACCAGTGCGCGACCTGCACGGTGGTCTGCGACATCACCGGCGATGCGCAGCCCTTCCCGCGCAAGGAGATGGTCTGGGCCCAGTGGGGCCTCAAGGAGCGCCTGATCAACGACGCCGACGTCTGGCTCTGCCACCAGTGCGCGGACTGCACCGCCAAGTGCCCGCGCGACGCCAAGCCCGGCGAGGTGCTCGGGGCGATCCGCCGCACCGCGTACCGCGCCCACGCCGTCCCCGCCTTCATGGGGACGCTCTTCTCCGACATCAAGTACCTGCCGGTGGTCTTCGCGATCCCGGTCGTGATCCTCGCGGCGATGATCATGCTCAACAACCAGCCGCAGGTCGGCTCCCACATCTTCCCGCTCTGGGGCGGCCAGGGCTTCATGCCGACGGGCGAGATCGTCTTCTCGAAGATGATGCCGATCACCACCGGCGTCGACGCCGACGTTCCTGACGGTCGCCTTCCTCGCCGTGCTCTCGGCGTTCGCGAGCCTCAAGGGCTTCTGGGGCAAACTCGAGGCCCAGGTGCCGGCCTCCGTGCCGCGCAAGGGCTTCGTGCCGAGCATGATGGAGTTCCTCGGCGAGCTCGTCAGCCACGCCAGCTTCAAGAAGTGCACGGTGAACGCCGGCCGGACGCTCGGCGCACCTGCTCGTCTTCTACGGGTTCGTCGGCGCGTTCATCGCGACGAACATCGTGCTGGTCTACGAGTGGGGGACCAAGTTCGGCATCTTCCACGAACTGGAGACGCCGCTGGCCTTCTCGGGCGCGGGCCTGCTGCCCGAAGGTCTTCGGCAACGTCGGCGGCCTGGCGATCGTCTTCGGCGCGCTGCTGATGATCGGCAACCGCATGTCCAAGAGCGAGGAGAGCCCGGCGAGCGGCTACGACTGGGTCTTCCTCGGCTCGATCTTCCTCGTCGGCGCCACCGGGATGCTCACCGAGATCTTCCGCCTGATGAACAGCGCCGCCCTGGCCTACCCGATGTACTTCGTCCACCTGGTCTTCGTCTTCTACGTCATCGCCTTCCTCCCCTACTCCAAGCTGGCGCACCTGCTCTACCGCCCGCTGGCGATCATCCACGCCAAGAACGTCGGTCGCGACACGGCGGCTCCCGCCGCGAAGGCCGCCTAGGCACCGCAAACACACACAACTGCTGAAAAGCGAGAGGAGAGTGAGCATGATCAAGCCCCACGGTTCCGACAAGCTCAACCCGCTGTACGTCGCCGACGACGCCAAGCGCACCGCGCTGCTCAAGGAGGCCGAGAGCGCTGCCCTCGATCGTCGTGAGCTCGGCCGCGGCCGGCAACGCCGTGATGCTCGGCTCGGGCTACTTCAACCCGCTGACCGGCTTCATGAACAAGGCCGACTCGCTGCTCGGTCGCCGAGAAGCTCAAGACCACCAAGGGCCTCTTCTGGCCGGTGCCGATCGTGAACATGGTCAAGGACGCCTCGGCGATCAAGGGCGCCAAGCGCATCGCGCTGCGCGACCCGAACGTCGCACGGCAACCCGGTGCTCGCGATCATGGACGTCGAGACGATCGAGGAGTTCTCCGACGCCGAGATGAAGATGATGACCGAGAAGGTCTTCCGGACGACTCGACCCCGAGCACCCCGGCGTCGCGGCGTTCAACTCGGTCGGCAAGATCGTGATCTCCGGCCCGATCCAGGTGCTGAACTTCTCCTACTTCGAGGCGGACTTCCCGGACACCTTCCGCACCGCGACCTCGATCCGCAACGAGATCGCCGAGCGCGGCTGGAACAAGGTCGTCGCCTTCCAGACCCGCAACCCGATGCACCGCGCCCACGAAGAGCTCTGCAAGATGGCGATGGAGGCCGAGAAGGCCGACGGCATCCTGATCCACATGCTGCTCGGCAAGCTCAAGAAGGGCGACATCCCCGGCGACGTGCGCGACAACTGCATCCGCAAGATGGTCGAGCTCTACTTCCCGAAGAACACCGTGATGATCACCGGCTACGGCTTCGACATGCTCTACGCCGGCCCGCGCGAGGCCGTGCTGCACGCGGTCTTCCGCCAGAACTGCGGCTGCACCCACCTGATCGTCGGCCGCGACCACGCCGGCGTCGGCGACTACTACGGCGGCTTCGACGCCCAGACGGTCTTCGACGACGGAGGTGCCCGAAGGGCGCGCTGCTGATCGAGATCTTCCGGGCGGACCACACCGCCTACTCCAAGAAGCTCAACAAGGTCATCATGATGCGCGACGGCAAGGACCACACCAAGGAAGACTGGGTCCTCCTCTCGGGCACCAAGGTCCGCGAGATGCTCTCCAAGGGCATCCAGCGGGCGAGGCGCCGCCGCCCGAGTTCTCCCGCCCCGAGGTCGCCAAGATCCTGATGGAGTACTACCAGTCGACGCTGGCTAAGTCCGGGCCGACGGCAGTTCAGGGGCCGCGGGATTCGTCCCGCGGCCCCGCTTGTTTTCCAGGCATTCACCATGCGTCGCTCCTTGGTCCTGTCGCTGCGCCCCCGTCGGTGTTCGCTCGAAACTGCCCCCGCTGGAGGCTAACCGGGTACCGTCCGGGAATACGATCGGTCTGGATCCAGGACGCGGCGGAACACGCCAATCTTGCCGAAGAAACCTGCGGCGCAGTTGCCCTTGAATACGATGGTCTTGCCGCCGGTCACCGCGGGCGCCCCGGGGAACACCTCGAACACAGGGGGAGGATTGAGGCCGGGGAAGGTCTGCCTGCGCCTCCCCGGCCTGTCACTGCGCCTCGGCGCTCTGCAAACGGGGTTCCGACCTTACGGACGACCCCGCTTTCCGCCACTGCCGCCGCCGCCCACGGTGATGACGAGCGCGCAGGTGTGGTCGTCGAGCGTTCCGATGCCACCGCAATCGCCCGCGTCGGCTCCGTTGAAGTCGACATTCGGCATGGTGAAGGTGATCGTGTACTGTCCAGGGGTCGGGACGCGCAGGTTGTAGCCGTACACGACGATGCCTTTCGCGTTGATCTCGGCCGAGGCAGGTTGATCGTAGTTAAAGCCGGCGTAATTCGTGATGCTGAGCTGGGCCTGATGGTCGTAGACCCCCGGCACGAACGGGGTCGGGATCGCCTCCCAATCGCCGGAATCACCGACGGTGGCCAGAGTCCCGTACTTGGATTCACGGTCGAGCAAAGCCGGCTGCAGTTTGTCCACCAGGTAGCCGTCCACCGTCTCGTCGGAATCGTATGCGAGCACCAGCTCCACGCGGATCGGGCTGCCGACCTTCAGCTTCGCGTCGCCCGTGAGGTTGTCACCCCAGGCGCCCGTTACCGGCACCAGGCCGGCGGTCGCCAAATCCCAGGTTGCGCACGGCGCCTGCCATTTGTTCACGCCCTGGACGAAGTAATAGGCAACCGTATCGATGGGCCAGCCGGTCGATGGTTGACCCATGGGGGTCACGAGGTCCGACCAGGTTCCTGTTCCGCCGCAGGTGACATTCGTGAGGCCGCCACCGCTGAAAGTGATCGTCGGTCGCGACAGATTGTTGGTTGCGGCATCGCCTTCTTTATTGCACGGTGGGTAGCTGCCGTCGTCGCAGACCCTCCTCGCTGCGAATGCGCCGTCACTGAGCAAGCCGGTGCCGACCAATGCCGCTCCGACCAGTGCCACTCCGACCAATGCTGCGAAAATCGCTGTTGCCCAATTGTGCTTTTTCACGACGACTCTCCTTCCCTTGCCCCTTCGTCTTCTGAGGCCAAGCGAAGGGCCGGGGGCGGCGGCGCACGTCTTAGAGCCCGTGCTGACTCCGCTTGGCCTGCCCCTGAGGCGGGCGCCCATCGCCCGCTCCCATTTGTTGCCGAAGGAAATTCATAGAGTCGCGCCTCCTTTCCGTGGTCACCGTCCCAGGATTTCGTCCACCTCTTCCTGCGTCAGGTATTGCGCCACGTAATTGCCTTCGCCGATACTCTTTTCGATCAGAGCGACGAAGGATCGCAGGTGGCTCTTCGAGCCGTCGAGCAATTTCCCGTAGCTCTTGATGAGCGCCTTTTCATCGGTGTACGCCATGCCGCATTCCCCTTCATCAATGCCGTTGTCGGTTGCGACGATCACCTCGGGACACTGGACGATGTCGTGCATGTCCAGTTCCTCGATGAACGCACCGACATAGAGTGCTTCGAGAGCGTTTTGCGAGCCCCACGCGACGAGTTCCCCGTACTTCTCGGCGAAATACCAGCCATAGTCCTCCCCGGTGAAAACACCGACGGCGTCGCTGGTACTGGGGTCCTGGATTTCGTACTGGACCAGCTTGGTCTTCATGGTGTCGGCGTGCTTCTGTTCGGAGTCGTCGATCTTCCCGAAGAGTTTCAGCGAGGGGTAGAGATCGCCGAGGGTGAGATAGACGTCGCGGGCCAGTTTTTCCTCCTCGCGCATGAATATCAGATGAGTCTCCTCGCCGGCGTCGAGGGTCGCCGCCCGAACGGCGGCGACGGGAAACAGCACGCCTACGGTCATCACGAGCGCCAGGCTGCAGATCGCTTTTAACGCGTTCATCGCACCCTCCTCTTCGGCTCGGGCCGGTGATCCGGCACCGTCATCGCCGACAATTTCCGTGAGTAGTGCCGTCTCCCCTGCCTCCCGCTTCCCAATGGTCGCAGACACCGGCGGCGCCGACGATCTCACGGCGCAGCAGCGCGCCACCCGACACCGCGCTTCTTGATGCACTCCACGTTCGCATCACCGGACCTCCGTGCCCGTGGCGGCCTAGAGGAAAACCCGCCGGACCCTGTTGGGTGGACGCCACGTCCGTGACACCTGTTTCAACCACTGAGCCGTCGGAGATTCTGAAGTTCCCTGTACCGAACTTATGGCCAGGTCACCGCCACGTCAAGACACAATCGTTCCCGATCAAAACCCTTCAGAACATCGAGATCATGGTCGAGGACAACAACCTGATCATCTCCGGTGAACGGCGGATGGAGAAGGACATCAAAGCCGCCTGCAAGGACAGCGTCCTCAAGGTGGTGCTCCCGAAGAAGGAGGAGGCCAAGCCGCGGCAGATCAAGATCGAAGTCGGGCAGGCCTGACTGCTGATCCGTTCGCCACTTCGGGCGGGGGCGCGAGAACCCCTCCCGGGCGGGACACGTCCTGGCCCCCTGGCTGCGGGGTTCCCGCAAGCGCTCCTTGTCCCGGGGACGCATTCCGGCCGAGAGAGGAGTATGATCCACAAAGGAATTCATCTACCTCGAACAGCCCTCAACCTGTGGAAATTCGGGCATGACCGCACGTCACTACCTCGGCCTGGACCTCGGGTCAGCGAGCCTGGACGCGGTTGTCGTCGACGAGTCCGGCTCGGTGCTCTGGAGTGCCTACCACACCGTTCGGGGCCGTCCGCGAGATGCTCAGCCGGGGCGAGGCGCCGCCGCCCGAGTTCTCCCGCCCCGAGGTCGCCAAGATCCTGATGGCCTACTACCAGTCGACGCTGGCCTAAGTCCGGGCCGACGGCAGTTCAGGGGCCGCGGGATTCGTCCCGCGGCCCCGTTTCTTTTCCGTACATCCTCTTCCTCTTTGAGATCGGTGTCCTTCTGGGGATCCGATCGGCGTGCCGCCCAACCTCAAGAAGGTCAAGAACCCTCCAAAGGCATCTTCGGCGAAACGAGGGCAGTCGGGGCTCGAGAGGAAATTCCTAGGAGCTGCCGCGATCGGAGAGAGCCGGGCCGGGCATCCGGGCGCACTCGTTGAAGATACGCACCCGGCAGACGCGGCAGCGCTCCGGGTCGAGCCGCTCGAGCACCAGCGTGCGCACCGCCTCGGATTTGGCCCGGAAGAGGTTTTCCCCGCCGATGCGCCCGACGCAGCCGCCGCGCTGGAGCACCTCGAGCACCCCGCCCTTGAGCGAGCAGAGGTAGAGCGCCCGGCCCTCCAGCCGCAGGCGCCGCGCCTCTTCGGCAAACATCGCGCACCCGGCGACGTCGATGAAATTGATGCCGTCGCCGGCAATCAGGATGTGCGCCTGCTCGGGGTTTTCCCGGGCGATGGTGTCAAGCTGCTCGGCGACGTGATTCACGGCGCCGAAGAACACCGAACCGTCGATCCGGACGATCTTGAGCTGCGGACACTCCGGGCCGGAACGCTTGAGAATGTTCACGAAGCCCTTGCGGTTGCGCTCGGGGTCGGGCACCAGGGTGACGAAACTCGGGTGCGAGGTGCGGTTGAGATAGAGCACCAGCGAGAGGATGACGCCGACGTAGATCGCGAACTCCAGTTCCGCGACCAGGGTCGTCACCAGCGTCACGACAAGGACGACCGCCTCCGGACGGCTGGTCTTCGCGATGGTGCGGATGTGGTGCACGTCGACGAGGCCCGCGGCCACGACGAGCAGCACCGCGGCCATCGAGGCCATCGGCAGATAGGCCGTCAGCGGCGCGATGAGCAGCAGCACTGCGCCCAGGGACACGGCAGCGTACACCGCCGCCATCGGGGTCTGCGCACCGACGGCGAAGTTGAGCCCCGAGCGGGTGAAGGAGCCCGAGGAGGCGTAGCAGGAGAAGAAGCTGCCGACCACGTTCGAGAGACCCTGCCCGACGAACTCCTGGTTGCTGTCGATGCGCTGGTGCGAGCGCGTCGCCACCGAGCGGGCGATCGACACCGCCTCGACCAGCCCGAGCAGGGCGATGGCCAGCGCCCCCGGCGCGAGGTGGCGCACCGCGGCCGTCGAGAGGTCGGGCCACGACAGCGGCGGCAGGCGGCCCGGCAGCGAGCCGACGAGGCGCACGCCGTGCTCGCCGCCGTGCAGCGCCGCCGCCGTGAGGCTGCCCGCGATCATCGCCAGCAGCAGGCCCGGGAGTCGCGGCAGGAAGATCTTGAACGGCACCGCCGTGACCAGCGTGACCGCCGAGACCGCGAGCACCGTGGGGTTGATGTCCGGCAGATGGCGAAAGATGTTCTCCCAGATGTGGACGAACGCGTGCTGCTTCGTCCCCGGGATGCCGAGGAAGGTGCTCATCTGGCTCGTGCCGATGAGCAAGGCGGCGCCGGCGGTGAACCCGACCACCACGGAGTGCGAGATGAAGTTGACCAGGGCGCCGAGCCGCGCGAGCCCCAGCGCGAGCTGGAAAGCGCCGGCCATGAACGTCAGCGTCAGGACCATCCGGATGTACGCGGCGCTCCCGGGTTCGGAGAGCGGCGCGACGGTGGTGAACACGACGATCGAGATCGCCGTCGTCGGCCCCGAGATCAGATGGCGCGAGGAGCCGAAGAGCGCCGCGATCATCGCCGGAACGATGGCGCTGTACAACCCGTATTCGGGAGGCAGCCCGGCAATGATCGCGAACGCCACTCCCTGGGGCAGGACGATGATCGCGCCGGTGAGCCCGGCGAGCAGGTCGGCGCGCGTGCTGCGGGCGTTGATCAGTCCGCCCCAGAGCAGGAAGGGGAACAGGCGACTCCAGGCGAATCCCGAGCCCCCGCCGGCGCCCTGACCCTCGTGGTTCTCCGACATGATCCCCTTCCCTCGTCGCGGCCCGCACCTTCAGTATCGCGCTTCTCTCGGCATTCCTCTACCTCAACTTCGATGTCGAGAAGGAGGCCGTCTTCCTCGAACCGGCCGCCACCCTCCGGAGCAGACCGCTGCAGCTGCGCCGGCAGGAGAAGAACTTCCTGACCCACCTGCTGCCCGGCAAGATCAAGAAGGGCGGACATCCCCGGCGGTTCCCGCCATCTGGCAGCGCGCCCCATCAAGGTGACTCGCCCCGTGGCTCTTGTTCCTTCCGGACGCCGTTCGACCAAAAGCCCTGTTTTCAGTCTCCGACCCGGACCTCCGGCGTCGCCGGCCGGGCGACCTGGGTCAGCGCGCAGGCGCAGCGGGTGCACTCCGGCAGGCAGTAATCCGACTTCCGCAGCGTTTCCCGGAAACGCCGCATTCGCTCCCCGTTGAAGAGCGACGCGAGGTCCTCGTCGGGGAAACACCCAAGCCGGTAGTCGAAGCACCGCATGTGGATGAGCGCCTCGCCGTCTGTCGTGAGCGCGAGTTGCTGCCAGGGGACGTGGCAGGCGCTGTTGCCCGTCAGGGGGACGCCGGCGCAGCTGAAGTAATCGGCGATCTCTCTCTCCGAAGCAACGTCGGGGAGGATCATCATCCTTCGGGCCGCGCCGCACCCGCGCCGCCGGAGGGTTCTCAGCGTTTCGCTCAGGGCCGCCGGGTCCACGCGGTCGGGATGGCTCTGGGGGTAAATGCTCGACGTCAACACCGGCAGCCTACCCCCGCCGCCGCCCGCCATGTGCTCCGACACGAAGAACATGAACTGGAACTTCAGCAGGTCGATCCTGAGGCCCTCCCGCTCGAGCGCCACGGCGAGCTCGGGCAGGCTCTGCTGGTTCGCGGGTGATATCGTGCAGATGACCGTGACCGGGACGGCGCTGCGCCGGTTCACGATGCGGATCCCCTCGACCGCGCGGCGGTAGGCCCCGGGGACCCCGCGCACCCGGTCGTGCACGGCCTCCGGCCCGTCGAGGCTGACCTGGATCGAATTGAGACCGGCGGCGACGAGGGCGTCAGCCCGCTCCGGCAGCAGCAGGCCGTTGGTCGTCAGGTCCGCGTGGTGGCCGCGGACGGCGATCATCCGGACGAGCTTGTCGATCCCGGGGTGCAGCAACGGCTCGGTCATCAGGATGGAGACCGTCAACCGCCGCCCCCGGAGCAGCGGGTCGTCGAGCACCCGGCGCAGCAGGTCCGGCTCCAGGAAGGCCTGCCGCTGCCGGCGGACAACGCTGTTGACGCCGGTAGCGGCACACCCTGACCGACGTCGCACATCAGGCAGCGGGCATTGCAGCGCGCCGTGGCGAAGATGATCAGGCGGATCATGTCCGGTATGCGGGGACGGACGCCGAGCGCCTCGAACAGGGAATTGGCGACGAAGGCCGGGCGTCGAAGGTTCACGATCGTCTTGCCGGGAAAACGGACGGCGTAGGAAGTCATCGCCGCAAGCGTTCTGAGCCGCGCCGCAGCGGCCGACGCGAGCGGCCCGTCCCCGGCCCGGCCCGACCGACGGCGCCCGGGTCTAGGCACGGGAGTCCCGGCCGGAGAGAAGCCGCCCCGCCATGTGCAGCGGGTGCCAGAGACAATAGGCGGGCAGAAGCCACCGCCGCCGCACCCGGTGGTAGCGCGCGAGCCGGGCGGCGCCCGGGAACGCGAGGGCGCCGAGAGTGAGCAGCCGCATCGGGCGCAGCAGGACCGTCTCGTCCATCTCCATGAGCCGCTGCACGGCCGGGCGGCCGGCGCAGCCGGAGACGAACCGGTGCACCGCGGAGCGAGACGGCCGCGGGACGAACCCCGCGAGACCCAGCTCGACGAGCAGCGGGCCCGCCGGCGAAAAAGGGAAGAGCAGTGAAACAATGTACAGCGCCTTCGCCACCTCCTCCTCGACGTTCCACTCCCGCAACCTCGCGGCGAGCGACGGCAGTTCGAGACGGTTCGCTTCGGACTCGCACAGCAGGTGCAGGTCGACGAACCAGAGCAGCCGGTTGCCGCTGCCGCGCATGCCGAACCAGTCGGCGCCCCGTCCGGCCAGCAGCGCCGAACCGTTGAACAGGCCGTGTTTTGCGGCGTGCAGCGCGAGGTAGATCAGCGTCATCGCGGGATCGAGAACGGCGAACGCGACCGGCGCGCCGCGCAGTTCGCGCGCGGTGGCGAGCATCCGCGCGGAGTCAACCCGGAAGAGGTTCGCCCGGTCCACCGGTCTCCAGTGCAGCTCGAGCGGGGGCAGGCCCGGTCGCTCGTTCTCGAGCGCGATGTGGAAGTGGCCACGCCGCAGCAGCCGGAGCCGCAGCGGCCCGCCGCGGAAGCGGTAGCCGAGCGACCCGGCCGCGGCGACGGCGGCCGCGATGCGGTCCGGGGCGACCAGCAGGTCGATGTCCCCGTACGGCCGCGGGAACAAATCGCGGTAGAGCGTCTCGGCGAGGTGGGGGCCCTTCAGCACCGCATAGGCGACGTCAGCGCCTGCCAGAAGAGGGTGGAGCGCGCCGAGCACCTGCAGCACGGTCCGGTGCGTCAGTACGGCCCGCGTCCGGGAAGCGGCGAGGGCCCGGGCCCCGGCCGCCGTGAACGGCCTCCCGTCCGGCGGCCCGTACACGGCGGCGAACGGGCCCAGGCCGTGCCCGAGCAGGTCTTTGACGAGCCGCTCCTCGCCTGGAGCGCGCGCCGCTGAGTGCTGGCGCCGCCCCGGCGTCAGGCCGAGCGCTCGGCAGCAGGCTTCGCGCACCGCTTCAACCGCCGGCAGAACCTGTCCGGGGGCGCCTTCCGGCTGGTAGGTCATGGCCCAAGAATTACTTGCATTTACCGCATCATATGCCAAAATGCCGCAGTAATGCACGCTCGAAGCAGGGGAAGACTGCAGTTCAGCCGAAGAGGTACTCTCCTATGAAGCAGGGATTGGAATTGTTCGAGATCAACACCCCCACCGTTGTCAGCGAGATCGTCGACGGCGAGGCTGTCATGATCAACCTCGACACCGGGGCCTACTACAGCATGAACGAGTCCGGCTCGCGCATTTGGGACGCGTTGCGCGAGCGCGTCGATGTCGAGGGGATGATCGACCGGATTGCCCCCGGCCAGGCCGCCGAGCGGGCCCTGATTGAAGATGCCACGCGCGAATTCATCGCGAAGCTCGCAGGCGAAAACCTGATCCGTCTCTGCGCTGCGGCACGCGTCGGTGTCGCCTCGGCGCCACGCGTCTCCTCGGCTGAGCTGGAGCCGGCCGCGTTCACCCCGCCGAGTCTCGAAAAGTACCGGGACCTCGAGGACCTGCTCCTCGCCGACCCCATTCACGACGTGACCGAGGCCGGCTGGCCCCACCGGAAAGACCGCTAGCGCCCCTCGGGCCAGATCCCTGAGCACTCTTGACCGCACCAGCCCCGCCCGTCGCCGTCGAGGAGGAACGCCTCCAGGATTATTTCCAAGACGTCGAGAGCGCTTTCACAGTCGCGGCCGGGCGAGCCGGCGGCGCACGGACGAGGTTTGTCGAACTCGCCGGGAGCCGCATCGCGCTCCTCTTCGCCGGCTCCGGGCTGCAGGAACGGCTGCTCCCCGCGCTAACCCACCTGCCGGCCGCGGGTGGGCTTCCCGATGGCACGGTCCTGCTCTGGGACAGCGCGAGCACCGGCATCCCCCTGCCGCGGCCGCCGTGGGCGTTCGCCGGCAGCGTCGTCCGCGGCCAGGTCGCCGGCTTGAGCGGGCGGACAGTCCTCTCCGCGCTCGAAACAACCTACGGCGGCTTCAGCATCTTCGACAGGAGGCGGCGCCGCGGCGTCTTCCACGCCCCCGACGCCGCCCGCGTCCCGGCGTTCGAGGCCTCCTTCCCGCTGCGGACGATCTTCAGCTGGCTCTTCGGCGACTGCGGCCTCCGGGTGGTGCACGCGGGGGCCGTCGGCACCGGCCGCGGCGCCGTCCTGCTGGTGGGCAAGGGCGGGTCAGGCAAGTCAAGCACATCGCTGCAATGCCTCTGCGCGGGCCTGAGGTTCGCCGGCGACGACTACGTCCTGGTCGACCCCGCCGCCCCACCGCGGGTCCACTGCCTCTACAGTTCGGCGAAGCTCTTGCCCGAAGACGCGCCGCACTTCCCCGAACTCGCCACGACCAGGCGGCTGCGCGCCAAGGCGGCGCCGGAGAAGGACCTCTATTTTCTGCACGAGGCCCGGGGCGGGCTGCTCGCCGCCACGATGCCGGTCCGCGCGATCCTGCTCCCCCGCGTCGGCGGGGACGGCCCGCCACGGATCGTGCCGGTGTCGGCCGCCGCGGCGCTCGCCGCGATGGCGCCAAGCACCCTGTTCCAGCTCCCCGGCACCGGCTCGGAGGCTTTCGGCGCGATGGCCGCCCTGACGCGCCGTGCGCCGGCGTTCCGCCTGGAACTGGGGCTTCGCCGCGAGGCGGTTCCGGAGGCCATCGCCGCGCTCCTGGAAAAGTTGGCCGCACCTTGAGCGCGCCGCTGATCAGCGTGATCGTGCCGGTGTTCAACGGGCGACTCTATCTGCGCGAGGCGCTGCAGAGCATCGCCGACCAAGGCCACGAACCCCTGGAGATCATCGTGGTCGACGACGGGTCAACCGACGACAGCGCCGCAATCGCCGGCAGTTTCCCCGGCGTCACGCTGCTGCGCCAGGCCAACGCCGGGGTGGCCGTCGCGCGCAACCGCGGCCTGGCAGCGTCGCGAGGCGAGTACGTGGCCTTCCTCGACCAGGACGACCGCTGGACACCGGATAAGCTCGCCGTGCAACTGTCACTGCTGCTGGCCGACCCGGGGGCGGGCCTGGCCGTCGCCAGGGAGCACATCGTGCTCGACGATGGGGTCGACGAGTTGCCGCGGTGGCAGCGGCCGGGGGCGCTCGAGGAAGATCACGTCGTCCACCTGCCCGGCGTTGTGCTGGCGCGCCGATCGGTTTTCGATCAGGTGGGGCTCTTCGACCCCTCGTACGAGAACGGCAGCGACAGCGACTGGATCGTCCGCTGCCGCCAGATGGGGATCAACTTCGCGGTCGCGGAGCGCGCGTTGCTGCTTCGGCGCATCCACCGGGGGAACGCCTCGCACCGCGAGAGCGTCAGCCGCACCGACATCTTCCGCCTGCTGCACGCGGCGGTCCGCCGCAATCGCGACCGGACGCGGCCATAAACGATGGCTGAGCGCGCGCTCCCGGTCAGCGTGATCGTGCCGGCCTACAATGCCTCGCGCTTTTTGCGCGAGGCCGTCGACAGCGTCCTCGCCCAGGACTACCGCCCGCTCGAGGTGATCGTCGTCGACGACGGGTCCACGGACGACACGGCCCTGGTCGCCGGCGGTTACGGCTCGCGGATTGTCTTCGCGCGGCAACCGAACCGGGGCTCCAGCGCCGCCCGCAACCGCGGCGTAGCGCTGGCGTCCGGAGAGCTCTACTCCTTCCTGGACGCGGATGACGTGTTCTGTGCGGGTAAAATTTCACTGCAGGTCGAGGCACTCGCGCGCGACCCCGCCCTGGAGATTGTCTTTGCGCACATGCTCAATTTCCACGATCCTTCCTCAGCCGCGCCCGGTCCCACCGCGTCGATCCCGGGCGTCCCGGCGACGATGCTCATCCGCCGCGCTTCGTTCCAGCGCGTCGGCCCCTTCGACGAGTCGGTCTCCCTCGCCGAATTCATTGAGTGGCTGATCCGCGCCCGCGAGCTGGGCGTGCGCGAAAAACTTCTGTCGCAGGTGCTGCTCCGGCGGCGCATCCATGACGACAACAAGTCGGTCCGGCGGCGCGATGAGCGCGTGGAGTATGTGCGGCTCATCAAGGCGGCGCTGGATCGACGCCGCGCGGCGAAGAAAGCCGCGGAGTGACCAGCGCGGACGCGTATCGGGTCCGGACGCGCCACAGCCCGCGCGGACAGCTGCTGCGCGCTGCGCTGCTCGAGAAAACCAGGAGCGTTCCCGCGTGGCGGGCCTGGCGATCCGCAACGCAGCTCGACCGGCTCGACGCCGAGGCGTCCCGCCTCGTGCCGCTGCTGCTGCACAACCTCCCGGCGGCCGAACTGGCTGGCGACCCGGACGCCGATCGGCTCCGGGGCTGTGCCCGCCACGCCTGGGCACGGAGTCAGGCGCAGCTGCACGCCTTCGAGCTGGCCCGTGACGCGCTCGCCGCGGCCGGGATCGAGTCGCTGCTCGTCAAGGGCCTCTCGCTCGCGCTCGGCGCCTACCCCGACCCCGCGGTTCGACCGACCGCAAACGTAGACCTGCTCTTCCCCGTGGGGCGCATCGCGGCAGCCGACACCGCGCTGCGGGCCGCCGGCTGGGCGGCGGCGCTGACGCCGTCTTTGGAGCTCATCACCTGCCGCCACATGCTCGAACTGCGCAGCCCGGCGGGCCAGATCGTGCGCCTGCACTGGCACCTTCTGATGGAGCGCCCCGATTCCGCGCTCGACGCTGCGGCGCTGGGGAGCGCACACGAGATCACGGCCGGACGGCGCCGGGTGCCGGTCCCCGCCCCTACCGCGCAACTCTTCCACCTCTGTGCCCGTGCCTTGGTCTCTCCGCGGGCCTACCGGCTCCAGTGGGCTGCCGACGCCTGGCACGTGCTGTCCGTGATGGAATCCCGCGTCGACTTCGCGCTCATCGAGCAGCTTGCGGTCGAGCACAGGCTGGTCGTGCCCGTGCGGGAGGCCCTGCGGTTTCTGGCCGGGGTCCTGGACGCACCGATACCGGACCAGACACTCCGACGCCTGGGGGAGGCGGCAGTCGAGCCGGCGGAGGAGCGGGGACGGCGCTGGGTCTGCCGGCTGGAGCCGGCGCTGACGCCGCTGCCGCTGCTCTGGTACGCATGGCGCTCGCTGCGCCGGGGGAGGCCGCCGATCGAGCCGGGGTGTGGATTCCCCCGCTACCTGTGCCTGGCGCTCGGGCTGGCGCAGCGGCGGGACCTGCTCCCCTTCCTGGCGCGCGCGGGCTGGAGGCGCCTGGGGCGGCATTGAAGCCCGCCGGGTTTGTCCCTCAGCGCTGCAGCGCGGTCGTCAGCCACGGGATGTAGGTGATCGCGAGCACCCCGGCCAGCAGGATGAGGTAGAACGGGACGATCGACGCGACGACCTCCCCGAGCGGCCGCTTGAACCGGTAGGCGGCCAGGATAGAGGTTCATCCCGACCGGCGGCGTGAGGTAGCCGAGTTCCAGGTTCGCGAGGAAGATGATCCCGAGGTGGACGGGGTCGATGTCGAACGCCGCCGCCATCGGCGCGATGATCGGGACGATCACGACGATCGCCGAGAAGACGTTCATCAGCGCGCCGACCAGCAGCAGAAAGACATTGAGGGCGATCAGGAACACCACCCGCGAGTGGATGGTCGCCCGCACCCACGAGAGGATCTCCGAGGGGATGCCGGCGTCGACCAGGTAGCTCGTCAGCCCCATCGCCGCCGCCAGCACGATGAGCACCCCGCCGATCAGCGTCGCCGCCTCCGCCCCGATGCGCGGGAAATCGCGGCGCAGCGAGATGTCCCGGTGGACGACGACCCCGACGACCAGGACGTAGAGCACGGCGAAGGCCGCGGTTTCGACCATGGTCGCGAAACCGCCGAAGATCCCGAGGACGACCAGGACCGGGAGCAGGATCTCCCACTTCGCCTCGAGAAACGCGCCGCCGAGTTCGGCCGGGGAGAACGGCGTCCGCGCCCGGCCCACGCGAAACCCCGCGCGCAGCGCAAACGCCAGGATGAGCAGCACCAGGAGCAGCCCGGGGAGGATGCCGCCGAGGAACATCTTGTCGACCGCGATGCCGGCCATCACCCCGTAGAGGATCACCGGCAGGCAGGGGGGAAAGAGGAGCCCGAGAGCACCCGACGAGGTCAGGAGGCCGACGGAGAACCGGTCCGTGTACCCCTCCTCCATCAGCGCCGGGAGCAGCAGGCCGCCGAGCGCCACGATCGTCACGCCCGAGGCGCCGGTGAACGTCGTGAAGAAGGTGCACGCCAGCACGGTGACGACGGCGATCGCGCCGGGCATCCACCCGAAGAGGGCGCGGAAGAAGCGCAGCAGGCGATGCGAGGCCCTGCCCGCAGCAAGCAGGTAGCCCGCGAACGCGAAGAGCGGGATCGTGGGGAGGGCCGGGGAGGTGACGAGCCGGTACATCTCGGCCGGGATCGAGGCCAGGGGGACATCCGCGTGGCGGAAGAGCAGGATCGCCAGCCCCCCGAGGATCGCGAACACGGGCGCGCCGAAAACCGCGGCCGCCAGCAGCAGGACCAGCGCCGCGAAAAACACGGCCGAGTGGCCCGGGAGCGGGGAGAGGATGACGCCGACGACGACGGCCGCCGCCAGCGCGCCGAGCGCCCTCCCCCGCCACGTCGGCGCCGCCCGGCGCAGGAGCCGCCAGGCGATCAGGGCGGACCCGATCGGCATCACCGCCTCGGCGACCCACACGGGGAAATAGGCGAGCAGGAGCTGCCCCCCTCCCGCTCGAGTTGGACGAGGCTGACGCCGGCGACGCACAGCAGCGCCGCCACCGCGGCAGCCACGGCGCTGGAGACGAGCCGGGCCGACGCCCTGAATCGCGCGGGGAGCAGGTCGGCCGCGGCGCCGATCGCGAGCAGGTTCCCCTCCCGGGCGGCGATGGCGGCCCCGAGAAACGCGATCCAGAGGGTCCCGTGCTGGACGAACATCGCCGACCCGGGCACCCCGGTGCGCCAGAGGTGCCGCCCGACGATCTCGAGCAGCGGCAGGACCGCCATCGCGCAGAGGATGGCGATGGAGACGGCGTTCTCGACCCGCGCGGTCGGCGGCGCCGGCGCGGTCGACTCGCCCGGGATGTCCGCCCCGGGCTCAACGAACGCCGGACCCCTGCGCCTGCTCGGCCCGGTATTCGTCACGCGCCGCCAGCGCGGCGTCAAAAGCCGCCTCCGGGACGATCGGGCCGCGGATCTTTCCGTGGAGCCCCTCGACCAGCCGCGCCCACTCCGCCTGCTCCTCCGGCGAGACGCGCGCGATCTTGAGGCCGTTCTTCACCATCACGTTCACCGCCTCCGCGTTGAGGCGGCGGACTTCCTCCCGCACCGGCGCCTCGCTCGCGCGGGAGGCGGCCATGATCTTCGGCCTGAACTCCGCCGGGATCTTCTCCCAGGTCCGCTTGTCGATGATCGTCGCACCGGTGAGCGCCGCGAACCTGAGGTCCGTCATGTTCGGGGCCAGCGCGAACCACTGGAAGGCCAGGGCCGCGAGCGGCGTCGCCGCGAAGGCGTTGAGCATCCCCGTCTGCAGGCCCGGGAGGATGTCCATCGCGGAGAGCTGGACCGGGTTGAAGCCCGTCTCCTTGTAGAGCTGGACGACGGTGCTGTCGTCCGTGCCGACGAAGAGCTTCGTCGCCATGGCCTCGGCGGGGCGGGTGACCGGCGTCTTCGTGAAAAACGAGATCCACCCCGCGTCGCCCCAGGCGAGGACGATGAATCCCTGCTTCGCCAGCTGCTGCTCGAGCATCGGCGCGAGGCGCTCGCGGACGCGGTCGAGCTCGCCGTCGTCGGCGAACATCATCGGGACGAGAAGCGCGTAAAAGGATTTGTCGAGGGAGGCCAGCCCGAGCCCGGTGACGGTCGCGGCCTGGAGCTGCCCGACGCGCATCTTGCGGATCATCGCCTTCTCGTCGCCGACGACCCCGCCCGGGTAGATGCGCAGCGTGACCGCGCCGTCGGTGGCCGTGCGCCAGTCCTCGCCCATCCGCTCGAGGATCTTGTACCAGGCCGATCCCTCGGGGGCGAGCGTCGCCAGCTTGACGACCGTCGCGGCGCCCGCGGCCGAGCCCGGGGGCGCGGCGAGGAGGCCGGCAACCAGAATCGCCGCGGCCGCGGAACGTCCCTTACTCCAGAAACAGCTCATCGACCCTCCCCTTGAGCCACGTCGCCCGGCGCTGCGCCGCCAGGTTGGCCTGCCGGTACTCAGGCGCCAGTTCCCGCACGTCGACGGCGAGGGCCTGGTCCAGAAGCGCGAGAAACTCCCGCCGATCCTGCTCGCCCACGACGACGGACTCGGCGAGCGTCACCAGCGGGGAGACCTTCCGCCCCGCGGCCAGTTCCATCGCCCGCGCGAAATGCCGGCGCGCCCGTTCGACCGACCCGCCCATCGCCGCCGAACGGCTCCCCTCGAAGGCGACGAAGTATTCGTGGATTGCCCCGGCATCATAGTCCTCTTTCAGCTCGAGTGCCCGACGCAGCAGCGCCTCGCACCGCGGGAGATCCGCGATCATCGCCGGATCCCCCGAAGAGGCCGCCACGGCGAGGCTCCAGGCGGCTCCCGTCCAGTAGAGCAGCGGCACGTCCTCCACCGAGGCCGTCCTGGCGGCGAGAACCGCATCCGCGGCAACGAGCCGCCGAAAACCGGGGTGACGCACCTCGAACGCGCGGAGCCCGTACTCCTTCGCCCGCAGATACAGGTTGCGGGCGCGGGCCCGGCCCGCCTCCCGGACGTCCGGATCCTCGGACTCGACGGCGTCCTGCCAGACGAAGACGGCGGCGTATTGCGTGAACCCCTGCGCGAGCGAGAGGAGCAGCCCGTCGTGCCGGGGGGTCGAAGCGAGCAGCGACTCGGAGAACTTCAGGGCGTACGGCGTCGCCTCGCGCACGAGTTGCGGATCGTCGTCCGAGCCGAACGTGCCGCCGCCGGAACTGATCTCATCGGCAACCTGGCGCGTCACGTACGCCCGGGGCGAGCAGCCGGAGGCTGCCAGAAGCACCAGCGCCAGCACCGCGGCCCCAGCGAGCGACCACCGGACCGGATTGTCGCTGCGGTTCTCGTGGACCACATCCACCTTTGTCTTTCGTCCGCTTCGGTGCGGCGGCGAACCCGGGCGTCGAAGGCCGCCGCAAGGTTGTCTTCGGTTGGGCAAATTCTCCCGGCAAGTCGGTGGTTTGTCAAGGAGCGGCGCTCCGTGAAAAACCACGGGACGCCGGCTCAGCCGAAGCGACCGGTGATGTAGTCCTCGGTCTTCTTCAGTTTCGGGTTGGTGAAGATCTCCCGCGTGGCGCCAAACTCCACGATCTTCCCTTCGAAGAAGAATGCGGTGTAGTCCGAGACCCGCGCCGCCTGCTGCATGTTGTGCGTCACGATCACCAGCGTGAAGCTCGCCTTCAACACGTCGAGCAGCTCCTCGATGCGGGCCGTGGCGATGGGGTCGATCGCGGAGGTCGGCTCGTCGAGGAGCAGGACCTCCGGCTCGACGGCGATGGCGCGGGCGATGCAGAGCCGCTGCTGCTGGCCGCCGGAGAGCGCCATGCCGGGCTGATGGAGCTTGTCCTTCACCTCGTCCCAGAGCGCCGCCTGGCGCAGGGCGCGCTCCACGCGCTCCATGAGTTCGCTCGGCCGGAGGCGGTAGTACAACTTCAGCCCGTAGGTCACGTTTTCGAGGATCGAGAGGGGGAACGGCGTCGGGCGCTGGAAGATCATCCCCACCCGTCGCCGCAGGTCGAGAAGATCCAGTCCCGGGGCGAGGATGTTCTCGCCGCCGAGCAGGACCTCCCCCGAGGCGCGCTGGTTGCGGTAGAGGTCGTAGATGCGGTTGTAGACCCGCAGGTGCGTCGACTTGCCGCAGCCGGAGGGGCCGATGATCGCCGTGACCCGGTTCGCGTGGATGTCGAGGGAGTTCGCAAAGAGCGCCTGGTGCTCCCCGTAGAAGAAATCCAGATTCCGCGCGGCGATTTTCACCGGCGGCGGCGCCGGGGGAGCGGCGACGGAAGTCCGCAGACGTTCCGTACCGGCGGGTGGTTCGACCAGCAGAGCGTTCATCATGTCGGACTCACTTTCCCCGCACGAGCAGCCGTGCGCAAAGAGACGTGGCCAGGACGCCGAGCGTGATCAGCATCGCGGCGCCCCAGGCCTGGGCCTGCCAGTCGCGAAACGGCGACATGGCGTAGGAGAAGATCGTGACCGTGAGATTCGCGGTCGGCTGGCCGAGACTCTCCGGCCAGTAGGGGCTGTTCAGGCTCGTGAAGAGCAGCGGCGCCGTCTCGCCGGAGACGCGGGCCACCGCGAGCAGGACCCCGGTGAGCAGTCCCTTGCGCGCGCTGCGCAGCACGATGTCGCGGGTGACCCGCCAGCGCGGCGTGCCGAGGGCCAGCCCCGCCTCGCGCAGCGCGCCCGGCACCAGCAGCAGCATGTCCTCCGTGGTGCGGACGATCACCGGCAGCATGATCAGCGCCAGCGCCGCGGCCCCGGCGTACCCGGAAAAATGTCCCGTCGTGGCGACGAGAAGGGTGTAGACGAAAACGCCGCTGATGATCGAGGGGACGCCCATCATGATGTTGGTCGCCATGCGCACCGCCGCCGCGAAGCGGGACTCCCGGCCGAACTCGGCGAGATAGACGCCGGCCATCAGCCCGACCGGGATGGCGAAGAGCGCAGCGAGTCCGGTGATCAGCAGCGTGCCGAGCATCGCGTTCGCCAGGCCCCCGCCGGCCATCGCCCGGGGGCGTCGGCAGCTGGGTGAAGAACGCCGGCGTAAAGGCCGCCGCACCGCGCACGACGACGGTCTCGAGGATCCACGCGAGCGCCAGGATGCCGGCGGCCGCCGCGCTGCCGGCCACCAGTCGCATCACCAGGTCGACGATGCGGCGCGACGCAACGGACCGCCTTCTCATCGCCAGGCTCCGGCGCGGCGCTCGACCCGGGCCAGCCAGGAGTGGGCCGCCCACTGGATGCCGATGGAGATCAGGAGCAGGATCGCCCCCAGATAGATCAGCGAGCTGACATAGAGCGGATCGGAGGCTTCGGAGAACTCGTTCGCCAGCGTCGAGGCGATGGTGTTGCCCGGCGCAAAGAGCGACGCCGAGAGCCGGTGCTCGTTGCCGATGACGAAGGTCACCGCCATGGTCTCGCCGATCGCCCGGCCGAGCCCGAGCACCCCGGCGCCGATGACGCCGCGCAGGCCGTAGCGGAGCGTGACCTGCCGCGCGACCTCCCACTTCGTGGCGCCGAGGCCGTAGGCCGCCTCCTTGACCACCGGGGGGACGAGCGAGAAGACATCCCGGATCACCGCGGTCATGAAGGGCAGGATCATCAGCGCGAGGATCAGCCCGGCGGTGAGGATGCCGATCCCCATCTGCGCCCCCGCGAAGAGCGGCGAATCGCCGCCCAGCCGCGCGAGGGCCGGCTGCAGATGCCGGGACATCAGCGGCGCGAAGACGAAGAGCCCCCACATCCCGTAGATGATGCTCGGCACCGCGGCCAGAAGCTCGATGGCCACGCCGACCGGCCGGCTGACGGCGGGCGGGGCCAGTTCGACGAGGAAGAAGGCGATCGTCAGGCTCAGCGGAACGGCGAGCAGCAGGGCGATCAGCGTCGAGGCGAGGGTCCCGTAGATGCTGCTCAGCGCTCCGTAGGTCCCGGTCACGGGGTTCCAGGCGTTCGACCAGATGAAGCCCGCGCCGAATGCGCGCACCGCGGGGAGCGACTTCCAGGCGAGCGTCGCGACCAGCAGGAGCAGCAGCAGCAGGATCGAGAACGCGCACAGCCCCGCCGCGGACCGGAAGAGGCGGTCCGCGGCGGGGGAGAGGATGCGTCGTTCGCTCAGGGCCACACTGCCTTTCCGGCGGCGCGCAACTCACCCTTCCAGGTCGTCTGCGACCAGGTCGATCACCGCCGCCGGAAGCGGGACGTAGTCCAGCTTCTCGGCCTGGACGGCGCCGCTGCGCAGGCACCAGTCGAAGAAGGAGAGCAGCGCCCGGGCGCGCGCGCCGTCGGTCTGCTCCTTCTGCACCAGGATGAAGGAGGCGCCGGTGATCGGCCAGCTCCCCTCGCCCGGCTGGTCGGTGAGCACCAGGGAGAAGCCCGGCGTGCCCTTCCAGTCGGCCCCGGCCGCCGCGGCCTGAAACGATGCGATCGAGGGGGGAACGTACTTGCCGGCGCGGTTGCGCAGCTGAACGGTCGCGAGGTTGTTCTGCACCGCGTAGGCGTACTCGACGTAGCCGATCGCCCCCTGCGCCTGCTGGACGAACGCCGCCACGCCTTCGTTGCCCTTACCGCCGACGCCGGCGGGCCAGGATACGGCCTTCTCGGTGCCGACCGTGGCGTGCCACTCCGGCGAGACCTTGTCGAGGTAGTTGGTGAAAATCCAGGTCGTGCCGGACCCGTCGGAACGGTGCACGACAACGATCTCCTTCGCCGGGAGATTCAGGCCCGGGTTCTCGGCCTTCAACGCCGGGTCGTCCCAGCGCTCGCACCTTGCCGAGAAAAATGTCGGCGAGGAGCACCGGCGTGAGCCGGATCGCTCCGGAGGCGATGCCGGGCAGGTTGACCACCGGGACCACACCCCCGATGACCATCGGGAACTGGACCAGCCCGGCCTTGGCGAGTTCCTCGGCCTTGAGCGGGGCGTCGGATGCGCCGAAATCGACGGTCTTCGCCTTGATCTGCGTGATCCCGCCGCCGGACCCGATGGACTGGTAGTTGAGCCTGACCCCGGTGGTTTGTTCGTACTTGTAGGCCCACTGGGAGTAGATCGGGAAGGGGAAGCTCGCGCCCGCCCCGTTGATGGTTACCGGACCTGCGGCGAGGACGGTTCCGGCACAGAAGCCGGCAATCAGGAACGCGGACAGTACCGACAGTTTCTTCTTCATGGTTTTCCTCCCTGCATGCGGGTTCTCTTTCTCTCTCTCTCTCGCTTTTTCATGCTGCGAAGATAGTCCGGGAATGCAAGGGCCTGATGAGGGGATTGTTAGTTTTACGTTAGGAGCGCAGGCAGCGGGATGGTGATCGTGAACGTGCTGCCCTTCCCGGGCTCGCTCTCCACGGCGACCGACCCGCCGTGCACCTGCGCGACGTGCTTGACGATCGCCAGACCCAGACCCGTGCCGCCCTGCCGCCGGCTGCGGCTCTTGTCCACGCGGTAGAACCGCTCGAACAGGCGCGGGAGGTGCTCCCGCGGGATGCCGATGCCCCGGTCGACGACCGCGATCGAGATCGCCTCGGCCGACACCGCTCCCCGCACCACGACCCGGGAGCCCGGCTCGCTGTAGGTCACGGCGTTGTCGATGAGATTGACCACCGCCTGTGACAACAGCAGGGCCTGGGCCGGGAAGGACCGGTCTTCAGGGCAATCCAGGGCGAGGGCGATTTCCTTCCTCGCGGCGCGGTCCCGGGTCGCCTCGACCGCGTCCGAGAGCAGGCCGCAGAGACCAGCCTCCTCGAAGGCGACGCGCTCGCTCCCGGTCTCCTGTTCGAGCCGGGCGAGGCTCAGCAGGTCGGTCACGATGGCATTGAGCCGCTCGGCCTGCCGGCGGATGATCTCGAGAAAGCGCTCCGTGGTGGCCCGGTCGTCGAGCGCGCCGTCCTGCAGGGTCTCGACGAACCCCGCGATCGAGGTGACCGGCGTCTTGAGTTCGTGGGAGACGTTGGCGACGAAATCCCGACGCACCCGCTCCAGGCGGTGCAGCTGCGTCACGTCGTTCAGGACGATCAGCACCCCGATCCTCCCGCCCGCTCCATCAAAGAGGGGTACGCCGCTGGCCCGGATCAGGAGCGCCCCTTTTTCCCCGGCGGCGATCTCCTCCTCCACCGGCGCGGCCGCGACAAGAGCGCGCACGACGAAAGCCTGGAACGGCATGTTCCGCGACAACTCCTGGATGCCGCGTCCCTGGGCCCCGGCCGGGTCGACACCGAGAATGGCTCCCGCCGTGCGATTGAGCAGCAGGACCCTCTTGGCGGTATCCACCGCAACCACGCCCTCAGTCATCCCCTCGAGGATTGATTCCAGCGTGTTGCGCTGCTCCTGGATGGTCGCGATCCGGCTCGAGAGCTGCCGGGCCATCTCGTTCATCGATCCGGCGAGGGTGGCAATCTCCGCAACGCGGGGCACCGGCAGCCGGGCGCCGAAATCGCCGCGGGCGAACCGGTCCGCCCCTTCCCTGAGGTCCTCGATCGGCCGGACGATCCGGAGGGAGATCAGATAGCTCGCCGCGGCGCCGAGCAGGATGATCACGACGGCGGCGCCGAGCAGGTGGCGGCGAATGGTCTGGAAGGCCTCGTCGACGGCCGCGACCTGAACCGAGAGACGCACGACTCCCGCGATTGCGCCGGCCTGGCGCAGCGGCACCGCAACATAAAGCGCCGGCCGACCGAGCGTGAAGCTGTATCGGATTGCGCGCCCGGTCCCGCCGGCGAGCGCCGCCCGGACCTCCGGGCGGTCGGCGTGGTTCTCCATGCCGTCGGGATCCTCCGCGGAATCGCAGCCGACCTTGCCCGAGGGGAGAACAACAGTCAGGCGCAGCGCCGTGCTGTGGCCGAGTTCGAGACAGGCCTCCTGGAGCGCCGCCCGATCGCGCTGGAAAACGGTCGCCAGCGCGGACTCCGCCAGACGCGCGGCAGCCTCCAGGTCGTCGCCCTTCTGCTCCAGCGTGAAGCGCCGCAGATAATCCGCGGCGTACCAGCTGGCGGCCGCTACCGAAACGCCGGCAACGAGGAGCAACGGGGGAAAGATCTGCCAGAAGAGTCTTTTTGCGCGCATTGACGCCCTAGTCCCGAAAACGGTAGCCGACGCCGCGGACGGTCTCGATCAGGGCCCCGGCCTCCCCGAGCTTGCGGCGCAGACCGACGATCTGCACGTCCACCGCGCGTTCGGTGACGGGGTAGTCGGCCCCGCGCACCGCATCGACGATCTGGGAGCGGGTAAACACCATACCGGGACGGCCCGCCAGATACCAGAGGACTTCGAACTCCGTGAAGGTCAGCTCGACCGGATGCCCGGACACCGACGCCTCCCGGCGGCCGCGATCCAGGGAAATGCCCCCCGCGGCAAGGGTCTCGCGCGCCGCGGGGACGGCGGTAAACCGCCGCAGGGTGGCCCGGATGTGGGCCAGCAGCACCCGGGGGCTGAAGGGCTTGGTGAGATAATCGTCGGCGCCGAGTTCCAGCCCGGTCACGATGTCCGCCTCTTCGCCCCGGGCGGTGAGCATGATCACCGGGATGCCCTCGGTCTCCTTGCTCTTCTTCAGCAGCCTGCAGACCTCGAGCCCATCCATGCCGGGGAGCATCAGGTCGAGCAGAATCAGATCGGGACGCCGCCGCCGCGCCAGCGCCAACCCATCCTCGCCGCTGCCGGCCGGAATCACCGTGAAGCCCGCTTTGTCGAGGTTGTAGCGCAGGAGCTCGAGAATGCTCTCCTCGTCCTCGACGACGAGCACGACCTTCCGTGCGCTATTCACCGAGACAGGATAGGGGATGTTTGTTAAAATATGGTGAGGAATCCGACACCCTCCACCGAAGGTTCCCGGCAGGCCCTTGATTTATTCTTGACACCTCCAGCCGGGTATTGATAATCCTTCCAGAGGATTTTTTCGAAAATCATCGTAGTCCGAGGGCTAAGGAGGGGAGAAATGGTGGAACGGCTTGTGCGCGCCGCGGCCGGGATCACGACGCAGCTCTCCAGGACCTCGTTGTTGCTGCAATCATTCAAGGAGAACGTGAGATGCCGACACTGATCGTGGTGGGCGCCCAATGGGGCGATGAGGGCAAGGGGAAGATCGTCGATCTGCTCACCGACCGCGCCGACCTGGTCGTGCGCTACGCCGGCGGGAACAACGCCGGGCACACGATCATCACCGGCGGCGAGAAGTTCGTCCTGCACCTGATCCCCTCCGGGATCCTGCACCCGAAGAAGCTCTGCTTCCTCGGCGGCGGCATGGTGCTCGACCCCGAGGCCTTCCTCGAGGAGGTCGAGCACCTGATCGCGCGGGGGGTGAGGATCGGCACGCGCCTGAAGATCGCGCCCGAGACGCACCTGATCATGCCCTACCACAAGACGATCGACCTCGAGAGCGAGAAGCTGCGCGGCAAGCGCAAGATCGGCACGACGGGGCGCGGCATCGGGCCGGCCTACGTCGACAAGATCGCCCGCATCGGCATCCGCGTCGCCGACCTGCTCGACCCGGAAGTCTTCCGCGACAAACTGGCGCACAACATCGCCGAGAAAAACTATCTCTATCAGGAGATCTACGGGATCGGCACGCTCAAGGCGGCGCCGATCTACAAGCGCTACCTGGAGTTCGGCAAGCTGATCGCCCCGTTCGTCGCCGACGTCTCGCGCATCGCCGACGAGGCCGGCCGCGCCGGCAAGAGCGTACTCTTCGAGGGCGCGCAGGGGACGATGCTCGACATCGACCACGGCACCTACCCCTTCGTGACCTCTTCCTCGGCGGTCTCGGGGGGCGCCTGCACCGGCGCCGGCGTCGGCCCGACCGCGATCGACGCGGTGATCGGGGTGGTCAAGGCCTACACGACGCGCGTCGGCGAGGGGCCGTTCGCGACCGAGTTGAACGACAAGACCGGCGAACGGCTGCGCGACGGCGGCAGCGAGTACGGCGCCACGACCGGGAGGCCGCGCCGCTGCGGCTGGTTCGACGGCGTGGTCGCGCGCTATTCGCGGCGGATCAACGGGCTGACCGGGCTGGCGCTGACGAAGCTCGACGTGCTCGACGGCTTCCCCGAGATCAAGGTCTGCACCGCGTACAAGATCAAGGGCAAGACTGTCAAGGAGATGCCCTACGGTCTCAAGGAGTGGCGCGAGGCCAAGCCGGTCTACCGCACCGTGAAGGGCTGGGCGAAGCCGACCGCTGGCGCGCGCAGTTTCTCCGAACTCCCGGCGCGGGCGCGCGACTACGTGAAAATGCTCGAGGATCTCGTGGAGTGCCCGTTCAAGATCGTCTCCACCGGCGCCGCGCGCGAAGAGACGATCGAGGTCGGCGACCCCTACCAGCGCTAGAAAAATTGACACCCGGCCCCGTTTTGGCTATATTCTTCAGTCTGTGCGGGCCGCTAGCTCAGTGGTAGAGCATCTGCCTTTTAAGCAGAGGGTCGTTGGTTCGATCCCAACGCGGCTCACCAGGTAACGGGTCCCCATCGTCTAGTCCGGCCCAGGACACCGCCCTTTCACGGCGGTAACGGGGGTTCAAATCCCCCTGGGGACGCCATCCACTCGGCGGGCAGCGCTGGCCTGCGACTGCGTCACACTCCTCGGGTCCTCCTGCGACGGGCACCAGCCCGCCTCGGAGCTCCCTTCGTCGCGTTCCTTGTCTCGGCGCAGCGCTGCGCCGCCTCCCTGACCGTTCCACTCGGCGGGCGTAATCGGCCTGCGCCTGCGTTGCATTCCTGGTTTTATCGCTTCGCTGGCATCACCAATGCGCGCGAGCTGCGGTTGGGTCTTCCGGAGCCGGACACGAACAATCCCCCTGCCCCCCCGGTGCGGGCGGGGGCAGGGGGATTTCAGTACAGATGCGTGAGACTACTTCGCGCCGAGGATGGCCGCCAGGTCCTCCTCCGGCGTCCGAACCGGCTTGATGGCGAAGTTGTCGACCAGGACCTGCAGGACCGCCGGGGTGATGAAGGCCGGCAGGGACGGCCCGAGCCGGATGTCCTTGATGCCCAGATGCAGCAGCGTGAGCAGGATGGCCACCGCCTTCTGCTCGTACCAGGAGAGGATCATGGACAGCGGCAGGTCGTTGACGCCGCACTTGAAAGCATCGGCCAGGGCCACTGCGATCTTGATCGCGGAGTAGGCATCGTTGCACTGACCGACGTCCAGGAGGCGCGGGATGCCGCCGATGCTCCCGAGGTCCTTGTCGAAGAAGCGGAACTTGCCGCAGGCCAGGGTCAGGACCACGCAATCGGCCGGCACCTGCTCCACGAACTGGGTGTAGTAGTCGCGGCCGGGCTTGGCGCCGTCACAGCCGCCGACCAGGAAGAAGTGCCGGATGGCCTTGGACTTGACGCCTCGATGACCTTGTCGGCAACGCCGAGCACCGCGTTGCGGCCGAAACCGACCATGACCGAACCGCTGGTCGGTGTCCGCCGGGAACCCTTCCATCGCCAGGGCCTTCGCAATGACCGGGGTGAAGTCCTTGCTCGGTGATGTGCGTGCAGCCGGGCCAGCCGACCAGGCCCGTTGGTGAAGATGCGGTCCTTGTAGGATTCCAGCGGCTTCTGGATGCAGTTGGTCGTGAACAGCACCGGTCCGGGGAAATTGGGGAACTCCTTGTGCTGGTTCTGCCAGGCCGTGCCGAAGTGGCCGTAGAAGTGCTCGTGCTTCTTCAGTTCCGGGTAGGCGTGGGCCGGCAGCATCTCGCCGTGGGTGTAGACTGTGATGCCTTTGCCGCTGGTCTGCTCGAGCAGCAACTGCAGGTCCTTCAGGTCGTGACCGGTGATGAGGATGCACTTGCCCTTTCTGGCGCCGAGCGGGACGTTGGTCGGCCGGGGATGACCGTAGGTCCCGGTGTTGCCGGCATCGAGCAGTTCCATGGTCCGCAGGTTGATCTCACCGGCCTTCATGGCCACGGCAACGCAGTCGTCGACCGACAGTCCTTTCGCCATCAGGGCGACCAGGGCTTCGTGGACGAAGCCGGCGATAGCGTCATCCTTCTGTCCCAGAATCCAGGCGTGATCCGCATACGCGGCAATGCCCTTCAGGCCGTACAGGAGGGTCTGCTTCAGGGATCGGATGTTCTGGTCCGGGTCCAGCGAGGGGATAAAGTTCAGGGCCGCGCCCTGGGCCGCCAGACCTGCGACGGTCTCCGCCGGCTGGAACGAGACGGCGGCTTCGTCGAAATCCGTGCTGCCCCCGGCTGCGGCCACCTTCACCTTCATGCTCTCACGAAACTCGACGGCCCGGCCGATCAATTCCTGAAAACGCGCCGGGTCGAAGTCCACGTTCGTCAGGGTGGAAAAAATGGCCTCCAGCGTGAAGAGATCGGCCGCCTCGTCGACGACGCCCCGCTTTCTGCCTTCAGCGGCGAAGAGGGCCAGGCCCTGCGTCGCATGCATCAAAAGATCCTGCAGGTCGGAGACCTCGCTGTTCTTGCCGCACACCCCGACCTTCGCGCACCCGTTCCTTTTACCGTCTGCTCGCATTGGTTACAGAACATTTACCATCTCCTTGGTTTATCGGCTCGTCCCGAGCACTTCTCGGCTTCCGTCACGCGAGTTCTTTATACCCCGTTCCCGATGCCGTGGCTTTGACGCAGGTCAAGACGGATGTCCACCCGTCGACTCATTTCTCGCCGCCCCGTAATCGAGGTTCACTGCGACTGCGTTGCCTACCGTGCCTTGCCCGGGATCGCTGGCTCGCCGGGAGTCGGGGATGGGATTCGACTATTCCGGCAGCGGACAGAACGCGTCCCCGGAATATCCTGCTACCCGGCAGCGGAATGTGGTGTTGAACCTGCCGCGCAGGTTCGCCAACCCGATCTCCGTCACCAACTCGACGAGTTGGGCGCTGGTGAAGTGTTTTTGCAGCTCCCCGAACAGCTCGTCGCTCACGTCCGGGGGCGTCAGGGTCATCGCGACCGCCAAATCGAACGCGAGCTTCTCACGCGCCGTGAAGACACTGCTCTCGCCGTAGCGCGACAGCTCCCGCAGCTGCTCGTCCGTCACGCCCTGCGCCCTGCCCAAGGCAGAGCCCGAATCGATTCAGGGCAGGCACCCGAGCTGCATCGCCGTCTTGGTGGCTGCGAGCTTCCGGAGCTTGCGCTCCAGGAACGAGGACTTGTCGAACAGCAACTCGAAGGCCGCCCAACCCGCCGCCACCTTCGGCACGTGGGCGGTAATCGACATCATCTCCGTCACGCGGCCCCATTTTCGCTTTGCCACCCGGCCAAGAATCCTGCTCACCAGCGGCACTTGCTTCCCCTGCAAGACCTCGATCCGCGCCATACGAGTTCCTCCCCTCTTTGCTGTGCGCACAGCTCACAGGATCTCCCTTCTCCGCCCTGCGGCAATCAGGCCGCCCGGGACCCCTCCGGCTGTCTTGCTGAAGCATTTCAGAAGCCCCGGAGACCGATTAACACCCCGAAATCTCCGCCGCCAGAACTTCCCTGACCCGGGAAGCCAAATCCTTCTTGGAGAACGGCTTGGGCAGAAGGTTTACTCCTTCGCGCAGAACCCCCTGATGGGCGATCACGTTGGCGGTAAATCCGGAAACATACAATGTCCGCAGTTCGGGAAAATCGGCCTTGAGCCGGTCTGCCAACTCCCGGCCGTTCATCCCCGGCATCACGACGTCTGTCACCAGCAGGGCAATCATCCCCTTGTTGTCTTCGGCAATCCTCAACGCTTCAGCCGGATTCATTGCCGCCAGTACCCGATACCCAAGAGATTCCAGCATCTCCTTGCCGAGTTGCAGGATCATGGCCTCATCTTCGACCAGCAAGATGGTTTCGTTGCCGCCAATCACGAGCTGCTCGCGGGCATCCGTCTGTGCCGGCAAGCATTCGGGAGCGGCGCGACGCAGATAGATCCTGAACGTCGTTCCCTGTCCGGGTTCGCTGCAAACATCGATGAATCCGTCATTCTGCTTCACGATGCCATACACCGTGGAGAGCCCCAGCCCGGTTCCTTTCCCTGTCTCCTTGGTGGTAAAAAACGGTTCGAAGAGATGCGCCAGGGTCTCTTCGCTCATCCCCGAGCCAGTATCGCTTACAGCAATCACGACAAATGCACCGGGCAGCGCTCCTGGATGCGCAGAGCAATAGGATTCATCGATGAAAGCATCGCTCGTTTCGATGGTGATCCTGCCGGACCGACCCATCGCATCACGGGCGTTGATGCACAGGTTCGCAAGGATCTGGTCCACCTGGACCGGGTCCACCCTCACCAACCCAATCTCTGTGCCGGGCAACCAGGAAAGGTCGACATCTTCACCGAGCAGCCGACGCAGCATTTTCAGCATGGCACTGACGACATCGTTCAGGTCGAGCACCCTCGGGGCTATGGTTTGTTTGCATGCAAAGGCAAGCAACTGCCGGGTGAGATCGGAAGAACGTTGGGCGGCGTCTGATATTTGCAGCCAGATCGTGGCGCAGGGGGTGTTGCTCGTCAAGCCCTTCGAGGGCGAGCTCGGCGTACCCCTAGGATCACGCTGAGCATGTTGTTGAAATCATGGGCAACGCCGCCGGCAAGCCTCCCTATGGACTCCAGCTTCTGGGCCTGGGCCAACTGCGCGTGCAGGCTCCTCTGCTCCTCCTCCGCCCGGATCCGATCGGAGAGCGCCTGTTGCAACCGGGCGGCATAGGTGTGCCGTTCGTCGTACAACTGGGCGTTTCTCACCGCCAGGGAGGACAGGTGGGCCAGGGTTCGGGACAGGTCGATCTCCGCCTCCGAGATGTGCGCAGGCTCCCGGACCGATCCCAGGATGAACGCACCGATGGCTTTCGCGTCCACCACGAGCGGAACGATGAGCACTGTGCGCAGGTTCCGTTGTTCGGCGATGAATCGCTCGGCCGGGGTGAGATCTGCCTTGGCAAAATCATCAATGAAAAGCAGCTCACCCGAGGCCACTGCCCTGCCGATGTGCGGATGATCCGCAAGGGGGGCGACGCGAAGGGCATCCGGAAATCCCGGGGCAAGCGGGGGGGTCGTCGCCCCCAGATGCAGTTCTTCGCCGTCGAGGAGATAGACGGCTGCAGTGTCCAGCCCGATCAGTCTGGTGACACCATCGACGGCCGCCTGCAATACCCTGCTGGTATCCAGTGTCTCTGCGAGGCTCTTGCTGGCTTCGAGAAGGGCGACGAGCCCCTGCGAGCGTTGACGAAGAAACCCCTCCGCCGCCTCGCGGTCCGTGACGTCGGTGATCACCGAGATAAAACCCCGCAAGCCTCCGGCCGCATCACGCTCGTAGTTCCAGTCGACCTGCAGGTCGACCAGGGAACCGTCTCTTCGTCTGTTCCTGGCTTGATAGGGTACAGGCGGAGGCTGCTCCTTGACCAGCATTGCCAGGTGATCTCTCAGCGCAGCCTTCTCATCCGACGACGGAAGCGCATCCCAGATCTTCCTCCCCAGGAGGTCTCCATCTCGATAGCCCAGGATTTTGTGGTGCGCCCGGTTGCTGTAGGTGATCACGCCGGCGCAATCGTTCACCTGGACGCCATGGGGCAACGTGTCGAGCAGCAGGCGCAGGCGCTGTTCGGAATTCCTCAACACCTGCATGTCCGTATCTTCGACTTCGAGCATGCCTGCCCTCTGGTTCGGTCCATGGTAAACCGGCGCGATCACTCCTCAGAAATCCCATGAATCTGATTCGCCTGGAGGGATTTCCTGTCGCCAACCGGGGCGAACCAACCGATCGCGCGCCCTCCTGCTGTCGCGTTTTCTCGCACCTGGGGAGGATTGTCGTGTTACCGGATGCTGAAGTCAATGTTCTCCGGTGCTCCCGCTCCTGACGGTGGTGATCTTGCGTCGCGGCCGGGCACGGTCAAGGAAATGGTCGGGAGCCAGTGGGTCCTTGACTTCGGTTCGCCGCGGCAAGACAATCACAGCATGAGCAAGAGCCTAGCCCAGAGCATAGCCAATCTCTTTGCGAAGCCCATGGACAGCAAAGAGCTTTCAGCGAAGATCCAGCGCCTCGGCTACGAGATCCGGAAGATCGTCCAGGACGACGAGACGATGCTCGGGAAGTTCCGCGTTCTCCTGGCGTCGTTCGAGACGATCATCCCCAACGAGCGGCAGCGCTACCAGGCGGCCATGCAGGCGTTGTGCGCCACGTCGAAGCTCAGCCGGCAGCAGATCCAGAAGGCCGATGAGCGGCCAACTCGAGGAGTTGAAGGCTCTCGAGAAAGAATCGATGCCCGCGAAGAACGCCAGGCGCGACGCGATGAAGGGCCTGACCACCCGGTCGGAGCAACTCAAGCGCGAGATCGCGCAGGTGCGCGAGAAGCTGGCGAATCTCGAGAGCGAGCAGCAGTCCCTCCAGGCAAGCATGGCGACGCAGGAGAAGGACCTGGCACAGGTCGAGCACGCGGTGAAGGAACTTTTCGCGGGCATGGCTGCGGAAATCAGTGCGCTCTGCAGAAAGTCGGAGGAATTGACGGCGGAGGGTTCGACATCTGACTCGGAAAGGATTGCCGCGAAGCCGGCCCCGAGGGAGCCGCGGAAAAGCGAGTCTCCGAGCGCCAAGAAGCAGGAGGACCCGACCCGACCGCCCCAGCCGCTGCCGGACACGAAATTCCAGCGGAGATGCCCCATGTGCGGCGGGCCGCTCAACCTGCTCGAATACGAGAAGACCTGGCAGTGCTACATCTGTGCCTACGAAGAAGTGAACGAAGGGTGAACGTACTCCCGGCGGACTCTCTTCCGGGCGCGTCAGGGGAGACGCATGCCGCCATCACGGGGGAGTGAGTCGTGCAGCCGTGCCCGCATCCGGCGTCGCAGAGCTTACCGGGAGGGAGACATCGGACTTCACTTTTCCGGCGGCTGGCAGTAGGCGCCGTCCGACATGCCGGCCGGCCGGCACTGGACGGCCCGGTTGACCGTGAGCGGAAATTCCCCCCGAGCAAGAATGTACGCCCGCGAAAAACCCTGCCGGCACATCATTGTGCAGCCCGGCCTCCAGTGGTACCGTGCGCCGGTGACACCGCAATCCCGCGCCACCCTGGCCGCCGTCGGCTCGATCCTGCTCTGGTGCTGGAGCGGCGTCTGCTTCGCCGTCGGGAGCCGCCTCGTCGGGGCCATGCCCTACCTCGCCCTGATGACTGCCGCCGGCTCTCTGACCGTGGTTGTGCTGCAGGTCGCCCGGCGCCGGCCCCTGGCAGCGCTCGTGGCGTTGCCGCCGCGGCTGGTCGTCGCCGGCTTCTTCGGTGTCGCGCTCTACACGGTCATGTTCTGCCAGGCCATGGGGATGGCGGCGCCTGAGGACCTCGGGCAGGTCAACCTGATCAACTACCTCTGGCCGGTCTGGATGGCCGTCCTCTCGCTGGCCCTGCTCGACGAGAACACGCGCCCCGGACCGGTCCTGCTCGGGGCGGCGGTCGGCTTCGCCGGCGTCGCGGTGGCGCGCGGCGTCGACCAGCTCCTCGTCGTGCCGGCGAGCCTTTTCCCGCACGCGCTGACGGGCGCCGGCGGTCTGCTCTGGGCCCTCTACTGCGTCCTGCTGCGCCGGTGGCGGATCCCCGTGGAGCAGGGGGGCACGGCGCTGCACTTCGCGGTCTGCGCCGCGATGGCGGCGGGAATCTCCGCGGCCACCGGCGGTTGGGCGGCCTGGCCGGGGTGGACGCCGCGGCTCGCGTTCTGGGTGGTCTTCGGGGGTGTCGGCCCGGTCGGGCTCGCCTACCACTTCTGGGAGATCGGGATGAAGCGCGGCGACGCGCGCCTCATCGGCCAACTCGCCTACTTCATCCCGGTCGGCTCGAGCCTGCTCATCGGCGCCTTCTTCCACGGGGCGCTCTCGGCCGGCCTCTGGCTCGGCACAACCCTGATCATCGCGGGCGCCTGGATCGCCCGCCGCGCCGAGAGCTCGACCGCATGACCGCGGGCCGAGCCTGCGGCGGACGATGAACCCCCTGCCCCGGGTCTGCTCAAGCAGCAACGGCGGGCCTGTCCTCACGGACGCGTGTCAGCGCACCATGAACCCCACGGAGTCGACCCCCGTGTTGCCGTTGGCCGGGTCGAACGCGTACAGCGTGACCTCGTACGTCCCCGGCGCCGTCACCTCGAGCGTCCCCTCGAAGCTGCTCGCCGTCCGGCCGGGGACGAGCGTCACCGTGCCCGCCGCCTGGCCGTCGCGCTTCACCAGCGCCTTGCACCTCGTATTTCGCCGCATCCCACAACCCGCCCGGGGTTGTCGGGCAGCCTCACATCATCACGACATTCGCGACGAGCGGCACCTGCGCCTTCCCGCCCTCGAGCGCGACCACCTCGTGCGCGAGGGGCGCCACGACGTGCACGGCAAACCCCGGGATCTCGACGATCAGCCCGTCGCCCGCAACGTGCTTCCCCGGGATGAGCCAGCTCTGGGCGGAAGCTTTCGCGGCCGATTCGCGCTGACCCATCGGTCCGGAGACCTCGACGGTCACGAAGGTCGGCTCCGCAAGATCGAGTGTCGCCTCGAAACCGGCGGTCGACGCGTCCGTGAGCCGCGCCCCTCGGGCGAGCGGCTCGATCATGATGCGCTTGGTGTCTCCGGTTCCGCCGCTGGTGAGCCCGGACGCGAGCACCTCGCCGGTGTCCGCCTTGCGGATCACGACGAGCGCGCCGCCCATGCTCGTGCCGATGAACTTGGCGTCCTTGCTCCTGGCCCGGACCATGACTCTGGTCTCCGTGGCCCCGCAGACACCGGTGACGAGTGTTGCCGCCAGACCAATTCCCAGTCCGATGTGCTTCATTCCCATGGATTCTCTTCCTTTCTGCCGCGGTTCCGCGGCCCGGCCGGCCGGTGCACCCGCCGGATGATTGCGGTGCATTGTACCAATGTCCGCACGACAGCGGATCTGTCCAGGAACAACGCAGAATTTTTCGGCGTCGGGGAGAGGGTGTATCCCCTCCCTCCCGTTGGCGGTCCTCAACTCGGGCGGGGATCAACCCCGCCCCTACGAGTCACAAGCGGGTGCGCACAGCGAATCACATGCGGGTGCGCACGATCTATTCAATAGAATTGTTCAATGGAATATGCGCCACCGTTCACGGTGATGTAGAATAACAGCATGGATCAGGTGGAGAAAAAGAAGGCGCTGCGCTGCGCCGCCTGCGGGGGGAAGCTCGAGATCGGCTATGGCTGACGGGGCATGACACTCCGCTGCCGTGATTGCAGGCGGGAAGAACTCATCGGCGCACACCTGGAGGAGATCGACGAGCAGACGTGGGAACGGATCGCGGCGCGGCGCTGCGACCGCGCCTGATGCGGGCGGAAAAGCGGCACGGGAACCGACGGCGGCGATCCTGGACAATCGGGTGCCGCCGCGGACGGGAAGCAACCTTCAACCACGAAAGGAGACCGAGATGGGCGTGAAAAAGGTCGGCGAAAAGTACCGGTGCAACCTCTGCGGCAACGAGGTCGAGGTCACGAAGGTCGGCGGCGGGGAACTGGTCTGCTGCGGCGAGCCGATGGAGAAGACCGCCGGCTGAGCCGCCGGCGGAGAGCGGCCGTGAGCATCCCCCTTCGTATCCGTCCGCGCGCCGCGGCGGCCGCGTTCTGCGTCGTCACGATCGCCTTGAGCTTCCCGGCCCTCGCCGGCGGCGAACCGATCCGCCTCGGCGTGGCCGGGCCGCAGTCCGGGGACCTGGCCTCCTACGGCATCCCGTCGGCGCGCGCCGCGGAACTCGTCGTCAGGGAAATCAACGCCGACGGGGGGCGTGCTCGGCCGCCAGGTGAAACTGCTGGTGGAGGACGACGTCTGCAAGCCGGAGATCGCCGCCAACACGGCGGGCAAGCTCGTCTCCGACGGGGCGGACGTCGTGCTCGGCCACATCTGCAGCGGCGCCGCACGAAGGCCGCGCTCGGCATCTACCGGGACGCCGGGGTCATCGCGATGTCCCCCTCCGCGACGAACCCCGAGCTGACGCAGAGCGGCCAGTACCCGAACTTCTACCGCACGATCGCCCCCGACGACGCGCAGGCCCGGATCGAGGTCGACTTCGCGCTCGACACGCTCAAGGTCGAGGAAGATCGCGGTGCTGCACGACAAGCAGGACTACGGCCGCGGGCTGGCGGAGTTCGCGAAGAAGTTCATCGAGGCCTCGGGCGGCCGCGGACAGGTCGTGCTCTTCGAGGGGATCACCCCGGGCGCGGTGGACTACTCCGCGGTGATCCAGAAGATCCGGCAGTCCGGCGCGGAGGCGGTGATCTACGGCGGCTATCACCCCGAGGCCTCCAAGCTCGTCTCCGGCATGCGCCGGAAGAAGATCGATCTGCCGTTCATCTCGGACGACGGCGTCAAGGACGACACCTTCATCAAGGTCGCCGGCGCGTACGCCGAGGGGGTCTACGCCTCCGGGCCGCGCGACACCTCGACCAACCCGCTCGCGATCAAGGCCGTGGCCGCCCACCGCGCGGCCTTCGGGGGCGACCCGGGGGCGTTCTACCTCAACGCCTGGGCGGCGACGCAGGCGCTGCTCAACGCCATCGAGCAGGGCCGGCACCACGGATTCGGCCGCGGTCGCCAGGGCGCTGCACAGCGAGTTCGTCGAGACGCCGCTCGGGAGGATCCGCTTCGACGCGCGCGGGGACGCCGAGGGCGTCGGCTTCGCGATGTACCGGGTCCAGAAGGGCGTCTACGTCGAGGTGAAGTAGCCGACCGCGGGAGCGATCCTCGCCGTCGCATGGACTATTTCCTCGAGCTCTTCGTCGGCGGCCTGACCCGCGGCAGCATCTACGCCCTGATCGCCCTGGGCTACACGATGGTCTACGGGATCCTCGGGCTGATCAACTTCGCCCACGGCGAGATCTACATGATCGGCGCCTTCACCGGGCTGATCGCGGCGACGCTGCTCTCCTGGACCGGGCTGCCGCCGCTTGCGGTGCTGCTGCTCGCGGCCGCCGCCGCCGTGGCCTGGGCCGCGGCGTGGGGCCTCGCGGTCGAGCGCGTCGCCTACCGCCCCCTGCGCGGCGCGCCGCGCCTGGCGCCGCTGATCAGCGCGATCGGGATGTCGATCCTGCTGCAGAACTTCGTGCTGATCGCGCAGACCTCCGACTTCGTCTCGTTCCCCGCCCTCATCCCGGAGATTCCGTGGCTGGCGCCGTACGCCGCGCTCATCGGCTCCTCCGAGGTCGTGATCCTGCTGGTCACCGCCGCCGCCATGCTCGGCCTGACGCTCTTCGTGCGCGGCACCCGCACCGGGCGGGCGATGCGCGCCGTGTCCCAGGACCGGACGATGGCGCTGCTCTGCGGGGTGGACGTCGACCGCGTCATCGGCGTCACCTTCGCCGTCGGTTCGGCGCTGGCGGCCCTCGGCGGCGTGCTCATCGGCTCGCACGTCGGGCAGATCAACTTCGCGATCGGCTTTCTCGCCGGCATCAAGGCCTTCACGGCGGCGGTGCTCGGGGGGATCGGGAGCATCCCCGGCGCGGTCATCGGCGGCTTCATCCTCGGCTGGACCGAGAGTTTCGCAGCCGGCTACATCTCGAGCGCCTACGAGGACGCGTTCGCGTTCTGCCTGCTCGTCGCGATCCTGATCGTCCGGCCGTCGGGGATCCTCGGCCGATCCGACGCGGGGCGGGCATGAGGCCCGGCCGCGGCCGGCTGCTCACCGCGGCCCGCGCCTCGCTGCTGACCGCCGCCGGCTCCGCAGCGCTGCTCTTCCCGCTGGTCGCCATCCGCATCGACGCCGTCGAGCGGACCGTGACCTGGCGCTGGGGGAACCTCGGGTGGACGGCGGGGGCGGTCTTCGCGATCTCGCTGGCCTGGCGCCTCCTCGCAGCGTCGCAGCCGCAGCCCGGACCGCTCCGCCGACTGAGCAGGCAGCGGACATCCGGTGGCGGACGGAGAACCCGAGAGCGCTCACCCTTGGCCGCGCGGGCTGCGGCGGCGATCGGCGCTTGCGCCAAGCGGCCGGCCGCGCGCTGGGGAGGCGCCGGCATCGGTGTCGCGTTCGCGCTGGCGCTGCCGCTGCTGAGCTCCACCTACCAGGTGAACATCCTGACCTCGGCGCTGATCGCCGTCATTCTCGGCCTGGGGCTGAACATCATCGTCGGACTCGCCGGGATGCTCAACCTCGGGTACGCCGCCTTCACCGCGGTCGGGGCCTACGGCTATGCGCTGCTCAACCTGCACTTCAACCTGGGGTTCTGGGCCGCGCTCCCCGCCGGCGGCCTGGTCGCCGCGGGCTTCGGGCTCGCACTCGGCTTCCCGGTGCTGCGCCTGCGCGGGGATTACCTGGCCATCGTCACGCTCGGCTTCGGCGAGATCGTGCGGCTCGTGCTCGAAAACTGGAGCGCGCTGACGAACGGGCCCAGCGGCATCGCCAACATCCCCCGACCCGGGCTCTTCGGGGCTGAACTGGGGCTGCGCGGCGCCACGCTCTACCTCTACTTCATTGCACTCGCGCTCGCCGTGAGCGCCGGCGCCGCCGTCGCACGGCTGAAGGCCTCGCGGATCGGCCGGGCCTGGGTCGCGCTGCGCGAGGACGAAACCGCGGCGGAGACGATGGGGATCGACCGGACCCGCACCAAGCTCGCGGCGCTCTCGCTCGGGGCCTTCTTTGCCGGGGTCGCCGGCGTGCTCTTCGCCGCCCGGACCACCTTCGTCAACCCCGCGAGCTTCACGTTCCTCGAATCCGCACTGGTGCTGGCGGCCGTCGTGCTCGGCGGCCCCGGTTCCGTCGGCGGCGTCGCCGCGGCGGCGCTGGTGCTGGTGCTGCTCCCGGAGTACCTGCGGCCGTTCGCGCAATACCGGATGCTGGTCTTCGGGGCGGCGCTCGTGCTGATGATGATCCTGCGGGCCAGGCGCTCGCTCACGCACAGCCAGGGGCGGCAGGCCCCGTGACGGCACCAGTGGCTGCCGGGGGGCGCGGGTCCTGCTCGAGGCCCGCGGGCTGAGCGCGGTCTTCGGCGGCCTGCGCGCCCTCGACTCCGTCGACCTGGAGGTGATCGAGGGTGAAATCGCCGCCCTGATCGGCCCGAACGGCGCCGGCAAGACAACGCTCTTCAACTGTCTCACCGGGCTCTGCCGCCCGAGCGCGGGCGAATTGCACCTCGTGCCCGCAGGTGGGCGGCGCCAGCGCCTCGGCGGGCTTTCGCCGAACCGGATCACCGCTCTCGGGGTCGCGCGCACCTTCCAGAACATCCGGCTGTTCCCGGGGATGACCGCTCTCGAGAATGTCATGGTCGGACGGCACGTCCGGACACGGGCCGGTGTTCTCGGGGCGTTGCTGCGCGGCCCGGGAACGCGCGCCGAGGAGCGCGAGATCGCGGCGGCCGCGCGGGAGCTGCTCGCGAAGGTCGGACTCCACGCCGTCGCGGACGAGCCGGCGGCGAACCTCCCGTACGGCCGGCAGCGGCGACTCGAAATCGCCCGCGCCCTCGCGACCCGGCCGGCGCTGCTGCTGCTCGACGAGCCGGCGGCCGGGATGAACCCGCGCGAGACGGCGGAACTGGACGAGTTGATCCGCCGTCTGCGGGACGAGGACGGCGTCACGATCCTGCTCATCGAGCACGACATGCGGCTGGTCATGGGCCTTGCCGAGCGAATCGTCGTCCTCGATTCCGGGCGCCTGATCGCGGCCGGAACCCCTCGGCAGGTGCGGACGGACCCCGCAGTCATCCGCGCGTACCTGGGAGAACCGCAGTGACCCCGCCGCCCCTGCTCGAACTGCGCGGGGTGGAGGCCGGGTACGGCGCGATCACCGCGCTCTCCGGCGTCAGCCTCACGGTTGGCCAGGGCGAGATCGTGACGTTGATCGGCGCAAACGGCGCGGGCAAGTCAACGGCGCTGATGAGCATCAGCGGCGTCCTCCCGGCCCGGGCCGGCGAGATCCTCCTCGACGGGCAGCCGATTCACCGGCGCACGCCCGGCGACATCGTCCGCCGCGGCGTCGTCCAGGTGCCCGAGGGGCGGCGGATCTTCCCGCGGCTCTCGGTGGCGGAGAACCTCGAGATGGGCGCCTTCTGCCGCAGCGACCCGGCCGGCGTGCGCCGCGATCGCGATGCCGTCCACACCCTCTTCCCGGTGCTGGCCGAGCGCGGCCGCCAGCCGGGCGGGACGCTCAGCGGCGGGGAGCAGCAGATGCTCGCCATCGGCCGGGCGCTGCTCGCCGGGCCGCGCCTGCTGCTGCTCGACGAACCCTCGCTCGGACTGGCCCCGCTCGTGGTGCGGCAGATCTTCGAGATCATCGTCAGGATGAACCGCGAGCGGGGGACGACCATCCTCCTGGTCGAGCAGAACGCGCACCTCGCGCTGCAGACCGCGCACCGCGGCTACGTGCTGGAGAACGGACGCGTGGTGATCGAAGGCACCGGGGCGGACCTGCTCGACAACCCCGCGGTGCGCAGCGCGTACCTCGGCTCTGACTCGATCTTCAGCGTCGAGCACGTCGCGCAGGACCGCGCTCAGGCCGGCCACCTGATAGGGTTTTGCCAGGACACCGCAGAAACCGTGTTCGCGGTAGCTGCCCATCACCGGGTCGTCGGAATAGCCGCTGGAGACGATCGCCTTGACGGCCGGGTCCAGCGCGCGCAGCAACTCCAGCGCCTTCGCCCCCCCCATCCCCCCGGGGATCGTCAAGTCAAGGATGACGGCGTCGAACGGGCGCCCCACCTCGATCGCGCGGCGGTAGGCGTCCACCGCCGCGGCGCCGTCGGCGGTGGCCTCGGCCTCGTAGCCCAGGGCGCTGAGCATGCGCCCGAGCACTTCACGCACGAAAGGCTCGTCGTCCATGACGAGCACCCGTCCCTTCCCCGGGGTGATCGGGACGGCGGCGGCCGCGGCGGATTCGGCTGGCCGGGACGGCCGGGAAGTGAATCGTGAACGTCGTACCCGGCCCCTCCCCGGATTCGACCCCGATGTGGCCGCCGTGATTCCTGACCACGGAGTAGGCGACCGCGAGCCCGAGACCCGTGCCCGTCTGCTTGGTCGTGAAATACGGGTCGAAGATCTTGGCGAGGATCTCCTGGGGGATCCCTGTTCCGCTGTCGGCGACCGTGACCCGCACATAGTTTCCCGGCAGCACCGCGGTGCCCGGGCCGGCATCGATGACGACGTTCGAGGCTCTCAGGCTGATCGTGCCGCCCTCGGGCATCGCCTGGCAGGCGTTGAGGGCGAGATTGTGGAAGACCTGGCCGATCTGCCCCTCGTCGCCCCGGACGGCCCAGAGCCCGGCGGGGACCTCGCATTCGGCGCGGATGTTCGTGCCGTGCAGCGCGAACTGGATGGCGCGGGTGGCGACCGGGCCGATGTCGATCTCCTGCAGAATCGGCGCCCCGCCGCGGGAAAACGTCAGGAGCTGCTGGGTCAGCTCCCGGGCCTGGAGGATCGCCTGCTCGGCCTGTTCGAGGTCGCGGGCGGAGGCTTCCCCGGGGAGGTCTCCATGCGGGCGAGGGAGATGCTCCCGAGTATCACGGCCAGCAGGTTGTTGAAATCGTGCGCAATCCCCCCTGCGAGGATCCCGACCGACTCGAGCTTCTGCGTCTTGAACAGCTCCTGCTCGGTGCGCACACGTTCCGTGACGTCCTCGATCGTCATGACGACGCGGCCCGAGCGGCCGCCGTGCTCACCGAACGGCGCGGCGTTGACGCTCAGGAGCACCGTCCGGCCGTCGCCGGCCTGGAAGCTCATGTGGGCGCTGCGCACCGTCTCGCCGCCGGCGATGACTCTGGCGAAGGGCAGGCACGCGTCGGGCAGCTCGCGTCCCTGGTGGTCGGTGGCGCGCCAGTTCAGTGCGGCGTGACCCGCGCGCTCGATCTCCCGCCGGTCCAGCCCGAGAATCTTCTCCGCCGCGGCATTGACGAAGGTGATCCGCCCGTCGAGATCCAGCGTCAGGATCCCCGCCGGGCTGGTGTCCATGAGATTGGCGATGAAATCCCGCTCCAGCCGCAGCGCCATCTCGGCCCGCTTGCGCTCGAGGTTCTCCCCGGTGAGGCTGCGGTTCACCCGCTCCAGGTCCGCGGTTCGCTCACGGACCGTGTCCTCGAGAACCGCCTGGTGGAGTTCCAGCTTGCGCTCGACCTCCCGGCGGACCTGCACTTCGCGACGCCCCTCGGCGATCGTCGACTTGAACCGGCGGACCATGAGGTTCAGGATGCCGGCGGCGGCAACGAAATTCATCCCGATGAGGAACCAGTAGCGCTCGGGAGCGTTGCTGACCTGCGGGGGCGGCAGGAGCCCCTGCTTCTGCAGTCCGATGAAGGCGAGCCCGAGCAGCGTGCTCGCGGCGGCCGCAATGAACGCGCCGCGCCCGCCGAAAATGAAGCCGACGCAGATGATGAGGATCATGTGGGTCGAGAAGCCCGGGGCCAGCACGCCGCCCGCGGTCAAGTTGATGTAGCTGAGCGCCAGCCAGGCGAAGACGACGAAGACGACCGCCGAGCTGCGGACGTACCCGCGCCGCAGCAGCAGCGCGTGCAGCAGGAGCACTCCCAGCACCCCGCCGACTGCTGAGCGCGATCCGCCACCAGGGATCTCCGGCCAGGACCAGCGTCGGGATCGCGAGGAGATTGGCGAGCATCCCGAAGAGGATGCTGTAGTGGACCATGACGGCCGCGGAGGTCTTGTCCTCGTCTCCCGCGAAGACGGGAGGGTGGAGCAACTCTCTCCACCGCGAAAGAAAACCAAGGTTCATGACTTCGTGCCTTCCCCCATTGGTGCTGAATGGTATACCGCGGACGCGCCGGTATGCAATGACAGGAAACGCTTCACGCCGGGCGCCGGCGCGGGTAGAGTGGGTCGGCCATGACCGCACACCTCGAACATCTCGCTCCGCCCCCGGAAGCAATCCCGATCCCGCTGCGCGGCCTGCTGCCCCACGAAATCCAGGCCCGCTTCGCCGCCACCGGCATCGACGCGGGGGAGGCGCGCCGGATCTTCGCCGCCGCCGTCAACCGGTTCGCGACCGACTTCGCCGGGGTGCACGGCCTGCGGCGCTCGGTGCGCGAGGCCGTGCTGCGGGAATCCCTGCTCGACGCCCCGCGGGTGCTCGAGCGACGCGAGGCGGCGGACGGGTTCGTGAAGTACCTGCTGGCCCTGCGCGACGGGCTGCGCGTCGAGGCGGTGCGGATCCCGCTCGAGCGCCCGCGCGCGTCGGTCTGCATCTCGTCGATGGTCGGCTGTGTGCTGCGCTGCACCTTCTGCGCGACCGGGCGCCTCGGTTTTTCGCGCGCGCTCGCGGCCGACGAGATGGTCGGTCAGTTCCTGCGCGTGCGGGCCGAGAGCCCGCGCCCGGTGACCAGCGCGGTCTTCATGGGGATGGGAGAACCGCTCCTGAACTACGACGCCGTCATCCGCGCCGCCTACATCCTCTCGCAGCCCGGCGGCGGCGGGATCTCGTCGAAGGCGATCAGCATCGGCACCGCCGGCGTGGTCCCGGCGATCCGGCGCTTCACCGCCGAAGGACATCCGTTCCGGCTCTTCATTTCAATGACGGCGGCTTCGAGCGCAAAACGGCGCGTCTTCCTGCCCCACGAGGCGGCCTGGCCGGTCGAGGAACTGGCGGCGGCGATCCGCGAGCGCGCCCTGGCGACGCGCGGGAGGGTGAACGTCGCCTGGGTGATGATCGGCGGCGTGAACACCGGCGAGGACGATGCCGCCGACCTGGCGCGGCTTCTGGGCGGTGTGCCGCTGATCATCAACCTCATCGACGTCCAGGATCCGGACGGGCGGTATCACCCGCCCGGGGAGGCCGAGCGCCGGGCCTTCCGCGACGCCCTCAGCGCCCGGCTCGGCCAGCCGACCGTCTGGCGCTACAGCGGCGGCGCCGAGATCGGGGCCGCCTGCGGGATGCTGGCCGGGCGGCCGGCTCCGTGAGCCCTGCGAGCAGGCTGCTCAAACAGATCCCAGGTGCAAGGTACGCGGAGGGGAGGGGTTCATCCCCTCCCGCAGAAGATGGGTCTCTTCGGAGACCTGCGCGTCCTGCTACCGCAGTCGATTGCGGAATTCCTCCGACACGAGGAGCGCCTCGACCACGTCGGCCCGGCTCCGGCCGCTCCTGCAGCACACGCAGGTAGGTGTCCATCCCGGAAGTGTCGGGCTCCCGGCCGAGCAGCCCGCGGTAGGTCTGCGCGGATGAAGAACTCGTCGGAGTCCATGAACTCCCGGACCAGACTCCGTCGGATTGGCGTCCGCGGCCGAGACGCTCGCCCCAGAGGCGCATCTCGTAGGACGAAGGCTGTCGGTTGAGGAACCCCTGGTAGATGTGGCGGATGAAACGCTGCTCGCTGTACAGGGTGCGTTGGCGGGCCGCATCCCGGGGTCCCGGGTTCGGTTGCCCTTGCGGCGCCTGCAGCATCCCGCCGGGGGGGAACCACGGCGCCGGCGGAGCGGCAATCGCCGAGGCGGCGCACACACCGCTCAACAGAAAAACCGCCAGTATCGACATCTTCTTCTTGACTCGCGCATGCATGGTCTCTTCCTCCTCGCGGTGGGCTTCGGACGTTCTTCAGGCGGCGGCACAGCGGAAGCCGCGGCTGACCTCTTCGGCGAACGGCTAGATTTCCCGGAGCAGGCCGAGTGACTCCATCTCCTCGCGATTGAGCAACGAGTCGATGCCTCGCGTCGAGCGGTCCCGGGGAGCGGCAGCGCGGCGGGCGCGGGCGGCAACCGGGACCTGAGCGGCCGGGGGCGCCGGGGAGGCTGCCGGGGCCGGTGCGACGGCCGGCGCGGCGGACAGTCGCGGGCGGCGGCTGCAGAGCGCCGGACTTGAGGCCCAGATCGGCGACAACGCCCTCGACGACGGACGCGTCGATGTGGTCCTTGCGGATGAGATAGGCTTCGAAGAGACAATTGTCGCAGATGACGTTGATCAGCCGCGGGATGCCCCGCGCGTACCGGTGAATCAGCTGCACCGCCTCGGGGAGGAAGATCTCACGCCCGGGGCCGCCGGCGACCTGCAGGCGGTGACGGATGTACGCGGTGGTGGAGTCGAGCCCCATGGCGCTGAGACGGTAGCGCAGGGCCACCCGCTGTTGCAGCGGCTCGTCGAGCGCGAGCGTCTGGTCCAGGCTCTGCAGCCCGAAGAAGATGAAGGTGATCAGCTTGTGCGCCGGCAGTTCGAGATTGAGCAGCCCGCGGAACTCCTCCATCAACTCGCGCGACTGCAGCATCTGGGCCTCGTCGATGAGAACCACCGTCTTGCGCCCCTCCTCCTTGATTTTGAGGAGCCGGTGGTAGATCGCGGCGAGCGTCTCGATCTTGCCGTCCGGGATGACCTCGACGCCGAGTTGGGCCGCGATCTTGCGCAGCAGCCACTCCGAGGTGATCGAGGAGTGCACGATGACCAGCAGCGCCGATTCGAACTCCCGCTCGTCCAGATCGTCGAGCAGATGGCGGGCCAGCGTCGTTTTGCCGGCGCCGATGTCGCCGACGAGCACCGCGAGGCCGACGTTCGTGCTGGCCGCGTGCTTGAGCCGCAGCAGCGCCTGGCTGTGCTGGCTGCTGTTGAAATAGTAGCGCGCATCCGGCGCGTTGGAGAACGGTTGCTCGCGAAGTCTGAAATACTCTTGGTAGCTCACGGCAGGAATTATACACCCGCAAACCCGGCGGATGGAAGCGCCGGGGCCGGCTGCTACAGGTAGGAGACCTTCGATTTCTTGCGCGTTGGGGCGCCCGCCGCGGGCGGTGCGGCGCCGACGCGGGCGGCCACGTCACGGTAGCCGGGATCGATCTCCAGGAGGCGCCGCAGCGCATCCTGCGCGTCGGTTGCCCGGCCGGCCTGCTCGTGCAGGGTGGCGAGGTCGTAGAGGAACCCCTTCTGGTCCTCGCTGCCTTCGACGGCGAGCGAGATGCCGGTGCGCAGCTTGAGGGCGGCCTCGTCGACACGGCCCATCTCGCGCAGGCACAGGGCAATCATGCTGACCGCGTTCAAGCGGCGGATCGGGCTTTTCTCGGCGAGCGTGAACTCGGCGACGGCCTCGCTCCATGAGACCCATCTCCTTGTAGGCGATCCCGAGATTGTAGTGCGTCTCGAAGTCCTCGTCGCCAAGCTGTTCCTTTACCGAGCGCTGGAACTCCTGGAAGATCTCCTGGAGTCCGTCCTCCCCCAACGGGGGTGGAGGCGAGACGCGGTTCCGGGATTGGCGGAAGTCCCGACTCCTCATCCAATCCGGTGAGAAAATCGGAAAAATCGGAAATCTCGGCGTCGAAAGCGGGAGTCGGGGCCGCTGCGGGCTCTTCGCCGAGTTCGACCTCGGCGTGCAGTCTCGGGAGCGGTCGGCGACAGGGCGCGCTGCTCCTCGAGCTGGCGCAGCTGCCTGGTCACCACCGGGTGCCCCGGAGCCAGTTTCAACAGTTTTGTATAGAGGAACTCGGCCTCGTCGAGGAGCCCCTGTTGAAAGTAGAAGTCGGCCTCGGCGAGGAATTCCTCCAACTCGCCCAGGCCGGTGCCGATCGGGGTGCCGGCTTCCCCGGGGGCGACGCTGAGGGGCGGCGGCGCAGGGGCGGCGCCGGAGGGGGGCGGTTCAGCGCCCGGCGCGACGATGGCCGCCGCTTCCTCGCTGAAATTGTCAAAGGAGAACTCCTCGAGCTGCGGCGGGAAGGTCGGTTGCTCCTCAGCAGCGCCTTCGTCGAGAGCGACCTCCCCGGCTGCGACCGGGGTCATCTCGAACGCCGGCTCAGGCTCCTGCGCGTGCGCCGAGACCGGCTCCGGCTCACGATCATGAGCAGGTTCGGGAATCTGGTCAGGGACGGGTTCAACTTCTGGGACCGGTGCAACCTCAGGTTCAGCTTCGGGAACCGGTTCAGGCTCAGACCTCGGGAACCGGTTCCGGCTCAACCTCGGGAACCGGTTCAGGCTCGACCTCGGGAACCGGTTCAGGCTCGACCTCGGAACCGGTTCAGGTTCAACCTCGGGAACCGGTTCAGGTTCGACCTCGGGAACCGGTTCCGGTTCCGGCCCAAGCTCAAGCACCGGCTCCGAGTCTTCCGCCGTCCCCTCGGTCTCCTGCGTCAAAAAGATCGATGCTGATCTCCTCTTCGGAGTCGGCCGACGTGACGGGCGGCGCCGCAACGGAAGCCTCCTCCTCCTCGATGAGGAGATCCGCAAGCCCGCGCGCCGCGGCGGCGCTGCGCGGATCCGCATCGAGGGCGCCCCTGTAGGCGGCACGGGCTTCCTCGAACTGCGCCGCGCGCCGATGCAGGCTGGCCAGCCGCAGGAGGCCGTCACGAACGTCGTGGCGGCTGCCATGCAGTCGTCGAGCCTCGACGAGCGCCTTCCAGGCTTCGATGTCGCCCGGATTCCTGCCGAGATGCTCCTCGAGAAACTCCGAGGCCCTCTCCGGAGCCCCCTGCCGGATGACCGCCAGCGCCTCCGCAACGCTTGTCGGATCAAGCGTCGGGGCTTCGGCCTCGCCTTCGACCTCGATGACCAGTTCCTCTTCGTCCTCGACAGCGTCGGCGAGGACAACACCATCCTCCTCGAGATTGATTTCGACGACGTCGTCCTCTTCAAGCGGCGTTGGCGCCGGCGGCGCAGAAACCACGGGCGGAGCCGGGGGCGCCTCGACCTTCGGGGCCGGCGCCTGGGCCCGCAGCTGCTCCAGACGCTGGTTTGCCGCCGCGTCTCCCGGGTTGATCTCGAGGTATTTTTCAATCGCCCCCGTGGCATTGCGCAGAAGCTTCTTTTTCTCGTAGACCTCGGCGAGCTTGAGATAGGCCTTGGAGATCGAATCTTTGTCGCCGCGTTTCTGAGCGACCTCGAGGATGCGCTGGAAGATGCTTGTCGTCCTCGGGTGCGGCCTCCGCCATCTCGCGCAGCAGCGACTCGGCCGGCTCGAGACGGTTCTCGGCCAGATGGACGCTCACGCTGCGGTTGATCGCGGCGGTCCCCTTCTCGACATCGCCGGCCTTGATGTAGGCTCGGCCGAGCCCGAGGTTCACCGGTACCGAGTTCGGCTCGCGCTCCTGGGCTGCCTCGAGCACTTTCACGGCATCCCGCGGGTGATTGACCCGGGTCAGGGCCTCGGCGTAGAGCACCAGCAGGCCGGCATCCTGCGATCCCTTGGCTACCGGCGTTTCAAGGAGGCCGACCACGACCGACCAGTCCTGGCGCTGGGCGTAAAAGTCCGCCAGCCGCCGCCTCGCGTCGTTGTTGCCCGGGGAGAGCTTGAAGGCCCGCACGTAGAGCTGGGCCGCGGCGTTCATCTCGTTCTTGTCGGTGTAGCCCTGGGCGGCGCGGACGTACTCCTCGGCCGCCTTCTCGGGGAATTTCTGCTTCTCGAACATGCCCGCGAGCTTCACGCGCACCGCAAGATTGGTCGGGTCGAGGTTGGCGATCTTGCGGAAGATTTCGAGCGCGTTCGCGACGTCGCCCTTCTTGTCGTAGTAATTGGCCACCAGCATGTACTGGGCCCGCCCCTCGGCTGGCAACTTCTGGCTCGCGTAGAGATCGCCGAGCTTGATGCGCACGGCGATCAGCTCGGGATCGAGGTTGATCACCTTCTGGCAAATGGCGATGGCGCGAAGCGCGAAACCGTCCTTCTCGTAGAGCGCGGAGACCTCGAGGTACTCGGCGATCGCCTCCTTCTTCTTCCCCTGCTTGATCGCGAGGTCGCCGAGGGCATTGTGGGCGGAGGCGTCGCGGGGATCGATCTTGATGATCGCCCGGTACGTCTCAGCGGCCTTGTCGATCTTGCCGGCCTGGACCTGCTTGAGCGCGTCGCGGAGCAGGGTCTTTTTGTCGACAGCCATACCTTCCTATTCCCCCATTGGCGGGGGCAGCGTGCCAGCCATGTTGTGCCTCGCTTTGTCCGGGATACTCGTCAATCCGAGCCTTGCCGAGCATGGTAGGACCACGGCGGGTTCATGTCAATGTAACCGCTCCTGAGCACTCCAGCGGATCATCGCGAAGAACATTCCGGACAGCCCGGGTTGCCCCGGGGGGTGACGATGTATCGCGAGGCCGCCGCATGAAGGCGGCGACCGGCGTTCCAGTCCTCCGCTCGGTAGCGGCTCGCCTCAAGCGCCCGGGCCGCCTGCGCTTCCTCGGGGCCGATTTCACCGGGAAGGAAAGCGGCGCCCCAGGCGGCGGCGCACCCGCCGACAATCGCGGCGACAACGTCCCCCGGAGCGGGACAGAGCGGGAGCACGTCCGCCAGCCCGGCCATGCCCGCCAGGCGTTTGCTTGCCGGATGGCCACGCAGCACCTGACCCAGCTGCTCATCGTGGCTCTCGAGGAGGATCGACCCGTGCTGGAGGAACGCTCCTTCCTCGCGACGCTGCGCGCTGCCGATCAGCTTGCGGCCCCCGACCGCAATCTCGTGGCGGGCGGTGCTTGCGAAGCAGGCCGCGAGGCGGTTCGGCCGCGAGAGGTCGCGCGGCCGGGAGGACGGCGCCGCGGCCCGCAGGCCGAGAAGGCGCAGTCCGGCGACCAGCCCCGCCGCGACCATCCGATACGCCTGGTCGAGCCCGTTGCCGAAGCCCGGCAGGCCCGCGGGCACCGCGACGCTGTAGGTCACCTCCGCATCGTGGAGCACCGCACGTCCGCCCGTGATGCGGCGGATAACGGCGATGCCGCGCGCCCGGCAGGCGTCACCGTCCACGTCGCGATCCCGGTCCTGGGAAAAGCCGATGGAAAGCGCAGGCTCCGACCAGCGGTAGAGTCGCAGGGTCGGCGGGCTCGCTCCCGTGCGCACCGAGTGGAAGATCGCCTCGTCGAGGGCGAGGTTCCAGGACCCGGGCCCGGGTCCGGAGTCAATGAGGCGCCACACGCTGCAGCCGCGGCGTCGGCGCTCGCCGGGAATTACCACCCTTGGCCGTTTTCCAGGAACCGGCTCGTGCTCCGTCCCGTGATCCATGAAACACTTCCCGTCATTCCAGCGCGAGCAGGAATCCAGGAGCATCCGGCCCTGGATCCCGGTTTTTCCGGGATGACATGTCGCGGTATCCCTGGGACACGACGCTAGCTCCCGATTTCCCTCACGTAGGCCTCGTACTCTCCGGCGTTCATCAACCCGTCGAGTTCCCCCGGGGCCTCGAGCGCAACGGCGATCATCCACCCCGCGCCGTAGGGGTCTTTGTTGACAATCTCCGGCGTCACCCCCAGCGCGTCGTTGACCCGCGTGACGGCGCCGCTCACCGGCGCCTGGAGATCCGACACGGACTTGACCGACTCGACCACGCCGAAGGGTTTGGACGCGCACCAGCGTCGTGCCGGGTTTCGGCGTCTCGACGAAGACAATGTCGCCAAGCTCCTTCTGCGCGTGGTCGGTGATGCCGACGAGCGCCTCGGCGCCCTCGACCCGGACCCAGGCGTGCTCCTTCGTGTACTTCAGATCTGCCGGGAACAGCATTATCGTCTCCTCCGCCATGTGTGAGTGCCCGTTCCGGGCGGGGGTCAATCCCGCCCCTACAGATTATCGTGCCACGTTCCGGGCGGGGGTCAACCCCCGCCCGACCCATCCCGACGCCGGACCGTAGGGGAGGGGTTCAGCCCCTCCCGCGTGCGGCGAGCGCCGCTGCCACCCGTGCGCACAATTCGCGCGTCGCCCCTTCCGGGTCCCCCGCGCCGCTCACCGCCGAGATCACCGCCACGCCGTCGGCCCCGGCTTCGATCGCCGCGGCGGCGTTCGTCGCGTCGATCCCCCCGATGGCGATGATCGGCAGCCGCGTCTTCGCGCGCAGCCGCCGCACGCCGGCGAGGCCGACGACCGCGATCGCCTTGGTTGCCGTCGGGTAGACGGCGCCGACGGCGACATAATCGGCGCGCGCCGCCGCCGCCTGTTCGAGGTCCTCGTCGGTGTAGACAGACACGCCGACCAACCCGCGCTCCCCGAGCAGCCGCCGCGCCTGCGCCGGGGCCGGGTCCCGGGGGCTGACACGTCCGGCGTCCGCACCGCAGGCCCGCACCGGTACGTTGTCCCCGGGTCCGACGTGAACGCCGTCCGCGCCGCAGGCGAGCGCCGCCGCCGCGTCGTCGTTGACGAAGAAGAGCGCACCGCGCGCCCGGCACGCGGCCGCGAGCCGCCGCCCGAGCTCGACGAGGTCGGCACTCGGCAGCCCCTTGGCCCGCAGCTGGATCGCATCCGCCCCGCCGGCGAGCGCCGCAGCCGCGAGGCTCCGGATCGTCGCCCCGGCCGCGAAACGCGGGTCCGGGATCACGATGACCCGGGAGGCCGCGGGACGGATCGCCTCCACGGCAGATGCCGGAGCAGCCGGGCGGATCACCTGCGCAGGAAGGTGTCGAGAAACTGCGTCGAGAAGCGCCCCTGGATGAAATCCAGGTCGCGCAGCACCCGCAGATGCAGCGGGATGGTGGTCTTGACCCCGACGATCCGGTACTCGTCGAGCGCGCGGAGCATCCGCATGATCGCCTCCTCGCGCGAGTTGCCGTGCGCGAGCAGCTTGGCGATCATCGAGTCGTAGTGGGGCAGCACCTTCCAGCCCGCGTAGGCCGCGCTGTCGATCCGGATGCCCGGCCCGCCGGGCGCGTGGTACTCGGTGATCGTCCCCGGGCAGGGCGTGAAACGCTCCGGATCCTCGGCGTTGATCCGGCACTCGATGGTGTGGCCGGTCTGCGGGTGCTCCTTCGGGTCGTAGCGCAGGCTCGCGCCGGCGGCGATCCGGATCTGCTCCTTCACCAGGTCGAGGCCGGTCTGCATCTCGGTCACCGAGTGCTCGACCTGGATGCGCGTGTTCATCTCCATGAAGTAGAAATTGCCCTTGCGGTCGACGAGAAACTCGACCGTCCCCGCCCCCGTGTAGCCGACACGCTCGGCGATCCGGACCGCCGTGCGCCCCATCTCGCGACGCAGGCGCGGCGTCATCGCCGTGGAGGGGGACTCCTCGATCAGCTTCTGGTGCCGGCGCTGGATCGAGCAGTCCCGCTCGCCCAGGTGCACCGCATTGCCGTGGGAGTCCGCGAGGATCTGGAACTCGATGTGGCGCGGGTCCTCGAGGTACTTCTCGACGTAGACGTCCGGGACGCCGAACCCGGCTTGGGCCTCGGTGCGCGCCTGCAAAAAGAGACTGCCGAATTCCTCCTCGTGGTTCACCAGGCGCATCCCCTTGCCGCCGCCGCCGGCGCTGGCCTTGATCATCACCGGCAGGCCGATGGAGCGGATGATCTCCAGCCCCTCGGCCTCGCTGTTGATGATCGCCTTGCTCCCCGGGATCAGCGGCAGGCCGGCACGCCGCACCATGTCGCGCGCCGAAGACTTGTCGCCCATCAGTTTCATGGCGCGCGAGGAAGGCCCGATGAAGCCGATCCGGCAGCTCTCGCAGACCTCGGCGAAATGGACGTTCTCGGCGAGGAAGCCGTAGCCGGGGTGGATCGCCTCGGCGCCGGTGATCTCCGCGGCGCTGATGATCGCCGGGATCGACAGGTAGCTCTTCGCGCTCTCGGCCGGGCCGACGCAGACCGCCTCGTCGGCGAGGCGCACGTGCAGGCTCGGCGCATCGACGTCCGAGTAGATCGCCACCGTGCGGATGCCCATCTCGCGGCAGGCGCGGATGACCCGGACGGCGATCTCGCCCCGGTTGGCAATCAGGATTTTACGGTACACGTGGCGCCTAGTCGGCCGTTTCAATCTCGAAGAGGGGCTCCCCGAACTCGACGGGGCGGCCGTCCTCGGCGAGCACCGCCCGCACGACCCCCGCCTGCTCGGCCTCGATCTGGTTCATCAGCTTCATCGCCTCGATGATGCACAGCACCTGGCCCTTGCGCACGCGGTCGCCGACCTCGACGAAGGCGGTGGCGTCCGGACCCGACGCGCGGTAGAAGCGTCCGACCAGCGGTGCGCGGACGAGCGTCACGTTCTCGGGCAACGGCGCCTCGATCTTCGCCGCGCCGAATGCGGGGGCGGCCGCCTCGCTCGGTGGCCGGGAGGCCGCGGGCTCCGAAAACGGAAAAACCGGTGCCGGCGCCGGGTGGACCCCGCCGTCCCTGCGAACGCGGATCCGGGCGCCGCCGCGCTCGACCTCGACCTCAACGACATCCGTACCGCTGATCAGCTCGATCAGGTCCTTCACATCATTGATATTCATCATCGTCATGCCCTCGGTGCAGACCTCCGACCTAGTGCTCCAGGAACTTCGGGATCCGGCTGCTCAGGATCTCCCGCCCGGTCTCCGTCACCAATACCATATCCTCAATCCGCACTCCACCATAATTTTCGACATAGACACCCGGTTCGACAGTCACCACCATCCCCGGCCGGAGCGTATCCCCACTTTTTTGGGATAATACGGGAAGTTCGTGGACTTCCAGCCCCACTCCATGCCCTGTTCCATGACCAAAGTGCTTGCCGTGGCCGGCGCGCTCGATAACCTCCCGCGCGGCGGCGTCGACGTCGCTCGCCTTCACACCCGGACCGATGACGGCAAGCGCTGCACGCTGAGCCGCCAGGACGATTCGGTAAATCTCAAGCGACATCTTATCCCACTTTGATGGCGAATACGACCGAGTTGTGTCCGAACAATACCCACCGAGACGCACGCCAAAGTCAATAACGAGCAAATCTCCGCCACCGATCATTCTCTCGGTCGGAAGGCCGTGAGGAAGCGCCGAGCGCGGTCCCGATGCGACGATCGTCGGGAAAGACTCATCGTCCCCTCCCTCCCTGCGAATCTCGGCCCGCAGCCGGGACGCGATGGCGATCTCGCTTTTTCCCGCCAGCCTGCGCGTGCTGGCCGCCAACGCCCTCCCCGCGATTGCAAGCGCCCGGCGGATGCGCGCCACCTCTGCCGGGTCCTTGACGGCGCGCAGGCCTTCGACCACGCCGCGCAGCGGGACAAGCTCCGACCCGGGCATCGCGGCCGCCAGATCGCCGTGGGCCGCAACCGTCAGCCTGTCGGACTCGAAGCCGAGGCGGGAAACCCGCGCGTGCCGCACGGCGGCGGCGGTCGCCTCGACTGGTCCGCCGGCGTACTCGAAGCGCCGGGCGCCTCGCACTTCGCGGCGACCCTGGGCCCGGTAGCGGAAGTCGGAAAAGAACACCGCATCGCGCGCCGACACCAGCAACGACCCGGCGGACCCGCTGAAGCCGCAGAGCCAGCGCACGTTGGGCAAGTGCGTGATCAGGACGGCGGAGAGTCCGCGGCGCCGGAGGGCCGCCCGCAGACGCGAGACGCGCCCCGGGTAGGGACCGGGGGCGCTCACGAGGCCAGGAGCGAGGCGACGGCCCTCAGGGCGAGCAGGTAGCCCTCGGCCCCGAATCCGGCAATGACGCCGCGACAGGCGGGCGCCGTGAGCGACGTGTGCCGGAACTCCTCGCGGGCGTGGATGTTCGAGAGGTGCACCTCGACCGCGGGCAACCCGACCGCCTTGAGCGCGTCGCGCAGCGCGATGCTGGTGTGCGTGTAGGCCGCCGGGTTGATGACGATCGCGGCGGCCCTTCCCGCCGCCGACTGCACGGCATCCACGAGCGCCCCCTCGCTGTTGGACTGCACGAACTCGACCTCGAGCCCGAGCTCGAAGCCGAGCGCCGTCACGCGGGCCTCGATCTCCTCGAGCGTCGTGTGGCCGTAGAGGCCCGGCTCGCGCTTGCCCAGGAGGTTCAGATTCGGCCCGTTGATCACCAGGACTCTCATGACGGACCCGCCTTACGCGAACTCGCTCGCGAGCGCGTGCGCCGCCCGGCGCAGTTCGTACCGCCCGCGCCCGGCGAGCGCGCCCGGCGCCATGAACAACAGCAGATAGTAGCCCGGCCCAATCAACCGCAACAGGGTCAGGCGGGCGCGGCTGGCCACCATGATCTCATCGAGCTCTCCGGCATCCACCGCCATGGTCCCGCGGCGCATCTCGCGCGCCGCGCCGGCGAACTCCGCGCTCGCCAACTCCAGGTCGATCCCGGGATCGACCGCGTGGCGCTCGACGATGATCCCATCTTCCGCCAGGATCACGGCCCCGAGGGCCCCCTCGACGCGGGCGCAGATCCTCTCAAGCTCCTCACGGAAATTCATCGCGGCCGTCCCTCCTTGAACGCTTCGAGCAGCGTGTTCAGTCGGCTGATCGTCTGATCCGGGCCCGTGCGTTTCGCATCCGCGGGCGCCCCCGGCGGGGGTGCGAGCGGCCGCGGTGGCGGAACTTGGGCGAGTGCGGCCGCGACTGCCGCGGCCGGCTCCTCGATCCCCGACTCTTCCCGCTCCCGAGCCAGCACGGCTTCGAGCTTGCCGCGCAACGTCGTGTCGGCGGGGCGTTGCGTAATCAGCCTCTGGTAGATTTCCGCCGCGCGGCCGTAGAACCCCTGATTGGTGTAGATCGCCGCCAGCGTCTCGGTGTCGAAGACTCCGCGCCCCGGATCGGCCGCGGCCGGTTCCTCCTCCGGGGAAAGATCCTCGTACTGCTCCTCGGGAGGCGCGAGGAGCGTCTGCGGCGCCGGAAGAGTCGACGGGAACGCAAGCTCATCCTGCTCCAGGTCCGACGACAGATCCACCGTAAAGTCGATTTCAGGAGCGGGTGCAGGCTCGATCGCCGGCGCCGGTTCCAGTTCGGCCACCAGTTCCGGTTCCATTTTCAATTCGGTCACCAGTTCCGGTTCCAGATCAAGCTCCAGACCAGTCTCCAGCTCCGGTTCAAGTTTCAGTTCCGTTTCCGGCTCGACCACCGTCCCCGGTTCAGCCTCCGGTTTCAATTCCGGTCAGCCGGTTCCGGCTCCAGATCAAGCTCCAGCCCGGCCTCCAGCTCCGGTTCGGGCTTCAGTTCCAGTTCCGGCCCGACCACCGTCTCCGGTTCAGTCTCCGGTTTCAATTCGGTCACCGGCTCCGGCTCCAGATCAAGCTCCAGCCCGGCCTCCAGCTCCGGTTCGGGCTTCAGTTCCAGTTCCGGCTCGACCACCGTCTCCGGTTCAGCCTCCGGTTTCAATTCGGTCACCGGCTCCGGCTCCAGATCAAGCTCCAGCTCGGCCTCCAGCTCCGGTTCGGGCTTCAGTTCCAGTTCCGGCTCGACCACCGTCCCCGGTTCAGCCTCCGGTTTCAATTCGGTCACCGGCTCCGGCTCCAGATCAAGCTCCAGCTCGGCCTCCGGCTCCGGTTCGGGCTTCAGTTCCAGTTCCGGCTCGACCACCGTCCCCGGTTCAGTCTCCGGTTTCAATTCGGTCACCGGCTCCGGCTCCAGATCAAGCTCCAGCCCGGCCTCCGGCTCCGGTTCAAGTTCCAACTCCGGCGCCGGCGCTACCCGTGACGGTGACACCTCATCCGGGGAGCCGAAATCGATCTCCCGCGTCAACTCGAGCCGCGGCAACTCGTCATCCGGACTCGTCAGAGGAGGAGCAACCCCATCGGGATCGAACGTGTCTGGCGGGTTGTAGGCCGTGGTTTCAATGTCCAACTCCCGGGGTTCCGCCTGGCCGACGCGTTCGGCCTTGAATGGCGCCGGAGTGGCTTTGACACCCCGATCCCGGGTGAACATCTCGAACGGCGAATCCTCCTCCGCCGCCTCGTCGACTCGAGGCGGGGCCGACTCCGGGGGTGGCGCCGGCGGCGGCGCTGCCGCAGGCTTCGCCTCACCTTTTCGCGTGGCTCGCGCGAAGACCTCCAGTTCCATCCCGCCATCGATTTCCGGAGATTCGTCGCCGAAAATATCATCCGCCTGCAGATCGATATCCTCGATCGTCTGGAGTTGGTCGAACGGAAGGGGCGCAGACGGATCAGACTCCGATACTGGTGGAGGGGGAACTGGCGGGGCAGGTGCAAACGCGAGCGGCGGGGGCGCCGGCGGGGGCTCAATCGCTAGTCCTGGCGGAGGGGGGGTCGGCATCGCCTGCACCGGCGGAATCGGCGCTGGGGCGGGGGCGCGGCGTCCCGGCAAGATTCGCGATGAACTCCTGGGCCTCCTGGTCCCGGGGATCGAGCAGGAGCACCATCTTGAAGGCCTTCTCGGCCGCGGGCAGGTCGTTTTGTCTGCTGGCGATCTGCCCGAGGACCTTGTGGGCGATGATATTGTCCGGGGCGGATTTGGCGACCTTCTGCATCTCGGCCGCCGCCTCGGCGTACTGCCGCTTCTCGAAATACGCACGACCGAGGGCGACGCGGCCCCCGAGGTAGTTGGGGTGAACCCTCAACCCCTCGAGGGCGGTCTCGACGGCGTCGTCGAGGAAGCCCCCCTTGCGGTAGGCCTCCGCGAGCGGAGCGAAGACCCGGGAGTTCGGGTCCTTGGCGAGGATGTCGAGATACTTCTCGATCTCCGCCGAGGACGATCCCGGGTCGCGCTCCTTCTCGGCCGCCATTGCGAACGTTCCTGGTGTGTGATCCTCCCGAGGATGCCGCTATGGATCGACCGTCACGATCACCGTATTCGACGAAACAACCGCCGTCGGATTCTCGGTGCACCATCCCGGCGCGATGAACCGTCAAGTGTCGTACCGGAGCTGAACCGGATCGGAGTCATCAAGCGAATGTACCCAGGCTGGATGCCATGGTCATGCGGTGCAGGTACCCGCCGCCAGAATGCGTGTATTCTGAGATGCAACGTGCAACCGGTCTCCGTGGTCGCACTAACGGTGAAGACGAACTGTTCGCCTCGCAGCTGTACCGAGTAGTCGGACTCGCCGTCAGCGTGACCGCCGTAACCACCGGCAGGATCCGTTCAGTCACCGTCACGTCCACCTGGTCCGAGTACTTCCAATCCTCCTTGGACTCAAGGCACCTGGCCCGGGCCATCACCGAAAGCGTGGTGCCCTGATTGTTTGTCTGCGTGGGTCTCAATTCGAAGATCCTCGTGGTGGCTACCCCGGGAATATTCGACCAGCTGATGTTCAACCCGGCGCCCTGCGCCCGGTATTCGAGGTCGGTGTCGCACGCGTACCCTTGCCCCTCGGCCATCGGCGCCGCACTCGCGGTAAAGATGGCGTCGCCCTTCACTTGAACCGTCGGGGTCGAAGTGTCCAACGTGACCGCGTTGGTCGTCTTCCAGGTGTCGGCATCGCCGCAGCCCGAAAGCGGCAGCGCGGCGAGCAGCACTACGGATGCGAGAAGTCTTCCACGGTATGGTTTCATGCTTCCACCCCCTTGCAGGTAAAGGCAGTCTGGTTCGTTGCGCTCAACACAAAACCCCCTTAAGACTCTCCCAAGGGATATCCGCGTAAAGGTTTGCACTTCCAATCTTTTCTGTCAAGACGAATCTCACCTTTCCGCCGGCGGCCTTCTTGTCGTGGGCCATCGCGGCAACCATGTCCTGGGCATCGGGAGACGGGTCGTCGACCGGGAGGCCGGCCCGTCGCAACAGGGTCTCCTGGCGGGCGGCGTCCGCCGCGCCGCACAGGCCGAGCTTCTGCGCGAGGCGGGCCGCCCGCGCGATCCCCCAGCCGACCGCCTCCCCGTGGCGGTAGCGGGTGTACCCGGTGAGCGTCTCGAGCGCGTGGGCGAAGGTGTGCCCGAGATTCAGCAGGCTGCGCCGCCCCCCGGTCTCGCGCTCGTCCTCGGCGACGACCGCGGCCTTGATGCGGCAGCAGGTGGCGACCGCGTGCCTCAGCGCGTCGACGTCGAGCGCCAGCAGGCGTTCGATGTTCGTCTCGAGAAAGGCGAAGAACGCCGCGTCGAAGGCGATCGCCGGTGCGGATCACCTCGGCCAGGCCCGCGACCAGTTCGCGGCGCGGCAGCGTGCGCAGCACCGCGAGGTCGACGCAGACCGCCGCCGGCTGGTGGAAGGCGCCGAGGAGGTTCTTGCCGGCGGGGTGGTCGATGGCGACCTTGCCGCCGACGCTGGAGTCGACCTGCGCCAGCAATGTCGTCGGGCACTGCACGAACGGGACACCGCGCTTGTAGGTCGCTGCGGCAAAGCCGGCCAGATCGCCGACGACCCCGCCGCCGAGCGCCACGACCGGCGAGGTGCGCTCGAGACGGTCCGCCACGAGGCGGTCCCAGAGGCCGGAGAGCTGCCCGACCGACTTGGAGGCCTCGCCGTCGGGGACGACCGTCGGGCGAACGTCGAAGCCGGCGCCGGCGAGGCTGGCGCGCGCCGTTTCCCCGTAGAGATCGAAGACCGGCGGCACCGAGACCAGGGCCAGCGTTCCCGAGAGGCCGATCGTCCGCAGGCGCGCGCCGAGCGTCGGCAGGATGCCGTCGCCGATCCAGATCGGGTAGGCCCGCTCGCCGAGGGCGACGGTGACGGTTTCGACGGGGGCCGGGGTTTCCAGCGACGCTGTCATTCTTTCCTTTCCATCCGCCCGGCTGTTTCCTGTGCAGGGGAGGGGTTCATCCCCTCCCGCCCGTTGATCGTTGATCGCATTCACTTCGGGCGGGGATGAACCCCGCCCCTACGGGTGCATGGTCAGACGTGGTGGCGGATGTTGCGGTGACGCGCGTCACGCTTCCCTCACCGGCAGGTTCCTCCCCGACGGGCCGCCATGTCGCGGGCGCGCGCCGCGTCGCCCTGACGCCCGGCGTGATCGACCACCTGCAGCACCGCCTCGGCGGCGCCGGCCGGCGTGAGTTCGGTCGTGTCGACGCGCAACCGGTAGCGCCGGTAATCCCGCATGCGGCGCAGGAGCAGCGCCCGAATCCGTGGCCGGTGCGTCCGGGCCGGCCAGCAGCGGCCGCTCCGGCGAGCGGCCGACGCGCTTGAGGATGGTTTCGGCGGGCGCGGTCAGCAGCACCACCGGCCCCGTCCCCCGCAGCAGCGCGCGATTGCGCTCGAAGCAGACGGCGCCGCCCCCGAGAGCGACCACACTTCCGGCGCCCGCCAGCACGGCCTTGAGAGCGCGGTGCTCGGCGTTGCGGAAGGCGCGCTCGCCGCGCTGCGCGAAAATCTCGGCGACACTCAGACCCTCCGCACGGACGATCACCTCGTCGAGGTCGACCCACGGCACGCCGAGGGTCCGGGCGATCGCCCGGGCGGTCGCGGTCTTGCCGGTGCCCATGAACCCCGCCAGGTAGACGTTCTTCCCGGCGGCGATCAGGCGCTCAGCGCGTGATCGCGAGTCGCTTTGCGAAGGACTGCCAGTGCTCACGCATCTCACGGATGCTGTCCCCCCCGAACTTCTCGCGCATCGCCCCGGCCAACTCGAGCGCGAGCGCCGCCTCGGCGACGACCCCGAGGGCCGGCACGGCGCAGACATCGGCGCGCACCACGGCCGCCTTGCCCGCGGCGCCATCGCCGCAGGCTGGCGCTGGCGAGCGGCTTTTTGAGCGTCGGGATCGGTTTCATCGCGACGCGGAAGGTGACCGTCTCGCCGTTGGTGATGCCGCCTTCGACGCCGCCGGCGCGGTTGCTCTTGCGGTACCAGCCCCACGGCTTGCCCTTCGCGCGGTAAATGGCGTCGTGGACCTGCGAACCGGGGCGCGCGGCGGCGGCGAAGCCGAGGCCGTTCTCGACTCCCTTGACGCCGGGCAGCGCCATCAGCGCGGCGGCGATGCGCCCCTCGATGCGCAGGTCCCACTGGGTGTGGCTGCCGAGACCCGGGGGGACCCCTTCCGCGTCGATGCGCACGACGCCGCCGAGCGTGTCGCCGGCCGCCGCGGCCTCGTCGATGGCGCTCACCATCGCGGCCGAGAGCGCGGCGTCCGGACAGCGCACCGGCGAGCGCTCGGCGCGGCGGCGCACCGCGTCCGTGATCCGCTCCGGAAACGTCGCGCCGACCCCGCCGATCGACTCGACGAAGGAGTGCACGCGGATGCCGAACTCGGCGAGCAGCTGCTTGGCGCAGGCGCCGAGCGCGACGCGCGCGGCCGTCTCGCGGGCGCTGGCCCGCTCGAGAACGTCGCGGACGTCGGTCAGCTCGTACTTGATCGCCGCCGGCAGATCGGCGTGCCCGGGGCGGGGGAAAAGCAGCGGCTTGTAATCCGGCGGGCGGACGCTGAGCTGCTCGGTTCCGCGATTTTCCACCAGCAGCGCGATCGGGGCGCCCGTCGTCCGGCCGAAACGCACGCCGCCGACGAACTCGCGCGTGGTCCTTCTCGATCGCCATGCGGGCGCCGCGGCCGTGGCCGAGTTGCCGGCGCGCCAGTTCCGGATCGACGTCCCCGGGGCCGAGAACGAGCCCCGCGGGCATCCCCTCGAGAATCGCCAGCAGCGCGGGCCCGTGCGACTCGCCCGCCGTGAAGTGCCTCCAGACCATCAGCAGCCTCCCAAAATGACAATGCACCCGCATCGGTGCGGGTGCATTGTCCAGCGTCCGCGCCGCCGGCCGCGGCGCCCTACATGACAACGATCTTCGGCGTGATGAAGATCATCAGTTCCTGTCTTGCTCTCGCTGCTTGTCTTGTTCTTGAACAGCCAGCCGAAAATCGGGATCTTCGAAAGCCCGGGGATCGAATCGCCCGAATCGCGAATTCTCCTCGACGAAGATCCCGCCGATGACGGTCGTCTCGCCGTCGGCGATCAGGACCTTGGTCTCCGCGCGGCTGGTGTTGATGGAGAACATCGTCCCCTCGGTCGTCTGGACGTTATCCCCCTGCGTGGACTTCTCGATGTTGATCTCCATGAAAATCCGCTTGTCGTTGGTGATCTGCGGCGTGACGTCGAGCTTGATGCCGACGTCCTTCCACTCCACGGTCCGGTTGCCCTCGGTGTCGGTCTTCGGGACGGGCAGCTGGCTGCCGAGGTTGATGATCGCCCGCTCGTTCTGGATCACGAGCACCTTCGGGTTCGAGAGGATCTTGACCTTGCTCATGGTCTCGCCCGCGGAGATTCTCATGTCGAGCGCCAGCGTGTTGGCGATGTGCCCGAGCGAGATGCCGAGACCGCCCGTCGCGGCGGCGGCGGGAAGGTTGACCAGGTAGTTGGACGGCATCGCTCCCCATCGGGGCCGCCTCCGACTGTCCGCCGATCGCCACCGAGTTCGGGAACGCATACGGGGTCGCGTTGCCGTGGGCGGCGTCCTTGACGGCGTTCACGTTCCACTGGACGCCGATGGACTGGCCGAAGCCCTCCGTGACCTAGACGATCCGGGCCTCGATGAGAACCGCCGGGCGTGGGCGCATCCCACGTGATAATCACCTCCTCGAGCTCGGCGAGTTTCTCGGCCGTGTCCCAGACAATGATGTTCTTGGTGCGCTCGTCGAACTGGATGATACCCTGGGGCGACGCTGAATTTTTCGAGCTTGGCGACGAACTCCGCCATCTTGCTCGACTCGATGTACGAGATCGCGAACGTCTTCGAAAAAACCGGCTCGAGCGCCTGCTGCGCGTCGATGGTCTTTTTCTTGTCCTCTTCGACCCTGCGGCGGCGCTGCTCCTCGTCCATGATCTTGTCGGAGGTCGTGATCCGGATGATGTTTTCCGACTCGCGGACCTGCGCCAGCTGCGGCACGTTGGTCTTGAGGATGAGGTCGAGCGCCTGGTCCCACGGCACGTCGGCCAGCTTGATCGAGACCGTCCCCTTCACCTCGGGCCCGGAGACGAAGTTCAGCCCGGAGACCTCGGAGATCAGACGCAGGATGTCGTTGACGTCCGCATCCTTGAAATCCAGCGAGAGCCGTCGACCGGTGAAGCCGGATGCCGGGAAAACCGGCGCCGCGGGAGCGGCGGGAGGAGCCGCCGCGGCTGCCGCCGGGGCCGGAACCGGGTCGGGCGCTGCGACGCCGAACCAGGGTCGGTACCGGGACCGGCTCTGGCTTGGGCGCCGCGACTTGAGCCGGGGCCGGGGCCGGGGCTGCAGTTCCGGGTGCGTCCGCTGAGGCCGCAGTCATCTCGGGGACCGCGCCGGTTGCCGCCAGCGCCGGAGCACCGAAAGCCACCACGATCCGGTTGTCGAATCTGTTGACGCTGTACTCGACGACCTTCTTCAGATCGAACACGACGCGGGTGAACTGCTTCGGCTGGTCGTGATCGCCGATGCGGATCTGGGACACCCAGGGGTCGCCGACCTTCATCTTTTTTGGCTTGACCTTGTTGCTCGCCCCGGTGATGTCGACGACCAGGCTCCTGCCCTCGACGAGGAAGTACTCGTGCTTGAGCGGGCCGTTGCCCTGCAGGGTCACCACCAGGCCGTCGGCCTGCTTCTGCACGTCGATCGCCGTGAGGGCGCGCGGGCCGGAGGGGACTTCCAGCCGGGGCCGGCGCCGCGGGTTCCGGCGCGGGCGCCACGGCCGCAGGCTCCTCGACGGCAATGGTCGTGACGACCGGCGCCGGAGACGGCTCGGTCGGGCGGCCGGCACATCCTGCGCCGCTTGCGCCGCCGCAGCGGCCTCAGCGGCCTGAGCGACCGCGGTTTCCTTGGGCACAACATTCAAGACGACACCGTCGTCTCGTCCCTCGATTTCGTAGCTGGCTTCGCTCGAGAGGAACACCTCGACGCTGGTGTTGTTCCCCGAGGCAAAGGCCTTGACCACCGACACCGCGCCCCGGTTGAACCTGGATCGTCCTCTCCTGGCCGGCAAGCGTGGTGGCCGTGAGCTGCAGGAACAATCGCGGCGGCGTACTCTGCCGCACCAGGCTGTAGGCCGCCTTGGCGCTCGTGATCACCGTGACCTGAACCGCGTCGCCGGTCCCTGAAACCTGGACGTCGGTGATCTCAGCAGGCTTGGCGACATCCGCGATCGCCGGCTTGGGCGCCTGGGCAACACTGCCGCCGCAACCTGCGAGCAGCCACACCGCCAAGGCCCCGCCGGAGGCCCAACTCACCAATCTCCCGGTAGCCATTATCAGCCGTCCTCCTTAGAGTACCGCGGTCACTTCCCCGCAGTGGGATGGGATTTCAGGAACGTTTCCTTCCTGGTCTCCCGGTTCATGAAATCCAGAAACTTCTCGAGGACGCGGATTCCCTCCATCGTGATCTCGACGACCTCGCCCTCGTTTTTCCCGATGACCGTGCCGATACGGACCACAAACGTCTGTCCGCTCGGAGCCCGGACCATCGCCTGGGCTTCGCGGCCCGGGTCGATGACGATGCCGACGACCTTGACCGTCTCGATGTCGAACTGCTGGATCGGCGGCAGCTGGGTGATGTCTCGCTGCTTTTTCTCCAACTCCAGAAGCGACTTGAACGGGTCTCTCCGCCCGGTCGCGTCGTAGCGAAACTCACTGCTGGGGACGAGGAGTTCTCCCGGGGACAGGGCCCGAGGTGCGGCCGGAGCCGCGGAACCGGGAACTGCCTGCGGGCGGGGACGGCACTCGCCCCTGTTGTCGGCGCATTCCGGCCGCTTCACCCGGGGCAGGCGGCGCGGCGGCAACGACGAACGGCGACGCCGCGAACGCGAGCGCCAGCAGGAGCGCGACGGCGACGCGGCTACTTTGCCTGGACATAGCGGTACGTCGTCGCGGTACAGGTGGACGTCAGCATGAGGTAGCCCTCCTTCACCTGCGGATTGCCCATGGTCAGGTTCTGAGACACTGATGATCCGCGGGTAGTGGCTGATCTTGTCGAGGAAGAGCCCGATGTTGTGGAAGGGACCGCGAATCGACAGGGCCATGGGCACCTCGTTGTAAAAGTCCTTCTTGACCTCGGCCGAAGGCCGGAACGACATGAACTCGATCCCGGCCTCCTGGCCGAAGCGGGCGATCTGCTCGAGCAGCACGGGGATCTCGCGCTCGCCGGGAAGCTGCAGGCGGGCCTGGTCGAGCTGGCCGCTGAGTTCGGCGATCATCCGCTTGTACTCCTTGTTCTTCGCCTCGATCGTCTGCAGAACCTGCACTTCGCTCGTGAGGGTGTTGAGCTGGCTCCTGCTGGCCTTGATCTGGGCGGCCTTCGGCATGTAGAGGAAGTAGTAAAAGGCCACCCCGATCATGACCAGCAGCATGGCCAGGACCAGCGCCCGCTGCTTGAGCGGCACTTTTTCGAACTGTTCGATGACCGATGCCATGTTCCCCGCTGCCTCCCGCGCTAGTCCGGCTGTTCCACGCCGGCCTTGATGCTGAAGCGAAATACCTCGACGGCCCTGAAGGTCGCTGCGCTCGGAGAAGAGCAACTCGACGTTCGTGTAATACGGGGACTTCTCGAGATTGTCGACCATCGGGCGCAACGCCTCGTTGCTGAGCGAATAGCCGTCGAGGGTGACGCCGGCCGGCGGTGTAGGCATAATTGGTGATCCAGATCGGGCGTGCCGGCGTCGATCACCCGGGTGAGTTCGTCGAGGAGGTGCACCGGCACGATGCGCTCCTTCTGGAGCTTGGTGATGATGGCCAGCTTGCGCTCGAGCTCGGCCTTCTCCTTCTCGAAGCGGTTCTTCTCCTCGTTGACGTTCTTGAGACGCGTCTTCTCGGCTTCCTGCTTGGCGATCTCCGAGCGCAACGTGGCGAGCGTCCCGTTTTGATCGATCCAGACCCAGCCCAGGGCGACCGCGAGAACCGCCACTGCCGCCGCGCCGATCGCCAGGTGCTGGATGGCGCCGGCCTTCTTCTTCGAGACCTTCTTGGCGAGAAGATTGATCCGGATCATCGGTCGCCCGCCTTCCGGAGCGCCAGGCCGACCGCAACCGCGGCGGCGGGGGCATTTTCGCTCAGGTACTCGAGGTCGAACTTCTTCGGGTTGATCTTGATGTTCTGCAGGGGATTGTTCACCTGGACCTCGATCTTCAGCCTCTGGTTGAGAAAGGTGTCGAGGTTCTGCACCCGGGCGCTGCCGCCGGAGATGAGGATCTGGTGTATCTCCTGGTCGGACGTGGTGGCGCGGAAGAAATCGAACGAGCGCTGGATTTCGACGACGATGTTCTCGCTCACCGCGTCCATGACCCGGCGCACCGCCTCGGGGTCGGCGCCGCTCTCCTGGCCGGTCTTGACCCGCTCGGCCTGTTCGGCGCTCAGGCCGAACTCCTTCTGGATGGCGTCGGTGTAGTGGTTGCCGCCGATGGAGATGTCGCGCGTGAACGAGGTCATCCCGTTGCGCAGCACGCCGATGTTCGTGAAACCCGCGCCGATGTTCACGAGCGCCACGTTGCGCCCGGGGACGACCTCGTAGTTGATCTCCCAGGAGTTCTGAAGCGCGAACGCGTCCAGATCGACCACGCACGGCTGGAGACCGGCCTGGATGAGCAGGTCGGAGTAGTCGTCGATCTTGTCCTTCTTGGCCGCCACGAGGAGCAGATCCATCTTGCCGTCCTCGGAGGAATCGCCCTCGATGATCTGGAAATCGAGGTTCACGTCGTCGATGTCGAATGGTATGTACTGCTCGGCTTCCCAGTGGATCGACTCTTCGAGCTCGGCCTCGGTCATCTCGGGGAGACTGATCTTCTTGACGATCACCGAATGCCCGGAGAGCCCCATCACCGCCTGGGTACACTTGATTTTGTGCTCGCGCAGCAGCGCCTGCAAGCACTCGACGATGGCGCCCTTGTCGAGGATCGCACCGTCGACGATGGCCTGCGGCGGCACCGGGGCGATGCCGAAGCTCTGCAGGTTGATTGACTTCCCGGACAACCTCAACTCCACCAGCTTGATGGAGTGGGTGCCGATGTCGACCCCGACCACTTCCTTGGACTTAAACAACCCCATGGCCCAAGTCCGTCCTCTGTTAAGGTTCAGGGTGGCCTTGCACAGGGGCCAAACACACCCTATGCATGGCCGACTCTAACAACCGCCCCAAGGACTGTCAATACTAAAATTGATAAAATTAAAGAGCGGGCCGGGGACGTTACCTCGAACTCTTAAACGAATCTCTAAACCCGGCATCAATCCGCCTCCGCCCCAGATCATTCCCAAGCCCGGCCGCGTCGTGCCACCGCGCGGCCGCCTTCGAATCTGTCGGTCACGCTATCATCCGCGGCCCGGCGGTACGGTGACGGTCATCACACCTGCGATCGCCGCGAAAAAAGTGCGACGGCGATCGCGTACCAGCCTCTCGCGCGAATCGCGCAGGCCCGGGCGCGCAGGCCGGCGGCCGCGTACACCTCGGCGAGGTTGAAGAAAAACGCGGCTTCCCGCGGTCGATGCGCAAGCGCATACCTCCCGTGCCGGTCGGCATCGTGAAGCGAACCGCCGGTTCTTGCGAGCGCAAGGGCGAGATAGCTCCTGGCGTGCGGATCACCCGGGGCGAGGGAAACGGCGCGATCGAGAAGCCGCCGGGCTTCCCCGGCATGCCCCTGCTCGAGTTCAACAAGCGCCCTGCGGGTACAGGCCCTGGCGGCGAGATCGCGCCCCGCCGCCCACGCGGGGTGCGTCACGAGCCCCAGTTGGCGGTCATGATGCAGCCGGGCGCCGGGGACGGAGAGGACGTGGTACGCGCGCTCCGCGCGGACGATAGGCATCGGCGCTTGCCGCGCCCGCGCGACGCCGTTCCGTCCAGCCGCGGAACGCCTGTTCGATTTGTCGCTGCGAGGCCGCCGGCGAGACACCGAGCGCTCCGTAGTGGCCGGGCGCGCTCTTGCTCAGCGGATCCATGCGCCCTCCCTGAAGCAAGACCGGTGCCCCGGGGCGGACCACGACGGCAAGGCTTCTTGCAGCCCTCGAGGAACCGCGGTGCTCCCGGAGGGTGCGCGGGCTGTCGGGCGGTGTTCCCGGGGGCGGCACCAGCGCCCTGCGAGACGCGGGCTTGCGCCGCGGAGTGCCAGCGATTATAGTCCGAACCGGCAAGGGGGGCGCGGATCGGGGTTATGGGACAGACTCGGGTGATCTACTCGGACGCGACGACCGCGGAAGCGGCGTCGATCCTGAAGTCCTGCGGCTTTCTCGAGTCGAGCCAGGGGGGGCTTTTCACCAGCCCGACCATCCCGATTAAAATCTACGTTGTCTGGGGAAAGAGCACCTACTTCCCGGAAATTCTTGCCCGTCTGGACTTCTCGCCGCGAATCCAGATCCACCTCAAGTGTCGCGAGAACGCCCCTGAACTGACGGAGGTGACCCTCGGGGCGGCGAACGGCCTGCGCGGCAACGCCCCCGGGACACGCGTGAAAGTTTTTAACGCCGACAGCCAGGAGGAGCTCGATCGCTGATCTAGACCCACGTCGACTGCGCGGCCGGCCGCTCAGCAAGGGTCGAGGTGCAAGGCGGGCGAGTCCTGAGGAGTGAGGCGCACTCCGGTGCGCCGCAGCGACGAGGGGCGAAGCCCGACGCCGCAGATGGGTCCTTTTCGGCGGCCCGCTAGAGTTCCGCGGGACTTTCGAGCATCAGGCGGTCGGCGGCTTCCTTGAGGACCTCGACAAGATCCATGAAGTCGTCACGGTAGAAGTTCAGATCGACAAAGTCGCACTGCATGACGACCGTGTCCTCCTGGGCATCGTACCAGACCGCAACGTGACCGCCCTGCTGCTCAAGCCCGCCCTCCGAGAGTTCCTTCATGCGTGTCTCCTTGCTGCTGTAGCCAACCCGCGACCTTTGCGAAAGGAGGTGGAGGATACCCCCTGGGTGGCACGATCGTCAAGTGCGCGAGACGGCAGATCGCGCGGCGCCGCAGCGGGGCTTATCCGAGCAGCAACTGCGCCGCGAAGGCGACGATCAGCGTCCCCGAGAAGCAGATGCCGAGGTAGAGCCAGAAGACCCGCGGCTTGAAGAGCGAGAGAAAAACCGCCATCGCCGGCAGCGCCGTCACGGGGCCGCCGATCAGGAAGGCCATGCCGCTGCCCCAGGAGACGGTGCTGCCCATTTTCTCGAGGAGGTTGACCGGTCCGTAGAGGATGCCGGCGGCCGTGAACTGGTTCACGTGGAGCGGCGCCGAAGCGAGGGTCACGAGGACCGTGGTGTACCAGCGGGTGCTCGCGAACACCGAACCGATCCACTCCGGGTCGATGTAGCGCACCGCGAGCACCTCGATCACGAGACCGAACAGGATGAAACGGCCGACCTTCCAGCCGGTCTCCGCGGATTTGGCCAGAAAGATCACGAACTTGTTCGGGTGGCGGCGGGCGATGCGGTTCGACCAGCGGTCCGGACAGTCGCAGGCGATGCGGGGGTCGCAGTCGTGCTCGTGCATGTCCCCCTGCGGGATCGGCCCGCGAAAGATCTCTGCGACCCCGAAGCCCCTGCGCGCGACCAGGTGCGTGACCAGGCCGGCCCAGAGACCCATGAAGATCGCCGCGACGAGCTTGGCGTTGGCCCAGCTCGTGCCGAGGAGACCCGCGGTGACGGCGTACCCCTCGACGCTCATCAGCGGCGAGGCCACCAGCAGCGCCATGCAGGGGGTGAGCGGCATCCCGGCCGTGAGCAGCGAGACCATGATCGGCAGAACCCCGCAGGCGCACAGCGGGCTGACGATCGCGACGCCGACCGCCACGAAAACCGCGTAGCCCCCGTACGTCGGCAGGCGTTTGCGGAGGCGGACGTGGAACTTGTAGGTCCGGATCCAGCCCGCGATGAAAACGCCGACGGCGAAGTAGGGCAGAATGTGCCAGACTCCCTCCCAGAAGTCCTTCCCGAGAGCGGTCAGCTCGAGCAGGATCGCAAGTTCATCTGGCAGGTTTCTTTCGCGGTTTTCGCCTCCGGGACCGAGGCGTCTGCACGGTCCCTTTTCCGGCAGCAGCAGCGCCCCGCGCGCTTCTTCGGCGCGCTCTCGTGCCGCTCGCGCAGCACCTCGCGCAGGTGCCCGCGCACCGCGACCGGGACGTCGACCACCGGGCGCTCGCGGTAGAGCACGATCGTCCTCTCGATGGTGGCGACGTAGCAGCGGCACGGCGGACAGACCGCCAGGTGCGCCTCCAGGCTGCGGGCGGTGCGCCAGTGCAGCGCGTGGTCGATGAAATCCGAGAGCAGCTCGCGCATCCTGCGGCACTCCGGCGTGTTGCAGATCTTCTCGCGCTTAGTTGTCACGGCGGCCTTTCGAGAAATACGTTGCCAGTTCGTTGCGCAGGAAGACCCGCGCCCGGTGAATTCGCGACTTGACCGCCGGGACCGAGAGCTTCATGGCCTTGGCGATCTGCTCGTTCGAGAGCCCCTCGATGTCGCGCAGCAGGAAGGCCCCGCGGTAGTCCTCGGGCAGCAGCGCGACGGCGCGGTCGAGCTCGCCGCCGAGCTCCCTGGTCAGCGCGCGATCGACGGGCCGCGGCTTCCAGTCCGCGACGTCGATCTCGCGGCGCTCGCCGTCTTCGTCGACGATCTCGAGCGAGCGCGGCCGGTGCTTGTCCTTGCGGATGCGCATCAGCGACTCGTTCATCGCGATGCGATAGATCCAGGTCGACAGCTGGGCCTCGCCGCGGAATTTCTCGAGGTTGTCGTAGACCTTGAGGAAGGTCTCCTGGAGGATCTCGCGGGCGTCGTCGGGATCGCGGAGCATGCGCAGGGCGAGATTGTAGATTTTCTTTTCGTAGCGGGCCATCAGCCGCTCGAAACAGTCGAAGTCGCCGCGGCGGCAGCCTTCGACGAGCTGGCGCTCCTCGCGCTGCGTCTGAACGTCAGCGACTTCGGTCACCGGAATCCTCCGCATCGCATCACCCGGGCGGGAGGGGGTGAACCCCTCCCCTGCGACCCGGATCGCCAATGGTGCAGGGGCGGGATGTACTCCCGCCCGCACTTTCGAACTGGTCGTAGTCATCATCTGCCCTAAGGGGACCTAATCCTCCAGAATCGCGCCGGTGCCCGCCGAGCGCACCATGCGCGCGTAGCGGGCGAGGTAGCCGGTGGTGACTTTCGGCTTCGGCGCTTTCCAGGCCTTGCGGCGCTTCTCCAGCTCGGCCTCGTCGACCAGCAGTTCGAGGCGCCGGCCGGGGATGTCGATCTCGATGCGGTCGCCGTTTTTCACCAGCGCGATCGGCCCGCCCTCGGCCGCCTCCGGGGAGACGTGGCCGATCGCCGCGCCGCGCGTGCCGCCGGAGAAGCGACCGTCGGTGATCAGCGCGACGTCGTGGTCCAGGCCCATGCCGACGACCGCCGAGGTCGGCGCGAGCATCTCCTGCATGCCGGGGCCGCCGCGCGGGCCCTCGTAGCGGATGACGATGACCTCGCCCTTCTTGATCTTCCCGCCGAGGATCGCCGCCGAGCCCTCCTCCTCGCTCTCGAAGACGCGGGCGGTCAGCGTGCGCCTCATCATGTCGGGGGCGACGCCGGACTGCTTGACGACCGCGCCGCCGGGCGCGAGGTTGCCGAACAGGATCGCGAGGCCGCCCTCCTTCGCGAAGGCGTTGTCCCAGGGGCGGATGACCTCGGGGTTGCGCAGGCGGGCGTCCTTGAGCAGCGCCCCGGTGCGCTTGCCGGTCACCGTCATCGTCGAGAGGTTGATCTGCCCGCCCTTGGCCAGCTCGGCCATCACGGCCGGGATGCCGCCGGCGTCGTCGATGTCCTCGAGGTGCCAGGGGCCGGCGGGGGAGACGTTGCAGAGGCGGCGCACCGTGCGGCTGACCTTGTTGAAGGTCTCCAGCTCGAGCGTGAACCCCGCCTCGTGCGCGATGGCGGGCAGGTGCAGCACCGTGTTCGAGGAGGCGCCGAGCGCCATGTCGACCGCGATGGCGTTGGCCATGGCCTTCTTCGTCACGATGTCGCGCGGGCGGATGTCCTTGCGCAGCAGCTCCATGACCTGCATCCCGGCGTGCTTGGCCAGGCGGCGCCGCGCGGACGTCACCGCCGGGATCGTGCCGTTGCCGGGCAGGCCGAGGCCGATCGCCTCGGTGAGGCAGTTCATCGAGTTGGCCGTGAACATCCCGGAGCAGGAGCCGCAGGTCGGGCAGGCGCTGTCCTCCATCTCGGCGAGCTCGCCGTCGCTCATCTTCTTCGCCTTGACCGCGCCGACCCCCTCGAAGACCGAGATCAGGTCGATCGTCTTGCCGCCGTGGCGCCCGGCGAGCATCGGCCCGCCGCTGACGACGATGGCCGGGATGTTCAGGCGCAGCGCGGCCATGATCATGCCGGGGATGATCTTGTCGCAGTTGGGGACCAGCACGAGCGCGTCGAAGGGCTGCGCCATGACCATGACCTCGATCGAGTCGGCGATCAGCTCGCGGCTGGCGAGCGAGTACTTCATGCCGGGGTGGTTCATCGCGAGGCCGTCGCAGGCGCCGATGACGCCGAACTCCAGCGGCGTGCCGCCCGCGATGCGCACGCCGGCCTTGACCGCCTCGACGATGTCGCGCAGGTGGGTGTGGCCGGGGACGATCTCGTTCCAGGAGTTGGCGATGCCCACGAGCGGGCGCGCGATCTCCTCGTCGGTCAGGCCGACGGCTTTCATCAGGGAGCGGTGCGGGGCCTTCTCGAGCCCCTTTTTCATCAGGTCGCTGCGCATGGTCACCTCTTCGTCGTTCCGTGATCGTTGGTTCAGTTCAGTATAACCGAAGAGCGGCGACGTGTCGCGGGTATCGTCAGGGAATCGTCAGGCCGGCGTGGCCGGAACGCGGCGCTTCTCGGGAGGGGGTGAACCCCTCCCCTACGGAGATATAATTGCCGCCGTAGGGGCGGGGTTGATCCCCGCCCGTCCGGACTTCCGCGTATCCTTCACAGGGGCGGGATTCATCCCCGCCCGTGAATCCGGTGACGCTCCGAATCGCTACCCCCGGTGCGTCACCCGCAGCCGCAGCGACAGGATCGCCGCCAGCCCGGCGAGCGCCGCGGCGAGCGCGAAACTCGACGCGAAACGCCCCGAGATCTCGGCGAGCGCCCCGGCGGCGACCGGGCCCGCCATCTGGCCGAGGCCGAAGATGAACGTGATGAACCCGAAGGCCGCGGCGGCGTTCTGCGGCCCGGCCAGATCGGCCGCCACCGCCGTCATGATCGAGGGGACGCTCCAGACGGTGAGGCCGTAGCAGCCGACGGCGAGCACCAGCGACCAGCCCGGCAGGCCCGAGGCGAAGAGCGCGTAGGCGAGCGACTGGAGGCCGAAGACGATCGCGAGCCCGCCCCGGCGCCCGATGCGATCGGAGAGCGTCCCGAAGATCGGTCCCGAGAACAGGCTCAGTGCGCCGACGGCCGACCAGAAGGTGCCCGCGACCGACTCCGGGAAACCCCGGTCGCGCACCAGCGAGGTGACCATGAAGGTCGCCGCGATGACGTAGGTGAACCCGAACAGGAAATAGAGCAGCCCGAGATACCAGAGCACCCCGCGGCGCAGCACGGCGCCGATGCCGCGCGGGTGGTGCGCCGGCGGGGCGTACGACGCCGCCTCGCCGCCGTGGGGCGTCAGGCCGAGGTCGGCCGGCCGATCGCGCAGGATCACGGCGTTGATCGCCGCCACGCAGAGGATGACCGCGGCGATGACCAGCCAGCTGGACCGCCACCCCGCGGCGCCCTGCCGCTGATTGAGCAGCGGGACCAGCCAGCCGGTGAGCAGGATCGCGAAGCCGCTGCCGCTGACGATGAAGCCCGCCGCCCGCCCCCGCGCGCGACTGCCGAACCACGCGGCGACCAGCGACATCATCGGCACGTTGGCCGCGCCGCTGCCCAGGCCGGTGAGAAAGTACAGCACGAGGAGCGCCTCGAGGGATCCGGCGCGGCTGACCCCGACGAGCGAAACCCCGGCCAGCAGCAGCGACCCGGCGACCATCCGGCGCGGGCCGACCCGCGCGGCGACGATCCCGCTGGCGAGAACCGCGATGAGGTAGCCCGACGAAATTCGCGGTGCCGACCAGCCCCATGCGGGCGTAGCCGAGGGCGAGGTCGGCGGCCATCGACGGCAGCAGCATCCCGAGCGCGAACCGGCCCAGGCCCAGCGCGGCGAATGTCGTGAGCAGGCCGGCGGCGACGATGACCCACGCGTAGTGAAAAGGCAGACGGGAAGTCCGCCGAGAAAGGTCCATCAGGTGCCTCGCGCCGGGACAATGCCGAGGCAATGGTCCCGGCGAGAACGGACCGCATGCTCAAGAACTCTTTCGTTCCCGTGCAGGCTGCGAGGTCCTGTCGCTGCGGACCTCCATCGTGCTCGCTTCGCTCCGCCGACGGAGACCTCCCCTCCGCGCCACCCCTCCGCCCAGTTCCGTCTCAAGAGCGGGCAGTCCTTGGAGGGCGGGCTATCTTTTGCACCAACCTTTCGGCAGCCTGCCGAGAATTCTCCATCAGTCGGCTACCGAGACAGGTGGTGATCGGCCATCGTCGCGGCGAGCGCGCCCTCGCCGACGGCGGTCGAGATCTGGCGCAGCACCTTGGCCCGCACGTCGCCGGCGGCGAAGACCCCGGGGATCGTCGTCTCGAGGTTCGGCGTCGTCTCGATGAAGCCCTTGGCGTCGAGGGGGAGGAAACCGCGCAGGAATTCCGTGTTCGGCGTGGTGCCGACGAAGATGAAGGCGCCCTCGACGGCGAGGCTGCTCGCGGCCCCGCTCTTGACGTTCTTCAGCACCAGGCCCGGTCACGCCGTCCTTGCCCTCGATGCGCTCCACGATCGCGTCGAGCACCGGCTCGATCTTCGGCTCCGCCGCGATGCGCTCCTGGAGGAGTTTCGTGCCCCGGAACTCGGCGCGGCGGTGGACGAGGAAGACGCGGCTGGCGTAGCGGGTGAGGAAGATCGCCTCCTCGAGCGCGGTGTCGCCCCCGCCGACCACGGCGACCGGCACGTCCTGGTAGAAGGCGCCGTCGCAGGTCGCGCAGTAGGACACCCCGCGCCCGGTGAGCTCGGCCTCTCCGGGGACGCCGAGGCGGTTGCTCCGCGCGCCCGCGGCGATCACGAGGGAGCGACAGGTGAGTTCACCCTCCGTCGTGCTCACGCGGTGGAGCGGACCGTCGGTCGCGACCCCGGTCACCTCGACGGAGCGGATCTCGAGGCCGAAGCTGCGCGCCTGCCGCTCCATGATCTGGCCCAGGTCGTAGCCGCTGATCTTCTCGACGCCGGGGTAATTCTCCACCTCCCAGGTCAGCGCCATCTGTCCGCCGGTGCCGTGCTTCTCGAGCAGGACGGTTTTCCGGCGCGCCCGCGACGCGTAGATCCCGCGGTGAGCCCGGCCGGGCCGCCGCCGACGATGATGATTTCGTAGTCCGATGTCATGATTGCCTCCTGCCTGCATTCAGCTCCACGTTTGGGCGGGAGTGAATCCCGCCCCTACACCACTCACGATCGCCCTGGGCGGAGTCATCCCGCCCCTTCGCCATTGCCAATCCGGGTTGCAGGGGAGGGGTTCAAACCCTCCCGCGTGGAATATCAACGTTCTCCTCGCCGCGATTTCAATGCTCGCTCATCCATGCAACAGGAGTGAAATCAGCCCCAGGCGCCTGTCAGATCCGCTCCCCGGCCGGCGCGGCACGCTCCGCCTCCGGCAGCACCTCGTCCATGCTCCCCGAGCGATAACCGGCCAGATCGAGCGTCACGTAGCGATAACCGAGATCGCGCAGCGGCTCGACGACCCCCCGTCGCAGCGGCCAGGCGGCGGCCCGCTCCAGGTCGGCGGGCTGCAGCTCGATCCGCGCCAGCTCGCCGTAGTCGCGCACCCGGGTGCCCGCGAACCCGAGGGCGCGCAGGATGTGCTCGGCGCCGGCGATGCGGCGCAGGCGCTCCGGGGTGATCGGCATCGCCGTAGGGGACGCGTGTCGCGAGACAGGGGCTCGACGGGCGATCGGCCCCCTCGATCCCCAGCGCCGCCGAGAGTCCGCGGATGTCGGCCTTGCCGAGCCCGGCCGCCGCCAGCGGGCTCACGACACCGAGTTCGCGCAGGGCGCGCACGCCGGGACGGCGCTCAGCCAGGTCGTCGGCGTGGGTGGCGTCGAGCAGCACCGGCAGCCCCAGTTCGTCGGCGCGCCGGCGCAGCGCCGTGAAGACGAGCCGCTTGCAGTGGTAACAGCGGTCCGGCGGGTTCGCGAGGACCTCGGGGGCCGCGGCGAGGTCGAGGTCGATGATCTCGTGCCGCACGCCGATCGCGCCGGCGCGACGCCGGGCGTCGTCGACTTCCCCGCGATCGAGAAAAAGGGTGCGAACCGTGGCGGCGACGACGCGATCCCCGAGCGCCCGCCGGGCGACGGCGAGCAGGAAGGTGCTGTCGACGCCGCCGGAGTAGGCGACCAGGCAGCCGCCGAGGGCGCGGAGACTCTCTTCGAGGCGCACGAACCGCGGGTCTGACAACATCAGCCGAACCTCCCGCGGACATCATATACCAACATCTTTCGTTACAATACCGACCGTGCCGACAAACAACGCGACCCGGGCCGACCCCGGCACCACGAGCGGCGCGCCCGTCCTGGTCATCGACCGGCTGGCCGCCGGCGGCGACGGGGTGGGCCGCATCGGCGCCAAGGTGGCGTTCGTCGCGCGGACCGCGCCCGGCGACAAGGTCGAGGTCGAGGTCGGCGAGGAGCGGCGCACCTGGTGCCGGGCGCGCGTCCTGCGCGTCGTCAAGCCCGGGCCCGACCGCATCGCCCCGCCCTGTCCGTCCTTCGGCGCCTGCGGCGGCTGCGACTGGCAGCACCTGAGCTACCCGGCGCAGCTGGCCGCCAAGCGCTCGATCGTCGCGGACGCGCTGCGGCGAATCGGCGGTCTCGACCCGCCGCCGGTCGCCCCGACGCTCCCCTCCCCGCTCGAGTTCGGCTACCGGCATCGCGCGCGACTGCACGTCGTCCGGCGGGGGGGCGCCGCGGTGTTCGGTTTCTTTCGCCCCGGCTCCCACGACGTGGTCCCCCTCGCGGCGTGCCCCGTGCTGCACCCCGCTCTGGACGGGACTGCTCGGCATCCTGGCTGCAGCCGGCCGGCTGCAGCCGCGCGCGTTTGCACTCTGCCGCGAGGTGCGCATCGACACCGGCTGGGACGGCGCGGCGGCGCGCCTGTTGTTTCGCGGGGGCCGGGGAGAACCCGTGAGTATCCCCGGGGCGGCGGCACAGGCCGCGCGGGACGCCGCGGCGGCGTGCGGGATCAGACTTCTGCTCGACGACGCCGGAGGCGAGCCGCTCGCCCTGGGCCCGGGGCCGGAGGCGCTCGTCACCTCGGGCGAGACCTTCACCCAGATCAATCTGCGGCAGAACCTGACGCTCGTCGAACTGGCCATCGCGCTCGGGGCCCCGGCCGCGGGCGAGGAGGTGCTCGACCTCTGCTGTGGACTGGGCAACCTCGCCCTGCCCGCCGCGGCCGCGGGCGCCCGGGTGACGGGAGTCGATCTCGACGAGCGGGCCGTTGTGCAAGCGCGTGAAAACGCCCGGCGCCTCGGCCGTGCGGCGACCTTCGTCCGCGACGATGCCGGCGCCGCCGTCCGGGCGCTGGCCGGCGCGGGGCGACGCTTCGCGCTCGTGCTGCTCAACCCGCCCCGCACCGGAGCTCGCGAGGCGGTGGCTGCGCTCCCCGCGCTCTGCCCCTCGCGTGTCGTCATCGTCTCCTGCGATCCGGCGACCCTGGCGCGAGACGCCGCCGCCCTTGCCGCAGCGGGCTACGTCCTGGAGGTCGTCCGGCCGCTCGATCTGTTCCCGCAGACGGCGCATCTGGAGACCGTCACGCTGTTCAGCCGCCGTCCCCGTCCTTGAGAATCCGGCGGGTCTCGGTTATAGTTCCGGCGGGAAAACAACAATCAAGAGGGGGGCATCAGACATGAACAAGCGCATCAGTGCATTGCTTGCGGTTCTCGTCGTCGGCGTGCCGGCGGGGGTGTGCGCCGCCGATGCCGAGCTTCCGGTCCCCGTGCAGAAGTACGAAGCGGTCCGCTACTACAGCGCCGGGGTGGGCATCGAGGAGCGCCGGCAGCTGCCGCAGCTCTACCCGCTGCGGGTGGTCTTCGCGACCGACCACGGGAACCTGCTCTGCGACGCGGACGTGACGATCACCGCCAAGGGAACCACGGTTTTCCGCGGGCGCGCCCAGAACGGGCCGTGGCTCGTTGTCGACCTGGCTCCGGGAACCTACGACATCCAGGCGGTGCAGGACGGCAAGGCCAAGGCCGCCAAAGGCGTGCGCGTGACGGCCGGCAAGCAGCGCACCGTCACCATGCGGTGGAAGACCGCCGACGTCGACATGGGGCTGTAGCAGCCCCGCGGGGTTCACGATCTCCTACTGTGGGCCGGGATCCCGGTGCAGGCTGAAGGGCACGGTCTTCTGCCAGACCTTCAGGTCGATCAGCTTCTCGTACTCCACGTCGATCTTCAACCTGCCGTTGCTGGTGTCGACCTTGACCTGCGCGGGCGTGAGCGCGATGTCGAAGTCCGCGGCGATCTGGATGATCTGCTTTTGGGCCTCCTCGGCCGACAACCGATAGGGATTGCCGGCGAGGGATTCCGTGATCCGGTCCTCGAAGGAACTGTGCCGCAGTCTCGGGATCCCGAACTGGAACCCGGCATACATGCCCGCGGCGATGATCACGGACATGAACAGGCAGCCGATCGCGCCGGCGCCGCGCTGATTGCGAACCATTCCGAGCACCATGGTCACTCCTCCTCTGTCGTCATGAGCCGCGAACGCCGAAGACCCGCGCGGGGCCCAAGGCGTTCGACCGAATAACGGGTCTCGCCGCAGTATAGAATCCGCCGCACTCGCTTGGCAAGACGACGATCCGGCGGCAATGCAGCCGCGGTCTTTGACACAGCCTCCGTCTTTGCCTATAAAGCACGGATGGGTCGGGGCGACCGGCTCCCCCGCACGCGACGTTCGGAGGCACGATGAGCATACTGGATGCGATCGGCAACACACCGCTGGTGGAGCTCGACCGGATCAACCCCAACCCCCGGGTGCGTCTGCTCGGCAAGCTCGAAGGCTCCAACCCCGGCGGCTCGGTCAAGGACCGCATCGCCCTGGAGATGGTCCGCGACGGGCTCGATCGCGGGGCGCTGCGGCCGGGCAAGACGATTCTCGAGGCGACTTCCGGCAACACCGGCATCGGGCTCGCGATGGTGGGGGCGGCGCTCGGTTTCCCCGTCAAGCTGGCGATGCCCGAGTGCGTGAGTTTCGAGCGCCGGCGCACGCTGGAGGCGTTCGGGGCCGAGCTCGTGCTCACCGAGGGCTGCCTGGGGACCGACGGGGCGATCCACATGGCCGAGCGGATTTTTGCGGCCGCCCCGGACTCCTATTTCCTGCCGGACCAGTTCAAGAATCCGGCGAACGTGCTGGCGCACTACCGCCACACCGGTCGCGAGATCTGGGAACAGACCGGAGGCGCCGTCGACGCCTTCGTGGCCGGCCTCGGCACCACGGGCACGATCATGGGGGTCGGCCGGCGGCTCAAGGAGCACAACGCCGCCGTGCGGATCGTCGCCGTCGAGCCGACGGTCGGGCACAAGATCCAGGGTCTCAAGAACATGGAAGAGTCGATCGTGCCGGCGATCTACGAACCGGCGAAGCTCGACGGCAAGATCACGGTGAAGGACGAAGACGCTTTCGAGATGACGCGGCGCCTGGCGCAGCGCGAGGGCCTGTTCGTCGGCATGTCCAGCGGCGCCGCGGTCGTCGCGGCGCTCGAGGTGGCGCGCGACATCTCCGCGGGGACGGTCGTGGTCCTGATCTGCGACCGCGGCGACCGCTACCTCTCGACCAATCTCTTCACATCGATCTGCGCGCAGTGTCCGCCGTGACGGCCGATCAGCAGGGACCATCAGCAATTGGGCGAGGGTGAACCCCGCCCCTGCGCTGCCGTGATTTCGTCGTAGGGGCGGGGTTCACCCCCGCCCGAATTGCCTTTGCGATCGTCCTCTCCTCGTCCATAATCGGCCCGGGCCGGAGGGGCGCGGATGTTCGTTTTTCTCACCGAGTTGTTCTCGAAGAGCGTGCGGGGCGTCGACGACCGCCGCCCGCTCGGGCGCCCGGTGGATCTGGTCGCCAACGCCGAGGAGGTCTACCCCGCGGTCGTCGGCTTCATGGTGCGCCGCGGCCGCCGCCCGGCGTTCTACCTGCCCTGGTCGCAGATCACCGCGGTGGAGCAGCACGAGATTCTCGTGCAGGGGACGCCGGAGGCGCCCGGGGCGACCCAGCCGCCCGAGGGCTCGCTCTACGCGTGCCGGCACGTGCTCGACCGCCAGATCATCGACACGTTCGGCGCCCGCGTGGTGCGGGTCAACGACCTGCACCTGCTGCGCCTGGAGGACGGGCTGCGCCTGATCCACGTCGATGTCGGGGCCAGCGGCCTCTTCCGCCGTCTCGGCTGGCTGTCCGCCGTGAACGCCCTGGCGCGCGGCCTGTTCGACTATCAGCTGCGCGAGAACCTCATCTCCTGGAAATTCGTGCAGCCCCTCGGTCACTTCGGCCGCGCCGGCCAGCGCCAGGTGCTGCGCCTCTCGGCCACCCACCAGCCGCTGGCCCGACTGCACCCGGCGGAACTGGCCGAGGTCCTCGAGGATCTCGACATGCACAAGCGCCAGGCGCTCTTCGGCTCGCTCACGCCCGAGGTCGCGGCCGACGCCCTCGAGCAGATGGACACCGAGACCCAGGTCGACCTCATCGAGGGCATGGGCGAGGAGGACGCCACGCGCGTGGTCGAGGAGATGGCCACCGACGATGCCGCCGACCTGCTGAGCGAACTCGAGGAGGAGAAGGCCGAAACCATCCTCGACGGCATGGAGCACGAGCGCTCCGAGGATGTGCGCGAACTGCTGACCCACGAGGAAGACACCGCGGGCGGCCTGATGACCACCGACTTCATCGCGCTCAAGACCGGCAACACGGTGGACCAGACGATCGTCGCGCTGCGGCAGGCGGCGCGCGAGGCCGAAAACATCTACTACCTCTACGTGCTCGACGACCTCGGGCACCTGGCCGGCGTCGTCACGCTGCGCAGTCTGATCATGTCCAGCCCGGAGCGCCTGCTCGCCGACCTGATGAGCACCCGCGTGATCTCCGTGACCACCGGCGAGGACAAGAGCGCCGCCGCTGAGCTTTTCGCGAAATACCGCTTTCGCGCGCTGCCCGTCGTGGACGACAACGGGGTCATGAAGGGCATCATCACCATCGACGACGTCCTCGAGGACGTGGCCCCGGAGCTCAACCGGTGAGCGCCGCGCGCGCGCTGCTGCCGCGGCCGCCCGCGGCCGCGCGCTCCTGGCTGCAGGCGCGCTGGAGAGGGCTGCTGATCTTCTTCTCCGTCGTCGGGCCGGGGATCATCACCGCGAACGTCGACAACGACGCCGGCGGCATCACCACGTACTCGCTCGCCGGCGCGCACTTCGGGCAGACGCTGCTCTGGGCTCTGGTGCCGATCGCCTTCGCCCTCGTGCTCGTGCAGGAGATGACCTCGCGCCTCGGCGTGGTGACCGGCCAGGGCCTCGCCGACCTGATCCGCGAGCGCTTCGGCGTCCGGATCACCTTTTACCTGATGGTCTGCCTCGTCGTGACCAACTTCGGCAACGCGGTGGCGGAGTTCGCCGGCGTCGCCTCGGCGATGGAGATCTTCGGCGTCGGCCGCCACCTGGCGGTCCCCGTCGCGGCCTTCTTCGTCTGGTGGCTCGTCGTCAAGGGCACGTACAGCACCGTCGAGAAGATCTTCCTCAGCGCCTGCGTCTTCTACCTGGCCTACATCGTGGCCGGGGTGAAGGTCGCCCCGAACTGGCCGAGCCTGCTGCGGGAGGTGGCGCGCCCGCAAGGGACGCTCACGACGGACTACCTCGTGATGCTCACCGCCCTGGTCGGCACGACGATCGCGCCGTGGATGCAGTTCTATCAGCAGGCCTCGATCGTCGAAAAGGGCGTGCGGATCGAGGAGTACCGCTACTCCCGCTGGGACGTGATCCTCGGCTCGATCATGGTGACGGTCGTGGCGTTCTTCATCATGGTCACCTGCTCCGAGACCCTCTTTCGCAGCGGCGTCCGGATCGAGACCGCCCAGGACGCCGCGCTGGCGCTGGCGCCGATCGCCGGCGAGTACAACGCCTACCTCTTCGCCTTCGGCCTGCTCAACGCCAGTCTTTTTGCGGCTTCCATCCTGCCGCTGTCGACGGCCTACACCGTCTGCGAGGGCATGGGTTGGGAAGTCGGCGTCGACCGCAAGTTCGCGGAGGCACCCCAGTTCTACGGCCTGTACTCGCTGATCATCCTGCTGGCGGCGGGGGCGATCATGCTGCCGGGCATGCCGCTGGTCAAGATCATGTTCCTCTCGCAGGTGCTCAACGGCCTGGTGCTGCCGTTCATCCTGATCTTCATGCTCGTGCTGGTGAACGATCGCGAGTTGATGGGCGAGTACGCCAACGGCCGCTGGGAGAACGTCGCGGGGATCACCGTCGTCTCCCTGCTGATCCTCTTGAGTCTCTTCCTGGTCGCCTCGCCGCTGTTCATGTAAGCGGGTCGGTCGGGAGGGGGGTCAACCCCTCCCCTACCACGGCATCATCGCGCCATAGGGGCGGGGTTGAGTATCACATGACCTTCCTTGGCGACGATGAAACCCCACAACGGCATCATCGCGCCGTAGGGGAGGGGTTCACCCCCTCCGACGCCTCGCGTGCGGGAACTACTCGTCGGGATCGTGGATGGTGCGGAGTTTTATCACGAGATAGGTGCGGGTCACGGCGGGCGTGCGGATGACGACCTCGTCGTTCTCCTGCTTGCCGACGAGCGCCTGGCCGACCGGCGAACCCGCGGAAATCAACCCCAGCGGCGCGTCGACCTCCTCGGGGAGCACCAGGCGGTAGACCTTCTCCTCGCCGGTGTCGGCGTCTTCGAGCGTCACCCTGCTCCCGAAACCCGCCCGGTCTCTCGGGATGCTCGCCAGGTTGATCATAGCCAGCCCGGAGAGCCGCGCCTTGAGCTGCGTGATGCGGGCGTTGACGAACTCCTGGCGCTGCTTGGCGGCGCGGTACTCGGCGTTGTCCGAGAGGTCGCCCTGCGCGGCGGCCTCGCGGATCAGGCGCGGCAGCGTGATGCGAAACTCGCGGTCGAGCGCCTCGAGTTCGGCTTCGAGTTTCTTGATGATCGGCAAATCAGCCATAATGAGTGAAGATTGTAGGGTCCCGCCCGCGGCGCTGTCAACCGTCAGTCTCGTCTCGTTCACGGCCCGACAGCGCCTTGACAAACCACGGCAGACTCGGAGAATTGAGCCCAACCTGCGCCACTGCGCCTTCACCGGCATGCGTGGCCGGGGGCACGACAGTCAATTCCCGTGAGTCAGGAGGTGTTTTATGCTGAACGAAATCCGCACGCACGCCGTCGCGCTCGTCACCCTCGCCGCCGCCCTCGGCGCGGGGTATCTGCTCGCCCGGGTCGCCCTCGGAATCACCCGACGGGTGACCCGGCACACCGAGACGATCGTCGACGACACGTTCATCCGGCACCTCAACCACCCGATCCAGGCACTCCTCCCGCTGCTGCTGCTCAACCTGATCCTCCCCCAGGTCGAGATCCCCGCCGGCGCCCACGGCCTGCTCACCCACGTGCTCGGCATCGCCCTGATCGGGGTGGTCGCCTGGGTCCTCGTCGGCGTCGCCGCGGCGTTCCGCGACGCCCTGCTCGCCCGTCACTCGCTCGACGTGACCGACAACCTCAAGGCCCGCGCCGTGCACACCCAGCTCAACGTGCTGATGAAGATCGTCATCGTGGTGATCATCGTCATCGCGGGCGGCTCGGTGCTCATGACGTTCGAAAAGGTGCGTCAGGTGGGGGTGAGCATCCTCGCCTCGGCCGGGATCGCGGGAGTCGTCATCGGCTTTGCCGCCCAGCGCAGCATCGCCACGATCTTCGCCGGCTTCCAGATCGCCCTCACCCAGCCCATCCGCCTCGACGACGTGGTGATCGTCGAGGGCGAGTGGGGCTGGATCGAGGAGATCACCCTGACCTTCGTCGTGGTGCGGATCTGGGACCTGCGCCGCCTCGTGCTCCCCATCACCTACTTCATCGAGCGCCCCTTCCAGAACTGGACGCGCGTCACCGCGGACATCCTCGGCACCGTCTATTTTTACACCGACTACGCGGTCCCCCTCGACGCGCTGCGCGCGGAGTTGCGTCGCATCGTCGAGGCCTCGGGGCTCTGGGACGGCAAGGTCTGCGGCGTGCAGGTCACGGACTCCAAGGAGCACACCATGGAGGTGCGGGCCCTCGTGAGCGCGACCGACGCCTCGAAAGCGTGGAACCTGCGCTGTCTGGTGCGCGAGCGGATCATCGGGTGGCTGCAGCAGAACCACCCGGAGAGCCTGCCGCGACTGCGGGCGGAGGTGCTCCCCGCCGGGCGTCACGGGATTGCGGAAGTGCCTGCATCGAGCCAGGACGGCCGGGGCGCAGCGGAAACTTCCTGAGCCACCGGGCCGCATCCCCGAAAAGTCCCGGCGCCGCGCGCGAAACTTCGTCCCCGGCTGTGGCATAATGCGCCGCCATGAGCAAAACGCCCGTCCGCGCCGGGGCAGCCGTCCCCGGAAAGGCCTACGATCTGGTCCTGGCCGCCTTCGTGGCGGTGCTGCTGATCTCGAATGTCGCCTCCACCAAGATCCTCGTGCTCGGCCCGTTCACCTTCGACGGCGGGACGATCCTGTTCCCGCTCAGCTACATCTTCGGGGACGTGCTGACCGAGGTCTACGGGTTTCGTCGCGCGCGGCGGGTGATCTGGATCGGGTTTGCCGCGACGGCCCTGATGGCCCTGGTTCTGGCCGCCGTGGAGCGCCTCCCGGCCGCGGCGGACTGGCCGCACCAGCAGGCCTTCCGGAGCATCCTCGGCCAGGCGCCGCGCATCGTTCTCGCGAGCCTCGTCGCCTATTTCGCCGGGGAGTTCTCCAACTCGGTGATCCTCTCCCGGCTGAAGCTGCGCACGAAGGGCCGCTGGCTCTTCGCGCGGACGATCGGCTCGACGCTGGTCGGCGAAGGACTCGACACGCTGATCTTCGTCGTCGTGGCCTTCGCCGGCGTCCTGCCCGCCGGGTTGCTCTGGTCGATCATCGTGTCGAACTACGTGTTCAAGGTCGGCTTCGAGATCGCCGCGACGCCGCTGACCTACCTCATCGTGAACCGACTCAAGTCCGCGGAGGGCCTCGACGTCTACGACGAGGGGGTCAGCTACAACCCCTTCCGGCTCAGCGAGTGGGCATGATCGTCACCGTCGACCCGAGGGGCTCGAGAGACCGTTGAAGGTGTCCGTCGCCGTTTTGGCGCTGCTCCTTGCCTGGTTGCTCCCCGGCGCGCCCGCCCTCCGCGCGGCCGAACCGTGCAGCGAGTGCCACGAAAAATCGGAGATCGGCGCCGGTTCCCGCAGCGTGCACCCCCCGTTCGACGAGGACGATTGCACCTCCTGCCACGTCGAGCACGGGGACGAGGGACGACTCGTGCTCGCCGAGGAGGGCAACGCCCTGTGCGAAGGCTGTCACGAGATCGCGGACGCGGGGTTCCTCAAAGCCCACGGCGGCGTTCGCGGCCCGAAGGTCCTCTGCACCTCCTGTCACGACCCGCACCGCTCGACCGAAGAGCACCTGCTGCTCCCGAACCGCCACCGGCCGCTCGTCTTCGGCCTGTGCAACCCCTGCCACCGCTACGACGGCAAGCTGCTCAAGCCGGTTCGCGAGTTGTGCCTCGGCTGTCACGACGGCCCGGAATTTTCGCGCCGGATCGCCCACCGGCCGGTCAAGCGGGGCGAGTGCCTGGCCTGTCACGAACCGCACGCCTCGCGCCAGCCCTCGCTGCTCAAGGCGCGCTACACCCTCGACCGCTGGATCGGCGGCGAGGGCGACGTCGCCCTCTGCCTCGGCTGTCACGACCGCCGGAGCTTCTTTTCCGGGGAATCGGAGACCACCCTCTTTCGCTCGGGCGGCATCAATCTGCACGCGCTTCACGTCAACGCGTCCGACCCGGCCAGGGGCGGCCAGCCGCGGCAGAGCCTCTGCCTGCCGCAACTGCCACGAGGAACACTCCTCCGAGGAGCCGCGACTCGTGCGCCGCGAACTCGACTGCGACGGGGTCCCCTGCCTGAAGCTGGAGTTCCGGCGCACGGACAGCGGCGGACAGTGCCTCTCGACCTGCCACGCACCGCAGCGCTATGCGTTCGCCGGCGCGCTCGGGCCGGCCGTCCCCGCGGCGCCGGTTCCCGCGGCGCCGCCGGTGCCCGCGGCGGCCGCCCTGCCCGAGCAAAGCGCGCTCGAGCGCAGCATCAACAAGAGCTGCGTCGCCTGCCACGAGAAAGAGGTGAAACGCTTCGCCAAGGCTCGCATCCACGCGCCGGTCCGCGCCGGCGCCTGCAGTTTCTGCCATCTCGACCACGGGCCGGAGAACCGGCTGATCCTCCTGGGACGCGAGGAGCGCATCTGCGCCCGCTGCCACGATCCGGGGTCGGAGGCATCGCGCACGGCGCACGGCGGCTACGCTCTCGCGGGCAGCCGCTGCACGGAGTGCCACGATCCCCACGGCGGCCAGGCCGCGGGTTTCGTCTACGACCGGCGCCATCCGCCTTTTGCGGAAGGCGACTGCGGCTCCTGCCACGGAGAACCGGCCGCCGGGTGGAAAATCGCCGGAGACGTTTCCGAGGTCTGCCGGGAGTGCCACGACGAGATCGGACGGGAGAAATTCCCGCACGCCACTCCTGCCGCCAGAGGCTGCCTCGGCTGCCACCGGGCGCATGCCGCACGGGAGAAGGCCCTCCTGCGCGCCGCGCCCCCGACGCTCTGCTTCACCTGCCACCCGCGTCCGCGCTTCGCGCAGCAGACAATCCACGACCCGGTGCGCGAAGGCGACTGCGCCGCCTGCCATCCCGCGCACGGTTCGGCGAACGAACACCTGCTGGCCGGTCCCTACCCGATCGAGCAGTACATCCCCTTCGCCGCCGACCGCTACGGCCTGTGCCTGGAGTGCCACGACGAGGGCGCGCTCACCGACCCGGAGCGCGGGAGCGACACGGGGTTTGCGAACGGGACGAGGAACCTGCACGCGTTGCACCTGCGCGACCGGGTGTCGCGCTCCGAACTCGGGACCCGCGTCCAGCCCGGCATCACCTGCCGCAATTGCCACGAGCCGCACGCGACCGAGTCGCCGCGACTGATCCGTCGCGTGCTCGACTGCAACGGGGTCCCCTGCCTGAAGCTCGAGTTCAAGAAGATCGGCGCCGGCGGCAAGTGCCTCGGCGGTTGCCACATCAACCAGTCGTATCTGCCGGCGGACCGCTGAAAGGCCTTGGCGACCAGTCCGGAATTTCCCCTCGTCGAGGACCATCGCGGCGTTGGCGTCGGCGTGGACTCTGCAGAAATACCGCTGCCGCTGCAGGTCTCCGGCGGTGGACTGCAGCTCGACGGTTCCCGAAACCACGTACCCTCCCCGCTCTTCGGCGACGAGGACCGAGCGGAACGCAATCACCCTGAACGGCCCTCGCACCTGCTGCCTGATGGCGGCTTCGCAGGTCGCGGCGGCCTGCCGCTTGCCGTCGAGGACGCTCGGAGGGGGAACCGGCGCGACTTCTTGTTCCGTGAGACGGTTTCCGACGTAAACCAGGATCCCGATGGTGAGGACCCGACGGCAATCGCCTTCAGCACCCCACAGCGGCGCCGGAAGCCGGCCTTTGTCTCGGCGGCGGGGCAATTCGCCAGCGACGGCGACCTTCGTGCCGCAGAAGTCGCAGTACTTGACCCCGGCGCTTGAACTCCACACCGCACTCGGGGCAGCGCTTCGCGGCGCCCCCGCCTCCCCCGTCGGGTTTCGTCACGACGTCACCCGCGCACGATCCGTAGGGGCGGGGTTGACCCCCGCCCAGGCCGCGGACGAACCGCCTTCAACGGGCAGGAGTGGGTAAACCCCGACACCTGCAACAGGTTGCCGTCACAGGATAGCTGCGTCGTCGAGTTAATTGTACGTCCTCCGCCAGGAGAGGACCTTGTGCGGGACGGTCGAGGAGATGATGCCCTTGATGGCCGGCGACCTCGGTGGAACTGTAGCCGAGGATGATGCTCCCGCCCCAGTACGTCCAGAGGTCGAGGTTGCCGCCGATGATGATGAAGCCATTCCACTGCGTCGCCAGCTCCGGGCCGCTGCGCAGGGCATTCGAGCCGCCCTGCCACGGCCTGAATTCGAGATTGCCCCTGATCAGCATCAGTCCTCGCCAGTTGATGCTGCCGACGATGTTGCGCATCGCCGTCGATGACCAGGATGCCGAAACCCGAAACCTGGGTGCCGGCATTGGTCACGAGCGCAGACGGCATTGGTGTTCCCGGTCCCGTTGATGTACACGACCTGCGGCTCGGCGGAGGTACCCAGGCTGACCCCGCTCAGGTTGCACCCGTAGTTGCTGGTTCCGCCGGTGGGGAGGTTCACGGTTTGGTTGCAGGTGAACACCTGGTCCGCCAGGGACTTCGAGGTCGGCGAAACTCTGGCCGAACATCGTCTCCAGCTGCGTCAGCGGCGCCTGCGCCGCCGGCATCTGGTAGTTGTAGCAGACGATCCCGCTGCACTGGTGCGGGGTCACCGAATTGTCGAAGGCGACGGGAACGTCGTACCCGCCGACCAAGCCGTCCTCGGTCCGGTTGTAGAAACGGAACAGCGCGTTCGCCGCCGGCGCGCCGGCGCCGCCGCCGCCGGCGGCGGTGTACGCGGCGTCGAGGTCGGCGATTCCGGTCGCCGACGCCGAGCAGGATGTGCGCGCTCTCCCGCGCCTGGTTGTACAACCCGGCGACCTTCGACGCCTCCACCACCGAGGGGCGATAGACCCGCTGGTGCAGGTAGGACGGATTGACCGCGTACTCGTTGCTGGCGGTGGGATTGACGGCGTTGTAGGACGGGTTGGGGCTCTTGCTCGTGACGTTCACGAATGTCCCGACGGCTGCCGCCGGGACCCCGGTGCAGCCCGTGAACTGCGTGGCGGTCTTGGCCGTGTACGTGACGATACTGTTGCCGAGGATGAGCTGCCCCGCGGCGGGGAAGCCGGTCGTGTTGTACGTGGCATTGTTGGTGACCGTGATGCGTGCGGCTCCCGCGACGGCAGCGGCGGCGAGGGTCGTGGTGCCGGTGTAGGTCGTGCTCTCCTTCACCGTCTCGATGGTGATGTCGCCGGCACTCGTCGAAGCCGTCGCGACGGCCGGCGTGCCGCTGCCGGCGATCACCTCGATCGACTCTTCCGTGGCCCAGGCATACTTCTGCATGTGGACCGTGCCCCCGCAGAACAGGGCCGCCGGCGTGCTGAAACCGATCGTCGAGATCAGGTCGGCCTCGCCCTTGACGCCGGTCCTGTTGTCGCGTGAAGGTCACCGTGTAGACCGGCTGCTTGCCGATCACCTTCTGGGCGCCCTGGTAGTTGTAGTCCTTGCCGTAGCGCACGACCTCGTCGGCGTAGTCTTCGGCGTCGTTGAAGTTGATGTTGTCCTCCTGCTTGTACCTGATCGTATACGTCACGTCGATGTCCGATCGTGAAAGTCGGCGGTTCGGGTCCAGGCTCGCCGCGCTGCCGTCGGCGGGGATGCTCAGCGGCAGGTTGAGCAGCGGCGCGTTGCTGAAGATCATCGCCTTGACGAGGTCCAGCGCGCCGTCGGCGGCGGCCTCGGCGGTCCGCTGGACCCGGTAGTTGCCCGCGAGCATCAGGTCCATCTGCGCGAGGAAGAGCGCCGCGCCCCCGAGCGCGGTCAGCAGAACCGTGACCAGGAGGGCGCCGATCAGGGCGAAGCCGCCTTCGGAACCGAGGGGCGCTGGCCCCATGCCTCCCGGAAGTCACTGTCCACCCGCACCGTCATTACATCACGATGCTGGCACTCACGGCGTAGCCGGGAGGTGCAGGATGTGCAGGACATGCAGGAGTTCTTCGCCCTGATCCTGTAGCGGTAGGTGCCGGCGGTCGGTCCGTGGTGGGTGTAGCTTCGGCTGGAGAGATTCGACCGTCCGGGGCCGCCTGCCACGAGGCGCCGCCGTCGACCGAATAGTCGACATCGTAGGTGATCTTGTCGTCGCCCCTGAGGGGAGCGCCGGACGTATACGCCGGGGGTGCACACCAGGTGACAAGGGCGTTGTTCGCCACCTTGGTCGCGGAAACCTCCTCCGGTACCTGCGGCGTGACAGTTGCAGACGTCGAACGCCTCCTGGAAGTACGCGTAACTGCCGTCGTCGGGAGCGGGGACACGGTCCCAGTTGCCGGTCTTGTCCACCGCGAGAGCGAAGTACCAGTGGACCTTGTCTTGCCTCCTGAGGCATCAGGTCGGCGGCAACGGGCGGCGACGACGGGCTGAGGGCGTAGCGATCGCCGCTCGATGGGCTGGAGGGGCCTTTCGAAGGTGCTCGGCGTCGGCATGGCCGGCACCGCAGGTGGAATAGCGGCCGCGGCGCTGGTGCCAAAGACCTTCAGGACATCGAACCCCCGGTTGTCCTCGTCTGAAAAAAGCACCCGGGAATTGTCTATCACCTTTCTTCCGTAGACGTTGACGCCGATGCCGGTGGAAACGTTGATGTCGGTGTCGCGGGCCGTGCCGCCCGAACCCACCACCGCGTAGGAGTCGAGCCCGTGGTTACCCGGGGAACTCTGCGAGAAACAGCCGAGTTCGGGGCCGCGCGGCACATCGATCACGAGCGATTCGGGTTCGTGCGCAATCGACATCTTGCAGAGAACGATTCCAGACCCAGAGCGAGACCTTCAGTCTCTCGTTGCGCATGTCCGTGAGCGAGTTGACGACGCCGGCAGGGGTCGTGAAGCGCACCACCATGGGAATGGCGGCCGATGGGCTGCCGACGCCGGCGGCAATGGCCGCGATCTCGGCGTCGACGGTGAATATCCCACCCGACACCGCACTGCCGGCGCTGATGGGGGCCGCACCCCCGATGGTGACCGAGTCAAGCACGACGTTGGGGTTGTTCCAGGCGACGGCCATCTTCTTGATCCTCATCGGGGCGTGGCTGGTGTTCTGGAGGAAGAATTTCACGTTGTTGTGGTAGGTGTACGAGGGGGGCACGTCCGAGACGGTGGAAACGAAATTCTCCGGGTCCAGTTCGTGCGCGACGCCAGCGAGGGGCTGATAGCGCCGCAGCCGCCCGGGATAAATGTAATCCGGGGGTTGGGGGATGGTGTACGCTGAGGATTCCTGGCCGTGGCAGTCGGTTGCCGTGACCGAATACCGGTACTCGGCGCCGTCCTGAAGGGGACCCGCGTCGGTCCAGGAGTTGAGCGAACTCGGTTCCCCCCCCGCGGTCAGCTCGGTTGCCGTCAGGTCCCCCGTTTTTGTCCTCTGCACACGAAATCCGGCGAGGTCCGGCAACAGATTCACGCCAGGATACGCCGTCCCGATATTCACAGCACCCGGCTGGCACGAAGAATACCGCGGCCGGCCAGAAGAGGCTTGAAGTCGACGGCGGCGGCGCCCCTGGCGGATGATTGTCCGTGCACGTCCCTGCCGAGATGTTGAGGTTCAGGTCGCCCGGTGGCGAAGATGCCGAAGCATTGTTGCAGCGGTCGTAACTGACCGCACGGAAGGTGTAGGTGGCGCCGGATTCGAGTTCGGGCAAGGTCGGATTCTCGGTGGTCTCACTGTCGAAGATCACCATCTGGCTTCCCCGATTCCTGAAGTTGCCAAGAGTACTGTAGTCACTGTCGGGGATGGGCACGAAGTCCGTCGTCGGTCTTTTCCACTCAATCGTAGTCCGTCGTGAAGTCGGCGCTGCCCGCCTCGAGCGGATTCGTCAGCGTGAGGAGGGCGCGCCACTGCCAGCCTTGAGAGCCGGCGAGATCGGGCGGCGGCGGCGGCGTGGTGTCCAGCGGGGTGGTGGATGCGTCGTTATGGACGACGATGTAGTCACTCATGCTCGCGTCATCGTTGTAGCGATAGGTGGTGACAAGCGTCTCGTCGCAGTTCACGGAGGCCAATGCGTAATGGTACTCCGTGCAGCCGAGCAAACCAGTGTCGGTAAAGTTCGTCGTCTCCGCGGTCAGTGTCGTTTCGTTCGCGACCAGCAGGGATTCGGGGATGGCCGCTGTGCCCGGGCTCGCGAACTGAGTGGTGCTCCGGTAGAGCCGGTAGCCGGCCGTGGCAGTACCGTCCGTCGGTGCTTGCCAGGAGATGACGAGTTGCCCGCTGGAACCCGCCGGGGCGGCAACGCTCATGTTTAGCGGTTTCGAGGCTTGACGGGATTAACGGTGGTGTCGTTGGCGCCGCCGAGAAACCGACACGTCGGTCGAAGCGTGCCACCCGCTCACCGCCGCCGACTTCTCGCTGTCGTTTCCTGAAGAGTCGTAGGCGACGATCTGGATGTCGTAGGTGTTCGGCTTCGCGCTCGCGCTCCTGTCGGCGTTTTTCGTGATCAGCAGGCAGTCGGGATTGAGCGTGTACTCCGGGATGTTTTTGTTGGCCAGTGCCCTGACGGGTACCCTGACGAAGTCCGTTCGCCCGTAGAATATTTTATAGCCGCCGAGGTCGAGGTCGGTGTTGGCGTTCCATTTCACGTTGAGTTTGTTGCCACAGCTGCGGGTGTCGATGACTGCCAGCCCGGTCGGGACGGCCGGCGGGAGTGCAGTCCGGGGTCGCCTCATCGGCCGCGCCCAGGTTCTGCGGCATCACGCTCGCCGTCATCGTGAAGGGCTTTACCGCCCGTCCGATCGGCACGGCCCGCGCCACGACGGTCCCCGCGGCGACGGTCGGGACGCCGGCGCACCCCGTGAAATGGGTGGCGTCCTTGCCGCTGTACGTGACCAGCGTGTCCCCGACGACGTTCGTCCCCGAGATGGTGAAGACATCGAGTTTTCCCGAGGACGGGAACCCGGCCGTGCTGGCGACTTCGATGGTTGCGGCTCCCGCGGTGGCGGCGGCGGCGAGGGTCGTCGCGCCGGCCGGCACCGTCGTCAGGGACACCGTGATGCGCCGGATGTTTTTCAGCGGGTCGGGACTCAAGCCGCTGTCGCAGGGGACGTGGCTCGTGCAGGGGGAGACGGGGGCCCGGCAGTAGTCGGCGTCGACGCGGGGGCGGGGCATGCCGAAGGTGTATTCGCGAATGGTTGCCGTTGAAGGTTTCGGACAGGCAGTCCACCGGGCTTGTTGTCTTCTGTCCAGATAGGCGAGGGTGAAGTCGCTGACATTTTCCGCCACGATCTCGTCCGGGGCCGGCAGGCCCGGCTGCGTGCGAATCTGCCGGTAGAGATTCTGGCGGCCCGACCTCATGTCGGTCGCGAGGTGGTAGTACACGAGCCGCGGCTCGTAGACCGGGTTCGCCCGTCGATGGTGGCGCTCTTCGGCGCCGCTGCTGGTCCATCTCGATCTCGTGGTCCGCGGCGAGGGTGATCGCCAGGCCGGTCTTGTTGACGGTCGCCGTAGCTGGTCGTCTGGTAGCCGGCCATCTCGAGGTCGCGCGTCACGGTCTCGAGCCCGGCGCGGGCGTTCTGCCGCATGTCCGAGCGGATGCCGGTCGAGATCCACCACTTGTGGAGGGTGTTGAACCCCTGGTACATCCCGACGATGACGATGGCGCCGACCGTGAGGGCGACCAGGATCTCGACGAAGGTGAAACCGCTCTCGCCCGTTCCCGGCTTCGACCTGCGCCGTCGGCATTCGTCGCGCGCTGCTTCACTGGGCCTTCCCCGTGGTGAACGTCGTCATCGTCACGTGGTGGTCCTTGTTCTCCAGCCGATCCAGGCGACGTCGACCTTGATCTTCACCAGGTCGCCGACGAGGTCGGCCACCGGTGGCGGGTTCAGGTCGCTGAACTCCCGCAGGTACGACTTCGCTGGACGTCTCCTGCCGCTGATCGCAGCGGCGGTCGTCCGACGACAGTCGCCACGGATGCGGCGGATGCAGAAGCGGAGTTCTGCCGGTCCGCACGGTGCCGGAGCCTGACGTCGCCGGTCCGCTGACGAGGCGACAGAGCTCGCACGCCCCGGGTGCCGGTGATATCCCGGTCGGCGACCTGCGTGAACGGTTACGTCGGTCGATCTGTCGTCGAAATGGTCATCGGCCCGGAAATCGGCGATCTTGCTCGTGGCGAGGTTGGTCGCCTCGGTGATGGACCTGGCGCGGGCGAGATCCTTGTGGGCGGTGTTGAACAGGTAGATGTTCGCGAGCAGCACGACGATCGCGATCGACATCGCGATCATCGTCTCGATGAGGGTGAACCCCCGCTCCGCGGCTCTCGCGACGAACCGCCGCGGGGACTCAGTATGCGCCGGCCCACTCCCCCCCCGCCCATTTCTCGACGCTGACCTTGCCGGTTGCCCCCAGGACCTTGACCCGGTACCGCGACCGCGACCCGTGCGCTCCGGCTCTTGAGGTAGACGGCCTCGAAGCCGGCGGCGTCGGCCGTGCCGTTGGGCCTGAAGACGACGTTCCTCGCGGAGAGGGACGGACAATCCGGATCGGTGTTGTCGAGGTAGAGATCGACGGAGCCCGCATTTCCGGTCAGTCCCGACCGGCGGCGAGGCCGAAAATGTCGTCCGTCGCGTAGTCCACGCTCACGGTGGTAGTTGCTCCTGTCGACGACGGATTTCATCCGCGCCGAGAGCATGATGTCCGCGACCTTGGACGCGGCGCTGCGCAGGTCGGTCGCGTCCTTCCACCCCTTGAGGAAGGGCAGGCTCGAGCACCACGACCAGGCCCGAGCACCGCGAGAGCAATCACGATTTCGACGAGGGTGAATCCCGCACGATCGCCGCGCATGCCTCTGTATACCCCGGATCCGCGCTGTACGCTTGCGCGTACGGCCGGGAAGCCGCAGCCGGACATCCTTGATTACCGCACACCGTTCCGCGCGCGTCCGCCTACTGCCGCCCCTGCTCCGGCCGCCCCTTCTTCTCGATCACGGTCTTCTTCTCGATCGCCTCGCCCTGGATGCGCGCCTCGCAGGTCGGGCAGATCGTCTGGTGCGACGGCTTGCCGCAGGTGATGCACGGCCGCTCCGCGGGCTGGGATTTCTTGACAAGCGTCATCGGGTCGCGTCCTCCCCGGGCGTGGAAGGCGTTACCCACCCGCGCCCGATCCTCGTGCGCCTGAGACGGGGCACCGGGCGATGCCTCGTCCGTTGGGGTAGAATGTAGCATAGAGGCGTCAGCGGAGGATAGGTGCATGGGCGAGTGCGCCGGGGGTCCGGCCCGATCAGCATCAGCCCCTCGTGCGCGCGATGCTCCAGCCGGCGTTCTATCCGCGCCGACCGGCGCGCGTGCGCCTCGTGCAGACGCACATCTCGTGGGTCTTCATCGCGGGGGATCGCGTCTACAAGGTCAAGAAACCCGTCGACTTCGGCTTTCTCGATTTCTCGACGTTGCGCAAGCGCGCGCAGGCGTGCCGGCGGGAGGTCGAGTTGAACCGGCGCCTCGCGCCGGGGCTCTATCTCGGCGTCGTGCCGATCTACGGGCAAAACCCCCTTGATCCCCCTTGCCAGTGGGGGACAGTCCCGAAGGGGGATCAAGGGGGTTTCTCCCTCGCCCCCCCCGGCCGCGTCGTCGACTACGCCGTCGTGATGCGTCTGCTGCCGCAGGAGCGGCTGCTCTCGACGCTGCTGGCCCGCGGCGCGGCGAGCGCGGCGGACGTGCGGCGGGTCGCGCGCCGGATCGCGTCGTTTCACGCGCGGGCCGCCGCGGCCGCGCCGCGCTGGCGCCGGGTCGCGGTGCTCGCCGAGAACCTGCGGGAGAACTTCCGCCAGACCCTCCCCTTCCTCGAAAAGACCGTGAGCGGCGGAGACTACCTGCTGGTCTGGGACTACAACCACGACTTTTTCGAGCGCCGCCGCCCGCTGCTCGAGAAGCGGGCGCGCGAGGGGCGCATCCGCGACGGGCACGGCGACCTGCACGCCGAGCACATCAGCATCGAGCGCTCGCGGGTGCGGATCTACGACTGCATCGAGTTCTCCGACCGGCTGCGCCAGTGCGACGTGGCCGCCGACATCGCCTTTCTCTACATGGACCTGCTCCACCACCGGCGCCCGGACCTGGCCGCCGCCCTGATGGAGGAGTACCTGCGGCGCACGCGGCGACTGGGAGGTGCGGCTGCTCGTCCCCTTCTACGCCTGCTACCGCGCGGTGGTGCGCGAGAAGGTCGAGAGCTTCCGGCTCGCCGACCCGGGCATCACGGCGGCGCGCAAGCGGGCGGCGGCGCGCCGCGCGACGAGCTACTTCCGCCTCGCGCGCGAGCTGGCGCGGCGGGACGCGCGGCCGCGGCTGATCCTCGTCGGCGGGCTGCCGGGCAGCGGCAAGAGCACGATCGCCGCGGCGCTGGCCGAGCGCATCGGCGCCGACTGCGTCGCCTCGGACGTCCTGCGCAAGGAACTGGCCGGGGCCGAGCCGGGAGAGCGGCTCACGGCCGCGGTCGGCGCCGGGATCTACGGCGCCGGGATGACCGAGCTGACGTACCGCGAGCTGCTCGTCCAGGCCGAGCGGCAGCTGCGCGCCGGGCGCAGCGTCGTCCTCGACGCGACCTTCGGCCGCGCGGCCGACCGGCGACGCGCGGCGGCGCTGGCGCGGGCCGTGGGCGGAGTGCTCGTCGCGGCGGAGTGCCGCTGCCCGGTGAAGGTCGCGCGGCGAGCGGCTGCGCGTCGCGCACGCGCCCCGGCTACACGGGGCCCTCGGACGCCGGCTGGGAGGTCTACCGGGCGATGCGACGCACCTTCGACCCCTGGCCCGGGGCAGTGCGGGTGGACACGACGAAGCCGGTCGAGGCGCTGCCTGGCAAGATCGCGGAGCGCGCGTACCCGCTCTGAGAAATCCCTCGGGACCGGCAGACAGCTCGAAAGGGTCCAGATGCAAGGCGGCGACGAGTGGACGCCGAGGCGGTCGTGCCCGCCGCAGGGAGCGGGCGGAGCGCAACGCCGGCAGATGGTCCTTCGCTGCTCGCCGCTTTCATCGCCAGGCGGTAGATGCGCCGGTGGTCCGCGTCGAGCACGTGGAAGACCACCCCCGGCAGCGCGATCTCCTCGCCCGAGTACGGCACCCGCCCGAGGTGGTTCACGAGAAGTCCGCTGAGCGTCTGGAACTCCTCGTCGGGCAGCTCGAGGCCGGCCTTGTCGTTGAGGTCGTCCAGCGCGATCTGGCCGCTGACCGTGACGGACCCGTCGCGGCGCGCCGCGAGCAGCGCGACGTCGCGGTCCTCGTCGACGATCTCGCCGACGATCTCCCCGAGCACGTCCTCGAGCGTCACGATGCCCGCCGTGCCGCCGTACTCGTCGACCACGATCGCCATGCGCTCGTTGCGCGCGCGGAACTCGCGAAAGAGCGTGCTCACCCGCATCGACTCGGGGATGAAGAACGGGGGGCGCACGAACCGCTCGATGCCCTCCGCCTCCCCGCGGCGCCAGGCCACCAGAAAGTCGCGCGCCTGCAGCACGCCGTCGATGTGGTCCTTCGACCCGCGGTAGACCGGTATGCGCGAGTGGCCGCTCTCGATCACCAGGTCGATCGCCTCCTCCCGCGGCAGATCCAGGTCGAGGCTCAGGATGTCGACGCGCGAGACCATGAGCTGGCCGGCGTTCAGGGCGCCGAACTCGACGACGCTGTGGATCATCTCCTGCTCGTCCTTGCCGAGGATCCCCTCCTCGCGGCCGAGCAGCGCGATCGTCTTGATGTCCTCCGAGGTCGACGTCGGCCGCGTCGGCCGCGCCGCCGAGCAGGAACATGATCAGGCGCGGCAGCGCGTTGAAGATCCCGACGAACGGCACGAGCACCCGGTAGATCAGCGTCAGCGGCTGGACGACCAGCAGCGAGACCGTGTCGGGCTTCGCCGTGGCGATGACCTTGGGCGTGACCTCCGCGAAGACCAGCAGCAGGACGGTGACGCCGAAGGTCGCCACGAGAACCGGGTGCCCCGGGACCAGCTCGATCGCGATGGCGGTCGCGGCCGACGACGCCGCCGTGTTCACGATGTTGTTGCCGATCAGGATCGTGCTGATCAGCCGGTCGGGGCTCGCGAGCAGGTACTCGACGAGGTTGCCCGAGGCGGGCGTGGCGCTCCTTGAGCTGGCGGACGCGAACCTTCCCGATGGACATGAGCGCCGTCTCGGACGAGGAAAAGAACGCCGAGAGCAGCAGGCAGACCCCGAGAATCGTCCAGTAGATGGTGAGCTGATGGTCCATCCGCTGCGAATGATCCCTCACGCCGCGCCAGGCTGTCAAGCGCGACCGGCCCGCGCGGACGCCGCCGGCGCCGGCTCGCTCTTTGACATCATCCGGCCGCGATGCTAGCATCCCTCCCCGCGTCATGATCATGACACCCGACAGCCGCCCCGCGAGGGGGATCCGCGGAACGGGAAGCCTCTTCCCTGTTGTTTTTGTTGTATTATTACTCGTCAGCCCCTCGTGCCGCCGCGCCGGGGACACCGGTGTCGACCCTGACGGTCGCCGGCTCGACCTCCGTCCAGCCCTTCGCCGAGAAGCTCGCCGAAACCTACATGGACAGCCCACCCGGGACTGGCGATCAACGTCCAGGGCGGGGGCTCGACGGCCGGCGTGCGCGCGGCCCAGACCGGCGCGGCCCAGATCGGCATGTCCTCGCGCAACCTCAAGAAGAGCGAGGAGGCGCTGCACCAGGTCACCATCGCCTTCGACGGCATCGCGATCATCGTCAATGCCGCCAACCCCGTCGCCGGGCTCACGCGCGAGCAGGTCGCCGCGATCTTCGCCGGCGAGATCACCCGCTGGAGCGCGGTGGGCGGGCCCGACCGTCCGATCCACTTCGTGAGCCGCGAGGAGGGCTCGGGCACGCGCGGCGCCTTCGAGGAGATGGTCATGGGGAAGAAGGAGATCGCGCCCCGCGGCGCTCGTCCAGGACTCCAACGGCGCCGTGCGCGAGATCGTCGCGAGCGACCCCGACGCCCTCGGCTACATCTCGCTCGGTCTCGTCGACCCGCGGGTGCGGGCCGTGGCGGTGGACGGCGTGCTCGCCACCTTCGACAACATCGTCGCCAAGCGCTACGCGGTCGTCCGGCCGTTCCTGTTTCTCAGCCGCGAGGAGCCGACCGGAGACGCGCGCGCCTTCATCGACTTCGTGCTCGGGCCCGAGGGCCAGCGGCTGCTCGGCCTCGAGGGCCTGATCCCGGCGGTGGCGCCGTGAACGCGAAGCGCCGCGGCGAGAGGGCCATCGAGCTGTCGCTCACGCTGATCGCCATCTCCTCGGTCGCGATCCTCTTCATCATCACCTTCTTCATCTTCAAGGAGGGCCTGCCGTTCATCATCGAGGTCGGCCCGGCGAAGACTGCTCGGCGCGCTCGACTGGGCGCCGACGAAGGGCAAGTTCGGGCTGCTGCCGATGATCGTCGGCTCGCTCCTCGCCACCGGGGGGGCGCTGCTGCTCGGCGTGCCGCTCGGGCTCTCCTGCGCCATCTTCCTCGTGGAGTTCTCGAAGCCGCGCGTGCGCAAGATCCTCAAGCCGGCGATCGAACTGCTCGCCGGCATCCCGTCGGTGGTCTACGGCTTCCTCGGCGTGGTCTTTCTCGTGCCGCTGATCCGCATCCACCTCGGCGGCCCCGGGCTCTCGCTGCTCGCCGGGGCGCTGATCCTCGGGATCATGATCCTGCCGACGGTGATCAGCATCTCGATCGACGCCCTCGAGGCGGTGCCGCGCTCGTACCGCGAGGGCTCGCTCGCGCTCGGGGCGACCACGGCGCAGACGGTGACGCACGTGGTCCTCCCGGCGGCCCGCTCCGGGATCGTCACCGCCGTGATCCTCGGCATGGGACGCGCGATCGGCGAGACGATGGCCGTGATCATGGTCACCGGCAACGCGCTCGAGATGCCCGGCTCGCTCCTCGCGCCGATCCGGACGCTGACCTCCAACATCGCCCTCGAGCTCGGCTACGCCGCCGGCAACCACCAGAAGGCGCTGTTCGCGACCGGGGTCATCCTCTTCGTGATGATCATGATCCTGAACCTCGCGGCCACGGCGACCTCGAGGCGGCGCGCGCGATGAAGCGGCTGATCCACCCGGACTTCGCGCAGCGGATCATCAAGGCGCTGCTGATCCTGGTCACGGCGTTCACCCTCTCGATCCTGATCTTCATCATCACCTACCTGCTGTTCAAGGGGCTGCCGGTCTTCAGCTGGGAGTTCTTCACCGGGCACGCGATCGACATGGGCCGCGCCGGCGGGATCTTCCCGTTCATCGTCAGCACGATCTTCCTGTCGGCCGTGGCGCTCGCGATCGCCACCCCGCTCGGCGTCGGCACGGCGATCTACCTCACCGAGTACACGCGCGAGAACCGCCTGACGCGCATCATCCGCTTCGCCGCGGAGTGCCTCGCCGGCGTCCCCTCGATCATCCTCGGGCTCTTCGGGTTCGTGACCTTCGTGCTCTACCTGCACCTGGGCTGGTCGATCATCTCCGGCGGGCTGACGATGGCGATCATGGTGCTGCCGACCATCATCCGCACCAGCGAGGAGGCGATCCTCGCGGTGCCGCGCGCCCAGCGCGAGGTCAGCTACTCGCTCGGCGGCACGCGCTGGCAGACGGTGACCCGCGTCGTGCTCCCCGGGGCGCTGCCGGGGATCGTCACCGGGGTCATGCTCAGCATCGGCCGCTGCATCGGCGAGACCGCCGCCGTGATCTTCACCGCGGGCTCGAGCCTGATGCCCCCGACCACGGTCCTGGACTCCGGCCGCACGCTCGCCGTGCACTTCTACATCCTGGCCCGCGAGGGGATCTCCGCCGAGATGGCCTACGGCACGGCGGCGGTGCTGATGATCTCGATCCTGACGATCAACGTCACGGCCTACGGGCTGATGCACCGCATGATGCGGAGGTTCTCGTGAGCCTCGGGGAGCGTGCAGCCCTGCGCCGGGGCGAAGGTCGGCATCGAGGCCTTCAGCTTCTTCTACCCCGGGGGGCAGGCGGCGCTGCGCGACATCACCCTGGCGATCGCCTGCAACAGCATCCTCGGCATCGTCGGCCCCTCCTCGAGCGGCAAGAGCACGCTGCTGCGCTGCCTCAACCGCATGTCGGACTTCGTCCACGGGACACGCCACGAAGGGCGGATTCTGCTCGACGGCGAGGACATCCACGGCTCGAAGGTCGAGCCGGCCGACCTGCGCCGGCGCGTCGGCATGGTCTTCGACACCCCGGTGCCGCTGCCGCGCAGCATCTACGACAACATCGCCTACGGCCCGCGGCTGCACGGCGTGCGCGAGCGCTCGCGCCTGGACGAACTCGTGGAGTCCTCGCTTCAGGCGGCGATCCTCTGGGACGAGGTCAAGGACCGGCTCGAGTCCTCGGCGCTGCGCCTCTCGGGGGGGCAGCAGCAGCGCCTGTGCATCGCCCGCACCATCGCGCTGGACCCCGAGGTGATCCTGCTCGACGAGCCCTGCTCCGGGCTCGACCCGATCTCGACGCTCAAGATCGAGGAGGCGCTCTCCGAGCTCAAGCAGCGCTACACGATCGTGCTGGTGACCAACAACACCAAGCAGGCCGCGCGCGTCTCGGACGAGGTGGCCTACTTCCTGATGGGCGAACTGGTCGAGCACGGGGCGGCGCAGCAGATCTTCACCGTGCCGCGGGACCGGCGCACCGACGACTACATCTCCGGGAGGTTCGGCTGATGGCGGGCGAGGGCAAGCTCGACGTGCGGTCGCTCAACCTCTACTACGGGGCGTTCCAGGCCCTGCAGGACGTGAACCTGACCATCCCGGCGCACCGGATCACGGCCTTCATCGGCCCCTCCGGCTGCGGCAAGACCACGCTGCTCAAGACCCTCGACCGGATGATCGACCTCGTCGAGAGCGCCCGCGTCGAGGGGACGGTGCTGCTCGACGGCGAGGACATCTACCGCCCCGAGCAGAGCCTGGTGCTGCTGCGAAAGCGCGTGGGCATGGTCTTCCAGCGCCCGAACCCCTTTCCGCTTTCGATCCACGACAACGTGACCTACGGGCCCCGGGTGCACGGGGAGAGCCGGCGCGACGTGCTCGAGGCGGCGGTCGAGAAGAGCCTGCGCGCGGTGAATCTCTGGGACCTGCTCAAGGACCGGCTGCGCCAGCCCGCGCTCGGGCTCCCGACCGAGCAGCAGCAGCGGCTGTGCATCGCGCGCCTGGTGGCGGTGGAGCCCGAGGTGCTGCTGATGGACGAGCCCTGCTCGGCGCTCGACCCGGTCTCGACGATGCGCGTCGAGGAACTGATGCTCGAACTCAAGGAGAACTACACGATCGTCATCGTGACCCACAACATGCAGCAGGCGGCGCGGATCTCGGACGAGTGCGGCTTTTTCTACCTCGGCCAGCTCGTGGAGTACAACCGCACGTCGACGCTGTTCACCAACCCCGCCGAGAAGCGGACCGAGGATTACGTCAGCGGCCGCTTCGGCTAGCGACGCCCCGGAAGGAGAGGAATCATGGAAACGCAAGCGGGACAGCCGGGACAGCCCGGGGAACCAGTGCACATCAGCAGGCGCTACGACCAGGATCTGGAGCAGCTGCGCGAGCGCATCCTCGCCATGGGCGGAAATCTGGTCGGGATGATCAAGGAGACGCTGCGCGCCCTCGTCGAGCGCGATTCGCCGGCCGCGCAGCGGATGATCGAGTACGACCACGAGATCAACCGCCAGGAGGTGATGATCGACGAGCTCTCGCTCAACATCATCGCGCTGCGCCAGCCGGCGGCGCGCGACCTGCGCTTCATCACGCTCGCGCTCAAGGTCTCGACCGACCTGGAGCGCATCGGCGATCTGTGCGTCAACATCGCCGAGCGCACCCTGGAGCTCAACGAGGAACCGCAGCTCAAGCCCTACATCGATCTGCCGAAGATGGCCGAGGCGGCCGAGGGGATGATCGTCGACGCCCTGGAGGCCTTCCTGCGCGGGGACGCGGCGCTGGCCGAGGAGGTCACGAAGCGCGACGACATCGTGGACCAGCTCAACGTCCAGGTCTTCCGCGAGCTGCTGACCTTCATGATGGAGGACCCCAAGACGATCACGCGCGCCACGCGCCTGATGTTCATCGGCAAGTACCTGGAGCGCATGGGGGATCACGCGACGAACATCGCCGAGATGGTGATCTTCATGGTGAAGGGCAAGGACATCCGCCACATGGGCATCGCCGACCAGCCGTGACGGGCGTTGAAAAGGGCCCATCTGCCGCGTTGCCCTCCTCCCGGCTCCCTGCGGCGGCCACCAGGCCGCCTCAGTCGCCGGATCGTCGGGCGCCTTGCACCTGGACCCTTTTGAACACCCTCCCCGTTCCGTGCACTGGATAGGTACCGTCTGCGACGTTGCCCCCCCTGCATCCGGACCCTTCTGGACTGCCTGTCCGTTGCGTTCAGCCTGGTCACGGTGAGGCGGCTGGGGCGTCACCGAGGGAAGATGCGCGGAGTCGCCGATCGGCCCGGGAACCAGGATCAGGTCATTCCTGTCGCATAAGGTCTTGCGTGTACGGTAGCGAGGCTATATAGTACGGGTTATCCAATGTCCGACGATCGCAGATACAACCAGCGCGGTTACCAGGAGAGCGACCAACGTTCCTCCCGGCCCTCCCAGGGGTTCGCCCCGGAGGGCAAGCGTGTGCCCGTGATCACCGCCTACAAGGAGACCGTGCGCTGCGCCGAGTGCGGCCAGGATCTTTCGACGGCGTTCGACATCCAGGTCGAGAGCCTCTGCCCCAAGTGCAACGCGGACCTGCACACCTGCCGCAACTGCAAGCATTTCGACTCCGCCGCGCGCCTGCAGTGCACCCAGACCATCAAGGAGCGCATCGGGAAGAAGGCGGCGGCCAACCAGTGCCCGCTCTTCATCGGGCGCACGATCATCGTCAAAGAGCTGGGCCAGGCCTCGAACGCGCCGGCCGCCGCCGTGCCGAGCGCTCCCTCCTCGCGGCCCGCGGAAGAGGCGCGCGCCGCGCTCGAGGCGCTTTTCAAGAAATAGGAGGAGACCGTCATGGACAGCCGCACCGATGCGCTCCAACGGGTCGATTCCGGTGGCTGGCGGCGGCGTCGCCGTCGGGTTTCTTGCCGCCGCGCCCGCGCCGGCCGCCGACATCGAAATCCTCGAGGCGGTCGCTGCCGGCGCCGCGGCGCCGGATTTCACCCTCTCCGACACGAGCGGCAAGAGCGTGAGTCTCAGCGACTTCGCCGGCAAGGTTATCCTGCTGACCTTCTGGTCCTGCTACACCGACACCTGCTTCACGACCGTCAAGGTCTTCGAGGATCTGCTCGCGCGGCTCGGCCCCCTCGGTCTCGTCGCCCCAACCGTTTGTGAAGAAATCCCGCCCGCCCTGGCGGCCGACAATTACGCCGGCCTGCTCCAGCGCTGCAGCACCGGGCAGACGGTCCTGATCGACTCGCAGCGCGAGGTCCGGGGGCGCTACCGCGTGCGTCAGCTGCCGACGAGCATCCTGATCGGGCCGGACATGAAGGTGGTGGAGATCGTTCGCGGCGTGCCGCCGCTGCGCGACCCGGCACTGCACGAGCGTATCGAGAAGCTGGTCCGCGCCCAAAACCGTTAGCCCTCCCCGCCGGTTCGGGCGGCAGGCCTTACGGTCGAGAGCCCCTTTTCACGAATCAGCGCGACGAAGTCCGTCGCCCAGAAGGGGGCGCCGTCGGCGTGCAGATGGGTGTACCCTGCCACGCACGCGCCCCGGACAAGACCGTCGAAGCCCCGGACCGCCCCGCTGCCGCGAAGCGTCCGATAGGCGAAGGTTTCACCGCCATCCAGACCCACGATCCTCGAATGGTGGAATTCGTGTCCCCGCAGGTGCCGTCCCGCGTGCGGCCAGGCGCCGCTCCCCGTCTCCTCGAGCAGGACGTAACCGTGCCCCGCGGGCCGGTCGTCCATCTCGACCGAGCAGGCGAGCGCACCGGCCATCGCCGCGCGGCGGCCGCGCCAGGAGATCCCTCGCGTGAGGTACATCAGGCCGCCGCACTCCGCCCAGGCCGGGACGCCCGCGGCGATCGCCCTGCGGACGTCCTCGCGCATCGTCGCATTGGCCGCGAGCCTTTCCATGAAGACCTCGGGGAACCCGCCGCCGATGTAGAGCCCGTCGACCAGCGGCAGCCGCGGGTCCTCGAGCGGCGAGAAGGGAATCAGCTCGGCGCCGGCTGCGGTCAGCGCCTCGAGGTTCTCGGGGTAGTAAAAGGTGAACGCACGATCCATGGCGACGCCGATGCGGACCCTACCGTGCGTCCGCTGCGGGGTCCTGTCGCTGCGGACCTCCATCGTGCTCCCTGCGGTCCGCTCGACGGAGACCTCCCCTCCGCGCCACCCCTCCGCTGTCCCGATTCTCGTCGGGCGCGCGGGGTGTTATGGCCACGTCCAATGGACCGGCGGTACGGGCGATGGCTTCGATCCGGTCCAGATCCAGGTGTTGCGCAATCGCGGCGCCGATACGCTCGACGATCGGCGCGAGATCAGGCGCCTCCTCGAGCGGCGTCAGGCCGAGGTGGCGCTCGGCGATCGCCAACTCCGGGAGGTCCGGGAGCACCCCGAGCACCTCGACCCGGCAGTAGCGCTCCACGGCGTCGCGCAGCTTCCCCTCGTGCCGGGCGCCGCGCACGCGATTGAGGACGACCCCGGCCACGTTGACCGCGGGATCGAAGGCAATCTGCCCCTGAACAAGCGGGGCCACGCCCCGACCCAGGCGTTGGGCATTCACCACGAGAACCACGGGCAGGCCGAGGAGACGGGAGAGCGCCGCGCCGCTGTCCGCGCCGGCGGGATCGAGCCCATCGTGGAGGCCGTGATTCGCCTCGACCAGCGCCAGATCGGCGCCGGCAGCCCGCCCGGGAAACGAGGCCGCGATCCGCTCGCCGCCCATCATGAAGAAATCCAGGTTCCGGCAGCGGCGTCCCGCGGCCGCGGAGAGCCACATCGGATCGATGAAGTCCGGCCCCTTCTTGAAAGGCTGAACCGCCCGGCCGCGGGAGCGCAGCGCCGCCGCGATGCCGATCGTGACGGTACTCTTGCCGGATCCCCGCGAGGGCGCCGCCACCAACAGGCGCGGCAACGTCACTCGTCCGCCTCCCAGCGCTCTTCCAGCGTTGCGGCGTCGGCGTCCCGTCCGCGCTCGAACCAGTTGAGCTTCTCGCGCAGACGCACGACCTCGCCGACGACGAGCACGGCCGGCGGGTGGATGTGCTCGCGCTCGACGATGTCGGCGATCGTGGCGATGGTCCCGGTCACGGTGCGCTGCGTCGGCCGGGTTCCCCACTGCACGACCGCCGCCGGGGTGGCCGGATCGCGGCCGGCGGCGAGCAGCTTCTCGCCGATCCCGCGGATGTGCGTCACCCCCATCAGGTAGACCAGGGTGTCCGCGGTCGGCACCGGGATCTCGTCCTCGCCGTTTTCCGCCTTGCGATGCCCGGTCACGAAGGCCACCGAAGCCGCGTAGGTGCGGTGCGTCACCGGGATGCCGGCATATGCGGGTGCCGCGACCGCCGAGGTCACGCCCGGCACCACCTCGAAGGCGATGCCGTGGTCGGCGAGAAATTCGGCCTCCTCGCCGCCGCGCCCGAACACGAAGGGGTCGCCGCCCTTGAGGCGCACGACCTGCTTGCCGGCGCGGTTGGCTTCGACGAGCATGCGGTTGATCTGCTCCTGCGGCGTGTGGTGGCGGTGCCCGCGCTTGCCGATGTAGATGCACTCGGCCGCGGGGTTGCGATAGGCCATGAAGCCATCGCCGCAGAGGTAGTCGTAGAAGATGACGTCCGCCGTGCGCAGCAGTTCGACGGCGCGCAGCGTCAGCAGCCCCGGGTCACCGGGTCCGGCGCCGACGATGTAGACTTTGCCTTTGGACATGCGTTACCTCCGTGATTCCCTTCTGCCGTTCGTTCCGTTCGAACGTTCGTTTTGCGTGCAGGCTGCGGGGTGCTGTCGCTGCGGACCGCCGTCACCCTCGCGACAGCTGTCCCGGCGAGCGCCGCATCCGCCAGACACCTGCGAACCGTGATCGCCGCGCCGGCCTTGTCACCGCGGCGCAGGGATTCGAGCACTCCGGCGTCGATCATGCGCTGCCAGGCCCGGGCGCGCGACGCCTGCCCCGCGACGGCGTCTTTCATCCGGCCCCGGTGCGCGCCGAGCAGACGCACGAGGGCGGCGTATTCGTCCCCGAGGATTCCCGCTATCAACTCTTTCACCAGGCGCGCAGCGGCGGGACTCCTGCCTCCCGTCGAGATCGCCACCGTGAGATCGCCGCGCGTCACGACCGCCGGCACGATGAAGCTGCAGTGCTCGGGGTCGTCCACCGCGTTCACGGGGATCCCCTTGCGCCGGGCCGCGGCCGCAACCGCCGCGTTCACGGCGCGGTCGTCGGTGGCGGCGATGATCAGCGCCTGACGGCCGACATCGCTCGCGCGAAAGCGCCGGTCCCGCACCACCACCCCCCGACGCTCGAGCGCGCGAAACGCCGCCGCAGGGCGCACGCCGACGACGGTCACCCGTGCGCCGCAGTCGAGCAGGGAACGCGCCTTGCGCGCCGCAACCGCGCCGGCCCCGACGACGAGGCAGGGCCGGCCGGCCAGGTCCATGAACAACGGGTAGTATCGCACCGCCGTATTGTACCGCACTGCGGAGCCGGACTTCGCACCGGGAGCGAATTGTTGGTATTCTGAGCGCCTGTCGGTAAACGGCGCCGGGCTGAAATCCGGGGAGGCAGACAATGGAGCGGGTCTTCGCGTACGGGTCGAATCTGAATCTCAAGGATCTTGAACTCTGGTGCCAGCGGCTGGGGCGCCCTCCCGCACTGATGGTGAAACCCGGCGTGCCGGCGTACCTGCCGGACCACGAGGCAGTGTTCGACTATCTCTCCCCGTCGCGCAAGGGTGGCGTCCTGGACCTCCGCCCGAGCGTCGGCAAAATTGTCCCCGGCGCTCTCTTCGAGGCGACCGAGGAAGACCTGAGAACCCTCGACCTCAAGGAAGGGGTGCCGCTGATTTACCGGCAGGTGGAAAAGCGGGTTCTCCTGGCCAACGGCCGGGAAGTCATGGCGCGGGCCTACGAGGTCGCCCCCGAGTACCGGCAGCCTGGCCTGGTGGCACCGGCCGAGGCGTACGTCCGGATCATGGCCGAGGGTCTCGCCGCGTTCGGCCATGACGACCGCACGCTCCAGGCGGCGGCGCGGGGCGACGAAGTGCCTTTTCTGGCGACCGGCCTCTTCGTCTACGGCACGCTGCTGAGCGGCGGCAGCAGGCACGGGGAGTTCGAACAGCTGCGGCGGCACGGCCGACGCCCTCCCGGCGACCGCGAAGGGTGCCCTCCTCGACTGCGGCTCCTTCCCCGGGATGCTCGCCGGCGCCGAGGGGACCGTTCACGGCGAGTTGGTCGAACTGCGCGACGTGCCCCTCGCGCTGACGCACCTCGACGGCGTCGAGGGCTTCGAGGGTTTCGAGGCCTCCCGCGCCCTGTTCCGGCGCGCGCTGATCAAGGTGACGACCGCCGAGGCCGGGGAGCAACTCGCGTGGACCTACCTCTGGGCGGGCACCGACCGCCACCCCCGCATCGCATCGGCGGCGACTGGCTCGCGCACCGGGACGGCCGCTGAACAAGGTCCATCTCGCGTGCGGGTGGGCTGACCCCGGCTGACTCGTCCTGCGGCGTACATCGTAGGGCCGGGGTACGATCCCCGGCCGGCATGGGCTCGTCGGCCGCCTTGCATCCGGACCGCTTTTGATCGACCTCTCCGTTCAGTGACGCATCGTCATCAGCGAGGCGGCTGAGGATGTCACTGAGGGAAGATGCGCGGAGCCGCCGATAAGCCCGGAGCGGTGACCGGAGCGGTCCCGCAGGGAACGCGGGCTCGTTGTTTGAGCCCGAAGGGCGAGTTACGAGACCGCGAGCCCCGGGCGCCGTGCGGGCCGGCGGCGCAGACGCACGACCGAAGGGAATCCTCCGTCGCCTCGCGCACGGGGACGTCAGCCCCTTGGATAAAACAACGGCGGGAGGCCCGCAGGCCCCCCGCCGTCTCACGCGTGACGCGGTACTAGCGGATGTCGATGTAGCCGCAGAGGCACGCTTCCGCGCACTTCTTGCAGCCGATGCACTTCTCGAAGATCGCCTTGTAGTGCTGCCCGATCGGCAGGCTCTTGTCGAGCCGCTCGATCGCCTTGTCCTGGCAGTACATGAAGCAGTTGTCGCAGTCGCAGCAGAGACCGCAGGAGAGGCAGCGCTTGCTCTCGGTGACCGCCTCGGACTCCTCGTAGGTCGTGTCGCACTCGCGGAAATCCACGATGCGCTCGGCCACCGGGATCTGGCGGCGCTCCTGACGCGGCTTCTTCTCGTTGAGCTGCAGGGCGATGATCTGGTCGGCGCGGATGATCTTGCGCGGATCGGGCTCGGGGGCGCCGAGACCGTGGAACTTGCGGTCGATGATCTCCGCGGCCTGGCGGCCGAGGCCGATCGCCTGGGTCGCGATGCCGAGACCAACGGTGACGTCGCCGCCGGCGAAGACGCCCGGGACCGCAGTCTCGTGGACCTCGTTGACGTCGATCCAGCCCTTCTCGCCGCGGAACTCCTCGAGGCCGGTCCAGACCGGGCTCTGGCTGATGCCGGCGATGACCGCGGTGCAGGGGACCTCGTAGTCCGAACCGGGGACGGCGACCGGACGGCGCCGGCCGCTGGCGTCGGGCTCGCCGAGTTCCATGCGCTGGCACTTCACGGCGACGGCGCGGCCGTCCTTGACGACGATCTCGAGCGGCGCCGACAGGAACTCGTAGACCACGTTCTCGTGCTCGGCCTCGGTGATCTCGTGCTCGATCGCCGGCATCTCCTTGCGGGTGCGCCGATACAGCAGCGTCACGTGCGCGCCGAGGCGGCGCGAGGTGCGCGCGGCGTCGATCGCGGTGTTGCCGCCGCCGATCACGATGACCTTGTCGCCGACGTCGATCTTCTCGCCGACGGTCACGCGGTGCAGGAAGTCGACGCCGGAGAAGCAGTTCGGGGCGTCCTCGCCCGGGAGGCCGAGGTTGACGCCCTTCTGGGCGCCGATCGCCAGGTAGACCGCCTGGTATTCGCGCCGCAGGTCCTCCATCGCGACGTCGCGGCCGACCTGCACGCCGGTGCGCAGTTCGACGCCGAGGTCGAGGATCGCCTGGATCTCCGCGTCGAGCACGTCCTCGGGGAGGCGGTAGCTCGGGATGCCGTAGCGCAGCATGCCGCCGGCCTTGCGAGAAGCCCTCGAACACCGTCACGGCGTAGCCGCGACGCGCCAGCTGGTAGGCGCAGGAGAGGCCGGCGGGGCCGCCGCCGACGACCGCGACCTTCTCGGACCGCTTTTCGTCGACGAGCTTCTTCGCGCGCAGCTTGTGCTTGATCCCCCAGTCGCCGACCCAGCGCTCCATGTTGTTGATCGCCACCGGCGTGTCGAGCTTGCCGCGGTTGCAGGCGCCCTCGCAGGGGTGCGGGCAGACCCGGCCCATCGAGGCCGGGAAGGGGTTGCGGTTGGTGATGATGTGCCAGCCCTCGGTGAACGTTTCCGAGGCGGTGCGCCCGTACTTCTCGGCCTGCGCGATATACGTCAGGTACCCGCGGATGTCCTCGGCGCTCGGGCACATGAAGGTGCACGGCGGGATCTTCTCGACGTAGTACGGCCGCAGCCCGGTGTCTTCGTTCTTGCCGCCGGACGCGCCGCGACCGCCGAGCTTCATGACCTTCTTGACGACTTTCATCTCCGCCATAACGTGTGCTCCCTCTCATTCTGGTAGGCCACACTCCGTGGCCCGTCTGTTGCGGGAGGGGCTGAACCCCCCCTACGAACCCTGCAACGTAAACCGGCGGGCGAAGCGGGGAGGAAGCCCCGCCCGCCCGCCGGGTGTTGTACCGTGTGCTGCCGAACTGCCTACTTCGAGGAGCCTTCCTGGTGCGGCAGCTCCACCGAGACGCCGCCGTAGTACCCGTAGACCAGGCGCCCGTTGTCCATCAGGTCCTTGAGGGCGGCCTTGAACTCCTCTTTCGAGAACGAGCCCTCGCCGAACTTCTTGGTCATCCCCTTCTCGAGGTCGCGCGGCTTGTAGCGCATCTTGCCGGCGTCGGCCTCGACCATCTTGAAGATGCCCTCGGCCAAGTCTGCGTGGGAAACGGTACCCATGTTCGTCTCCTCCTTCGCCTAGAACTTGATCTGCGAGGTGCAGCGCAGGGTCTTCTGCGCCAGCTTGTAGTCGTCGATGTGGTACTTGGTGAACTCCAGGCCGGTGAGCTCGAAGAAGCGCGGCCAGCCGATCCGGTTCGCCCACTCGCCGAAACGCTCGTGCTTGATGGCGTGCTTGGCGTAGACCTCGACCAGGTGCTTCACGGCGTCGGTGACCTCGGGCCAGCGCGGCGGGTTGTTCGGGAGGTAGGGGATCGCCAGCTTCGAGAACATCGGCGTGCTGCGGGCGTTGGAGACCTTCCCGCCGACCCAGATCGAGATGCCGTCGTTGATCGGGTTCGCGAGCGGCATGGCCGGGCAGGAGGTGTAGCAGTTGCCGCAGTACATGCAGCGCGAGTCGTCGACCGTCACCGTCTGCTTGCCGTCGACCATCGCGGGGCGGATGGCCGCGGTCGGGCAGGCCGAGACCGTCGTCGGGATCTCGCAGAGGTCGGTCACGCGGGCGTCGTTGACCTTCGGCGGGCGCCGGTGGATGCCGAGGATCGCGATGTCCGAGCAGTGCACCGCGCCGCACATGTTCAGGCAGCAGGCGAGCGCGACGCGCAGCTTGGCGGGGAGATTCTCGTGGGTGAAGTAGTCGATCAGCTCGTCCATGACCGCCTTCACGACGCCGGAGGCGTCCGTCGCCGGGGTGTGGCAGTGGACCCAGCCCTGGGTGTGGACGATGTTCGAGATCGAGTTGTTGATGCCGCCGACCGGAATCCCGAGCTTGGCGAGGTCCGCGATCAGGGGATCGACGTTCTTCAGATCGCCGAGCATGAACTCGGCGTTGTTGCGGCTCGTGAAGCGCAGGAAACCATCGCAGTACTTGTCGGCGATGGCCGACAGGTCGCGGATGAAGTCCGTGCTCACGAGGCGGGGCGAGGCGGCGCGCACGGTGAAGATCTTGTCGCCGCTCTCGGCGACGTGGACCATCACGCCGGGCTTGACCGACTCGTGGTACTTCCAGGTGCCGTAGTTCTTCTTGATGATCGGGTGCAGAAACTGTTCGTAGTGGGGCGGGCCGATGTCCGTCTCACGCTTGGCAGCTACCATGTCTTCTCTATCCTCCTGCCGTTAGGCGTCGTGGGTTTGGTTTCCGCAAACAGCGCCGGGAGCTACTCTTCCTCGAAGTACTCTTCGTAGAAGATGTAGGGGTTCTCGCGGGGGTGCATGACCATGTTCGGGTTCGGGGCCTCGCCGATGGACTCCATGAAGTTGCCGACCCCGACGCGGAGCATGAACTCGCCGATGCGCTCGCGGTTGTTGCCGTTCTCGCCCCAGACGTCCCAGAGCTTCTGGATGAACTCCTTGACCTCCGAGAAGGGCGCCTTCATCGGCATGAAGGGCACGACCACCGAGCCGAGCTGCGCGCCCTCGAGGATCGGGGCCTTGCCGCCGACGAGCAGCGTCGCGCCGCGCTCCTTGCCGGGCCGCAGGGCCTTGGGCATGAAGTTGATGCAGTGCATGCAGCGGTTGCACTCGTGGTTGTTGATCTTCATCGTCTTGCCGTCCCACTTCATGCAGGCGGTCGGGCACATCTCGGTGATCTCGGCATTGATGTCCATGCCGGCCTTGGCGTAGGCCGCGCACCTCGGCCTGGTCGATCTGGATCTCGTCCTTCCAGGTGCCCTGGATGGAGAGGTCGGAGCGGGCGATCGAGGCCACGCAGTCGTTCGGGCAGCCGGCGATCTTGATCTTGAACTTGTAGGGGAAGGCCGGGCGGTGCAGCTCGTCCTGGTAGGTCATGGTCAGGTCGTGGCAGAGCGCCATCGTGTCGAAGCAGGCGAACTCGCAGCGCGCCATGCCGTTGCAGCAGGAGGGGGTCCGCATGTCGGAGGAGGAGCCGCCGAGGTCCCAGCCGGCGTTCGAGTAGTCCGTGAAGCAGTCCTCGAGCTGCTCGGAGGTCGTCCCGAGCAGCACGAAGTCGCCGGTGGAGCCGTGCACGTTGAGCAGGCCCGAGCCGTGCTTGTCCCAGATGTCGCAGAGCGTGCGCAGCGCCTTCGAGCTGTAGAACCAGCCGGCGGGCTGGTTGATGCGGACCGTGTGGAAGGCGGTGACCTCGGGGAACTCGGCGCTGAGGGCCGTATAGCGGCCGATGACGCCGGCGCCGTAGCCCTGGACGCCGACGAGGCCGCCGTGCTTCCAGTAGGTCTGCTTGTCCTTGTAGGACCGCTCGAGCTGCCCGAGGAGACCCTCGGCCATCGGCCTCTTCGCGGCCGCGCGCTTGATCTCCTTCACGAAGCTCGGCCACGGCCCCTTCTCGAGCTCGTCGAGCAGCGGGGTCTTGTACTTGTGAACGTGATCCGCCATCTGTACGTCCTCCCTTTCAGATCGCCCCGCCACCAGCGGCGGGGAGTGTGTGGTTCGTTGGCGCGGGGCTTATGCCGCCCGCAGCCGGGCGAGCGCCGCCCCGGCCCAATCCCGCACCTGTTTGGTCACCAGCTGTCCGCCCTCGTAGATCCGGGCCGGGCTTTCGTCATCCGCAAGACCGGTCAGCGCGAGCCGCGCCCGGCCGTCCCCGACCTCGCCGAGGGCGTAGGCCGCGTGGGCCCGCACCGCCGGGTCGGACGAGGAGCAGCAGAGCGCAACCTCGGGGACGACCTCCCGCGTTTCGGCAGGGTACGCCGGCGCAAGCCGGCCGATCGCCCAGAGCGCCCCGGGGAGCAGGAACGGCTCGTCGAGGTAGCGGACGAGGGGCCGGACGCACCGGCTGAGCAGCTGCGGCGCGCGGCGGCCGATCTCGCCGAGGGCCGGCGCCGACATCCAGCCGATGCCCCCGGACTCGTCGTTGAGGCTCCAGTAGCAGCCGCGTCACGAGCGGCTGAGCCAGCTCCGGGTGCGCCCCGGCCAGATGACCGAGGGCGCTCACGGTCCGCCACCGGACGAGTTCGTCCGGATCGTAGAGCAAGGAGACCAGTGCCCGCGCCAGACGCCGGTCGGCGGCAACCAGGTCGACCGCCGGGGCGTACTCCCCGCGCTCGAGATGGACGCGCACCGCATGACGCAGGTCCGACACCGGGCTCCCCGCACCGGAATCCGCCCTACACGCAGCCGGCGGGCTTGGCCAGACCGGCGATCTTGCAGGCCTGCTTGGCCGGGCCGGCCGGGAACAGCGAGTAGAGGTACTTGGTGTTGCCCTTCTCCGGGCCCATCTTCTTGGCGATTTCCTTGGTCAGGATCCGGATCATCGGCGCGATCTTGTACTCCTGGTAGTAGCTGCGCAGGAAGTTGATGATCTCCCAGTGCTCGGGCGTCAGCTCGACCTGCTCGACGTTCGCGATGTACTTGGCGACGTCTTCGGTCCAGTCCTCGAGCTTCTGGATGTAGCCGTCCTCGTCGACCTCGATCTGCTTGCCGCCAACTTCAATGTGCGCCATTCCTTACTCCTCCTTTTGGGTTACCTGCCTCTTGTCTACCACGATGACAGCGGGCCGTCGCCGCGGTGCGCCGGCTCCAGCCCGCGGTTGCCTGCCGCTTGCCGTCCCGCTACGCCGCCTCCTGCTCGCGCACCGCGATCGCGATCTTGTAGAGCACCGTGATGATCAGCGCCCCGATCGCCCAGATGCCCACCGTGATCATGACCTCCGGGAACGTCGGCATGTACTCGGTGATCTCCTCGAGCGGGTTCGGCACGAAGCCGCCGGAGATCATCCCCATGCCCTTGTCGATCCAGGTCGCCAGGAACGTCATGACGCAGGCCCAGGCGAGCACGGTCTCGTTGCGGCGCGTCCCCGGGTTGACGAGCAGCACGATCGCCGCGACCGCCATGACGACCGAGGCCCACATCCAGGGCACGAGGGCATTGTAGCCGTGCAGGCCGAAGTAGAGGTACTCGAAGTGCAACTTGTGGTCGGGGAGGCCGCTGTAGAAGACCGTGAAGATCTCGCAGCCGAGCAGGAAGAGGTTCAGCGGCAGCGCGTAGGCCACGATCTTCGCGAGGGTCTGGATCTGCTCCTTGCCCGGGTCGAACTTGGAGACCTTGCGCACGAGCAGCGCCAGCAGGATCAGCAGCGCGGGGCCGGCGGCGAAGGCCGAGGTCAGGAAGCGCGGCGCCATGACCGCCGTGAGCCAGAAGCCGCGGCCGGGCAGGCCGGCGTAGAGGAAGGCCGTCACGGTGTGGATCGAGACCGCCCAGGGAATCGAGAGGTAGATGAAGGGCTTGATCCACTTCGGGTGCGGCACGCCCTTCTTCTCGGCGGTCAGGCAGGTCCAGCCGATGAGCAGGTTCAGGAAGAGGTAGACGTTGAGGACGATCATGTCCCAGAAGAGCACGGAGTTCGGCGTCGGGTGCAGGATGACGTTCATCAGCCGCATCGGCTGGCCGAGGTCGACGATGACGAAGAGCAGGCACATCGTCACCGCGCCGATCGCGACGAACTCGCCGAGGATCGTGATCTTGCCGAATTTCTTGTAGTCGTGGAGGTAGTACGGGATGACGAGCATCACCGCCGAGGCGGCGACGCCGACGAAGAACGTCAGCTGGGCGATGTAGAAGCCCCAGGAGACGTCGCGGCTCATGCCCGTGATCCCGAGCCCCTCGTTGAACTGCTGCGCGTAGAAGCCCGCCCCGATGCCGATCAGGGCGAGCAGGAGGGTGACCCACGTCCAGTACCGCTTGCTTCCCGAGAGCGCTTTTTCCAGCATGGCCCGCCTCCCCTAGACGATGTAGTAGACCTGGGGCTGCGTGCCCAGGTTCGGCTTGCGACGGATGGTGAAGTGCTCCTTCGAGGAGCGCGCGCACCGGCGGACGCCGCGTCCTGCAGGTCGCCGAAGACCAGCAGCTTCTCGGTGCAGGCCTCGACGCAGGCCGGCGGCAGATTCTTGTCCAGCCGCTCGGAGCAGAAGGTGCACTTCTCGACGACGCCCTTCATCCGCGTCGGGTAGGCCGGGTTCGGCACCTTGGCGGGCAGGCCGGCGCGCGGGTCGCGCCAGTTGAAGCTGCGCGAGCCGTAGGGGCAGCCGGCCATGCAGAAGCGGCAGCCGATGCAGCGGTGGAAGTCCATCATCACGATGCCGTCCGGCCGCTGGTAGGTGGCCTTGGTCGGGCAGACCCGGACGCAGGGCGGGTTCTCGCAGTGGTTGCACAGGACCGTGACCTCCTTGTGCTCGAGGTCCTCGCGGGCGTGCTCCTGCTCGCGTGCCGGGGAACGCGTTGTGGTACGGCGTCTGCCAGATCCACTTGATCTCGTGCAGCTTCGGGTTGGCTTCGTCGGCGAACGTCGGGACATTGTGCGTCGTGTTGCAGGCGGCGATGCACTCCCGGCAGCCGTCCGGGCAGTCCGTGCGCAGGTCGACGACCATCGCCCAGCGCTTGCCGCCGCGCGGCGCGCCCGTCCGTCGAGGCCAGGGCCTCGCCGGGCTTCAGCAGGCTCCAGCCGGCAGGCAGGCCGGCGGCCCCGAGGGCGCCGAGCCCCGCGAGCTTGAGGAATCCCCGTCTGTCCATCCCCTTCCCCTCTTCCGTACCCATCAGACTTGCTCCTTCGGGTCGAAGTGGCAGTCCCAGCAGAACGGCTGGACCGCGAGGTACCCGTGACATTTGTCGCAGAACTCCTTCTTGCCCGCTCGTGACAGCCGAGGCAGGTGTTCGAGAGGCTCATGTTGAATTGCCGCCCGTCCGTCAGCGTCAGCATCCGCCCGTCGACTTTCCGCCCGTCCGGCAGTGTCTCCGCCTGCCCCCGCCGCGCACGACGATCTCGCGCCAGTCGTAGATGACCTGCATGTGCGAGGCCCGCATCTCGGCCTTCGGCAGGACGCACTGCTTGTCGCGTTCGTCGGCAGCTTGAGCTTCGGCGGCGCCGTCGCCCCCGTGCCGAAGACCGGGTTGTACCAGAACGGCGACGCGACCAGGCCGACGAAGATCGCGAGCCCGAGGAAGATCTTGCCCTTGTCGTAGATCATCGTCTACTCCTCCTTGAGCGGCTCGCCGCGCAGGTTCTTCGTGCGCTCCGGTTCGCCGTCCATGACCAGCGCGTTGCCGAGCAGTTCGTGCACGCCGCCGATCTCGACCCCGGGGACCCAGTAGTCGACCAGCGAGGAGAGCGTCGCCTTGTCGATCGCGCAGATGCAGGCCATCAGGTTGACGCCGTGCTTGTCGACGACGTGACTTGAGCGCGTTGCCGCGCGGGAAGCCGCCGCGCATGCGCATCTCCATCAGCTCGTCGGTGTTGAGCCCGGAGCCCGAGCCGCAGCAGTAGGTCTGCTCGCGGATCGTGTTCTCCGGCATCTCGTGGAAGTTGGCGGGGTTCATCACCTTGTTGATGATGTACCGCGGCTCCTCCATCATCCCCATGCCGCGCGCGGTGTTGCAGGAGTCGTGGAACGTGACCTTGTACTTGTCGTTGCGGCTCGGGTCGAGCTTGATCTTGTTGTTCCTGATCAGGTCGGCGGTGAACTCGCAGATGTGCACCATCTTCGTGCTCTTCGCGTGCTCGAAGACGGTCCCGGTGACCGGCGACTGCGGCACCTCGAGGTGGGTCGCCGGCCCGTTCATCGTGTCCATGTACTGGTGCACGACGCGCCACATGTGGCCGCACTCGCCGCCGAGGATCCACTTCACGCCGAGGCGCTTGGACTCGGCGTACATCTTGACGTTGAGCCGCTTCATCATCTCGTTCGACGTGAACAAACCGAAGTTGCCGCCCTCGGAGTTGAACGCCGAGAACGTGTAGTCGAGCCCGATCTGGTGGAAGAGCAGCATGTAGCCCATCAGCGTGAAGATCGCCGGCGCGGCGAAGGCGTCGGCCGACGGGGTCACGAAGAGGACCTCGGCGCCCTTCCGGTTGAAGGTCGGGTTGAGGCGGATCCCGGTCGCGCTCTCGACGTCGTCGACCAGGCCCTCGATGCTGCCCTTGAAGGCGTGCGGCGTGATGCCGAGGTGGTTGCCGACCCGGAAGCAGTTCGCGGCCGGCTCGAGGATCCAGTTGATGTTCACGCCGATCAGGTGCATCAGCTCGCGCCCCATCATCGTGATCTCGGCGGTGTCGATGCCGTAGGGGCAGAAGACCGAGCAGCGCCGGCACTCGGTGCACTGGTAGAAGTACTGGTACCACTCCTTGATGACCTCGGGGGTCAGGTCGCGGGCGCCGGCCATCTTCCCGAAGATCTTGCCGGCCTTCGTGAACTCGCGCCGGTAGATCGAGCGCATCAGCTCGGCGCGCAGCACCGGCATGTTCTTCGGGTCGCCGGAGCCGATGTAGAAGTGGCACTTGTCGGCGCAGGCGCCGCAGCGCACGCAGATGTCCATGAACACGTGGAAGGAGCGGAACTTCAGCAGCCGCTCGCGGATCCCCTCGAGGATGATCTCCTTCCAGTTCGGCGGCAGCTTCCAGTCGGCTTCCTGCGCCCGCCACTCGCGCGGGAAGGGGAAGCCGAGGTACTCGACGAACTTCTCCTTGCCGGAGTAGCAGAAGGTGCCGGGCCGGAAGTCCAGCGGCGTGTCCATCCACTCCGTCGCCGGGGGCTGGCTCTTGATGGTGTTGACGAGTTCCTGCGGTTTCGGCGTCGCCATCGTCTACTCCTTGTATTCCTTCTCGAGGGGGAAGCCGGCCTTCTTCATCGGCACGTGGAACTCCTCCTCCCACTCCTCGTAGGTGTGGAACTTGACCACGGGGTTCCAGGGGTTGATGTGGCGCACCTCGCGGCTGTTGTTCGCGAGGTTGCGCGTCGGGCTCATGAACACCCCCGGCGCGTGCAGCAGCTTGGAGAAGGGGAAGTAGGCGAGCAGCACGCAGATCAGGAAGAGGTGCGCGAAGAAGAGCGAGCCGACCCCGGCGGGAACGGCCGGGGAGAACGTGGCCAGGCTCATCGCGAGTTGCTTGATCGCCGTGACGTCGACCCGGACGAAGTAGCGCATCAGCACCCCGGTGATCGCGATCGCGGCGATCAGCAGCAGCGGGAAGAAGTCCGAGGCGAAGCTGATGTAGCGCACCTGCGGCTCGAAGAGGCGGCGCACCAGCAGGAAGGCGAGCGCGGCGAGAAGCACCGCGTCGGTCAGGTACAGCGCGGGCAGGCCGATCTGCAAGAAGCCGTCGGCCCGGTCGAGGAAGACGATGACCGCCGGGATCGGCTCGAGGAAAAAGCGCAGGTGGCGGATCAGGATCGTGAAGAAGGCGTAGTGAAAGGCCAGCCCGCCGAGCCAGAGCCACTTCGTCGAGCCGTAGACCAGCGTTGCCGTCCTGCAGCTTCATCCGGGTGTTGCGGAAGAGCGAGCGGAAGAGGAAGACCTCGAGGAACATCCGCTTGAGCACCGCCGCCGTCGTGTGCGGCGCCTCGAGCGAGTCGTTCGGGATCCAGGGCAGCGCCCGCTGCTGCCCGCAGGTCGTCGGGATGCGGAAGGGGACCGCCGAGCGGCCCCAGCGTGATCACCTGCAGGACGATGCCGACGATAAAGGTCGCGACCGCCAGGTACGGGATCCAGATGCCGAACAGTGACTGCAGCCCCCCGGAACTCCCCCCCGCGAGCCCGATGGCCGTGAGGATCACCACGGCTGCCAGAGCACTCAGTAGCTTCATTCGCCCTCCCCCCGCTGTTGGCCCCTGAGAAGCCCGGCTGCGCCTCATGACCCGCAGCGCGCGGCCAGGAGCTGGGACTCCTTGATCTCGCGCACCCGGATCTCGAAGATCTTCTCGCGGCACTGCATGTACACGTCGAAGGCGACGAGCGCCAGACGGTCGACGCCGCTTTCGAGCGCCGCCTGGCCGGCGGGATCGATGTCGGTGTCGGCCAACTCCTCGCGGAGAATCCCCCTGAGGGTGTAGACGAACCCGACGGCCGCCGAGGGGGTGAACTCCTGAACCGCCCGGATCCTCACGATGCCGTCGATCGCGGACGAGAGTTCGGTGACCGGCGCATCGGTGGCGAAACGGTCGTAGAGCCGCCCGAGCCCCTCGCGCACCGTGTGGCCGACGGGATTGGCGAAGGGGTCCGCGCCACCGGCGAGAAAGCGCGCCGTTTCCGCGGGATACGTGGCGAGCACGGCCTGGAACCACCGCTCCAGAACCGCTCCTCGCTTGGCCGCCAATGCCTCGTTCAGTCCCATCTTCCCCTCCAAGTCGCTCCATTCGACAGCAAGAAACATACCAACAGCCGGGCGATCAGAAATTCATGCGAACGCGGTGATTTTCAAGAGACTGGAGACGCTTCGTGACTGCACTCACATTCACGATGTTCCGGCGCTGACGAATTGTCAGGCGCTGATGACAGCATGGCAGGAGTGCACGGGAACACGGAGGCCGGACGACAGCGGCTCAGGAGCGCTTGCGTTTCTTCACCGGGATGCGAACGGCATTGCGCAACACGGCGCGAATCTCGTCGCGATCGAGCGGGAGCAGCAGGTAGTAGAACACGCGGTGGCGGCGCACCTTGCGCTGGAGTTCGACCGAGTCGTGCTCGCTGATGACGATGATCGGCAGTTTCGGGTCGACCCGATTGAGACAGGGGATATAATCGACCTCGCGTTCGGCATTGCGGCTGACGAAGATGATGCACGCCGCGAGGGTGCCCGAGAGCGCCTCGCAGATCGCCGCTGGCCCGCTGTCGGTCCACTCGACCTGAAAGCCTTCGTCGGCGAGGATGGTGGTGAGCCCCCCCTCCTCCGGCGGCTTGCGCGAAAAAACCAGCACTTTCGGGATCGGCACGTGCACTCCTCCTTGCCGGAACTCAGAGAGCAACTTTCATGCCACATCCATGACAACGAGCAGCACCGGAAAAAGCGCTGTCTTCCCGATGTATTCCGGCAGTCCCGGGCAGTCGCGACGATCGCCCGGCGAGCCCGGACGGACGCACCCTGACATGATGTCAGCCGGCGCACTGACGGTGTGTCAGTGCGTTGCGGACGCGGGAGCGCGGCGGCGACTGCCGGCCCTGGTGTCGGCGAGGTGGTAGGCGCGGAGCTTGCGGTACAGATTGCGCTCGCTGATCTGGAGCACCTTGGCCACCTTGGCGCGATGCCCGCCGAGGCGCTCGAGCAGGAGACTGATGTAACGCCGCTCCAACTCCTCGAGGGACATGTTTTCGGACAGGTCGAGCCCGGCCTGCGGGTCCTGCCCCCGCACGACCACCGGGAGATCCCGCGCCTGAATCTCGGCACTTTCCGCGATGATCACGGCGCTTTCGATCATGTTCTGCAATTCGCGGATGTTCCCCGGCCACGCGTACGACTTGAGCAGATCCAGCGCCTCGGGGGCGAGCTTCTTCTCGCCTCCCGGGTGGTTCGCTCGACGGAGGAAGTGACGCGCCAGCAGCGGGATGTCGTCGCGCCGCTCGCGCAGCGGCGGGACCAGCACGGGGAAGACGTTGAGCCGGTAGAAAAGGTCCTCCCGGAAGGTCCCCTCGCGGCTCATCTGCAGGAGGTCGCGATTGGTCGCCGCCACGAGACGGACGTCGACCTTCAGGTCCACCGTGCTGCCCAGCCGCCGGAAGCTGCCGGTCTCGAGCACGCGCAGCAGCTTGGCCTGGAGCACCGGGCTGACTTCGCCGATCTCGTCGAGAAAGAGCGTCCCGGTGTCGGCGACCTCGAAGAGACCGTGCTTGAGGGCGGTCGCGCCGGTGAAGGCACCCCGCTGGTGGCCGAAGAGCTCGTTCTGCAGCAGGTTCTCGTTGAGCATGCCGCAGTCGACCACGACGTACGGCCGGTCGCGGCGGGGACTTGTCTTGTGGATCGAACGCGCGACCAGTTCCTTGCCCACGCCGCTCTCGCCCTGAATGAGCACGGTGTGGCCGGACGGCGCGACCTTGGAGACGAGCTCCTTCACGCGACGAATTCCCGAACTCTGCCCGATTATTTCCAGCGGGAACCCTCCTTCCGCTTCGTACCAGATCGGCTGCGGCTTCCAGGCGCCCCGGGGGGGATCCCGGGGGCGACCGCAACGGGTGAAGAATACACTTTTTCAGGGCCGGGGGGCAAGCCGGAAAGCGGCGCCCGGCTCGGACAGAGCGTCGCATCGAGGAAGCACGCGGCGCAGAGCGGCCGCGGCGCCCGACAGAGCGCGCGGCCGTGTGCGATGAGCTGGTGGGAAAAACGAACCCAGCGCTCGCGGGGGATGAGGGGCATGAGCTCGAACTCGATCTTCACCGGGTCGGCCGCGGCGGTGAGCCCGAGGCGCGCGGCGATCCGCCCGACGTGGGTGTCCACGACGATCCCGGGGATGCCGAAGGCATTCCCGAGGATGACGTTCGCGGTCTTCCGCCCGACGCCGGGGAGCGCCGTGAGCTCCTCGATGGTGCGAGGCACGTCGCCCCCGTGCCGGGCGACGATCCGTCCGGCGGCGCCGATGATGTTCGCCGCCTTGTTCCGAAAAAAACCGGTGGAGCGGATCTCCTGCTCGAGGACGGCGGGATCGGCGGCGGCGTACGCGGCCGCCCCCGGGTATTTGGCGAACAGCGCCGGGGTGACCTTGTTCACCCGTTCATCCGTGCACTGCGCCGACAGGATGGTGGCCACGAGCAACTCCAGCGGCGTGGAAAAGTCCAGGGAGCAGCCGGCGGCGGGGTAGTGGCGATCCAGCAGCGCAAGAATTCTCGCGGCAGAGCCGTTGACGGTTCGGGCCTTCATTCGGCTATACTACCCCGAACAAGGGGAGGACGCGAACGCCGATGGACATGAACTTCTGGTTGCACCATTTCGCCACCGCCAGCCTTGCGGCCAAGGCGATCTATCTTCTGCTGTTCCTGCTCTCGGTCGTCGCCTGGGCGATCATGATCCGCAAGGGCCTGCTCCTGCACCGCAATGCCCGCGCCACCCGCAGCTTCCTCGATCTCTACCGAAAAAACCGGCGGGACATCCCGGGGCTCTACCGGCAGATCGGCGGCGCGAAGGCGCGGCTGGAGTCGCCGCTCGTCGCGGTGTTCTCCCGCGGGTGCGAGGAACTCCAGGCCTTTCTCAGTCGCGCGCCGGGTCCCGGGGAGGCGGCGCGGACCCGCATCGGCCCGCACCAGTTCGAGACGCTCTCCCGCACGGTCACGGCGGTGGAGGACAAGTATTTCCTCGACCTCGAGCACCTGCTGATCATCCTCGCGACGACCATCAGCGCCGCTCCCTTCCTCGGCCTGCTCGGAACGGTCTGGGGCATCCTCGAGGCCTTCCAGGCCATGGGCAGCCAGGGGGCCACCGGCGTCACCGCCGTCGGTTCCGGCATCTCGGAGGCCCTGATCGCGACCGCCTTCGGCCTCGTGGTGGCCATCCCCGCGCTGCTCGGCTACAACATCATCGGCGCGCGCATCCGCGAACTCGCCGGCGAGGCCGACACGTTCCTGGCCGACTTTCTCGCCCTGATCGAACGCGAATACGTCCGCGAGGACCGCCGGTAGGAGCGCGGCGCAGCCCATGTCTTTCTACCAGAGCAAACGCCGCGCCTTCGGCTTCGAGCCGAACACGACCATGAACGTCACCGCGCTCGTGGACGTGCTGCTGGTCACCCTGATCATCTTCATGCTCGTCTCCCCGACCCTCGAACACGGCATCGACGTCCAGTTGCCCGTCGCCAAGCCCTACAAGATGGTCGCGACCAAACCGGTCCTGGTGAGCCTCGCGAAGGCGGGGTCTCTGTTTTTCAACAACCAGCAGGTCACCGAGGCGCAGCTGCGGACCCGCCTCACCGATGCCGCGCGCGCGAACCCCGAGACACCGGTCGTTTTGCGCGGCGACACCGGTATCCCCTACGGCGAGCTGATCCGCGTTCTCGACCTGGTCCGGGGGAGCGGGCTGACGAACATCGGGCTCGCCACGCGCAGCCCCGGAGGGTGAGCCGTGGGGCGCGCCTTATCGTGGTCGCTCGCGGCGCACGCGGCCTTCATCATCTCGTTTCTGCTGCTTTCGGCGACCCGACAGCCCCTGACGATACCGCAGATCGCCCGGCCGGTGCGCCTGGTGACCTACCTTGAACCGGCCGCGGCCCCGCGGCAAAAGGCCCCGCCCCCCGTCGACACCGCCGCGGCGCGCGTTGCCCCGCCGCCCGTCGCACCGCGGGCTCTCAAACCGCCCGCCGCCTCGATCCCTGAACCCGCCGCCGCCCGGCCCGCCGTCCCGGTTGTGGCGCCGCGCGTCGTGATCCCGGTGCGAGCACCAGAGCCGACCGCGACCCGCACCCCGGCGCCGCCCGCGGAGGCGCGACCCGCGCTGAGCGAGCGCCTGGCACGCCGGCTGGCCTCGGCCGCCCCCGCGGAAAGCCGTCCTGCCGAGATCGCCCCCCCGGGGATCGCCAGCCTGCCCCCGGCGGAAGTCGACCGCCAGCGCGCCGAGCCCCGAGCGGCCGGTCCCGGGAGCCCCGCCGACGACGCGGGAAGCCATCGTGCCTGTCGGATACTTCCCGCACGCCTGGTACCTTGCGGTGCTCAAGGAGAAAGTCTTCGCCCGCTGGTCACCCCCGAGCGAGTATTTCCAGAGCAGCCGCCCCCCGGCCGCCCTGGTGTCCTTTCGCATCGACCGCGGCGGCGGGGTCGGCGGCGTCGCCCTCAAGGAGAGCTCGGGCTCGGCCCGTTTCGACAAGTCCGCGCTGGCGGCAGTCCAGGGCCTCGGCCAGGTCCCGGCGCTTCCCGAACAATACGCTGAGGAGAGCCTCGATGTCGTCATCCGCTTCCAGAACGAGCGTTAGCGGGTCGCTGAAAACGGCCCGCTCGCTGCGGGAGGGGATGAACCCCTCCCCTACCCGTTCCCGCGCTGCGACCTTCGCAGGGGCGGGGCTGACCCCCGTCCAGAGCCATCGCACGCATTGCATCCGGACCCTTTCGAGCAACCTGCAGTGTGCCGTGCTTTTCAAGACAAGGAGAACCAGCCGTTGAAAGCAACCCCTGTGCAGTGGCGCTGGGCGCTCGTTGCCGCGCTTGTGATGCTCGCGGCAGCGCCGGCGTTTGCGGCGGAAGTGTGGCTCGATGTTTCGAAGGCCGCGGACCGGAAGATCGTTCTGGCGCTGCCGCCGCTGGCGGCGACCGAGGGCCCAGACGAGCTGACGTTGCGTCAGACCCTCGAGAACGACCTGGTCGTGACCGGGTATTTCCGTCTCCTGCCGCTCGCGGGACCGCTGCTGGCACAGGCCGAGAAGGAGCGGGGAGCGGCCCAGACCGACCCTGCCGCCTGGGCGGCGTTCGGCGCGGAACTGTTGCTGCGCGTCGATGTCGCGCGTCAGGCCGGCCGGTTGGTGCTGCGCGCCACGCTGTTCGACGTCGGCGCGCGGGCCCGAACTGCTCTCCCGCGAGGAGAGCGACGCCCCGGCCGAAGCGCCGCGCCTGGCGCACCGGCTGTCGGACGCGGTGGTCCGGGCGCTGACCGGCGGCCCGGGACTCGCCCTGACGCGGATCGCAGCCACGTGGTCCGACGGCACCAGCCCCAAGCGCGTCGTGATCATGGATTACGACGGGCGCAACCGGCGACCGCTCTCCGCCGACGGGGTTCTCGCCTTGTACCCCGCGTGGTTTCCCGACGGCACGCGGGTGGCGTATGTCACCTATCGCCAGGGGCGCCCGGAGATCGTCGCCCAGAACGTGACGACCGGCCAGGTGCGCAGCCTCGCGTTCTTCCCCGGATTGAACGCTTCGCCCGCGATTTCTCCGGACGGTCGGCTGATGCTCCTCGTGCTCAGCCGCGACGGCAACCCCGAGATCTACCGCATGGCGGTCGACGGCTCGGAACTCAAGCGCCTGACCTTCACCCCGGCCGTCGAGACCTCCCCCGTCTGGTCTCCCGACGGCGCCCAGATCGCGCTGGTCTCCGACCAGGGCGGCGGGCCCCAGATCTACCTGCTCGGCGCAAACGGCGGACGCATGCGACGGGTTTCGTTCGTGGGCAATTACGCCACCTCGCCGGACTGGTCTCCGCGCGGAGACCGTATCGTCTTCACCGCGCAGATTGAAGGCACCTTCCAGCTGGTCCTCCTCGATCCGGGCACGGGCGACCAGCAACAGCTGACCTTCGATGCGGAGCACAAGGAAAACCCCGCGTTCGCTCCAAACGGCCGGCATGTCGTCTACAGCCAGGGGCGCGGCAACGCCTACCGCCTGGTCGTCATCGACACGCTCTCCGGCGAGCGCTTCCGGGTCACCCGCGAGAAAGGCAGTTTCACCTCGCCGGCCTGGTCCCCGTAACATACCCGGCCCGCTTGCATTTTTTCCGTGGGTGGTTATGCTGTCCGGTGAGCGAGTTGTTTGCCGCGGGCGCTTCGAGACAAGGGGCGTGCAGAAAATGGGATTTTAGCGACCGATCGATCAGGGAGGTGCAGGCATGAAGCATGGTCCACGGGCGTTGTTCGCGATCTTGATGATTCCGGCGGTTGGCGCGCTTCTTCTCGGTTGTCCCAAGAAAATCACCAAGACGGACACCGCTCCGCAGCCCAGGGTGAGCGAGATGGTCGGGGTTACACGACCCACTGACTCTTCCGCAGGCGGCAGGCGCAGGCGCGGCAGCAGCCAACCGACGGGCGGCCTGACCGACGAGCAACGCACGGCGCAGTTGCTGGCGAGCCGCGGCGAGGATATCCCGATCAAGGAAAGCCCGATGATCGAGTTCGTCGATCCGTCAGCCGAAGACCGGGCCGTCCTCAAGCCGATCTACTTCGAGTACAACAAATCGAACATCCGGCCCGAGTATCAACCGGTGCTCGAAAACATTTCGAAGTGGCTGGCAAACAAAGCGGGGAGCCAGTTGCTCATCGAAGGCCACTGCGACGAGCGCGGCACGGACGAGTACAACCTGGCCCTGGGCGAGCGGCGGGCACTCTCGGTGCGGCGTTACCTGATCGCTCTCGGCGTCGCCTCCGACCGCGTGCACACGATCAGTTACGGCGAGGAGAAGCCGGCGGTGCCCGGCAGCGACGAGGCCGCCTGGTCGAAGAACAGGCGCGCCGAGTTCAAGGTTTCCGCGCAGTAACTCCCGGGCGCACCGTGATGCCCCTGCCGCGGGCTGTCGGTCGAGGATGGTCGGCGCGCCAAGCGCGCCGCGGGGCGATTGTTGCGTGCGGCGCGGCGCTGGCGCTCCTCCTCGGCTGCGCGGCGGCGGACCGCACCGCCCGTCAGGATGTCGAAAGTCTCCAGACGAATGTCCAGCAGATGGAGTCGAGCCTCCAGGCGCGTCAAGCCGGGGTCTACGAACAGATCCGCGAGTTGCGCGAGGAGCAGAACCGTCTGGAGCGCCTCCTCGAGGAGAATGACCGGAAGGTCAAGGCCGGCGGCGTCCAGGTCGACCGGATGCGCGAGAACACCCAGGAAAAATTCGACATCCTCGAAAAAACCCAGCGCGACAGCGCCCTGGCCGCAACCGAACAGCTTTCCCGTCTGGGCGCCCGCGTCGACGACCTGCAGAAAGATCTCCAGAAGGGATTCCAGACGATCAACGACAATCTCGTCGCCATGAGCGCCTTCGAGAAGAAACAGGAAGAGCGGATCGCCAGGATGCAGGAGCAATTCCAGAGCCAGCTCAAGGTCGTCGTCGAGGAGGTCGGGCAGGAAAACCAGGGACTCGTCCGCTCGCTGGCCGCCGTTCGCGCCGAACTCGAAACCGTCCGCCAGGAGTCGGCTGCGAACCGGCAGGATCTGGTTGACCTGCAGGGTTCGCTGCAGCAGTTCGCCGAGCGACTCGCCGCCGCGCAGAAGCAGATCCAGGACTCCGCCAAGCGACAGGAGGCCGCGCGAAAGGCTGCACCCGCCCGCGGCGAGCAGCACGCCGTCCGGGCCGGGGAGACGCTCACGGCCATCGCCGCACGCTACGGAGTCAGCGTCCAGGCCCTGATGGAGAAAAACAAGCTCGCCGACGCGAACAGCATTCGCGAGGGGCAGAAGCTCGCGATTCCGGGACCCTGACGCAGGCCGCTCGCCATGGCCCATCTGCTGCGTTCCGCTCCTCCCGACTCACTGCGGCGTGCGACTCGTACGCCTCGACTCCTCAAGAACGGTTTGGTTGTTCCGACTCTTTGGATCATTGCAGCGCTCGCTCTGTTTTTCGTTCCGGCCGCCCCGGCGGCCGCAGCGGGGCGCATCGCGGTCCTTCCCTGGCGAACTCCGACGACGGCGACCCAGTACGCCTGGCTCGGAGACGGCCCGCACGTCCTGGTCGGCCTGCTCCTCGCCTCGCAAGCAGGATGGGAACCTCTCTCTCGGGAGGATACCGCACGGGTCGCGGCGGCCTGGGGCCCGACCGACGGCCCTCCCGCGGCCGAGGCCGTTCAAATCCTGACCGACGCCGGCGTCGGCGCCGCCTTCGTCTGCAGCGCCGAAGAACAGGCGGGGGCGCTGCGAATCCAGGGAGACCTGTACCGCACCGCCACCGGTGGCGGCCCGCCTCTGCACTTCTCGTACGCCGGCAAGACGAACCAGGTGATCACGATTGCCCTGTTGCTCGCGGAGGTCGCCGGCGAGGCCCTTGAACAACGCTTCCCCCGGGCGTTGCGCCCGCCGCTGCCGAGCCCCCCGGAATTTCTCCTCTCCCGGTTCGAACCCTCGTTCGGGGCGCGCAGCCAGAAGGAGGACCTCGCACAAACCGAGGCCTTCATGCTCGCCGCCCTGAAGATCGACCCCAACAACGCGGACGCCTACTTCCAGCTCGGCGTCCTCTACGCGCGCAACAATCTGCTCGACAAGGCCCTCGCGCATCTCAAGAGCGCGGTTGAACTCAGCCCGAAATCGGCGCGCTACCACTGGGGGCTTGGCGTTGCCTATTCCCTCCAGGGACTCCAGGAAGATGCGCTCACCGAATTCCTGCAGTCCACGGTCATCGACGAGAACTCCACCGAGGGCTTCATCGCCCTGAGCGCCCTGCACCGGCGCCTCGGCGATCCGGAAGCGAGCCAGGCGGCGATCGAGCGGGCCGCGAAGACCAAGCCCGAGGACCCGCTCGTGCTCACCGCGCTCGGGGTGAACGCGTACTTCGCGCGAGACCCGGCCGCCGCGCGCGAGCGCTTCGAGGAGGCGCGGGCCGCGGATCCCCGCGCGGTCGCGGCCTCGGTCAACCTCGCCCTGCTCCAGTGGGAGGAAGGCAACGTCGAGGGCGCGCGCAAGGACCTCGAGCGGGCGCTCGCGGCGGAACCGTCGAACCCCGAGGCCTTGATGAACATGGCGGTCGTCGACGGGTCCCGGGGGGCGTACGCGCAGGCCGCCGAACGGCTCAATCTGGCGCTGGACGCCGGCGCGTCCCAGGCCCGCGGCGCTCTACAATCTCGGCACGCTGCAGCTCCAGGCCGGCTTGCTCGCGGAGGCGGCTCAGACCCTCCAGCGCGTCCTCGACATCGACCCGCAGCACACCCCCGCGCGAAACAACCTCGGCCTCGTCCAGTTGCTGCGCGGGCAGGCGGAGGCCGCCCAGGCCACGCTCGCCGGCGCCGCGCCGGACGATTCGCCGGCGGGAGCCCTGCTGGCGTACAACCTGGCCCTCCTGCACCAGCTGCAGCGCAACGGACAGCAGGCGCTCGTCCACTATCTGCGCGCGCTGCAACTCCGGCGCGATTTCACGCTCGCGCACATCAACCTCGGGATTCTTTTCGAGACGATGGGCCGCCCGGAAAAAGCCTTGACCGAGTACCTCAAGGCGCTCAGTTCCGAGGAACTTCACCCCGAGGTCTACACGTGGCTCGGCCTGATCTACACCCAGCGCGGCTACGCGTCCATGACCGAAGACACGATCCGCAAGACGACCCTCGTCGACCCGAACCTGCCGCTGGCCTGGCACGCGCTCGCCACCGGCTTCGAGGCGTTCGACAAGCGCAAGGCCGCTGTCGCCTGGCGCCAGTTCCTCGACGTGGTGCGCCGCGACCGCAACCGCGCCTTCTGGGTTCCCATCGCCGAGCAGCGCCTCGCCGCCCTCGGCTCCCCGTAGGCGATCCTTGCATTGAAGAGGGTGAATAGCCTACTATTTTCGCAACCAACAAACCTGGGAGGGGCAACGATGGCTAAGAAAACAACATCTGGTCTGCAGGCCCTGCGGCTACGGGGTGACGATTTCCGATCTCGGCGCGGCAGTTGTCGAATGTTACGTGTGCGGCGAGGAGCTCGCGCGCGGGAGTATCGTTCCGAAGAAGGCTGCCCCCGCCAAGACCAAGGCAGCGAAGAAGCTCCCGGCGAAGAAGGCCGCCCCGAAGAAGGCCGCGGCGAAGAAACCGGCCGCCAAGAAAGCCGCCCCGAAGAAAAAGAAGTAGCCCCGGGCAGCGCCCCCGCCGCTCCCGCCGCCCGGGATGGCGGGGGTTTTCGTCGGCGGCGACCGGACCGCACCAAGAAAGGATCGCAACGAGCATGGCCGAGCCGTTTCTCCCCAAGTGGATCGCCTGGGAGACCACCCAGCGCTGCAACCTGCGCTGCATCCACTGCCGCTGCTCTTCCGAGATGACATCCGCGCCGGGCGACTTCACGACCGCCGAGGCCTTCGGGACTGCTCGACCAGATCGCGGCGCTCTCCAAGCCGGTGGTCGTGCTCTCCGGCGGCGAGCCGCTGCTGCGCCCCGACGTCTTCGAGATCGCGCGGCGCGGCACGGCCCTCGGCCTGCGCATGTGCATGGCGACCAACGGCACGCTCATCGACGACGCCGTCTGCGAGAAGATGAAGGACGGCGCAGCTGCGCATGGTCTCGCTCTCGCTCGACGGGTCGACGGCGGCGATCCACGACGACTTCCGCTCGATGCCCGGCGCCTTCGACGGCACGCTGCGCGGCATCTCCTTCCTCAAGAAGCACGGCATCCCGTTCCTGATCAACTCCTCGTTCACGAAGCGCAACCAGGGGGACATCGCCGAACGTGATGCGGCTGGCCAAGAGCCTCGGCGCCACCGCCTGGTACATGTTCATGATCGTCCCCACCGGCCGCGGCGAGGACATCATGGGCGAGCTGATCTCCAAGGAGGACTACGAGGAGATCCTGAAGTGGCACTACGAGATGGAGAAGGGCGAGCACGAGCTGCTCGTGCGGCCGACCTGCGCCCCGCACTACTACCGGGTCGTGCCGCAGATGGCCAAGGCCGAGGGGGTCAAGTTCGAGCGCCGCTCGCTGACCTTCTCCACCGGCGGCGGCAAGGGCTGCATCGCCGCCCAGAGCATCTGCCTGATCGACGCCTTCGGCGAGGTCAAGCCCTGCTCCTACTTCCCGGTCTCGGCCGGCAACGTCAAGAAAACACCGTTTCGCGAGATCTGGGAGAACTCGACGCTCTTCCAGGAACTGCGCAACTTCAAGGGCTACAAGGGCAAGTGCGGCCAGTGCGAGTACCTCAACGTCTGCGGCGGCTGCCGCGCCCGCGCCTACGCCGTGACCGGCGATTATCTGGACGAGGAGCCCTTCTGCACCTACACCCCGATCAGGATGATGAGGAGCGGCTGCACACCATGACGAAACGCACTGAAGCGCGACCTGCGACCCACGACTTTCTCGAGGCCTGCCGCGGCAACAAGGTCCGGCGCACGCCGGTCTGGATCATGCGCCAGGCCGGGCGCTACCAGCCGGAGTACCGCGCGCTGCGCAAGAAACACACGTTCATGGAGCTGTGCAAGAGGCCCGAACTCTCGACGCAGGTCACCCTGCTGCCCGTCGAGCAGCTCGGCGTTGACGCGGCGATCCTCTTCTCGGACATCCTGATCCCGGTCGAGGCGATGGGCGTGCCCGTCGAGTTCACCGAGGCCAAGGGGCCGGTCCTCGCCAAGCCGGTGCGCACCGCGCGCGACGTGGCGCGCCTGGTCGTGCCGGACCCCCACGAGACGATGCCCTTCGTGATGGAGGCGGTGCGCATGATCCGCCAGGGGCTGGCCGGCAAGGTCCCGCTCATCGGCTTCTCCGGGGCGCCCTGGACCCTGGCCTCGTACATGGTCGAGGGCGGCGGCTCGAAGAGCTACGTCGGGATCAAGCAGCATGATGTTTCAGGAGCCGGCGCTCTATCGGTCCCTGATGCAGAAGATCACCGCGACGGTCGAGAAGTACCTGCTCGCGCAGGTCGAGGCGGGCGCCGAGGCCGTGCAGCTCTTCGACTCCTGGGCGGGCGCGCTCTCCCCGCGCGACTACCGCACCCTCGCGGCCCCCTGGTCGGCGCGGATCGTCAAGCGGCTGAAGAAGACCGGCGTGCCGGTCATCCACTTCGTCTACGACGGCGGCGGCGTGCTCGAGCAGGTGCGCGACACCGGCGCCGACGTCGTCGGCCTCGACTGGCGCGTCGACATCGACGTCGCGCGCAAGCGGCTCGGGAAGAAGGTCGCGGTCCAGGGCAACCTCGACCCCTGCTCGCTCTTCCTTCCGGAGCGCGAACTGCGGGCGCGGGTGCGCGAGGTCCTCACGGCGAACGCGAGGCTGCCCGGGCACGTCTTCAACCTCGGCCACGGCATCCTGCCGCAGTGCTCGGTCCGGGCCGCGCAGGTGCTCGTCGACGAGGTCCACAAATTCAAGCTGTGACCGGTTCCAGGAACCGTCTCCTCCGTTCCCGTGCGCGAGGCGGCGGGGATCTCCCTTCGGTCGTGCGTCTGCGCGGCCTACCCGGGAGCGCGACAGTGGCTCGCGGTCTCGTAACTCGCCCTTCGGGCTCAAACAACGAGCCCGCGTCCCTGCGGGACCGCCCCGGTCACCCTCCCGGGCTTCACGGCCGCTCCGCGCATCTTCCCTCCGGGAGCCTCCCCGCCGCCTCGCTGTCCCTGATCACGGAATGGGTAGAGGCAGGGGCGGCGCCCCACACGGTCGGCAGAGGTCTCACGTGAGCGTCGGGACGCAGACCGGCCCGATCGTCGTGCTGCTGCTGAACATGGGCGGGCCGGACTCCGAGGCCGCCGTCGCGCCGTTCCTGACCAACCTGTTCCTGGACCCCGAGATCCTGCCGCTGCCGCTGCCCGGCTTCCTGCGCGGGTTCGTGGCCCGCAGGATCGCCGCGAAGCGCGCGGTCAAGGTCCTCCCCCGCTACCGCCTGCTCGGCGGCAAGTCGCCGCAGGGGGAGCTCACGGCGCGGCAGGCGCAGGCGCTCCAGGCAAGGCTCAACGCCGATGCTCACCCTCCCCCCACCCCCAAGGGCGGGGGAGCGGCGGCCCGCGCTGGCGCGTGCTCGTCGCGATGCGCTACTGGCACCCGTTCACCGAGGAGGCGCTCGAGGAAGCTGCCGCGCTGCACCCGGCGCGCCTCGTCGCGCTCTCGCTCTACCCCCACTACTCGCGCGCGGTCGGCGGCAGCAGCATCGGCGAACTGAATCGCGCTGCTGCGCCGGCGCCCGTTCAACTGCCGGATCACCAGCGTCGACCAGTTCTTCCGCCACCCGCTCTTTCTCAAGGCCCACGCCGACCGGATCGCCGCCTCGCTCGCGCAGTTCCCCGGGGGCGGGCGTGAGGCCTTCGTGCTCTTCTCGGCGCACAACCTGCCGGAGAAGCTCATCCGGCAGGGCGACCCGTATCTCGATCAGGTCAAGGCCACCGTCGACGGACTGCTCCCGGCGATCGGCGAGCGCCCCTGGCGCCTGGCGTTCCAGAGCCGCTCCGGCCCCGTGAAGTGGCTCGCCCCGGAGGTCGCCGACACGCTGCGCTCGCTCGCCGCCGAGGGCCGCAAGCAGGTCCTCATGGTGCCGCTGAGTTTCGTCTCCGACCAGATCGAGACGCTCCACGAGATCGACATGGTCTACACCGAAGAGGCGCGGGCCGCCGGGGTGGACTTCCGCCGCACCCCGGCCTTCAACGACGCGCCGGACTTCATCGCACTGCTGGCGGCGCTCGCCCGCACCGCGGCCGGAGGCTGATCGCGACGCCTTTTTTCCGCCCCGTTCCGGATGAAGCTCGCCGCAAGGGCACATCTCGGTATTTGACAGGGTCTGACGTCACCGCTACAAAAGGAGCGGACCGCAACGCCAAGAGGAGTGCTGACTCATGGAGAAGACCGAGGTCATCGTCGTCGGCGGCGGCATCAGCGGCATCGCCTTCGCCTGGAAGGCGGCGCGCGCCGGTCGCGCCGTGCTGCTGCTCGAGAGCGGCAGCCGCTGCGGGGGCTGTCTGCACTCGCACCGCACGGCCGACGGCTACTGGCACGAACTGGGGGCGCACACCACCTACAACAGCTACGGCGGTTTTCTCGAGATCGCCGCCGGCAGCGGTGCCGCCGCGAAGATCGTCGAGCGCGGTCCGGCGCGGGCCCGCTTCGGGTACCTGCGGGACAGCGCCTACGAGTGGCTGAGCCCCCCGGCCCTGCTCCGCCGCTTCAACTGGCTCGAGATCGTGCTCCAGCGCCCCCTTCGCCCTCCTGCGCGGCAAAAAGGGCCGCACCATGGGCGAATACTACGGCGGGCTGCTCGGGCGGGGAAACTACGAGCGCTTCCTCAGGCCCTTCCTCGCCGCGGTCCCCTCCCAGGACGCCGACGGATTTCCCGCCGCCGGCCCCGGATCACTCTTCAAGAAGCGGCCGCGGCGCAAGGAGTTCCCCCGCAGCTACGGGTTCGACGGCGGTCTGCAGACCGTCTGCGAAGCGGCGTTGCGCACCCCCGGCCTGCGTGTCGACGACCGGGGTGGCGGTCACCCGCATCGCCCCGGCGGACGGGGGATTCGTCGTCACGACCGCGGACGGGCGGACCTTCGAGGCGCCGCTCGCCGCGGTTGCGACTGCCGGTCGATGCGGCGTCGACCGTGCTCCGCCGGGATTTCCCCGAGCTGGGGCAGGCCCTGGCTCCGGTGAAGACGGTCACCGTCGACTCCCTCGGCGTCGTGCTGCCGCGCGCGCGCTGCTGGATGCCGGAGTGCCGCCTTCGTGATACCCGCCGAGGACATCTTCCACTCGGCGGTCACGCGCGACCCCTTCCCCGACCCGGAGCGCCGCTCCTTCACGTTTCACTTCAAGTCGGGACACAGTCGGGAAGAGCAACTCCGGCGCATGAGCGAAGTGCTGCGCGTCCCCGTCGCGGAACTGGGCGAGCCCGAGACGCGGCGGACCCTGCTCCCGGCGCCGGCCCTCGGGCACGACCGCGTCGTCGCGGACCTCGACCGGCTGCTCGCCGGCCGCCGTCTCGCGCTGACGGGGAACTACTTCCAGGGGCTCGCGATCGAGGACTGCGTCCAGCGCTCGTTCGGGGAATTCGCCCGCATCGCCTCCTGAGCACGCTCCCGGCGCTCCGAGAACAACTCGAAGGAGCCGGGAGCCCTCAGGGCGAGAAAAAGACGGTTTCTCTCAACGGCCCGGCCGTTGCAGCGTCTCGCGGACGACCCGGCCCAGTTCGTTCAAACGATAGGGTTTGAGAATGGCGGCCCGGAAGCCATGGTCCTTGCAGTGCGCCATGACCGGGTCGTTCGAATAGCCGCTTGAGACGATGATGGGTGCATCGGCCTGGATCTCGTGAATCTTCTGAGCCGCTTCCTTCCCCCCCATCCCTCCGGGAATGGTGAGGTCCATGATGAGCAGGTCGATCGGCTCTCCGGCGCTCCGGTGTTTTTGGATACAGGTCGACGGCCTCGGCGCCGTCGCGGGCGAGCACCACCTCGTAACCGAGGTGCGCAAGCATCTGCTCGGCCGTTTCCCGCACGAAGTCCTCGTCGTCCATCACCAGGACGCGGCCTTCCCCCTTGAGCGCCTCCCCGGCCGCCCTCCTCTCCTTCGGGCGCGCCTCGGGGTTCGCCGGCAGGTAGATGCTGAAGGTCGTCCCTTCGCCGGGCTGCGACTCCACCGAGATGTGGCCGCCGTGCTTGCTGACGATGGAGTGGGTGATGGCCAGCCCCAGGCCGCTGCCCTCCTTCTTGGTGGAGAAGTAGGGGTCGAAGATCTTGTCGATGAACTTCGGCGGGATGCCGATCCCCGTGTCCCGGATGGTGATCTTCACGTAGTCGCCCGGGGCCAGCGGAGAGCCCTCGCAGTCGCTGCCCGGGGCACGTTCTCGCAGGCGATGTCGATCGTCCCCCCTCCGGGCATGGCGTGGCTGGCGTTGACGATGAGGTTCTGGACGACCTGGCTCATCTGGCCGGTGTCGATTTCGGCCAGCCACAGGTCGGCGGGGATGTGGTAGGCGCAGGCGACGTTGCCGCCGTGGAGGACGAACGACGCCGAGTCCCTGATGACGTCGGCGATCGAGGCGGTCTCCCTCAGGGGCTCCCCGCCGCGGGAAAAGGTCAGGAGCTGCTGGGTGAGACCCCTGGCCTGGAGAGCGGCCTTTTCCGCCGCCTGCAGCAGGGCGAAGGGTTTGCTCTCCGGATCGAGAAGCTGGGAAGCGAGGCTCAGGTTGCCGAGGATCGCCACCAGGATGTTGTTGAAGTCGTGCGCGATGCCGCCGGCGAGGACGCCGACCGACTCGAGCTTCTTGATCTTGAGCAGCTCCTCTTCGGTGCGCAGCTTTGTCCGTGACGTCCCGGAAGACGAGAACCACGCCGACGATCCGGCTTTCCCTGTCGAGGATCGCCGCGCCGCTGTCGGCGATGCTGCGGCGCCGCCCGTCTTTGGCGATCAGCGTCGTGTCCTCCTCGAGGTCGACGATGCCGCCGGTGGCGAGGATCTTCCGCACCGGGCTCTGCGCGTCGCTCCCCGCTCTTGCCCGCGACGATGCAGAAGACCTCCTCGAGCGGCTGGCCGGCGGCCTCGGCCTGCTGTCCAGCCCGTGAGGTGCTCGGCCACCTTGTTCAGGAGCACGACCCGGCCCTCGGTGTCGGCGGTGATCACGCCGTCGCCGATGCTGCGCAGGGTTACCGAGAGGCGCTCCTTCTCGGCGGCCAGGGCGTCCTCGGCCTCCTTCCGGTCGGTGATGTCCTGAAAGTTCTCGACGATGCCGACCAGCGTGCCCTCTTCGTCGCGGAAGGGCCGCGCCGTGACGATGAAATTCTTCCTCGTGCCGTCGGGAAGATCTTTCTCCGATTCGCACACCGCCACCGGAGCCCCGGCGAGAATGAGTTCCAGGGGACAGCCCCCGGTGCGGCAGAGAGACCCGGGGCGGGTGTCGAAACATGAAACGGGACCGCCCGTCGTTTCCGTCATCGGCCACCGGTCCCGGTAGGCCCTGTTGGTCAGCAGCACCTCGTGGTTCGTGCTGGTGATGCACAGCGGGTTGGTGTTGTCCAGCACCCCTTCGAGGGTGGCCTTGGAGCGCTTGCAGCTCGCGCTCGGCCTGGCGGCGCTCCCCGATTTCCTTCTCGAGGACGCAGTTGGCCGCGGCCAGCTCCCGCGTCCGCTCCTCCACCAGGGCTTCGAGATTCGCCCGGTATCTCTCGACTTCCTCGTGCACCGTCTGGAAGCGCTGATAGTAGACGCCGAACGCGAAGATGACGACAAAAACGGCGGAATTGACTGCGCCGCTGAAGGGGGCGATCCGGCTCCAGACCTGACCCAGATCGCTCAGGAGCAGGAGTTGTTTCACCAGGTGGCCGAAGGAGCGCGAGAGAGCGAAAAAGGTGATGGCCAGGGTGAGCAGGAAGATGTAGTGCCGGAAGATGTCGTCCGACCGCATCCGGGCCCACCCCCGTGCGGTGATCGCGCACTGCAGCGCGATGATGAGGATCAGGACCGAGCCGGCGATGTCGACGACGACGACGGGCAGCCAGGAGACGGTCACGACCGCTGCTTCCATGTGCGCAGCGCGGCCAGGAGCATCAGGAGGGCGGGAACCAGCACCAGGTGGTCGAGCCGCGTCAGGTAGAAAAGGACGTCGAAGAGGCCTTCGAGGGTGTAGCCGATCGTTCTGCCGTCCGCCGTGAGATACCTCTCGGGAGCGACCAGTTCCTGCATCCAGTGCCCGAAGAAGGTCAAGAGGTTCCAGAGAAGGATGAGCCAGAGAAAGCTCTTGAACGCGGGCCAGCCCGGTCCGGCCGTGTGGGTGCGGACGATGCGGAAGAGGAGGAACGCCATCCCGGCGGCGAAGAGCACGTGCCCGATCTGGTGCGACACCAGACCCTCGGCGCCGCCATGCGCCTGAACGGCCTGGGCCGAGCCGCCCCCGCCGAGGGCGGCGAGAAAGAACGCGGCCAGGGAAAGAGCGACTTTCCTTGCCCGCGCCGAGACCGACACCATGGCCGCACGCCCCCCGCCGTCGAGATGGATCCCTTGCGGGAGCGATTCTCCCGTTGCCGCTTGCCGGTGTCAAGGCTCGACGGACAGCTTCCCTCTCTCTCTTGCACCGCGCCGGGAAGAAAAGTATAGTTCTTTTTCCCACGAATCAGGAAAGGACGGGCACGACGCGATGAAGAAGGACTTTTTGAGCATCCTCGACTTGAGCGCCGCCGAGATCCGGCGCCTCATCGACGAGGCCCTGCGGCTCAAGAAGGAGCACCGGGCCGGGAAGCGCAACCGCAGCCTCGAGGGCCGGACGCTCGGCATGCTCTTCACCAAGCCCTCGACGCGCACGCGCCTCTCCTTCCAGGTCGGCATGACGCAGCTCGGCGGCTCGAGCCTCCCGCTCAATCCGGGCGAGATCCAGCTCAACCGCAGCGAGACCCTCGAGGACACCGCGCGGGTGGTCTCGCGCTTTCTCGACGGGATCGTCATCCGCACCTTCGCCCACGCCGAACTGGAGGCCTGGTCCGCGGCGGCGACGATCCCCGTCATCAACGGCCTCTCGGATTTCTCCCACCCCTGCCAGATCCTCGCCGACCTGCTGACCATCCGCGAGGTCCGCGGGACGCTCGAGCGCGTCAAGGTGGCCTACATCGGCGACGGCAACAACGTCGCCCACTCGTGGATCCTCGCGTCCGGGCTCCTCGGCCTGGATTTCGTCCTCGCCGCCCCCGCGGGCTACGACCCCGACCCCGGCGTCCTCGCCGAGGCGCAGCGCCTCTGGAAGGGCCGCGGGCAGCCGCCGCGGGTCGTGCGCGACCCGGCCGCCGCCGCCGCCGGCGCGGACTTCCTCTACACCGACGTCTGGACGAGCATGGGGCAGGAGCGCGAGACGAAGCGCCGGCTCAAGGCGTTCCGCGGCTTCCAGGTCGACGCCGAAGCTTCTGGCGCGCGCGAAACCCGAAGCGCCGGCGTGCTGCACTGCCTGCCGGCGCACCGCGGTGAGGAGATCGCCGCGGAGGTCATCGACGGGCCGCAGTCCCTCGTCTTCGATCAGGCGGAAAACAGGCTGCATGCGCAGAAGGCGCTGCTGATGCGACTGCTGAATCGGAAAAAACGGTGAACCTGCCGGATCTGGGCGAAGACGGGAGCGGGCGATGGCGAAGAAGAATACGAAGAAGATCGTTCTGGCGTACTCCGGGGGCCTCGACACCTCGGTCATCATCAAGTGGCTCGGCGAGAAGTACGGCTACGACGTCGTCGCCTTCATCGCCGACCTCGGCCAGGAGGAGGACCTCAAGGCGATCCGGGCCAAGGCCCTCAAGACCGGCGCCGTGAAGGCCGTCGTGCGCGACCTGCGCCGCGAGTTCGCCGAGCAGTACGTCGTGCCGGCGCTCCAGGCCGGCGCCATCTACGAGGGCAAGTACCTGATGGCGACCGCCCTCGGGCGGCCGCTGATCGCCAAGCACCTCGTCGAGATCGCCGAGGAGGAAGGCGCCGAGGCCGTGGCCCACGGCTCCACCGGCAAGGGCAACGACCAGGTGCGCTTCGACGTCTCGGTGATGGCGCTGGCGCCGCACCTGAAGATCGTCGCGCCGGTGCGCGAGTGGGAGTTCACGAGCCGCGACCAGGAGATCGAGTACGCCGCGCTGCACGGCATCCCGGTGCCGGTCACGAAGGAGAAGCCCTACAGCCTCGACAAGAACCTCTGGGGCATCAGCATCGAGTGCGGCGTCCTCGAGGACCCGTGGGTCGAGCCGCCGGAGGACATCTTCACGCTGACGACCATCCCGCGCCTGGCGCCGGACAAGGCCGAGGAGATCGAGATCGGGTTCGAGTGCGGGATCCCGGTGACGGCTCAACGGGAAGAAGAAGGATCTGGTCTCGCTCATCGTCGAGCTCAACCGGCTCGGCGGCAGGCACGGCGTCGGCGTGACCGACCTGGTCGAGAACCGCCTCGTCGGCATCAAGTCGCGCGAGATCTACGAGGCCCCCGGCGCGACGATCCTGCGCGCCGCCCACCAGGAACTCGAGTCGCTGGTGCTCGACCGCGAGATGCTGCACACCAAGCAGATGCTCGTCACGAAGTACTCCGAGTGCGTCTACAACGGCTGGTGGTTCTCGCCCCTGCGCGAGGCGCTCGACGCCTTCGTCTGCACCACCCAGCGCCGCGTCGCCGGCGAGGTGCGCCTCTCGCTCTACAAAGGGTGCTGCCGCCCGCTGGCGCGCCGCTCGCCCTTCTCGCTCTACGACAAGAACCTGGCGACCTACGAAGCGGGCGACACCTTCGACCACAAGGCCGGCGAGGCCTTCACCAAGCTCTGGGGCCTGCCGCTGAAGATCCAGGGACGGGTTGCGCAGCGCGCCAACAGGAAATAGCCGGCCGATGGCGAAGAAGACACGGGAAGCCGCGAAGCGCATGTGGGGCGGGCGCTTCTCCCGCCCGCCGGCGAAGGCCGCCGAGGAGTTCTCGCGCTCGCTGCACTTCGACTCGCGCCTCGCGCTCTGCGACATCAAGGGGAGCGCCGCGCACGCCCGCGCGCTCAACCGCGCCGGCATCCTCTCGGCCAGGGAGCTTGCGGCGCTCACCAAAGGCCTGGAAAAACTGCGAGCCATCGTTGCCGCCGGCAAGGCGGATTTCACGTCCGGGGAGGAGGACGTCCACTCCTGGGTCGAGAATCGCCTGCGCGATCTCGTCGGCGAGCCCGCCGACAAGCTCCACACCGGCCGCAGCCGCAACGACCAGGTGGCGCTCGACGTGCGGCTCTGGCTGCGCGACGAGATCGACGCGACGCTCGGGCGCCTCAAAGGACTGACCGACGCGCTCATCGACGTTGCCGAGCGCCACGCGGGGCAGATCGCCCCCGGGCACACGCACTTCCAGCCCGCGCAGCCGGTGCTGCTCGCGCACCATCTGCTGGCCTACGCCGAGATGCTGCTGCGGGACGCCGATCGGCTCCGCGACGCCCGCGTTCGCACCGCCGTGCTGACCACGGGCAGCGGCGCGCTCGCCGGCACCGGCATCCCGCTCGAGAGGCGGGCGATGGCGCGCGATCTCGGCCTGCCCGCGATCACCGCCAACAGCCTCGATGCGGTCTCGGACCGGGACTTCGTCGCGGAATTCGTCTTCTGCGCCTCGCTGGCCATGACGCACCTCTCGCGCTTCGCCGAGGAGTTGATCATCTGGTCGCACCCGGCGTTCGGCTGGGCGGAGATCGGGGACGAGTACTGCACCGGCTCGAGCCTGATGCCCCAGAAGAAGAACCCCGACATGGCCGAACTGGTGCGCGGCAAGACCGGGCGGGTCACCGGTCACCTGGTGGCGCTGCTGACGCTGCTGAAGGGGCTGCCGCTGGCCTACAACCGCGACCTGCAGGAGGACAAGGAGGCGCTCTTCGACGCCGCCGACACCCTGCGCGGCTCGCTCGAGGTGATGACCGGCGTCGTCGGCAGCCTCTCCTTCCGCCCGGAGCGCCTCGCCGCGGCCGCGTCGATCGGCTTCTCCTCGGCCACCGACCTTGCCGAGTACCTCGCCCTCGCCGGCGTCCCGTTCCGGCAGGCCCACGGCATCGTCGGCCGGATCGTCCGGCACTGCATCGAGAAGCCGGAAGGATCTGGGCGATCTCACGCTCGCCGAATTCCGGGAGTTTTCGCCGAAGTTCGGCCCCGATGTCCTGAAGATCCTGACCGCCGAGGCCTCCGTCCGCCTCAAGCGCGGCCCGGGGAGCACGGCGCCGGCCGAGGTGAAAAAGGCGCTGCGCGAGGCGCGCCGCCGCAACCGCTGACCGCCGATTTCAGGCGACCGTCACGGCCGGTCGCCCGTGGCGGCAAACTGTTGCAGAAACGCCAGGATGTCCGTCGACTGCCCGCGACTGAGTCGCTCCAGGGTGAAGTTCGGCATGTAGCGCCGGAAGCTGTGCCGCGTCCCCTTGGCGATCATGGTGTGAAATTCCTGGACGTCCTTCGAAAAACGCCCGGCCTTCTCGCGCGTCAGCGGCCGGTCCTTGGCTTCGTGACAGTACCCGCAACTCAGCTTCCAGAGACTCGCCCCCCGCCGGAAATCACCGGTGAACTTCGCGCCGTCCGGATATTCGACCACCGGCTTCCCCGGGGCGGCGTCGCCCGCCAGCTTCGGCAGTCCGCGGAAGGTATTGTCCGCCTTGTTCGAGAAGGCGCCGGCCAACACATCCCGCAGCCGCTTGGCCTCCCCGGGATCCGGAGCAGGAGCGGTCAGCACCGCCAGCGCCTCGGCCCGCGTCTGCGGTGTCAGATCGAGGTCTTCGAGCCGGATCTCCTGGTCCCAGAAGAACGCCAACAGGGCGGAGAGCTCCCACGCCTTGAGATACCGGCCGACACTGCAATAATTACTGCAGACCTGGTTCGCATCCACCAGGGAGTCAGGATCCATGGTCCGGCAACCGGGCATGCAGAACCCGAAGACGGGACCGCAGGGCAGCCAGGACGACAATTCCTCGCCCTGCGGCACGCAGAGGTCGCGATATTTCGCATAATCGCCGGCGTAGAAGGTTTCCCGATTCACGGCACCCCACAAGGTTGCGCCTTGGAGCATGAAGATGTTTTCTCCCGTCCGTTCGATCCACGCGAACCGGGCCTCGGGATCCTGGACGGGCAGGACGGGGTCCTCGCGCTCATGGTTGTGGCACCGGGCGCAGGTGAAGTATTTGGAGACCGGCTTGGAGGGGCTGGATCCGACGGGCGGGGTCGTGACGCGACCGTTGAGGAAGATCTCCTTCCCCCAGCCCGAGTAGTCCTGCCAGGAGTAGGTTTTCCCGTTCGCGAAAACCAGTGTTTTCGAGCTCGGCCTGCAACGTTGCGCGGCCGCTCCCCCCCAGCAGCTCATCCAGGCCGGAGGACTCCGCGGCGAACGCCGGCGCGGCAAGACCGATCGAGAGGGACAGAAGCAGACAGCACCATCGGCAGATCCGGGCGGCATTCCCTGGCAGTCATGCGCCGACGATAGCCCAATTGCACGTTTCTGACAAATACCTTCTGCAATACCTTCTGCGAGGCGCCCGGCGAGAGTGCAGCGTCGCGGGGAGGCCCTTTTCAGCGGCCTGTCATTGCCCCGCCGTCGCCAGCACCTTGATGCGCCGCTCGATCTTCCCCCGGTCGCAGGCCAGCGGGTCGGCGAGGAGATAGCGGGTGTAGGCCTGGATCGCCTCGCGCCGCTTGCCGATCCTCAGATAGGTATCGGCGAGCAGCGACTGCAGTGTAAAAAACTCCGGGTTGATCTCGATGGCCCGCTCGAGGAAGAGCGCCGCCATGCCGGCCTTGCCGTCGTCGAGAAATGCCAGCGCCTCTTTTCTGATGCGGCAGAGCTCCGCGAAGGCCGTGTCGTCGGCCGAGCGGGCCGGCGGACTGCCGACGAGCCGGTCCAGTTCGCTGGTGATCTCCCCCGCGGTGTTCGGGGAGAACCCGGCGCGCGCCAGGGCGACCCGGCCGCCCCGGTCGGTCACGAGCACAAACGGGACGCCGCTGACGGAGTACCGCTCCGCGTAACTCAGCCCCGGGTCCCACAACTCGTGGTCGGGAGGATCCCCACCCCCCTCCGCGCCCACCGCCGCGGGCGAATCCTCAACCTGGTCGTGGTAGACGACGACGAGCGAGACCTGCTCCTTGTTGCGGTCGCGGAAGAGTTTCAGTTCTTCGAGTTCCTCGCGACACGAGGTGCAATCGGAGCGCAGCGAGAGAAAGATGGTGTAATCCCGATCCACCAGGTCCGCGAGCGTCCGTTCGGCGTCGGTTCCGACCTCCCGAAGCTTGAAGTCGTGGGCCGCCTTGCCGGCGAGCTTGCCGGCGCCGATCAGGCGCTCGATGTCGCGGGTGATCTCCGGCCCATCCTCGACCCGGAAGCCATACTGACGCCGGACGACGTAGCCCTCCTCGTTGACGAACACGGCGGCCGGCAGCGACGTCAACCCGAAGGCGGCCTTCCAGGAGCCGTTCTGGTCGTTCATGCACTCGCTGAAGCGAAGGGGCGACGCTTCGTGAAGCTTGCGGATATCTTCCGCAGTGGCCCTCCCCACGAGCACGCCGACCCAGGAGAGCCAGGGTGCGTATTCGGTCTGCATTTCGGCCAGGAAGCGAGGCAGGCCGCCCTTATGCACACCGGAGGACACATCCGTGAAGAACAGGAGCGAGGCCTTTCCCGCGAGCACCTCCGATGGTTGGTGTTCCTCGCCGGTGAGCGGGCAGGGAATCTTGCGCGAGGGCAGCCGATCGGCAAGGATGGGGAGGTCCTTCGGGTCGGCCCGGGCCGGGATCTCGGTTACCGGCACCGCGGCGCACAGCAGGAGCACTGCCAGGAACATGCGCTTTCCCCTGTTGCCAGCACCCATCGTCGCAACTCCGCCGTCGGTTTATTGCCTACCCGCCCCAATCGGTACGGTTCTCGTGGTAATCATACTGCTCGACGGGGGAAATGGTTGCTCAGGATTTTCACCGTCCGACCACGAGGCCGGTGCTCACCCGGGCCGATCCCGGCCGGTGCGGAGATCTTTTTTCCTCGATGGGAACAGCATCCCGACGCGCCGCTGATAGTCCTTGTATCGTTCGCCATACAGGTTGATCAAATCGCGCTCCTCCAGCGAAATACCGATCATGACGTAGCAGGTCATTGCCGCGGCGAACAGAAAATGGCCGACGCTCATCACCGGCGTTGCCCAAAACACCAGCAATGTCCCCGTCATCATCGGGTGCCGTACGTAGTGGTACAAACCCGGTGTCGCAAACCCCTCCGGTTCGGAGGGCGCGTTGCTGAAGGAGCGAGCTATCTGGCGAAATCCAAGCAGATCGGCGCCGCCGATGACCAGGACCGAATGCCCGAGAATCAGGCACCCCGCGGCAAAAAGCCCATAGAGGAGGGCGGGTGTGAACCCGTTCGTGACGCTCCATACCGGGTGCTTCAACGGTTGCCAATGGAACATCATGGCTGCGACTACCGCGCTCGAGAGGATCACGTAGCAGCTGCGCTCGAACTGCTCCGGGATGAATCGCGTCAACCATTTCTTGAAGGTCCGTCGCGCCATGACGCTGTGTTGCAGCCCGAAGAGCGCCAACAGCAAGCCATCGATGATGAGTGCCCGGGTAACGGGGCCTTCCTGCCCTGAATCGATCGTCTTGGGGACGACGATATTCAGCAGAAACCCGACTGCATAGATCTGGACGAAAAGAAATGAACAAAGCCCGGCGACCGGGAAACTGTAGGAAAGAATTTTCTTCAGCATTTCTGCCTCATGTTCCTCTGCCAGGGCGAGTCAGTCTCCCGGAGGTCGACTGCTGGTTTTTCGCTGACGTGGGGGATTCGGAGGTCATGATGCGGTGAAGTGTACCCCGATTCGGGACGAGCGCGCAGGAAAGGCCTTGCCTCCGAACATTACAAATATACTCCTCGGATATATGATGAGCCCCATGACAGCCAACCGGAGCGCAGTCCCGGACCGATGAGCCGCATCGCCCGCTTCCTCGCGCGCGTCGCGCGCCACACCGACCTCGCGGGGGAGGTCGCACACCGCGAGGAGATCCCGCCGCGCGCGGCGCGCTTCGGCGCATTCCCGTCAAAGCTGCGCCCCGAGCTGCAGGCGGGCCTGGCGAGTCTCGGCATCGAGCGGCCCTGGGTCCATCAGGCCGAGGCGCTGCGCCGGGCGCTCGCGGGGGAGGACATCGTCGTCGTCACGCCGACCGCCTCGGGCAAGACGCTCTGCTACAACCTGCCGGTGCTCGACGGCTGCGTCGCCCAGCCCGAGGCGCGGGCGCTCTACCTCTTCCCGATCAAGGCGCTCGAGCAGGACCAGCTCGGGGCCTTCCGCGAGCTGGCCGCGGCGTGCGGCCTCGAGGGACGGGTCACCGCCGAGATCTACGACGGCGACACCTCGGCGCACCGGCGCGCGAAGATCCGCACGCTGCCGCCGAACGTCGTCATCTCGAACCCCGACATGCTCCACGTCGGCATTTTGGCGTTCCACCCGAAGTGGGAGACCTTCTTCACGAATCTGAAGTACGTCGTCCTCGACGAGGTCCACACCTACCGCGGTGTCTTCGGCTCGCATGTCGCCAACCTGCTGCGGCGCCTGCTGCGCGTCGCGGAGCACTACGGCGCCCGGCCGCAGATCATCGCCTGCTCGGCGACCATCGCGAATCCCGGGGAGCTCGCGGCGCGGCTCACCGGGCGCGAACCGGCGGTGATCGACGACAACGGCGCCCCCGACGCCGGCCGCACCTTCTTACTTCCTCAACCCCTCGCGGCGCTCCCCCGCCACGCTCGCCGCGAAGCTGCTGCGCGAGGCGGTGCGCGAGGACCTCGCGACGATCGTCTTCACCAAGTCGCGCAAGAACACGGAGCTGGTCTACACCTGGGCGGTGCACGGCGACGCCAAGCTGCGCAAGGTCGTCAGCGCGTATCGCTCCGGCTACCTCCCCGAGGAGCGGCGCGAGATCGAGGAGAAGCTCTTCTCCGGCGCGCTCAAGGCGGTGGTCAGCACCTCGGCGCTCGAGATGGGCATCGACATCGGCGGCCTGGACGTCTGCATCCTCGTCGGCTACCCCGGGTCGATCACGACCACCTGGCAGCGCGGCGGGCGCGTCGGGCGGCAGGACCGCGCGTCGCTCGTGATCCTGCTCGCCGGACCGGACGCGCTCGACCAGTACTTCATGAAGCACCCGCGGGTCTTCTTCGAGTCGGGGTTCGAGCCGGCGGTGATCAACCCGGAGAACCTGCCGGTGCTCGCGGCGCACCTGGCGTGCGCGGCCGCCGAATTGCCGCTGCGCAAGGACGACCCGTGGTTCCCGTTCCACGTCAAGCCCAGGACTGGCCATCCCCGTGACGATGCCCACCCCCACCCTGGCCCTCTCCCCTCGACGGGGAGGGAGGTGGTATCCGCATCCCCTCGCCCCGCAGCGCGGGGAGAGGGCCGGGGTGAGGGGTCCGCGGTGGCGGACGCCATCAACCTGCTCGAGCGCGCCGGCGATCTCGTGCGCGCCGTCGGCGAGGACGCCTGGCACAGCGTGAAGCGCTCGCCGCAGCGCGACGTGAACATCCGCGGGGTCGGGGAGTCGTACACGATCTTCGAGGAGACGGCGGCCGCGATTCCCCGCCCTGGAGGGGAGGGGCTGGGGGCGGCTGGCCCGTGACGATCCCACCGCCACCTGGCCCTCCCCCTCGATGGGGAGGGAAGGTGCTCGCGACCGCGACGAACTGCCCGTGGGCCGCGTCGTGCTGCTCCCGCCCGAGGAGCGCGAGCCCCCGCTCTCCCCCCGCCGGACGCGGACGGCGCGGGCGCGGTTCCGGCGAGGAGGCCCCGGCGCCGGGCGCCAAGCCGCGCGTCATCGGCAGCCTGGACGGCAACCGCGCCTTCTCCGAGGGGCACCCCGGCGCGATCTACCTGCACCGCGCCGCGCAGTACCAGGTGACCCGCCTCGATCTGGACCGGCACAACCTCTACGCCCGCCCGGTGGACGTGGACTACTACACCCTGCCCCACCGCGAGAAGGAGACCGAGATCCTCGCCACGCGCCGCAGCAAGCTCGTGAAGAACTTCGTCTGCCGCCTCGGCGAGCTGAAGGTCACCGAGCGCACCGTCGGCTACGAGAAGAAGCGCGTCTCTTCCGGCGAGCGCCTTTCGGTCCACGAGCTGGAACTGCCCCCCACCTCCTTCGAGACGGTCGGTCTCTGGATCGAGATCGACGACTTCGTGCCGCGCGCCGTCGCCCGCCGCCAGCTCAACTACATGGGCGGCATCCACGCGGTCGAGCACGCCGCGATCGCGCTGTTCCCGCTCTTCGCGCTGTGCGAGCGCGACGACGTCGGCGGGATCAGCACGCCGCTGCACATCCAGGTCGCCAAGGGCGCGATCTTCATCTACGACGGCTACGCCGGCGGCGTCGGGCTGGCCGAGGCCAGCTTCGCGCGCATCGGCGAGCTGCTCGAGCGCACGCTGGAGCTGATCGCCTCCTGCGACTGCGAGTGCGGCTGCCCGGCCTGCATCTACTCCAGCAAGTGCGGCAACGGCAACGTCCCGCTCGACAAGGAGGCCGCGGTGACCGTTCTCAAACTGCTGCTCGACCACCCGGACGCCCAGGCCTGGCGCGAGGCGGCGGACACCGCCGACGAGGAGCCGGAGGAGGCCCCGGCGGCCACCGAGGAGCCGGAGCTGACCTACAACACCCCGCGCGTCATGGTGCTCGACGTCGAGACGCTGCGCGGGGCCGACCAGGTGGGGGGCTGGCACAACAGCCACCTGATGGGCCTGGCGGTCGCCGTGGTCTCCGACAGCATCAGCGGCGAGTCGCTCGCCTTCTTCGAGCACCAGGCCGAGGAGCTGTTCGCCTATCTGCGCAAGGCCGACCTCGTCGTGGGCTTCAACATCGTCGGCTTCGACTTCAAGGTGCTCTCGGCCTACGACGACGGCACGCTCGAGCACCTGCCGGTCTTCGACATCCTCGCCGACGTGCGCCGCCGCCTCGGGTTCCGCCTCTCGCTCGCGCACCTGACCGAGCACACGCTCGGCGCGACGAAGACCGCCGACGGCCTGCAGTCGCTGGCCTGGATCCGCGAGGGGCGCCTGGACCTGGTCGAGGAGTACTGCCGCGCGGACGTGCGGATCACCGAGCAGCTCTTCCGCCACGGCCTGGAGGCCGGCTGGCTGCGCTACAAGAGCCGCGACGGCCTGCTGCTGGAGTTGCGGGTGGACTGGGATCTGGAGAAACTCGCACGGCGCGATCCTGGTTGAACAAGCCTTCCCACGAGTTCGGAGCACGACCACGATTGCCCGCCGGCAGCAATCGATTCTACGCAGGGGCGGGGTTGATCCCCGCCCCTACGAACATGCCACACGATCAACCGTTTCCGGATCTCAGCGCTTCGCCGGCGTTGACACCGGCCTGGAGACCCCGGTACAAGATCGGGATCGAACTCTCGCACGACCGCACGGTCGGAGAAACCCGCTGGAGCAGTGGAACGAACGGAGACGGGGGGATCATGCCGAAACTCAGCGACATCAGAAAGGTGATGATCATCGGTTCGGGTCCGATCGTGATCGGGCAGGCCTGCGAGTTCGACTACTCCGGCACCCAGGCCTGCAAGGCGCTGCGGGAGCTGGGCTACGAGATCGTGCTGGTGAACTCCAACCCGGCGACGATCATGACCGACCCCGGCATGGCCGACGCGACCTACATCGAGCCGCTGACGCTCGCGGCGCTGGCGGAGATCATCGCCAAGGAGCGGCCCGACGCCCTGCTGCCCAACCTCGGCGGGCAGACCGGCCTGAACCTCAGCGTCGGAGCTCGCGCAAGCACGGGCGTCCTCGAGAAGTACGGCGTCCAGATCATCGGCGTCCAGGCCGACGCCATCGAGCGCGGCGAGGACCGGATGGCCTTCAAGGAGACGATGAACCGGCTCGGCATCGAGATGCCGCGCAGCGCGCCCGCCTACAGCGTCGAGGAGGCCGAGAAGATCGCCGCCGACCTCGGCTACCCGGTCGTCATCCGCCCGGCCTACACGATGGGCGGCACCGGCGGCGGGCTGGTCTACAACGTCGAGGAGCTGCGGGTCGTCGCCGCCCGCGGCCTCGCCGCCAGCCTCGTCGGCCAGATCCTGGTCGAGGAGTCCGTTCTCGGCTGGGAGGAGCTCGAGCTCGAGGTCGTCCGCGACGCGAAGAACCAGATGATCACGGTCTGCTTCATCGAGAACGTCGACGCCATGGGCGTGCACACCGGCGACTCCTTCTGCTCCGCGCCGATGCTGACCATCGCCCCGGAGCTGCAGCAGCGGCTGCAGAAGTACTCCTACGACATCGTCGAGGCCATCGAGGTCATCGGCGGCACGAACATCCAGTTCGCCCACGACCCGAAGACCGGCCGCGTCGTCGTCATCGAGATCAACCCGCGCACCTCGCGCTCCTCGGCGCTGGCCTCCAAGGCCACCGGCTTCCCGATCGCGCTGGTCTCCTCGAAGCTCGCCGGCGGGCTCGACGCTGGACGAGATCCCCTACTGGCGCGACGGGACGCTGGAGAAGTACACGCCCTCGGGCGACTACGTGGTGGTCAAGTTCGCCCGCTGGGCCTTCGAGAAGTTCCCGGACGCCGAGGACAAGCTCGGCACGCAGATGCGCGCCGTCGGCGAGGTCATGAGCATCGGCAAGAACTACAAGGAGGCCTTCCAGAAGGCGATCCGCTCGCTGGAGAACGGCCGCTACGGCCTCGGCTTCGCCAAGGACTTCCACACGCAAGTCGCCTCGAGGAGCTGATGCTGCTGCTCAACGAGCCGACCAGCGAGCGGCAGTTCATCATGTACGAGGCGCTGCGCAAGGGCGCCGCCGTCGAGGAGCTCTTCCGCAAGACGCACATCAAGCCCTGGTTCATCGAGCAGATGAAGGAGCTCGTCGAGCTCGAGGAGCAGATCCTGCGCCACCAGGGGCAGGAGCTGCCCGACGACGCTGCTCGCGCAGGCCAAGAAGGACGGGTTCGCCGACCGCTACCTGGCCAAGCTGCTCGGGGTCCCCGAGAAGGCGATCTGCGCCAGCGCCGGATCGCGCTGGGCATGGTCGCACGGCTAGCGAGCCGTGCCGGTCAGCGGGGTCGAGAACGCCGCCTACTACTACTCCACCTACAACGCGCCCGACACGCTGCCGACGAGCAACCGCCGCAAGATCATGATCCTCGGCGGCGGGCCGAACCGCATCGGCCAGGGCATCGAGTTCGACTACTGCTGCGTCCACGCCGCCTTCGCGCTGCGCGACGCGGGCTTCGAGACGATCATGGTCAACTGCAACCCCGAGACGGTCTCCACCGACTACGACACCTCGGACAAGCTCTACTTCGAGCCGCTGACCGTCGAGGACGTGCTCGCGATCTACGAGAAGGAGAAGCCCGAGGGCGTCGATCGTGCAGTTCGGCGGGCAGACGCCGCTGAACATCGCCGCGCGAGCTGGAGGACGCCGGCGTCCGGATCCTCGGCACCTCTCCGGACACGATCGACCTGGCCGAGGACCGCGACCGCTTCCGCAAGATCATGGCGCGAGCTCGGGCATCCCGCAGCCCGAGTCGGGCATGGCGGCGAACCTCGACGGAGGCCCTCGCGGTGGCGCCGAGCGATCGGCTACCCGCTGATGGTGCGCCCCTCCTACGTGCTCGGCGGCCGCGGCATGGAGGTCGTCCACGACGAGGAGATGCTGCGGCAGTACGTCGCCGCGGCCGTCGACGTCGACGCCGGAGCGGCCGATCCTGATCGACAAGTTCCTCGAGAACGCCATCGAGGCCGAGGCCGACGCCATCGCCGACGGCACCGACGCCTTCGTCCCCGCGGTCATGGAGCACATCGAGCTGGCGGGCATCCACTCCGGCGACTCGGCCTGCGTCATCCCGCCCGGTCAGCATCCCGCCGCAGCACCTGGAGACGATCCGCGACTACACGCGCAAGATCGCCATCGAGCTGAACGTCGTCGGCCTGATGAACATCCAGTACGCGATCGCCGACGACACCGTCTACGTCCTCGAGGCCAACCCGCGCGCCTCGCGCACCGTGCCGCTGGTCTCCAAGGTCTGCGACATCCCGATGGCCAAGCTCGCCACCCAGGTCATGCTCGGCAGGAAGCTCGCCGACCTGGGCCTCAAGACCCGCTCGATCCCGCACTTCGGCGTCAAGGAGGCGGTCTTCCCGTTCAACATGTTCCCCGAGGTCGACCCGGTGCTCGGCCCCGAGATGCGCTCGACCGGCGAGGTGCTCGGCCTGGCCGACTCCTTCGGCCTGGCCTTCTTCAAGGCGCAGGAGGCCGCCGGGCAGCGACTGCCCACCGCGGGCACCGTGCTGATCACGGTCGCCGACCGCGACAAGGAGGGCGTCCTCCCGGCAGCCAGGGAGTTCGCGGCGCTCGGCTTCGAGATCCTGGCGACGGGAGGGACGCACGAGTTCCTGGCGCGCAACGGGGTGGCCTCGACCAAGGCGGCCAAGCTGCACGAGGACCGCCCCAACATCGTCGACGCCATCAAGAACGGCGAGATCCAGCTCGTGATCAACACGCCGGGCGGCAAGCGGGGCAAGGCCGACGACTCCTACATCCGCAAGGCGGCGATCAAGCACAAGATCCCCTACATCACCACCACGGCCGCCGCCCGCGCCGCGGCCATGGGGATCGCCGCCCAGCGCAACGCGGGCGAGGGGGTCCAGTCGCTGCAGGAGTACCACGCGGGAATACGTTGAGCGTGCCGGTTCGGTCGTGCGGATAGGGCGGCGAGGGGGCGCGCATGGATAACCTGAGCGAAGAGGGGCTGGTGCAGGCCCTGGGAACCGGGGCGCATCTGCTCTACGTGGTGACCGAGAACGAGCGCACTACCGAAGGGATCGTCACACAAGCGGCAGCCCGGGTGAACGGGGCGGGAGCGCTGTTTGTCTGGACCTGCACCGACGGATTTCTCCACGGGGACAGCGCTATCCCGGAAACGCAGGACGCCCTCGCCGCGATCGACTTCGCCCTGGCCCGGCCCGGCCCGGCGCTCTTCCTGATGAAAGATCTCGCCTCTTTCTGGCATGACAACCCCTTTGTCGTCAGAAAGCTCAAGTCGTTTGCGGCGCGCGGCGGCAAGGCCATCGTGGTGCTCGGCCAGGATGAGCGGATCCCCCGGCCCTCCGTGAGGATCTGACCGTTTTCCACCAGGGACTGCCGACCGTCTCCGGAGATCCGCTCCTTTCTGGAGCAGGCGCTGGGAGGCAACGCGCTCCTGTCCAGGATCAGCGCACGGGACCCGGACCTGCTGGGCAATCTGGTGGTGGCGGCCCAGGGGCTGGACCTGATCGAGATCGAGCGGGCAGTCCGCGCCCTGCGTCCCTCCGGGGGTTCGCGGGGGGAGGAGATCGTTCAGGCGCTCTTCGAGAGCAAGCGGCAACTCGTCGGCCGCAGCGGCATCATGGAATTCGTGGTGAACGACACCAGCCCCGAGAAGGTCGGGGGGATGGAGAACCTCAAGCACTGGATGACGCGACGGGTGAAGGCTTTCGGCGTGGAGGCCATCACCTCCGGGAAGCGCATGCCGAAGGGCGTGCTGATGATGGGGGTGGCCGGCTGCGGCAAGTCGCTCTTCGTGAAGGCCATCGCCGCCCAGTGGCGCCTGCCGCTGATCCGCCTGGACATGGCGGCGGTGTACGAGGGGACCTTCGGGACTCCCGAAACCAGCCTGCGCCTGGCGTTCCGGACCGCCGAGGCGGCGGCCCCCTGCGTTCTCTGGATCGACGAGATCGAGGCCGGTATTTCAACCCAGGGGTTCAAGATCGAAGGGGGACCGGCCTCGCGCGTGCTCGGGTCGTTCCTGACCTGGATGCAGGAGAAGACGGCGCCGGTCTTCGTGGCGGCCACCGCCAACGCCATCGAGATGCTCCCCGCCGAAATCCTGCGCAAGGGACGGTTCGACGAGATATTCTACGTTGGGCTTCCCGACCCCGCCGCGCGCGAGGAGATCTTCCGCATCCACCTGCGGCTCAGAAGAGTCGACCTGGCGCTCTTCAACCTCCCGCTGCTGGCCAGTTCGACCCGCGGCTTCTCCGGGGCGGAGATCGAGCAGGCGGTGCTCTCCGCCGCTTTCGAGGCCCTCTCCGAGAGCCGGCCGCTCTCCCACCAGGACGTGCTGGCGGCCATCGGCCGCACCGTCCCGATGTCGGTGACGATGGCCGAGCAGATCAAGAAGATCGAGTCCTGGGCCTTCAAGCGGGCGGTGCCCGCCTCCGGCAAGACGGGCTAGCTCAGGCCCAGACGCCGGGAATCTTCGTGCCGCAGGAGCCGCAGGCCCCGTCCTTGATCTCGAAGGTCGGGATCGCGTAGCCGCGGCGCTCGACCAGCAGCTTCTTGCAGTTGTGGCACCAGGTGTTCGCGCCCTCGTGGTTCGGGATGTTGCCGATGTAGACGTAGCGGATCCCCTCGGCCATCGCGAGTTTGCGGAATTGCTCCAGGGTCGACAGCGGCGTGGGCGCCAGCCGGTCGAGCTTGTACAGCGGGAAGAAGCGCAGGAAGTGCAGCGGGTGGTCCGGCCCGAGGTTGGCGAGGATCCAGCCGCACATCCGCTTGACCATCTCCGGGTCGTCCACGTAGCCCGGCACCACCAGGTTGGTCATCTCGAAGTGGACGCCCTGCTCGTGCAGCGTCGTGAAGGTGTTGAGCACCGGCTGCAGGCGCCCGCCGTTGAGCTTGCGGTAGATCTCGTCGCTGAACGACTTGAGGTTGACGTTGGCGGCGTCGAGCACCTTGCACAGTTCCAGCAGCGGCGCGCGGTTGATGGAGCCGTTGGAGATCCAGAGGTTGTTCAGCCCGGCCTGCCGCGCCAGGCGGGCGGTGTCGATCATGTACTCGAAGTAGGTCGTGGCCTCCGAATAGCTGTAGGCGACCGAGGCCGAGCCGCTCCTGAGCGCCTCGCTCACCACGGCCGGGGGGAAGAGTTCGCGTGTGGCGGACCTCGTGGGGCTTGGCCTGGGAGATCTCCCAGTTCTGGCAGTTCAGGCAGCGGAAGTTGCAGCCGGTGGTCGCGATCGTGAACGCCCTGGTCCGGGGCTTGAAGTGGAAGAGCGGCTTTTTCTCGATCGGGTCGACGTGCACGGCGCAGGGGTTGCCGTAGGCCAGGGTGTAGAGCGTGCCGCCCAGGTTGACCTTGGAGCGGCAGACACTGCGATCCCCGGGGGCCAGTACGCAACGGTTCGGGCAGACGCCGCACGCCACCTTCTTGTCCGCGAGCCGCTCGAAGGAGAACCCTTCCTTCGACCACTTCCACAGGCTCTCGGGCGCGTCGTTCTTGAAGATCGTCCCGCGGATGTCCGCCGCCCCCGAGGTCTCGGCTCTCTGGCCGGCGCCGGGCCAGAAGGCTCGAGCCGGAGCCGGGCAGGCGGCTGCGGCCAGCGAGAGCGCGCCGTATTTCAGGAAACGCCGCCGCTCGCTACGGTTCACGGGTCGCCGCCATGAGCACGAGACTTGAGGCTTTCAAGCCGATCAGGCAGAGGGTTGCCGCAAAGAGGCCGAGCCAGGGGATCAGCACGACGCTGGTCGCCAGGGTGCCGCAGGCAGCGCCGATCAGGTCGGCGGAAAAGGCGCGCGCCGCAGCCGGGTTGCCGGCGCCCCCGAGCTGCAGCACCGCGGGAAACTGGCAGCCGCAGGCGAGCGACACGGCGAAGCCGAAGATCAGGTAGAAGGCCACCGGCAGCCGGTCGCCGCCCAGGTTCAAGGCCAGCATGAAGGCGGCGAGCAGCAGGATGAGCAGCAGATCGGTAACCATCAAGACCCGCCTCCCTCGACCGCTCAGGCGCCGGCCCAGCCACGCGCCGGGCAGGAGCCCCGCCAGAAACACCGTGACGATCAAGCCGATCTCGAGATAGATATACCCGAAATATATCTGAAAGGCGAAGATGACCAGGACTTCGGCGCCCATCGCCGTGGCTCCGGTGGTGAAGAGGACGAATTCCGCGCGACGGAGTCGACTGAGGTAGAGCACGGTCAGCACGCACAGAACCGCCGCGAACCAGAGCGGCGAGGAGGCGAATTTGGCGAACCACTGGGAAAACATCACGCGCATCAGCCGGGGCGACTCGTCCTGGTTCGTGGGCAACCCCCCGATGAGCAGGCCGTTCAGCTGCTCGATCCGCTCGGGGGTGACATCGCCCTCGTAGTAGGCGCTGATGAAGTCGGCGGCAATCCCCTTTGTCCGCAGGCGAGCCGGGATGTCGGGATCGAGCGGCTGGTCGCGGCAGAGGAACACCGTGCTCTGCCCCGGCAGCAGCAGGACGTTCTTGAAGTGCCGCGCCACCGTGGCGTGGAGGATCGAGAGTTTCCGGCGCTGGGGTTCGGCCAGGTAGCTGTCGAACCCCGCCATGCTGAAGGAGAGGATGCCGCCCGGGGACAGGCGGCTTTTCGCCAGGGCAAAGAAGCGGTCCGTGTAAAATCGGTTCGTCTGAAAGGTCTCCGGCTCCTGCAGGTTGACGATGATCGCGTCGTAGGTCCGCTTCGTGCGGCCGATCCAGCGGCGGCCGTCCTCGTTGACGACCTCGAGTCCCGGGATCCTGTGCGAGCAGGCCGAACGAAAACTGCACGGCGCTCATGGCCGGGTCCAGCTCCACGTAATCGACGCGCGCCGGCCGGTACTTTTCGACCTCGGCCAGCATGCCGCCCACGGCGGAAATGAGCAGGATGCTGTCGAGCCTTGTCGAGCTGCGAGAGGGGGAAGTGGATCGGCCTCCTCGGCAGCGCCCTGGCTCTGGGTGCTCAACACCGGCGCGCCGTTGCTGAACAGGGTGTACTGCTCCCGGTTCTTGAACACCGTGATCCGGCCGTGCCGGGATTCCTGGTAGTGGACGAGCTCCGCCTCGCCGGTGGCGAGCGATTCGCCGCTCCCCGAGAACGCCGGCCGCGAGCAGACCCAGCACGGCGAATGCGGCGAGCAGGGTCGCGGGCTTGAAGCGGCGGTCGGGTCCCGCCAGGTACCAGCCGAGGGCGAGGAGCGGCAGGTTGGCGACGAGAACGGCCTGCAGCGGCGAGAACAGGGCGACCAGGGCGAAGGAGAACAGGGCGCCGCCCGCCACATCGCCCAGGTTGTCGGCCATGTACACAAACGCGCCGGGGTACTCCGGGTGCCCGGCGCGGAGGACAAAAAGACTGTAGGGCAGCAGGAAGCCGACCAGCAGGCAATAGGGCGCAAGAGTGCCCACGGTGTAGGCCAGGGTCTGGGAGAAACCCACGGACGTCCCGTGGATGAAGAAGACGTCGCGCAGGCCGCGGATGGCGAAGAACAGAACCGGCGTGATGCCGACCAGCGCCAGCGACAGCCGGCCCAGCTGCCTGGTCCCGGCCGGCGTGCGATCCGCGGCAATTCTCGCGAGCCAGGCTCCGGTTCCGCCCAGCAGCAGCCAGCAGGACAGGATGAGCGCGATGACGAACTCGTTGCCGTGAAAAGCCGCGAGGAACTCGCGGATCAACAGCAATTGCGTCACCACCGACGAGATGCCGGTGGCGACAACGGCGAGCAGCAACGGCCGGGTTTTAACCGAGCACCTCCCTCGGGAGTTTCCGCACAGTCAAGAGCGATGCCGAGAAGATAGGGCCCAATTCCTCGTTTGGCAAGAAGCCGGGAACCACCAGGGCGGGAGCACTGCCGCCGCCCCCCCTTGACGCCGGCGGGAAAGTGACCAGAATGAGCGTGTGAAGCGTCTCGCGGGTTACCTCCTCCAAGGGTTCCTCTACATTGCGCCGATCGGAGTGACCGGCTATGTCCTCTACCGGGTTTTCGTCTTTATCAACACTCCCGTGCGCCAACTCGAGGAACTGTTCTTCGGGACGCGCACCCCGGGGCTCGGTCTTCTCACCGTCGTCGTCCTGCTGACGCTTCTCGGGTGGCTCGGTTCAACCATCATCGCCCGCCCCTTCAAGGCCTTCACCCGCAGGATCATCGATCGCGCGCCGTTGATCGGGGCCATCGAGGGCGCCGTGCGCGACCTGCTGTCGGCGCTCTTCGCCAAGGAGCGCAGGTTCAGCCACCCGGTCCTCGTGCAGATGAGCGGCGTCACGGACCTCGAGAAACTCGGCTTCATCACGCAGGAGGACCTGCACGAGCTCGGGCTGCGGGAGAAGGTCGCGGTCTACTTCCCCCACTCGTACAACTTTTCGGGGGAGCTTTTCATCGTGCCCCGCGAGCGGGTGCGGGTCGTGGACATCTCGGCGCAGGCGGCAATGAAGTTCATCGTCTCCGGCGGGATGATCCACCTGCGAGAGCACCGGGACGGAAAGTAACCGGACGCCTCCTGGGCCTTTTCAGCGGCCGGTCAGAGGAAGACGTTCAGGCCCAGGTAGATCTGCACGAGAAAGGTGCACAGCAGCAGCAGACCCAGCGCAGCGTGGGGAGTCCGCCAGGGGGACTGCGCGCCGCGAATTCTTTTTGAAACCAGAACAGCCAGACCCGCGACAACCAGCAGAGCGGTGCCGACGGCGAAGTGTCCGGGGTAACGCACCCAGAGACCCTTGTGGAGATAGACGGTGATCAGCCCGGCCAGGTAGCCGCAGGGCAGCAGGGCCGCGAGGATCGACCCCAGCGCGCGGTGCCTTTTGACCAGGCTGAAATCCGGCAGCACGCCGGCGACCCTCCGGCGCCGGTTCCGCCACCCCAGCAGGCCCTGATACGCCAGGGCGACAAACAGGGCGCCGTTGAAAGAAACGTGCGCGAGCTGGAGGACTGAAACAACCCCGTCAGATGCCATCGACGATTCTCCAAGGGTTCCGCCTATTCCGTGACCTCGAGCATCCCTTCCATCCCCTTGTCCTTGTGGCTCTTCATGAAGATCATCTTCTTGGTGCAGACAAAGGGGTACTTGCCGACCTTGGTCGGGGTGAATGTGACGAGTTGGGGCTTGGTGTCCATGGAAACGGAAACCTCGATCCCCGCCTCGGGGGCCTTGATGGCGAAATCGTGCGGGGTCATCCCGGCCTCCTTCGTGAGCGAGAGCTCGACGGGGACGTTCACTTTCACGACGACGTAGTTGGGGTCGTAAAAATAGCCGCCGCCGAGGATCGCCACCCTCTGGACGCCATCCGCGTCGACGGTGGCGACGACTCGTTTCTCGGCCTTGGGGTCGCTCTGACCAAAGGCGGGGCCGGTCAGGACCAGCACCAACCCGATCCCAGAAAACAGCATCTTCGAAAAAGTTTTCATGGTCGCCTCCTCCGTTCAACACGATGGTTGGGACCGCTGCGCCGGACCGGCAGTCCGCCCTGACCGACCTTACGGTTGTATGATACTCCACAAACACACCGATTCAAGGGCAATGTTGGGCAGCGGCCGCTCTCCGGCCGCGGCGGGGCGCGCGCCCGACCTTGACGCCGGCGGGAAGGCGGGTACAATCGCGACCTTCAGCAGAGCAACCAAAGGAGACCGGCCCTGATCACCATCAGCCACCTCGAGAAGCAGTACGGCGGGGAGTACCTCTTCCGCGACCTCTCGCTGCGCATCGGGGACGACGAGCGCATCGCCATCGTCGGCCCCAACGGCGCCGGCAAGTCCACGCTGCTGAAGATCATCCTCGGCCTCGTCGACCCCGACGCCGGCGAGATGATCCGCTCGCGCTCGCACACCGCCGGCTACCTGCCGCAGGACGGCATCGCGCACGCCGGCAAGACGCTCGCGACGAGACCGCCACCGCCTTCGACGACCTGCTCGCCATGCACGCGCGGGCCGAGGAGATCGCCGGCGAGATCGACGCGCTCGTCGCCGCCGGCCGGGGCGAATCCCCCGAGGTCCTCGACCTGGTCGACGAAATGGGGAAGCTCCAGCACCACCTCGAGCACCGCGAGGGCTGGTCGATCGGCGCGAAGGTCGAGGAGGTGCTCTTCGGCCTGGGCTTCAAGGCCAAGGACATGCAGCGCGAGACCTCGGAGTTCTCCGGCGGCTGGCAGATGCGCATCGCCCTGGCCAAGCTGCTGCTGCGCGAGCCGACGATCCTGATGCTCGACGAGCCGACCAACCACCTCGACATCGAGTCGCTGACCTGGCTCGAGGAGTACCTCAAGGGCTACGACGGCTCGGTGGTCGTCATCTCGCACGACCGCCGGTTCCTCGACAACCTCACGCGCCGCACCATCGAGATCGCCAACGGCAAGGCCGCCGAGTACAAGGGCAACTACTCCTACTACCTCAAGGAGCGCGAAATCCGCCTCGAAATGCTGCGCTCCTCCTACGAGAACCAGCAGGAGGCGATCCGCGCGACCATGGCCTTCGTCGACCGCTTCCGCTACCAGGCCACCAAGGCCCGCCAGGTGCAGAGCCGCCTCAAGCAGCTCGACAAGATCGAGCGCATCGAGATGGACGACGAGCAAGGGAGCATCTCGTTCGACTTTCCGCCGCCGCCGTCGCCGGGGCGCATCCTGATGAAGCTCGAAGGGGTGACGAAGGCCTACGGCCCGGAGCCGGTCTTCACGGACCTCGACCTCACGCTCGAGCGCGGCGACCGGATCGCGTTTCTCGGCTCCAACGGCGCCGGCAAGTCCACGCTGGCGCGGATCATCGCCGGCCTCGAGCCGATCCAGGCCGGGACGCGCACGCCGGGCTACAATGTCATCATTTCCTACTACGCGCAGCATCAGGCCGACGACCTCGACCCGAAGAAGACCGTGCTCGAGACGCTCGAGGACGCCGCCCCGGCCGGGCTGCAGCAGGGTCTGCGCCGGCTGCTCGGCTGCTTTCTCTTCACCGGCGACGACGTGTTCAAGCGCGTCGCCGTGCTCTCCGGCGGCGAGAAGAGCCGTCTGGCGCTGGCCAAGATGCTCCTCGTGCCCGCCAACCTGCTGATCCTCGACGAGCCGACCAACCACCTCGACGTCAAATCCAAGACGGTTCTCCAGGAGGCGCTGCGGCGCTTCGCCGGGGCCTACTGCATCGTCTCGCACGACCGCGACTTCCTCGAACCGCTGGCGTCGAAGGTCGCCGAGTTCCGCGACGGCCACGTCTCGCTCTTCCTGGGCGGCGTCACCGACTGGCTCGAAAAGCAGCGCCGCGAGCGCGAAGCGGCTGCTGCCGCAAAAAAGTCGGCGAAGGCTCCCGCGGTCCAGATGCCGGCCCCGACAAAGCCGGCGCGCGGCCAGGCCGGGCGGGACCGGTGCCGGGGAAAAGGACGCGACTCGCACCGCACCCCAGCCGCACGACAAGGACCGCAAACGCAAGGAAGCGGAGCGCCGGCAGGAACGCACGAAAAGACTCCGCCCCCTGCAGACGGCCCTCGCCAAACTCGAGAAGCAGATCGCGGAGCACGAGGCGAGAAAGAAGCAGATCGAGTCCAGCCTCGGCGACCCCGCGGTCTGCCAGAGCCCGGAGCGGGTCAGCGCGCTCTCGGTCGAGTACCGCGAGCTGACGACCAACCTCGCCTACAGCTACGACGATTGGGCGAAGCTCGAAGGCGAGATCGAAAAGGCCGACCGGGAGACGGCGGGCTGAAGAAATGACGCTGAAGCGGAGACGCCTCTGATCTTCGCCCTGAGCGCGAACAACCGCTTCACCGTCGAGGCGGCGCTCAGGCCCACCGGGACGAGCGGCGAGCCGCTCGCGCGCCCTGCGCCTGCAGCTTTTTTAACAGCCTGCCTGTGCTACCCTGCGCACGATGATCGAGGTGCGCTGCACGGTGCGGGGATGCGGCGCGACCATTCCCGCGGTCGCCGCGGCAGCGCGGCGAGACCACGGACGACGGGGGCGTCCCCGTGCTGCGCGGCCCCTGCGGCCACTGCTTCGACATCGCGCGCAGCGGTTACGTCAACCTGCTGCAGCCGCAGGACAGCCGCTCTCGCGAGCCCGGCGACACGGCCGAGGCCGTCGCGGCGCGCCGGCGGCTGCTCGATGCCGGCGTCGGCACCGCCCTGCTGCGAGCGCTGTCTGCGCTGATCGCCGACCTCGGTCTGCCGCCCAGGGCGCGCACGCTCGACATCGGCTCGGGAGAGGGTTCGCTCCTCGGCGCTCTTGCCGCGCGGTTGGACCTGGAGGCGGTCGGGGTCGATCTCTCGGCGCGCGCCGTCGATCTCGCCGCGCGGCGCCACCCCGACGTGCTCTGGCTGGTCGCCAACGCCGACCGCGGCCTCCCCTTCGCCGACGGGTCGCTCGATCTCGTCCTCTCGATCACCGCGCGCCGCAGCCCCGCCGAGTGCTCGCGGGTGCTCGTCCCCGGCGGGCACCTCGTGGTCGCCGTCCCCGCCCCGGACGACCTGTCGGAACTGCGCGAGGCGGTTCTCGGCAGCGCGTCCCGCGAGGATCGGCTGGCGAAGCTCATCGAGGAGCACGCGGCGCACTTCAAGCTCGTCGGACAGCGCGAGTCGCGCGAGCGGAGAATCTTTACGGCGCCGCAGCTCGAGGACCTGCTGGTCTCGACCTACCGCGGCGGCCGCGCCGGACGCCGCGAGCGCGTGAAGGAGCTCGGCGACCTCGCGGTGACCTTGAGCCACGAGATCGTCGTTTTCAAAGGCAACTCCTGCCCCTGACCCGAAACGGCGGCACCTTGTTACGCGTCGAGGACACGACGGTCTCTCGCCAGCTCCCGGCGGGGACCCCCGGCACTTGACACGAACCCGCAGGTCGGCATCTACGTTGATCGAACACATGTTTAAAACATCCGTATGAAACAGTCGGCCGACACCAAGGAGCGCCTCCTCGACGCCGCCGAGGAGATTTTCGCCCGCGAGGGGTATCGCGCCGCGTCGCTGCGGGCGATCACCACCCGGGCCGTCGTCAACCTGGCCGCGGTCAACTATCACTTCGGCTCCAAGCGCGAACTCCTCGAGGCGGTCTTCACCCGCAGGCTTCAGGCCATGAACCAGGCCCGGGTGCGCGGCCTGACCCTGGTCCTCGAGAGGGCGCGCGCAACGGGCCGCCCGCCGGAGGCCCGCAAGCTGATCGAGGCCTTCGTCGAGGCCACGCTCGACCACGCCCGCAGCGGCCCCGGCGAGCGGCACTTCATGGCGCTCGTCCTGCGCTCCCTCTCCGACACCGACCACACGGTCCAGCGCGCCTTCGAACGCTTCATGAAACCGACGTTCGACGCGCTGCGCGACGCCATGACCGAGGCCCTGCCGGCCCTGCCGGCCGACGAACTCTGGTGGCGCCTGCAGTTCGCCATCGGCGCCATGATCCGCATGCACCACCTCGCGCTGGCCGCCGAATCCGGGGGCACGACGACGCCCCAGCCCGCGGTTGCGGAGGCCATCAAACTGCTCACGGACTTCGTGAACGCCGGGTTGAGCGCGCCGCCGGCCGCACGCCTCCCGCCATCCCGCATCAGCCCAAGGAGAGCCCTCGTGAAGAAAATCCTGGATCATCGTGCTGGTTGTCGCTGCTCGCCGCCGGCGGCGGGTTCTGGTACTGGAGCAGCCGCGCGAAAAGCAGCACGGCCGCCACGCCGACCCCCACGGCGAAGATCGAGCGCGGGCCGGTGCGCCAGGCCGTCACCTCCACCGGCAAGGTCGTCTCGAACCTCGACGTCGAGATCAAGTGCAAGGCCAGCGGCGAGATCGTCAAGCTCCCCTTCGACATCAGCCAGGCGGTGAAAAAGGGCGACCTGCTCCTCGAACTCGACCCGCGCGACGAGCAGCAGCGGGTGCGCCAGGCCGAGGCGACCGTGCGCGCCTCCCAGGCCCGCCTGATCAACGCCCGCGAGAGCCTCGCCCTCGCCGACGAAAACCTCAAGACCGACCGGCAGCGCGCCGACAGCCGCGCTGACCGCGGCCCAGGCCCGCGCGCAGGACGCCCGCGCCAAGGCCGAGCGCACCCGCGAACTGCTGGCGAAAAAACTCGCGAGTCTCGAGGAGGCGGAAACGGCGGAGACCGCGGTCACCCAGGCCGCCGCCGAGGCCGAGAACGCCGCGACCGCCATCGAAGAGCTCAAGAACCAGGCGCGCACGCTGGAGCAGGCGCGCCAGCAGATCCGCATCGCCGAGGCCCAGGTCGACAACGACCAGGTGAGCCTCGACCTGGCGCGCCAGCGCCTCGCCGAGACCCGGGTCGTCTCGCCGGTCGACGGGGTGGTCACGCAGCGCGCCGTGCAGATCGGGCAGATCATCTCCTCGGGGATCAGCAACGTCGGCGGCGGCACGACGGCGCTCGTCGTCTCGGACCTCTCGCGCATCTTCGTGCTCGCCGCGGTCGACGAGAGCGACATCGGCCAGGTGCGGCCCGGGCAGCGCGTCAAGGTCACCGTCGACGCCTTCCGCAACCGCGAGTTCTCCGGCGAGGTGACGCGGATTTCCCCGCGCGGGGTGAACGTCTCCAACGTCGTCACCTTCGAGGTCAAGATCGAGGTCACCGCCCGCGACAAGGATCTGCTGCGCCCGGAGATGACCGCGAACGTCGAGATCCTGATCGACGAGCGGCCGGACGCCCTGCTCGCCCCCGCGGACGCGCTCTTCCGTCGCGGCGGCAAGACCTGGGTCACGCTGCAGGCCGCCGACGGGCACGCGCACCGACCGCGAGGTGAGCGCCGGGATCAGCGACGGCCGGCGCACCGAGATCCTCTCGGGGCTCGCCGCCGGCGAGACCGTCCTGGTCCAGGGCGCCGACAGCAAGTGGAACGGGCAGGGGCAGCGCCCGGGCGGCCCGCCGATGATGCGCCTGCGCTGATGGACATCATCGCGGCCGAGAAGCTCTGCAAGCGCTACGAGCTCGGCGGGGAGACCGTCACGGCGCTCGACGGCGTCGACCTGACCGTCGGCGAGGGGGAGATGGTCTCGATCACCGGCCCCTCCGGCAGCGGCAAGAGCACGCTGATGCACATCATCGGCTGCCTCGACCGGCCCGACGAGGGGCGTCTACCGCCTCGCCGGGGAGGACGTCTCGAGCATGTCGCGCGATCGCCTCGCCGAGGTGCGCAACCGCCGGATCGGCTTCATCTTCCAGACCTTCAACCTGCTGCCGCGCATGAGCTCGCTCGAGAACGTCGAGCTGCCCCTGCTCTACGGCGGCCAGACCGACTCGCGCGCGCAGGCCGCCGCCGCGCTCGAGCGCGTCGGCCTCGCCGACCGCATGGGCCACGAGCCGAACCAGCTCTCCGGCGGCCAGCGCCAGCGCGTCGCGATCGCGCGGGCGCTGGTCATGAACCCCGCGCTGCTGCTGGCCGACGAGCCCACCGGCAACCTCGACAGCCGCACCGGGCAGGAGATCCTCGCGCTGTTCCGCGCGCTGCACGAGGAGGGGCACACCATCGTGATCGTGACGCACGACCCGACGATCGCGGCGTTCTGCGGCCGCCAGGTGCGCCTGAGCGACGGGCGCATCGTCGAGGACGTCACCGCCGCGGCCGGAGGCCTGAGCCATGCTGTTCTGGACCGTTTTCAAAGTCGGCATCAAGAGCCTGCTCGCGAGCAAGCTGCGCTCGATCCTCGCGATGCTCGGGATCATCATCGGCGTCGGCGCCGTGATCGCGATGCTCGCGATCGGCAGCGGCGCGCAAAAGCAGGTCATGGACCGCTTCAACGCGATGGGAACCAACCTGCTGATCGTGCAGCCCGGGCAGCGCGGCAGCCACGGCGTGACCTCGGGGCTGCAGCAGAACCTCACGCTCGAGGACGCCCAGGCGATCGCCCGCGAAGTCCCGGGGATCGCGATGATCGCCCCGGTCGTGCAGGGCAGCGCCCAGATCAAGTACGCGAACCGCAACGCGCGCACGACGGTCGTCGGCACCGCGACGACCTACCTGCGGGTGCGCGACATCCAGCTCGACCGCGGGCGGCCCTTCACCGAGGGGGAGATCGACCGCATGGCGCGCGTCGCGATCATCGGCCCGGTGGCCGCCACGAACATCTTCGGCGCGAGCGACGCGCTCGGGGAGACCATCAAGGCCAACGGCATCAACTTCCAGGTGATCGGCGTGACCAAGCCCAAGGGCGAGGGCTGGATGAGCCCCGACGACCGCATCACCGTGCCCTACACGACGCGATGCAGCAACTCTTCGGCGTGACGAACCTGCGCCAGATCGAGGTCCAGGCCGCCGACGGCGCGGACCTGACGGCGGTGCAGGAGGGCATCACGCGGCTGCTGCGGCGCGAGCACCGGATCGCGCAAGGCGCCGACGACGACTTCCAGGTCACCAACATGGCGGACATCCGCGAGAGCGCCAACGAGGTCACCGGCATCTTCAAGTACCTGCTCGGCGGGATCGCCGCGATCTCGCTGCTCGTCGGCGGGATCGGGATCATGAACATCATGCTCGTGACCGTCACCGAGCGCACCCGCGAGATCGGCATCCGCAAGGCGATCGGGGCGCGCGACGCGCACATCCTGCTCCAGTTCCTCGTCGAGTCCGTGATCATGAGCGGCCTCGGCGGCGTGATCGGCCTCGGCGTCGGCACGGGCGCCGCGCTGCTGATCGCGAAGTACAGTCCCCTGAGCACCGTGCTCGACCTCACGAGCGCCCTGCTGTCCATGGGGGTCGCGGCGGGCGTCGGCATCTTCTTCGGCTTCTACCCGGCCTGGCGGGCCTCGCGACTCGACCCCATCCAGGCGCTCAGGCACGAATAGGGGTGACGGCTATGAGAAGGTTTGCGACTCACTGTGGCTCTTGTTCTGTCCTGCGTCGTGGGCCTGAAAGCGGCGGCGGGGGCCGCCGAGCCGCCGCCCGGCGAGCCGTTGTCGCTGAGCATCGCCGAGGCGGTCGTCGGCAGCCTGGCCAACAACCGCAGCCTCGAGGTGCAGCGCATCGTCCCGGAGATCGCGCGCACCGGCGAGCTCTCGGCCGAGGCGCCCTTCGACACCACGGTCGACGGCAGGCTCTCCGGCGCGTCGACCCGCAGCCCGCAGGGAGCCGACGCCGCGCTCGACGACCAGCGACGCGCAGCGGCTTGACGCTCGGCGCCAGCCGGCTCTTCGCGACGGGGACAACCCTCGGGGTCGACCTGGACACCGTGAGTTCCGGCTCCGCCGACAGCGCGACCACCCGCCTCGGCGTGAGCCTGACCCAGGCGCTGCTCCAGGGGCGGGGCAGCGACGTCAACCTCGCCGCGGTGCGCCAGGCGCGACTCGACACGGCACTCTCGTTCTCCGAGCTGCAGGGCTTCACCGAGAGCCTCGTCGCCCAGGTCGAACTGGCCTGCTGGGACTATCTGCTCGCCGTCCGCCGCATCGCCATCGTCGAGCGCTCGCTCAGTCATCGCCGAGACCCAGTTCGCGGAGGTGCGCGAACGCATCTCCGTGGGCCGGATGGCGGAAATCGAGCTGGCGGCCGCCGAGGCCGAGGTCGCGCTGCGCCGCGAGTCGCTGATCAACGCCAGGAGTTCGCGCGACGCCGGGCGGCTCAAGCTGCTGCGCCTGATCAACCCGCCGGGGGCTGGCGCGCTGAGCCGCGAGATCACGATCACCGACGTGCCGGTGCTCCCCGCCGTCGACCCCGCCCCCGTCGCGGACCACGTCGCCCTGGCCCTGCGCCGCCGCCCGGAGATCGCCCAGGCGCGCCTGCAGCTCGAGCGCGGCGACCTGGAGCTGGTGCAGACCCGCAACGGGCTGCTGCCGCGCCTGGATCTCTTCATCACGCTCGGCGCGCACCGGCTACGCCGCCTCGTTCGGCGACAGCCTCGACGTCGGGGACGGGCACGACCTCGCGGCCGGGCTGACCCTGAGCCTGCCCCTCGGCAACAGCGCCGCCCGCGCCGCCGATCGCCGCGCCGTCCTCTCGCGCCGGCAGGCCGAGATCTCCCTCGAAAACCTCGCCCAGCTCGTCGAGGTCGACGTGCGCGGCGCCTGGATCGAGGCCGGACGCCTGCGCGAGCAGGTCGCGGCGACCGCCGCCACCCGCCGCCTCCAGGAGGAGAAGCTGCGCGCCGAGACCGAAAAGTTCCGGGTCGGCAAGTCGACGGCCTTTCTCGTCGCGCAGGCGCAGCGCGACCTGCTCCAGGCCGAGAACGACGCGGTGACCGCCGTCGCCGGCCTGCTCAAGACGCTCGTCGAGTGCTATCGGCTCGAGGGGACGCTCCTCGAGCGCCGCGGCATCAGCCTGGCCGACCGCTGAAAAGAGCCCGCCTGCGGCACGGGCGGGCAATGCCCAGACGGAGGGCGTCGCTTGAGTGCGCACGGCAACTGCTGCATAATCCGTGCGGTGTACAGAATCGACCGACCGATCACGAACCAGGGGAGGAACGACGATGAGCAAGACCGAAGCGCACCTCAAGGAAGCCTTTGCCGGCGAATCCCAGGCCAACCGTAAATATCTCGCCTTTGCCGTCCAGGCCGAGAAAGACGGCCACCCGGCGGTGGCGCGGCTCTTCCGTGCCGCGGCCCAGGCCGAGACCGTACACGCCCACGCCCACCTGCGCGCCCTCGGCGGCGTCCACGACACCGCCGCGAACCTGCGCGAGGCCATCGGGGGGGAGACGCACGAATTCATGTCGATGTACCCGCGGATGATCGCGGACGCGGACGCCGAGAACAACCGCGCCGCCGGCCGCTCCTTCCGCTTCGCCAACGAGGTGGAGCAGGTCCACGCGCGGCTCTACCAGAAGGCGCTCGACGCCCTCGGCAACAACACCGCGACCGACTATTGGGTCTGCGACGTCTGCGGCAACACCGTCGAGGGCGAGCCGCCCGAGACCTGCCCGATCTGCGGGGCGAAGCGCCCGGCTTTCAAGAAGGTTGACTGAGCGTCGCGCCGGCGGTGAGCCGACGGGGCCGACCGTGCGCCTCAAGCTGCTGACGTACAACATCCACAAAGGGATCGGCGGGGTCGACCGGCGCTATCGTCCCGAGCGCATCTCCGCCGTGCTCGGGCACTACGCCCCCGATCTCGTGCTGCTCCAGGAGGTCGACGACGGGGCCCGGCGCTCGAAATTCGATCGCCAGTGCGAGTTGTTCGCGCAGGCGCTCGAGCTGCCGCACCAGACGTTTTTCCCAAACGTCCGGGTGCGCGGCGGCGGGGCCTACGGCAATGCCGTGCTCAGCCGCTTCCCGATCGCGGCGGCGCGCAACATCGACCTGACCTACCCGGGGCGCAAGCGTCGCAGTGCCGTGTACGCCGCCCTCAACGTGCCGGGCGCGCACGGCGGGCGTCCCCGGGCAGTCCACATCTTCAATCTGCACCTCGGGCTGGCGGGGTTCGAGCGCACCTGGCAACTCTCGCGCTTTTTCGCCGACCACCCCTTCGCCGGGCTCGCGCAGCGAACGCCGGTCATCGTCGGCGGGGACTTCAACGACGTCTGGGGGCGGCTCGGGCGGAGGTTTTTCGAGCCCGCGGGCTTCCACGTGCCGCACCGCCCCGCCCGCACCTTTCCGGCCTGGGCGCCGGTGCGCGCCCTCGACGCGGTCTACGTGCGCGGCAATCTGCGCGTGCTGCACCTGTTCCGCTCGCACCTGAGCGAGGCGCGGTTCGCGTCGGACCACCTCCCCCTCTACACCGAACTCGAGTTCATCTAGCCCGGGTCGAGTCAGGAGGGCTTTTTACCTCGCCTAGCGGCGTTGCTCCGCGGCCTCTGTGCGGCGGGCGTACCCGGAAAGGCCAATATCATCTCATCCGAGACGAATCGTGACCCGACGGATACCTCAGACGGCAGCCGACGCTCATGCCGAGTCCGAGATTGTCGCCACTGGCGTGTCGCAGAGCATGTTCACGTTGGGAGGAGAATCCAGGCGCCGGCCTTCGCGGCGGCACGGATGCCGTAGCCGCCGCCGGACAAGACCTCCGAAGCGCCTCGTCGGGGACTTTCAAAGGAGGGAAACCACACTTACTCCGAACTCTGCTCACGTTCGTACCAGGCCAGGCCGAAATCGCTCGGATGAAAAACCCGTGCCGGCTTCGGCCCGAAAAAATGATCGAACTGAACCTCCTGAGATAAGATTAGACTGGCCGGGCCGAATGTTTTTTCGCTGGCGGGTTCTTGTCAATCCAGACTTCGGCAGATACCATTCGACCCACGAAATGGAAGATGAAAACGGGACGGTTGGTGGTACATTTTATGCGGTTTCGGCTTCCCTCAAGCTCGCCTTTCCAATCGCCTTCGTCGAGCCGTATGTTCTCGGCGGCGCCGGGATCGGCGGAGGATTCGAGGAATTCTCGTGGGGCTTCCCCGTGAACGCGGCCTTCGGCACGATTTCAACTTCGGCAAGGTTCTGGTCAGAGCAGAGGGACGGCAGGTCAGACTCACGGCCGTGGCCAGATCTTCGGAACGCATGGCTGCTGATTACCAGGTTCGGCTTCCGATTCTGATACCGGGGTGTCGCTTGACACTTTCCAGTGCCTGAAATGGTGCTCTGTATCGCCAAGGCCAGGGAGCAGACGAACCAATCTGAACCGACGAACCGCGGTGGAGGAGAGCATGAACCGGAGTTCGCAACGCGGCGGTGATCTGCTGGGCACCAGCATCGACGGTCCTGTCAGTTGCGCCCCCTACACGGCGAATATCGCGATGAATCCGCAGGTTCCAACCGACATCACAGTTCGTCTTCCGTTCACAGCCGCCTTTACCTCTCCCGGGAGTTCGAGATGTATCACTGGCGCGGATCGACTGAAGAACTCAAAGATACGTTGGACTACCGATTTGGGGTGCGTCAAAGCACTCGTTCTACAGACTTCAGGACACGACAGTCCAGATCGAATGGTCAGCCGGGAGCCGTCGTATACCGGCCCGGCGAATCGATCTGCATCGTCATCGAACCCCAGATTGTCGGGTTGGGGGAGGCTGAACGTGGATCTATCGGAGCAGCACCGAAACCACCGGGTGATTGCCTTCGCGCCGGAGCATTCTTGCTGGACAAGATCTATCGCGGCGACGGTGAAGCCCAAGGCGCCAAAACCTACAGTCTGCTGAACTCCGGTTGCGCAAGATCGCATGTCCTGGGCAGGAGGACCCGCCCCCTCAGCAATATTGTTCAATCATGTTTGGAGCATTTATTCCCGAAGACACTGCCCTCAAAGACGGGTATGCTTTAATTTTGTTGGCGGGGAAGATGGTGAATCCGTACTTCGGCGTGCAGGGGGAATTCGGAGGATTTTCGACCTCGCCCAACTGGGACGAAGAAGTAACCATGGTGGAGGAGATCGGCATTTCCCTCAAAGTCGCCCGCCCGGTCGCCTTCATCGAGCCGTACCTGCTCGCCGGCGCAGGCCTCGCCATGAACAGTTTCGGTCGCCTCGAGGGTTTCCAGGGTTTCCCCGTGCACGCGGCCTTCGGAGTCAATATCATCAACCTCCCCACCCTCGGTCTCGGGGTGGAAGCACGGCAATCGAAGGGTCTGGCTACGAGGCCGCACGGTTTGAACAGTTGATCGGGCTGATGCGTCATGGCGAAGATCAGCTACCGGTTCTGACACGCAGAGCGCGGAGTGCGAGCGATGCAGAACATCGTCGTCGCCGGACCGTGATCGCTTCGTGGCACCGCTCGGCGGCGCGGCGGCTCCGGCGATGGAAGCGTCGCTGGCGGCGCGGCGGTGAGGGCAGCAGGGGCGCCGTGATGAACCGCAGACAGGTCGCCAGCTGGTGCCTGTTCGACTTCGCCAACTCGAGCTACTCCGCCGTCATCGCCGCCGTCGTCTTCCAAGTCTATTACATCAACGCGATCGTCGGCAACGGCGACGGCCGCGGCGATTTGTGGTGGGGCCGCGCGATCTCGGCGAGCATGCTGCTGGTCTCGATCACCTCGCCGTTCGTCGGGGGGGTCGCCGATCACGCCGGTCTGCGCAAACGGCTCCTCGGTGTCTACACCGCTACGTGCGTCGGCGCCGTGGCGGCCTTCACCCTTCTGGAGCCGGGAGCGTACCTCGCCGGTTTCGTGCTGATCCTGCTCGCCAACGTCGGCATGGAGGGGGGGATGGTCTTCTACAACTCCTTCCTGCCGCAGATCGCGCCGCCGCAGTTCCAGGGGCGGGTCTCCGGGTGGGGCTTCGGGGTCGGGTACACCGGTTCGATCCTCTCGCTGCTGATCGCGCTGCCATTGGCCAAAGCCGGCCGCTTCGACGCGATCTGGGTCATGGTCGCCGTGTTCTTCGCGGTCTGCTCGCTGCCGGCGTTCCTGGTCCTGCCGGGAGACGAACGCTCGGGGATCGGGGCGGCGGAGGCCGCGCGCCGCGGCTACGCGGGGGCCGTGCGGACCCTGCGCGAGATCTGGGGCCGCCGCCAGGCGCGACGGTTTTTGCTGGCCTATCTGGTCTACGAGGACGGCGTGAACACGGTGATCATCTTCTCGAGCAGCCTCGCCGCGACGACCTTCGGCTTCGTGCAGGGGGAGCTCATCGCCCTCTATCTGGTGGTGCAGGTCACGGCCCTGCTCGGGGCGTTCGCGCTCGCCAAACCGATCGACACCTGGGGCCCCAAAAAAGTCGTGTCGCTCTCGTTGCTGCTCTGGGCCGTCGTGTCGATTTCGTCGTACTTCATCGCAGGCAAGACGCAGTTCTGGGCGGTGGCGTGTATCGCCGGCCTGGGACTCGGGTCGGTGCAGGCCGGCACGCGTGCCTTCTTCACACAGTTCATCCCGGAGGGGAGGGAGGCCGAGTACTTCGGGGTCTACTCGCTCGTCGGGAAGACCTCCGCCATCGTCGGGCCGTTGGTCTTCGGCCAGGTGTCGGCGGCGTTCGGGAGCCAGCGCCCGGCGATCCTCTCGATTGCCATCTTCTTCGTCGTGGGGCTCGCGCTGTTGAGCCGCGTGCAGGGCGGTGGGCCGAACATTGGAAAAACCCGTGGGCGGGAGGTGTGAACATGAGCAGGCGGACAGGATTGCACTTCGCGGCCGCGGTGCTAGCCGCGGCGTGCCAGATCTCATCGGCAAGCGTCGCGGCCGCGGGAAAAACCACCATCGAAGCGGACCTGATCGGCGCGTTGAACCCGGACGGACTCATGGTCCGGGTGATCGGCTCCCGGCGCTGGGCCCTCGGCGGCGAGGAACCCGGCCCCCTCTCGCCCTACGTCCAGGGCGGGTTGATGCTCGCCGCGACCCCGGCCTATGCCAAGGGCGCGCTCCAACTCGAGTGGCTGCCTCATCCCGCGCTGCAGCTCATCGCCGAGTCCACCCTCTACCGCTATTTCGGCGGCGAAACGGGGGCCTTGCTCTCCTTCCCCACGGGAGACGCCTCCTTCGGCGACCGCGAGGTTGACGCCCGGAAGGGGGAAGCCGAGTCCGCCTGGGGGGTGCGGCTTCTGCTCAAACCGGTGGTGCGCGTGCCGCTCGGGCCGGTATTGATTCGCAACGTGACCCGAATCGCCTGGCTGAGCTTCAGCGGGACGGGGCCGTACTTCCTCGAATGGGAATACGACACGCTGTTCAAGGACGGCGACTGGTACCTCGCGGACATGCTGCAAGCGCTCGTGACGGTGTGGCACGGCGGCAAGCAGGCCGAGTTGCTCGTCGGCCCATTCTACGAGATCGCCCGCGCCGGCGCCGCCGGGATCGTGCAGCAGCGGGCCGGCCTGATTGCAGCCTGGACCGTTGCCGACAAGTACGGTCCGCTCCGGAGGCCGGGGTTGGGCATCGAAGCGGGGTTCCACCTGAGCGACCCGAACCGCCAGGGCGAACCGTATGTCCTGCTCGGGATCGAGACGTACTTCGAATTGAACTAGACGGCGCCGCGGCACGGCCGATTTTGCCGACACCCTGACAGGCACGGTCAATCGAGTCGCCGGCTGTTGACGACCGCGAACTTCGACAAAGTGGCGGGCAACCTCAAGAGCTTTTGCTGCTGGGGCGCTGAAAGCGCTCTCCTTGACTGCGCACGGATCACCGAGACCCGGCCCTCGATCTCGAGTGCGCAGCCATCGCTCGACACGTTTGGTCGCGGATGAGCCCCAAAGTGACTTCCGCAGTGTACACGATCGAGGAGCGAACAACGAGAGCCGCCGGTATTCTGGCAGTCGTGGCAACGCTATTCCTGTTCCTGGCCCAGAGTCGCGCACGCGGAGCAGAAAGCCCCCGGGCGGCCGGACGTACTTCTCCTTCATGCTTGGAGCCTACATGCCGCCCCCTGCACGCGGCAGCCGGCATCGATCTTCATTTCGGCAGGGCGTTGGTCGGCGTGGAGGCGCGGCAGGTCTGGCTCGACCTGACGACCACGGCGGACTTCGATTCGCTGCTGGTGATGACGAAGTTCGGCTTCGGTCTGACGCGCGGACACCGGGTCCTCGACCGGCTCGGCGGACCGCGGCGCCGCGAGCAGCGCCTCGGCCCGCGAGGTGACGACCTGCGAGAGCCGCCCGTCCTTCGCCAGCGCCTCCAGCTCCTGGTCGAGCAGCAGGTGCAGCAGCCCGAGGGTGATCCCGGTCGGCGTCCCCGGGTTGTGGGCGAGGGTCACCCGCACGCGGTGACGGATGCCCCAGCGCGGGTGCCGGGAGATGGCCGCGAGCACCTCCTCGCGCACCGGCGAGCGCGCCGCCATGCGCACGACCTCGAGCTCGGTGATCCGCGGGTTGTTCAGCAGGTTCTCGATGACCGCCGGGTCGGGATCGCCGAGCAGGCGCTCGATCAGGCCGATGTCGTTGCGGCGGGCCAGCGAACGCCGCACACCGAGGGGCAGTTTCGCCATCGCCCGCGGCAGCGGCGGCGGGGGCGGCTCGAGGCGCGCGTCCAGCGGCGGGAGTTCGAGAAACATCCCCGCCAGGTCGTAGCGGCCGCCGCGCCGGGCATGGGCCAGCACCCGGAGCGCGAGACCCTCGTCCCAGACGAACCGCAACCCGGGCGAGATCATCGCCTTGACGAGAAGGTCGGCGCCCCGGAGACGCCGGTCCGCCGCCTCGATGATCTGCGGCGAGGACTGCCGCGATCACTTCGGGCTCGTGGCGCGCCAGGAGTCTGCCGAGCGAGCGCGCCCGCTGCTCCTGGTCGCCGAGCGCCGCAAGGCGGCGGCACAGGCGCGCGGCGAGCGCTGCCGGATCCGGCGGGAGCGGCCCAGGTTGCATGAGCCGGATCATGAACTACGCGGCGCGGTGCGGTCAACGGGAGTCCCGGCGGCGCGCCTTTGACATCGCGTCGACCGGGGCGCTAGAATCCTCTCCCGACATGGCGCGCGCAGACCGCAACCGACCCTTCTGGGCCCCGGAACTGGAGACCCTGGACCGCGCGGCTCTCGAGCGCCTGCAGGTGGCGCGACTGCGGAAGACCCTCGCCCGCGCCCGCCGTTCGCCGCACTACCGGCGGGTCTTCCGGGCCGCCGGGTTCGACCCGAAGAGCTTTGCCTCCCTCGCCGATCTCCCGCGCCTGCCGTTCACCGTCAAGGACGACCTGCGCTCGGACGAAAACTTCCCCTACGGGCTGCTCACCGTCGGCAGGGACCGGCTGGTGCGGCTGCACTCCTCCTCCGGGACCACCGGGCGCCCGACCGCGGTCTTCCACACGCGGCGCGACCTGGCGACGTGGACCGACCTGATCGCGCGCTCGCTCTGGATGATCGGCCTGCGCCCCGGCGACGTCTTCCAGAACATGATGGGCTACGGCCTCTTCACCGGCGGGCTCGGCCTGCACTACGGCTCGGAGCGGCTCGGAGCGCTGACGATCCCCGCCGGCGCGGGCAACAGCCGGCGCCAGATCGCGCTGATGAAGGATTTCGGCACCACGGCGCTGCACATCATCCCGTCCTACGCCCTGCGGCTCGTCGACACGTTCGCACGATGCCGGCGAGGACCCGAAAGCTTTCAGCCTGCGCCTGGCCGTCCTCGGCGCCGAGCCGCACTCCGACGCCGCGCGCAAGCGCATCGAGGAGCTCTTCGGCCTCCGCGCCTACAACTGCTACGGCCTCTCCGAGCTCAACGGCCCGGCCGTCGCGTTCGAGTGTCCCGAGCAGGACGGGCTGCACCTCTGGGAAGACAACTACCTGGCGGAGATCGTCGACCCGGACACCGGGCAGCCCCTGCCCGAGGGCGCGCGCGGCGAGCTGGTCCTGACCAACCTCAACCGCGAGGGGATGCCGCTGGTGCGCTACCGCACGCGCGACATCACCAGCCTGCGCAGCGCGCCCTGCCCCTGCGGGCGCACGCACCGGCGCATCGAGCGCATCACCGGCCGCACCGACGACATGCTCATCGTCAAGGGCGTCAACATCTACCCGGTGCAGGTCGAGCGCGTGCTGATGCGCTTCGCCGAACTCGGAAGCGACTACCTGATCGTGCTCGAGACGATCAATCACCTCGATCAGTTCACGGTTCGCGCCGAGCTCAAGCCCGACGCTTTCCGCGGCGACTTGCACGCGCTGGAGACGCTGCGCCGACGCATCGCCGACGAACTGCGGGGCGAGATCCTCGTGAGCGCCCGCGTCGAACTGCTGGAGCACGGCAGCCTGCCGAAACCCGAGGGCAAGGCGGTGCGGGTCGAGGATCGCCGGGAAAAATAGCGGCACAACCGCCGCGGGGGAGCATCATGGCGCACCAGATCGCGGTTTTCGCCGAAAACAAGCCGGGTCGCATCGAGCGGGTTTCACGCATCCTCGGCGAGGCCGGGGTCAACATCCGGGCGATCACCGTCGCGACGGCCGAGGCCTTCGGGATCATCAAGCTCCTGGTCGACGACCCGGAAAAAGCCTATGCCGCGCTCGCGGCCGGCGGCGTCTCGGTGTTCAAGCGCGAGATCGTCGCGGTCGTCATGGACGACCGCCCCGGGGGGCTGCTCGCGGCCACGCAGGCGTTGAGCGAGGCGGGGATCAACATCGAGGACGCCTACGGCTTCGTGATCGAGGACAAGCGACGCGCCGTTCTCGTCGTCGAGGTCGAAAAAATCCCCGAAGCCGTCGAAGTCCTGCGCGCGCAGGGGCTCCGCACGCTTTCGGACGACGAGATCTACACCCTGTAGCGGCGCGCGCTTCGAGCCGCGGCGCTACTTCAGAAGCCACGTCCCGTCGCGCAGGATGCCCTTGCTCTTTCCGCCGGGCAACTCGGCCGTCAGCGAGGCCTTGAAGACAACGTAGTCCTGGTGAAACGGCGTCGCGACCTTCCCGCCGAAGCCGTGGTTGTCGCCGAACGCCACGTGGACCGTGCCGAGGATCTTCTCGGACTCCAGGATGTTGTCCGGCCGTTTCGCCCCCGGGTTCGTGCCGACTCCCAGCTCGGCGACATTCGCGTTGAGCGGGTTCTCGCGCATCTTCTTCCGCAGCAGGTCCGCGGCCGGCCCCTCGCCCTCGACCTCGTGCAGCAGCCCGTCGCGCACCCACAGCGCCAGCGGACGCTTGAGTTTGTCGGTCTGCGACCACTCGGCGATCAGCACCCCCTGCGTCGTCCCCTCGAGCGGCGCGAGGAACGCCTCGCCCGCGGGGAGGTTGCCGTACTTCCCCGGCGTGTGCAGCTGGCCGTCATCCGGGTGGCAGACCCGGCCGCCCAGGTCCATCCTGAGGTAGGTGCCGTTGGCGCCGCGCACCACGACGCGGGTCGCCTTGTTGAGCACGGCGGCGCAGGCGCGGGTCTTGCGCGCCACGTCGCTCCAGTCCACCGCCATCGGGCCCGAGAACATCAGCGGGTCGAAGATCGGCATGCTCGCGTAGCGCACCTTCGCCAGCCCCGTGGCGAAGCTGCGGAAGCGCGTGTGCGTCGTGGAAAAGCGCGAAAGGCCGACGACCACCTGCGGGGCGGAGGCGGCACCGGCGCGCAGGATCTTCTCCGCCGCGGCCAGGTCGCGCGGGACTGGCCTGCTTGGCGAGAATCCGCGCGAGCAGGCCGGCGCGCTCGAGGTTGTCGACGGCCTGCGCACCGAACAACTCGGCCCAGAGACCGGCCGGCGGCTCGGCCCCGTGCGTCCCCGTCGGCGCGTACTCGACCAGCGTGGCCTCGCCCGCCAGCTCTGCGGCAATCTCGGCCGCTTCGCGCGCGCAGCGGTGCTGGCGCACCCACCCCGGCAACCGTCTTGTCCGGCAGGTCGGCGAAGACGAGCACGCGCTCGGACTTCCTGAGGCGGAAATTCTCCCGGAACAGCTTGAGCAACCCTTCGCGATACCTCATCGTCACACCCTCCCGAGGAAACCTTTATGGCTCTTTGGCTAGTCACCGTCCCAGCCGAACGAGACGTCGCGCACGGTACTCTGGCCGGTCTCAACCGTCACCTCATCGATGACCCTCTCTATCCCTTTCCAGCGGGCGCGCACCCGATAGGTTCCCGGGGCCAGCTCCAACCGCGCCGGAAAGCTGCACGTCCTTGCCACCGGCTGGGATTCCTCGCCGTCTCCCGCGAAGACATCGGCACCCCAGGCGCAGAGAAACCCCGTGCTGTCGCCGACGATCTCTCCGCCCGCCGCGTCGAGCGCCTGCAGGAACAACTCTCCGGTCGCGAAGGTGACGCGAACTTCGGCGCGCTCCCCGGCGGCCACGGCGACCGCGGCTGTCCGGACCTGTCCCCCATAGCGCATCTTGAGCACATACACCCCTGCGGAGACCGCGAACGCGGTCGGGAAGAGGCCCGATTCGATCATCCGGACCCCGGCACCGGCGTCGGTTCCCGCGTGCAGCGCGGCGCCCCAACCGGCATCGCCCCCCGGAGAAATCCCCTGGATCTCCTGGCCGGTGTAGTGGAACCCCCTGACGACCACCGCGGACTCGAGCGTGCCGGCGATCTGGTGCAGAGCCGCCTCGAACTCGGCCGGCGACGAGACCGTGGCGACCGAGCCGCCGCTGCGGTCCGCGAGGCAACGGTACGGTGTCGCCCAGGCCGGCTCGAAAACCGCCTGGAGCGTCCCGGTGGAACCGGCGTCGGGCACTCCGGGGTCCGAGCCCGGCTGAAGGCGGGGAGCGAGCAGGATCACGTGGACGCGCTGGATCGGGCCGCTCGGGGGCGGGGTGACAGCCGCAGAGATCGGCGTTGCAGCCATCCTCGCCGCCGGTGACGATGACAATGCAGTGCTCCCCGGCGACGGCCGCGAGATCGTCCGCGGCGGCGGCCAGGGCCCGGCCGGGGTTTCGCGGCCCGAGACCGAGCCCGGAGGCGGCAGCGAGGGCCGACGCATACTCGCCGCCGCCGCCCTGCCCAAAGCCCAACAACGAATCGGTGGAACCGCATTCGCCCGCGGCACCGGCCAAGGCGCGCAATCCGACCCGCAGGCCCGCCGGAGGCCGGGAGAGGAAAGCCGCGAGCCCGCCCGCGAAAGACGGGGCCTGGTCTCCGGGGGCCGAGCGCGAGAGCCGGCAGATCGGCAACGATCACCATCCCCGCCGGCTCCAACGGCGAACGGCTCACCAGAATCCCGGCGCCGAGCGGCTCGCCGCCCGCATCCGGCTGCGCAACCGGTGCTTCGGAGGGGGCCTCGGCTTGCTGAAGCGACGGAATTCCCCTGGATTTGCCGGTGTCAGGCGCAACCCGGGGGGCGGTGAGCCGCTCCAGTTCGGCCTCGAGGGACGGGTGCCGGCCCAACAGATAGGTGGCGAGGAACACCGCGGTTGCCGCAACGGCGAGACCGACCAGGTAGAGCACTGCCCGGCGCGCCCGCGACGCGTCGACGAGTTTCACGCGCCGGGCTCCTCGCCGGTCCCGGGAACCCCGGGGCGCACCCGAACCGTCCGCGACTCGCCGAGAATCACTTTCCCGGGCGGGCCGCCCTTCACCTTGCGCACGTTCTTTCTCCTCGTGTAGGCGACGTCGACCAGCCGCTCCGCGCGCGCGCCGCTGTGCCAGGCCGCAACCGCACCGGCCGCGCGGATCGCCTCCTCCGGCGGCTGCGCGCCCGCGCCCTTGAGCACGACGTGCGCGCCGGGATAATCGCGGACATGAAACCAGAAATCCTCCGGTGCGGCAATCCGCCCGGTGAGTTGGTCGTTGCCGGCGCCACTTTTCCCGACAAGGATACGCCACCCTTCCGCAGAACGGTACTCCCTGATGCCGGCGGTGGTCTGCGCCGCTTTTCCCCGCTTCGCCGTCTTCGCCGCAGTCGCCGCCAGCTTCCCCGACCCGGCGACCGCGGCCGGAAGTCGTTCGAGGAGCGCCTCCAGCGGCAGGTCCGCAACCACGGCCAGCTCCTCCTCGAGGAGACGGCGGCGAGCGACGATCGCCGGCAATTTCTGCGCCGCCAGGGCCGCGCGGCGACGGATCTTGCGCGCGCGGCGAAACAGCGCCTCGGCGTTCTGGCGCGGTCCGAGCGCCGGATCGAGGCGCACCTCCGTGCTGGCGCCGGTGCGCGGGTCGTCGAACAGGAACGCGGCTGCACCCTTCGGCACCGTGAGCGCCGCCGCCTGAAGCCCTGCCGCCGCAGCCTGGAGAAAAGCCACCTCCCCGTCGGCGGCAGCCTCCTCGCGCCGCAGCGCCTCCTCGGCTGCCAGCCGCTTGAGGCCCCGGGCCAGTTCGCGGCTCACCTCGCCCCGGCGGCGATCGCCGGCGCGCCGCCGGATCCTCTGCGCGTAAAACGCCGCCGCGGCCTCGCTCATGGAAGGCGCCGAAACCTGGGGTTCAGCCTCCCACCCGGGGACGGGAAGCGGGAGCAGCACCCCGCGATCGGGATAGAAGACCGGCCGGGTGTCGCCGCCGTCGACCCGCGCCGCGCATTCGCGAAGCGCCGCATGCACGGCGGTCCCCGGGTCGTCCGCAAATCCCGGCGCCAGACGCGCGTGGCCGAGGGCGAGAGCCAGCATCCCGGAACCGAGGCCGAGCACGCGGCGGAAGAGTGCCTCGGGATTCCCGTCGGTCTCGCGCCAGATCTCCGCGAATGCGGGCGCGTCGAGGGCATCGAGGGCAACCCGTCCCGAGGGCGGCGGCGGCGTCAAGAGGAGCCCCGGCAGCACCGTCCGCACCCGGCTCATCGGCGGGGCGACATGCTGGAGCGAGTCGATGATCAGGCCGGTTGCAACCTCCTGCAGGATCAGGTTGCTGTGCTTGCCCATCAGCTCGGCGATCAGCAGCAGATCGGCGGTCGCGCTGCGCGGCGCCGCAAAAGCGAACGTGACGGAGCGCTCCACGCCGGGGCACGCGACGCGCACCAGCACCCGGCCCTCCAGCCGCTTGCGCAGAAGCCGGCAGAAGGCGGTCGGCGACAGGCAGAAATGCCGGGCGCTCTTCGAGCAGGTGCAGGCGCGGGGCTTCGGGGTCGGTCGAGATGAGCAGCCGGCGTTCGGCGCGGCCGCGAACCAGGAGCACGAGCTCCCGGGGCGAGGGCTGCTGGACGGCCTGGACGCGCGCCGGCAGATTCATTCGCCAGCTCGAGCGCCACGGCCTTGAGGACGATGGCTTCCATGGTCGCGCTTGTTTCCCTGCGTATGCTAGCATCTTCCTTCAAAACTCGGAACAGGCCGGCTGTCGTGCTGAAGCTGGATCCTGCAAACCGCAGCGTAATATTCGTTGACATTCGCGCATGTCGCACCTAGGATTCTCTCGTCTACCGGAGGTGGTCATGGCGGAAAGCATGACTGGCTACGGTCGCGGGGAGTACCGCAGCGAGCGGTACCAGGTCGGGGTCGAGATCAAGAGCGTCAATCACCGATTTCTCGAGGTCAAGCTTCGCATCCCCCGCGAACTGAACGCCAGGGAACAAGAGATGCGCTCGGCGATGCGGGAGCGTTTTCGCCGCGGGGCGGTTGACGCGACCGTCCAGCTCGAACGTCAGGAAGGGGCGGCGCGCCGATTCGTGGTCGACGAGGTCCTGCTCGCGCAGGCCGCGGCCGGGTTTGCCGCGGCGGCCGCTCGTCTCGGCGTCGAAAACCGTTTCGACCTCGCGATGCTCTCGCAGTTCCGCGAGATCTTCCGCTTCGAGGCCGCGCCCGACGACCTCGAGGAGTTGCAGGCGGGGACGCAGGCGGCTTTTACCGCGGCCCTGGACCAGCTCTCGATCGCGCGGCGGCGCGAGGGCGCGGCGCTGGCCGCGGTGCTGACGGCGTCGCTCGAGGAGTTGCGCGACGTGCACGCCCAGATGCTCGCGCTCGCTCCGGCGGTCGCCCGCCAGCTCAAGGAGGCGATCGCGGTCCGTGCGGTCGAACTTTTCGGCCCGGGGCGGCTGGCCCCGGAGCGGATCGAGCAGGAGGCGGCGCTGCTGGCGATGAAAAGCGACGTCACCGAGGAGTTGACGCGCTTCGGCGGCCATCTCGAAGCCTGCGCCGCAACGCTCGCGGCGGGCGGTCCCGCCGGAAGACAGCTGGACTTTTTGCTTCAGGAGATGCACCGTGAGTTGAATACGGCCGCGGCGAAGGCGAACACCAGCGCGCTCGCGCAGCTGGCGATCCGCGGAAAACTTGAACTGGAAAAAGTCCGGGAGCAGGTCCAGAATCTTGAATGAGAACGCCGCCCGGACGGGCGACGAGCAAGGAGGAGCATGATGGGCAGAAAACCGAAGGCGGCCGCGGCGGCCAAGCTGGCGGAGCCGAAGAAGCGCTCCGAGATCGCGGTCCTCGTCGTGGACGACGAGATGAACCTCACGCTCGCGATGCGCCGACTGCTCTCCGCGGAGGGCTACCGCACCGAGACCGCGAACTCCGGCGAGGAGGCGCTGCACAAGGCGAAGGAGTCGCACTACGACATCATCTTCCTCGACGTGAACATGCCCGGCATGAACGGCCTGGAGACGTTCGTCAAGCTCGGGCAAGCCGCACCCAGCAGCGCGGTGGTCATGATCACCGGGTACGGCAAGACGCTCAAGGCGGTCATCGAGGAGGCCCGCACCCTCGGTGTCCGCGCGGTGATCGACAAGCCGTTCAAGATCAACCAGATCACCGAGGCCATCCGCGAGATCATCCCCCACGCGGACTGACGGCGCTGCGACCGTGGCGATCTCCCTCGTCAACATCGGTTTCGGCAATGTCGTCGCCGCGGCGCGCGTCGTGGCGGTGGTGCACCCCGGTTCCTCGCCGGCGCGGCGCCTCAAGGACGAAGCGGGCGAGAGCGGCCGGCTCGTCGACGCGACCCAGGGACGGCGGACGCGCTCGATCATCGTCACCGACTCGAACCACGTGATTCTCTCGGCGGTGCAGGGGGAGACGATCTCCCAGCGTCTCTCGGCCCACACCGACAAGAACGAATCCGGATAGCCGCTCTCAGCGACACAGCGTATTGCCCGGCCGCAACGGCTGCGCGTATAATGCGCTGATGCTCGCAAATCGTTCCATCATCCTCGGCGTCACCGGCGGGATCGCCGCCTACAAGGCGGTCGAGTTGTTGCGCCTGCTGAAGGCCGACGGCGCCGACGTCACGGTCGTCATGACCGAGAACGCGAAGCGCTTCGTCGGCCCGGCCACGTTCCAGGCGCTCTCCGGGCGGCCCGTCGCCGACGATCTCTGGGCCTGGCGGCCGGGGATGCCGATCGAGCACCTCGCCCTCGCGCACGCGGCCGATCTGGCGATCGTGGCCCCGGCCACCGCGAACACGCTGGCGAAAATGGCCGCCGGGATCGCCGACGATCTGCTCGGGACGCTCCTGCTCGCCGTGACCGCGCCGGTGCTGGTCGCCCCGGCGATGAACACCAGGATGATCCTGCACCCCGCGACGCAGGCGAACCTGGCGACCCTCGCCGCCCGGGGCGTGCACGTCGTGCCCGCGGAGAGCGGCGCGCTCGCCGCCGAGGAGGCCGGCTACGGGCGGCTCGCCGCGGTCGGGACGATTCACGCGCGGGTGCGCGAATTGCTCCTCTCGCCCGGCGATCTCGCCGGGCGGCGGGTGCTGGTCACCGCGGGGCCGACGCGTGAAGCGCTCGACCCGGTGCGCTATATTTCCAACCGCTCTTCCGGGAAGATGGGCCTCGCCGTCGCCGTCGCCGCCCGCAACCGCGGGGCGCAGGTGACGCTGGTCGCCGGCCCGATCGCGCTGCCCTGTCCGGCCGGCGTCGACATGGTTGCCGTGATCACCGCCGAGCAGATGCGCCACGCGGTCCTCGCGCATCTGGATGCCGCGGACGTGGTCGTCATGGCGGCGGCCGTGGCCGACTATCGCCCGGGCGCGCCGGGCGCCGAGAAGATCAAGAAGGCCGGCCGCGGGCGACTCGTCGTCGAACTCGAGCCGACGCCGGACATCCTCGCCGAACTCGGCGCCCGCCGCGGCCCGCAGTTGCTCGTCGGCTTCGCGGCGGAGACCGGCGACCCGGCCGCCGCCGCCCGGCGCAAGCTCACGGAAAAAAACCTCGACCTCGTGGTCGCCAACGACGTGACGTTGCCGGGCGCCGGCTTCGACGTCGACACCAACCAGGTTGAAATTTTCACCCGCGACGGCCGCCGCATCGCGGTGCCGCTCGCCCCGAAGTCCCTGGTCGCGGGGCGCATACTCGATGAGGTCGTCGCCGCGCTGGGGCGACGCGACAGCCGGTGAGCGCCCTCGGCGCTCCGCACCATCAGGTCGCCGACCTCGCCCGGCAGGCGCGCGAGTTGCTCGGCCAGGTGCGCGAAAGCCGCTGGCCGGGGTTCGAGCCACCGGCACGACACCCCGCCGCAAGGCCGACCACCGCCCCTTTCCTCAAACCCGCCGCGGCTGTGCGCGAAGAGCCAGGCCCCTGGAACTCTCTGGAACAGATCGAGCAGGCCGTCAGCGTCTGTACCCGGTGCCCGCTGCACGCCACGCGCACGCAAACCGTCCCCGGCGAAGGCGCCGCGAAAGCCCGGCTCATGTTCGTCGGGGAGGCGCCCGGGGCCGACGAAGACCGGCTCGGTCGCCCGTTCGTCGGGGCCGCCGGCCAACTCCTCGACAAAATGATCGTCGCGATGGGTCTCGCGCGCGACCAGGTCTTCATCGCCAACATCCTCAAGTGCCGTCCGCCCGGGAACCGGGACCCTCTCGAGCACGAGGTCGCCGCCTGCCTCCCCTACCTGATCGCCCAGATCTCATTGATCGGCCCGGAGGTCATCTGTGCGCTCGGCAGGCACGCGTCGCACGCCCTGCTGGAGCGCAAGGACTCCCTGGGAAAATTGCGCGGGCGGTTCTTCGACTACCGCGGCACGCCGTTGCTGCCGACCTTCCACCCCTCGTACCTGCTGCGCACCCCGACCGACAAGGGCGCCGCCTGGAAAGATTTGCAGCTGATCATGCGGCGGCTCGACCTGCCCCTGCCCGAGCCGCACTCGACGGAGGAGAGCGGCCGATGAGGCCCGCGGGAATGATCCCCGTCACCGCTCTGCTCGCCGTGCTCGCCGCCGCAGCGCCCGGCGCCCCCGCCGCGAGCGGCGGGGAGACGCCGCCGTTGCGCCTCACGATCGCCTTCACCGGGGACGTCAGCGGCTATCTCGAACCCTGCGGCTGACACTCCAATCTCCTGGGCGGTCTGCCCAGACGAGCCACCTGGGTGGAGCGTGAACGCGCAACGGGCACTCCCTTGCTGGTCCTCGACACCGGCGGCGCATTTCTCAAAAAACTCGAGGACGCGACCAACGCTCCGCTGGTCGAGTTGACAGCCGGTTCCATGGTCGAGGGGCTCGGCAGGATCGGGTACGATGCCCTCAACCTCGGCCGCGGCGACTTGCTGCTGCCCCCGGATCTGCTGCGCAAGCTCAACGCAGGCGCGGCCTTCCCGCTGCTCTCCGCGAACATCGTCGACGCCGCCGGCCAGGCGCCCTTCAAGGGGTGGATCGTCAAGAAGGCGGGCCGGTTGCGCGTGGGGATCTTCGGGCTCTCGGGAAACCAGCCGCTGGGTTTGCCGGAGCTTCCGGGGCGCGACCTGACGGTTCAGGATCCGGTCGCGGGCGCCCGCGCTGCCGTCAGCGGGTTGCGACGCGACGCCGATCTCGTGATCGCCCTCTCGCAACTCGGGCTCGAGGGGGATGTCCGCCTGGCCCGCGAAGTGCCCGGGAATCGACATCATCCTCGGCGGCTTCACCCGCCAGGTCACGCCGACACCCCGCATCGAGGGGACGACGATGATTCTCCACTCGGGAGCGAAGGGGATGCAGCTCGGCCGGCTCGGTCTGCAGATCCTTCCGGGCCGCGAAGGCGCGTGGACCGCGCGCGCCGCTGCCCGGGGAGGCGAGGCCCGCGTCTACGACTGGACCCTCGTCCCCTTGAACACCACCCTACCCGATCACCCGGCCCTGTCCGCGCTGCTGGAGCGCCACCGCGAGGAGTTGCGCTCGCGCAACCTCGCCGAGCAGGCGCTCGCGCCCGCCCCCGCCCGCGAGCCCCGCCTATGTCGGCGCGGCGGCCTGCGGCTCCTGCCATCCCGCGCAGCTGCGCCAGTGGGCGGCGAGCAAGCACGCCACGGCCCTGGCCGCGCTGGAGCGCAAGCGGCAGGAGTTGAACCCCGAGTGCGTCCGGTGTCACGTCACGGGCTACGGAGATCCCGGCGGCTACCGGCCCGGGGCGATCAAAGGCGGCGGTGTCGACCTGGGCAACGTGCAATGCGAAGCCTGTCACGGCTTCGGGCGCGAGCACCGCGGCAAGGGCAGGATCCGCGGCAGCGTCTCCGAAGCCATCTGCCGACGCTGCCACAGCACGGAAAACAGCCCGACCTTCAAGTACGAGCCGTATCTGAAGCTGCTCGGCGAGCACACGGCGCGATACTTCACCAGGAAGGAAGTGATGCGCCCCGTTGCCCCGAAGATCGTCAAAACCGCATTGGCCTTGCGCGGCTTGCTCTTCCTCGGCGGCGTGCTGACCGGCGCCGTGATGCTCCTGGCGGCCATCGCCGGAAAGAAGGAACAGCAGTAAGCGGCGCCGACGAGCTCCTGGACAGCGGCCTGCTTAAAAATGGTGGGGGCGTTGGGCGACCTGACGGGAGGCCTCCGCCACCGTCTCCTTGACGAGCTTCTCGTGCGCCGCGTCCTCGGCCGGGTTGTTCTCGTGGAACGAGTAGACCTGATACCGCGGCGTCAGCCGATTGAGCGTGATCGCGGCCGTGTCCAGAATGCAGTCGCGGCAGCGGCAGACGGCGGGGTTCGCGGCGAGAAACTCTTCCATGGCCGCCCAGACCTTCTCCTCGTTGCGGTTCTTCAGCTCATCCATGTCGTGATAGTCGATCAGGGCCATCGTTTTCTCCGTGGTGCGGTTCGGACGCCCCTGCCCCCGCCCTCTCCCGCGGAGGGGCGAGGGGGCGCCGCTGTTGTCGCCAAACAACTGCCGGAAGGTCGGCAGCAGAATCCCGAAACACTCCGCAACCGCCCGCGGGCTGCCGGGCATGTTCACGATCAGACAGTCGCCGTGAAACCCGGCGATCGCCCGCGAGATCATCGCGAAAGGCGTCGTCCGATAACTCCCCCAGCGCATCGCCAGCGCCAGCCCGGGGAGGGCCCGCTCGATGAACGGGGCGGTCGCCTCGGGCGTCACATCGCGCGGCGTCACGCCGGTGCCGCCGGTGGTGAGGACCAGTTTCACCTCGGGGTCCTTGACCAGGGAGCGCAGCGCCCCCCGGATCTCGCGGACCGTGTCCGGCACCACGCGCAGGACGACAAGCCTCATCGGGATGCGCTCGAGCAGGAGCAGCCAGCGCCGGGCCGCTGGCGTCGGCCCGCTCGCCGCGCGAGGAGCGGTCGCTCGCCGTGATCACCGCAGCACCGAACATTCCGCTCTCCTCCCGTACCCTGCCCCCCCTTATACACCATGCGGCCGCGGGCGTTCAATCGCCTGCCCGATCCGCCCCGCCGCATCCGGGCCGCTCAGCGCTTCGAGGCCCCCCGGGCGCTCTTCTTCCCCTTGCCGCGCAGCCGCTCGTGGCAACCCGCGCAGGGATCGCCCCCCGCGATGTGCTCCGGCTTCGGGGGCCCGAACTGGAACTTGTGGTCGTGAATGCTGTACGCGGTGCGGCTCTCGGTGAGCAGCGGCACGTGGCAATCGACGCAGCCGGCGACCGACGGCTTGTGGTCGGCGTGAGCCTGTTGGTCCTTCTTGATTTCCCGATGGCAGGTGCCGCACATCTCGTCGGGGGTCAGCCGGTACTCCGGGTTCTTCTCCTCCATGTCCGCGGCGGCGCGGCGGTCGGCCGAGCAGACGTCACAGGTGACGCCGACGAGGATGTTGATCCTCGAGGCCCAGAAGAGGAACTGACGGTGGCGATCCTCGTAGGAGTTGTCGCCCGTGTAGTTCGAGATGTCCTGGCCCGGCTTGGGGACCAGCCCGCGGTAGGAGCGCTGGAGATCATCGCCCGGGACGATACCCGACCGGGAAGCGGAAGTTGCCGCTGCGGTCGTGACCGGCGGTGTGGCAGGATTCGCAGATCATGTCGCGACGGCTCTCGATCAGGACGGCGGGGTTGACGATCTCGGTCTGGTCGGAGCTCTCGGCGTGCCGCCGCCCCGGCCCGTGGCAGCCCTCGCAGCCGGTGCCCATCTCGAAGGAGCTTCCGTCGAACACGTTGAGCGCGGTCACGTGGCAGCCGGCGCAGTATTTGAGCCAGGGACGGTTGAACGAGCCTTCCTTCATCCAGGCTCCGGCCTGGATCGACCAGGTGTCCGGCACGACCATGAGTTCCTTCTTTCCCTGGACGAGATAGCGCTGGGTCCAGTGCTCGCCGACCGTGCGCAGGACCTCGGCTTTCGGGAACGGCTCGTCGCCGGTGAACACCCCGCGGATCGCCGCGGGGTCGCGCGTTGCGTCGCGGTAGTTCCGGGCGTGCAGGGTACGGCTCCACTCGCGCCAAATCCCCTCGTGGCACTCCTTGCACCGCTCCGAGCCGACGTAATCCGGGAAGCCCTGCTCCCCCGAGGGCCGGGTCTCTCCCTCGTCGGTGATGATCCCGGCGGAGTGGCAGGCGGCGCACAACTCGCCGGCGGGATTCGGCCGGCGCAGAAAGCGCGTGCGAAAGCTTCGTTCGCGGCCGACGAATGCCCGCACCCGCTCCCGGAACGACTGCGGGGTGTAGGGGCGGTCGGCCTCGTACGGACCGTGCGCGTTGTGACACGTGGCGCAGGTCACGGTGTAGGCGCTGTCCAGATGCAGGTCCTCCGGCACGGCGGCCCCGGGCCGGATCTCGACCGGGTGCTCCTCCCGCAGGTGCTCTCCGGGATGGCAGGCGACGCAGAGGCTCACGATCGAGTCCTTGAACGTGACCGAGAGATAGTCGTCCGTGCCCCGCTGCGGCGTCCCTTCGTGGCAATCCGGGCACTTCGCCGGGTCGTTCATGAAGGCGTGCGGATTCTCCCGGCCCGCCGCCGGCCCGGCGACGGCGCCGCAGGCGAGCAGGGTCAGCAGAACGGCTGCGGCCCGGGCGGCCTGTTCAGCCTTCGAACCAGCCGGAGGCGCGGGTGAGTTCCTTGGAAAGCGCATCAATCCTGTCGGCAAGGACCCGGAGGTCCTTGAGCGTGACCGCCGTGGTCCCCGCGGAGCGGTAGTTGAGTTCGAGGGAGACTTTCTGGATTTCCCGGGAGATTCGCCGGATCTCCTCCACGTGGGCCTGCAGGGGCTCGAGGACGGCGGCAACCTCGGGCTCGGCGCCCGAAGCCTTGTCGGCCGGGCCGGGCCGGGGAATCCGGCCCTCGGCCAGACCGCGGAGCAGCTGGTCGATCCGGCGCAGGGGCTCGAGGAGTCGCCGCGAATAACGCCAGACGCTCAGGGCGCTGCCGATGCCGACAACGAGAAAACCGACTCCGGCGGAGACGGCGAGCGCCGGGACGACCAGCTGCCAGGTCGCCTTGACCGTGCGGTGGGCCGAGAAGTAGTCCTTCGCCAGCTCCGGCGACAGGATGAGATAGGCGAGGCCGGCGGCGCACCCCCAGCCGAGTGCCTGAAAAACGAGCAGCGCGCTCACCGAGCGCAGATAGAGCCCGTGCGGCCGGAGGTAGGCCGGGTCCCGCTGTTTCGTGTCTTTTTCCATTGCGATCCCGGGATTGTAGTGCGCCGACGCACGTTGCGCAACCATCGCCCGCGCACCCCGGATCCGCGCGTACGCGCGGATCCAGCAGCAGAGCAGGCATTTGAACCACTGAAAAGCAGGATTTCGACAGGAAGCAGGGCGTGGCAGAGGCTCAAGCATCGCTTGATGCAGGCATTGCGATCAGATATGAGCAACGAGTCGGATAACCGGACCAAGTTACAAGCCTGACGCTCCTGATCCGCGCATTACGCGCGGATTTTGGGCGCACCTGTGCTATCGTAAAAAGACAACAGCAGCGGGGGGCGGCACCGGTCGTGTCAAGAAGCACCATCCTCGTCGTCGAGAAAGACGCCTTCTATTCGTCCTTCTACGAGAAGCTCCTGACCCGCGAGGGCTACCGGGTCGTGCACGCCGAGAGCATCGAGGATGGTCTGCGCCGGTACCGGGAGCAGCCGTGCGAGGTCGTGATCTCCGACATGGTCCTCGGCGCCGAGGACGGCCTGACGTTCCTGGAGGCGGTCAAGGCCGCGAATCCCCGCCAGGACGTCGTGATGATCACGAGCATGCAGTCGCTGCGCAAGGCCGTGGAGGCCCTCAAGCGCGGCGCGGCGGACTACCTCACCAAACCGGTGGACGGCGAGGAGCTGCTCCTGCTGCTGCGCGCCCTCATCGAACGCCAGAACATGAACCTGGAGCACTCCCGCCTGGTCGGCGAAAATGTCCAGTTCTACGAGCAGCTGCGGGTGCACAAGCGCGGGCTGGAGCTGCTGGCGATGCTCGAAACCGACCGGATCATCGACCACTTCCTCGACCTGCTGATCGCCGAGACCGCCGCGGTCTGGGCCGCGCTGTATTTCTACCACGAGGACGACGACAGCTTCGCGTTCGCCGCCCGGCGCGGAATCCACGACGTGCGCCTGGAGCGGCCGGGCACCACGTTCCGGACAGCGGCCCTGCGCGACCAGTTCTTCCGCGGGCGCGCCCTGCTCGAGGACCGCGAGGGAGGGCAGCACCCGGAAGGCGACGCGGAGGGCGGGCATCGCTTCCGCCTCCCGCTGCTGGTGCACTCCGGCGTGACCGGTCTGGTCGTCGTCGGACCGCGCCGCGACGACGCCCCCCACCGCGACTACCAGGTGAACATCGCGCGGGTCATCGCCGAGAGCGGCGCCCTCGCGCTGGAGAATGCCCGCCGCTACGAACTGGAGGCCTCGCGCGACGTCCACGACCCGCTGACCGGCACCTACTCGCCCGTCTACTTCCACCAGGCGGGGGCCAAGGAGGTCAACATCGCCCACCGCTACGGTCGCAGCATGTCGGCCGTGGTCGTCCAGCTCGACACCTACCCGGCGGCGAAAGCGGCGCTCAAGGAAACGCAGGCGCGCCAGCTGCTCAAGGAATTCGCCGCCAAGATCCTCGAAATCGCCCGCGAGACCGACGTGGTCGCAATGCTCGAGGAGGGCGTGTTCGGGGTCATCGTGGCGGAGACCGACTACTACGGGGCCCTGATGCTGATCAAGCGCCTGCGCGGCGCGCTGCGCGGCATGGTCTTTTCGGTCGACCTGAGCCGCGAGCTCAAGCCCCGGGCCTCGATGGGCGCGGCGAGCTACCCGCGCGACGGCGAGCAACTCGTGACCATCCTGCGCCGCGCCCGCGAGCGCCTGGCTCTGGACCGGGCGAGCGTCGTGCGCACCCTCGGCCTGAGCGAGCGTTCGTTCTGGAACGCCTTCGCCTTCCTCCACGGCCTCGAGGAGAGCTCCGGCCCCCACGCCGGTCGGCGACTTCCTGACGCTCACGACGTCCGAGGTCGATCTGGTGCGCAACATCTTTCTCGAGGAGGTCGGCCGTCTCGGGGGCACCCGCGGGCTCCTCTACATCGGCGCCCAGGTCGTGGAGTCCGGCGGGTTCTCCTACACCGGATTCTCGCGGCTGGCCGGCTCGAAGACCTCGGTCTTCTGCCTCGGCACCCGCGGGGCCGGCGGCTGGACCCACCCCGAGATCACCCCGGTCTACCTCGCCGACGAGCAGATCGCGACCAACCGCTTTCTGCTCTGCGTCACCGAGTACAGCTACTACACCTGCCTCTGCCGGCCGGACGGGCCCGATCGCTGGCGCATCTTCCACAGCGCCGACCCGCTCCTCGCCCAGGAACTGGTCAGCAAACTCCAGGAGCGCTACCTGCTCCAGCAGAGGATCGGCTGATGGCGGACGCGGCGCCTCGTCCTCGTCGCGGAAAGCGACCCCGCGGTCCTGCGCGACATCGAGGCGATCCTGCGCCGCGCCGGTCACGAGGTGGCCGTGGCGACCGACGGGGCCCTGGCGATCAACAAGGCCCTGGCCGCGCCGCCGCAGCTGATCGTCACCGCGACGGAGATGCCGCTGGTCGACGGCTTCAAGCTCTGCCAGCTGCTGCGCACCAATCCGGTCACCCGCGAGATACCCTTCGTCTTTCTGACGAGCAAGGAGACAACCACCGCCGACCTGGGCAAGTACCTGCGGCCGGTCGACGAGTTCCTGCTCAAGCCGGTCAAGGAGGAGGAGTTCCTCACGCGCGTCGGCGCGATCCTGACCGCGCGGCCGGGCCGCGCGGCCGGTCGTCGACGACCAGCAGCGGCTCCTCGGCACCCTCACCGAGATCAGCCTCATGGACCTGCTGCAGATCCTGCGGATGAACCGGCGCTCCGGGCTGCTCGAACTGGAGATGGACGGGCGGCGCGGCACCCTGTTCATCAGCGAGGGGGAGATCCTCGACGCCGAGGTCGGGCGCTTCCGCGGGGAGAAGGCCTTCTACCGCACGCTCGAGTGGGAGGGCGGCAAGTTCGAGTTCCGGCCGCAGCCGGTGTCCGTGCAGCCCGCTCATCAAGCGGCCCGGGGAGAACCTGATCCTCGAGGGCCTGCGCCAGCTCGACGAGGTCAACAAGCTGCGCGACGCACTCGCCCCCCCCGGCACGCAGCTGCAGCTCGTCCGGCGCTTCGAGGGCCCGCCCGAGCGGCTCAAGCCCGTGACTCGCGAAATCCTCAAGCTCCTGGAGTACTTCACGCAGCCTCGACGACATCCTGAACCAGAGCACCCTGCTCGACCTGGAGCTGTGCACCGCGATCCAGGCGCTGGTCGAGCGCAAGATCATCGCCGTCGTCGCCGCGCAGCGAGGAGACGGGGCAGGCGTCCGCGGCGCAGCCGCTGCTCTCGCTCGAGGCGGCTCTCAAGCTCAGCTACCAGCTCGGCGTCGGTCGCGAGGAGGGTCCGCGGGTCTGGAGCGGCAAGGTGCTGCTCATCTCCGAGAACGGCGGTTTGTTGCGGCGCTTTCTCGAGAGCATCTCGCGCCTCAAGGAGTTCCGCATCGACGCCTCGGTGGTGCTCGGCCGACAGGGGGATGCCGTGCTGTTCGGGCCCGTCGGGACCATCCAGGTGCTCGAGGGGACCGAACTGGTCCTCTTCGCGCTTCCCGGCGAGGCGGCCTACCGCCCCCTCTGGGAAGCGCTCGCCAACGGCGCCGTGGGCGGGATTGTCCTCACCAGCGCCTTCCCGCCTTTCCCGCCCTACGCGCGCACCAGCGACACCGTGCTGCGCCTGCCGTTTCTGGTCGCCGGCCCGGGACTGATCCCGCCCGCCGAGGGCACACCCCTCGAGTGGACGCCGGCCGTGCGCTGGGCGGTCGCCGGTTACGGCGAGGGCGACGAGGCGGGGCACCTGGCGGCCTTCCGCACCTTCTTCTCCCTGATCCTGGAAAGTTAGCCCGGGTCGCTGGGGGCTCTGTCCCCGGCTGCGTCGCCTGCGCGGCGCCTGCTTGCGGACGCAAAGCCTCCCGAGCGGACGGCAGTACGTGCCCCGGAGCGTGCGCGCCCACCGATCAGGCGGAGCGCCTCACGCGCGCAGCCGGGCACAGCACGCTGTCCTGCGAGCAGTTCCTTGAGCTGTCGCGCGTTGGTCACCGCCTTGGCCTCGTAGTGGTTGTTCATGAAGACCAGCGTGCGCGACGGCCGCAGCGTCGAGTTCCCGCAGGCGCGGCACCCACGCGGCCAGTTCGTCGAGCGCCGTACAGATAGTCGTAGCGCTCGTGCGGCTGCTCGTGCCGAAACCACTTTTCGGCATTGCGCCCGTGAAAGCGCACATAGGCCGTCTCCGCCGTGGCAACCGCCTCGGGGAGAATCAAGCCCGGGAGCTGCGGCTCGTCGACGCAGCAGAAACCGACCCCCTCGGCGCGCAACAGTCGGAACGTCTCCTCGCAGATCCAGGAGCGATGACGGAACTCGGCGACAAGCGGGTACGGACGCAGCTGCGACACCAGCCCCACCAGACGCCGGGTCGCCGCGGTCGAAGGCCGGAAGGACCCCGGGAACTGGAGCAGAACGGCGCCGAGCACCCCGCGCTCCGCCAGCGGCGCCAGCGCAGCGTTGAAGATGGCGATGTCGGCGGCCGAGGCCTCGCAGGTGTGCGTCATCCCCTGCCAGGCCTTCACGGCAAAGATCACGCGGTCGGCGCAGCGGGCCGACATCGCCTCCAGCTGCCCCGGGGCGGGGAGCCGGTAGTAGGTGAAATTGATTTCGAGCGCGTCGAAGTGCCCGGCGTACCAGGGGAGCATCGCGGATTGGCGGGTTCCGGGCGGGTAGAACGGACCGACCCAGTCCGGGTAGGAGAACCCGCTCGTTCCGACCTTGATCATGCCGGCGGGCTGCCGGCCGGCTGTGCCGCGGGTTGCCAGCCCGAGACGCGCTTGTATTCTCCGATCACCGCGCGGTGAACGGCCCGGCGCGCCTCGCTCGTCAGCGGCACGACCATCTCGACGAGCTTCTCCGCGACGCGCCCGCTGGGCGGGATAGCCGACGAAGAGCCCGCGGCTGCCCGTCTCCATGACGCGCAGGCCGCGCAGGAGCAATCCGCCGTCGATCTCGATCTCGGCGTAGGCCACGGTGCGCCCGCCGGCCTCGCGGGTCTCGAAGGGGAAGATGCGCACCGCGGTGATGTTCATCAGGTCGCGGCCCTCTCCCGCCGGCCGGCTCCCGGCTCGCGGGAGCGGCGGCCTCGCCGAGTTCATGCGCAGGCCGCGGCGCGGTCGCGCCCGCCCTCCTTGGCCGCGTAGAGCGCCCGGTCCGCGCAGCGGACCAGTTCCTCGCGGGTCGCCGCATCGTCCGGGCAGGTCGCGGTCCCGATGCTCAGCGTGAAGTTGAAGACGTCCGCCCTCGTGCGGGATGCGCAGCGCGCGCACGGCCTTGAGCACGCGCTGGGCGCTCGTGCGGCAGCCGCGCCGGTCGGTGTTGACGAGGATGATCGCGAACTCCTCGCCGCCGTAGCGCGCGACGAAATCCACGCGCCGCGCCAGCCGGCCGAGTTCGGCGGCCAGCGTCCTGAGGACCCGGTCCCCGAAGGGGTGGCCGTAGGTGTCGTTGATCTTCTTGAAGTGATCGATGTCCAGAAGCAGCAGCGACAGCGGCTCCCCGTGGCGCTCGCCGCGGTCGAGCTCGTAGGCCAGCCGCTCCTGGAACCAGCGGTGGTTGTACAGCCCGGTGAGGCCGTCGGTGACCGCCATGCGCTCCACGGTCTGGTGCAGCACGGCGTTGGAGATGAGCGTCGCGGCCTGGGCGGCGACGACGGTGAGGATGTCGAGGTCGCTCGGCGTCGAAGCTGCCGGGCTGCCTCCGAGACCGAGCACCCAGACCCCGACGAGCCCTTCCGCGTTCGCGCAGCGGCAGCCCGAGGAAGGAGCGGATGCGCTCCTGCCCGCGGGAGCGCCGGGGACGATCTCGATCGCCGTGCGGCCGCTCGCGCGAGGTCGGGGAAGAGCACCGTCCGGCAGTTGTGTCGCGACGAACCCGGCGAGGCCGTGGTCGAAGGAGATGCGGCACTCCTCGAACTCCTCGGGGAGGAAGCCGCGCTGCGACGCGCAGCGTCAGCGTGCGCTCGGCGCGGTCGGCGATGAACAGCGCGCAGCGGTCGTACGGGACGATTTCGCAGGTGTGATCGAGCATCTGCTCGAGGATCTCGTCGATCTTCATCGTCGAGGAGAGCTCCCGACTGATCGCGGCAGCGTCTCGAAGCTGGTCGCCGAGCCGCTCGCGGCTGCGCGGCGGCGCTCGCCTCCTCGAGCAGCTTCCCGACCTCGCCGGCAAATCCCTCGAGCAGCCGCTCCTGCTCGCGCCCGAAAGCGCCGGGCGCGGCGGCGTCCGCGAGCAGCACGCCGCAGGAAGACCGCCCGGCTCGCTGACCGGCACCGACCGTGAGCGAGGGCACGGGGGTCGCGCCGACATAGAGCGGGGGCCGCAGGCTCTCGGGCTCGAGGTTCGTGAAGAGCGCCGGCCGTCGCGTCTGCGCGACGTTGCCGACCACCCCCTCCCCGAGCACGGGCGTGGCCTCCGGTCGACCGGCGTCCCCTCGCCCTGCCACGGCGCTGCCGCACGCGCAGGCACTCGCCGTCGTCGGCGCGCAGGAAGAGCACGACGCTGCGCGCGCCGACCGCGAGAGCGGCGAGGTCGAGGACGCGGTCGAGGTCGCGGTCGATCTCGACGACGGCGCTCAGCGTGCTGACCCGCCGCCCCTCCGGCGTGAGGTTCCGCACCTTCGCCTCGCGGCGGTCGAATCCCGCGCGCGCGCAGCTTCTCGGCCTCGCTGCGCAGACGCTCGTGCTCGTCGATGACACCCAGCAGCCGGGCTCGCTCGCGATGCGCCCCGGCGAACACCCAGGTCGACAGCGAGCGCCAGCAGGGCGAGGGAAACAGCCGACGCAAGCACGCCCCAGGCCGCGGCGGTCGTCACCGGTTCCCGCGCCGACCACCGCCTGCACGACGGCGAGGGCGGTGGCAGACGCCGCGAGGGCCGGTGCGGACCACCACCCCGGCACCCGGGCGGCCGTGCCGACGACCAGAACCCCGAAGAGCCCGAGCCGGAGCAGGGGGGCGCCGGCGAGGGCGCCGCTCCCGCCGGCGGCGGTGGCAACGGCGGCCGTCGCACTGACTCCGGCGCCGGCGAGCAGGAGCAGCCGCAGGTCGCGGCCCGGCCGGCCGTCCACCGCCGACTCGCGGCGCACCGCCGCGGCGAGCGGCGAGCGAGACTGCACCGGCGGCCCAGACCGCGGCGAGCGCCGCGAGCCAGCCGCCCCGGGGCGACGCTGCAGCAGCGGCGGCGGCGACGGCCAGCAGCACCAGCAGCAGATCGGGCAGGACGCGCGCGGCCGGCGACCGGCGTCGTGTCCGCGGCGGGTGCGCGGGTTCATGCCCGGGATCGGCTCACGCCCCCCCGGCGAGGCACCGCGCGATGGAGCGGCGATAGGGCGCCGTCAGGACGCCGCGCTCGGTGATGATGCCGCTGACGTAGCGCGCCGGGGTCACGTCGAACGCCGGGTTGAGCGCCGGGACGCCGGGCGGCGTCAAGCGCCGGCCGCCGGGGTGCGTGACCTCCGAGGCGTGGCGCTCCTCGATCGGGATCGCATCCCCGTTCGCCAGCGTCCGGGTCGAACGTGCTCACGGGGGCGGCGACGTAGAACGGCACGCGATTGGCGTGGCGCGAGCACCGCCACCTGATAGGTGCCGATCTTGTTGGCGACGTCCCCGTTCGCGGCGATGCGGTCGGCGCCGACGACGACCTTCTGCACGGCCCCTTGCGCAGGAAGTGCCCGGCGGCCGTGTCCGCGATGACGGTCACCGGGATGCCGTCGCGCGAGAGCTCCCACGCCGTGAGCTTCGCGCCCTGGCAGCGCGGGCGGGTCTCGTCGGCGAGCACGGATATTTTCTTGCCCTGCCTCCCAGGCGGCCCGGATCACCCCGAGGGCGGTGCCGAAACCGGCCGTCGCCAGCGCGCCGGCGTTGCAGTGGGTCAGCACGACGTCGCCGTCGTCGATCAGCGCCGCGCCGAGGCGCCCCATGGCGCGGTTGATCGCGATGTCCTCCTCGAGGATGCGGACGGCCTCGGCCTCCAGCAGCGCGGCGATTTCGCGGGGCGGGCGGGCGGCCACGGCCGCGATGAGCCGCCGCATCCGCGCGAGCGCCCAGAAGAGGTTGACGGCGGTCGGCCGCGAGCCGGCGAGCAGCCGCTCGCCCTTGACCAGTTCGCGGTGAAAGGCGGCGGGGCCGAGCCGCGACGCCGTTGCGGGCGGCGAGCGCCATGCCGAAAGCGGCGGTGACGCCGATCGCGGGAGCCCCGCGCACGAGCATGTTCCTGATCGCGTCGGTCACCTCCCGCACCGTGCGCAGCGGGCGATAGACCACCTTTTCGGGCAGCAGGGTCTGATCGAGCAGGTCCAGGCGTCCCTTCGTCCAGCGCATCGTCTCGACCATCGTTCCTCCCCGGGATATTTCCGCCGCGGATTATACACCAAGGCTCAACCGTGCAGCCCCCGCGAATCGGCCCTCATCAGCTGCCGTCACCGAAGCGCTCGAGCCATTCGGCGACTTCGGCTGGGCTGGGTGCTCCCGGCTTCTCGGCGGCAGGCTCATCGACAAAAACCCGCGAAAGTTCGGCGAGAAACTCCCGGCTTCTGATACCCTTCGCGCCGCAGCTCGCGATGGCGCGCAGCACCTGCTCGTCGGAGGTGACGACCTCGATCTCCCGCGCACGGGCGGCGGAGCGGACTTTGCGGGCGATGACCGCGTCGGCCGTCTCGCCGAGCGACCACTCCACCTGGATTCCCAGCGTGCGAATAGCGACGGGGACCGGTGGCGAGCCTGCCGTACTGTCCGTCGAAGACGACGAGCATCGGCTGACGGCTGCGACGACGGGAGCGGAAACTCGAGAGCAGCCGGAGCAGCCGGACTTCCTTGTCGGGGAGCGAGAGCGAGAGCCCGAACTCGCCGGCCGCGCCGATGACGTTGTAGCCGTCGATGATGCGCACCGCCGCTCCCTCCTTGCCTTGGTGCCGATTATCATCCCTGGCAGAGCTGCGTGCAAGCAGGCCGGACCACTGCCATATTTCACGGTCAGGTGGTATGCTCGTGCGCATGCCACCGAAATCCGACGCATTGCGCGACGAAGTACTCGTCCTCCTGCGCGCCAAGGGCGCTCATCCCATGAGCCTGCGCGACATTCAACACCTGCTCAAGGTGCCCCCGGGCGGCAAGCGCGACCTCCAGTCGCTGCTCCGCCGCCTGTGCGAGTCCGGAGATCTGGTCCGCACCCGCGGCAAGCGCTTCGGCGTGAGCGCGGAAATGAACCTCGCGCCCGGGCGTCTCCAGATGCATCCCGACGGCTATGGCTTCGTGGTGCTCGACGAGAAAGCCACGGGTGATGTTTTCGTCAAGGCGCGCGAACTGGCCGGCGCGATGCACGCGGATCGCGTCCTCGTGCGCATCGAGCAGGAGATCCCCGGCGGGCGAGGTCCCGAGGGCAGCATCGTCCGCGTGCTCCAGCGCGCCCGCGCCAGCGTCGTCGGACGGATCGAGCGCACCGGGGAGTACGCCTATCTGACACCCGCCGACCCCCGGCTGACCCAGGACGTCTTCATCCCGGACGGCCGTGTCGGCGAGGCGCAGACCGGACAGATGGTCGTGGCCGAAATCACCGCGTGGCCGGCGGCCCGGCGGCCCGCGGAGGCGACCGTCGTCGAGGTGCTCGGGGACGATGGCGCCCCGGGTGTCGCCGAGGAGGTGATCATCCGGCAGTTCGACCTCCCGCACCGCTTCCCGCGGCGCGTGCTGCTCGATGCCGAGACCGTCCCCGCGGAGGTGGGCGCCCCGGAGCGCGCGGGGCGTTCCGACCTGCGCGGGGTGCTCACCGTGACCATCGACGGCGAGACCGCCAGGGATTTCGACGATGCCATCTCGCTCGAACTGACGCCCAGGGGGACCTGGCTGCTGCGCGTGCACATCGCGGATGTCTCGCACTACGTCCCCGAGGGGGGGGTGATGGACCGCGAGGCCTTCGCGCGCGGCACGAGCATCTACTTCCCCGGCCGGGTGCTGGCGATGCTCCCCGAGCGGCTCTCGAACGGCATCTGCAGCCTCAACCCCGGGGTCGACCGCCTGGCCTTCACGGCGGTGCTCGAATTTTCTCGACAGGGGAAGGTCCTCAATCACGATTTTCTCGAGACCGTGATCCACTCCGACGCGCGGCTGACCTACACGGCGGTGGCCCGGGCGCTCGATGCCGGCGATCCGGCAGCGTTGCCCGACGTTCCCGGCCTCCAGGCGATGCTGGAGCAGGCGCGCGATCTGGCCATGGCGATCCGCGCCCAGCGGGCGCGCCGCGGCAGCATCGATTTCGACCTGCCGGAGGAGCAGATCCTCCTCGATCTGCAAGGCAGCATCACGACGATCGTTCGCTCCGAGCGCAACGTGGCGCACCGCATCATCGAGGAGTTCATGATCGCCGCCAACGAAGCCGTGGCCGGCTACTTCGGCTGGATGAAGGTGCCCGGGATCTACCGGGTGCACGAGGTGCCGTCACAGGAGAAGCTTGGCGCCTTCGCGGAGTTCGCCGCCGGGTTCGGCCACAAGATCCGCCTCCCGCTCGAGCCGACATCGCGGTTTTTCGCCGACTTCATCGAGACCCTGCGCGGGCGGCCCGAGGAGCGCGTGCTCAACGAGGTGCTGCTGCGCAGCATGAAGCAGGCGGTGTACTCGGCCGACAACATCGGCCACTTCGGGCTGGCGAGCACGGCCTACACGCACTTCACCTCGCCGATCCGTCGCTACCCCGACCTGGTCGTGCACCGACTGCTGCGCGATCTGGTGCGCCGCGGCCGTTTCACCCCCGCGCGCGCGGAGGAACTCGACGCCACGCTGCCGGAGGTCGCGGCCCACTGCTCCGCACGCGAGCGCGTGGCGACGGAGGCCGAGCGCGAAGTGGTCAACCTGCACAAGACCGAGTACCTGGCGCGCAGGGTCGGCGAGACGGCCGCCGGCTTCATCACCGGCGTGACCCACTTCGGGCTCTTCGTGCAGCTGGCCGACGTGCCGGTCGAGGGGCTCGTGCACGTGAGCACCCTCGGCGACGACTACTACAAGCACCGGGAGGACCTGCGCGCGCTGGTCGGCACCAACACGGGGACGACGTTCCGCCACGGGGACGCAGTCACCGTGAAAATCGCCGCAGTGAACACGGCGCTGCGCCGCGCGGATTTCATCCTGGTGCGCGAGCGCACTCAAGGCGCCGCGGCCGAGGTCGCACCCGCACCCGGAGCGCGCGGGGCCCGCGCAGCACGTGGCAGGAAACCCGTCGACCGCAGTCCTGCCCCGACGAAGCATCCCGGTTCGCCGAAGCCCAAGTCCGGCAGACGAGGCCGCCGAGGCTGATCGCCGCTTTTCAGCGGCCCGGCCCGGAACGGAGAGGCTGCTCAAAAGGGTCCAGGTGCAAGGCGCCCGACGATCGGCGAATGAGGCGTACGAGTTGTACGCCGCAGTGAGGCGAGAGGAGGGCAACGCAGCAGATGGGCCCTTTTCAGCGGCACGGCCTGGAACGGAGAGGCTGCTCAAAAGGGTCCAGGTGCAAGGCGCCCGACGATCGGCGAATGAGGCGTACGAGTTGTACGCCGCAGTGAGTCGAGAGGAGGGCAACGCAGCAGATGGGCCCTTTTCAGCGGCCGTAACGGTGGTGCCGAAGGGGGGACTTGAACCCCCACAAGCTTGCGCTCACATGACCCTGAATCATGCGCGTCTGCCAATTCCGCCACTTCGGCACTTCTTGTGGGGCGTTTTATACCCGCGCGGCTGGTGGATGTCAATGACCACCGGCTGAAGCCGGCGGCTTGCTTCGGGCACGGGAAGAGCCTCTCCCGGGCCAAGGGGAAAAGCCGGCTCGCCAGCGGGTGCTCGACGCCCTGATCCTTTCAGGAAAAATGCCCCGAATCGCGCGCGGTCGGGCGAAGAAGGAACTCCCCAGCGAATTCAAGGTGACGGTGAATTCGCGCGGGACGATCGTGCTGCCCAAGGATGCCGTCTCCGACGCGTTTCACTTCTCTCAGGGCCAGACGTTCATCGCCCGTCGCCGGGGTACAAAGATCATCCTCACCCTTGCCGGGTAACGTGTTGCGGTCGCGCTGGTCGGTGTGGGGCGGCGTGGGGCGGCATCGTCCGCCCACCCGCGGACTAGCGCAATCCAACGCAATCGGCCGCGCGCTACTGCGCAGCGGGAGGTGCGCCTGGTGTCGAGAAAATTTGTCGGCACCGCGATCCAGCTCATAACAAATTGTTTTTGTATAACTATTTATATTTTTTCACCCCGGGTTGTCGAACAGCGGAAATCGGCACGTCTATTGCATTTTTCTGACATTGACACTATTTTATTCGACCACTGTAGGCTGAAAATCGTCACAAGGAGTAACGGAGATGAATACAAAGCGGTTCTGGTTGATGGGCTTGGGAGTGCTTGTCGCCGGCTTGTCGACAGTCGCGGTTGTCCCGGCCCGGGCGGAGGAACCGTTCTGCTTCGAGTGCCACGACGACTTTCCGGAAAAGATGAAAGCGTTCAAGGTCACCCACCCCCCTGCAGCGGATGGGGATTGCACCGCCTGCCACCTCGACCACGAGGACGAGGAGAAGCTCATGCTCGTCAGTGAGGGCGCGGCGCTCTGCAACGAATGTCACGACGACCTGGCTCAGGGGGCGTCGGTCCACCCGCCGGTGAGCCGAGGGCAAGTGCACCAGCTGCCACAACCCCCACGGCTCCGAGAACAAGAAACTCCTCGTCGCCGCGGGCAAGGAGCTCTGTGAAAAGTGCCATGCCGCGAACCCGGAGTTCAAGGGGCGGGTCACCCACGCCGTTGTCGACGACGGCTGCAACGACTGCCATCTCCCGCACGCCTCGAAAAACATTCGCCTGCTCACGAAAAATCTCACCATGGACCGGCTGGCGCTCTTCGATCCGAAGCAGGCTGAACTCTGCCTCGACTGCCACGACCTGGAGACGTTCATCACGGCCCAGACTGAAGACACCGGTTTTCGCATCGGGACCAGGAATCTGCACGCCCTGCACATCAACGGCGGCGCCGTGGCGAACAAGTACGGGATCGTCAAGAAGAAAGACGGTCAGACCTGCTTCGCCTGCCACCTCCCGCACACCGCTCATCAGGAAAAACTGTTGCGCACCGAGTACCAGTGCACGGGCACTTTCTGCTACACGATGCGCTTTGTCCAGAACTCCAACGGCGGGACCTGCGTCGTCGGCTGCCACAAGCCGAAGACGTATTCGCGGGTGGGACAGAGCCCGAACGCGACAGCCGGCGCCTCGCCCGCGGGGAAGCAGGTCGTCCGTTAGAGGCCAGCGGTACGTTGCGCTCCCCTGGCCTCCCGCCGGGCGGTTTCCGCAGCCACGAGTTCGTTGACAAACCTCGGCGTGCCCTTGTAGATTGAGCACTCTTTTGCGAACCGGAGGATACGACAACCATGCTGCAGTGGAGCCAGCACCGCCGTCTGCTCACGAGTGCGCCGAGAAGTCGCGCGGCATTCCCCCTCATCGAAGTGAGCGAGCCGAACCTCATGCGCGACCTCTTTCCCTACAAGGAGGTCTGCAAGATCGACTTTGACCACCAGACGGTGATGCTCGATCCGGCGGAGGACATGTTCATCACGGACACCACCTTCCGCGACGGACAGCAGGCGCGCGCGCCCTACACCCCCGATCAGGTCGTCCACCTCTACCGCCTGATGTCCAGGCTCGGCGGGCCCAACGGCGTGATCCGCCAGTGCGAGTTCTTCCTCTACCGCGACGACGACCGCGAGGCCGTCCGCCGCTGCCAGGAACTCGACCTGCGCTTCCCGCAGATCTCGGGCTGGATTCGCGCCACCGCCAAGGACCTGAAGCTGGTGCGGGAGATGAAGCTGCCGGAGACGGGCCTGCTGACCTCCGTGAGCGATTACCACATCTTCCTCAAGCTCGGGTGGGACCGCAAAAAGGCCCTCGAGAACTACCTCGCCGTCGTCAAGGAGGCGCTCGCGTTCGGCATCGCGCCGCGCTGTCATTTCGAAGACATCACCCGCGCCGACATCTACGGTTTCTGCGTGCCCTTCGCGATCGAGTTGATGAAGCTCTCCGAGGAGGCGCGCGTCCCGATCAAGGTCCGCCTCTGCGACACGATGGGCTACGGCGTGCCCTACGACGGCGCCGCGCTGCCGCGCAGCGTGCAAAAGCTGGTGCGCGCGATGATCGACGACGCCGGCGTCCCCGGCAAGAACCTGGAGTGGCACGGCCACAACGATCTGCACAAGGTGCTGATCAATCCGACGACCGCCTGGCTCTACGGTTGCTCCGGCGCCAACGGCGCACTGCTCGGTTTCGGCGAGCGCACCGGCAACACGCCCGTCGAAGGACTGATCATCGAGTACATCCAGATGCGCGGGGAGGCCAACGGCATCGACACCACGGTCATCACCGACATCCGCAACTACTTCGAGCAGGAGATGGGGGTGGTCATCCCGCCGAACTACCCGCTGGTCGGCCGCAACTTCAACGTCACGAGCGCCGGCATCCACGCGGACGGGCTGATCAAGAACGAGGAGATCTACAACATCTTCGACACCCTGCGCATCCTCAAGCGGCCGGTCGGCGTGACCATCACCGACAAGTCGGGCCTCGCGGGCATCGCGCACTGGGTGAATTCGCGCCTGACGATCCCCGGCGGCAAGCGCCTCGAAAAACAGCACCCGGGCCTCCAGAAGATCCACAAGTGGGTGCTCAAGCAGTTCGATGAGGGGCGCACGACTTCGATCGCCGACGAGGAGATGGAGGCGCTCGCCAGCCAGTACCTCCCCGAGTTGTTCGTCTCGGAGTTCGACCGGCTCAAGAGGAAGGTCCACGAGATGGCCCGCTCGATCGTGCGCGAGTTGCCCCGCCACGCGGAGATCGCCTCGATGGTGCCCAAACGCGCCGAGAAGGAACTGCGCCGCTTCGTCGAGGAGCACCCGTATGTGCAGTTCGCCTACCTGACGACGATCGACGGAACGAAGGTCACCCACAACGTGACGCAGGTGGCCGACAAGGGCAAGTTCGAGAAGATCGGGTTGCACGAGGACTTCTCGGACCGCGAGTGGTTCTCCCAGCCGCTGGCCAACGGAGATGTCTGCGTGACGGATTTCTATTCCTCGAAGATCACCGGGCGGCTGTGCATCACCGCCTCGGCCCCGGTCTGGCGCGGCGAGGAGATGGTCGGCGTGCTCGGTCTGGACTTCAAGTTCGAGGACATGGCGCGGCTGCACCCGAGTCGAAGGCGCCCCCGCCCGCCTCTTCGTCGAGGAGGATTAGCCCGGGTCTTCAGGAGGCCCTGAGCCGGGCAGCAGGTGTTCGGGAGGCCCGGCCTTCATGCATCCGTGGAGGGGCGGGTATCAACCCCTCCCCTCCTTGAATTGAAGTGCTATTTCGAAAGATGGTTGCGCTGCAATCGCGCCGGGGGGAAGCGCGCGGCGATGAGCAACGCGATCGCGATCAACACGCAGGCCCGCGGCAGCCAGTCGCCCCAGCGCGTGTACAGCGTCGCACGGTGCGAGAGCGCCAGCGTCGCCCGGTACTGGCCCTGCACGAACAACTCCGATGCCGAGATGATCCGGCCGTGCTCGTCGACGAACCCCGAGATCCCGGTGTTCGCGGACCGCGCGATCGGCCGGCGGTTCTCCACCGCCCTGAAGACCAGGTTCGCGAACTGCTGGCGCGAGGCCGCGCTGCGCTCGTACCAGGCGTCGTTGGTGATGTTGACGAGAAACTCCGCCCCCGCCGCCGCGAAACGCCTGACCAGGTCGGGAAAGATCACCTCGTAGCAGACCAGCGTCCCGAAGCGGCCGCCGGGCACCGACAGCACCTCCGGCCGCTCCCCCGGCTCGAAGCTTCCGACCGCCTGCACCAGCGGCCGCGCGAAGAAGAGCAGCGCGCTTGAACGGGACGAACTCGCCGAACGGCACCAGCTGCTGCTTGTCCTGCCAGCCGGCGACCTGCCCGTCCGCCCCGAGCAGATAGGCACGGTTGCGCAGCGAACTCTTCCCGGCTTTCATCTCGAAGGCCGGCGATCCGAAGAGCAGCGGCGTGGCCGCTCTCCCGGACGAGCGCCGCCAGGCGCCGCTGGTACTCCGGTTCCCGCTGATACACGAACGCCGTGGCGGATTCGGACCAGACGACAAGATCCGCACCGGCGCTCGCGGCCGACCGCGTCAGCTCTTCGTGGGTGCGGAACGTCTCCTCGCGGAAGCGGCGGTCCCACTTCACGTCCTGCGGCACGTTGCCCTGCACAACCGCGACGCGCAGGCTCGCGCCCTCCGGCCGGCTGGTCGAGACGGAACAACCCATACGAGCCGCAGAGCGCCAGCACGGCCAGCGCGGCGGCGAGCGGTTTCCACCCCGCATCCCAGCCGCGGCCGCGCGGGTCGCGTCACGAACGCCGCGACTCCGGCGCCGGTGAGCGCAACGAGAAACGACACCGCCCAGACGCCCCCGACATCGGCGATCTGGATCAGCGGGAGATGGCGGTAGAGGCTCAAGCCCGAGCACCGCCCAGGGGAACTCCAGGTCGGGGAGCGACGCCCGCAGGTACTCGGAAGCAGTCCAGAGGACCGGGACGATGATGATTTCGGGTAATCCCGGCAGCACCCGACGCACACGGGCGCGCGCCCAGGCGAACAGCCCGCAGAACGCCGCCATGATGGCCGTCATCAGCAGCATCAGCGGCACGGCGACGAACGGGGGTATCCCGCCGAAATGCGCCATCGCGTAATACACCCACCAGGCGATCCCCGTGAACGCCAACCAGCCGGCGCCGAATCCCGTGAGAAACGGCCGGCGGGCGGCGTCCAGAGCCAGCAGCAACGGCGCCAGCGCGACGAGACCGAGCAGGCCGAAATCGAAGGGGGGAAAGCTCGCGATGACGAGGACTGCCGAGAGCAGCGGGAGGACGAGCGCCCGGATCACTTGACGGGCTTCCCGCCGCCCCCCTCGCGCACCGCGCGGCGCAGCTGGGCGAGCTCCGCGGTGGTCAGGTGGCGGATTCCCCCAGGAGCGAGCCCGCCGAGGCCGACCCCGGCGTAGGAGATGCGGCGCAGTTTCTGCACGGGGTGCCCGGCGGCGAGGCACATCCTCTTGACTTCGTGCTGGCGCCCCTCTCTCAAGGTGAGCGTGATCCAGGAGTTCTCGCTCGTGCGCCGCAGAAACCGCACATCCTCCGCCTGCGCCCGTCCGTCTTCGAGGTACACCCCGGTGCGCAGGCGCTCGAGCGCGGCGTCCTCGATGCGCCCCTTGACCTTGGCGTGGTAGGTGCGCTCCACGCCGAAGCGCGGGTGCATCAGACGGTGCGCCAGATCGCCGTCGTTGGTGAGCAGCAGGACGCCCTCGGCGTCGTAGTCGAGGCGGCCGACCGGATAGACGCGTCCGATTTCGGCGGGGAGCAGGTTGCGGACCGTCGCGCGCCCCTCCGGGTCGGCCATCGTGCAGACGACGTGGCGCGGTTTGTCCAGAACGTAATAGCTGAAGGTTTCCGGCGGCTGCACCCGCCGGCCGTCGACCTTGACGACGCTCGTTGCCGGGTCGATCGAGACCCCCATCTCGGTCACGATGCGCTCGTCGACGCTGACATGGCCCTCGCGGATCAACTCCTCCGCGGCGCGGCGCGAGGCGACGCCGCCGCGGGAGAGGAATTTCTGAAGGCGCATCGGTCCCGGGGCGGCGGGCGCTTGTCGCCCGAGCCGCGGGGGCGTCAGCCCGCTTTGTTCGTGTCGGCGGCGGGGTCGTCCCCGCCGTCCGGGGCTTCGGGGACGTCCGGCTCCCCGTCGCCCGCTTCGAACTCTGATCCATGCTCCGCCTCCTGTTCGGTCATCGCGGCCGCCGCCGCGGCGGTCTCGTCCGCGCTCCCGCCGCCTTCACCGGCGAACAACGGCAGCGGCGGCTCCTCGTCGATCCCCTCCGAGGAGGGCGGCTCCACGAAGTCCTTGAGCGGCGGCAGTCCGGCCAGGCTGTTCAGGCCGAACAGCTCGAGGAATTCCCGGGTGGTGCCGAGCACCATCGGCTTGCCGGGGACGTCCTTGTGGCCGAGGATCCTCACGAGCTTGCGCTCGAGCAGGTTGCGCACGATCCGCTCGACGTTCACGCCGCGGATCGCCTCGATCTCGGCCCGGGTCACCGGCTGCTTGTAGGCGATGATCGCCAGCGTCTCCATCGTCGGCCGCGAAAGATGCCGGTGGTGCTCGTAGAAATCGAGTTTCTTGATCCACGGGGCCAGGTCGGCTCGCGTCCCGAACTGCCAGCCCCCGGCGACCTCGACCAGGACCAGCGCGCCGCCGCGCGCCTCGTAGTCCTCCCGGAGCGCCGCAAACCCGGCCGCGATCTCCTCGGCGGTGAACTCCTCGCCGAGCACCTCGCGCACCGTCTTCGGCGGCAGGATGCCGCGGTGCACGAAAACCAGCGCCTCGAGCACCTCCTTGAGCAGGCCGAGGTCTTTCGGGACGACCGGCGAGCGCCTCCTCGGCTGGCGCCTGGGCCAGGCTGCCTGTCGAATCTTCGGCGGCGACCGGGAGATCCTGCTCCGGCTCTCCGGGCGCGTCCGCCGGTCCATCCAGACTCTCGTCACTCACCGCTCTGCTCCTCCTTGTGCTCCCCGTTGTCGACCCCGGCGACCTCGCCGAACAGTTGCGGCTCCAGGCCCTCGGTCCCGGTGGGCACCGTCACGATGCGGATCGCGCCGTACGCGTCGACCTGCCAGACCCGGATCAGGCGCAGCCGCACGAGTTCGAGGATCGCCAGAAAGGTGATGACCACGTCGTTGATCTCCCGCGAGTCGCGGAAGAGCTCCTCGAAGGCCATCTCCCGGCCGTCGGCCATCAGCTCGAGCACCTCGGCGATGCGCTGCGCCACGCTCAGCCGCTCGTTTTCGATTTCCACGACATCGGTCTTCGGCATCTGCTCGATGACGCGCCGCAGCGCGCCGAGCAGGTCGAAGAGCGAGACGTCCAGCGGGTAGTCGGTCCGCGGCGGACCCTCCGGGCCGAGGCTCTCGCGGGTGAAGGTGCTGCTGCGCCGCTCCTCGAGCGCGCGCAGCGCCAGCCCCGCCTCCTTGAACCGCTGGTATTCGATCAGCTGCTGCACCAGCTCGCGGCGCGGGTCCTCGCCCTCCTCGCCTTCGGCCGTTTCGTCGTGAGGCAGCAGCAGACGCGATTTGATGTGCAGCAGGGTGGCGGCGACGACGAGAAACTCCCCCGCCACCTCGAGATTCAAGGTGACGCATGACTTCCAGGTACGCGAGGTACTGTTCGGTGATCGCGGCGATCGGGATGTCCTTGATGTCGACCTTGTTGTCACGGCACAGGTGCAGCAGCAGGTCGAGCGGCCCCTCGAAGAGCGCCAGGCGCACCGGGAGGTTCCTGAGGGGGCTTTCCTCGAAAGCGTCGGCGGTCTGGCTCACGGCTGGTTCGGCCCTCCTTCGAGGGGGACGCTAGAGGCGCACGGCACGGCGCACGGCGGCCATGACGCTCGCGGCCTCGGCGCGGGCCCGCGCCGTCCCGTCCGCGAGGATGCGCTCCACGAGTCCGGTGTCGGCCGCGAGTTCGTCGCGCCGGCGGCGCAGCGGCACGAGCGATCCGTTGAGGGTTTCGATCAGCGTCCTCTTGCAGTCGATGCAGCCGATGCCGGCGCTGCGGCAGCCCTCGGCGAGACGGGCGCGCTCGTCCTCCGGCGTCGACGACGCGATGCAGCGTGAAGACCGGGCAGAGCGCAGGATCGCCGGGGTCGGTGCGGCGCACGCGCGCCGGGTCGGTCACCATCGGCAGGATCTTCTTTCCGGTCTCCTCCGCCGTGTCGGAGAGGAAGATCGAGTTGCCGTAACTCTTGCTCATCTTGCGGCCGTCGGTGCCGGGGATCTTCGGGAATTCCGTGAGCTTGGGCTGCGGTTCGACGAGCACCCCCTCGCCGTAGAGGAAGTGGAAACGGCGCACGATCTCGCGCGCCAGCTCCAGGTGCGGCAGCTGGTCGACGCCGACCGGGACCCAGTTGGCGAGATACATGACGATGTCGGCGGTCTGGAGAACGGGGTAGCCGAGAAAGCCGTAGGTGTGCAGATCCTTGTCCTTGACCTGCTCGAGTTGTTCCTTGTAGGTCGGGCAGCGCTCGAGCCAGGAGAGCGGCGTGATCATCGAGAGCAGCAGGTGCAGCTCCGCGTGCTCGACGACCTGCGACTGCACGAAGATGACGGCCTTTGCCGGGTCGATCCCGGCGGCCAGCCAGTCGAGCACCATCTGGCGGCCGTTCTCCCTGATCGCGGCCGGGTTGGCGTACTCCGAGGTCAGCGCGTGCCAGTCCGCGACGAAGAAGTAGGAGTCGTATCGATCCTGGAGTTCCCGCCAGTTCGCGAGCGCCCCGTGCAGGTGCCCGAGATGAAGCTTCCCCGAGGGCCGCATGCCGCTCAACACCCGCTCCCGCACCGTCACAGTCCTCCCTCAACCCGTCGCAATGCAAAGGCCCCGCCCTGCTCGAGGACGGGGCCCGGATGCGTCGATGGTGGGCGCTACTGGGCTTGAACCAGTGACCCCTGCCGTGTGAGGACAGTGCTCTTCCACTGAGCTAAGCGCCCGGTTCTACTCGACAACGGAGGAATCTAGCACATTCGCCCCCCCCCTGTCGAGAGCTGGGGGCCGTCCTAGCCCTTGCCGAAGAGCTTTTTCAGGAGACCGCCACTCTCCGCCTTGCGGCCCGGCCGCTCCTCGGGCAGGTCGCTGAGCTCGTCGCGCGCGTGTTCGTCGTGCGGGTCGAGGCGCAGGGCTCTTTCAAAAGCCGCGCGGGCTTTCTTGTAGAGTCTCCCGCCACGGTAGACCCGGCCGAGATTGACGAAGTGCACGGGGTTGTTCGGTTCGAGGCGGGTCGCCTCCAGCAGATGCTCCTCCGCCTCGTGCAACCGCTTGGTCTGCATCAGGGCGAGACCGAGATACTGGCGGCAGATCGCCTCCGTGGGCTTGAGCCGCACCGCCTGGCGCAGGGCATCAGCCGCCTGCCAATAGTTGCGATGGGAGATCCACTCGCGCCCCTTGGCGAAAAAACGCTTGGACAGTTCTTCATCGGATGGAGCCGGCCGCCCGCGTTGAGCGCCGGCGGCGAGCGCGCGGCTCGGCGTCGGCCATGCGGCGCAGCAGCTCCTCCGCAGCCTGAGATGCGGCGGTCACCTCGCGATAGACCTCCTCGGCCTCGAGAACGAGATCCGGCGTGCAGCCCTTGGGGAGCCGGTCGGGGTGGAGGACCTTGGCGATGCGGTGATAGGCGGCGTGGACGACCGAGCGATCGGCCTCGGGCGGGACGCCGAGCAGGGCGAACGGATCCTGGCCGAGGCGCTTGCGCAACTCCTGGACCATGAACGAGACCTCGCCCACCGCCGCCATCTCGTGCGCCGCTGCGGCATGTCATCGCCTCCGCAGTCAGCGTTTCGCCGAGAATCCCGGACACCTGCTGCTCGTCGCCGGCGACACCGGGCGGGCCTGGCTGGGCCGCCACGGCATCGATAGCGGCTGGTGCCGGGGCGGCCGCCGCGCCCTTGCTTGACACAACCGTCTTCGTTCTCGCCTTCTTCGCTGTCGCCTTCTTCGCTGCCGGCTTCTTCTCGGAGTCCGCCCTGAGATAAAGCGCGAGCGGGATGCGCAGCAGCACGGTCCCGACAGCGGGCTCGCGCCCTTCCTCGAACTCAAAGTCACCCTTGCGCCACTTCTGAAGCCGGTCGAGGATAGTGACAACCTGCGCCGTCACCCCCTGGTAGAGATCACTCAGCGTGATCCGGCCGTTGACGACGAGCGTGATGCCGAGCAGGCGGTTGCCGGCCTGGCTCTGCTCCCAGTATTTCTTGTGATCGGCCTTCGAGAGCTTGCCCTGGGCAACGAGGATCTCCCCGAGACGGTCCTGGCGCTCGGTGGAACTGCCGTAGGTGATCATGCCGTCCCGCAGATAGAGCCGCCGGGTGATCGCCCCGCGCGTGACGGTCAGGCACCCGTCGCGCCGTTCGCTGAGCAGTGCGCGCAGCACCGCGGGGATCGAGTGCTTCTCGAGCTTTCCGCGCAGGGGGGCCGCCGCTGCCGCCATCTGGGTCTAGAGAATCTTCAGGACCGCAGTTTCGTCGCAGTTCGGGAACTTCGTGCACTTGAGGCAGTCGCGCCAGACCTTGTGAGGCAGCTCCGCCTTGTCGACCCGTTCGAAGCCGCTCCGGCGGAAAAACTCCGCCTGGTAGGTGAGTGCGAAGACCTTGGGGATCTGAAGCCCGCGCGCCTCCTCGAGACAGTGCTCGACGAGGGAGCGGCCGACACCCCGGCGGCGGATCTTCGGGTCGACGGCCAGCGACCGGATTTCGGCGAGGTCGTCCCAGATGACATGGAGCGCACAGACGCCGATCAGGGTGCGCCGCGGCCCTTCAGCCACGGTGAAGTCCCGGATCTGATCGTAGATTTCCGAGAGCGAGAGACCGAGCATGGTCTCCTTGGAGGCGTAGTGGTTGACGAGGGACTGGATGCGGCCGACATCGCCGATGATCGCTTTGCGAATGACGATGGGGGCGACCGCGGCCGCCTTCACGTGTTGTCCTCCGCCGACTCGCCGGGCTCCTCTTCGAGGATGTTCTCGAACAGGCCGTCGATCTCGGATTGCGAGACGCCCTGGCCGCCGATGCCGGCGTCGGCCGACATCGCCGGGGAAACCCTGTCGTCGGAGGGGGCAAGAGCCATCTCCTCGTCGACTGCCGGGCCGGAGGCGGACGTGGGGAGGCCATCCGCGGCAAACGGGCCGACCCCGGCCTTGAGCCGACGTCCGCAGCCGCCGCAGTGCTTGTCTTCGACACCGTTGAAGAACTGACAGACCGGGCAGGACTGCCCGAGGCGCGCGCCGCATTCGCGGCAATACCGGCGCCCCGGGGCATTCACGACACCGCAGGAACGACAATCCATGTGCTGGCCCCCTCGATCCTCACGCCGACCCGTCGCCAAGAAGCAACTCTTCAGCGTGGTGAAGCGTCGCCTCCGTCACCGCACGCCCGCCAAGCATGCGGGCCACCTCCGCCACTCGTCCCGGACCATCGAGGCGCTGCACGCGCACTCGGGTCCGGCCAGCGACCACGCGCTTTTCGATAGTGTACTGCACGTGCGCCAAACTGGCAATCTGCGGCAGGTGGGTGACGCAGAAGACCTGGCGCCCGGCCGCCACGGCCCGCAGCCGCTCGCCGACCGTCCGCGCGGTGCGGCCGCCGATGCCGATGTCGACCTCGTCGAACACCAGCGTCGGCACGCGATCGACCTCCGCGAGGGCCGTCTTGAGCGCCAGCATCACCCGCGAGAGTTCGCCGCCCGAGGCGACCCGCGCCAGCGGGCGCAGCTCCATGCCTGGGTTGGCCGACAACAGAAACTCCACCTTCTCGATGCCGCGCTCGTCGGCCCGCCAGCGCCGGCCCTCAAGGGCCAGACCCCCCGTCGAGTCCTCTTCCCGCCGCAAGCGGACCTCGAAGCTGCACCCGCCCATGGCGAGCGCGGCAAGCTCCTCGAGGATCCGCTTCTCGAGCCGCGGGCCCGCCGCCTCGCGATCGCGGGAAAGCTCGCCGGCCAGCGCGGCGGCCGCGGCGGCGGCGGCGGCAATATCCCGATCCAGCCCCGCGAGACGCACCGAGCCCTGCTCCAAGCGGGTGATTTCGGCCGCAACGGCCCCGGCTTCGGCGATGACCGCCTCCACCGTCGGGCCGTATTTTTTCTTGAGCCGCGTGATGAGCGCCAGCCGGTCGTCGATCTCCCCGAGCCGCCCCGGGTCGGCCTCGAGACGCGAGAGATAGTCCTGCAACTCGCGCCCCGCGTCCTCGAGCGCCGCCTGGGCGCCGGCGAGCGCCCCGGCCAGCGGCAGCAGGGACGGGTCGACGGCGGCCGCGTCGGCGAGGCGGCGGGCCGCGCCACCGGCGAGGCCCGAGGCGGAAGCCTCGGCCGAATACGCCAGCGCCTCGGCCTCCCCGACGGCGCCGGCCAGCCGGTCCACATTGCGCAGGATGTCGCGCTCGGACCGCAGGGGCTCTTCCTCCCCGGGCAGCAGCGCCGCGCGCTCGAGTTCGTCGTGCTGGAAGCGCAGATACTCCAGCCGCCGCTCCCGCTCCCCCTCCTGCCGCTCGAGCTGAGCGCGCTCGCGGACCAGCCCGTCAAGACGCGTCCAGCTCTCGCGATAGCGCTCGCGCACGCCGAGCAGCCGGGCAAATCCGTCGAGGAAATCCAGGTGGGTCTCGGCGTGCAGGAGCGACTGGTGCTGGTGCTGGCCGTGGATGTCCACGAGTTCGCGCCCGATCTCCTCGAGGGTCGGCAGCGTGATCGCCGTGTCGTTCGCGAACGCCCGGCAGCGCCCTCCCGGACTCACGACGCGCCGCAGCAGCAGATCATCCGTCGTCGGCACGCCGGCAGCCTCGAGCCGCGCCCGCACCCCGCGCGGGAGCGGACCGGTAAACAGCGCCTCGACGACGCTCTCCTCCCCGGGGGTGCGCTGGTGCTCGGGCCGCGACTTCTCCCCGAGGGCCAGCCCGAGGGCCCCGACGATGATCGATTTTCCGGCGCCGGTCTCCCCGGTCAGGGCGATCAACCCGCCGGGGAACTCCAGGTCGAGCCGCTCGACGATCGCGACGTTGCGCAGCCGCAGCTCTCGCAGCACCGCTAGCGCTCCCCCCAAGAGCGCGGGCGCTTCGCCCGCAAAACTACGGCGGCTTGGAGCACTCAGCGCTCCCCCCACTTGAGCTTTTGGCGCAGCACGCCGAACCACTCGCGGTCGGGGCAGTGCACGAGCCGGGTGCGCGCGGCGCTCTTGCGGATCTGGACGCGGTCGGCCGGCGCCAGCTCGATGCCGATCTGGCCGTCGAGGGTCAGGTGGATGTCCTGCTCGCCCGAGTGGATCCTGACCTCGACCGTCACCCGCCCGGGCACGACCAGCGAGCGGTTCGTGAGGGTGTGCGGGCAGATCGGCGTGATGATCACCGCCTCCATGTCCGGGTAGACGATCGGGCCGCCGGCGGCGAGCGAGTACGCCGTGCTCCCCGTCGGCGTGGCGACGATCAGGCCGTCGGCCCGGTAGGTCGTCAGGTAGGCTCCGTCGACCGAAGCCTCCATCTCGATCATCCGCGCCAGCGCCGCCTTGTTGATGACCGCGTCGTTGAGCACGACGAACGGTCCGCGCGTGCGCTCGCGGTGCAGCACCCCGACCTCGAGCATCGTCCGCTCCTCGATGGTGCAGCGGCCGGCGATCACCGCATCGATCACCGGGTCGAGCCGGTCGAGCGCGGTCTCGGTGAGGAAACCCAGCGACCCGAGGTTCACCCCGAGCAGCGGGATCCCCTCGGTCTGCGTGCCGCGGGCGACCGAGAGCAGCGTCCCGTCGCCGCCGAGCACCACGATCAGATCGAGCCCCGCTCCGCGCAGGCTTTCGACTCGCGGGATCGCCGGATCCTCCCAGACGGCGGTGCGCTCCTCGATCACCAGCGCCACGCCGGTCGCCTCGAAACGCCGCACGAGGTGTTCGACCACCGGCCGGATCTGCGGGTGGTGCGGCTTGCCGACGATCCCGACGCGCCGCGGCGGTTCAAGCACCGCCGGGCCGCCAGGCCGCGACGGCGCTGCGGATTGCTGCGCTGCGGTCACCTGCCCCTCCTTTGCCGAGGTGGAGAAAAAATTCACGGTTCCCGTCCGCCCCGGCGATCGGCGACGCGCACCAGTCGATCACGGCGTGGCCCGCGGCGGCGCAATGATCGACGAGGTCCGCGAGCACTTCGCGCCACAGTTCGGGGTCGCGCACGATCCCGCCCTTTCCGACCCGGCCCCGCCCGACCTCGAACTGGGGCTTGACCAGCGACACCACCTGCCCGCCGGCCCGCAGGAGCGAAAACGCCGGAGCCAGCACCAGCCGGAGCGAGATGAAGGAGACGTCGATCACCGCCAGATCGCACGGCTCCGGCAGGAGCGCCGGCGTGGCTGTTCGGATGTTGACACGATCGAGCCGCACCACGCGCGGGTCGCTCTGGAGCTTCCAGGCCAGTTGCCCGTAGCCGACGTCGATGGCGTACACCCGGCTCGCCCCCGCTGGAGCAGGCAGTCGGTGAACCCTCCGGTCGAGGCGCCGACGTCGGCGGCGACCAGCCCCCGCACCGCGATCCCGAACTGTTCGAGCGCCCCCGCGAGCTTGAGCCCCCCGCGTCCGACGTACGGCAACCCGCCCTCCACCTCGATCGCCGCCGCCGGGTCGACGGCGGCGCCGGCCTTGTCCACCCGGAGCCCCGCCACCTGCACGCGCCCCCCGAGCACCAGCGCCCGGGCCTGCTCGCGGCTGGGTGCAAGCCCGCGCTCGACAAGGACGAGGTCGAGCCGCCGCGAGGTTTTCACGTGCCCCAGACCTGCCCGGTCATACGGAGTCCCGGGCAGGAATCAATCCCGCCCCGACAATAAAGCCGTGCAATCCCGGGCGGGGATCAACCCCGCCCCCACGACGAAACCCGACACGCGAGGGGAGGGGTTCACCCCCTCCCACGCCGCGGACGGGCCTTTTTCAGCGGCCGTCGCGCTTGTCACCGAGCATCTTCCGTGCCCGCGCGGCGAGGCCCGCGGCATCAAGGCGGTACTTGGCGCGGAGGGTCGGCTGCGTGCCGTGCTCGACGAACTCGTCCGGAATTCCCGCCAGTTCGACGCGCACCGCCGCCGGCCCGTGCGCCGAAAGGTACTCGAGCACCGCGGCGCCGAACCCGCCCGCGAGGACATTCTCCTCCGCGGTGAGCAGCAGCGCGTTCGCGGCGGCTGTCTGCGCCAGCACGTCCGCGTCCAGCGGCTTGACGAAGCGGGCGTTCACGACGCCGACGCGCCAGCCTTCGCTCTCGAGCTCCCGCGCCGCCTCCAGCGCGGGGTAGACACACGAACCAACGGCGAGAATGGCCAGGTCGCCCCCGGGCCGCAGAATCTCCCAGGTGCCGATGGACAGCGGCTCGGGATCATCCGGAACCGCCACCCCGACACCGGCGCCGCGCGGGTAGCGCAGCGCCATCGGGCCGTCGTGCAGCGAGCGCGGTGCGGAGCAGCCGCGCGAGTTCGGCCTCGTCCTTCGGCGCCGCAATGACGAGGTTCGGCATCTGCCGCAGGTAGGAGAGGTCGAAGACCCCGTGGTGCGTCGCCCCGTCGTCGCCGACCAGGCCGGCGCGATCGAGCGCGAAGACCACCGGCAGCCCCTGCAGGCAGACGTCGTGCAGCACCTGGTCGTAGGCGCGCTGCAGGAATGTCGAATAGACGGCGACGACGGGACGCAGCCCCTCGCAGGCGAGGCCGGCGGCGAAGGTCACCGCGTGCTGCTCGGCGATGCCGACGTCGAAGAAACGGCCCGGGTGTGCGGCGGCGAAAGGCGCCAGGCCGGTGCCGTCGGTCATCGCGGCGGTGATCGCGACCAGGCGCTGCTCGCGGGCGGCCTCGCGCACCAGGGCCTCGCCGAAAACCGTGGTGTACGCGGGCGGTGCCGGCCGCGCGATCAGCGCACCGGTGGCCGGGTCGAAGGGCCCGACTCCGTGGTAGCGCGCCGGGTCGCGCTCGGCCGGCGGGTAGCCCTTCCCCTTTTTGGTGATCACGTGCACCAGAACCGGCTTCTTGAACTGATCCCTGACGTTGCGGAAGGTCTCGATGAGGTTTTTCAACTCGTGACCGGGAATCGGGCCGACGTACCGGAAGCCGAGCTCCTCGAAGAGCAGTCCCGGAACGATGAGCGCCTTGACCGACTCCTCGACGCGCTTGGCCATTTTGGCCGCCTGCTCGCCGACTCCGGGGAGCGAGCGCAGGAACTTGACGAACTCGTCGCGCATCCGGGTCGGCAGGTGTCCGGTCAGCACGCGGTTCAGATACGAGGAGAGCGCCCCGACGTTCGGAGAGATCGACATCTCGTTGTCGTTCAGCACGACGACCAGATCCTGCTTGAGGTGCCCGACGTGATTGAGCGCCTCGAAGGCCTCGCCGGAAGTCATCGAACCGTCGCCGATGACCGCGACGACCTTGTGATCCTCGCCGACGGGCGTCGCGCGCCGCCGCCAGCCCGGCGGCCGCCGAGATGCTCGTGCCGCTGTGCCCCGTGCCGAAGACGTCGTGGCAACTCTCCGAGCGGCGGGGGAACCCCGAGATCCCGCCGCTCTGCCGCAGCGTGCAGAAACTGCCCGAGCCGCCCGGTCAGCAATTTGTGGGCATAGCACTGGTGGCCGACGTCCCAGACGATCCGGTCGTGGGGCGTCGGGAAGACCGCCTGGAGCGCAATGGTCAGCTCGACGACCCCGAGGCTGGGCGCCAGGTGACCGCCGGTGCGGGCAACCGTGGCGATGATGGTTTCGCGAATCTCGGCCGCGAGCCGCTCCTGCTCCTCGTGCGTGAGGGCGGCGACCGGGGTGCCCGCGTCGATCCGCGCCAGCAGCGATGCCGGTCACGCTAGCGTTTCCTGCGGCCGACAAAGCACGCCAGATTGCGCAGCGGGTCGGCTTCGGCGCCGAAAGCGGCGATGGCCGCCAGCGCCTCGGCGATGAGTTCGTCCGCACGCTGCCGTGAGGCCTCAATCCCGAAGATCGCCGGGAAGGTCGCCTTGCGATGCGTCGAATCGCGACCGGTGCCTTTGCCGGTGGCGGCGGGATCGCCCTCGATGTCGAGCAGGTCGTCGGTGATCTGGAAGCCCAGGCCGACCCGGCGAGCGTACTCCGAAAGCGCGGCGACCTGCCCCGCCTCGGCCCCGGCGGCGAGGGCGCCGGCGCGCACGCTGGCCAGGATCAGGGCGCCGGTCTTGCGGGCGTGGATGAACTCCAGGTCGGGAAGCGTGAGCTCGCGGCCCTCACCCTCGAGGTCGGCGACCTGGCCCCCGACGAGACCAGAGGCGCCTCCGGCCGCGGCGATCTCGCGCACGATCTCCGCCCGCCGGGCGGGTGCAATCGCCTCCGCGGCCGCGAGAACCTCGAACGCCTGGGTCAGCAGGGCGTCGCCGGCGAGGATCGCGAGGGCCTCGCCGAAGACCTTGTGTGAAGTCGGCCGCCCGCGGCGCAGGTCGTCGTCGTCCATCGCCGGCAGGTCGTCGTGGATCAGCGAATAGGTGTGGATCATCTCGACGGCCGCCGCCACCGGCAGCGCCAGCGTGCGATCGTGCCCGCAGCCCTCGGCCGCGGCGAAGGCCAGCGCCGGCCGCAGGCGCTTGCCGCCCCCGAGGGCGCTGTAGCGAACCGCCTCGGCGAGTCGCGGCAGGTGGCCGGCGACCGGCGGGAGGACCCGATCGAGAAAAGCCTCGACCAGGGCGGCGCGACTCGCGCAGATAGACCTCGGCGGCCGCCGCCGGGTCGCTGCCGCAACCGCTCAGAAGGGGAGTGCACTCTGTCCATGCCCAGCCGGGCTCCCGTCCGTCGTGCCATCGTCCTCGGCATCGTCCTCGGCGTCCTCGTCCACGTCATCCGCCGCGGCGCCCGCGAGCTGCGGCCGGTTCGCCGCCGCCGGCCTCGACGCCGGTCGCAAACGGCACCGGCAACCTTCTCGCCGTCCTCGTTCTTCATCAGGATCTCGACCTTGCGCTCCGCCTCGTTGAGCCGCTCGTGGAGCAGGCGCGAAAGCCGCACCCCCTCCTCGAAGACGGTGAGCGAGCGCTCGAGGGGCAGGTCGGCCTCCTCGAGTTCGCGCACGATCGTTTCCAGCCGCGCGAGCGCCTCCTCGAATGTCGGCGCCGCGGCGCCGACCGGTGCCTTCCTTTTCGCCATGTCTTCGTTCCTCCTGCCTGCTGATACTTCACCGCACCTGGTGCGTGGTCCGCGAGCACGCCGACCTCGAGCGCCCGCACTATGCTTCCTTCACGGTACACCACAAGCGGCCCCGGTGCAGCAGGACCTCGATCTCGCCGCCCGCCGGCACCGTGGCGGCATCCTTGACGATCTCGCAGACCCGGCAGCCGCCGGCAGATGCTGTAGCCGCGCCCGAGGACCCCGAGCGGGCTGAGCGCGTCGAGCGTGCCCGCGAGCACCGCCACCCGATTGCGGCGCGTCGCGATCGATCGCCCCTGCGCGGCTTCCAGTCGCGCGCCGGCATTCACGAGCCGCCCGCCCAGCACCGCCCAGCGCGCCCGCGGGGAGAGGTGGGCCAGGGCGGCGCCGAGTCGCTCGAGCGAGCGGCGACGCGCGGCACCTTTTTCGGCGCCCGCCCGCTGCAGGGCGCCCTCGAGGCCGTCGACCTCCTGGGCCAGGTCCCGCAGACGCCGACGCCCGTCGCTGATCATCCGGTGCACCGCGAGCGAATCGAGCCGGTGGCGTGCGCGCTGGAGGCGGGCACCGAAGGCCGCGCGCATCTGCCGGCCGAGCGTCGTGATGCCGGGCCTCGAGGGCGTCCTTGCTCTGGACGACCAGTTCCGCGGCGGCCGACGGCGTCGGCGCGCGCAGGTCGGCGACGAAATCCGCGATCGTGAAGTCCGTCTCGTGCCCCACCGCCGAGATGACCGGGACGGCGGATGCGGCGATCGCCCGCGCGACCACCTCCTCGTTGAAAGCCCAGAGGTCCTCCATCGAACCGCCGCCGCGCCCGACGATGAGCACGTCGACATCGCCCCGCCGGGCAAGCTCGTGATCGCCGCCGCGATCTCCGCGCCCGCCCCCTCGCCCTGGACGCGCACCGGGTTGAGCAGCACCCGCACGCCGGCGAAGCGCCGGCCGAGAACGGTGATGATGTCGCGGATCACCGCGCCGGTCGGGCTGGTCACGACGCCGACGGTGCGCGGCAGCGCGGGCAGCGGTCGCTTGCGCGCCGCATCGAAGAGCCCCTCCTTCTGCAGCTTCTCCTTGAGTTGCTCGAAGGCCAGCTGCAACGCCCCCTTGCCCCGGGGCTCGAGCTCATCGACGATGAGCTGGTACTGACCCCGCTGACCGTAGAGGCTGACGCGGCCTGCGGCCAGCGCCGCGAGTCCGTCGCGCGGCTCGAAGCGAAAGTTCTTCGCCGCGGCGCGGAAGAGGACGGCGGCGATCTGCCCCCCGTCGTCCTTGAGCGAAAAGTAGGCGTGGCCCGAGCCGTAGACCTTCCAGTTGGAGATCTCGCCCTCGACCCAGACGCGGGGAAACGCCTCCTCGAGCAGCTCGCCCGCGGCGCGGTTGAGTTCCGAGACCGTCCAGATTTTCCGTGTGCCGCCCGGGTGCGCCGGCATCGATCCTCCCGCGGCCATTGTGGCCGAATTTGCCTGTGCGTGCGGCATCTTACCGGCACCCACCGCACCCGTCAATCCAGGAGGCGGCCGAGGCCATATTTCGACCGACCAGGATCCGCACGCGGGGGACCTCCTGTTGGGACTTCCTTGACCCCCCCGCGCGGCCGCCGCTATACTCGGACCGGGAAACGGCCTCCGGATGCACCGGGGCACGAGGACTGCGGACTGGTGGGTCTGCCATGATGGTCGAGCGGCGCATGAAGGCACGGGTGGTCACGATCCAGCGGGACGAGAGCGTGGATCAGGCCCAGACCCTGATGGCGGTCCACGCCATCCGGCACCTTCCCGTCCTCGATGGGGAGCGGCTCGTCGGCATCATCTCCGATCGCGACGTGCTCGGGGTCATGGTGCAGCAGCGCTCCGGTGCGTGCGGTTCAAGAGCCGGCAAGGCCTACTTCCTGCCGCCGGGGGTGCGGGTCGACGAGGTGATGACCGCGGACCCGGTGAGCATCGACCGCGGCACCGACATCGAGGAGGCCGCGCGTCTGTTGATCACGCGCAAGATCGGCTGCCTGCCGGTGGTGGACCGCGGCCGCGTCGTCGGCATCATCACCGAGACCGACATCCTCGGGGTCTTCACCGAGCTCATGGGGCTGCTCGAGTCCAGCTCCCGGATCGACATCGTCCTCGGCCGCGACCCGCTCGCCCTGGAGCGCACCAGTTCCATCATCCGCCGCCACCGCGGCAAGATCATCAGCGTCGGCATCTCCCCGACGCCACGGGAGCACGCCGCGCGTCCACCACTTCCGTCTCAAGAGCTGCGACACGACCCCGATCGCGACCAGCCTGCGCCGCGCGGGCTTCCGGGTTCTGGAGCGCCTCGGGTGAACCCGGAGCTGCACCTGCCGATCTTCCTCGCGGCCTTCGTCGCGCTGCAGGGCCTGCTCACCCTCTGGTCCTACCGCGCCAGCGGCTCGGCGCCGACCGCGCTGCTCGTCGCGCTGCTGCCGCTGGTCGGCCTCCCCTACCAGCTCTGGCAGCTGCGCTCGAGATTGTTCGACAACCACATCGCCGGGACGATCACCTACCTGGCGCTGATCACGGCCTGCTTCGGCTTCTACTTCCTGATGCCCGCCGACGAGACGCCCTGGATGCTGATCCACACGATGGCGATCTTCGCCTTCCTCGGCACGGCGAACGTCATCGGCACCAGCCTGAAGGATTAGCGACGCCCGTCCGACGCCGTCCTGTCGGCGGGCGCCACTGCGCCCGACTGTCCCGAGGCGTCGACGGATCGGCCTTCTCCCGTCGCAGCGCGCACGCGATCGGCACTCAACCGGTGACCTGCTACGCCCCGTACTTCGACAGGCGCAGGGCGTGGGCCAGCAGCAGCCCCATCAGGTGCAGCGTCGGGCGCTGCCCCAGCGTGCCGCGCGCGCAGCTGACCTCGTCGAACCCGGGCAGACCGTCGGCCAGGCAGTAGCGCGAATGCAGCAGCGCCGGCACGGGATGCCAGCTGTGCCCCTTCATGACCGCGGGCGTCGAGTGGTCGCCCGTGACCGCGAGCACCTCGGGCCGCAGCGCCTCGATCGCCGGGACGAGCGCGTCGCACTCCTCGATCATCCGCACCTTGCGCTCGAAGTCGCCGTCCTCGCCGGAGGAATCGGTGTACTTGTAGTGCACGAAGAAGTAGTCGAAGTCCGCCCAGCGGTCCTTGAGCACGGCGACCAGGTCGGCGGGGGTCTTCGGCCGGTCGTCCACCGCCATGCCGGCGAGACGCGCGAGGCCCTTGTACATCGGGTAGGCGGCGATCCCGCAGGAGCGCAGGCCGAAGCGCTCCTCGAGCGTCGGCAGCGGGTGGAAGAAGGAGATCCCGCGCAGCAGCATCCTGTTGGCTTTCGGCTCGTCCGCGAGCGCCTGTTCGGCCTGCGCGATGATCGAGGTCAGCACCTCGACGGTCTTTTTCGTCTTCTCCGGATCGATGCCGACCACCGGCAGCGGCGGCTTTCCCGTCACCTGCGGGTCGGTGTCGCGGATCCCCTCGGCCAGCCCGGGGCCGCGCACGACGAGCGCCGCGCGGTGCTCCTTCACCGGCCGGAAGAAGATCTCGTAGCCGGGGACGGCAACCGCCGCCTGCAGCTTCGCCGCCAGCCGCACCGTCTCCTCGTCCTTCGGGCGGCCGGCCCGGCGGTCGACGAGAATCCCCTGCGCGTCGGCGGTCGCGAAGTTGAGCCGCACGCAGAGGTCGCCGCGCTCGACGGGGAAGTTCACGCCCAGCGCCTCCATGACGCCGCGGCCGATCCTGAACTCCAGCGGGTCGTAGCCGAAGAGCGCCAGGTGCGAGGGCCCGCTCCCCGGGGTGACGCCGGGGAGCACCGGCTCGAACAGGCCGCAGGAGGAGATGGCCGCCAGGCGGTCGAGATTCGGCGTGCGCGCGGTGGCCAGTTCGGTCTTGCCGCCCGCCTCGCGGGGCAGCCCGCCGAGCCCGTCCATGACCAGGAGCACGATCTTCGAGTCGTTTTTCGCGATGAGATCCTTGTAGAAGTCGTACATGCCGCTCCCCTCCGGAATGACCGCCAGCGCGATCCCGGATGCTCATCCTAGCAGGATGCCGAACAACCCGGAACCGCGGCTGGCAATACGGCGGTGTTCGCGGTATACCGTTCGCCATGCCGCGATCGATGGTCGCGATACGCAGGGTGCTGCGCGCGGGGGTGGTGGACACGCCCGTGAACTTCCCGCCGGGATGGAGGACCGTTCACCTGGCGGCCGCCCCGCCCTCGCCGCCGCCGCGACGCTCCCCGCACCCCGGTCGGTGCCGGTGCCGGACGGCCCGCTGCTGGTGGTCGTCAACGACGCCCAGCGCGCGACCCCCACCCCATGGCTCATGGGTCTGCTCGATTGCGACTGGTCCTCCCCGGACGTGCGCATCGCCGTCGCCACCGGCTGCCACGCGCCGCCGACCGAGCCCGAATTGCGGGAGATCTTCGGCGGCTTTCTCGAGCAGCGTCCGGTCGCGCATCCACGTTCACCGCGCCGCCTCGGACCCGCTCGTCCGCCTCGGGACGACGAGCCGCGGCACCCCGGTGGAGATCAACCGGCTGCTCGACTGGCCGGCCGCGGTTGTCTGCCTCGGCTCGGTGGAGCCGCACTATTTTGCCGGCTGGACCGGGGGGCGCAAGTCGCTCGTCCCCGGCCTCTGCTCCCTCGAAACGATGCGAGCCAACCACCGCCTGGCCGTCGAGCCGGGTGCGGCCCTCGGGGCGCTCTCGGACAACCCGCTGCACCTCGACCTCGAGGAGGCGGCCGGACATGGTCCGCGCGCGGCTGGTCGGCAGGGGGGCCTCGGAACCGCTCGGCGTGAACGCGCTCGTCGCGCGCGGCGAGATTCACGGCTGGCACGCGGGGCCGCTGCACGGTGTGGTCGAGGCCCTCGCTGCCCCGCGGCCGGCTACTCTTCGGGCGGCGGCTCGACGGCCCGGCGCCGCTCGTGCTCTGCTTCGTCGATCATCCGCTGGACCGCGATTTCTACCAGGCGCTCAAGGGTTTCGAGCACTGGAAGTCCGCGGTTGCGGCCGGCGGCATTCTGGCTCTTGTCGCCGACTGCCCCGCGGGCATCGGGCCACCGACCTTCACCCAGTTTCTCGGATCGTCGCCGACGCTCGCGGCGATCGAGCGGCGCGCCAGCGAGGATTACCGGCTCGGCGACCACAAGCTCTTGAATTTCCTCCGGTTCACCGCGAGCGGACGGCGCGTCTGGCTGGTCTCGCCGACCCTGGCCGGCCAGGGCGGGCTGCCGCTTCCGGTCTTCGGCTCGGTGGAGGGTGCCATTGGCGCCGCCGCCGACCTCCTGGCCCCGCCCGCGCGCCGGGCGCTGCTGATCGAGGATGGCGCATCCCTCGGCGCCTTGCCGCCCTGCGCCGCTTCTCTCAAACGCCTCGCATCACCGAGGGGCGGCCGCACTTTTGCCTCGTGACGCATGTGCGCCGCCCTTGACCTCCCCAGGTGAATGCCCGTACAATCCGTCCCAGGTATGCGTATATCCGCGATGAGGACATGTGTGCGCCCTGCGGCCATCATGGCGCTGCTGGTGGTTTTTCTGCCTGCCGGCTGCGGGGATCTGTTTTCCAACGACGACGACACCAGCCAAGAAGAACTGGGCGGTCGTCGTCGGGATTTCGAACTACCAGTCTTCCTCGCTCAACCTGAAGTGGGCCGAGGAAGACGCCCTCGACTTCTACGACACGCTGCGCGGCAGCACGAACTGGGAGACCGACAATATCACCCTGCTCACCAACAGTTCGGCCACCAGGGACGCGATCAAGGCCGCCCTTGCGGGGCTCGCCAAGCGCGTCAGCGCGGACGACCAGGTGGTCTTCTATTTTTCCGGCCGCGGCAGTTACGGCCCCGACCAGCCGCCCTTCGACGAAGGAGACGGCCTCGACGAGTACCTCGTGCCCTTCGACGGCCTGGCCACCTCGTCGGCGCGCGACTTGAGCGACGACGCGATCGAGGCGCTCCTGTCCGCGCTGCCGACGAATAACGTGCTGGTCATCCTGGACGCCGGCTTCATCGGGATGGGTTCCCGTACCGGCAGTCCCTCGGGGAAGGAGAAATTCGTGCTCCGGGCCGGGAGCGGCAAAGCCGTTGCCCCGCAGAGCGTCGACGGCATGAGTCACGAACTGGCACGACCCGGCTACGTCTTCATCTCCGCCGCGCAATACGGCGTGGCCCCCGGCGAGAGCAGCCAGTTGCGCAACGGGGTCTTCACTCACTATTTCGTCGAGGGCCTGCGCGGAGCGGCCAACCCCAGCAGGAAGACGACCTCGGCCCAGCAGGCGTTCGAGTACGCCGCCCCCCGCACATCCGCGCACGAAGCCGGCCAGTCGCCGCAACTCATCGACAAACGGGGCAAGAAATTCGCCCTCACTGCGCGCTAGCGGGCACGGGCGCCGAAGATCACCGACCCGACCCTGACGATCGTCGCCCCCTCCTCGATCGCCACCTCGTAGTCGGCGCTCATCCCCATCGAGAGTTCCCGCAAGGTTCCGCGCGGGCAGCACGTTCCATCCCAGCAGATCGCGCATCCCGCGCAGGCGCGCGAACCAGGGGCGGGAGTCCTCGGGGTGTCCCGGGCGGCGGCGGAATCGTCATCAGGCCCGCAAGTTCGAGGTTCGGCAGGCGCGCCACGCGTCTCGATGAGCGCCGGCGCCTCCCGCTGCGCGACCCCGCTCTTGGTCGCCTCCTCGGCCAGTTTCACCTGCACGAGCACGCGCAGCCGCCTGCCCTCCTCGCCGGCGCGCCGGTCGAGTTCAAGGGCCAGAGCAGGCGAGTCCAGCGATTCGACGACGTCGAAGAGCCGCGCCGCCACCCTGGCCTTGTTTCGCTGCAAATGCCCGATCAGGTGCCAGGCCAGACCCGGTCCGCAGGCCTCCGCTTTGCCGAGCGCCTCCTGCACCCGGTTCTCGCCGAAGACCCGCTGACCGGCCGCGGCGGCTGCCGCGACGAGTTGGGCGGGAACGGTTTTGGAAACCGCCACGAGCGTGATCTCGCCGGGAAGCGCCTGACCGCGCGGCTGCACGGCCGATCCGCGCGCGCACCTCGGCCAGCGTGCGGCAACCTCCCCGCTCCCGTCCGCAGCGGTCACACACCTCACGGGCAATCATAGCACTGTGAGCGAGCATCGCCGGTGCTGACGTGCATCCATACCGGGGAAAGGGGAGTCGGAAATGGATCGGATCGCACGTCGTCTGCCCGGGTGTTCCGGTGTGAACCGTGTGCCGTCGGCGCGGCTGGGCGGCCCCGTCTGCGGCGCGTGTCACGCCGCTCTTTTCCAGCACGCCCCGTGGAGATCACGGGCGCGACGTTCGACACCCAGATCGGTCGCAGCGACCTGCCGGTGATCGTCGATTTCTGGGCGCCGTGGTGCGGCCCCTGCAGGATGATGGCGCCGGCCTTCGAGCGGGCCGCCGCCGAACTCGAGCCGCGCGTGCGCCTCGCCAAGGTGAACACCGAGGCCGAGCCGGGGCTGGCGGCGCGCTTCAGCATCCGCAGCATCCCGACGCTCGTCGCGTTCCGGGCGGGCAGGAGATCGCGCGCCAGTCGGGGCGCTGGAGTTCGCGGGGCTGGTTTCCTGGTCGCGTTCGGTCTGCGGGGGTTGACAGGACTGCGCCCCCGCCGAGTATGCACTCGTCGGGGAACGGAGGGCGGTCGAGGCATGGCGGAATCCACCAGAGGCACACCGGGCGGGGAAGTCCTCGAACACCAGGGGACGCAGACGCTCCGGCCGCGGCTGTTCAAGGTGCTCTTGCACAACGACGACTACACCACGATGGAGTTCGTGATCGAGGTGCTCGAGGGCATCTTCGCCAAGTCGCCGGCCGAGGCCTTCCGCATCATGATGCACGTGCACGAGAACGGAACGGGCGTCTGCGGCGCCTACCCCTTCGAGATCGCCGAGACCAAGATCGCCCTGGTGCACGAGCGGGCGCGGCAGCACGGCTTCCCGCTGCGGGCGAGCATGGAAGACGCTTGAAGAGGACGGCATGATCAGCGCGGCTCTCGAGACGGTTCTGGTGCTGGCGCACCGCGAGGCGGTCCACCGGCGCCACGGGCACCTCACGCTCGAGCACCTGCTCTTCGCGGCGGCCCACCACCCGCTGGGCGAGGAGATCCTGCGCGCCTGCGGCGCCGACCTCCAGCGGTTGCGCACCGAACTGGCCGCGTATCTCGAGGGCTCGATCGAGCGGCTCCCGAAGGACGCGGAGCCCGAACCGGTGCAGACGCTCGCCTTCCGGCGCGTGCTCGAGCAGACGATTCTGCACCTGGCCAGCGCGGGTCGCCAGGAGGCGGGCGTGGGAGACGTTATCGCCGCGCTGCTGGCGCAGCCCAAGACCTATGCCGCGCAGGCCCTGGACGCCCAGGGTGTCAGCCGCCTCGACGTCCTCAACTACATCTCGCACGGGGTCGCCAAGGTCCCCCTCGTCGAGCCGGCGCCGCGGGGGGATCAACCCCCCGGCGACGGCGCGCGGGAGGCGCCCCGGCCGACCGCCGACCCGCTCGCATCTTTCACGGTCAATCTCACGGAGCGGGCGCGCTGCGGCGATCTCGACCCGCTCGTCGGCCGCCTGCCCGAGATCGCCCGCGCGCTCGAGGTGCTCTGCCGCCGCCGCAAGAACAACCCCGTCTTCGTCGGCGAGGCCGGGGTCGGCAAGACCGCGCTCGTCGAGGGTCTCGCGCAGCGCCTTGCGGCCGACGACGCCCCCGAGACGCTGCGCGGCGCCGAGATCTTCGCGCTCGACGCCGGGGCGCTGCTGGCCGGCACGCGCTTTCGCGGCGACTTCGAGGAACGCTTCAAGGCTCTCGTCGCGGCGCTCGAGCGGCGCCCGAAGCCGATCCTCTTCGTCGACGAGCTGCACACGATGGTCGGGGCCGGCGCCACCAGCGGCGGGACGATGGACCTGGCCAACCTGCTCAAGCCGGTGCTCACGCAGGGCCGGGTGCGCCTCGTCGGGGCGACGACGTTCGAGGAGTTCAAGCAGATCGAGAAGGACCGCGCGCTGCACCGGCGCCTGCAGAAGATCACCGTCGACGAGCCCTCCGTCGCCGAGTGCGTGCAGATCCTCGAGGGACTCAGGTCGCGCTACGAGGCCCACCACGGCGTTTCCTACCCGGCCGAGACGCTCGAGACGGCGGTGCGCCTGGCGGGACGGCACCTGCGCGAGCAGCGCCTGCCCGACAGCGCGGTCGACGTGATCGACGAGGCCGGGGCGGCGCTGCGGCTGGCCTCGGCCCCCGGGACCACGCCGCGCGTCGGCGTCCCCGAGATCGAGCGCGTCATCGCCCGCATGGCGCGCATCCCGGAGCGGCAGGTGACGCTCTCGGAGAAGGAGCGCCTGCGCGGGCTCGAGGAGGCGCTCGGTGCCGCCGTCTTCGGCCAGCAGGCGGCCGTCCGCACCGTCGTCGGCGCCATCAAGCGCTCGCGCGCCGGACTCGGGCACCCCGACCACCCGGCCGGCTGCTTTCTCTTCACCGGCCCCACCGGCGTCGGCAAGACGGAGCTGGCGCGCCAGCTGGCGCATCAGCTCGGCAGCGAGTTTCACCGCTTCGACATGAGCGAGTTCATGGAGAAGCACGCGGTGGCGAGACTCATCGGCGCCCCGCCGGGGTACGTCGGCTTCGAGCAGGGCGGACTGCTCGTCGATGCCGTGCGCCGCCAGCCCGCAAGCGTTCTGCTGCTCGACGAGATCGAGAAGGCGCACCCGGATCTCTTCGACATCCTGCTGCAGGTGATGGACCACGCGACACTCACCGACAACACCGGGCGCAAGGCCGACTTCCGCCAGGTCGTGCTGATCATGACCTCGAACGCCGGCTCGCGCGAGGCGGCCGCCGGCGCCATCGGCTTCGGCGCGGATTTCGCCCGCGAGGGAGCGGCGCGCGCCAAGGAGGCCGTCGAGCGGCTCTTCTCCCCGGAGTTTCGCAACCGGCTCGACGCGACCGTCACCTTCAGCCCGCTGAGCCCCGAGGTCATGGAGGCGATCGTCGGCAAGCTCATCCGCGAACTGGAGGTGCAGCTGGCCGAGAAGCGGGTGACGATCCGGCTCGACCCGGCGGCGACTGCGCACCTCGCCCGCGCCGGATACGACCCGGCCAACGGCGCGCGCCCGCTGGCACGGCTGATCCAGACCGAGGTGCGCGACCCGCTCGCCGACGAACTGCTCTTCGGCGGTCTCGAGCACGGCGGCACCGTGACGATCGGCTGCGACGGGGAGCGGCTGCGCTTCGCGGTCGAGCCGGCGGCACCGCCGACGCCCGCGGAGGAGATCCCGCCTCCGGGCGGCTCCCCGGGCGAAACAGCGGCGACTCCCTAGGCCGCCGTGGCCTGACTCTGCTGCGACCGTGCCCGTCTTCCGCCTCGACGAGCGGCTGGTTTTCCCGCCGCCGGAACTCGCCGAGGACGGCCTGCTCGCCGTCGGCGGCGACCTCTCCCCCGATCGCCTGCTGCTCGCGTACGCGATGGGCATCTTCCCCTGGTACGACGAGGGGCAGCCGATCCTCTGGCATTCGCCGGACCCGCGGCTGGTCCTCTCCGCCGCCGAGCTGCACGTGTCGCGCAGCCTCGAGCGCACGCTGCGGCGCGGCACCTTCCGCGTCACCTTCGACGCGGCATTCGGGCGGGTTGTCGACGCCTGCGCCGCGGCGCCGCGGCCCGGGCAGCACGGCACCTGGATCACCGGGGAGATGCGGCGAGCCTACAAGCGGCTGCACCGCCTGGGGTACGCGCACTCGGCGGAGGCCTGGCGGGGAAATCGACTCGCGGGCGGGCTCTACGGCGTTTCACTCGGCGGGGTGTTCTTCGGCGAATCGATGTTCACCCGCGAACCCGACGCCTCGAAAGCGGCGTTCGTCTCGCTCGTGCGCCAGCTTCAGCGCTGGGACATCACGCTCGTCGACTGCCAGGTGACCACAGAGCATCTCGAGCGCTTCGGCGCGCGCGAGTGGCCGCGCGAGCGTTTCATCGCCGCGCTCGGCGAGGCACTCGAACAGCCGACACGCAAGGGGCGCTGGGAGATGCTGCCGGGCGGCGAGCGCTCAAAACCGCGGCCGCCTTCGCCGCCAGGCTAATGCCTCGACAGCGGGCCGCCTTCAGCGCCGAATCAGTGCGCCGTGAGGTGGATGCTGCCGACCTCGCGGTACCGATCGGTCAAACCGGCATGCGCGAGGGAATGCCGGTGAACACAACCGGCAGGTCAAGCTCTTCACGCCGAAAGGTGGTCACCGTAGGCAGTTCGAACGTCCTTTTCGTTTCCATGCCTTTCCTCCACTTTCGAGTTGCTGCCAGTCCTGCGGGCTGAAGATATCGCCACCGAGGCAATCCGTCAACCACCTGCCGGGCGGTGCACTTCTCACACGGAACCGTTTTCCCGCGCACCCGATCCAGGTGACCTGCCGCAGAGATCCCGAACTGTGGGAGACAAACAAGACTACGGACGAAACGGCTATACTTTGCGGTTATGTGCGGCATCTGCGGCATCGCCTCGGCCGACGGGGTGCGGACACCGGCCCGCGACCTGCTCGAGCGCATGGCCGACACCCTGCGCCATCGCGGGCCGGACGGTTCGGGCTTTTTCGCGGCGCCGGGGATCGGCCTTGCCATGCGCCGGCTCGCGGTCGTAGATCTCAAGACCGGCGATCAACCGCTCGCCAGCGAAGACGGCTCCATTGCCGTTATCTGCAACGGGGAGATCTACAACGCCCCTGAACTTCGGCGCGACCTTGAGCAGCGCGGGCACGTCTTCCGGACACGCTCGGACGTCGAGCCGATCGTCCACCTCTACGAGGAGCGCGGTGCGGAATGCCTCCACGACCTGCGGGGGATGTTCGCCTTCGCCCTCTGGGACGGCGGCCGCCGCCGCCTGCTCCTCGCCCGCGATCGCTTCGGCATCAAGCCGCTGCTCTGGGCCGAGCACCGCGACGACCTGCTCTTCGCGTCGGAAGCCAAGGCGCTGCTCCCGGTGCTCGGCGCCCCGTCCGGCCCCGATCCGGCCGCAGTGCGCGATCTCTTCGCCTTCGGCTTCGTCACCGCCCCGCGGACGTTCTTCCCGGGGATTCACCGGCTCCCGGCCGGACACCTGTTGATCTGCGAAGGGGGGCGCGCCACGCTGCGCCGCTGGTGGGGACCCCGCTTCCCGCGGCGGGGCGAGGAGGACCACACGAAAAGCCCGGCGGTCTGGGCGCGTCTCGTGCGCGAGAAGCTCGAGGAGTCCGTGCGGATCCACCTGCGCAGCGACGTGCCCCTCTCGACGCAGCTCTCCGCCGGGGTCGACTCCAGCAGCGTGGCCGCCCTCGCGCTGCGCCTCACCGGCGGCCCGGTCGAGAGCTACACGCTGGGCTTCGCTCACGCCGCCTGCGACGAGATCGCGGGGCAGCGGATCCTCTCGGACTTCGACGGCTATGACCTTCCGAACCGGCGCGCCATCTGCGGCCCGGGAGACCTGGCCCGGTTGCCGGAGGCGCTCTGGTACCAGGAAGACCCTACGACCTCCGGTCTCGAGGTTCCGCGCCTGCTCCTCGCCGAACTGGCGGCGCGCCGCTTCAAGGTCGTCCTGACCGGCGAAGGGGCGGACGAACTGTTCGGCGGCTATCCTTGGTACCGCATCGACCGCTTCCTGCGTCCCTTCGCGGGGCTGCCGCTGCCCGCTGCGCCGGGGCCTCGGGCGCTTCGCCGGCCGCTGGCGGCCCATGGTCGGACGCGGCCTGGAGGAACCTCGCGGTGTGGACCTGCGGCGGTACGTTCTGATGGCGGGCACCTGGACGCCCGAGCATGACAACCTCCTCGCGCCGGGCCTCGCACCGCCGCCGGGGTGGGTGCCCGAACTGGACCCCGGCGTCGCGCCCCCGCCGGAGTTCCGGCATTGGCATCCTTTCTCGCAGCTGCGCTACCTCGACCAGGCCGTGCGACTGCCCGATTTCATCGCCCACGCTCCTCGACCGCTCGACGATGGCGCGGTCGCTCGAGGCGCGGGTGCCTTTTCTCGACCACGGGCTCGCGGAGCTGACGGCCGCGGTCCCGCCGCACATCGCTCTGCGCGGCCTGCAGGAGAAGGCCCTGCTGCGCCGCGCCGTGCAGGACCTGCTGCCCGCCGAGATCGCTCGGCGCAAGAAGCGCGGCATGACGGCCCCGGTTCACGAGTGGTTGGCAGGGACGCTGCCTGAGTTTGCCGAGGAACTGCTCTCCCCCCGCGCCCTCGCCGAAAAGGGGTACTTCGTCCCGAAAGCGGTGGCGACGCTGCTGCGGGAGCACCGGCGGGGAAGGCACGGGGGGATCCACCTCATCGGCGTGCTTTCGGTCCAACTCTGGGACGAGATATTCGTGCGCGGCCGACGCTGAACAGACTCGTTCTTCGGCGAATCGATGTTCACTCGCGAACCCGACGCGTCGAAAGTGGCGTTTGTCTCGCTCGTGCGCCAGCTTCAGCGCTGGGACATCACCCTCGTGGACTGCCAGGTGAGCACAGAGCATCTCGAGCGCTTCGGGGCGAGCGAGTGGCCGCGCGAGCGTTTCATCGCCGCGCTCGGCAAGGCGCTCATATGCCCGACACGGAGAGGGCACTGGGGAACCGGAGAAGTCCCCGGCCCTGTCGAGTCACCGCCGCGGCGCCGGTGAGGAGCGCCGTCGGGTGTCCCCGGTGCCGTCCGCTACGACCCGCCATGCCGCGAGTTTGTCCTCGTAGGACAGCGCCGCGTGCGCGGGGCTGGTCGATGGCAATCGCTCATACACCAGAGACCCGGCCGACAGCCGCGGCAGCACCAGCCGCCGGTAGCAGCGCTCGGCCGTCGACCCGTTGAAATAGACCCGCCGCACCTGCGGGTGGCGCGCGAAGAACGTCGCGAAGTCGTTCGCTCTGACCGAATCCTTCTCGATGGCCGCATCCAGGCTGCCCGCGCGCGTGCAGGACTTGAGCACGTCCCAGAGTGCGATTCCCGAGGCGGTCAGCGCCGCGACCCTGTCGGCGTAGGGTAGCCCGAGGTCAATGCCGAGAACCTCGCCGAGGATGCGCCAGAACAGGTTGCGCGGATGCGCATAGTACTGCCCCGCACGCAACGACGCCACCCCGGGCATGCTGCCGAGGATGAGGCGAGTTGCGTCCCTGTCCGCGAGGTGGGCGAAGCTGCGGACGCGGTTCACGGCCGAGCGGGAGGGGGCTCGTCGCGGACGCCCTCCGCGACAAGAGCCGACTCGTAGACGTCCGCGTCGTGCTGGGAGTGACAGACAAACAGCACCCTGCTCGATCCCCGGATGCCGGGAGCACTCCGCGACGACGGTGGCGACGGCAATCGCGGCGGCCTGCACGATCGGATACCCGTAGACGCCGCAGCTGATAGCCGGGAACGCGATGGTGCGAACGCCGTTTTCGCGGGCGCGACGCAGTGATTCCCGATAGCATGAGGCCAGCAGTTCCGGCTCCCCGGAGCGCCCCCCGCTCCAGACCGGCCCGACGGTGTGGATGACGTGTTTCGCGGGAAGGCGGTATCCGCGCGTCAGTTTCGCCTGGCCCGTGGGACAGCCGCCGAGGCGCCGGCACTCCTCGACCAGTTCCGGACCCGCGGCCCGGTGGATCGCGCCGTCGACGCCGCCGCCGCCGAGCAGCGAGGAGTTCGCCGCGTTGACGATGGCGTCCACGGCACAGGTGGTGATGTCGCCCCGGACGATCCGCAGAGGTGTCGTCATCGGTCCTCCCCCCCCGGGCAGCCGATCACAAGCCGACCGCTATTTTGACGACGACTTTCCTGACCGGCGCCGGCGCTCCGACCGCGATTCTCGGCATGTGCGCGTCCTCCGGGAAAAGGAGCATGAAGTCTCCCGGTCCGAGGGCCAGGAAATCTCCTTCGCCGGAGAAGGACAGCAAAGTCCCGTGTCGGGTCGTAGACGCCAGGCACCAACCGGCCAACGTGCGCATACCCGATCCGCTCCGTGCCGGAAACCAGGAATTGAAGATCGATGTGTCGCCGGTGCGCCTCCCAGACGCCCTGTGGCAGGGGCAGCGTGTCGTAGTCCTGAACGATCGCGTAGACCTGCGTCCCGTCGATCTCGAAGATGCCTGCGGCGAATTCCCGGAGATCCATGCCGCACAGGTAGTCGAAGGCCAGGGCGATGCGCGGCGTCAGGCCGCGGTAGAGGTGCGCGTTGGATAAGGTATCGGCGATCATGACTTGTTGGCGCTACTGTACCACGTACTCTGCCTTGTCACTATCAGGGCAACATCAGTGCCGGCGTCGGTCGAGGAGAGCCCCGGTGCCAGGTTGCTGGTTTGAGTGACAGCTGTTGCACGCTCGAATGAATATTTTCTTCAACCGTGGAGCTTGGTTTTCCCCTCCAGGGACAAGGTCTCCTGGCACGATGCTGATTCCTTCATCGCCACCCTCGGGATCGGCACCATCGCCCCCTTGACACTGACCCGGCCTGGGTGACAATAGCCGCGAGCCCTCGGCGGGCCCGGGCCGGGCTTGCGCGGTGAACAGCGTTAACAGGGAGGATCCGATCATGGATGTGGCCAATCTGCTCGACCCCGATCTCAGGGCGCTCTGCTGCTGGCTGGCAACCGCGCTCCTGCTTGGTGCAGCAGTCTCGGTATTCGCCGGCGCACCACCCGAGAAAGACCGTCTGGTCGGCCCGGCGGGTGAGTTGGAGATCACCTTCCTCGGACACGGCAGCCTGATCCTCGCCGCCGGCGGCGCCATCGTGCACATCGACCCCTACGGCAAGGTCGCCGACTATGCGGCACTCCCGAAGGCCGACGTCGTCTTGATCACCCACGAGCACCAGGACCATCTGGACCCGGTCGCGCTCGGGATGGTGAGCAAGATGACGACGCGGGTCATGGCCAGCGCCGCAGCGGCCGAGCAGGTGAAGGGCGCGACCCCGATGGAAAACGGGGCACGCCTGACCCTGGACGGCGTCGAAGTCGAGGCGGTCCCGGCCTATAATATCAAGCACGAACGCAGCCCCGGGGTCCCCTACCACCCCAAGGGGCGCGGCAACGGGTATGTCGTCACGATGGCCGGTCTGCGGGTCTACATCGCCGGCGACACGGAGAACATCCCGGAGATGAAACAGATCGCTGGCGTGGACGTCGCGTTCCTGCCGATGAACCTCCCGTACACGATGACGCCGGAGATGGCGGCCGACGCGGCACGGCTGGTCGGCCCGAGGATCCTCTACCCCTACCACTTCGGCGAGACGGACACCTCGCGGCTCGTCGCCCTGCTCAAGGACCGCCCCGGGATCGATGTCCGCATCCGACGCATGCCCTGACGCAGAGTACATTTTTCAGCGGCCGTCACGAAGTTGAGCATGCGGCCGGTGCGGCCGTCGCGGCGGTAGCTGAAAAAGAGGTCTTTCCGGCAGCAGGTACAGTGCTGGACGAGTCGCCACATTGTTCGAGCGGCACGCCGGACTCGCGCAACTGGAGCAGGTTGGCAGTCTGGAGATCGAGCCGCCAGGGGTCGGACTTCTCGAGGATCCGGCGGGTCTGCGCCGCTCCCCAGCGCTCGTGAAACGCCTCGTGCACCTCGCGCCCGACCTGATAGCAGCAGCGTCCGATCGACGGGCCGATGGCGGCCAGTATCTCGTGCGGCTCAGCGCCCGCGACAGCGCAAAGCTCGCGCACGGTCTCCTGCACGATCCCCTCGAGCGTGCCGCGCCAGCCGGCGTGCGCGATGGCGACGGCGCTCCCCCCGGGGACGGCCAGGATGACGGGGAGGCAGTCGGCGGTCAGCACGCCCAAGACAACGCCCGTTGCGGCTGTCGCAAGCCCGTCGGCCTCGGTGTGGTCGCGCCGGTGGTGGCAGGCCGGGCCTCCGGCGACGACGCGCTCGACTCGTGCGCCGTGCACCTGCGAGAGCAACGCCCACCCGCGCGCGGGAAGTTCCGCCGCCGCTTCGAGGCGCCCCCAATTCTCGAGCACCCGCTGCGGGACATCGCCCTCGCGGGAGGAAAAATTGAGGCTGGAAAACGCGCCGCGGCTCAGCCCCCCCGGAGCGGGCCGTGAAGCCGTGGCGGACGCCGCTGCGTTCGAGATGCTCGGCGGCAAACCAGGTCATCCGGCCGTGGCGGTGTTCGGTGATGGCCGGCGCGCTCACGCGCCGGCACCCGCCGCAAGCGCCTTGTCGTACTGCGCCCGCAAGCCGCTTTTCGTGAGACCGGTCTCGATGAAGTCCCAGGGCAGCAGCTCGTCGCGGCCCTTCTCGCGCAGGACGAAGAAATCCGGGTCGACCGCAGACTCGCGCAGCGCCCGCGGCCAATCGTCCGCGAGGACTGCGGACTCGAGGATGTCGGCGACCCGGCGGTCCCCGAGCGAGAGCAGCGCCTGGATGTACGACCATTTCGGCACATCGTGGGTGACCGCGACGTTCGGGATCTTGCGCAGTTCGCGAATGAGGGCGGACTGTGCCGCCTTGAGTGCGCGCACGCCGGCGAACGGGTGCCACTGGAACGGCGTCCAGGCCTTGGGGACGAAACCGCCGAGCGTGACGGAGATGCGCACGAGATCGGTCTTCTCGCGCCGCCCGGCGAGCGTGCGCTCGCGAACGCGCCGCACCAGCTCGGGGATCGCCGCGCGGTCCTCCGGAGTCTCGGTCGGGAGTCCGATCATGAAATAGAGCTTGAGCTGGCGCAGGCCGGCAGCGGCGGCCCGCTCCGACGCGTCGAGGACCTGCTCGTCGCTGATGCGCTTGCCGACGACGAACCGCAGCCGCTCGCTGCCGGTCTCGGGGGCGAAGGTCGCGGTGCGCGTCCCGCCTGCGGCGAGCAGGTCGAGCAGCTCCGGATCGACGCGGTCCAGGCGCAGCGAGGAGAGCGAAAAGCCGCGCCCGGCGGCGACCAGCTCGCGACCGAGAACCGTGAGGTCCGGGTGGTCGGCCACCGCCGCGCCGAGCAACCCGACGCGCGGCTGCAGACCGGCGGTGGCGGCGATTGCGGAGCGCAGAGCGTTGAGCGAGCGGTGGCGCAGCGGCCGGACGACGTGCCCGGCCGCGCAGAAGCGGCAGCCGCGGCCGCACCCGCGCGAGACTTCGACCAGGCAGAGCTTCTCGAACTCGCTGCCCGGCGCCACGGTGCGCCCGTAGGTCTGCCAGGCGTCCAGGTCGCGCACCGAGGCGCGGACGACGCGCCGCGGGGCCGACCCGCGACGGCTCGAAGGACCGCGAGGGTCCCGTCCGCGGCGTAGGACGGCTCGTAGCGCGAGGGGATGTAGATGCCGGGCGTCCCGGCCAGTCGTTCGAGAGCCGCCTCGCGACCCGGGCGCCCGCGCACCGCGTCGACGAGGGGTGCGAACAGCTCTTCGCCCTCCCCGATCGCCACGGCGTCGACGAATGGCGCGAGCGGCTCGGGGTTCAGCGTCGGGGCGATTCCGCCGACGACGACCAGCGGTGATTCCGGGGCGCGGTCGGCGGCCCGCAGCGGCAGCCCGGCGAGCGCCAGCAGTGCGCAGCAGCTGCTCGTAGTCGTTCTCGCCGCTGATCGAAAAGGCGAGCAGATCGGCCTTGCGCGGCGCGAACCCGGCGTCGAGCACCTGGAGCGCCGCGCCGCCGTCGTCGAGGAAGACGCGTTCGGCAAGGACACCGGGAATCGCGGCGAAGCCGTAGAGAACGGTCTGAAAGCCGAGCGACGACATCCCCGCCCGGTAGTGCCCGGGGTAGGCCAGGGCGATCCTGACGTCGCCGCCGTGCCGCGGCGGCACCCAGCCCCGCTCGCGGGTCGGGGACTCGGCTGAAGAGCTGCGACGTGTCACGGGACATTGTGCCGCAGCGCGCACCTGACGGGAAGAAAATTGACACTGCGGTATTTGTCTCAGCCGCCCGGGTCGATCGGGAGCGGATGTTCCCGTTCTGGCAAGGCAACCCGAAAGCTCGCGCGGAGGTGTGCTGGTGCACACCGCACACCCTCCACTCGCTTGGCTCGCAGAGGGCAAAGTCGGCACCGCGGCCAGGGGTGGACCGGAGCGATCGCGTTCTGCGAGCGCGGGCTGGTCCTGAGGGGTGCAGACCCTTCACTGCCGGAGCGCCGCCCTTCTTGGGGGCGCCGATACAATGCCCTCCCTAGCGACCCGGACTAATCAGCCTGCCGCCTCAAAAACGTCGGGATGTCCAGGTCCGCGCTGTCGAGGTCGCTCTCGTGGGTGAAGTCCATGCCGACGGCCTTTTTCAGACCCTGGTTGCGCCTGAAGGTCGGTTCGTCGTAGTTCGTCATGACTGCCGTCTGCCGCGAGTTCGGCCGCACCGCCGCCCGCAGCGGCATCGGCACCGCCTTCTGCTCGAAACCCGTGGCGATGACGGTGATGATGATGTCCTCTTGCTGGTCGGGCCGGATCACCGTGCCCCAGATGATCTGGGCATCCTCGGCGACCGCCTTCTGCACGATGTTCGCGGCCTCGTTCGCCTCCTGGAGCGCCAGGTCGGGACCGCAGGTCACGTTGATCAGCACGGCCTGCGCTCCGTCGATCGAGCCGTCCTCCAGCAGCGGCGAGGAGATCGCGCGCTGCGCCGCCTCGACCGCCCGGTTGTCGCCCCGCGCGATCCCGACACCCATCACCGCCCGGCCCATGCGCGCCATGATGGTGCGCACGTCGGCGAAGTCGACGTTCACGAGACCGGGGATCGTCACCAGGTCGGAGATCCCGGCCACGGCCTGACGCAGGATGTCGTCGGCCATGTGGAAGGAGTCCAGCAGCGTGGTCTTGCGGTCCACGAGACCGAGCAGCCGCTGGTTCGGGATCGTGATCAGCGTGTCGACGTTCTCGCGCAGCTCGCGCAGCCCCTCCTCGGCCTGACGCATGCGCCGCTGCCCCTCGAACGGAAAGGGTTTGGTCACCACGCCGACGGTCAGGATCCCCATCTCCTTGGCGATGTTCGCGATGACCGGCGCCGCGCCGGTGCCCGTGCCGCCGCCGAGCCCCGCGGTGATGAAGAGCAGGTCGGTGCCCTGGATCGCCTCGGCGATGCGCGTGGAATCCTCGTTCGCGGCCTTGCGGCCGACCTCGGGGTTGGCCCCGGCTCCGAGGCCCTTGGTCAGCTTCGAGCCGATCTGGAGCTTTGCGGGGGCGAGCGAGTGCGCCAGGGCCTGCAGGTCGGTGTTGGCCGCAATAAACTTCACCCCGTCGATGCCGGCGCTGACCATCGAGTTCACCGCGTTGCCGCCGCCGCCGCCGACCCCGATGACCCGGATGTCGGCCCCCAGCATCATGTCTTCCTCGATTTCGAAATGCATCCGTCCACCCTCCCGCACATCGTCCAGAATCTCGAACCCCATCGTCATCCTCCCCCTGTCGTTTCGCGCCCTGTTAATTGCCGTCAAAAAACCCGCCGAACCACTCCCGCATCCGGTTCGCGGTCCGGCCAACGAATCCCTTGCCGCCCGAGCGCGGCCCGAAGCGCGCGCTGTCCTGGTTGTGCATCCCGTAGAGCACCAGCCCGACGCCGGTCGTGTACACCGGGCTGTCGATGACGGTCACCATCCCGCCCACGTCGTGCGGCGTGCCGCGGCGCACCGGCAGGTCGAAGATCTGGTCTGCCAGCTCCGGCAACCCGTCGAGGATCACCGAGCCGCCGGTCACGACGATTCCCGAGGGGATCATCTCGAGAAAGCCGGACTTCTCCATCTCGTGCTTGGCCAGCTCGAGGATCTCCTCGATCCGCGGCTGCACGATCTCGGCGAGCACCATGCGCGAGAGCGTTCGCGGCTCGCGGCCGCCGACCGAGGGGACCTCGATGCTCTCGTCGGGACGGACCATCGAGGCCATCGCGCAGCCGTACTTGCGCTTGATCTTCTCGGCTTCGTTCGGGGCCGTCCGCAGGCCGACGGAGATGTCGTTGGTGACGTGGTTGCCCCCGAGGGCGATGACCGAGGTGTGCCAGATGCTCCCCTGGTGGAAGACCGCGATGTCGGTGGTGCCGCCGCCGATGTCGATCAGCGCCACGCCGAGATTCTTCTCCTCCTCGGTGAGCGCCGCGTACGAAGAGGCCAGCTGCTGCAGCACCAGGTCGCGCACCTCGAGCCCGGCGCGGTTGCAGCTCTTGATGATGTTCTGGGCCGAGGTCACCGCCCCGGTCACGATGTGCACCTCGGCCTCCATCCGCACCCCCGACATGCCGAGCGGCTTCTTGATGCCGTCCTGCTCGTCGATCACGAACTGCTGGGGCAGCACGTGGAGCACCTCGCGGTCCATCGGGATCGCCACGGCCTTGGCCGCGTCGATCACCCGCTCGATGTCCCCCTGCGTGACCTCCTTGTCCTTGATCGCGATGACGCCGCGGGAGTTGAAGCCCTTGATGTGGCTGCCGGCGATGCCGGCGATGACCGCGTCGATCTCGCAGCCGGCCATCAACTCGGCCTCCTCGACGGCCTTTTTGATCGACTCGACGGTCGAGTCGATGTCGGTGACGACACCCTTGCGCATCCCGCGCGAGGGGCTCGACCCGATGCCGACGATGTCCAGGCCCTTGTCGGTGATCTCCCCGACGACCGCCAGGATCTTGGTCGTCCCGATGTCCAGGCCGACCACGCGGTTTTCGCTTTTAGGCATGTCCGCCCCCCGCCTTGGCACGACCCGTGCCGTTGCCGGTCCCTCGCCCCTGCGGGCGGGCGGCCGGCGCGTCACCCCCCGGCTTCGCTTCGGCGTCCACGGCCGGCGCCGGCGCCTCCGGCAACACCACCACCAGGCCCTCGGCGCGCAGGTCGACGTACTCCAACTCCGGCCAGCGCTGCGCCATGTCGGGGGCCACGAGGCGCCAGCGATGCAACCGCCCGGCCGCGTCCCGCCGTCCCGCGTGGACCAGCGGGCGTCCGGATACCGGGACGATCACGGCATCGTTCGGGTCCGCGAGGTCGACGTGGGCGATGGCCGAGAGCGCCGGGAAGCCCACCTGGCGGATCGCCGCGATCAGCTCGATCCCGACCGCAAGATCCGCGGCGCCGCGCGCGGTGAGCGCGCCGGCCACCGCCTCGACCCCCAGGAGAACCGGCAGGCTCCGATCGGGTCCCGGGGGCGGTGCCGGCGACAATCACTCCTTCGACATCCACGAGGTAGTCGCGGTCGGCGCGCACAACGACACAGGGCGTCCGCTCGGCGATCTCGACGACGATCGTCCCCGGGAACCGGCGGCGCAGACTCGCCTCGCGCACCCGCGGGTCTGCGACCAGCCTGGCGCGCGCGTCCGCCAGATCGAGACCGACCAGGCTCTCTCCCGCGCGCAGGCCCGCGGTCGCGAGCACCTCGGCGCTCGTGAGCGTGCGATTGCCGCTGACCTGCATGGTCTCGATGCGGAACAGCCCCAGCGAGGAGAGGCGCGCGCGCACCCACCCGGGCCCCAGCGAGGCCCAGGCCGCCGAGCAGAGGGCGATCGCGGCGCCGAGCGCCAGAACCACGACGCCGCGGCGCGCCGCCACGAGGAGCCTGCGGCGGTGCTGCGTGCGGTGGTAGACCGCCTGATGGGCATCGAAGTCCGGGCGGTAATAGTTTTTCACCGGGCGTCTCCACGACCAAGGCAGCGGGGCGAGACGTCAAGCCGCGCAGCGGTCAGGATGCGCAGGACGAGTTCGTCGAAACCGATCCCTGCCGCTGCGGCGGACTTGGGCAGCAGGCTGGTCGCGGTCATCCCGGGGATGGTGTTCACCTCGATCAGCTGCGGCCGCCCCCGCTCGTCGAGCCGGAAGTCGACCCGGCTCGCGCCGCGGCAGCCGAGGGCGCGGTGAGCGGCCAGCGCGAGGTCCTGCGTGCGAGCGGTCTGACGGGCGGTCAGCGGGGCAGGGACCAGGTACTCGGTCCTGCCCGTCTCGTATTTGTCGCGATAATCGTAGAAACCGCTGCGCGGGCGCATCTCCACGACGGCCAGGGCCTGGTCGTCGAGCACCCCGACCGTCAGGTCCCGCCCCGGGACATACGTTTCGACGAGCGCCTCGGAATCGTAGCGGAAGGCCGTTTTCAGCGCCGGCGACAGTTCGCCGCGGTCGCGAACGACGCTGACGCCAACCGAAGAGCCCTCGCAGATCGGCTTGACGACAACCGGAGGTGCGAGCCGCGCGAGCGGCCAGGCGCCCCGCACCCCGCGGGTCAGCATTTCGAACTCCGGCGTCGGCAGCCCGTGCGCATGGAACACCCACTTGCTCTGCTTCTTGTCCATCGCCAGCGCGCTCGCCAGCACGCCGGATCCGGTGTAGGGAATGCCGAGACACTCGAGCAACCCCTGGACCGTGCCGTCCTCGCCGCCGCGCCCGTGGAGCGCGATGAACGCCACGCTCACCTTGCGGCGGGCCAGAACCTGCGGCAGATCCCGGCCGGCATCGATGCCGATCGCCCGGTGGCCGCACCGGCTCAGAGCGGCGAGGATCGCCGCCCCGGTTCGCAACGAGACTCCGCGCTCGGCGGACTGTCCGCCCATCAGCACGCCCACAACCGCCTTCTTCATCCGCTGTGCCGCCATCGACTCCCCCACCCGCCCCCTACTGCTCCTCGCCGACAATTTGTATCTCCGACTCGAGCCGGACCCCGAAATCCCGCTGCACCCGGACGATAACCGTCTCCACCAACCCCTGGATGTCGGCGGCGGTGGCCTGTCCGATGTTCACGATGACGTTCGCGTGCTTGACCGAGACCTCCGCGCCCCCGATCCGCGTTCCCTTGAGCCCCGCGGCCTCGATCAACCGTCCCGCGAAGTCCCCCGGCGGGTTCTTGAAAACCGACCCGGCGTTCGCCCAGCCGAACGGCAACCGCCTCTTGTGCTCCTCGAGGCAGCGCTTGGTTTCGGCGAGCACCTCCTGCTCGGTGCGCACCAGCAGTTCCAGTCCGGCCGTCACGACCAGGCCCGGGCGTGGAAAGCTCGTGCTGCGGTAACCGAACCGGATCCTGTCGGCGGGCACCCGCTCCTCGTTGCCCTCGGCGTCGACGAGGTCGACCCATTGGACCACCTCGCCCATGCTGTGCCCGTGCGCCCCGGCGTTCATCGCGATCGCGCCGCCGACGCTTCCCGGGATGCCGGCGGCCCACTCCAGCCCGGAGAGTCCGGGACGCACCGCGAAATTAATGACCCGCGAGAGGGGCGTCCCGCCGAGCGACGTAAGGCTAACCGGGGTGCCCGGCGCCGCCTGGTGCGGGATCTCCCCGCCCTCGATGCGGTTGAGATCCCCGAGGTTGACGACCAGCCCGCGGATCCCGCCGTCGCGCACGAGCAGGTTCGTCCCCCGGCCCATGACGAACACGGGAAGCCCCAGGGAGCGGGCCAGACGCAATCCGGACCGGAGATCATCCGGGTCCGCGGGAAAAAACAGCAGGTCGGCCGGCCCGCCGACTCGAAACGAGGTGTGAGCGCGCAACGACTCGCGCGGGAACAGGCGTCCCCGGACCGCCGGGCGGAACAACCGCTCGAGACGCTCATGCTCGGCTGCCATCGGCCTCGCTCAAGATCTTCAGCAACCCGTCGCCGGCCTTCCAGACGTCGCCGGCGCCAAGGGTGAGAACGAGATCGCCGGGGCGCACCGCGGCCGCCAGTGCTGCCGGGAGCTCTCCTTTGTCGGGGACATACCGCACCTCGGGCCTGGTTCGCCCGCCGAGCAATCCCGCGAGTCGCTCGCCGCTGACCCCGGGGATCGGCTCCTCGCCGGCGGCGTAGATCCCGGTCACGAGCACGAGGTCCGCATCGGCGAACGCCTCGAGAAATTCCGCCTCCAGGTCTCGCGTCCGGGTGTAGCGGTGCGGCTGGAAGGCGACCACGATCCGTCGCGCATAGCCGCGCCGGGCGGCGGCGAGGGTCGCGCTGATCTCGGTGGGGTGGTGGGCATAGTCGTCGACGACGAGAACGCCGCCGTGATCCCCCCGCTGTTCAAAGCGGCGGTGCGCGTTGCGGAACGTGGCCAGCGCGCCGAAGATCGTCTCCGGCGCGAGGTCGAGTTCAAGCGCCACGGCGACGGCGGCGAGCGAGTTCGCGAGGTTGTGGGCGCCCGGGATCGGCACCCGCAGGCGTCCGAGTTCTCTTCCGCCCGCGTGCACCGTGCACGAGGAGTGCGACCCCTCGTAGGCCGGAGCGCTGCCGCGAACGTCGGCCTCGACGCCGAGACCGTAGGTGATCACGCGCTTTCGCACCCGCGGCAGGATCTCGCGCACCCCCGGGTCGTCGACGCCGAGGATCACGGCGCCGTAGAAGGGCACCTTGTTCGCGAACGCCGCGAACGCCGCGTGGATGCTCTCCAGGTCCGGCCAGTAGTCGAGGTGCTCGCGATCGACCGTCGTGATCACCGCCCAGGTCGGCGTCAGCGAGAGGAAGCTCCCGTCGCTCTCGTCGGCCTCGGCCACGAGAAATTCACCCTGGCCGAGCCGCGCGTTCGAGCCGAAGGCGTCGAGCCGCCCGCCGATGACCGCGGTCGGGTCGAGATCGGCCGCGGCGAGGATCGTGGCGACGAGCGAGGTGGTCGTCGTCTTGCCGTGCGCGCCCGCGATGGCGATGCCGTACTTCATGCGCATCAACTCGGCGAGCATCTCCGCCCGGGGGATCACCGGAACCTGCAGGCGATGGGCCTCGAGCACCTCGGGGTTGTCCGGGCGCACCGCGGAGGAGATGACGACAACCTGGGCGTCCTGGACGTTGGCCGCGTCGTGGCCAGCGGCGATGCGTCCGCCGAGCACGCGCAGCCGCTCGGTGACCGGGGTCGCCGCGAGGTCCGACCCGCTGACGTGGTAGCCGAGGTTCAGGAGCACCTCGGCGATCCCGCTCATGCCGATCCCGCCGATGCCCACGAAGTGGATGCGCTTGACCTTTCTGATGAACATCCGCCTCTCCCTTATCCCCGCCCGAGCATCCGGCGGCACTCGTCCACGATCCGCGCGGCGGCGTCGCGCACGCCGACGGCGGCGCTGGCCTGCGCCATCGCGCGCAGCCGCTCCCGGTCGCCCGAGAGCGCGGTGACCGCCCGGACCAACGCGCCGGAGGCGTCCGAGGCCCGCTCCTCGATGATGAGCGCGCCGCCGCGATCGGCAAGCCAGCGGGCGTTGACGCGCTGGTGATCACCGGCCGCGTGCGGGAAAGGCACGAGGATCGCGGGGCGGCCGTTGGCCGCGATCTCCGCGATCGTCCCGGCGCCGGCCCGCGCGATCACCAGGTCGGCCGCGCCGTACCGCTGGCCCATGGCGTCGAAGAAGGCGGCAACCTCGGCGCTCAGGCCCGCACCCCGATAGGCGGCGGCCACGGCCTCGCGTTCGGGGTCGCCGCTCTGGTGGACAAAGGAGACGTCGAGCCCCGCGGCCGCAAGCGCCGGCAGGGCGCCGGTAACCAGCCGGTTCACCCCGCGGGCTCCCTGGCTTCCGCCGAGAACGAGCAGGCGCAGGCCGGGGCCGCGTCCGACCTCAGCCCCGGCGCCAAGCGCTTCGTCGCGGACGGGATTGCCGGCCAGGACGGTGCGCCCCGCGGGAAAATGGCGACGCGCCGGCTCGAAGGCGATGAAGACCCTCCGGGCGATCCGTGCGAGGAGCCGGTTGGTCAGTCCCGGCACGGCGTTCTGCTCCTGCAGCACCACCGGAATACCGAGCGTGCGTGCGGCGACGGCCGCCGGCCCCGAGGAGTAGCCGCCGGTGCCGAGCAGCAAGTCGGCGCCGAACGCGGCAATCTCGCGCCGGCACTCGCCGACCGCCCGGGCGGCGAGCGCCAGGGCCGCGATGGCACCGAGCGGCCCCTGTCCCTTGAGACCGCGCACCCGTAAACCGTGGAAACGCACGGCCGCCCCCTCGCGCGGCACGACCCGCTCCTCGAGTCGGCCGGCCGCGCCCAGGTAGAGAACCCTGGTCCCCGGCTCGCGGCGGCGGAACTCGCGCGCCACGGCGAGCCCGGGGAAGATGTGCCCCCCGGTCCCGCCGCCGGCCACCGCCAGCCCGAACGTTCGCCCGGCCTGCATCACCCTGCTTCCGCCTTTGTCGCCACGCCGTGCTGCGAAATGTTCAACAGGATCCCGACGGCGACCAGGCTCGCCACGAGCGAGGTGCCGCCGTAGCTCAGAAACGGCAGCGTCAGCCCCTTGGTCGGCATCAGGCCGGCAACGACCATGATGTTGATCACGGCCTGCAGGAAAAGACAGAAGGTCAGCCCGAACGCCAGATAGGTTCCGAAAAGATCCGGCGCCCGCAGCGCGATGCGCATCCCGCGCCAGAGAATGACACCGAAGAGCCCGACGACGAGCACCAGGCCGATGAAACCGAGTTCCTCGCCGATGACCGCGAGGATGAAGTCCGTGTGCGGCGCCGGCAGGAAAAAGAGCTTCTGCCGGCTGCCCGCCGGGCCCGTGCCGGCGATGCCGCCGCGCCCGAGCGCGAGGAAGGCCTGCACCGTCTGGTAGCCTTTGCCCTGCGCCACGCTCCACGGATCGAGAAATGTGCTGACCCGGGCGCGCTGATAGGCGTTGAAGTAGAGCGACAGACTGATGGCGAGCAGCCCGCCCGCCCCGCAGATCAGCAGGGGGCGCAGACGCAGCCCTCCGACGAAGAGCAGCGCACCGAGCGAGACGGCGAGCGTGATCGTCGTGCCGAGGTCCGGCTCGAGCATGATCAGCACGAGGCAGAAGCCGACGACCCCCAGCTCGGGGAGGATCGCTTTCCAGCCCTTCTTGAGGAAGGGCTCGCGCTTGGCGGCGAGCACCGCGGCGAGAAAGATCATGAGCCCGATTTTGGCCAGCTCGGAGGGTTGGAAGTCGATCGGTCCGAGTCCGATCCAGCGGCGGACCCCGCCCTTGAAGTGCCCGATGAACGGGACCAGCACGCCCACCAGGAGCACGACCACCCCGGCTGCAGACAGCCGGGCCCAGCGCCGGTAGATCCGGTAGTCCACCCGGTTGACGAGGGCCAGGGCCCCGGCGCCGATCGCGGCAAACAGCAACTGGCGCACGAGAAAGTAGTACTGCGGCTGGTTCTTTTTCACCGCGACGAACGCGCTCGCGCTGTAGATCATCACGATCCCGAGGACGACCAGCAGCGTCACCGGCAGCACGAGCCAGATGTCGGTGCGCGCCTGCCTTGGCATCAGCGCTTCCCTCCGTGCAGGCCGCGGGGCATTCAGGACGGCGCCTGATGCGCCCCGGCGGCGTCTGCTCCGCGCGTCGACTTGCTGCGGCGCACAAGGAGTGCGCCTCCTGCGCGCGCTCGTGCGCCGCCTTGCCGGAACCGCACTCAGTGACGCTCCTGACTGCCTGCGGGCAGACGTGCATTGTCCGTAACGTGCTCGCGGAGAGGCGTGCTTCGAAAGGGTCCGAGCGTGCAAGGCGTCCCGACGTACCGCTGGACTGAGGCGGGCTCGTGCCCGCCGCAGGGCAGGCGGACAGTCGGCGCAACGCAGCCGACGGGCACCTCGTCAACGCCCGTAATCACAGTGCGTTGACCTCGCTCTGGAAGTGGCGGCCGCGCTCGGCGTAGCTCGTGTACTGGTCGAAGCTCGCGCAGGCCGGCGAGAGCAGCACCGCGTCGCCGGGCCGGGCCAGCGCCGCCGCGCGCCGGACGGCCTCGCCCATCTCCGCAACCACCTCGATCGGTGCGGTGCCGGCGAGCGCCGCGGCGATTTTCTCCCGGGCCTCGCCGAGCAGCACGAGAGCGCGCACCCGCTCGCGCACCAGCGGCGCCAGCGGCGCGTAGCTGCCGCCCTTGTCCTTGCCGCCGAGAATCAGCACGACCTGGCCGGGCATCCCGGCGAGGGTGCGCGCCGTGGCGCCGACATTCGTGCCCTTGGAGTCGTCGTACCAGCGCACGTGGCCCGCCTCGCGCACGAACTCGGTGCGGTGCGGCAGGCCGCGGAAGGAACGGAAGACCTCGCGCACGTGCTTCGGCGAGCAGCCGGCGAGCAGGGCCAGCGCCGTGACGGCGAGGGCGTTCTCCTGGTTGTGGGTCCCCGCGATGCGCATTTCGGCCACCGGCAGCACCCGCTGCCCGAGACGCTCGCCGAGACGCGAGTAGATCCAGCCGCGAAAGAGATAGACGCCGCAGCGGGGGATGCGCCGCATCGAGAACCAGACGGCGCGCGCCCGGGCGGCGGCGGCGCGCTCCACGACGAGCGGATCGTCGGCGTTGAGCACGAGATCGTCGCCGCTCTCCATGCGCTCGAAGATCCGCAGCTTGGCGTTCAGGTACTCCTGGTACGTCGGGTAGCGGTCGAGGTGATCTTCGCTCAGGTTCAGCAGCGCGGCGATGCGCGGCCGGAAGGTCTCGATCCACTCGAGCTGAAAGCTGCTGATCTCGGCGACCACCCAGCGCGAGGCGCCGAGCGAGTCCACCTCGCCGACCAGCGGGTTGCCGATGTTGCCGCCGACGCGGGCCGGGATCCCCGCCGCCTCGAACGCCAGGCCGAGCGCCGTCGTCACGGTGCTCTTGCCGTTCGTTCCGGTCACGGCGACCAGCGGCACCGGCAGGAAGCGAAAGGCCAGTTCGATCTCGCTGAGGATGCGCACACCCGCCGCGCGCGCCGCGACCAGGAGCGGGTCGTCCATCGCCATCCCCGGCGAGGGCACCACCAGATCCTGCGCGAGGAAGGTTTCGGCACGGTGGCCGCCGAGTTCGCGCCGGACGCCCGGATCGAGACGCGCGAGCGCGGTTGCGAGCTCCGCCGGGTCCTTGCGGTCGGTCACGGTCACGACCGCCCCGCGGCGCGCGAGAAAGTTCGCCGTGTCCAGCCCGGTGCGCGCCAGCCCGACCACGAGCGCCCGCCGGCCGGCCAGTTCAAGCGGCTCGCCGCGCGTGAAGCCCGCGCTCGTCGCCGCCCCCGCCCCGTTCTTGGGGCGACCGCGATTGGCCCGCGTCGCCCCCGCTCCCTGCGCTGTCATCATTCTCGTTCCCCTGCCTCCCGTGAGCGCCGCCGGCTAGCGCAGCTTGAGCGTGCTCAGACTGAGCAGCGCGAAGATGATCGCGACGATCCAGAAGCGCACGATGATCTTCGACTCGGCCCAGGCGAGCTTTTCGAAGTGGTGGTGAATGGGCGCCATGAGAAAGACCCGGCGGCCCGTGAGACGGAACGAGATCACCTGGATCATGACCGAGAGGGCCTCGATCACGAAGACCCCGCCCACCAGCACCAGCAGGACCTCGTGCTTGGAGATGACCGCCACCGAGCCGAGGGCCGCGCCGAGCGCCAGCGAGCCGGTGTCGCCCATGAAGATCGTGGCCGGGTGGGCGTTGAACCAGAGAAACCCCATGCCGGCGCCGAGCAGCGCGCCGCAGAAAATGGTCAGCTCCCCCGCGCCCTCGACGTAGACGATCTGCAGGTAACGCGCGAAAACCGCATTGCCCGCGAGATAGGTCACCACCGTGTAGAACGAGGCGGCAACCAGAGTCGTGCCGACGGCCAGCCCGTCGAGCCCGTCGGTCAGGTTGACGGCGTTGGAGGCCCCGATGAGCACGAGGACGACGAAGGGCAGGTAGAACCAGCCGAGGTCGATCAGCACGTTCTTGAAGAACGGGATGCCGACGCGTGTCTCGAAGACCGGAGCGGCCAGGGTCGAGAGCGCCAGCGCGAACGCGACCGAGATCAGCACCTGCGCGACGATCTTCCAGCGGCCGCTCAGGCCGAGCGAGCGGCGGCGCTCGATCTTGAGCCAGTCGTCGACGAATCCGACCGCACCGAAGGCGAGCGTCGTCAGCAGCGCCAGCCAGAGATAGAGGTTGTCGAGCCTCCCCCAGAGCAGGGTCGGCACCGTGACGCAGAAGAGGATCAGCAGCCCGCCCATCGTCGGGGTGCCCGCCTTGACCAGGTGGCTCTGGGGGCCTTCAATCCGGATCTGCTGGCCGACGCGCCAGGCCGCGAGCGTCCGGATGACCCAGGGACCGAGGAGCAGGCTCATCGCCAGCGCCGTGAGCGCGGCGTACGCGGCGCGGAAGGTGATGTAGCGAAAGACGTTGAGCGCCGGCGTGATCCAGGTGCAGCGGGTACAGCAGGTGATAGAGCATCAGCCGCTCCCCTCCGCCGCGCGCAGCCGATCGAGGATGCGCTCGAGACGCACGCCGCGGGAACCCTTGAGCAGGAGCAGGTCCCCGGGTCGCAGCCAGCCGCGCGAGCAGTCGGGCGGCCGCCTCGGCGTCCGGGGCGGTCGCCGATCGCCGACGGGGAGAGACCGCCGGCGCCGGCGCCCTCGGCCACGCGCTCGGCAAAGGCGCCGACTGCCAGCAGCAGCGCCGGCGCGGTCTGCGCCGCCACTCGCCCGAGTTCCTGGTGCTCCGCGGACGCGGCCGCACCGAGTTCGAGCATGTCGCCGAGCACGAGCGCGCGGCGGGGAGCCGCGGGAAGCTGCGCGAACGCCGCAAGAGCCGCGCGCATCGAGGCCGGGTTGGCGTTGTAGGCGTCGTTGACGACCGTCACGCCGGGGGGGAGCGTCGCGATTTCGAAGCGCATGGCCGCCGGGCGGGCCTGCTGCAGGCCCGCGCCGATCTGGGCGCAATCCGCACCGAGGCTGGAGCGCCGCAGCCGCGGCGGCCAGCGCGTTGCGCACGTTGTGCTCCCCGAGCCAGGGCAGCCGGACCCGCGCGCGATCGCCGTCAGGCGAGCACGAGCGTGAAGGCCGTCCCCTGCGGCGCGTACTCGATGTCCTCGGCGCGCACGTCGGCCGCTGCGGACAGCCCGAAGCTGATCAGCTTCCCGGCCCAGCGCGCGGCCAGCCCGGGAGTCGCCGGGTCGTCGGCGTTGAGCACCGCCGTCCCGCCGGGCGCGATCCCCTCGAGAATCTCGGCCTTCGCCGCCGCAACTCCCGCCAGCCCGCCGACGCCCTCGAGGTGCACGGGGCCGACGTTCGTCACGACCCCGACCTGCGGCGCGGCGATCGCGGCGAGCCGGCGGATCTCGCCGGCGCGGCTCATCCCCATCTCCACGACGGCGACCTCGTGCGCTGATTCCAGCCCCAGCAGCGTCAGCGGCAGCCCGACGAGATTGTTCAGGTTCCCCTCGCTGCGCAGCACCCGCCAGCGCGCGGCGGCGATCGCGAACGCCATCTCCTTGGTCGTGGTCTTGCCGTTGCTGCCGGTGATGCCCACGATCCGCGCCGGCATGCGGCGGCGGTGGTACGCCGCCAGATCGCCGAGCGCCCGCAGCGAATCCGGCACCACGATCACGGCCCGACCCGGCCAGGCGGCGAGCTCGCCGGCCAGATCCTCGCGCTGCAGCGCCTGCTCCTCGACCAGCACTCCCCAGGCGCCGCGCCGCAGCGCCGCGCCGACGAAACGGTGGCCGTCGAGCACGATCCGCACCGGCTGCTCGCGCGGGCCGGCCAGTGCGACGAACAGCTCCCCGCGGGCGATGGTGCGGCTGTCCGTCGAGACGCCGGCCGCCTCCGACCCTGCGGCCGGGCCGGCGCGCAGCCGCCGCCCGTGGCCGCGAGAAGTTCGGCCACCCCGAACCTCGCCGTCGTTGCGGGCAGCGTCATGCCGGACATCCGTACCTCCTCGAGCGCGCGACGCGCTTCCTCGCGGTCGGAGAACGGCCGGGCCCTGCTCGCCGACGACCTGGGTCGTCCTCGTGGCCCTTGCCCGCGATGAGCACCAGGTCCCCGGCGCCGCTGTCGCGAATCGCGGCCCGGATCGCCGCGCGCCGGTCCTCGATCACCTGAAGCTCGGCCGTGCCGCCGCTCGCCCGGGCCCCGCCGACGATCTGGGCCAGGATCGCCGCCGGCTCCTCGCTGCGCGGGTTGTCGCTGGTGACGTAGACGCGGTCCGCGAGGCGCGCGGCCGCCGCGCCCATCAGCGGCCGCTTGCCGCGGTCGCGGTCGCCGCCGCAGCCGAGGACGACCGCGAGGTTCCCGCGGCACAGGCCGCGGGCGACCCGCAGCGCGTTCTCCACCGCCTCCGGGGTGTGCGCGAAATCCACGAGCACCAGCGGCCCGGCGCCGGCGCCGACGCGCTCGAAGCGACCCGGGACGAGCGCGCAGGCGGCGACCCCGGCCTGCACCGCCTCCCAGGACAGCCCGAGCGCCCGCGCCGCGCCGGCGGCGGCGAGGATGTTGGCGACGTTGTGCGCGCCGATCAGCGGGGAAACGATCGGCAGCCGCCGCCCCTCGGCGCTGATGACGAAGCGCAGGCCGGCGGCGTCGGCGACGATCTCGACGGCACGCAGCGCCGCCGTTTCGCCCAGGCCGTAGGTGACGACGGTGCCGCCAGCCGCCGCGATCAGTCCGGCGCCGAAGGGGTCGTCGGCATTGATCACGCTCGCCGCCGGCGCGAATTCGGTGAAGAGCTTCGCCTTGGCGGCGCCGTACGCCTCGAGGTCGCGGTGGAAGTCGAGGTGGTCGCGCCCGAGGTTCGTGAAGACGGCGACGGCGAAGCGGCAGCCGACGAGCCGGTCGAGCTCGAGCGCGTGCGAAGAGGCCTCGAGCGCCGCGACCTGCACGCCGTCGTCCGCCATCTCGCGCAGCAGCCGCTGCAGTTCGGGCGCCTCCGGGGTGGTGTTGCCCGCCGGCGCTCTCCAGCCCGCCCCAGCGGCAGACGATGGTGCCGATCACCCCGGGGACGCGACCCGCGGCGCGGACGATCGACTCGAGAATCCAGGTGACGGTGGTTTTGCCGTTCGTTCCCGTGACCCCGACGAGGTGCAGATCGCCCGACGGGTGGTCGAAGAAACAATCCGCCATCGCCCCGAGCGCGCGACGCAGGTTCGCCGCCTCGACGAGCGCGACCCCCGGCGGTCGCGGCGGCGCCCTGCCCCGCTTCGACGAGCAGCGCCACGGCGCCGGCGGCCGCGGCGGCCCCGAGGAAGCGGTGACCGTCGGCGTTGCGCCCGGAGAGCGCCGCGAAGAGCGCGCCGGGGCGCACCGCGCGCGAATCGGTCGCGATCGCCGTCGATGGCCGGTCTCCGGCGCCCCGCGCACGATCCGCGCCGTGCCGCCGGCGGCCGCGACGAGTTCCCCGAGGCGCTTCATTCGCCGGCCCCCGGGAAAGCCTGCACGAGGAGCACCTGCTCGCTGCGTCTCGGAGGGCACGTTGAGGTAGCGCAGCGTCCGCTGCACGACTTTCTGAAAGACCGGGGCCGCCACGCTGCCGCCGTAGATCGCGCCCTTCGGCTCGTCGATCATGACCAGGACCACCAGCCGCGGGTCGCGCGCCGGGGCCACCCCGATGAACGAGGCGAGATACTTGTGCGAGGAGTACGTCTTGCAGCTGCGGATCGTACTTCTGTGCCGTGCCGGTCTTGCCGCCGACCGTGTAGCCCTCGACGGCGGCGGCCTTGCCGGTGCCCTCCTCGACGACGTGCACGAGGGTCTCGACGACCTGGCGGCTGGTCTCGGCGGAGATCACCTGCCGCACCTTCTGCGGCTCGAAGCTCTTGAGCACCACCCCCTCCGGACTCACCAGCTCGCGCGCGACGCGGGGCCGCCAGAGCACCCCGCCGTTCACCGCGGCCGCAAACGCCGTCGCCATCTGCAGCGGCGTCACCGAGATCTCCTGGCCGATGGCCACCGACGCGATCGAGCGGCCCGACCACCGGGCCACCGGCCGCAGCAGGCCGACGGCCTCGCCGGGCAGGTCGATGCCGGTCTTGTCGCCGAAGCCGAAGGCCTTGAGGTAGCGGTGGTAGTTCTCCGCGCCGAGGCGCAGGGCGATCTTCGTCGCACCGATGTTGCTCGACTTGCCGATGATGTCGTTCACGGTGAGCACGACCGAAGGAGTGCACGTCGTGGAGCGCCCCGCCCGGAAACGGCATGGAGCCGTTCTCGCAGTCGAAGGTCGTCTCGCGGGTCACGACCCGCTCCTCGAGCGCCGCGGCGAGCAGGAAGGTCTTCATGATCGAGCCCGGCTCGAGAGCGTCGGCGATGCTGCGATTGCGCAGCGCGGCTCTGGGTGCAGGCCGCCGGCTCGTTCGGGTTGAAGAACGGGACGTTGGCCATCGCGAGCACCTCGCCGCTGCGCGGGTCGAGCACGACGATGCTGCCGCCCGCGGCCCCGGCCGCGGCGACGCCGCGGCCGAGTTCCTCCTGGGCGATGAACTGGATCACTTCGTCGAGCGTCAGCCGCAACTCGTCGCCCTCGCGCAGCGCCTCCAGCGGCGGCCCGGAGACCATGATGTCCTTGCCGAAGGCGTCCTGCTCGGCCATGACCACGACGGCCTCGCGCCAGAGCTCCCGGTCGTAGCGCAGCTCGAGCCCGGACAGACCCTGGTTGTCCATCCCGGCGATGCCCAGGACCTGCGCCCCGAACTCCCGCTGCGGATAGAAGCGGCGGTTCTCCTTGATGAAACCCACGCCCTTCCAGCCCATGGCGGCGATGCCGCTCGAGACCGCCGGGGAGACCCGCCGCTCGAGCCAGACGAATGAGCGCTTCTTCTCGAGTTCCCGCGTGTAGCGCGCCGGCGTCCTTGCCGGTGGCGGCTGCGAGACGCCGGGCCACCGCGCGCTTGTCGGCGACCTGCGAGGGGACGCCGTAGACGGAGTCGACCTCGACGTCCACGGCCAGGCGCCGCCCCGCCCGGTCGGTGATGATGCCGCGCTTGGGGAGGAACTGGATCTCCTCGGCGAGTTGCTCGGCGGCCCGCGCCGAGAGCCGCTGATGCCCCGTGACCTGCAGGGTGAAGAGCCGGCCGATGATGACCGCGGCGACCAGCACGAGAAACCCGGTGATCCCGAGGATCCGGCTCTTCACCTGCCGGCGCAGCTGCCGCTCCATCCCCGTCGCAGCCTCCCTAGTCCCGCCGCGCGGCGTCAGCGCCGGGACGCCGCCCGGGCGACCAGCGCGCCGGCGCTCGCGCGCACGACGACCACCTGCCCCGCTTCGGGGAAGACCATGCCCAGACGCCCGACGGCCTCGCGCTGCACGGTCGCCAGATCCTGAAGGCTCGCCAGCTCCACCTCGAGGCGCTCCCGCTCGACCTTGACCTCGCGCAAGCGGTTCTGGACGCGGTCGATCTCGTAGCCCATCCGGATCACCTGGATCCCCTGCGTCACATAGAGCAGCAGCGAGCCGAGCAGGACCGACGTTGCCAGCACCCAGACGACCATCGCGCCGCGGCTGAGGCGGGACCTCTCGCGGCGCACGCCGCCGTTGGTGATTTCGCTCCCGCACCACTCGCGCGGCAGTGCTCGCGGCATCTTCGTCTCCCCCTTCTCAGGCGGCGCGGGCGATCGCGCGCAGCCGGGCCGAGCGCGAGCGCGGATTGCGCCGGAGTTCTTCGGCGCCGGGGCGCTCGGGTTTCTTGGTGAGCAGCGTGAACGCCGGCGGCGCCACCGCGCGGCGAATCGGGGCGAGGGCCCGGAAGGCCTGCTTGACGGCGCGGTCCTCGAGCGAGTGGTAGGCGATCACGCAGGCGCGACCGCCGGGGGCCAGGATGGCGGGGAGCGCGGCCAGGACCGCGGCGAGCGCCTCGAGTTCGCCGTTGACCGCAATCCGCAGCGCCTGAAAGGTCAGTGTCGCCGGGTGAAGGTGCCCGCCCCGCGGCCCGCGGCCCCCGACTGCCCCGGCGACGGCGTTCGCCAGCCGCTGGGTCGTCAGCACGCCGCCGCGCCCGCGCTCCCTGCAGATGGCGCGGGCGATGCGCCGGGATTTGCGCTCCTCACCGTACTCGTAGATGATGCGCGCGAGTTCCTCCTCGCTCGCCGTTGCCACGAGATCGAGGGCCGTGCCCTGCTCGCCGCGGTCCATGCGCATGTCGAGCGGGGCGTCGGCGCGAAAGGAGAAACCGCGCTCGGGCAGGTCGAGCTGCAGGGAGGAGAGCCCGAGATCGATCAGCACTCCGTCCGCCAGCCCCCTCGCCGCGCGCGCCAGAATCGCGCTCAGATCGCCGAAATTGCCGTGCACCAGTTCGAACCTTCCCGCATATGCCGCGAGCCGCGTCGCCGCCAGACCCAGAATCTCGGTGTCGCGATCGATGCCGAGCACAAATCCGTCCGGTGCCGATCGCTCCAGAATCGCCGCCGCGTGGCCCCCGGCGCCGAGCGTCGCATCGACCCAGAATCCTCCGGGACGACAACCGAGCGCTCTCACCACCTCGGCGACCATGACCGGTTCGTGAACCGCGGCCACCGGCTCCATCTACAGCCCGAACTCGGAGAGCTTCGCCGCGATGGACTCGAAGTTCTCCGTCGTCTCCCGGTAGAAATTGTCCCAACGCGCCTTGCTCCAGACTTCGATGCGGTTGGCGACTCCCAGCAGGACGACGTCCTTTTCCAACCCGGCATCCTCGCGCAGCGTCGGCGGGATCAGGATGCGACCCTGCCGGTCGACCGGACACTCCTGCGCGCTGGAGAAGAAGTACCGCGTGAAGGCGCGGACATCCTTCTGGAGCATGGAGAGCCCGCGGACTTTTTCCTCGAGCAATTCCCACTCGTCGGAGGGAAAACCGGCAAGACAGTTGTCGAAATTCGTCAGGATCAGCGTTTCCTCGCGGTGTTGCGCGAGGATTTCACGAAAACGTGAAGGGACACTCAGTCGTCCCTTGGCGTCCAGCGTGTGAATGTAGCGTCCCTTGAACATGACCTTCCTCCGGGCTAAGCGGGTATCCCACTAAATCCCACCTTTTCCCACTTCCCGGAGTGTAGTGGACGCGAAGGGGTGTGTCAAGAAAAATAATGATCCTGCAACACACTGATTATTATGGATTATTTATTTTTGAAGCGCAAGTGGGGCACTACTCACGCCAGGAACATGCGCCAACTCTGATCAAATGAGTTTGCAGGAGTAATTCAAATCGTTCGCGTGGGCAAGGCGACAGGGGTGGCGCGGAGTGGGAGGTCTCCAGCGGCGGACCGCAGTGAGCACGATGAAGTCCGCACCGACAGGACCCCGTAGCCCGCACGGACTACGGGGTAACCGGCAACAAAACTCTTCAGAGCACGGTTACGTAAGTTTTGTTATGCGGTTCTGCTCGTCGAGGAGCGCGACGCGCGGCACGAACCCGGGGAGCTCGGCATCCGTGAAGAGCGCATAATTCGCGACGATGATCTTGTGACCGTTCTCGACCAGATGGGCCGCCGCGCCGTTCACGCAGACGGTGCCCGTTCCGCGCGCACCGGCGATCGTGTAGGTTTCGAAGCGCTGTCCGTTCGTGACGTTGTACACCTGGACTTGTTCATGGGGCAACAGACCCACCGCGTCCATGAGATCGAGATCGATCGTGATCGAGCCTTCATACTCAAGACTCCTGTCGGTCACCGTGGCGCGATGGATCTTTGCCTTGAGCATGACCCGCATCATCGACGCGCGGCCTTCTTCCCGGTTGCGACGCCCGCTTTGGAGGACGGCAGGCCTGGCTGTCGATCTGACGGCCGGCTTGGTTGCCGGCTTGACCGCCGTCTTTGCTCCCGACTTGGCGACTGGCTTCCCGACAGCCTTGGCAATCGGCTTGCCCGCGGGTTTCACCGCGGGTTTCACCGCAGGTGTAGCGGCGGTTTTGCCACGGGCTTCGAGACCTTCTTGATTTCCGACTTCGCACCACCGCCCTCCGGCAATGCCGGGGCGGTCTTCGCCGCGACGGCCGGCTTCGCCGGCTTCTTCAGATCGGCGCGCTGACTCAGCTCGCGCAGGTCGAAAAGCGTGTTGTCGATGAGGCGGGCGCGACCGACGCGCACCGCGAGGGCGACCAGGGTGCGGACCTCGATGGTATCCAGCTCGTGCAGCGTCTCCGGATGACAGATCGAGATGTACTCGATCTCCGCCCCCGGCTGGGCGCGGATCACCTCGCGCAGGTTCGAGGCGATCTTCGCCGCCGAACGCTCGCCCTTGGCCATGATCCGGGCGGCGACGTGCAGCGCCAGCTGCAGCGTCAGCGCCGCCGGCCGCTGCTCGGGCGTGAGGTAGGCGTTGCGCGAAGAAAGCGCCAGCCCGTCGTCTTCACGCACGGTCGGGAAGTCGAGAATCTCGACCTCGAAATTCAGGTCCCGGGCCATCTTGCGGACAATGAGCAGCTGCTGGTAATCCTTCTGGCCGAACCAGGCCTGGTGCGGCTGAACGATGGCGAAGAGCTTGGCGACCACGGTCGCCACGCCGCGGAAATGCGTCGGGCGCGCGCGGCCGCAGAGCCGCTGCGAGAGATCGTCGACCTCGACGTGCGTGCGGTGACCGGGCGGGTAGATTTCGGCCGCCTCCGGGGTGAAGACGGCCGCGACGCCGAGTTTCTGAAGCTTTTCGATGTCCCCGGCCAGATCGCGCGGATACGCCGAGAGGTCCTCGCGCGGCCCGAACTGGAGCGGGTTGATGAAGATGCTCACGACGACCGTGGGCGCCTTCTGGCGGGCGGCGCCGATGAGTGCGAGATGACCCGCGTGGAGCGCACCCATCGTCGGCACGAGTGCGATCTTCGCCCCTCGCTTGCGCGCCTCGAGGCTGAAGCGGCGCATCTCGGCGATGCCCTTGATGATCTTAATCGAAGGTGTGTTCTTCATCAGGAAAGAGCCCTCCCCGTACCTCGTCGCAGAACTGCCGCACTGCCCGCCCCGCCTCGTCGCCGCAGGCGGCGTACCTTTTCGCAAACTTCGGCCGGTGCCCGCCCCAGAGCCCCAGCAGATCGTGGAGCACGAGCACCTGCCCGCCGCACTCCGGCCCGGCGCCGATGCCGATCGTCGGCACGCCGAGCGCGGCGGTGATGCGCGCCGCGAGCCGGCGCGGCACCCCCTCGAGAACGACGCCAAACGCCCCGGCCTCCTCGAGGGCGCGCGCGCCGTCGATGATTTCACGCGCCCGCTCCTCGTCGCGCCCCTGCACCCGGTACCCGCCCATGGCGTGCACCGACTGCGGCGTCAGACCGACGTGGCCGAGCACGGGCACCCCCATCGCGACGATCGAGGCCACCGTGGCGGCGACTTCGGCCCCGCCCTCGAGCTTGACCGCCGCCGCACCGCCCTCCTTGAGGAAGCGGCCGGCGTTGCGGCGCGCCTCCTCGGCGCTGACCTGATAGGAGAGAAAGGGCATGTCGGCGACCACCAGCGCGCGGTGTGCGCCGCGGGCGACCGCACGCGTGAACACGAGCATTTCGTCCATCGGTGACCGGCAGCGTGCTGTCGAAACCGAGGGCCACCTGCGCGAGCGAGTCGCCGACGAGCACGATATCGACACCGGCCTCGTCCACGATCCGCGCGAGGGAAAAGTCGGTCGCCGTGACCATGACGACACGCTCGCCGGCGGACTTCTTCGCGCGAAGCGTGGCGACCGTGACCTTCTCAGCGTTCAAGTCCCGCACCATTTTTCGTGCTCATTTTTTCCCAACCGACCGCGCCGGCGTGTAGTACTCGGTGCCGCGCTTGGCGTGCAGGATCTGGTGGCGAGGTCGTCGAGGTCGACCGGGTTCTGCACGAAATCGATGACGTTGGTGTTGATGACCAGCAGCGGGGTCGCCGAGTAGTGGAAGAAGAAATAGTTGTACGCCTGGTTGAGTTCCTCGAGGTACTGCCGCGAGAGATGCTTCTCGTACGCGCGGTTTCTCCGCGCGATCCGCTCGACCAGCACGTCGGTGCTCGCCTGCAGGTAGATCACCACGTCGGGCACCGTGATCCTGGTCTTGAGCAGGCCGTAGATCTGCTCGTAGAGCGCCAGCTCGTTGTCGTCGAGGTTCAGGTAGGCGAAGATCCGATCGCGGTCGAAGAGATAGTCGGCGACGACGAACTGCTGGAACAGGTCCTGCTGGGCGAGTTCCTGCTGCTGGCGAAACCGCGAGAGCAAAAAGAAGAGCTGGGTCTGGAACGCGTGCCGCTTCTTGTCGTCGTAGAACTGCGGCAGGAAAGGGTTTTCGTCGGCCGCCTCGAGGATCTTCTTGGCGGAAAAGCGCTTCGCGAGCAGGTTGACGAGGCTCGTCTTGCCGACGCCGATGGGCCCCTCGATGACGATGTACTTGCCCTTCTCCATCGGCGACGAGCCCACACTCATCCTCCCCGGCACTCCCTACCGGCCGCCCGACACCCATGCGCCCCACGGTCTGACGCCCTCGCCGGGCCCCAGCCCGGCGAGAATCCGCGCAACCGTGCGCCGCAGGCCCGGATGGATCGCCCGCGCCGCGATGTCGGCGAGGGGCTCGAGTACGAACCGCCGGCCGTGCATCCTCGGATGCGGGACAATCAGGCCGCTCTCGAGAACCTGCCGCTGCCCGTAGAGCACCACGTCGATATCGATGCGCCGGGGACCGTTTCGGAAAGGGGTGCTTTTCCCCATTCGCTCCTCTATCCTCTCGAGGCGTCCGAGCAGGTCCCGCGGGCTCAGGCGCGTCCTCAACTCCAGAGCCCCATTTATAAATTCCCTTTGATCATTATAGCCCACCGGCGATGTACTGTAAAGGAGCGAGACCCGGACAACCCTGATCCCAGGCTCGCGGGCGATCAATATGAGCGCATTGCGCAGGTTTTCAGGGCGCCTGCCGACATTCGACCCGAGCGAAAGAAAAACGCGTTCCCGGCCGGTTCCCGGGCGGTTGCCGTCATTTTTTCTGGCGTACACAGATTATATACCCCATACTATGTTGGCCACATGAGCATTCTAACACCTTGTTTTAAAATACTTAAATCATTCCTCAGCACCTACTGTCGCCCCTCATGCAAACCAGATGCGACTCCATTCCTTGCATCCCTTAGAAGCGTTCTTCTCAATGATCCGCTGGAGTGTTCGTTCAGAATGGGCGGCCCCAGAGCAGGAGTGGCGGAGGGGTGGCGCCTCAACAAGAGCGGGAGCGGATGGTCGAGTCAATGGTGGTCCGCAGCGGCAGGACCCCGCAGCCTGAAAGGGAACGGTGCTCCTTTCCTCGCGCGGCTGGCGAGGCTCAACCCCGCCCCTACAGGACCTTCCCGATCCGCTCCACCGCCTCCTCCAGGCGCGACACTTCCACGGAGAGGGCGAACCGGACGTAGCCTTCGCCGTGCGCCCCGAAGCCGTTGCCCGGGGTGCAGACGACGGCAGCCTTCTCGAGAAGGAGGCTCGAGAACGACTCCGAGGTGTGACCGGATGGAACTTCACACCAGAGGTAGAAGGAAGCCTGGGGCTTCTTCATCCTGAGGCCGAGCCTGCGCAGGCCGCGGTAGAGCACGTTGCGGCGTTTCTGGTAGAGACGGCGCATCTTCTCGACCGGCCTCTGGTCGCCGGCGAGCGCCGCGATCCCCGCGTCCTGCACCGCGCCGAACGCGCCGGAGTCGACGTTGGCCTTGATGTGCCCCAGCCCCTTGATCACGCTGGCGTTGCCGACGGCAAAACCGACGCGCCAGCCGGTCATGTTGTACGTCTTGGAGAGCGAGTGGAACTCGATCCCGACATCCTTCGCCCCCTCGGCCTCGAGGAAGGAGGGGGGCTTCGCCCCGTCGTAGTACATCTCGGAGTACGCGGCGTCGTGGCAGACAATGACCCCGGTGCGCCGCGCGAACTCCACGACCTTGCGGAAGAATTCCAGGTCGGCGACGGCCGCGGTCGGGTTGTTCGGGTAGTTCAGGAACAGCAGCTTTGCGCGCTGCAGGACCTCGCTCGGGATCGCGTCGAGATCGGGGAGAAAGTCGTTTTTCTTCAGCAGCGGCAGCATGAACGGCTCGCCGCCGGCGAGGAGCGTCGCCGCGCTGTAGACCGGGTAGCCCGGGTTCGGGACGAGCACGACATCGCCCGGGTCGACGAAGGCGAACGGGATGTGCCCGATCCCCTCCTTCGAACCGATCAGCGTCAGCACCTCCGTCGCCGGGTCGAGGGTGACGCCGAAGCGCCCCTGGTACCACTGCGCCACCGCCGCGCGGAAGGCGAGTTTCCCGACGTACGAGGGGTACTGGTGATTCGCCGGTTCGGCGATGGCGGCTTTGCCCTCGCGAACGATGTGCCTGAAGGTCGGCTGGTCGGGGTCGCCGATCGAAACGTCGATGAGGTCCGCGCCCGTCGACTTGGCCTCGGCCTTCAGGGCGTCGATGCGGGCGAAGAGATAGGGCGGGAGCTTGGCGAGGTTGCCGGCGAGGCGTGGCGTGAAATCGGTCATGTGTCGTTCTCCTTGGTCAGCCGTTGTGAAAATCCCCCTCGGTCCCCCTTGGGCGAAGGGCGGAGCGGAGGATTATTTCAGACCCAGGACGTCCATCATGTCGTAGAGGCCCGGCACGCGGCCGACGACCCACTTTGCGGCCCGCACCGCCCCGCGCGCGAACGTGTCGCGCGAGTGCGCGCGGTGCGTGATCTCGATGCGCTCGCCGAGCCCCGCGAAGGTCACGGTGTGGTCGCCGACGATGTCGCCGCCGCGCACCGCGAAGATGCCGATCTCTTCGGTGGTGCGCTCCCCGACCATCCCCGAGCGACCCGGCACGGCGACCTGGTCGAGGTCGCGCCGCAGCGTCTCGGCGATCACCTGCGCCATCTTCTTCGCGGTACCCGAGGGAGCGTCCTTCTTGAAGCGGTGGTGCGCCTCGACGATCTCGACGTCGTAGGCGTCGCCGAGCACGGCGGCGACATCCCCGAGAACCTTGAAGAGCAGGTTCACGCCGACGCTCATGTTCGGGGCGTAGACGATCGGGATCTTCCGCGCGGCCTTCTCCAGCACCGCCACCTGCGCCGCGTCGAGGCCGGTGGTGCCGAGCACCAGCGCCTTGCCCTGCTGCACGGCCAGCTCGACGTGACGCAGGGAGGCCTCGGGCGCGGTGAAGTCGATGAGCACGTCGCCGCGGGACAGGACGCTCTCCATCTGCTCCTCGATCAGGACGCCCGCGGCGCGGATGCCCGCCGCGACCCCGGCGTCGCTCCCGAGCGAGGGGTGTCCCGAGCGCTCGCAGGCCCCGGAGAGCGCGATGCCCGGCTGCCCGTCGAGAGCGACGATGATCCTCTGGCCCATGCGCCCGCCGGCGCCGGCGACCACTGCGCGAACCTGTTCCATGGTCGTCTTCCCTCAGCCGGCGACGAGGCCGGCGGCCCGCAGCACCCCGGCCAGCCGCTCCTGGTTCTTCTCGCTCATCGGGCACATCGGCAGCCGGAACTCCGGCGCGATCTTCCCCATCAGCGCGAGCGCGGTCTTGACGGGGATCGGGTTGGTCTCGATGAACATCGCCTCGGAGAGCGGCAGGAGCTGGTAGTGCGCCTCCCGCGCCGCAGCGATAATCCCCGGCAAAGAAGGCGTCGACGAGGCGCGCCATGAGCGCGGGCGCCACGTTCGAGACGACCGAGATCACGCCCTTGCCGCCGATGGCCAGCAGCGGCAGCACGGTGAAGTCGTCGCCCGAGATCACGGCGATCCGCTCGCCGCACAACTCGATGATCCGGCTGGCCTGGCGCAGGTCGGCGGTGGCCTCCTTGATCGCGACGATGTTCGGCATCTCCGCAAGGCGCGCGACCGTCTCGGGCAGGAGGTTGACCCCCGTGCGGCCCGGGACGTTGTAGAGCACGATCGGGAGGTCGACCCGCTCGGCGACGTGGGCGAAGTGGCGGAACAGCCCCTCCTGGGTCGGCTTGTTGTAGTACGGCGTGATCAGCAGCGCCGCGTCGGCGCCGGCCTCCTTGGCGTGGCGGGTCAGCCGCAGCGCCTCGCGGGTGGAGTTCGAGCCGGCGCCGGCGATGACCGGCACGCGCCCGGCCGCCGCCGCGACGCAGACCTCGACGACGCGGTCGTGCTCCTCGTGCGAGAGCGTGGCGGACTCGCCCGTGGTGCCGCACGGCACGAGGGCGTCCGTGCCGGCGCCGATCTGGAACTCGATCGAGGTCCGCGGTAGGCCTTCTCGTCGAACTCGCCGTCGCGAAACGGGGTGACCAGCGCGGTCATGGAACCGGAAAACATCTATGCGACTCCCTTCTCGCCTGCCGCTGCGGACCGGGCCGGCGGGCTCTTCCCAGGTCCTGCCCTCGTAGACCACGTCGGCCCGCCCCTCGAGGAAGACCTCGCCGTACTCGCCGCCGCGGCGGCGGAAGTGCACCGTGAGTTCCTCGCCGCCGCTGGTCGTCACGGTGACGGGGCTCTTGACGAGGCCGGCCGCGGCCGCGACCAGCGCCGTCGCCACCGCGCCGGTGCCGCAGGCCAGGGTCTCGGCCTCCACCCCGCGCTCGTAGGTGCGAACGACGCAGGCGCCGCGGCCCCTCGACGCGAAAGAAATTCACGTTCGCTCCGGCCGGCGCGAAGGCCGGGTCGTGCCGCAGGGCGCGGTCCCAGCCGGGCGACCGGTGCCTGCTCGAGCGCCTCGGCCTGCACGACCGCGTGCGGCACGCCGACCACGAGAAATCCGGGATCGATGCGCGTTGCCGTCGACCGCGACGGCAACCCGCTCGCGATAGCCCGAGGGGAGCGGCAGCTGGAGCTTGACGCGGTCGCCCTTGACTTCGGCGCTGATCAGCCCGGCACCGGTCATGAAGCGCATCCGGGCCGGGGCGATCCCCTTGAGGAAGGCGAAGCGCGCGGCGCAGCGTCCGCCGTTGCCGCACATCGCGGCCTCGCTCCCGTCGGCGTTGAAGAAGCGCCAGGCGAAATCCGCCTCGCGCGAGCGCTCGATGAGGATCAGCCCGTCGGCGCCGACCGAGAAACCGCGCCGGCACAGGCGCCGGGCCAGGTCGGCAGCCGCCTCCGGCGCGACGGTGCCGCGGCGGTTGTCGATGACGATGAAGTCGTTGCCGCTCCCGCTCATCTTCCAGAAAGGAATGCGCGCCATCGCGTTGCTCTTCCGCAGACCCGGGGTCACGGGGCGGCCGGGGTCCGGAAACCGTGAGCGCCGGCGGCGGCCTCGCCGCGCACCAGGTCCTCGTAGGACTCGCGCTCGCGGATGACGCAGTACGCGTCGCCGCGCACGAGGACTTCCGCCGCACGGGGCCGGGAGTTGTAGTTCGAGGACATCGCGAATCCGTAGGCGCCGGCCGACAGGACGGCGACGCACTCCCCCGGCGGCACGGCAGGGAGTTCGCGGTCCTTGGCGAGGAAATCGCCGGACTCGCAGATCGGCCCGACGACATCCACGGCGCGGCGCGCTCCTCCGGTCTTCGCCAGCGGAACGATCCGGTGAAAGGAACCGTAGAGACTCGGCCGGATCAGGTCGTTCATCCCGGCGTCGACGACGAGGAAGTTCTTCGCGCTGGTCTCCTTGCGATAGATCACGCGGGTGAGCAGCGCGCCGGCGTTGCCGACGATGACGCGCCCCGGCTCGGTGATGACCGTCGCGCCGAGCCTCTTGAGGACCGGAAGAATCTCGGCCGAGAACTGCTTCGGCTCCGGCGGTTCCTCCTGGTTGTAACTGATGCCGAGCCCGCCGCCGATGTCGACGTACCGCAGGTCCGCGCCGAGCGCGCGCACCTGGTGGACGAGGTCGGCGATCTTGTCGACCGCCTCGCGAAAAGGCCCGACCTGGGTGATCTGCGAGCCGATGTGGCAGTGGATGCCGACGACGTCGAGGTGCCCGAGCTTCAGCGCCGCGCGGTAGGTCTCGAGGATGCGCCCGGCCTCGATGCCGAACTTGCTCTCCTTGAGGCCCGTGGCGATGTACTTGTGCGTCAGCGGGTCGATCGCCGGGTTCACGCGCAGCGCGACCGGCGCCCGCAGGCCGAGGCTCGCCGCCGTGCGGTCGATCTGCTCGAGTTCCTCGACCGACTCGACGTTGAACATCAGGATGCCGGCGCGCAAGGCGTCGGCGATCTCGCGCTCGGTCTTGCCGACGCCGGCGTAGACAATCTTCTTCGGGTCCGTTCCGGCGCGCAGCGCGCGGAAGAGCTCGCCGCCGGAAACCACGTCCATTCCCGCGCCCCAGCCGGCGAGCAGGCCGAGGACGGCGAGGTTCGAGTTGGCCTTGACCGCGTAGCAGGTCAGGTGCGGGACGCCGGCGAAGGCGGTGTCGAAGACGGCGAAGTGCCGCTCGAGCGTCGCGTGGCTGTAGACGTACAGCGGGGTGCCGCACTCCGCGGCCAGCGCGCGGAGGTTGACTCCCTCGCACCAGAGTTCGTCGTCGCGTTCGTGAAAGTGGTTCATGATAGAGGGAAAGTAGGTATCACGACGGGCGCGGAGTGTCAAGAAAACCGGCTCGGCTAATGATGATGCGCCCCCGGGGACGTGGCCGCCCGCGCAGACGTAGTGCAGCGACTCCCGCCCCTCGGCCGTCACCGTCCCGTCCGGACCCTCCCCGAGGTAGGCTCCCTGCCCCTTTTCAAGAAGCGTCTCCTCCCCGCCGAGACTCAGCTTCCCGCTGCCGGCGATGACCAGAAAGATCTCCTCGTGCCCGTGCCCGGCGCGCAGCGGCACCGTCTGCCCCGGCGCAACTTCGTTGTAGACCAGATACGTCGTGCGGCTGCCGACGACGGTCGGCCCGACGATGAACTCGCCGTCGCGGGGGTGGTCCTTGATCGTGAAGCTCTTCATGCTCTCCTCCTGGTCGATGCAGCCAGCCGTTCGAACTCAGCACTGCCGGGTCGTCGACATCGCGCCCGGAGAGGACCGAGCGCGGCGCCTCCTCCGTCACGGCCGACCCGGGGCGGGCGTGAGGCGTCCTTCTCCTTGATGAGCAGCCAGTTGTTCTTCTTCCCGCCGAAACGGGTGCGCACGAGCGCGAAGCCGCCCGGCGAGCTTCTCGCCCGCGATCTCGATCTTCACCGCGCCCTTCTCGAGCATCGCCTCGAAGCTCGCGTCGCCCCGCGGCCGGAACGTGCCGCGGTCCCAGACGATGACGCGTCCCCGCCCCGTACTCGCCCTCCGGGATCGCGCCCTCGAAGCCGGCGTAGTCCAGCGGGTGGTCCTCGACCTCGACGGCGAGCCGCCGGTCCGCCGGGTCGAGGCTCGGCCCCTTCGGGACGGCCCAGCTCTTGAGGACGCCGCCGGACTCGAGGCGCAGGTCGTAGTGCAGGTGACCGGCGTGGTGCTTCTGGATGACGTAGACGCGGTCCGGGCCCGCGGGCGCGGCGGGCGCCCCGCCCGCCCCCGCGGGCTCGGAGGTCTTCGTGAAGTCGCGCTTGGCCCGGTAGCGGCCGAGACCGGCGCCGCGGTCGCCGCAGCGGCCTCAGGTTTTTACGCGCGGGACTCATGCGGGTCAGCATGGCACAGCGGTCGCGCGCGGCAAGCCGGCAGGCAGGCAGCGCAGCCCAACGCCGCAGATGAGCCCTTGTCGGCGGCCGGCTACCGTGGCAGCAGGTTGGCGATCAGGTGCCCGGCCCAGACCGCTGCCAGCCCGAGGACGACCTGCCCGCAGGCGTTCGCCGCGGCGAGCATCGTCTCCCCGACCCTGACGAGGAAGTACGTCTCGTAGCCGAAGGCGGAAAAGGTCGTGAAACCGCCGAGAAAACCGGTGATCAGGAAGAGGCGCTGCTCGAGGCTGAAGATGCCGCGGGCCTCGGCGAGACCGGTCAGAAAGCCGATGAGCAGGCAGCCGGCCGTGTTCACCGCGAGCGTCCCCCACGGGAAGTGCACGTACCGCGCGGCGGACTGGACCGCCCCGCTGGCGAGATAGCGCAGCACCGAACCGAGAAACCCGCCGGCGCCGACGAGAAGCAGCTTGGTCATGGCGCGGCAGGCGCCGGGGCCTCGACTGCGCCGAAGAGCTTGCGGTAGCGCTCGCGAATCTCCCCGAGAGCGGGGAAGACAGCGATGAACCGCCTCGTCCTCGGGCGTGCTCTCGCGGCGCAGCCAGCGGTCGCGGAAATGGCGGCGCACGAAGGCCTCCCCCTCGGGGTTCTCCGGCTGCAGCGCGCGGGCCTCCCTGAACAGCGCGAGGGCCCCGGTGCGGTCGCCGCGCGCGAGGGCCACCTGGCCCAGCCCCCACTCCCCCCATCCCTCCTGCGGGAGTCGCTCCCGAAGCTCGCGGAAGACCCGCTCCGCCGCGTCCAGGTCGCCCTTGGCGAGCATGAGGCTGCCGAGGAGATACCGCAGGTCGCCGCGGTTGATCACCTCCGGGCTGACCTGCCGTGCGAGCTGCTCGGCCTCGACGAGACTGCCGAACGCGAGCGAGACGCGCGCGACCATGACCGCGGCCTCGAGGAAGCCGGGGTCCGCGGCAGCGGCGCGCCGGAACGCCGCGAGCGCCTTGTCGTGATCGCCCTTGGCGAGCAACCGACGGCCGAGATTGTAGTGCTGCAGCGCCATCCCCTGCGGCGCGTAGCCCACCGCTGCCGTCGTCTCCCGCGGCGGGGTGGCGGGCATGCCGAGGGCTCTCCTGATCGCGTCCTCGAGCTCTTCGCGCAGGCTCGGCGGATAGCCGGGCAGCACGTAGGCGATGCGCCCGCCGGCATCGAGGACGACCTCGGTGGGGTGCGCCATGACGCCCCACGCCGAGAAGGTCTCCAGGCCTTCGTCGAGCAGCACCGGGAACGGCAGCTCCCGCGCGGCCGCGTACTCGCGGATCGCCGCCTTCTGCGCGGGCCCGAGGTTTTCGCCGTCGATGTTGATCGCGACGATCTTCAGCCCCTGCCCGGCGTAGGCGGCGGCGTGGCGCTTGAAGTCGTCGAACATCTCGGCCGAGCGCGGGCTCCAGGTCGACCAGAAGAGGACGACCGCGGCGCCGCCGGCGAGAGATGTCCGAGTCGACCCGCTTCGCCGGCAAGGTCGACGAGGGCGAAGGGCGGCGGCGCATCGCCGGGACGCAGGTCCATCAGGGCGCCGGCGCCGCCGGGAACGCAGCAGGGTGCTGAGAATCAACGCCATGGCGACCAACCAGTTCTTCACGGTCTGTTCAGTGTACCCCAGCGCTCGCGTTGACTTCAACCAGCGCCACCCCTACGATGTTCGTGATGGAACTTGCAGCGGGTCAAAGACGAGAGGATCTCGCACCTGACGGCGGAAAATGCCAGCAACCGTCGCTGCGAGCGAGGTGAAGAGACAGCAGGCATGATCACGCCGCAACCGCTCGCCGCACCGACCGACACGACCCGCGTCCTGCTGCGGCTGGCCCCGGCGCAGATCGTCGATCTGCACTGTTTCATCGAGGGCTACGACGACCTGGCCGTGCTGCGCACGCTCGATGCCGCCGCGGGGCTCGTCGAGATCCTCGTCTCCCCGGGCTCCGAGGAGGAGTTCGAGGACCTGCGCCTCGCGCTCTGCCGCGAGGGACTGCCCACGACCCGGGTCGAGGAGGGGGCCTGATGGCTGCCGACACCACGCTGGCACGCCTCGTGCGCCGCGGCGCGGACTTCGCCGAGTTCTTCGAGGAGCGTTCCTCCTCGCTGCTGGTGCACCTCGAAGACGGTCGCGTCCAGAAAGTCCTCCAGGGCGACGAGTCGGGACTCGGCTTGCGCGTGCTCTCCGGCGACCAGACCTACTACACCTACTCGCAACGCCGCGGGGCGGCCTCCGGGCGCGCGCTGGCGGACGAACTCGGGCCGGTGATCGGCGCACGCACGCGCCAGCGCCAAACGCCACCGTTACCTGCGCGTCGGCTCCGCCCCGGCAGCCGCCGCGGCGGCGCGGTCCCGGCTCCGGTCGCCGACCGAACTCGCCGCCCTGGTGCGGCGCGTCGACCGTCTCGTGCGCACCGTCAGCCCCGCGATCCGGCAGGTGATCATCGCCGGCCGCGAGCGCCGCCAGGACGTGCGCATCGCCAACTCGCTCGGCGAGAGCGCGCGCGACCGCCGCATCGCCTCGGTCTGGATGGTGCAGGTGGTGGCCGCCGACGGCGCGGTCATCCAGACCGGCTACGAGACCGCGGGCGGCAGCGCCGGGCTCGGCGCCTTCCCCCCCGACACGCTCGAGCGCATCGGGCTGGCGGCGGCGCGGCGCGCGGTGCAGATGCTCTCGGCGCGGCCGGCCCCCGGCGGCCGGATGCCGGTCGTGCTCTCGTCCGAGGCCGGCGGCACGATGATCCACGAGGCGGTCGGCCACGGCCTCGAGGCGGACCTCGCGCAGGAGGGCTTCTCGGTCTACGCGAAGAAGCGCGGCAAGCGCATCGCCAGCCCGCTCGTCTCGGTCGTCGACGACCCGACGCTCTGCGGCGTGCGCGGCAGCTACACCGTGGACGACGAGGGGGTGCCGGCCGAGCGCACGCTGCTCGTGGACCGCGGCGTGCTGCGCACCTACCTGTTCGACCGCCTCAGCGCCGCGAAGGACGGGCGCGCGAGCAACGGCCACGGCCGGCGCCAGTCCTACCACCAGCGGCCGATCCCGCGGATGTCCAACACGATGATCCTCCCCGGCACGCGACGACCCCGCGAGGATCCTCGGGGAGGTCAAGCACGGGCCTCCTGGTCCGGAAGATGGGCGGCGGCCAGGTCAACACCGTCAACGGCGACTTCGTCTTCGAGGTCACCGAGGGCTACCGCATCGAGGGCGGCGAGGTCGCCTACCCGGTGCGCGGCGCGACGCTCGTCGGCAACGGCCCCGAGGTGCTGCGGCACGATCGACCGCGTCGGCTCGGACCTCGGCTTCGCCCTCGGCACCTGCGGCAAGGGCGGCCAGGGGGTGCCGGTCTCGGACGCCCAGCCGACGCTGCGGATCCCGGAGCTGACCGTGGGCGGCACGGAGACATCGTGAACCGTCGCAGTTTCCTATCCCCGGGACCCAGTTGGACTGAACAAACCTGCCGTGCCGAGGGCGGTGGCGAGGCGGCGCCGTGCGGTCGCCAGCTGCGCGCTCGACCGGAGCCAGTCCGCCCCTGCGCTCGAAGCGCACAACTCGCCCTGCGGGCTCAGACAGTGCGCTTCGCCCCTACGGGGTCGCTCCGGTGCGGCCGCTCCGGTTCCCTCGCGCTCCGCCATGCGCCCACCCGTCACCGCCTCGCCACCGCCCCGGTCCATGCACCTGCGACAATGATTCCCGGTGAACAGCGAGGCAGCTGGGGATTCACTGAGGGAAGATGCGCGGAGCCGCCGAAAAGCCCGGAGAGGTGCCCGGGGCGGTCCCGCAGGGACGCGGGCTCGTTGTTTGAGCCCGAAGGGCGAGTTACGAGGCCGCGAGCCCCGGGCACCTCTCCGGGCCGGCGGCGCAGACGCACGACCGAAGGGAAGCCCCCGTTGCCTCACGAACGGGAATTGAGAGAATCTTCCCCTGACGCAAATCCTCGTCATGGACACAGCAACGGATGAGCCTGCGCATCACCGCCGGGGCGTTTCGCGGCCGGACGATCCAGCACGGTGCCGGGGCAGGCCGTCCGCCCGAGCCCGGCGATGCTGCGCGAGGCGCTCTTCAACATCATCGGGCCGCGCATCGCCGGCAGCCGCTTTCTCGACCTGTGCGCCGGCAGCGGCGCCGTCGGCATCGAGGCGCTCAGCCGCGGCGCGGCGCACGCGACCTTCGTCGACAACCACCCGGCGTCGCTGGCCGTCATCCGCCGCAACCTCGAGGCGCTCGGCGCCCTCGACCGCGCGACCATCCTGCGCCGCGACGCCGCCCACGCGCCCGAGGACCTGGCACGCCGGGGCGAGCGCTTCGACGTCGCCTTTCTCGACCCGCCCTACGACACCGGCACCGCCGCCGCCTGTGTGCGCACCGCAGGGCTGCGTGCTATCATTCCCGCCCGGTGCCGTCTCTACGTCCAGCACCGGCGCGGGGCCGCGCTTCCCGCGGCCCCGGGCTGGCGGCTCACCGATGAGCGGCGGTTCGGCGACACGGCGCTCACGACCTTCGAACGCGAGGAGGATGGCGGATGAAACGCTCCGGGATCTACCCCGGGACCTTCGACCCGATCACCAACGGACATCTCGACCTGATCCACCGCTGGCGCTCCGTCTTCGACCGCGTCGTCGTCGCCGTCGCCCGCAACCCCCAGAAGGGACCGCTCTACCCCGCGCGAGAACGTCTGGCCATGGCCCGCGAAGCCGTCGGCGACGACCCGGGAATCGAGGTCATCCTCTTCGACGAACTGCTGATCGACTTCGCGCGGAAGCACGACTGCAGCGCCATCCTGCGCGGCCTGCGCGCGGTCTCGGACTTCGAGTACGAACTCCAGATCGCCCTGACGAACCGCCAGATGCGACCCGAGATCGAGACCATCTTTCTCGCCCCGAGCATCCACTACATCTATCTCTCCTCGAGCATCGTCAAGGAGATCGCCAGCTACGGCGGGCCGGTGTCGGCGCTCGTCCCGCCGGGCGTCGAGAAGCGCCTGCGCGCCACCTTCGGCACGCGCGCCGCCGGCCGCAACCCGAGAACGAAAGGACCAGCGCGATGAAACTCACCAGCCGCCTCTCGGAGATCGTCCCCTCGGCCACACTCGCCCTGACCGCCAAGGCGCGCGCGCTGCAGCAGCAGGGCGTGGACGTCGTGGGCTTCGGGGCCGGCGAGCCGGACTTCGACACCCCGGCCCCGATCAAGCAGGCGGCGATCGCCGCGCTCGAAGCCGGCTTCACCAAGTACACGCCGACCGCCGGCATCCCCGAGTTGCGCGAGGAGATCTGCCGCAAGCTGCTCGAGGACAACGGCCTGTCCTACGAGCCCTCCCAGGTGCTCGTCTCCTGCGGCGCCAAGCACTCCCTCTTCAACTTCTTCCAGGCGGCGCTCGACCCCGGCGACGAGGTGCTCATCCCCTCGCCCTACTGGGTCTCCTATCCGGAGATGGTGCGGCTCGCCGGCGGGCGCCCCGTGTTCGTCCCCTCCGAGGAGAAGGAGGGGTTCCGCCTGCTGGCCGACGCGGTGCGCCCGCTGATCACGCCGCGCACGAAGGTCCTGATCGTCAACTCGCCCTCGAACCCCACCGGCTGCGGGCTCGCGCGCCTGGAACTCGAGGCCCTGGCGGCGCTGGCCGTCGAGCGCGACCTCTTCGTGGTCTCCGACGAGATCTACGAGCCGCTCACCTACGACGGCTTCCGCCACGTCTCGATCGCCTCGCTCGGGCCCGAGATCAAGCAGCGCACGCTCGTGGTCAACGGCTTCTCCAAGGCCTACTCGATGACCGGGTGGCGGCTCGGCTACGCGGCCGGCGAGAAGACGGTGATCGCCGCGATGACCACGGTGCAGGACCACAGCACGAGCAACGCCACCTCGTTCGCCCAGAAAGGCGCGGTCGCCGCGCTGCGCGGCCCGAAGGAAACGCTTCAGGAGTGGGTGCTCGAGTTCGCCGCGCGCAAGGATCACATCGCGCAGCTGCTGCGGCGCATCCCCGGCGTGCACCTCCCGGAGCCGCAGGGGGCGTTCTACGCCTTCGCGAACTTCTCGGCCTACTTCGGGCGCACTGCGGGCGGGAAACCGATCGACGGTTCCGTGGCGCTCTCGGACTACCTGCTCTCGGAGGCTCAGGTGGCGATCGTCCCCGGCGCGGCCTTCGGGTCCGACGAACACCTGCGGTTCTCGTTTGCGCTCTCGCGCGAGCAGGATCGGGACCGGAATCGAGCGGGTGGCCGCGGCTCTCGGCAAGCTCGGCTAGCCTTTCTCTTTGCCGCGCGTTGACGTCCGCGCCGGACGGGCTTTCGCCGGCGCCGCTTTCAGGTTCCTGCGCCGCGCCGCTTGCACTTTCGTGATCGGCTCGCCCGCGTCGTACTGGTAGACCGCGCGCCCGATCTGGCCGATCGCCTGCTTGGCCTGCGTGTACGAGCCGAACTCCGTGGTGAGCACCGCGATCACGTAGTCGTGGTTGCGCCCGTAGAGGATGCCGACGTCGTGACAGGCGTCCTTCATCAGGCCGGTCTTGTGCGCGACAACGACATCCTGCGGCAGATAGCGCGGCAGCCGGTCGCGGACGTGCTGCCCCTTGAGGATCTCGAGCAGCTGCGCGCTGGTCGGCGGGTCGAGGATCTGGCCGGCGTAGAGCGACTTGAGCAGGCGCCCCATGTCGGTGGCGCTCGTGTAGTTTTCGATCTTGTTGTCGCGGGACGTCAGGTCCATGATGTAGCGCGGCATGCAGGTCGCCGTGAGGCCCTGGCGTTGGCAGGAACCGTTGATCTCCTCCAGGCCCAGCAAGTCGGTCAGGATGTTGGTCGCCGTGTTGTCGCTGCGCTGGAGCATCAACTCGAGAAGGTTCGCGACGGTGAGTTTCGTCCCGGAGCGCGTGCGTTTGAGCACACCGCTGCCGGCGGCCTTGTCGGTCGGCTTGAGCACGACCTCGGCGTCGAGCTGGAGCTTGCCCGCGAGCTCCTGCTCGAAGACCGAGACGGCGATCGGCAGCTTGATGATGCTCGCCGCCGGGAGCGGCTGGTTCTCGTTCCAGACGATCGTCCGGCCCGTCTGCAGATCCTCGATGTAGTAGGAGATCACGCCGCGGAAGCGCCCGCGCACGCCGGCCAGGAAATTGTCGAGCTCACCCCACTGCGGGGGCGCCGGCGGCGGGATCGAGGCGAGCAGCACGGGCTTGTCCGCGGTGCTCGTCGCGGAGGGGAACACGAGGCCCGCGATCACACAGGCAACCGCGCACACGGCGACCCGGAGCGGCGGCGCACTCCACCTCGCCGGGATGGAACCCGGCTTCGTCACAGAAAACAGCCTCTTCATGGCACTGGACGCAAGTATAGGTTCACGGATGAAAAAGGGAAGCCTCTTTTCGTGGCTCGCGAAATTGCCGCGCCGCGCTGTCGGCTACGTGCCGGTGGCCGACGGGGCGAACTCGTTGATGACCTCGATCGCCTCTTCGGCGGTCTCGACCACCCGGAGAAGCGCGAGGTCCCCTGCCGAAATCTTCTGGTCCTGCATCATCACGTCGCGGATCCAGGAGACCAGTCCGGCCCAGTAGGCGCGGCCGACGAGCACCACGGGAAAGGGCCGGATCTTGCCGGTCTGGATCAGGGTGATCGACTCGAACAGTTCGTCCAGCGTCCCGAACCCTCCGGGGAGGATGACAAATCCCGAGGCGTACTTGACGAACATCACCTTGCGCACGAAGAAATAGCGGAAGCTGACCCGGATGTTCGAGTAGGGGTTTGGCGACTGTTCCATCGGCAGTTCGATGTTCAGCCCGACCGAACGCCCGCCGGCCTCGGCGGCCCCCTTGTTCGCCGCCTCCATCACGCCCGGGCCGCCGCCGGTGATGATCGCGAAACCCTCCCGCGCCAGTTGGCGGGCGATGGCCTCCGCCATCCGGTAGTCCGCGTGCTCCGGGGTCACGCGCGCCGAGCCGAAGATGGAAACCGCCGGGTTGCACTCGGCGAGCGTCTCGAACCCATCGACGAACTCGGCCATGATGCGGAACATCCGCCAGGTGTCCTGCTGCTTGAAGTCCTCGAGCAGGAAGTCGGAACTGCGCCTTTTCTGGTTGTATGGGCATAGCGGTCCCCGCCGACGCTCGTTGCTCGCGCCTAGGGCAGGGGCATCTCCCGCGGCTCGCAGAGCAGCTCGGCATTCACGGAGACCTTGTTGCACTTGGCGCAGACCCAGCGGATGTTGTTCTTGCGATTCACGCACTGCCGGGGCGGGTTGTTGTCCGGGATGCCGCACCAGTCGGCCTTGGTGCCTTTTCCCTGCACCTTGCAGATCTTGTTCGGGTCGAGGGACACCGCGCCGCAGTTGGCGCAGAAGAAGGCCGGGGTCTCTTTCGGGAGGGCGACGTGCGTCTTTTCCTTCGCGTGCTTTTTCAACATCGCTCTGTCCACTCCTTTTCTGTCCGCAGAGTAATCCGTGTGCTCGTGTAGGGTATTGTAACCGGGACCGAGAGGTGAGTCAAAGCATCCTGGCCGCGCGATCCGGCGCTCACTCCTGGCCCCAGACGAACCGCTTGAGAATCCGTTGCTCGTCGGCGGAGAGTCCGACAAATCGCGCCCCAAAGCAGCCGGAGCCATCCTCCGGGTCGACAAACGAACGCGCGATTTCTCCTTCCAGGGAGATTCTGCTGCCGACCCCCGGGACGTAGAACGAGATGACGATCGCGCTCCTCGGGCCGCAGGTCAACCGCAAGGGCGAAGGAGAGGCCCGGTGAGGCTGAACTCGCGCGAAGCGCCCATGTGCACGTGGCTCTGCCCCGCGCGCTTGACACCGATGATCGCGCGAAAGAGCCGGCGCTCGGCGACGCCGAGCAGTCGGGAGGTCAGCGCGAGAAAAGCGCGCTCGTCGATGCTGCTCGATGCGGCCACCCGCCGGTCCCCCGCGCCGATCGGGGTAACCAGGTCGGGGGCCCGCCCTTTCTCCAGGACCAGGAGCGCCCCGGGCCACCAGCCCTGGGGCCGGGACGCGAAACCCGTGTCCCCGATGACCACGAGGTCCGGCGGCGAACCGGCGCCCGCCCCGATCGGATTGCCGGGACGCACCTCTTCCACGACCGCATTGACCTTGGTCAGCAGGTCCCGGATGCGCGGCCAGAACGGCCGGTCGTCCTCGATGAGCAGAATGCGCTTCATGATCCCGTGTCGCGCCCGGGCCATCCCCCGCCGCCCGGTTCCGGTTCCTCGGAAGGAAAACCCGACCCGGGAGCCTCGGCGAGGATCTCGGCCGCGCGGTCGGCGTCGGCGACGCGCACCTGCAGGAGAATCGGAAAGACGGTCGCGGTCGGCAGCAGCGAGCCGAGCCCGCCGCCCTGGATGAAACAGGTCAGGCCATCGGACTCGAGACGGCTGCGGGCGAACTCCGCGGCGATCGGGTCGATGAAGCGTCCGACCGTCACGAGATCGTCCGGATCCTCGTCGACAAAACGCATGCCGATCACGGCTTTTTCAGCGTGAGGAGTCCCTTGGCCAGGGCGAGCAACCAGGGCGCCGCGTGAAAGACCAGGTCGAACCAGTCGATCGGGCGCCGCAGTTCGCCGCGAACGAGCAGCGCGAGCTTCTCGAAGAGGTGCGGCGGCGCAAACGGCGCCAGACCGAGCGTCAGACAGCCGAAGATCACCACGGGCCAGGGCAGTTCGGCGAGCCAGTTCTGCATCGGCGGCGTCTCCTACGCCCGGCGCCGCGCGGCGGGCCGTTTCGCGCCCCTGCCGAAGATGCGCTTGAAGATGGCGTCCGTCCAGCGCAGCGCGTGCTTCGGGTCGAACGCCGCGTCGAGCTGCGCCGCGTCGAGCCGCTTCGCGACGTCCGGATCGGCGCCGAGCAGCTCGCGCAGGGGCCGCCCGGAGCGCATCCCCTCCATGGCGTTGCGCTGGACGATTTCGTAGGCCTGTTCGCGGCGCAGCCCGGTGCTGGTGAGCGCGAGCATGACCGTCTCCGAGTGCATCCGCCCGCCCGTGAGCCCGAGATTGCGCTTCATGACGTCCGGGTGCACGACGAAGTCGGCGACCAGGTAGGTCATGCGATCGAGAAGGTAGTCCATCAGGATCGAGGCGTCGGGGAGGACGATCCGCTCGACCGAGGAGTTCGAGATGTCGCGCTCGTGCCAGAGCGGGTTGTTCTCGAGCGTCGCGAGCGCGTAGCCGCGCATCACGCGGGCGAGGCCGCAGATCTGCTCGGAGATGATCGGGTTCTTCTTGTGCGGCATCGCCGAGGAGCCCTTCTGTCCGGTGGTGAAGGGTTCCTCGACCTCGCCGACCTCGGTGCGCTGCAGGTGGCGGATCTCGAGCGCGAACTTCTCGAGCGAGGTCGCCAGCTGCGCGAGCGCCAGCAGGTAGTCGGCGTGGCGGTCGCGCTGGACGACCTGCGTCGAGATCGGGTCGGGCGCGAGGCCGAGCTTCCGGCAGACTTCGGCCTCGATCGCCGGGTCGAGGTGGGCGTAGGTGCCGACCGCCCCGGAGATCTTGCCGACCGCGATGCTCACGCGCGCCCGCACGAGCCGCTCGCGGTTGCGCCGCGTCTCCTCGTACCAGGAGCAGAGCTTGAGGCCGAAGGTGATCGGCTCGGCGTGCATGCCGTGCGTGCGCCCGGCCATCGGCGTGTCCTTGTAGCGGCGGGCCTGCTTCCTGATGGCGGCGAGCAGGTCGTCGACGCCCTCGAGGAGCAGGTCGGCCGACTGGGCGAGCAGCATCCCGAGCGCGGTGTCCACCACGTCGTACGAGGTCAGGCCGTAGTGCAGGAAGCGCGCCTCCGGGCCGATCGTCTCGCCGACGCCGGTGAGGAAGGCGATGACGTCGTGCTTGACCTTCTTCTCGATCTCGAGGATCCGCGCGACGTCGATGCGGGCCTTTTTCCGGCAGACGACGGGGACCTTCTTCGGGATCCAGCCGCGGCGGGCCATCGCCTCGGCGGCGGCCAGCTCGACCTCGAGCCAGGCTGCGTAACGGTTCTGTGTCTCCCAGATCGCGGCCATCTGCGGGCGTGAGTAACGTGCAATCATGTCTCGTTCTCCTTAGCGGGTTCCCCGATTTCCCGAGTGCGTTCGTGCCCCCACTCTACCGGTATTCCCGACGATTGTGTAGGGGAGGGGCGCAGCCCCTCCCGACGTCGCTCCTCGTCCACGGCGAAATCCGCGCGGGGCTCAACCCCGCCCCTACGGCCGGCGGATCGCGATGGTAACCGGCGTGTCCGGTCCTGCCACGTGAAGGGCTATCCGCTCTTCCAGGCGAAACCGCCGCAGAACGCCGCGGGCCGCGCAGAGCGCCAGCTCCGGCGTGTTGTTGGTCTCGGAGAGATGCGCCAGGACGAGGGCCTCGAGCTTCGTGTCGTGACGCAGGATGTCCTCGAGAAGCTTCGCCGCCTGCTCGTTCGAGAGGTGCCCGCCCTGCCCTTTGATCCACTGCTTCACGGGCCACGGGTAGGGTCCGTCGACGAGCATCCCCGGATCGTGATTGAACTCCAGGACCAGCAGCCGGCAGCCGGCGAGGTGCTGGTCCATGAGCGCGATCGGGTGGCCGAGGTCGGTCGCATAACCGGCCTTCAACCCCTTGTGGAAGAAAACGTAGGCCACCGGATCCGCCACACCTTCCCGCGGTTGTGTTCGCCGGCCGCCCTGGCTCGTGTGCGGCGTCGAAAATGGCCGGATCTCGAGATCGGCGAGCTTGAAGGATTTCCCCGGCTCGATGTGCCTGATCGTCGGAATCTCGCCGAGATGCCGCCGTTCCGCCTCGTGCGTCCCCGGGGTGAGATAGACCGGTATCCCGTGACGCCGCGCGAGAATGCCCGCGCCCCGGACATGATCGGCGTGCTCGTGAGTGATCAGGATCGCTGCCAGGTCGCGGACATCGGCGCCGACCGCCGCGATGCGTCGCTCGAGTTCCGAGCCGCTCAGACCGGCATCAACCAGAACGCGGGTGCCGCCGGCCTCGACGAGGGCGCAGTTGCCGGCGCTGCCGCTGGCGAGGACGTGGATCTTCACGAGGCGCCCCCGGCGGGCGGGCGAGTCCTCAAGGCTGATGAATTCCTGGGATGCCGCAATCCGCCTGCTCTCGTCATTCCGGCGGCAGCCGGAAACCAGTGGTGCGGCACGCTTGCCGATTCCCTGGACCCCGGTTTACTCCGGGGCGACACCCTGTTCTCGAAACCCTCAAGGCTCCTCGACGCCCGGCAGCGGCGCGGGAGCGCGCGCCGCGAACCGCTCGAGCATCTGCCGCACGATCCCCTCGATTCCGGCGAATATCGTTTCGTCGCTCGTTTCGTCGAATCTCTGGTAGATATTCAGAACGTGGCCGTCGGGGTCAACGCTGACGATCGTCGGAAGAAACTCGATCTGCAGCGCCTGGGGGAGCGGGTTCTTCTCGTCGTAGAGCACCGGGAAGTTCACCTTGAGCTTGTTCTTCTCCTCGAACTCGGCGATGAACCGCCGGACGGCATCGGGCCCGTGCCCGTACTCGCCGTCGGTGTTGACGCTGATGATCTTCACCCCCTCGGGGCCGTAGCGCTCCTGGATCGCGACGAGCGCCCGGAACTTTTCGACGCAGGACTTGCAGTACATCGACCAGAAGACGAGGAGCAGTTTGCTGCGCTGAGCCAGCATGCCCCGCAGGTCGATGTTCCGCCCCAGGATCCCCCGGGCCCTGATGGGCGGGATCGGGGCGCCGACCAGGAGCCCGCCCCGGCTGGGGGGCTCGGCGCCGAAGCCGGTGGTCGAGACATCGACGGCAACGGTGTTCTCCCCGGCCGCCGGCAGGCGCAGCTGCTGACGCACGAGTTCTTCGAGCCCCGCGAGGACTTCCTGCCCCGCGGGGAGATCCCGCTTCGTGGGTTTCCCGAAGGACTGGTAGAAGTTTCCGACCCGGCCCGCCTCGTCCACCGTGACGATCGTCGGCAGAATTTCGACATTCATCGCCTGGGCGACCCAGTTTCGCTCGTCGTAGAGAATCGGGAAGTTGACCTTGACCCCGCGGCGGCGCTCGTAGTCCGCGATGAAGTCCCGCACCATCTGGGGACCCCTCCGGTACTCGCCGTCGGTGTTGATGGAAATCACCACGAGGCCCTGGGAGGCATAGCGGGTCTGGATGGTCGTCATGGCGTCGAACTTGTCGACGCAGGACTTGCAGTACATCGACCAGAAGGCCAGCAGCGGGTGCTTGCCGGCGCGCAGCAATCCCTCGAGATCGAGTTCCACCCCGTAGATGTCGACGGCCTGAAACCGCGGGACCAGATCGCCGCGGCGCAACTGCCCGGCGGGGAGTATGTACGAGCCCGCGCTCGGTGCCGCCGTGTCAGCGCCCCGGCAGGGCGGCGCGGCGGCGAGAAGCAGGAGCAATGCCAGCACCGGAACAACTTCAAGCCGCATGGTCCACCCCCCGTCGAGCACTCCCCATCAGTGCCGGAAGCATACCCCAACCGTGAGCGGGCTACAATCCGGGGATCGCGTCGCCGGTCATCGGCCGGTCGACCCGAAGCCGCCTGGCCGCGCGAGGTGCCGGGAAGTTCGGCGACGAGTCTCGAGGAAAGCGCGCTCGACGCGGGCGAACACCAGCTGCGCGAGGCGTTCGCCGCGTCGGATCGTCACCGACTTCGAACCGTGGTTGATGAGAATGAGTTTCAGGGTGCCGCGATAGTCGGCGTCGATCGTCCCCGGGGCATTCAGCAGGGTTACCCCCTCGCGGATGGCCAGGCCGCTCCGGGGCCGGACCTGCCCCTCGTACCCCGCCGGGATCGCCAGCGCGATGCCGGTCGAGACGAGCGTTCGCTCCCCCGGCGCGAGATGCAGATCCTGCTCGATTGCCGCGAGCAAATCCATCCCGGCGGCGTTCTCGCTCTGGTAGCCCGGCAGGTCGAGCCCGCGACCTTCGGGCTCCACGCGGACAAGGACGCGAACCTTCCCGCCCGGACCGCTCACGCCACCTCCTGCGCCACCTTCTCGATGCTGGCGGCCGGACCGACCGCGGACCAGGCGGACCGCGCGGGGTCGAAGAGCCGCCCGGCCAGCAGGCGCAGCTGCTCCGGGGAAATCTCGTCGATGCGATCGAGGGTGTCCTCGATGGTGAATTGCCGCCCGAAGTAGATTTCCTGCTTGGCGAGTTTCATCATCCGGTGGCCCCCCGACTCGAGGCCGAGAACGAGGTTGCCCTTGAGGTGGTCGCGGGCCCGCGCCAGCTCCTTCGCGCCGGGAGCCCGCGCGGCGATGCGCTCGAGCTCGCGGCGGACGATGCGCACGACGCGCACCGCCTGGTCGGGCCGCGTGCCGACGCTGACGGTGAAGAGTCCGGCGTCGCGATACGCGGCGTGGGAGGAGAAAACCGAGTACGCCAGGCCGCGCTTTTCGCGCACCTCCTGAAAGAGGCGCGAGCTCATGCTCCCGCCGATGATCGTGTTGAGAACGTACAGGGCATAGCGGTCGGCGTGGTCCTGCTCGAGGCCGGCACAGGCGAAATTGAGGTAGATCTGCTCCAGGTCGCGGGGGCGGCTGTAGAACCCGGGCTTCACCCGCGGCGCCGACCGGCGCGCCGGGGGGTGGGCCCGCTTCGGGAAGGGGAAGTGGCGGCGCCAGAGCCGCTCGAGATGTTCGTGGGTGACGCCGCCGGCGGCCGCGAAGACCAGGTTGCCCGAGCGGTAGTTGTCGGCGAAAAACTCCAGCAGGCGGGCGCGCGGCACCTGGCCGACGCTGTCGGGACTGCCGAGAATCGGGCGCCCGAGCGGGCTGCCGCGCCAGAGCCCCTGCACCAGCAGTTCGTAGGCGCAGTCCTCCGGGTTGTCTTCGGCGCTGCGGATCTCCTCGAGGATCACCCGGCGCTCGCGCTCCACCTCGTTGGCGGGAAACGTCGAGTGCAGCAGGATGTCGGCGAGGATGTCCATCCCCCGCTCGAGGTGATCGACGAGCAGGTTGAGATAGAACGCGGTGTACTCGCGGCTCGTGAAAGCGTCGAGGTGGCCGCCGATGGCGTCGATCTCCTTCGCCAGGGCGGCCGCCGTCCGCCGTTTCGTGCCTTTGAAGAGCAGGTGCTCGATGAAGTGCGCCCCGCCCTCGAGGCCGGGCCGCTCGACGCGCGAGCCGCTGCCGACCCAGACGCCGAGCGAGACGGTCGGCCGCCCCGCGAGCTCTTCGGTGACGACCCGGACCCCGCTCGGCAGCAGGGTCCGGCCGAAAACCTGCGGACCCGCGGTGAACCCCCGGGCGACCGGCAGAGCCACCTAGGCGCCCGCGGGGCCCTTGCCCGCGTCCCCGCCTCGCCCGCGCATCGCTTCTTTCTTGCTGAGCTTGACCTTGCCGTCGCGGTCGATGTCGATGACCTTCACCATCATCTCGTCGCCTTCCTTCACCTCGTCGTGGATGTTGTTGACGCGGTGCTCGGCCAGCTGGGAGACGTGGCAGAGGCCCTCGGTCCCGGCGAAGATCTCGACGAAGGCGCCGAAGTCCATGACGCGCTTGACGCGGCCCTGGTAGATCTTGCCGATCTCCGCCGAGGCGGTGAGTTCCTTGATGATCGCCATCGCGCGCTTGGCGGAAGTTTCGTCCACCGAGGCGATGTTGATCGTGCCGTCGTCCTGGACCTCGATCTTGCAGCCGGTCTGCTCGATGATCGAGCGGATGGTCTTGCCGCCGGAGCCGATGACGTCGCGGATCTTGTCGACCTTGATCTTCATGGTCAGGATGCGCGGCGCCCAGGCCGAGATGTCCCCGCGCGGCGCGGTCAGCGCCTCGGCCATCTTCCCGAGGATGTGCATCCGCCCCGCGTGGGCCTGGGAGAGTGCGCGCGCCATGACCTCGCGGGTCAGACCCTTGACCTTCAGGTCCATCTGCAGCGCGGTGATCCCGGCCGCGGTGCCGGCGACCTTGAAGTCCATGTCGCCGCAGTGGTCCTCGACCCCCTGGATGTCGGAGAGGATGTGGAAGCCGCCGCCCTCGGCGACGAGACCCATCGCGATCCCGGCCACCGGGGCCTTGATCGGGACGCCGGCGTCCATCAGCGAGAGGGTGGCGCCGCAGACCGTGGCCATCGAGGAGGAGCCGTTGGACTCGAGGATGTCGCACACGACCCGGATCGTGTAGGGGAACTTGTCCTTCTCCGGCAGGACGACGCGGATCGCCCGCTCGGCGAGCGCCCCGTGCCCGGTCTCGCGCCGCGTGGTGCCGCGGAGCATTTTGGCCTCGCCGGTGCAGAAGGGCGGGAAGTTGTAGTGCAGCATGAAGCGCTTGCGCGAGACCAGGCCGAGGTCGTCGATGATCTGCTCGTCCTCGGAGGTCCCGAGCGTCGAGACGACCAGCGCCTGGGTCTCGCCGCGGGTGAAGAGCGCCGAGCCGTGGGTGCGCGGCAGCAGGCCGACCTCGCCGGTGATCGGGCGGATTTCGTCGAGCTTGCGGCCGTCGACGCGGCGGCCCTCCTCGGCGATCATCCGGCGGGCTTCGCGCTTCTCCAGGTCGCCGAAGATCGCGCTGATCTCCTTCTTGCGGTCGATTCCGGGGCTGGCGAATTCGGCGAACTCGGCGAACGCCAGCGCGCGGACCGCCTTGATCGCGTCCTCCTTCTCGAACTTGCCGGGCACCAGCATCGCCTCGCGCAGCTGCTCGAGATACTCCGCCTCGAGCACGCGCTTGAGCTCGGGGTCGAGCGCCGCGGCCGTGAAGGGCATCTTCTCGGGGGGGGCGCCGGCGGCGTCGCGCAGCTTGAGCTGCAGTTCGACCAGCTTCTTGATCTCCTCCTGGCCGAGCAACAGGGCCTGGACGATGGCCTCCTCGCTCACCTCGAGGCTGCCGGCCTCGACCATCAGGATCGCGTCCGCGGTGCCGGCGACCACCATGTTCAGGGTGCCGGCGGCGATCTGCTCGCTGGTCGGGTTGACGATGTACTGCCCGTCCACCTGGCCGATGCGCACGGCGCCGACCGGCCCGTCGAACGGCACACGCGAGATCGTCAGCGCGGCGGAGGCGCCGTTGAGCGCCAGAATGTCGGTCTCGTTGACCTGGTCGGCGGAGTAGACACTGGCGATGATCTGCACGTCGTTGCGGAAGCCCTTGGGGAAGAGCGGGCGCAGCGGGCGGTCGATGAGACGGCAGCCGAGGATCTCGCGGTCGCCGGGACGACCCTCGCGGCGGAAGAAGCCGCCCGGGATCTTCCCGGCGGCGAACTGCTTCTCCTGGTATTGAACGGTCAGCGGGAAAAAGTCGATGCCCTCGCGGGGCGAGTCGGCGGCAACGGCGGTCGAGAGCACCGCGCAGCCTTCGTAGGTCACGAAGACGGCGCCGTCGGCCTGCTTGGCCATTCTGCCGGTCTCGAGGGTCAGGGTGCGGCCCCCGAAGTCCATAGATACACGTGTGACTGTCATAGTTATCGTCCTTTTCTGTTCGGCGAGCGCGGCGCCGCTACTTGCGGATGCCGAGCCGCTCGATGATTTCGCGGTAGCGCTTGATCTCGGTGCGCTTCAGGTAGTTGAGCAGGCGGCGGCGCTGGCCGACCATCTTCAACAGGCCGCGACGCGAGTGGTGGTCCTTCGCGTGGGTCTTGAAGTGCTCCTGGAGGTACTTGATGCGCTCGCTGAGCAGCGCGACCTGCACCTCGGGGGAGCCGGTGTCGCTCTCGTGGAGCCTGAAATTGCTGATGACGCCGGTCTTTTCTTCCTTTTCCATGACCACTGCCGTGTTCCTCCTCTTTCGCTTGTTTTCTTCTCTCTATGATTTTGGCGGGGATTCTACACGATTGGCCGGGGGGAGTAAATCGCAATCTCCCACAAGCGCCCTACAGCGAGGAGCAGCACGGGCTGCCGATACAACCACCGAACCTGATCGTTCCCGTGTGCGAGGCGACGGGGGCGTCCCTTCGGTCGTGCGTCTCAGCCGCCGGCCCGGAGCGCCACCCGGGGCTCGCGGTCTCGTAACTCGCCCTTCGGGCTCGAAACAACGAGCCCGCGTCCCTGCGGGAAGCCGCCCCGGAGCGGCACTCCGGGCTGACCGGCGCTCTTCGCAGCGATCTGCGCAGCTCAGCGACCGCCGGCACCGCCCCGCCGCCGCGAGCCCGGTTACGGCTCCTTGAAGACCCGCAGGAGTTCCAGCGGGGCGTTCGGCGCGACCAGACGGGCGACGGCGAGCAGGCGGCCGGAACCGTCGACAAGCCTGAACGTCCCCCCCGGCTCGAGACCCGCCGGCAGCTCGGCGGGACGCACGACCGGCGCGCGGCCGTCGAGCACGCCCCGGGCCTCGCGCTCGCCGAGCGGCACGGCCGGCAGGTGCGCCAGCGCGTCGGCGAGGCGCACGAGCGGCGGCGCCGCCCCGGGAGCCAGCGCGGCCAGGTCCGCGATGGTCACCGCGTTCTCGAGCCGGAACGGCCCGATCGCGGTCCGGGAGAGCGCCGCCAGGTGCGCCGCGCTGCCGCAGCGCACCCCCAGGTCGTGCGCCAGGGTGCGGACGTAGGTCCCCGAGCCGACGCGCACGACGAACTCTGCGTCGGGGGGGCGCCAGTCGAGCAGGCGCATCTCGCTCACGGCGATGGGTCGGGAAGCCCGCTCGACCTCCTCGCCGGCGCGGGCGATGTCGTAGAGCCGCCGGCCGCCGACCTGAAGAGCCGAGTACATCGGCGGCTCCTGGAGCGACTCGCCGAGGAACGTCGCCATCTCGGCCCGGATCCGCTCCGGGCCCAGGTGCTCCCACGGCGCCGTCCGGGTCGCCGCCCCGGCCGCGTCCTGCGTGTCCGTCTCGGAGCCGAAACGCGCGACCCCGACGTACTCCTTCTCCAGGTCGGCGAGATAGGGCACGAGCTTCGCCGCCTCACCGAGCAGAACGAGCAGCAACCCCGAGGCGGCGGGGTCGAGCGTGCCGGCGTGTCCGGCCTTGACCCACCCCAGCTGGCGGCGCAGCTCCTGAAGCGCCTGGTTCGAACTTGGCCCGACCTGCTTCGCGAACAGCAGCACCCCGTGGAGGTCGGAGCGCTCAGGCCTCTTCGCCATCGGGCGCCTCCGCGCCGCCCAGACCGTATTCACGCAGCTTGGAATAGAGGAGCTTGCGCGAAATCCCCAGGGCGCGCGCCGCCTGGCTCTTGTTGCCGCCGTGGCGCGCCATCGCCGCCGCGATCACCGCCTTCTCGACCTCGGCCAGCGGCAGGTCACGCCCCGCCAGATCGGCGAGCGGCCCCGCGGCCGGGGCGGCCGAACGCAACTGCGGCGGCAGGTCCGCGGCCTCGAGCAGCGGCCCGCGGCCCACCACGACCCCGCGCTCGATCACGTTTTCCAGCTCGCGAACGTTCCCCGGCCAGTCGTGCGCGCCCAGGCGATCCAGGGCCGCCGCCGAAATCCCCTCGAAGGCCTTGCCCTCGCGCCGGGCGAACCGCTCGAGGAAGAACGCCGCCAGCAGCGGGATGTCCTCGCGCCGCTCGCGCAGCGGCGGCACGGTGACCTCGATGACGTTGATCCGGTAGAAGAGATCCTCGCGAAACCGCCCGGCCTTGATCTCGTCCGCGAGGTTGCGGTTGGTCGCCGCGACGAGCCGGAAATCCGTCGGGACGCGCCGCGTGCCGCCGAGACGCTGCACTTCCTTCTCCTGGAGCACGCGCAGCAGGCGCACCTGCAACTCCGGCGAGCACTCGCCGATCTCGTCGAGAAAGATGGTGCCCCCGTGCGCCAGCTCGAACTGCCCGGGCTTCGCCCCCGCCGCGCCGGTGAAGGCGCCCTTCTCGTACCCGAACAGCTCGCTCTCCAGCAACTGGGCCGGCAGCGCGCCGCAGTTGAGGCTCACGAAGGGCCCCTCGCGCCGGGAGCTCGTGCCGTGGATCGCACGCGCCGCCAGCTCCTTGCCCGTGCCGCTCTCGCCCTGGACGAGCACCGCGGCCTGAGAGTCGCCGACGACCGCGAGAAAATCGCGCAACTCCTCCATGGGCCGCGAGCGGCCGATCAGCTCGCCGGCCCCGGCCTCCCCGAGTCGCTCGCGCAGGGTGCGATTCTCCTCCTCGAGCGAGCGCTTCTCCAGCGCGCTGCGCACCAGCGCGCGCCACTGCTCCAGGTCGGCGGGTTTGGTCAGGAAGTGATACGCCCCCTCCCGCAGGGCCTGCACCGCCGTGTCGACGCTCCCGAAGGCGGTGAGCATGACGACCGGCACCTCGGGACGCGCGGCCCGGAGCGCGCGGAACAGCCCGAGCCCCTCGACGTCGGGCAGGACGAGATCGAGCACCACGAGCCCGAGCCGCGGCTCGCTCTTCGCCAACGCCCGGGCCCGCTCCCCGGTGGCCGCGGTGAGTACCGGGATGCCGTCCTCGCGCAGGAGCGCGCCGTACATCTGCAGGGCGCTCTGCTCGTCGTCGACGAGGAGGACCTTCCACGGTGCGCCGGGTTTCGGTTCTGTCATCGAACTTCTCCTCTATCGATGCTGCAGGGTCCCCTCTTTCAGTTCTCGCGCACCCCCCGTGGTCCGGAGCCCGGAACTGTATCAGAATTCCTCCGAGGCCGACGCTCAGGCACCGCTGTTCGCGGCCGGCTCCTCGACCCCCGGCAGCCAGACCCGAAACACCGCGCCGCCGCCCGGGCGATTCGCCGCGGTGATGCGCCCGCCGTGTCTGTCGACGATCCCCTTGGCGATCGACAGACCCAGACCGGTCCCCTTCTTCTTGGTCGTGCGGAACGGCTCGAAGATCACCGGCAGCAGACCGGGGTTCGATACCGGGGCCGTCGTCGGCGACCGAGATCGCAATCGCCACCCCCGGCAAGCCGTTCCACCCTGCAGTCGCGATGCGTCCTTTCCCGCCTCCCGCCTCGACTGCGTTGCGCGCCAGATTTTCGAAGACCTGCCGCAACTGGAAGACGTCACCCCGCACCCAGAGTCCAGCCGCCGGCGCGGTCAGCTCGAGATGAGCGTCGACTGAACTCCCCGCAGGCCCAGCCCTCGGCGAACTCGCGCAGGCTGATCGCGAGATCGATCGGTCACGAGATGCGTGTGCGTTTCGCGGCAGGCGAACAGCATGTCGTTGATGAAACGCTCGCCGCGGACGATCTCGTCCTCGATCACCCCGAGGATCGACGCACCGGGATGACCGGCCAGCTGCAGGCGCAGCACGCCGACTGAAGCGTTGATGCTGTTGAGCGGGTTGCGCAACTCGTGCGACACGACCGCCGCCATCCGTCCGAGCGCAGCCAGCCGCTCCTGGAGACCGACCCGCTCGCGCAGGCGCGCCTGCTCGACCGCCAGCGCCGTCTGGCCGGCAATCGCGGCGCAGAAGGCGAGGTCCTCCGCCGACCAGATCTCTCCGCTCGATTTTGGCCCGAGAAGGCAACCGCCGAGCAGCCCGCCGTGCCCCACGACCGGCACCGCGATCTCGAACGGACTCCCGGCGTCAAGGCGCCGCGGCCCCGCAAGCCCGGCCATCAACTGCCCCGCGGCTTCCGCGTCCACTCCCGCCGTGCCCGACCCCGCCGCCGTGAGAAATGCGCCGTCCGCCTGGCGCAGGACCAGCCCGCCCTCCGGATGCGCGTGCCGCCACCCCTGCTCCCAGGCCGCCTGCCAGATATCACCCTCGCTCTCGAGACGGCACAGCACACCGGCAAACGCCTCTCCCCGGGCGCGCATCTGGGCGCGGGAGCGGAAAAACGTCCGGTCGAGCCGCTCCTGCAGCGAGGACTTCAGCGGCCCGACCGCCAGGGCAACCGCAAGCGCGGGGAGCATCGGCAGGAGCAGGGAACCGGCGAACACGGCGTCCTGAAACCAGCGCTGGAGCCCGAGCACGAGCGCGAAGTAGACCACGGTGAGAAGAAAGGTCAGCGTCGAGTAGAGCATCCCGGCGCGAAAGAGCACCTGGACGTCGAGCAGGCGATGGCGGGCGATCGTGTAACGCCATGACCCCGACGTAGGCCGCCGAGGCGATGTTGCCGAGCGGCAGGAACGAGACCCCCCACAGCGGCAGGAAGTTGGTCAGGCTCGCGAGGCCGAGGAAGAGGTTGGCCGCGAGCAGGTACTGCGCCTGAGTGCGCCGGACGTGGTCGCGTGTCGCCCGCGCCTCGCGAGCGAGCAGCGTCGTGGAGATCGCGAGGTAGGCCAGAAAGTAGACCACGAAAAGCGGGTAGAGCGCGCCCGGAGTGCCGTACCAGCCGAACCAGAGCAGTCTCCAGCCGGAGAGGTAGCCCGTCCCCGTGCTGACGATGACGAGCAGGCCCGCCCAGGCCCCGAAACCGACGAGCAGCGGGTCCGAGAGACGCCGGCCGAGGAAGACGAAGAAAAAGAGCAGCGCCAGGAAGGGCATGACGACGATCGGCGCCTGCAGGAACCGGTCGACCCGGCCGGCGAGCTCCCCGTCCCGCAGCGTGAAGAGCAGAAAGACATCGAGGTTCCAGAGGGCGACCGCGATGTTGAAGGCCGCGAAACTGCGTTGCAGCGCCGCGTTGCCCCGGCGGCTCCAGACGAAAACGCCGAGGGTCAGCGTGAAGGCGAATCCGGCCAGCGGAAACAGCGCGGGCCACGCGAAAGACCAGCCGCCCGCTCCGGTCATCGGAGACGCGGGTCAGTCGAGAAAGTCCGCGAGGTGCCGGCTGCGGGCCAATCGCTGGAGTTTCTTCTTGGCCTTCTTTTCGATCTGCCGGATCCGCTCGCGCGAGAGCCCGAGCTTGCTGCCGACCTCCTCGAGGGTCAGCGTCTCCCCGGTCGCGATCCCGAATCGCAGTTCGATCACCTCGCGCTCGCGCGGCGCGAGATTCCCGAGCAGGCCGGAAATCTCGCCGCGCAGCGAGCTCTCGAGCAGATCGTGATCCACGCCGGGCGCATCCTCGTCGACCATCAGATCCATGTAGGCGGTCTCGGAGTCCTCGGTGATCGGGCTGTCGAGGGAGACGGGGCGGCGGGCCACGCGCTGGATCTCCTCGATTTCACTGCACCTTGACCCTGAGCGCGGTCGCCAGCTCCTTGGCCGTGGGCTCGCGGTCGTGCGTCTTCGTGAGCTCCTCGGTCTTCGTGCGGATCTTGTAGAGCAGCCCGGCCTGTTTGAGCGGCAGCCGCGTCGGGCCGCTCTGCTCGGCGAGCATCTGCATGATCCCCTGGCGAATCCACCAGACGGCGTAGGAGATGAATTTGACGTTGCGCCCCGGATCGAAGCGGCGCGCCGCCTGCAGCAGGCCGATGTTGCCCTCGTTGATCAGGTCGAGCAGCGAGGGACCAGCTCCCGAGAAGCGGTTGGCGATCTTCACGACGAAGCGCAGATTCGCCTCGACGAGGCCCTGGATGGCTTTCTGGTCCCCCTTGAGGGCGAGTTTTCCGAGGCGGATCTCCTCCTCCCGCGGGATCATCGGGATCCTGGAGATCTCCCGCAGGTAGACCCCGAGCGACGACGGGCTGTCAACCGCCATCGCGGCCTCCCGGGGCGCGCTCGTGCGGCCGCCGCACCGCGCCGGTGCGGGAACCGACGCGCACCAGTGCGGTGCGCGAGCGCTGCAACTCGACCTGGCGCTTCATCTCGCGGCGCACGAACTCGAGCGCCTCGGCCAGCTCGGCCTGCATGCGCTCGAGCTTGCGCCGCATCTCGATCACGACCTCGACGCCGGCCAGATTGACCCCCAGATCTCGCGTCAGGTGCAGAATCCGGCGTACGGTGTCCACGTCGGCCTCCGAGTACAGGCGGGTGCCGCCGCGGGTGCGCCGGGGCCGCACGTACCCCTCGCGCTCGTACAGACGCAGGGTCTGGGGGTGGACACCGAGCAGTTCGGCGACCACGCTGATCATGTACAGCGGCGTTTCCCGGTCCGCCCCCTGGGCGCGAGCCGCGGCCAGATCGGCGACTTCTCCGGTGCCCGCCGCCTTCGGACGGCGTCCGCGCGGGCTCACGGTGTCGCCCTTGCCGGCGCGAGGAGCGCTTTCTCGAGTTCCAGCATGGCGCGACGCACCCGCGGGTCGTCACCCGAGGGCAGGACCACGGTGACCGTGACGTGAAGGTCGCCACGCGCACCCCCTCCAGGCGAGGGCACGCCCTTGCCGCGCAGGATGAAGACCTGCCCGCTCTGCGTGCCCGGGGGAAGCCGCAGCGTCTTGCGACCCTCGGCCGTCGGCACCGGTACCGGGCCGCCGAGGACCGCCTGGGAGAGCGTCACGGGGATCGAAACATAGAGGTTCTGCCCCCGGCGCTCGAGCAGCGGGTGGGATTGAACCTTGAGGGTTACCACCAGGTCTCCGGGCTCGCCGCCGCGCCGCCCCGGCTGCCCGGCCCCGGTCACGACGATCCGGCCGCCGGACGGACTGCCGGCGGCGACCCGCACCGCACGCTTCTCGGCGACCGGCACGTGACCCCGTCCGCGGCAGATCCGGCACGGTTCCCTGCCCGACTCGCCCTCTCCGTCGCACGTCGGGCAGAGCTTGCGCACCGTCCACGGACCGTGCGGCACTTCGACAACCCCGCGCCCCCGGCAGGACTGGCAGGTCTCGATCGGCGATCCCGGCGCCCAGCGCCGCCCGTGGCACTCCGGGCACGCTCCTTCCCGGCGGTAGCGGCACTCGCGCACCACGCCGCGCAGCGCCTCCTCGAAGCTCAGTTCGAGCACCTGGTGGATGTCTTCACCACGCGCCGGCGCCATCGCCGGCTCGGTTGCGGCGGCCGGCGATTCGGGGAACAACTCCCGGATGACCTGCTCCCAGCGCCCGCCGACACCACCCGCCGCACCGGCCGGCGCGCTTTTCCCGGTCGTCGGCACCGAACGGCGGCCCCGTCTGTCGTACTCTTCGCGCAGCGCGCGCTGGGAAAGCACCCGCCAGGCCTCCTGCATGTGGGCATAGCGCGCCGGCGCCTCACGGTCGCCCGGGTTCACGTCCGGGTGCTCCCGGCGGGCGAGCTTGAGCCAGGCGCGCTTGATCTCCCGCGCCCCGGCCTTCGGGTCGACACCGAGGATCAGATAGTAGTCCTGTTCGATTTCCACCGGCATCCGCCCTACCCGGTCCGCGGCACCTTTCCGTGTTCGCGCACGAGGCCCTCCCGCAATGCTGGGAACCGTGAACTGTCGCCCCTGCCATCATCGGGGCTTTGACGCATTATTCCACCTTGAGTCCCCGCGGATCAAGTCTTCTTTCCCGTCGGATTTTTGCGCCACGACAACGAGCCTGTTTTTTCTTGACAGCCGAACTGGGAATACCTATGGTCTTATTCCATCCATTCACCATGGAACTATGGAGGAGGGCCCAATGAAGCTCGGTGTTTTCGTCAGTGACTTCTCGTCAACCGTGGACACGCTCGATCGATTGAAGTCGGACAAGCTCGCCATTTTTCTCGTGCAGAACGGCGTCTACCACGCCGCGGTCCGCGACAAGGGAAAGGGTTCGGCCGTCCTGGACGCCGCCCCGCAGGTCTACGTGCTGCGCGAAGATCTGGAGACCCGCGGCTTCGCCGCCGACGCGGTCGACTCGCGGGCCAAGGTCGTCGGCTACGGCGACATCGTCGACCTGGTCTTCAACGAATACCCCAAGATCGCCTGGCTCTAGGAAAGGAGGGAGCGCACCCATGGCAAAATTGACGATCGGCTGTTTCTCCTCCCTCGTGGGCTCGATGTCGCTGGACTTCGCCGTCAAGTTCGCGGAAGCCGCCATCGAGAAGGGCCACGAGGTCGACTTCTGGATGTCCGGCAACGCCGTGATGCTCTCGAAGAAGGGGCAGAAGTCCTTCAAGGACTACTCCTACCTCGACAAGACGCATCCGCGACGCGATGGACAAGGGGATGAACATGTGCGCCTGCGAGGCCTGCGCCGAGGCGCGCGGTTTCCACAAGGAGGACACCGTCGACCACCCGAAGTTCATCCGCAAGAGCATGGACTGGTACCTGGCGAGCTGCCACACCGCCGACCGGGTCCTCCACATCGGAGGTGAGTGATCATGGCCAAGACGACGAACCTGGCGTTCCTCGTGCAGCGCGCCGGCTACAAGTGCGAGAACCCGAAGCTCGCGATGACCCACGCCATCGCGAGCCAGTCGGTTGAGATCTACCTCGAGGACGGCGACTCGGTCGTACCCGTCGTCGCCTTCGTCGGCGAGGGCGTCCTGAACTGCAAGAACAACCAGAAGGCGATGGAGGTCTACGGGATCACCAGCACCGAGAACCACCTCCAGAACGGCCTGCTCTGCGATCTGAAGATCCTCGTCTGCAAAGAGGACCTCGTCCGCTACGGGATGACCGAAGCGGACATGCCCGACGCCTCGGCAATGGGGGCGGACGTCACCATGCAGGTCGTGCCCTGGGAGCAGATCCACACCGAACTCAAGGGTGCGGACCACCTGCTCTTTTTCTAGACAACGCTCGCGAACAACACACGTTCAAGGAGGAGTGCACCAATGAAGGGTCAGGAGAACGAAACGCTGGATGTGCTGGGACGGGTCTGTCCCTATCCGCTCGTGCTGACGAAGAAGAAGATGGAGAAGATGGCCAGCGGCCAGATTCTGAAGGTGAAGTGCGACGCGCCCGCCTCGGCCGAGGACTCCATCCCGAAGTTCTGCGAGAAGCAGGGTTTCCCCCTCGAGGTCGAGAAAGTCGGCGACGGGGCCTGGGATCTCTACATCAAGAAGCCGTAGGGCGCGCTTTCCGCGATCCTGATGGTAACGCCCGCCGGGGCGGCCTGAACAGGCCGCACAACCCGGCGGGCGTTTCTTTGGCAGGCCGCTGAAAAGGCCCATCGCGCGCGTGTACCTTGCACCTGGACCTTTTTGAGAAGCCTGCCTGTTAAAGGACTTTTTCGGCACCCTGTTATAATTCCATCATGATTTCGGTCGTGATCCCCGTCCGCAACGGCGCCCGCGCGCTGGACGCCTGCCTGCGGGCCGCCTGCGCCGCGGCGCTGCCGGACAACGAGGTCGTCGTGGTCGACGACGGTTCGACCGACGAGAGCGCGGCGATCGCCGCACGACACCCCTGCCGCCTGGTGCGGCTCGAGCACCGACGCGGGGCGAGCGCGGCGCGCAACGCCGGCGCGGCAGCGGCACGCGGCGAAATCCTCTTCTTCACCGACGCCGACTGCGTCCTCGGCCCACAGACCATGCCGCGCGCGGCGACCGCCCTCGAGGCCGCCGGGCCGCGGGCGGTGGTGGGCGGCACCTACGAGACGCGTCCTTTCGACCCGGGCTTCTTCCCGGCGTTCCAGGCGGTTTTCATCAACTACCACGAGACCCGTCGCCCCGACGACCCGGACTACGTGGCGACCCACGCCATGGTCATGCGCTCCGCCGATTTCCGCGCCAGCGGTGGCTTCGACGAGCATTTCCTGCCGATCCTCGAGGACGTCGAGTTCTGCCACCGGCTGCGCCGCGCCGGCTTCCGGCTACGCATGGACCCGCAGGTGCTGGTACACCACAGTTTCGGCTTCGGACTTTCCGGGAGCCTGCGCAACGCGGCGCGCAAGGTGCGCTACTGGGCGCGCTACTCGCTGCGCAACCGCGACCTGCTCGCCGACTCGGGCACCGCCTCGCGCGGACTGAAGGCGGCCGGCGCCCTGGCCGGGCTCTGCTGGGTCAGCAGCGCAGCGGCAGCCGTCCTGCGTCTTCCCACCCTGCTGCTGCCGTTGCCGCTGCTCGTCTTCGCGGCGATCCTCGCCAACAGCGGGCTCGTGCGCGCCTTCCACGCGGCCGGCGGCCCGCTGTTCGCAACCGCTGCCGCCGGCTACCTCGTGCTGATCTACCCGATGGCGATCGCGGTCGGCGCCGCGCAAGGCTTGGTGGATCTCGCCCGCAACACGCACAACTGAAATGGCGCCAGAATGGTCACGGCCTCTCATGACTGGCGCGGCTCCACCACGATGATGCGCCACTCACCACTGCGCCACACCGGCGCACTGCTCTGGAAGCGCCGGCCGCTGCACCTGACCTTCTTCGTCACGCGCCGCTGCGACGCCCGCTGCGATTTTTGTTTCTCGCGCGGACGAACGGCAGCCGAAGGCCCCGAACTCACGACCTCCGAGATCGCGCGCCTGGCCCCCACGGTCGGGCCGCTGCTCTGGCTCTCCTACTCCGGCGGCGAGCCGACGCTGCGCGAGGACCTGCCGGAGATCACCGCGATCTTCGCCCGCCATTGCCGGCCCGTCATCGTGTTGCTCTCCACGCAACGGCCTCGACCCTCAGCGCACCGTCGGCACCGTCGGCGGGGATGCTCGACGCCGCGCCCCGGAGCACCATCGTCGTCAAGCTCTCGCTGGACGGTCCGCCGAAGCTTCACGACCGCCTGCGCGGCGTGTCCGGGGCGCACGCCTGCGTCCTGGAGAGTCTCCGACTGCTGCGGGAACTGGCACTGCGCGAGCCGCGCCTCGAGGTCGGGATCAACACCGTGCTCAGCGCAGCGAATCAGGGGGTCGCCGCCGAAGTCTTCGCCGAAGTCTCGCGCCTCGACGGCGTGAACACCCACACGCTCAGTCTCGTGCGCGGCACGATCCCCGACCCCGCGCTCGGCGCGGTCGACCCGGCCCGGTACATCGCCGCCGCCGAGGCGCTCGCCCGCGGGCTGGAACAAGGCTCCCAGCCGCGCTACCGTTTCCTCGGCGCGCGGCTCAAGGCGGCGCAGGACGTGCTCCAGCGGCGCCTCATCGCCGAGACGCTGCGGCGGCAGGGGCGCGTCATCCCCTGCCACGCCGGGCGACTCAACCTCGTGCTCGACGAGCGCGGCGAACTCTACCCCTGCGAGGAATTCTCGCTGCGGCTGGGCAACGTGCGCGACTTTGATTTCGACGTGCGGGCCGCGGCACGATCACCGCAGGCCCGCGCAGTTCTCGCCGGGATCGCCCGCGGCGAGTGCTGGTGCACGCACGAGTGCTACATGATGACCAACATCCTCTTCGACCTGCGCCGCTACCCCGCGCTCCTGGCGGAGTACCTGCGCCTACCCCGCAGGAACCGGGGTTAACCGACTACTTCTTCGACGGCGCCGCTCTTCATACGCATGCGCACATAGTGAAGCACGACTAATCCTGTCAACAACCACCGGCTGAAGCAGGTTGCTTGTTTCGGTAACGGGAAGGGGGTTCAAGGACGGCTTTGTACCGTCCGTTTACGTGAATCTTTGCACAACACTAGTAAAACGATTGACTTTCTTTTTTTGTAGACTAATCTTATAGTATTGGTTGGATAGTGATGGCCGATGTGCCGGAGAAACGGCGTAGCGTTTGGGAGGTGATGGGTAGCGGGAGAGCAAGGTGCGGATGATGGCGAGGGCCGAGTTGGCTGACGCTTACCCGAGGGTCGCCGGGAAACCGACGGCGGAGACAACCAGCACAGGAGGAGCGAAAAGATGAAGAAGGTGATCAAGGTAGTTGGTGCGGCGGCAGTCGTGGCCGGCGTGTTCGCGCTCGGCACCCAGTTGTTCAACCCGGCGCCGGTCGTTTCGAAGGGCACCGTGTACAGCGGGAAGCTCTACGTCGCCGGTCACGGCGGCCATATCGCGGTGGCCGAGCGTCCAGATCGACCCCACGGCCGCAAAGCCGATCACCATCACGAGCCTCGACCGCATCGAGATCGGCACCCCGAAGACCCACCCCTTCCACGACGTGCGGATCGACGCGGCGAACCGCGACCTGCTCTTCTACAGCACCTACAAGCTCGACCCGAACGGCAAGCTGCACGCCGGGTCGGTCGACCTCAAGGGCGAGAAGGTCATCAAGGACATGTCCTTGACCCCGACGCGCGCTCGACCGGGACGGCGGCTTCACCGGCGCCAACTACTGCGCTTCCGGCCAGACGCAAGGACTTCTACTTCCCGGTGACGATGGCCTACGAAGGCTACATCGACGTCATCGACAAGAAGACCATGGACCACGAAGCACCGGGTCTTCGTCGACTCGCTCGTCGGCAAGTCCGGCTACCAGTTCATGCACGGCAACACCTCGCCCGACATGAAGACCTTCCTGCTCGCGGTCAACAAGGCCAACGGCACCCCGAAGGAGGGCTGGGGCACCACCGGCGAGCTGGCGCTCTTCCTGCTCGACAACGACGGCGCTCGAGAAGGGCGAGCTCAAGGTCGTCAAGCAGGCGACGATCGCCGGCGGCAACGCCGAAGAGCACGATCACCTTCCGTCAGTACTTCACGCCGGACGGCAAGTACATCCTGCAGTCGGCGAACGACATGTTCTACGTGATCGACGCCAAGGACGCTCGACGCTCGTGGCCAAGGAGAACCGCCAGGACGGCATGAACCACGACGCCTTCCCGACCCCGGACAGCAAGTTCGCGGTCCTCACGCTGCGCAAGAAGGGCCAGTGGGAAGGTTGCAACGAGCCGATCCAGGACGGCATGATCCAGCTCTACGACATCGAGAACAAGAAGCTGCTCGGCGCCGGCGAGTCGGTCTGCTACGCCTGCCACAAGGGCGAGGGCATCACGAAGGACGCGATCCTCTGCGGCCTGGACGGGCAACTGGAACAAGAACTAACCTGATGAAACCGGCGCTCGCGCCGGGAACAGCGACGGGGAGCGGGGATCAACCCGCTCCCCGTTTTCTCTTCAGGTTGTGGCGGGAGGGGGTGAACCCCTCCTCTACCATGCACATTCAACGGTTGTAGGGGCGGGGTTGATCCCCGCCTGAGAGCTACGGAAGCGGACGGACGATGCTCAGGTAGGCGGCGACATCGGCGACTTCGGCCTCGGTCAGGTGCCCCGGCTTCTTTCCCGACATCCGCTGCACCGTCGCCAGCCAGTCCGCGGCGGATTTGCTCTTGCCCAGCGGCCGGTCGATGCCGTGGCAGACCGAGCACTTCGCTTCGAAGGTGTTCTTGGTCAACAGGTACGCGACGACCTGCGCCCGTTCCTCCCGGTTGACTTCGGCCCCGTTGTCGTGCATCCGCTCGACGATCTTCTCCCAACCCGCCTTGTCGAAGGTCTTCGACAGCGACCGCTCCAGCGGGTGACAGACGCCGCAGGCTTGCTCGAGGACAGCCTTGGCCTGAACCAGATAATCCACCCGGCTCGGCGTCGTCGTCTGCGCCGGAACCGGCCCAGCGACCCCAACCAGCATGAACAAACCTCCCGCTGCAACCACCACAGGCCCGACTCTCTTCATGTCCTTTCCTCCTCGTGTTTTTGGATTCCGCAGCTCTGAAAATGATTCCGCAACGGGTCCCAGCGGACATGCCAGCGACCCGGGCTCAGAGGATGCGGCCGCGGTCCATGGTGACGACGCGGTCCGCGTCCTTCGTGATCTCCCGCTCGTGCGTCACCATCGCGATCGTCACCCCGCGGCGGTGCAGCTCGCGAAAGAGCCCCATCACTTCCTGCCTCGGTCTCGACGTCCAGGTCGCCCGTCGGCTCGTCGGCGAGGATCAGCTGCGGATTCGAGGATGAAGGCCCGGGCGATCGCCACCCGGCGCTGCTGGCCGCCCGAGAGCTGCCCGGCGTAGGCGTTGAGCTTGTCGGCGAGCCCGACGAGGCCCAGGAGCCGCCGGCCCTCCTCCTCGATCCCCAACGGCGGCGCCGGGGAGAAGGCCGCGGGCAACAGCACGTTCTCGAGCGCCGTCAGCGTCGGAACGAGGCTCGCGAACTGGAAGATGAACCCGATGGAGCGGTTGCGCACCGCGGCGAGCCGGGCCTCGTCGAGCCGGGCCACATCCTCGCCGTCGAGCAGCACCTCCCCGTTCGTCGGTCGGGTCAGGCCGCCGATGAGCGAGAGCAGCGTCGTCTTGCCGGAGCCGGAGTGGCCGAGGATCGCGAGGAACTCGCCGCGCCGGATCTCGAGCGAGAGGCCCTCGATCGCCGCGACGTGCCCGTCCGCCCCGGGGTAGTGCTTCTCCAGCTCGCGCACGCGCACGAGCACGTTTTCGGCCGGCGTCGGGCACGCGCCGGGGAGCCCGGCCGGACACACCGACGGCGCCTCCCCCGTGTCCTTGATCGCGTCGAGCGGGTCGATGCGGCTGACCCGCAGCACGGGCTGCAGCGCCCCGATCACCGCGACACCGACCGCCGCGCCGAGGCCCCCGGCCCCGATCGCCAGCAGCACCAGCGGCGAGAAGTAGACGGGGAAACGCGTCACCTCGTCGACGGCGCGCACCGCGGGCACGCTCAGCGCCGCGCCGGCCGCAATGCCGATCAGCCCGCCGATGAGACCGGTCGCGACCGCCTCGGCGAGGAAGAGCCGGATCACGTGGCCGCGCGTCGCCCCGAGCGCCCGCAGAATGCCCACCTCGCGGGTGCGCTCGTTGGCGACGGCGGAGAAGACCGAGGCCACCACCAGCAGCGCGAGGGTCGAGCCCACGATGACCGTGAGCAGGAAGATCTGCAGCGTCACCCGGAAAAAGCGCGTCAGCCGGCTGCCGATCTCGCCGCGGGTGATCGCCTTGACCTCGAGGTTCTCGCGTTCGATGGTCTTGGCCACCGTGTCCGGGTCGAAGCCGCGCCGCAGCGCGACGAAGATCACGGAGACCTCGTCCGGGGAGACGACGTAGGGCGTGAGCTTCTTCTCGATCGCCTCGCGCACGTCGGCCTCGCGCATGAAAACCGTGTTGTCGAGCGGCGTGCCCGGTCACGTCGAGGGTGGCGGCGACGTTGAATTTCATCCCCAGCAGCCAGGTCTCGCGGCTCATCTCGATGGAGCTGATGCCCTCGACCTTGCCGCCGAGCACGACCTCGTCCTTGCCGAGCTTGCGCTTGAGCCGCTGCTCGATCCAGGGCGTGACGACGAAGTCCGTCTCCGGGTCGAAGGCCACGATGCGCGCCGAGGAGATGCTGCAGCAGACCCCGGCCAGGGTGGCGAGGTAGGTGTGCGCGGTGACCTTCTCGACGGCCGGCATCTCGCGCAGCCGCGCGAGAGTGTCGCGCTTGAGGTGCAGGCTCAGCTTGTCGGTCGCGAAGAGGAACTCCTCGGGGTTGGTCACCGCGCCGGGCGGGGCGACCATGATGTCGCCGCCCATGCGCCGCAGCGTGAGCTGGATGCCCTGGCTGAGGCGCAGCAGCGAGGAGAGCGAGAAGATGACGAGCGTCGCGAGCAGCGCGATGGACAGGAGCAGGGAAAGGGTGCGGAACGGACGCCGGCGCAGGTTGCGGACGGCGATCGCGCCGAGACCCCGCACCTGCCCCACTATCCGAGCCACTCTCGTATGATCATGACATGAACTTTCCCACATGGGCCGCGCACCGTCAAGTCACAGGACACGATGCAGCTTGATTTAACTCTGATTTCCAGCGTTTTTATGCAGGCTGCGGGGTCCTGTCGCTGCGGACCTCCATCGGCTTCGCTTTCGCTCCGCCGCTGGAGACCTCTCCTCCGCACCACCCCTCCGCCGGAAATGTGCCGGAAGGATACGCGCTATTTCGGTGACGCATCGATGTGCAGACCGGAAGATGGTGTAAACTTCTCCTCGTTGAGCTGGACGAGGATCGCACACTTCATCTTCAGGCGGGAGGACAGCCATGCGAAGGATCGGAACCGTGATAGTGCTGGCAAGTGCGCTTGTGCTCTTCAGCGGCGGGATAACAGCTGGTGCCGCGGAGAAGGACATCGACAGGATCCCCTCCTGCCAGTACTGCGGGATGGACCGGGAAAAGTTCGGCTCCACGCGGATGCTCGTCGAATATGCCAACGGCACGACCATCGGCACCTGCAGCATCCACTGCGCGGCCGTCGACCTCGCGCAGAGTTTCGGCAAGGAAATCAAGGCGCTGAGGGTAGCGGACTACCGCAGCGGCAAGCTGATCGACGCCGAAATGGCGGTCTGGGTCGTCGGCGCCGGCCTACCGGGGGTGATGGCCGCTAAAAGCCGCGTGGCCTTCTCCGACAGATCGGGCGCCGACGCCTTTCGCAAGGAAAACGGCGGTGATATCGCCGACTTCGACGCCGCGATCACATCGACCTACTGCGATATGTGGTCGGACACACAGTCGATCCGCTCAAGGCGCACGAAACACTAGCAGGCGCTGAAAAGCGACCAGGAAACGTCATTGCGTGCGGAGCGAAGCAATCTGATGGCTCGAAAACGACTTGTATTCGTCAGATTTCCCGGAACCCCCGGGTAAGGGCCGTTCGGGATGGCATCATACTTGCACATATTTTACGCACCTGCACCCGACGGTGGCAGGGTGATCTCAACCAGCATAAGGAGGCAGAGCATGATCAAGCGCAGCGTAGCGGTGGCAGTCCTTCTCCTGGGCGTGGCGTTGTCGTTCTCGCCGGTCGCGGCGGCCGACGATCTCCTCAAGCGCATGAACGAGATTCTCCAGAAGGCGCCGACCGAGGCGCGAGTACTCGATCAAGGCAGCCGACCTCGCCAAGATGATCGCCGAGAAGAAGACGGACTTCCTCGTCGTCGACGTCCGGATCGGCCCCCCCGCCGGCCCCGGCCAGCAGGGCGGGAAGATCCCGGGGGCGATCTGGATCCCCGTCGACCAAATCCTCAAGGACGAGAGCTTGAAGAAGCTCCCCAAGGACAAGAAGATCGTGCTCGCCTGCGTCACGGGGCAGACCACGGGCCTCCCCATCCTCCCGCTGCGCGCACTCGGCTACAACGTCGTGGCGCTCAAGTACGGCATGAGTTCCTGGGCCAAGGGGTACTTCGGCGGCCAGTTCATCCAGAAGGCCGTCTCTGAGGCGAACTACCCGGTCGAGCCCTAGAACTTCGGCCAGCAAGAGGAGGAGGGACACCATGCAGAAGAATATCGCAGTCCTGACGCGGGACCGGCAGGACGAGGCCATCCGGATGTCGGCCGGGCTCATCCTGGCCGACGACGCGATTCAGCTCTTCGTGCTCGACCGCAAGCTCGAGCCGACCGAGGCGAACACCATGAACGTCGAGCTGCTCAAGGACATGGACCAGAAGGTCTACACCAACTTCCCGGGGAACGAGGGCATGGAATTGCTCTCGAACGAGCAGATCGCCGCCAAGCTGCTCGAGTGCGACAACATCCTCCCCTACTGAGGGGCAGGGACAGGAAGGGGGATTGATGTGAAGATCCTGCATCTCGTGAAGAGAGACCTGACACCGACGGAAAAGGCCATCCTCGAGGCGCACCGCGGCGGCCACGCCGTCGAGGTGATCGATCTGAGGACGAACACCGACTACGGTCGGATCGTCGATCGGATCGTGGCCTCGGACAAAATCATTTCCTGGTAGAGGTGAAAACACTATGAAACTTGGATTGTTCGTCAACACCAACGGCCACCTCGCTGCGGTGGACGGCATCACGCGGGCGGCGCTGTCGAAAGGGCACACCGTGAGAATTTTCGCGATGGACGACGGCACGCGGCTGCTTGCCGATCCGGCGTTCACGGGCCTCAGCCAGCTCGAGGGCGTGACCATGGCCTTCTGCGACTACAGCGCGCAGCACCTCGGCACCAAACCGGACGGGCTCCCGAAGGAGATTTCGGCGGGCAGCCAGTACGACAACGCCACGATGAATCACGAGATGGACCGGGTGATCGTGCTCTGAGAAAGCCGACGCTCCGCATCCGTCGGCTCTTCACAAGGCGGGGTGAGCAGATTGTACGCTCCGCTCCGCTCCCCGTCCGCTATCAACGCACTCGGCAGGACTGAGCAAGCGCCAGCACCCATCCTGGAATTCCGTCGTCTTCCGGAATATGGGGGTTGCGTCGATCGCGATCTGAATCGCCCAATGCCGGGAATCCCTTCATTCTTAATGCATTGACAAACATTCACGATTTAGGTAACAAAAGGATTCATTATTGGCAGGCGGGATTTGTTGATGTCGACACCCCGCCTGTCCGGGGTGGGAACTCACACAGTGAACCAGGGGGGCGTGTAGGCATGAGGTGTAAAGTTCGGTCTCTCAGCGTGGTTCTTCTCGTGATGGCGTTCCTGATCGCGCAAGGTCTTGCAGGTGTTGCCTCGGCAGCTGACAGCGGCGGTTACGGTTCACCCGCACCGGCTCCCGCCGCCTCGGGCGGCTACGGCTCTCCGGCGCCCGCGCCCAGCTCGGGCGGCTACGGTTCACCCGCGCCGGCTCCCGCGCCTCGGGCGGCTACGGCTCTCCGGCTCCGCCCCCGCCCAGCTCGGGCGGCTACGGTTCACCCGCACCGGCTCCCGCCGCCGCCTCGGGCGGCTACGGCTCTCCGGCGCCCGCCCGCCCAGTTCGGGCGGGTACGGTTCACCCGCGCCGGCTCCCGCCGCCGCCTCGGGCGGCTACGGCTCTCCGGCGCCCGCCGCCCAGCTCGGGCGGCTACGGTTCGCCGGCACCCGGCTCCCGCAGCCAAGATCAAGCCCGGGCTGCGCCTGAGAAGGCACGGGCCCCCGCAGCCGCTGCAAAAACGGAAACCTCGGCCACCGCCCGAGGCGCAGCCCGCCGCGTACCGGCGGGTATGGCAGCTCCCCCGCCGCCCCGGTGGCCGAACCAGTGGCCGCTCCGGTCGCCGCCCCGGTCGCCACTCCGGTCGCCGCCCCGGTCGCCGCTCCCGCCCCACCGATGAAGAATGGGCTTCCCGTTGCCGGTTTCGGCTTTCTGTTCACCGCACTGCTCTGCGGCGGCCTGATGGGCTGGGTCCTTCAGCGCGGCCGCTTCTGCATGAACACCGCCTTCCGCGACACGATCTTCATCAAGGAGTTCGTCACGTTCCGGGCTTTCCTGATCGCGCTGCTCGTGAGCATCGTCGGCGCCAACATTCTCTACGACGGCGGCGTCATCAAGCTCATGGCCCAGCCGTTCTGGCCGATCGCGCACATCACCGGCGGCCTGCTCTTCGGCATGGGCATGGTGCTCGCCGGCGGCTGCGGCAGCGGCATCTGGTACCGCGTCGGCGAAGGGCAGCTCGCCTCCTTCGTCGCGGTGGGCGGCTTCTTCGGCGGCATTGCGATGATGCAGGACGGCATTTTGAAGCCCTTCTACGACTGGTCGAAAAAGTTCATGATCATCGGGAGCGAGGGTCCCTACAAACTCTCGCAGATCTTCGGCGGCAGCACCGGCGGCAAGTGGGCCTTCATCGCGGTCGTGGCCGTCGCGGTCTTCATCGCCATCCGGCCGGAGAAGCCCTTCGCGATCAAGAAGGGCAAGGGCTACTACTGGTCGGTCACCGGCCTGCTGATCGGCCTGATCTCGGTGCTCTCCCTGTGGGCCTCCGCGAAGTTCGGCGACCTGCACGACACCGCGCGCGGGCTCTCGTTCACGACCCCGACCCGCGAGCTGTTCTTCACCCTCTTCACCGGCGATTCGCGCTCGTCCTTCTTCCAGAACTACGCGCTCGGGAACCTCAAGCTCACCTGGGGCGTGATCTTCATCATCGCGGTGCCGATCGGGGCCTACCTCTCCGCCCGCGGCCTCAAGGAGTTCTCCTGGAAGACCCCGCGCGACCCGAAGGAACTCCTCGACCGTGATGCTCGGCAGCCTGATGATGGGCTTCGGCGCGACGCTCGCCCTCGGCTGCAACGTCGGGCAGGCGATCACCGGCCTCTCGACGCTCTCGGTCGGCAGCTTCTGTCGCGACGATCGCGATCATCCTCGGCAACTGGATCATGGTCTACTTCAAGTTCATCAAGCCGATGCAGGACATGGAAGACTAGGCTCACCCGAGACACACGACCGGCCCGGGCCGCGCCCGCAGCAGCGAGCGCCCCCGGGCCGCGTTGTTTCACGGACCTGCTACCATCCGCCGCATGCCGCGACGCACTCGACCAGACCCGGGCCGCCGGGACGCCTGCCCCGCCGGACGGCACGCCCCCGTGCTCGTCCTCGGCGCCGGCTTCGCCGGGCTCGCCGCCGCGCACACCCTCGCCGCGGCGGGCCGCGAGACGCTCGTCCTCGAGGCCGGCCCGGTCGTCGGCGGCCTCTCGCGCACCGAGACCTTCGGCGAGTTCCGCTTCGACCTCGGCGGCCACCGCTTCTTCACCCACGACGCAGGAGGTCGCGGACCTCGTCGGGCGGCTGCTGGGCGACGAGCTCATCGACGTGCCGCGCTCGAGCAAGATCCTGCTGCGCGGGCCGCTACGTCGACTACCCGCTGCGCCCGCGCAACGCGCTGGCCGCCCTCGGCCCGGCGACCGCCGCGCGCGTCGTCGCCGACTGGGCCGTCGAGCAGCTGCGCGCGCTCGGCGGCGCGCCCGACGTCTCCCTCGAGGACTGGGTGGTGCGCCGCTTCGGCCGCACGCTCTTCACGATCTATTTCAAGGAGTACAGCGAGAAGGTCTGGGGCCTGCCCTGCGACCGCATCAGCGTCGGCTGGGTCGCGAGGCGGATCGAGGGGCTCTCGCTCGGCACGGGCCATCCGCGACGCCTTCACGCGCGAGCACCGCGGCACGCGTCGCGAGCCTCGTCGACCGCTTCGCCTACCCGCGCCTCGGCATCGGCCGCGTCGGCGAGCGCTTCGCCGAGGAGCTCGCGCCGCGCGGCCGCGTCCTCTGCGACGCCCGCGTGACCCGGGTGCGCCACGAGGCCGGGCGCGTCCGCGAGGTGTCGCTGCGCGACCGCCGGCGGGCGAGCGCGCCTTCGCCGCCGCCGCCGTCGTCTCGACGATCCCGCTGCCGGCGCTCGCGCGGCTGCTCGACCCGGCGCCGGCCCCCGCGGTGCTGCGAGGCGGCGGCGCGCGCTCGGCTTCCGCGACCTGCTGCTGGCCGCCGTCGCCGTCGACCGCCCGTTCGTCACCGACCAGACCTGGATCTACCTCCCGGACCGCGCGATCCCCTTCGGCCGCATCCACGAGCCGAAGAACTGGTCGCGCGCGATGGCGCCGCCGGAGCGCATCGCTCGTGGTCGCCGAGTACTTCTGCTTCCGCGGCGACGCGATCTGGGAGTCGACGGACGAGCAGCTCGCCGACCTCACCGTCGACGGGCCTCGAGCGGCTCGGCTATCTCGTGCGCCGGCGAGGTCATCGGCACGCGCATCGTGCGGGTGCCCGCCGCCTACCCGCTCTTCGAGGTCGGCTACGAGACGGCACGCGGCGGCCGTGCGCGACGGGCCTCGGCGGCATCGCCAACCTCCACGTCGCGGGGCGCAGCGGCTGCTTCGCCTACCAGAACATGGACCACGCCATCCGCTCCGGGATCGACACCGCGCGCGCGGCTGCTCGCGGGGGAGCCGGCGCGATGAAGGTGCGCCCTCGTCATCCCGGCCTGGTCGCCCGGCGGAGATCTTCTCGAGCCGCACCGCCGCCTCGCAGATCAACTACTGGCAGCCGCTCGGCACGCTCTACGTCGCGGCCAGCCTGCGCGAGGCCGGCCACGAGGTGCGCTTCTTCAACGGCGCCTTCCGGGGGCGCGAGCGAGATCCTCCGCGAGCTCGCGGCCTTCGCGCCCCGCATCGTCGGCCTCTACGCCACCGCCTTCGGCTGGCACAAGGCGCGCCAGCGGCCGCCGAGGTCCGGCGGATCCTGCCCGGCGCCTTCATCGTCGCCGGCGGGCCCTACCCCGTCTACGCCGGGGCGCAGTGCCTGCGGGAGGCCGCCGCGAGCTCGACGCCGTCGTCACCGGCGAGGGCGGAGGACACGATGGTCGAGCTCGCGGCGCGCCTCGAGCGGGGCGACGACCTCGACGGGCTGGCGGGCGTCGCGTTTCGCCGCGGCGGCGAGGTCGTCGAGAACCCGCCGCGGCCGCTGATCCTCGACCTCGACCGCCTGCCCTTCCCGGCGCGCGACCTGCTCGGCGACCGCGAGGTCTACGTCCCGCCCCCGGCCACCTACCGGCGCACGCCCGGTCGCGGTGATGATCACCTCGCGCGGCTGCAACCGCCGCTGCATCTTCTGCTTCCAGATCGACCGCGAGCGCCGGCACGGGATCCGCTACCGCAGCGTCGACAACGTCATCGCCGAGATCCGGCACCTCGTCGCCGCGGGCTACCGCGAGATCAAGTTCCTCGACGACACGCTCGCCGCCGACCGCGGCCGGGCCCTCGAGATCGCGCGGCGCATCAGGGCCGAGCGGCTCGACATCGTCTGGTTCGCCTCGGCCTGCGTGCACCAGGTCGACCGCGAACTGCTCGACGCCTTCCGCGACGCCGGCTGCTGGGCGATCCTCTTCGGCGCCGAGAGCGGCGTGCAGAAGAACCTCGACGCGCTGCGCAAGGGGATCACGCTCGAGCAGACGCGCCGCGCGGTGCGGGCGGCCAAGGCGGCGGGCCTGCGCGTGCACACCCCGTTTCTCTTCGGCATCCCGGGCGAGACCTACGCGGAGGGGCTCGAGACGATCCGGTTCGCCTGCGAGCTGGACCCGGACATCGCGAGCTTTCACGCGCTGACGCCGTTCCCGGGCTCGGAGCTCTGGGAGCGCCGGCATGAACTGGGCACCGTCGCCGAGGACCTCTCCACCTACACCTACCAGGGCGCCGCCTTCGTGCCGCACACGATGACGCGCGAGCAGATCCAGCAGCTGCGCCAGCAGGCCTACCGCACCTTCTACTCGCGCCCGGGCTACCTGCTGCGGCGCACGCTCGGCATCCGCTCGCTCCACGAGGTGGCGGCGGCGTGGCGCGGCGCGCGCAGCCTGATCGGGCTCTGGACGAAGCGCGGCGCCTTCAAGCGCGACGAGTCCGGGCCCTGGGGTGACGGGTAGGGCAGCCCGGGCGCCTTCAGCGGCCGTCACGGTCGCGGCGAGGCCGCTCAGAAAGGTCCGGATGCAAGGCGCCCGCCGAGCGGATGCCGAGACGTACGAGTCGTACGTCGCGGCCCGCCGCACCGCGGCGCTCGCAGGAGGCAAGGTCGGCACGCAACGACGGGCCCTTGTCAGCGGCCGTCGCCAAGCCAGACGCAGACGAGCGTCCGGTAGCGATAGACCGCGTCCCGGACGAAGACCGCGTCCGGAGCGCGCCCGGCGACCTGCAGCGCCAGCTTTTCCGGGAGCGGCGCAGCGGGGTCTCCTGCGATCAGGACCTGTGCCGCCCCGGGTGGCGCCGGCGAGTCGTCGCGGTACCACGACGGGAGCGGCTGTTCCCAGGTGAACCGGAACGACGAGGCGCGCAGCTCCTCCGGCGGGGCGGTCTCGGGGTCGGGGAACGCACGATGAGCCGCGCCGCCGTGTGGTAGTCGAGCAGCGGCACCGCGACCTCGGGGTTGAGCGCGACCCCGGCGACGGCAGCACCGTCACTTCGACCGCCGCAATCTCGCGCTCGTCGAGAAAATGCCCGGCCGCCTGCAGGTTCGCCGTGTTCACCCACTTGAGAAACGGCAGGTAGACGGCGAAGACCGTGACCAGCGAGAACCCCACCGCGGCCAGCACGGCGAAGCGGCGCGCGCGTCCGGGGAGCGCCTCGAGCCCGCGGGCCGCCAGCAGGGCGATCATCGGGAAGTGCGGGGAGCAGATAGCGGCTGCGCCGGGCGCCGAGCGCAAAGAGCACCAGCGGCAGGGCGGCCGCCACGAGCACCTCGGGATCGCGTCCCCGCCACCCCTGCCAGAGAGCGGCGAGCGCGGCGACGGCGAGCAACGGGTGGGTCTGGAAGAGAAAGGTCGAGGGGTAGCTCTCGACCCAGCGGCGCAGCCCCTCCCACTGGAAGCCCGCCAGCAGCGCCAGCTGACGCTGCACCAGATCCGGTTTCGCGAGGGCGAAGAGCGCCAGGGCGAAGGCGCCCGCGGGCGCCGGCGGCGGCGCCCCGCGCAACCGCAGCCCACCGGCCCCGCAGCGCCTCGAGAAGCAGAATGATCCCGAAGGCCGCCCCGAGGAGCACCCAGGTCGAGTACTTGGCGAGAAGCGCGGCGGCGAGCGCCAGCGCGGCCGCCGCGACCCGACGCGCGCCGGGGCGCTCGAGCGTCTCGAGCAGGCCCCAGAGCGCCACGGTGACCGCGGCCATGGCCGGAATGTCCGCCATCAGCAGCGGCACCTGCACGAGCAGGCAGGGGATCGCAAGAAGCAGCAGGGCGCCGCGAGCGCCGGTCCGCTCGCCCCAGAGCAGCCCGCCGATGCGCGCCGTGGCGAACGCCGTCAGCGCGAAGAGGCCGGCCGTGAAGATCTGCTGCGGCAGGCGGTGCTCGCCGCAGAGCCGAAAGATCGTGCCGTAGAGAAACGCCGGCAGCGGCAGGTCGGTCCAGGCCGGCAGCACGCCGCCCCAATCGCGGAAAAACGCGGACGGCCCGAACAGCTCGAGATACTTGGCCTGGACGAAGTAGCGCGAGGCGTCGATCACGACCTCGGGCTCGCCGGCCAGCGCGACGCCGGCGGCGAACGCGGCGAGCACCGCCGCCGGCAGGCGCCACCGCCCGGGCAGCGTCCGGCGGGACAGCAGCAGCGCGGCGCCGATCGCGGCGAGATGCAGCGCCCAGAGCCCGAACCGGTTGCGCCCCTCGAGAACCCAGGCCCACGAGGTGAGACTGTTGTCGTCGAGACTGACGCAGCGCGGCGAGCAGCGGGAAGAGCGCCGCCGCCGCTACAACGAGCAGGATCAGCGGCCCGTGACCTTCAGGGCCGCGTCCGACCTGCGACAGGGGCTGTCTCATGATCGCCGCAGCCTATCACAGCGGCGGAGTACCGCCGCAGGTCGCACCTTTCAGCGGCCGGTCAGATACTGATGGAGAACGGAACGTACCCGTCGAGCATCAGCTCCCCGATGTTGGAGCTGGACTGGATCTGGATGCCCTCGAGGAGATCCTCCTGCTTCGCGCCGGGCATGAAGGCGTGGCAGACGGAAACCTTGATGCCGATCTCGATGGCCATCTCGAGCAACTCGCCGACATTCGCCGTGGCGCCCTCAAGTTCCATCGAGATCGTCTTGGCGACGCCCTTCTTCGCCAACTGGGCTCCCTCCCCGAGCAGAAAGACCGCGATCTCCGCGTCGTCGTCGTAGGCTTTCATGTTCGAGGCGACCTTGAGAATCCCGATGGCCTCCAGGGGGCTCGAGGTCGCGTGGGAGATGGTGAACAGGAATTTCTTGGCCATGGCGGTCCTCCTTGCTGGGTTGAGCGTTCGAAACAAATATCGAATCCTTGTTTTGATTCCGTCAGGACCATTCCGTTTCAGGACGGGAGGCGTGAGAAGTCCGGCGACGCCCCCGCCCAAGGCACGCGACAACCCCCCGCGCCGGTTGACTTCCATCGTCCACTGCGCTACCAAGGCAGCGCAATGGACGCAACGACAGCGCTGATCAAGTTCGCGAAACAGGTCGATTCCCGCCGCCGTGCTCATCGTTCTGGTCCCGGTTCTGTCCGCGCAGGCGGCGATTGTCGCCGAGGGGGTCTACACGATCAGCGCGCCCGAGCGCCGCGCCATCCCCTTCCGCATGGTGCTCACCCCCACCGGCGCGCGGATCACGCCGGACCGGGCCGAGACACTGATCTTTTCCTACGAAAAAAAATCGGCGCTCATCGTCGACACCCCGAGCCGCAGCTACTTTCTGCTCCCGCTGGAACTCGTCCCGCCGCTGCTCGCTTCGGGCCTCGGCTACGACGCGCGCGGCCTCGGCGCCACGGCCACCGGGGCCGAGAAAATGCTTCTCGGGACCTCCTGCGCGGAGGTCATCGTCAGCGGCAAAGCGCCGCGTCTCACCCTGCGCTCCTGGCGCGTCACCGACCCGGCCTGGAGCCGTGACTACGCCCGTCTCGAGGGCGCCCTCGGCCTGCCCTGGGCGGCGGCGGCCCCCCCGCTGGTCCTCGTCGGCCTGCCCCTTGCCGGGTCGCTGGAGATCGAAGGCGCCCGCCCCTACCGCGCGTCGTGGGAGATCACGAAAATCTCGCGCGACGAGAGCCTCGGCGAAAACTTTGCCGTCCCGGCGGGCTTCCGCATGGATCTGGAGCGGCTCCTCTCGGTGCAGTCGTCCCGCAGCAAGTAAGGACCGCTCGGCGGGCTTGATTACGGCGGGTGGAACCGCTATCCTTCCAGCGCAAACGTTTCCCCATCCCGTGACCGCGGGGCGTCCCCGCCGGTCCTGTGGGGACAGTATTCGGAGATGACGAACATGACGGACCCGGCCGGAGACGCCCTGCAGCGCTCGCTGGAGCGGATCGACGGCTATTCTCGCGCAACCTTCGGGGTCCGGCTCACCCTTTCCGATCCCGGACACGGCACCCCGCACGACCTCGACCCGTCGGGACTCAAGCTGCCCGTCCGGACCGTCGGGTGCGCTCACGGCGGGCGGCGACTGCTGCTCGCACACGGCCCCGCGATCCACGAACTCTCGCCGGGGCAGCTGCGCGCGCTCGACGACTTTCTCGACATGGCGGCCGGTGTGCTCGGCATCCTTGCGAACGCGCTGGACGCGGCCGCGATCGATCCCCTGCGGGAACAACTCTGGCTCGACCTGCTGGGATCGCCCACGATCGCGGGCGTCAGCAGCCCCGCCCAGGCTTTGCGTGCGGCGCTCCCTGCGGCGGCAAACAGCCGTGAGCCGTTGTTTATCGCGGGGGAGCCGGGAAGCGGCCGCGGGTCCATTGCCGCCGCCGTTCACCGCGCCGGTCCGCGCGCGGCTGGCCCGTTCGTCGCGGAGATCCTTTCGGCCGTCCCCGAGACCCTCCGGGAAACAGGGATCTTCGGTTCAGGCGACACCCCGGGACTGATCGCCGCGGCCGCCGGCGGCACGCTCTACCTCGCGGCGATCGAGCATCTGTCCGCCCGATCCCAGGAGCGTCTGCTTGACTATCTGGCGACGGGTGCGGTCGATTCTGCGGATCACCCCCGCGCCCGGATCGTCGCCAGTGCGGACATCGACCTCGACGGGGCCGCCCGCGGCGGCCGTTTCCGGCGCGACCTCGCCGACCGCCTGACGGGGCTCGTGCTCGCCGTGCCCTCCCTGCGGGAGCGGCCCGAGGACATCCCGCTCATCGCCGCTCACCTGCTGAGCCGCCACGCGGCGGCGCGCGGGGCAACCCCCCCGACGATCGCCCCCGAAGCGCTCGCTGCCTTGAAATCGCACCACTGGGCTGGTGATGTGCGCCAACTCGACGAGGAACTGGCGCGGGCCGGTTCCGGCAGGACGGTCATCCGGCTTGACGATCTCCGCGCCTCGATCTCCCGGGCGGGTCGCACGCCGGGAGCCGAGCGCGAGGCCTCGTTGCGCCAGGTGGTCGGCGAACTCGAGGTGGAGATGATCTCGCAGACCCTCGCCGACGCCAACTGGAACAAGAGCCGCGCCGCCCGGATTCTCGGCTTGAGCCGACTCGGGCTGCAGAAGAAGATCGACCGCTACGGAATTGACCGGCGGCGCTGAAATGAGGCGCCGCTCGATCGGGGGGAGCACACCGTGACCTGGAGGGCCGCCGGAGTCGGCAGCTACCGGTACGGTTCGTGCGCGCTGTGGACCGTGGACGGCGACCTTGCCGGCAGCGGCGCCCGGCGATTCGCCGAACGGGTGCAGCTGTTCTTCCGCGCCGGGGAGACGGGTCTCCTTGTCGATCTGCGGCAGGCCAGGCTCGTCGACGACATCGGCGCTGCCGCACTCGCCCGCTGTCGCGACGACCATCCCGGGTTCCGCGTGATCGGCTACCCCGCGACCTGGATCGACCTGGTCCCCGCGGTGCGCCGTTCCCTGCTCGGACTGGCCGCGTTCCCCGACCTCGAAGCCGGCCTTGCCGCCGCGGCGCCGTGGCCCGAGCGAACAACCGGTGAGCAGCGCCGTCACCCGCGCATCCCCCTGCAGCTGCCGGTCGAGTTGTTCTTCGCCGGGAAAAGCGCGGCGGCCTCGCTGCGGGACGTCAGTCGCGGCGGGGTGCGCCTTTCCCTGGTCCCCGAGAGGTTCCTGGCCGCGCTGCCGGAAGGGGGGAGCTTCGACATCCTCGGGCTCGCGGATGACCCTCTCGGCCGCGAAATCGCCGCCGCCGGGCCGATTCCGGTCGCTCTTGTTCGCGCCGCGGACCCCGCAGCGCTCGGGGCGCGCTTCTTCGGCAGCCCCCCGCCCGTCTGACCCGGCCGCAGGCCGGACCTGCCGGTCGCGGACTCGCGGCCGGTTCCCTGCTACCCGATCAAGAATGACAACCCGAACGGAGGAGCACCATGTACGAAACAGCCGACATCCGCAAGAACCTGAAAGTCGTCATCGACGGCGCGCCCTGGGTCGTCATCGACTTCCAGCACGTCAAGCCCGGCAAGGGCAACGCGTTCACGCGCACCCGCCTGAAGAACATGATCACCGGCAACGTCCTGGACCGGACCTACAAGACGGGCGAGCGGCTCGAGCCGGCCGCGCTCGAAGAGCACGACATGCAGTTCCTCTACAAGGAGGGGGACCGCTACCACTTCATGAACAACGCGACCTACGAGCAGGTCGAACTCGACGATGATCACGTCGGCGACGCGAAAAACTGGATCACCGAGAACCTCTCGGTCAAGATCCTCTATTTCCGCGATCAGCCGATCGGCGTCACCCCGCCGAACTTCGTCGAGCTCGAGGTGATCGAGTCCGACCCCGGCCTCAAGGGCGACACCGCCACGGGCGCCACGAAACCCGCGAAACTCTCCACCGGCGCGACGATCTTCGTGCCGTTGTTCGTCAAGCAGGGCGACTGGCTGCAGATCGACACCCGCACCGCGGAGTACCTCCGGCGCGTCTCGCGGTGACGCTTCCGGGAACCTTCGCCACCCTCCCGATCGCCGAGCGGCTGCGGCTGCGCGACCTGGTCGTGCGACGGCTGCGCCGCTGGTTTCACGACCGCGGATACATCGAGGTCGAAACCCCGCAGCGGGTGGCGTGCCCGGGAATCGACGCCCACATCGACGCCCTCCCCGCGGGCGAGGGCCTGTACCTCGCCACCTCGCCCGAGCTGGAGATGAAGAAGCTCCTCGCCGCCGGGCTCGGGCGCATCGTGCAGGTGGCGCGGGCTTTCCGCGCCGACGAGCGGGGCGAACGGCACAACGCCGAATTCACGCTGCTGGAGTGGTACGCCGCCGGCGAGGATTACCACGATCTGATGGCGCACACCGAGGAACTCGTCGCCGAAGCTGCCGCCGTGCTCGAGGGCGAGGGGATCGCAACGCGCCTGTCCGCCTGGCCGCGTCCGTTCGCCCGACTCGGGGTCGACGAGGCCTTCGAGCGCTGGGCCGGCTGGCGCCCCTCGAAGGCCTTCGACGAGGAGCGATTTTTCTTGGACTTCGTGACGAAAATCGAGACGCGTCTCGAGGCCCTCGGCGCGGTCTTTCTCGCCGACTGGCCGGCGCCCGCCGGCGCGCTGGCGCGCCGCTCGGGCGACGACCCGTCGATCTGCGAGCGCGTCGAGCTGCTCCTCGACGGGGTGGAGATCTGCAACGGGTTCTCCGAACTCACCGCCGCCGGCGAGCAGCAGGAGCGCTTCGAACGCGACAACGCCGAGCGGGTGCGGCGCGGGAAGGTGCCCTACCCGATCGACCGTCGTTTTCTCGACGCCCTGGTTTCCGGTCTCCCCGCCTGCGCCGGCAACGCCCTCGGCATCGACCGTCTCTTGATGGCGCTGACCGGCTGCAAACGCCTCGCCGACGTCACGCTGCTGGCGTGAGACCGAAGGTTGCGACCCGGGCTGGGGTGCGAACCCCGCGGCCCGCATCCGTCTCCTGGGGAGAGCGTACCCCTCCCGCCGTTCGCTGAATTGATGCACCGGGCGGGATCAGCCGCCCTCCAGCCTCCGCGACACAGAATGCCACGGCTGTCCGCAATGGTTCGTGGTGATGGTATGATGGCGGCAGCCCGGACAGACGAAGGCGGAGGGGAGAACGATGGGTTTCCTGGACAAGGTGGCGGAGTTCTTCAAGGAAGACGACTCCTGGATGCACAAGGAGCCCCGGCAGTTTCAGGGCAAGACCTTCACGGCCTGGGATGAAAAGGCTGACGAGCGCGCCGCGTGGCCGAACGCTCCGTGCGCCAAGTGCACGGGGATCGGGCTTGAAAAAAGAGCTCTACTGGAATCGCGAGACCGACACCTGGTACCACCCCGACTGCATGACCGAGTAGCCGCACTTCTGCGCGAGATCGCCGCGACCCTGCGGAAGGGGCCCGCGCGCCTCACCCTGCGCGGCGTCGTCACGCCTGCCCGTCCGTTTCTCGCCGCCGCGCTGCACCGCGCGCTGCACGCGCCGGTTCTCGTGATCACGGCGACCAACCGGGAGGCGGAGCGCTTTTGCGACGAGGCCGCCTTCTGGCTGCCGCGCGCCGAGCGGGTCCTGCTCTTCCCGTCGCGCGAAATCCTGCCCTTCGAGCCGCTCTCCCCCGAGCCGGGGATCGCCGCCGCGCGCATGGCGACGCTCGCCGCGCTGGCCGCCGGCTCCGGCCGCCCGCTGGTCGTGGCGCCGCTCGAGGCCGTCGCTGCAGTACCTGATCCCCCGGGGCAAAGTCCTCCTGGCGCGCCTCGACGTGCAGCGCGGCGGCACCCTCGAGTGGGACCGCTTCCGACGCCACCTCGTGCAGTGGGGCTACCGGCCGGCGGCCCGGGTCGCCGAGCCGGGCGAGTTCTCCCAGCGCGGCGGCATCGTCGATCTCTTCCCGCCGGCCCAGCCGGCGCCGGTGCGCATCGAACTCTTCGGCGACGAGGTCGACTCGATCCACGCCTTCGACGTGGAGACCCAGCGCAACACCGGCACGCTGGAGCGGGTGGTCGTTCTGCCGGCGCGTGAAGTGTTCCTCGACGGCGGCGTTCTCGGGGCGCTGAAAAAGCACCTCATCGTGCCCGAGGGCGGACCGGTGGGCGGGGAATCCTGGCTCGCGCAGCACGCGGCGGCCCTCCCGGGACTCGAGCACTACGGCGCCGCGCTGCTGCACTCGCGCCAGACGCTGCTCGATTACTTCGCCTCCCCCCCGGTGCTCCTGCTCGACGAGTGGCCGGATCTCGAGTCCCGGGCCGGCAAACTCGACGAGGAGATCGCCCGGGGCCTCGGCCGCGCCGCGCTGCCGGGCCTCGCGGATCCGCAGCGGGTCTTCGTCGGCTTCGATCTCTGGCGCGCCGGGATCAAGGAACTCGGGGTCGTGCAGTTCGACCTGTTCGGCCTCGCGCCGGATGCCGACCGCGAGTTCTGCCGTCGAGACCGCGACCGGACGCGCCTTTCTCGCGGCGGGGGGGGCGGCCGGAAAGCGCGAGGGGCACCTGCCGGCGCGCGGTGAAGACCATCGCCGCCGCCCAGGGACGCGCCGCCGTGCATCGTCGTCGCGCGCACCCCGGAGGACGCCGCCCGCATCGGCGAACTCTGTCGCGAACAGGGCCTCGGCACCGCGCCGCTCGATCCGGCCGCGGTCCCGGGCGTCCTGGCCGATCCCCGCCCCGGCGCGCCGCTTCTGACCTGGGGACCGCCGGAAGAGGGCTTCTCCTGGCCCGCTGCCGGGATCGCGGTGCTCACCGAGGACGACCTCTTCGGCACCCGGGTGCGCGCGCACACCGCCGAGGGGCCGCCGCGCGGGACGCCTCGTGCCGGATTTCGCCCTGCTGCGTCCCGGCGACCTGCTGGTCCACACCGACTACGGGATCGGCCGGTTCGGCGGCCTCGTGCGCCTGCCGGCCGGCGACGGCGAGGAGGAGTTCCTCCTGCTGCTCTACCAGGACGACGCGAAGCTGTACGTGCCGGTCGGTGCGGTCGACCGCGTGCAGCGCTACATCGCCGCCGAGGGCGTGCGCCCGGTTCTCGACCGCCTCGGCGGACGCGGCTGGGTCACGACGAAAAAGCGCGCCAAGAAAGCGATGCTCGGCATGGCCCGCGAACTGCTCGAACTGGCGGCGCTGCGGCAGCACGCCCCCGGGCACGCCTTCTCGGCCGATTCCCCCTGGCAGGCGGAGTTCGAGATGGCCTTCGAGTACGAGCCGACGAAGGACCAGCTGCGCGCCGCCGAGGAGACCAAGGCCGACATGGAGCGCCCGCACCCGATGGACCGGCTGGTCTGCGGGGATGTCGGCTACGGCAAGACCGAGGTCGCGATGCGCGCGGCCTTCAAGGCCGTGATGGACGGCAAGCAGGTGGCACTGCTCGCGCCGACGACCGTGCTCGCCCAGCAGCACTTCGTCACCTTCCGCGAGCGCTTCGCCCCGTGGCCGACCCGCATCGAGGTCCTGAGCCGGTTCGTGACGCCGAAGGAGCAGCGCCGGGTCATCGATGCTCTCGCGCGGGGCGAGGTCGACATCCTGATCGGCACGCACCGCATCGTCGGGAAGGACATCGTCTTTTCCGACCTGGGCCTGCTGATCATCGACGAGGAGCAGCGCTTCGGCGTGCGCCACAAGGAGGCGCTCAAGCGGATGCGCGCGCACGTCGACGTGCTGACCCTGACGGCGACGCCGATCCCGCGCACGCTGCACCTGGCGCTCTCGGGGCTGCGCGAGCTCTCGCTGGTCGCCACGCCGCCGGAGAACCGGCTGGCCATCCAGACGACCATCGCGCGCTTCGAGCCCGCGCTCGTCGCCGAGGCGGTGCGGCGCGAGCTGGCCCGCGGCGGGCAGGTCTTCTTCGTGCACAACCGCGTGCAGGAGCATCTTCCGGATCGCGGCCTGGCTCGTCGCGGCTGGTCCCGGAGGCCCGCGTCGGTGTCGGCCACGGGCAGATGGCCGAGCGCGAACTCTCGCGGGTCATGGCGGCGTTTCGCGGCGGCACCCTCGACGTGCTGGTCTCGACCTCGATCGTGGAGTCCGGGCTCGACATCCCGAACGCGAACACGATGATCGTCAGTCGCGCCGACGCCTTCGGCCTCGCCGAGCTCTACCAGCTGCGCGGACGCATCGGGCGTTCGCGCCACCGCGCCTTCGCCTACCTGCTGATCCCGGGCGAGAACGCGCTCTCCGACACGGCGCGCCGCAGGATCGAGGTCCTGAGGGAGTACTCGCACCTGGGGGCGGGCTTCCAGGTGGCGCTCTTCGATCTGGAGATCCGCGGGGCGGGGAACATCGTCGGCTACGAGCAGTCGGGGCAGATCGCCGCCCTCGGCTTCGAGATGTACGCGCAGCTGCTGCGCGACACGATCCGCGAGCTTCAGGGCGAGCCCGTCCCGGAGGAGCGGCCGACGCAGGTCACGATCTGCCTGCCGACCGTCCTCCCGGAAGCCTACGTCGCCGAAGCGCCGCAGCGGCTCGGTTTTTACAAGCGGATCGCCGCGGCCCGCACACCCGCGGCACTCGAGGAGGCCGCGGCGGAACTGCGCGAGCGTTTCGGGCCCCTCCCCGAGCCGGCGCACAACCTGCTGCGCGTGGCGCGGCTGCGCCTTGCCGGAGAGACGCTCGGACTCGAGCGCATCGACTGGCACGCCGACACGCTCGACCTCGTCGCGCGGCGGGGGGCGGCGGTGGCCCCGGAGCGGGTGGTGGCCCTCGTCGCCCGCTCGCGCGGGCGGGCGCGGCTCGCCGGCGAGAGCCGCCTCACCTGGCGCTGGCGCAGCCGTGACGCGGACGGACGGATCGCCGAGGCGCTCGAGCTCTTGAGCGGGCTCGGGGCCTCGTGATAGGGTGCGGCATGCTTTTGACGCGAGTGCTCCTCCTGTTCGCCGCGATCCTCATCGCCGGCGGCTGCCGGCTGCCCCGGGACACGGCGGCCGAAGTCGACGGGCGGCGCATCCGGACCGCCGATCTCGAAGCAGCCGTCCGTGCCTTCACCGCGACGTTCGGCCAGCTGCCGCCGGATCTCGAGCGGGAGCTGCCGCGTGTCCGCCGCGGGGTCCTCGAACGGCTGATCGACCGGGAATTGATGCTCGCCGAAGCCGAGCGGCGGGGCCTCCGCCCGTCCCCCGAGGAGTTCGAGCGGACGCTGGCCCCGGCGCGCGAGGGGATGCCGGAGAAGGAACTCGAGGCGACCCTCGCTGAAGCCGGCACCGACCGCGAAAGCTGGCGCCGCGCCGCGCAGCGCGACCTGACGATCGAGAAGCTCCAGGCCGCGATCACCGCCCCGGCCACCGTCAGCGAGCAGGAAATCGACGCCTGGATCGCCCGGCACCGCGACCAACGCGAACTCCCGGAAGAGGTGCGCGCAGCGCAACTCCTGGTGCGCACCGAAGCCGACGCCGTCGAGGCGCGCCGGCGGATCGTCGGCGGCACCGCTTTCGCCGACGTGGCGCGCGAAATCTCGCTCAGCCCGGACGCCGAGCGCGGCGGCGATCTCGGCTACTTTTCCCGCGGCCAGATGCCGCCCGAGTTCGACGAGGTCGTCTTCTCCCTCCCGCTCGGCCAGCTCAGCGACGTCGTGGCGAGCCCCTACGGCTTTCACCTTTTCCTCGTCACCGACCGGCGGCCCGGTCGCATTCGCAGCGACGCGGAGCTGCGCGCGGACGTGCGGGCGGCGCTTCTCGCCGGCAAGCGCGAGGAGACGTTCCGGGCCTGGCTCGCCGACGCCCGCGCCAAGGCCCGCATCAAGTACAACCGCTCGCTCCTCCCGTTGTAGCCGGCTGCCCGTCCCGCACTTGCCTTGGGGAGGAGAAATGGCGTATACAGGTGCCCGCATGCGAACGATCCTCCGCCCCCTTGCGACCGCCGGCGCCGCCGCCGCGCTCGCCTTGACCCTGGTGCTGACTCCCGTTCCGGCGGCTGCGGTCGTGGTCGACGGGATTGCCGCAGTCGTCAACGGGGAAGTCATCACCCTGCTCGAACTGGAGAAGGCCGGCCGCCTCGCTCTCGAGGAGCGGCTGCGCTCCGCACCCGCGGCCGAGCAGGAACGTCTGCGCCGGGAGGTGCTCTCGGCCATCCTCGAGCCAGCTGGTCCTGGTCCGCATCCAATCGCAGCGCGCCCGCCAGGCCGGCATCCAGATCTCTCCAGCCGAGATCGATGCCGCGATTGCTCAACATCCGGGAGGAGAACCGGATGAGCGAGGAGGTGCTCGCCCGGGTGCTGCAGGAGCGGGGGATGACGCAGGAGGAGTATCGGAGCGACATCGAGGATCAGATCCGGCTCTCCAAGCTCGTCCAGCGCGAGATCCGCGCCAAGGTCACCGCGACCGAGGAGGAGATCTCCGCCTGGTTCAACGAACACCGTCAGGACTGGTACCGCCCCGAAAAGATACGCATCCGCCACCTGCTGATCCCGCTGCCGCCCGGCGCCTCCGCCGACGAGCTCGAAGCCGCACGGGCACGGGCGAACGCGCTGCTCGATCGGGTCAGGGCCGGGACGGACTTCGCGGCGCTCGTGCGAGCCGAGACGCCGGGCGCCGCGGCGAACACCGACCCGGTGTCGGGGGAACTGGCGCGCGGCGAACTCTTCCCTGCGCTCGAGACGGCCGCATTCGCTCTGCCCGTCGGCGGCGTCAGCGAGCCGGTGCAGAGCCCCGCCGGCTTTCACCTGGTGCAGGTCGCCGAGAAGACACCGGCCTTCGAACCAACGCTCGAGGAAGTCCGCGCGAGCATCGAGCAGAAGATCGCGGAGCGCAAGACGCGCGAGCGCTACGACGTCTGGCTCAAGCAGCTCCGCGCCGACGCGATCGTGGAAATTCGTTACTAATCGCCCGACTCGGGCGGCAGCTGCACCGGCTGACCTCCCGTACCGACAGCCCCCTGACATCATGGCAGTTTCCGCTTCGGGAGATTGAGCGGCGGGCCGAGCGCGATCCCCTCGCGGCGGGCGGCGATCACGATGCGGGCGCAGGCCTCGGCATCCGAGGCCGGATCGTGGTGGTTCAGGGCGATCCCGAGGTGCTCGCAGACCGCCGGCAGGTTCGCGCGGGTCAACCCCCGGGTCCGCCACGCCCGCCGGGCCAGCTGCACCGTGCAGTGAAAACTCAGCGCGGGCGGCGGCACCCCGGCCGCGCCGCAGCAGGCGGCGAGCACCCCCCGGTCGAACGAGGCGTTGTGCGCGGCGAGGAACGTCGCCCGGGCCAACCCCGCCGCAATCTCGGGCCAGTGCTCGGCGAACGACGGTGCGGCGCGCACGTGCGCCCAGGTGATCCCGTGAATGTGCGTGAAGGCGAACCGCGAGCGCGGCGGCCGGATCATGAACAGCTCCCGCCCGACGATCTCCAGCCCCTCGACGTGCACGAGCGCCAGGGCGCAGGCGCTGTCCGCGCCGTAGTCCGCGGTCTCGAAGTCGATGGCCGTAAACGGACCCTCCGGCGCCGGGGCAACGGCGGCCGGATCGGCAGCCGCCCGCTCAGTAGCGCCCGGCGAGGTAGTCCGCGAGGATCTGCGCATGGTCGAAAACGAGCGGGGGAAGATTCCCCGGGGAAAAGACGCGCGCCTCGGCGGCGTCGTCGCCGCCGCGCGGGGTTCCGTCGGCCTCGGCCAGAAAGACCGTGCTGATCGTGTGCTGTCGCGCATCGCGCGCCGGGTCCGAGTAGGTGTGGAACTGCCGCCCGAGACGCACGACGAGCCCCGTCTCCTCGAACGCCTCGCGCGCCGCCGCGGCTTCGAGCGTCTCGCCCGCGTCGACGAAACCGCCGGGCAGCGCCCAGCCGAGCGGCGGGTGCTTTCTCCTCACGAGCACGACCCCGCCGGCGGCGCGGATGATCAGGTCCACCGTCGGGACAGGCCGGTTCGCCGGCAGCGGGCTCATCGCGGCGGCCGACCCCGGGGCGGCGGGGCGGCGGCCTTGCCCGGCCGCGACCCGTCTCGGCGGCGCGCGCGCCTGCGCTTCGCGAGCCGCCGCGATCGCGGGACGAAGATCGAGCGTCAGATCGATCATCGAGTAATGTCCGTCGAACCGGTAGCCGACCTCGCGCAGCAGCGGTTCGGCGGCCTTCGCCTCCTGGAGAGCCTCGGTCATCCCGTTGATGTCGGCGCGCGCCGTGCGCATCCGGTAGTAGACCATCTTGTCGAGGGTGAACTGAAAGCTCACGGGGAGCTCGTCGGCAGCGCTCGTGGTGAGCAGGAGGCTCACCCGACCGCCGGCGCGCAGCAGGCGCACGTCGCGCACCGCGGCGGAGAGTCCGATGATGCGGTCGACGATCCCGGCGGTCTGCTCGCCCTGGTTGTCGGTCGCGATCTGCGAGAGCAGTTCCCCGGTGAAGACCAGGGAAAGCCTCTGCTCCTGGGCCGGCGCCGCGGTTGCCAGGAGCAGCGCGATCACCGGGACCAGGAGGAGGCAGAGCCCCGGGAGCGGCCGCGGCACCTGCTGTGACCTCACCATGGCCGGGGGCATTCTTCTGCGCCAGTCACCGGAGAGGCTCACGTCAGCCGCTCTCCGGTCAACTCGGCGATCGATTGAACGATGCGCGCGCAGACCGTGTCCCACGAGCATTCCGCAAGGACGTAGCGCCGCCCCGCCTCGCCGAGAAGCCGGCGCAGCTCCGGGTCGCCCGCGAGCAGATCCGCGGCCTCCGAGAACTCGAGGAAGTCGCGGAACCAGAGCCCGGCCCCGCTGCGGCGGCAGTGCCCGACGGTCACCGCGCAGTCGGCGTGCACCAGCACCGGCACCTCGTTGAGCCAGGACTCCATGATGACGCGCGAGAAGCTCTCGTTCACCGAGGGCTGGCAGAGCGCGAGCGCGCCGGCGCAGGCATCCATCTTCCCCTGCTCGTCCAGAGCCCCCGCGGCGACGAAGGCCGAATCCTCGGGCGGGATCGCCAGCGGGCCGCCGCCGAGCAAGACCAGCCGCTCGGCGCCGCCGCGCCGGCGCACGCGCTCGCGGGCGTACGCCATCACGAGATGGGTGTTTTTCCCCCGGTCGAGGCGCCCGACGTACAACAGGTAGGGGTCGCGCACCCCGGAGGCCTTGCGGAAGCGCTGCGGCATCTCCGCGCAGGTGGGTGTCGATCCCGCCGCCGGTCACGCGGCCCGGCGGCTCGGCGCCGCAGGCCCGCCGGGCGACCGCGGCCTCCTCCGGGGTGAAAAAGAGCGAGCCGCGGACCCCGAGGAATGTCCGACGGGTGACCCCGAGATAGGCGTAGGATTCGTCGTGCAGGCAGGGGATGAGCAGGCTGCGGTCGGGGCGGACGGCGGCGCCGGCGAGCGTCGTCCCGTAGAGGTAGGGGGTGAACACGAAGAGGTAGTCCTCGGCGTGCTCCGCGATGAAACGATACAGCGAGCTGCTGTTGATGCTCTCGCGGACGAAGATCTCCCCGAGCGCCGCGCTCGCGCGCGCTCCCGAGAGCAGCGCGGTGTTGGCGGCGGCGAAGCGGCCGTCGTCGCGCCGGTCGACCGCGAAGCGCCGCACGGCGATCCCCTCGCGCTCGCTCAGACCGGGGGCGTGGTGGTTCTCGTCCCAGCGGTGCAGGAAGGAGCGCGAGCAGGTGGTGAGAATCTCGACGCGGCAGCCGCGCCGTGACAGCTCGCGCGCGGTCTCCCAGCCCTGCATTTCGGCGCCGCCGCGCACCTCGTCGCCGAACCAGGGCACGACGAACGCGAGCGTGACCCGGCTCATTGCGGCCTCACCGCGCCCCCGCCGGGCTCGGGACGAGCGTGCAGGCCCCGGACCTCGTCGCGCAGCTCTTCACAGCGCGCGGCCAGCTCGAGGTTGCGGGACTCCAGCTCCTCGATCCGCCGCAGCAGCCCTTCGGTGCCGGCCTCGAGCTGCTGCAGGTCGCGGGACGGCGCCGGTGAGCAGCCGAGCGGTCGCGAGGTTGAAATCGGCCTGGCGCGGCAGGGCGACCGCCGCCACGGGCCGCACGAGCCGGCGCAGCCACTGCTTGGCCGCCACGATCGAGCGCGCCGAGACCCGCGCGATTCGAGGTGAACGTGTGCGGCCCCAACGGGTCCCACGAAGTGTGCAGCAGGGCGAGGTCGTCGGCGGGGGCCGGACCGGGATCGGAGGCCTCGCGCAACGTCCGCTCGAGGCGTCGCAGCTCATCGAGATCCGCCGGCGGGTAGACGCCGCGCCCGAGTTTGTCGGCGACGCCGGCGCGCACGCGCTCCACGAGAGCGCCGGCGTCGGGGATGGGATGCGGGTCTCGCGGAGATCCTTCCTTGTATGGCACGCTCACGATCGCCGATCCCCCCTTCCCCGCCCGGACGCCGCCGCGGCCGCTGCGAGTGTACCTCAGGAGCAGGGCGGGCGGGTGCGCGTTCACTCAGCGAAGCTCCAGACCGAGACGGCTGCGCAAAACCTGCCGCAGTCGCTCTTGCACGACGACGGGCCTGAAGGTCTCCAGGCGCTCCCGGGAGCGCTCCCCGAGCGCTGCGCGCAGCGGGGCGTCGCCGAGCACGCGCTCCAGCACCGCCGCGGTGGCGACAGGGTCCGGGAGCGGCAGCAGGATCCCGGCGGACCCGAGGGTGCCCGGCACGCCGGCGGCGGCGCGGGCCACGATGGGCACCGAAAAATACATGGCCTCCACCAGCGGCACGCAGAAACCCTCGTGTTCGCTGAGGCACAGGTAGACGCCGGCCGACCGATAGTACGCGGTCAGAGCGGCGTTGGAGACATGACCGCAGAAGAAGACGCCGGGCACCTTCAGCTCATGCGTCAGCTTTCTGACCCCCTGGGCGTAGGGGTTGGTCTCCCCGCCCCCCACGATGAGCAGTCGCGCGCGCGGCACCGAGCGCGTCAGCCAGTAGTGGGTCTTGATCAGGTCCTCGACGCGCTTGTTGGGCACGAGGCGGCCGACGTGGAGCACCGTGGGCCGGCCGTCGCCGAATCGCGCGAGGAGCCGGGGATCGGGCGGTGTCTCGAGCACCGCAAGGTCCAGGAGGATCGGGACCTCTTCGACGCTGGCGCAGCCGGCCTGGATCAACTCGGCGCAGTTGAAGGCGCTGACCCCCAGGCCGAGTTCCACGGCGCCGGCGAGGCGCGGCAGCTGCTCCCGTCCCCGGCGGCAGCGCTCGGCCCCGTCGGGGTAGACGCCCTCGAGGAAGTGGGCCGGGGTGATGTTGTGGTAGCGCAGGACCTTGCGCCCGGGCAGCCCGGCCAGATCGTCCGCCAGAGGGTGGCCGATCGAGAAGTGAAAGACCAGAACGTCGCCCGGACCGGCCTGCCGCGCGTACTCCTCGACGGGGCGCGCCAGGCCGCGCAGCCGCTCCTGCACGTGACAGGCGAAGATCTCGGACCGGACACCCCACGACCTGAACGTCTTTTGCAGGGCCAGGACCTCGTTGCCGATGGCGTCGCCGGCGCCGAAGTCCGGCAGCATCTGGTGCACGGCGGGGCCGGCGACAGACCCGGCGCTGGAGTGCCGCACGACCGCGGGTGCCGGCTCGCCGTCGATGCGATCGATGAGCCGCAGGTAACGATCGGTCACCAGCGGCCAGGAGTAGTTGGCCAGCACGTACGCCCGGCCCGCGGCGGCGAGGCTTCTCCCGAGTTCCGGGCTGGCGAGCAGACGGTCCAGACACTCCGCGAAGTGCGGGTAGTCGGCGAAGTGCAGCCCGCCGGCGGCGGCCTCGACGTGCCCGCGGGTGACCGCGCAGCCCGAATGAACCAGCACCGGCGTTCCCGCCAGCCAGGCCTCCATGATGACGATGGAGAAGCTCTCCATGACCGAAGGCTGCACGAAGACGGCGGCGGCGGCGTAGGCGTCGTACTTGTCCTGCGAATCCACGAAACCCAGGTCGATTACCGCCTCGCGCCCGTCCGGGGGGATGTCGGCGGACAAAGCGCCGATGAGCACCAGTTTCAGGCCGCCCGCGCCGCCGCGATCGACCAGGTACCGCAGAAAGTACTGCAGCAGCAAGGGCGTGTTCTTGCCCGCGTCCTTGCGCCCGGCGTAGAGGATGAAGGGTCCCTCGATCCCGTAGGTGCGCCGAAAGCGCGCGGGGTCCGCGCTCCAGTTCGTGTCGATGCCCTCGCCGAGGATCAGCGGTTCGGTGCGTGAGAAGTCGTAGAGCGCTGCGGCCAGGTCGCGCTCCGCCGGCACGTGGAACACGACGGCCCGCGCACTCTCGAACGCCCGGCGGACCGCGCTCATCCGGGCGTAGCCCTCGTCGTGCAGGCAGGGGATGATCACGCTCCTGTCCGGGTGGATCAGCGGACCCAGCACGGAGGTGGTGAAGAGATAGGGGATGAAAAAGAAGGGCCCCTCTTCGGGGTGGGCGGCCAGGTGCTCGCAGCAGCGCCGGGCTGTGCACCAGGTTGGCGAAGAAATCGTGCTCCTCGTCGACGCTCAGGGAGGTGCCGGCCATCACCCGGGCGTTGAGCCAGTTGAACCGGTCGCGGTCGCGGCGGGCCGTGGGGAAGCGCAACACCCGCACGCCCTCGTCGCGGGACTCGCCGTGCGGAAACCGTTCATGGTCCCAGTCCGCGCCGAGGCCCCCGAGGCAGGTGGTGAGCACCGTCACCTCCACGCCCGCCGCAGCCAGGTTCCGGGCGGTCTGCCGGGCCTCGGCCTCGGCCCCGCCGGGGATGTCCTCGCCGTACCAGGGCGTGACGAAGCAGGCGCGCAAGCGCCGGCCGGGCGCACCGACGACACTACTTGCGCCCCACCACCGCGTAGTCCAGGGGGCCGTAGATCAACTGGTTGAGACGGTCGACGTTCCGGTTGAACGCCCCGCCAAATCGGGCGCACCCGTCCCGCCGGGAAGCGGCTCCAGCTGCTGCTCGGGGCTCATCGGGGAGAGGTAGAGGATCTGAACCTCGCCCAGCCCGGCCCAGCGCCACAGGAAGCGGGCGGCCTCGGGGTGAACGGGCTTGGTGTGGGTCAGGTCCACGTAGAACGCCCCGGCGAATGTGCTCAGGCTCTGGGGGTTGACGGTCTCCGCGATGAGCACGCCGCCGGGGGCGAGCTTCTCGGCGCACAACGCCACCAGTTCGGTCAGCTGATCGAGGCTCAGGTGCTCGATGACCTGGCTCAGCAGGATGCCCCCGAGGCCGGCCGGCGGCAGGGCGCGCAGGATGCGTCAGGCCGTCGGCCTCGGTGACGTCCAGCCCCAGCTCCCGGCAGAAGGCGACCATCGCGGGGTTGACGTCGACGCCCCGGGCGGGGAGCCCGGCCTCGCGACAGAGGTCGAGGAACTCGCCGCGGCCGCAGCCGAGGTCGAGCAGCGGCGCCTGGCGGCTGACCGAAAGCTGGAAATGCGGCAGGTAGACCGACTGCCGCTGCTTGATCTCGTCCCGCGTCCCCCGGTGGAGATCCTCGAAGGCCAGATAGGCTGCTCCCCGGTTCGCCGTGCGGGCCTCGGCCACTTCGTGAGCCGCGCCGGGGGGGAATCCTCCGGCCCGGGCCGCCTCCTCGACGACCCGCTCCAGGCGCCCCAGCAGAACCTCGGCCTGGGCGTTGCCGGAGAACAGCCGGCGCTCCAGCGCGGTCAACCGCGCCTCGACGTCGTCGAAGCGGTTCTCGGACTGCTCCAGGCGCAGGCGCTGCGCGGTGAGCTGGGAGACCAGGAGACTCAGCAACTCGCCCAGCTGGTTGTTGAACGCGGTCTGCTGCGCGAGAGCGACGCTCAGATACGGTCGGGTCAACCGGTGTACCAGGCGCTTCAGGCCCACCACCAGCCTGCCGGAGAGGCCCGCGCGGTGGGTCGTGATGCCGCAGGCCTTGGCGTCCCAGTTCTCCCGCAGGTAGCCGGCCAGCCGCTCCATGGACTCGCCCTCGGGGTCGAGCTGCAGGGTGACTGCGGCCTCCTCCACCCGGCGCACCTCGACCGCGTTGTAGAGACCTTGAGACTTTTTGGCGGCGACGGCGGCCTCGACCTCGGCCAACAGCGCTGCCACGTCGGGCTTCGCGGCGACCTTCTGGTCCCCCTCGCTCATGAACCTCTCCCCGCCTACAGCGGCGACATGGCCCGCAACCTGCCGATGATCCCGGGCAGGTGCGCCATCAGCCGCTCGATGTCCGCCGGGGTGTTGTCGCGGCCGAGCGAAAAACGGATCGCGCCGCGCGCCTCCAGCGGCGTGCGGCCCATCGCGGTGAGCACGTGGGAGGCCTCCTGGTCCTCGGAACTGCAGGCCGAGCCGGTGGAGACCGCGATGCCCTCGTGGTCCAGAAGCATCAGGGCGGACTCGGCCTCGATCCGCGGGAAGGAGACATTCAGCGTGTTCGGCAGCCGCTCGGTGGGGTGGCCGTTGAGCCGCACGTCCGGAATCTGCGCCACGGATGCGCTCCCAGAGGTCGTCGCGCAGCGCGGTGAGCTGCGCCGCCTCGGCGTCCAGTTCCAGCCGCGCCAGTTCGGCGGCCTTGCCGAGGCCGACGATCCCGGAGGTGTGCTCGGTGCCGGCGCGCCGCCCGATCTCGTGGCCGCCGCCGTGCATCAACGGGTCGATGGTGACGCCCTCGCGGACGTAGAGGACCCCGACGCCCTTGGGTCCGTAGATCTTGTGCGCCGAGATCGACAGCAGATCGACGCCCCAGTCGGCCACCGGCGCGGGGATCTTGCCGATCGCCTGCACCGCGTCGGTGTGGAAGAGCACGCCGCGCTCGCGGCAGACGCGCCCGATCGCCGCGACGGGGTTGATGCTGCCGCTCTCGTTGTTGGCGGCCATGATCGAGACGAGCACGGTCGACGGGGTGATCGCCGCGCCCACCGCGGCGGGGTCGACCCGCCCGTCGGCGTCGACGCCAAGATACGTCACCGAGAAGCCGAGACGCTGCTCGAGCCAGCGGCAACTGTGCAGGACCGCGTGATGCTCGACGCGCGAGGTGACGATGTGCCGGCCCTTGTCGCGCAGCGCGAACGCCGTGCCCTTGATCGCGTGGTTGTCGCTCTCGGTGCCCCCGGAGGTGAACACGACCTCCACCGGGCAGCAGCCGAGCAGCGCGGCCACCCGGGCGCGCGCCTCCTCGCGGCGCGTCCGCGGGCCGCCGCCGCAGGCGTGGACGCTCGAGGGGTTGCCGAACTCCTCGCGGAACATCGGCAGCATGGCCTCGACGACCTCGGGGCGAACCGGCGTCGTCGCGTTGTGATCGAGATAGACCGGCTTCACAACGCTGTTTGCATGGCGTGGGGGGGGCAGGCCGGGATGCACATCTCGCAGGCGATGCACTTGCCCGGGTCGAAGCTCACGATCCAGCTCTCGCGATCGATGTCCAGCGCCTCGGTCGGGCAGACGGCGAGACAGGCCCCGCAGTGGATGCACTTGGCCTCGTTGCGCTTGACGTCGCGCTCGAGCGGCTCGACCCGCACCCCCTGCTCCTTGAGAAACTTGATCCCCTTGCGGTACTCCCCCTCCGGGCCGGAGAGGTCGAGGACGACGAGCCCCTCCTCCTCGGGGGTGACCTCGGCCTTGGTGATCGAGAAACAGAGGTCGAACTCCTTGGCGAGCCGGCAGACGATCGGGCGGTCCCAGATCTGCTGCGGAAAATGCAGGACGATCTTGTGCGCAACGTGCGTAGTCAAAATTCCTCCTCCTTAGGCCAATCGTCGGGGTCCTGTCGCTGCGGAGCCTCCATCGTGCTCACTTCGTTCCGCCGATGGAGACCTCCCCTCCGCGCCACCCCTCCGCCGTTTCTGTTCTCCCGGCACGAGTTCCCTCACGACCATCTAGTGCTTTTTCGGGCGATCGTGCAGCGCCTTGAGCGCGATGCCCGACCCCGGCCCCGGCAGCGGCTGCGCCGGCTCGCTGAGCGTGAACTCGCCGGCGGCGATCCAGGCCTTGAGCGTCGCGGCGATCGTGCGCGCCTTGGCGTAGCTCGAGAGCGAGACCGTCGGCACTTCGCGGCCCTGGATCGTGACGCTGCCGCTGCGCAGCTGGGCGTAACTCGACCTCGCCGAGGCTGCGCGCGATCATCTCCGGGTAGTCGTGGGAGTAGTCGACGACCTGGGTGACCAGGTCCTCGTCCCCGAGCGCGGCGTGGCGCATGACCTCCTCGTCGAGGATCGGGATCGGAATCCCGAGACCGACCGCGAGGCTCACCCCGTAGCCCATGAAACTCACGCCGACGACGAATTCGGGCGACATCTGCTTGAGGTCACCGGTGACCGCGAGCGTCCCCGCCCCCCCCGTGGGCACCCCGAGCGGCGTGCGCCGCACCTCGGGGTTGTGCTGGGTCCCCTGGCCGACGACGTACCCCACGCCGCCGCCGAGGAAGATGCGCGTCCCGACCCCGATCGTGCGGTAGAGCGGGTCCTTGAGCAGCGGCGAGAGCTGCCCGGCGCTGCAGTAGTTGGCGTTGCCGATGTTCGGCTTGAGCACCCCCATGTAGGTGTAGATCATCTTGTCCGAGAGGTTCACCGCGCAGTTGTAGTTCTGGTAGCAGTTGCGCGGGTTGAAGAGATACGCCTCGTTCACCGTCTTGAGCGAGATCGTCGTTTCGATCTCCTTGCGCGGGTAGCAGTCGGTGCCGTAGGCGATGGCGCGCAGGCGCACGTCCTTGCCCGCCACGAGTTCCTGGATCACGTGCGCGCCGCCGTAGGAGAAGGCCCCCGGATAGATGCGATTCTCCGGGTCGGACTCGGGCAGTTCGGTGGCGCCGAGGTAGCAGTCCACCGCCGCCAGCCCGCAGTAGGCCTCGACGTCGTTGAACCAGGCCTTCTTCATCTTGATGCGGGGCTTGGAGTGCCCGGTGTTGACGATCGCCCCCGAGGAGCACATCGGGCCGAAGGTGCCGGTGGTGACCACGTCCACCTCGGCGGTGGCCTTGCGAACGCCCTTCTCCTTGACGAGCCGCACGACTTCCTCGGCCGTCAGGACGACCGCCTGGCCCTTTTTGATCCTCTCGTTGATCTCCGCAACGGTGCGCTTCATGGTCCGCCTTTCTCCCTCCCGGCGAGCCCCGTCCCCTTGCGGGTCTCCGCCCAGGTTGATAGACTTGAACTTTACGAAATATTACCGGAACTTGCAAGGTTGCGAGCGCACCCTGCACGCCAGTGCGCGGCGCAGCGGCTGCCGGGAGGAGCGAAGGACGGTGATCGGGACGACAGCAACGGGCGCCACCCGGTTTCCGGGGTGCTCCGCGGCGATCCTCGCCGGCGGGAGCAGTTCGCGCATGGGCACGAACAAGGCCCTGCTCGAGGTCGGCGGCAGGAGCATGCTCGGCCGCACCGCGGAGCTGCTGCGCCCCCTGGTCGACGACTTGTTCCTCGTGGCCGACGACGCCGCTCCGTTCGCCGCGTTGGGACTGCCGGTCATCCCCGACGTCCACCCCGGCCGCGGCGCCATCGGGGGGATTCACGCGGCGCTGCGGCACGCGGCGCACCCGCTGGTCCTGTGCGTCGCGTGCGACATGCCGCACCTCGGCTCCGGGGTGATCGAACTGCTGCTCTCCGCGGCCCGCCCCGGCGACGACGCGCTCATCCCCCGCATCGGCGGCTGGGCCGAACCGCTGCTGGCCGTCTATGGCCGCGACGCGCGCGCGGGCTTCGAGCGGGCGATCCTGGCCGGCCGGCTGAGGGTGATGGACGCCCTCGACGGTCTGCGCGTGCGCTTCATCGATGAACCGGCATTGCGGGTCGCGGACGCCGAGTTGCACAGTTTCGTCAACGTGAACACCCCGGCCGAGCTCGCCGCCGCCCGCGATATCGCCGCGCGGGGGGAATCGTGACCGTCGAGCACCCCCGGGCGCGCACCCGCGCCGCCCACACCTGGCGCGACGGCGTCCTGAGCGCGGTCGAACTCCCGGTCGTGCGGGAAATCCCGGTCAACCTCCGGCTCAACGGGCGCGAAATCATCACCCTGCTCGCATCGGACGACGCTCTCGATTTTCTGGCCGCCGGGTTTCTCAAGGGGGAGGGGTTCGTCTCCCGCCGCGAGGACATCCTCGCGATCAGGGTCGACCCGCAGGGAGAAGCGGTGGACGTGGAGGCGACCGGAGTCGATCCGCTCGCGGAGCAACTGCTCGAGCGCCGGGCCGTCACCTCCGGCTGCGGCAAAGGGACGACGTTCACGCACGCGCTCGACGCCCTCCAGGCCCGGCCGGCGCCGGCCGGCCCGCGGGTGAGCGCCGGAGCAGATCCGCCGCCTGATGCACGGGCTGCTGCGCGGCTCGGAGCTGTACCGGGCGGCCGGCGGCGTGCACAGCGCCGCGCTGGCAACCGCCGGGGAGATCGTCATTTTCCGCGACGACATCGGCCGGCACAACGCCGTCGACAAAATTCACGGCGAGTGTTTTTTGCGCGACATCCCCGTGGCGGACAAGATCCTGCTCACCACCGGACGCATCTCCTCCGAAATCCTCGTCAAAGCCGCCAAGCTCGGCGTGGCCATCCTCGTCTCGCGCTCGAGCCCGACCGATCTGGCGCTCGAACTGGCAGCTCGCACCGGCATCACGGTGGTCGGCCAGGTCCGGGGCGGCGGTCTCACGATCTTCACGGGGGAAGAGCGGGTGAGCGCATGACCACGCCGGCGCCGCCGGGGGGCCGCATCCTCGGGATCGACCCGGGCACGAAGACCATCGGGGTCGCGGTGAGCGACGAGCTCTTTTTTGCGGCCCACGGCCTCCCGAGCATCCCGGCACGACCGGCCGCCAAAGCCCTGGAGGCTATCAAAACATTGATTTCGGACTATACTATCTATGAAATAGTGGTCGGGTTGCCGATGAACATGGACGGGACCATCGGCCCCAGCGCGGAGGCGGCTCAGGGCTTTGCCCGCAGCCTCGAGACGCTGCTGCCCGGGAGGTGTGCGCATGATCGACGAGCGACTGACGACGGTGCAGGCCGAACGCACGCTGCTCGAGGCGGATGTCTCCCGAGCCAAACGGCGCGGACTGCGCGACCAGGTGGCGGCCGTGCTCATCCTGCAGAGTCACCTGGACGGCCGGGGCCATGCGTCCGATGGCTGACGAAACCCTTGGCCGCGCCGGCGCGACGGCGCGCCTTCGCGACGGCGCTGTTCGTCGTGCTGGCGAGCGGGTTCGCGCTCGCCCTGGCGCTGGCGTACCTGCTCCTGATTGCTCCCGCGGGGACCGGCGCCGGCGGCGTGTCGGTGCGCATCCCCGCCGGAAGCGACCTGCGGCAGATCGCGCGCACTCTGGCCGACGCGGGCGTCATCACCAGCCCGCGGGCCTTTGTCCTGGCGGCCCGGATCGCCGGCGTCGACCGCCTCCTGCACCCGGGCGACTACCGGCTCGACCCGAGCATGAGCTTCCCCTCGCTGTTGCGCGCGCTCCGCGACGGCCGGGGACAGATCGCCACCGTCACCATCCCCGAGGGCTGGCGCATCGAGCAGATCGCCGATCGACTGGCGGCGGCGGGCGTCTGCTCGCGCGACGACTTTCTCCTGGCCGCCCGCGACCGCTCCCTGCTCGCGGAACTGGCGATCCCCGGCCCCAGCGCGGAGGGGTTCCTCTTCCCCGAGACCTACGCCCTGCAGCTGCCGACGAGCCCGGCGGACGTGATCCGGGCGATGCACCGGCAGTTCGAGAAGGTCTGGGGGGAGCTCACCGCCGTCGCCGCGCCGCCGGCGCTCTCCCCGCTGGAGACGGTCACGCTCGCGAGCATCGTCGAGCGCGAGACCGCGGCGCCCGGGGAGCGGCCCCTCGTGGCGGCAGTTTTCCTGAACCGGCTGCGTCGCGGCATGCCCTTGCAGGCCGACCCCACGGTCATCTACGGCATGGCGGCATTCGACGGCAACATCCGCCGCCGCGACCTGGCGTCGGCGAACCCCTACAACACCTACGTCATCCGCGGGCTGCCCCCGGGGCCGATCGCCAGCCCCGGGCGCGCGGCGCTCGCCGCCGTGCTGACCCCCGCGCCCGTGGACTACCTCTACTTCGTGGCGCGCAACGACGGCACGCACCAGTTCTCCCGCTCGCTGGCCGAGCACAACCGGGCCGTGCAGCGCTACCAGATCGCGGGGGGAGGCGCCGGGGATGAGCGCGCCCAGCCCGCACCGCCGCCGCGCTCCTGGCCCTCGGCCTGCTCGCCGCGGCTGCGCCGGCGCGTGCGACGTTGTACAGCTTCGTCGACGAGAGCGGTGTCACCCACTACACGAACGTGCCGAGCGACCCGCGGTTTCGCAAGGTGCCCGGCAGCGCGCCCCCCCCCGCGGGCCGTTCCGGTTCCGGCAGCATGACCGCGGAGAAGTACGAGGCCGAGATCGCGCGGTGCGCCGACGACCACGGGGTGGACAGCGCGCTGGTGAAGGCGGTGATCAAGGCCGAGTCCAACTACGACAACCGCGCCATCTCCCGCGCCGGGGCCCAGGGGCTGATGCAGCTGATGCCCGCGACCGCGCGGCTGCGCAACGTCGACAACCCCTTCAACCCGGCGCAGAACATCGACGGCGGCGTGCGCCACCTCAAGTACCTGCTCACGACCTTCGACGGGGACACCAAGCTCGCCCTGGCCGCCTACAACGCCGGCGAGAACGCGGTGCGCAAGTACAACGGCGTGCCCCCCTTCCCGGAGACGAAGAACTACGTCTCGACGGTGCTCTCGCACTACGGGCGCTACAGCGGGCTGGTCCCGGGGGCCGGCGCGGGCCCGGCCGCCGCGGCGGCCCGGACCACCGCCCAGATCCAGTCATTCGTGAACGCCGAGGGCACCCGGGTCTTCACGAACGTCCCCTGGAAGTACCTGGAAGCGCCGGGATGGCAACGGGAGCGCGCCCGGTGATCGCCGCCAACAAGATCACCCTGCTGCGCATCGTCCTGATCCCGCTCCTGCTGGTCTTCATGGTGCCCGACTACGTCGTCGACCGCTGGATCGCGCTCGCGATCTTCCTGCTGGCGTCGGCGACGGACGGGCTCGACGGCTACGTCGCCCGCAGCCGCGGCCAGGTCACCAACCTCGGCAAGCTGCTCGACCCGGTCGCGGACAAGCTCCTCGTGACCGCGGCGCTGCTGCCCCTCGTGCGCAAGGACCTCGTCCCGGACTTCATGGCCGCGCTGCTGATCGGCCGCGAATTCCTGATCAGCGGCCTGCGCAGCGTGGCGTCGGCCGAAGGCGTGGTGATCCCCGCCGGCAAGGTCGGCAAGTGGAAGATGGGGATGAGCATCACCGCGATCTCCTTTCTCATCGTCACGCCCCGCAACCCGGCCAACACCTGGCCGCCGTGGGTCCCCGACGGCACCTACTTCCTGCTCGGCACCACGTTTCTCTGGGTGACGCTCGCGCTCTCGGTGGGGAGCGCCGCGCTGTACTTCTGGGAGTACCGGCATTTCATCCGCCCGGACAAGGAGCCCCCCGCCGCTCCATGAGATTTCTCCTCCCGGATCTGTCTGCAGGAATCAACGCCGACGTTCCTGGGCAAAAGCCTCTGGAGTCTTGCGGGCGAGGCGCCCGCGCTCTGGCCATGAGCCGGCTCTGGTGCATCGCAGCCGCGGAGCAGCGGTGAGGATCGGCATCGACGCGCGGCTGGCGGCTGCTCCACGCACCGGGATCGGCAGCTACACCGGGAGTCTCGTCGACGCGCTCGGACGGCTCGGCGGGCCCGACCAGTTCGTGCTCTTCACCGACGAGCCGCTTCCCGGGACCCCGGGGCAGCGCTTCACGAACACCGTCCTCCCGGTGAGGCAGCGCCTGCTCTGGACCTTCGCCGCGCTCCCGGCGGCCTGCCGGGCGCGGCGCCTCGATCTCTTCCACGGCACGGCGAACTTCGAACTGCCCGTCTTCGCCGGCTGCCCGCTCGTGGCCACGGTGCACGACCTGATCCCGCTGCGCTGTCCCGGGGGCCGTCTCGCGGCAGTACCGGCTGCTCTTTCGCGTGCTGATCGGCCGGGCCCTGCGGGCGGCGCGGCTCGTGATGACGGACGCCGAGTACACGCGGCGCGAAATCCTCGAGTGCTTCCCCGTCGCGCCCGACAAGGTGGTGACCGTGCCGCTCGCCGCCGGCCCGGCCTTCACCCCCGACCCCGACCCCGAGGGACGGCGGCGGGTGCTGCGCGCGCCACGGCCTCGACGGGCGCTACCTGCTCTTCGTCAGCGTCTTCGAGCCGCGCAAGAACATCCCGCTGCTCGTCGACGCCTTCGAGATCTTCCGGCGCGAGTACCCGCACGGGTCGGCGTTCCAGCTCGCGCTCGCCGGGGGCGCCGGCTGGCGCGGTGCGGACATCGCCGCAGCCGTGCGCCGGCGCGGGCTCGAACCGGCGGTCCGGCTGCTCGGCTACGTCCCCGACGAGGACCTGCCGTGGCTCTACCGCGGCGCCGAACTCGCGGTGGTTCCCTCGCAGTACGAAGGCTTCGGCCTCTCCGCGCTCGAGGCGATGGCCTGCGGGACGCCGGTGCTCGCCGCGGACGCCTCCTCCCTGCCCGAGGTCGTCGGCGACGCGGGCGAGCTCTTCGCCCCCGGCGACCCGGCGCTGCTCGCGCGCCGCATCGCCGAGATCACCGCCGCCCCGGAGCGCCGCGCCGCGATGCGCGAGCGCGGCCTCGCCCGCGCCGCCGGTTTCTCCTGGGACCGAACCGCACGGCGGGTGCTCGAGGTGTACCGGGAGGCGCTCGCTTCCCGGCCGCCCTGCCCCCGGCGGGTCGGAGCGGGGGGCGGGTAGCGTGCGCATCGGCATCGACGCCCGCAAGGCGGCCGACTACGGCATCGGCACGCACGTGCGCAACCTCGTGCACCGCCTCGTGCGCCTCGACCGCTCGGTCGAGTGGGTCCTCTTCCACCGCCCCGGCGACGAGGGGCTGCTCCCCGCGGGCGATCGGATCAGGCTGGTGCCGGAGCGCTCCGGAGGCTACTCCCTCGGCGAGCTGACCGCGCTCGCCGCGAAGGCGCGGGAGCAGCGCCTCGATCTCTACCACGCGCCGCACTACGTCCTTCCCGTGCGCCTGCCCTGCCCGTCGGTGGTGACGATCCACGACGTCATCCACCTGACGGCGCGCGAGCACCGCGGGCTGCCGCGCCTCTACGCCCGGCTGATGATCGGCCGCGCGCTGCGCGCCGCGGCGCGCGTGATCACCGTCTCGCACGCCTCCGAGCGCGAGATCCTGCGCCAGTTCCCGAGACTGCACCCGAGGATCGACGTCATCCCGAACGGCGTCGAGGAGATCTTCCACCCGCGCCCGGCCGGCGAAGGCGGCGGCGTTCGTCAAGGAAGCCTTCGACGTCGAGGGGCCGTACCTGCTCTTCGTCGGCAACCCCAAGGGCCACAAGAACGTCGACCTGCTCCTCGAAGGCTTCGTCAAGCTCGCGCGACGCTACCCGGCGCTGCGCCTGCTCCTGGTCGGCGGCGACGAGCGCCAGCGCCGCGCGCTGGCCCGACGCACCCGCCGGCTCGGCATCGACGGGCGCACGCGAATCGCCGCTCCGGTGGACCGCGAGGCGCTCGCCCGACTCTACGCGGCGGCGGCGGTCTTCGTCTTCCCCTCGCGCCACGAGGGGTTCGGCCTGCCGCCGCTGGAAGCCATGGCCTGCGGCACGCCGGTGGCCTCCTCGTCGAGCCCCTCGCTGCCCGAGGTGCTCGGGCCGGCCGCCGCCTACTTCTCCCCCGAGAGCTCCGATTCGCTCGTCGAGGCGATCTGCCGGATTCTCGACGACCCCGCGCTGCGCGACCGGCTCGTACACCTCGGGGTCGAGCGCGCCCGGCTCTTCTCGTGGGACGACGCGGCGCAAGCGCACGCTCGCGCTCTACCGGGAGGCGCTGTCGTCATGAGCCCGCGGGTCGCGCTCGTCCACGACTGGCTCACCGGCATGCGCGGCGGGGAGAAGTGCCTCGAGGCGATGTGCGAACTCTTCCCCGAGGCGACGCTCTTCACGCTGCTCTACCGCCGCGGGCACCTCTCGCCGCCGATCGAGCGCATGGAGATCCGCACCTCCTGGATCCAGCGCGTCCCGGGCTGGCAGCGCATCTACCGCCACCTGCTGCCCCTGTACCCGCAGGCGATCGAGTCCTTCGACCTCTCGGGCTACGACCTCGTCATCTCGAGCAGCCACTGCGTCGCCAAGGGCGCGCGCGCGGCGCCCGGCGCGACTCACCTCTGCTACTGCCACACCCCGATGCGCTACGCCTGGGACCAGTACCGGCACTACTTCGCGCCGGAGCGTCTCGCCTGGTGGAACCGCAGGGCGATCCCCGCCCTCATCGGCCGGATGCGCGCCTGGGACGTCGCCACCGCCGACCGGCCGCACCGCTACGCCGCCAACTCGCGGCACGTGGCCGCCCGGATCCGGAGCGCCTACGGCCGGGAGGCGGAGGTGATCTACCCGCCGGTCGACCTGTCCGACCTGCGCCTCGGGGACGGCGCGGGCGGCTACTACCTGATGGTGAACGCGTTTGCGCCCTACAAGCGCGTCGACATCGCCGTGGAGGCCTTCAACCGCCTCGGGCGCGAACTGCTGATCATCGGCACCGGCCAGGACGAGGCGCGCCTGCGGCGGCTCGCCGGGCCGAACGTGCGCTTTCTCGGGTGGACCTCGCCGGAGGACGCTGCGCGAGGCCTACGCCGGGTGCCGCGCCTTCGTCTTTACCGCGGAGGAGGACTTCGGCATCACCCCGGTGGAGGCGCAGGCCTGCGGGCGGCCCGTGATCGCGCTCGGCAAGGGCGGCGCCCGCGAGACCGTGGTGCCGCACCCGGATTTTCCGTCGCCGGGCGCGTGGCCCGCCGCGGCCGGCGCACCGACGGGCGTGCTCTATCCGGACCAGACCGCCGAGTCCCTGATCGAGGCGGTGCTCTTTTTCGAGGCGCACGAGCGCGACTTCGACGCGGCGGCGATCCGCGCCTCGGTGCAGCGCTTCGACCGGCCGCGCTTCCTGGCCGAGTTCAAGGCGTTCGTGGAGCGCAACCTGAAGGCGGGGCAGCAGAAAGGCTGAGCTGTTCGGACCCGGGGATGACCTCCCCGGCCACGAGGCCAGCGACACGGCTGAATCTCGCGCTGCAAGCCGGACACCACACGTGAATGTTCACGCCGCCAAGGACCGGGGTGCGCGGTTCCCGGCAACACCCGCGGCACCCGGACTTCCCTTGCAGTTCAGCCGGGCCGCGCCGCCGGGGCGGGGTTCGTCGCCTCGCCGGGAAGAGCGGCCCCGGCATGCGCCGTCGTCGATGTCACGGCTGACGGGGCGGAGGGGACGGCGACCGGATGTCGCGCCCCCGTTCAGCGTGAGGACCTCGGGTGGACCGGTCAAGCGTCCCTGCGTCGTCGACCCTACCGCACCGACGGCGAGTTCCGCGGGCCGTTTCTCCGGTGTGCTGGACTTCGCCCGCCACGGGTCCTGTCACGATCAGGGACGCGACCGTGAGCTTCGCGTCGTTCGTGTCGCTCCCGAGGGGCCTCCCGTTCGCGTCCTTGAGGGTTGCCTTGAGCAGCACCCGGCCATTCGCCTTCTTCGCCCACGGGACCGTCCAGGTCCCTTCCCCGGCCACGGCAAGCGGGGCGCCGCGCGCCGGTGTCGTCACCGTCACGGCCGCACTCTTCCAGGTTGCCCCGCCGTCGAGGGAGTAGGCGAACGCGGTGGAAGCGAGATCGCGTGCTGTCGCGCGGACCGTCCAGCCGACCGGCACGTCCGTCCCCGAGATCAGCGCCGGCCCGCCGCCGTCGGGCGCGTCGAGCCGCACGACCTCGATCGCGAACGCCGGCGACGTCGAGGACCCGAAGACCCTCCCGTCCGGCTGGACGACCAGGAGCCGCATCCGGCAGCGCGCGAGGTTCTTCGTCGGGACGGGCACGGCCCAGTAGTGGTAGGACGGTGCCCCCGGGTCGCTGAGGTACACCATCCGCCAGGTGCCGCCGTTGTTTTGCGAAAACAGCAGCTTGACGGTGCTCCCGTCGGGTGCCCCGCCGAGCACCCACTGGAACTTCGCGAACGAGCCGGCGGGAAGAACATCGCCGCCCGCCGGCGCGAAAAGGCGAGGTTTCGCCAGCGAGCCGAACTCGTAGGCGCCCATGTCGATCCGCGCCCCGCCGAGCCCGTCGCCGTCGAAGGGGCGCGGGAAGCCGTCGATGTCGAACGCCGGGACGTTCGCGGCGCCCTCGTCGCCGGTGTCGATCGCGGGGGAGCCGGCCTCCAGCCGGTAGGGGGCGGGGTCCGTCCCGGCGAACAGCGGGTCGCCGCTTAACATCCCCCCGCCGCTGGTGAAGTTGCTGGTGGCCAAACCCGCTTCGACGATCGAGTCTCTGATGTCGGCGGCGTTCCCCGCATCGACCCACTCGCTGTAGAGCGGCTTGGCGCCGTTGTTCCAGAAGATCGAGTTGGCGATCGTGAACCGGGCGCCCCGGTTGTGCACCGCGCCCTGGCCATCGTCAGCCCTGGTTGTTCTCGAAGGTGCAGTTCGTGATCGTCACGGCATCCGAGCGGGCCGAGCCGCCGTTGTAGTAGGTGACCGCCGCACGCCCGTCGCTGGTGACGCCGGCGGTGTTGTCGTGGAAGAGGCAGTTGGTGATGTCCCCACCCGAGGCCCAGAACTGGATGGCGCTCCCCCAGTAGTTGATCCTGAAGTCCTTGAACTCGCAGTTCGCGATCGACAGGTGCGACCCGCCGGTGTTGTAGATCGGGCTCCCCGGCCCGGAGAGGGCGCCGCCGTCGCCCCCCTGGAAGAGCGAGTCCTGGACGCGCAGGGAGAGGGCGTTGTAGATCGTGCTCCCCTGATTTCCGGTGTTGCTGTTGTTGTCGAATTCGCAGCTCGCGATCAGGGAGGAGGCCGACTGGTCGCCGCCCGGGGCGTACGCGATCAGCGCGCCCCCGTTGGTGGCGCTGTTCCACGAGAGGACGCCGTCGTAGATCTCGAAGACGCCGTTCGAGTAGAGCCCGCCGCCGCCACCCCCGACGGCGGTGTTGTGCACCAGGTCGCAGTGGTCGAGCCTCAGGGCGAGCACGCCCCCGTTGACCTGCAGCGCCCGGATGCCGGCGCCGCCCAGGTCGCCGTTCGTATACCCGTTTCTGACCTCCAGCGAGGCTGGTGAAGCCGAACGAGACGACCGTCGGCGTACAGGGCGAGCACCCGTCTGGCCGTCGAGGACCCGGTGGGCGGCCGCTGAACGCGTGACGGTAGGTCCACCCGCGCGTGGGGCCGAGAAGCCGTCGTCCGCGGCGGCCCGAAGTCAAGGGCGAGCTCGCGTCGCACGTCGCCGAGCCAAGATCGTGGGGCTCTAGCCCCGAACCACACGGCACCCCGCTTTAGGGCCGCTCTGCGTCGCCGGCCCGCAACGAAGCAGGAGGGTCGCCGGAATCCCCCCCGAGGGTGGTTCCTCATCAATCTTGCTGTCGCGCGATGGTTCAGAGTTCCGTGCCAATGGCCAAAGTCAAGACCAGCAGGCCGATTCCGGGGCGGCCGAAGGCGACGGTCCCGACCGCTCCTGCTCTGATTTACCCGGAGGCTCCCGGAGTATAGAATCATCCTGCGAGCGGAACCCCCGTCGGGAGGAACGTGATGGAACTGAAAACCTTGGACGAGTTGCTCGTCGCCGGCGTCAAGCACGGGGTCAGCGACGTGCACTTCAGGCCGGGGGCGCCGCCGCTGTTCCGCATCAGCGGCGCGATTACTCCCGTCAAGTATGCGCGGCTCCTGCCTTCGGACACCGCGGCCATCGCCGGGCACTTCCTGGCGAAACTGAGCGACAAGGCCGATCAGCGGGAGATCCAGGAGTACGACACGAGCTACTCCATCCCCGGCGTGGCGCGCTTTCGCATCAACATCTACCGCCAACGCGGCTCGCTGGCGATCGTTGCGCGCGTGATACCCACCGAGATCCCGACCATCGAGTCGCTGGGGCTGCCCGCCGTGCTGGGCACCATCGCCCAGGAGGAGCGCGGCCTGATCCTGGTGACGGGCGCCACGGGTTCGGGCAAGTCGACGACGCTCGCGGCCCTGATCAACCAGATCAACGCCACGCGCTCCTGCCACATCCTCACCATCGAGGACCCGATCGAGTTTCTGCACCAGAACCGCAAGGCTTCGGTCAGCCAGCGCGAGATCGGACCGGACACGAAGAACTACATCGTCGGCCTGCGCTCCGCCCTGCGCCAGGACCCGGACGTCATCCTCGTCGGCGAGATGCGCGACGCCGAATCGATCGACATCGCCCTCAAGGCCGCCGAGACCGGGCACCTGGTCTTCTCCACGGTTCACACCACCGACGCGGCCAAGACCATCGGCAGGATCACGAGCGTCTTCCCGGCCGAGGAGCAGATCTTCGTGCGCAACCGCATCGCCGACAACCTCAAGGCGACGATCTCCCAGCGCCTGCTCCCGCGGGCCGACGGCAAGGGGCGCGCGGTGGCTCTCGAGATCATGGTCAGCACCCCGACCATCCAGGAGGATATCCGCGACCCGAGCCGGACCGACGGGATCAAGGACGCGATCGAGAAGGGGCGCCAGCAGTACGGCATGCAGTCGTTCGACCAGCACCTCACCGATCTGTACCGCGCGGAGATCATCACCCTGCAGACGGCCGTTCACGGGGCGACCAACCCGGGCGACTTCGAGCGCGCGCTGCACTTCGAGTAGGGGCGGGTGGGGCGTCAGTCCACCCCATGGTCAAGCCATCCGACCATCCGGCAATCTCGAGCCCCCAGGATCCGCCCTGCACCGGGCGGCCTGTTCTCCAACGACCAGGGTCGTGGCGCCGGCTGGATGGAGAGCGTCACGCCGTCGAACCAGGCCTGTCCTCTCCGGCCGACTGAAGACCGGAAGAGAAGACCCGGGAGCCAGAAGAGGCGCCAGCGAGACCGCGGATGCGGGCCCCGTGCTATAATCCCGGGCAACCATGATGCACAGGCCGCTGCGGGTCCTCTCCGCCATCGCGTTCGCCTCCGACCTCGCCACCGTGTCGGTCGCGTACTTTCTCGCCTATTTCCTGCGCTTCCGCTTTGAAATCGTCCCGCTCACCAAGGGCATCGCGCCGCTCGAGGTGTACCTCTCCTTCCTCCCCGTCGCGCTCGCGCTGTGGTTCTACGCCAGCTGGGCGAACGGCCTCTACCAACCGCACCGCAAACACTCCCTGATCGACGAGGCCCTCGCGGTCGCGAAGTCCGGCTCGCTCGCCACGCTCTTTCTGATCGCGCTGACCTTTTTCTACCGCGACTACAGCTTCTCGCGCGTCATGCTCCTGCTCTTCTGGGGCACCAGCATCCTGCTGGCCAGCATCGGCCGCACCGGGATCATCGTCGCGGTGCGGGTGCGTCGCCGACGCGGCTACGACGTGAGCCAGGCGATCATCGTCGGCGCCGGCGAACTCGGCCGCACCGTGGCGCAGAAGATCGCGGCGTTGCCCCAGATCGGCGTGCGCGTCATCGGGTTCGTCGACGACGTCGTGCCGGCCGCGGCTCCCGACGAACCGACCGCCCCCTGGCTCGGCCGGATCGACGACCTCCCCGAGCTCGTGCGGACCCACAGGGTCGGCCAGGTCTTTTTCGCGCTGCCCCGCGAGTCGCACGCGGATCTCGAGCGCGGCCTGGCCCTGCTCGGGACAGGAAATGGTCGACATCCTGATCGTTCCCGACATCCTCCAGTTCGTCATGCTGCGCGCGGGTCTCGAGAGCCTGGACGGCATCCCGATGATCAATCTCGCCGAGACCCCGCTCTCCGGCTGGTACGCGCCGGTCAAGCGCGCCGCCGACATCATCTTCTCGGTTCTCGGCATGCTGATCCTCTCGCCGCTGCTCGCCGCCATCGCCGTCGCGATCAAGCTCTCCTCGCCCGGCCCGATCATCTACCGGCAGGAGCGGATCAGCCTGGACGGCACCCTCTTCGAGATGTTCAAGTTCCGCTCGATGCGCACCGACGCCGAAGACGAGACCGGCGCGGTCTGGGCCAGCCCGGACGACCCGCGGCGCACCCGCCTCGGCGCCTTCCTGCGCCGCACCAGCCTCGACGAGCTGCCGCAGCTGTTCAACATCCTCAAGGGGCAGATGAGCTTCGTCGGGCCGCGGCCGGAGCGGCCGATCTTCGTCGATCAGTTCCGCGAGAAGATCCCGCGCTACATGCTGCGCCACAAGGTCAAGTGCGGCCTCACCGGCTGGGCCCAGGTCAACGGCTGGCGCGGCAACACCTCGATCGAGAAGCGGATCGAGTACGACATCTACTACATCGAGAACTGGTCGTTGTCCTTCGACCTGAAGATCGTCTGGCTCACCCTCAGGAACGGCTTTGTCAACAAGCACGCCTATTAGCCCGGGCGCGCGGGCGCGGTGCTCCTCGCAGGCAGGTCGGGCCATGCTCGACGGTCGCGGTCACGGTTTCCGGGGCTTCGCTCGCGGGTCGGCGGCGCGTTCCAGGGGTCGTCCGGCCAGGGGTGTCGCGGGTAGCGCCCGCGCAGCTCGGCGCGCACCTGCCGGTAGGCGCCGTCCCAGAACCCGCGCAGATCGCGCGTCACCTGCACCGGCCGCCCCGCCGGCGAGAGCAGGTGCAGCAGCACCGGCGCCTTGCCGCCCGCAACCGCCGGCGTCGACCCGAGACCGAAGAGTTCCTGCAGCTTGACCGCCAGGACCGGACCCTCGGGCGGGGCGTAGTCGAGCGCGACCCGCCGGCCGCTCGGCACCGACAGGTGCGTGGGCGCCAGGGCATCGAGGCGCTGGCGCAGTCGCGGCGGGATCAGTGCGCGCAGGGCGGCGACCAGGTCGATCCGCGCCAGATCCCGTGCGCTGCGGACGCCGGTCAGAACAGGCGCCAGCCACGTCTCCGGCGAACCGCAGAGCCGCTCGCTCGGTGAGGTCCGGCCACCCGTCGTCCGGGAAGAGGCGCGCCAGCAGCAGCACCCGCCCCTGGAGCTGGCGCACCTCCTCGCCGAACGGGAGCAGCGCCGATCCCTCCGCTCTCACCGCCAGGCAGAGCACCGGGAGCGCCTCCTCGTCGCCCGGGAGCAAACGGGCGCTCAACGAGGACCACGGCGCCGATCCTCTCGCGGACGACCCCGCTGACACGGCGCTCGCGCGACGTCCCAGACGACCGTGCGCTCGGTCGCGACCTGTCCGGCCAGTTCCTCGCGCACGGCCGCCTCCGCGACCGCGGACGCGACGTGAATGACACCCTCGCCGCCCGTGCCGGCATCGACTTCGACCGCCACGACGAACTCGTTCCCGCGCACGCAGCTCGCGGGCGAGAGCCGCGCGCCGCGGCCGTTCGCCAGCAGGTAGCGCTCGCCGCCGGCCGTCCCGCACGCGCGCGAGACGGTCGGGGTAGGCGTCGAGGAGCAGCCGGCCGAGCAGGTCGCCGGGCGCGCTGTCGCCGGCCCGCGAGTCAGGACGTTTCGTGCATTTCCCGACGGCGCGCCGGGAGCAGGCTCTCGAGCTGCTGCGCCGTCCGCGCCGCCGCGCGCAGGCCCGCCGCGTCCGTACCGGCGCCGGCTCTGCCGGTCGCGCGAAAATGCTCCAGGGCCGCGATGCGGTCCGCGAGGTCGCACTCGCCGGCGACCGGCTCCGGTCGGCGCTCCCCGCGGGCGAGCACGTCGCGGCCGGAGAGCAGCGCCGCCAGGTTGCACCCGAACGCCGCGGCGCCGGCAGTCGCCGCGCGGAGCACCAGACGCGCCAGGCGCGGGTGCAGCGGCAGGCGCGCCATGGCCCTGCCGACGGCGGTCGGCGCCACCGCGTCGTCGAGCGCGCCGAGTTCGACGAGCAGGGCGCGCGCCGCCGCCAGCCGGGCCGCGGGCGGCGGGTCGAGCCACGGGAGCGCGGCCGGTTCGCGCGCGCCCCAGATCGCCAGCTCGAGAGCCAGCGAGGCGAGATCCGCGACGAGCACCTCGGGCGGCGCAAACGCCGTCAGCGACTCGTAGTCCTGCCGCGAGAAGAGCCGGTAGCAGACGCCGGGGGCGGTTCGCCCGGCGCGTCCGGCGCGCTGGTCGGCCTGCGACCGGGATTCCCGCACCGTGACGAGGCGGCCCATCCCCGAGGCGGCGTGGTGCTCGACCCGGCGGGCAAGCCCGCAATCGACAACCGTGCGCACGCCCTCGATGGTGAGGCTCGTCTCGGCGATCGAGGTGGCGAGCACGACCTTGCGCCGGGCCCCGGGCAGCAGCGCGCGCTCCTGCTCCTCGAACGGCAGGTCGGCGTACAGCGGGTGCAGGCCGATCGCGCCGGCCGCCACCGCCGCCGAGCCGCGCAAGCATGCTCGGCGCACGCGCGGATCTCCCCGGCTCCCGGGAGGAAGGCGAGCACGTCGCCCTCGGTTTCGGCCAGAGCGCGCTCGACGGCGCGCGCGACCAGCACCGGGACGCGCGACGGGTGGACATCCCGATCTCCATCGAGGTAGCGGACGTCGACGGCGAAGGCTTTCCCGGGCGCGTCAACGACCGGCGCGCCGCCGAGCAGCGCGGCAACGGGCCCGGCATCCAGCGTCGCCGACATGACGAGGAGCGCCAGGTCCTCGCGCAGGTTGCGCCGGGCGTCGAGGCAGAGCGCGAGCGCCAGGTCGGCGTTGAGGCTGCGCTCGTGAAATTCGTCGAAGATGACGAGGGCCACGCCTTCGAGCCCCGGGTCCGTCTGCAGGCGCCGGGTGAGAATCCCCTCGGTGACGACCTCGATCCGGGTTGCCGCCGAGACCCGCCGCTCGAAACGGATCGCGTAGCCGACGGTGCGCCCCACCTCCTCGCCGAGCGCGCGGGCCATCCAGCGCGCGGCCGAGACCGCCGCCAGACGCCGCGGTTCCAGCATCACGATGCGCCCGTTCGCCGGCAGATCAGCGAGAAGCGCCGGGGGGACACGCGTGGTTTTCCCGGCCCCGGGCGGAGCGGTGAGCACCGCGACACCGCCGCCCGCGAGTGCCGCACGCAGGCGCGGCAGGGCCTCGTCAACCGGGAAAGCAGACATCGTCAGTGCGCAGCCACGGAGTTTGCCTGAATAATAACACGACAGCGGACCCTTGCTGTGCTGACCCGGCTCGCTCTTCTCCGGAGGGGGAGAGGGTGAATCACCTCACGCCCGTGTGCGGTGGACCATCTTCAACTCGGGCGGGGATCAACCCCGCCCCCGCGAACCATGGTCCGGTTTTCTGCTGCCTCTTCAGCAGTCTGAGCGGGGCGTGCGGTCCATCAGGCTGGCGTACCCGCCGATGGCCACCACCACGTGGTCGAGCACGCGGATGCCCAGGATGCGCCCGGCCTCGACCAGACGCTCGGTGAGCTGCACGTCCTCCGGGCTCGGGGTCGGGTCGCCGCTCGGGTGGTTGTGTACCAGGATCACCGCCGCGGCCGAATCGCGCACTGCCGGCTGAAAGACCTCCCGCGGGTGCACGAGGCTCCCGGTGAGGCAGCCGACGGCAACGGTGATCTCGCGGATGAGTTCGTTGCGGGCGTTGAGCAGCACGACGATGAACACCTCCCGCGGCAGGTTGAACAGCCGCGGCCGTGAAGTGATCGGCGACCTCGCGACTCGAGGAGAGACGGGTGCGCGGGCGGCCGGCGCCGGACATCAGGCGTCGGCCCAGCTCCAGCGCGGCCTTGAGGCTCGCAGCCTTGGCGGGACCCAGCCCGCGGGTGCCGCACAGCTCGCGCATGCTGGCGCGATCGAGGCCGGCGACACTCCCGTGGGAGGCCAGCAGTCCGGCCCCCACCGCGGTGGCCGATCCGCCGGGCCCGGACGCGCCCGTGCGCAGCAGCAGGGCGATCAGCTGGGCGTCGGAGAGCGCTTCGACACCGCTTCGCGCAAGGATTTCCCGGGGGCCGCTTTCGGCGGGACGCGATCACGGGCATTCGTCAAGCCGCTCTGATGCCGCCGTAATCGGGCGGAAGCCGACCCGGTGGCGCAGGGCGCCGCGGCCCGAGCGCTCGATGGCAGCCCGGGAACCGACGATCCGCAGCGGCGACGAGGCGGTTACCGTCAGCGGAGAGCGCGTCAGGGTGACCAGAGCTCCGGTCAACGTGAACGGATCCGTTGCGCCGCCGACGACATCCGCGATGATCACGCCGCCGAACGACCCGCCGTTGATGATGTCCAGACGCGCGGGCTGCCGGGAAGGGTCGAGGTGGGAGTAGGCCGGATCATAGTCCTCAACAAGCACTCCCTGCTCGATCGCAATCCGGGAGGCCTCGTGCTTCACCGGGTCGAAGGACGGGTTGTGCACGATGAGGATCCCCGTGCCGGCAAGGGGGCCGGAATAATCGCCGCGCGACCAGAACAACCCCTCGGGATTGCCGCCCCTGGGCGGTTCGGGAAGATCTTCCAGCCGCGTGAGCGTTCCGCCGGGGTTGAGAATGCGGAGCAGATCGGCGGACAGCGGCGGAGACGGGACGGGGGCGAGCTCGCCGTCGATGACGGCGCCGTCGAGGAGCCGCACCGGGCCTCCCGCGATCAGGGCGGGAAGAGCAGCCGCGCCCTCAACCCGGATATCGCCCGACAGATCGAGAGATCCACCGGTCGCCCACGCGGCCGCGATCACCGGGGCGCAGGTCACCGGCGCCACTTCGGCCACGATCGTCTGGCGGCTCGCACCTCCCTGCGCGGTGACGAGCACCTGCAGCACCGGAGAGCCGCCACGCGGCAGCGGCGACGCGGTGTGCCCAAAGCTGCGGTCGAAAAGAACAACCGTCGTGGCCGGGTCGCCGTCGGCGTCGCCGAGGTCCGGAATCAGGCAGATCCGCCGCGAGCACGCCCACTCGCCGTCCTGCCAGCGCCGAACGGCAATCCCGGGCGCCGGCCAGGGCTCGTGCAGCGACGCTCTCTGGAATCGGGACACCCCCGGAAACCAGCTCTTCGATCGTGGTCTCCAACGCCGACTCCGCGGCATAGAAGGCGGATCGCTCGCGAGCCAGCCGCGTCGAGATCGCCAGGTCCGCGCCCCCGGCCATCAGCGACATCGTCGCCAGAAGCGTCAGCACGGAAAGCACGCCGAGCGCGGCCACCAGGGCGCTCCCCCGCTCAGTGCGATGCGTCACGGACCCGTCGCCCGCGTTCCGGAGCGCAGTCGCACCACGGCCCGCTCCTGCGTCCCCGAGGCACCGGAGAGCACGCAGTCGACGAGCGTCACCTGTGCCGCGATCGCCGTCTCGTCACCGCCGCCGTCCAGTCCCCGGCAGCGCATCGCGGAAATGCCCGAGGCGAGGACCTGGGTGCTGCCGCTCGCCCAACCCGCCGCAGGCGGCGGCGAGCGGCGCCTGGATCCTGTACTTCAGATCGGCGCCGTCCAGCCAGACGGTGATCAGCCTCCTGTTCGACGGGGAAAACCCGGCCGGGTCGCCCTCGTCGCGCGACACGACGTAGGACAGCGCCTCCGGCGCAATCCGGCGAATCGGAGAACCGGGATCGTGATAACCGGCCTGCTGGAGATCGCGGGTCAGCCAGGCCAGCGACCCGGCGAGCGCACGTCCGGCCTCGCGACGCTCTTCCTGGCTCTCCCAGAGCCGCTTCTGGAGGTGCGCGAACGGCACCGTCATCGCCATGACCATCCCGGTCAGCGCCAGCGAGAGCAGCAGCTCGACGAGGGAGAACCCGTCGTCGCCGGCAGCGGCGCTCACCGGCGCCTCCGGAGGGAGAGACGCACCACCTGGCGCGGGTCGAAACCGCCGCGCGAACTTTCCCAGAAGCAGTGGACCGTGCAGCGCGGCGGCTCCGCGGAGGACGCTTCGCGCTCGTAGGCCACGAGGAACCGGCCGCCGGGGCGCACGACCTCCTCCTGCAGCCAGTTCCCGCCCCGGCCGAGCGCCTCGGGAAGCGTCGCGGTTGTCAGGCCCGCCGTGGCCCGCTCCCACCCGAGTGCGCCGATGCGCTCGAGGCGCTCCTGGGCCAGGAACGTCCCGGTGGTGATCGCCCGGCTGCGCAGTTCGAGCCGTGCCGCGAGCAACGTGGTCTGGAGGACGCCGAGCACACCGAACGAGAGCACGACCATCACGACGAGCACTTCGACGAAGGTGAAGCCGCGTTCAGAGCCCACGACCCGCCTCGCGGTCGCCGCGGTAGAACCGCACCCTCCCGGTCGCCGGGGCGAGCGTGGAGCGATAGACTTCACCCCGCGCGCCACGCAGGGTGATGCTCCCGAAACTGCAGGTGCCGTCGGGGTTGAACACCTTCTCCGCCACACCGGCGACGGCAACGACGGTGCCGCGCGGTATCGACTGTTCGTCCCCGTCGGGAACCCACGCCGTCCCCTGCTCGCGCTCCACCCGAAACCGCCACGTGCCGTCGGCCGCCCGCGCCGGCGCAACGCGCACCCGGGCCCCCGTCACCGCCGCGCGCCAGCGTGCCAGCCGCAGTTTCTGCGTCAAGCCGACGGCAGCGGACTCAAGTTCCTGCCCGCGGCGCAGACCTGCGAGAGACGGGTACGCCATGGCCGATGCCACCGCCACGATCGCGACAACCGTGACCAGTTCGAGAAGGGTGTAGCCGCCTTCGCACCAACGTCTCGGATCCCTGCCATGGTCGCCATGGACCGGGTCTTTGCACCATCCGTGCCACAGACGACGATACCGGCACCCTGTGCTGAAAAGCAGCCTGATTGCCGGGCTATCCGCCGTGAGGTCTGCTCCGTGGGGAACCTGCAAACGCCCCGCGGGAGCGCTGCCTGCTGTCGGCCTGTTCCCGGCAGGCACAACGCGGCATGCCTGCAGGTGACCCGAGTGCCACGTCACGCGACTACCTCGCGTAGCGGCATCGGAAGCCGTTAAACGCCGGGTCCGGGCGAGCATCCGCGCGCCCCGCGGTAGCCGCGGGCGTGAACGTCGCCGTTCGGGACGGGTTCGAGCCGCTCGCAGCCGCTACCGTCAGTCCGGCGCGAAGCGGTTGAGGAAGGCGCGCTCCTCGCTCGTCAGGCTCCCCGGGCCGTCGGCCTCGAGCTTGGCCATGACCCGGTCGAACTCCGCGCGGTTGATCGGGTGCAGGTACTCCCGGTCGGTGCGCCGCCAGCGCTCGAGGTCCCCCGCGCGCGCCGCCGGCACGGCCGCGCGCCGCTGAAAGCGCGCCGCCGGCGAGCTCCATCCCGCCCAGCGCAGGTAGACCCAGCCGCCGAGGAAGCCGCCGAGGTGCGCGAAGTGGGCGATGCCGCCGCCGCCGAAACCGAACCCGCCGAAGAGCGCGAGGACGGTCATGACCACCACGAGCACCCGGGCCTCGACGGGGAGAATGCCCCAGATGTAGACCCGCTCGCGCGGCCAGTAGCGCGCGAAGCCGAGAAAGACCCCGAAGACCGCCGCCGAGGCGCCGATGATCGGCGTGTTGAAGTTCACGAACGACAGCAGGGCGCCGGCGACGCCGCTGGCGAAGTACAGACCCAGAAAATGCCGGGCGCCGAGATGTTCCTCGAGGCGCGAGCCGAAGAAGAAAAGGCCGAGCATGTTGAACACCAGGTGGCCCAGCCCCGCGTGCGCGAACTGGTACGTGATGATCGTCCAGGGCTGGAGCAGGGCGAAGCGGGGCACGAACGCCATCAGGCGGAGGAGGCGGGGATTGGCGGCGGTGAAGAGAAAGATCCCCGCGTTCACCACGATCAGCCGCAGCACCCAGGTGGTCATCGTCGCGTCTCTCCCCCGCCCTTTGTACCACACCGTCACGCCCAAACTCCAATCGCGTCGCGTTGACCAAAATGCGGCACCGGAAGGAATTCGCTTGCATATTCCTGAACCTGGACCTATCTTGATGATACAGTATTTCACTCAGCAACCGGAACGATCCCTCCCTCAATCGATGGATTCGTCCCACGACAGCAACCGGAAGGAGCCCTTCGTGCAGTTCCAGGAGTTCAAGCTCGACACCCGTATTCTGGCCGGCGTCCAAACACTCGGCTGGGAGCAACCGACCCCGATCCAGGAGCAGGCCATCCCGCGCGCCTTAGAGGGCAGCGACGTGATGGGTCTCGCCCGGACCGGCACCGGCAAGACCGCGGCATTTTTGCTCCCGATCCTCCAGCGCCTCGCGACCGGCCACCGCGGCCACGTGCGCGCGCTCATCGTCGCGCCGACGCGCGAGTTGGCCGAGCAGATCCATCAGCAGGCGGTGGCGCTCTGCCGCCCGCTGAACCTGCGCAGCCTCTCGATCTACGGCGGCGTCAACATCAACCCGCAGATCCGCGCCCTGCGCGCGGGAGTCGACATCGTCGTCGCCTGCCCGGGGCGGCTGCTCGACCACCTCGGCCAGAGGACCGTCAATCTCGAGCACGTCGAGGTGCTCGTCCTCGACGAGGCCGACCGGATGTTCGACATGGGCTTCCTCCCCGATGTGCGCAAGATCGTCAAGCACCTGCCGGCCAGGCGCCAGACGCTCCTGTTCTCGGCGACGATGCCGTCGGCGGTGCGCCACCTGGTCGCCGAAATCCTGCGCGACCCGGTCACCGTCCAGGTCGGCACGCTCAAGCCGACAAGCACCGTGGCCCACGCCCTCTACCCGGTGGTCGCGCACCTGAAGACCCCGCTGCTGCTCGCTCTGCTGAAACACACCGACACCGGATCCGTCCTGGTTTTCACCAAGACCAAGCACCGCGCCAAGCGCGTCGGCGAGCAACTGGTGAAGCTCGGGCACAAGGCCGCCTCGCTGCAGGGCAATCTCTCCCAGAACCGGCGCCAGGAGGCCCTCGACGGCTTCCGCAACGGCACCTACACGGTGCTCGTGGCCACCGACATCGCCGCCCGCGGCATCGACATCTCGCAGATCTCCCACGTCATCAACTACGACGTGCCGGACACCGTGGACGCCTACACCCACCGCATCGGCCGCACCGGGCGGCTCGAGCGCACCGGGGACGCCTTCACCTTCGTCACGAGCGAGGACACCGCGATGGTGCGCGACATCGAGCGCACCCTCGGCGAGCCGATCCCGCGCAAGACCCTCGACGGGTTCGACTACACGGCCCAGCCCGCGGCCGGAGCGCCCGAGTTCCGGGCCGACCGGCGGCCGAGCGGCCGTCCCGGGGGCTCCGGCGGCGGCAACCGCCACGATCGGCGGTCGGCGGCTGCGGCCCCCGCGAGGCGATTGACGGCGGGGGGCGTGGTGTGTTCTCATGTCCGTCATGGCGCGGAAGGAACCAGCCGCGAAAACCGGGGAACGGCAGTTCGCCGGCCCCAACGTTAACAGGAGGAGCAGCAGAGCATGAACATCTTCATCGGCAATCTCTCGCGCCAGGTCACGGACGCCGACCTTCGTGAGGCCTTCGAGGCCCACGGTGCGGTGGCGTCAGCCAACGTCATCAAGGACAAGTTCACCGGCGAGTCGCGCGGGTTCGGCTTCGTCGAAATGGCCGCTCAGGCCGAGGCCGAGGCGGCCATTGCCGCGCTCAACGGCCAGGACCTCAAGGGTCGCGCGCTGAATGTCGCCGAGGCCAAGCCCCGGACCGAGGGCGGCGGCGGTGGCGGCGCGCGCTCCGGCGGCGGCTACGGCGGCGGTGGCAACCGCGCCGGCGGCGGCGGCTACGGCGGCGGCGGCAACCGCGCCGGCGGCGCCGGTGGACCGGCGGCGGCAACTACGGCGGCGGTTCCGGCTGGAGCCGCGGCGGTTCCAGCCGCTAGCACTTCGCTTCCGCTGTCACGTACGGCAGGATCGACCGAAACCGGTCGCCCGATCCCGGCATGGGGTCAGCGGCCGGTTTCGGCATTGAAGGAGGGCCGCGGATGAAGATCTTCCGGACCACGATCAGTGATCGCGGGAATCGCCCTCCTTCCGCTTCTCTCGCTGATCGCACTCCCGGCCGCCGCCGCGGACGAGACCATCGGCAGCGTCAAAAAAATCTCCGGCGAGGCTGCCGTCGTGCGTGACGGGCAGCGGCACGCCCGCGCACGCCCGGCTTCAAGCTCCACGCCGGCGACATCCTGGAGACCGGCCCGGACGGGCTTCTCGGCGTCATCCTGCGCGACGACTCTCTCGTCTCGCTCGGCCCGTCGAGCCGGGTCGCCATCGAGAAGTTTCGCTTCGTGCCCGCCGAAGGGAAGCTTGGCCTCACGGCCCGCATCCTGCGCGGGACCATGGCCTACGTCTCGGGACTCATCGGCCGCCTCGCCCCGGAGTCGGCAACCTTCGTGACCCCGGTGGCGACCATCGGCGTGCGGGGGACGCACTTCGCTGTCAAGGTCGCGGAGTAGGCCGTGCGCAGTCGTGCGACCGATCGCCCTCGCCGCCCTCGCCGCCACGCTGCTGCTCGCGGCCTGCGCGGCGCCACAGCCCCTGGCCGTCGCCCCGCCAGCCCGCCGAGCCGAAGAACGCGGTCGTGCTCCTGCCCGACGCCGACGGCAAGGTCGGCCGCGTGATCGTCACGAATCGGGCCGGCAGCCGCACCCTCGACCAGGCGGGAGCCGCTACGCTGATCCTCGACGCGCGACACCGCGCCGTCCGAACCGACGCCGATGGCCGCCGCCGAGACTCGAGGCGACGTTCGGGGCCGCCCTCTCGGCGCAGCCGACGCCGCCGCTGCACTTCACCCTCTACTTCGAGCAGGGTTCGACGGAGTTGACCCCGGCCTCCCGGAGCGATTTCCCCGCGATCGTCGCCGCCGTTCGCGAGTACGCCTCCGTCGACACGAGCGTCGTCGGTCACTCCGACACCGCCGGGGACGCCCGGACGAACCTTGAGCTTTCGCTGCGCCGGGCGCTGGCCGTCGGCGCTCTCCTCGCCGCCGAGGGTATCGACCCGGGAGCGCTCGAGATCACGTCCCACGGCGAAGCGAACCCCCTCGTGCCGACGGGGGACAACGTCTCCGAACCGAGGAACCGCCGCGTCGAAGTCACCGTGAGGTAGACCGTGCCGCACCCGACGGGTCCCGAGCCGCTCGTCCGTCGCCCCAGGCTCGGCGCCGCGGCGGCAGACCGTCGCCGCCGGGATCGTGTTCACCCTGCTGGTCGTCGCCGCGGCGTGGACCTCCCCCCGCATCCTCCAGAACATCGACGGACGGGTCTACGACACGTTCCTGCGCAGTTCGCCGCACCGCCCGGCGGGCACCGTGCCGGTTGTCGTCGACATCGACGAAGAGAGCCTCGCGCGTTACGGCCAGTGGCCCTGGCCGCGCTATCGGATCGCGCAGCTGCTCGAGCGGGTGCGAGACCTCGGCGCGGCGGCCGTCGCCCTCGACGTCGTCTTTGCCGAACCCGACCGCACCTCCCTGCCGCTGATCGCGCGAGAGATCGAGCGCGATCTCGGAGTCGCCGTCAGGCTCGGAGAACCGGCCGGCCGCGCCGTCGACAACGACCTGCGCCTGGCCGAGGTCCTCGAAAAGGGCCCCTTCGTCCTCGGCTACGCCTTCGACTTCGGCCCCGGCCCCGGCAAGACGCCTGGGGCGTGCCAGCTGCACCCGCTCGCGCTCGGTCCGGCGCTGTCCGGGGCGAAAGGTACATCCCGTCCGTGCGCCGCAGGTCGTCTGCAACCTGCCGCAGCTCGCGCGCGCCGCCGGCGCCTCGGGGTTCTTCAACGTGGCCCCCGACCCGGACGGTACCCTGCGCAGCGTGCCGCTGCTGATCGAGTACCGCGGAGAGGTGTACCCGAGTCTGGCGCTTGCGGCGCTCATCCGCGCCCGCGGCGAAACCGCCATCACCCTCGACTCCGCCACCGGGGCGGCCCCGCTCATCAAAGTCGCCGGACGGGAAATCCCCACCGACAGCCACGGGAACATGCTCGTGCGCTTTCGCGGCGCCGGACACGGGTACGACTACCTCTCGGCGGCCGCCGTTCTCGAGGGGCGCGTTCCCGCGTCGACGCTCGCCGGGCGCATCGCATTTGTCGGCACCACCGCCGCCGGGCTGAAGGAGTTGCGCGCCACGCCGTTCGACCCGGTCTACCCCGGGCCGGAGGTGCACGCCGCGGCGCTGGACACGCTGCTCCAGGGGGATTTCCTGCAGAGACCGCGCGCCGGGCACGGCTGGGAACTGCTGACGGCGCTCTTTGCCGGAGCGCTGGCGACCCTCGTCCTCTCGCGCGCGGGGGCGATCGCCGGGCTGCCGCTGCTGTTCCTCGGATCCGCGGCCCTCTGGGGCGGATCGTTCTGGCTCTTCTCCCGGGAGGGTGTGTTCCTCTCCCCGCTGATCCCCCAGTCCGTGCTCGCCGGCACCTTCGCGCTGCTCTCCTTCCTGCGATTCCGCCAGGGCGAGCGCGAGGCGGCCGCGTTCTTCCGCAGGCTCACCGCGACGCAGGACGTCATCATCCATGGGCATGGCCGCGCTCGCCGAGACGCGCGACACCGACGACCGGGGGACACATCCAGCGCACCCGCCACTACGTCAGATTGCTCGCCCGAGCTGCTGCGCGACCACCCGCGCTTTCGCGGCGTCCTCGACGACCAGACGATCGAGCTCATGTTCCGGCTCGCGCCGATGCACGACATCGGCAAGGTCGGCGTGCGCGACCAGATCCTGCTCAAGCCCGCACTGTTGACGCTGCAGGAGTTCGAGGAGATGAAACGCCACACCGTGTACGGCGACAACACGCTCAAGATTGCCGAGCACGGACTCGGCGACGACTCCTTCCTGCGGATCGCGCGCGAGTTCGCGCTGACCCACCAGGAGAAGTGGGACGGCAGCGGCTACCCGAAGGGACTCAAGGGCGAGCAGATCCCGGTCGTCCGGGCGCCTGATGGCCGTGGCCGACGTCTACGACGCGCTCGTGAGCCGCCGCAAGTACAAGGAACCGCTGTCGCACGAGCAGGCCGCCGCGATCCTGGCGGAAGGCAGGGGCACGCACTTCGACCCGGACGTGCTCGACGCCTTCCTCGCGCACCAGGAGCCTGTTCAAGGAGATCGCGGCGAGGTTCGCCGATACGCCGGGTACCTGGTCGGCCGCCACGGAGAAGGCGGCTACCGCTGATTGACCACCCGGAAGTCCCAGGGTGGCACCGGGTCTGAATCGGCCCAGAGCCCGCGACGAGAGATGCGCGCCGTCTGCTCCAGCGCCTCCAGGGACCGGTCGGTCGAGTAGTTGCGGTACCACCAGGCGAGGCCGGCCGCGACCAGCTCCCGGTTGAGCGAGCGGCCATCCGGGAGGAAGACCTCCGCCAGTTCCCTGTCGTAGCGGTCCTTCCCCTTCACGACGAGGCGGACCGCCTTCCCGAAGACGAGGCCGGAGGTGAAGGATTTCGCCTTCCTCCCGAAAGCCTGCGCCAGTTCCGGGCAGTCGATGCCGTCCAGACGGACCTCGACGCCGACTCCGCCGCGCATCACCACGATGCTGTCGCCGTCCCGAACGCGCACGACCGTGCCCTCGGTCTCGACCCGCGGCCGGGCAGCGGCCGCCGACCGCGCGCCGTCCGCCGCCCGCGGACCCGCCGCCGCCGGGGCCAGCGTCGACGACACCAGCAGAGGACGGCGTGCCAGCGGCCTGACGCCATGCCACGGACAAGCGACACCTCGCCGGAGTCGAGGCGAATCGACCGCTGTTTCGTGCACGTCAGCCCGGGTCAACCGCTGCTTGCGGCAGCGCCGCTCAGGCGCGGAGCACCGGCTTGAGGAACTTCCCCGTGAACGAACCTTTGGCGCGGGCGATCTGCTCCGGCGTCCCCTTCGCCACCACCTCGCCGCCCTCGTCGCCGCCCTCGGGGCCGAGATCGACGACGTAGTCGGCGCTCTTGATGATGTCGAGGTTGTGCTCGATGACGACCACGGTGTTGCCGGCGTCGACGAGGCGGTTGAGCACTTCGAGCAGCTTGCTGATGTCGGCGAAGTGCAGGCCGGTCGTCGGCTCGTCGAGGATGTAGACCGTGCGCCCGGTGCTGCGCTTGCCGAGCTCGCGCGAGAGCTTGACCCGCTGGGCCTCGCCGCCCGAGAGCGTGGTCGCGCTCTGCCCGAGCTTGACGTACTCCAGACCGACGTCGTTGAGCGTCTGGAGCCGGTCGCGGATCGGCGCGTGGTGGTGCCGGAAGAACTCGAGCGCCTGGCTGACCGTCATCTCGAGCACCTGCGCGATGTTCCGCCCCCGGTACTCCACCTCGAGGGTCTCGCGGTTGTAGCGCCGGCCCTTGCAGACCTCGCAGGTGACGTAGACGTCGGGGAGAAAGTGCATCTCGATCTTGATGATGCCGTCGCCCTCGCAGGCCTCGCAGCGCCCGCCGGAGACATTGAAGGAGAAGCGCCCCGGTCGATAGCCGCGCAGGCGGGCCTCGGGGACGGCGGCGAAGAGGTCGCGGATCGGCGTGAAGATCCCGGTGTAGGTCGCCGGGTTCGAGCGCGGCGTGCGGCCGATCGGGCTCTGGTCGATGTCGATCACCTTGTCGACGTTCTCCAGCCCCATCAGCTTCGCGAACGGCGCCGGGCGCTCCTTGGCGCGGTACAGCGCGTGGGCGAGCGCCTTGAAGAGCGTCTCGATGACCAGCGTGCTCTTGCCCGAGCCGGAGACCCCGGTGACGCAGGTCAGCGTCCCGAGCGGAATCTCGAAGTCGATCCCCTTCAGATTGTTGCCGCGCGCGCCGAGCAGCCGCAGCGCCTTGGTGCCGGGACGCCGCTGCACCGGGATCGGGATCGAGAGCCGCCCGGAGAGGTACTTGCCGGTGAGCGAGTCCGGGTGACTGACGATTTCCGCGGGCGTCCCCGCCGCGACGAGGTGCCCGCCGTGCTCGCCGGCGCCGGGACCCAGGTCGATGACGTAGTCCGCCGCCGAGATCGTCGCCTCGTCGTGCTCGACGACCAGCACCGAGTTGCCCAGGTCGCGCAGCCCCTTGAGCGTGCCCAGGAGCCGGTCGTTGTCGCGCTGGTGCAGGCCGATGCTCGGCTCGTCCAGCACGTAGAGCACGCCGACGAGGCGCGAGCCGATCTGCGTCGCGAGGCGGATGCGCTGCCCTTCGCCGCCGGAGAGCGTGGCCGCCTCGCGCTCCAGGGTCAGGTACCCGAGACCGACGTCGGCGAGGAACTGCAGACGCTCGCGGATCTCCTTGAGCACCCGCTCGGCGATCGTCTGCTCGGTCGGCGTGAGATCGACCTTGCGGAAGGCCTCGATCGCATCTCTGACCGAGAGCGCGGTGCAGGCGGCGATGCTCCTGCCGCCGAAGGACACCGCGAGCGCCTCCGGCTTGAGCCGCCGCCCCTTGCAGGCCGGGCAGCGTTGCCGCGCCATGAAGCGCTCGATCTCCTCGCGGATCGCGGCCGACTTCGTCTCGCGGTAGCGCCGCTCCAGGTTCTGGACCGCGCCCTCGAAGCGCCGCTTGAAGCGGAAGCGGTCCTCCGCGCCGCGCTCGAGGGTGAAGACGATCTCCTCGTCGCCGGAGCCGTGCAGCAGGACCTCGCGCACCCGGGCGGAGAGCTTCTCGAACGGCGTCTCCAGGTCGAACGAGTAGTGCCGCGCGACGGCGCCGAGCGTCTGCAGGAAGTACTCGGAAGTGCGCCGCTCCCAGGGGAGGATCGCCCCTTCGCTGCAGCGTCAGCGACGGGTCGGGCACGACCAGCTCGTCGTCGAACTCCATCTTCGTGCCGAGCCCGCCGCAGTCCGGGCAGGCGCCCACGGGGCTGTTGAACGAGAAGAGCCGCGGGGAGATCTCGGGGTAGCTCACCCCGCACTCCGGACAGGCCATCTTCGACGAGAAGACCTGGTCGCCGCGCGCCGGGCTGCTCGATGACGACCAGCCCGTCGCCGAGCGCGAGGGCGGCCTCGACCGAGGCGGCGAGGCGCGAGCGCACCCCCTCCTTGACGACGAGGCGGTCGACGACGACCTCGATCGGTGTGCTTCTTCTTCTTGTCGAGGACGATCTCCTCGCTCAGTTCGCGCGTCAGCCCGTCGACGCGGACCCGCAGGTAGCCCTTGCGCCGGGCGTCCTCGAAGGCCTTCAGGCTCTCGCCCTTGCGCCCGCGCACCAGCGGCGCGAGCACGTGCACCCGCGTCCCCTCGGGCAGGGCCGCGACGCGGTCGGTGATCTGCTCGGCGCCCTGCGAGGCGATCCGGCGGCCGCACTTCCAGCAGGAAGGGCGTCCGACCCGCGCGTAGAGCAGGCGCAGGTAGTCGTAGATCTCGGTGACGGTGCCGACCGTGGAGCGCGGGTTCTTCGAGAGCGTGCGCTGCTCGATGGAGATCGCCGGCGAGAGCCCCTCGATGACGTCGACGTCCGGCTTCTCCATGAGTTCGAGGAACTGGCGCGCGTAGGCCGAGAGCGACTCGACGTAGCGGCGCTGCCCCTCGGCGTAGATGGTGTCGAAGGCGAGCGAGGACTTGCCCGAGCCGGAGACGCCGGTGACGACGACGAGCCGGTTGCGCGGGATGTCGAGCGAGATGTTCTTGAGGTTGTGCTCGCGCGCGCCGCGCACGACGATGAACTGGTCGGGGGGAACGGGCACGGGAACTGATCACTGCCATTGCGGGTCATGTCGCTGCGGACCTCCTCTGCCACCGCTGCGGCGGGGTGACCCCGCCCGGTCTCTCCGAACCGTCCGGGCGGGGATCAACCCCGCCCCTCGCGATTTCGTCGCTACCGGTAGTGGCAGCGGTAGGTGTGCCCGGGCCGGCCTCGCGCTGCTCGGGGAAGGTCTGGTCGCAGCCGTCGCCGCGGATCGGGCAGCGCGGGTGGAACGGGCAGCCCGGCGGCGGCGTGATCGGGCTCGGCACATCGCCCCCGAGCAGCACGCGCTTCTGCCCGCGACGCGCCGGGTCCGGCACGGGCACGGCCGCGAGCAGCGCCTCGGTGTACGGGTGACGCGGCCGGGCATAGAGTTCGGCGGCCGGGGCGGTCTCCACGATCCGGCCGAGGTACATCACCGCGACCGCGTCGCTGATGCGCTCGACGAGGCTCAGGTCGTGCGAGATGAAGAGGTAGGCGAGGCCGAATTCCTGCTGCAGATCGAGCATCAGGTTGACCACCTGGGCCTGGATCGACACGTCGAGCGAGGAGACCGGCTCGTCGGCGACGATGAGCTTGGGCCGCAGCGCCAGGGCGCGCGCGATCCCGACGCGCTGGCGCTGCCCGCCGGAGAACTCGTGGGGGTAGCGGAAGCGGTCCTCGGCCTTGAGCCCCACGCGCTCGAGCAGGTCGATCACCGCCCCTTCGAGCTCGCGCTTCGGCACGATCGCGTGCAGCAGCAGCGGCTCGCCGACCGTCGCCAGGACACTCATGCGCGGGTTGAGCGAGGAGTAGGGGTCCTGGAAGATGATCTGCATCTGGCGGCGCGCGAGGCGCAGCTGCTCCTTGCCGAGCGCCAGCAGGTCTTCGCCGAGGAAAAGGATCTGTCCTTTCGAGGGCTCGATCAGCCGCAGGACAACCCGTCCGGTCGTCGATTTGCCGCAGCCGGTCTCGCCGACCAGGCTCAGCGTCTGGCCCGGCGCGAGGTCGAAGTCGACGCCGTCGACCGCGTGCACCCAGCCCACGGGGCGCTGCCAGAACCCGCCGCGGACGGGGAAGTGCTTGACCAGCCCGCGGACGCTCAGCAGAGCCGTTCGACATCACTGCATGTTCCGTTCAGGCTGCGGGGTCCTGTCGCTGCGGACCTCCATCGCCTCGCTCGCTGCCGATGGAGACCTCCCCTCCGCGCCACCCCTGCGCCAGTCCCGTGCCGTTCCGTCAGGCGCCACCCAGCAGCGCGCCTGCCGACCCGGGGACTTCTCCTCGAGCGGCGGCATCTGCTCCGCGCAGATCTTCTTGCGCCGCGGGCAGCGCGGCTCGAAGGAGCAGCCGGGCGGCAGGTGCTTGGGGTCCGGGACCGTGCCCGGGATCGCGTCCAGGTGCCGCCCCTCGCCGCGCTTGCCGAGCACCGGCCGCGAGTGCAGCAGCCCCGCCGTGTACGGGTGCCAGGGCGCCTCGAACAGCGGGCGGCACCGCCGCCTGCTCGACGATCCGGCCGGCGTACATCACCGCCACGTCGTCGGCGGACTCGGCGACAACCCCCAGATCGTGCGTGATCAGCAGCAGCGCGGTCCCCATCTCGTCGCGCAGCTGTTCCATGAGGTTCAGGATCTGCGCCTGAACCGTGACGTCGAGCGCCGTCGTCGGCTCGTCGGCGATGAGCAGCTTCGGCCGGCAGGCCAGCGCGATGGCGATCAGCACGCGCTGGCGCATCCCGCCGCTCATCTGGTGCGGGTATTCGCGGGCGCGCCGCGCCGGGTCGGGAATGCCGACCTTCTCGAGCATGCCGATCGCGCGCTCGAAGGCCTCTTTCTTCCCGAGCTTCAGGTGGATCCGGTAGACCTCCGCGACCTGGTCGCCGGTGGTGAACACCGGGTTGAGCGAGGTCATCGGCTCCTGGAACACCATCGACATCTCCTTGCCGCGGATGCCGGAGAACTCCTTGTCGGTCAGGGGGACGAGATCGCGTCCCTGGAACCAGATCCGGCCGGCGGCGACCCGCCCCGGCGGCGACGGGATGAGCCGCATCACGGCCAGCGAGGTCACCGTCTTGCCCGAACCGGACTCGCCGACCAGCCCGAGGGTGCGCCCGCGGTCGAGCTTCAAACTCACGTCGGAGACGGCCGCGAACGCCGGTCCCTTGCCGGCGAACTCCACCCGCAGGTCCTCGATTTCCAGCAATTGACGCACGCAACTCCCCCGGGTCGATTCAAGAGTGGAAGTATAGCACGGGAAACGGAAAACCCCCTCGCTCCCCCTGGTGTCAAAGGGGGAGCGAGGGGGATTTTCAACCGGCCGACCGGCCGGTCACCTGTCTAGCCTCAGGAGAAGGGGCTTTTGCCGCCTCCGCAGCCGGCAGCGCTCGGAGCGGCCGCCGCGCCGCTGCCGCAGCAGTTCGAAGCGAACGTCGAAAACACCTTCTTCACGCGCCCCTTGCCGCACTTGGCGCAGGCACCCATCTCGGCATCCCCGCTTTTCCCGGCGCTGTATCGTTCGAACGAGTCACCGCAGGAATCACATCGGTATTCGTACATGGGCATTATCGCTCTCCTTTTTTACTGCAACCAGCCGCCTCGTCACTAAACCTGTAGCCTTTTTCAACCTGATCGCTATATTATAGATGCACGAACGGTGTTCGAGTTGCTGACTCGTGAGATCTTCACGGGCGGCGTGGTTGCGAGGTGGCCAGCAGGGTCGGGATTGATGAGGAGATGCCGGAACTTCCTGAAGTAGAGACGATGGTTCTCGGCCTGCGCGAGAGCGTTCTCGGGCAGCGGGTCGAGCGGGTCAGGGTTTTCTGCGACCGGCTCAAGGGACAGACCTCCCTGGCCGCGTTGCGCAAGGTGCAGGGGGGGCGCGTCATCGGCCTCAGCCGGAAGGGCAAGTTCCTGCTCTTCCACCTCTCCAACGGGTCGATGCTCGTCTTCCACCTGCGCATGACGGGCAAGCTGCTGCTCGTGCCCAGCGCCAACCCGCGCACCAAGAGGGACCGCCTGCGCCTCGATTTCTCCGACTGGGACTGGGCGCTCACCTTCGAGGATACGCGGCGTTTCGGCTCGCTCGACGTGCTCCACGGGTGGGAGTCCGGCAGCGGCCTGCTCAAGGAACTCGGGCCGGACGCCCTGATCATCGACCTCGCTCGACTTCCGGGAGTTGCTCGGCGACAGCCGCCGCCCGATCAAGGCGCTCCTGCTCGACCAGCGGGTGATCGCCGGGCTCGGCAACATCTACGTCGACGAATCCCTCCACCGCGCGGGAATCCACCCGCTGACGCCGGCCGCGGAAATCGGCCAGGCCCAGGTGCGGCGCCTGCACACGGCAATGCGTAAGATCCTGCGCAAGGCCATCGATTGCCACGGCTCCTCGGTTTCGGACTATCGCGACAGCAACAACCGGCCCGGCTCCTTCCAGAACCACCACCTCGTCTACCAGCGCTGCGGCGAGCCCTGCACCACCTGCGGCGATCCATCGAGCACATCCGGGTCGTCGGCGGGGCACCCACCTCTGCCCGCTGCCAGAAGCGTAACCCCTGACACATCGGCGGTTTGGATCCCGCGTGCATCGCGAGGAGTCTGAGCCACCGGATCGCCGGAGCACGCCGCGTCTGCCGAGTGCCCGGCCATGCCAGAAGCGATCGATCAACGCGGGAGTGCAGCGACTGCGGCACTGCGCCGAGGTCTGTCCGTCGGGGCCCGTGCTCGCGACGCGTTTGCGCCGCGGCGCACCGTTTCAGACGCGCAACCAGAGAACCATGAACATTACGGGAGGAGAACGGCAATGGCCATTTACACTGAAAAAGTGATGGAGCACTTCCAGAACCCCAGGAACGTCGGCGAGATCGCGGACGCCTCCGGCGTCGGCACGGTCGGCAACGCCGCGTGCGGCGACATCATGAAGATCTACATCAAGGTCGAGGACGACAAGATCGTCGACGCCAAGTTCAAGACCTTCGGGTGCGGCGCCGCGATCGCGACCAGTTCGATGTGCACCGAGATGGTCAAGGGCAAGACGATCGACGAGGCGCTCGCGATCACGCGCGAGCAGGTGGCCGACGAACTCGGCGGGCTGCCCCCCGTGAAGATGCACTGCTCCAACCTCGCGGCCGACGCCCTGCACGCCGCGATCAAGGAGTACCAGTGCAAGAAGGACGGCGACCAGTCGGGGTGCAACAAGCCGCCGGCCGCGGAGGCCCCGAAGCCTTAACCTGGGCCCCCTCGCTCCTGCCGCCTGAGGCGCAGCAGCGTCCTGAACATCGGCTCCGTGAGACCCTGCTCCCGCCGGATCCGCGCGGCCTCCTGCAGCATCTCGGGAGGCGGCGTGGACTCCGAGGAGCGCACGCAGTTCGGCCGCGTGGCGATCTCCCGGCCGACGATCTCCAGCAGGTTATCCCGGCCGAGCTGCGGCGAGACATAAAAGCACCGGTGCAGCAGCGATTCCCCCGGCTCCACGAACCCCTCCCGGACGGCCGTGTCGTAGAGCGCGGTGTGCGGGTAGATCCGCAACCCCTCGCTGATGTGGACCATGTCCTCGGGGTCGACGAAGCGGTCGATGAAGGCGAAGGTCTCGGCGATCGTCTCGCTCGGTCTCGCCCGGGCCGCCGAGCAGGAAGAACCACATCGTCGGCATCTTCGCCTCGCGCACGACGTCGCGGTGCGCCTGCAGCTGCGCGAGGGTGAAGTTCTTGCGCAGGTTCTCGAGCATCGCCGGGGACGCGGAGTCGGGCGTGGAGTCGATCTGCGCGAAGCCGGCGTCAGCCATCATGTCGATCAGCTCGCGCGTCACCAGCGCCGGGTTGACCCCCATCGTGCGCAACCGGACCTTCAGCCCCCGCTGCGCGATCTCCCAGCAGATGCTCTCGGCGTGCCCCGGCGGGTCGTTGAAGACGGAGTCGACGAACTCGAACGCCACGTCGCCGAGGCGCTCCTGCACCTGCTGGATCTCGTCGACCACGCTCTCGGCGGGGCGGCAGCGGAAGCTCCGCCCCTCGATCTGCGGGTAGGAGCAGTAGACGCAGCGGCGGGCGCAGCCGCGCTTGGTCTGGATCGGGTAGGCGCCGCGCTCCCGGTACGGCGCGTAGTCGATCCGGCGATCGATCTCGGCGAACGGGAGCAGGTCGAGCATGACCGTCCGCGCGGCCCGCGCGGACAGCGGCCGGCCGGGCGCGACGACGCCGGGAACCGCGAGCGGATCGCGGCCGCGCTCGAGCGCCGCCAGCAGCGCGGGAAACGCGGCCTCCCCCTCGCCGACCACGCCGTAGTCCGCGTCGCACTCCTCGAGCCACTCCTGCGGGAAGATCGAGAAGCCGGCCCCGCCGAGGATCAGCGGCGCGCGCGTCAGCCGGCGCAGCGGCCGCGCGAAGCGCTCGCGCACGTCGTTGACGAAGGAAACCCCCTCCTCCATCACAACGTCGTCGATGTTGCGGATGCCGAGCCCGACGTAGTCCGGGGCGAACTGCTCCACCGCCGCGGCCAGATCCGCGCCCTCGGCATTCGGGTCGAAGATTCGCACCTGCCAGTCGGACCCGAGGGCCGCGGCGACCAGGCAGAGGCCGACCGGGCTGACGGGATACGGTGCGCGCAGGGAGTTGGAGCCGACGAGCAGGACTTTTTTCACTGATCCGTGCGGTTGGCCCGGACGAACTCGGCGATGCGGTCGACGCTCTGCAGGACGTCCTTGGCGAGGTTCTGGTCGTCGATCTTCACCCCGTAGCGCTTCTGCAGCGCGACGAACAGCTCCACGGCGTCGAGCGAGTCCAGTTCGAGCTTCGGGTTGCCGAAGATCGGCGCCCCGTCCTCGATGTCGTCGGGGGTGACGTCGGCGATTTTCAACGAGTCGATGATGAGCTGCTTGATCTCGCGGTTGAGCGTCTTCGCGTCGTTGTCCATGCTCGGGTCCTTCGCGTTGTCCTGGGTTGTCGACCGGTCGTAACGTCCGGGGATCATACCAATTCTCCGCCTATTTTACGAGCGCCCCGAGCTTGCGGAAGATCTTCTGCTCGGCGTCGGCGCGCTCCAGGATCATCTCCCCCAGTTCGTGCAGCTTCTGCGGCCCGAGATCCCGCCGCTTGCCCATCCGGGCCGCCGCGATCGAGACGTCGCGCCAGCGGTCGCCGTTCTCCATCATCTCTTTCGCGACCTCGGCGACCCCGGCGTCCCCGAGGATCTTCGCCGCCTCCTGCAGGAACGTCGCGTACAGGTAGCGGAAGCCGCCGCCGCCCGTCCCGCGCTCCTCGAGGATCACGGCGATCATCATGACCTCGTGCGAGAGGTGCTCGATGTCCCGGGTCAGCTTCGGCCACTCCTGCACCTTGCGCGCGAAGAAGCGGATGCCGCGCACGCCGAAGAACGGGATCGGCAGCTTGACCATGTAGAAGACCGCGTCCCTGATCCCCTGGCGCACGGCCGCCTTCAGGTCGGGGCGCTCGGGGATCGCCTCCGGGTAGAAGAGCAGCCCCTGCGGCGCGAACTGGCCGCGCGCGAACCGCGCCGTCTGCAAGCGTCGCCGCGTCCAGGCTCGACATCGTCGGGAAGTAGGTGTCGCTGAGCTGGTAGCGGCCGTCCTTTTTCCCCGTGACGATGATGTAGTGCGCGTTGAAGTGCGCCCGCGTGTACTCGGGGAGGTAGTCCATGTAGAAGTAATCGACCTGCGCGCCCACCGGGATGCCGCGCTCGATCAGCGCGTCGAGCGCGCGCGCCGCCGCCGCCGGGTCGCGGAAGCTCTGCGTGTGCATCTTCACGCCGAGGCGCTCCGGGGTCTTGAGCCGGATCCGGCCGGGCTTGTTGCGCAGCGCGATCGTCGGGAACGGCAGCATCGGGACGCTGAGGTACCCGAAGAAGAGCGCCCCGCTGACCCCGAAGACGAGCGACTCGGTGACCTCCATGCCGGCGTTTTTCAACAGCGCGGTCATGGCGCCCGACTCGCAGTGCGCCGCCATCTTGTGCGTGAACGGCGTGCTCACGTCGCCCCGCCGCCTCCGGTCGGGGGGGCCGGCGATCCCGACGCGGGTCTTCGTCAGCAGCGGGTTCGCGGTGCGCTCCTGCCGCAGCTCGACCCGCTCGTCCTGCGCCGCGATCACCTGGAAGAGGTTCGCGACCGGGACGCCGAAGACCTCGGCGTAGCGCGCCGCGAGCCGCAGGTCGATCTCCCCGAAGCCCTTCGGGGTCAGGTGCCGCCGCACGGCCCGGCGGCCGACGCCGACGCGCACCGCCAGGTCGGCCTCCGCCAGCCCGAGCGTCTGCTGGTAGAACCAGATCGCGCTGACCTCCCCCGCCTCGAGCTTGCGCAGGCAGTCGCAGGCGGTAGTGCTCGCGCTTCACGAAGAAGTCGTCGATGAACTCCTGCGCGAGGTAGGAGCCCGTCTGGACCGGTCCGTAGCTGTCGTCGGAGCGCTCGACGTACAGCACCACCTGGTGGGGGTTGACGGCCTTGGCATCCTGCTCTTTCACGGCGCTACTCCCTTCTGCGGAAGACCAGCACGGCGACACCCAGCGTCGCGGCGCCGAACGCCGCGAGCTTCGCGAGCTGCGGCAGCACGGTCGCCAGCGTCCCGCCGCGCAGGAAGAGATCGACGAAGGCGCTCAGGCCCCACTGCAGCGGCGAGAGCTGCCCGAGGTGCTGCATCTTGGCGGGCATCAGGAACGAGGGCACCATGACCCCGCCGAGCGCCGCGGCGATCACCACCGCGGTCGCGCAGAAGACCGACGACTGCTCGGTGGTCCGGTTGATCGAGCCCATCATGATCCCGAACCCGGTGGCGGCGAACCCGGCCGCGAGCGCCGCCGCGAGGATCGCGCCGTACTGCGTCCCCACCTCCAGCGACGCCGTTCCGAGGCGCGGCAGCAGCTGCGCGCCGATCAGCAGCAGGAAGCCGAACTGCACCAGGCAGACCCCCATGTACACGATCACCTTCGCGGCGAGGATGACCAGCGGGGAGACCGGCAGCGTGCGCAGGCGCACCAGCGTGCCGCCGTCGCGCTCGCGGATGATCCCCCCCGAGAGCGGGATCGAGATCATGAACATCGCGAACAGCGTCCAGGCCGGCACGTTCTGCTGGACCGAGCTGGGCATGACGTCCGCGCCCCCCTGCCCCGTGAACAGCTCGCGGACCGTGATGTGCGGCTCGTCCTCCCACGAGGAGCCCGCGGCCTGCCGGCCGGTGACGCCGCTCATGAACCCCTGCAATTTGCCCATCATCACCTTGACCTCGACGCCCTGCGAGAGGCGCTCGAGCGCGGTGATCACCGCCCGGCGAAACGGCGCGCGCACCGCCGGGTCGAAGTAGACCGCGATCTCCCCGAGCGGCTCGGCGGCCGAGACGGCCGGCGCCATCCCGGCCGGCATCATCCGCGCCAGCAGCCGGTCGGCGCCGGCGGCGACCCGCTCGGCCGACGCCCGGCGGCACGACGATCCCCATCGGTGTAGTTCCCGGCCTGCAGCTCCTCGCGGATCGTCTCCGCAGTCACCGCGCGCACCGCGCAGCTCGCGTCACCACCGTGAAGGCGCCCGAGCCGTCGAGCCCCCTGGAGACCGCGTCGCCGAAGCTGTCCCCCGCCGTCACGGCGACGAGGACGGTCGTCCGCCCGCCCCGGACGGCGCGCAGCGCGTCCTCCTGCACCAGGGTCGTGATCATCACCATCGCGGTGGGCATCACGAACAGGATCGCGACCCCGCCGCGGTCGCGCAGCAGCAGCAGCAGCTCCTTCCAGACGACGGCGAGCAGCTTGCGCATCGTCAGTCCCTCAGGCTCCTTCCCGTCAGCTCCAGGAAGAGCTCCTCCAGGTTGCGGCACCCGGGGCGCTCGGCGACCAGCTGCGCCGGCGGCCCCTGGATCAGCACCCGCCCCGAGTCCATGATCGCGACGCGCGTGCAGAGCTTCTGCGCCTCCTCCATGTAGTGGGTCGCGTAGACCATCGTCTTGCCGGCGCCGGCCAGCGCCCGCAGGTTCTCGAAGATCAGGCCGCGCGACTGCGCGTCGATCCCGACCGTCGGCTCGTCCAGCACCAGCAGCCGCGGCTCGTGGATGATCCCCGCCGCGAGGTTCGCCCGGCGCTTCATGCCGCCCGAGTAGGTCGACACCTTGCGGTCGGCGCTCTTCTCGAGCCCGACCACGGCCAGCAGTTCGGCGACCCGCGCCTTGAGCGCCGCGCCGAACAGCCCGTGCATCCGCCCGAAGAACTCCAGGTTCTCCCGCGCGGTCAGCGTCGGGTAGAGCGCGATGTCCTGCGGCACGAACCCGAGCAGGTGCTTGATGCGGCCCGGGTGCCGGGTGACGTCCTCCCCGAGCACCCGGACCGTGCCGCTCGTGGCCTTCAGCAGCCCGCAGACGATCGAGAGCGTCGTCGTCTTGCCGGCCCCGTTCGGCCCGAGCAGGCCGAAGATCTCCCCCTCGCGCACCTCGAGGTCGAGCCCGTTCACCGTGTCCTCGTCGCTGCCGTGGTAGCGCTTGACGAGGCCGGTCACGCGTATCGCCGCCGTCTCCATCCCCTGCCCTGGCATATTGAGTCGGTAATGGTAGCCGCGATCGGGTGTTGCTGCAATGAGCGGCGGCAGCCGGCGGCCTCCCCAGCCAATGCTTGACCACAGACATTTCCGAGGAGTAGAGTCGGGAAACTCCCGCCCGGTCACCCCGACGGGAGACAACACCAGATGGGAAGGCACCTGCTGCCCCGAACGAACCCGGCTTCCTCTCGCGAGGACTGCGGTAGCCTGCCCGAACCATCGACCCGTCCGCTCAGTCATCGGCCGGGCTGCGCACCGCGAGTCCCGGGCGATTGAGCACGTGCGTGTAGATCATCGTCGTCGAGACGTCCGAGTGCCCGAGCAGCTCCTGCACGGTGCGGATGTCCGCGCCGGACTCGAGCAGGTGCGTGGCGAAGCAGTGGCGCAGCGTGTGGCAGCCGACCGGCTTCGCGATCCCGGCCGCGACCGCGGCCGCCTTGACCGCTTTCTGCACGACGCTCTCGTGGACGTGCAGTTGCAGCAGGCGGCCGCTGTCCGGGTCGCGCCAGAGCCCGGGAGCCGGGAAGACGAACTGCCACCCCGGGCTGCGCGCGATGCCGGGGTACTTGCGCTCGAGCGCCGGCCAGATCCAGGCCTCCCCGCGTCCGAGCGCCAGTTCGCGGCCGTGGCGTTCCTGCGCCCGCGCGATCTGCTCGCCCAGGGCGGCGACGGCGCCGTCGGCCAGCACCGTGATCCGGTCCTTCGCGCCCTTGCCGTCGCGGATCAGCAGCTGGCGGTGCTCGAGGTCGACGTCCTTGACCCGCAGCCGCAGGCCCTCGGCGAGCCGCAGCCCGCTGCCGTAGAGCAGCCGGCAGACGAGGGCCGCAGTCCCGTCGAGCTTGCCGAGGAGCAGGCGGACCTGCGCGCGGTCGAGGACCGTCGGGATGCGCTGCGGCCGCTTGGCCCGCGGGAACTCCCCGATCTCGCCGAGCGGCCGCTTCAGGACCCGGTCGAAGAGGAAGACCAGCGCGTTGAGCGCCTGGCTCTGCGTGGCCGCCGTCACGCCGCGACGGACCGCGAGGTACTCGAGGTACTCGCGGACCGGCTCCCCGCCGAGACCTCGTCGAGCGAGCGAGCCGACGCGAACGCGAGCAGGCGCAGCGCCCAGTGGCGGTACGTGGCCTCCGTCTTGTACGAGTAGCCGCGGGTGCGGATTTCGGCGTGCAGCCTCGAGGAAAGCTCGTCGAGGGCGCCCTCCGGGGCGCCACGGACCTGGTCCCGGAAGGAGCGCCCGCCCCGATCGCCGGCGCCCCCCGGGATCGCCTCCGGCGGGCCCGCGCGAGCCTCGGGGGAGCGCCAGGAGTCGATCCACGGCACGCCGAAAGACGTCGCGATACAGGATCAGCAAGGCGTGATCGGCTTGAAGCAGCTGCCAGGACTGGATGCCCCGATAGCCACCTGGACGGTTTGCATGAATCGAGCGACGCTCTCGTAACTCCTCTCAGCCAAAGGAATTTCCCTGTCGAAATGAGAGAAGCGGCGAACCCAGCTCTCGTACCACTCCCCGTGCTTCGGGGGGACGCGCGCACGACGCAGCGCAACGAGATAGCGCGGCCAGAGCCCGGGCGGGATGGTCGCATCTTCCTGGGATCTGTCGTCGGAGCGGGAGTCCATGCCGTACAGGGGAGCAAGAATCGTGCACGACAGAAGTCAATGGAAAGCAGTTTAAATACACAACAATGGTTCCGCTAATCCTGTTACATTACCCCCGGCGGCCACCCAAACTCCTCCACCTGTGGCCACCCCAAAATCCCCCACCTGAGTTGAGCTGAAGGCCGTTCGGGCCTTCGGTTTTTGCGACAGGACGTTACCCTTGCCCCTCATTCTCACGAGGGGAGACAGGAGTGAACGTTCTGAAGAGCAATATGCGCGTAACAATCGAGACTTTGGTGCGCTGTGGCGTCAGCCACCGGCAGATTTCCAAACGCACGGGGGTGGATCGCAAGACGATTCGTCGCTACGCTGCCGCCGATTCAAATTCCCCCGGGGTGGCCACCGGCTCTGAGCCCGATCCAGGCCAAAATCCCCCACCCTGGCCACCGGCTCCCGATGGGGTGATCCCCCCGGCGCTGACGGCCACGTCGGCCTGCCAGCCGCATCGCAGTTGGATCGAGACCCAGGTCCAGCTTGGGCGCAACGCGCAGAGCATTTTCCAGGACTTGGTCGAACAGCATGGCTTCGAGAACCGCTACAACTCGGTGAAGCGCTTCGTGGCCGGGCTCAAGCTGCGGGAGCCGGAGCGCTTCGACGTTTTGGAGTACCTGCCTGGGGAGGAGGCACAAGTAGATTACGGCCAGGGCGCGTTGACGCTCTACAAGCCCGGCAAGTACCGCCGCCCGTACCTGTTCGTGATGACATTGAAGTACTCGGGCAAAAGTTTCCGGAAAACTGTCTGGAAGACCAACCAGGAAACATGGGCACGGCTGCACGAGGAGGCTTGGCGTAGCTTTGGCGGGTGTTGCCAGTACGTAGTTCTCGACAATTTGAAAGAGGGGGTGATCCACCCCGACATCTATGAGCCGCAGCTGAACCCGCTGTACGCCGAGATGCTTCAGCATTACGACGTGGTGGCCGACCCCTGCCGGGTGCGGGATCCGGACCGCAAGGGCAGCGTGGAGAACGCGATTAAGCACACGCAGGGCACCGCGCTGAAGGGGCGCAAATTCGAGAACATCGAGGCGCAAAACACATGGCTCACGCACTGGGAGCAGCGCTGGGCGGCGCCGCGGATCCACGGTCGCAAGAAGCGCCAGGTCCTGGAGATGTTTCGCGAGGAGCAGCCACACCTGCGGGCGTTGCCGCTGGAGGGGTTTCGTTACTTCAAGGCCGGCACCCGTACCGTGGATGATGCAGGTCTTGCGCAGGTCGACGGAATCTACTACTCGGCGCTACCGGCGCCGCTGCGCAGCGAGGTCCAGATCAGGGTCTATGCCGGCGAGATCGAAATACGCGACGGCTTTGGCCGCCTGCTGCGCCGCCACCCCAAAGGTGAGCGCAAGGGCCAGTTCGTGCTCGAAGAGAAGGATCGGATTTATAACCCCACCCGCCAGACCGCTCAATTGCTCGGCAAGGCAGCAAAGATCGGGCCCAAGACCGAGCAGCTGGCCCGCACGCTCTTTGCGCGCCTCGGCCGCCCGGGCCAGCGGGCACTGTACGGTCTGACGAACCTGCCGCGCACCTACCCCTGCGCCGAGATCGAGGCGGTCTGCGGCCGTTTCCTCGCCGCCGACTGCGTCTCGTATGCCGCCATCCGGCGCGCCCTGGAGCGGCAGTCCGCCACGGCCGCCGCCCCTGCCGCTGATCTCGCACAGGAAGGCCCGGCCATCCGGGCGATCGCTGAATACCAATCGTTCTGGGAGATGCACTCCCGGACCAATCCGGTGGAGGAAAAGACCGATGCCCATGTCCATGGTTGAACTCGAACGCTCCTTGCGCGGCCTACGCCTTTCGGGGATGACCGCCACCTTGGAAGCTCGCGCTCTGCAGGTTGCCAGCCACGAGATGAATTTCCTCGAGGCGTTCTCCTGGCTCGTGCAGGATGAACTCGATCGGCGCCATTCGCTTTTACAGCAGCGCCGCTACACCATCTCCGGGTTGTCTGAACGTAAGAGCCTGTCCGAGCTGGACTGGAGCTACAACCCGCGGCTGCCCAAGCGTGAGATTCTCGAACTCGGTACGCTGAAGTTCATCGACGCCCGCGATGACCTGGTGCTACTGGGCCCGCCGGGGACCGGCAAGAGCCATGTTGCCAAAGCCCTTGCCCTGCTGGCCGTGCAGCGCGGGTACAAGGTCATCTGCCGGGATGCGCTGCAGTTGATCGAGGACATCACCGAGGCCAGAGAACTCGGCACGATCCGCAAGTACCGCGAGCAACTCAAGAAGACGGATCTGCTGCTGATCGATGACCTGTTCCTGCGCCGGTTGCCCGCCGGCGCAGGCGACGAGTTGGCCGACGTGTTGATGAGCCGCTACGAGAAGGCCTCGACGATCATCACCTCAAACCGCGTGGTCGAGGACTGGCCAAAACTGCTCGGGGACGTCGTCGTTGTGGCCCCACTGCTCGACCGTCTTATGCACCACGGTCACCTGCTCAAGTTCGAGGGAAAGAGCTGGCGGCTCAAGGAGGCCGCCGCGCGACTTGTCAGCAGGAAAGCTCAGAGCTAGGATGCACCTGTCCCGTCGCCAACCGGGTGGAGGATTTTGACCCGGCCATAGGTGGGGGAGTTTGAGGTGGCCGCCGGGGGATTAGAACCGCTTTCATGTAACAGAGGAATCTATTCAATACACTGTTAGGGCTCAGGAAAGAAATGAGAAAGCTACTCCTTACAGTCTTTGTCATGGCTGCGATGTGCGGTTCGGCGAACGCACGCCTTGCGAACACCTGTGGAGGCGCAGTCTTCGCAGTGAACACAGGAAACGGGATTCCATGACAGTGAATTCGTAATCGTGGACTATCAGGTTGGAGGACCAAACTACACAACAATCGAGGTCTCCACTGACAATAGATACGTCCGTGTGACATATGGGCGATGCAAACCAAATCTCAGCAAGAACACCCCAGGTAAATTCATTCCTCTGGAATATCCAGATAAACCACAACTCACCACCGTCATCCTCACAGTTCCAGAGTTGACGCAGAGTTCTCCCAAAGAATCGGTTCAATGGAAGGCACCATTTCAACCCTTGCAGAGATCCGATGGTCCTCATACGGGGTTCCTCGATCACGAGCGTTTGCTCGTATACGATGACGAGGCTATCTTGTGCACGGTATTCTCAGGGCTCGAAGAAGAGAGAATGGTGTCACACAATTCGATCCCCTATTTGCCAAACGTGTTGGGGCCTCACTAGGTGTTGAACTGTTCCGCCTGCAGGATGGCTATCTCATTGTAACGGACTTCTGCGGTGCATTCGTGCTTGATCCAAGAACAGGTTATGCCAAGTGGCATTATCCGTACGATAACGTGGACGCAATACCAAACGTGGCGGAAGCGGGTGGAGAGCTCGTATTCGCACCGCGGCAAGAATGGTCAGAGAACCGATGAAGCACCTAACCAGGCGTTGTAGCCGACGGGAGACCTCCCCGATAATGTAGACACCTGGACCTAACCAGGAGGTGTCGTATGGGAGCGGCAAGGAGCCCGAAACGGGTTTTTCGCTACGGGGATGGTTTCAAGGCACGGGCAGTGCATCTGAGCCGGGTTCCTGGGGTTCGCGTCAAGGATGTTGCCGACGCTCTGGATGTACACCCGTTCATGCTCTCGCGGTGGCGCAAGCAGTACCGTGAGGGCCAGATCAGTCGAGGCGGGAAGGTGGAGCCAGACCCGAAGATGGTCAGTGAGCTTAAGCGACTGCGTCAACTGGAGCGCGAGCACGCGATACTCAAAGAGGAGCACGCGTTGCTAAAAAAAGCCATCCGGTTCTGCTCCGAAGAAAGAGCGCGGTCTTCGCGTTCATCGAGCAGAACCGGGGGGAGCACCAGGTCAGCTTGATGTGCCGTCTCTATGGAGTGACCAGGGAAGGCTACTACGCATGGCGCCGGCGCCCTCCGAGCGCCAGGGCCAGGGAAGACGAGGGGCTTTTCCGGCAGATAGAGGCGATCTTTCAGGCCAATCGTTCGATCTATGGTAGCCCACGGGTGCATGACGCGTTGAAGCAATCCGGCGTTGCGCTTGGGAGAAAGCGAGTTGCGCGGCTCATGCGCTCCGGAGGGCTCAAAGCGCGCTGCGCCAGGATCTACCGTCGCAACCCTGGGAGCAACGTGTTCTACACCGGGGTTCCCAACCGAAGCCTCGATTGCCAGCTCAGCGGCCCGAACCAGGTATGGGTCGGTGACATCACGTACCTTCGCGTTGGGCAAGCCTGGAGGTACCTTGCGGTCGTTCTGGATAAATACTCTCGGAGAGTCATCGGCTGGAAGTTGAGCAAGCACAAGACGGCCTCGTTGACCGTAGAAGCGCTCGATCGAGCAGTGCGCAAGCGGCAGCCGCCGACGGGAGTCGTGTTCCACACCGACAGGGGCATTGAATACGGAGCCTATGCATTCCGTCGCAGACTTGAACGTCTTGGCTTCCTCCAGAGCATGAACCGGCCAAGAAGCTTCAACGAGAACGCAGTCATGGAGTCGTTCTTCCACACCCTCAAGGCAGAAGGAGTGCACGGCGCGAGCTTCACGCAGGACAACCAAATCAGCAGCTATCTCAAGTCGTACGTTAAGTTCTACAATGAGAAGCGAACCCACAGCGCGCTCGGGTACGCGGCCCCGGCCAACTTCGAACTTGCTCAGGCCGGACAGTTAGGTGTCAACTAAAGAGGGTGAGGTTCCCCGATCACGCTTGCAAGAGGGCTACCGTTCAATGGGCAGAAGCGAAGGCAAGTTCCAAGGCGCCCGCAAGCGCGCCGGCAGCTAAACGCTACGTTGGCCTGAACAAGAGAACATAGAAGCATTTGACAGTGCGTACGATATTGCGTACCGTAGTCCTCAGGACCAAACGAAGGGAAAGGCTCATGGCAACTCTCACGGCAAGCAAGGCACGAACGAATCTCTACCGTCTGATCGACGATGCGTCCTCGACTCACGAACCAGTTGTCATCACGGGAAAGCGCGCGAACGCTGTTCTTGTGTCCGAGGACGATTGGAATGCTATTCAGGAAACGGTCTACCTCCTGTCAGTTCCTGGAATGAGGGAATCCATTCGGAAGGGATTGAAGGCCTCCATCAAGTCCTGTTCAAAGGAACCGGGCTGGTGAAATGGGAAGTAGTGTTCACCAAGGACGCACAGAAAGATGCGAAGAAGATCTCGTCTGCCGGACTCAGGGTCAAAGTCGAAGGGTTACTCGCGGTGCTCGCGGATAATCCATATCAGAATCCACCACCCTTCGAAAAGCTTGTAGGTGACCTGTCCGGTGCCTATTCCCGCAGAATCAACATCCATCACCGTCTGGTGTATCAGGTCCTGGATAAAGAGAAGGTCGTGAAGGTCATTCGAATGTGGAGTCACTATGAATGACCGGCCAACCAGGCGTTGTAGCTGACCGATCACGCTTGCAAGAGGGCTACCGTTCAATGGGCAGAGGCGAAGGCAAGTTCCAAGGCGCCCGCAAGCGCGCCGGCAGCTAAACGCTACGTTGATATGACTTCCACCTGTCAAGAGCCACAGTTCAGTTATTTTCCTTAATCGCCTCCTTTGTTAGTCAGGGATCGAGAAGAGGCGGGGCCAGTACTCGCGACGGTTACAATCGCTGATATACGTGGGTTGGTTACCACCTGTACTGGATTCCGTCGGGCGCCTTCCTCGGGACTAGGAGCGAGGGTCCGCAGAGCGGCCTCATAACGTAGTCGAGGGTTGCGCCGAAACCGGGGCCGCGCCCCTTCCCGATCCCTGATCATGATTCGCGTTTTGCAGCCAGTTATGCCTGAGTTACGTTTATGCCGCTACCGGCACCTGTTTGGCGATTGCCCACATGAAGGCCGCCAGTTCGCGAGCGATCGCCGTGACCACGATGTTGGAGTTCTTTCCCCGGGCGATCATCTTTTGGAAGCGCTTACACAGTCGAACTTGCGCGCGCCAGGCGATGTCGCGCACCGCCTCGGGCAATTTCTCTTGTCTGGCCTGGATCTGCTTTGAAACCCGTGCCGGAAATCGATAGGCCCAGGCGCCCTCAACCAGCGCACGACGCGCGTGGGTGTTGCCGGTCTTGGTGATACCCCCGAGTCGGCGCCGCTCACCGGTGGAGTGTTCGCTCGGGTGCAGCCCAAGAAAAGCCATCAGCTGCCGGGGTTTCTCAAAGCGCGTCAAATCGCCAAGTTCAGCGATCGCCGTGACGGCAACGGTGAAACGCACGCCGCGCAGCGCCTGAAGCGCTTCGACCACGGGGGAGAGCCGCCAGGATTTGACGTGCTGAGTCAGTTCGATCTCCAAACGCCCCACGCGCTCGAAGCCCTGAACCATGGCGCGTACATATTCCTGGAAGACGATCTGCTGGGCCGCGGTCGCACACTTGACCTCGCCGAGCCAGCGCAGGTGCGGTGTTTTCCAGTCGGCCTTACCGTTGAAGCGAATGTCGTGACGCAGCAGAAAGGACTTGATTCGATGCTTGGCGGTTTTCAAGTCGCTCACGGCATCTTCACGGGCACGGCACAGATCACGGATTGCTTCATCGGCGATCTGGGGGACGTACACGCTCTTCAAATCATTCGATCGCAGCAGACGGGACAGATTCGTTGCGTCGCGCTTATCGTTCTTCACGCGATCACCGGGCTTGCGCGGAATCTTCGCCGGCGCAACCACCAGACAGGTATGTCCCTTGCGCGTGAGGTGGCGATACAGCCCGTAGCCGCAGGGCCCGGCCTCGTAGGCGAAGACCAGCTTCTTCCCCTTGGATTGCAGCTTGCGCACCATCACGTCGACGTCGCTGGTGCGCGGGCCAGTCGGCCCGAGCAAGATCGGCTCGAGGCTGCGGTCCGCGCCGACGTAGGCAACGGTGATCGACTCTTTGTGGACATCCAGACCGACATAGATCGTGCTAGACTCGCTGATGGCTGGCCTCCGCTTCGTGGTGAATGGTTTCGACCATTGTGCGGCTCTGGC
>CAVOVE010000016.1:0-7013 GCA_963699775.1 uncultured Candidatus Rokubacteria bacterium
CCCAATGTTTCACGAACCATGCGGGGTGCCTCGGTGAACCGATGAAATATCGCAATACTATCGATACTTCCTATTGGCATTGCCGATAGATTTACGATTAGTCTCAGTCCGGATGATTTCCTGATTGTTCAACAACCGAAGAGGAGGAATACGGGAAATGAAGAGAATGTCGAACAGCGTCTTGATCGCAGCAGTGGCGTTTGCGATGACCGGCTGTGCCGCTTCTCACGGCACGTCACCGAAGGGCCTCGAAGTCCCGATCGAGAAGGCCGCGGTGAAGTTCGCCGCCGACACCAAAGCGAACGCCTACAAGGTGGTGACCACCGACGAGCTGAAGAAGTGGCTCGACGAAAAGAAGAAAATGACGATCATCTCCGCGCTTCCCGCCGAGGAGGATGTATCGTTCGGCAAGCTCCCGGGGGCGATCAACAGCATGCTCCCCAAGACCGAGAAGGAGCTGACCCCGGCGGACAAGGAGCGACTGCTCAAGGCTGCCGGCGGCGACAAGGGGCAGACCATCGTCATCTACTGCGGTTTTGTCGCCTGCCGCAGAAGCCACATCGGCGCAACGATCCTCGCGGAGAACGGCTTCACCGACGTCTACCGCTACCCGGCCGGCATCACCGGCTGGAAGGAGATGGGGTACCCGACCGGCAAATAATCATGGATTGGCGTACAGTGCTGCCCGCAACGACAGTGATTCTCGTGCTCGTTGCGGGCTGCGCCGCCGGACAAGCCGACCTGAGTGAAGCGAACGGCGGCATTCGCGTCTTCGGCGCGGAACTCGGCTCCGACGGCATACCGTCCGGGCTCAGCGGCGTCGCCGCGACGGAGGAGCCGTGCCTGAAGGGCTACGAGCGGAGCTTCGACACCCTCGCCGTTTCGATCGGGTACGGCCACAACGGGAAGATCCGCAAGATCACGACACGGAACCCCCGCACGAGCATGTTCGGCATTCGCCCAGGGGATGATCTTCTCGCCAGCAGGACGAAGGCTCGCGCGGCCGGCTTCAGCGAGTCCGCCACAGCCAATCGGTATAACCACGGTTGCTGCTCCCTGGCGCTCCTGGTTGGTGAATACGGCCGCGTGTTCGGCATGACAGTGGAACTGAAGGACTGATCGCTGATGGCAAAAAATTCTGGAGAATCGGCCCCACGGGGACCCGTCATTACCTGCGTGAAAGTGACGGCTTCCTTCCAGCGGTTCCTCGAGCGCCACCGCAGGCGTCCCGGACGTCCGGCGGAGGCGGCGCACAAGGCGGAGAGGATCCTCTCCGCGCTGGCCGCCGGGGACGAACTCTGCCCCTGGGAGGCCGGCACCCTGACTCGATTTGGGGACGCGAGAATCCGAGGGTGCGTCAAGTTCGAACTCGGCGGCGGCTACCGCCTGATCTGCCACCGCCGCGGCGGCGTCCTCGTGGCGCTCTTTCTCGGTAACCACGAGGAGTGCCACGTCTGGCTGCGTGCAAACACCGGCATCGCCGAGGTTGCGGGAGAGATCCAAGCCGCACCCACGAGGGCCGGCGAACCCGAAGATTATGAGGACCGGCAACACGCCGAATCGTCGCCGTCTGCCGAGCGAGCCTACACTGACCGAGAGTTGCGGACTGTTTTCGCAGGACTGTGCGGCGTGTGAATGTCTCGATGATGCCGCAAGGCATGGTCGGTCGCCCCGCGCCGCGCCAGGGTGTTCATGAATCGACAAACCCGAATCGATGAGAGTCCTGCCGCCGCAGATCAACGCCGGAGCGTGGCGATCAGCCGGTTGGTGGTGAGCAGCAGGTCGAGCGCGTCGAGCGGTGACCGGACGAGGATGTCGGCCGCGGCGGCCGCTTCCCCGGAGCAACCCTCGGCCAGGCAGACCACGACGCCGACCCGCGCGGCGCGCAGCATGCCGACGTCGTTGTTGCCGTTGCCGATTGCGCACACGCCCTCGGCGCCGAGACTCTCGACGTAGCTGCGCTTTTCTCGGGTATGGTCATCGCTCGCGAGAAATCGCACGAGACAGGGAAGCCCGTCCAACTCCCGGCCAGCACGGCCGTGGGTGTCGGCGGTCAGGATGTGAATCTGCACGTTCTCGGCGAGCCGGCCGATGCGCTCCCGCACTCCGGGGAGGAGCCGTCCGTCCTCGGAAAGCGTCCCGGAGAAGTCCGAGACGCAGTGGGCGATGCGCAGGTCGCCGTACCCCGGGACTGAACATTCGATCATGGTGAATTGGCGCCCTCCCCACGGTTGGCGATCTCACGACGGACGAGCACCCGCGCGACGGCGTCAGAACAGATCCTCGACGCTGCGCTCCAGCCGCTCCTCGCGAACGGTCTCTTCCCGCCCCAGGCTGCGAACCAGCGCGCCGTCCCGCATCACGAGCAGGCGGTCCGCCAGTCGCCGCGCCTGGGACAAGCTGTGCGAGACCAGCACGATCGTATACCGTTCCCGCAGCCGCTGCAGCAACTCTTCGATGCGGCCGGCCGCGGCGTAGTCCACCGAGGCGGTCGGTTCGTCGAGCAGCAGCAGATCGGGCTCCAAAGCCAGGGCCCGGGCAAGACACAGCCGCTGCTGCTGTCCGACCGACAAGCTCAGGGCGTCGGCCCCGAGACGGTCCTTCACCTCTTCCCAGAGCTGCGCCTCGCGGATGGATTTCTCGACCAGATCCCGCTGCTCTCGACGCGGCAGGTCTCTCACCAGGCGGATCGGCAGGAGCACGTTACGCTCCACGCTCATCGGCAGCACGTTCGGCGTCTGGAACACCATCCCGACGCGACGCCGCAGTTCCTCCACGGGCGGTGCGGAGGAGCCGTAGGCCGAGATCCAGGAATTTCGCAGCCGCAGGCGGACCTCCCCACTGGTCTCGCAACCGGGGAAGCACTCGTTGAGCCGGTTGAGCGCGCGCAGAAGCGTCGTCTTGCCCGAACCGGAGCGGCCGATCACCACCGTGATGCTCCGCGCCGGCAGATCGCAGACAACCTCGCGCAGGGCTTGTCGCCCTCCGAATGCGACGCAGAGGCCGCGGACTTCGACAGCAGTTTCCGTCAGACCGTCCGTGTCCAACGCCTCTCCAGCGACCAGTGCAACAGGTGCGCGCCCGCGACCAGCGAGCCGGTCAGGCAGAGCAGGACCAGGGCGGCGCCGAAGCCGCGCGCCAGCTCATCCTGGGTCTGGTATTGTGCGGCAAGGTAGTAGATCTCGAACGGGAGCGCCCGGAAACGGTCGCCAAGTCCGCGCGGCAGGCCAGCGTTCGCAACCACGCCAGTGAGCAGGATCACCGCCGTGTCCTCCGCCGCACGCCCGACCGCAAGCACGACGCCGCCCAGGATCCCCCGGCTCCCGGCGGGAACCAGGATGAGCGCCACGGACTGCCAACGCGTGAGGCCCAGGCTGGGTCCGGCCAACCTGATGGATTCCGGCAAGCCCTCGAGGGAGGCCCGGGTGGTGCTGATCACGTACGGCAGGACCAGCATCGCCAGGCAGCATGCGGCCAGCAGGAGCCCCGGTGACGCGCCGGGCAGGAAGGTGCGGCGCAGGAAGAGGATCATCATGAACCCGAAGAGGCCCATGAGCACGGAGGGGATGCCGGCGAGCAGGTCGACGCCGGCGCAGAAGATGCCCCGCGACCGACCGCGGGCGTACTCGGCCAGGTGGATACCGCTGGCGATCCCCAGGGGGACGGCGAAGACCGTGGCCAGGCCGACCAGCAGGACCGTGCCGACGCAGGCCGGCCAGATGCCTTCCCAGACTACAGCCCGGCCGAGAAGCGCCGCGAAAGGCGGGACATCGCCGAACAGCAATCCGCGCCCCAGGGTCGGGCCGCCACGGCGAGCAAGATAGACGACCAGCACCATGATGACCACCGCGATACCGGCGACCGAGACCCACGCCAGCGTCTGGAGCAGGCCGGGGAGCAACCGTCTCATCGCTCCGCCGCCGGCCGCAGCGCACGCAGCCCCAGGTTCACGGCGGAGGCGGTGAGCATCAGGATCAACCCCGACGCGAAAACCGAATCGTAAGTCCGGCTCCTGCTGTCGGTGGCAACCACCAATGCGATGTGGGCGGTCAGCGCCCGCAGTGAATCCAGCGGCGTTCCCGGAATCTGTGCGGCGTTTCCGGAGAGCATCAGGGCGACGAGCGTGTCGCCCGTGGCGCGCCCGAAGCCAAGCACCGCGGCCATAACTAAAGCACGCCTCGAGTGCGGGAGAGTCACGTAGAACAGGCCCTGGGCCTGGTTCAAACCGAGGGCGGCTGCGGCCAGTCGAAACCGCGGCTCCGATTGGCGCAACTCGGCGTCGATGACGAGCACCACGGTGGGGAGCACGAGCAGCGCCAGCGTCAGACCCGCGGCAAGCCAGGAAAAACCCGTTCCCCGGCCGAAGTGCGTGCGGACGAGAGGGACAAGCAAAAAAACCGCGACAAAACCGTAGACCACCGTGGGGACGCCGGTCATGAAGCGGACGAGCAGCATCATTGCCCGGGCCGGCAGCCGCGGGCCCAATCCGTGCGCGAAACAGCAGATGCCCAGACCGGCGGGAAAGGCCAGAACCATCGCGGTGAGTGACAGCAGAACCGTCCCGACCACCATCGGCAGGATGCCGAACATCCCCTGGAAGGGCTGCCAGCTCCAAGACAACACCTCGAGCAGGCGGCCCTCCTGGAGAATCGGCAGCGAGAACCAAGCCAGGAAGGTGAAGATGGCCCCGACCGCGAGGACCGCGGCCAGGGTCGACGCGAAAAGCGCGGCCTCGATCCAGCGCTCGCCGGCGTGCCCGTTCACCGTGAAGCCTTAGGCACACACCCCAATTACTTCACGATGGGAATATAGCCGCTCGCCTTGCTGATCTCCGCCCCTTCAGGGCCGAGGACGTAGTCGATGAAGGCTTTGGTCGCCCCAGCCGGCTCGCCCTTGGTGTTCATGTACAGTTTGCGGGTGATCGGGTAGGTCCCACTGCTTGCGTTCTCCTGGGTGGGGGCGACGCCGTCGAGCAGCGGCGCCCGCATTGACGCGTCGATGTGGCCGATACTCACGTAGCCGATGGCGTCCTTGTCCTGGGCCACCGCCGTCTTCATCGCTCCGTTGGAGGCGACGACGTTCGCCGCGGGCGCGATCGCGCCCTTCTTGAGCAGCTTCTCCCAGAAGACCTCGCGCGTCCCGCTGGCCTCGTCGCGCGTATAGAGATGGATCGGCGCATCCGCGCCACCGATGTCCTTCCAGTTCGCGACCACGCCCGCGTAGATGTCGCGCACCTGCTGCGCCGTGAGCCCCGCAACCGTGTTTCCCGGATGCACCGCCACGGCCACCCCATCGATGGCGAAGGGGAAGGAAACGAGACCGTACTTCGCGACCTCTTCCGGCGACAGGGCGCGCCCGGTGTTGCCGATCTGCACCAGGCCTTCGCCGACCTGCTGGACGCCCACCCCAGAGCCGCCTCCGGCCACGGTGATCCGCAGATCCGGGTTCGCAGTCATGATGCGCTTGGCGGCCTCCTTCATGACCGGGATGTGCGCCGTGCCGCCGGCGATGTCGATGGTGCCCTTCAGCCCCGTGAAAGGGGCCAGAGCGTCGGCCCGGACGGGTAATGCGATGCCGAGCATCGCCAGAGAGAACGCCAGGGTGCACAGCGCGCGTCGAGTGATCATCAGCATTCCTTTCGGCCTTTATTCCTTGACGAGGAGAACGTTCACCGCCTTGACCACGACGCGCACCTTGTCGCCCTTCTTGATCCCGAGTTCCTTGAGCGAGTCCATGGTGAACACCGACCCCATGGTGCCGCCCTCGGGAATGTCGATCGTGACCTGGCACATGACATCGCCCTTCTTGACCGCTTTCACCACGCCCTGGAGATGGTTCCGCGCGCCGTACTTCATGTCCTTCCCCTCCCTGTGGTGGATCGTTGGCTGAGGTTACTTCTTGCTCCCGCCGCAACCGCCCTTGCCGCCGCACCCGCTGGCGCCACCGCAGCTGCTCGCGCCGCCGCCCTGCGTTTTCTGCCCGCTGCAGCCGCTCTTTCCGCCGATGTCCGATGGTTTGTCGGTATGCGCGCACCCGGCAGCTGACGCTCCCGCGATCAGTGCGGCGAGGCTGACACCGGCAAGAAGCTGTTTGAGTTCCCTCTGGTCCATGGCCCACCTCCTTCGTTACAGCGTTGTTGTCGGGACGCCGGACTCCTGAGATGAATGATCGCCCCGCACGCACACCGATTACCAATCGATATTCCCGATCGCTTGCGCCGGATCCAGAGTCAGGAGCGCTGGCAAACCGGGGTCTGATTACCTCACGACGGTTGCGACCGTAGCGGCGCTTGACGTTAATGTGGTATTGCCTATACTACCACTATGCTCCGTGCGGTTATCGACACAAATGTCTTGGTGGCCGCTCTGCGCTCACGACGCGGGGCTTCGTTTCAGCTGTTGAACCGGATCGGTTCGGGCGAATTCCGGATCTGCCTTTCCGTCCCGCTGGCTCTGGAATACGAGGATGCCGGCAAAAGAGCCGCAAGAGAGGCGGGACTCACGGCAGCAGACGTGGATGATGTTGTCGACTATCTCTGCAGCGTCGCCGATTTGCGGGAGATCCACTTCCTCTGGCGGCCCTTTCTGCGTGACCCGAACGACGACCACCTTCTGGAACTGGCGGTCGAATCGGGAAGCCGGCGGATAATCACCTTCAACATCCGGGATTTCACCGGGAGCGAACGGTTCGGGGTCAAGGCACTGACGCCGCGGCAATTTCTGGCCAAACTGGAGGGTAGAAGATGAGCACGATCAGCCTGAGACTGCCGGAATCCCTGCACAAGAGGGTTCGAGAGCTAGCCCATGACGAGGAGATCTCCATCAATCAGTTCGTCACCACGGCGCTTGCCGAGAAGATGTCGGCTTTGATGACGCTGGACTACCTTAAAAAGCGCGCCGGGCGTGGCAGCCGGTCGAAGTTCGACCGAGTCCTCGCCAAGGTAAAGGACCGCAAACCCGTCGCGGGAGACGATTTGACGTAGGGAGTGCGGCGATGCCGCAGCTCAGCGACGC
>CAVOVE010000017.1:0-31342 GCA_963699775.1 uncultured Candidatus Rokubacteria bacterium
CGTCGTGTACGACGTGTACGGCGTTCAGTTCGCTTCGGACCTCGGGGTTCTGGCCCCGCTGGCGGCGATTGCCTCCTTCACCATCATCTACGGATCGCTCCGGGCGCTGGCCCAGGACAATCTCAAGAAAAGGCTGGCCTACTCCACGGTGAGCCAGATCTCGTACATCGTACTGGGTGTGGCCATCCTCGGACCTGTTTCCACCATCGGCGCCCTGGCTCACATCATCCACCAGGGCATCATGAAGATCACCCTGTTCATGTGCGCCGGCAATCTTGCCGAGACGCTCGGCATTCACCACGTTCGCGAGATGGACGGCGTGGGCCGCCGGATGCCCTGGACGATGGGCGCTTTCACCGTGGGGGCGCTCGGGATGATCGGCATTCCACCACTGGCCGGATTCATCAGCAAATGGTACCTGGGCCTGGGGGCCCTCGCTGGCCGGCAGCCCTGGGTGATCGGCGTGCTCGCCGTGAGCGGTCTGCTGAATGCCGCCTACTTCCTGCCCATCCTGCACGCGGCCTGGTTCAAGAATCCCTCCGGGCCTTGGCCGATGAGTCGCCAACAGGGCCGCTTCGAGACCTCCCTGATGTTGCTTGCGCCGCCCGTCGTGGGCAGCTTTTGACCATCGCCGCGGGACTCCTCGCCGGAGCAGGTTACGTACCCTGGGCTGGGCGAAGCTCATCGCGGAACGGGAGCACCGGCCGTGATCTCTGTCGGGACGACAGCGGACGCGCTCCAGGCCGGACTCCTCCTTGCCGTCGCGCTGCCGCTTGTCGCAGCAGCCGGATCGCTTGTGCCTCGGCTGCGGCGTTTTTCCCTCTCCGTGCTCGCGCCGCTCGCGTCAGTGCCCGCCCTGCTTGTGTCGCTCCTGGCGATTGCGGACGCCGATTTCAGGAGTGTTCGAATCTGCATGGCCTTTCCTGGTGACTGGCGTTCAGCTTCGGGCTGGACCAGGTTTCCCGGAGCTTCCTGCTGTTCACTGCCGTGTTGTGGGCACTCGCCATGGTCTACACCCGCGCATACCTCGCCAGCGATCCGAACCGTCACCGATTCATCTTCTTCTTCCTGGCCTCCCTGAGCGGCAACATCGGCCTCATCCTCAGGCACAGGAACGCGGTGAGCTTGTCTCCTCTGCGGCAGCGGACTCTGCCTTTCCCACCTAGGCGTCTGGTCGCGTGTGTGGAGCACGCGGCGGGGCCAGCCGGAAAGGTCTATCTGGTTCATCGCGCTCCTCGGCTCTGCGTCTCCCAGTCTGTGCCCTGCTGCTCGCAACTCCGGCAGCAGGCGGGACGGCAACTTGGTCAAATTCCCGCCGCGGTTGGCCGGCCTCGCGCTTCGCCGATGTCGGTGTTCATTGTTGTCGTGATCGGGATTCGGCGTCAAGGCGGGCGCCGTGCCCGCTTCATGTGTGGCTTCCCCTGGCCCATCCCGTAGCGCCCACCCCGGCCAGTGCGGTCCTGAGCGGCGCCATGATCAAGGCGGGCCTGCTCGGCTGGCTCAGGTTCCTGCCCCTGGGCGAAGTCTCGCTGCCGGAATGGGGTGCGCTGTGCGCGGCCGCGGGGCTGGCGGCGGCCGCCTACGGCGTGGTCGTCGGATTGACGCAGGACGAGCCCAAGACCGTTCTCGCGTATTCGAGCGTCAGCCAGATGGGCTTCATGCTGACGGGGATCGGCATCGGTCTGTCGGCGCCGGAGGCCTGGCCCGCGGCGCTCTCTGCCGTTCTGCTGTACGCGCTCCATCACGGCTTGGCCAAAGGAGCGATGTTCCTGGGTGTCGGCGTGCCTCCCGGAGACAGTGCCGCACAACGGTGGCTCCATGCCGGCGGTCTCGTCGTGACCGCAATGGCCCTGGCCGGCGCGCCGTTCACCAGCGGTTCCGTGGCAAAGGTGGCTCTGAAAAACGCTCTTGCGGACCCGACCTTCGGCTGGCAGGGCGGAATGGGCGGCTCCTTGCCTTCGTGGCGCTGGGCACCGCTCTGCTGATGGGACGTTTCCTCTTCCTGATGTGGACGCGCGGCACGACGGAGGCGGGCCCCCATGCAGGCAGTCTCCGGGTTTCCTGGCTGACGACGGTCGTGGTTTCGTCCAGTGCGGTCTGGTTGATGCCGTTGGAGTTGTTTCACGAGGCGAGAGGGGCCGCTCTCACTCCGGTACGCTATCTAGTGACCTCGCTCTGGCCTGTTGTGGCCGGCGCCGTTATCGTCGGCCTTCTCTGGCGGTTGACGAGAGGACGCGTGCGTTCTCTTGCGCCGAAAATACCCGCGGGCGACATCCTGGAGCCTCTTTCCCGGCTTCGGGACACGGTGCGGGGCGCAGCGGTTCGCATCGCCGGCGCCATCGCCGAGTGGACGGCGGCTGCCGTCCGCGAAGTCGCCGTCGGCGCACCGTTCTCGGCGGCGCCGACCGCCTGGTGCGCCTTGAGAACAAGCTTGCGACAGCTCATTACCCCGGGGTCCTGTTTCTTGTTCCTGCCGTGGTGTTGTTCATCCTGCTTGCGGTGCTGCACAATTGACGGCGCGGGCACGGCTGGGAGGGTTCAAACCCCCAGCTTCGGCGGGTCCTCGCTCGCGTCTCTCACCACACCGCAGGCCGCACGCGAACCGCCGCCGCCGAGCGCCGCGGGGGTGTCGCTGTCGTTGTCGCCGCCGGCATGGATCATAGAGCGAGCGCCCGGCAAGGTCGGTGAGCTGCAGGCGCGGCGCCAGCACCGGGATCGTCGCCTTGCCGTCGGCATCGGCGTACAACACCGGGAGATCACCGAAGTGCCCCTCGGCGTACGGACCGCGGTGTTTGCCCGTGGCGCCCGGGTCGTAGTGCCCGCCCGCGGCGAGGCCGGGAACCATCTTGCCGTCCTTCTCGGCCGCGGCGCAGCTTGGGTTCAGGTGCACATGGAAACCGTGGGCTCCCGGTGCGAGGCCGCTGAGCGCGGGCGTGAAGACCATCCCGTACACGTTCTCGCTGACGGTGATCGTGCCAATCGCCTTGCCCGCGTCCTGCCCGTCGAGAACGTCCATGGTGACCACCAGCTGTCCGGCCTTCACCGAGGCGAGCGGAAACAGCAACGACATCATGAACACCAGCGCAATGCTTTTCATTTCCCGTTCCTCCCCGACTTGGTTGATGAGTTTCCGTGTCTTGTTGGTGTTGATGCGTGAGCCGCTCCCCGTTGTACGCCAAGATGCCCTTGCCGTTGTAACGAGCCATGCTTTGACGCGATCGTCACGGGAGGGGCGGGAGTGAGCGCCCAGCCGTCCCGAACCCTCGAAGGAAAAATGGACAAATGTGCGAACTTTGGGGGTACGATAAGACAGCCATGGAGCATTTCAGCATCTTCCTGACCGGTTTGACGGCTACGATCCTGTTTGTTTTCGGTCTCGAAAACTTCTCCGAAGAGATCCAGCGGATTTCCGGGGAAAAATTCCGGAAATTCCTCGCTAGAACGACAAAAATCCCGGTAGTTGGCGTTCTTATCGGCGCTTTGGTGACAGCGGTCATCCAATCGAGTTCGGCGACTTCGATCATTGCCATCAGCCTGGTCAACGCCGGGGTGCTCTCATTCAAGAACAGCGTCGGCATCATCTTCGGTTCCAATATCGGCACCACGGTCACTGCGCAATTGGTTGCCTTCAAACTCACCGCATTTGCGCCGGTCTTCATTGTTGTCGGGTTTGTGATCTCCCTGGTGAGGTCCCGTGTCTCGATTTTCGGCAAGTCAATCTTCTATTTCGGGTTCGTTTTTTTCAGCCTCAATCTGATCTCTGCTTCTCTCGAACCTTTGCAGCGCGAGCCGCAACTGATCGCCTACCTGACGCAACCCCAAAATCCGCTGATCGCCATTCTTCTGGGCTGCGTGTTTACCGCAATGGTTCAATCAAGTTCGGTGACGACCGGGCTGGCCATCATTTTCACGCAGCAGGGGTTGCTCAGTCTTGAAAATGCCGTTCCGCTCATCATGGGCGCGAATATCGGGACCACGGCGACCGCCTTGATTGCCATGTTCAATATGGATCTCGCCGCCAAAAAGGCGGCGCTCAGTCATTTCCTGTTCAACGTGGGCGGTGTCGTGATCTTCCTGCCCGTGTTCATGATGTATGGACACCGGCTGAATGAGGTCAATGCGAGCCCGGCCATCGCTTTGGCCAATGTGCATCTGGTCTTCAATGTCACGACCAGCCTGATCTTCATCCTCCTGATCAATCCGTTCACCCGGCTGATCGACATGCTGCTGGGCGCCGGAAAGATGGATTTCGAAAGGTTGGCGATTCCGTCGTTAAATGACCAGGCGCCATTCGAGACGGTGAAATCCGAGCTGCGCGATAATTGTACGGCGATGTTGGCGTTCTTGCAGGAAAACTACAATCTGGTGACACTGAGCATCGAGTCCAACTACCACGGCGTCTATGAAGCATCCGCGAAGCGCATCGAATACGTCAATTTTCTGGAGCGGGAATATATCGGTTTCTTTTCCAAAGCGGTCGCGACCGTCAAGGAGGAGCACGAATCAGCTGAATTGCTGGCCCCCGGCGGCCACCTCAAATTCCCCCACCTGTGGCCGGGTCAAACTCCTCCACCCGGGAGGCGACGGGACGAGGTGCATGCTAGCGCTGGGCGGTCTTGCTTGGCAACCCGCGCGGCGGCCTCCTTCAGCCGCCAGCTCTTGCCCTCGAACTTGAGCAGGTGGCCGTGGTGCATGAGGCGGTCGAGCAGCGGGGTGACGACGACGACGTCGCCGAGCAGCTTCGGCCAGTCCTCGAGCACGCGGTTCGAGGTGATGATCGTCGAGGCCTTCTCGTAGCGGCTCATCAGCACGTCGGCGAGTTCGTCGCCGGCGCTGGCGGGCAGCCGGCGCAGGAACAGATCGTCGATCAGGAGCAGTTCGGTCGTCTTGAGTTGGGCGCGGTACTTGCGGATCGTGCCGAGTTCGCGCGCCTCGGTGATGTCCTCGATCAGCTGGTGCGCCTCGCGGTAGAGGACCTTGTAGCCGCGCTCGACGGCGAGCAGGGCGAGGGCCTTGGCAACGTGGCTCTTGCCGGTGCCCGGCGGACCGAGCAGCAGCACGTCCTCGCGGGCGTCGATGAACTTCAGGGTGCCGAGTTCGAGGATGTCGCGCTTGGGCAGCCGCGGGTTGTAGCTCCAGTCGAAGCTCGGTCAGGTCCTTGCGCTCGGGGAGCCCGGAGAGCGTGTAGCGGCGCTCGTGCAGACGCGAGCGGCGGCGGTCGAGTTCGTCCTGCACGAGCCAGGAGAAGGCCTCGAGGAAGTCCATCTCGTGGCTGGCCACCTGCAGGGCGCGGGCCTCCAGGGTGGCGGTCATGCCGGACAGGCGCAGGCCGCGCAGGGCGCGTTCGAGTTCAGCGATGGACATGGGCATCGGGTCTTCCTCCTCGGGTTGGTCTGGGAGTGCGTCTCCCAGAACGATTGGTACTCGGCGATGGCCCGGATGGCCGGACCCGCCTGGGTGAGATCGCGGGGCTGGGGCGGCGGCCATGGCAGCCTGCCGCTCGAGGGCGCGCCGGACGGCGGCGTACGAGACGCAGTCGGCGTCGAGGAAGCGGCCGCAGACCGCCTCGATCTCGGCGCGGGGGTAGGTGCGCGGCAGGTTGGTCAGGCCGTAGAGCGCCCTCTGGCCGGGGCGGCCGAGGCGGGCGAAGAGCGTGCGGGCGAGCTGCTGCGGTCTGCGGGCCGATCTTTCCGGCCTTCGCCGAGCAGGCGGGCGGTCTCGCGCGAGGGGTTGAAGAGCCGATCCCTCTCTTCGAGCACGAACTGGCCCTTGCGCGTCGCCTTTCGCGTGCCGGCGCAGCAGCTGGCCGGAGGCGTCGCAGGATCTCGATCTCGCGCGCATAGATGCGCACCGGACCTCGCTGTGCAGCGGCGCCGGCAGCGCCGCGTAGTACGACGCCCGTCGACCTGCACCAGGCCCGCGTCGTCGACGGTGCGCGTGCCCTGCTTGAAGTAGCGGAACCCCTCCAGCGGCAACGGCTCGCAGGTGCGGCTGCTCCTCGCGGAACATCTCCAGCACCTGGCGCTTCTTGCGGCCGTGGATGCGCGGCGCCGCCCAGCGCTCCTCCCAGTGCGCGAGCCAGGCGTTCTGCGCCTCGATCGACTCGAACTTGCGCCCCTTCAGCGCGGTGCCCTGCGTGTGCTGGATCGCGCTCTCGACGGTGCCCTTGCGATTCGGATCCCGACCCGGCAGGGATCGGCCACCACGCCGTAGTGCGCGCAGCATCGCGGCGTAGACCGGGTTCAGTTCCGGCTCGTAGATGTCCGGGCTGGATCACCCCTGCCTTGAGGTTGTCGAGCACGACGTACTGGCAGCAGCCGCCAAAGCTGCGCCAGGCTTCCTCGTGCAGCCGCGCCCAGGTCTCCTGGTCGGTCTTCCACACGGTCTTGCGGAAACTCTTGCCCGAGAACTTGAGCGTCATCACGAACAGGTACGGCCGGCGGTACTTGCCCGCCTTGTACAGCGTCGGCGCGCCCTGCCCGTAGTCCACCTGCGCCTCCTCCGCCGGGCAGGTACTCCAGCACGTCGAAGCGCTCCGGCTCCCGCTGCCTTGAGCCGTCTGACGAAACGCTTGACCGAGTTGTAGCGGTTGCCGGAATCCGTGCTGCTCGACCAGGTCCTGGTAGATGCTCTGCGCGTTGCGCCCGAGCTGGACCTGCGCCTCGATCCACGTCCGATGCGGCTCGCAGGCCGAGGCGGCCTTCAGTGCCGCGGCCCCGACCGCTCCGAGAGCCGGTGGCCGGGGTGGGGGATTTTGGCCCATGGCCGGCTCAGAGCCGGTGGCCACCCTGGGGGAATTTGACAGCGCGCGCGTAGCGGCGGATCGTCTTGCGATCCACCCCCGTGCGCCGGGCAATCTCGCGGTGGCTGACCCCGCAGCCCAGCAACGTCTCGATCGTTATACGCAAATGCTCTTCAAGACGTTCACTCCTCTCCCCCTCTCGACAATGAGGGGCAAGGGTAACGTCCTGTCGCTGACAACTGACGGCCCGAACGGCCCTCAGCTCAACTCAGGTGGGGGAGTTTGAGGTGGCCACAGGTGGGGGAGTTTGGGTGGCCGCCGGGGAACCATGGTTCAAGTTCTGGCGGGGGTGCGTCCCGTCTTCATCTTGCGCATGGACTCTCCTTTCAGTTCGATGCGGTGAGCGTTGTGGACGAGCCGGTCCAACAGGATAACGTGCAAGTTCTTCAGCAAATTCATTCTGGGGTTGCCCAGTTCATCTACGCCATGACCGCCTCCGCCTCATCGTGAATCAAATGCATGTCCAGGTAGCGTCGATCACTCCAGCGACGCTCGCTGACCCACCTGACGCGAGCCGTGGCCAGCATCAGCGCGCTCTTGCCGTCGGGGAACGCACCAACGACTCGCGTTCTGCGCCGGACCTCTTTGAGCAGCCGCTCCATGGCGTTGTTGGTCCGGATGCGGACCCAGAATGGCTCCGGGTACTTGTAGTAGGTCAGCGTCTCCTCGACTCCGGCGGAGAGGATCTTCATTGCCGCCGGCAGGAGTTTTCCGAACGTTTTTCCCACCTCGGCGGCCTTGGCGCGCGCCGCCACGAGATTCTCCTGCCCGTGGATCGCCTTGAGCGCCAGGGCGACCTCGCGCATCCTGTGCCGCGGCACCTTGGTGAGGACATTGCGATAGAAATGCACGATGCAGCGTTGCCAATCGGCGTCGGGAAAGACCTCGGACATGGCCTCCTTGAGCCCCAAGCAGGCGTCCGAGACCACCAAAGTGACATTGCCGAGCCCGCGACGCTTCAGACCCTGCAGGAATCGACGCCAGCCTTCCTTGTCCTCCTTGCACCCCTCGGAGATCCCGATCACCTCGCGGCGCCCGTCCGTGCTCACGCCGGCGGCCACCAGGACGCTGACGTTCTTGACCTCGCCGGCCCACTGGCGCTTGAGTGCAATCCCATCGAGGAACACGAAGGGGAACTCCGTCTCCAGCTGGCGCTGCCGCCAAACCTCGAGCTTCTCGTAGACCTGCTGGTTGAGCCGGCTGACCGTGCTCGGCTTGACTGCCGAGTCAAAGAGCGCCTCGGTGATGTCCTGCACCCGCCGGGTGCTGACCCCGGCCAGGTACATCTCGATCAAGGCCTCCTCCACCGAGGCCTCCCGCCGCCGGTAGCGCTCAATGACCTCGCTCGAGAACGGAATCAGCTTGGTCTGGGGCATCTTGATCTTCACGTCGCCAACCCGGGTCTGGTACTGCCGTTCATAGCTGCCGGAACGGTAGCCCCGCCGGTTCCCCGTGCGCTGGTACTTGCCGGCTCCGACGAACTGCTCGACCTCTTCCTGCAGCATCCCGTTGAGCAGATCCTCGACTCCCTGGCGGATCCGCTCGCTGAGCCACTTCTCGACCTCCGGGGCGTTGAGCCCCACCAAGGCCCTGGGTGATTCCTTGACCGCAACGACGCTCTCCCGTACTTTTGCCCTGAGGGTCATCCGTTCCTCCTTCGCTAGGGTTTGTCTTGGCGGACTACCCCAGTTTAAAGGATCGGAATGACCCTCTCTCAATTTGCTGAAGAATCAGGATACTGCCTCCAACAGGGCGTCGGCGACGGTGGGGTTGCCCATGAGCTCGTGCCAGGAGCCGACGGCGAACTGGCTGGTGATGAGCATGGAGCCAGATTCCTGGCGGTCCTCGAGGATCTCGAGCAGCAACTGGGCGTGGGCGTCCTTGAGTCGCTCCAGTCCCCAGTCGTCGAGGATCAGCAGGTCGGTGCGGGCCAACTGCTTGAGTAGCCGCGCGAGGCTACCGTCGGCCGAGGCGGTGCTCAACTCGCGCAGCAGCTTCGGCGTGGACCAGTAGCGCACCCGGTAGCCGTCACGGCAGGCCTTGTTGCCGAGCGCGCAGCCGAGGTAGGTTTTGCCCACGCCGGTGGGCCCGGTGATGATGCAGTGCTGGCGGTACCGGACCCACTCCGAAGTCGCTGCCAGGCTCTCGATCACCGAGCGCTGCAGGCCGCGGTGATGGCGGTAGTCGATGTCCTCGACGCAGGCCTGCATCTTGAGTCGGGCGTGCTGCAGGCGCGTTGTCAGGGAGCGACTCTCCTTCCAGAGCCACTGGCGCTCGACCAGCAGCGCGAGACGGTCTTCGAATCCCAGATCCGCGCTGCGGGCCTGGCGCCGCTGCTCCTCGAGCGCCTCGAGCATGCCGAACAACTTCATCCCCTGGAGCTTGGTCGACGGTCTGTTCATGGAGCATCGAAAGTTTCCTTTCTCAGTTGTAGTAGGCGCGACCGCGCACATTCGCGTGCTCGACGGCTCGGCGCCGACGGCTCATCCTGGGTCAGCGGCTGGGCATCGAGCTTCGCCGCGAGGATCGACTTGATGCTGCGGTAGGTGCAGGTCTGGAACTTCAACGCCCGGCGACAGGCGGCCTCGACGCGCTCGTTGCCGTAGCTCTTGCTCAGTCGCAGCAGCCCGAGACAGGAGCGGTATCCCTGTTCCGGGTGCGGCTTGCTCTCGATGATCCAGCTGGACCACCGCGGCGCAGTGCTCGCCGACCGTGCCGGCCCAGTCGATGATCCGGCCCGGCGTCCATTCCAGGTGGCGCTGATGCGCCTTGGGCCGGTGCTCCGGGATCGTGGTGTAGCCGTTCTTGACGAAACTGCGAGCGTGCGCCGCCACGCGCCGGTCGCGCAGGATCAGCTCCACCGTCGTGGCCGTCAGGCGCACCTCGAGCCGTCTCGTGGATCAGCTGGTACGGCACGCTGTAGAAGTGCCCGTCGACCTGGACGTGGTAGTCGATGTTCACCGTGGCCTTGCGCCAGCTCGCGAACTCGTAGGGCGCCTGCCGGCAGCGGGCGCAGCGCCGGCGCGTCCAGGTCCCGGAACCACTCGGCGCGGCTCCCGGGCAGTTTGTGGAATCGACGGTTGTTGAACTTCACGAGCAGCTGCCCGGATCGCGGCGTTGAGCTCGGCGAGACTGAAAAACTTCCGGTGCCGCAGCACCGCAATGATCCAGCGTTCGGCGATCAGCACCGCGGACTCGACCTTGGCCTTGTCCCGCGCCTTTCCCGGGCGCGCCGGCAATACCGCCGTGCCGTAGTGCGCGGCCAGGTCCTGGTAGGTCGGGTTCAGATCCGGATCGTAGAGGCAGGCGCGTTTGACGCCGGACTTGAGATTGTCCGGCACGATCAGCTGCGTCACGCCGCCGAAGTATTCGAAGGCGCGCACGTGCGAGCCGATCCAGTCCTCGAGTTGCTGGCTCAACGTCGCCTCGGCGTAGGTGTAGTTGCTCGCCCCGAGGGCGGCGACGAACAACTGCGTCGGTTCGCTCTGCCCGGTGGCCGCATCCCAGATCGGAATCGTCTGCCCGGCGTAGTCGACGAACATCCGCTCTCCCGCCCGGTGCTCCTGGCGCAGGCTCGGGTGCAGCCGTTTCTCCCAACGCCGATAGTGCTCGCAGAACTGGCTGTAGCCGTACCCCTCGGGGTGGGACTCGCGATACTCCTGCCAGAGCAACTGCAGGGTCACGCCCTTGCGGCGCAACTCCCGGCACAACATCGCCGGGTCCGGCAGCGACCGCGCCGGCTCCCGGGAGGGTTCGGCGCCGCCAAAGAGCCGGCGCGTGATTTGTCCGTCGTCCATCTCCGCCGGCAGTGGCCAGTTCAGCCCCGCGGCGGCGAATCGCGCAAGGTACTTGCCCACTGTGACGTGGGAGATCTTGCAGCTGGCAGCGATCTGCCGGTTGTCCAACTTCAGCTCGAACTTGAGCCGAAGCACTTCCCTGACCTTGCGCATGGATAACCTCTTTTGGCTCATACCCACCCTCCTGGAGGGCGAGTATGGCCCGGTTACCCGGCGTCGCTGAAATTCCCTTGCTCTATCCGATGGTTGCGAGCATTCCGGCCATGGTTACCACCTGTTCCGGTCTTTCCGGAAAACTGGTAACCATCAGCCCGAAATCACTGGTAACCATGCTCCGAAACGGCTGGTAACTTTGCTCCGAAACGGCTGGTCACCATGGTCCGGAATACGCACGAAAGTCGACAAGCGCGGCTTTGCCTCCTCGACCGAGTCGCAGAGCAGAACATCCTGCCGGTGAAACGGGAAGCCACTCATCCGGCGGGAATCGATTGAAAAAAGCGCGCTCCTCGCTCGACAAGCTCCCCGGCCCTTCGGCCTCGAGCTTGACCATGACCCGATCGAATTCCGCGCGGTTGACCGGGTGCAACTCCTCCCGGTTCGTGCGCCGCCAACGCTCGGGGTTCCCCGCGGGCTCGGGAGCATGATGCTCTTCGCAATATATATACTTACAAAAATGTAGGAAAAGTCCAGAATATGGCGAGTATTCATACCGAATTGTGTTGTTTTTCCCGAATACTGAAAACGCATCCGCGCTGCGTACTGACTCTCTCCACATAATCTGGCCGCACGACGAATAGCGCAGCGACTATCCAAAGGGCATTTTTTCAGCCCCTGCCAGTCATCACGCCGTCTTGCGTACTGCTTCCAGCCAGATGTGAGCAGACACAAGGACTCTTATCTCAAGATTTCGGCACATAAATTGCTTCAGTTAAGCAGTTACTTTATACGTTATGACGCAGAGCGGGCACGGAGGTGGAGCGATGGGTATGAAGCAGAGCGCCGGCAGCACGGCGGCGAAGGCAATCGCGAGAGGACCAGCGTGATGGACGCGATGAAGATCACCGCATTGTGCTGCAGCAACGCCCTGTACGACGGGCTCAAGCCGGGGGAGTACTCCCGGGCGTACGTCGAGGGCGTGCAGATCATCGAAACCCCCTGTTCGGGCAAGGTCGACCCGATCTACCTGCTCAAGGCCTTCGAGAAGGGGGCGGACCTCGTCGTGGTGCTCGCCTGCGACCAGCGGCTCTGCGCCACGATCGAGGGGAGCAAGAGGATCCACAAGCGCATCGAGCGCACGAAGCAGCTGCTCGCCGAGGCCGGGCTGGAGCCCGAGCGGCTGGTGCTGCGGATCGTGCGCCGGCCGGCGCTGCAGTCGCTCGACGTCCTGTTCAAGGGCATCAAGGAAGCCACCAAGGAACTCGGGCCGTCGCCCGTCCGCTGACAGCGCCAAACCGGAGGGAACACAGATGATCGTTGGTGAACGCAAACCGTTCGGGGAGATCCAGGGTCTTCTCGGCCGGTACAACAACATCCTCCTCGTCGGGTGCGGGACCTGCGTCAAGGTCTGCTTCACCGGCGGCGACAAGGAGGTCGCGGTGCTGGCCTCCCAGCTCCGGATCGCCGGCGCGAAGGGGAAGAAGAAGCCGGTCATCGACGAGATGACCATCGAGCGCCAGTGCGAGATCGAGTTCGTCGACGAGGTCGCCAAGCAGTTCAAGGGGCACGACGTGATCATGTCGATGGCCTGCGGCGCCGGCGTGCAGATGCTGGCCGAGCGCTTCCCGGACACCCCGGTGCTGCCCGCGGTCAACACGACCTTCCTCGGCCTGCTGCAGAAGCAGGGCCACTTCGTCGAGAACTGCCAGGGCTGCGGCACCTGCGTGCTCGGCACCTTCGGCGGGATCTGCCCGGTCAGCCGCTGCGCCAAGAGCCTCTTCAACGGCCCCTGCGGCGGCTCCCAGGACGGCAAGTGCGAGATCGGCGGCGACGTCCCCTGCGCCTGGCAGCAGATCATCGACCGGCTCGCCAAGCTCAAGCAGCTGGACAACCTCAAGGCGCACGTCCCCCCCAAGAACTGGAGCACCGCGCGCCACGGCGGCCCGAGAAAACTGACCCGGGAGGACAACATCCTGTGATGGCCACGACGAAGAACTCACAACCGACTCCTGGCGTCGTGACGCTGCGGGCACCGCCCGCGGGGGCTCCGTACGGCCGTCAGAGCAATCTCCAGCGCGTTCTCGACGCCGGCGCCTTCGCCGTCACCGCGGAGTGCGGCCCGCCGCGCAGCGCCGACGCCGACGTGGTCATCCGCAAGGGGCTGCTGCTGAAGAAGTTCGTGGACGCCGTCAACGTCACCGACAACCAGACGGCGATCGTGCGCATGAGCAGCATCGCCGCCGCCGCGATCCTGAAGTCGGTCGGCGTCGAGCCGGTCTTCCAGATGGTCTGCCGGGACCGCAACCGGATCGCGCTGCAGAGCGACCTGCTCGGCGCCTCGGCGCTCGGGCTGCGCAACATGCTCTGCCTCAGCGGCGACCACCAGAAGTTCGGCAACCAGGCCCAGGGCAAGAACGTCTTCGACATCGACTCGATGCAGCTGCTGCGCACCGTGACCGACATGACCGAGAAGGGGCGCTTCATCGGCGACGAGTTCGTGATGGACACGCCGCCGCAGATCTTCGCCGGCGCCGCCGAGAACCCGTTCGCCGACCCCTTCGAGTACCGGGCCGCGCGCCTGGAGAAGAAGATCGAGAGCGGCGCGAAGTTCATCCAGACCCAGTGCGTCTTCAACCTCGAGAAGTTCGCGACCTGGATGAAGGAGGTCCGCAAGCGCGGGCTGCACAAGCGCGTGCACATCCTCGCCGGCGTCACGCCGCTCAAGAGCGCGGGGATGGCCCGCTACATGCGCGACAAGGTCGCCGGGATGGACGTGCCGGACGCGGTCATCGCGCGGATGGAGAAGTTCAAGGGCGAGGCGGCCCGCGCCGAGGGGATCGCGATCTGCGTCGAGACGATCCAGAAGCTCCGCAAGATGGAAGGGGTCGCCGGCGTGCACATCATGGCGATCGAGTGGGAGGAAGCGGTGCCGGAGATCGTCGAGAAGGCCGGCCTGCTGCCGCGGCCGTAGCGATGGCTAAGAAATATCACATCGCCGCCAAGGCCGCCCCGCCGCGGTTCACGATCATCGGCCGGCACGGCATCGTCGACTTCAACGAGGACTGCGCCGGCGCCTGCCACCACTGCGTCAAGAAAGAGTGCATCTACGACATCTACAAGAAGGAAGGGATCTTCACGCGGGAGATGCAGGGCGACCTGCACTACCTCTACAACTGCATGAACTGCCTGCGCTGCGTGCAGAACTGCACCCGCGGGGTCGTGACGCGGACGATCAACCCGGAGTTCCGCTGGCTCGGGGACGACTACTGGAAGCCCGAGATCCTGCTGAGCCTCTGGTACCAGTCGGAGACCGGCAAGATCCCGGTCTCCGGCGCCGGCTACCGCGGCCCGTTCTCCGGCCCCGGGTTCGACGCGATGTGGACGGACATGTCCGAGATCGTGCGCCCGACCCGCGACGGCATCCACGGCCGCGAGTACATCAGCACCTCGGTCGACCTGGGCGCGAAGCTGCGCGACCTGGCGTTCGACGAGAAGGGGCGGATCTGCGTCGAGGTCCCCCCCGTGCACGAGCTGCCGGTGCCGTTCGTGCTGGCGAACCCGCACTTCGGCGACTTCTCGCCGCAGGTCTACGAGGCCGCCGCCCGCGCGGCGCACGAGATGGGCACGCTCTACGTGATCGACCCCGCGCTGGTCACCGGGAATCTGAAGCCGTACCGGGCGGCGCTGGCGCCGGCCGTGACGGGTGCGACCATCGCCATGAACCGCGAGCTGATCCGCGGCGCGAAGCTGGTGCAGCTGGACTTCGACGAGCAGTTCGCTCGCCGGCATCGCGGCGATCAAGGCGATCGAGCCGACTGCGGTCGTCAGCGTCAAGGCGCCGATCGACGCCGACTCCCCGCAGCTGGCCGAGCGGCTGGTCGCGGCGGGTGTCGAGTCGATCACCTTCGTCGCGAACCACCACGGCCGCAGCGGCGCCTTCGGCTCCGGCGAGTTCCTCAAGGAGTCGTTCCGGCGGATCCACACGCACCTGGTGGAGCGCGGCCTGCGCGACCTGGTGACGCTGATCGCCGGCGGCGGCATCGCCCAGGCCGAGCACATGGCCAAGATCATCATCTGCGGCGCCGACATGGTCGTGCTGGACATCCCGTTCCTGATCGCGCTGGAGTGCCGGATGTGCCTGAACTGCACGAAGGGGCGGCCGTGCCCGGTGGACATCGCGCACGCGCCCGTCGACTTCGGGGCCCGCCGGATGACGAACCTCGGCTCCTCCTGGCACAGCCAGCTGCTGGAGGTGCTCGGGGCGATGGGCATCCGCGAGGTGCGCCGGCTGCGCGGCGAGTACGGGCGCGCGATGTTCTACGAGGACCTCGAGCGCGAGACGTTCCAGGCGCTCTTTGCAGGCGGGAAGGCGGACAGATAATGTCATACGCACATCAAGACCAGAATCTTCCCGATGACGCTTTCTCGGCGAAAGCCGGAAGCTATTTGGTTTTTCGGTCTGTGAAGGGCAAACAGTCATGAGCGAGATCAAACAGGTCGTGACCGCGAAGATCACCCGGAAGGGGTCGAAGATCCCGACCCGTTTCCGCAACACGATCGGCAAGTACAAGGTCATCCGGACCGACCGCTGCATCGGCTGCGGCAACTGCGCGAAGCTCTGCCCCCACGGCGTGCACGTGCGCTACAAGGGCTACAACCGCACGGTGCGCCCGAAGGACCACCTCTGCCGCGGCTTCCACTGCCGCGAGAACTGCGACTACTACTGCATCGACAAGTGCCCGGTCGGCGCGCTGAGCCTGGGCCTGAACCCGGTCTACGAGTCGATGGGCGACCCGCGCTGGACCCCCGACATGATCCTGAGCACCTGGGACCAGGCCGAGAACGGCACGATCACCAACGACACGCTCGAGACCAACCTCGGCAAGTCCGGCGGCGGCTTCGACAAGCTGCGGCTGAACTTCCCGAAGGAGCCGGCCAGGAAGCTCAAGCCCTCGCAGATCGACACCCGGCTCAAGCTCAACAAGCGCAAGGGCCGGCAGGTCGTCATCGACGTGCCCTGGTACGGCGGCGGGATGTCCTACGGCTCGGTCAGCCCGGCGACGATGGTCGGCAAGGCCCACGCCGGCCGCGTCTGGAACACCTTCACCTGCACCGGCGAGGGGGGCTACCCGCCGCACCTCTATCCCGTACGACGACCACGTGATCACCCAGGTGGCCACCGGGCTCTTCGGCGTGCGCGAGGAGACGATCCAGCGCGTCAAGATCGTCGAGTTCAAGTACGCGCAGGGCGCCAAGCCCGGCCTCGGCGGGCACCTGCTCGGCGACAAGAACACCCCGGCGGTCGCGAAGATGCGCGAGGCGGTCGCCGGCGTGTCGCTCTTCTCGCCGTTCCCGTTCCACAGCGTCTACTCGATCGAGGACCACAAGAAGCACGTCGACTGGATCCTGGCGATGAACCCCGACGCGCTGGTCTCCGTCCAAGGTCTCGACCCCGAACGACGTGGACATGGTCGCGGTCGGCAGCTACTACGCCGGCTCGCACATCGTGCACATCGACGGCAGCTACGGCGGCACCGGCGCGGCGCCGGACATCGCCAAGAAGAACATCGCGATGCCGATCGAGTACGCGATCCCGAAGGTCCACAACTTCCTGGCCAACGAGGGGATCCGCGACAAGGTCACGCTGATCGCCACCGGCGGCATCCGCAACGTGCACGACATGGTCAAGGCGATCTGCCTCGGCGCCGACGGCGTGGTCATCGGCACCGCCGAGCTGGTCGCGCTCGAGTGCATCCGCTGCGGCGCCTGCGAGAGCGGCCGCGGCTGCGCGCGCGGCATCGCGACCACCGATCTGGAGCTGAGCCTGCAGTTCGACTACGAGTGGGCCTCCCAGCGGATCGTCAACCTCTACAAGTCCTGGCACGAGCAGCTGGTGGACATCATGGTCCGCTTCGGCGTCGCGACCGTCCACGAGATGGTCGGGCGCATCGACCTGCTGCACCACGTCGACTATTCCAACCAGCGGGAGGGCGGGGAGTGAGCACCAGCGCGTTGGAGACCACCCGCCCCTAGGACGTAAACGGTGTTTCGTAGGGGAGGGGTTCATCCCCTTCCGCAAGGACGAGGGTCGGGCATGCTTGAACCGGAGGATCGATCGTGAAAAGCAACTCCCCTGAACAGATCCAGCAGCGTTATCGCGTCGCGCGAGCGGCTGTACGTCGGCATGCCGCCGACGTTCCTGGAGAAGGCCGAGGAGGAGGGCGGCTGCGGCGTCACCGGCTTCGCCTGCACGATCCCGGTGGCCGGGCGGCACATCTTCACGCCCTCGAAGCAGATGCACAACCGCGGCAACGGCAAGGGCGGCGGCATCGCGGCGGTCGGCTTCGACCCCGACCAGCTCGGGATCTCGCGCGAGGTGCTCGAGTCGCACTACTGCCTGCAGATCGCGGCGCTGGACCCGGAGTGCATCGAGGAGCTGGCCGCGAAGCACATCCGCTCCGTCTTCGACATCGCCACCGAGTCCAAGCTCAAGACCGTCAAGAACTGGCAGGAGCTGCCGAGCCTCGAGGTGCGCCCGCCGGACATCTTCCGCTACTTCGTCCGGGTCAAGCCCGACGCGCTCGACGCGTTCATCAACGAGAACGAGCTGCAGGCGATGGACCGCGAGAAGGCCGAGGACGAGTTCGTCTACCAGAACTCGCTGAAGCTCAACTCCGAGTACTACGCCTCGCTCGGCGAGAAGAAGGCCTTCGTCGTCTCGCAGGGGCGCAACATGCTGGTGCTCAAGATCGTCGGCTACGCCGAGGACGTCGTGCGCTACTACTGCATGGACGACTTCAAGGCGCACGTCTGGATCGCGCACCAGAGATTCCCGACCAAGGGGCGCGTCTGGCACCCGGGCGGCGCGCACCCGTTCGCGGGGCTCGACGACGCGCTGGTGCACAACGGCGACTTCGCCAACTACCAGTCGATGGTCGATTACCTGCAAGCAGCGCGGCCTGCGCACGATGTTCCTGACCGACACCGAGGTCGCGATCCTCGTCTTCGACTACCTCAGCCGGGTGCACAACTACCCGCTCGAGTACATCATCGAGGCGCTGGCGCCGACCACCGAGATGGACTTCGACCTGCTCCCCAAGGCGAAGCAGGAGATCTACCGCACGATCCAGATCGCGCACATGCACGGCTCGCCCGACGGGCCGTGGTTCTTCATCATCGCGCGCAACACGAAGTACGAGCGCGAGTTCCAGCTGCTCGGGATCACCGACACCGCGATGCTGCGGCCCGCAGGTCTTCGCGGTGCAGAACGGCGAGGTCCAGATCGGCCTGATCTGCTCGGAGAAGCAGGCGATCGACGCGACGCTCAAGAGCCTCGCGGCCGAGGACCCGCGCTTCTGCACCGTGGCCGACAAGTACTGGAACGCGCGCGGCGGCAGCAGCAGCAACGGCGGCTCGTTCATCTTCAGCATCAAGGACGACCCGAACAGCCCGACCGGCAAGACGCTGACCTGCGTCGACAAGTTCGGCAACCCGGTCACGACGCCGGAGGGGCAGACGCACTGCGACGTCTCGCTGCCCGGTCCGCGGCACTGGCAAGGACAGATCCCGAAGTCCGCCCTCCAAGGGCGAACTGCCCGCCGCCGACATCGCTCAGGCACCTGCAGGACCGGCACCGTCGGCAAGCTGGCCGCGGCCGCGCTGAAGAAGCTCAAGGCCTGGGACTACGACGCGCTGCGCCGCTTCTGCAACGATCTGGTCGCGCAGGCGAACGCCAAGGACGCGCTGCGCGAGCCGGCGATCGCGACGCTGACCGCGCTGATCGACACCCCCTGCCACACCGGCGCGAAGAAGCGCTCCTCGGTGCTGCAGATCCTGCACATCGCGCTGCACGAGATCTTCAACGCGCTGCCGCCGATCGAATCCACCGTCAAGAGCACCTACAAGCGCATCGCGTGGAAGAACCGCAAGAAGCTGCGCAAGCCGGCCAGGGGCGAGAAGACGCCTCGTCATCGACGCCGACGGCTTCGAGCCCGAGCTCGACGACCGCGACTCCAAGCTGATGGTCGACGGCGTTCCGGCTCGGCTGGAAGAACTTCATCGCCTACAACCTGGTCGGGCAGCGCTTCCACGGGGTCGGCCTCGGGCCGGACACCGCCGGCGTGCGCATCGACCTCTACGACAGCTCCGGCGACTACGAGGCCTCCGGCATCGACGGGCTGGAGATGCACATCCACGGCAACGCGCAGGACCAGCTCGGCCAGATCATGAAGGCCGGCAAGCTGGTCGTCTACGGTGACGTCGGCCAGACCTTCATGTACGGCGCCAAGGGGGGCGAGGTCTACATCCGGGGCAACGCCGCCGGCCGCCCGCTGATCAACGCGGTCGGGCAAGCCGCGCGTCGTGATCAACGGCACCTGCCTCGACTACCTCGCCGAGTCCTTCATGGCCGGCAACCCGCTCGAGGGCGGCGGCTTCGTGATCCTCAACGGCCTGGAGTTCGACGACTTCGGCGGGTACGCGCCCGCGCAGGCGGCCCTTCCCGGGGAGCAACCTCTTCTCGCTGGCCTCCGGCGGCGCGATCTACATCCGCGACCCCGAGCACAAGACCGTCGGCGAGCAGCTCAACGGCGGCCACTTCCACCCGCTGACGGACGCCGACTGGGCGCTGATCAAGCCGTACCTCGTCGAGAACGAGAAGCTCTTCGGCATCAAGCTCGACGACCTGCTGACGCACAACGGCAGGAAGCTCGCGCCCGCCAAGGTCTACCGCAAGGTCGGCGCGATGAAGCCGGCCGAGGCGGTCAAGATCATCGCCGACGACGACGTGAACCTCGGGATGATCGACAGCGTCGGCGGGAAGAAGCGCAAGAAGGGGGCGGCGTAACAACAAAGCCCCGGTGAATATTTCGCATCACCTCACACGAGGTTAGCGGGGCTCGCGTCGCAGCGGCCAGACCACGCCCGAGGCGGCTGCACAAAGTGGTACATCGTCACCCCGGCCCGGGTTCGACAAACCATCGGAACAGGGCTACCGATGTGACATGGACCCCTACGGGAAGCAGGAACTGCTGAGTTTCTTCGACCGCAACTTACGCGACCACGGCGACACACCTCAGGCGGTGCGTTGGACGCCCGCGGGACAGCTTCTAAGGTACGAGGCCTTTCACGAAATCATCGGCGGCCTGCAAGGCAAATCCCTTCTCGATTTCGGCTGCGGCAAGGGGGACTTCTTCGGCTTCCTCCGCGAGCGGGAGGTCCCGGCGCTTACGGCGGCATCGACGTCAACGCCGGGCTCACGGCGCTGGCTCGCCGCAAGTACCCGGAGGCTGAATTTCAGACGCTCGAGATCGATGAGGCCCCCTGGGAGCGACGGTTCGACGTCGTGGTCGCCTGCGGAGTTTTCAACCTGCGGATCGGCGGCATCGCAGCGTCCCACCGCGAAACGACGAAGACCCTGTACGGCCTGTGCCGGGAATCGCTGCATCTCAATTTTCTCACGGCTCGCAGCCCGCAACATGATGTCGAGCTTCACTATGTGGAGCCGGTGGACCTGCTGCGTTTTGCGCTGGAAGAACTCTCCTCGAAGGTGGTACTGCGCCACGGTCTCGTTCCGGACGACGTGTATCTCTCGGTGTATCGCCCCAAACCCTAGCCGATCGCAAAAAGGCGAGGGCTCGCTCCCCCGCGTGCCCAGGGGCGAGCCCAGCCGCACAATGCAGAGGCGCTGCGGGCGCGCTCGTCAGATCAGCGCCCTGAAAGCCAACCTGACGAGGGCCACCGTGCCGACGAACGGGAGAGCGATGATGTACGCCAGTCCGATGAACGGCGCTGCGAAAAAGAGCAGGACGTTCTTCGCGACGCTCACCCCTGCGGTCCCACCGGAAAGAGCCTTGACCTCCTCGTGCCGCCCCATGTTGATCGTTCCCACCATCGTTGCCATGACCGCTCACCCCCTTCGGGTTTGTTGTTTATGTCCACAGAGATAGCATCAATCGTGCCAGGCCGATCGCAAAACCAATGATTTCGTTATTTATGTCTGTTATCAAATAGTTGCACCACAGAGCGGGCTTGCTTTTCGTAACAATCGCCCTTGATCAGAGGATGGCCTGTACAGAATTATTGTTCAGTTCTCCGGAACGGAATGTGAAATTCTTCTTTATTTACAGCGCCGACGAATGATCGCGGCGCCGTACAAATAAAATATCCTGCCCCAGCTCCCGAAGCTCCTCTTTCGCGACGGACGCTACAGGGGCGAACCATTCCAGTTCTGTTCCCGCGCGAAGAAGCCCCCCTCCAGCCCGGCGGCAATGGGTCACAAGCCTGCCCGTCCGTTGTTGCCGCAGGCACGAGGTAGGGTAGGATATCCCCATGCCGACCCGCGCACCGCAGGATACAGCCGCCCGTGGGCTTCGGGGGAAGCGATCGCGTGAGGTTCTCCCCTCGCGCTGCTGCTGGCCGCCGGCGCCCCGGTGACGCTGCTGATCGTGGCGGCATTCTGGGTGGCCTATCAGTTCGTGCAGCCCGCGCCGCCGAACCGGATCACGATAGCCACCGGCGCGACGGACGGCGCCTACCACGCCTTCGGCGAACAGTACCGACGCGTCGTCGCCGAGAGCAGCATCACGCTCGACGTGCGCGACGACCGCCGGCTCCGTGGAGAATCTCAAGCTGCTGGCGGACCCGGGCGCGGACGTCTCCGTCGCGCTCGTGCAGGGCGGACTGGCCACCCCGGAGCGCAACCCGGGCCTGGTCAGCCTCGGCGTCGTCTTTCTCGAGCCGCTGTGGGTGTTCTACCGGGACACGGTGGAGCAGGACCGGCTGGAGGGGTTGCGCGGGCGCCGGATCGCCATCGGCCCCGTGGGCAGCGGACTGCACGTCCTCGCCAGGGAACTGCTGGCTGCCAACGAGATGACGGGGCCGCCCACGCAGTTGCTCGACCTGCCGACCCGGGAGGCCGCCGACGCGCTGCTCGCGGGTCGGGTGGACGCGGTCTTCGTGGTGGCGGCCGCGCAGTCCGAGACCGTCCAGCGCCTCCTGCGCGCCGAGGGGGTGCGGCTCATGGACCTGGCGCGCGCCGAGGGGTACACCCGGCGCTTCCCCCACCTCGCCATGGTGACGCTGCCCGAGGGCGCCGTGGACCTGGCGCGGAACATCCCCCCGAAGGACACGCGCCTGCTTGCCAGCCGGGCCAACCTCGTGGCGCGGGCGGATCTCCACCCGGCCCTGATCACCGTCCTGCTCGACGCCGCGGAGCGGGTGCACGGCGGCTCCGGTCTCTTCCACGCCGCGGGAGAGTTCCCCTCCCCGCGCGAAACCGACCTGCCGGTGCCCGAGGACGCGCGCCGCTTCTACAAGTCCGGCCGGCCCTTCCTGCAGCGCTACCTGCCCTTCTGGGCCGCGGTGTTCATCGACCGGATGCTCGTCATGCTCCTGCCGCTGGTCGCGGTGCTCCTGCCGGTGTTCCGGATCCTCCCCATGCTCTACTCGTGGCGCGTGCGCTCGCGCATCTACCGCCGCTACGGGGAGCTGCGCTACCTCGAAGAGCAGGTCGACACGACCTTCGATCCCGGCCGCACCGAGGACTACCTGCGCCAGATCGACCGGATGGAGCAGGCCGTGAACCGCTCCCACACCCCGGTCTCGTACTCGGACCTGCTCTACAACTTCCGCCTTCACGCCGGAATCGTGCGCGAAAAGATCGCCGCACGGCGGGGGCAGGAGTCTAAAGGATAATATTCTCCTGATCGCGCAGATCCAGATGCGCGGCGATGGATCTTGCCACGATCGGGTTGGCCAGCTCCGGGGGGAGCGAGATTTTTTTCAACACGCAGCTGGTTACCGCCGGCAGGTCCGGTTCGGCGGATTTTCCCGCGCACACCCTGACCGCGTCGTGGAGGCGCTGCAAAGACTGCAGCCCCTCTTCGATGCGCTGGTAGACCGCAACGCCCTGCCGCGGTTCGTCCCAGGGGGGAGAAGGTACCGCACGTCCTTGATCGCCTGCAGCTTCTTGACGGATGCAACCGAGGCCCGGACGTCCTCGTAGACGGGCGGCTCGCCGGGGACCGGGAGGGCGTCTCCTGAAAAAAGAGCCTGATACCCGAGCAGCAGCAGGGAGATCGAGCCTCGCGAGTGGCCCGGGGTGTGGAACACCTGCAGCTTCAGACCGCAACCGAGATCGAAGACATCCCCGTCCTCGAGCAGCCTGTTCACGGCCAGGGACCCGGCAACAAGGGTGTCGAAACCGGGTACCGGCCTTTCCCTGGCCTGGAGCTGCACGTTCTCGATCCAGGACCTTTCCGCGGGGTGTACGGCGACCGCACACCCCGTCTCCCCTTTATCGTCCGGGAAGCCCCGATGTGGTCCGGGTGGGCATGGGTCTGGATGATCAGCGAAATGTCGCTGACCTTCCGGTCCGTGGCCCACAGGTACTCGAAGATCGCCTGCTCCGAGGAAGCGACGCCGCTGTCGATCAGACAGATCCCGTTCGTGCCGTAGATGAGATAGACGTACACGAACCGCTCGATCACCACCCCCGCCGGGGTGGTGATGGTGAAGGGGATCTTCAGCGCGTGAACATGCTGGTTGATCTGCATGGCCGATGGTAGCAAATATCAAAAACTTTATCAGCCCGGGCCTTTACCCCACGGCGCAGCGCGCGATACAATGAAAACGATGGAAATGGGAACCACGACCGCGCCCAACCAGGCCGTCCCGCACGCCGAGCTGGCGTGGCGCCATCGTCGCTGTCGCGAGGCCCTGGCCGTTGTCGCCCCCGCGGCGGGCGGGCTCCTGGTCTTTCTCCCCGCGCAACCTGTACTACCTCGCCGGCACCCTCGCCACGGGGCTGCTGTGGCTGCCGCGAGAGGGGGAGCCGGTACTGCTCTGCCGGCGCGGGTTCGAGCGGGCGCTCCTGGAGTCGTCCTCTCTCCCGGATCAGCCCCTTCCGCTCCTACCGCGACGTGCCGGGGCTCCTCGCCGGCGTCGGCTCGCCCCTCGGCGCCACGGCGGCCGCCGAGACCGGCGGCATCTCCTGGGCCCTCGGCGATATCGTGCGCGCGCACCTGGCCGGGACCGCGCTCGTCCCGGGGGACCGGGCGCTCGCGGCGGCGCGGGAAGTGAAATCGCCCTGGAACTCGAGCGGATGCGCCGGGCCGGCGCGGCGCACGGCCGCGCCCTCGGCGAGCTGCTCCCGGCGCGCATCCGTCCCGGCATGAGCGAGCGCGAGATCGCCGGGACGCCTCTCGGAGGTGCTCTGGGAACTCGGGAACCTCGGGGTGCCCCGGATGGAGAACAGCGGCGAATCGGCCTTCCTTTCGCTCGTGGCAGCCGGCGAGCACGGCAATCACCCCGTGGCCTTCAACGGGCCGGTCGGCCTGCGCGGCGAGCACCCGTCGATGCCGCACCTCGGCCACGCCGGTACAAAGTGGCACCCGGGCGAACCGCTCGTGGTGGACGCCGGCTTCGTGGTCGAGGGCTACCACACGGACAAGACGCAGGTCTACTTTGCGGGTGACGCGTCGCAGATCCCCGCGGCGGCGGCCCGGGCGCACGAGTTCTGCGTCCAGGTCCAGGAGTGGTGCGCGGAGCGCCTGCGCCCCGGGGGCATCCCCTCGGCGCTCGCGGCGCACTGCTTCGCGTGGGCCGGGCGCGAGGGGCTGTCCGCGGGTTTCATGGCGCTCGGCGGCAACCAGGTGGGCTTTGTCGGCCACGGCATCGGCCTCGCGCTGGACGAGACCCCGGTGCTCACCAAGGGCTTCGACGCCCCTCTCGAGGAGGGGATGACGATCGCCGTGGAGCCCAAGATCGGCATCCCCGGCTTCGGCATGGTGGGCCTCGAGAACACGTTCGAGGTCACCCCGGAGGGAGGGCGCTCCCTCACCGGGGCCGCGACCGGGATCATCTGCGTCGGGAGCTGAGCGGACAGGCAGCCGGACCTTTTTGACCAGCCTGCCCGTTTCAGGTTTTTCCGCAACCTGCCGGATCCTGCCTACACCTGCGCGATCATCTCCTCGATGACCCTGAACCCGCCGCGCCAGAACCCGGGGTCGCGCATGTCCACGCCCGCCTCCGCGAGGATCGCCTCCGGGGACGCCGATCCGCCGTGGGCGAGCAGGCGCAGGAATCCGGGCACGAAGCCAGCGCCCTCCTCCTTGTAGCGCCGGTAGAGCGCGAGCGAGAGCAGCATCCCGAAACTGTAGGCGTAGCAGTAGAACGGGACGTGGTAGATGTGCGGGATGGTGATCCACTCGTGCCGGAAGATCTCGTCGACCTCGATCGAATCGCCGAACTGCGCGCGCAGATTCTCGAGGTAGGCGGCGCTCATCTCGTCGACCGTGGCGCCCTGCGCCGCCATCTGGTGCGCCCGACGCTCGAACAGCACGAAGAACGCCTGGCGCAGCGACCGTGGCGTACATGTCGTCGATTTTCGCGGCGATCAGGTCGCGCCGGGCCGCGGCGTCCGTCTCGCGCTCGAGCAGCAGGTCGGTCAGGAGCATCTCGGAGAAGACGGACGCGGTCTCGGCCAGCGGCAGCGGCGCCTGGAACGTGAGCACGGAATGCTCGCGGGCCAGCAACGAGTGGATGGCGTGGCCGAGCTCGTGCGCGAGCGTGGCGACCTCGCGCGGCTCGCCCGTGTAGTTGATCAGCACCCAGGGGTCGCGCTCCGGGGCGACGCTGTAGCAGAACGCCCCGCCCCGCTTGCCGGGCCTGACCCCGCTGTCGATGTGCCGCGACTCGAAGACGCGCCGGGCCAGGGTCGCCGCCTCGCCCGAAAACCGCGAGAACCCCTCCAGCGACCGTGCTCCACGGCCTCGTCGAGCGGAATCCTGCGCTCGGACTTCCCGCTCACCGGGGCGTAGAGGTCGAAGCGTCTGAGCCGGTCCATCCCGAGCCACCCCGCCTTGCGCCCGAAGTAGCGCTGAAAGACCGGGGCCTCCTCCTCGCAGACACCCAGCAGCGTCGGAGACGACCTCCCCCGGGATGTCGTTGGCCAGGTTGCGCACGTCGATCGGCGTGCCGGAACGAGCGCAGGGAGAGATTCTCGCCGGCCCAGTCGCGCACGCGGTTGACGTAGATCTGCCCGAGCACGGCCGTCTCGGCGCCGTACACCCGGTACTGCTCGCGGTACGCGGCCTCCCGGACCTGCGGCCGACGGATGACGCACGTACGCCGCCAGCGCGTCGCGGGTCAGGGTCCTGGTCTCGCCGTCCACCTCGAGCGTGAAGGAGAACTTGTTGGTGATCAGGTCGTAGACCTTGATCAGCGCGTGCACGCCGTTGACGTCCTTGAGGTTGACCACCTTCTCCTCCGGCTCGCTGAGCGTGTGCCGGCTCATCAGGCGCTCCTTGGCCAGGTAGTAGCGCAGGTCGCCGGCGCACGCCAGTCAGCCGCGCGGCGTTGCCGTCGTCGAGCGCCCGCCACCACAGGCTGAAGAACAGCACGCGATTGCCGAGGTCCGCGACGACCTGCTCGACGCGCCCGAGAAAGGCCTGCGCCTCCTGGCGGAGCAGGTCGCCGGAAAACCAGAGTTCGCCGTAACCCTGCAGCTCGCTCGCCGCGCGCGCGAACTCCTCGACGGCCGCGAGCAGCCGCGCGAAATCGTCCGGCGCGATGCCGGGCGCGAGAAGCGGCCGCATCCCCTCGATGCGCGCGACGATCCCCTCGAGCCTGGCGATTCCGCCGTCGAGCGCCGCGGCCCCCCCGGGCATCAGTTCGTCTATGGTCCAGCGCTGCTGCGTGTCCTGCGTCATCGACAACGACCCTCCCGCGCGTGTGCGCGCGCACATTCTATAGCGGCGCGGCCCGGATGGGTACGTGCGGGGCGGCGGCGCTGACGCCTTGACAAGCATCGGTCCAGTCTGGAGAATCAAGTTCGTCAGGAGTGTACAGGCCCGTCAGGTGGTACTCGGCAGTACAGGAACGAGCTGGGCCGTGACAATCGTTCGTGCCCGGGCGTTACTCGAGGAAGCGAACGGAGAACGTATGCCGAAAAAAAAGATGCTGATCGCCGACGACAGCCGCTATTCGCACGAGATCTACACCGGCTTCTTCGGCGACGAATTCGAGTATCTCCACGCCTATGACGGCGCCGATACCCTCGCCATGGCGATCGCCGAGGTGCCCGAACTCATCATTCTGGATCTGATGATGCCCCTGCTCGACGGCCGGGCGATTTGCAAGAAACTCAAGAGTTACCCGAAGACCAAGGACATAAAAATCATCATGGTCACCGGCAAGAACTCCCAATCCGACCGCCTCGTCGGGTTCGAAGTCGGCGCCGACGACTACATCGAGAAGCCCTGCTCCATGGAACTGCTGGCCCGGAGCGTCAAGCACCTGCTGGGTTGATCCGTGCCGACGGACATACCCCGGCGACGGGGCTGGTGTCTCTATCTCGTGAAGTGCGCGGACGGCACCCTGTACACGGGCGTCACCAATGATCTTCAGCGCCGGATCGATCTGCACAACGGCGGCACGGCCTCGCGCTACACCCGGAGCCGCCTGCCGGTGGTGCTGGTGTATCGCGAGGGCTGCCGCGGCAAGTCGAGCGCGCTGAAGAAGGAATACCGCATCAAATCGCTCTCGAGGAGAGCCAAGGAAGCGTACATCGCCGGAAAGACCCGCGCTTCGTCCGTGTAGCCCGGGGAGGGATTTGCAGGTCTCACCGGGTCGCGGACCGCGCCGCCGGTTCCATCTCCTGACCGAGCCCCGCGGCGATCACCAGCAGGAACGCCCGCACCGCACCGAAACCAGCGACACAAACACCTTGACTACTGTATCAGTTATCAGTATATTAATCACAGCATATTGCGTACAGGTCTCGGCACCACGGAGGGTGGAGCGTCATGGCGAAAGGGCTGACGAAGCGGCAGGAGGAGATTCTCGACTTCATCGTCGGGGGAGTGCGTGACGAGGGCTTTCCCCCCACGCTCAAGGAGATCGCCGGGCGCTTCGGGCTCGCCTCGCCGAACGCCGCGCGCGACCACGTGCTGGCGCTCGAGCGCAAGGGGTTTCTCAAGCGCACGGGTGTGAAGTCGCGGGCGCTCAGCCTCTCCCCCGCGCTGCGGGCGAGCGCCGTCACCGCCGCCGCACCGCGCGGCTGGCCGCTTCTCGGCGTGGTCCCCGCCGGGACGCCGGTGCTCGCGGAGGAGAACTTCGAGGGCTACATCGATCTCAACGAGCTGTTCGGGCGGGGCGAGGGCACATTCCTGCTCAAGGTCAGCGGCGAGAGCATGATCGGCGCGGGCATCAACGACGGCGACCTCGTCGTCGTGCGCCATCAGGAGCAGATCGCCTCGGGGGAGATCGGCGTGGCCTACGTCGCCGGGGAGGCGACCGTGAAGCGTCTCTTCCACGAGGAGGGGAGCTGGCGCCTGCAGCCGGAGAACCCGGCGCTCGACCCGATCCGGGTCTGGGACGGGGACCCGGAGTTCAGGGTCGCAGGGAAAGTCATCGGCGTCGTGAAAAGGTTCTGAACCCGCACGGCTGACACGGGAGGAAACACCATGAACACCACGAGCACCGACAAATTCTGCACGATCGAACGCACACCGGGTCGCATCCGTCTCCGCATCCGGCACGAGCCGGCCCAGTTGCCGGGGTCGCTCATGCCGCCGCGTGAAGGCGCCCGCGTCCTGCGCGGGTTTGCGGCCCAGGTCGCCTTCCGCCTCAACGAGGCCCGCTCCGCACAAGGCTGACGCCAATGCCCCGCTGGATCGCCCACCTCGACATGGACTGTTTCTTCGTGTCCGTGGAGCGCCTGCTCGACCCGTCCCTCGCCGGCAAGCCGGTCGTCGTCGGCGGCGACCCGGACGGGCGCGGCGTCGTGGCCTCCGCGTCGTACGAGGCGCGACGCTTCGGCGTGCGCTCGGCGATGGCCTCGAGGCGGGCCAAGGAGCTCTGCCCGGGGCTGATCTTCGCTCCCGGGCACCACCACCTCTACGGCGAGTACCACGACCGGGTGCGGGAGATTCTCGCGCGCTACGCCCCCGGGGTCGAGGCCGCGTCGATCGACGAGTTCTACCTGGATTTTTCCGGCTGCCACCTGCTGCACGGGGCGATCTTCCCGCTGCTGCGGCGGATCCGCGACCAGATCGCCGCCGAGCTCGGGCTGCCGTCGTCGGCCGGGCCTCGCGCGCGAACAAGCTGCTCGCGAAGGTCGGCTCGCGCCTGGCCAAACCCGCCGGCGTGATGTGGATTCCCCACGGCGCGGAGGCGCGAGATCCTCGCGCCGCTGCCGGTGCGCGCGATCCCCGGCGTCGGGCCGGTCACCGGCGCGACGCTCGAGCGGCTCGGCGTGACCCGCATCGGGCACCTGGCCTCGATCCCGGAGAAGGTGCTCGAGGCGGCGCTCGGCTCGTGCGGGCCGGAGCTGGCCCGCAAGGCGCGCGGCGAGTCCGACTCCCCGGTCGCGGAGGGCGGCGAGCGCAAGAGCGTCGGCCACGAGACCACCTTCGAGGAGGACACCGCCGACCCCGTCGTCCTCGAGGCCACGATCTGCCACCTCGTCGAAAAGGCCGCGCATCGGCTGCGCAGGGCCGGGATGAAGGCCGGGGGCGTCACGGTCAAGGTCCGCTACTCGGACTTCCGCACCGTCACGCGCAGCCGCGGGATCGTTGCGAGCGACCGCGACGGGGAGCTGCTCGCCGTCGCCCGCGAGCTGATGGTCGGCGCCGTCGGCCGCCGCGTGCGCGTGCGCCTGGTCGGCGTGAGCCTCGAGCGCCTGCGCGCGGGCTCCGAGCAGCTCGGCCTGTTCACCGCGGCGCGCGACGCCCGCCTCGCGTCGCTGTTTCCGGCGGTGGACAGGGTGCGCGCCAAGTACGGCTTCGACGCGCTGGAGCTGGCGACTGCGGCGATGACGAGGGCGTCGTGAGCGAGCTGGCAAAGCTGAAAAACTATACGTCCCTGTTCAAAGGGGTTTCCTCTCTCCTCGAAACCTCGCGGCACGCTGCCGCTCGCTCGGTCAACGCCATCATGACGGCAACCTACTGGGAAATCGGCCGCCGGATTGTCGAGCTCGAACAGCACGGAGAACAGCGGGCCGAGTACGGGGCGACTGTCGTTGGACGACTTGCCGCAGATCTCACAACCCGATTCGGTCGCGGATTCGGTCCGGTCAATCTCAGTCAGATGAAGAAGTTCTATCTCCTCTGGCCCGCCGGGCAGATTTTTCAGACGCTGTCTGAAAAATCTCTGGCTGTAGCTACTACCCGCTTCCCCCTCCCCTGGTCCGCCTACGTGCGTCTGCTCGCCGTCAAGAGCGAGCTCGCCCGCCACTTCTACGAAGCCGAAGCCCTCCGCGGTGGCTGGTCGGTCCGGCAGCTCGACCGCCAGATCGACACCCAGTTCTACGAGCGTACCGCCCTGTCGAAGAACAAGGCGGCGATGCTCATCAAGGGCGCGGCGGTCAAACCCGAGGATGCGGTTACTCCCGAGCAGGCGATCAAAGACCCCTTTGTGCTCGAGTTCCTGAATCTCAAGGACGAGTCCTCCGAGACCGCCCTCGAGGATGGTCTCATCCGCCATCTCGAGACGTTCCTCCTGGAACTTGGCTCGGATTTCGCGTTCATCGGCCGCCAGAAGCGCCTCCGGATCGGCGACACGTGGTACCGCGTCGATCTGCTCTTTTTTCACCGGCGCCTGAAGTGTCTGGCCATCGTCGACCTGAAGCTCGGCAAGTTCACCCACGCCGACGCCGGCCAGATGCACCTGTACCTCAACTACGCCCGCGAGCACTGGACGCATCCCGACGAGAACCCGCCGGTCGGCTTGATCCTCTGCGCCCAGAAGAACGAGGCGCTCGCGCACTACGCCCTGGAGGGCCTGCCCAACAAGGTCATGGCCACCGAGTACAGAACCGCGCTCCCCGAAGAGAAGCTGATCGCCGACGAACTGGACCGCACGCGACGGTTGCTGGAAGAGCGCGAGGTGCAATGATGCGCGAATTCATTCGCGCCCGCGGCAGGCTCGTCGGGAAACATCACAGAATCTGTCCGAGCGACATCAGGAAGGCCGATCCAGCGAAATGGAAGACCGTCATCCGGCAACCAATGGCCGGCCCGCTCTGAACTCCCGTGAGGCGCGAGCGGCTGACGCGGGAAGAAGTTGCCGCCAGTGCGTCGCGCTGAAGAACTGAGGCGATGACGCGCCCCACGCCGATGTCGTATCGCCGATGGCAGCGTTTTCTCATCTCCACGTTCACTCCTGTTTTTCGTTCCACGACGGCGTGGACACGCCGGCCGCGCTCGTTGAGCGTACGGCCGAGCTCGGTACGCAGCGCTCGCGCTGACCGACACGAACGGACTGTACGGGGCCGTCCCTTTTTGCACGGCGGCGAAGGCGGCCGGGATTGTTCCGTTGCTCGGGGCCGAGATCGATGGTGGGGATACGGCGGGACCGCGGGTTGCTGTCGTGCTCGCGCGCGGACGGGCGGGCTACCCGCCGCTCTGCCGGTTGGTGACGCGGCGGCATCTGGAGTGGGCGGAGGAAAATCGGGCGGGGATCAACCCCGCCCCTGCGAACGGCACCGCCGGAATGGCTGGCGGTCATCCCTTCTCGCACAAGCCCGCCCCACAGCCCCGCCCTGGATGGAGGGGAGGGGTTGATCCCCTCGCGCACGACAACCAAA
>CAVOVE010000018.1:0-580131 GCA_963699775.1 uncultured Candidatus Rokubacteria bacterium
AGCAAGATTCCATCGTAAAATGTCAAAACCGTTATAGTCGTTTTCTGCGTAAAGCAGATTTTTTTCGGTATCTAAAGAGTTAGGGGCTAAAAATGCTTTTTCAAGCGCGCCGATCAATTTTAGCGATAACACACGCATTTGGCGAGCGCCACACCAACGAGCGAATTTTCCGGACGGTGTTGCGCCATGTTTGACACAATCAACAAAACGACACTCAATCATTCCTCAAAATGAAGTACACCCTTGCTGCACTCGCACTTGTTACCGCAGGCGAAGTGAATGGAGCTAAGCTTCGTGGCATTACATTCCGTCGCCTTGATGAGGGCGGCACAGACGATTCCTTCACTGGAACTCTTGGTCTCACAGGAGGCGCGGGACCCTATGTCAAGGTCAAGAACAATAACCCAAAGAAGTGGCAGAAACTCACCATTGGTCGGTGGGAAGAAGGTGAAGATCCGTACGATACCCCCAGCACATTCGCTTGGACATCACGACAGGATGGCTTGCTTCGTACTACTCTTGATGATGACATGTGCATCCAGGCTGGCTATGGAGACAAGGTTGAACGCGGTACCAAATTACGCCTCAACAACTGCGACGAGGACAATGAGTTCCAGAGATGGGGCGTTGAGCTAGGCGGACCGATGAAGCTCTCAAACAGCAAATATGGCGATCTCTGCGTCGCTAGTCGCGGTATCTAACTTTAACCTGGATGAAGATCCAATGATCATGGTGGACTGTGATCTCATTGAAAAAGGATGCGGACGTGGCTGCTTCAGCTTTGACTAACTTGCGATTGCAATGTCCTCGCTCGACCGAAGAAAGGCGTCGCGCCCTGCTAGTAGTGTTGTATCGTTTGTTTGAATAGCTGACTGAAAACGTTTGTAGTGGTTGATATGCATAATTATATTATCAACGAAACACTTTTTATAATCGCATTGCACTATACTGTAATCTTCTTCCCTGCTCGCGACGACCAACTGTATGTACGTCCATCATCATCATAGCATCAGCCCAATGACTTTTGATATATCATAGTCATTTGACAAACGGTTTTTATGCATTCATTCATCCCAGGCACACTTGCAATGACAATCGACGAAAATGACGCCGCCATTTGCGAATAATGAGCCATTCTTTGAATTTAGCTCAGGTATCCAATCCTACAATGACGCTTATAATCTAGCCATGACGGAAATGGCCACCAACGTAGTAAATGGCACTTTTATTGCCGGCGCAGGCTGGGATCAATTGTGGACACGCGACACGTCGTTTGCCGTCGAACTTGCGGCAGGACTCGTGTATCCACAAGTGTCCATGACATCGTTGAAAAAGAGTGTGGAAAAGGATGATGAGTTTGGAGACGTGTGGCTTCAAGACAAGTGTGGTCACTTTGGCGGTTGGCCGAATCTGAGTGATGCCATTGTGGGCGCGCGCGGTTCGTGGGAGCTATACCTCATTACAGGCGATTTGGAGTTTCTCTCATGGGCATATCAAATCACACGAAACAGTCTGTCTCGTGCGGAACGAGATGCCTATGATGTCACCACGGGGCTCTTTCTCGGGTGCTCCAGCTTTATGGAGAGTGATAGCGGCTATCCCGCAAAATATAGCATGAATGGAACTCTTGTTGGAATGACAAAGGCACTTAGCACCAATATGCTTCATTATGAAGGATATAAACTTGGATCGAAAATGGGACAGATACTCGGTGAGAAGGACGGCGAGATTCAAATGCTACAAGCCAAAGCAGAGCGCCTGCGGGAAAAGATTCGCTCTCGTCTGTGGTCACGTGAACATGGGTACTACTCGTATTTTGAAGACGAACATGAATCTCTTGTCAATCAAATGGAAGGTCTCGGCGAATCACTTGTTTTATTAGGAACGGATGACTTTGAACATGACGCCGCTCGTATCAAGAGCATCTTTCAGTCGACGCCTCGTACGAAACGAGGCATTCCGTCCCTGTGGCCTCGCTTTGTATATCCCAAAGACAGCAAATGTGAAAGTCAATGGATCGAATGCTTCTATCATAATGGAAGAATATGGCCATTTGTACAAGGGTACTGGGGCTTAGCGGCTGCAAGACATGGACAAGTGGACATGTTTGCTTCTGAATTTGCTAATCTCGTGTGGTTATCGCAACAACGCAATACCTTTGCCGAATTCTATCAACTCGATGGAACATTCCCTCCAGTACGAAGACGACAATTGTGGAGTGACACTGGATTTCTCAATCTTGTCCATCACGGACTGTTTGGGCTCACGTTTGTTCCGAATGGACTCGAGTTTCATCCCGTCAAGCCCGAGTCTCTCTTTGGTAAAGACACAATCTCATTACGAGGCCTTTGTTACAGAAACATGACGTTGGATATTTACGTGAGTGGCTCCGGTTCCAACTTGACGTCCATCAAAGTGAATGATCACGAGCTACACAATGCCTTTGTTCCGGCTGCACTGACCGGCCGTCATTCGATTTACATTACCATGAGCCCACCACTTGATTCGCCCAAAGAAATGAATTACACTACGACAATCGATCCAGGAATCAGCATGATTGAAATATTTACAACGTTCGCGATTGCACTATTCGTTCTGACGCTACGAAAAATAGTAAAGTCTCGTCCTCGACTTTGCCCGGCGACATTCAGCCGGTCGGAAAGCGAACGATTGACTCAATAAGAGACGTTAACTAGATTTGCAAATTAAGTTAGTTCTTTAATATACTCTTGAGCTAAATTGTACTGTTTTATACAGTATCTTATTCAAATGGCTTTTCTTCCTTTTCCAGCAGCTTATCAAATTCGTCGAGTGCCCTCTCAGCCTTTACCTTTTCCATTTGTTCCATCGACTGTTTGGTATCAAAGATTATCTCTTCTTCACTCGTACCAAGTCGCTTCATTTTGGTTCCCATTTGTCGTGCCGCCTTTAGCTTTCGTCCTAAATTACCAAATACATTTCTGTCCAGCAAGTCTTTCCACTTGCGCCGAGTTTCGTTGCGTCGTCGAATCTTTTCATTTTCCGTCTTGATCCACAATGATCGCACAAGCGGAATCACATTGAATAGTACAGCATATGACAAGAGCAATGGAAACCCAGCTTGTACCAATCCAAAGTACGAAGGGAGTCTAACACCATACATGGCGTACGTACTAAGCATGTTTCCAAGATACAAGGCACCAAACAAATTGACAATCCCCAAACCACCTGCAAGGAATCGGTTAAATGAATTTGCCAAACTAAATTCATATTCCCGTTCTTGCAACATGGTGGGATCGTCCATTTGCAATTCCGCCTTTTCTCGTTCCGTCAATGGCGGCAAGGCTTGTTCCAACAACCTAATCAAATCCTTCTTTTCATAGACACCACGAGTACTAATCCCATTGAGGTTGAGCAATTGTTGTACTTCACCCGCACTGGCATTTTTCCGCAATCCAGCTCGTGACAAAATGCTAGCTTCCGACGACAAGTTACTCGGTTTTCGCACTAGTCGTAGTAGTTGCCACGGACTGTTGCAATTCTGGAAAGACATAGACAATATCTCCTTCCTCTGTGACTCGTGGTTCTCCATTCAATTGCGAAACGATTGGAAGGACAAAGCTCTATAATTTATTTGTGAGTATGTATGTATGTGTGTTGGTGAAAGAGTCGAATCTGAGTATTGATACGAAAACAACAACAACAACAACAAGACAAGAATATATCGTTTCTTACCTCATCTACATAAGCTTGCAAATCTGCATTTGGATTGGGCGGTGGCGCATCATCACAATAGGGTGCCAGCTGTTCTGCCGTGACACTTCCTTGATTTTCTCGAATCATGTTTGCCACCAAGGACAATCGTCTTTCCTCCAACCCCTCGTTGGGATTGCCGTCTCCAAAAATGTAGGAAAAGACACTTTCCAAAAATCCCATTTCTTCTGGATCCCTAACGGCCGTGGTACCATAGTAACCTCCATAGTAGGGTCGATAATACAAGAAATCAAATGGACTGGAAAAGAAAAAAATGAGAAATGATAAATTACACCACAACAAGAAGCAATAACACTTGACGCACGTACCTGGGACCCCAAAAGCCCCCACCAAAGCCACCCATGCTTCGATTGTCTCGTCGTCGATCATTGTCACTATCACTACTACTACTACTCGATAAAAACAAAATGGTGGAAAAAATCGCCGCCAAGGATGCTAGTAGGACGAGTCCAAACGAGACTCGAATGACGTAAAACAGAGTCGGCCAAATTTTCAAAAGAGCTTGCTGCGTCTTGAATTTGAGTGAATTTTGTTTTAGGACAGAAGATAAATTGGGAGGAAAGGAGTAAATCAAATCTCCTTCGGTCGACACGGCAATATCGCCTTGACTCAAACTGGCCAGTGCCGTCAAATCTTGGGCTGCTTTCGAGAGAGACACTCCCGCGGAAGCCGCGACATCGGCCGCAATGACTTTTTGAGGAGATTGTTCCACCACATTAATGACTGTTTGAGAAGGAAGTTTTTCGACGAGAGCTTGATAGGAAGGTGGACTTAGAAAGAGAGCTTGAGAGCAATACAATATGTTGGTCAAGGTGTAGACCCCGCAGAAACGTATTGCTGATCGACAGGATCTTCCCCGACGGCGACGGGATCTACTTCTACTCCGTGCTGCACGAGGCCCGCGAGGCCCTGCGCCGGGACCCCGGCGGCGTGAGGCACGTGCTCGTGCTCTGCGACGCCGAGGACATCGACCAGTACGAGGTAGAAGGCCGAGGCCACTCGTTCGACCTGCTGCGCGGGATGGCGCAAGAGGGGATCACCGTCTCGATCCTTGCCATCGGCCGGCCCGGCGACAAGGACGTCCCGTTCCTGCGAACGGCGGCGCTGCTCGGGCGGGGCGACTTCTACCTCGTTCCGCGCATCGTTGCGCTGCCCCGCTACTTCGTCTCCGAGTACCGCAAGCTCTCCTCGTCGCGCTTTTTCCTCGAGGAGGACGTGCAACCCGTCACCACCGAATATTCGCTCCTCTCCGCAGGCGGCTCCGGCGTCCTGCCGCCGCTCTCCGGCATGGCGCTGGTCACCGCTCGCGAGGGCAGCCGGACGCTGGTGCAAACGGAGAGCGGCGCGCCGCTGCTCGTCACCGGGGAGTTCGGGCGGGGCAGGACCGCAGTCTTCGCGGGAGACGACGGCTACCGCTGGGCGACGAGGTGGCTGAGTTCCCCCGAGACGCGCCGGTTCTGGCTACAACTGCTCTTCGGCGCCTCCCCAGGTGGCGTTAAGTCGCGCGGGTTCTCGTCGTTTCTCGAAGCGGACCGGGCGCGCGACCTGCTGCTCTTCTCCACCGCGGGGACCGATGGAACTCTGCCGCCCTGGGACACGCTCTGGGCGCTGCCCACCGGGCCGTCGGGACCGGGCGAGCCTGTCGCCCCCGTCCGGCTGGATCGAGTCAGCCTGCGCACCTACCGGGGCCACACCGTGCTCGGGGGTGAGGGCTACCGGCGGGTGATCATCGCCGAGGATCCCGCAGGGGAGCGTCCGCTTCTGACCACGGGCTACCGCGTTCCGCCTGCCGAGGAGGACTTGCCTGCGGCCCCGCGCTGGGGCACGGTGGAGAGACTGCTCAAGGAGACCGGCGGCAACTGGGTGAAGAGCCCCGACGAACTGGTGCCGAAACTGCGGGCGGGCGACCATCTGCCGCTCGGCCTGTCTGTGCTTTTCATCGCTGCTGGGGTAGCATTGTTGCTCGCCGATGCGGCCGTACGTACCACCATGGAGGAGTGACGATGAGCAGGAGGATAAAGACTTGGGTGCGGTCCATGTCATGCGCGGCGCTCATCGCCGCTGCCGCTCCGGCCGGGGCAGCCGACGAGAATTTCAGCTTCTACGGTTTGCAGTTCGGCATGACGAAGGCCGAGGCGGGGCGGCACGTGCAGCTCGACGGGACCAGCTCCAAGAATCCGGGGCACGGCATGTCGGAACTCGAGTTGCTGTTCGACCGGGAGGATCTCCTGATGGAAATCCGCGCGGGCTGGCCGCGCCCCGCGGACCCGCTGGAATTCCAGGGGGTGCTGCGGGCGCTGCGCGAGCGATTCGTGGCGCCCGTCACCACGAAATTCCCCGCCGTCGCGGTGACCGTCGACGAGTATTCGAACCGCGCCGCGGTACGGGTCTCCTTCCTGGCCACCGGGATCCGAGAGAAGAACATCGAATTTTACAAGAATCGCCTGCTCAAGACGCTCCAGTAAACCGCCGAGCAGCAGGGGCGGCGCGCATAACGAGGGCATTTGCGGCCCGCTGTCGCGCAAGATTCAGGCGCTCTCCTCTCCCCCCATCAGCCCCATCTTCTTCATCCGGTAGCGCAGGCTGTCGCGCGAGATGCCCAGCAGCTGCGAGGCCTTGGTCTGGTTGTTGCGCGTCTGCTCGAGCGCCTGGCGGACCAGGTCGTCCTCGAGCTTCTCCAGCGAGAGCCCGCCGGCGGGGAGCGCGAATGCGCCGCTCGCCGCGGCGGCGTCGCCCGCGGCGGCCGCCGCAGCGGCGGAGCTCGCGCCGAGGATCACCGGCGGCAGGTCGTCCGCGTCGACGACGGTGCCGGTCTGCAGCAGGATCGCGCGCTCGAGCACGTTCTTGAGTTCGCGCACGTTCCCCGGCCAGGGATAGCGCAGCAGGGCCCGCTCGGCCTCGGCCGAGAGCCCGGTGACCTGCTTGGCGAACTCGCGGTTGAAGACCTTGGTGTAGTACGCGGCGAGCGGCACGATGTCCTCGGGGCGCTCGCGCAGCGGCGGCAGCAGGATCGGCACGACGTTGAGGCGGTAGAAGAGGTCCTCGCGGAAGCGGCCGGCCGTGCGCTCCGCGTCGAGGTCCTTGTTCGAGGCGGTGACGATGCGCACGTCGACCTGGATGTCCTTGACCCCGCCGATGCGCCGGAAGGCCTTCTCCTCGATCACCCGCAGCAGCTTGGCCTGCAGGTCGAAGCGCATCTCGGCGATCTCGTCGAGGAAGATCGTGCCGCCGTCGGCCAGCTCGAAGAGGCCCTTCTTCGTCCCCTTGGCGTCGGTGTAGGCGCCGCGCTCGTGGCCGAAGAGCTCGCTCTCGAGCAGCTGCTCGGGGAGCGAGGCGCAGTTGACGGCCATGAACGGGCGCTCGGCGCGCACGCCGGTGTAGTGCAGCGCCTTGGCGACCAGGTCCTTGCCGGTGCCGCTCTCGCCCTGGAGCAGCACGGTCGAGGCGCCGGAGGCGGCGATGCGCGCGACCAGGTCGAGCACGGCGCGCATCGGGGCGCTCACGGCGACCACCCGGTCGAGCGAAAAGCGGGCCTGCTGCTCCTGGCGCAGGCGCTGGACCTCGCCGCGCAGGCGGCTGGTCTCGAGGCCCTTGCGGATCGAGAGCTTGACCCCCTCGAGGTTGAAGGGCTTGTTCAGGTAGTCGAAGGCGCCGGCCTTCATCGCGGCCACCGCGGTGTCGACCATGCCGTAGGCGGTGATCATGATGACGACGACCTCGGGGTCCGAGACCTTGATCTTCTGCAGCACCTCGATGCCGCCCATGCCGGGGAGCTGGATGTCGAGCAGGACCAGGTCCGGCGAGGCCTCGCGCGCCAGGCGCAGCGCGCTCTCGCCGTCCTCGGCGGTGGTGACCTCGTACCCCTCCTTGGAGAGCTCCTGCTGGAGCGACCAGCGGATCAGGTACTCGTCGTCGACGACGAGGATGCGTTCCTTGGCCATGACTCTCCTGCGACTGTGGCAGTGCCGATTACCCAGCGTCAGTCGGTATAGCAGGACCCGTCAAACCCCGTTTCCCCTTTGGCAAAGGGGGAGCAAGGTGGGTTTCGCACCGCCGGGACCTGACGTGCGCTGGTCAGCTCAGGCCTGGATCCGCGTCTCGACCACCGGGATGCGCACCGTGAAGGTCGTGCCCTTTCCCGGCTCGCTCGCCACGCTGATCGACCCGCCCCCCTGCTCGATGATCTTGCGCGTGATCGAGAGCCCCAGTCCGGTGCCCTGGGTGCGCGTGGTGTAGAAGGGGCTGAAGATCTTCTCGCGGATCTGGGGCGGGATGCCCACCCCCGTGTCGGCCACCGTGGCCACGATGAACTGCTGCCCCCCCGCGGCGTCCGGCTCCTCGCGCAGCGCGGTGCGCAGCGTCAGCTCGCCCCCCTGCGGCATGGCCTGCGCCGCGTTGAGGATGAGGTTCAGGAAGGCCTGCTCCAGGTGCTTGCCGTCGGCCATCGTCCGGGGCAGCCCCGCGGCGTAGTCGCGGTGGACCCGGACGTTGGTCCGCGCCGGGTTCGGCAGCGCGATGAAGCTGGCCCGGTCGAGGATCTCGTTGACGTCCACCGGGCTCGGCTCCCCGGCGAGCGGCTGCGCGTAGTTGAGCAGGTCGCGGATCGTCTTGTCCATGCGCTCGCTCTGGTGCAGGATCTGGTCGGTGATCTCGCGCCGGGGGTCGCCCTTCGGGAAGTCGTCGGCGAGCACCTGGATCGCGCCGGAGATGCCGGCGAGCGGGTTCTTGATCTCGTGCGCGACGCTCGCCGCCAGCTCGCCGATGCTCGCCAGCCGCTCGGCGCGGATCAGCTGCTCGGTGTGGAAGCGCTCGACCTCGCGCTGCGTGGTGTCGAGCTTCTCGATCATCGAGTTGAGGCTGCGCCCGAGGCCGCCGAGCTCGTCGCGCCCCGGCTTGCGCACGCGGGCCGAGAGATCCCCCCCCTCGGCGCGGCGCATCGCCTGCACGAGGTTCGAGATCGGCCGGTTGACCTGGACGGCGAAGATCAGCCAGATCGCGCAGCCGACGAGGACGATGGTCGCGACCGCGGAGCTGGCGAGAAAGGTCCGGTTCTTCGCGACTTTCTCGTCGGTCTTCTTCATCGAGAGGCAGAGCTCGAAGATCGACAGCACCTCGGTGTCGGTCACGTGGCAGCCGCGGCAGGAGGACGTCGTTGCGGATCGTCTCGACCATGCAGAAGGCGTTGTAGCCGTGCCCGCCGCGGTACGGCATGCTCGGCACGCCGGCCTTGAAGATCTCCAGGCCGATGTCCTCGATCGTCAGGCCGACTTCCTTGCTTGTCGCCGGACTTGGTGACCTTGCCGTTCTCGTCGAAGATGCGCAGGCTCTCGATGTCGTCCACGATCCCGATGCGCTCGAAGATCTCCTGGACGTTCTGGGCGCAGCTGCCGCTCATGTCGTGCTGGATGCTCTTGACGATGGCGTGGGTCAGCACCGCGGCCTGGTCCTTGGTGGTGTCGACGAACTGGTTGCTCTGGGCCTCGATGATGTAGAAATACGTGCCGCCGACGCACAGGACGAGGATCAGCGTGACCAGCGCGGCGAGCTTGCCGCGCAGCGTGTCAACCACATGGTGTCAGGCTCCGCGTCGGCGTGACGACGGCGGCTCACCGACCGGTGCCGAGCGCGCCCGCGCGGCGGGGGCGGGGAGTTCCGCGGGGCCGCCGGCAGGTTCTCGAAGACCGTTTTGTACGAGACCACCGGGCAGGCGGTGCACTCGAGGCAGCGGATGCAGTCGACCGAGCGCTCGTTCTGCCAGATGCTGATGTCCATCGGGCAGTTCTCGCGGCAGCGGTCGCAGCGGGTGCAGGCGCCGTGGTCGACGCGCATCTGGTAGACGCTGAAGGAGTTGAAGAACGAGAAGATGGTGCCGAGCGCGCAGGCGGTGCGGCAGAAGGGCCGCTTGGCGGTCGCGGACCAGACCGCGAAGAGCGAGAGGATGGCGAGCTTGATCCAGAACATCTTCACGAGCATGGCGCGGATGCTCTCGTCGAGCAGCGACCAGGGGATGCCGGCGATCAGGATCCCGTCGGGGCAGAGCTTCGAGAACCAGGGCTCCTGGTAGACGGCGGAGACGGTGAAGACGAGGCCGGCGAGGATCAGGTACTTGGCGTAGGTCAGGGACTTCGGGATCGCGATCTTCACGCTGCGCACCTTGTAGAGCAGGTCCTGGAAGAAGCCGAAGGGGCAGAGCCAGCCGCAGCACATGCGCCCGACGACGGCCCCGATGGCGGCCAGGTAGCCGATGACGTAGGCCGGGATCGCCCCGCCGACGATCGCGAAGTGCTGGATCGTGCCGATCGGGCAGGCGAAGAGCGCCCCGGGGCAGGCGTAGCAGTTGAGCGTCGGGGTGCAGTACTCCTTGAGCGAGCCCTGGTAGATCGCCTTGTTCGTGAAGCCGAGCAGGTACCCGTTCTGCCCGAACGCCATCAGGATCTGGAATAACCGCCGCTTCATAGCACCCGTGAATTGACGTTACGCCGGCGCGGCGAGATGGCGGCGAGACAAGGCGGGCGACGAGGTGCGACTGAGGCGTGCGAGCGTGCCCGCCGCAGGGAGCGCCGAGGAAGCCCAACGCAGTCGCAGCCCGCATGTCGTCCGCCGGCGGGGTCACCCGACCCCGATGCAGGAGAGTCAGACGAGTGTGGCGTTGAAGAGCGTGTCGCCGAGCTGCTCGGCGAGCACGCCCCAGACGAGCGCCCCGACCGCGAGAGCGGCGACGAGGATCGCGACGACCTGTTCCCTGCGGGGCCGGTTCATGGAAGCTCACGCCACGGGGATGAGGACGGCCCTAGACCTCATCCCCGGTCGAAGGGAGGTTCATCAGGATCTCCAGCGCGCGGCGGAAGTCCGCGGAGGCGCCCTTGAGATTGCCGCTCGCCTCGCTCCCCTGCGCGCGGCGGTAGTACGTGCCGGCGTCCAGCGGGTTGAGCTCGAGCGCGGCCTTGAACTTCGCCTCCGCCTCCACCGTCTGGCCCTGCTTCGCGAGCACGAGGGCGAGGTTGGACATCGCGGGGGTGTACGTCGGGTCGAGCGCCACGGCTTTCTCGAAGGCCGCGCGGGCCTCGTCGGTCTTGCCGAGTTCCAGCAGCGCCTCCCCCAGCCCCGTGTGCGCGGTCACGTCCTCCGGGGCGAGCGTCGCCGCGGCGGCGAACAGCTCCGCGGCCTGCTGCAGGCTCTTCGGGTCCTTCTTCGCGAGGAGCAGGTGGCCGAGGAAAATCCGCGGGGCGGCGTACGTCGGGTCCGCCGCGGCGGCCAGCTCGAGCTGGTCGATCGCCTTGTCCCGGTTGCCGCGCTGGAACATCGTGCGGCCGAAGCTGTAGTGCCGCAGCGCCTTCGAGTCGGGCTTGTAGACCGGCTTGGCCGCGACGGCCTCGGCCGGCGGGGCCTCGCGCACGCCGAGCAGGATCTCGACGGACTCGCGGATGTCGTCCCTGGTGCTGCGCAGGTAGCTGGCCGCCTCGTGGACGATCCTGCCCTCGGTGTCGATCACCGCGGTCGAGGGGGTCGCGACGACGCCGAAGGCGTTGTAGGTCTCGAGGCCGGCGTCGATCACGATCGGCACCGTGAGCTTGAGGCTCTCCTTGAGGTCCGCGATCTGCCGGCGGTCGTCCGGGCCGAGGCTCAGGCGGTTGACGTTCACCGCCAGGACCCGGAAGCCCTTGTCGGCGTACTCCGCGGCGAGCTTCTGGGCGTCCTCGAGGGCCGGCGTCGAACGCGGGCTCCAGGTGGCGAAGAACACCACGAGCGTCGCCGGCTGCCCCTTGATCTGGGCCAGCGTGTACTCCTGCCCCTCGAGGGACTTGAGCGAGAACTCCGGCACGTCCATGCCGACCTTGAGGTACTTGAAGGCCGCCCCCGCGTGGGGGATGGCGAAGAGCATCACGAGCAGGGCCGTCAATCCCGTGAGAACGTGGGTCGCCGTGCGCCACCCCCGACTGGGCGCTGCGACCGGCGGCTGGCTTTCGTGCGGCATGATCCCCTCCTTCACTTGAGCAGGAACTGCTTCTCGGAACCGTGCGGGTTGTGGCACTCCGGGCACTGCTTGTCCCCGCTTCTCTCGATGTGCGTCTGGCTGCGGCTCTGGGCGTGGCACTGCACGCACAAGCGCCCGCACCCCCATCACGAGGAAGGAGGGGAAGGCGGAACCGTGCGGGTCGTGGCAGATGCTGCACTGCCCGGCGCCGAGCGGCCCGTGCAGGCGCTTGTACCCGGTCTGCGGGTCGTGGCAGGTGTTGCAGAGCCGGGCCTCGGAGACCGGCGAGGTGCGGCCGACGCCCTGCGGGTGGCAGGCCTTGCACTCCCCGTCGCCGACCGGGTCGTGATAGCGGTACGACCGCCGCCGCGCCTTTGGCGCGGTACTCGAACGTGGACTGGCGGGACTCGTCGCCCGACCTGACCAGGAGCACGTTCGCGCCCTCGACCAGCACGAGCGGACCGGTGAAGGCCCGGCCCACCTGCTTGATCCCGGCGACCTTGCGCCCGTTGAGGGTCACCTCCAGGTCGCCCGCGGAGCCGCTGCCGATCAGCGTCACCGTTGAGCTGGCGAAGCGTGACGCCATCGGGCGGGGCGAGGACCTTGAGCTCCCCGCCCGACACGCCGGCGGCAGCGAACAGGGACGCGGCCAAGGCCAGGGCCAGGACGGCGGCATAACGAGCGGCGATCCGTCCCATGGCGCGCTACTGCTTGCCGAAGAGCCGCGTGAGCGCGTGCTTGTAGCTCTCGACCGCCTGGGCGAGATCGCCCTTTTTCTCGTAGGCCTTGCCCATCTCGTAGTAGACCTTCTCCGGCTTGGGGTTGAGCTTGAGGGCCGACTGGAAGTACTCGAGCGCCTTGTCCGTGTCGCCCTTTTTCGCGTGCGCCATGCCGAGGCCGACCTTGGCGTCGTTGCTGTTCGGGTCGCACTTGATGACGTAGGTGAACTCCACGATCGCCTCGTCGATCTTGCTCGTCGTCGAGGAAGGTGTGCCCGAGCATGATGTGCGCGTCGCAGAAACCGGGGTCGATCTTGAGGATCTGCTGGAGCTTCTCGATCGCCTTGTCCTTCATGCCGCGCTCCATGAGCACCATCGCGAGGCCGTACATCTTCTTGGCCTCCATCTCCTCGGCGCTGGCCGCGGGGCCCTCCTGGGGGCGGATGGCGAGCTCGGCGTCCTCGGCCTTCTTCTCGCCGAGGGCGACCAGCGCGTACTCGCTGGTGATCAGCTCCAGGTCGAAGGCGATCTGGTTCTCCTCGTGGATCAGCACGCCGGCCTTGTCGACCCAGACGACCTCCGGCAGCGCCACGACGCCGAGCGTCCCGTAGAGTTCCTCGGTCCCCATCAGGATCGGGAAGTCCGCGCCTTCGGCCAGGGCCTTGGCGTCCTGCGGCTGACCCTTGCCGAAGTAGACGCCGAGGTAGACAACGCCCTTGTCTTTCATCGCGACCCAGCTCTTGCCGACGCGCTTGAAGGCGTTGGCGGTGCTCGGCCCCTCCTTGAAGAAGACCAGCACGTGGGCCTGGCCCGCGACCAACCCGGCTCGGCGCCGGCGGTGTCCTTGAGCGTGAACGCCGGCATCTTGTCGCCGGTCTTGACCTTGTTGAAGCCGTGGGCCGGGACCGCCAGCGCGACCAGCGCCAGAACGGCCGGGATTATCCGAAGACTGGACAAAACGCCCTGCTTCCCCCTTTGCCAAAGGGGAATCGCGGGGGTCTGAGCGGATTCAACTGCGATGCGCTCTGCCATGATCGCCTCCCCCCGCCTAGTACTTGACCGCGGACTCGCGGTCGTAGGTCATCTCGCGGTGGCAGCCGACCACGCAGTTGCCGCCCGTCGGCAGCTTGGTGAACTTGACGGGCAGCTGCCAGCCGCCGGACCCGAAGGGAACCTTCTCGCGGATGTGCTTCTCCTGGTCGCCGGCGTGCATCTCGTGACAGGCCTTGCAGCTGCGGCCCTTCTTCTGGTTGATGTGGAAGAAGTGCAGGTTGCGGCTGCCGTTGCGGAAGCCGGTCAGGGTCGAGGTGACCTCGGTCAGCGCCATGTCCTTGTTGTGGCAGTCCCAGCAGATCGCGTAGTTCTCGGTCTTGTACTCCATGTAGAACTCGGGCGGGAAGAACTTCTTGAGGATCTTCGTGTAGTCCGAGCCGTGCGTGTCGTGGCAGGCGTAGCAGTCGTCCTGCTGGACCGGCCCGTGCAGGCTCTTGGAGGCCAGCACGCGCGAACCGATGTCCTTGTGGCAGCTGTAGCAGATCTGCTTGGTCGAGAGCTTGAGCTGGCGCACGTAGTCCGAGGAGTGCGGCGTGTGGCAGCCGGTGCAGGTCCCCTGCTTGAGCGCGCCGTGCTGGGTCTTGGCCTTCTTGACGTGCTCCTGGACCTTCGTGTGGCAGGCGTAACAGAGCGCGGTCGGCTCGTTCTTCAGCAGGTACTTCCAGGCGCCGCTGTGCGAGTCGTGGCAGACGGCGCAGGACTCGGTGACCGGCTTGTGCACGCTCTTGCGGGTGAACTCGGCCTTGCGGTCCTCGTGGCAGAGGAAGCACAGCGTGTTGCCCTCGGCCTCGAGCTGGTACTTGTAGTCCGAGGCGTGCGGGTTGTGGCAGACGTTGCAGTCGCCGGCCGCGACCGGGCCGTGCAGGAACTCCTTGTTCGTCTTGTTGTTCTCGTGGCAGGAGAAGCAGAGCGCGGAGGTCGTCGGCTTGCGCATCTGGAACTTCGCGTCGGACTGGTGCGGGTCGTGGCAGGCGATGCAGTCGCCCATCGCGACCGGGCCGTGGATGAACTTGCCCTGCATCTTCTTCTGCATCGACTCGTGGCAGATGAAACAGAGGTCCTTGCCCTTGGCGGCGATCGTGAAGCTCGCGGAACTGTGCTTCTCGGGGGAATAGCTGGTGCGGGTGCGGTGGCAGGCGGTGCAGACGCCGGCGCCGATCGGGCCGTGGACGTACTTGGCCTTGCCCATCCCCGGGTGGCACTTTTCGGAGAGGCAGCTGTCGCCGCCCGGCGACTGCGCCCGGACGGGAGCCGCGGCGAAGAGAGCTGCGGCGAAGAGAGCGATCAGGACGAACAGCGTGCGGTGCTGCCTTGTACCCTGCATGTCGCGAGCCTCCTTTGTGCTACGAACCGTCGCACATCCTCTGTACCCCGGCCAGCCCCCGGCACTCCCCCCCTGCGCGCGCCCGCGGTGTGTCCGCGATCACCCGTAGCTGTGGAGGCCCGAGAGCACGAAGTTCACGCCGATATAGGTGAAGAGCACCGCCGCAAAGCCGATCACGGAGAGCACGGCGGTGCTCTTGCCGCGCCACCCGGCGGTGAAACGCGCGTGCAGGAAGGCGGCGTAGATCAGCCAGGTGATGAGCGACCAGGTCTCCTTCGGGTCCCAGCTCCAGTAGGTGCCCCAGGCGTAGTTGGCCCAGGCCGCGCCGGTCACGATGCCGAGCGTCAGCAGCGGGAAACCGACCATGATCATCTTGTAGCTCAGGTCGTCGAGGATGCGCAGCCCGGGGAAGAGCGCGGCGAGCCGCTCGTGGTAGAGCGTGCCGACGTACCAGAACAGGGCGAAGATCCCGACGGCGGCGATCCAGGAGACGAGCTTGACCCCCGGCGCGGGGCTCGCGAACGAGGCCGCGAACAGGTGCGGCTGGGCGACGCCCGCGACTTTCTGCACGAGGAAGTCGAGCATGGTGGCGGCAAACAGCGTGAGCATCGTCACCAGGCTCGCCATGCCGACGATGTAGAAGCCGTCCTTGCGCTTCTCCGCCGAGAGGATCAGGTAGAGCACGCTGACCCCGAAGGAGATCGTGAACCCGGCGTAGCCGAGGAAGCTGGTGATGACGTGCACCGTGAGCCAGTTGCTCTGGAGCGCGGGCACGAGCGGCTCGATCTCCTGGGAGATGTTCGGCGCGATCGAGATCGACGCGATCGCGAGAAAACCCAGCGGCGCGGCGATGATGCCGAGCGCGCGGTTGCGGTACATCCGCTCGAAAATCAGGTAGATCAGGATGATCGACCAGGACCAGAAGACCATCGACTCGTACATGTTGGAGAGCGGGATGTGGCCGAACCCCATGTCGTAGGACTCGCGCCAGCGCAGCCCGATCGCCGCGGTCTGGACCAGGAAGCCGCCGGCCGTCACCAGGGTCGCCCCCAGGCCGACCTTCTCGTTGCGGAAGGCCAGGTAGATGAAGTAGCCCACCGTCGCCGCGAGGTAGAACACGAGTGAAGCGTTGAAAAGCGTCGAACTATTCATCATTCTCTCCGGGCCCCTGGATCCTGATAGCTGTTCGCTACTTCTAGCACAAACCCCATGCCCCTGCCAAGGTGTCCCCTAGCCGCGGGCCTCGCCCACGGCGAGGATGGCGTCGCCGAGGCGCTCGAACTCCTCGGCAAAGCTCTCGCGGTTCTTGTTGGCGTTGCCCGCAAGCACGACAGCGGTCGCGCCGCCCTCCTCGCGCAGCCGCACCCAGACCCGGCGGTGCGAGGAGAAGAAGGCGAACCAGAGCCCGAAGACCATCAGCGTGCACCCCGCCCAGATCACCCAGACCCCGGGATCGTAGACGACCTGGAGCCCCGTGTACTGGATGCTGCTGAAATCGACGAAGATCAGATCGACCGGCAGGTCCGCGACCGTCTTGAGGTCGGGCCGGTGCTTGAACAGATAGGTCAGCTTGCTCGAACCGTCGGGCAGCAGCACCTGCACCGCGGCCGCGGGGTTTTTCGGCTGGTTGGAGCGGCTGGTCGGCCGCCCCATCTCGTCCTGGGCGAAGTCCGGGTAAGATCCGCTGCATCTTGAGCCGCACGCCCGTGCCCGGGACTTCGAGCGTCTCGTTGCCGGTAAAGCTCAAGTCGTGCCCGGCGCCGGTCTTGACGTCGAAGGCGCGAACGCTGGCCTTGAGCCCGCGCCCGGTGTCGCCGTAACTCGACTGGTAGAACCAGATCCCGTCGTACACCAGCGGCGAGTTGACCTCGATGCGCTCGTGGAGCACCTCCCGGCCCTTGTCGATGACCGTGAGCCTGCTGAAAAAATCCTTCGGCCGCTGGCCGCCCGGGTAGTAGTCGACCTGGAAGTCGTCGCAGCGCACCTGGAACGGGAGCGTCGCGGTCCGGTTCCCTTCGCCGCGCATCATGATCTGGTTGGAGGTTTCGCCCTCCGAAATCTGCATGTAGGCTTTGAAGCCGTAGACGCTGCCGAGCAGCCCGCCGACAAATATCATGATGATGGAAAAATGCGTCGCATAGATGCCGAGCCGGCTGTAGGCCCCCTTCTGCCCGAAGAGGTAGAGCGCGCCGTCGCTCTCGCTCTCGCGCTTGCCGAAACCGCCCTTTTTCAGGGCGGCGACGACGATGGCGGCGGCCTCGGCGCGCGGCAGCCGCAGCGAAAGGGTGCGGCGGTTGGGGCTGGACTTGAAGCCTGACTCCTCGAGCTCGACCTTGGGGCGGGCCATGATCCGCCACGTCGTCGGCAGGCGGCGCAGGGAGCAGACGATCAGGCTGGTGCTGAGCAGGCCGAGCAGCGCGTAGAAGTACCAGGTCTGATACAGATGGAAGAAGCCGATCCGCTCCGAGATGTCGAACGCCCGCTGCGCGCGGCCGGCGTCGCCGAAGAACTCCTGATACAGGCGCAGGTTGTCGCCGACGTCCCCGATGTTCTTCTGCTGCAGCACGGTCCCGATGATCGAGATCGACGCGAGGATGATCAGCGTGATGACCGCGACGTGGACCGAACTGAAGAACTTGAGGAGCGGATCGTACCAGGACCCGGCGACGGCGGCGGGTTCGGGTCCGGCAGGCGGGGAGGGCTGTTTCTCTTCAACCACGGGGGGAGACTCTCCTTGCATTCACGGTTTCCCTGAAGCAATCACGGCCGGCCGGACCAGCCGACCGGCCGTGACCTCACACTCTTCGCTGCCCCTTGCAGGCCGTTGCGACCCGTTCGGGGCGTAACAGCAGCAGCTGACGCCTATTCCGCGCCGCCGTGGCAGGCCTTGCAGGACGTCGGAGCCTTGGCCGCCATGGCCGCGGCGTCCGTCTTGTGGCACGCGATGCACTTGCCCGTCTTGCCGTGGATCATCTCGTAGCGAGTCGACCTGCTTGTCCTTGGCCTCGGGGCCGTGGCACTCGAAGCAGGACTTGGCCGCCGTGGCGCCGGCCTTGAGCTCCTTCTCCGTGTGGTGGCAGGTCACGCAGCCGAGATCGCACCGTGCTTCTTGTGGTTGAAGGTCACGGGATTCTTCTTCTTCGTCCCGTCGGCGTTGAGCTTCTTGGCCGGGAAGACCTTGGCGTCCTTGTTGATCGTCATGGTCCCGTCCGCGTTGATCGTCGCAGAACGCGACACCCACCGCAAACACCGAGAAGACACCCACCAGAGCGACAACAATACCTTTCTTCATTCTTTCTCCCCCCTCTCCTTGTTTGGTTAACGCGTATCTGCTGAACAAAACCCGTACTTCATACACCGCGGGATGCGGGTTGTCAACCGATCCCAACACCGACCCCGCAACCCCTCGGAAGAACCCGTTTCACGGGGCCCGCTTCGCAGGCGGACGGGTTCATCCCTCGCGATACCAGCGGCCTCGCCGAAGCGGGCGCGGGTCCCCGTCAGCAGCGGCCGGAGCGTTCACCATTAACATCGTGCCTCGCAGTGCCCGCAGGTCCGCTTCGGATATCGCCCCCGCACGCAGGATGAGCATCGTCCCCGCTCGTCGAGATCCACAAGCGTAGATGCCGGCGAAGGGGGCAAAGTTCCCGCGTTCACGAACAGATCGATGCCAGCTCCGAGATCGCGCAGGGCGATCGCCGGGTCACCCGTGCCGCCGGCGCCCGCGGCATTGGCGCTCGTGCCGGTGAGGCTCCCCCCCGCAGCCTGCAGCACCGAGCGGCACAGCGCGCTGCCGGGGACCCTGAGGGCGACCTTGCCGGACGCGGAGCTGATCCCCGGCGGCAGGCCCGGAAGCGCGGGAAAGAGCAGGGTCAGCGGCCCGGGCCAGAAGCGCGCCATCAGCACGCGCCACGGGGCGCGGGACCGCGGCGGCGTAGCGATCGACCAGGGACGCGTCGGCGAGCAGCACGGGCAGCGGCTTGCCCGGGTCGCGCCCCTTGAGCCGGAAGAGCGCGGCGAGAGCCGCCGGCGAGCAGGGGTCGACGCCGAGACCGTAGAGCGTGTCGGTCGGAAAGAGGATCACGCCGCCGGCCCGCGCCGTGGCGCCGATAGTTGACGCTTCTTCCGGTGACAGCGAAGCTCTGCCGGCGCAATCGATCACGCATCGACGGCAGCGGGACGTGCCCCCTGCAAGGGAGCTGCGGGAGATGCCCCGGCCCGCGCCCGCGCCGCGCGAGTTCGAGCAGGGCAGCCGGCAGCCGGCCGAGGCTCAGGACCCAGAGCAGCGCGATCACGGAGGAGACGACGACCCCGGCCAGCGCCATCAGCGGCAGGGCGATGCAGCCGCAGCCGGGGCCGAGCGTGCAGCCCAGGGGACGGAACTGCATCTGCGGGTCCCGGGCTCCCTGGAATCCCGGCCCGTCGACGTCGTCGAGGGATTCGAGCACCTCGGGCTCCAGGACCTCGTTGATCGTCCAGAGTCTGGTCATCGGGCTCCATGAAGACGGTCGGCATGCCGCATCCCTGGCATTCGGAAGCCGTGTCGTCGAGGTGGGCGCCGCAGCGTTGGCAGATCATGAATCCAGTCGTTCCTTGAGCAGGCGGCGGATCTCGTCCGGGTTCGCGCGGCCGCGCGCTGGCGCGCATGACCTGGCCCGACGAAGAACTCGAAGAGCTTGACCTTGCCGCCGCGGTAGCCCGCGACCTTGTCGGGGTTCTCGGCGACCACGCGGTCGGCGAGCGCGGCCAGTTCGTCGCCCCCGCCGGGCCGGGCCGGGCCCTGCGCCGCGATCACCGCGGCCGCGCTCTTCCCCTCGCGGAACATCGTCTCGAGGGCGCCCTTGGCCAGCGCGCGCGTCACCGTACCCGCCTCGACGGCCGCGAGCAGCGCGGCGAGCTCGGCCGGCGGCACCGGGCAGTCGCGCGCCTCGCGGCCGGCATCGCGCAGCAGCCGCAGCAGCTCGCCCATGACCCAGTTGCTGACCGTCTTGGGCTGCGGGAACACTGCCACAACGGCCTCGAACCAGGAGGCCAGCGCCGGGTCGGCCGTCAGGACGCCGGCGTCGTACTCGGGCAGGCCGAGCGACTCGACGTAGCGGCGGCGCCTGGCCTCGGGCAGTTCGGGCATGCGCGGCGGTGATCCGGGCGACGAAGGCGGCGTCGATCGCCAGCGGCACGAGGTCCGGGTCGGGGAAATACCGGTAGTCGTGCGCCTCCTCCTTGCGCCGCATCGAGTGCGTCGTGCCCGCCTTCGGGTCGAAGAGCCGGGTCTCCTGCACGATGCGCCCCGCCCTCGTCGAGGAGCGCCTCCTGCCGCGCGATCTCGTACTCCAGGGCCTGCTGCACGTAGCGGAAGGAGTTCATGTTCTTGAGCTCGACCTTCGTCCCGAGCGCCGCCTGCCCGCGCGGGCGCAGCGAGATGTTCGCGTCGCAGCGGTAGCTCCCCTGCTCCATGTTCCCGTCGCAGACGCCCAGGTGCACGAGGATGTCGCGCAGCACCACGAGGTAGTCCCGCGCCTCCGCGGGCGAGCGCAGCACCGGTTCGCTGACGATCTCCATCAGCGGGACGCCGGCCCGGTTCAGATCGACGAAGCTGTGCCGGGGGTCGCCGAGGTTCTCGCCGTGGATCAGCTTGCCCGCGTCCTCCTCGAGGTGGATGCGCGTCAGCGCGATCGTGCGCGCCGCCGCCCCCGTCCCGATCGTCACGCCGCCGCCCGAGCAGACGGGCAGCTCGTACTGGGAGATCTGGTAGCCCTTGGGCAGGTCGGGGTAGAAGTAGTTCTTGCGCGCGAAGCGGCTGACCGGGGCGATGGCGCACCCGAGGGCGACCCCGGTGCGCACGATGAACTCGACGGCCAGGCGGTTGAGCACCGGCAGGACCCCGGGCAGTCCGAGGCAGACCGGGCAGACGTGGGTGTTGGCGGCGGCGCCGAAGTCGGTCGGGCAGCCGCAGAAGATCTTGGTCTCCGTCAGCAGCTGCGCGTGGACCTCGAGGCCGATGACGACTTCGTAGCGCTCAGTCACGGCGCGCTCCCCGTCAGAGCGGTCGGGCGCTTGAGGTGCCAGTCGGTCGCGAGCTGGTAGGCGTGGCCGGTGCGCAGCAGCGTCTCCTCGCCGAAGGCCGGGCCGATCAGCTGCAGCCCGATCGGCAGGCCGGCCGACGTGAAACCGCAGGGCAGCGAGAGGCCCGGCACGCCCGCGAGGTTGACCGAGATCGTGAAGATGTCCGAGAGGTACATCTGCAGCGGGTCGTCGCTCTTCTCGCCGATGCGGAACGCCGCGGTCGGCGCCGTCGGCCCCGCGAGGACGTCGACCTCGCGGAACGCCGCGGTGAAGTCGTTCAGGATCAGCGTGCGCACCTGCTGCGCCTTGCGGTAGTAGGCGTCGTAGTACCCCGAGGAGAGCGCGTAGGTGCCGAGCATGATCCGGCGGCGCACCTCCGGGCCGAAGCCCGCGCTGCGGGTGCGCCGGTACTGGTCGATCAGGTCGCGGGCGCCCTCGGCGCGCAGGCCGTACTTGACGCCGTCGTAGCGCGCCAGGTTCGAGGAGGCCTCGGCCGTCGCGAGGATGTAGTAGACCGCCACCGAGTACTTGCCGTGCGGGAGCGAGACCTCCTTGACGCGCGCGCCGCGCTCCTCGAGCGTGCGCACCGCCTCGCGGATCGAGCGCTCGACCTCGGCGTCGAGGCCGGCGGCGAAAAACTCGCGCACGATGCCGACCGTGAGGCCGTCGAGGCGGCCGTCGCCGAGCCGCGCGGCGTACGGCGGGACCGGGCCGGGGACCGAGGTCGAGTCGCGCGGATCGTGCCCGGCGATCGCCTCGAGCAGGATCGCGCAGTCCTCGACGGTGCGGGCCATCGGGCCGATCTGGTCGAGCGAGGAGGCGAAGGCCATGAGCCCGTAGCGGGAGACGCGGCCGTAGGTGGGCTTGAGGCCCGCGACGCCGCAGCAGGCCGCGGGCTGGCGGATCGAGCCGCCGGTGTCCGAACCGAGCGCGGCGAGGCACTCGCCCGCGGCCACGGCGGCGGCCGACCCCCCCGAGGAGCCGCCGGGGATCGTCGCCGGGTCCCACGGGTTGCGGGTGGCGCCGAAGGCGGAGTTCTCGGTCGAGGAGCCCATCGCGAACTCGTCGAGGTTCGTCTTGCCGAGGAACACGGCGCCGCCCGCGCGCAGGCGCTCGACGACCGTCGCGTCGTAGGGGGGCACGAAGTTCTCCAGGATGCGCGAGGCGCAGGTGGTGGTCACGCCGCGCGTGCAGAGGTTGTCCTTCAGCGCGATCGGCGCGCCCCGGAGTGCGGACGGCGCGCCCGGCGGCGGCGCCTCGCGATCGGCGCGGCGGGCGGCGGCGAGGGCCGCCTCGGCGTCGACGCGCAGGTAGGCGTGCACCGTCGGCTCGACGCGCTCGATGCGCCGGAGCACCGCGCGCGTGACCTCCTCGGAGGTGAAGTCTCCCCGGCGATCGCCCGTCGGCGAACTGCCGCAGGGTCAGGTCGGCGAGGTCCGTCATGGATTCATTCCAATATCTTCGGCACGGCGAAGTGCCCCTGATCCGCCGCCGGGGCGTTCGCGAGCGCCTCGGCGTTCGACAGGCACTCGTGCGACGACGTCGTCGCGCATCACGTTCGTCAGCGGCAGCACGTGGCTGGTCGGCTCGACTCCCGTCGTGTCGACCTCGGAGAGCTGGTCCATGTACTCGAGGATGGCGTTGAGCTGGCCGGTGAGGGCCCCCTCCTCGCCGGGGGCGAGCTCGAGGCGCGCGAGGTCAGCGACGCGCCGCACGCGGTCAGTCGTGATTTTCATGGAAATCCTCCCGCCAGGGCCGAAACCCCTCAATCAAGAGAATGGGAGCTTGTCCGCCACTCATCATTCCACCGTCACGGATTTCGCCAGGTTGCGGGGCTGGTCGACGTCGTGCCCGCGGGCCTCGGCGACGTGGTAGGCGAAGAGCTGCAGCGGCACCGTCAGCAGGATCGGCGTCAGGAACGGGTTCGTGCGCGGCACGGCGAAGAGATAGTCCGCCTCGGCGGCCAGGTCCCGGCCGGCGCGGTCGGTGAAGGCGATCACGATCCCGTGCCGGGCCTTGACCTCCTTGAGGTTGGCGAAGATCTTGCCGAAGAGCGCGTCCCGCGGCGCGAGCACGACCACCGGCAGCTCGGCGTCGATCAGCGCGATCGGGCCGTGCTTCATCTCGCCGCCGGCGTAGCCCTCCGCGTGGATGTAGGAGATCTCCTTGAGCTTGAGCGCCCCCTCGAGCGCGACCGGGAAGTTCACGTCCCGGCCGAGGAACAGGCAGCCGCGACTCCTGGCGAAGCGCTGGCCGAGTTCGGCCAGGGGCGCGTTCAGGGCGAGCGTCTTGCCGATCAGCGCCGGCAGGCGCACCAGGTCGGCCAGGTGCCGCGCCAGCTCGGCGCGCTTGAGATAGCCGCGCTGCTGCCCGAGGAAGAGCGCGAGCAGGTAGAGCGCGGTGAGCTGCGAGGTGAAGGCCTTCGTCGAGGCCACGCTGATCTCCGGGCCGGCGTGGGTGTAGAGCACGCCGTCGGCGGACTCGCGCGTGATGCTCGAGCCGAGCACGTTGCAGATTGCGAGGCGGAAGCCCCCCTTCGAGCGCGCCTCTGCGAAGGCGGCCCGGGTGTCGGCCGTCTCCCCGGACTGCGAGATGGCCACGGTCAGCACGCCCTCCTCGGCGGGCGCCTCGCGGTAGCGGAACTCGGAGGCCAGGTCGACCTCGGCCGGCAGCCCCGCGAGCCGCTCGATCATGTGCTCGCCGACCAGCGCGGCGTGCCAGGAGGTGCCGCAGGCGAGAAAGCGCACGCGGCGGATTCCGGCCACGACCTGCGGGGTCAGGCCGACGTCGTCGTCGAGGATCACCCGCCCCTTCTCCCGGCTGACCCGGGTGCGGAAGGTGTCGAGGCAGGCGGTCGGCTGCTCGTGGATCTCCTTGAGCATGAAGTGCTTGTAGCCGCCGCGCTCGGCGGAGACCGGGTCCCAGGAGACGTGGCAGGGTTTGACGCGCCGGGCCTTGCCCGCGGCGTTCGAGAGCGCGACGCCGTCGCGGCGCAGCACGGCGACCTCGCCGTTCTCGAGGTAGATCACCTCGCGGGTGTGCGCGATCAGCGCCGGGACGTCGGAGGCGAGGAACTGCTCGCCGTCCCCGCGGCCGATCACCAGCGGGCTGCCCTCGCGCGCCGCGAAGAGGCACCCCGGCTCCTCGACGCAGAGCACCCCCAGCGCGTAGGCGCCCTCGATCTCCGCGAGGGTCCGCGCGAGCGCCCGGCGGGCGTCACCGCCGCGGTGGTGGCGGTGCAGCAGCACCGCGACGACCTCGGTGTCGGTCTCGGAGGTGAAGGCGTAGCCGCGCCCCTGGAGCCGCTTTTTCAGGGCGAGGTAGTTCTCGATGATCCCGTTGTGCACGACGACGAACGGCCCGGAGCGGTGCGGGTGGGCGTTCTCCTCGCTCGGGCGGCCGTGGGTGGCCCAGCGCGTGTGGCCGATGCCGAGGGTGCCGGGGACGCCGGCCGGCCCGATGGCCTCCTCGAGCGCGGCGATCTTGCCGACGCTGCGGCGCACGGCGACCTCGCCGCCCTCGAGGATGGCGATGCCCGCCGAGTCGTAGCCCCGGTACTCGAGGCGCCGCAACCCGTCGATCAGGATCGGCAGCGCGGGGCGCTTGCCGATGTAGCCTACGATGCCGCACATGATTATCTCCTCGCCGTTGCTGCGACGGAACTGCTCCGGACCCTCGTCCTGCAGGGGACAGGGGATGAACGCCCGGGAGGGGTGACGCGGAGGGAGTCTCGTCGCGCGGAACGAAGTGAGCACGCTGGAGGTCCGCAGCGGCAGGCCCCGACGCGGGACGGCGTGAAATCGTCATTTCTTCCCGAGGAGCTTGCGGCGGCGATCGGCCCAGCCGTCCACCGTTTTCTGCGGGGCGCGCGAGACGGCGAGCGCCCCGGCGGGGACGTCCTTCGTCACCGTCGTCCCGGCGGCGATGAGCGCGCCTTTGCCGACCCGCACCGGCGCCACCAGCTGCGTGTCGCTGCCGATGAACACGTCGTCGCCGATCACGGTCTGGTGCTTCGCGTACCCGTCGTAGTTGCAGGTGATGGTGCCCGCACCGACGTTCACCCGACGGCCGATCTCGGCGTCGCCGAGATAGCTCAGGTGGCCGGCCTTGGCGCCGGCGCCGAGGCGCGCCTTCTTGGTCTCGACGAAATTGCCGACGTGCACCCCGGCCGCGAGACGCGTGCCGGGACGCAGACGCGCGAACGGGCCCGACGCGGCAGCGCGGCCCGATCGCCGCCTCCTCGACGACGCAACAGTCCGCGACGACCGTGTCCGGCGCGATCCGGGTGTCCCTGACCCGGGTGTGCGGGCCGATGCGGCAGCCTGGCGCCGACCACCGTCCCCCCCTGCAGGGTCGTGCCGGGGAGCAGCACGCTGTCGGCCCCGACGCGCACGCCGTGATCGACCCAGGTCGAGGCCGGGTCGACCACCGTGACCCCGGCGCGCATCAGCCGCTCGAGGACGCGCCGGCGCAGCACGTCGTGGACCCGCGCGAGCTGCACGCGGTCGTTGACGCCGAGCATCTCCTCCGCGTCGGCGCCGGGCACGCCGACGACGCCGCGCCCGGCGCGCACCGCCGCGGCGATGACGTCCGTGAGGTAATACTCCTCCTGGCGGTTGGCGGCCCGCAGCCGGCCGAGCGCGCGGTCGAGAAAACGGTTTTCGAAGCAATAGACCCCGGCGTTGACCTCGTCGATGCGCGCGCGTCGCGGCGTCCGCGTCGTCGTGCTCGACGATCGCCTGCACCTCGCCGCGCTCGTCGCGCACCACGCGGCCGTAGCCGGCGGGGTCCGCCTGCCTCGCGGTGAGAAAGCTCACGGTCGCGCGGCGGCGCCGGTGCTCGGCCAGCAGCCGGCGCACCGTGGCCGCGGTCAGCAGCGGCGTGTCGCCGGAGAGGACGACGGTCTCGCCCTCCCCCGCGAAGAGCCGGCGCGCCTGGCGCACGGCGTGGCCGGTGCCCCAGAGCTTCCGCTGGAGAACCGCTTCGAACCCGGCGGGCAGGGCCTGGGTCACCGCCTCGGCCTGAAAGCCGACGATCACGCCGCGGCGCGCGGCGGGCAGCGCGCGCGCGACATCGAGCGGCCACGCCAGCAGGGGGCGCCCGAGGACCGGGTGCAGAACCTTCGCGACGGCCGAGCGCATCCGCGTGCCGCGCCCGGCTGCCAGAACAAGGACCGTGAGCGTGCGTTCCATGTCGTTTTCCCTGTTGTTACCGCAAAACCCGCACTAAGTTTACCACACGTACCTTCGCCAGGTGGCAATGACCTGACACTGTACGCGCCCGACGTTGACTACCGCCCTGCGGTCAGGTAGAAGGGGGAGAGCCACGGGGTTGACTTGCGTTCAGGCGGGTATCATGAACAGGAGCGCCATGACGTCACGACTCGACCTTGCCGTCCGATCGCTCGAGGGGGAGGAAATCCTCCCCGCGGGCGCGCTGTTGAGCGAATCCGTGCTCGCTGCCATTGCGGAGGCGGGGCACCGTCACCGCCGGAATCAGCGACTGCTCCTCGACCACGGGACGATCCGGCGGGACCTGGCCCGGGCCGCCCGCGTCGGATCGTACGCCGTCGATTTTCGGCGGCGAAGAGGGGTACCGCGACCTCGAACTCGTGATGGGGCAGTCCAGCCTCTCGGAGCCTTGCCTGCGCGGGCTGGACTGGTTCCGGGAGAACGACGGCTACACCTACCGGCACATCCTGATGGTCTTCGCCCTCTCCAGCCTGCTGGTGCGGCGCCTCGGGTACGGCGACCCCCGGACCGCGGCCGAGGCGGTGGCCGGACCGCTCCACGATTTCGGCAAACTCTGCATCCCTCTGGCGACGCTCGTCAAACGCACGGCGCTGACCCGCGGCGAGCGGCGCCTGCTCGACCAGCACACGCTGGCCGGTCACGTCCTGCTCTGCCACTACGTGGGCGACCCGGAGGACTTCACCGTGAGAGTCGCCCGCGACCACCACGAGCGCCGCGACGGCTCCGGCTACCCGCACGGCCGCGCTCTGGCCGACCCGCTCGTGGAGATCGTCGCGGTCTGCGACATCTACGACGCCCTCGTCTCGCCCCGCCCCTACCGCCAGAGACCCGTACGACAACCGCTCGGCGCTCGAGGAGCTCACGGCGATGGCCGAGGCCGGCCGGATCAGCCGGGAGTCGCTTCAGCTCCTGGTCGCCCTGAACCGCAAGGACCACCCGCCGCCCGAGCGCTGCACGGTTTCGCTGGAGAAGCGCGGCGGCGCCGCCCCCCGGCAACCTCTACGGCATCTTCGCCGACAGCGACGGGACGCTGAAGCAGGGGCCGCGCTCAAAACCATTTTTTGCGGCGGAAGTAGACCAGCATCCCGGCGCCGACGGCGACGATGATCCCCCAGAAGAAGACGTACCCGTAGCGCCACTTGAGCTCCGGCATGAATTCGAAGTTCATCCCGTAGATCCCGGCGACGAAGGTCAGCGGGATGAAGATCGTCGCGATCACCGTGAGCACCTTCATCACCTCGTTCATCCTGTTGCTGACGCTCGAGAGGTAGATGTCGAACATGCCGGCGAGGATGTCGCGGTAGGTCTCCACGGTGTCCAGGACCTGCACGGCGTGATCGTAGAGATCGCGCAGGTAGACGCCGGTCGACTCGCGCACCAGGTCGCGCTCGCGCTGCAGGCCGCCGATCAGCTCGCGCAGCGGCCAGACCGACTTGCGCAGGTGGATCACCTCGCGCTTGAGGGTGTAGACCGCGTGCAGCGTCTGCGGCGTCGGGGCGGCCATCGAGTTCCTCCTCGAGATCCTCGATGCGGTCGCCGATGCGCTCGAGCACCTTGTAGTAGTCGTCGACGACCGCGTCGATGATCGAGTAGGCCAGGTAGTCCGGGCCGCCCTTGCGGCAGTGGGCCTTGTCGGCCTTCAGCCGATCGCGCAGCGTCCGCGCCCAGGGCTGCGGCCCCTCGTTGAAGGAGAGCAGCCAGTTCGCCGCCGAGCACGAGGCTGATCTGCTCGGCGTGGATCTCGTCGCTGCCCTCGTGCAGGTGCAGGACGTTGAGGTCCATGAAGAGGTGGTCGCCGTAGCTCTCGAGCTTCGGCCGCTGCTCGGTGTGCGCGATGTCCTCGAGCAGCAGCGGGTGCAGGCCGAACCGCTTGCCGAGGCGCTCGAGCATGCCGACGTCGTGCACCCCGTCGACATCGATCCAGAGAATGCGCTCCTCGCCCGGGCGCCGGGAAGGCCTCCTCGATCGAGGCGACCTCGCGCTCCTCGTACCCCGCGGCATCGTAGAGAATCCGGGTGATCACGACCACGGGGTGCGCGGAATTCGCGGGGTGCGCCGGTTCGGAGGTGGCGACCAGCGTGCCGGGCGGCAGGCCGGCCTTCAGGGCGATGCGGCGTTTGCGCTTCCTGTGCACCATTCTTCGAATGTTAGCACACCCCTTTGCAGCACAGCGACAAGCCGCTTCCAACAACGCGCCGGGCGAAGGGGTGGCGCGGAGGGGCGGTCGCCAGCGGGTGAGCGAAGCGAGGCCAACAAGGAAGTGCCAGCGTCGCTTCTCCGGCGCGCGATCCGATCGCGGGCCGAACGAGACCATGAGCCCTCGAAGCGAAGCGTTACCGAACGTCAAGAGAGCGAATGGTCGAGTCGGATGGACGGTCCGCAGCCTGGACGGGAACGGAAAGCGCCCGGATGTACTACAATGGCCCCATGCGCTTTCGCCCCTGCATCGACCTGCACCAGGGCCGGGTGAAACAGATCGTCGGCTCGACCTTCTCCGACGACGACCCGGCCCGCATCGCCACCAACTTCGCCTCGACCCAGCCCGGCCTCCTGGTTCGCCGCGCTGTATCGCCGCGACGACCTTCCCGGCGGGCACGTCATCATGCTCGGCCCCGGCAACGAGGCGGCGGCCGAGGACGCCCTGCGGGCCTACCCCGGCGGCTTCCACGTCGGCGGCGGCATCAACGAGCAGAACGCCGCCGCCTGGCTCGAGCGCGGGGCCGCCGCCGTGATCGTGACCTCGCACGTCTTTCGCGACGGGCGGATCGACGAGGAGCGCCTCGCCCGCCTCCTCGCCCGCGTCGGCCGCGAGCGCCTCGTCCTCGACCTGAGCTGCCGCAAGCGCGACGGGCGCTACTGGGTCGTCACCGACCGCTGGCAGAAATTCACCGCCGTCGAGGTCACCCCGTCCAGCCTCGACCGGCTCGCCGGCTCCTGCGCCGAGTTCCTGATCCACGCCGCCGATGTCGAGGGCCGCTGCGAGGGCGTCGAGACCGACCTCGTCGGGCTGCTCGGCGGGTGGCAGGGCATCCCCGTCACCTACGCCGGCGGCATCCGCGATCGCCGGGACCTGGAGCTCATCCGCGACCTCGGCCGCGGGCATCTGGACTTCACCGTCGGCAGCGCGCTCGACATCTTCGGCGGCGGCGGCCTCACCTACGACGAGGTGGTCGAGTTCCACCGCGCCCAGGGTTGCGCAGGCCGCTGAACAAGGCCCGTCTGCCGCCGGCAGGGGACTTGACAGTCGCCGGCTTCGTGACGAGGGGACACCGTCCATGACCGAGCCCTCGGACACACTCCTCGAGCTGCTGCGGGCGTACCCGCCGGGTCAGGTCTTCGATCTGGCCCCGAAACCCACGCTCATGCGCGGCTTCGATTATTTCCGGCGGGGAACTCTCTCGGAATTGACCTGGAGCGCCGACCGCTCGACCCTGACCGCCGCGGTCAACGGCACATCCCGGTACCTCGTCGAGGTCGCGGTCGGCGGGAGCCACCTCGATTTCACGTGCACCTGCCCGGCCTGGAAACCGGACGCGCACTGCAAACACGTCGTCTGCGCCGCGCTGACGCTCAAGAACCTGCTCAATCCCGGTTCGTTCATGGTTCAGGGCTGGCAGGCCGGAAAGCGCGAAGCCCTCCTCCGGCAGATCGAGCCCGGGCCGGCGGTGCCGAAACCGCGCGCCCGACCGGCGATCCGCGAGAAAGCGCCCGGCGACGACTTCGCGATCGCGATCGTGCCCGGGCGGCCGATCGCCGACGTCTATCTCGTGCGCGACGGTCATCCGGCGCGGGAGCACCGCGACTTCGCGGCTTGTCCCCCGGAGTTGCGCGGTCTGCTCTCACCGTACCTGCGCCTCGATTTCCACGGCAAGGTGCGGCTGCTCGTGCAGTACCTCGCGAACCATGGCGGCAGCCACCGGCTGCTGCTGAAGACCCCGGGGGAGAGCGGGCCCTGCGCTATCTCCCCGCACCGGACGATGCCGCCCGCACCGAACTCGACGCCTGGCCCGAGGGCGTCCGCGCCGCGAAAGTCTTTCTGCTCGGCGGGAAGGAGCTGCGGGGCGCCCGGATCGGCGACGGCCTCGCGCTCGACCTCGAGGCCGGCGCGATCTCGGTGGTCATCGACCGCCAAGGTTGGCGGATCTGGAACGAGATCACCGACGCCTTCCCGTTCTCGCTCCCGAACCATGAGTACGTCCTCCCCGGCGACGATGGTCCAGACGACGATCCGGAGGATGACGACGAGGAACTCGCCCAGGAGGTGCTGCCCGAATTCCTCAGCCGGATCCCGGTGTACTACCCGGCGGACGAGGGCGAGACGCCACCGACCCTGATGCTCAAAATCGCCGGGCGGCCCGCGGCCGCGGCGGCGGTGCAGCCACGCTATCGGCTGAGCATCCTTCCCGGCAAAAACCCGGACGAGCGGCTGCTTCGCGCCGAAGTCATCCTCGGGGAGAGCGCGGTGCTGCCGCACCCGGCGATCTCGGGATTTCTCCAGTTCACGAGGGTCCGCGTCTCCCAGCCGCTGCGCGCCAACAAGCGCCGGTCGGTGCTCTGCGCGGCCTTCATCGAGATGCTCGCCGCGCCGACGGGCAAGGAGGCACAGGCGGCCATCGCACGGGCGGCGCGCCACGCGGACATCGACCGGCACCACCTGCGCCACGAAGTGCGGGATCTGCTGCAAGCCAATCTCCTCGTGTCGCGGCAAAAATCCCGCGCCCTGGCCCTCGACGGCGGGCGCTGGGTGACGGCGCCGGTGGAGATGCGCCGGGAACTCGACCTCTACCGGATCCCTTTCGCCGTGTTCGGCTGGGAGATCTTCCGGGAGATGCCCGACGTCGAGCTGATGCGCGTGCCGGCCGGGAAGCTCCAGGCCGGGCTGCCGCTGCTGCTCGAGGCGCTCGATGCCGCGGGGATCGAGCTGCACCAGGGCGGCCTGCCGGTGCGCGGCGCGGTCTGGGAGTTCAGTTTCGACGCGCGGCGCAAGGAGGGGATCGACTGGTTCGAGATCCGTCCGGAGATCCGCTGCAACGGGCAGGTGCTCGGCGCGCGCGACATGAAGCGGATCCTCAAGGGCGGCGGCACGGTCGAGATCGACGGCCAGCTCAGGGTCGTCGACGCCGCGTCGCGGGAGGTGCTCGCCCTGCTCGGCGGCGTGCGGGGCGGCGGCGCCGCGAAGAAGGGCGGCAACCGGGAGATCGTGGTGGTGCCGCGGCTGCGCATTCTCGACTGGATCCACCTGCGGCGGCACGGCGTCGTGGTGCACCTGCCGCCCGACGACGAGGCGGTCGTCGATCGCCTGCTGCACTTCGAGCGGCTCGAGGAGCGGCCGCTCCCCGCCGGGCTGCTGGCGACGCTGCGCCCCTATCAGCGGGAGGGGTGGCACTGGCTGGCCTTCCTCTACGAGCACGGCTTCGGCGCCTGCCTCGCCGACGACATGGGGCTCGGCAAGACGCTGCAGGCGATCATCCTGCTCGGCGGGATCAAGGAAGGCCTGGTGCGCGCCCCGGGCGGGGGCGGGCGGCGGCCGCACCTGATCGTGGTTCCGCCGAGCCTGCTCTTCAACTGGGAGAGCGAGATCCGCAAGTTCTTCCCGGGCCTCGCCGTCGCCTCCTACGCGGGCGCGGCGCGCTCCACCGACTTCGGGGACGCCGACGCGGTGCTCACGACCTACGGTCTGGTCCGGCGCGACCTGGCGCACCTCAAGGAGATCCCCTTCGACGTGATCGTCTTCGACGAGGCGCAGGCCGTGAAAAACGCGGCCGCCGACACCACCGGCGCCGTCCGGCAGCTGCAGGCGCGCTTCAAGCTGGCGATGACCGGCACGCCGGTGGAGAACCACCTCGGCGAGTTCGTCTCGATCCTCGACCTCGCGGTGCCGGGCCTGCTCGACGACGTCAAGGAGGGACAGGTCGAGCAGATCATCCGGCGCACCCGCCCCTTCGTGCTGCGCCGGACCAAGGAGCAGATCCTCGACGAGCTGCCCCCCAAGGTCGAAACCGACATCTATCTGGACCTCACGGAGCACCAGAAGACGCTCTATCGCCGCACCGTGGAATCGGTGAAAAGCACGATCGAGGCGGCCTACCGCTCGCGCACCGTGGCCCAGGCCCGGATCATCGCCCTCACGGCCCTGCTGCGGCTGCGGCAGATCTGCGTCTCGCCGCAGCTGATCGAGCCCGAGCACCACGAGACCTCGCCCAAGATCGGCTTTCTCATCGCGCAGCTGCGGGAGCTGCTCGACGAGGGGCACCGCGCGCTGGTCTTCTCCCAGTTCACGTCTTTTCTCGACCTGCTCGAACCGGAACTCGAGCGGGGCGGGATCGAATTCGTGCGGCTCGACGGCTCGACGCCGACCGCCGAAGCGCAAGAAGATCGTGGAAGGTTTCCAGTCCGGCACCGGGCCGGGCGTCTTTCTGCTGAGCCTCAAGGCCGGCGGGCAGGGGCTGAACCTGACGAGCGCCTCGTACGTCTTCCACCTCGACCCCTGGTGGAACCCGGCCGTCGAAAACCAGGCCTCGGACCGGACGCACCGGATCGGACAGCGGCGCACCGTGACGATCACCCGGATCCTGATGCGCCACACCATCGAGGAGAAGATGATGGCGCTCAAGCAGCGCAAGCTCGCCCTCTACCGGGCGGTGCTCGCCGGCGCCGAGGGCGGCGGGGGCGGGGCGGCGCTGAGCAGGGAGGATCTGGCGTTCCTGCTCGGGTGAGCGGGCGACGCTCGCCCGCAGCCTTGACGTTGCGCGGGGTCCGCTCCGCTCATGCTTATTGATGCTCCGGCTCGTCCTCCGCCGTTGCCCCGCCCCCCAGCACCTTGTAGAGCGTCGCCAGGTTCGCCAGCCGCAGGAAACGTGTCGCGATGAGGTTCTGGCTGGAGAGGTAGAGGGCACGCTGGGCGTCGAGGACCGCCAGGTAGCTGTCGACGCCCTTTTCGTAGCGGGCCCGCGCGAGGCGGTCGGTCGCGGCCGCAGCCTCGGCGAGCGACTGCAGCGCCGCGATCTGGTCGTCGATCGTGCCGCGCTGCGCCAGGGCATCGGCAACCTCGCGGAAGGCGGTCTGGATGGCCTTCTCGTACAGGGCCACGGCGATGTCGCGGTCCACCGTGGCCGCCTTCAGGTTCGCCCGGTTGGCGCCGCCGTCGAAGATCGGCAGCGAGACCGCCGGCGCGAACCTCCAGGAGGTCGAACCGCCTTCGAAGAGGCCCGACCAGCTCGTTGCTGCCGAGGCCGGCGGCGGAGACGAGCGTGATCCGGGGGAAGAGCGCCGCCCGCGCCGCGCCGATGTTGGCGTTGGCCGCCTTGAGCCGGCCCTCGGCCTGGAGGATGTCCGGGCGGCGCAGGAGCACCTCGGACGGGCAGGCCGGGCGGGAGGTCCTGGAGAGCGGTCAGGTTCTCGGAGAGCGCCTCGGGGAGCAGATCGGCCGGGACGGGGGAACCGACCACCAGCGCCAGGGCGTTCTCGTCCTGGGCCGTCAGGCCGGTGTAGCGGGCGACGTCCACCCGCGCCGCGTCCAGGGTGATCCGCGCCTGGTTCAGGTCGAGCGCGGAGGAGACGCCGGCGTCGAAGCGGCGCCGGACCAGCTCGTGCAGCTGCTGCTGGCTGGCGAGCGTCTCCTGGGCGTAGGCCAGCCGCTCGCGGTCGGCGGCGACGGCGAGATAGGCGACGGCGACCTGCGCGACCAGGCTGCTCTGCACGCTGCGCCGCGCCTGCTCGGTGGCGAGGTACTGTTCCAGCGCCTGGTCGCCGAGGCTGCGCACCCGGCCGAACAGGTCCAGCTCCCACGAGGCGACCCCGAGGCCGACCGTGTACTGGTGCAGGTTCACCGACGCGCCCGTGCCGGAGAAGTCCCCGGGCACCTGCTGGTAGTTGGCGACCGCGGCGGCGTCCAGCTTCGGGTAGAGGCGCGCGTCCTGGATCTGGAACTGCGCCCGGGAGCGCTCGATGTTGAGGAGCCGCGACGCGCAGGTCGCGGTTGTTCTCGAGCGCGAGCGCGATCAGCCGCCGCAGCCGCTCCTCGACGAAGAACTCCCGCCACGGGATGTCGGCCCGCCGCCGTCGGCGCGCCCGCGCTCTACCGGTCGGCCGGGCCGTCGGGCCAGGTCTCCGGGACGGGGGCCGCCGGGCGCGAGTACTCCGGGGCCAGGCTCGCGCAGCCGGTCAGCGCGAGCGACGCGACCAGCGCAGAGGTGACCATCTTCATGACTCGTCATCTCAGTTCACCTCCGGCTGAGCCGCGGCGAGCGTCCGCCGGTGCGTCGACCGGCCCGCGCTTGCGGCCGGGAAGAGCCGCCGCACCACCACGAAGAAGACCGGCACGAAGAAGATCGCCAGGACCGTGGCGGTCACCATGCCGCCGTTGACCGCGGTGCCCATCGCGTTCTGCGCGCCGGAGCCGGCCCCCGTGTTGAGCGCCAGCGGCAGCACGCCGAAGAAGAAGGCCAGCGAGGTCATCAGGATCGGCCGCAGGCGCAGCCGGGCGCGCCTCCAGCGTCGCCTCGACCAGCCCCATGCCCGTGCTCCATCTGCCCCTTGGCGAACTCGACGATCAGGATGGCGTTCTTCGCCGACAGGCCGATGGTCGTCAGCAGATCGCGATCTGGAAGTAGACGTCGTTCGCGTAGCCGCGCGAGCGTCGCCGCCAGCACCGCGCCGACGACGCCGAGCGGCACCACGAGCATGACCGAGAACGGGATCGCCCAGCTCTCGTAGAGCGCCGCGAGGCAGAGGAAGACCACCAGCAGCGAGATGGCGTAGAGCGCCGGCGCCTGGGCGCCGGCCTGCCGCTCCTCGTAGGAGAGGCCGGTCCACTCGTAGCCGACGCCGGCGGCAGCTGGGCGGCCATCTTCTCCATCTGCTGTCATCGCCTCGCCGGAGCTCAGGCCGGGCGCCGCCTGGCCCATGATCTCCATCGACGGCATGCCGTTGTAGCGCTCCAGGCGCGGCGAGCCGTAGTCCCAGCGCGCGGTGGTGAAGGCCGAGAACGGCACCATCTCGCCGCGCGCGTTGCGCACGTGCCAGGCGGCCGATGTCCTCCGGCAGCATCCGGTACGGCGCGTCGGCCTGGACGTAGACCTTCTTGACCCGCCCGTTCTGGATGAAGTCGTTGACGTAGGAGCCGCCCCAGGCGGTGGCGATCACGGCGTTGACGTCCGCCGCGGAGACGCCGAGCGCGCCGGCGCGCACGTCGTCGATGTCGAGCTTGAACTGGGAGGTGTCGTCCTGGCCGTTCGGGCGCACCGCGACCAGCACGGGGTTCTTCGCCGGCCAGGCCGAGGAGCTGGTTGCGCGCCTCGATGAGCTGCTCGTGGCCGAGGCCGCCGCGGTCCTGCAGCTGGAAGTCGAAGCCGTTGGCCTTGCCGAGCTCGGTCACCGCCGGCGGCGCGAAGGCGAAGACCATGCCGTCCCTGATCTGCGAGAACGCCCCCATCGCCCGGCGCGCGACGGCCTGGGCGCGCAGGTCCGGGGCGTGGCGCAGCTCCCAGTCCCGCAGCTTGACGAAGGCCAGCCCCATGTTCTGGCCGCGGCCGGCGAAGCTGAAGCCGGCGATCGTCAGCATCGACGTCGACGGCCTGGCCTGCTCGTTCTCCATGAAAGTGCTGCTCGAGCTGCTCGATGACCTTCAGGGTCCGCTCCTGCGTCGCGCCGGCCGGCAGCTGGACCTGGCAGATGATGAAGCCCTGGTCCTCGTCGGGGAGGAAGGCGGTCGGCATCCGCAGGAAGAGCACGGCCATGACCGCGACGATCGCCGCGTAGACGAGCATGTAGCGCGCCACGGCCGTCGAGCGAGTCCGCCGCACGACCGACTGGTAGCGTCGCGCTGCCGCGGTCGAACCCGCGGTTGAACCAGCGGAAGAACCAGCCGAACCAGCCGATCTCGCCGCGCCGGTGCCCCTTCTCCACCGGCTTGAGCAGCGTGGCGCAGAGCGCCGGGGTGAGGATCATCGCGACCAGCACCGACAGCATCATCGCCGAGACGATGGTGATCGAGAACTGGCGGTAGATCACGCCGGTCGAGCCGCCGAAGAAGGCCATCGGCACGAAGACCGCCGAGAGCACCAGCGCGATGCCCCAGAGCGCGCCGGTGATCTGCCCCATCGACTTGCGGTCGCCTCCCGCGGCGACAGCCCCTCCTCGGTCATGATCCGCTCGACGTTCTCGACGACGACGATGGCGTCGTCGACCAGCAGGCCGATCGCCAGCACCATGCGCGAACATGGTCAGCGTGTTGATCGAGAAGCCGGAGGCCGAGAGGACGCCGAAGGTGCCGAGCAGCACGACCGGCACCGCGATGGTCGGGATCAGGGTCGCGCGGAAGTTCTGCAGGAAGAGGAACATCACCAGGAAGACCAGGACGATCGCCTCGACCAGGGTCTTGACCACCTCCTCGATCGAGACCCTGACGAACGGCGTGGTGTCGAAGGGGTAGATGACCTTCATGCCCGGGCGGGAAGAAGCTGCGACAGCTCCGCCATCTTGGCCTTGACCGCGTCGGCCGTCTCCAGGGCGTTGGCCCCGGCCGCCAGCCGGATCGCCAGCCCGGCGGCCGGCTTGCCCTTGTAGCGCGACGAGCATGTCGTAGTTCTCGGTGCCGATCTCGCTGCGCGCGACGTCCCGCAGGCGGACCGTCGAGCCGTCGGCGTCGGTGCGCAGGACGATCGCGTCGAACTGCTCCGGTCGTCTGGAGCAGGGACTGCGCGGTGATCGTCGCGTTGAGCTGCTGCCCCTGCGGCGGCGGGCGTGCCGCCGAACTGGCCGGCCGAGACCTGCGCGTTCTGGGCCTGGAGCGCGGCGACCACGTCGGCCGGGGTCAGGCGGAACTCGCTCAGCCTGCCTGGGGTCGAGCCAGATGCGCATCGCGTACTGGGAGCCGAAGATCTGCACCTCGCCGACGCCCGCGACCCGGCTGATGATGTCCTGGACGTTGGAGACCACGTAGTCGGAGAGGTCGAACCGGTTCAGCGAACCGTCCTCGGAGACGAGGCCGACGATCATCAGGAAGTTCCGGGTCGACTTGACGACCTGGACCCCCTGCCGCTGCACGATCTGCGGGAGCAGCGGCATGGCGAGCTGCAGCTTGTTCTGCACCTGCACCTGCGCGATGTTCGGGTCGGTGCCGGCCGCGAAGGTCAGGGTGATGGCGACCGCGCCGGCCGAGTCGCTGCTCGACGACATGTAGAGCAGGTTGTCGATCCCGTTCATCTTCTGCTCGATGACCTGGGTGACGGTGTCCTCGACGGTCTGGGCCGAGGCGCCCGGGTAGATCGCGTTGATCGCGATCTGGGGCGGCGCGATCTGCGGGTACTGCGAGACCGGCAGGGTCTCGATCGCCAGCGCGCCGGCCAGCATGATGATGATCGCGATCACCCAGGCGAAGATCGGGCGGTCGATGAAGAACCTGGCCATGGTGCGCTCCCCTACTTCCCGGCCGCGGCGGCTGGCCGGCGGCGGCGGGCGCGACGGGCGCGCCCGTCGCGCCGAAGGGCACCGCCTTCACCGGCGTGCCCGGCCGGGCCCGCTGCAGCCCCTCGAGGATGACGCGGTCGCCCGCCGCGAGCCCTTCCGCGACCAGCCACTGGTCGCCGATGGCGCGGTCGATCTGCAGGCGGCGGGCCTCGACCTTCTCGTCCGCGCCGACCACCATGGCCACGGGCTCGCCCTTCTGGTTGCGGGAGACGCCCCGCTGCGGCACGAGGATGCGCGCTCTCGTTCACCCCTTCCTGGACGACCGCGCGGACGAACATCCCGGGCAGCAGCAGCTGCTCCGGGTTCGGGAAGACCGTGCGCAGCGTGACCGAGCCGGTGCCCGGCTGCACGGTGACGTCGGAGAACTTCAGCGTCCCCTCGAGCGGGTACGGCGCGCCGTTCTCGAGCACCAGCCGGACCACCGCCTGCCCGGCGCCGCCCTGCGTCAGCCGGCCGCTGCTCAGGTTCTGGCGCAGGCGCAGCAGGTTGGACGAGGACTCGGTGACGTCGACGTAGACCGGGTCGAGTTGCTGGATGGTGGCCAGCGCCGCCGCCTGGTTGGCCGTCACCAGCGACCCGGTCGTCACGGCCGACCGGCCGATGCGGCCGGAGACGGGGGCGGTGACCTCGGTGCGGGACCGGTTGACCCGGGCCGCCTCGAGCGCCGCCTCGGCGCCCGCGATCTCCGCCTCGGCGAGCTGGACCGCGGCTTCGCCGCGCGCGATGTCGGCCGCGGTGCCGGCGACCGCGGCCTCGGCGCTCTTGATCTCCGACTCCGCCTGCTGCACCGCGGCCGTGGCGTCGTCGGCATCCTGCCTGCTGACCGCGTTGATGGCCACCAGCTCGGCGTACCGCTCCGCCTTCAGCCGGCGCGGGACCGCATTGGTTTGCGCCCGGTTGAGAGCGGCCTCGACGCTGGCCCGGGCCGCTTGCGCCCCGGCGAGAGCCGCCTTGGCGCTGGCGTGGGCGGCCCCGGCCTTCGCCAGGGCCGCCTGCGCGCTGGCGAGCGCGGCCTGATACGTGGCCGGATCGATCCGATAGAGCACGTCCCCCGCCTTGACGTCGCTCCCCTCGGTGAAGCGCCGCTCCTGGATGATGCCGCTCACCTGCGGGCGCACCTCGGCGACGAGAAAGGCCGACGTCCGCCCGGCGAGTTCCGTCGTGACGGCAACCCGCTGCGGCTGGATGGTCACCACCCCGACCTCGGGCGGGACCGCCCGGCGGCGGCCCGGCGGATTTCGGCTTGCCGCAGCCGGCGAGCAGCAGGCAGACGACGAGCGAGCCCGAAAGAGCGACGAGCGTTGTCCTGCATCTTTGGCGCATGTGACCTACCTCCAGGTGGTGAAGTGATCGTTCAAGGGCATGTGCGGCAGCTCCCGGAAAACCCCCTCGATCCCCCTTTGGCAAAGGGGGAAGCAGGGGGTTTGAGCACTCGCGGCTTTCATGGAAGGAGTCCTGATTCCTGGTGCGGGACACTAGCGCCGGACCGCGTCCCAGCAGGCCTCGACGGTCTGCTCGATGAGCGCGTCGTCCAGGGTGATGAACTTCAGGATGTGGTCCCGGCAGATGTCCACCAGCGGCCCGAAGGTCAGCGCGAAGAGAATCGGCAGCGGCAGCTCCTTGGTGATCCGCTGCTCCGCGGCCTCCTCGAAGAGCGCGCCGATGATGTTCCGTTTCTTCCTGCCGAAGACCTTGTCGCGCCGCGAGGCCACCCCGTACGGGGAATTGTGGTACTGCTCGAGAAAGCGAAATTGGAGGGGCGAACCGAGAAAATAGCGCACGAGCTGACGCCCGGTGTGCAGGAAGCGCTCGCGGACCGGGCGTCCTGTCGGATAGCCGAGGCTCACCGCCGCCAGGATCTGCCCCTCCAGCGAGGCGTAGATCTCCTTGATCAGGGTGTCCTTGCTGTCGAAGAAGCGGTAGATCGTCCCGGCCGCGACGCCGGCCCGCTCGGCGATCAGGGCCATCGGCGAACCGTGGAAGCCGTGCTCACCCACCAGCTCCATCGCCGCCAGCATCACCGCTTCGCGCTTGTCGCCGCACTCCACGCCGCTCCCGCCTCTCCCGTCTGAATGAACGTTCATTCAGACTTTAGCCTGAGAACGTCGCACATGTCAAAAAGGGTTCATCGACGAGCGCCTCGGAGATGATACTGCGATCGGTTCTACCCGCGAGAGGCGAGCCATGCCGTGGGTGTGAGGGCGCCCGCGCGTTCGATCAAGTCGGTATCCCAGGTGACAAGGGAACCACTGGTCCTGAGAGCCGCCGTGGCCGCGTAGAGTGCGTCAGCCGCTCTCAGGCGAAACCGTGTGCCCAGACGAAGCGCCTCCGCAAGCAAATCGGCATCGAGTTGTTCAGCGTGAAGCAACGTGTTCGCCTTCATCATCTCCGATGCCTTGCGCCCGACGGCAGGGTCGGCATAGCGTCGCGCAAGCGCGCACGCAACCTCCAGAATCACGATTGCCGGCGCGCGGGTGATTGTCTCCGCACCAGCCAGATACCGCAGGAAGACGACGCTCTCGTCGTGGAAACGATCCTTCGTGTCGAACGCTGCGACCCAGACATTCGCGTCGACCGTCGGCATGGGCATCAGCGCCGGTCGAGGCGGGCCCGGTCCTGTCCCAGAATCTCGCGGGCTGACGGCCCCGGCGGCGCATTCCTGCCGGCCCTCTCTCCGAGCTTTAGCCAATCATCCAGCCAGGCCTGTGCCGACCCGGGCTCTGCCCTCTTGTCCGGTTTTCCCTCGATCCAGTGCTGAAAAAGTTCCACCGTGACGTCGCGAACGCGGCGCCCCTGGACGGCACTCTTGGCTTTCACCTTCCGGTAGAGCTCGTCGGGGATGTCAATGGTTGTCTTCATGCGGTCACCTCCATGATTACAGTAATATTCTTTTATTGCTTTCTGTCAAGGTGGGACTGCCGTGCAGGACAGGAATTCGAACCTTTGGGGGAGATGCCGTGCTCCGTGGCGCTGCTCGAGGCCGAGGAGCGGCCGGCGGATCAGAGGATTGCGAAGGAGGTCGAGAAACTCGCGAGGCCGGGCATGAGGAACGGCGCCATCGACCTGGAGAGTCCGCCCGGCTGACGCGACATGCCAATCGGAAGAACCGCAGAAGGTTGACGACTCATGTTGGTCGATGCTCCGCTCAGATCGGACCTAACAAGCGGAGCCGCACCAGTTTCTGCGCCAGAGCGTAGATGTCTTTCCCGCTTCCCGAGCGGCGGAGCCCGAGCGCCACGACGATAACGATAACCCGCGCTCGCTCAACCTTGTAGATGATACGGTAGCGTTGGCCGACGGCCCTGATGCTCCGGTAGCCGGCAAGATCGGCGAGCAGAGGCTTCCCCTGTTTCTCGGGATCGACGGCAAGGTCATCGACACGCCCGACAATGCCCTCCTGGACGCGCCGGTCAGAGATCCCGGCGAGCATCTTCTTCGCCTCCCGCGTCCAGAGGACGGCGAAGGGCCGAGCGGTCACAGCCCGAGATCCCTTCGCACCTCGTCCGAGGTCGCCAGCCTCCCTGCCGCGATGTCCTGCGCGCCTCTGCGGAGCGCTTTCATCAGTTCGGGATCGCCCATGACCTCCAGAGTCTCCAGGAGCGACTCGTACAAATCCCAGGAAAGCACGGCAAGAACCGGCTTGCCGCGCCGGGTGACCGCCACGGCCCCCAGTTCCGGCGCTTGCGCGAATTCCTCGGGCAGCGAGGTCAGGCGCTTGCGCGCATCAATCATCCCCATCGACTTCGTCATCGCCCACCTCCGTACGCATTAAAGTACTCGCATGCGTACTTCTGTCAAGACAGCACGTTCTTTTTGCCCTCTTTCGCGAGACCCTGCCCTTTCTCGGGATGCCCCCACCCCATCCGCCGCCACAACACTCATGATGCAAAACCTGCTCGGCAGGATCAGGCTGGAGCCGGTCACTCCGGACATCGGTCGCCCGTGCCTCCGGGCAGCGGCAAATCTCCAAGTCCTTGACTTAACGGCCCTCTTCTGCACGACCTCGCACTCGAGAAGGGTGCAGATGCAAGGCGGGCGAGGCCCAAGGAGTGAGGCGTACTCTCCAGTACGCCGCAGCGACGAGGTCCGAAGCCCAACGCCGCAGATGCGCCCTTATCGAGCGCGAGGTGGTGGAGGAGACGGGAGTCGAACCCGTGTCCCGAAATCTTCGGCCAGTGCGTCTACAGGCTTGTCCGGTGTATTTATCTCTCGGCCCGTCTCCTACCCACCGGCAGGAAAGATCGACAGGCCCAACCCGATTTAATCTTGCCTCCGGCCCCCCGGGTGAGGTGCCTTTGGCCAGCCCGTGTAGTCGACGCCCCTACCCTGCCCCACAGGCGCGGCAGGAGGGGCGCTCGCGGGTACTAAGCCGCGAGAGCGTAATCGGTGTTGGCGATTACTATTTTTCCCAGTTTTTTTACGAGGTTCCGAGAAAACCTCGGCCTGCTGCCCTGACCTCAACTATCCCGGTCGAAACCGTTTCTCCCCCAGGTCGGTGAGGTCTTCAACACGGGCCCAATATAGGCGCGCGGGAGAGATTGCGCAAGTACGATGCCGGGTGGGGGATGACGGGCGGGGACCAACCCCGCCCCTACTTGACGCGGGCGCGTGTTTCGCGCTGGGCCTCGCGCAGCGCGTCGCGGTTCTTGATCGTCTCGCGCTTGTCGTGGATCTTCTTGCCGCGCCCGAGGCCGAGTTCGACCTTCGCCATCCCGTTCTTGAAGTAGATCTTCAGCGGGATCAGCGAGAGCCCCCGCTCCTTGATCTTGCCGGTGAGCTTGGCGATCTCGCGCTTGTGCAGCAGGATCTTGCGCTTGCGCTTCGGCTCATGGTTGTTGAGATTCCCGAACGCGTAGGGCTGGATCTGGCAGTCCACGAGCCAGGCCTCCCCGCCGCTGATCACGGCGAAGCCCTCGGTGATGCTGGCCTGCCCGGCGCGCAGCGACTTGACCTCGGTGCCCTTGAGCACGAGCCCCCCCTCGAAGGTCTCGAGGATCTCGTACTCGAAGCGCGCCTTGCGGTTGACGCAGACGAGTTTCTCGCCCGTCCAGGCCTTGGCCATCGTCAGCCCGGCCCCGCCGCGAACAGCCGGGCGAGCAGTTCATGGCCGCGTTCGACGAAAACCCCGGTCTTCGCGGCCTCGGCCTCGGTGAAGCCCGCGGCGCCGGAGGCCGCCCCCCCGGGCCCGGGCCAGACGAGGAACGGCACCGCCTCGCCGACGTGCGAACGCTTTACGATCGGCGTGTAGTGATCGGGCGCGACGAGCACCCGGTGCGGCCCGAGTTTCGCCAGCCCGGCGAGCGCCGGGCCGAGGAACTCGCGGTCGATGCGCTCGATCGCGTGGACCTTCTGGGCCGCATCCCCGGCGTGCCCAGCCTCGTCGGGGGCCTCGATGTGCACGAAAACAACGTCGTGGCGCGCCAACGCCGCCAGCGCGTGCTCGGCCTTGCCGCGGTAGTTCGTCTCGACGTAGCCGGTCGCGCCGGGCACCGTCACCCGCTCGAGACCCAGCAGCACGCCGATGCCGTTGACCAGGTCGACCGCCGAAATCACCGCACCCGAAAGGCCGAAGCGCTCGCGGAACGGCTGCAGCGCCGGCCGGCGGCCCGCACCCCAGAACCAGAAGTTGTCGGCGGCGCCGAGGCCGCGGTTGCGCCGGTCGCGATTCACCGGGTGCAGCCGCAGCCAGGGAAAGGCCAGCGCCATCAGGCCGAGCAGGTTCGGCCCCGCCGCGCCCCGGGGCAGGTGTTCGACCAGCGGCTGCCCGAGGATGTCGTGCGGCGGGGTGAGCTTCGCGTCGGTCGACCCGCCGCGCCAGACGAGCAGGTGCCGGTAGCCGACGCCGGGGAAGAGTTCAAAGTCCGGCAGGTAGCGCTCGCGGTAGATGTCCGAGCCGCGGAAATCCTCGACGATCCGGCGCCCCTCCTCCGTCGTGATGTGGCCGGCGCTGTAGTCGATCATCAGCGCAGCGGGGTCTTCGGCGGCGGCGCCCTCCGTCGAGACGAGGTTGCAGCGCAGCGCCACATCCGCGTCCCCGAGCGCCACGCCCATGCTCGCGGCCTCGAGCGGCGCCCGCCCGGTGTAGACGCGTGCCGGATCGTTGCCGAAGAGGCTCATGCCGGCGACGTCGCTGCCCGGCTCCATCCCCGCCGGGACGGTGAGAACACGGCCGAACTCCCCCTCCCGGGCCAGCCGGTCGAGGTTCGGCGTCGCGGCCGCCTCGAGCGGCGTCTTGCCGCCGAGGGCCGGCACGGGCCAGTCCGCCGCTCCGTCGGGAATGAGAATCAGATATTTCATATTCGTGTCCCATCCGGGCGGGGATCAACCCCGCCCCTACACCTTGTCGCTTTGGTGATGGCGGAGGGGTCAGACCCCGGAACCCCTACACCTGCTTATTCGCCTTTTTCGACGCGGATGCAGAGCGGCTGCCCGCTCACGGTCGGCAGCTTTCCCACCTCCTCGAGCGCGGCGCGCACGGCCGCCCCCTTCGCCTCGTGGGTCATCAGCACGATCGGGACCGCCCGGCCTTTCTCGCGCTCCTTCTGGATGACGCTCGCGATGCTGATCTCGTTCCGGCCGAGGATCCCGGCCACGGCGGCGAGCACGCCGGGCTTGTCCAATGCCTGAATCCTGATGTAGCAGGGACAGACGACCTCGTCCATCGAGAGCACCTCGCGCGTGGCGCGCGATCGCGACGGCGGGGGGCGGCGGCGCGCCCGCGCCGGCCTTGACGCGGCGCGCCATCTCCATGACGTCGCCGACGACCGCGCTCGCCGTGGGCAGGCTCCCGGCGCCGAGACCGTAGAAGAGCGTCGGCCCGACGGCGTCGCCGCGCACGTAGACCGCGTTGAAGGCGCCGCCCACGGTCGCCAGCAGGAAGCGCGTCGGCACCAGCGTCGGGTGCACGCGGACCTCGATGGCGCCGCCGGCGTCCTTGGCGATCGCCAGCAGCTTGATGACGTACCCCAGCTCGCGCGCGTAGGCGATGTCGGTCTTGGTGACCCGCCCGATCCCCTCGGTGTGCACCTGCTCGAGACGCACGCGCGTCCCGAAGGCGAGCGAGGCGAGGATGGCGAGCTTGTGCGCCGCGTCGTGCCCCTCGACGTCGAGCGTCGGATCGGCCTCCGCGAAACCCAGTTCCTGCGCCTTCTTGAGGACCGAGCCGTACTCCAGACCCTCGTCGGTCATCCGCGACAGGATGTAGTTGGTCGTCCCGTTGATGATCCCGTGCATCGACTGGATGCGGTTGGCGGCCAGGCCCTCGCGCAGCCCCCGGATGATCGGGATGCCGCCGCCGACGCTCGCCTCGAAACCGACGGCGCCGCCGCCGGCCGCAGCCGCGCCGAAGACCTCCTCCCAGGCGTGGGCCAGCAGCGCCTTGTTCGCGGTGACGACGCACTTGCCGCGCCGCAGCGCCTCGATGATGAATTCCTTCGCCGGGGAGAGCCCGCCGATCAGCTCGACCACGATCGGGATCGACGGGTCCTCGATGAGCGCGCGGGCGTCAGCGGTGAGCAGCGCCGGGTCGACGCTGACGCCGCGGTCGCTCGTCGTGTCCTGGTCCGCGATCCGCGCGAGCGCGAGGGGAAACCCGAGGCGCTCTTTGATGATGTCGGCGTTCTGCTGCAGGACGCGAACGACGCCCTTGCCGACCGTGCCGAATCCGATCAGACCAACCTTGACTGAGTCCATGTGTCACTCCTCGGGAAGAATGGGGGAAGTATACCGTCGCCGGGCTCAGGAGGGTGAGGGGGGTCCCTCCCCGTCGGGTTTGGTGCCCTGCGCGTCGCGGGCATCGAAGACCCTTTCCCGGAACAGGACGTAGCGGACGAGCTCCGGCATGTCGAAAACGACGTGCGGCTCGGCGGGTTCCGCTCCCGGGGGGATCTTCTTCGCCTTCAGCGCCCGTTCGAACGCCTCCGCGACCTGCCGGTCGCGCCCGTCGGCGGCGAAGCGGCTCACGAACTCCGGCTCGTCGAGCCAGCCGAACGGGAAGAACTGGACGACGAACTGCCGCTTCCGGTCGTGATAGAGCAGCGGCAGCGGCACCAGGGCGTCGAACTCGCACGCGGGACAGTCGAAGCGGTTGACCCGCGCCTCGAAGAGCGCGGTGCGCGCCTCGGGGTCGGGGTCCGCGTCGATCGACTCCCAGATGGTCACGGTCTGCGCCTTCCCGCACTTCGGGCAGGCGATCTCCTCTTCGCGTTTGATCGACACGGCTCCGCTCCTCCGTCCTGTCGGTTGCCTACATCCCCGCGTCGGCCGTCGGGCCGTAGCACGGGGGCAGCGGTACGTCGCGCAGCCGCAGGTACACCCCGAGCTGGGCGCGGTGGTGGATCAGGTGGCTCAGAACGAAAGAGCGCACGATCACGGCGCGCGGGAGGGTGAAATGCACCTGGTCGCCGCTCTTGAGCGACCAGGGCACCGCGAAATCGGCGTCGTCCGCTCTCGCGAGCGCCGCGCGGCTCGCCGCGACGTTCTTGTCGAACTGCCGCCAGCAGGGCCTCGACGGTGGTGAACGGCGCCGGGGGGGGCGAAACCGCGAGGTCGAGTTCCGTGGACGTCAGCGTCATGCCCAGCCACGCGGCGAGGTTCGCCACGTGGACCGCGAGCGCGCCGAGCGCCATGGACTTCGGGTGCGGCTTCCAGTCGGCGTCCTGCGCGGGGACGCGCTCGAGGAGCAGGCGGGTCGACGCAGCTTCCTGGTCGAACTCGGGCAGCAGCGGCTCGTTCAGTGCCATCGCTTCACCTCCGTGGTCCGAAATGTGCTCTCGCAGCGCTCCGGGCGCGATTGTACCACTGTCAGGCGGGCTCCCTTGCCCGGCGAATCTGCTGGATCAACTCGTCGAGCTTCTGCAGGAACAGCGAGCTGTCGCGCTTGCCGTGCGGCGCCGGCCCGCCGGTGACGGCGCCGACTTCGCGCAGCTGCGACATCAGGTTGCGGGTCGCCAGCGTGTCGCCGACGGAGTCCTCCGTGAAGACCCGCCCGCGCGGGTCCAGGACGCGGGCGCCGGCGGCGACGCAGCGGGAGGCGAGCGGGATGTCGGCGGTGACCACGACGTCCCGCGCGCCGGCCCGTGCCGCGATCCAGTCGTCGGCCGAGTCGAGCTGCCCGCCGGCGACGAGCACCAGTTTCACCGCGCCGCCTTCGGGCACCCGCATCCGGGAGTTCGCGACGAGGACCACCGGGATCCCGTAGCGGGCGGCGACCTTGTAGACGGCATCCTTGACCGGGCAGGCGTCGGCGTCGATGTAGATCACGCCGCTCGCCTCCCCGGGATTCATCGGGGGATTATACCCAATAACAGCGTGCTGAATACCCTTGGAAGAGGCCGATTGCTCAAAAGAGCCACCAGCACCCGCAGACGGGCCTTTTTCGGCTGACCATCCGCCACTGAATGACGGACTCCGTCCCCGGGAGCGGTCTTCGGTTCCGGTGGACGAACCCCCCTCATTCCGCCCTTTGCCAAAGGGGGACCAAGGGGGTTTGCAGGATCGAGTTCCAGCACAGCGGCGGCCGCCGCGGCGATACGCCTCCCGCGCCCGGTACGAGCTGCGCACGAGCGGCCCGGCCGTCACCTGCGCGATCCCCGCCGCCCGGCCGGCCGCCTCGAGCGCGGCGAACTCCTCCGGGAGCCAGTAGCGCTCCACGGGGAGGCTCTCCCGGCCGCGGCTGCAGGTACTGCCCGATCGTCAGCGCCGCGACCCCGGCCGCAGCCAGGTCGCGCATCACGGCGACGAGTTCGTCGATCTGTCTCCCCGAAACCCACCATGAGGCCGGACTTGGTCGGGATCGCCGGGTCGATCTCCCGCGAGCGGCGCAGCAAGGCGAGCGAGCGGGAATAGTCCGCGCCGGGCCGAACGCGCGGGTAGAGGCGCGGAACCGTTTCGAGGTTGTGGTTGAGCACGGCGGGATCGGCGGCCAGGACGGTCTCGAGCGTGCCCGGAAACGCCGGCGAAATCGGGGATCAGGACTTCGACGGACGGGATCAGCCCAGCCCGCGCGTCATCCCCGCCAGTTCGCTCCCGGGAGGGACCCGAAACCGCGCCGCCTTTTCCAGGGGATGGACGAGCCGCGAAACCAGCGGATCCCCCGGGTGGCGGCGGCCGCGGGTTGACGTCGCGAATCGCGCGGATCGTCGCGGCAAACTGTGCCGCACCGCCGTCCGCGAGATCGTCGCGAGTCACGGACGTCACGACGACATAGGCCAGCCCGAGGCGTCGCACAGCCGCGGCGACCGCCGCCGGCTCGTCCGGGTCCGGCGGCCCGGGCTCCCCCTTGGCGATCGCGCAGAAGCCGCAGCGGCGCGTGCAGACCTCGCCGAGGATCAGAAAAGTCGCCGTCCCCGAAGCGAAACACTCGCCGCGGTTCGGGCAGCGCGCCGACTCGCAGACCGTCGCCAGGCGCAACTCGCGCATCAACCGGCGCACCTCGTGCCCCCCGGCGAAGTCGTACGGTTTCGGGAAGACCCAGGAGGGCTTGAGCATGGCCGGCATCGTCCCCCGCCGGCCACCCGGTGTCAATCACGACGTGTCCCCGTGTACGGGCGGGAGCGTGGCGGCGACGGGCGGTCGCCAGCTGCGCGCTCGACCGCAGCTTGTCCGCCCCTGCACTCGAAGCGTGCAACTCGCCCGCGGCGGGGCTCAAACAGCACGCTTCGTCCCTGCGGGAACGCTTCGGTGCGGCCGCTGCGGTTCCCTCGCGCTCCGCCATGCGCCCGCCCGCCGCCGCCACGCCCACGCCGGAGTTTGTACCGGTTCATAACGCGAAGCGCAGACGGGCCATTTTCAGCGACCGTAACGGGAAGCGAGGCGGCTGTGGTGTAACCGAGGGAAGATGCGCGGAGCCGCCGAAAAGCCCGGAGCGCGTGCCCGGGGCGGTCCCGCAGGGACGCGGACTCGTTGTTTGAGCCGCAGGCGAGTTACGAGACCGCGAGCCCCGGGCGCGCGTGCCGGGCCGGCGGCGCAGACGCACGACCGAGGGGACACCACCGTCGCCTCGCGCACGGGAACGGCCAGCATCACGGCACGTTTCTGCTGTTTTCCCTTGACAAATCCGTTACAAATCACTATGTTTCCCTTCTTCATCCGTGTCCCCGCGCGTCGGGGACGCTTCGGCAACCCCGGACCATCGCCCGGGAGAGAACACGCCGCGGCACGACGGGCGGGCAGGAACGGCGCCGCAGTGACGGCCAGGAACGGGAGCACCATGAAAGAGCTGGAGAAAGTCAGGAACATCGGCATCAGCGCCCACATCGACTCGGGCAAGACGACGCTGACCGAGCGCATCCTCTTCTACACCAAGCGCATCCACGCGATCCACGACGTCAAGGGCAAGGACGGCGTCGGCGCGAAGATGGACTCGATGGAGCTCGAGCGCGAGCGCGGCATCACCATCCAGTCGGCCGCGACCAACTGCGACTGGGACGACCACCACATCAACATCATCGACACCCCCGGCCACGTCGACTTCACGATCGAGGTCGAGCGCTCGCTGCGCGTGCTCGACGGCGCGATCCTCGTGCTCTGCTCGGTCGGCGGCGTGCAGTCCCAGTCGCATCACCGTCGACCGCCAGATGACGCCGCTACAAGGTGCCGCGCATCGCCTTCATCAACAAGTGCGACCGCACCGGCGCCAACCCCGAGCGCGTCGTCGCCCAGCTGCGCGAGAAGCTCAACCACAACGCCGTGATGATGCAGATCCCGATCGGCCTCGAGGCCGAGCTCGACGGCGTCGTCGACCTGGTGACGATGAAGGCGCATCTACTTCGACGGCGACAACGGCGAGGAGATCCGCGATCGAGGAGATCCCCGCGAACCTCGCGGCCGACGCGGCCCAGCAAGCGCGAGGTGATGCTCGACGCGGTCTCGATGTTCTCCGACGAGCTGATGGAGGCGATGCTCGAGGAGCACGCCGACCGAGGAGCTGATCCGCGAGGCGGTGCGCCGCGGCACGCTCTCGCTCAAGCTGACCCCGGTGCTTCGTCGGCTCGGCCTACAAGAACAAGGGCGTCCAGCCGCTGCTCGACGCCGTCGGCCACTACCTGCCGAACCCGATCGCAGAGTCGAGAACGTCGCGCTCGACCTGCTCGACAACGAGGCCGAGGTCAGACTCAGCGTCGGACCCCAAGGACCCGCTGGTCGCGCTGGCCTTCAAGCTCGAGGACGGCCGCTACGGCCAGCTGACCTACGTGCGCATCTACCAGGGCACGCTCGCCAAGGGCGACACCATCGTCAACACGCGCACCGGCCGCAAGGTCAAGGTCGGCCGGCTCGTGCGCATGCACTCCGACGAGATGGAGGACATCGACGCCGCGGCCGCCGGCGACATCGTCGCGCTCTTCGGCATCGACTGCGCCTCCGGCGACACCTTCACCGCCCCGGAGATCTCCTACTCGATGACCTCGATGTACGTGCCGGCGCCGGTCATCTCGCTCGCCGTCGTGCCGAAGGACCACAAGGCGCAGGACAACATGAGCAAGGCGCTCAACCGCTTCTCCAAGGAGGACCCGACCTTCCGCGTCCACGCCGACCCGGAGACGAACGAGACGATCATCTCCGGCATGGGCGAGCTGCACCTCGAGGTCTACATCGAGCGCATGCACCGCGAGTACGCCGCCGAGGTCGACGCCGGGAAGCCCCAGGTCGCCTACCGCGAGACGATCACCCGGCGCGCCGAGTTCAACTACACGCACAAGAAGCAGACCGGCGGCTCGGGCCAGTACGGACGCGTGGCCGGGTTCATCGAGCCGCTCGAGGAGGGCGAGTACGAGTTCGTCAACAAGGTCACCGGCGGCGCGATCCCGAGCGAGTTCATCGGCTCGGTCGACAAGGGCTTCAAGCAGTGCCTGCGGAAGGGGCCGCTCGCCGGCTTCCCGATCAACGGCGTGCGCGTGACCATCAACGACGGCGCCTCGCACTCGGTCGACTCCTCGGACAACGCCTTCCAGCCGGCGGGCATCGGCGCGTTCCGCGACGGCTTCGGCAAGGCGGCGCCGGTGCTCCTCGAGCCGATCATGAAGGTCGTCGTCGAGGGCCCGACCGAGTTCCAGGGCAACATCATGGGCGGCCTCAACCAGCGCCGCGGCATCATCATCGGCACCACCGAGGAGGGCGCCTTCACGGTGGTCGAGGCCGAGGTGCCGCTGGCCGAGATGTTCGGCTACTCGACGGTGCTGCGCTCGGGCACCCAGGGCAAGGCCGAGTTCACCATGGAGTTCGCGTCGTACCGCCAGTTGCCGAAGGGACTGATGGACGAAGTCATCAAGGAGGCCGGCGAGCGGAAGAAGACCTCGGTCGCCTGATGGCGCCGCAGGCCGCAACCCTCATCTATCTGCGCGACAGGAGCGTCGAGATGCTGAAAAAAGACCTGATCCTCAAGAATCCGCTGCGTGCCTGGGAGCCCGACACCGGCCGCAACACCGCGACCCCGAGGCTGGGGCTCGTCATCGCCCCGCGCGGCGCCGGCAAGACCGCGGTGCTCGTGCAGTTCGCCCTCGACAGCGTCCTGCGGGGCAACCGCGTCATCCACGTGAGCATCGGGCAGAGCCTCGAGAAGACCAAGGAGTGGTACGAGGATCTCTTCCAGGAGCTCTCGCGCAGCTACAAGCTCGAGCACGTCGGCGAGGTCCACAGCGAGATCGCCGCCAACCGGCTGATCATGACCTTCAACACCGGCTCCTTCAGCGCCGCAAAGCTCGAGGAGCGCCTGAACGACCTGATCGAGCAGGACATCTTCCACCCGCAGTGCCTCGTCATCGACGGCTTCGACTTCGAGAACGCCGGCGAGGCCCAGGTCCGCAGTCTGCGCGAAATGGTGCACGAGCGCCAGCTGCACGCCTGGTTCTCCGGCGGTGCGCCGAGCTCAAGGCGCCGCGGGTCAGCGCGCTCGGCGTCCCGGCGCCCTGCGACCGCTTCGAAGAGCTCTTCGACAGCATCCTGCTGATCGACACCGGACGCGGGGCGGCCTGTCGCTGCAGACGCTCAAGAGCGACGTCGCCGCGTCGAAGGGGCGCCCGGCGATCCGGCTCGACCCCACGACCTTCCTCGTCAACGAGAGCTAGCAGGCGCCAGAGCCTGCGAGGAGAAGCGATGGTCATGAAAGCGAGTGAATGCATCCTGTTCAGCGGCGGCGCGCCCGGCGTCGAGGCGGCCTTCGGCGCGGCGGCCGAGCGCCACGGCCTCGAGGAGGTCAATTTCACCTTTGCCGGCCACACCGACGCGCGGACCCGCGGCATCCGCGTCCTGACCCACGAGGAGCTCGAGCGCGGGGACGTGAGCCTGAGCTACGTGTCGAAGCTGATGAACCGCAGCTTCCCCAACGCCCCGCTGATCCGCAAGGTCCTCCAGACGATCTGGTACCAGGTCAACTCCGGCCAGGAGATCTACGTGGTCGGCTGGATCCAGGAGGACGGCACCGTGCGCGGCGGCACCGGCTGGGGCGCGGAGTTCGCCAAGCTCTGCAACAAGCCGCTCTTCGTCTTCGACCAGGGCAAGAGCAGCTGGTTCACCTGGAGCGGCGAGGCCTGGGCCGCGTGCGAACCGCCGGTCATCACGCACGCGCACATCACCGGGACGGGCACCCGCTTCCTCGAGGAGAACGGCAAGAAGGCGATCGAGGAACTCTTCGACCGCTCGTTCGGACCCGCGTGATCGGCCGGATAGCGCCGCTCGGTCACCGACGCCTCTCGCCGGCGCTTCGCACGGGGGCTACGCCGCCCCTGGCGCGGCGACGCCGCTGCCGCCCCCATCGGAATGCCGGCCGAGCCTGACCTGCCCCTGCGAGCTCGCTATCTTCTGGTAAGATACCACCATCGATGAACTGGTTCGAAGCGCTCTTCCTCGCCGTGCTCCAGGGGCTCACCGAGTTCCTTCCGGTTTCCAGTTCCGGGCACCTCGTCCTGGCGCAGACGTTTTTCGGGATCGACCCGGCGGGCGCGTTCGTCTACGACATCGTCCTGCACCTGGGCACCGCGCTGGCCGCGCTGCTCTTCTACCGCCGGGACGTCGCCGCCTTGTTCCGGGGGTTGCTGCCGCCGTACCGGCAAGCGCCGGCGGAGCTGAAAAACACGCGGCGCCTGCTGCTGCTGCTGGCCGCCGCGACCGTGCCGACGGCGGTCATCGGGCTGGCGTTCAAGGATTTTTTCGAGAGCCTCTTCGCCTCGCCCGCGGCGGTCGTCGGCGCCCTCGCCGTGACCGGCACCTTCCTGATCGCCTCCTCGCTGCTGCCGGCAACGACACTGCCCGTCGGGAGCGCCCCGTGGTGGCGCGCCGCCCTCGTCGGCCTCGCGCAGGGCCTCGCCATCGTGCCCGGGATTTCGCGCTCCGGCAGCACGATCGTCGCCGGGCTCGCGGTCGGCCTGCGCCGCGAGGACGCCGTGCGCTTCTCCTTCCTGCTCGCGCTGCCCGCAATCTTCGGCGCCGCGCTCCTCCAGTTGCGCCACCCGCCGTCCGACGACTCCGGGGTCCCGATCGCGCTCGCCGCCGCCGGGTTCGCCGCCGCCGCCGCGACCGGCTATCTCGCGATCCTGCTGGTGCTGCGCTGGACGCGCGCCGGCAAGCTCTGGCAATTCGGGCTGTACTGCTGGGCCGTGGCGGGCTTCTCGGCCGCGGTGCTGGCGAACCGCTGAGCAGCGGCGAGGCGAAGCCCATGGCCCGCGGCAGGAAGAAGAAAAAGGATCAATCCCTCCGTCGGGGGCACGAGCAGAGCGCCCGCCGGGCGGCGCGCTGGAACCGCCTGCGGGAGATCGCCGGCGTCGGCTTCGTCGCGCTCACCATCGCCGCGATCATCGCGCTCGCGTCCTACGAGCGCGCGCGACCCGTCCTTCAACGTCGTCACGGGCAGCGGGGCCACCCACAACTTTCTCGGCGTCTTCGGGGCCTACTTCGCCGACCTGCTCATCCAGCTCTTCGGCTTCGGCGCCTGGCTCTTCCCGGCGCACACCTTCGGGGCGGCGGTGCTCTGCTTCACCCACATCCCCATCAGCTTCGCGAGGCGCATCGGGCGCCTCGTCGGGCTCACGGTCTTTTCGCTCGCGCTCGTCGCCCTCGGCAACCTCGCGTTCGGCGTTGCCGACCCGCTGTACCGCGGCGGGGGCCAGCCGGTCCCCGGGGGTGGCGTCGTCGGCAAATTGCTGGCGGGCCTGACGCTGCCGTGGCTGGGCGTCAGCGGCAGCACCCTGGTCTTCGGCTTCCTGCTGGTCGCCTCCTTCACGCTCGCGACCCACCTGACCCCCCGGCGCATCGCGCAGTTCCTCTGGACGCGCGCGCAGGCGGCGGCCGCCGCAGTGGCCCGGGCCCGGGACCTGCGGCGCGGGCGCAAGGAGAAGGAGCAGGCGCGCGGAAACCGCAGTTTCACCGGAGCCCGGGAGGAGGCGACAGCGCCGGAGCGGCCGGCCGAGGCGCCGCTGGAGATCGGCGACGAGGACCTCGCCGGGCCGCTGATCGTGCACCGCCCGCCGCCGCGGCACAGCAAACCGGCGCCGCGGCGGCCCGAGCCGGCCCGCACCCGCAGCACCTTCGTGCTGCCGCCGCTCGACCTGCTCGACGACCCGCCGCCCGACCGCGCGCCGGTCTCGCGGGAAGAGATCCTCGCGCACTCGCGCATCCTCGAGCGCAAGCTCGCCGACTTCGGCGTCAACGGCCGGGTCACCCAGGTCCACCCCGGCCCGGTGATCACGATGTACGAGTACGAGCCGGCGGCCGGCATCAAGGTCAACCGCATCGTCGGCCTCCAGGACGATCTCGCCCTGGCGCTCTCGGCGACCTCGGTGCGCGTGGTGGCCCCGATCCCCGGCAAGCCGGTCGTCGGCATCGAGCTGCCGAACCGCACGCGCGAGGTGGTCACGCTCAAGGAGATCATGCTCTCGGAGGAGTACGGCCGCGGCACACTCGAAGCTCACCGTCGCGCTCGGCAAGGACATCTACGGCAAGCCGCGCATCGCCGACCTGGGCAAGATGCCCCACGTGCTGATCGCGGGCGCCACCGGGTCGGGCAAGAGCGTGATGATCAACACGCTGATCAGCTCGATCCTCTTCTCGGCGCGCCCCGACGAGGTGCAGTTCATCATGATCGACCCGAAGATGGTCGAGCTGACGATGTACGACGGCATCCCGCACCTGATCGCGCCGGTGGTCAGCAACCCGAAGAAGGCGGCCTACGCGCTGCGCAACGCCGTCGGCCTGATGGAGGAGCGCTACCGCATCCTCGCCGAGAAGAAGGTCCGCAACATCGAGTCCTACAACCACCACCTCGCGGCCGAGGCCAAGGCGCGCGGCGAGGTGCCGGCGCTGATGTCGTTTCTCGTGATCGTCATCGACGAGCTGGCCGACCTGATGATCCTCGCGCAGAGCGAGGTCGAGGACTCGATCACGCGGCTGGCGCAGCTCTCGCGCGCCGTCGGGATGCACCTGGTGATCGCCACGCAGCGCCCCTCGACCAACGTCATCACCGGCATCATCAAGGCCAACCTGCCGGTGCGCATGTCGTTCAACGTCTCGTCGAAGATCGACTCGCGCGTCGTGCTCGACGCCAACGGCGCCGAGCTGCTGCTCGGCAAGGGCGACATGCTCTACCTGCCGCCGGGGACGAACAAGCTCGAGCGCATCCACGGCGCCTTCGTCTCGGAGGACGAGGTCAAGCGGCTCGTCGAGCACCTCAAGGGGCAGGCGCAGCCGACCTACAACGAGGCGCTGCTGCTGCCGCCGCCCGCCGACGCCGAGGCCGGCGCCGAGGGCGGCGACGGCGAGCAGGACGAGATGTACGACCAGGCCGTCGCGGTCGTCACCGAGAGCGGCCAGGCCTCGATCTCGTACGTGCAGCGGCGCCTCAAGGTCGGCTACAACCGCGCCGCGCGGATGATCGAGGCGATGGAGAAGGCCGGCCTGATCGGCCCGGCGGACGGCGCCAAGCCGCGCAAGATCCTGGCGCGGCGCACCTACGACGAGGAGTAGCCCGCCCGAGGTCGGGAGAGGCGTCCAGCGGGTTGGGACTGTTCACCGGGCGATGCCCGAGTGCGCCACCTCCGTGTCGCACTCGACGACGACAAGCTACGTCCGGAGAGAAGGTCCAGGCCGGACTCACGGCGAGCGCTCTCTGGGCGTTGAGCGTGGGACGCCGGTGGCCCGGTGGACGCAAGATCGACGTCGAACTCTTCGGGACGGAGGCCGGGGGGCCCCACCTCGGGGCGGCGTTGCGGCCCACCCGCTTCGGGTGAATCCGTCGTCTGGATCGCCGAGCGCAAGGACGTCCTCTCTTCGTTCTTCGGCCTGCTCGCGCTCGGGGCGTGGGTGCGCTACACACGCCATCCCGGAGTCACGCGGTATCTCGCTGCGGCCCTCCTTCTCGCCCTCGGGCTGATGGCAAAGCCAATGTTGGTGACCCTTCCGGCCCTGCTCCTGCTCCTCGACTGGTGGCCGCTCGGACGGTGGCGGCGGATCCCGGGCCGCGGCAGCCTCGTTCCCGTGCGGCTGGTGGCCGAGAAACTCCCGCTGCTGGCCCTTTCGGTCGGGGCTGCGGTCCTCACTCTCGTCGCACAACAGCGCGAAGGGGCAATCAATCTGATGGACCAGGCCCACCGGGGCCTGCGTTACGCGAGCGCCCTGCTCTCGTATGCACGCTACCTCGGCAAGCTGTTCTGGCCGCAGGGTCTGGCGGTCCAGTATAGTTACCCGGACACGATGCCCGCCCTCTGGAAACCGGCCGCCGCCCTGGCGCTGGCCGGGGGCTTGCTCGCGGCGGCGCTGGCCTTGCGACGCCGGGCGCCCTGGGTCGGCCTGGGGGCGCTGACCTGGACCTGCCGGACGGATCGAGAAGATCAGCATCCCAGAGCGGCCGCAACACCAAGAGGGTCTCGGACTCGGGCCTGCGTGACCTGCGGCGCGGGGCTGCGTGGCGCTTCGACCGGGGAGCTGCAGCTGCAGTACGAGCGCCTGACTACGACGACAACGACGCGGCGCGCGCCGCCGGCGTGCAGTACGACTTGCCGGGCTGCGCTGAGAGGGCGGGGCCCGACGCGAAGCCGGCGGGCTACCGCTCGTAGCTCTTCGGCGCGTGGCAGCCGGTTTTGCACCAGCCGCCCTGTCGGTTCGCCGCGGAACTCCTGGGCGATCTTCGCGTTCCCCCGCGCCGGAATCCGCTCGCGCAGCAGCTTCGGCTGGCGCGCCGCGTGCGGGTCGTGGCAGGGCAGGCAGCGGCGGCCGCGGCCGGCCTGCACGTGCAAGCGCGTGCAGGTTTCTCTTCCCGTCGGCGAAACCGGTTGCCGCGCCGGGGCATTCACGGCGAGGAGCCCCTCGCCGTGACACGCCGAGCAGAAGGCCAGGTCCCAGGCGCGGGCGGTCGCGGGGCCGTCGGCGTTGCCGGACGGCGCCCCTTTGACGAAGCGCGCCCCCGCGGGCAGCGCGAGGTCGTGGCAGGAGGCGCAGTCGCCAGCGGCCGCGGGCTGGTGGACCGACCCGCCCCGCGCCCCGGCTGCGGCCTCGAGCAGCCGCGCGTGGCACTGCGCCGTCACGCACCCCATCCCCGCGACGATCGGCCGGGTGCTGGTCCCGCCGCTGCGCCGACCGCCGTGGCCGCCAGCACCACGGCATCCCGAGCGTGACCGTGCTTCGGACGTCATTTTCGTCCGACGGAAGCGCGGGGAGGCTGCACAATGCCGCCCGACGCCTGCAGTGCTCGTTCGCGCGTGCAGGGCGGGTCCCGACGCCGCAGATGGGCCATTTTAGCAGCCTGCTACAACAGCACCGTCAGCAGCAGCGAGGTGATGGGGCGCACGAGGAGACTGATCACGCCGAGGTAGGCGAGCCCGAGCACGATGAACAACCCGTAGGGCTCGATTTTCGCGAGCGCCATCGCCTGGCGCGGCGGCAGCACGCCCATCAGGAAGTGACCGCCGTCGAGCGGCGGGATCGGGAAGCAGTTGAAGACCCCGAGCACGACGTTGATGTAGACCGACTGCAGCAGAAAGAGCGCCAGCGGCAGCGCGACGCTGACCCCGACGCGAGCCGCCGTCGCCGAGCGAGGTAGCCGTAGAGATACTCGTGCAGGCCGGGGTCGAGCGTGGTCCAGACCTTCAGGGCGATCGCGGCGATCACCGCCAGCAGCATGTTGCTCCCCGGCCCCGCGATCGAGACCTGCGCGAAGCCGCGCTTGGGGTTGGTGAAGTTGCGCGGGTTCACCGGCACCGGCTTGGCCCAGCCGATGAGGATCGGGGCGTGGGTGATCATCAGGATCGCCGGGAAGAGGATGGTCCCGAACAGGTCGATGTGCGGGATCGGGTTGAGCGTGATGCGCCCGGCGAGCTTGGCCGTCGGATCGCCGTTGCGCCAGGCCACCCAGCCGTGGGCCGCCTCGTGGAAGCAGACGGCCAGGACGAGCGCGAAGATCTGGACGACGACACCCTGCCCGCCGCCCATCAGAACGTCCCCCGACTGCTTATGCATAGGGGGCATCCTAACAAACAGCGGGTGAATCACCAAACGCGAGTGAGACCCGTCGCGTTGCCGTGGTGATCCCGGTGGACAAACCCCGCTCCTTCGCCCTTCGTCAACGGGAGAGGAAGGGGCGTCTTGTGCGTCCGCAGTCAACGCAGGGTAATGGGCGCGCACCCAGGCGAGTTCCTCCTCCCGCGTTCTCACGCGGCCCTCGAGGCGCTCGGCGAGCAGCGCGGCGAGAATCTCCCGGTAGAGCGGCCCGGGGCGGTACCCGAGGGCGAGCAGATCGCGCCCCTTGAGCTCGGTCACGACCGCCGCGCCCGCGGCGATGAAGTCCCGCGCCGCCTCGGCCGCCCCGCGGCTCGTCGTGCGCGCCCAGACGTAGATCGCCATCTCCCGCGGCCAGGGGGCGAGCAGCGCGTGCACCACCGAGGCCCGCCACGGCCGCGCCGCCTCGAGCTTTTTCTGGAGGCGCCGCCCGTCGCCGACCAGGGCGACCAGCCGCGCCGCCGTGCGCGGCGGAATCGCGAGGCGCGCGCACAGTTCGGTCGCGCCGCGCGGCCCGAGACCCTCGCACAGCGCCGCAAGATACAGCATCCAGCAGCACTCCCGGCCCTGCTCCCCGAGGGTCGCCAGCCGGCGCCGGAGCGCCCCGAACAGCCGCAGCCCCGCGCGGGTCACCCGCGCCCGCGGGTGGACGTAGCGCAGCACGCCGAGTTCCTCCATGCGCGCCAGCGCCGGCAGCGGGTTGCGCTCCTTGAGAATCAGCGCGAGCTCCCCGAAGATCCTCGGCCCGGCGAGGGTCTCGAACAGTCCCTTGGCGACGGCGTCCCGGATCAGCCGGCGCGTGGTCTCCCCGAGCTTGAAGTGCAGCCGCTGCTCGAAGCGGATGGCCCGGAAGACGCGCGTCGGGTCCTCCACGAAACTCAGGCTGTGCAGCACCTGGATCACCCGGTCGTGCAGGTCCTTCAGCCCGCCGAAGAAGTCGAGCAGCGTGCCGAACTGCCCGGGATTCAGCGCCACGGCCAGCGCGTTGATCGTGAAGTCGCGACGCAGCAGGTCCATCTTGACGTTGCCGTGGACGACCGTCGGCAGCGCCCCGGGCGCCTCGTAGTACTCGGCGCGCGCGGTGGCGACGTCGATTTTCGTCCCGTCCGGCAGCGCGACGACCGCTGTCTCGAAGCGCGGGTGCGTGTGCACCCGGCCCCCGAGCCGCCGACCGAGCCGCTGCGCAAAGGCGACGCCGTCGCCCTCGACCATGACGTCGAGGTCGAGGTTCTCCTCGTGCAGCAGCAGGTCGCGCACCCAGCCCCCCACGAGGTAGGCGCGCAGCCCGGCCGCCTCCGCCTCCTCGCCGATGGTCGCGAGCAACCCCTGCACGGCCGGGGCGACCCGCTCGCGGATCAGCGCGCGCACGTCGCGCCGGCGCATCTCCCGGGGGGCCGCGCGGCGCAAGGAACCGGCCGGCGCGACACGCGACGCCTCCGCCCGCAGCGCGCGCAGGTAATCCATGCGGGTGATCACACCGACCAGGCGCCCCGCGCGCGTCACCGGGATCAGGCGCTGGCCGCGCCCGAGAATGAACTCCTCGATCCGGGCGAACGTGGCCGACGCGGGAAGCGTGCCGACGTCGGTGCTCATGTAGTCCGAGACCGGGCGCTCGCCGAACCCGTGGCGCACGGCCTTTTCGGTGACTCCGCGCGCGAGGATTCCGACAAAACGCCCGCGGTCGACGACGGGAAGCACGTTCAGGCCGGCGCGCGCCTGCACCTTGCGCGCCGCCGCGAGCGTCGTGTCGCCCTCGATGCTGGTCACCGGGTGGGTCATGATTTCGCGGGCCAGCCGCGGCGGGACGACCGCCTCGCGCAGGGCCGTCATCAGCCGCTGCCGCACCGGCGCGAGCCGCGATTCGTGCACCGACGCCGCGGCAGCCGTCGGGTGCCCGCCGCCGCCGAGGCGGGTGGCGACCGCACCCGCATCGACCGCGCCGACGCGACTGCGCCCGACCACGTAGACCCGCGCGCCCATGCGCACCGCGACAAAAACGGCGCCGAGGTTCTCCATCTCGCGCAGCTTGCCGGTGAGGAGCGAAAGATCGCCGATGTACCCGGGACGCGAGGCCGAGGCCACGCCGACTTCAACGCCCCTGATCGCGTGCCGCCGCAGGGAGCGCAGCAGATCGTTGAGGAGCAGCACCTGCTCGGGCGTGAGGTCGCGGGCGATCCGGTCCGCCACGATGTTGAGATTCGCCCCCTGCTCGAGCAGCCACGCCGCGGCCTGCAGGTCGCGGGGCGTCGTCGAGGCGAAGGTCAGCGAGCCGGTGTCCTCGTAGATGCCCAGGGCCAGGAGCGTCGCCTCCTCGGGCGAGACGGCGAGGCTCCGCCGGCGCAGGAGCTCGACCATCAGCGTGACGTTCGCGCCGACCTCCTCGACCACCTCGAGCGCCCCGGCGATGTCCTCGGGGCTCGCGGGGTGGTGGTCGTAGACGTGGACCTCGACCCCGGGCCGGGCGGCGAGCTCGGCGAGCGCGCCGATGCGATCGCGCCGCCGGGTGTCGACCAGGATCATGCGCGTGACCTGCGCCAGATCGAGCGTGCGCAGCCGCGTCACCGCGAAGCGGCGCGGCGAGGCCTTGAGATACTCGCGCAGCGCCCGCTCCTGCGAGCCGGGGAAGACGAGCTTCGCCCCCGGGTAGAGCTTCTTCGCCGCCACCATCGAGGCGAACGAGTCGAACTCGGCTTCCAGGTGGGTGGTGATGATTTCCATAGGCTTCATCCCCGTGCGCGCATGCGGGGCCCGCGCTGCGACCTCCCCGTGCGGGCTGCCAGCCCTGTCGCCAGCACGTGCATCAGAACCTTCGGTCACCTGATGCAAGCAGCCCGACCCGAGTCGAGAAATTGCTTGACAGGCCGAGCTTCCCGTTCCTACGATAGCACCCGCCATGCCCCCCCGCAAGAAAACCCCGCGACCGGCGCCGGGCCGGCTCTGCGCGCTCGCCGTCCTGGCGGCCGCGCTCTGCTGCGCGCTGCTGGCGCCGGCCGCGGCCCACGCCCAGGAGGACCTCGACGCGCTGCTGAAGCGACTGCCGGGCGAGAGCCCGTTCGGACGCTACAAGGTCATCGAGCTGATCGGGGACCTCGGGACGCAGGAAGCCATCCGCGCGCTCGTCGCTTTCTTCCCGGACGAGGAGCTGCGCTGGATGGCGGTGCGCCAGGTCTCCCAGCTCAGGGACGCCGCGATTCCCGCCCTGCTCGAGGCCCTGCGCGCGCCCGACGCCGACACGGTGCGCTTCGCCGCCTACTCCCTCGGGGAGATCCGCGCGGCGCAGGCCGTCCCGGCGCTCGTCCCGCTGCTCGCCAGCCCGGACGCCGAAATCCGGCAGCACGTGGCCTACGCCCTCGGCATGATCCGCGACAAGGCGGCCACCGACGCGCTCATCGGCGCGCTCAAGGACCCCGACCCGGTCGTCCGCGGGTACGCCGCCACGGCGCTCGGCGAGATCGGCGACCAGCGCGCCAAGGAAGCGCTGCTCGCCGCGCTGCGCACCGAGGACGCCTCCGTCGTCAACATGGCGACCTCGCTCTTCAACCTCGGCAGCGCGGAGGTCGTCGAGATCCTCATCGGGAAATTGCGCGACCCGAACCCGGACAATCGGCTCTACGCCATCTACGCGCTCGGCAAAATCTCCGACCCGGAGATGGTGCGCCCGCTCATCGACGTGCTCGACAGCGAGGAGATCGGCTGGCTCGCGGCAAAGGTGCTCGTCAACGTCGGCCAGCCGGCGCTGCGCCCGCTGCTCGAATCGCTGTTCTCCGAGGACCGCACCGTGCGCCTCTACGCCACGTACGCGCTCGGGCGAGATCGGCGACCCCAAGGCCGCCCGCGGGGTGCTGCGGCTGCTCCAGGACCCGGACCCTCTCGTCCTGGACACCGCCGCCGAAGCGTTGATCGCCATCGGCGAGCGCTCGGTGATCCCCGCCGTCACCCAGCTGCTGAGAAGCCCCCGGACGCGCGTGCGCCGGCGGGCGCTCGACGTGCTCGGGGGGCTGGGCGACCCCTCGCTCGCCGCGACCATCACCTCGCTGATCAACGACCCGGACCGCGAGGTCGTCAAGAGCGCCATCACCGCGCTCGGCAACATCCAGGCCGTCACCTCGTGCGCGCTGGCGGGGCGGCTGCTCGCCTTGCCCGGCGAGGATCTCCAGGACTCCCTGCGCGTGGCGTTCCTGAACATGGGCGACCCGGCCGTGGCCTGCCTGTCGGGGGTGCTCGAGACCACCAGCGGCGAACCGCTCGACGCGCGCCATCTACCTGCTCGGCAAACTCAAGGCGACCGAGCGCCGTCGAGGCCATCATCCAGCGGCTGCACGACCCGGACCCGGCGGTGCGGCGTTTCGCGGCGATCGCGCTGACCGAGATCGGCGACCCGCGCGCGGAGGAGTTTCTCGTGGCCCTGCTGCGGGACAAGGACCCGGCGCTGCGCACCTACGCCGCGGTCGGCCTGATGAGCATCGGCGGCCGCATCTCGATCCGGCTGCTGCTCGCCTCGCTCAACGACCCGGAGACCCGGTGGCTGGCCGTGCGCATTCTCGACAAGATCGGCGGCCGCGACATCGACAGCCTGATCGCCGCGCTCAAGGACGAGCGCACGGGCTGGTACGCCGAGGAGGCGCTCACCCGTCTCGACGGGAACGTCCTCCCGGAACTCGACGAGCGCCTCAAGGGGCCGGACCCGGCCATCCGCGAGAGCGTGGCGCGGGTCATGGGGGAGGTCAAGGACCGGCGGGCGGTGGCGCCGCTGCTCGAGGCGATCCAGAGCGCCGGGGACACGGGCAAGAACTCCGCGACGGCGCTGATCCAGATCGCCGACCCGGCATCGGTCGCGCCGCTGATCGAACTGCTCGGCAACCAGGACGAGGAGGTGCGCCTCTACGCGGCCTACGCGCTCGGCGGGCTCAAGGACCGGCGGGCGGTGCCGGCGCTCACGCGCACCCTCGCCGACCCGAGCAGCAGCGTGCGCGGCATCGCGGCCCACGCGCTGGGACAGATCGGCTCGCGGGACGCGACCGAGGCGCTCATCAAAGCCCTCGAGGACCCCTCGGCTCACGTTCGGGCCACCGCGGCCTACGCCCTGGCGCGGATCGGCGACCGCACCGCGGTCCCGGTACTTGAGGCGCAACTGCGGAAAGACCCGGACTTCACCTCCCGCAAAGCCGCCCAGAACGCCCTCGACGCCCTGCGCAGATCCGGCCGTTAGCCGCCGTCGCGTTTTGCGGCCTGCCAGAGCGCTTCCATCTGCTCCAGCGTCGCCTGCGCCGGGTCGATGCTCCGGGCGCGCAGGCCAGCCTCCACCGCGCGGAAGCGGCGCTCGAACTTCGCCGAGGACTTCTTCAGGGCCTCTTCGGGGTTGATGCCGGCCAGCCGCGCGACGTTCGCCAGGGCGAAGAGCGCGTCCCCCATCTCCTCCTCGGCGCGCTCGGGCGTCTCCGTCTCGCGCGCGACGCGGAACTCCTCGAGTTCCTCGTGCAGCTTCTCGAGGGCGCCCTCGGGCCGCTCCCAGTCGAAGCCGACCTTGGAGACCTTCTTCTGCATCCGCCAGGCGCGCTGCAGCGCCGGCAGCCGCGGATCGACGCCCTCGACCACGGAGCGTCCGGCCTTCTCGGCCTGCTTGATGCGCTCCCAGTTCGTCACGACCTCGTCGGCATCGGCCGCGGTGGCCTCGCCGAAGACGTGCGGGTGGCGCCGGACGAGCTTCTCGTGGATGGCGCGCACGACATCGGCGATGGCGAAATGGCCGGCTTCCTCGGCCACCTGCGCCTGGAAGACCACCTGCAGCAGCAGGTCGCCGAGTTCCTCGCAGATCTCGCGCTGGTCGCCCTGCTCGATCGCGCCGACGACTTCGTACGCCTCTTCGATGACGTAGGGCTTGAGCGATTCGGCGGTCTGCTTGCGGTCCCAGGGGCAGCCGTCGGGGGCGCGCAGGCGCGCCATGAGTTCGACGAAGCCCGCGAACCCGTGATCGGCGGAGTCTCTGTTCTCGTGACCCATGATTCGGCTATACTCCGCGTCGTGCATCCCGGGCGTCCGCCTCGCGCGTCGGCCCGGGACCGTGACCGAAACTATCACCAGAGAGGATCATAGCATGAGCGACGAACGCGACAAAGAAGGGCAGCCCCAGGGCTTCAAGGTCTCCGACCGGCGCAAGCGCTACGAGGAACCGGCCGCCGACGCCCCGGCGACGGCGCCGACGCCCGAACCGGCGCCGCAGGCCGCGCACAGCCGGCCGCGGAGCCGGCCGCCGGGCCTGCAGCCATGGACCTGGAGCCGACCAGCGACCTGGACGAGCCGGGCGGCGAGTCCCGGAGTCCCGGGCCCGGCGGACTTCCTCCAGCTCGTCGGCAAGCTCTACCAGGAGGGACTGGCCTTCATGGGACTCTTCGACGACCCGAAGACCGGCCAGTCGATGGCCAACTTCCCGATCGCCAGCTGGCACATCGACATCCTCGGCATTCTCGAGGAGAAGACGAAGGGCAACCTGACCGAGGAGGAGGCCAAGCTGATCAAGGAGGCGGTCGCGAACCTCAAGGTGACGTTCGTCCGCGCCAGCGGCTACATCAAGCACTAACCCGGCCGCCTCGCCGACGTTGAGCGCAGTCGTCCGGGAGCGGTTCCCGACGCCGCAGATGGGCCCTTTTCAGCGGCCGTAACGTCAGCGGAAGCGATAGCCGCCGAGGGCGAGGACGCGGCTTCTGAACCTCTCCGAGGCCGTCGTCTCCAGCAGCGCCTGCAGCGCCGGCAGCGTCGACGTGCTCCTCGGGGATCAGCAGGTCGAACTCCTCCTCCTCGAGCGGGACGAAGTCCAGCCCCATCGTCGCCGCCGCCGAGCGGATGCCGAGCCCGCAGTCCGTCAGCCCGCTCTGCACCGCCATCGCCACCGCCCAGTGCGTGTACTCCTCGCGCCGGTAGCCGCGCACCTGCTCCGGCGCGATCCCCGCCTGGCCGAGCCGGTAGTCGAGGAGCACCCGCGAGCCCGACCCCTTCTGCCGGTTCACGAAACGTCACGTCCTGCCGCCCCAGGTCGCCCCAGCCCGCGATCCCTTTCGGGTTGCCCGGAGGCGACCATCAACCCCTGCTGGCGCCAGACGAGACCGACCTGCCGGATCGCCCGCTGCCCGAGGTGCTTGGCCACGTAGGTGCGGTTGTAGGTCCCGCTCGCCGGGTCGATCAGGTGCGATGTCGCCAGGTGCGCCACGCCGTCGCGCAGCGCGAGCAGGCCGCCGAGGCTCCCGGTCGCCGAAGCCAGCAGCGTCACGCCGCGGGCGCGCAGCTCGTCCTCGAGCACGTCGATCAGCAGGTCGTGGCTGCCGATGAGCACCACGGTGCGCTCCAGGTCGGGCATCTCCCGGATGATCTCGACGGAGACCTCCGCCCCCGCCTCGAGCCCCTCAACCGCTTCGGGGATCACGACGAGCCCCTGCGCCTTCGTCCAGGAGAAGATCGCCGCCGAGCCGCGCGGCAGCGGGTAGGCGAACGTGCGCCCGCCGACGCGCCCGAGCCGCACCCGGACGAATTCGCGCACGTCCAGCCGCGAGGGCAGTGCCCGCGGCAGCACGGCCGGGATGCGCGGGGCGATCGGCTCCGGAAGCCCGAGGAGCAGCCGCACCAGGGGCGCGAGAAAAAGCCGCGCCGCGACGATTGCCGCCACCGGGAAGCCGGGAAGCCCGATGACCGGCTTGCCGCCGACGATGCCGAGCGCCGTCGGCTTGCCCGGCGCGATGTTGACGCCGTGGGCGATCAGCTCGCCCTCGAGTTCGATCGCGCGCGGGGTGAAGTCCTCCGACCCGGCCGAGGAGCCGGCGAGCACCACGACGATGTCGTACACCGCCGCCCCCTCGCGGATCGCCGCGCGCAGCCGGTCGAGATCGTCCGGGACCGCCTCGCCGATGACGGCCATCCCCCCCGCTTCCCGGACCATGCCGGCGGCGACCTCGGAGTTGAACTCGACGACCTTGCCGATTTCGAGATCCGCGCCCGGGCGGATCAGCTCGGTCCCGGTCGGCAGGACGAGCACCCACGGACGCGGCGCGACCGCGACCTGGGTCAGCCCCGCGGCCAGCAGCGAGCCGATGTCGGCCGGCCCGATCAGCCACCCGGAGGGCAGCACCATCTCGCCCGTGGCGATCTCCTGCCCGGTGACCCGGACGTGCTCCCAGGGCGCCGAGGGGCCGTGGATCTCGACGCTGCCGTCCTCGCGCCAGTGCAGCTCCTCGGAGGGGACGACCACGCTGCACCCCTGCGGAATCGGGTCGCCGGTGTCGACCCAGAAGGCGTCGCCCGGGACGACGAGGCGCACGGGCGACGTCTCGCTCGCGGCGTAGGTCCGTTCGGCGGCGAGCGCGATGCCGTCCATCGCGGAGGAGTGATAGAAAGGCGCGGGGTGGTGCGCGCCGACCGCCGCCGCGGTGACTCTCCCGAGGGCCTCCGGGGTGGGAACGGTCTCGGAAGCGCGATGCGGCACCAGCGCGAGTACCCGCTCGAACAGCAGCCGCCGCGCCTCGTCGGCCGCCAGACGCTTCAGGTAGCGTCTGCCCCGCCCGCCCCCGTCACTCATGCGAGGAGGTCGACCTCGACGAGTTCGCCCGTCTCGAGCCCCTCGCGTTCGGCGGCCACCCGAACCATGCCGCGGCCGCGCACCATCGCGCTGACGAGACCGGACTTGCGGAAGACCGGGACCGCCTCCATCCCGCCGGCCCCCGGGCGCAGGGCCACCTGATAGTAGTCCTCGCGGCCGGCCTGCGAGGGCAGGTTGTCGGTCAGGCGCGCCAGGACCTTCACCCCCGCCTCGCCGGGCGGGATGCCGAGCAGCCGCTCGAGCAAGGGCCGCACGAGCACGAGGAAGATCACCATCGCCGAAATCGGGTGCCCGGGCAGCCCGAAGACCGGCACCCCCCGGTGCGCGCCGACGACCGTCGGCTTGCCCGGCCGCACGGCAACCCCGTGGAAGAGCAGGCCCGGCTCCCCGAGGCTCTCGACAACCGCCCGGGTCAGATCGCGCGCGCCCGCCGAACTGCCGCCGGAGATCAGCACCAGCTCGGCGCCCGCGACCGCGCGGCGCACCAGCGCCTGTATCTGGTCGGCATCGTCGCGGACCCGTCCGAGCAGCAGCGGTTCGCAGCCGAGGTGTCGCACCCAGGCGCCGAGGGAATACTGATTGACGTTGCGGACCTGGCCGGGGCCGGGCACCTCCTCCGGGGCGACCAGTTCGTCGCCGGTGGAGATGATCGCCACGCGGGGCCGCCGCGCCACGGCAATCTCCGTGACCCCGAGTCCCGCGAGCAACCCGACGTCGGCGGGGCGCAGCAGGCGGCCCGCCGACAACACCGTCTCCCCCTCGCGCACGTCCTCGCCGACGGTGACGATGTGCTCTCCCGGGGCGACCGGGCGGTTGACCTCGAGAACGTCGCCGCTCTCGCGCGTGTGCTCCCACATGACGACCGCGTCGGCGCCGCGCGGCAGCATCCCGCCCGTGGCGATCCGCAGCGCATCGCCCGAACCGACACGTTCTTCGGGCGCAACGCCCATGGCCACGCCGCCGCGAACCGTCAGGTAGGCCGGCTGCGATTCGGAGGCGCCGAACGTGTCGGCGGCGGCAACGGCGTACCCGTCCATGGTGGCCCGGGTGAAGTGGGGGACGTTGATCGCGGCGATCACATCGCGGGCGAGCGGGCGTCCGAGCGCGTCGAGGATCGGGCACCGTCTCGGCGGAGCCGGGGCCCAGCCAGGCGAAGGCCTCGAGGACCTCGCGGGTCCCCGCGACCTGGAAGAAGCCGGTGGCCCCGCTGCGCTCGCTTAAGATTTCTTCTCCTCGCCCTCGATCTTCTTGCTTCTCGGGGGTGATGTCGATCTCGTTCGCTTCTTTCATCGATTTCTTGAAGTTGCCGATCGCCTGCCCCATCCCCTTGCCGATCTCGGGGAGCTTGTTGGCCCCGAAGATGACCAGGACGATGGCCAGGATCACCAGCAATTCGGTCATGCCGATTCCAAACATGGTTCATCACCTCCTCTGCCGGAGGGAATCCTATCGGTTCCCCCAGCCCAATGCAAGCCGACCCGGGCTAGCGGTCAGCGTCGGTCCGCGTGGCTTGTGTGAGTTCGCGGACGCCGAGGTGCTCGCGCGCGGCGAACCAGAACCCGGGGGCGAGAACCGCGATGAAGAGACCCGCGTGGATCAGCAGCGCCAGCGAGATGGCGACGGCCTCCGGGACGCCGTAGACCCCGAGCGCCACCACGTGCGCGTACTGGAAGGGCCCGACGAAGCCGGGCGTCGGGATCAGCACGCCGACCGCCTGAAGGACGAGGAGAAAGAACGGCGCATACCCCGGCAGATCGAGGCCGATTTCCCGCATCATCAGCGCGTTCGCGAGCCCGCCCCAGCCCCAGATCATCAGAGAAAGGAAAATGACCCCGGCGATCGACCTCCAGGAATGCAGAATGGCGAGCCCCTCGCAGAAACGCTCGAGCAGGTGCACGCCGCGGGCGAGCAGGGGACGACGCAGGACCACCGGGTGCGCCGCAGAGAAATCCGGAGAGCCGTTCCCGGTGGTGACTGATGAGGATCAGCGTCGTGAGGATCGCCACGTACGCGACGGGCAGGAGCAGCGCGCCCAGCGGATCCGGGCCAGGAGCGCCGGGTCGCCCGCGCCGAGAAAGAACGGGGCGGGCGCGAGGAAGCAGATGACCGCCAGCCCGTCGAAGAGGCGCTCGACGACGACGGTGGCGAACACCGCGCTCGTGCTCACCTGTTCGCGGCGGCTGAGCAGCCACGCGCGCACGACCTCGCCGGCGCGCCCGGGGAAGAGGAAGTTGACCATGAAGCCGATCGCGAGCGGCGGCAGCAGCCGGCGCGCCGGCACCGCGGCGAGCGGCCGCACGAGAATCCGCCAGCGCATCGCCCGCAGGCCGAGGCTGCCCAGGTGCATCAGGCAGAAGAGGCCGAAAGCCGGCAGGCTCACCCGGCGCAGGGTCTCCGCCATCTCGCTGAAGTGCACGTTGCGCAGGGCGAGCCAGAGGAAGAAGGCGCCGAGGGCGACGCCGGCCGCGAGGCGCTTGATCACCGGGCGCCCCGGAAGTGACGCTCGGCGCGCGCGATGTCCAGGCGGATCTGTTTCACGAGGGCCTGGGCGTTCGGGAAGCGGGTCTCGTGGCGCAGGTAACGCTCGAAGAAGACACGCACCCGCCGCCCGTAGAGATCCCCGGAGAAGCCCAGGAAGTGCACTTCGAGGCGGCGCTCGCCGGGCCCGAAGGTCGGCGAAGTCCCGAGATTGACGATGCGTCGGCAGCGCCGGACCGCCGTCGATCGGCCGCCCGCGCGACATAGACCCCGTCCGGGGGCAGCAGCTTGCCCGGGAGACGGAGGTTCGCCGTGGGCGCCCCGAGTTCGCGGCCGCGGCTGAGCCCGTGATCGACCTCGCCCTCGATGCTGTAGGGCCGGCCGAGCAGCGCTGCGGCCAGCCGCATCTCGCCGGCGGCGATGACGCGGCGGACGCGCGTGGAGGAAACCGGCTCGCCGCGCGACCGTGGCCTGCGGCACGGCACGGAAGCCGAAGCCGAACTTGCCCCCCCAGCGGCGGAGCATCTCGCGTGTCGCCGCCGCGGTTGCGGCCGAAGCGGAAGTTCTCGCCCGCGAGGACCATCCGGGCGCCGATGCGCCCCCCGAGGAAGTCGCGGGCGAACTCCAGCGCCGAGAGGCGGGCGAACTGCCGGCGTGAACTCCAGATAGAGGAGGCAGTCGATGCCCGCCGCCTCGATCGCGGCCGTCTTCTCCTCGATCGTCGTGAGCACCGGCGGCACCTGGTGCGGCCGCAGCAGGCTGTCGGGGTGGACGTCGAACGTCACCGCCATCGACGGCGCCCCGTCGCGGCGCGCCAGCCGCAGCACGGCGGCGAGCAGCTTGGCGTGCCCGCGGTGGACGCCGTCGAACTTGCCGAGTGCCACGACCGGGCGGGCGCAGCGCGCCCCGAGTCGTCGGACGTCGCGGACCACGATCATCCGGCGCTCACCATCAGGAGCGGCTCATTTCGCAGGGCATCGGCGCAGAGTATAGCACATGCGCGCGGCAGTGGATACGCATTCCCGCAAGGCGCGAGACACGCCGACCGAGGTGTCGCGTCTCAGGCCTCCTGAATGACCCGGGCCTACGGTCGCGAGCAGTCGGGGCCGGGGGTGTTCCAGTCCGCGGCGAGGTAGTGCGCCCAGCCGCGACAGCCGCCCCGACACGTCGGCGCACACGGACAGCGCCGCAGGGGTCGGGGATCGTGGCGATCCCCTCGCGCAGCGCCGCGAGGACCGGGCTCGACCAGGCGGCGGCGATGGCCCCCTCGCGGACGGTCGCCAGCGGCACCGGCAGCGAGGCACACGGGTAGAGCACGCCCGCGGGATCGATGTAGGCCAGGGCGTTGCCGGCCTGGCACCCCGCGCCCGGGGACTCCTCACCGTGCGGGTGCGCGCCGGCCGCGCGCAGCTCCTGCCAGAGGCCGTAGTGGTGCACGCGCAGATCGACCGGGGGACGCCCGTGGAGCGCTGCGGCGATCCGGCCGGCCAATCCCGCGAGTTGCCGGGCAGTCGGTGCCGCCGCCGCGGCCTCGCGCAGCACGTCCCCGAAGAGCGGCAGATTCGGCAGCGAGATCGCGCTGGCCCCGGCGGCCGCGGCGCGCTCGATCCCGGCGGCCACGGCCTCGAGATTGCCGGCCGTCAGATAGAAACGCTGCGCCGCCCAGCCTTCAAGCGCTTCGGGCAGCGGTTCCGCCGCCCGGGGTCGCGTCCAGCCAGACCTCATCGACGCCCAGGCCTCCCAGGGCTCCCGGCCGGCAAGAGCGACGGCGGCCGGCGGCGTGAGCACGAGCGAGAGGCTCCCCTCGTAACCCTCGAGTGCCGCCGCCAGCTCGCCGGAGAGCAGGGCTTGCGGGTCCGGATACCCGACCTCGAGCATCAGGACGCGCGCGCGGACGATCTCGGCGCCGATCGCCCTGACCGTGTCCGGCGACGGCCGCTCGAACACCCGTCCGGGGTGCGCGATCGGCGGCCAGGCCCAGTCCCAGGTCAGCCGCAGGGGGCGGCGAATTTTTTCACCCGCAGGGGTTCTCCCAGCAGTGCGGGTCGGGGGCGTTGAGGTCGCCGCTGACGGCGAAGGCCCGCGCAGTGCACCCCCCGAGGCAGGCCGCGTAGTGGCCGCAGGCGGTGCACTTGCCCTGCGCCGTCTTGTGTCGCATCGACTCGAGCACGGACGATTCGCGCCAGAGCGTCCGCAGATCGTCGCGCAGGATGTTGCCGAGCACCAGCGGGATGAACCCGCAGGGGGTGATGTCGCCGTTCGGGCGCAGGTGCAGCGAGAGCTTGCCGCAGGTCGAGCCCGGGATGCCGTGCTCGGCGTCGCGGGCGCCCAGCGACGCCAGGATCGGGTCGTCAAAGGAAATCTCGGGCCAGCCCGGTTTGCCGACAAAACCCAGCGCCTCGCGGTAGAAATCGCGCCATTCGAGCGGCTCCAGGTCGAGTTCGAAACGGTGCTCCATCCCCTTGCCGCTGCACTTGAAGTTGTGCAGGTAGACCTGGGCCGCGCCGAGACGCTGCGCCAGCTCGAGCAGCGGCGGGAGCTCCTGGTGATTGATCCGGCAGACAACCGTCGAGATCGTCAGCTTGACCCCGGCGCGCACCAGGTGACCGGCGGCGGCGACGACCCGATCGAAGCTCCCCGCTCGATTGCGAAAGCGATCGTGCACCTCCGGCCGGTGGCTGTCGAGCGAGAGGCCGACGCTCACGAAACCGGCATCCCGCAGCCCGGTGGCCGCGGCCTCGTCGAGCAGCCAGCCGTTGGAGTTCATCGAGAGCGACAGCCCGAGCGCCGTGAGTTCCTTCGAGACGCCGAGAAGATCGCGGCGCAGCAACGGCTCGCCGCCGCCGAAATTGGCGAACAGCACGCCGGCTTGAGCGAGGCGGCGGCCGGCCTCGAGCACCTGGCCGGCCGGGAGTTCTTCGGCCTTCTCGAAGCGCGAATAGCAATGCTCGCAGCTGAAGTTGCAGCTGTAGTTCAGGCTCCAGTTCACCAGCAACGGCGCCGAGTAGATCTTCCCCGGCGCGCTCATGCCGGCACCACCCAGCCGCGGGCGACAAGATCCGCGAGGAATTCTGCGACGTCCCGCGCGAGTTCGTCCCGCTCGACCTCGAAGCGCGGGAGCAGCTCCTCGACGATGGCGCCCACGTCGCGGGTGCCGTCGCAGAGCTTCCAGATTTCACCGCCGAGGATGTTGAGTTCGGTGATCCGGCCGCGCTCGACAACGAGCAGCGTCCCTTCCCCGCCGGCGTCGCGGCCGGCCTCGAGGGCGGCAAGCGCATCGCGCGCCGCGTCCTGCTCCTCCCGCCAGGGGAGCCCCGGACGACGCCGGTAGCGTTCACTCGGTTCCATGGGTCACATCGTCCTTTCTTGCGGGTGCCGGGGGGTCATAGCGCACCCGTCCCAGATAGTCCGCGTCCTCACGGTCGAAAATCAGCCGCTCGATCTCCTCGCGCCGGCCGGTACCCCACCAGTTGTCGCGCGCATCAACGTCGGCGGCCTGCAATTCGCCAAGCTTGATGTGATAGTCCGCGCTCGACACAAAGTTGTTTCCGGTCACCACGCTCCGGGCGGAGTCCTCGCGGACGAAAATCCCGGTCGCGTTCCCCTCGAATTCGTTCGCCGCCACCGTCGGGCTGCTCCCCCAGTAGCGGACAGCGGTGCCGTTGGCGACAAACCGGTTCCCGCGGATCACGACCGGCCCGCCGGTGAACCTCAACCCGATGCCGTTGTTCTCGAACCGGCAACCCTCGACCCGCAGCGGCGTCCGATGAGCGTGCACCGCCTGTTGAGCGCCGACAAACCGGCAGCGGACAAACTCGGCGCGCTCGGCGTCCTCGACCAGCACCTCCTTCCAGGCGGCGGCACCGGGCGGCCCGGGTTTTTCGGCGGCGAACTCGATCGGCGCACCCTCGGTGCCGCGGGCTTCGATGCCGCCCCTGACCACGATGCGCGAGTCCCCCGCCCCATCGCCGTTTTCATCCTGGAACGCGAAGAGCACCCGCGTCCCGGGCCGGATGACCAGCCGCTCGCCCGGGTCGATGACCACGCTCCCCCGGACCGTCACCTCGCCTTGCCAGACAATCTCGCGCACCGCGGGAGGTCCAAGGTGTGCACACCCGATCCCGCTGAGCACCGAGACAACAACAGCCGCAACTGAAAAGTGCAGCCATCTCCGTCCAAGTTTCGGGGTCCTGCCGCTGCTCAGTCCCCGGATCGCCGGGCGCCTTGGATCTGGACCCTTTTGATCAGCCTCTCCGTCATGGGCATGGGCGATGGCCGGGCGGTGACGGGCGGGCGCATGGCGGAGCGCGAGGGAACCGCAGCGGCCGCACCGGAGCGTCCCCGCAGGGGCGAAGCGTGCTGTCTGAGCCCGCAGGGCGAGTTGCGCGCTTCGAGCGCAGGGGCGGACTGGCTGCGGTCGAGCGCGCAGCTGGCGCCCGCACGGCGCCGCCCGGCCATCGCCCCCACGACGGTGACCCCGGGTAGAAGCGCCTTGAATCATGATCGCTCCCGATACGCCAGCGCGGTGCCGAGAACCAGGACCAGACCGATCAGCAGCGCCAGCTTGCCGGCCGGCGTGGCCCCGGCGATCGTGCTGCGCAACCCCCAGGACTGCACCAGTCCCCCGGCGACGAGCATGCCGAGAACCGCGGCGCCGGCGTCGGCGTCGCCCTCTCCGGCCAGCACCAGCTGGCGAAACGGGCAGCCGCCGATGAGAACGGCGCCCAGGCCGACGAGAAACATCCCGGCCGCCGCCCAGCCCCAGTCCAGGTGCGAACCGGGTTGGTCGTAGAGCCCCGGGCTGAAAGAGACCGGCGGCGAGATTGACCCCGAGCGCGACGAGGAGGAGCAACGCCAGACCGCCGAGCTGACGCGCCCTTCGCGTCAGGAAAAAGTTCCGCAACGACCCGGTGACGCAAAACTTCGAGCGCTGGGCGAGAGCGCCGACGACCAGACCGATCGCCAGAGACGCCAGCGGCGGGGCGTGCTCGCGCGCGGCACCGATCAGGCCGCCGGTGAATGCCGGCGGCGCGAGAACGGAGGCCACGGCCAGCAGCGCCATGGCCGCGGGGAGGACCCACCCCGCAAGGGCGCCGGTGCGCACCGACTTCCCGAGAAAGAACCCCTTTTTCAGAAAACGCACGCCGACCCAGGCACCGGCGACGAGCCCGCCCAGACCGGCAAACGCCGTCAGATCGCCCCCGGCGAGGCGCAGCATCACCTTGATCGGGCACCCGAGAAAGATCGACGACCCGACAATGAGAAAGGCGCCGAGAAAAAAACGCACCAGGGGGGCGGAGCCGCTGCGAGACTGGAACCCGCGGCCCGCCAGCGCGGCGAGGGTCGCGCCGACCAGGAACCCGGGGAGCTCCGGGCGCAGGTAGGACATCCGCGGATCTGCGTGCAGCCGCAGCGCACCGGCGACATTCTCGGCGAAGCAGGAGGCGCAAATGCCGGAGTTGCGCGGGTTGCCAAGGAGCACGAGGCCGGCGCCGGCAAGGCCGAGCGCCGCGCCCGCGACCAGGTCAAGATTGGCTTTGATCCAGGAGAGCGGCGTCTTCATCACGTCGCGGGCGCCTCGCCCGCAAGACGGCGGAGTCTTTTGCCCGAGAACGGCGGTGTCGATTCCTGCCGACAGGCACGGTTGCGAAATATTTTCACCGGACTCCGCTCACGAACAGCCACCGGCCAGCGCCCGTTGCAGGTAGCGCAGATCGCCAAGAGCCGCCCCTTCGAGGCCCGGCCGCACCCCGCGCAGCCAGGGGGCCAGCCCGGCGCCGATGTACTGCGGCGAACGCCGGTCAGTGTAATCCCGCAGCAACTCGACGGCGCGACGGTACTCGCGCAGTGCCGGCGCGGCCGCGCCGCCGTCGCGATAGACCCCGGCGAGCAGCAGGTGCAGCTGGGAATTGCCCGCGAGTCCCCCGAGCGCTGCTTCCGCCTCTCGGCGTGCCAACTCGCCCTCACCGCGCACGGCGGCCTCGAGGGCCGGCCTGATCTGTTCGCGCTCCGCGCTCACTCGCCGCTCGGTGCGGGCACGCAACTCGGACAACAAATCGTCTCCGCTCGCGCCAACCGCAGCGCCGAGCCGGGCAGCCGCGATCACCGCGGCCAGAACGACGAAAACGAGGGCGGCCGCGACGACGCGCTCAAGCCAGTCCGAACGTTGTGCCGCCCCGCCCCCTCCACGCATCGCATCTCCTCCGCCCACGTCAATACGTGTCATAGGGCGGGAGGTTACAACGCTTGGCCATCACCCGGACCTGGTCGAACTCCCTCTCCTCGAGCGGCACGAAACCATCGACCAGAGCGCTCTTGAGCACCTTGAGCACCTCGCCGTCAACGGCGGCAACCGTTTCGGCGTTCACCGCCAGGAGCGACTTCCTGATTTCCTGAAAGGTCGACTCGGGAAGATTCGCCGCGGCCGAGAAGACGCAGTAGGGCACCCGCGGTCCGCGCGCGATCTCCCGGTAGTCGTCGGGCAGGAGCCGGCCCTCGGCCTCCATCGCTTCCAGGTCGAGGGCCGGCCCGGCGCCGGCGTCGTAGGCGCCGTTGACCACCGCGTAGATCGCCTTCTCGTGCTTGTACGATCCGGCGGGAAAAGCGTAGTACCCGAGGTCCTTCTCGGGGTCGACGCCCGCCTCGAGCAGCAGCCAGTACTGTGAAAGATAGGCTGTCGGGGCGAACGGCGGACCGAAAACGAAGCGTTTGCCCTTGAGGTCGGCGAGGCTCTTCACACCGCTTTCCCTGCCGGCGATGATGGCGCCGGACGAGTAGGCGCCGTCCCTGCCGCGCACTTCGCCCGCGAGGACGCGAAAACCGTAGACCTCGCGGAACCAGACATAGAGATAGCTGTTGGTGTGGATCAGGTCGAAGCGGCCGGCGCGAAGCGCCTCGTCGAAGTCGGCGGTGTCCAGCCAGACCGGCTCGACGCGGCGCCCGAGCTGTTCGGCCAGGTGCGCTGCCAGAGGGGCAAAGCGCGCGCGGGTCTCGTCGATGCTGTTGCAGATCATGAACCCCACCCGCAACGGCCGCTCGTCACCGGATCCGCGGCACCCGGCAAGGGCGAGCAGGGCAATCGTCCCGAGAGCGCCAAACCCCAGGGCCCAACGGTTCGCTCCAGCGTAACACCCCATCAACAGCCCCCCGGATGCTTTTCTCGTTATTTGAGTTTGATGTGAAGGTCGTGGAAAAGATCCAGGTCCAAAGCGCTCGTCGTGTGGATGCGGGCGGGGATCAACCCCGCCCCTCCGACGAAATCACAGGGCCGCAGGGGCGGGGTTCACCCACTCCCGGGCCGCGGATGGGCCCTTGACGCGGCTTTCACTCACTCTTCGTCGATGATGTGGCGGGCATCGAGCACTTCGTTGAACTTCTTGCGCAGCGTGCTCGGCCGGAACGGCTTCGTGATGTAGTCGTCGGCCCCGGCGTCCTTGCCCTTCTGGATGTCGACCTGCTGGCTCTTCGCGGTGAGCATGATGATCGGGATGTCGCGCGTCACGGCGTCGGCCTTGAGTTCGCGGCAGACCTCGAAGCCGTCCATGAAGGGCATCATGATGTCGAGCATGATCAGATCGGGGAGCGTCTCGCGCGCCTTCTCCAGAGCCTCCTTGCCGTTGATGGCGGTGACGCACTCGTACCCCTCCATCTCGACGGCGTCCGTGAGGGCCATGAGAATGTAGGGTTCGTCGTCGCACACCAGGATTTTCTTGGTCATCGTCGTATCCCGCCTCTCCTGTGCTTTCCGGGTTGCCTGCCGAATCCCTCGAATTCCTCGCAAGCCGCCGGGGCCGTCAGCGCGCCGCCCCGGACGGGGCCTGCGCCGCGTCACTGGCCGCCGGGCGCGCGCCCGGCGGCTTTTCCTCGTAGGGGATCGTGAAGGAGAACGTGCTCCCCACGTCGACCTTGCTCTCGGCCCAGATCTTCCCGCCGTGGTGCAGGACGATCTCCTTGCAGATCGAGAGGCCGAGGCCCGTGCCGCCCTGGCTGCGCGTGAAGTGGTCCTCGACCTGCTGGAACTTCTCGAAGATCTTCTCCAGGTTCTCGGGGGCGATCCCGATGCCTTCGTCGGCGATGGAGACCTTGATGTAGGCGCGGAAACGATGGTCGGTGATGAACGCCGGGTCCTCGCCGCGCTCGGCGGTCACGACGACCTTGCTCCCCGAACGGGTGAACTTGATGGCGTTCGACAGCAGGTTCGCGACGAGCTGCACGATCTTGTCGCCGTCCCCGTGCACGACCGGCAGGCCGGGGTCGACCTGGCTGACCAGGTGCACGTTGCGGGCCAACCCCGCCCCGGAGAAGGTCTGCACCGTGTTGCGCACGACCTGATCGAGACGGATTTCCTCGAGCTTCCACTTGAACTTGCCGGCGCTGATCTTCTGCAGGTCGAGCAGGTCGTTGATCAGCCGCGTCAAGCGGTCGGTCTCCTCGTTGATCACCCGCAGGTACTTCTGCTGCCGGGCCGGCTCGATGGTGCCGACCCGCTCGAGCATCACCTCGGCGAAATACTTGATCGAGGTCAGCGGCGTGCGCAGTTCGTGCGAGACGACCGAGATGAAGTCGTCCTTCATTTCACTGAGCTTGTGGATCGTGTCGATCATCGAGTTGAAGCTGCGCCCCATCACCCCGAGTTCGTCCCCGGAGGTGAACTCGACGCGCGCGTTCATGTTCCCCGCCTCGACCTCGCGGATCACCTTGAGCATGCGCGAGACCGGCCGGTTGACGAGCAGCGCCAGCAGCAACGCCAGGGCGAGCGATGTGGCGAGGATCGTGACCCCCGCGCCCGTGATCCCCGCGGTGCGCATGATGACCCGGTTCTTGGCCATGCGCTCCCGGGCGCTGTTCATGTTCAGGCAGACGTCGAGGATGCCGAGCACGCGCTTGCTCTTGTCGTGGCACTCGTGGCAGCGCTCCTGGTTGAAGAGCGGCTTGACCATGCAGAACTGGCGGTCGCTGCCGGCGTCGTAGGCCTTGCCCTTGACCTCGTTGTTCACGTAGACGTTGTAGTGCACTTCCGAGATTTTCTTGCCGACTTCGTCGGGGTTGAGCGACTGGCGGACGATGCCGTCCTGCGAAAAGATCACCAGTTGCTTCAGTTCGGTGTAGGAGTTGGTCAACTCGGCCATGTGGATCAACTGGCGCATGTGACCGCTCTCGGTGGTCTGGGCGATGTTGTTGTAGATCGCGTCCATGAGCAGGATCGCCTTGCTGCGCGTCGCCTCCTCGAACTCGGCGTTGAGCGACTTGAGGGTCCGACTGGTCATGATGTAGTAGGACGTCCCGAGAAAGAACGCGAGAATGAGCGCGACCCAGAAGCACGATCTTGGTCTGGAGCCGCATCCTGGACATCTTCACCTAAGGCGCCTTCCGCACGTTGTCACTCTCTCTCCGCCGGGGGTTTGGCCGGGCAGTTCACTGCTCGTGCGGATGCTACATCAGCGCTCTGCAACAAGGCAAGCGAGGTCGGCGCGGGCTCGGCCTCGGCGGGACGGCCGAGCAGCAGTCTGAACTCGGCGCGGCCGCGGAAACCGAGGAGTTCGAGCGTCCGTGCGAGCAGCTCCTCCTCCAGCGCCTCGACCTCGAAAGAAGTCAGGCCGGCGATGTCGACCTGCCCGCCGGCCATGCGCCCGTGGCCGCCCGCGGTCCCGCGCTCGCGGAGCAACTCGCGCAGCAGGCGCCCGGCGCCCCGGCCGCGAATTGCCCGCAAGGAGATATAGAGCTGCCCGCCGTGGCGCCCGGTGACGACCGACCAGCCCATGCGCTCGTGAGCCAGGAGGAAATCGGCGATTTCCGCGACGCTGTCCGGGGTGTCGACGTCCCCGAGGCGCGAGCCGATCACGTTTCGGTAGCAGACCGCCTGGTGCAGGGCCCGGTCCAGAACCGCGAAGTACGCAGCGCGGCCGCCGGGGGTGCTCGATGCGGGCCAGGATGAGCTTGCGGACCTTCGGATAGAGCCGCAGGTAGGCCTCCATGTCCGGCTCGCCGGCGCCGCGGCCCAGATCACGCGTCTCCGAGGAGATGCCGTAGGCCAGTGCCGTAGCCAGCCACGCCGGGACGGCCAGGCCCGAGAGGAGCAGGTATTCGGCGAGGATGGTCGCGGTCGCCCCGTAGGTCGGGCGAATGTCGGACCAGGCCGCGACAGTCGTCTTCAGCGCCGGGTGGTGATCGATGACCAGCAGCGGCCGGACGGCGCGAGGAAAGGAGTTGTTCCCCGAGCGCGGCTGGGTGTCGACCAGCGCGACCTGGCTCCAGTCGATTGCCGGGAGACTTTCCATGGGCCGCAAGCGCAGGCGCAGGAGGCTGACCAGCGCCCGGTTCTCGGCGCGGCCGATCACCCCCTCGTAGGCCACGATGGCCCGGACGCCGACGGCGTGCTCGAGAAGATAGCGCAGGGCCAGCGCGCTGGAGATCGAATCGGGATCGGGGTTGCGGTGGGTGCAGATGACCAGCCCGGTCGCGCCTTTGACGGCCCGGAACAGGCCCGGCAGCGGGTCGGGGACGACCGCCGGCAACGGCGGCTGGGAACCGCGCTGCTCGCTCAAGGCCGCCAATTTGACAGGCTCGCCCGCGGGGTGGTAGAGAGAGCGGGCGCATCACCCGCGAAAGGAGCACGCCCGTGTCGAACCCGCCGAACGAAATCAAGGTCAAGATCGCCGACGAGATTCTCAAGGGAAGCTATGCCAACACCCTGCTCGTCGCGCACACCGCCGAGGAGTTCGTCCTCGACTTCATCCTCTCGCTGCCGCCGCAGCCGATCTGCAACGCCCGGGTGATCATCCACCCCGGGCACCTCAAGCGCGTGATCGCCGCGCTGCAACAGAACCTCGCGCTCTACGAGGCGAAGCACGGGGTCGTCACCGCAACGCCCGATCCGGGGCAGGGAGGCATCGGTTTCACCAACTAGCGCTTCCGCAAGCACGGCGCTATTCTCGGGCCGGAGGGGGCCAGTCGTCAAGCAGTTCCGGGTTTCGCGGTATACTCGCCGCACGGTTTGCGGCGAGCAGCGGGATGGAATGTATGGAGGGGGGGAGCCATGGCAGAGACCGTCTCCGGGATGTTTCAGCAGGTCGTCGGCAAATTCGGGGGGCGGCCGGCCTTCCGCTACCGCGCCGGCGAGGGGTTCGCCACCATCACCTTTTCCGAACTGGCCGCGCGCGTCGAGGCGCTCGCGACCGCCCTGCTCGACCTCGGCGTCACCCCGGGGCAGAAGCTCGGCCTGATCTCCGACAACCGCCCGGAGTGGATCCTCTGCGATCTGGCCTGCATCTCGATCGGGGTCCCGGACGTGCCGCGGGGGAGCGACTCCACGGCCCGGGAGATCGAGTACATCCTCGGGCACGCCGAAGCCTCCGGCGCCTTCGTCGAGGACGCCCGCCGGCTCGAGCGGATCGCGCCGCTGCGCGAGCGCCTCCCGGGGCTGCGCTTTCTGGTGGTCATGGACCCGGACTGGAGCGGGCCGGCCACGGAGGGCGTACACAGCCTCGCCGACCTGGTCGAGCGCGGCCGGGTCCTGCGCGCCGGCGGCGACCGGCGGCTCGAGGCGGCTCGCGCCGCGATCCGCCCGGACGACATCGCGACCATCATCTACACCTCGGGGACCACGGGGGAGCCCAAGGGCGTGGTGCTCTCGCACCGCAACCTGATGCAGAACACCAACGTGCTCCCCGGGCTCATGCAGATGACCCACGAGGACCTGTTCATTTCGCTGCTGCCGCCCTGGCACATCTTCGAGCGCCAGGTGGAGTACTCCGCGATCGCCGCCGGGGCCTGCCAGAGCTACAGCTGCATCCGCACCCTCGGCGCCGACATGGCCAGCGAGAAGCCGACCTTCATGGCGAGCGTCCCGCGCGTCTGGGAGGGGATCCTCGGCCGGGTCACGGCGAACATCGCGAAGGAACCGGCGGCCAAGCAGCGCATCTTCGGCCTGCTCCTCAGGGTGAGCAAGCGCTACGTCCTTGCGAGCAAGGTGCTGCAGGGGCGCGACACGCTCTACAGCAAGCCGTCGCCGGCGGCGCGCCTCGCTCACGGTGCTGCGCGCCCTGACGACCGTGGTGCTGCTCGCGCCGGTGTACGCCTTCGCCCAGAAGAAGTTCGCGGCGATCCGCGCTGCGCACCGGCGGCCGGCTGCGCGCGGCGATCTCGGGCGGCGGGGCGCTGCCGCCCTACGTCGACGAGTTCTTCGCCGCGGTCGGCATCACGCTGCTCGAAGGCGTACGGGCTGACCGAGACCTCGCCGGCGCTCGCGGCGCGCACCTTCGACCGCCAGGTGCTCGGGACCGTCGGGCCGCCGATCCCGGGAACCGAAATCCGCATCGTGGACGAGCAGGGGCGCGACCTGCCGCAGGGGCAGAAGGGGATCGTCCTGTGCCGCGGCGCCCAGGTCATGGTCGGCTACTACAAGCGCCCGGAGGAGACCGCGAAGGTGCTCTCCGCCGACGGCTGGTTCAACACCGGCGATCTCGGCCGCATGACGATCCGCGGCGAGCTCTCGCTGACCGGCCGGGCCAAGGAGACGATCGTGCTGCTCGGCGGGGAGAACATCGAGCCGCCAGCCGATCGAGGACGCCCTCAAGGAGAGCCCGTATCATCTCGCAGATCATGGTCGTCGGGCAGGACAAGAAGCACCTCGGGGCGCTGATCGTCCCGGATTTCGACGCCGTGCGCGACTGGCTCGCCGCCCAGGGCGCGGCGGGAGGGACGTCCCCGGAGGAGCTCTGCAAGCGCGAGGACGTGTACGCCCTCGTGAAGAAGGAGCTGCACCGGCTGATGACGGAGGAGCGCGGCTTCAAGTACTACGAGCGCATCCCGCGCTTTGCGCTGCTGTCGCGCGAGTTCGCCGTCGGCGACGAGATGACGCAGACGATGAAGCTGAAACGCAACGTCATCGCGGAGCGGTCGCGCGGAGCAGATCGCGTCGCTGTTCCGCTGACGCCGCCGGTGGCGAAGCCGGCCATCGCGGGCTAGATTTGTACCAGCGGTGACCGTGCAGGCTCCGGGGTCCTGTCGCTGCGGACCTCCATCGTGCTCCCTTCGGTCCGCCGATGGAGACCTCCCCGTCCGCGCCACCCCTTCGCCGGACGAGGAGCCGATCGACGCAGCGAGCGCCATGGCTGCGTGCTACGGAGCGTCTGCACGGAAGCGTCGTTTACACCAAGGACAATGACGGCATCGTCCACTGCGGGCTCTGCCCGCAGCACTGCCGGATCAAGCCCGGGGAGGCCGGCACCTGCGGCGTGCGGCGCAACGACGGCGGGACGCTCGTCTCGCTGGTCTACGGACTGACGGTCGCGGAGAACGTCGACCCGATCGAGAAGAAGCCGCTCTTCCACTTCCTCCCGGGGAGCACCAGCTTCTCGATCGCGACGGCGGGGTGCAACCTGCACTGCCGGCACTGCCAGAACGCCGACATCTCCCAGATGCCGCGCGACGCCGGGAGGATCGCCGGGCACCCGCTGGCGCCGGAAGAGGCGGTGCGGCGCGCACGCGCGGCCGGGTGCGCGAGCATCTCGTACACCTATACCGAACCGACGATATTCTTCGAGTACGCCTTCGACACCGCGGTGCTCGCGAAACAGGCGGGGCTCAGGAACGTCTTCGTCACCAACGGCTACACCGCCGCCGAGCCGCTGCGGGCAATCGCGCCGTACCTCGACGCGGCGAATGTGGACCTGAAGTCGTTCTCTGACGCGTTCTACAAGAAGATCTGCGGCGCGCGGCTGCAACCGGTGCTGGACACGCTGAGGCTCTACCGCGAGCTGGGGGTCTGGCTCGAGGTGACGACGCTCGTGATCCCCGGCGAGAACGACTCGGACGAGGACCTCGGCGGCTGCGCGCGGTTCGTCGCCGAGGAACTCGGCCGGGACGTCCCCTGGCACGTGTCGGCGTTCCGCCCGACCTATCTGCTGACGGAACGCCCGGCGACGCCGCCGGCGACGCTGCGGCGGGCGCGGCGGATCGGGCTGGAGGCGGGGCTGAAGTTCGTCTACGAGGGCAACATCCCCGGCGAGGGCGAAGACACCGCGTGTCCGGAGTGCGGCAAGACGGTCATCGCGCGGTACGGCTACACGGTGCGCGAGAACCGGCTGCGCGCCGGCCACTGCCCGGACTGCGGCGCGGCGGTCCCGGGCGTCTGGGCGTGAGGCAGCGTCAGCGCTGCTGATCAAAGGGGTTTGGTGTTTTTGCGAACGGGAACGTCGTCGGCTGACGCCTCAGACCCGGCGCTTTGGGACAGACCTGCTCCGCACGATCACTGGAAGACCTCGTCGGAGCGGAAGATGCGGTTGAAATCGACCTGCTCCGTCGCCATGAGCAGCGCCGTCGGCGGCAGTCCGCGCGTGCTCTCGAGGATTTTGCTGTAGTACTCCGCGTACTCCTCCGCCGTCTCGGCCTCGCCCGGCGTGCGCAGCCCGAGGAACACCAGGTCCGCCCCGCGCGAGGACTCGAGGATGACCGCGTCAACGTTTCGCCCCTCCCGCAGGATCACCTCCGGGACCGCGTGCACGCGCTGTTCCTGCACGAATGTCGCGAGCCGCAGCGCGGCCCCGTCGCGCTCCGCCTCGTCCTCCACGACGATCTTGAGGAAAAGCTGCGCCTCGCTCCAGTTCGGCGCCCGGCGCATCAGCACCACCAGCGCGAGGATGAAAGCCAGGTTGCGCGACTCCCCCCGCCACCAGACGTCGATCCGCTCGCGCGGCGTCTCGTCCGTCTTCGGCTGGCGCCGCTCCGCCCCCGCTCCTTTCCCCGTGCCTTCCTCGGACTCGCCCTCCGCTTCCGCGGGATCCTCGGGGTGGCGCCGCTCGCGCATGACGATGAGGTTGCGCCGCGAGCGGTGCACGAGCAGCACGAAGCGCGCGAACTCGAGGTAGCTCGACTCGTTCTCGGTCTCGCCGAGCAGGACGGTGTTCGGCACGATGGGGCCGAAGCCGTAGGTCTTCACGATCTGCTGGGCGCCGACGAGCGGGTCGTCCGCCGCGAAGACCTTGACGAAGGCCTGCACCCCCCGCGCGCGCAGGTACTCGCGCACCGAGGACCGGATGCTCTCGGCGCGCTCGGCCGTCCACGACGCCTCGGGGATGAGGGTGATGATCGTGAGAAAACTCCGGCCCTGGGAGATCGCCTCGGCCATCTCCACCAGGTACCAGCGCCCGGCGGGCGACCCCGCGAGCACCAGGATGTTGGGGCGCCAGGTCTGGTCGTCCGGCTGCAGCTCCGCCATCCGGTGCGCGATCTGGCGCGCCCCGAACATCAGGGCGGCGTAGCGCATGTCCCCCCAGCGCACCCGCATCGCGCGCCGTTTCATCACCGTGTAGACGCCCGCCGAGACGAGCATCGCGACGAGGGTCGCCCCGGCGTCGATCATGAGCATGGTGGCGAGACAGCCCGCGAACCCCCCGAAGCTCACCAGGATCGGCACGCGAAAGCGCGGCCGCCAGGAGGGCGTGGCGACGAGCTCGCCGATCCCCGCCGAGAGGTTGAGGATGCCGTAGGAGGTGAGGAAGAACATCGACAGGACCGGCGCGATGGCGTTGATCCCGCCGAGCAGGACGCCCGCGAGGGCGATGGCGAAGGTGACCGCGCTCGCGGCGAGGGGGTTGCCGCCCGCGGCCGAAGCCGCGCGCGAGGGCCCGGGGGAGCACCCGGTCGAACGCGAGCGCCTGCAGGGTGCGCGGCGCCCCGAGCAGCGATCCGAGGGCGCTCGAGAGGGCTGCCGCCCAGACGCCCGCGATGACGAGCGGCCCCCAGCGGGCGACCTTCTCCATGATCAGCGGCTCGGCACGCAGCAGGGCGGGGTCGGCGACCACCACCGCCAGGAAGATCGGGATCGCGAGGTAGGTGATGTAGCCGACGACCACCGCGGCGATCGTCCCGAGGGGGAGCGAGCGCCCGGGGTCCTTGAGGTCCCCCGACATCGCGATCCCGGCTTCGATGCCGGTCACCGCGGGAAAGAAGACGGCGAACACCATCCAGAAGGGGTAGCGCGACGACGTCGTCGCCGCCGCCGCGAGCCCCTCCGGCGCGGGGGACCCGCCCGCGAAGAACGAGACGAGCGAGAGGGCGATCAGGACCATGACCACGTACTGCAGGCGCAGGGCGAGATTCGCGGAAAGCGCGGTCACCACCGCGAGCGCCACGAGCGTGCCGACCCCCACCAGCAGCGGATGTGCGAGGGGGAAGACCCGCGTGAGCGCCTCCGTGAACCCCGACACGTAGAAGGCGATGCCGAGGGCCTGCGCGAAATAGAGCGGGATCCCGACCGTCGCCCCCCACTCCACGCCGAGCGAGCGCGAGATGAGGAAATAGGCGCCGCCGCGGCCGACGCGCATGTTCGTGGCGAGAGCGGCGAGCGAGAGCGCGGTGACGAAGGTGATGGAACTCGCGAGGGTGACGATCAGCACCGTGCGCAGGAGGCCCACGTTCCCGAGCACCCAGCCGAGGCGCAGGTACATGACCACGCCGAGCACGGTGAGGATGCTCGGCGTGAAGACACCCTTGAAGGTCCCGAACCGGTACCCGCGCGGCGCGCCCTGGCGCGTCTCTGCCATCGCCCCTTTCTCGCCCCCCTCCGTGACGCCGTCGACCGCAGCCGCGACGGCGTTACGGCTCGTCGTCGCTCGGCATGCTGACGCTCCTCGGCTCGTTCTTCAGCGACTCGAGCACCGGGATCTCCTCGGAGGTCGCCGCGCCGAGGTCCTTGAAACGCCGCGCCGCCGGCAGCACCCGCGACTCCAGCGAGGCGACGGCGCCGTTGTAGGCCCCGCTGGCCGCGTCGAGCCCCTTGCCGATCTTCGCGAGGTGCCCGGCGAGCACGCTCATCCGCTCGTAGACCTGGCGCCCGAGGTCCGAGATTTCCTGGGCGTTGCGCGTCACCTGCTCCTGGCGCCAGCCGAAGGCCACGGCGCGCAGCAGCGCCATCAGGGTCGTCGGCGTGGCCAGGACGACCTTTTTTTTCATGCCGTCCTCGACAAGATCGCGGTCGCTCTCGATCGCCGCCGCGAAGAACGACTCCCCCGGGATGAACATCACGACGAACTCCGGCGCACCGTCGAACTGCTCCCAGTAGCCCTTGGCGGCCAGCTGATTCAGGTGCGTGCGCATCAGCGCCGCGTGGCGGGCGAGGTGTCCGGCCCGCTGCTCCTCGGTTTCCGCGGTGACGGCGTCGAGGTAGGCCTCGAGCGAGACCTTCGCGTCCACGACGATCTCCCGCTCGCCCGGCAGGCGGACCACCATGTCGGGGCGGAGTCGGCCGCCCTCGGCGTCCACCGTGACCTGCTCGGTGAAGTCGCAGTGCTCGACCATGCCCGCCAGCTCCGCCACCCGCTTGAGCGTCATCTCGCCCCAGCGGCCGCGCACCTGCGGTTTGCGCAGCGCGGTGACCAGGTTCGCCGTCTCCTTCTGGAGCTGCCCCTGTGCGGTTGAGAGCCCCTTGATCTGCTCCTCGAGGCTCGTGTAAGCCTTCTCGCGGCTCGTCTCGAGCGCGCGGACATGCTCGCCGAACTGCTTGAGCGACTCGGCGAGCGGGCGCACGAGACCGTCGATCGACTCCTGGCGCTGGCCCAGATCCCCGCGGGCCTCGGCCAGGACCGTCTTGAGATTCTCCTGGGCCAGGCGCAGGAAATCCCGCGAGTGCGCCCCCAGCGTCTCGCCGGCGAGCGAGCGGAACGTGTCGGTCAGTTTGGCCTTGGCATCGTCGAGCAGGCGCCGCTCCTCGTCGAGCCGCTGGTGCGTCTCGATCATCTGCGTCTCGGCGCGCACTCGCGCCTCCTGCTCGGCGTCGAGCTTGACCCGCAAGGCCTCGAAGTCGGCGGACGCGCGCTGACCCTGGGTGCGCAGCTCCGCGACGGCGCCCTCGGCCGCGCCCGCCCGACGCTCCACGCCGGCGACGAGGGCGGCACCCGCAGCCCTGGCACGAGCCGTGGCGACGAACCAGGCGAGTGCGCCGCCGAGGACGACGCCGACAACGACAGCGAGACCGATCTCCATTGCTCAGAGGGTAGCCTCTGAGCGTTGCATTTATCAAGTGCCGGCGCCAGACTGGTCCTCGGGATGAAAAACGCTTCCGGCGACCTGGCGACCCTCGAGCGCGCGGTCCTCGCGCTGCGGCCGCACCTGACGCGCTGCACCCTGTGCCCGCGCGCCTGCGGCGTCGACCGCAGCCGCGGCGAGCGGGGATTCTGCGGCGCCGGCAGCGCCGCCCGGGTCGCCTCGTTCGCCGTCCACCGCGGCGAGGAGCCGCCGATCTCGGGCAGCCGCGGCTCGGGCAACGTCTTTCTGTCGGGGTGCAATCTCGCCTGCCGCTTCTGCCAGAATTACCCGATCAGCCGCCTCGGCGTGGGGCGCGACCTCACCGCGGAACAGTTCGCCCAGGGCCTGCTCGACCTCGCGCGCCGGGGCGTCCACAACATCAATTTCGTCACCCCGACGCCGTGGGTGCCGCAGATCCTCGCGGCGCTGCTGATCGCGCGGCGTTCAGGTCTCACCCTGCCCGTCGTCTGGAACTGCGGCGGCTACGAGTCGCTGCCGACGCTGCGGCTGCTCGAGGGGATCGTCGACATCTACCTCCCCGACATGAAATACGCCTGCGGCCGGCGCGCGTGGAGCCTGAGCCGCGCCCCGCGCTACGCCGCCGCGAACCGGCAGGCGATCGCCGAAATGGTGCGGCAGGCCGGCCCGCTGCGGGTCGGACGCGACGGACTGGCGAGGCGCGGCGTGCTGGTCCGCCACCTCGTCCTGCCCGGCGGCATCGAGGACACCCGCGCCGTGCTCGCGGCGCTGCGGCAGATCGACCCGCAGAGTCCCGGTGAGCCTGATGTACCAGTACTTCCCGGCGCACCGCGCGGTCGCTCACGCCGTCTACGGACGCCGCCTCTGGCGCGAGGAGGCGATCGCCGCACGGCGCGCGCTCGGCCGGCTCGGCATCACGGAGGGGTGGGTGCAGGGCTACGGCTGACTCCCCGACGGCCGCGTGACGGCCGCGAGCAGGCCGCCGGAACCGTCCTGACGGCGGAGGTCGCTCATCGACGAAAACGCGCCGGCGAGCGCCAGCAGTCGCGGGGCGACGGCGCGCGACAAGCAGCGCGAGGAACGTTTCGGCCACGCGCACCACATCCTGCGCTCGATGCTGACCATCGGCGTCGACGGTGACGACCCCCTCGGCGGCGGGGTAGCGCTCGAGGAAAAACGCCAACCCGGTCTTGATCGCCCGCCCCTTGCCGCGGTTGACCTCGTGGCGCAGGAGTTGACAGCCGGGGATCGCCGCGAGTGCGTCGAACACCGGGGCCGATTCGGGCGGGCTCCCGTCGTCGACCACGATGATCGGGCTCACCCCCGGCGCAGGTCGTCGACGAGATCGAGCAGCAGCCGCTCCGGCTTGAACGCGGGGATGAGCGCCACGACCGCCCCCGGGCGCAGGGTCCTGCCTTTCTGGAACGTCTTCAACGATACTGAATCTCCAGGTCGCGGACGACCTCAAGCACCCGCGGCGAGGGTTTGCGATACATGCGCACGGTGGTGGCGACGCCGAGAATGCACGTCAGCATCAGCAGGATGGCCGGAAGCGATTTCCCGAGGCGGGCGCGCGCGCTGACGAACGGCAGGTGCAGCAGGCGGTGGAGCGCCAGCGAAGAGGTCAGCGCGACGAAGGGAATCACGTAGAACCCCTGGTAGGCGTGAAAGCTGACGGCGCGCGGGAACAGGACGAAGTACACCATCGACCCGAGACCCAACCCGAGCAGATTGCGCTCCTGGAGCACTCGGGCCCCGGCGCCCGCGAACGGCTGTCAATCACCAGGACCAGCAGCCAGGCGATGCTGAGCAGCGCCGGGAGCTGGGCAAAGCGGCCGATGACGAATTCCAGGGCGTGGCGCAGAAACCCCAGACGATCGGCAGGGATGACCCCGTCGCTTCCGGCGAACCAATAGCCCGCGGCCCGCGGACTGAGAGTCGAGCAGCAACCCAGCCGCCGGCCCAGAGCAGCTGCACCAGGACGATCGCCGTGGACGCGACAGACCCACAGGAGCGCCGCGACGACCCAGCGGCGCGGCTTCACGTCCCGCTGCATGCGCCAGCCAGCCGAGGACGCACAACACGGCGTGCCACGACGAGAATGCCGCGCCGGTCCAGGCCGCGCAGGCCAGGATCACGTCCGGGCGGACGACGGACCCGAACGAAACCCCCACAGGACGACCCCGAGGAGGAAGAACAGCAGTCCCGGGACCTCGTGGTTCGGCATCTTGCCGTAGTAGGCGCTCATGGGCACGGCGGCGACAACCGCCAGGACCCAGGTGAACAGGAAGCGCTGTCTGGCCGGATCCCAGACCTGCGCGGCGAGGTACGCGACAAGCGCGAAGGTGACGAGGTGCAGCAACGCGAACGTCATCCGCGCGGTGCCCGGGGATGCGCTGCCCGGTTATCGTGAATGAGGCCGCGAGGATCAGCCCCGGCAGCGGGGGGTGATGCAGGTAGGGGACGAGTTCGCCCGTCTGTCCGCGACGTGAAGAAATCCTGCCCGCGGGTCGCCCGCAAGCCGGCGTTGAGATGACTCTTTGCCACGGCGCTGAACCAGGCGCCGTTGTCGTCGTTGGGGTAGCGCCAGGGATCGAACCCGTGGAACAGCAACAGCGCGCCGAGCAGGGCGGCGCACGCCCCGGCGACGACCCAGGCGCTATGCGTGCGCAAAATCAACGATCGGCATTGCCCGAACGACAGCGTCATGGCGAGACCGTTCAGATCACGGGCACCCCCGGCCATCCAGCGGCGTTTTCCCCGAGCTTCAACAACTCCTCGGCGGCAGGAGCCGCAACACACCGCAGCGCCGGGTCAAGGACCCGCTGCGGATTGAACCCCTGAAGGACATGGGCCGAACCGGGCGGGGCCGCCGCTCGCAGGCGACCGATGGCGGCAGGGTCGAGCAGGCCCGGCACGTACGTCGTGCGAAAACGGTGCGGCAACCCGGAGAGCCGGATCAGGTCGATGCTCGCCCGGATCAACTCGAGCCGCACCGGCACGCCGGCCAGCGCCGCGTACAGCGCCGGCTCCAGCGGCGCCTTCAGATCCATGTCGATCGCCTGGACGAGCCGGCGCGCCGCGAGTTTCGCCAGGACCTCGGGGCAGCTGCCGTTCGTGTCGAGCTTGACGGCGAACCCCTCCGCGCGAATCCGCCCGAGCAACTCGGGGAGGCGCGGCGAGAGCGTCGGCTCACCCCCGCTGACGACGATGCCGTCCACCCAGCCGCGCAGCGCGCGCAGGCGTTCGAGAACCGTGTGCAGCGGGATCGAGGGGAGCCGGTGCGGTTCGAGCACCAGTTCGGCGTTGTGACAGAACGGGCAGCGGAAGTTGCAGCCGCCGAGAAAGACCACGGCCGCCAGGCGCCCCGGCCAGTCGAGAAACGAGGTTTCGAGGAAACCCTTGATGCCGAAATCGCTGCTCACGGCACGCGCTGGGCGAAGGGGTGGCGCGCAGGGAGGCCTCCGTCGCGGACCGCCGGGAGCACCAAGGAGGTCCGCGGCGACAGGATCCCGCAGCCGGCACGGGGTTGCCGGTTCCATGGTGCGGCCCTAGGCGGTTCCCGACAGTTCACGGCGGATCTGAACCGCCCCGGTGACGATCTCGCCGCCGCGCAGCCGCAGGATCGGCAACTGCTTCTCGGCAATCGAGACCAGCTCGTGAAAGGCCAGCTCCGCCAGCCCCTCGGCGGTGAGAATGTCGTGCGTGGCGACGGTCACCCCCTCGGGCATGTTGGCCTTGACCCAGTCGCACTTCTCGCATCCCGGCTTCGTGAACAGTTTCATCTCATCCCTCCGTCACAACATTGATGCAGCCGGATCTCTTCCCATGCGGGCGGGGGTCAACCCCGCCCCTACGCCAGACCCCTGACAACCGGCCTCAACACGGCTTCTCGCCTTCGGCCTGGTAGTGCGCCGCGGAGCGGTAGCGGTCCGTCAGCTCCCCGCGCTTGCCCTTGTTCCACGAAGAGACGCGCGTGAAGTAGCCGGTGATCCGCGTGATCCCGTCGACCTCCGCCGAGCCGCAGGACGGGCAGAGCGGCTGCAGGCCGCGGCACGTGCGCTGGCAGGCGTTGCAGCTGGTGAACTCCGGCGAGAACGCGATCTGGTCGTTCTGCGTCTGCCGGAAGGTCTTGACGACGAAATCCGCGAGCGACTCCGGACGAGGGGCGCGACTCGCCGAGCCAGATGTGGGAGAGCGAGCCGGCCTCGATCAGCGGGTGGAAGAGCCCCTCGCGCTTCACGCGCTCGATCGGGTTGATCGGCGCCTGCACGTTGAGGTAGGTCGAGTTCGTGTAGTAGACCTCGCCGCGCGCCGCGTCGCCCTTGACGTGATAGCCGGCGGGCCCGGGGTGGTAGCGCAGGTCGAGCCGCGCGAAGCGGTAGGCGGTCGACTCCGCCGGCGTCTGCTCGAGGACGAAGCGCATCGCGCGGCGCTCGCCGATCTTCTTGCCGACCAGCTGCAGGTGGGCGATGACGCGCAGGCCGAAGCGCAGCGCGGCGTCCGACTCGTGCATCTCCTCGCCGGTGTGCGCCTGCACCAGTTCGTTGAGGCCGACCATGCCGAGCAGGTGCGTCGCCCGGTGCATCCGCAGGTAGGGCTGACCGTCGGGGGCCATGGTCAGCAGCGCGAGCGGCCCGCGATCGCCCATGTCGAGCAGCCGCGTGAGAAAGGCGCGCTTTTCCACGTGGGCCTGGGTCGCCGTCTCCATCAGCTCGGTCAGGCGCGCAAACAGCCTCGTCGAATCCCCCGCCGCCTCGTAGGCCGCGCGCGGCAGGTTCAGCGTCACGTTCTGCAGCGCCGAGTAGCGCATCCGCCAGGGCTCGCGCGCGTCCTCGAGGTCCGACTTCTCGAGCTTGAAGGAGAGGCGGCAGCACTCGGAGATCTTGGCGGTGTCGCCGCGGTCGAAGACGAAGTAGGTGTTCCCCTTCTCGGCGGCGACGGTGCAGATCAGATCCAGGAACTCCTCGTGCCCGGGGGTCCGGAAGAGCTTCTCGGTGATGTGCACCAGCGGCTTGGGGAAGAAGAAGGGCCGCCCGGCGCCGTCCCCGCCGAGGTAGACCTCGAAGAGCGCCTTGACGAAGCGCTGCGCCTCGGGCAGGTAGTCCGCGTAGGTCTTGCCGGTGTACACGCCGCCGGGGCCGATCGCCGGCACCGTCTCGAAGTGCTTCGGCGTCTCCCAGTAGAGGTTGATGTCCGAGAAGATCGCCTGCCCGCCGCGCGCGACGGCCTGCTGGGAGTACTCGTAGATCAGGATCTGGGCCAGCTGGCGCACCTCGCGGTCGGGGAGGCCGACGAGGAACGGGCGCGAAGAAGACGTTCACCGCGTCCCAGCCGATGGCGCCCGCGAAGTGGCTCTGCAGCGCCGCCGAGAACTTCACCATGTGCGCCAGCAGCACCTCGGGGTGGCGCGCCGGCTTGGCGATCGAGAGCGCGTGCGGGAAGTTCAGGCCGAATTTCTTGACGTACTCGAGCGACTGCCCCGAGCAGTAGGGGCGGTCGATGAAGCCCAGGTCGTGCAGGTGCAGGTCCCCGCGCATGTGGGCGTCGGCGACCTCCGGCGAGAAGACCCGCAGCAGCGCGTACTCCTTCTTGATGTTCTCGGCGAGCGTGAGGTTCGTCGCCTCGGGGCCGTGGGGGATGTTCGCGTTCTCCTTGTTCGGCGAGAGCAGCAGCTGCTCGACGTCGTAGAGCGGCATGCCGAGCCGGGTGTGCAGCCGGCGCGCGCCCTCGAGACCGTGCTCGAGCAGCTTGGCGTCGACGAGTTCGCGGATCAGCGGCGCCGTGAGGGTGCGGGTGTGAAAGGCGCGGATCTGCTCCTCGACCTCGCGACCGATCAGCCCGGCGGTCTCCTGGTCGAGGAGCGTCTCGCGCACGAGCGCCTCGACGATGCGCTCGCGGGAGAAGTCCACCATCCCCTCCGCGGAGGTGCGCACGAACAGCGCGCTGTCGGTGGTCTCCTCCGAGACTGGTTTCGGCACTTCCAGAACGCCCGGCTGATTTACGTTCACCATACGATCAGCCCCCCCTTGCGATGTGCGCCCCTTCCCCACGAGATAGTCAAGAAAACGCTCACATCTTGGGGCAGACCAGGAACGAGGCACAATATCTTGTATGGACAACAGAAAACAGCGGAAGAAAACCAACCCGGCCAATAGGGGCTGTTTCGCCCTTATTGCTTCAAGAATCTCACGAAATCTCCACCAATCGATGAAATTCATTGTGTCATAATAATATATATCGAATATTATCAATATGTTATGCTTCTCATGCTTCAAATGACACTTGAATTATTTTTTTCCCGTGACAAAAAACGAAAGAACCCCGAGGTCGACCGCGAGGTCGACGTTGCGGATTTTGACCCCGGGCGGCCCCTCGAGGCGGGCCGGTGCAAAGTTCAGGATGGCCTTCACCCCGGCCTCGACCAGTTCGTCGACCGCCTCCTGGGCCGCCGCCGCCGGAACGGCGACGATCGCGATCCGGATCTTCTGCCGGCTGACGATCTCGCGCAGCTGCTCGACCGGGTGCACCACGTGGCGCTCGCGCAGCGCCTCGGGAAGCGCCTCGGGGTGGCAGGTCGAAGATCGCCGAAATCGTGAAGCCGTACTCCTCGAAGCCGCGATAGGCGGTGAGCGCCGACCCCAGGTGCCCCGCGCCGACCAGGGCGACCTCCCAGACCTGCTCGAGGCCGAGGATCTTCTTCAGGTCGGCGTACAGGTCGTTCACGTAGTAGCCGACGCCGCGCACGCCGAGCTCGCCGAAGTAGGCGAAGTCCTTGCGCACCTGGGCGGCCTTGACCCCGCAGCCCTTGGAGAGCGCGTACGAGGAAACCACCTTGACCTCGTCGCGGTGCAGCTGCGTCACGTAGCGCAGGTAGATCGAGAGCCTCTGGACCGTCGCCTCCGGGATCTTGCCCTCGCGGTAGCCGCGCACCTCGCTGTCGTTCGCTTCACGCATCGTCGTTCCCTCCCCGTTGCGACCTGAAAATTCCGACGCGAGGACAGACTGGGATCTGTCCTCCCTGATGCCACTCCGACGGAGGGGCGGGGTTGATCCCCTCCCGTTCCCCCGCGGGCGGGAATTAATCCCGCCCCTGCGAACCGTTGACACGTGCGGTCGCCACCTTCTGGCCAACGATTCGCCGGGGTTTCACAAAACCACATCTCTCCCGTTCGCTCCTAGACCGGGCGGTTCAGCAGCTCCACCATGTCACGCACCGCTCGCTCCAGGCCGACGAACAGGGCTCGCGCGACGATGCTGTGGCCGATGTTGACCTCCTCGAGCTCCGGGATCGCCCGGACCGGGAGGATGTTGTGGTAGTTCAACCCGTGGCCGGCGAAGACCGCCAGCCCCTGCTCGGCGGCCAGGCTCGACGCCGCCCGCAGTTTCTCCAGCTCGGACTGCGCCGCGGCCCGCGTGCGAGCCTCGGCGTACTGTCCCGTGTTGAACTCGACCGCGTCGGCGCCGGCCGCGCGACTGGCGAGGACCTGCGACGGCTCCGGGTCGACGAACAGGCTGACCCGGATCCCCGAGCGCCGCAGCGCCGCGGCGACCTTCGCGAGCGAGCGCACCTGGCGCGCGGCATCCAGTCCGCCCTCCGTCGTGATCTCCTGGCGCTTCTCCGGGACCAGCGTCGCCACCTCCGGCCGGAGGCGCCGGGCGACCCGCACCATCTCCGGCACCGCGGCCATCTCCAGGTTGATCCAGGTGGCCACCGTGCGCCGCAGCAGCTCCAGGTCCCGGTCCTGGATGTGCCGCCGGTCCTCGCGCAGGTGCACGGTGATCTGGTCGGCGCCGCCGAGTTCGGCGAGCGCCGCGGCGGCGACCGGCTCGGGCTCGCGCCCGCGCCGCGCCTGGCGCAGCGTCGCCACGTGGTCGATGTTCACCCCCAACAGAATTCGCCGCATCACGTTTCCTTCCGCGATCGCTCCCCGCCCCTTGTCGCACGGGGGGGCGGGGCGATTTCTCGCCGACCGCCTTCGTCACCACCCGCGCGATGGCGCGCGCGAGCGCCTCGGTCTCGCGCCGGTCCTTGCCCTCGACCATGACCCGCACCTTGGACTCCGTGCCCGACGGGCGAACCAGCACCCGCCCCCGGCCCTTGAGCTTCGCCTCCGCCTGCTCGACGGCGCGGCACGATCGCGGGCACGGCTGCCACCGAGACGCGGCGCGCGGTCGGCACGTTGAGCAGGATCTGCGGGAAGCGCGTCATCGCCCCCGCCAGTTTCGAGAGCGTCCGGCCCGTGCGCTGCATGCACCGCGAGCACCTGGAGCGCGGTGACGATCCCGTCCCCGGTGGTCTGGTGCCCGAAGAAGACGATGTGGCCCGACTGCTCGCCGCCGAGGACGTAGCCGCCGCGCTGCATCGCCTCGACGACGTAGCGGTCGCCGACCGGCGGCGCGCTCGAGCGCGATCCCGGCCTTCCTCAGCGCGAGCTCCAGCCCGTAGTTGCTCATCACGGTGCCGACGACCCCGCCGCCGGCGAGCAGCCCGCGCGCCTGCAGGTCGAGCGCGCAGATCGCGAGCATCTGGTCGCCGTCGACGAGGCGGCCGCGCTCGTCGCAGAGCAGCACCCGGTCGGCGTCGCCGTCGTGGGTCAGCCCGACGTGGGCCTTGGCGCGGCGCACGGCGGCGCAGACGACCTCGGGGTGCACCGAGCCGCAGTCGAGGTTGATGTTGCGCCCGTCCGGCTGGGCGTTGAGCACCGTGACCTCCGCGCCGAGCTCGCGCAGGACTTCGGGCGTGACCTTGTAGGCCGCGCCGTGGGCGCAGTCGACGACCACCTTGAGACCCTCGAGCGTCAGATCCCGCGGGAAACTGCTCTTCGCGAACTCGACGTAGCGCCCGACCGCGTCGTCGACGCGGAACGCCTTGCCGATGGCGTCCGCCGTCGGGCGCACGTGGTCGATCCGCCCGGAGAGCACGAGGTCCTCGATCTCGGCCTCGAGCGCGTCCGGCAGCTTGAAGCCGTCGCGGGAGAAGAACTTGATGCCGTTGTCCTCGTAGGGGTTGTGCGAGGCCGAGATCACGACCCCGGCGTCGGCGCGCAGGCTGCGGGTCATGAAGGCGATCCCCGGCGACGGCAGCGGCCCGACGAGGACCACGTCGACCCCCATCGAGCAGATCCCCGAGGTCAGCGCGCTCTCGAGCATGTAGCCCGAGAGGCGGGTGTCCTTGCCGATGAGCACGCGGTGGCGGCGCTCGCCGTTGCGGAAGACGTGGGCGCAGGCGCGGCCGAGCCGCAGCGCCGTCTCCGAGGTCATCGGCTCGACGTTGGCCCGTCCCCGGACCCCGTCCGTGCCGAACATCAGCGGCTCGCCGCAAGCAGCGGGGCTTCTTCATCGGCTGGCTCCTTCCTCGGCCCGCGCGCGGGCGATGAACTTGAGATTGACGGCGGGCGGCGAAATCCCGACCACCAGCACGCCGCGGGGCACGACGACCATCGGCGCCGCCAGCGGCAGGACGTTGTTGCCGGCCCGCGCGGCCGCGAGATCGACGCGCACCCGCACCTGCTGCGGATCGATGTTCTCGACCGCCTGGCGCGGGCCGCGCAGACGGACGTACGACCGACTCGAGCGGCGCCCCGTCGATCACGAGCCGCGACGGGAAGCCCTCGTAGACCAGCGGCACCAGATAGCCGACCTCGACCTTTTCGCGCACCGCGACGAAGAACCAGAAGCCGACGGCGAGGGCCAGGGAGCCCGCCATCAGCGGCAGCCGCCGCGCCAGACGCCGCAGCGGCCGGCTCATGCCGCCGCCTTGCGCCGCACGTGGAAGATGCCCTCGAGCTCCCGCTGCAGCTGCGCCGCGTCGAGGTCGAGCCGCAGCTCGCCGCCGACCGCCAGCGAGACCGCGCCGGTCTCCTCCGAGACGATGATCACCGCCGCGTCGGTCTCCTCCGAGAGCCCGAGCCCCGCGCGGTGGCGCGTGCCCAGGTCCTTGGCCAGGTTCGGGTTCTGCGAGAGCGGCAGGAAGCACCCGGCCTGGGAGAGGCGGTTGCCCTGGATGAGCACCGCGCCGTCGTGGACCGGGGAGGCCGGCAGGAAGATCGAGAAGAGCAGCTCGCGCGAGACGCGGGCGTCGAAACCGACGCCGCCGTCGACGTAGGCCTTGAGGTCGGTTTCGCGCTGCAGGGCGATCAGCGCGCCGATCCGCTTGGCCGCGAGCGCCTGCGTGCCGCGCACGCACTCCTGGAGCAGCCGCTCCTCCTTGATCGGGTCGAAGAAGCGCAGCAGCGGCGACTGGCCCATGTTCGCCAGGGCCCGGCGCAGTTCGGGCTGGAAGAGGATGATGATGACGAGCACGACGGCGCCGAGAAAGTTCTGCATGACCCAGTTCACCGCGTGCAGCCCGATCCGGCCGGCGGCGAAGGAGACCCCCAGCAGCACGCCGAGCCCGATCGAGCATCTGGATGGCGCGCGTCCCGCGCAGCAGCAGGATCAGGTTGTAGAAGACGACGGCCATGATCAGGATGTCGAGGCCGTCCTGCCAGCGCAGGTCGGGGAGCGGCTCGGCGAACAGGTTCACGCCGCCCTCCCGCGGATCGCGTCGGCCACCCGCAGCGCCCGGCGCACCGGCCCGACATCGTGGACCCGCACCACGTGCGCGCCGCGGTCGGCGGCGCAGCAGCAGGCGGCGATCGTGCCCTCGACCCGCTCGGCGGCCGGCAGGTCGAGCAGTCGCCCGATGAACGCCTTGCGCGAGGGACCGACGAGGATCGCCCGCCCGAGGGCGGCGAGTTCACCGAGGCGATCGAGCAGCTCCAGGTTGTGCTCGAGGCTCTTGCCGAAGCCGATTCCCGGATCGACGAGAATCCTGTCGGGGTCGACACCGGCGGCCGCGGCGCGGCCGACGCCCGCGGCCAGATCCGCGATCACCTCGCCGAGCAGGTCCGTCGTAGTGCGGGGCCTGCTGCATGGTGCGGGGCGTCCCCTGCATGTGCATGATGACGAGCGCCGCGCCGGAGCGGGCGACGACCTCGCCGAGACGCGGGTCGAATCGCAGCGCCGAGACGTCGTTGACGATCGTCGCCCCGGCCGCGAGCGCCGCCTCGGCCACGACGGCCTTCGAGGTGTCGATGCTCACCGGCACCCCGGAGCGCGCGGCCAGCTCCCGGACGACGGGCACCACGCGCCGCAACTCCTCCTGCGCGGAGACCGGTTCGGCGCCGGGGCGCGTCGACTCGCCGCCGACGTCGAGGATGTCGGCCCCCTCGCCCGCGAGACGCAGGCCGTGCTCGATCGCCGCCGCCGGGTCGAAGAACGTCCCGCCGTCCGAGAAGGAGTCCGGGGTGACGTTGACGATCCCCATGATCGCGGTGCGCTCCCCGAGCTCGAGGACGCTGCGCGCCGAGGCGCAGTGAAAAAGCGCGCCGCCTCGGTCATCGCCGCCCCGTCATCTCACGCTCCGCTCCCCGGATGACCGGCCCGCACCTCCACCGTCGCGCGAGCGAGGGCGGACCGCATCACGCGGGCAACGGCTCCGGCGGCAGCAGCCCCGCGAGCGGCGGCCCGCCGGTGGTGACCACGCCGCCATTTTCGGTGATGATGCGATCGATGTCCGGCCCGTCGAGGCTCTCCTTCTCCAGCAGGGCGGTCGGCCAGGGCGTGGAGGGCGGCGAGGTTCTCCTGCAGCAGCAGGCGGGCCTTGGCGTGGTTCTCCAGGACGATGCGCCGGACCTCGGCGTCGATCTCGATCGCGGTCTGCTCGCTGTAGTCCTTGTGCTGGGCGAACTCGCGGCCGAGGAAGATCTGCTCGTTGCGCTTGCCGAAGGTCAGCGGGCCCATCTTCTCGCTCATGCCGAACTCGCAGACCATCTTGCGGGCCAGGTCGGTGGCGCGCTCGATGTCGTTGCCGGCGCCGGTCGTCATGTGCCCGAGGACCAGCTCCTCCGCGACCCGCCCGCCCATGAAGATCGCCAGGTCGTTGGCCAGGAATTCGCGGGGGTAGAGGTGCTTTTCCACCATCGGCAGCTGCTGGGTCAGGCCGAGGGCGCGGCCGCGCGGGATGATCGTCACCTTGTGGATCGGGTCGGTGCCCGGGAGCATCCGCGCCACCAGGGCGTGGCCCGATTCGTGGTAGGCGATGATCTTCTTCTCCTCGTCGCTGATGATCATGCTGCGGCGCTCGCTGCCCATCATCACCTTGTCCTTGGCCGTTTCGAAGTCGGTCATCTCGACCTGCTTCTTGTCCACGCGCGCGGCGTGCAGCGCGGCCTCGTTGACCAGGTTCGCCAGGTCCGCGCCGGAGAAGCCGGGCGTCCCGCGGGCGATCACCGAGAGCACGACGTCCGGGGCGAGCGGGATCTTCTGGGTGTGCACGCCGAGAATCCCCTCGCGCCCCTTGACGTCGGGGTTCGGGATCACCACCATGCGGTCGAAGCGCCCGGGGCGCAGCAGCGCCGGGTCGAGGACGTCCGGCCGGTTGGTCGCCGCGACCAGGATCACGCCCTCGTTGGACTCGAAGCCGTCCATCTCGACGAGCAGCTGGTTGAGCGTCTGCTCGCGCTCGTCGTGGCCGCCGCCGAGCCCGGCGCCGCGGTGGCGCCCGACGGCGTCGATCTCGTCGATGAAGATGATGCAGGGCGCGTGCTTCTTGCCCTGCTCGAACAGGTCGCGCACGCGCGAGGCGCCGACGCCGACGAACATCTCGACGAAGTCCGAGCCCGAGATCGAATAGAACGGCACCTTGGCCTCGCCGGCGATCGCGCGCGCCATCAGCGTCTTGCCGGTCCCCGGCGGGCCGACGAGCAGCACGCCCTTGGGGATGCGGCCGCCGAGCTTCGTGAAGCGCTGGGGGTCCTTGAGGAAGTCGATGATCTCGCCGACCTCCTCCTTGGCCTCGTCGATGCCGGCGACGTCCTTGAAGGTCACTTTCTGCTGGTTCTCCGTCAGCAGGCGCGCCTTGGACTTGCCGAACGACATGGCCTTGGAACCGCCCATCTGCATCTGGCGCATGAAGAAGATCCAGACGACGAGGAAGAGGACGAAGGGCGCCATGTTGATCAGCACCATCATCCAGAGGGACTTCTCGTCCGGGGGCTTGGCGACGATTTTGAGCCCCTTGGCCTTGAGCGACTTGATCAGGTCCGGGTCGTCGGGGACGTAGGTGCGGAAGGCGGCGTTGCCCTCCTTGAGGGTGCCCTTGATGTTGTTCTCGCTGATCACGACGTCGGTGACCTTCCCCTCTTCGATCTTCGCGAGAAAATCCGAGTAGTCGAGGTCGAGCGACCTTTCCGGAGCCGGACTGGAAGAGGTTGAACAGCGTGACCATGATCAGCCCGATGAGCAGCCAGAGCGCAAGGTTTTTATAGAAGGAATTCACGGTGACAGTCACCCTCCCGTTAGCAGAGCTATGTTCAAGTCTTCACATTAAAAAGAGTTTTGTGAAAAAAGTCAATTGCCGCCCCTCCAACCCGAAAAGCATGAGAGCTCTGCTCATGATGTGCGGTGAACAGGCTTATCGACAACTCCACCGGACCAGCGCTCGAGGAAGGGCAGGCCCCAGAGAAGGGCCCGTGGTCGGCGGCAGAGAAGACGAACCCCAGATGCCGCGCGTGGTCAGGGGTTCAGACCTCGGTTCACACCACTCCCCCGAGCGCCCCTGGTGTTATATCCTCTTTCAGCAGCCACCTAATCCGAGAAATCGCCCGCCGGGCCCTTGTCGCCGGTCAGCGCCTTCGCCCGCGCGGCGATCTTCTCCGGCGTCCAGCCGGCCGGGTCCTCGATCCGCCCGCTCTTCGGGCCGAGATCGTGCGAGCCCGCCTTCAGGATCGCCTCGATCGCCAGCGGCGCCGTGTCGCGCGCGTTGAAGACCTCGGTCAGCAGGTGGTAGGTGAAGTCCTCGACCGCCTGCGCCATCCGCTCGCGCACCTCGCGCGGCTGGCCGAGCAGGATGTTCTCGAAGGGCAGGTTGAGCTTCTTGTAGTCCCCCTTCTTCCAGCCCTTCTCCTTCGCGAAGGCGGCCATCTTCGCCCAGACCTCCTCGGTGACGCCCTGGCCCGGGACCTTGATGAACTCGCCGTTCGCGTCCAGCTCCGCGTTGCCGTAGTCGTTGACCTTGACGCCCCAGGAGATCATCTGCAGCGCGGTGGCGACGTTGGCCTTCGTCGTGTGCGTCTCGCCGGCGATGTGCCGCAGCCGCTCGCTCGAGTTGCCCGAGGTGCCGTGCTGCGCCCCCGAGACCTTGTAGGGCGCGACCGCCGCGTGGATCTCGGCGGTCAGCTCGACCTGGATCCCCGCGGCGGAAGCCTCGATGCCGTGGGTCGTGCCGTTGTTGAGCGCGATCCAGTCCGGGCTGATCCCGTGGGCGTTGAGCCCCTGGATCAGAAAGAGCGCCTCCTCCTTGTTCGAGAGCCCCTCCTTGCCCTTGATCTCGCCCTGCTCGGTCTCGAGGCCGGCCCAGGCCGGGACGTACTTGTTCAGCTCGATGCTCGCCAGCAGGTTCTTGTCGTCCGTCATGTGGCTCGCGTCGATCGCGATCGAGGTCGTGCCGGCGTCGAACATCGAGGGGATCTCGACCCGCGCCTTCTCGACGTCGGCGTCGCCCTTGATGCCGTAGTGGTCGGCGTGCACGGCCACCGGGACCGTGACCCCCAGCTCGTTGGCGCAGGCGTCGACGAAGGTCGCCAGGTTCCAGCTCGAGACCGCGCAGTAGGCGCCGGCGCCGCCCTCGGACTTGGCGATCTCGATGATGACGGCGGCGTTCGCCCGCTGGGCGGCCTTGAGCACGCCGCGGACGATGAAGACGTTGCGGGCGTTGGCGGCGATCGTCATCGCCTGGCCCTTGGCGAGCATCGCCCGGTCGATCGCCTTGCCGCTGACGATCAGCGCGCGCGAGTGCGGGAAGAGCTTCGCGACGTTCGGGGGCCGGCCGACCTGCAGAGCTTTTACGAAGTCCTTGGTGTTCGACATGGATTCCTCCTTGCGGCCACAGGGCCGTCTTGTTCAAGAATAGCCATTCGGTGCCGGGTCTACAAGGTCATGACTGCTACGGGATCACGACCTGCAGCAGGGCCGCGATGTCGGCCAGTTCCTCCGGCGTGAACGCGGTCCCGGCAGGGACCTTGCCCTGCTTTTCGAACTCGACGGACGTGGCCGGCCATGCGCCCGGTGAGGGCCTTCCAGTCCCGGGCTCCCGGCTTGTCGCCCACGACCCGCGTCAACTCGTGGCAGCCGCCGCATTTTTCGGCGAATGTCGAACGCGTGGCGAGGTACCGGACGACGAGAGGGCGCTGCTCGGCATTGAGCGGAGCCCCGTAGGCGACCATCCGCTTGACGGTCTGCGCCCAGGCCGCCGCGTCGCGGTTCGTGGCGAGCGTGCGGTCAAGGCCGTGGCAGAGCCTGCAGGACTTTTCGAACAGTTCCTTGCCGCTCTTCATTGCAGCGGCGGGGTCGACGGCTGCCTGCTGGGCGGCGGCCGGGGCGGCGGCGCGTCAACAAGATTGCCGCCGCCGCGATCAGCGAGTGCCTGCGCATGGTCGTTTCCTCCTCGTGATTGACGTGCCGTCGCTCAGCCGGTCACCACCGGCGAGGCTTTCTCGTCGAAGGGATTGGTCCGGATGGCGAGCGAGAAGAGATACGGGTAGTTGGTCTTGAGGTAGTGCAGGTAGTCGAGCCACTGGTGCACGAGCAGGCCGTAGATGCGCCTGACGTCACCGGCCAGGTGCGCCTGGTCGCTGGCCGGCAGCTCGGCGATCTTCTTGCGGTGCGTCAGTTCCTCGGTCAGGTGGAAGACCGCCAGCATCAGGTCGGTGAACAGCTCGTGCTCCATCAGCGCCGGGTTCTCGAGCAGGCGCAGCATGAACTCGCGCCGCTGGGTGAGGAACGTCCGCAGGCGCTCGAAGTCGACCTGCGCCGCGTCGACCTGGTAGTCGTAGCCGCGGATGCGCTCGGCGACCGACTGGAACTGCGCGTCCGTCCAGTCGCCGTTGACGACCAGATCGCACTTGATCTGTTCGACGCGGCTGTCGAGGTCCGAGAAATAGACCAGCAGCGTCGTGCCGACCTCGGAGAAGAAGGCGCCGATCACCATGTTGAGCTTCTCCCTGCGCACGCGCCGCTCGCGGCGGTTGAGCAGCATCTCGGTCATGCTCGCCACCAGGCCGCCGAACATCCCGGTGCCGGTCAGGATGATCAGGATCGCCATCATCTTGCCGGCGGCGCTCTCGGGGTGGATGTCGCCGTAGCCGACGGTGGTCACCGTGACGAACGTGTAGTAGACGGCGTCGACAAAACTCCGCCGCTCCACGGCCATGAACGCCAGCGACCAGGCGAGGATCAGCAGCCCCAGCGCGACGATGAAGAACTTGACCCGCACCACGAGGTGATCGGGTTTCTTCCTGACCGCGACCTTCCCGCCCATGCACTGCCCCCCGGTGCCTTGATCCTGCCGGTTGACTGCCGGCCACAGAAAGATACCTGTGACGACCCGCGAATGGGAAGAGCCCACAGGCGTCGAAGAGGCGCGGGGCTGGCTGACCCCCGCCCGACAAGGAGTGCGGCCTCAATACCCCAGGGAACGCAGCAAGTCGCGCGCCGCAAGCAGTTCCTCGCGCGGGACGCTCGGGCGGATCTCCAGGATCTTGATCGCGTCCGCCGGGAGGTGGCGCAGGATCGCCGCGAAGTCGGCCTCGCCGGTCCCCGGCGCCAGGTGGTCCTCGCCCGCCGCGGATGTCGTGCAGGTGGGTGCCGGCCAGCCGCGCTCCGTACGACTCGAGCCACGCCTCCTGGGTCCCGATGCCGAGCCGCTGGTGATTCAGCGCGTGGCCGACGTCGTGCCAGTAGCGAACCGCGCCGCCGTCAAACTCCCGCAGGATGCAGACCCGCCTCGTCGTGGAGCGGCATCTCGTGCGGGTGAAAACGATTCTCGATGCCCAGCAGCAGCCCGCGACGCAGCGCCTCGCGGTTGAGCCGATCGACGGAGCGCAGCACGGCATCGAGGTGCGGCTCGCGCAGGCGCTCCCGGGCCGCCAGCACCGCGGCCACCGACGCCAGCAATTCCGTTGACGGCGGCCCCTCGGCGGCCTCGAGACGCCGGTACTCCGCGATCAGTTCCTGATCGACGGGGACCCGTCCGAGATGCAGCACGACCGCCCGCGCGCCGAGCCGCTCGGCTGCATCGAGCGTCGCGATGCCGTGGCGCACCGCCGCGTCGCGCTCCCGGCGGTCGGGTGACGAGAAGAGATAGGCGTTCGACCCGCTCCCCTTCTCGCTCGCCGCTACCGGACTGGGGAAAAAGGCGTGGACGCTGAAGACCGGGATTTCGCGACCGGGGCGCCGCCCCATCTGCCGCAGCGTCTCGGGACGGACGCGGTACTCCAGCTCGATGCCGTCGAACTCCAGCGCGGCCAACGCATCGAGCAGCCGCGCGCCGTCGTCGATCTGCTTCGAGTAATAGACGCTGGATATGCCGAGCACGACCCCTCCCCTGTCAGCGATCAGAAATACTATCACGGCGGCGGGGTGACGCGGAGGGGAGGCCCGCAGCGGCAGGACCCCGATGATCGGACCGACCGTCGGCGGTGCCCCGCTCTTCAACGGGGCACCGGCTCGAATCGGTTAGATGAACAGCGTTATCGCACCCTCTGAAGCGTAGCCGAGGTACGTCCCGGCACCGACGCACTCGACCCCGTCGACCAGATCTTCCTTCTTGATCCCCATCACGTCCATGCTCATCTGGCAGGCCATCAGCTTTACGCCTGCCTCCTGGCACATCTCGAGCAACTCCGGGATCGACGGCACCTTCTCCTTCGCCATCCAGCTCTTCATCATCATCGTCGCCATCGCCGTCATCCCCGGCAGCATGCCGACGATATTCGGCACCACCATCGCGCCGCGCTTCATCGCCGGGTTGCCTATCGACGGCACTTGGAGGTGCTTGTTGTTCTTCTTGTGGATGATCTGAAGGCCGTAGAAGGTGAAGAAGATCGCGACCTCCATGTCCATCGCACCCGCCGTGGAGCCAAGGATCAGCGGCATGTAGGCCATGTCCATCGACCCCTTGGAGGCGACGATTGCCATGCGGTTGCGGCGCGGCGGGAGCGCCCGGCACCAGGCCGGCGGACTTCAACGCCTCCTGGACGCGCTGGTCGACGTACTGCTGGATCTGCGGGTCGATATTCGCCATGACGTCTCCCCCTACTTCTTCTTGCGCAGGTAGTGCTTGAACTGGCCGGACTCCTCGGAATAGCCGAGGTACTCGTTGCCGGTTTTCTCGGCCCAGCTGGCGAAATCGCTCTTGGAGCCGGGGTCGGTTCCGAGCACCTCGAGGACCTGGCCGCCGCCGATGGTTTCGACGGCTTTCTTCGCCTTCAACAGCGGCATCGGGCAGCCCATGCCGCGCACATCGAGGGTCTGGTCCGGCGTGACGGTCTCTTTCAGCGTGCTCATTGCAGGATCCTCCTTGTTGTTGGTTTCGCCGCGCCTCAACTACGGCGGATACAGTGAATAACCTTGATCACGTCCGGGTTCGCGACCGAGTAGTAGACGAGCGTCCCTTCGCGGCGGCTGCCGAGAACGCCGCGCATGCGCATCTGCGAGAGGTGCTGCGAGGTCAGCGGCTGGGTGACGCCGAGCAGGTCCTTGAGTTCGTTCACGCTTTTTTCGCCCGACTCGAGCAACTCGACAATCCGCAGCCGCAACGGGTGCGCCACGGTCTTCAGGACCTCGGCGGCTCGTTCAATCCGCGCCTGATCGATCTTCAAATCGCGTTCTGATATTTCACTCAATGCCATTATCATAATATTAATATATTGCAATATTACGTCATGTCAAGGACTTTTTTTCAAGAATCCTTCCTGTGCGAGCCGTGGGTTCCTGTCGCAGAGACCCTCTTTGGTCCCGGTCGTTCACCCTGTGGAGACCTCCACTCGCCTGCGATGCAGGTTATAATATAGGCCGTGAGCAGCCCGCGCGCCCAGATCGCCGTATTTTTCCTCGTCGCCACCGCCATCTACGGCGGCCTCCACGCCTATCTCTGGTGGAAAGCGACCCGCCAACTCGGCCTGCGCGGCCCGGCGGCGCTCGCCCTCGGCCTGTTCTTCGCGCTGATGGTGATCGCCCCGTTCCTCGGGCGGTTGCTGCGAGACGGGTCTGCGCTCTTCAACACCGTGGAGTTATTCACCTTTCTCTGGATGGGGGTCGCCTTCTACCTGTTCATGCTCAATCTCGGCGCAGACCTCGGGAATCTCGTTGCGGCACTCGTGCGGGCCATCTCCCCCGCAACCGGCATTCCCGCCTTCGGTGGTCCGCGACTCTTCTGGGGGATCGCCGCGGCGACGACCCTCATCGTAGGCTGGGCGGCAATCGAAGCTTCGAACGTGCGTATCCGCCGGTTCACCGTCCCCACCGCACATCTGGCGCAGGGGGCCGCGCCGATCCGAATCGTCCAGGTCTCCGACGTCCACCTCGGCTTGCTGGTCGGGAAGCGGCGGCTCGGCACCATCCTCAGGCGCGTCCGCGAGGCCAGGCCCGACCTGCTGGTGGCCACCGGGGACATTCTCGACGCCGTCGGCGACCACCTGGAGCCGCTAGCCGCGATGTGGCGGGATGTGGCGCCGCCGCTGGGCAAGTACGCCGTGACGGGAAACCACGAGTATTACACGGGGATCCCGGGGGCGCTGGCCTTCCTCGAGAGAGCGGGTTTTCGCGTTCTCCGCGACCAGGCGCTCGTCATCCCGGGCGTCGCCAACCTCATCGGCAAGGAATACCGGGCGCCGGGGGGGCTGGCCGGATCGCCGGCGCGTTTTCGGCCGCTGGCCGAGTTGGTGCACGAGGGCGACCCGGGTCTCTTCACGGTGCTGCTCAATCACCTGCCGAGCGGTTTCGAGGAGGAAGCGGCGCCCCTCGGCGTCGGCTTGCAGCTCTCGGGGCACACCCACGACGGCCAGATGTTCCCCTTCCGCTGGCTCGTCCGCCTGTCGTTCCGCCACGTTGCCGGGCTCTACCGGCACGGGGACAGCCTGCTCTACGTCAGTCGCGGCACCGGGACCTGGGGCCCGCCGCTGCGTTTCCTGGCGCCGCCGGAGGTGACCTTGTTCGAACTGGTCCCGGCCGGGCGCCCGCAGAAGGACGGGAGGGGGTGAACCCCTCCCTTCCAGACCGTTCAACAGTCGGGTCATGGCGGGATTTTCTCCCGCCCGGATTCGAAATCGAGCCGGCGGATTGTTCGGTGGAGGCCGTCGGTTGTCCGGCAACCGCGGATGTGGTTTGATGGCTTCATGACAACCGGACTCGAACAACCCGCCCCCGGAACAGCGGGCGACCCCCTGGCCGCCCCGGATTACGCCGCCTTTGCGCCGCTGCTTCGCGAATCGGGGTGCCGGCGCTGCGCCCTGGCCGCCGCGCGGACGAACATCGTCGTCGACCGCGGTGACCCGGCCGCCCGGATCATGGCCATCGGCGAAGGACCCGGCGAGCAGGAGGACCTCGCGGGACGGGCCTTTGTCGGCCGCGCGGGGCGGGTGCTCGACGAGTTGCTCCGCGCGGTCGGCCTCGACCCCGAGCGGCACCTGCTGATCGCGAACGTCGTCAAGTGCCGCCCACCCGGCAATCGCGTGCCGCACGCCGAAGAGGTTGCGGCCTGCATCCCCTACCTGCACCGCCAGCTGGAGTTGGCGCGGCCGCACACGGTGCTGCTGCTCGGCGCCACGGCGTTCCGCCATTTCGTCCCCGCGCAGAGGTCGTTCGCGATGCAGCGCGAAGTCGGGCGGCGGTTCTCGCTCGCGGCGTGGCCGGGGATCGCCTTCTACGCCCTGTATCACCCGGCGTACCTGCTGCGTTCACCGGGCAAGAAGCCGCTCGCGCTCGGCCATCTTGAAAAAGTGCGCGAGGAGATCGCGGCGCAGGGGCAGTGGCCGCACGGGGGAGATCGCCCCGACATGGCGTCACCCTGAAGTCCCGTGGTATACTGAAAGAAACAGCGACCTTGGCGGCGTACCGCCGCGGCGCGCTCACGCAATGAACGACCAGATGCGAAAGGAGATTCGTCCATGATTCGCACGACCCTGCTGCTCGCCGCAAGCCTGCTCACCGTCGGCGCCGTCGCCGCGTTCGCCGCTCCCAAGGTGTCGAAGCCGACCCCTCCGACCAAGGAGGAACTCGCCAGGTACGCCACGGCCAAGGCGGCGATCACCACCAAGTTCGGCACGATCGTCGTCAAGTTCTTTCCCGACCTGGCGCCGCTGCACGTCAAGAACTTCATCTCGCTGGCCGAGGCCGGCTACTACAACGGCACACCCTTCCACCGCGTGATCCCCGGGTTCATGATCCAGGGCGGCGACCCGAGCGGCAACGGCACCGGCGGTCCGGGCTACACCATCCCCGCCGAATTCTCGAAGACCAAGAAGCACACTGCCGGCATCCTCTCGATGGCGCGCACGAGCGACCCGAACAGCGCCGGCTCGCAGTTCTTCATCATGGTCGCCCCCGCCCCGTCGCTCGACGGCAGCTACTCGATCTTCGGCGAGGTCGTCGAGGGCATGGACGCCGTCAACAAGATCGTCAACACCCCGCGCAGCGCGACGGACAGGCCGCTGGAGCGCGTGGACATGACCGAGGTCAAGGTCACTTACTAAGCGTCCGGTTCGCCCGCGCACGCGGGATCAGGAGGGGAAGTCATGCTCAAGAGTTATCTGGTGACGGTGGACGGCTCGGAGTACTCGGCCGCCGCGGTGGGGTACGCCATCGCGCTCGCCAAGCGCGCGGCGGCGCGGATCACCCTCCTTTCGGTCGTGGACATCGTTTCGCTCGAGGGGCCCTTCCTCGCCGACCTCTCCGGGATCGTCGGGGTCGTGCCCTACCTCGATCTTCAGCAGCAGGTGCGCGAAACGCTCGTCGAAAAAGCGAAGCTGATCCTCGAGACCCACGCCGCGACGGTCCGCGAAGCCGGCCTCGAGTGCGCAACCCGGCTCGAGACCGGCGTCGTCAGCCGGGTGATCTGCGACTGCGCCGCGACGCACGACGCCATCGTCGTCGGCCGTCGCGGCGAGCACGCCTCGTGGAGCGGGTTCCTGCTGGGCTCGACGGTCGAGGAGGTGGTGCGCGGGTGCTCCAAGCCGGTGCTGGTCACGCCGCGGCTGGAACGCGCGCTGTCCCGCATCCTCGTCGCCTACGACGGGAGCCGCACGGCCAATCGCGCCCTCGGCCTGGCCGCAACGCTCGCCGCGGGGCTCGACCTGCCGCTCGTGGCGGTGTGCGTCTCCTCCGACGAGCGCGAGGGTCGCGCGATCCTCGCCGAGGCCGAATCCTACCTCGAGCCGCACCGGTTGCGCGTCAAGGCCGTTCTCGAGTCGGGGTCCCCCGTCGAGGGGATCCTCCAGGTCGCGCAGCGCGAAGCCTGCGACCTGATCATCATGGGCGCCTTCGGCCACAGCCGGATGCGCGAACTCTTCGTGGGGAGCACCACCGACGGGATCCTGCGCTCCGCCGAGATCCCGGTGCTGCTCTTCCGCTAGAGGCTGCCGCTGCCGGTGGCCCTGTCAGCCGCGATCCGCCCGCTGCTCGAGGAGACCCTCGGCCCCGGCGGGGTGATTTCCGCGGCCGAAGCGCTCGAGCCCTACGCCCGCGACGAGACCCCGGGGCTCGCCGCCGCGCCGGACCTGGTCGTCCTGCCGCGCACCGCCGCCGAGGTCGCCGCTGTTTTGCGCCTCGCCACCGAACTCCGCTTTCCCGTGATCCCCCGCGGCGCCGGCACCGGCCTCGTCGGCGGAGCCGTCGCCACCGGCGGCGGGGTCGTCCTCTCCCTGGAGCGGATGAACCGCATTCTCGAGATCGACGCCGACAACATGATGGCCGTCGTCGAACCGGCGGTGATCACCGGGCAGCTGCAGCGCGAGGCGGCCGCCGTCGGGCTGTTCTACCCCCCCGACCCGGCGAGCGTCGACTCGTGCAGCATCGGCGGCAACGTGGCCACCGGCGCGGGCGGACCGCGCGCCGTCAAGTACGGCGTGACGCGCGACTACGTCACCGGCTGCGAACTGGTCGTGCCGACCGGCGAAATCCTGAACCTCGGCGGCAAGATCGTGAAGTACGCCACCGGCTATCACCTGCTCGACCTGGTCATCGGCTCGGAGGGGACCCTCGGCGTCGTCACCAGCGTCACGGTCAAGCTGCTCGCGCTTCCCGCGCACCGGGCCGCGCTGCTCGTCCCCTTCCCGACCCTCGAGGCGGCCGCGGGCGCGGTGGCCGAGATCATCCGGCGACGGCTGCTGCCGGCGGCGCTCGAGTTCATGGACGCCGGCGCCATCGACGCGAGCCGCCGCTTCCTCGAGGCCGAGATGCCCTTCCCCGACGCCGGCGCCCACCTGATCGTCGAGGTCGACGGCCACACCGAGGATGCCGTGCGCGCGGAGTACGAGGCGATCGGCGAACTCTGCCTGACGCTCGGGGCGGCGGACGTGCTGGTCGCCGACACCCGCGCGGCGCAGGAGTCCCTCTGGAAGGCCCGCCGGGTGGTCGGCGAGGCGATAAAATCCCAGAACCGCGACGTCGCCAAGCAGGACGTCGTGGTGCCCCGCATGGCGATCCCGGAACTGGTCGCGCGCCTGGGCGCGATCGGCGCGCGGGCCGGGGCGCCGGTCGTCTGTTTCGGCCATGCCGGCGACGGCAACGTTCACGTCAACATCCTGCGCGCCGGGCTTGACGACGAGGCCTGGCGGGCCGCGAAATCACAGGTCTTCCCGGCGCTGATCGGCGAGGTCTACCGTCTCGGCGGCGTCCTCTCCGGCGAGCACGGCATCGGCTGGTTGAAGAAGCAGTACCTGGCGGACGTGCTCCCGCCGAAGCACCTGGAGCTGATGCGCGGGATCAAGCGGGTTTTCGATCCCGCCGGCATCCTCAACCCCGGCAAGATTTTCGATTCCATTTTGCCGGGGAGTTCAGTATCTTAATGCCAATGAACCCGCTGCCGCCGCTCACCATCAAGGGCAAGCGCCTGCCTCTGCCCATCATCCAGGGCGGCATGGGGGTCGGTGTCTCCCTGCACCCCCTCGCGAGCGCCGTCGCCGTGGAGGGCGGGCTCGGGATCCTCTCGAGCGCCTGTCTCGACCGTCTCGTCTCGAAACGCACCGGGAAAAAGACGACAACGTACGACGCCGTCTACGAGGAGGTCTCCCTCGCGAAGGCGGCCGGGGGCTTCGCCGGCATCAACATCATGGTGGCGCTCCAGCGCGACTACGAAGCCTCGGTGCGCGGCGCCATCGACGCCGGGGCCGACGCCATCATCTCCGGCGCCGGACTGCCGCTCTCGCTCCCCCAGATCCAGAAACCGGGGGACACGGCGCTCATCCCGATCGTCTCCTCGGCGCGGGCACTCGATTTGATCTGCCGCCGCTGGGAGCGGCAGGGGCAGCGGCCGGACGCCGTCGTGCTCGAGGGCCCGCTCGCGGGCGGGCACCTGGGTTTTCGCATGGACCAGGTCGACCTGCCCGAGAACACGCTCGAGGCGCTGCTGCCCTCGGTCAAGGAGTCGGCCGTCGCCCACGGGGACATCCCGCTCATCGTCGCGGGCGGCATCTACACCCACGAGGACATCCGGCGCTATCTCGCCATGGGCGCCGACGGCGTGCAGATGGGGACGCGCTTTCTCGCCACCGAGGAGAGCAGCGCCACGGCGCTGTACAAACAGGCGGTGCTCGACGCGACGGAGGACGACATCCTCGTCGCGGACGACCCCGGCTCCCCCTGCGGCCTGCCGTTTCGCGTGCTCAAAAAGTCGCCGATGTACCTCTCGGCGCTCGCGCGCTCGCGCAAGCCGAAGTGCGACAAGGGGTACGTGCTCCTCAAGGACGAGAAGGGCAACTTCACCCGCTGCCTGGCCAAGGAGAGCAACTTCCACCACTTCTGCATCTGCAACGGCCTGCTCAGCTCCGCCGGGTACAACCCCGACAAGGAAGAGCCGATCTACACGGTCGGGTCGACCGCCTGGCGGGTGGACCGCATCCTGAGCGTCAAGGCCTTGATGGCCGAATTGGCGGGGGACTGACACGGGCGGGGATCACCCCCGCCCCTCCGTCGTCCTGAGCGTCGCGTTGCCGGGGAGGGGTTCACCCCCTCCTCCCGCGGTCAAACCGAAACGACTTCCTTGACTTCCGGTATCTGCTGCTTGAGATAGCGCTCGATCCCCTGCTTGAGCGTCATCTGCGACATCGGGCAGCCGGCGCAGGCGCCGACCAGCTTGACCTTCACGATACCGTCCTCCCCGACCGACACGAACTCCACATCACCGCCGTCGGCCTGGAGGGAACCACGGATCTGATCGAGGGCCTTCTTCACCTTCTCTTCCATGGCACTTCCTTTCTCGTGGAAATTGATTTCCGGTACTATCGGGTGCGGGGGCACGGATGTCAACAACCGCCGGATCCCGCCGCCCTGATCTTTCCCGCCGCCTCCGCCGCCGCCTCGCGCACGTCGGCGTTCGGGTCCTGCGCTGCAATCGTCTCCAGCGCCGCCAGCTCTCCCGCGCCGCCGACGAATCCGAGCAGCCAGGCGGCGTCCCCGCGGCGGACCGGATCGGTCTCCTCCAGCAGCGGCGCCAGCGCGGACGCCGCGAGCGGCCGCCGGTCCGGGTCGGACGCGGCCAGCTCCTCGACGAGCGCCGAGGCCCCGAGGCGCACCCCGATCTCCGGGCTCGCGAGCAGTTCGCCGAGCAGGCCGTACAGAGACGGGTCGGTCTTGAACAGGTCGACCAGGACGTCGAGCATGCCCTGCCCCAGGAATTCGGCGACGTTCGCCGCGGTGATGCTCGCGAACTCATCGCGCTCCGCCCCCCGCCGCCGCGGCGTGCCGCCTCGGCCAGCCGCTGCGCCAGCCTCGTGTACCGCTCGCGGACGCCGGCGTTGCGCACCGCGATCGCCGCGGCCTTGCGGCTGCCGACGATGACCACGAGCCGCCGCCCGCGCGTGATCGCCGTGTAGAGCAGGTTGCGCTGCAGCAGGACGTAGTGCTGCGTGTGCAGCGGGATCACGACCGCCGGGTACTCGCTCCCCTGCGACTTGTGGATCGAGCAGGCGTAGCCGAGGACCAGTTCGTCCAGGTCGGCGTAGGAGTACACGACCGGCCGCCCGTCGAAGAGCACCGTCACCTCCTGCGCCTCGGGGTCGGCCTCGGCGATCCGGCCGAGATCGCCGTTGAAGACCTCCAGCTCGTAGTTGTTGCGGATCTGCATCACCTTGTCGCCCGCGCGAAACAGCCTCCCGGCGCGCCCGACCTGCTCGCCCCGCGGGTTGAGCAGCCCCTGGAGCTCGGCGTTGAGGTTGACCGTGCCGAGCAGCCCCTTGTGCATCGGCGTGAGCACCTGGATCCCCTCCAGAGGATCGACACCGAGGCGCTGCGGGATCTCGTGCCTGACGAGCCTCTTGACGGCTTCGAGGATCGCCTCGGGCTCCTCGCGGGCGACGAAATGGAAATCCGACGAACCGGTGAGGAGCGGCGCCGCAGCCTCACCGTGCGGCGTCGAGCGCGGGTCGCGGAGGGCCTCCTGCCGCTCAGGCTGCGGGCCGGGCGGCGGCGCGTCCCCGGATCCGGCGCCCTGCGGCAGGCGCCCGCTGTTGACGCGGTGCGCGTTGACCACGATCTGACTCTGCTCCGCCTGCCGGAAGATCTCGGTCAGCGCCGCGGTCTCGAGCGCGCCCGAGCGGATCAGATCGCGCAGGACGCTCCCCGGCCCGACCGAGGGGAGCTGGTCGACGTCGCCGACGAGGATCAGCCGGCAGCCGGGCGGGATCGCCTTGAGCAGGTGGCCGAAGAGCGGCAGATCGACCATCGACATCTCGTCGACGATGACCAGGTCCGCCGCGAGGCGGCGCGCGCCGTTGCGGTCGAACTCGCCGCGGCGCGGGTTGAACTCGAGCAGCCGGTGGATGGTTTTGGCCGGGCGCCCGGTGGCCTCCTCCATGCGCTTGGCGGCCCGCCCGGTGGGGGCGCAGAGCAGGACCCGGTCGCCGACGCCCTCGAGGATCCGCACGATGGCGTTGATGATCGTGGTCTTGCCGGTGCCCGGGCCGCCGGTGATCACGAGCGCGTGCCCCGTGAGCGCCCGCGTCACCGCCGCGCGCTGCGGGACCGCGAGCGTGAGCCCCCACTCGCCCTCGAAGCGCGCGAGCTCGGCTTCGACGTCGAGGCGCGTGGCGGCATCGCCCGCGGCGAGGATCACGCCGAGCAACTCTGCGGCGGCGGTCTCGTCCGCATAGAGGTGCGCGAGATAGACCGGCTGGGCCGGGGCGCCGCCGTCCTCGTTGCCCGGCAGCGGCTCGGCGCGCACCAGTCCGCGCCGGTCCAGGTCGTCAATGGCGTGCTCGAGCGGCCCGGGTTCGACCTGGAGCAGCTCGACGGCCCGCTGCGCCAGCTCGCCGCGGGGCAGGTAGACGTGCCCGGCGGACTCGGCGCCCTCGACGAGCGCGTGGATCAACCCGGCCTCCAGCCGCTGCGGCGCCTGCGGCGGCAGTCCGAGCGAGCGGGCGATGGTGTCGGCGGTCCGAAAACCGATGCCGAAGACCTCCTCGGCCAGCCGGTAGGGGTTGTCGCGCACGATCGCGATCGCGGCGTCGCCGTACTGCCGCCAGATGCGGTGGGCGTGCGCCGTGGCGACCCCGTGCGACTGCAGGAAGAGCATCACCTGGCGCACGGCCCGCTGCTCGCTCCAGGCGCCGCTGATCAGCGCGCGCCGCGCCGGCCCGACCCCCTCGACCTCCTCGAGGCGCTCGGGCGCGCGCTCGATGACGTCCATCGTCTCGAGGCCGAAGCGCTTGACCAGGCGCGCGGCCATGACCTTGCCGATCCCCCTGATCAACCCGGAGGCGAGGTAGCGCTCCATGCCGACGAGAGTCGCGGGCAGCACCGGAAGATACCCGCTGAACTTGAACTGTTCGCCGAAGCGCCGGTCGGTCTCCCAGCGGCCGGTGAGGCGCAGGCACTCGCCGGGGCGCACCCCGGGCAGGAGGCCGACCGCGGTGACCGGCCCGCGGCGCCCCTCGACCTCGAGGCGCACGACGCTCCAGCCGGTCTCCTCGTTGGCGAAGGCGACCGACTCGAGCACCCCCTCGAGGGTCAGGTCCCCCGCGGCGACGGCCCCGTCCGGACGGAGGTTCTTCGGCGGCTCGGGCATCTTCGCAGGATACCATCACCCGGGCGAATCTCGAATCGACCCCCGCTCTCCCCCTTTCGAAGAAGGGGGGCGCCGAATACGCCCGTGGGAACCGCAGACCGGTTCCCGGGCCGCGGAAATGCGCGGGGAGGCGCAAGCGCGATGCCCCGCCAGTTTGACGCCCTCCCGGTGCTCCCGTATCCTGTTCTTCATGGATTTCCGCCGTCCCCTCGCAGCACTCTGGCTGTTGCTGGTGCCGGGCCTGCCCGGCCGCGCCGCCGCGGAGACGCTCACGATCCTGCACGTCAACGACTTCCACGGCGCCCTGCAGCCCACCCGCTCCGGGGCGGATCTGCCCGAGGAAGGCGGTGCGGCCCGCCTCGCCGCGCTGGTCAAGGCCGAGCGCACGCCGACGACACTCTTCCTGGCGGCCGGCGACCTGATGCACGGGACGAACCTCTCGAACCTCTTTGCCGGCCGCCCGGCGATCGAGGCCTTCAACCTGATGGGCCTCGACGCGGCGGCGGTCGGCAACCACGAGTTCGACAACGGCCAGCCCGCGCTTGCGCGAGCGCGCCGCCGAGGCCCGCTTCCCCTTCCTGGCCGCGAACATCGCCGGCGACGGCCCGTGGACGCCCGCCGTGATCCGCACGGTCGGCCCGTTGCGGGTCGCGATCTTCGGCCTGACGACGGAGGAGACGCCGGTGGCGACCCACCCGCGCAACGTGCAGGGGCTGGTCTTCGGCGACGCGGTCGCAACGGCGCGCCGCATGGTCGCCGAGCTGCGTCCCCGGGCGGACCTGATCGTCGCGCTGACCCACCTCGGCGCCGAGGAGGACGAAAAACTCGCGGCGGCGGCGCCGGGGATCGACGTCATCGTCGGCGGCCACACGCACACCAGGATCGAGCAGCCGGAAACGATCGGCGGGACGCTCGTCCTCCAGGCCTACGAGCGGGGCGTCTTCCTCGGGCGGCTGGACCTGGAGGTGCTCGACGGGAACGTGACCGCGCACGGCTACCGCCTGCTCCCCGTGACCGCGGCCGGCGGCGAGGACCCCGCGGTGGCGGCCCTGGTCGCCGGGTACCTGCGGCAGCTGGGCGACAAGATGAACGAGGTGGTCGGCACGGCCGCGGTCGACCTCGAAGGGGGCAAGGACGCGATGCGCACCCGCGAGACCAACCTCGGCGATCTGGTGGCCGACATGATGCGCGAGGCCGCCGGCGCCGATGTCGCGCTGATCAACGGGGGCACGATCCGCGCCGGGATCCCGGCCGGGCCGGTCTCCGTCGGGGCGATCTACAACGTCCTGCCGTTCGACAACTGGCTGATCTCGTTTGCGATCACCGGCCGGGAGCTGCGCGAGGCGCTCGAAACCGGCGTCTCGCGCGTCGAGGTGCGCGACGGCGGCTTTCCGCAGGTCTCCGGGATGAGCTACGCCTTCGACCCGCGGGCCCCGGCCGGGTCGCGCGTCACCGCGGTGAGCGTGGGCGGCGCGCCGCTGGAGGAAACGCGCCGCTACGTGCTCGCAACCCACGACTTCCTCGCCGCCGGCGGGAACGGCTACACCGTCTTTGCCGGTCACGACCCGGTCTACAACGACTCCGGCCGCTCGCTGCGCGTCGTGCTTGCCGAGTGGTGGCGACGGCGCGGGAGCGTCTCGTACGCCGTCGACGGCCGCATCACGGAGGTCCGGCCATGAGTCTCGTACGCATTCGTTTCAATGGCGAGGAGCGCACGCTCGCCGCCGGCCTGCGGGTGCGCAGCCTCCTCTCCGGCGACCAGGTCGTCCAGGTGCAGCGCGGCGAACTCGCCGTCCTCGACGGCAAAGGGCGGGAACGCGGCCTCGACGGCGCCCTGCTCGACGGCGCCGTCCTGACGCCTGGCGCCGCGCCCGGGCGCCTGAGTGCCGCCGGAGGCCCGGCTGCGGTGAACCTCACCCGTCGCACGTTCGCCGCCCTGCGGCACCGCAATTTCCGGCTCTACTGGTTCTCGCAGCTGGTGAGCCTGCTCGGGCACCTGGATGCACGCGGTCGCGCAGGGCTGGCTGGTGCTGGAGTTGACCAACCAGCCGTTCTGGCTCGGCGCGGTCGGCGCGGCCGGCACCTTGCCGGTGCTCGCGTTCTCGCTCATCGGCGGCGTGGCCGCGGACCGCTTCCCCAAGCGTTCGCTGCTGATCGCGACCCAGAGCGTGTCCACCGCCGTCGCTCTCGCGCTCGGGCTGCTCACGCTCTGCGGCCAGGTCCAGGTCTGGCAGGTGATCACCGCCGCGCTGCTGCTCGGCACGGCGAACGCGCTGGACATGCCGGCGCGCCAGTCGTTCGTCGTCGAAATGGTCGGCCGGGAAGACCTGCTCAACGCCATCGCGCTGAACTCGCTGACCTTCAACGCGGCGCGCGTCATCGGCCCGGCGGTCGCCGGGGTGATCGTGGCGACCGCGGGGACGGCGGCCTGCTTCCTGGTCAACGCCGCGAGCTTCGTGCCGGTGATCGCGGCGCTGGCGCTGATGCGGGGCCTCCCGCCGGCCCGGGTTTCGGACGGCGGCTCCGTGGCCTCGCACCTGCGCGAGGGGTTTGCCTACGCCGCCCGCGAGCCGACGCTTCCAGGGGCTGATCGCCCTGGTGGCGGCGGCGAGCTTCTTCGGCTTCCCGTGCGTGACGCTGCTGCCGTCCTTTGCCCGGGACGTCCTGCACACCGACGCCCGCGGGTACGGGGCGCTCATGGCCATGACCGGCGTCGGCGCGGTCGTCTCGGTGCTGGTGCTCGCCAGCCGGCAAAAACCCGTCAGCGGCTCGGTGGTGGCGGTTGCCGGCCTGGTCTTCGGGTCGGCCCTCGTGCTTTTCGCGGCGAGCCGGTCGTTCGCGACCGCCGTGCCGATGCTCGTGATCGCCGGAGCCGCGATGGTGGCGCAGGCGGCCACCGCGAACACGCTCGTGCAGTCGATGGTCCCCGACGCGCTGCGCGGGCGCATCATGAGCATGTTCACCCTGGTGCTGATGGGGGCGATGCCCCTGGGCAACATCCTGATCGGCGCGCTCGCGGGACTGATCGGGACGATGGCCGCGGTGGCGACCTTCGGGGTGGGACTCTGCGCCGCGATCGGGGTCATCGCCCTCGCGCGGCGCGAATTGCTGGCGGGCTAGGCCTTGTAGCCGATCTCGTTGATTTTGGCCTTGATCGCGTCCGCGCTCACGAGCGCCGGGTCGAACTCGAAGGTGCCCTCCTTCTTGCCCAGGTCCACCTTTGCCGACTTCACGCCGGGCAGTGCGGCGACGCCCTTTTCGACGCGCATCACGCAGTGCCCGCAACTCATCCCCTCGATGTGCACGACCGCCTTTTCGCCGTTGCCCTTGCTGAACAGTCCCATGGTCATCCCCTTCTCCGTGGTTGTGTGCCGCGCCCGCGGTTAATCGCGCGAGGCCGCATCGAGTTTCTGCTCCTTGAGCTTGTCCGCCGCCTCGACCGTGCGGCGCATCTCCGCGGCCCGCTCGATCGGTTTGACCACCACGGCGCCCGGCCCGCTCGTGGTCTGCTCCTGCAAACCGCGCGCGACGAGCCACATCGTGACCAGCAGGCCGATCAGCATCGCAACAAGCATGAACGTCTTCATCCGACCCTCCAGCCCTGACTCAAACAGCCGCACGCCTGACAACTTCTTTAGTATACGATGTTCGGCGGTATCCAGCGTTGCTTTCGGAATTCCTGATTGCCGGAACGGTTTGCCGACAAACCCGAAACGGGAAGGCTGCTCAACAAGGCCCGGGCGGAAGGGGTGCCCCGCAGCAGACGGGCCTTTTTCAGCTGCTGCCGGCAATTGACACGGCCCGCCGGCACTTCTACCATACGCGCAACATCGGGGAGGTTCTGATGAAGGAACGGATTATCCGGATATTCGACGAGCACGCCCGGCTGCAGAAGGAGTTTCTCAAGCACAACACCGAGATGCTGGAGCGGGTGGCCGAGGTGCTGGTTCAGGCCTTCCGCAAGGGGCGCACGGTCTACTTCTTCGGCAACGGCGGCAGCGCGGCCGATGCCCAGCACCTGGCCGCCGAATTCGTGAACCGCTTCCGCCTCGACCGACGCGCGTGGCCGGCGCTCGCGCTCAACGTCGACACCTCGGTGCTCACGAGCATCGCCAACGACTTCGGCTACGACCGGGTTTTCGCCCGGCAGATCGAGGCCTTCGGGCGCGCCGACGACGTCGCGGTCGGACTCTCGACGAGCGGGGCGTCGCCGAACGTCATCGAGGGCATCCGCCTGGCGCGGCAACAGGGACTGGTGACCGTCGGGTTCTCCGGCGGCGACGGCGGCGCGCTGCTGCGCGAGACCGACCACTGCATCGTCGTGCCTTCGAAGACCACCGCGCGGATCCAGGAGATACACATCCTCGCCGGCCACGCCATCTGCGACATCGTCGAGCAGGATCTCGTCCACCCCACCCACGAGACCCGATGAGCGCCCGCCGCGCCACCCCGGAACCGCTGCCGCTGCTCACCACGTCGCTGAAAAAGCGCGCGAGCAAGGTGCGCCGCGGCGATCTGGCGCGTCCGGTCAAAGCCGGAGCGCGGTTCGCCGACTGGCTCGACTCTCTGCCGGGGATCCTCGCCGGGCGCGACCTGCGCGACCTGGCCGCGGCCATCGTCAGCGCGCGGCGGAAAAAGCGCGAGGTGCTGCTGGGCATCGGCGCGCACGTCGTCAAGTGCGGCCTCTCGCCGTGGATCGTCGCGCTGATGGAGGAGGGCCTGCTCACCGGCGTGGCGATGAACGGCGCCGGCGCGATCCACGATTTCGAGCTGGCCTATGCCGGCTCGACCTCCGAGGACGTCGGCCCGGCGCTCGAGGACGGGTCCTTCGGGATGGCCCACGAAACCGCCGACTTCGTCAACGGCGCGGCGGCCGATGCGGCGCTCGGGGGGCTGGGTTTCGGCGAGGCGCTCGGCCAGACGATCCTCGACGAGGGACTGCCGAACGCCGGCCTGAGCATCACCGCGGCGGGGGCGCGCCTCGGCATCCCCGTCACGGTCCACGTCGCCGTCGGCACCGACATCGTGCACATGCACCCCTCGGCCTCGGGCGCCGCGATCGGCGAGGCCTCGCTGACCGACTTCCACCGTTTCGCCGCGCGCGTCGAGCGCCTGGAGGGCGGGGTCTATCTCAACGCCGGCAGCGCCGTGATCCTCCCCGAGGTCTTCCTCAAGGTGCTGGCGATGGCGCGCAACCGCAAGAAAGGGCTGCCGCGGCGTTTCGTGACCGCGAACCTGGACTTCATCCCGGCCTACCGGCCCCTGACGAACGTCGTGCGCCGACCGACGACGGGGGGAGGCACGGGCTACCAGATCACCGGGCACCACGAGTTGATGCTCCCGCTGCTCTTCACCGCGGTGCGCGAAGGGTTGGCCGCGCGGGGCAAGCGTTGAGCGCCCGGCCGCGGCCGGCGCGCGGCGCGCGGGCCCACCCCGTGCGCCCGTGCGCTGGCGTCACCGCATCTGCGCTGGAAGATCGTGGGCCGCGACGCCCTCGTCGAGGCCGTCCGCAGTCTCCAGCGCGTCGGAAAGCGGGTCGTCTTCACGAACGGCTGCTTCGACCTGCTGCACGTCGGTCACGTCCGTTACCTCCAGGAGGCGCAGTCGCTCGGCGACGCGCTCGTCGTCGGCGTCAACTCCGACGCCTCGGTGCGGCGCCTCAAGGGCCCGGGGCGGCCGCTCACGCCCGCGCCGGAGCGCGCGGAAATCCTCGCGGCACTGGCCTGCGTGGATTTCGTCACGATCTTCGGCGCGGCAACGCCCCTGCAGCTGATCCGCGCGGTCGGGCCGGACGTCCTCGTCAAGGGCGGCGACTGGCCCGTCGAAACCATCGTCGGGCGTGAGGTCGTGGAAGGCCGCGGCGGCAGGGTGGTCGCGATCCCGTTCGTGAAAAACCGATCGACGACACGGACGATCGGGAAGATCAGGGGCGCGAAGGCTCCCGCGGCGGGCGCGTAATGCCGAGGGAAGACCCCGCACTCACGAACGCGACGCTCGCCACCATCGCCCGGCGGCGCAGTGTCCGGGTCTTCGATGGCCGCCCGGTGGCGCCGACGCTCGTCGACGCGCTCATCGAGGCCGCCAACCAGGCACCCTCGGCCCACAACAGCCAGTCCTGGCGTTTTCTCGTGCTGGGGCCCGAGAAAAAGCGCGAACTCGCGGCGCTGGTTTCGGCGCGCTCCCTGGAATTCCCGCGGCCGACCAACGTCCTGCTGCGGATGGCGGCGCGCACCATCGTCAGCGCGCCGGTGGTGGTCGCGGTCGCCAACACCGGGGAGTTGATGCGCCACGGCGCGGAGCTTTTCCCGATCGCCGGCGAGCAGAACCGGGACTTCTTCCGCACGATGGAGATCCAGGGCAGCGCCGCAGCGGTGCAGAACCTGCTGCTGGCGGCCACCGCACTCGGGCTCGGGTCGGTCTGGCTGGGGATCCTCTACCTGATGAAGGGCGAAGTGCTCGAACTCCTCGGGGAGCCGCAGGGCGAGTTCATGGCGGTGGTCCCGGTCGGGTACGGGTCGGCGCCGGCGAAAGGCCCGAAAAAACTGGGGACCGAACAGATCGCCCGCTTCCTGCCCTGACTGACGCAGATCCGTCCTTCTCGGTTGACCATCCGCCTCGGCAACGGTCGCTGTCATCTGGGAATTTTCGTTACCGTGCGGGCTGCGGGGTCCTGTCGCTGCGGACCTCCCCTCCGCGCCACCCCTCCGCCCAGCACGTGCTCCTGCACATCGTATTCCGGCTCGGCAGGTGTCACTGACAACAGCGAGGCGGCTGGGGCGTCACTGAGGGAAGATGCGCGGAGCCGCCGTTAAGCCCGGCGCGGTGGCCGGGGCGGTCCCGCAGGGACGAAGTCTCGTTGTTTGAGCCGCAGGCGAGTTACGAGACTCGAGCACCGGACACCGTGACGGGTAGGCGGCGCAGACGCACGACCGAAGGGACGCACAAGTCGCCTCGCGCACGCGGACGAGTTCCATCACGGCGGCCGGCGCTACAGCAGGACGGCGGCCTGCTCGGCGAGCGCGGAGCGGGCGCTGCCGGCCAGCTGCACGTAGCAGAAGTTCTCCTGGTCGATGAAGCGGCTGATCAGGTAGGAGAGACCGTTCGAGGTCGCGTCGAGGTAGGGCTGGTCGATCTGCTCGAGGTCCCCGGTGAACACGATTTTCGTCCCCTCGCCGCAGCGGGTGATGATCGTCTTGACGTCGAGGGGGCGCAGGTTCTGGGCCTCGTCGATGATCATGAAGCGCCGCGGCAGGCTGCGGCCGCGGATGTAGGTCAGGGGCTCGATTTTCACGATCCCCGACTCGATCAGGTAGTCCGAACTCTTGTACCGCGCCGCCGAACCGCGCGTGTCCTTGCGCTGGTCGCGCGGCGTCGAGACGATCACGTCCAGGTTGTCGTGGATCGGCTGCATCCAGGGACCGAGCTTCTCCTCGACCACCCCGGGGAGGTAGCCCAGGTCCTGTCCGAGCGGGACGATCGGGCGCGCGACCATCACCTGTTCGTAGCCCGACTTGTCGTTGAGCGCCCGCTGGCCGCGGAATTCCGGGGTCTGGTCGATCCCGGCCGCGAGCGCCAGCAGCGTCTTGCCGGTGCCGGCCTTCCCCGTCAGCGCGACGACGTCGATGTCGGTGGTCACCAGCGCGTCGATGGCGCACTCCTGCTCGAGGTTCTTCGCGCTGATCCCGAGCAGCGAGCGGCGGCGACGCACCGTCTCCGGCTCGCGCCCGCCGCGCAGGCGCACGAGCTGATCGTCCTCGCGCCGGTAGACGACCGAGCGCACGTCGCACGATACCCCCGTCTCGAGCAGACGCCCACAGCGCTGGAAGATCGTGCTCTTGTCGTTGCGGTAATCCTGGGCGGCGACCCCGAGCGCTTCGGCCTTGATCCGGACCGCCAGGTCCTTGGAAACGAGGACGACCGGCTGGCGACTGTGCGGGCCGAGCGCCACCGCCGTCATGATGATGCTGTTGTCGGCCGAGAGCCGCTCGCGCACGGCGGCGTCGCCGGCAGTCTCCACCCGCAGGGTGCCGCCGCTCGGCAGCGGCACCCCGCGCGAGAGATTGCCCAGTTCCCGGAACGAGTCGATGAGCCGCAACGCCTGGCGCACGGAGGCGGGAATCTCACCGCTGCCGCGCTTGAGGCCGTCGAGCTCCTCGATGACCGCGATCGGCAGCACGATCTCGTTGTCCTCGAAGCGCAGCAGGGCTTCCGGATCGTGGACCAGGACATTGGTGTCGATGACGTAGATTTTTTTCATGTCGTCGACAGTATGTAACCGGCCCCGATGACGCTGTCAATCTGGTCCGCCACTCCCGTGCGTGCCGCGACCAGCAGCGCTGTGGCGAAAGGGCGGCCCTGCTGGTCGCGGGTCAGCGAAAACTCATCTGATCAACGTGTACGTAAATGTCATCCCGTTGTCGATGTGTTGAATCCGGGAGGCCACCATACCGCCGACCGTCGCGCCCAGCACTCGATCCCCTTCGTAATCTCCCTGAACCGTCAGGTTTTGGCCGTTGTCCACGGCCCCCTTCAGCACTCCGTCGATAAAGCAGCTCATCCCGTTGAGGCCCGTGCGGTTCTCGAAGATGATCGTCTCCTCCGGGTCGAACGGGCTTTTACTGCTGCACCCGACGCCAATCAGTGCAACGACGACGAACAAGGCCGCGAAGACATGCTTTATTCTCATGACCTTCTCCTCCTGCTCCCGCGTATGAAATGCATCCCCGGCACTGAATATTCCGAAATCAGGTGAAAATGCCGCGACGTCACCTCCTCCTTTCTCACGCACGTGCAATGCGGATCCGGCGTTTGGCGACCCGGACGAACTTGACAACATTCAGGGATGAAATCTTGTTTAACAATGTATTCCCGGCAAGGAAATAATCAAGCCCGGTATCTGCCGGCCGGCTCCTGCCGCGGAGAGTTCCGATCGGGAAGTTCGAAAACAGAAAAGCCGTCGGAGATTCAAGTTTGGTAGCGCTACGGGGATTCGAACCCCGGCTTGATGGCTGAGAACCATCCGTCCTAACCCCTAGACGATAGCGCCACTTGCCGACAAGTATATGAATTCGCAAGCTTTCGTCAAGTCTATTCACTCTGCTGTCCATGCACTCTGCAAAAGGTGTGGGTTGCCGAATGTCGCCGTGGGGAGTAACCTCGCCCCGAAGATGAAGAACATAGAAAAACTGTTCGACAACAACCGCCTCTGGGCCAGACGCATGACCCGGTCGAACAGTCGTTTCTTCAAGGACCTCGCGAGCCAGCAGAAGCCGAAGTACCTCTGGATCGGCTGCGCCGACAGCCGCGTCCCGGCGAACGAGATCGTAGGTCTGCTGCCGGGCGAGATCTTCGTCCATCGCAATGTTGCGAATCTCGTGATCCACACCGACATCAACTGCCTGTCGGTGCTCCAGTACGCCGTGGAGATACTCAAGGTGGAGCACGTCATCGTCTGCGGCCACTATGGCTGCGGCGGCATCGAGGCTGCGGTGGAGGATCAGCGCCATGGGCTCATCGACAACTGGCTGCGCCACGTGCGGGACGTCTATCAGCGCCATGCGGTTGAACTCGGCGGGGCACCAGACCGGAAAGCCCTCCTCAACCGGCTGTGTGAGCTCAATATCCAGGAGCAAGCCCTGAACGTGGCCAACACCACGACCATCCAGGACGCCTGGGGACGCAGCCAGAGGATTGCCGTCCACGGCTGGGTCTACGACATCCGCGACGGGCTGTTGCGGGACCTTGGCGTCAGCATCAGCAACAAGAGCAGTTCGGCGGGCCGGCGCTGAGGTTCCTCGGCGGGACTTGACTATCCCGTTTCCCGGCCGGAGAATCACGCCGGGTCACGACCGGGCACATCGTCTGCCCGCCAGTAGTTCTGCCGGAACGGTTTGTCGCTGCAAGGGGGCCCGGGTGAACGAGCAGGCCATGACCGACGCGCAACGCGACGGGGAAGTGTCCGCCCTGAAACAGAGAATCCGGGAGCTGGAGCTCTCGGAACTCGACTGCAGGCGCGCGGAGGCGGCTCTGCGGGAGAGCGAGGAGCGGTGCCGCGTCCTGCTCTCGGAGTCGCCCGACCCCACCTTCTCCTTAACGCCGGAGGGTCGCTACCAGTACGTCAACAACGCCTTCGCCGCGGGCGTCGGCAAGCCGGTCGAGGAGATCGTCGGCAAAACCATCTGGGATGTCTTCCCAAAGGAGGAGGCGGACAAGCGCTTCGCATCCCTGAGCCAGGTCTTCCGCACCGGGGAGGGGAAGGTCATCGAGGTGCGCGTGCCCCGGCCGGACGGCGACCGACACTACATCACGACGATTTCCCCGGTCGCTGACGCGCAGGGGCGCGTGCTCTCCGCCGTCTGCTCATCCAAGGACATCACGAACCGCAAGCGGGCCGAAGAGACGTTGCTTGAGAGCGAAGCGCGACTGAAGACGCTGATCGAGTACAGCCCCATCTCGATGGCCATCGTGTGCATGGACGGCACGATCGAGTACATCAATCGCCGGTCGATCGAAACGTTCGGCTATCTCCCGGAGGAGATTCCGACCATGGATCGCTGGTTTCTGTACGCCTACCCCGATGAAACCTACCGCGCCGCGGTGATCGCCCAGTGGATGGGCCTCGTCGAGTCGGCGCTGGGCGGCGGCGGGGAGATCGAGCGGCGGGAGTACCAGGTGACCTGCAAGGACGGCACGGTCAAGACGATGATCATCTTCGGCGTGCTGGTCTCCGGCAAGGTCTTCGTCATGTTCGAGGACATCACGGCGCTCAAGCTGGCGGAGCAGGAGCGCCTCGGCCTGGAGCGCCAGTTGCTCCACGCCCAGAAGCTGGAGAGCCTGGGGATCCTGGCCGGCGGCATCGCGCACGACTTCAACAACCTCCTCACCGCGATCCTCGGCAACACGGACCTCGCCCTGGCGGAACTCCTCCCGCCGGCGAGGGCGCGGCCGCTGGTGGAGCAGATCCAGACCGCGTCTCTCCGCGCCGCCGAGCTCACCCGGCAGATGCTCGTTTTCGCCGGGCGGGGGGAGCTGGCGACCGTGCCCCTCGATCTCTCGGCCACCGTGCGGGAGATGGTGCAGCTCCTCGCCGCGTCCCTCTCCAAGAAGGCGGAACTGCGCCTCGACCTCGCCGAGGGCCTCCCGTCGATCGAGGCCGACCCGGCCCAGCTGCGCCAGATCGTCATGAACTTCATCCTCAACGCCTCGGATGCCATCGGGGAACAGCCCGGAGTTATCACGGTCCGCACCGGACGTGCCCGGCACGAGCGGCACTTCACGCCGGACTTCTTCGTCGGCACGCTGCCCCCGGGCGGCGACACCGTCTTTCTTGAAGTTGCCGACACCGGCTGCGGCATCGACGCCGCCACGCTCCCGCGCATCTTCGACCCCTTCTTCACCACGAAATTCACCGGGCGCGGACTCGGCCTGGCGGCGACGCAGGGGATCATCCTGCGCCACAACGGGGTGCTGCAGGTGCGAAGCCGCCCCGGCGCGGGCTCGGTGTTTCGCGTCGTCTTCTCCGCCTCGGCCGGGGCCGCCGCGCCGGGGGCGGCGGCACCGTCGCCTCGCACCGCGGAGCGCCCCTGGTGGGGCAGCGGCATCGTCCTGCTCGTCGACGACGAGGCACCCGTCCGCACCATGACGACGCGGATGCTCACGGCGCTGGGGTTCGACGTGCTCACGGCGGCCGACGGAGAGGAGGCCGTGGCGCTCTTCGGCACGCGCTCCGCCGAGATCCGGGCGATCCTCCTCGACCTGACCATGCCGCGGATGGACGGCCACGAGACCTGCCTTGCGCTGCGGCGTCTGCGCGCGGATGTGCCCGTCATCCTCTGCAGCGGCTACGACGTCCGGGAGAGCGCGGAGAAATTCTCCGACCTGGCCTTCAACGGCTTCCTGCAGAAGCCCTACCGCCTGGAGGAGTTGAAGAGCGTTCTGAGGAAGGTGCTGGGGTAGCATGTCCCGGCCATGATCGCACCTGCCTTGAGGATCGCCAGACTGGCGGCGATTGTGCTCATCCCCGTGCCGTTCGTGTGGGCGTGCTCTGCGAATGGCAGGAACGCCAGCTCCCAGCCGCCACCGGCCACCGCTCGCCCGTTTGTCTCTCGTTCGTCGCCAGAGGGCTGGCTGGAACACCTCAACTTCTATCGCGCCACGGCACGCCTGTCTCCCGTCACCGAAAACACCGCGTGGAGCGATGCCGATCGCAAACACGCAACCTACATCGTGAAAAATGACGCCTTGCGCCACAGCGAGGACCCCGACAACTCCTGCTACACCCCTGAAGGCCAAACTGCCGCCCAGCAGAGCAACCTGTATCACAGTTCCAGCAGGGATGACACAGACTGCCGGGCAATTGACACCTGGATGCAGTCCCCGTTTCACGCGGTCGGTCTTCTCGACCCGCGATTGGTTCAAGTAGGCTTCGGGAGTTTCAGGGAAGCACGCGGCAATCCCCGGATGGGTGCAGCCTTGAACGTGATTGCAGGTTTGAGGTCCACGGTCAAGGCGCCGTATCCCGTATTCTGGCCCGGCAGGGACACGATCATTCCCATGAGCCTGCACTCGGAAGGGACTCCGGACCCGTTGGCCAGTTGTCCCGGATACACCGCCCCGAGCGGGCTGCCGCTGATCCTTCAAATCGGTCCGGGCAATCTCACCCCCGAGGTTTCCGCGACGTCCCTCACGCAAAACGGCCGGCCGCTGGAACATTGCGTTTTTGACGAGACCACCTACAGAAATCCTGATCCTCAGCAACAAAAACTCGGGCGCGACATATTGGGGGCGCGCGACGCGATTGTTCTCATCCCCCGCTCCCCGTTGTCTGCCGGAACGACCTACACGGCTTCCGTCACGGCCAACGGGCGGAGGCATGACTGGTCATTCAGCATCGCCGACACGACGCCGGGACGGGAGAGTCGAAAATATTCCGAACTCGCCCAGATAAGACAAGGGGATCGTAACCGCCGCATCACAGCCAGCCGGCACCTGCTACAACACGCCCGCCTGCCCCACCCGCCGCAACTCCTCCGCCAGATTCGGCGTCGCCCCGCCGCTTGCGACCAGCGCCTCGGCCTCGCTGATCGTGAACCAGCGGCCCTCGTCGATCTCCTCCGGCCTGACCCTCGGTTCGGACTGCGCGACGTGCAGGAAGGTCTCGACCAGCTCGGTCTCGCAGACCGTCCGCCAGAGGTACCGGTAGAGGAAGCGCAACTCGCCGGCCAGGCCGAGTTCCTCGCGCATCTCGCGGCGGGCGCCGGCCTCGTGGTCTTCGCCGGCGTCCACGTGACCGCCGACGGAGGTGTCCCACTTGCCGGGCTGGATGTCCTTCGTGACCGCGCGCTTCTGCAGATAGATGCGGCCCGCGCCGTCGGTGACAATGACGTGCGCGGCCCGGTGCAGCAGCGACGGCGTGCGATGGCACAAGGCCCGCGGTGCCCGCCCGAGGACCCGCCCCTGCTCATCGACCACATCGAAGATCTCCCCGCACCGCGGGGGCGATCAACAGCAGGGATGACCACTCCCCCTCGGTGCGCTCGCCGGCGCAGAGCAGGCCGAGTCCCTCATAGGCCGAGCGGACTTCAGCGGTCTGCCCGCCCGTCAGCAGCCCGGCCAGGACCAACGCTCCCCCCGGCGACAGGCGCTCGACGAGCCGGGGCGCCAGCGGCAGCAGGACGTCGGCCGTGATGTTCGCGGCGATCAAGTCGAACGTTCCGTCGATCGCGCCCAGATCCCGGCCGCTGACGCGGACGCGCTCGGCGAGACGGTTGCGCGCGACGTTCTCCCGTGCCGCAGCGACGGCGTCGGGGTCGTTGTCGATCGCGATCACCAGCGTGGCGCCGCGCAGGGCCGCGGCCATCGCGAGGACCCCGGTGCCGGTCCCGACGTCCAGCGCGCGACCCGGCGGCGCACCGGCGCAGAGCTCCTCGATGAACCCGAGCGCGAGCCGGGTGCTCTCGTGCAGCCCGGTGCCGAACGCCATGCCGGGGTCCATCGCGATCACGGCCTCGCCCTCCCGCGGCTCGTACGACTCCCAGGACGGCCTGATCACCAGCAGCGGCGCGACGTGGAAGGGGTGGAAGTGCTCCTTCCAGCCGGCGCCCCAGTCCTCCTCGAGCAGGGGCTCGCAGCGCACGACGACGGCGCCCGGGATGCCGCCGCGCACCTCGAGGGCCGCCAGTTCGCCGCGCAGCAGGGCCTCCTGCTCGTCGGCGGCGTCCTCCCCGGCCAGGTAGCCGATCACCCGCTCGGTGGGGCCGGGAGCGGCCGGGGGCAGCGCCATGGTGATTTCGACGCCGGCGCCGGAGATCTCGGCGACAATGTCGGCTGCCGACTCGACCAGGAGCGCCGGGACCTCGACGATCACGCGGCGCCAGCGGCGGCGCGGGCGGTGGGCGAAGGGATCGGGAGCGACGCTGGTCATCGGGGGTGGAGGGTGGCAGTCAGCGGCGGCACACAGCGCGGGTCCGGAGCCGCCAGATCGCCGGCGACCAGCAGGCTCACCGCCGGACAGCCGCCGTGGCAGCCCGCGTGGTGCTCGCATGACGCGCTCGGACAGGCGTTGCCCCGGAAGGTCCTGAAGAACTCCAGCCGCGGCCGGTTCCAGATCGCCTCGAAAGCATCCGTCAGCAGATTGCCGAGCCGGAACTCCGGCCTCGAAAAGAGCAGGTAGCAGGGGTAGACCGAACCGTCGGGAAGCACCGAGAGCTTGGTCGTGCCCGCGGGGCAGCGCGCGCTGCGCAGCCGCTCGCCGGCGGCGGCCTCCGGCACGAAACCGTCGCAGGCCACGCCCGCCGCCTGCGGGTGGAGCGCCCGCAGCGTGTCGAGGCGCGAACGGTACTCCGGGTAGGCGATGCTCTCGTCGAGTTCGCGCGCCGTGAGCGGGTCGCGGAAGATCAGGAAGTACTCGGCGCCCGGACGCGCGAGGTGCTCGGCTGCCGCCGGCGGAAGATCCCAGTCCTTGACGCAGACGCTTTTTACCAGCGGCGCCCGCCGCTCGATGTACTCGCGCAGAGACTCCGGCGCTTCACTCCCGTTCACCGAAACACCGACCCGCAGCGTGGCTCGCCCGAACCGGTCCTCGAGCCGCTCGAGCAGGGCGAGATCGCCGTGGCCGTTCGTGCTCAGCGTCGTGCGCATCCGGCGCGCGGCGATCTCGCTCACGAGTTCCTCGAGCCGCGGGTGCAGCGTCGGCTCCCCGCCGAGCAGGTCGAGCGTGTCGACCCCGGCGGCCTGCAGACGATCGAGCATCCGCGCGAAATCCGTCGGCTCGACATCCGGCAGCGGGGCCAGATCGCGGTTGAAGCAGAAATCACAGGCCAGGTTGCAGTGCAGCGTCGGGTAAAACTGTACGTAGTCCGGCGCGGCGGGCCGGGCGGTCACGGTCGCCCCCCGCCACCCGGAAATGCCACCCTTTGAAAACGAAGACCGCCCCCGCCGGCGTGATCTCCCGCAGGCTCACGCCGGGCGCCGCCTCGCCGCCCTCGCGCAGGAGTCGGTCATCGACGCTCAGGAGACGCATTGACGGCTCCTCGGACCAGACATGGCCCGAGACGACCAGATTCGGGAGCTCGGCGCGGATCGGCGACGGAAGTTCCTCAAGATCGAGCACGCGACCGTCGGCGGGCGGCAGCTCTTCGGCCGCGGACACCGCCGGCAGGGGCTCCGGCGAGGCGACCGCGGGCGCAGCGGAAACGTCGACTGGCGAAATTTCACCGGCGCCGGCGCCGGTGCCGTCGTCGTTGCCGACGGAATGCCGCCCCCCGTCTGCGGCGGAGGGGGAATTGCCGCAGGTTCGGGCATGACCGGTGCCGGCGCCACGGAGATGAGGGCCGCGGGCGGATCGACGGGCACGGGGGCGGGTACGGGCGACGGTGCGGCCGGGAGCTTCGTCGGGGACAGGCTTGACGAGACCGCCCTGCGTGACGTCTGCGCGGGCGGTGCGGGAACCTGCGACCGTTCGTCGACGGGCTTGGCTGCCACGGAAGCCGCAGCAACCGGGCCACGCGACGGACGCGGCGGTGTCGACGAGGCGACCGTTCGAGGGGCCACAGCCGCAGCGGGAGATTCGGCGCGCCGTTGCACCACAGCGGCGGCCGGGGCCCGGCCGGCACCTTCGTCGCGGCGGTCCGTCCCGATCCAGGTCACCAGCACGATCGCCGACACGATCAGCAGCAGCGCCGCGGCGACGATCGCCACGCGTGGGCCAGCGTGGCGACGGGGGCGTGGACTGCGGTCCGTGCACGGTGAAAAGATCCGGACCCGCCCCGGGAGGCCGCTCTCGCTCCGATTTTTTCAACGCATCGAGAATGTAGGACATGGTCAGTCGGCCCCGGCGAGCGTCGGCGTCCCGGGGGCAGGATCTCCATCGAGCAGGATCAGCGTCTCCGGGCCGGCAACGCCGTCGTCCACGATCCCCGCGGCGCGCTGGAAGCGGCGCACGGCGGCGGTCAACGCCTGATCGAACACCGGGTCGGACGCCGCGTCCGAAATCGCGGCGCGGCCGGCCCGAGCCGCTTCACCAGCCACGCGACCCCGGCGCCGCGGTCCCCGGCGGCGAGCGCCCCCCGCGTGTGCGAGCGGGGGCCGCCAGAAGCAGCACGAACTCCCTGATGTCGTACGCCGCGAGGCTGTCGATGTCAGCCGCGATCCTTTCCCGCCCCGCGGCCAACGTCGCCTGCCGACCCTGCAATTTCTCGAGAACCAGCCACCGGGGCGCCCCCTGCGCGTCGTAGACGCGCACGATGGCCGGGCGGTTCAGGCGGCGCAGCTGCTCCAGCCCCCCGTCGCCGCGCAGGCAGTCCAGCCCGCGCACGAGAGCCTGCGCGCAGCCGTTCTCCCCGTCGCCCACCCGAATCCCCCAGAGCCGGTAGAGCCCCCCCCACGCCTCGCTCTGCTGCTGCGCCTCGGGTTGCTCCAGAAGCGCCCGGAGCTCCCCGGTGACCGGCGGCAGCGGCTGGCGTGAACTGCCCGCCGGAGGATTGCCGGCGCCGTCCGCGCTCAGTGCGCCGGCTTCCGGGGCGGCGCAGCGGCGGCGACCGCGGCCGGCGCCGGCGCCTCCAGAGCGGACGGGGAAGCCTCCGTCGGACGGCGCCCGGGCAGGGCGAGCAATACCGCCACCCCCAGGCTGACCACGAGGGCGACCACGATTGCATAGGGCACCCATGGTCGACGGCGCCTCCCCGGCGACCTCGCGCGCCGCCTGGGCGAGCGTGGCGCGCCCGACCTGGCGCTGGCCCTGCACGAAAGCCCCGAGCAGCGCCCGGTCGCAGAGAATGTTGATCAGCCGCGGCACCCCGCGACTCAGGCGGCGCAGCCGGCCGATCACCGCTGCGGGGAAGAGATCTTCGCCGGACCCGGCCACCTCGAGGCGGTGCCGGACATACGCGCGCGTCTCCTCGCGCGAGAGCGCCCGGAGGTGGAAGCGGGCCGTGATCCGCTGCGCGAGCTGGCGCAGTTCGGGCCGGGCCAGCGTGGCGCGCAGCTCGGGCTGGCCCATCAGGATGATCTGCAGCAGCTTGCGGCTGCTCGTCTCGAGGTTGGTGAGCAGCCGCACCTGCTCGAGCACCGCCGCGTCGAGATTCTGCGCCTCGTCGATGACGAGGACGGCCCTCTCGCCGGCGGCGTGGACCTCGAGGAGAAAGCGGCTGATGCGGTCGAGCGAATCCTTGACGCTCGCGGGACCGGGCGGCCGGGAGATCTCGAATTCGTCGCAGATCGAGGCCAGCAGCTCCTCGGCGCTGAGGGCGGGGTTCAAGATGACGGCGGCGCGGGTGCCCGGCGGCAGCTGCTCGAGAAAGCAGCGGCAGACCGTGGTCTTGCCCGTGCCGACCTCGCCGGTGAGCTGGACGAACCCCCCCTCGCTGCGCACCCCGTAGAGCAGATGCGCGAGCGCCTCGCGGTGCTGCGCGCTCAGGTAGAGAAAGCGCGGGTCGGGGGCGAGCGAGAAGGGAAACTCCCGCAGGCCGAAATACTCCAGGTACATGGTGTCGGAGGGTACACCAGGGCCAAAACCTTGTCGATGACCGGAAGAACCGTGCCGGCTTTATGGACGGTGCGGGCTGCGGGGTCCTGTCGCTGCGGACCTCCATCGGCTCTCGCTCGCGGTCCGCCGACTGGAGACCTCCCCTCCGCGCCACCCCTCCGCCCAGTGCGTGCCCACCAGACGATGAGCCACGGGGACGGGATTGCACGTTGCGCTCTCCGGGGTCACAATAGTCACCGGCCCCGGTGCCATCGACAGGACCCGGCAAGGGAGGGTGGTTCAGATGCAGGATTTCGAGAAGCTCGGCGTCTTCTACCTCGGCAAGGAGTACGACCTCGCCGGCAAGCAGGCGCACGGAGGACCTCGTCCTCTACGACTCGCGCGACCTGGTCACCCACGCCGTCTGCGTCGGCATGACCGGCAGCGGCAAGACCGGCCTCTGCATCGCGCTGCTCGAGGAGGCGGCGATCGACGGCATCCCGGCGATCGTCATCGACCCCAAGGGCGACCTCGCCAACCTGCTGCTCACCTTCCCCGAGCTGCGCGGCGCGGATTTCCTCCCCTGGATCAACGAGGACGAGGCGCGCCGCAAGGGGCTCGAGCCGGCGGCGTTCGCCGCGGCCCAGGCGGCGCTCTGGAAGAAGGGCCTCGCCGAGTGGGGCCAGGACGGCGAGCGCATCCGGCGGCTGCGCGAGGCCGCCGAGTTCGCGATCTACACGCCGGGCAGCAGCGCCGGGCATCCCGCTCTCGATCCTGAAGTCCTTCCCGGCGCCGGCGCCGGTCGTGCTCGACGACGGCGACCTGCGCCGCGAGCGCGTCGCGACGACCGCGACGAGCCTGCTGGCCCTGGTCGGCGTCGACGCCGACCCCGTGCAGAGCCGCGAGCACATCCTGCTCTCGACGATCCTCGACACCGCCTGGCGCGCAGGGCGCAGGACCTCGACCTCGCCGGCCTGATCCAGCAGATCCAGAAGCCGCCCGTGCAGCGCGTCGGCGTCTTCGACCTGGAGTCCTTCTTCCCGGCGAAGGAGCGCTTCGAGCTCGCGATGACGCTCAACAACCTGCTGGCCTCCCCCGGCTTCTCGGCCTGGCTCGAGGGCGAGCCGCTCGACATCGGCCGCCTGCTCTGGACCCCGGCGGGCAAGCCGCGCGTCTCGATCTTCTCCATCGCCCACCTCTCCGACGCCGAGCGGATGTTCTTCGTCTCGCTGCTGCTGAACCAGGTGCTCGGCTGGATGCGCACGCAGTCCGGCACCACGAGCCTGCGCGCGCTGCTCTACATGGACGAGATCTTCGGCTACTTCCCGCCGGTGGCCAACCCGCCGTCGAAGCAGCCGCTGCTGACGCTGCTCAAGCAGGCGCGCGCCTACGGCCTCGGCGTGCGTGCTCGCGACGCAGAACCCGGTCGACCTGGACTACAAGGGCCTCTCCAACACCGGCACCTGGTTCCTCGGCCGGCTGCAGACCGAGCGCGACAAGGAGCGCGTGCTCGACGGGCTCGAGGGCGCCGCGGGCAGGCGCGCGCTTCGACCGCGCCGCGATGGAGCGCACGCTCGCCGGCCTCGGCAACCGCGTCTTCCTGATGCACAACGTCCACGAGGACGCGCCGGTGGTCTTCGAGACGCCGCTGGGCGATGTCGTACCTGCGCGGGCCGCTCACGCGGGTGCAGATCAAGCAGCTGATGGCAGGCCGGCCGGCCGAGACCGCCGCCGGCCGCGACAACTGCCCCGGTTGCTGCAGCCGCCGCCCCCGGGACGCCTGCGAAGACCTCCCCGCAGCCGGGCGACGCCGCGAGCGCCCGCCCCGTGCTGCCGCCCGACATCCCGCAGTTCTTCGTGCGGCCGCGCACGCCCGGCGACGACCTGGTCTACGAGCCGAAGATCCTCGCCATCGGCAGGATCTACTACGCCGACGCGAAGGCGGGGGTCGCCACCGACGAGGAGTTCGCCGTGCTCGCCGATCCGGCGGCGCGGGTGGACTGGGACGGCGCCGAGCCCACCCCGGCGCGCGATGCGGATCTCGAACGGGTTCCCGCCGAGGAAGACGCTTTCTTCGAGCTGGTGCCGCCCGAGGCCGCGAAGGGGCGCAGCTACCTGGTTTGGGGCAAGGCGTACGCCGAGTGGCTCTACCGCACGCGCCGGCTCGAGCTGCTCAGGAGCCCCGGCCACCGGCGTGGTCTCGAAGCCCGGCGAGGCGGAGCGCGACTTCCGCATCCGGCTCCAGACCGGCGCCCGCGAGAAACGCGACGCGGTCGTCGAGAAGGTCCGCGGCAGCTACGCCCCGCGCATCGCCCGTCTCGAGGAGCGCATTCGCACCGCCGAAACCGCCGTCGCGCGCGAGAAATCCCAGTCCACGCAACAGTCGCTGCAGACGGCGGTTTCCTTCGGCGCCACGATTCTCGGCGCGTTTCTCGGGCGCAAGGCCGTCAGCGCCGCCTCGCTCGGCCGCGCCACGACCGCGGTGCGCGGCGCCGGCCGCGTGATGAAGGAGCGCGAGGACGTGGGGCGCGCCGCCGAGAATGTCCAGCAGCTGGTCGCCCAGCGCGACGAGCTGCAGCGGACGATGGACGACGAGATCGCGCGCGTCCAGGCCGCGGTCGACCCGCTCACCGAGCAGCTCGAGAGCGTCGCGCTGGCCCCGAAGAAAAAAGACGTCGCGGTGTCGATGACCGCGCTGGCCTGGGTCCCGTACCGGCGCGACGGCAGGGGCGGCCTCGCGCCGGCGTGACGAAACGCCGAGATTGGCTCTTGAACAGCAATGGGGCAATCCCCCGGCCCCCCTTTGGGGAAGAGGGGGTTTGTCGCCGTTTCTGAGGGACGGGAAGGAGGTGAATCGATCATGGCAACGTTCGCGTGTGACAAGTGCGGCTGCACCAAGGAAGGGCGCTGCAAGCCGAAGGCCTGCCCGAAGTGCGGGGCGGCCGGGACGATGACCAAGAAAGCCTAGCGGCCGCGCCTGCCGGGGGGAGGGGTCGATCCCTCTCCCGCTTGTGCTTGTGGATCGGCCGCAGGCAATCTATCCTTACACCATGGCGCAGCGGCAGCCGAACACCTCCCCGTCCCGGTTCCTGCGCCTCCCGAGCGGCCTGCTGGTCGCGGTGTTCGGCCTGGCCCTGATAGCAGCCGCCTGGCTGGTCGTGACGCACGAACTCTCGGCCGACCGCGCCGCCGAGATCGAGCGCATTCACCGCGAGAACGGCGCCCTGGCGCGCACGTTCGAAGAGCATGTCCGGCGGGTGATTTTGACGGCGGACAACGCGCTGCTCCAGGTCAAGCACGAGTTCGAAAAACACGGCGCGCCCACCGAGCAGCTGCGCGATTTCGTCCGTCAGGCCAAGAACGACCCGATTATCAGCCAGATCGGCGTGATCGACGCCAGCGGCCTGCTGGTCGTGAGCGCGATCCCCCACGACAAGGTGATCAACATCGCGAAGAACCCGACGTTCCGGGTGCACGCCGCGAGTCCCAGCGTGGGGCTGTACATCGGGAAACCCATCATCACCCAACTCGCGGGGACCTGGTCCTTCTACCTGACCCGGCGCCTGAACCGGCCCGACGGCAGCTTCGCCGGGGTCGTCAGCGTCGGCCTCGACCCCGCCTACTTCTCGAACTTCTACGACGAACTCGAAATCGGCGCCGACCGGGCCGTGCTGCTCGTGGGCCGCGACGGCATCGTCCGGGCGCGGCGCTTCCAGAAACAGTCGGAGGTCGGGCAGGACATCGGCGACTCCCCGATGTTCGCCAGGCTGCCCCGGACGCCGGTCGGGGACCACGAAATCGTCGGCACCATCGATCGGCTGCGGCGTTTCGCCAGCTACCGCGCGCTGCCGGATTTGCCGCTGGTCGTCGCCGTTTCCGAACTGACCTCGAGCGCCCTCGCCCCCTTCGAGCGGCGCCGGGTCGCGAGCCTGCGCGCCGCGACCGGGTTCACCCTCTTCGTGGCGGTCTTCTGCTCGGTGCTGATCGGCGCCGGCCGCCACGAGCGGCGCCAGAGCGAACTGCTGGCCGCGGAACTGGCGGAGCGCCGCCGGGCCGAGGCGGCTCTGCGGGAAGCCGGCGAGCGTTATCGGGACCTTTTCGAGAACGCGAACGACGCGATCTTCCTGCTCGACGAGCGGCACCGCTACGTCGACGCGAACCGCCGGGCGACCGAACTCTTCGGCTACGCGCGGGACGAGTTCGTCGGACGGGAAGTCTTCGACTTCATCCCGCCTGAGCAGGTCCAGCGCTCGGAGGCGGCATTCCGCGGACTGGTCCAGCGCGGGCAGTACGACGATTTCGAGGGTCGCATGCGTACGAAGGACGGCCGGTGGCTCGACATCGAGGTCAGCTCCTCGGCCATCCTGCGGGACGGGGTCTTCGCCGGCTCCGGGACATCGTCCGCGACATCACCGAGCGCAAGCTGGCCGAGGAGAAGATCCGGCAGAGCGAGGAGTTCATCCGGAACATCCTCGACACCGTGGACGAGGGGTTCATCGTCGTCGACCGGGACTACCGCATCCTGACCGCGAACAAGGCCTACTGCGACCAGGCCGGCACGTTCCTGCGAGAAGTCGCTCGGCAGGCACTGCCACGAGATCATCGCACAAGGCCCGCCGGCCCGTGCTACGAGCAGGGCGAGGAGTGCGCGGTCAGGCGGGTCTTCGAGACCGGGAATGCCGCTCACCGCGCTCCACAGGCATCCGGGCAAGGACGGGCACGTGCTCTACGTGGAGACCAAGGCCTTCCCGCATCAAGGACGACGGCGGGAAACACCGTCATCGGTGATCGAGACGATCAACAACATCACCGAGAAGCACCTGCTCGAGGAGGAGCGGCTCAAGACGCAGAAGCTCGAGTCCATCGGCACGCTGGCCGGCGGCATCGCCCACGACTTCAACAACCTGCTGCAGGGGATCTTCGGCTACATCTCCCTGGCGAAGCTGACCATCGACGAGAAGGAGCGGTCGCTCGCCATGCTCGAGCAGGCCGAGAAGGCGCTCCACCAGTCGGTGAATCTCACGACGCAGCTGCTGACCTTCTCCAAGGGCGGCAAGCCGGTCCGGAAGCCGATTGCACTGGGACCGGTGATCGAGAACGCCGTGAAGTTCGCGCTGAGCGGATCGCGCTCCGAGTACCGCCTGACGCTCGACCCCGGACTGTGGCTGGTGGACGCCGACGCGGGCCAGCTCGCCCAGGTGATCCAGAACATCGTGATGAACGCCGACCAGGCCATGCCGCTCGGCGGGTCCGTCGTGATCACCGCGCGGAACGTGCCCCGGTCCGACCCGGAACTGCCGCGCGAACTGGCGCGACGCGACTCCGTCGTGATCTCGATCCGGGACAACGGGGTCGGCATCCCGGAGCAGGATCTCGGCAGGATCTTCGACCCCTATTTCACGACCAAGAAAGCAGGGCAGCGGCCTGGGGCTCGCGACCTCCTACTCCATCGTCAGGAACCACGAGGGGCGGATCTTCGCGCGGTCGGAGGTCGGCCCGGGGAGCACCTTCTTCATCTTTCTGCCCGCCTCGTCGGCCACGCGCGGCGGCGGCCAGGGACGCGCCGACCGCCGCGAGGACGCGGACCGCCAGGATTCTCGTCATGGACGACGAGGCGATGATCAGAACCGTCGCCGGGGAACTGCTGACCGTGCTCGGCCACACCGTCGCTCTCGCCGACAAGGGGGAGGCGGCGATCGAGGCCTACCGGACCGCGAGGGACGCCGGCCGGCCTTTCGACGTCGTGATCCTCGACCTGACGGTCCGCGGCGGGATGGGCGGGGTGGAAACCGCGAGGAGGCTGCGCGAGATCGACCCGGACGTGAGAGCCGTCGTCTCGAGCGGCTACTCCGACGATGCGGCCCCGGCGGCGCATCGCGAGCAGGGATTCACCGCTTTTCTCAAGAAACCCTACAATATCGGCGAACTTCGGGAGATGCTGAACATTGTTCTCGCGTGAGGGTCTCTCTCGTCACCCATGACTCCAGCGAAAGGGGTTGTCGCCATGTGGCTCAAAGTGCTCGCGCGCGTTTCCGGCCCAGGTGCAGGTCTCGTCCTTCTCGCGGCGTGCATCGCCGCCGCCCCCGGCCGCCCCGCGGCGGCGGCCGCCCCGCCGCTGCCCGTGCGCAAGGTCGTCCTCTACAAGCACGGCATGGGCTACCTCGAGCGGCGCGGGAGCGTCACCGGGGACGCCACCGTCTCCTTCAGCTTCCGCGCCGACCAGATGAAGGATCTGCTGACGAGCTTCTACGCGGTCGACCTGGGCGGCGGCACGATCACCTCGGTGCGCTACGACACCGCCGAGCCGCTCGCGCGCCGGCTCCAGGAGATCCTGATCAAGATCCCGGAGTCGGCCGCGCTCAGCCAGTTCCTGCCGCAACTCAAGGGCGCGAGGATCTCGGCCAGGGTCTCCGGCGAGGAGTTCACCGGCCGCGTGCTCGGCCTCGAGCCGTTCACCGAGTCGACCGACGGCCGGGTCGTGCGGCAGGGCCACCGCCTCGTGATCCTGACCGACGGCGGCGCGATGCGCTCGACGGACCTCGCCGGCATCGCCGAGCTGTCGATCCTCGACGAGGGGCTGCGCGCCGATGTCGTGCGTCTGCTGGACCTCGCGCTCGAGGGCCGTCGCGCCGACGCCAAGCACCTCGTGGTCACCGCCTCGGGCAAGGGCGAGCGCGAACTGCGCGTCGGCTACCTCGTCGAGATGCCGGTCTGGAAGTGCTCCTACCGCCTGATCCTCGACCCCGAAGACCAGGAGAAAGCGCTGCTGCAGGGCTGGGCCCAGGCCGAGAACACCAGCGGCGAGGACTGGGAGAACATCGCGGTCTCCTTCGTCGCCGGCAACCCGCTCTCGTTCTCGATGGACATGTACACGCCGCTGTTCGTGCCGCGGCCGCAGGTGCCGGTGCCGGGCCTGCAGAATCTCGCCGTGAACTGGGGCGCGGCGCCGCCGCCCGAGACGGCTGCCGCGGCCGCAGGCCTACCGCCAGAGAGCCGAGCGCGAGCTCCGAGAGAAAGGCCGTCGCGGTCGATGGCCCCCGCCCCGGCGCTGGCCGCGGGCTTCGCCGCCCAGCGCATGGACGAGCCGATGAGCCGCGGCCGCCGCCGAGGAGACGCAGCTGGCGGCGCTGCTCGAGACCAGCGGCGGCGCGGCGGCGCAGGGCGTCAAGGTCGGCGAACTCTTCAGCTACGAGGCGCGCGACCCGGTCAGCATCCCGCGCGGGCAGGCGGCGCTCGTGCCCGATCGTCTCGAAGCGCATCGCCGGGCGGCGCGTGCTCGTCTACCAGGCCTCCTTCTCGCCGCGGCCGGTGAACGCCTGGGTGCTGGCCAACGACACCGACCTGACCTTCGAGGCCGGGGCGGTGACCTTCTTCGAGGGGAGCACCTCGCTCGGCGAGGGGATCCTCGGACACACGCTGCCCCCCGGCGGCCAGGAGGTCGTCCCCTACGCCGTCGACGCCTCGGTCGACGTGACGCCGAAGATCGCCTCCCGGCAGGAGCCGTACATCCGCGGGAAGGTCGTCGACGGCGTGCTGCAGCTGACCCGCGTCGAGGTCCTCGCCAGCACCTGGACGATCGCCAACCGCGGCAAGGAGAAGGCGACGCTCTGGCTGCACCAGCCGGCGAACCCGCTCTACAAGCTCGCGAAGCCGGAGAAGCCGCTCAAGGAGGTCGGCGGGAACTACCGCTTCGAGATCGCGCTGGACCCGGGGGAGACGAAGGAGTTCGCCGTCGAGGAGCGCCGCGAGGTCGGCGAGGCGGTGTACCTGGCGAACGAGGACGAGACGCGGCTGCGCTTTTTCGCGGCCGGACCCTACCTCGGCGAAAAAACCCGCCGCTTCCTCGCCGAGGTCGGCGAGTCTGATGGCGCAGAAGTCGGCACTGCAGCGGCAGATCAACGAGGGCCAGGAGCAGATGCGGCGCCTCGCCGAGGAGGAGGATCGTCTGCGGCGGAACATCGGCACGGTGAATTACAACCAGCCGAAGGAGGCCGAGCTGCGCGCCAAGTGGATGGCCGCGCTCTCGGCCGCCGAGGACCGGCTGACCGAGATCCGCGGCCGCGTGGACGAGGCCGGCGCGAAGGTGCGCGCGCTCGAGGAGCAGATCGCGGCGAAGATCCGCGGGTACAAGGAGGAATAGCGTTCCCGCAATCGGTGCCGGGCCGCGAGGATCAGTCGTGACGATCACGAGCAGGGTCCGCAGCTTGCTGGTGGCGCCGCCTTCGGCCGATGAGGACCGCAGCCGGGCAGCGCAGACGATCAACACCCTCTGCCTGGTGCTCCTCGTCGGGCTCCTGCCGATCGTCGCCCACAACGGCTACTCGCGGAACTGGACCATGGTGGCCACGGTGGGCACGGCCTGGATCGGGCTCACCCTGCCGCTGGCGCTGGCCCGGCGGGGGAGAACCGAGGTCGCAGGGCTGGCGTTCGTCGTCCTCATGGTCGCGTTCCTCGCCGCCGTCGTCGTCCTGAGCCCCCTCGGGGTCTTCGATGTCAGCATGATCGCTTTTCCCGGACTGATCGTGTGCTCGGGACTGATCCTCGAGGGGGGCGCCGCCTTCGCGGCCACGGTGGTGGTGATCCTGGGCACGGTGACGGCGCTCTACGCGGCGACACTCGCCGGCGGCCTCCACAACCCGCTCGGCGACCGCTTCGATTTCGGGGCGATCATCGACGCGAACGTGATCCTGCTCGTGACCGCGATCGCCGTGCGCTTCCTGCGCCGCCAGTTCTCCGAGAGCCTCCGCCGGGCCCGCAGCAGCGAGCGGCAGATGCGGGCCATCTTCGAAACATCGCCCGAGTCGATCACCCTGCTCGACCAGCAGGGGAACATCGTGGCGGCGAACCCGAACGCCGCCGAGTCCCTGGGAGTGCGCCGCGGCGGGCTCGACGGGCGCAACGCGCTCGAACTGCTGGTCCCCGCCGATCGCGCCCGGGCGCTCATCGAACTCGAACGCGTCCAGGCCGGCGCGATGGTCCACGACGCGCGGCTCGACTTCCGGCACGCGGACGGCCGCGTCGTGCCGGGGGAGGTCAGCGCGGCCCCCCTGCACGACGACCACGGGAAAACCATCGGCATCGTCGTGCAGAGCCGAGACATCACGGAACGGCTCCGGGCCCAGCAGAGCCTCGACCAGCTGCAGCGGCAGTTCCTGCAGGCGCAGAAGATGGAGTCGATCGGGCGTCTCGCCGGCGGCGTGGCCCACGACCTGAACAACTTCCTGACCGCGATCATGGGGTTCGGCGAGCTGGCGCAGCTGGGCGTCAGCCCCTCCTCCACGACCGGCGGCCATCTCGACAAGCTGCTGCAGGCGGCCGACCGCTCGCGCGCGGTGGTCGCGCAGTTGCTTTCCTTCGCCCGCCGTCAGGTCCACCAGCCGCGGGAGGTCGCGATCAACGAGCTCGTCTTCAGCTTCATCGGACTGCTGCGCCCGCTCATCGGCGAGCAGATCGCGCTGCGCACCGAGTTCGATGACGCCGCCGGGGTGGTCCTGGTCGACCCCTCCCAGTTGGAGCAGGTGCTCATCAACCTCGCCGTCAACGCCCGCGACGCGATGCCGGACGGCGGAACGCTCGTGCTCGCCACCGGCCGCGAGCAGGTCCCCGCCGGGTCATCCGCCGCCGGCCCCGCTCCGGGCGACTACACGACGATCACGGTCCGCGACACCGGGACCGGCTTCACGGACGAGGCGAAGTCCCACCTCTTCGAGCCGTTCTTCACCACCAAGCCGGTCGGCAAGGGCACCGGGCTCGGCCTGGCGACCTGCTTCGGCATCGTCGAGCAAAGCGGCGGCCGCATCGAGGTCGACAGCCGCCCCGGCGGGGGGAGCAGCATCCGAATCCTCCTGCCGCGCACGGCCGTCCCGGCGCCCGCCGCCGCTGCTGCAGACGGGGGCCTTGTCGCCGACCGCGGCACCGAGACGCTGCTTCTGGTCGAGGACGAGGATCTCGTTCGCGCGGCGGCGCTGGAAGGGCTGCGTTCGCGGGGGTACGCCGTCCTCGCGGCAGCGAGCGCCGAGGAGGCGCTCCGGATCGCGGCGGCGAACGCGGGATCGATCTCACTGCTGGTCACCGACGTGGTGATGCCGGGGATGAGCGGGATCAGCCTTGCCGCGGCGCTGCGTGCGCGGCAGCCCGGGCTGCGCGTGCTCTACCTCTCCGGGTACACCGAGGAGATCGTCTCGGTCGAGGAGGTCCGCCGCGACCGACGGACCTTTCTCGCGAAACCCCACACCTCGCAGCAGCTCGCCGCGAGAGTCCGCGCCCTGCTCGATCATCCGCCGGCCCCAGGCGGCAGCCGCTAGGGTTTCGGCGTCTCTCCCGGCGGGCAGTCGACCGTCACGTTGCAGCCGTCGTCCTTCTCGTCGCGGAAGAGCTCCAGGGACCCGTCCTCGAGCAGGCGCGAGGGGTCGATGTTCAGCACCGGCGAGGCGCGGAAACACTCGGCGCTGATGTAGGAGAGGATGCGTTTCTCGCCGCGGATGATCGACATCCCCTCGGGGCCGGGCACCAGGAGCACCGGCACCTCCTCGATCCCGAGCAGCGCCAGCAGCCCGCGGTTCACCCCCGGGTCGTAGGCGGCCGCGCGCTCCACCCCCGGCAGGTCGAGACCGGTGATCTGGTCGATCGGGTTGAAATGGAAATTGCAGCTGTTGCACGACTCGAGCGCCCGCAACACCTCGGCGCAGTGCGGGCAGGTCGAGGAGAAGACCAGATAGACCTGTTTGGCGGGGTCGGCGCAGCGACGCACCCCGTACGTTCCGCCGTCGAGCGCCCGCCCGCCGGCCGGGGGCTGGATCACCCCGAAGCTCAGCACCGAGAAGACCAGCACCGACGCAGCAAACACGGCGGCCGCACGAAGCGCCTGACGCACGCCGGCGAGCAGGTTGAGCAGCACCACGAGCGCGAAGACCACGAGGCACCAGGCGCAGAAAGCCTTCGCGACAAAAAACTGGAAGGAGAAGAGCACCCCCTCCGCCGCGATGCCCGCCAGCAGGAGAAGACCGAGGAGGCGCTGCGCGAACCCCGGCCCCGGCGCCCTCCAGCCGAGCGCGGCCGCTGCCAGGAAGAATCCGAGCCCTGCGAGATTGATGTGCAGGGGCGGCACCCGGGTCAGCCCCTCGATGACCCGACAGCCTTCGTTGAGACAGATGGCCTGGCCGCTGCCATACAGCAGGGCGGCCTGGATGGCCGCGCCGAGCGCGCCGAGGAGCGCGAGGGTGACCGCAAGCTTTCGCTTCACACCCACTTCGACACCTGGATGGATGTTCGGTTCCACACCCTACTCACGATCCCCCTTCTGGCCGACAAAGAAATCCTTCTTGTCCCGAAAGAGCACGTTGAATGTGGTCAGCGACCCGTAGATCCGGGTGATGTACTGCTGCAGATCGACTTTTTCCGCGTCGGCCAGCACCTTGTGCGCATTGATCTGGGCTTCGAGAACGCGCAGCCGATCGCGCACCATGATGATCTTGTGAAAGAATGCTTCGACCGGGATGCTCTTGGACGCTTGAGCCGCGTCCCGCGGCTTGAGAACAAGCTCGCCGCCCTGCCAGCGCTGGCCCATCGCGATCGGCGGCGCCTCCTCGCGCTCCTGCCGGATGAGCGCGAGCCGCAACAGGTCGTTGGCCTCCACTTCAGGCTCGGAAAAAAGTTCAAGCTCCACGCTCGGCACCGTCAACCGCACGCCGTGGCGCGCGAAGAGCACAGCGGCCACCTGCGAGTCGCCGAACCCCGCCGTATCCTCCACGAGGCCCGGGCCCTTCTGCGCGTGCCGGACCAGATCCCCCTTGATCACATCGACGGACATGAGGCTCCCCTCCCCGCTCCTACTCGAGCTGCGAGTACTTCTTCGCGCTGCCCCGGCTCTTCTCGATCGGGTACTTGGCCGCGTTCGCGAGAATCTTCGCTTCGACCGCCGGCTCCAGGGCGACCCCGAGCCGATCCGCCAGCCGCACGGTGTAGATGAAAACGTCGGCGAGTTCCGTGGCCACCTGCTCTTTCGCCGCGGGCGACAACTCCGCGCTCTGCCGTTCGGTGAGCCACTGGAAGTGCTCCATCAGCTCGGCCGCCTCGACCGCGAGGGCCATGGCGAGGTTTTTCGGCGCGTGGAACTGCTCCCAGTCGCGATCGCGGGCAAAGGCGCGCAGGCGCGCGGCGAGATCGTCGATGTTCACGGGGAGGCAATGTAGCTGCTGGCGGGGTTTCCGGCAAGCGTCACGTCAGTGAACTTCCCTTCTGCTCGCCAATCGGGGTATTGCACTTTGGGCAACGCCCGGCGTAGCGGCTTGTCTGACCGCTCCAGCCGCACTTCGGACACGTTGTCGCCTGGATCCAGGCCTTTGGCTTTTCCCGATGCGACATCTTCCAGATCACGACCAGAACGACGAAACAGGTCAACACCGCTGCAAACACCATCGTCGTATTCATGCCGGCAATCTAACAACATTGCCTTGCTCTGGATAGCCCTGGGCCACCGGAACCAGGATTCGGCCTCTGCCGTGACGTTTGAGGGCGAGTGCCGGCGCCGGTTCACTCCTCGACGCAGATGATGTCGTAGGCCGCGCCCGTGAGGCAGCGGCCGCCGGCCGGCGTGACCTCGAAGGTGTTCTCGACGCCGACCATCCCGAGGCCGGGGATGCCGATCTTCGGCTCGATGGCGAGCAGCATGCCGGCCTCGAGCGGGGCGTCGAACCCCTTCGCGATCACGGGGTACTCGTCGATCGCCAGCCCGATGCCGTGCCCGACGAAACGCACCTTGTTGCCGCCGAGCGCCATGAACCCCTCGGCCCAGCCGGCCCGCTCGGCCCAGGCGAAACAGTGCTCGGCGAGCTGTGACGGGACGCTCCCGGGGCGCAGCTGCCCGGCGAGCCAGGACTGCACTTCGATGCAGAACTCGTGCGCCGCCGCGGCCCGCTCCGGGATCGCACCGCGCGGCCCGGCGAAGTAGACCTGCGTCTTGTCGGTGTGATAGCCGGAGCGGACGAAACCGACGTCGCAGACCAGCGGTTCGCCGCGCTCCCAGCGCTTGGACGACCCCATGTGCGGCGTCGCCGGGTGCTCGCCCCGCAGTCCGACGGGTCCGTTGAAGACACTCGGATAGTTGCCGCTCTCGCCGGCCGAGACGTGCCCGAGGAAGATCTCCTCCCCGTAGTTCTCCATGCGCAGCAGACCCTGGTGCCCCGCGGCGAAGAGCACCTCCCAGACCCGGTGCGCGATCTCCCGCTCGGTCATGCCGGGGGCGATCAGCGCCGGCAGCCGCTCGCGCAGGCAGCGGTCGTGGTCGGCGCCCGCGGCGCGGATGATCTCCAGCTCCCAGGGGGACTTGACGGCGCGGGCCAGACTCAGCGCCCGGTCGCCGGGAACGAGGTTCGCCGGCGCGAGATGCTCCGCCAGCGTGCGCCCCAGCGCCCAGCTGATGCCTCCCATCTCCGCGGCGACGGTCGCGGAGAGCGGCGAGCCGACCCCGGCGAGCAGGCCCGTCAGGTCGCGAAAGGAGCGGAACGGCAGGATGCTCCGCCAGCGGCGATTCCAGCCGCGCCCGCTCGAGCCCGCGACGACAAAGCAGCACCGGGTCGCCCTCGATGGGGAGCCAGAACACGCCAGCCCCATAGGTCCCGGTCAGGTGGTAGATGTTGAGCCGCGAGAAGACCAGCAGGCCGCCCGCCTCCGGGGCCGCCCCGGCGAGCTCCCAGCGGCAACGCTCGTGCCGCCGCTCGAGTTCGGCCCGCGGCACCAGTCCTTCCTGTGTTGTCATGACAACCCTCCTCGTCGTCCAGAAGCTTGCCGCGATGAGGCTCAATCCGGCACATCTCCCTCGTCTCCGTGAATACTAGATGCTCGGGGCGTTCGGAATCAAGGACATCCCCTGCTGCCGGGGACGGCCGCAGCGGGAATCCCCCGCCGAGTCAACGGCGGTTCACTTTGCGGTATGATGATCGGCAGGCCGCGGCGGCGTGTTGCCGTCGCATTGCACACCAGTTCCTGACGGAGGGGGCTCAGATGGCGATGAAGACGAAGGAAATCCAGGAAAATCTCGTGAAGACCATGCGGCACTGGCAGGGCGTCGAGCGCCAGTCGATCGCCTCGACGGGGGCGGTGATCGGCAAAACGACGAGCCCGCTGATCCAGCTCGTCATGGAGATCATCCAGAACGACTCGCAGCTGCACCACCGCGTCCAGCAGTTCATCGTCGACAGCATCGACAGCGCGCCGGTGTCCGTCTCGCCCGAGGACATGCGGGAGATCTCCACGCTGATCGACGCCCACCTCAAGCTCGAGGAGGAGATGGTGGAATCCGTCAACGCGGCGATCGCCCAGGTGCGCGGCAAGAAGATGGGCGTTCAGGAGTATCTGCTGAACTTTCTCGTCGAGGACGAGAAGAAGCACGCGAACCTGCTGACCTCGCTGGCCACGATCAAGAGCGGGCTTTACAAGGTTTCGTGAGCGATTTCCCGAAGCTCTGCGCGGCGGCGCACCTGCTGCCGACGGAGCCGGGCGCGGCGCTGGGCGACGCCGATCTCGTGCGCCTGATCTGCAGCGACTGCCCCTTCTACAAGGAGGGGGAGGACGAGGAACTCGAGTGCGGCGCCTTCATGCTGCTGCGCCACCTGTTGCGCAAGGAAGGTGGTGACGGTGCAGGGGATCCTCGACGCGGTGCGGCCGCCGGATGAGCGTTAGCGAAGGCGCGCGCGCATTTCTCGCCGTCGCCCCGCACTGCGCCCTCAAGCGCCTCGAGACTCCGGCCCTCTACGACATCCGCGCCGACGCGCTCTACGAACTCGACGAGGAGGGCGTGCGCTTCCTCGCCGCCGGAGCTCCCCGCGGGGAGACGCTGCGGTCGCCGGAGACCGCGGCGTTCGTCGATTTCTGCCTCGCCGAAGGACTGCTGGTCGAGACCCCGGCAGCGGCGCCCATCGTCGTCCCGCGCGAGCCGCCGCTCGTCCCCAGCCTGCGCTACCTGCTGGTGCACCTCACCGACCGGTGCACGTTGCGCTGCCGGCACTGCTTCATCGGGCCGCAGACCGGCGCGGACCTGCCCTTTGCGGACATCGTCCGGCTCGCCGACGAGTTCGTCGCCCTCCAGGGTCTGCGCTTTATCGTCTCCGGGGGCGAGCCGCTGATGCACCGGCACTTCTGGAAGCTGAACGAGCGACTGCCCGTCGTACCCCTTCCGCTCGATCCTGCTGACCAACGGCACCCTGCTCGACAAGGAGGCTGCACGCGCGCTGCGCTTCCACGAGGTCCAGGTGAGCCTGGACGGGCCGCAGGAGGCCCACGACCTGCTGCGCGGCACCGGGAGCTTCCGCCGCGCGATCGCCGCCCTGCGCCACCTCGCGGCGGCAGGGGTGCCGATCTCGGTGGCGAGCGTGGTCTTCGCGGGGAATGTCGAGCGTTTCGACGAACTGGAGACGATCCTCAAGGAGTTTCCGCTGCGCGGCTGGTCGATCGACGTCCCCTGCCCGGCCGGGGCCATGGCTCGACAACCCCGCGACTGCTCCCCGATCCGGCGCGGGCCGCCGCGCTCATGGCGCGCTCGTACGGCGGGGGCTTTTACGGCTCCAGCGGCGGCTGGGCCTGTGGGGCGCACCTGGCCGCCGTGATGGCGGACGGCACGATCGACAAGTGCGGCTACTTCACCGGCCGGCGCTCCGGGCATGCCCGCGAGGGACTTGCGGCCGCGTGGCGGCGGATCCCCCGCTGGCGCCTCGGGGAGCTTGCCTGCCGCTGCTCGCACCTTGCCGAGTGCCGCGGCGGCTGCCGCTTTCGAGCGCAGGCCCGCGGCGACCTGCTCGGCCCCGACCCCGCGATGTGCCTCCTGCGCGGGGTGCCCGTCGGGGGGGATCGCCCCGGGTCCTGACCGCGTGCAGGCCGGCCCGCGCCCGCGCAGCACCTCGGTCTCCCTGCGGTTCACGAGGCCTGCACCCGGAGGCCCGACCCCTGAGTCAGGCTTCAACGCACATCACTGACCGGTGCGTCAGGGCGTCAAGCCGGGCAGATCGGCTGCGAAACCTGTTGCGGACTTGGCGGAGAGCACCCATATTGATAGTGCAGATCCGTCGGCCCTCGACTGGTGTAGTCCCTGGAAAGGATGGTGGGTCACATGTCCTTTCTGTTGAGATCGCCGAAGTTCCTGGTTGTTGTTCCTGCCGCTGTTCCTTCTTGTCGAGGGGTTGTCCGGGCTGGCGGCAGACGCCGCGGAGGGGTTGCTTGCCGTCTCACGCCCGCTCCCCGATGTCGAGGTGCGCTCGCTCGCCACGAGCAAGGACGTCCGGCTGGCCAGTGCGCTTGCCGGCAGGCCGGCGGTTCTGCTGCTGACCGACGGCAGCGGGCCGCCGGCGTGCCCCGTGGGACGAGCCGCGGCCGACCTGCAGCGCGACTATGCCCCCTGGTTCTCGTGGGTCGCCGTGCTGAGCGGTTCGTTCACCGTCTCCGACCTCGAGTCTGTCCGCAACTCCTCGCCGGTGCAATTCGAGCGGCTCTACCTCGACCGGGCCGGCGCGGTTCGCACCGCCCTGGGCATCGCGCGGCTCCCGGCGCTGCTGCTGGTTGACGAGGACGGGGCTGTTCACGAGGTCTGCTCCCCCGACGGCAGCACGGCCCGGTTCGAGGAGGTCGCGCGAAAAATCCAGGCCCTCGCCGCCGGATCGCGGCGTCGGCGCTCCGGATTCGACGATTTCCGTCTCCCGCAGGTCGGCAGGGAAGGCCTCGTCTCCTTCCTCGACGTCGCCGGGCGCGAGAGCACGATGGTTGCCTTTCTCCACACCGGGTGCCTTCCCTGCGCCCGGCAGCTCGAGGTGCTTGATTTCGCCCGGGACCGGCAGGCGGGGCGGACGAGCTTCGTTACCGTTTTTCTCGACGAGGCGCCCGACACCCGCATCCGGGGCTTCCTCGGCGCCGCCGGGGTGACCCCGGACTACATCCTCCGCGACCCCGACATGCGGTTCGCGGGTCGGTACGGCATCGACGCAGTCCCCGCCCTGCTCGTCATCGACGCCGCCGGCGCCATCGTCCTCTCGCGCAGCGGTTACCGCGAAGAGGACCGGGATGAGCTCTACCGGGATCTCCTCGACGCCTTCGCCGCCGGGGCCCTCTCGGCGCAAGCGATCGACCCGACGGTGCGGGAGGCCCGCCGACTCCACGCCGAGGCCTGCGCGTTCCTGCGCGAGGGAAAGCCCGAGTACGCCCTGCTCTACCAGGAGCGGGTTCGGGAGATCGTGCCGGGCTACCCCTCCGTCAACCTGCGCATCGCTGAAGCCGCGCTCGCCGCCGGCCAGCGGGACCTCGCGATCCGCAGCCTGGCCCGCTACCTGGCGGCCGAGCCCCAGACCTACGACAGCGCGCAGGTCCGGCAGACGATCGCCGGTCTTCTCGCGCCTGCGCACTGATCGCCGCGGTCGTCGCCCTTGCGGCCGGGTGGCAGACGGCCGTTGCCGGTTGTCTGCTTGACACCCGCGGCCGAGGAGGATACGTTCGTCGCATGGGTTGAATGTTCCCCCCGGTTCGCGCCGACGACGGCGCGGGATTCTGGAAAGGAGGTGAACGCCCGTGAAGATCACCAAGCTGACCAAGGAGACCTCGACGCTCTGCAAGTGCAAGAGCAGCTGCTAGCCGCTCTCGTGACCGATTCGCGAAGACCCCGGGGGGCCTCCCTCCGGGGTTTCGTGCTGTTAAGCCGGCCGACAGGAACGCCTCAAGAGCGCTGTGGTAGAATCCTCGGGATTTCCAAGCAACGGAGGATGCCCATGAGTGACGAGACCCGGCCCGGAGACCGCCGGCGCCGAGACCGCCCCCCGGGATTTCATCCGCGAGATCGTCGCCGCCGACGTCGCGGCCGGCGCCAACGGCGGCCGCGTGGCGACGCGCTTCCCGCCCGAGCCGAACGGCTACCTCCACATCGGGCACGCCAAGTCGATCTGCCTGAACTTCGGCATCGCGCGGGAGTTCGGCGGCACCTGCAATCTGCGGCTCGACGACACGAACCCGGCGAAGGAAGAGGGGGAGTACGTCGACTCGATCATCGCCGACGTCCGCTGGCTCGGCTTCGACTGGGGGGAGCGGCTCTTCTACGCGTCGGACTACTTCGAGCGGCTGTACGGCTTCGCCGAGCAGCTGATCCGCCGCGGCAAGGCCTACGTCGACGACCTGACCGCCGAGCAGATCCGCGAGCACCGCGGCACGCTGACCGAGCCCGGGAAGAACAGCCCGTGGCGCGAGCGCAGCGCCGAGGAGAATCTCGACCTCTTCCGCCGGATGCGCGCCGGCGAGTTCCCCGACGGCGCCCGCGTGCTGCGCGCGAAGATCGACATGGCCGCGCCGAACATCGTGCTGCGCGACCCGACGCTCTATCGCATCAAGCGCGCCACGCACCACCGCACCGGGGACGCCTGGTGCATCTACCCGATGTACGATTTCGCCCACTGCCTCTCCGACGCGATCGAGGGGATCACGCACTCGATCTGCACGCTGGAGTTCGAGATCAACCGCCCGCTCTACGACTGGGTGATCGACAGCGTGGACGCCCCGGCGCGGCCGCACCAGTACGAGTTCGCGCGGCTGAACCTGACGTACACCGTCATCTCGAAGCGCAAGCTGCTCAAGCTCGTCCAGGGCGGGACCGTCTCGGGGTGGGACGACCCGCGCATGCCGACCCTCTCGGGCCTGCGCCGCCGCGGCTACACGCCCGAGGCGATCCGCGCCTTCTGCGAGAAGATCGGCGTCGGCCGGCGCGACAGCACCGTGGACGTCGCGCTGCTCGAGCACTGCCTGCGCGAGGACTTGAACAAACGCTGCCCGCGGCTGATGGCGGTGCTGCGCCCCTTGAAACTGGTCGTCGAGAACTACCCCGAAGGAGAGGTCGAGGAGCTCGACGCCGTGAACAACCCCGAAGACCCGGCGGCCGGCAGCCGCAAGGTCCCGTTCTCGCGCGAGCTCTGGATCGACCGCGAGGACTTCCGGGAGGATCCGCCCAAGGGGTTCCTGCGGCTCGCCCCGGGGCGCGAGGTGCGCCTGCGCTACGCCTACTTCGTGAAATGCACCGGCGTCGTCAAAGACGCCTCCGGGGAGATCGTCGAGGTGCGCTGCACCTACGACCCGGCGACGCGCGGCGGCGACGCGCCGGACGGGCGCAAGGTGAAAGTGACGATGCACTGGGTCTCGGCCGCCCGCGCGCACGAAGCCGAGATCCGCCTCTACGACCGTCTCTTCGCGCTGGAGAACCCCGACGAAGCCGAGGACTTTCTCGCCGCGGTCAACCCGCATTCGCTCGAAACCCTGCGGGGGTGCCCGATCGAGCCGGCGCTCGCGCAGCTCTCGCCCGGGGCGGTTGTCCAGTTCGAGCGCGTAGGCTATTTCGCCGCCGACGTGCGCGACTCCAGGCCGGGGGCACCGGTCTTCAACCGCGCCGTGACCTTGCGCGACGTCTGGGAGAAGCTGCAGAAAAAGTCCCGGTAACACCCCTGTTTTGTTATTGATCTGCGTTCCGGACCGGCACTTGACAACGCCCACTTGGTGTATAGACTAATTGTACAAGTGCCGGGAGTCACCAAAGTTTCGTGTGCGCTCGAGCCCGGCAGACACCCCGACCGGGAGGTTACCGTGAAGAATCTGCTGGGCTGCATCGCCGCCGTCGTCCTGGCCTTCTCCCCCGCGCTCGCCGTTGCCGAAGGGAAGGTGCCGGCCGGCAAGGAAACGCTCACCCTGGACTCCATGTCCAAGGCCCGGCAAGCCGCGGGGAAAAAAGTGCTCAAGGGACCGGTGCCCTTTGCCCACCAGGCCCACGTGGACAAGGGGGTGGCCTGCACGGACTGTCACCACAAGGAGAAGGCCGGGGATACCCCGCAGCCCTGCTCCGCGTGCCACAAGGACACCAAGGGCGACACCCCGAAGATGAGCGACGCCTTCCACGGCGGCGATAACGACTCGCTCCCGTCGCTGCAGTCCTGCATCGGCTGCCACGCGCGCAAGGTCGCCGTATCGAAAGCCACGAATGCGCCACTCACGAGGGATCCCTGCGTGGCCTGCCACAGCATCCTGAAGAAATAACCGAGCCGGCCGACAAGTCGGCCGTCAGCGCAGTACCGGGCGGGGTTGGTACCGCCGAACATAAAACCACCCGACAAGAGATATCGGACTCCTGAAGGTCAAGGCGGGTGGTTTTTGTTGGCTGGGGGACAAGGATTCGAACCTTGATAAGCAGAGTCAGAGTCTGCTGTCCTGCCGTTGGACGATCCCCCAGTGACGGCGGGAATATACCCAGTTAATGGCCGCAGGTCAATGCAGGTTGCTGAAAAAGCCCATCTGCGATGCGGGAGGGGGTGAACCCCTCCCCTACGCGTACATGGTTTTGTCGCAGGGGCGGGGTTGATCCTCGCCCGGCATCTGCATGGTTTTGTCATAGGGGCAGGATTGATCCCCGCCCGGGATCCATGTGCCGGCCGCCTTACCCCTGAACCTTTTGAGCAACCTGCCGGCGTCTACCGGTACGTCACCAGGCGTCTACGTCGCTGCCGCCTGCAGCAACGCAACCGCCCGCCGCACCCGCGCCAGGACCGTTTCACGCCCGATGATCGCCATGCTCTCGAACAGCGGCGGGCTGACGCTCTGGCCGGTGACCGCCGCGCGCAGGATGCCGAAGACCTGGTTGGGCGAAAGAGCCAGCTCCTCGACGAGGGCGCGAAGCGGCGGCTCCGCGACGTCGTGGGCGACGGAGGGGAGGCCCTCGAGGATGGCGAGGCACCGCGCGGCGACCGCCGCCGACTCGGCCGCGCTGAGTTTTTTCGCGACCAGCGCGCCGGCATCCGCGGCGACATCGTCCCGGAAGAAGAACCCGCCGATCGTCACGGCGTCGTCGAGCGTGACCATGCGCTCGCGGATCAGCGGGACGACCGCGAGGAGCCGCGCTTCGTCGACAACAAGTCCCGCCCCCTCCAGGTACGGCCGCAGCCGGCGCGCGATTTCCGCCTCGGGCAGGGCGCGGATGTGCACGCCGTTGAAGTGATCCAGCTTGGTGAAGTTGATCGCCGCCGGCGAGGGGTTGAGCCGGTCGAGGCTGAACGACTTGACGAGGTCGGCGAGCGTGAAGAATTCCGTGTGGTCGTCCAGGCTCCAGCCCATCAGGGCGACCCAGTTCACGACGCCCTCGGGGGTGTAGCCGAGATCCTTGAGATCCTTGACGAAGATCGAGTACCCGTCCTTGACCAGGTCCGCCGACTCGCGCTTGCTCATCTTGCCCTTCCCGCTGGGCTTGAGAAAGACCGAAAGGTGGACGAACTCCGGCTCCCGCCAGCCGAGCGCGCGGACGATGTGGGCGTGCAGCGGGAAGGTCGGCAGCCACTCCGAGCCGCGGATGACGTGGGTGATCTCCATCAGGTGATCGTCGACCATCGCCGCCAGGTGGTAGAGCGCGAGCCCGTCGGATTTGACGATGATGTAGTCGTCGAGCTGGCGGTTTTCCACCGTGATGGCGCCGCGGATGCGATCGCGCACCGTGATCGAACCCTCGCGGGGCATCCGGAAGCGGATCACGTGCTTTTCGCCGGCCGCCACGCGCCGCGCGGACTCCGCCGCGTCGAGACGGCGGCACGTCCCGTCGTACATCGTCGGCAGCTTGTGCGCCTGCGCCTCCTTGCGCATCGGTCGAGACGCTCCGCGGAGCAGAAGCAGGGGTAGGCGTTGCCGCGCTCGACGAGCCGCCGCGCGTGCTCGCGATAGATTTCAGCGCGTTCGGACTGGCGATAGGGGCCGTAGGGGCCGCCGATGTCGGGACCCTCGTCCCACTGCAGGCCGAGCCAGCGCAGGCTCGCCATGAGCTCCTCTTCGGAGCCGGGGACGTAGCGCTTGCGGTCGGTGTCCTCGATGCGCAGGATGAATTTCCCGCCCATCTGGCGGGCGACGAGATAATCGTAGAGCGCGGTGCGCCCGCTCCCGAGGTGCGTGTGCCCCGTCGGGCTCGGGGCGAAACGGACGCGCACCGGCGCCGGCACGGGCTCGCTCACCGGCCGCCCTACTTCGCTGCCGGCGAATTCGCCTGCTGGCCGAGTTCGCGCGCGGCCTTGTCGAGATCGGTCCCGCCTTCCGCGCGCCCTCGCAGCTCCTCGATCGAGCGGCGGATGTTTTCGGCGTTCGGGTCGTTCGGGGCGACCCGCAGGTAATCCTCCCAGGCCGCGATCGCGCCCTTGGGGTCGTTGAGGTCGTGCATCAGCACCACCCCGATGTTCATCCGGCTCTGCGGGTGGGTCGGGCTGGCCGCGGCCGCCTTGCGGAACATCGCGAGCGCCTTCGGGAAATCCTTGAGCTGACGGTACATGACGCCCAGGTCGGTCAGCACGTTCGGGTCGCCGTCCTTGATGGCAAGCGCCTTGGTGTAGGCGTCCACCGACTTCTGCGCCTCGCCGAGGTCGAAATAGTCGTTGCCGATCTGGACCAGCGCCTGGTAGTTCTTCGGGTCCTTCTTCACGATGTCCTCGAGCTGCGCGATGTCGCGGGAGAGCTTGATGCGGTCCGGCCCCTGCTGCTGCCCGCCGGTGATGGGCGCCGGGGCGCCGGACCCGCCCGGGCTGCCGGTGCTGCCGGTGAAGTTCATGATGACCACGCCGAGGAGGAGCCCGGCGACGAGGCCGCTGCCGACGAGAACGGCCTTGTTCTGGGTATCCGTACCGGTCTTCTGGGGTTGTTGTTTCGCTGCCATCGCGCACTCCTCCTTGATCGATGAATGGACTCTGTTTATACCACGAGAAGCCCCCTGTCAGGAAGGGCTGGATACGGTGGATCAGCCGGGCGGGGATCAACCCCGCCCCCTGCGCGGAACTATGCGAGTGGAGGGGAGGGGTTCACCCCGCCCGCACCACAGGCGGGCCCTTGCCGGCGGCCTGGCGCTATCGCAGTTCTTCGAGCGCCTGCGCGGCCCGCGCGCTCCCGGGCCACGCCGCGAGGTACTCCTCCAGGACGGCGCGGGCCGCCGCACGCTCGCCCCGCGCCGCCAGCAGCCGCGCCTGGAGCAGTTCGGCGTCCTCGACATCGCGGCGCCGGGCCCGGAACACCGCCAGTTCGCGCAAAGCGTCCTCCGGCTGTCCGGCTGCGGCGAAGTAACGCGCCGCAATCAGGCTGGTCTCCAGGAGCGGGCTCGGGCTGCGCCGTGCCACCTCGAGGTAGGCTCCCGCCCTGGGCAGATCGCCCTCCTGCAGATACAGGTCGGCCCCCCGGGCATAGGCGAGGCCGGCGATCTCCGCCCGGCGCTTCGCATCGAGCCGCGGCGGCAACGAGACGGCGAGCACGAACACCACGGCCAGGCACAGCGCCCCGGCGCCCCTGAGGTCGCGCCCACCGAGACGACGGCCAATCTCCCGGATGGCGAACAGCGAGCCGACGATCAGCGGCAGAACCATCGGCAGGCGGAAGCGATCGAGGGTCCAGAAGGGGAGAAAGGAGACCCAGGTCCCGAAAAAGACCGCTGGAAAGAGGAGCGTGCCGCGATCATCGCGGGCGCACCACCACCCCACGACGCCGAAGGCGAGGATCAGCCCGAAGCAGAGCGGGTTGAAGCCGATCAGCGGATTGAGCCGTGAAAAAAAACCGTGCGGATAGTTGCCGGAAATCTCGTCGTTCCCGAGCGACACCCAGAAACGCTGCGCCAGCAGCCCCGCGGTGCGGGAGGGGTGGTCGAGAACGTAGCGCAGCGCCTCGCGCGACCAGAAGCGCGAAGCCTCGGATGCGGTGACGGGGCGGCCGGCGAGGCGCGCGGCCTCGGCGATCGAATCCTCGGTCAGCCGCGCCGGACCGCTGCGGGCGAACGCCGGTTGCACGAAGGAGTCGCCGCGCGAGCGTTCGTTGAACGCCATGAAGAGGTTCGAGCCGCCGGAGGCCGCGACCAGCACGCAGTCCCCGCCGACGAGGCAGTTGCGAGCCGTCACGGGAAACACCGCCAGCGCGACGCCCAGCAGGAGTATCCCCGTTCGGCGCGCGGCGGCTGCGACCCCGCCGCCGGACGCGAGCAGGAAGAGCACGAGAAAGGGCACCAGCGCGAGCAGATTCTCCCGCACGAGGAGCACCAGACCGAACACCAGGCCGGCGACAAACAGCGTCTGTGGCCGCCCCGAACGCGCGTGTCGCTGCAGGAGCAGCAGGGCGGCGAGCAGGAGGACCGTGGCGAGCGGTTCCTTGATCGGGAGGGTGTCCGCGAGCAGCGTGGCCGGGTACGCGGCATAGGCCAGGGCGCCGGCCAGGGACCAGCGCGGCGGCAGGTGCTCCAGCAGGATGAAGTAGGCGAGCACGGCGCCGAGCGAGCCGGCGACCGCCTGAAAGACGAGAACGTGGTGAAAATCGATCCCGCTCAGCGCATAGATCGCCGCCTGGAGATAGGCGTAGAGCGGCTCGTAGAGGAATGGTCCCGGCGCGGGGATCCCCGCCAGGATCTGAAGCGCCCACTCGTAGAAACGCCGGGCGTCGAGAACCGGATAGAGGGCATACGGCGTCCGGAAAAACAGAACGAGGGAGATCCAGCGCAGGGCGAGGGCCGCCAGGAAGACAGCTGCAGGATACACCGCGCCGGCGGCACGACCCCGGGGCTGACTCACCGTGACCGGCTCAGGCATCGGTCATGACTTCGATGTTACTCGGCCGGCCGCGGCATCAGCACGGCATACCCCAGGCCGGCGGAGTTGGTGGCTTTTCTCACGACGACATAACCTTTGGTTTCGACCAGCGTGCGCGCCACATCGTCCTGCACGCCGCCAGTATGCCACAGGACGGCACGGTAGTCGGGGAAGGCGCGCAGGAAGCCGTCGAGCTCGCCGGGGTTCAGGGGGAGGCCGACAAAACGTTTGTCGGGATAGCGCCAGACCGCGGCCTCCGGGTGATAGAAGCCGCTGTTGACCAGATACGCGTCCTCGGCGAGGAGTCCCGGTGGCGGCGTCACGGCCTCGATCGGATACATCGCCTGGGGGAGCAGCTCTTTTGTCCCGCAGGCGACGACCAGCGCCACGAGCCCGCCCGCGAGGAGCGCCGGGACGCGGCTGCGCCCCCCGCCGCGCGATCGCAGTCGATCAGCGGTGATCGCCACCGCGGCGATGAAAACCGGGAAGGTGCCGAGCCAGACGCGGAAGAAGTTGGAGGAGAAGCTCCTGTCGAGAAACAGGAAAGTCCCGGCAGCCGAGAACCCCGCCAGCGCCAGTTCCCGGCGCCGGCCGGCGATCAGGCACCCGGCAGCAAGCAGCAGAAACACCAGCGGCCCCCAGGAGATCCCGTCGGGACCGCGGAACCACGACGGCACGGGCACCAGGTGCGCGTGCAGGCGGCTCAATCCCTCGCGGACGGCCGGGTGCATCTGGACGACCAGGGTCGACAGGGCGTTGAAATCGGCGGCGCGCGTGGCCAGCCCGTCCCAGGTGAAGACCCAGGGGTGGGAGGCGATGATCTGGTGATTGCGCCACCAGGCGGCCCCGAGCGGGACCGCGGCGCCGGCGGCCCAGGCGAATGCCCGGCGCCTGGTCGTGAAAAACGGGAGGAAGAGGAACAGGTTGACGGCGAAGTTGACCCGCGCCGCCACGGCGAGGCCGAAGAGCGCCCCGGCCCCCGCCGCCGCGGGCAGCCCGGGCCTGGTGCAGACCCAGACCAGCGACGCGAACACCAGGGTGAGCGCAAAACTCTCCGGCCCCATCTGGCAGGAGAACGACACGAGGGGGCCGTAGAGCGCCATCATCAGCGCGGCAGCGTCAGCCGCCCAGGGCGAGGCGGGGCAGATCGCGCGCAGCCAACGCCAGACCAGCGCCACCGTGAGCAGCGAGAGCGCCGCGGCGAGCCACTGGGCGCCGACGCGCTCGGGCAGGGCGGCGCTGAGGTAGTACCAGGCGGGGTGGTGCCAGAGGTACGGCTGGCCGTCGAAGAGGGTGAAGCCGTGGCCGCCGCGGATGTTGGCGACCAGCTTGAGGTGCCGCCACGGGTCGAAGCGGGGGAGTTCCGTCAGCGCGAGATAGGCGGTGCGGGCCAGCGCCCCGAGCAGCAGCGCGAAGACCAGCGGCCGCAGGCTCGTTTCGGGTCCTGTCTTCACGGAACCGTCCGTTCCCGTGCGGGCTGCGGGGTCCTGTCGCTGCGGACCTCCATCGTGCTCACTTCGTTCCGCCGATGGAGACCTCCCCTCCGCGCCACCCCTCCGCCAAGCGCGTTCTCCAAGAAGCGGGCTCCCTCACGCGGGCGGCTGGTTGGTGAAGCACGTGATCTGGCCGTCGCCGTGGATCACGCGAAAGGCGGGCGGCAGGAAATCCCGCAGGCAGTCGGCCACGCTGACGATCGTCACCGGGTGGCCGGCCCTGGCCACCTCGCGGGCGAACATCTCGTAGAAGGCCCGCCCCTCCCCTTCCGGCCGCACCGGGCGGTAGAGGTAGATCACGTCGAATCGCTGCGGCGGGACGTCCATGATGTTCGCGTGGACCCACTCCACGCGCTCCTCGGGAATCCCGAGCAGACGCCTGCAGCCGCCGCCCCTGGTCGATCATCGGGCCGCCGAGTTCCACGAGGGTCGTCAGCCGATGGGGGAAGAGGTGCTGGAAGAGCAGCCCCTGCAGGCCGTTGCCGGCGCCGTAGTCGACGAATCGCGTTTCGGGAGTGAAGAAGGGCGCGGCGACGTGCAGCGGCTCGAGCCCCCCGCGTGGCACCAGTAGCCGCCGAGCTTGTCGAACTCCGTCCGCTCCGCCTCGGCGTAGGCGCCGCCGGAGCCGTGGGCGACGCAATAGAGGCGGGCGAGGGCGGTCTCGATCCGGTCCTCGTCCCCTGTGTCGCGCGCGACGAGCAGTTCCTGGTGGAACTTCCCGTAGGAGGGGACGATGTCGTCGATCCCCGGCCGCGACGCCAGATCATCGAACAACGCCCCGACGCGGGCGAGCATGAGCTCTCTGGGCGAGACCGTGGCGGCGGGGCGCACCATCCCCCCGGTCAGAACTTGACCTGGGGGGTCTCTTCCTGGCCGCCGGGCAGATCGTAATACACTGCCTGCTGCACGCCGGCGAACCCGGCGAAGATCCTGCCCGGGAAGCCGCGGATGTAGGCGTTCAGCGCCTTGACCGTCTCGTTGTAGCGCATCCGCTCGACGGCGATGCGGTTCTCGGTGCCCTCGAGGGAATCCTGGAGCTTGAGGAAGTTCTCGTTGGCCTTGAGCTGCGGGTAGTTCTCCTGGAGCATCAGCAGGCGCGAGAGCGCGCCTTCGAGGCCTTTCGAGGCGGCAACCTTGTCGCCGACGCTCTGGGCGGAAAAGTACTTGGTGCGCGCTTCGGCGATGGCGATGAAGATCCCCTGCTCGTGCGCCGCGAAGCCCTTGACGGTCTCGACGAGGTTCGGGATCAGGTCGTAGCGGCGCTTGAGCTGGTTCTCGACCTGCGCCCACTGCCCCTTGACGCCCTCGTCCATCGCGATGACGCCGTTGTACCGGCCGAGTCCCCAGGAGACGAGCCAGACGCCGATGAACACAATGACGCCGATGACGATCAGTCCGGTCTTCAAACCCTTGCTCATGAGTAGGCCTCCTTGCCCGTGGTTCGAAATCGATGTTCCGTAATCTTTAAACCGCGATTATACCGCGTCTCCGTACAAGATTCTCGCCGGCCGACCCTCTCCATCGGCCGTCACCAGGAGCCTGAGGCGCCGCCACCGCCGAAGCCACCGCCGCCCCCGCCGCCGAATCCGCCGCCCCCCCCGCCCCAGGAGCCGCGGGAGCCGCCGCGCGAGGCGAGGAGCATCAGGATCAGGAGCCGCGGGTGGCGGATGAGCAGGTAGATGAAGATCGGGATGAGCAGCAGCGCCAGACCCTTGGCCAGCGGACTCGGTTCCGCCGCCGGGCGCCCCGAGCGCCGAAATGCGACCGGGGGCGCCCCCGAGAGCGTCACGTTGGCGGCCGCCGCGACGCGCGTCGCCAACTCGCCGGCCATTGCGGCGATCCCGCCCCCGAAGTCGCCGGCGCGGAACGCCGGCACGAGCACCTGCCGGCCGAGCGTGCCGACGAGGCTGTCCGGGAGCACACCTTCCAGGCCGTAGCCGACCTCGACGCGGTATTTGCGCTCCTGCATCGCCAGCGTGAGCAGGACGCCGTTGTCCTTCCCCTTCTGGCCGATCTTCCAGCGGTTGTGGGCCAGGTCGATCGAAAAGGCTTCGAGCGACTCGCCCTCGAGCGTGGGCAGCGTCAGCACCACCACCTGCGCCGTCGTCCGCTCCTCCAGTTCGCGCAGCAGGGCGTTCGTCCGGGCTTCGACGCCGTCGTCGATGACGCCGGCCAGATCGACCACGTAGTTCGGCGGCGACGCCGGGACCGGCGGCCCGACCGCGAAGAGCGGCGCCGCGACCGCGATCAGCGCAACGAGCAGCGCCGCGGCGAACGCGTTACTCCGCATGCTCATCGATGATCCGGCCGAGTCGTTCCGTGGCCCGGTGACAGCGCTCGAAGAGGTCGCGCACGCCCGCCGCGTCCGGCTTCGCGCGACCCTCCTTCACCGCGAGCATCTCGACGAAAACGCCGGCCTCCGGCCCGACGGCCGCCGCGAGCGCCGCGAACGCCTCCGCGCGCCGCAGCGGCGGCTCCGCGCCGAGCAGCACGAGGATGCCGCGAGCCAGCGGCTGGTAGCCCGAGAGAAAGCGCACCAGCGCCTCGGTGAGCGCCTTGGGCTCGCCGAGCGCCCGCAGGTAGCCCTGGCGCAGCCCGACCAGGCGGCTTTTGATCTCGCGCTCGCACTGGTGGCGCAGATCGCCGCGATCGATCTTGATCGAGGCGAGGATGTCCTCGCCGAGAACGGTCTCGTGGATCAGCCGCATCTCGAGGAACTCCATCGGGAAGACATCGCGCGACGAAGCAAGGTACCCCTGGTCCATGACGAGCGGCGGCGCGATGCCCGACCCCTTGAAGCGCTTGCCCAGCGGCGCGATCGACTCGAGCACCGCCAGGTCCATCTCCCGCAGCACGAGCAGCGTGTTGATGTCCGAGCGCTCCGCGTTCCAGTCCGGCGTCACGGCGCTGCCGACCAGGTGCAGGGAGTGCAGGTCCGGCCCGGCGAGCTTCGCCAACTCCTCGAGAAAGGGGGCGGCCTTGGCGCGCACCGCGGGGGAAACTCGTTCAAGTCGCAGCGTCACGTGTCGCTCCTTTATTCTTTATCCTGCGTCCAGTTCCCCGAGTCGTGGATCCGCCCCCGGGCTGCCGACTGAACTATACTCGATGCGTGCGGTGGATGCGAACGTTAACGGTCGTTGTGTGCTCGCTTCTGGCGGCGGGGTCCGCCGCCGCGAAGTTCGACCCCGTCCACCGCTGGCGCACCGCCGAGACGCCGCACTTCGTCATCCACTTCCACGAGGGCTGCGACGAACTGGCCGGGCGAGCCGCTCTGATCGCCGAGGACGCCCACGCGCAACTGGCGCCCCGCGTCGGCTGGACGCCGCGCGAAAAAACCCGGCTGATCATCGCCGACGACGCCGACGCGGCCGGCGGCTGGGCGACCCCGTACCCCTACAACCAGATCCAGATCACCCCGACCCCGCCGCTCGGGGAGTTCGGCCTCGGCACGACGCTGTACGACGACTGGCTGCGCCTGGTCATCACGCACGAGTACACGCACATTCTCCAACTCGACATGGCGTCGCGGCTCCCGCTCGCCCTGCGCTCGATCTTCGGGCGGCTCTACTTTCCGAATGCCCTCCAGCCGCAGTGGCTGATCGAGGGGCTCGCCACCTTCGAGGAGACCGAACTGACCGCCGGCGGGCGCGGCCGATCTCCGGGCTCGGCCATGATCCTGCGCATGGCCGCCCTCGAGGGGCCGTTCCCGACCCTCGACCAGATGGCGGTCCTGCCGGACGCGTGGCCCGCCGGGCAGGTCCCCTACCTCTTCGGGGAATCCTTCCTGCGCCATCTCGCCGGGCGCTTCGGCCGCGAAAAGATCGCGGCGCTCAGTCAGGCCTACGGGGGACGACCCCTGCCCTTTCTGGTCGAGTCCACCGGCCGCGAGGTCCTCGGCGAGGAGTATCGCGACCTCTGGAGCGAGTGGTCGGTTGAACTTCGCGAGCAGTGCCTGGAGCTGGAACGCACGGTCACGGCGCGCGGGCTGACGCCGTCGACGCCGCTCACGAGCGACGGACGCTTCAACGGGTCGCCGTCGTGGTCGCCGGACGGCCGCCGTCTCGCGTGGCTGCGCGCCGACGGCAGTGCCGACCCTGGGAGTCTGGATCATGGATGCCGACGGCTCGAACCGGAAGCGCCTCGTCAAGAACACGTTCACGACGACCACGTCGGCGACGACGCTCTCCTGGAGCCCCGATGGGCGCCGCCTGTACTACACCGGGCAGGACGTTTTTCGCGGCGCGGCGACGGTCAACGACATCCGGGCCTGGGATTTCGGCCGCGGGCGCGAGATCCGCATCACCCGCGGGCTGCGCGCCCGCGATGCCCACCCGTCGCCCGACGGCCGGACGCTCGCGCTCGTGACCGCCGAGCGCGGCCTGACGCGCCTGGCGCTGCTGGACCTCGACGGGCCGCTCCCCTCGCGGACCTCATCCCGACTGCGCCCGCTGAGCGAACTCTCGGCCGACCAGTTCGCCGAGCCGCGCTGGAGCCCCGACGGTTCGCGCCTCGCGGTGAGCGTTCGGACGCCCGGCGGCGAGCAGGAGATCCGCGTTCTCGACCCCGAAGGCCGGCTGCTCGCGCGGGTCGGGCACGAGGGCGCCCTCGACGGCGCCCCCGCCTGGAGCCCGGACGGCCGCAGGCTCTTCTTCTCCTCGGACACCACCGGCATCTACAACATTTTCGCCTGGGACGCGGCCACGAACGAAACCACGCAGGTCACCAATGTCCTCGGCGGAGCCTTCTCGCCGGCCCCGTCCCCGGACGGGCGCCGATCTGGCCTTCACCGACTACACCGCGAAAGGCTACGACATCCGCGTCGATGGACCTCGGCACGCTTCTCGCTGGACGACTCGAGTCGCGGGTCAACGTCGGAGTGCGCGAGCTCCAGCGGGCATCGCGAGACCGAGCCGGGCGGCAGCCGGTGTCGGCGCGAGCATGGCCGAGAGCGTCCCCAGCAGGCGATGCCGAGCGGAGCCGCATGGAGGTCCGCAGCGACAGGACCCCACAGCCCGCACGGGAACAGTTTCGTCGCGACCGACTACTCCCCGCTCGACACGATCCTCCCCCGCCTCTGGTTCCCCTGGTTCGCGTACAGCCCGGCGAGCGGGACGCTCGCGGGCCTGGTCACCGGCGGCCAGGACGTCCTGCAGCGCCACCGCTACACCCTCACCGCCCTCTACGGGCCCGAAAGCGGCCGCCTCATGCACTGGTTCGACTACACCTACGACGGCCTGCGCCCGACCCTGCGCCTCTCCTCCTCGGACTTCGACCGCACCTACGGCGGTCTGCTCCGGGACGATCACGGCGCCGCCGACTACAGCGAGCGCATTCGTTCCGCTCGGCGCCGACATCACCCTCGACTTCCCCGGCTTCGACTCCTCGCAGGCCATCACCGCTCGGCTACCGCTACCGCGAACTGACCGGGCTCACCCCGCTGCCGCCGTGGCCGGATTACGACGGCGTCCTGCCGGCGACCGGGCAACTCGGTTCCTCCTGGCTCGCCTGGTCCTTCTCCAACGCCCACCGCCGGCCGCTCTCGATCAGCCCCGCGGCAGGCCGCCGGGTCGGTCTCTCTCTCGAGCGCTACCAGGACGGGTTCGGCAGCGAGCAGACCTCCACCCAGGCCTCGCTCGACTGGAACGAGTACGTCCCGCTCCTCGCGCCCCGCCACGTGCTTGCGGCCCGCCTCTTCGTCGGCGGCATGACGGGCGGCCCGCCGCAGCAGGCTCTCTTCGGCCTCGGCGGCGGCGCCCCCGGCGATGTCGACTCCGCCCCGGACGATCTGAACCTGCTCCTGCGCGGGTATGCGCCCAACACCTTCCTCGGGGAACGCGCGGTTCTCGCCAGCGTGGAATACCGCTTCCCGCTCCTGGAGGTCGGCCGCGGCGGCGTTTCGGCCCCCTTCTTCCTGCGCCGCCTCCACGGGGCGCTGTTCGTGGATGCCGGCGAGGCCTGGACCGACGGGCCGTTTCGCGCGGGCGCGCTGCACGCGGGTGTCGGCGCCGAGATCCGCTGCGAACTCTTCTTCTCCTATTTCCTCCCCCTGACCGTGCGCCTCGGCATCGCCGCCGGGCTTGACGATGAGGGGGGTGTGTACCCGACGCTCGGGATCTCGATTCCCCAGGGTCTGCCCGGATCCTCGACAGCATGGCACTAGCAGACAGCTGAGATTGCTTTGCGCCGTGCGGTGAACCTTCTTCAACTCGGGCGGGGATTAACCCCGCCCCTACGAGCAACGGTCCGGCTTTCTGCTTCCTTTTCAAAGTGCTCTTCGCAATGATCCGCTGAAGTGTTCATGTCAGAATGGCAAGGTTCGTGAAAACACCCGAAGGAGGTGATTGACCATGAGCGACAAGAAACCGGAGCAGGAAGCGCCGCTTTCCTGCGCACTCTGCCTGCACGAGATGCCGCACGACCTGGCGCACACCCTCGAGGGGCCCGACTACGTGCACCACTTCTGCGGGCTCGAGTGCTACCGCAAATGGCAGGAGCAGCAGGCCGCGGAGGACAAGAAGCAGGACTGACACCGCCATGCTGACACGTGAGCCCGTCGCGTTCCTCCAGGGAATCCCTCCCTTCCAGCTTCTGGACCAGCCGACTCTGGAGTCCTTCGCCAACTCCATCTCCCTCGAGTTCTACCCGAAGGGGTTCCCGATCCTCACGCAGGGCGGACCCGCGAGCGACTCGCTGCAGGTCGTGCGCACGGGGGGGGCGAAGGTCTCGATGCGCTCGAGCGACAGCGAGGAAATCGTCATCGACTACCGCTCCGAGGGCGACGCCATCGGGTTTCTCTCCCTCTACAGCGGCGACCGCTCCCGGACCGACGTCACGGCCGTCGAGGACACGACCTGCTATCTCATGCCGCGCGAGCCGTTCCTCGCGCTGCTCGAGGCCCACCCCGAGGTGCGGGAATATTTCCACCGCACCTTCCTGGCCAAGTACATGGACAAGGCCTTCACCGACATGCGCAGCCGCAGCCAGCTCTTCGGCAGCGGCGAGAAGCTCCTGTTCACGACCGCGGTCGGCGATCTCAACACGCATCCGGTGGTGACCGCCTCGTGCGACATCTCCATCCAGGCCGCCGCGCAGCTGATGTCGCACCACGGGATCAGCTCCCTGGTCCTCGTCGACTACGACACCGTCCCGATCGGCATCATCACCGACCGGGACCTGCGCGACAAGGTCGCCGCCCGCGGCCGCGACACCGCCGCGCCGGTGGCGAACATCATGAGCACCTCCCTGATCAAGGCGGACGCCGCGGATTACTGCTTCGAGGCGCTGCTGACGATGCTGCGCCACAACATCCACCACCTGCTCGTCGTGGACGAGGGCCGCCTGCGGGGGATCGTCACCAACCACGACCTGCTGCTGCTCCAGGGGACGTCGCCGATCTCCGTCGTGCGCGAGATCGAAGGCCAGACCGACCTCGACGGGCTCGTGCAGGCCGCCGCCAAGGTCACCGGCATCGTCGGGCTGCTGCTCAAGGACGGCGCGCACGCCGGCAACATCACCCGCATCATCACCGAGATCAACGACCGGCTCGTGCGCAAGGTGATCGAGTTCGCGCTGCGCAAGCTCGGCCCGGCGCCGCTGCCCTGGTGCTGGCTCGCCTTCGGCAGCGAGGGGCGACGCGAGCAGACCTTCAGGACCGACCAGGACAACGCCCTCGTCTACGCCGACCCGCGCACCCCGGAGGAGGCGGCGGCGGCGCGCGCCTGGTTTTCCCGCTTCGCCCGCTTCATGAAGGCCGGCCTCGTGCGCTGCGGCTTCGCCGCGTGCCCCGCCAACTACATGGCCGACAACCCGCGCTGGAACCAGCCGCTGTCCGCGTGGCGCGAACTGTTCACCAGGTGGATCACGAACCCCGGCCCGGAGGCGCTGCTGCACGCGGCGATCTTCTTCGACTTCCGCGGCCTCGCCGGCACGCTCTCGCTCGCCGACGAGTTGCGCGCCCACCTGTCCCGCACGATGCGCAACCAGAGCGTCTTTTACGCGCGCCTCGCCGGGACGGTCACGCTGCACCGCCCGCCGCTCGGTTTCTTCGGGGGCTTCTCGGTCGGCACCGCGGGCAAGCACAAGGACAAGCTCGACCTGAAGATCAGCGCCCTCGGGCCGATCGTGAACATCGCCCGCCTCTGCGCGCTGGAGGCCGGCATCCCGGAGACCGGCACCCTCGACCGGCTGGCGGCGCTGCGGCCGAACCACCCGCTCCTGAGCCGCTACGGCGAGGAGCTCGGCCACGCCTTCGAATTCCTCTCCCTGCTGCGCATCCAGCACCAGTACGAGCAGATCCAGGCCGGCGACCCGGCCGACAACTTCATCGACCCCGAGTCCCTGAGCACCTCCGAGAAAAAATCGCTCAAGGACGCCTTCCGGCTGATCTCCCGCGTCCAGGACCTGATCATCGAGCAGTACCGGCCCGGGCTCGTGGGGGCCTGAGAGCGCGTGGCCACGCTCGCCGAGAGAGTTCCGCGGGTTTCTCAAGGCCGGGGCGGTCGTCGACCCCGGGCTGCCGCTCGAGAAGATCCCGTTCGTCGTCGTCGACACCGAGCTCACCGGGCTGGACATGAAGCGCGACTCGGTGATCTCCGTCGGCGCCGTCAAGATGGCCGGCACGCGCATCGAACTCGGGCGCTGCTTCTACCGCCTCGTGAGTCCGCGCGCCGACTTCAAGCGCGAGAGCATCGTGGTGCACGGCATCACCCCCGACGACGTGGTCGCGAAGCCGGCTCTCGACGTCGTGGCCGACGAACTGCTCGCCTTCTGCGGCGACCGCATCCTGGTCGGGCACTTCCTGAGCCTCGACCTCGGCTTTCTCGGGCGGGAGGCCCCCGCCGTCAAGGCCGCGGACCTGCGCCGCCGCGCCGTGGACACCTGCCGCATCCACTCCTGGATCGAGCAGCAGCGGCACCGCCACGCCGCCGGCTTCACGATCTCCGAGGGCGCGCTCAACCTCGTCGCGCTCGCGCTGAGCCACGGCATCCGCGTCGACGGCGCCCACAACGCGCTCACCGACGCGTTCATCACGGCGCAGTTGCTTCAGCGCCAGCTGCGCACGCTGCCGGCGCTGGGGGTGCGCACGCTCGGCGACCTGCTCCGCGTCGGCAAACCCTGAGCAGATCGCTGAAGATCCCGCGTCCCGCGGGGGGGTTGACTGCGGCGGGGCAGGAGTACAGAATCGACCGGTTTTCAAGTTACCTCATGACCAGGAGGGGAGCATGGGCATGCAGACGCCAAGGCCGGGCAAAGCCGCGCTGGCCGCCTACTGGACCGAGAACAAGCGGCTCACGACGATCACGCTGATCATCTGGGCGGCCGTCTCGTTCGGGGCGACGTTCTTCGTCGAAGCGCTCAACGCCATCGTGATTTTCGGATTTCCGCTCGGGTACTACATGGCGGCCCAGGGGTCGCTGATCGTCTTCGTGCTCCTGATCTTCAACTACTCCTCGCTGATGAACAAGATCGACCACAAGTACAACCTGCACGAGGAGGAGTGATGGCCCGACAGCGCAGCGCCCCTTCCTCGACAATCTCGGCCGCATCTACGGGATGTACACCGGCGTCTTCATCGCCTTCGTGATCCTGCTCGGGATCGCGGAGAAGATGGGGTTGCCCCCCCGGATCATCGGCTACATCTTCATCGGGGTGACCATCGGCGTCTACGCCCTGATCAGCATCGTCTCCCGCACGACGAAGATCTCGGAGTACTACGTCGCCGGACGCTCGGTGCCCTCGGTCTTCAACGGCATGGCCACCGGCTCCGACTGGATGTCGGCGGCGTCGTTCATCGGGATGGCCGGGACGATCTACGGCCTGGGGTATGACGGACTGGCCTACATCATGGGCTGGACCGGCGGCTACGTGCTGCTGGCCGTCTTCCTCGGACCGTACCTGCGCAAGTTCGGGCAGTACACGATCCCGGACTTCCTCGGTGCGCGCTACGGCGGCAACGCCGCGCGCCTGATCGGCGTCGTCGCGGCGATCACCGTCTCGTTCACCTACCTGATCGCGCAGGTGACCGGCGTCGGCATCATCACCAGCCGCTTCCTCGGCATCGACTTCGCCGTCGGCGTCTTCGTCGGACTCGGCCGGCATCCTCGTCTGCTCGCTGCTCGGCGGCATGAAGGCTATCACCTGGACCCAGGTCGCTCAGTACCTGATCCTGATCATCGCCTACCTGACGCCCGTCACCGTGTTGTCCTACAAGCACACCGGCGTGCCCGTCTCCCAGGTCATGTACGGGCAGATCCTCCAGAAGATCGACGCCCGGGAGAAACAGATCTTCGCCGACCCGGCGGAAGCCGTGGTCCGCGAGAAGTGGGCCGATCAGGCCAGGGCCCTGGACGAGAAGATCAAGGACCCGCCATCACGGGCGCGGAGCGGGAGAAGTTCGTCGCGGACCGGAGCAGCGCCGTTGCGGCATCCAAGCCGATCGAGCCCTACCTGAAGCCGTTCGCGCACCTGGACAAGAAGAACATGCTCGCGCTGATGTTCTGCCTGATGGTCGGGACCGCCGGGCTGCCGCACATCCTGATGCGCTACTACACGATCCCCTCGGTCAAGGACGCCCGCTCCTCGGTCGGCTGGTCGCTCTTCTTCATCGTCCTGCTCTTTTTCACCGCCCCGGCCTACGCGGCGTTCGCGCGCTGGGAGGTCTTGAGCACCCTGATCGGCACCAGGATCGCCGAACTGCCGGCCTGGACCACCCACTGGGCCAGGGTCGGGCTGGTCGCCATCACGGACATGAACCTCGACGGCATTCTGCAGTTCGGCGAACTGACCATCGGCGCCGACGCCATCATGCTCGCGATGCCCGAGATCGCGGGGCTCCCCTACGTCATCTCCGGTCTCGTGGCGGCCGGCGGGCTGGCCGCGGCGCTCTCCGCCGCCGACGGCCTGCTGCTGACGATCTCCAACTCCCTCTCCCAGGACCTCTACTACAAGGTCCTCAACCCGAGCGCCTCGATCATCCGCCGCCTGACGATCTCCCGCACCATTCTCGTGGTCACGGCCGGCATCGCGGCCTGGGTGGCGACCTACAAGCTCACGATCATCGTCGAGTTCGTGGCCTGGGCGTTCTCCATCGCCGCGGCCTCCTTCTTCCCGGCGCTCGTGATGGGTGTCTGGGACAAGCGCGCCAACAGGGCCGGCGCGGTCGCCGGCATGACCCTCGGATTCTGCGTCACCCTCTTTTACTTGATCGGCAGTCGTTTCTACGGCCTCGACTGGTGGGGGATCATGACCGTTTCCTCCGGCATCTTCGGTATCCCGGCCGGCTTCCTGACGATCTACGTCGTTTCCCGCCTGACCGCGGCACCGAGCCGGGAGTTGCAGGATTTCATCGAGAATGTGCGCTACCCGCGCGGAGCGGCGAGTGCATCGGAGCATACGGATTAAATCGACAGCGCATCGTCGCACAGGAAGCACCCGAGGAGCCCTTCGCCGGCGAGTTCGCCGTCCCGGGCATGCCGTGACACCATAAGTAACACTATTACTTAACGATACACGCTTCAGTTGCCGCTTCGAAACTCCCGGGTCGGGACCTGCCGTATTATGTGCCGAAATTGCAGGAGTTTTTTACTCTTCGAGGTATAGCACAATCTTTGCATTCATCTCCTCGTACTCAACTGCGCGCTCAGGCTGAAACAAAGCCGGCAGCGACTACGGCATTGACGAGGAGAGGGCGTGATGACAGCCGTCGGGGGTAAGGGTTTCCTCGGCAATCTGGGCAAGATCCATCTGATCTACACCGCAGGGTTCATCATTTTCGTGATCATCCTGGGGATCGCCGAGGACATGGGGATGTCCAACGCCGCGATCGGCTACACCTTCCTGGGCATCACGGTCGGCTTCTACGCGGTCATCGGCATCTTCTTACGCACCGCGAAGATCTCGGAGTACTACGTCCCCGGGCGCACGATGCCGGCGCTCTTCAACGGCATGGCGACCGCCTCGGACTGGATGAGCGCCGCGTCGTTCATCGGCCTGGCCGGCACGATCTTCGTCCTCGGCTATGACGGGCTGGCCTACGTCATGGGCTGGACCGGGGGCTATGTGCTGCTCGCGGTCTTCGTCGGCCCCTACCTGCGCAAGTTCGGCCAGTTCACGATCTCGGATTTCCTCGGCGCCCGCTACGGCGGAAACGCCGTGCGGCTCGTCGGCGTCATCGCGGCGATCGCCGCCTCATTCACCTACCTGATCGCGCAGCTGACCGGGGTCGGCATCATCGTGTCCCGCTTCCTGAGTCTCGATTTCCAGATCGCCGTCTTCATCGGCCTGGCCGGCATCCTCGTCTGCTCACTGCTCGGGGGCATGAAAGCGCTCACCTGGACCCTGGCCGCCCAGTATGTCATCCTGATCATTGCCTATCTGATCCCGCCCGTCGTGATCTCCCAGCAGGTGACCGGCGTGCCGGTCCCGCAGCTCATGTACGGGCAAATCCTCCAGAAAATCGACGCCCGGGAGAAGGCGATCAATCTCGACCCGAAGGAGACGAGGGTACGAAATCTCTGGAAAGCCGAGGCCGACAAGCTCGGCGCCGACCTCGAGGCCCTGCCCGGCAGCCTGGATGCCAGGCGCACCGATCTGCGGGCCAGTTTCGCGGCGCTGCCGGCCGACGCCCCGGCGGCCGACCGGGCCAGGGCCCAGGATGCGATCTCCGGGTTGCCCGCGGACGCCGCGGCGGCGAAAGAGACGTGGACCGCGGCCCGACAGGCGGCGCTCGACAAGTCCAGGCCGCTCAAGCCCTCCCTGCGGCCGTTCGCGCGACTCGACAGGAAAAACGTGCTGGCGCTGACCCTCTGTCTGATGGTCGGCACGGCCGGGCTCCCGCACATCCTGATGCGCTACTACACGATCCCCTCGGTCAGGGACGCCCGGATGTCGGTCGGCTGGTCGCTTTTCTTCATCTCCCTGCTGTATTTCACGGCGCCGGCGATCGCCGCCTTCGGCAGGCACGAGATCTTGAGCAACGTCATCGGCTTGCCGATCGCGAACCTCCCGGCCTGGATCGCCGCCTGGGGGAACGTCGGCCTGGTGTCGTTCACGGACATCAATGCCGACGGTATCCTGCAGTTCTACGAGCTGACGCTCGGCGCCGACGCAATCGCGCTCGCGCTGCCCGAGATCGCCGGGCTGCCGTACGTGATCTCCGGCCTCGTCGCCGCCGGCGGTCTCGCCGCGGCGCTCACCACCGCGGACGGCCTGCTGCTGACCATTTCGAACGCGTTTTCGCACGATCTGTACAGCACCATCATCGACAGCCAAGCCTCCGTCGCGAAGCGACTCGCCGTCTCCCGGACCCTCCTCCTGGCCACCGCCCTGCTCGCGGCCTGGGTCGCGACCTTCAAGCTGACGATCATCGTCGAACTGGTGGCCTGGGCCTTTTCCATCGCCGCGGCCTCGCTCTTCCCGGTGCTCGTCATGGGCATCTGGGACAAGCGCGCGAACAGGGCCGGGGCACTGTTCGGCATGTGGGTCGGCTTCGGCACCTGCCTCTTCTACCTGATCGGCAGCCGCTTCTACGGCCTCGACTGGTGGGGGATCAGGACGGTCGCCTCCGGCATCTTCGGCATCCCGCTCGGGTTCATCGCCATTTACGTGGTCTCCCGGATGACGGCAGCCCCGCCGCCGCAGATGCGGGACTTCGTCGAGAGCGTGCGCATCCCCAGGGGCGCCGCCCGGACCGAGGCGCGCTAGGCCATGGGAATCGTCGCGGTGCAAATCGTCAACTACACGCTGTCGTTCCTGATGTGGATGATCGTCGGGCGGGCGTTTCTGGCGCTGATCGTCGGCAACCGCGAGAACATCGTGGTGCTGGCCTTTGCGAGAATCACCGAGCCGGTGTACGGCGTGACGCGAAGGCTCCTGCCGTTCGCCCGGGGTCGCTGGATCCCCGTGCTGTCGTTCCTGCTGCTCGCCGCGGCGCGGCTGGCGCTGATCCTTCTGCTCCGGCCCGCCGCCGGCCGCTGACGGATAGGCGTACACAAGACGTGCTCAAGCGCATCAAGTCCATCTTCGTGCCGGAAAAGGGATTGAGCCGGGGCCAGATGGAAATCCTGCGTCGACTGCCGCCCGACGAGCGCCTCGCCCGGCTGGGTGCGGTTCTTCACGAGCTCTGCGTAGCGTCTGCCGCCCGGTTCGTCGAAGAGGAACACCGACGCGACGACTCCCCTTTCGCGGATCTCCCCCAGAGCGATCTGTTTCACGAGATGCTCGTGCTGAACTTCTGGATTCTCGAGCGGCTTTCCCAAGGGAAGCGTCAGGAACTCATGGACCACGTCTTCCGCCGGTACGGCAGCTCTTTCGTCTGGGGCCGGGAGTCGTCTCGCCAGGAGTTGATGACCGGGATGCGCGGGAAATTCCGAGCGTACGACACGTCCTGGAACGACTACTCCGGACACCAGGACGCCTTCGCCCGACAGGCCATCGGCATCATCTTCGGCGACCGGAGCGTCCCAGGCGCGCCGCAGGCGGCGTTCTGGCTGATCAGCTACGCGGACCGGACGATGAAGGATTTTTCCGCTCTCGGGAGGTCGGTCGACCTGCTCCTGGAGGAGCGTCCCGGTCAGCCCTGACGGGGGCGTGTCGCAACGGGGGTTTCCGGGGGTCTCGGTCCCGGTTACCGATGGTAGCAGGGGATCAGCTGGGAGAATTACCAATGGTGACGTCGAACGGATGTCTTCGATCCCCTTTGGCGCACAGGGGTTGTACTGCGAAATCCCGGGCTCCGGTTGGGCATCGGTGGCAAAGGACGGGTTCGGCTCCCTTCAGGCACGGAAGACGTTCCGAACCCGGATCAAGCCAGGGAAAGCAATCGAACGGAATACGGGAGTCATTGCCATATATTCATGTAATTCAATATGATGCACAACACAAGCCAGCCAGACCCCTGGCAAGTGATAATTAGCGCAACCCCTCGCTTGCCCGGCGCCTGCCGGCCGATATTTTCCGAGAGCTCACGGGATTACCAACATCGCTACCGGGATAGTCGGGATGGCACGTGAATTGCTAGTATTGGACGTGCAGTTTTGTTTCCGGGACGGCAGGAAGCCCGGGGATGCGGATGCGATCGTGGAGACGCAAGGCGCAGATGGTGCTTGAAGAGATCGTTCAGTTCCTCAAGCAGGTCCCGCCCTTCCAGTTCCTGGATGCGGCCGCCCTGAACCGGGTGGCGCTCAAGGTCGCCGTGGAGTACTACCCGAAGGGCACGCTCATCCACGAGCAGGACGGCCCCCCGAGCCAGCATCTCATGGTCATCAAGAAGGGGGGCGTCAAGGTTTTCCTGCGCACGGCGGACGAGGAGGAGATGGTCCTCGACTACCGGAGCGAGGGGGACGCCTTCGGTTTTCTCTCCCTCGTGAGCGGGGATCGATCGCGCACGAATATCGTGACGATCGAGGATTCGATCGTCTACCAGGTGGACCGGGCGGTCATCCTCAAGCTCCTCGAGTCGAGCCCGGCCTTCACCGAGTACTATGTGAAGTCCTTCCTCAACAAGTTCGTCGACAAGACCTTCGCGGAGATGCACAGCACGAGCCTGCTCTGCGGCGGGGGCGACAAGCTCCTCTTCACGACCCCGGTGGGCGAATCTCGCCAGCAAGGACGTCGTGACCGCCCTCGGCAACGTCAGCATCCGCGAGGCGGCGCAGCTCATGACGGAGAGGAGCATCAGCTCCCTGATCGTGGTGGACGAGTCCGGCGCGCCGAGCGGCATCCTGACGGACCGGGACCTGCGCGAGAAGGTCGTGGCCGGGGGCCGGGCGATCTCCGACCCGATCAGCGAGATCATGTCCGTCGCGATCATGCAGATCGAGGCCAGGAGCCTCTGCTTTGAGGCCTTGCTCACGATGATCCGCCACAACATCCACCACCTGGTCGTCGTCGATGGCGGCAAACTCAAGGGAGTGGTCACCAACCACGACCTGATGCTCCTCCAGGGGACCTCGCCGCTTTCGCTGGCGCGGGACATCGAGTCCCAGCAGACGCTCGAGGGCGTCATCCCGGCGGCGGGGAAGATCGGCGGGATGATCACCCTCCTGCTCAAGGAGGGTGCGCGCGCGAGCAGCATCACGCGGGTGGTCACCGAGATCAACGACCGCCTGGTGCGCAAGATCGTCCAGCTCGCGGAGCAGACCGGTCGGCCGCCCGCCCCTGCCCTACTGCTGGATCGCCTTCGGCAGCGAGGGGCGCAAGGAGCAGACCTTCAAGACGGACCAGGACAACGCGATCGTGTACGCCGACCCGCAGGGCCCGGAGCAGGAGTCGCAGGCGCGGGAGTACTTCGCCCGGTTCGCCGCCTTCGTCAACGACGCCCTCGTCCGCTGCGGCTTCCCGGAGTGCCCGGGCAACTACATGGCCCGCAACCCGGAGTGGTGCCAGCCGCTCGCGGCCTGGAAGGGGTATTTCTCGAACTGGATCAACACGCCGACCGAGGAGGCGATCCTGCGCTCGGTGATCCTCTTCGACTTCCGCCCGGTGGCCGGCGACGAGGCCCTCGCGGGAGCGCTGAAGGACCACCTCCTCGGGGCCGTGACGGGCCAGGGGATCTTCCTGAAGCAGCTCGCCGCGCTGACCACGAGCCTCCGCCCCCCCCTGGGGTTCTTCAAGAACTTCGTCGTGCTCAAGAGCGGCGAGCACAAGGACCAGCTCGACCTCAAGGTCCGCTGCATCACGCCCCTGATCAACATCGTGCGGCTCTACACCCTCGAAGCGGCGCTCCCCGAGACCTCGACCCTCGAGCGGCTCGCCGCCCTGCGCGAGGGCAACCGCGTCGTCAAGGAGCACGGCGACGAGCTCGAGCAGGCCTTCGAGTTCTTCCTGCTGCTGCGGATTCACCACCAGTACGACCAGATCGAGCAGGGCCGGCCGCCGGACAACTTCATCAACCCGAGCGACCTGACCAACCTGCAGAAGAAGATCTTCCGGGACTCCTGCCAGGTCATCGGCACGGTGCTGGACTCGATCTTCAGGCAGTTCAACCCCGGGATGAGGCTCTAGCCGGTGATGGCGCTCTCGGGCTACCGGAGTCTGCTGCGCCGCCGCGGTGTGCCGCCGGCGTCGCCCGCCGCCGGGCTCCCCGCACTCTCGACCCCGATCGCGGCGGTCCCCTACGTCGTCTTCGACACCGAGCTCACGGGACTGGAGGTCACGCAAGGACTCCATCGTCTCCATCGGCGCCCTGAAGATGGCGGGGTCCCGGATCCTGGTCGGGGAGCAGTTCAGCCGCATCGTGCAGCCGCGCACCGAGCTGACCAGGCAGAGCGTGGTCATCCACGGCATCACCCCCTCCGAGTCCCGGCAGGGGCCGGCCTTTGCACGTCTGCTGCCGGAGTTCACGGCGTTCTGCCGGGGGAGCATCCTCGTCGGACACGGCGTGTCGATCGACCTGGGCTTCATCAACGCGGAACTGCTGCAGATCTCCGGGGCAGCCCTGTCCAACCCCGCCGTCGACACGATGGCGATCCACAAGTACATCAAGGGCCGGACCACCGACCGCTGCGCGTTCCCCGAGCGGGGCCCCGAGCGGGCGGACCTCTTCTCGCTCGCGCGGGAGCAGGGCATCCCCTTGAGCCGGGAGCACGACGCTCTCTACGACGCCTACATCACCGCGCAGCTCTTCCAGCGCTATCTCGCGATCCTGCCGGGCTTCGGCATCCGGACGCTCGGGGATCTGCTGAAAAAAGGCAAACCATGATAAAACCACGAAGAACGGGAGGTGATGCCGGGGGAACGTGAGGGGGGGCGCAGGGCCGGGAGCGATCGGCTCTGACGAGTGGGGTGCGGGCGGCCGCGAGGTGATCGCGAGGCCCGTCCCGGACGGTGGACAAGGAAAGGCGGGAGGTTTCAATGGCTCAAGAGAGAGATCTGGATGCCTACTGGAAGGAAAACCTGCAGGTACGTGACGATTCTGTTGGTGATCTGGTTCAGTGTTTCGTACCTCGCGGGCATCGTGTTCGCCGACGCGCTCGACGCGATCAAGATCGGCGGCTTCCCCCTCGGGTTCTGGTTCGCGAACCAGGGGTCGGAGGTCATCTTCGTGATCCTGATCGCGGTCTACGTCAAGCTGATGAACACGCTTGACCAGAAGTACGACGTCCACGAGCAGTAGCGCGGACGAGCAACCGGGCGCAACGCTGAAAAGGAGAACTGCATGGGTATCTTGGGATGGACCTGGATCATCGTCGGATTTACCTTCGCCATCTACATCGGCATCTCGATCTGGGCGCGGGCGAGAACGACCGGCGACTTCTACGTCGCCGCGAAGCAGATTCACCCGGTCGCCAACGGTATGGCGACCGGCGCGGACTGGATGTCGGCCGCCTCCTTCATCTCGATGGCGGGGCTGATCTCGTTCATGGGCCGCGACGGCTCGATGTACCTGATGGGCTGGACCGGCGGCTACGTGCTGCTGGCGATGCTGCTGGCGCCGTACCTGCGCAAGTACGGCAAGTTCACGGTGCCGGAGTTCGTCGGTGAGCGCTACTACTCCCAGAGCGCGCGCGTCGTCGCCGTCATCTGCGCGATCTTCGTCTCCTTCACCTACGTCGCCGGCCAGATGCGCGGCGTCGGCGTGGTCTTCTCGCGCTTCCTCGAGGTGCCGATCAACACCGGCGTCATGATCGGGATGGCGATCGTCTTCTTCTACGCCACCCTCGGCGGGATGAAGGGGATCACCTACACGCAGGTCGCCCAGTACTGCGTGCTGATCATCGCCTACATGATCCCGGCGATCTTCATCTCGATCATGCTCACCGGCAACCCGATCCCGCAGCTCGGCTACGGCAGCTCGCTGAGCGAGCAGGGGATGCGGATCCTCAACACCGACGGCGGCTACCTGCTGGACAAACTCAACGCGCTGCAGATCGACCTCGGCTTCGCCGCCTACACCGCCGGCGGCTCCAAGAGCACGATCGACGTCTTCATGATCACCTTCGCGCTGATGGTCGGCACCGCCGGCCTGCCGCACATCATCATCCGCTTCTTCACGACCCCGACGATCAAGGGCGCGCGCTCCTCCGCCGGCTGGGCGCTCTTCTTCATCGCGATCCTCTACACCACCGCCCCGGCCGTGGCCGCCTTCGCGCGGACCAACTTCATCAAGACCATCAACAACGTCGCCTACGCCGACGCGCCCTCCTGGTTCAAGAACTGGGAGAAGACCGGCCTGATCAAGTTCAAGGACATGAACGGCGACGGCATCATGCAGTTCACCAAGGACAAGGCCACCAACGAGCTCACCGTCGACCGCGACATCATGGTGCTCGCGAACCCCGAGATCGCCAACCTCCCGAACTGGGTCATCGCGCTGGTTGCGGCCGGCGGCCTCGCGGCGGCGCTCTCCACGGCGGCCGGCCTGCTGCTCGTCATCGCCTCGGCGGTCTCCCACGACCTGATGAAGAGCATCGTCAACAAGGACATGACGGAGAAGGGTGAACTGATCGCCGCGCGCATCGCCGCCGGCGGTGCGGTCATCATCGCCGGCTGGTTCGGCATCCACCCGCCGGGATTCGTGGCGCAGGTCGTGGCCTTCGCCTTCGGCCTGGCCGCTTCCTCCTTCTTCCCCGTGATCCTCCTCGGGATCTTCTGGAAGAAGGCGACCAAGGAAGGCGCAATGGCCGGCATGCTGATCGGCATGGCCTTCACGGCCGGCTACATCATCTACTTCAAGTTCGTGAACCCCGCGGGCAACATTGCCGCGAACTGGCTCTGGGGGATCTCCCCCGAGGGGATCGGGACCATCGGCATGCTGATCAACTTCGCGGTCATGGGGATTGTGTCGAAGCTGACGCCCGCGCCGCCGGAGCATGTCCAGAAGATGGTCGGCAGCCTGCGCTACCCGCGGGAAATCGCCTAGGCACTCAACGCAACCTGCAGGGGGAGGCGTCCCGCCGGGGCGCCTCCCCTTTTTTTGTCCGAGGCACCTTGGCCTCCAATACCGTTCATTTACGATGTAACCGTTCGTCCCGAGCCGTGAGTCAGTGGGGAGCGGGCTTGTCCCCGACATGGTTTGTCGTGGTGCAACGTGAACCATGTGGAGGACTGGTTCCGAAAACGATTTTCCAGACGAGCGACGCGGATGACCCCCGCTCAGAGCAGGAAGAGCAACAACAGCAGGACGAGGACGAGCACCCCGGTGCTGCCGACTGAGAAGTAGCCCTTGCGGAACTTGGCGAGGACGCGTTCCTCCAGCCTCCCCGCCCCCTCGGCCCGGACCCCGGTGAGCTCCCAGACCGGCCGGGCGACAGCCAGGCAGGCCCGGGCCGGGCCGTCTGCGGCCCAGGCCGAGAGCCGGGCGGCGAGCCCCGTCCCGAGTCGCCGGTCGGCCCAGGCGTTGAGGCCGTTGAACGCCCGATCGAGCAGCAGAGAAACCGCCGCCCCCCCCTTGCGGTAGAGCCAGTCCGCGTCGAGGTTGATCGCCCGGATCTCCGCCGGGTAGATCCCGGAGAGCAGCAGCAGCGTGAAGGCCATCGCGGAGAAGAAGAGCAGCTGCAGCTGGCCGAGGACGTGGTCGTAGGTGTAGGGCTGGTAGTCCACGGCGTAGGGCAACAGCTCGTAGAGGAACCTGGGGAAGGAGCCGATGAAGATGCAGAGGAAGGCCGCCAGCCCCATCGCGACGAGCATGTTCGCCGGGGCCTCCTTGACGCGGTGCCCCGCGTCGTGGCCGTAGAAGGTGAAGAAGGGGATCTTGATGCCGGCGTGGTGAAAGACGCCGGCGGCGGCGAAGAGCAGCACGAACCAGGTCACCCAGAGCCCCTCGTGCGAGGCCGCGGACATGACGAGGGACTTGCTGACGAAGCCGCTGAAGAGGGGGAAGGCCGAGATCGACGCCGCGCCGACGATGCAGAAGAGCGCCGTGAACGGCATCGACTTGTAGAGGCCGCCGAGGTCGGTCGCGTTGACCTTGCCGGTGCGGTACATGACCGCGCCGACGCTCATGAAGAGCAGCCCCTTGAAGAGCACGTCGTTGACGGCGTGCGCCACGGCGCCGTTGACCGCCAGTTCCGTCCCGATGCCGATGCCGACCACCATGAAGCCGACCTGGTTGATCAGGCTGTACGCCAGCACCCGCCGCAGGTCGTTCTCGATCACGGCGAAGAAGATCGGGAACGCCGCCATCGCCGTGCCGATCCAGATCAGCGGAACCTCCCCGGGGAAGGCCCGCGCCAGCGCGTAGACCGCGGTCTTCGTGGTGAAGGCGCTCAGGAAGACCGCGCCGGCGATCGTCGCCTCCGGGTAGGCGTCGACGAGCCAGGAGTGCAGCAGCGGCCAGGCGCAGTTCACGCCGAAGCCGAGGAAGATCAGCCAGCTGCCAAGGCCGTCGAGACCGATGTGTCCGAACGCGAAGGACCCGCCGTTGCCGCCGGCGTGGATCACGATCCCCGCCAGCAGGATCAGCCCGCCGGCGGCGTGGACCAGGGTGTAGCGCAACGCGACCCCGAGAGACTTCGTGCTGCGCCGCGCCAGGATCAGGAACATCGAGCAGAGGGTGAGCATTTCCCAGAAGAAAAAGAGGGTGATGAGATCCCCGGCGAACACGGCGCCGATGGCGCAGCCCGCGTAGAGGAACCCGGCGACCTGCTCGACGGTGTTGCGGAAGGTGAGCCCGTAGATCGCCCCGATGAAGGCGATGACGTGGAAGATGATCCCGAAGACGCGCGAGAGCCGGTCGACCTCGCCGAAGACGAGGGTGTACTCCTGGAAGCTCACGGTGAAGTGGGTCCCGAGGGGCAGGGCAAGCAGGTTCGCGAGCCCGGCCAGGGGGAGCAGGACCAGCCAGGCCTGCCGCAGCCGCCCGCGGAGCAGGGGGATCGCGAGGGCGCCGAGGAGGATGACAAAGGCCGGGGGGAGCGCTTCAATCATAGTAATCCTCACGGCGCATAACCAGCGGGCGCAGGACGTACTTGGCGACGAGGACGAGGATCACGCAGGCGACAAGGCCGTAGACCGCGTAGAACCCCGGCCAGTGCTCCCAGGGCATCGTCGTGTGCTTCGGGACGAAAAGATCGACGGCGAAGAGCGCCGCGCAGAGCGCGAAGAAGACCCGGAGCAGCCGGACGATGTTCCGGCGCTCGTCCCAGATGTGCCGGCGCTCCGGCGGGGACGCGGTGTCGCGGTCGGCGGGGGCGCTCACGGCAGCCTCGGCAAGTCGGGGAGGGTCGCGAGGAGCACCGCCGCGAGGTAGATGCAGGCCGCGGCGAAGACGACGAAAAACGCCCGCCGGAACCCCGGCCAGGGATCGTGAGCCAACTCCATGATCGGCGTGCGACCGCTGTCGTCCATCGTCTCCTCCCGGGCCCTAGAAACCGCGCACCATCAGCGCCGCAAACGAGGTGAACACCCGCGGCGCGAAAAACAGCGCGACCGAAACCGCCGCCGTGATCGCCGGCGGCAGCACGCAGAGCAGGGGCGCTTCCGCGACCTTGCGCTCGAACTGTGCCTCGGCATCGGTGCAGAAGAAGGCGCGGTAGACGACCGGCAGGAAGTAGGCGGCGTTGAGGAAGGAGCTGACGAGGTAGACGCCGAGGACCCAGAGCAAATCCGCCTCGACCGCGCCGCGCACCATGAGCAGTTTGGTGATCAGCCCCCCCGCCGGAGGGAAGCCGATCACGCTCAGCGAGCCGACGAAGAACGCCGCCATCGTGAGCGGCATCCGCCGGCCGATGCCGACCATCTCGCTGACGTTCTTTTTCCCCGTGGCGACGAAGATCGCCCCGGCGCAGAAAAAGAGGGTGATCTTGCCGAAGGCGTGCATGCCGATGTGCGCCATCCCCCCTTCGACTCCGAGCTTCGAAGCCAGTCCGATGCCGAGCACGATGTAGGCAAGCTGTCCCACGGTCGAGAAGGCGAGCCGCCGCTTGAGGTTGTCCTGGGAGAGGGCGATCAGCGAAGCGACGATGACGGTCACCGAGGCGATGACGCAGACGACCGTGTTCAACCCCTGCTCCCGGAGCAGCCCGAGGCCGAAGATCCCGGTCAGGATGCGGCCGATGCTGAAGACCCCGACTTTGACCACGGCCACGGCGTGCAGCAGCGCCGAGACCGGCGTCGGCGCCACCATGGCGCCGGGCAGCCAGGAGTGCAGCGGCATGAGGCCGGCCTTGGCGAAGCCGAAGAGGAACATGATCAGGAGCAGGACCAGGGTTGTCCGGCCGACGCCGGCCGGGAACACTCCCGCCGCGCTGAAGTCCAGCGTGCCCGCGATCGAGTAGGTCAGCAGCATCGCCGGCAGGGCGAGGCCGATCGAGGTGCCGAGGAGGTAGGCGAGGTACTTGCGCCCCCCCGAGCGCGCCTCGCGGTCCTGGTGGTGGGTGACGAGCGGCCAGGTCGAGAGCGAGAGCAGTTCGTAGAAGAGGTAGAGGGTGAAGAGGTTCCCGGAGAACGCCACGCCGATGGTCGCCGCAAGCGCCAGGGCGAAGAAGACATAGTAGCGGGTCTGGGCGTGCTCCTTGAGCCCGCGCATGTAGCCGATGGAGTAGAGGGAGGTGAGAATCCAGAGCGAGGAGGCCACGAGCGCGAAGAGCATGCCGAAACCGTCGACCGTGAAGCGAGATCGAGACGCCGGGCAGCAGACGCCAGAGTTCGTAGGTGTGGGTGTGGCCGGCGAGGACCCACCCGGCCATCGAGAGCACGAGCGCGAGCTTCACCCCGCCGGCGAGAAATGTCCAGGCCTCGCGCAGGTTGGGGCGGCGGGAGCTCAGGGCGATGAGCGGCGCGGCGGCGAGGGAAACGAGGATCGCCAGCAGCGGGGTCGCCGCCGGAAACGGGGGCAGGCCGCCGGCGTCCACGCTAGAGCCCCGCGGGCAGCGCCCGCTCCACGACGGTGCCGACGAGTTCCCCGGTGTACAGTCCGAGCAACAGCAGTGATGCGGCGGCCAGGACCAGCGGGACCAGCATGCTCGCCGGGGCCTCGCTCACTGCCGCGGCGGCTTCCCCGCCGTGGGACCCGCCGTGACCATGGGCCCCGGCGTCGTGCTCGGGGAACCAGGCGATCTCGATCAGCCGGAAGAAGATGACGGCGGTCGCGAGGCTCGAGAAGAGCAGGGCCGCAACGAAGACCCACTGCCCGGCCTCGATCCCGCCGCGGATGAGGTACCACTTGCTGAAAAAGCCGCAGGTCGGCGGGATGCCGATGATCGAGAATCCCCCGAGCAGCAGCGCCGCCGCGGTCACCGGCATCCTGCGGAAGATGCCGCGCAGGGCGTCCGGCGCGGACGTCCCGCTGCGGTAGACGATGGCGCCGACCGCCATGAACAGCGTGAGCGTCATCAGGGCGTCGGCGACGATGTGGTAGACCGTCCCGGTCAGGCCGCTGCGGTTGCCGAGCCAGGCGCCGCCGACGAGGTAGCCGACCTCGGCGACGACGACGTACGTCAACATCTTCTTCAGATCGCGCTGCGCGAGCGCCATGAGGGAGCCGGCGACGATGGCCGCGCTCGCGAGCCAGACGACCGCCTCGTGCCAGGCGATGGTGCGGAAGACATAGTCGACGGAGAAGACCGAGAACATCAGCCGCACCATGACGTAGACGGTGACCTTGGTCATCAGCGGCGCGATCAGACAGCTCGTCGCGGTGCCGGCGCGGGCGTAGGCGTTCGGCAGCCACCCGTGAAAGGGAAAGAGCGCCATCTTGATCCAGGTGCCGAGGATGATCAGGGAGAAGCCGATGCGGATCGAGACCGACTCGCGCAGCTCGGGGCGCGCGAGGATCGCGGCGAGGTCGGCCATGTTGAGCGAGCCGGTCTTGATGTAGAGGTACCCGACGCCGAGGAGGTAGAAGCAGGCGCCGACTGTCCCCATGATGATGTACTTGAAGGTCGCGTAGTAGGCGGGACCGCGACCCAGGGCGAGCAGGCCGTAGCTCGAGAGGGCCGCGATCTCCAGCAGTACGTAGAGGTTGAAGGCGTCGCCGGTGGCGACCATGCCGAGAAGACCGGTCACGAGGAGCGCGAAGAGGGTGTAGTAATGGTGCACCCGGTCGGGGTTCTCCCGCCGCACGAGGGGGAAGGAGTAGACCGCGACGAGCAGGGCGCAGCCGGCCACGAGGCAGAGCACGAGGCCGTTCAGATGATCGACGACCAACTCGATGCCGAACGGCGGTCGCCAGCCCCCGAGACGATAGTGGACCGCGGCCCCGGACTCGATCACGGCGCTGAGCGTGCGCACCGCGGCGCCGCAGGCGCCGGCGAGGGCCGCCAGCAGGATCGTATGGGCCAGCCGGTCGCGGCCGCTCCCGGCGAGGCTGATGGCGAGAGCCGCCAGCAGCGGGAAGGCCAGGATGAGGATCGGTTCCTGTCCGGCCGTCATTCCGCGATCTTCTCCAGGATCTCGTCCTCCTCGATCGTCCCGTACTCGCAGTGGATCTTCTGCAGGATCGCCAGCGCCACCCCGAGGGTGCTGACCCCGACGACGATCGCCGTCAGCATCAGGACGTGGGGCAGCGGGTTCGCGTACGCGGCCGGGTCGATCGCCCCGTGGGCGGCGTCGCCCGCCGCGTGCTCCAGGATCGGGATCGTCGCCCCCCTCTTCTCGCCGATCGAGATGTAGAAGAGGATGATCGCCGACTGGAAGATCGACATGCCGATGACCTTCTTCAGCAGGTTGCGCTTGGCGACCATGCCGTAGAGCCCGATCAGCAGCAGCGCGAGGGCCCCCCAGTAGTTGTACTTCGAGACGACGAAGCCGAAGAGCTCGTGCATGGCGGCGCCGGCCTAGAGCCCTTCGTCCAGATCGCCGCCGGAGGCGAGATCGACGTAGAGCGAGAGCATGATCGCCATGACGGTGATCGCGACCCCGATCTCCACGCCGAGCATGCCGTGCGAGCGGGCCGCGATCTGCGGTGACGCCGAGCACGGCGCTCCAGGCGCCGTAGTCGAGCATGTTCCCGCCGAGCAGGATCGACACGACGCCGATGCCGGAGTACACGAGCACCCCGAGCGCGCTGTAGCGGAGCATGGTCCGCTCCCGGAAGCGCCGCAGCACGAACTGCAGGTCGTAGGCGAGCGCGAGCAGGATGAAGCTCGCCCCGAGGATCACGCCCCCCTGGAAGCCCCCGCCCGGGCTGTGGTGGCCGTGGGCCACGACGTAGAGGGCGAAGATCTGCATCGGCGGCACGAGGAGACGGGCCGCCGTCTGCAGGATGATGTCGGAGCCGCCGTCCTGGGGCCGCGGGCGCAGCACCTTGCGCTCCCGGCGGCCGGTGCGGCGCAGCACGGCGAGCACGGTGATCCCGGCGCAGAAGATGACCATGGTCTCGAACATGGTGTCGTAGCCGCGGTAATCCGCGAGCACCGCGGTGACGAAGTTCGGGACCGAGGTCTCCGCGAGGGACTGCTGGATGTAGTGGGGCGAGACGTGGACGTTGGCGGGCGCGTACGGGTCGCCCCAGTCCGGCAGATCGACGCCGGCCCGCCCGAGCACGACACCGAGGGCGAGGACGAGGACGAGGGCGAGCCGCTTCACGGCAGCACCCGGACGGCTCCGGCGCCGTCAGTCACGCGACCACCGCTTGATGTGCAGCGCCGTTCCGAGGATGAGCACGGTGCTCACCCCGGCGCCAACCGCCGCCTCGGTGAAGGCGACGTCGACGGCGAGCATCCCCGTCCAGAGCAGGCACATCAGGAAGCTGTAGGCCCCGGAGACGATGGCGGCGCTCACGAGGTCCCGCAGCGTCAGCGCGGCCACGGCGCAGACGATGACCATGGCGAGCACGAGCAGGTCGAACTGCCAGAGGATGCTGGCGTCCCAGGTCATTGCCGATCGCCGCCGCGCGGGTGGCCCGCCGTCAGCGCCCCTCGCCGTCGGGCGGTGCCGCGCCCGGTTCGTCGTCCTTGGACCAGTGCCGCATCTTCGCCCCGAACGCGGCGTCCATGATGGCGTGGGTCGCCGTGGGGCTGGCGACGAACACGAACACGCTGATGCTCATGATCTTCAGCGCCACGAGCACCGCGTCGGCGCTCGGCTCGCGCAGTTGATACAGCGCGAGCCCGGTGAGCAGCAGGATCGAGGAGAGCGTGTCCCCCTTGCCGGCCGCGTGCACCCGCGTGTAGAAATCCGGAAATCGGACGAGGCCGACCGAGGTGCCGAGGAAGAAGAAGAGCCCGCCGACCACGAGGACGACGACAACCGCGTTCAGCACGCTCCGCCCTCCTCCTCGCTCGCCGACGTCCACCTGCCGATGGCGCTGGAAGAGCCGGGCCGCCGCGAGCGAGGCGATGAAGTTCAGCAACGCGTAGGCGATGGCGATGTCGACGAACATCTCCACGCGCCGGAAAAGCATGCCGATGACGACGATGAGGACCGTGGTCTTCGCGCCGATGACGTTCACCCCGAGGATGCGGTCGAGCACGCTCGGCCCGCACACCACGCGGTACAGCGGCATGAACATGAAGAGCAGGAGCGCGACGCCGCTGGCGATGAAGAAGGACTCCATCGCCCCTCCCGCCGCCGCGTGCATCACGCCGCCCCGCCCTCGAAGGCCCAGGCGACCCGCCGCTCCATCTCGCTCACCGCGTCCCCCTCGGCCAGGTCGCCCGCGGACTGCACGGTGATGGCGTGGACGTGGAAGACGTCGCCGGTGATGCGGATCGTCACCGTGCCGGGGGTGAGGGTGATGGAATTGGCGAGGACGAACCGGGCGAAATCGCTCTTGAGCCGGGTCCGGAAGGTGAAGATGTGCGGCGCGATGGTCCGCCGCACCGGACGGGGCGAAACCGCGAGCGCGATGACGTTGAAGTTCGCGACCACGATCTGCCAGAGGAGCCAGGCGCTGTAGGGGACGAAGCGCAGGGCCTCACCCGCGCGGGAGAGGAGTCCCTTCTGCGTGTCCTGGAAGAGCAGGTCGCTCGAGACGACGGCCACGATCAGGCAGGAGACGACCGCCGAGGGCGAGGTGGAACGCGTCGAACTTGCCGGAGAGCAGCAGCCAGAAGCCGAACATGACGGCGAAAGCAACCGCACGGTGCATGGTCGGACACCATAAGGCAAGAGGGAGCCCGATGCAACCCCCTCTAGTTACGGAAAATCTTCTTCCAGACCAAAGCCGCAGCCAGACCGCCCAGGATGAATCCCCGGACTGAGGAGGAGAGAATGGATATCAGGCCGACCCCCTGCTCCGAACTCGCGAAGCCCACCAGGTCGTAGCGCAGGTCCAGGAAGACCACCAGCATCAGCAGCACCCAGAGCCAAAACCCGTAGAGCACGCCGGCGAAGTACGCGTTCGTGATGATAAAGAACTTCCCCCGGGAGAGTCTCAAAAAATAAAGGACCGGGAAAAAGCCAACGACCAGGCCAAAGAAAAAGGGAAACAGTCCCATCGCGGGGCAGCGTAGGCGAACAGTGGCGGGCTGTCAAGGCCGGGCAAACACGGAGCGGGCGCGCGCTTCGCTCCCGCTCCGGAGAACGAAGCGCACGCCGACAGTTCGCCTTCCCGAAATCTCACGGCGCCGCAACGCCGCCCGCCGTCAGGCGACCTCGTGGATAATCTTCTCCACGTCCGCTGCGAAGAGCTCCGACGGGGTGACCGTCACCTTTTTCCCGGCGACGCTGGACGAAAAGCGGGCGTCCGCCGCGTGCTTCTTGTACGAATCGCGCAGCGCGTCCGAGAGCAGCTGCATCCGGATCTGGTTGAGGCCCTTCTGCTTCATCAGGGACTTGAAGTTGTGCTCCTCCCCCCCGTGCCACCAGACCATGCCGAAGGCGTCGGGCGGCTTGCCGATGAAGACGTAGAGATCGTTCTCGGTCGGGATCAGCTCGAGCCGGTCGTTCACCTTGCCGGCAAAGCCCTCCAGCTGCGGCCGGAACTTCTCGATCCGCTTCGCGGCCGGATTTCCCGGATCGAGGGGGGGGTGCTCCGGCTCCTTGCTGCCGAACAGGCTGCCAAATAGTCCCACGATGACCTCCTTCCGGGTTCTGCGGGAACGGCGGGAAACGGACGCCGAAGCGCGTTTCCACTCCGGGAGAACCACCGTGGGACGAAGACCAAGCGACAAAGAGGTGAGGTTTCTGATCCCGCGGTCGTTCCCAACATCCCCGCAACCCTGCGAGAAAGTTTACGGGATAGCGGCCCGACTATCCCCACGCCTGTAGCACCTTGTTGCTGCTACACCCTCGGTTGATCTGATTCTACAGGCCGGGTTTTTCCCCTGTCAAGGCCTGCCGGCAGGCCTGCGCGGCCCGGGCGTCCGCTTTGGATTCGCAGGTGCCCGGGCCGCCCTTCACGGCGCGTGCGTTTAATCCCGCCGGCCTATTTGACCGTGTAGACGAACTCGTCCACCAGCGTCGTCTTGTCCGCGAGGACGATCTTGGTGGTGATCTTGTAGTCCCCCTTCGCGACCAGGTCGACATCGGCGCCGAAGCCGCCTTCCATCAGCATCGCCATCGCCTGGACCTTGGTCTGGTCCGGCTGCACGACGAGGTAGCCGGCCTTGCCGCCGGCGACCGGCTTGCGGTCGGGCGCCACGGGGTTGACCATCAGGTGGTGGGACTTCATCTTCTCCGCCCCGTGGGTCATCGGCATCGACGAGGACGCCATCATCTGCTTCATGTCGATGAGGGTGTAGGTCAGCGTGTACCCGTTGACGACGGCCGTGCGGATCTCCTGGTTGGCGGGCGCGGCCTTCTCGGCGGCCGCCGTCATGGTCGTCGCTCCGTGCCCCATCTTCGAGTGATCCATCGTCGAGTGATCGACCGCGAGGGCGTACGGGGCGGCCGCGAGGGTGAGCAGGGCGCCGAGCGTAACGGTGTGCAAGCAGCTTCGTTTTCATCGTTTTTCCCTTTCCGTTCGTTGGTTGTTCGTTTACGCCGCGGAGCCGGCGAGGCCGGCCGCCGCAGCAGTGCGCGGGGCGGGGGAATTCCCGATCTCCCGCTGTTTCCAGAGCTTGTAGATCGCCGGGTAGACGAGCAGCTCGAGGATGAACGAGGTCACGAGCCCGCCGATCATCGGCGCGGCGATGCGCTTCATGACGTCGGCGCCGGCCGAGGTCGACCACATGATCGGCAGCAGGCCCATGAACGCCGCGGCCACCGTCATCATCTTCGGGCGGGCGCGCTTGACCGCGCCGTGCAGGATCGCCTCGTCGAGCTCGGCCGGCGTTCTGCAGCTTCCCGTCGGCCTTCGCCTCGTCGTACGACAGGTCGAGGAAGAGCAGCATGAAGACCCCGGTCTCGGCGTCCAGCCCGAGCAGCGCGATCATGCCGACCCAGGCCGCGATCGAGACGTTGTAGTCGAGGAGGTAGAAGAGCCAGATCGCGCCGATCGCCGAGAAGGGCACCGCCAGCATCACCACCGCGGCCTTGAACGCGCTGCGGGTGTTCATGTAGAGCAGCACGAAGATCAGCACGAGCGTGACCGGCACGACGATCTTGAGCCGCTCGCGCACGCGGATCATGTTCTCGTACTGCCCGCTCCACTGCAGCACGTACCCCTGGGGCAGCGTCAGCTGCGCGGCGACCGCCTTCTTGGCCTCCTCGACGAAACCGCCGATGTCCCGCCCGGCCAGGTCGACGTAGACGTACCCCGAGAGGAAGCCGTTCTCGTTGCGGATCATCGCCGGCCCGGAGACGAGCGTGATGTCGGCGAGCTGCGCGAGCGGCACCTGCTGCGAGGCCGTCCCCGGCGCCCCGGGGACCGCGACCAGCACGCGCCCGAGCCGCCCGAGGTCGTCGCGCAGTTCGCGCGGGTAGCGGATGTTGACCGAGTAGCGCTCGCGCCCCTCGATCGTGGTCGTGACGTTCTCGCCGCCGACGGCGGTCATGATCACGCGCTGCACCTCGTCGATGGTCAGGCCGTAGCGGGCGAGCTGGTCGCGCCGCGGCTCGATGTCCACGAAGTAGCCGCCGGTGACGCGCTCGGCGAAGACGCTGCGGGTGCCCGGGACCTTGCCGACGATCCCCTCGAGCTGCTCGCCGATCTTCTGGATCTCGCTCGAGGTCCGCCCCGAAGATCTTGATGCCGACCGGGGTGCGCATGCCGGTCGAGAGCATGTCGATGCGCGCCTTGATCGGCATCGTCCAGGCGTTGGTGTTGCCGAGGAAGCGCATCTTCCCGTCCATCTCGGCGATCAGCTCGTCCCAGGAGATGTGGTCCGGCCAGATCGGGCGCAGCAGCGCCTTGACCCACCCCGGCGCCCACGCGGAGTACCAGCGCTCCTTCGCCCGCCACTGGTCCGGCGGGCTTGAGCACGACCGTGGTCTCCATCATCGAGAACGGCGCCGGGTCGGTCGAGGTGTCGGCGCGGCCGGCCTTGCCGAAGACCCGCTCGACCTCCGGGAAGGAGGCGAGCACCTTGTCCTGCGCGATCGAGCAGCTCCTGCGCCTGGGCGACCGAGATCCCCGGCAGCGTGGTCGGCATGTAGAGGATCGTCCCCTCGTTCAGCGGCGGCATGAACTCGCTGCCGAGGCGGAAATAGATCGGCAGGCTCACCAGCACGAGCGCGAACGCCGCGCCGATCACCGCCTTCGGGTGGCGCAGCACGAAGCGGCAGGCCGGGTCGTAGACGCGGAAGATCGTCCGGCTGATCGGGTGCCGCTCCTCGGCGTGGTAGGTGCCGACGAGCGTCGCGGTCGCCAGCTTCGCGAGGAAGCGCGGCCGGAAGGTGAACGGCTCGATCCGCGCGAAGAGCATGCGCAGCGCCGGGTCGAGCGTGACCGCCAGGACCGCCGCGAGCCCCATCGCCAGGTTCTTCGAGTAGGCGAGCGGCTTGAAGAGGCGCCCCTCCTGGTCGACGAGCACGAAGATCGGCAGGAAGGCCACGGCGATGACCAGCAGCGAGAAGAAGACCGACGGGCCGACCTCCATCAGCGCCTCGAGCCGCACGGCGTGGAAGTCGCCCTTGCCGCCCGCCGCCTGCCAGCGCTGGATCTTGTTGTAGGCGTTCTCGACCTCGACGATGGCGCCGTCCACCAGCACGCCGATCGAGATCGCGATCCCCGCGAGGGTCATGATGTTGATCGTCACGCCCATGAAGTAGAGCGGGATGAACGAGAGGAGCACGGAGATCGGGATCGTGACGATCGGCACGACCGCGGACGGGATGTGCCAGAGGAAGAGCAGGATCACCAGCGAGACGATGATCATCTCCATGGACCAGCTCGTGCTTCAGGGTTTCGAGCGCCCGGGTGATCAGGTCGGCGCGGTCGTAGGTCGTGACGAACTCCACGCCCTCCGGGAGCGAGGGCTTCAGCTCTTCCATCCGCTGCTTGACGCGGTCGATCACGTTCAGCGCGTTCTCGCCGTGGCGCATGACGACGATGCCGCCGACGTGGTCGCCGAGGCCGTCGAGGTCGGAGATCCCGCGCCGCAGCTCCGGGCCGATCTCGACCCGGGCGATGTCGCGCAGCAGCACCGGCACGCCGCCGGGGGCGGTCTTGACGACGATCTGCTCGAAGTCCGACAGCTTGCGGGCGTAGCCCTTGCCCCGCACCATGTACTCGGCCCCGGCGAACTCGATCAGCCGCCCGCCGACCTCGTTGTTCGAGGCGCGCACGGCATCCATGACCATGTCGCAGCGGGAGGCCGTAGGCGGCGAGGCGGTTCGGGTCGACGGTGATCTGGTACTGCTTCTCGAAGCCGCCGATCGAGGCGACCTCGGCGACCCCCGGCACCGCCTGCAGCGCGTAGCGCAGCGTCCAGTCCTGGAAGGAGCGCAACTCGTCGGCGGAGTGCTTGCCGGAGCGGTCGACGAGGGCGTACTGGTAGACCCAGCCGACGCCGGTCGCGTCGGGGCCGAGCTCGGTCTGCACCCCTTCCGGCAGCCGCGAGCTGGATCTTGGAGAGGTACTCCAGCACGCGCGAGCGGGCCCAGTAGATGTCGGTGCCGTCCTCGAAGATCACGTAGACGTAGGAGAAGCCGAAGTCCGAGAAGCCGCGGATCGCCTTGACGTGCGGCGCGCCGAGCAGCGCGCTGACGATCGGGTAGGTGACCTGGTCCTCGATGATGTCGGGCGAGCGGTCCCAGCGCGAGTAGACGATGACCTGGGTGTCCGAGAGGTCGGGCAGCGCGTCGAGGCGGATCTGCTTGAGCGTGTAGAACGCCGCGGCGCAGAGCACGGCCACGCCGAGGAGCGTCAGCGCCCGGTTCTGCGCGCAGAACCGGATGACGCGCTGGATGAACGTCAGCTCCCCGCCTGCCGCATGTGCAGGATTCATTTGCCGCCGTCCTTCCCGCTTGTCATGCGCTCGATCGCCGCCCGGAGGCGGGATTCCGAGTCCAGCAGGAAGTTGGCCTTCACGGCGACCAGCTCCCCTCGCGCAGCCCGCTGAGAATCTCGGCCGTGCCGCTCGCCGCGCACGCCCACGACTGACGACGCGCGGCTCGAAGCTCCCCGGCGCGGTCTCGACGAAGACCACCGTGCGCAGCCCGGTGTCCATCAGGGCGGCGTCCGGGACGACGACGCCCGCGGAGGCGTCGAGCGCGAGGGAGACATCGACGTACATCTGCGGCTTGAGCACGAGGCCCGGGTTCGGGAACTCGAAGCGCACCGTCAGCGTGCGGCTCTCCGGGGAGAGCACGGGGCTGACGAAGGTGACCTTGCCCTTGAGCGAGAGCCCCGGCTGCTGGGAGAGCGTCAGCGTCGCCTCCTTCCCGACCGCCGCGGCGCTGGCCTCGTACTCGTAGAGCGAGGCCTCGATCCAGACCTGTCGAGAGGTCCGTCAGGGTGAACAGCTCCATGCCGGGCTCGACCTGGTGCCCCTCGAAGACGTCCTTCACGGTGACGTAGCCGGCGAACGGGGCGACGAGGTTCACCGCCTTCTGCGGCTTCCCCTTCTTCTCCAGCGCGGCGATGAAGCTCTCGGGGACGTCGTAGAGCTCCAGGCGCCGGTGCGCCGAGCGGACGAGGTCCTCGCCGATGCTCCGGACCTGCGGGTCGGGCGAGGAGGTGAACTGCGCGGCGGTCTTCTTCGCGCGCAGGTACTCCTCCTGGGTCGACAGCAGCTCGGGCGAGTAGATCGAGGCCAGGGGCCCGCCGGCGGCGACGTACTGGCCGGTGTAGTTCACGTACAGCTTCTCGATCCACCCCTCGACCTTCGTCTGGACGTGGCGGACCCGCGTCTCGTCCGGGACCACGATCCCGACGGTGCGGATCTTCCGGCCGGCGGTCGCGCGGACGGCGGGCGCGGTCTGCACCCCGGAGCGCTGCAGCACGTCGTCGCCGGCGCGCACCGTGGCCAGCCCCTCGACGCCGCCCCCGCGCGGCGGCACCGCCTCGTCCGCGTAGACGGGAACGTAGTCCATGCCCATCTCGTCCTTGGCCGGCGTCGGCGAGGTGACCATCGCGTCCATCGGGTTGCGGTAGAAGAGAATCTTCCGCTCCCCGCCCGCCTTGGCGGCGCTGTCCGGGTCGATGTCCGCAAAGAAATCGTCCGCGTCCGGTTTCGGCGAAACCGCGGCGGCGCCGGCTTTCTCCGACGCCGGGCTGCTTGACGATCTTGGTGAGCTTCATCCCGCAGATCGGGCAGTCGCCGGGCTTGTCCGTGATGATCCAGGGGTGCATGCCGCAGGTGTACTGCTCGCCGGTGGCATCCTCGCCCGCGTGATGCTCGTGAAACAGCCCGCCGTACCAGGCGGCCCCGCCGCCCGCCGGCCAGCAGCAGCACGGCCAGCCCGATGGCGATCCCCTTCCGGGAGATCCGCTTTCCCGCCGCCGTCTTTTCTTCAGAGACCATGGTCGTCGCTCCTTCTCAGCCGCCCGGTGCGCGGCGGCGCGTGCCGCCTAGTTGTCATACCCTCGAGGTTCGCGACCCCGACCGCCGCCTCGAGTCCGGACCGGGTGATCCCGATGTCGACGCGCGCCCGCTGGTGGGCGAGGTTGGCCTGAAGCCAGCCCGTGTAGGACTCGAGCAGGTCGGAGAACGCCACGTCGCCCGCCGCATACCCCTGGAGGGAGGACTCGAGGGCGCTCTGGGAAAGCCCGAGCACCTTCGCCCCGTAGAGGGCCTCCTCCCGCCGGGCGCGATCGGCCGCGAACCAGGCGTTGCGCACGTCGACGAGCGTTCGGGCGCGCACCGCCTCACGCTCGCTCCGCAGCGCCTCGATGCGCTGGCGGATCTCGCGCACGTAGGCCTCGTCGCGCGGCGAAGAACGGCCGGCCGGCGGCTTCGCGGCGCGCGGTTCGCCGTCCGGAACCCCGGCGCGCCGCCCATCCCGGAGCCGCCGGCAGGCGGCGCGATCACGCCGCGCGACGTCGGGGAGAGCCCGAGGTCGAACCCGGGATAGGTCATCGTCTCGACCATCTCCAGCATCCGCTCCATCCGGCCGACCATCGCGTCGGCGGCCCGCACCTCCTGACGCCGCGCGAGCGCCAGCGCCTCCAGCTTCCCCTGCGCGGGGAGCGGCGCCCAGTCCTCGCGAAACATCGGGGTTCCCACCGCGATCCGGGGCGGCAGCGCCAGCAGACCGCGAATTTCGGCCGCCCGGTTGGCGCGCTCCTGCGCCAGGGTTTTGAGCACCTCCCGCGTCTTCTCGAGCTCGATGCGGACGCGGACCAGGTCCTGGAAGCTCGTCTTGCCCGACTCGTACCGGGACGCGACGGAGCGATCGAGATTCTCGAGCAGATCGATCATCCGGGAGGTGACCTCGGCGGCCTCGCCGACGTAGATCAACTCCCAGTACGCCCGTGCGCGCCGCGTCGACCGCGTCGCGCCGCGCCGCCTCGAGCCGTTCGCGGGCCGCGCGCACCTCCTCGTCGACGATCTGCCCCTTGAGCGCGAGGACTGCGGGGAAGGGGAAATCCGGCGGGGCGCCCATCCCGCCGCCCGCCATCGAGGTCGCGGTGAGGGCTGAATAGCTGCGCAGCACCGCGTCGATCTGCTCCGCCTGCCCGAAGACCTCGACCGCCGCCCGCGCCTCGGCCTCCTTCGACCTGATCATCGGGCTGCGCAGCAGCGTCAGCGTCTCCAGCGTCCGCAGGGAGAAACCGTCGACGAGGGCTTTGCCCGCAACGGCGGGGTCGGCGGCGGCGCCGGCGAGGGCGAGCAGGAGGTCGGCGTCGGGCACGATAAACGAGGCCGGAGCCTCCGGGCGGAGAAGCGTCGACTCCCACTGGGCGGCCAGATCCTGCAGCCTCCGGGAAACCGCGGCGAATTCGTCCGTCTCCGCGAGCGGCGCCGGGGGGACCTCCACGGCCGTCGCCCCGCCGGCCAGCCCGCGATAGAGCGGGGCCGGAGCGAAGGAATCCACCTCCCTCTTGAGCGATCTGGTATTTCGACGCGCACGCCGGGGTGATCGCCAGCGTCAGGACAGCCAGCAGGAGTGCGATGCGCCTCTTCATTGCGCACCCTCCGGCCGGGCGGCCGCGTCGTCGCGCTCGGTCAGGCTGCGTCCGGCGAGTGCTTCGAGCCGATGCGAGCAGGACGGTGCGGTCCGCCTCCGCGCGCGCGAGGGCCAGGCGGAAGCCGTACCAGGCGCTCTGCGCCTCAGCGGCGTCCCCGAGACTCCCGAGACCCTGGGAGAGGCGGGTCTGTGCCGTTTCCACGGCACGCGCGGCCTGGGGCACGAGGTCGTCGCGGTAGAGGTTCGCGAGCCGTTCGGCATTCTTGAGGCGGAAGGCGAGGTCCCGGACCGCGGTGCGGGTGTCGTTGACTTTGGCGCCGTACATGGCGCGCATCTTGTCGGTGTCGGCCCGGGCCGCGCCGATCCGTCCGGCGTTCTTCCCCAGCCGCAGCGGCAGCATCACGGTGGCCTTGGCCCCGACCTGGTTCACGTCGTTCACATTGCCGTAGGAGATTTCGAGCGCGAACCCCGGGAGGGTCTCGTACTGCGTGAGCGCCGCCATCGCCTCGCTGCGCTCGAGTTCGGCGCGGGCGATCCGCACGTCCTCGGCGTTGGCTTCGGCCAGCGCGTCGATCTCGCCGATGCCGTACGCCAAGGGACGCGCCGCCTCGGCCGCAACCGGACCGAGCGGTGCGTCCGGGGGGCGATCGAGCAGGGCGTTGAGCCGCGCCCGCTCCGTGCGCGCCGATTCGTCGATGAGCAGACCGTCGTATTCGAGCTGGCCGGACTGCGCGCGCGCTTTCATGACCTCGTAGAGGCTGGCGCGATCCGCGGTGTAGGCGGCGGCGCCCGCCGCCGTCAGTTTCCCGACCAGGAACTGCTGGCCCTGCACGATCTCCACGGCCTGTTCAAGATAGCGCAGTTCGGCGGCGGACTGGCGGACCTGGAGCACGACGTCCCGGACCGCGGCATCGAGCTTGAGCCGGGCGATCTTCGCTTCGGCGCCGCTCACTTTCCCGGCGGCGCCCTGACGTCCCCACAGCGGGATCGCCTGAGCCAGGCTGAACTTCCAGTCCATCGGTTTTGCCGTGTCGCCCAGGGTCTCCGCCGGGTACATCCCCTCCGCCATCAACTCGGGGTCGGCCCAGGCCGTGTCGACGCGATATTTCTCCACGACACCGCTCCACTCGGCCCGGGCCGCGCGGATCATCGGGTTCGAATGGTAGGCGATGACCACAAGGTCACCCAGCGCCGCCTTCTCGCCGAGGTTCGCTTCCAGGGCCGCCACGTCCTTTCCTGCCAAGGAGCCGGCATGGGAGCGATCCCGCCAGGGCGGCTGAAGAACACATCAGCAGGACCAGCGCGAGGCCGACGATGCGGATTGGCGTGCTCCTGCTCATCGCTGCTATGCTCGTGCCGCTGTTCATGCCGTCCCCCTCCCGTTGCCTCTCCTGCTAAGCAATAGCAATGCCAAGCTGCCAACTGCTTGTTATCAAAGGCTTTTGCAAGAATAGCCCGGGAAGTCGCCGAAGACTATTCTTCAGAGGAATGGAGAATATTCTACAATCACTGCGCTCGCTCCGCTCGAGAAACTTTCCGGCTACCGCAGCCCCGGGTAATTCTCCCGGACCCATGCCCAAGTTTGCCCCTCACGCTGCCATTCACTCTACTCCACCCACATCCCTCTGGGTAGGACCAAAGTGCGGGCCGCTTTCGTCACGAAGCCGGCCGCGGGCACGGCACCACGCTGGCAAAAGTGACAAGGGCCGGCGGCTCGCCTATACTCGCGACATGCCCGCCATCCCCGCGACGAGCCGGACCATTCCGCTGCGCGCGATGTTCGTGCTCCTGCTCGTCCTCCCGATCGTCACCGTCAGCGCGGTCATCGGCTACCTTTCCTACCGCAACGGACAGAGAACCGTCGACGACCTCGCCTCCCGGCTCAGCGGGGAAATCATCCTCAGGGTCGAACTCATGCTCGACAACTACCTCGGACTGGCCCAGAAGATCAACGAGATCAACGCGGACGAAGTGCGGCAGCGCCTGCTGAACACCAGCGACACCGAGCAGATGGCCCGCTATTTCTGGCAGCAGGGACAGCTCTTCAAGGGACTGGGGACGATCGCGTTCGCGGGCAGGGACGGCAGCTTCGTCGGCGCCAACGAACCGGAGAGCTACCTCGTGCTGGCGCACCCGAGCCTCACGAACGGCGCGATCCGCAGGTACGCCCCCGTGCCCGGGGGCGGTTTCTCCGGGAGCGTTCTGACCGAGCGGGCGGATTACGACGCCCGCACCCGGGGCTGGTTCAGGACCGCCGTGAATGCCGGCAAGCCGACCTGGGCGGGGATCAGCGCTTCCGTCACGGGAGTCAGGCTCGACCTGACGGCCGTACTGGCCCACCGTGACGGGGATGGCGGCCTGCAGGGCGTTTTCATGCTCGACATCCCGCTCGCCCAGGTCAGCGCGTTCCTCCGCGGCATGAGCGTCGGAAAAACGGGGCAGGTTTTCATCATGGAACGCAACGGGGACATCGTCGCTTCGTCCTTCGACGAACAGCCCTATCTGATCCCCGACGGCGTTGGGAGCGAACCGCAGCGGCTCCCGGCAACCGCCAGCAAGAGCGCGCTGATCAGCGCCACCGCCAGCTTCCTCACGGCACAGTTCCCCGCCGGTGCCGACATCCCGGACCGCCGGCGGTTCACCGCGGTGATCGGCGGCGCGCGCACGTTCATCGAGGTCATCCCCTACGGCAACAACGGGCTCGACTTCCACACGGTCATCGTGCTGCCCGAGGCCGATTTCATGCGAGCATATCCGGGCGAACAACCGCCAGACGGCGGCGCTGAGCGTGCTCGCGATGCTCGTCGCGATCGCACTCGGCGTGGGGGCGGCGAGCCGCGTCGTGCGGCCGGTCATGCGGCTTTCAGCCACGGCGAAAGCCATCGGCGCCGGCGACTGGACCGCCACGGCGGCCGTCGAACGGGACGACGAGGTGGGCGAACTCTCCCGCTCCTTCAACGTGATGACCTCCCAGATCCGGCGGCTGATCGAGAACCTCAAAGAGGAGGTGACCGAGCGCGCCCGCGTCAACGAGGCGATCGCGGCGGAAAGAGAGCGTCTCGCGGTCACGCTGCGCAGCATCGGGGACGCCGTCATCGTCACCGATCTGAGCGGCAACGTCACGCTGCGTCAACCGGCTGGCGGAGACGACCACCGGCTGGAGCGCGGACGAGGCCGTGGGCCGCCCGCTCGCCGACATCTTCACCATCGTCGACAGGCGTTCCCGGGAAGTTCTCGAAAACCCCGTCGGCGAAGTGTTCAGGTCCGGACACCTGGTCACACTCCGGGACGGGACCGCGCTCGTCAGGAGAGACGGCTCGGAGATCCTGATTGAGGACAGCGCCGCGCCGATCCGGGACGCCAAAAGCCGGATCATCGGCGTGGTCCTCGTGTTTCGCGACATCACCGACAAGAATAAAATGGAGGAGGAGCTGCTCAAATCCGAGAAGCTCGAGTCGCTCGGCATCCTCGCCGGCGGCCTGGCCCACGACTTCAACAATCTGCTCACGGCAATCATGGGGAACATCAGCATCGCCAAGATTCACCTGCCGCCGGAGCACAAGATCTACTCCCGGCTCGAGGATGCGGAAAACGCCGCGTTTCGGGCCACGGACCTCACCCGGCGGCTGCTGACCTTTTCCAAGGGCGGGACTCCGATCAGGAAGACCGCTTCCATTGCCGCGATCATCAGGGAGACGGTCGGCTTCACGCTCTCGGGCTCCAACGTCAAGGCGGAGTTCGTCCTTCCCGAGACCTGCTGGCCCGTGGACGTCGACGCCGGCCAGATGAGCCAGGTCTTCGCCAACCTCGCGGTCAATGCGACTCAGGCGATGCCGAACGGCGGAATCCTCGCGGTGCGTACCGAGAACGTCACCCTGGGGGAGCAGGAAGTCGCGCAGCTTCCGGCGGGCGAGTACGTGCGCGTCACGGTGAGCGACAACGGCAGCGGCATCCCCGCCGATTTCCTGCCGAAGATCTTCGACCCCTTTTTCACGACAAAGCAGCGGGGGAGCGGGCTCGGGCTCTCGACCGTGTATTCGGTCGTGGCCAGGCACGAGGGTCACATCCAGGTCACCTCGCGGCCGGGCGCGGGCACGACATTCCGCATCTACCTGCGGGCATCGCGGGCCGGGACCCTTGCTCCCGCGGGCACGGCGGGGGGCCTCGTCCGCGGCAGGGGCAGGGTGCTCGTGATGGACGACGAGGAGTTCATCAGGGATATAGCGGCCGAGATTCTCCGGGAACTGGGGTACGAGGTCGAATGCGCGATCGACGGGGCGGAGGCGATCGATAAATACCGGGCCGCCCGCGCCGCCGGGCAACCGATCGATGTCGTCCTCATGGACCTCACCATCCCCGGCGGGCTCGGCGGCCAGGAGGCAATCGGGAAACTCCGCGAACTGGATCCGGACGTCAGGGCGATCGTCTCCAGCGGTTATTCAAACGATCCGGTCATGGCCGAATACCGGGCGTACGGCTTCCAGGGCGTGCTCACCAAACCCTACACCATCGCCGCGATGAGCAAGGTGCTCCGCGCCCTGCTGGAGAAGCCGCAGCAGCCCGAACACCCCGCCTGACATCGCCGCCCGCAGTGCTCCGGCACTACGGATGCTCGGGCGGCTTGCGCGGCAGCGCGAATTTCTCCATCCGGTAGAGGAGCAGGTGCCGGGGGACCTTGAGCAACTGCGCCGCGCGGGTCTGGTTCCAGCCGCTTCGGCGCAGCGCCTCCAGGACGATCGCCTTCTCGGCCTCCTCCAGCGAGACTCCCTCTTCGGGGAAGGTGAAGGAGAAGCCCGAAGCGTCCTGTCCGGGACCGGCTGGCCGCGGGGCGCGGATCTTCTCCGGCAGGTCTTCGAGGCGGATGACGTCGGAGTCGCCGAGCACGAGCAGCCGCTCGACGTTGTTTTCGAGCTCGCGCACGTTGCCCTTCCAGGGGTGGCGCCTCAGGGCGTCCATCGCCTCGCGGCTGACCGTGAGCTTCCTGTCCCCGCCGAGGGTCCGCAGGAAGTGCGCGACGAGCAGCGGGATGTCCTCGGGACGCTCCCGCAGGCTCGGGAGGTGAATCGGCACCACGGCCAGCCGATAGAAGAGATCCTCGCGAAACCGCCCCTCGGCGACGTCGCCCTCGAGGTCGCGGTTGGTGGCGGCGATCACCCGGGCCTCGAAGCGCGTCACGCCGCTGCCGCCGACCGGCGTGAACTCGCGCTCCTGCAGCGCGCGCAGCAGCTTCGCCTGCAACTCGACGGGGAGCTCCGCGATCTCGTCCAGCAGCAGGGTGCCGCCCGCCGCCTCCTCGAAGCGTCCCATTTTGTCGCGCACGGCGCCGGTGAAGGCGCCTTTCCTGTGGCCGAACAGCTCACTCTCGAGGAGTTCGCGGGGTATCGCGGCGCAGTTGACGGCGACGAAGGGCTTGTCGGCCCGCAGGCTGCGGAAGTGGATGGCTTTCGCGACGAGTTCCTTGCCGGTGCCGCTCTCCCCGGTGATCAGGACCGGGGCGTCGGAGTCCGCCACCTTCTCGATCAGCCGGAAGACCTGCTGCAGCAGCGGCGAGACGCCGACGATGTTCGCGAAACCGTACTTCTTCTCCACCTCGCGCCGCAGACGCGCGTTGTCGTGCTCCAGGCTCTTGAGCCGCAGGGCCTTGCGGACGGCGAGCGAGAGTTCGTCGCGGTTGAACGGCTTGGTGACGTACTCGAACGCGCCGGCCTTCATCGCCTCGACCGCCATCTCGATCGTGCCGAAGGCGGTGATGACGATGACCTGGGTCTCGGGCGAGGCCTGCCGCACGCGGCGCAGCAGGTCCATGCCGTCCATCCCCGGCATCTTGATGTCGGTGATGAGCAGGTCCACGCGCTCCGCGCTCAAGCAGCGCCAGGGCCCGCTCGCCCGAGTCCGCGGTGAGGACGGCGTAGCCTTCCTTCGCGAGGTTGTACTCCAGAACCCGCCGCAAGCTCGCGTCGTCGTCGACGACCAGGATTTTCTCAACCACGCGGTCTCTCCTCTGTCCTCCGCCGCAGCCGCCGGGAGCGAAAGCACGAACCGCGCCCCGCCCCCTCCGGCCGGTTTTCCGCCTTGAGCGTTCCGCCGTGGGCCTCGGCGATGCGCAGACTGATGGCGAGGCCGAGCCCGGTCCCTTCGGGCCGCGTGGTGTAGAACGGCACGAAGACCTTCTCCAGATCCGCCTCGGCCAGGCCCGGCCCCTCGTCCTCGACGACGACCTCGACCAGGCGTCCCTCCACGTCGCGGTACTCGAGGCCCTTGACCAAACCCTCGCGCACGCCGCCGCGCACGCGGATCTCCCCACCGGGCCTCGTGACCTGTGCCGCGTTCAGGAGCAGGTTCAGCAGGACCTGCTTCAGGTGCGCCGGGTTCCCCTTGACCGGCAGCGGGACATCGATCGTCGTCGCCAGGCGCAGCCCCCGCTTCGCCGCCTGGACGCCGACCAGCGCCGCCGTCTGCCGGGCCAGGTCCCCGAGGTCGACGATCGCCGCCGCCTCTTCCGCCGCCCTCGGCCGCGCCAGACCGAGGTACTCCTCGACCACCTTGTTGAGGCGGTCCGTCTCCCTGAGCAGGATCTCGAAGAACTCCGCCTTCGGGGAGTTCGCCGGGAAGTCTTCCTTGAGGATTTCGACGGTCCCCCTGATCGACGAGAGCGGGTTGCGGATTTCGTGCGTGATCGTCGCGGCGAGCTCGCCCACGGCCGCGAGACGATCCGCCTGGCGCAGCTGTCCCTCGATCTCGAGGATCATGTCGGCCTGCCGCCGCAGTTCCTGGTAGGAGTCCTCCAGCTTCGCCGCGATCTCCTCGCTGTGCAGTCGGTAGCGGCGCTCCCGGCCGGCGAAGTGGCCGATCAGCGCGGAGAACGCGAAGTACTGGGCGATCTCCATGAACTGGTTTGCAATTTCGCGGCCCATGTGCTGCCAGTGCAACAGGATGTGCGGGGCGTACAGCACCGCCACCGCCGCCGAGACGACGAGGCCCCCGCGCACGCCGAACCAGACGGCAGCCAGCCCCACCGGGAGGTAGTAGAGCCGCCGGTAGACATCGTGAAGCAGCGGCAGGGTCGTGACCGTCTCGTAGTGCAGCACGGAAACCGCGAGCACGAGCAGGACGACGGTGATGATCTGGCGGCGCGAATTCCCGGGACCGCCGCCCTCGGGCGGTGCCTTCTCGCGCATCATCGCCTCCGCCGGTGGCATGTTGACATCCCCCCCATGGTCTGCCGGCCACTATAGCCCTCGCCCGCTGCCGTGAACAGAGGGGGCGGCAGGCGGTTACGCCCCTTGCCAGAATCGACCCCGGGCCGCGATAATGCCCGCGTGAGAGTTCTGCGTTTCTTCGGTTCTGCGCTCGCGAAGTTCGACCGCGACCGGGGCTTCTTCCTGGCCTCGGGGATCGCGTTCCAGCTGTTGCTCTGCCTGGTGCCCCTGACGCTGCTCGTCCTCTCCTTCGCCGGCTCGTACCTCTCCGCCCACGAGGCCGTCATCGACCAGTTCGGACGGTATCTGGAGCAGGCGGCGCCGGCGCTCGACCCCGATGTGCAGAAAAACCTTCTCGAACTGATCGGCCACCGGAAGACATCAGGGATTGTCGGGACAATCGGCCTGCTCTGGATCGCCTCCACGGTATTCGGCTGGCTCCGGATCGCGTTGAACACGATCTTCGAGGTGCCCAAGGCCCGGGGCACCATGCGGGGACTGGGCCTCGATCTGGTGATGATCGTGCTCTGCGGCGCCTCGTTCCTGACCAGCGTCGGACTGACCGCCGCGATCGAGTACCTGCGGCGCTCCCCGTCCCCGCTCTTCCCCGCCCTGACGGGGCGTCTGCTGAGCGTCTCGCTCTCCTACGTCGTCCCGTTCCTGGTGATTCTCGTCATCTGCTTCCAGATCTACCACATCGTCCCGAACCGCCGCGTTTCCGTGCGTGCCGCCCTTCTGGGCTCTGTCTTCACCGGGATCCTCTGGGAGACGGCCAAGCACCTCTTCACCTGGTACGTCACCACGTTCGGGAGCTATTCGCTGCTCTACGGGTCCCTGAGCGCCGCGGCGGTGCTGCTGGTCTGGACGTACTATTCCGCGGCGGTGCTGCTGCTCGGCGCGGAAGTGACGGTGCTTCTGGAGAAGGAATTCACGGCAGAGGCGCCGCGCTGACGATGCGACGGCCCTCCGGCTTGCCGCTCTTCGCGCAGGAAGCACAACACCCCCTTCATCCCTTCGCTGGATCGTGCGTATTCATGAGTCTCCTCCTCGGGGCGCCCGTCCACGCCGTCGAGCAGGCTCCGTCAGCTGTGTCCACCCCGACGATCCAGTCAATCGTCGTCCCTGCCGATGCGTCGCCGCCTGACCAGGCTGCGCCAGCGGACAATGTCTGGCGCGACCCGAAAACCGGGATCGAATTTGTGCGGATCCCGGGGGGGAATTCGCCATGGGATCGGACGCCTTCCCCAACGAGGAGCCCGTTCACCCGGTGCGCGTCGACGAGTTCTGGCTGGCCAGGACCGAGGTGACGCGGGCGCAGTGGCGGGCAATCATGGGGAAGAACCCCGCGAAAATCACCGGCTGCGACGAGTGCCCGGTCGCGGAGGTGAGTTGGGTGGATGTGCAGCAGTACCTCGCGAGAACTGCGTACCGTCTGCCGACGGAGGCGGAATGGGAATACGCGGCGGGCGGCGGCGCGGAACACCAGCGGTGGGCAGGGACAGACGACGAGAGCGCTCTCGGGGAATTCGCCTGGTATCGGGGCAACTCCGTGAACAGACCGCACCCGGTCGGCCAGAAGAGTCCGAACCTGTTCGGGCTCTTCGACATGAGCGGGAACGTCTACGAGTGGTGCGCCGACTGGTACGACGCGGATTACTACCGGGAGTCTCCGGCCGACAATCCACCCGGCCCGGCGTCGGGCAGCTACCGCGTCGCCCGCGGCGGCAGCTGGATTCTCGATCCCAGGATCGCCGGGGTGACGTTCCGTCTCAAGAGCCTCCCGTCGCGCCGGCGCAGCTACCTCGGTTTCCGGCCTGCCCTGACCTCGCCCCCCCGATAACGCCGGCCCCGGCTCAGGGGAGCGCCTCGAGGAGCGCCAGGGGGAAATGCCCGAAAACAGCGCCAAGGGGGAGTGACCGGGACTTTCTTTCTTCCCGGCACTCCAGCACCTCGCCGGTGAACACATTGCGCCAGCGGCCGGGAAACTCCTTCGGGAGGACGATCCCGGCGCGGTTCCCCCACGTTTTGCCGCCGAGGGGGAACTGCCCCCGGGGCGACCAGGCGCGTGGCGAGGCGGGGGACGGCGACGATGACCACGCGATCCGCGTGCTGCCGCGCGAAGGCGAGAACGTGCTCTTTTTTCTCGCCGGACACCGTCAGGGGCTGGTAGTCCCCGGCGCGGAAGAGGTCGGGCTGCTCCTTTCTGAAGCGGAGCCCCTTCCACGTCACGTAGAGCTTGATCCGCCCGTCCTCCGGCGTGCGACAGGAGTTCGTGGAGCAGGGGGATGGCGCCCTGACGCTCCGCCTTCCCCGAGACCGGCGAGCAGCCCGGCGGCGGCGGAAAAATCGACGGGGTGGCGGTTGTCGGGGTCGACGAGCCGGAGGTTCCAGAGCTCCGTGCCCTGGTAGAAATCGGGGACACCCGGCGCAGCGATCTTGAGCAGCACCTGGGACAGGCTGTTGATGACGCCGAAATGGCTGATTTTCTTCTGGAAATCGATAAAATCGGCGAGGAAACGGTTTTTCCCCCCGCTCTCCAGCAGGGCGTCGACAAAATCCGTGACCGCCCGCTCGTAGTTCGGGTTTGGGACTAATCCAGCGCGTGTGCACTTTCGCCTCCCGGAGCGCCTTGACCATGTAGTCCTTGATGCGCTGCGCGAACCCGGGCAGCTCCCGCGGATCGAGCGGCCAGGCGCCGAGGAGCGTCTGGTAGAGGAGGATCTCCTCGTTCCGGTCGGGCGCAGGCTCCCCCTTGACCGAGCGCTTCTTCTTCTCGTTCAAGCCGCGCCAGAGGAACAGGTGCCGCTCCCACTCCTCGGGCAGCTCGGAGAGGACGTTGATCCGGGCGCGCACGTCCTCGCTGCGCTTGGTGTCGTGGGTGGCGGTGGCGTTCATGCCGTGGGGCCAGCGCAGGGCGGCCAGCATCCGCTGGTGGAAGGCCTTGGGCGCGACGCTGGTCGCCAGCGGGTTTGCGCCCACGTCGTTGAGCGAGACGAGGCGGTTGTACACGTAGAGCGCGGTGTCCTCGTGCCCCTTGGCCATGATCGGGCTCGTGAACTGCTGCCAGCGCCGGAGAAAGCGCGAGCCACTCCTCGACCTGCCCCCCCTCCGGGTCCCGCGGATTCTCCAGCATCAGGACGCGGCGCAGGAAATCGAAGACCGCGGCGCTCAGCTCCGGCGCCCGCCGCCGGGCCTCCTTGAGGGCGCGCCCGAGGTAGAGCCGGTCGCGGGCGGAGATTTCGGTGGTGCGGATGTAGGTCCGGTAGACCGGGAAGCAGGCCGTGACCTCCACGATGGCCTGCCGCAGCTCCTTGCGGGGCAGGTCGCGGCCGTAGCGGTCGTGCTCCGCGAGCGCGCCGAGGTGCTGGCCGAGGGCGTGCATCTCGCCGGCGAAGAGACTGTCCATGATCAGCTTCTTCTTCTCGTAGGCCACGTCCTCGAAGTCGAGTTTTCTCCCGAGAAACCGGGCGTAGACCGCGTCCAGGGTCCTGCGCGCCGGCGGCGCTGACGAAGACCCGGTTCACCAGGTTCAGGAAGTCGTAGCCGGTGGTGCCGCAGACCGGCCAGTCCGCGCGGGAGCGTCTCGTCCTCCGCGAGGATCTTCTCCACGACCACGTAGAAGCCGGCCGGTTTTTCGTCCGCCGGGCCGTCCGCGCTGAGCCGGTCCATGAGCTGCTGGAGATAGCCCTGGGGGTCGTAGAGCCCGTCGATGTGGTCGACCCGGAATCCCGTCACCTTCCCTTCCCGCGCCAGCCGCAGGACCAGGGCGTGCGCGGCGTCGAAGACGCGGGGGTCCTCGACCCGCAGGCTGACCAGGTCGCTGATCGCGAAAAACCGCCGGTAGTTGATCTCCTCGTTGGCGAGCCGCCAGTACGAGAGCCAGTAGGCCTGCTCCGCGAGGAGCCGGTCGAGGAGGCTGAAGCTCTCCGGCTCGCCCTTGCGGCCGTTGAAGAGCCTGATGTTCTCCTCGACGAAGGCGCGGATCTCCGGCGCGGCGGCGGCAGAGGTCCCAGAGCGCCCGCTTGACCTGCTCCGGGCCCGCCCCCGGCTCGCGCGTCGGGCCGGGTTCGAGGTGCTCGGTGTAGGGCAGGTGCTCGATGGCGCGGATGAGCTCCCAGAACTCCCGGAAGGCGGGGTGCTCGGCCCCGTAGGTCTCCTCGAGCGACTCGATCCGGTGCGCCAGGATGCGGACGTACGAGCGCAGGGAGAGCGGGAGCTTGGTCCCGTAGTAGTGCACGAAGAAGCCGCCCTTCTCCAGGCGCAGCGTGAGCTCCTGGTTCTCCAGGATCCTCCCGTAGGGCTCGCCGAGCACCGGCAGGAGCACCTTCTCCGAGGAGGGCCTTCTTCGACGGGTGCCAGTCGATGTCGAAGAACGCGGAGAAGGGGGAGGCGCCGCCGTTCTCGAGGACGTCCATCCACCAGCGGTTTTCGCCGCTGGCCGCCATGTGGTTCGGGACGATGTCGAGGAGCAGGCCGATCCCGCGCCGCCGCAGCTCGCGGGTGAGGTGCTCGAAGTCCCGCTCCGAACCGAGTTCCCGGTTGAGGCGGGTCGGGTCCGTCACGTCGTAGCCGTGGGTGCTCCCCGCCCGCGCCTGCAGCAGCGGCGAGGCGTAGAGATCGGAAATCCCGAGGGCGTCGAGGTAGGGGACGATGCCGAGGGCGTCCCGAAAACGGAAACGACCGTTGAACTGGAGCCGGTACGTGGCCAGGGGGATGCGCATCGCGCCATCGCTAGGCCTCCGGGGTCCGTACGGCGAGCTTTTCGGCGAGCGACGCGAAGATGTCCGACCCACGCGCCGGCCGTCTCGTCACCCGCCGCCGCACGCTCGCGGAAACCGGGGTAGGTGCTCTGGAGCATCTCGTAGACGATGTTCTGCGTTTTCCAGAACACGACCTCGAACGGCATCGTCTGGGCGAACGCCACGGCGTCGTCGAGCTTCTTGAGGAGCGCCAGGTCCTCCGGCTCTTCGCGACAAGCGCTCGGCGAGCCGGAGAACGGCCGCGCGAAAAGCGAGCCCGTGACCGTCCTCGACGAGCGGCACCCCGGCTTCGACCAGTTCGGCGACGGTGTTCCTCAGGTGCTCCAGGTCCAGATCCTCGCTCTGGAGCGCACGGCGGACGTCGTGGTTGAGCGCCAGCTCCGCGGCCAGCTCCAGCGTCCTGGGGAGCGGGTAGTGCATCTCCGCGAGAAAGCGCAGCAGCGCGGCGTGCTGCTGGTAGAGCTGGCGGTAGACGGCCTCGGCGTCGGCGAGCGTCTGCTCCATGATGTGCGTGAGGATCTTGCGCTGCTCGTCCCGGAAGAGCAGCTTCAGCGAGTAGGTCCCGATCCCGAAGTGGCGGTCGGTGGCCCGGATGATCTCCGGCAGGTCCGCGCTCTTGAAGATTCCCGAGATCTCCGCGACCAGCGCCTCGTAGGCCTCCTGCCCGCGGAATTCCCGGATCCCGCCGCTCACGTTGTGGTCGCCCAGGTGCAGGACGCCGAAGCTGACGGTCGACGATTCCCGGGTGATCTCGGAGGTGATCTTCGCCCGCCCCAGGACGAGCCGGGCCTTCCCGGCGGCCAGAGAGCGGAAATCCTCCCGCTCCACCTGGTAGCAGAAGACCCGCGTCTGCTCCTCGTAGCTCTCGAAGAGCGAGCTGATGGCGTAGTGCGAGCCGACCTTGGCGAGGTCGACCATCGCCGGCTTGACGAACTTCTCGTAACAACGACGGCCGTCGCCGTGCTCCGGGAGGTTGCTCTTGGCCCGCTCGAGCAGTTCGAGGAAGCGGGGCTCGATCCCGTCGTCCCCGAAGAGTTCCTGCGCCAGCTGCACGACCCGGCCCGCGTACTGGAGCACCTGCACGGTCTCGATGCCGGAGAGCTCGTCGAAGAACCAGCCGCAGCTGGTGTACATCAGCAGGGCGTGGCGCTGCAGTTCCAGGAGCCGGAGCGCGCGGGACTCCTCCTCCGGGCTCAGCGGCTGCAGGGCGTGTGCGGCGAAGAATCGGTCCAGACTCTCCCGGGAGCGGTCGAGGATCAGGTCGATGTAGTCGTTGCGCGCCGCCCACGGGTCCTTCAGCAGCTCGCCGGCCTGGCCTTCGAACAGGGGCGCCAGCTCGTCGCGCAGCCGGTCCAGGGCTTCGCGCAGCGGCGCGCGCCACCCCTGGTTCCAGTCGTGGCCGCCGGAGTTGCAGCCGCAGTCGCTGCGCCAGCGCTCGATGCCGTGGACGCAGCTCCAGGAGGAGTTCTCGAAGATCCGCACCTCGTGCGTCGGCGGGAACTTCTCGAGAAACTCCCCGTAGTTCGTGATCCGGGCCAGGTTGTTGACCTCGATGTGGTGCAGCGCGTACGAAAGCGCCATCTCCCCGTGCTTGTGGTGGTGGCCGTAGGATTCGCCGTCCGTGGCGATGTGCAGGAGCTGGTTGCGCCGGCGGCTCGATGACGTAAACCCCTGAGGAGCCGGTTGGCAAACCCCTCGCCGTTGTTGAGCAGGCCCTCGAACGCCACCGCCCGGGAGATCGGCCCGTCGTAGAAGAAGAGCGCGAGGGTCTTCCCCGAGGGGAGCACGATCCGGTAGGGCATCGTCGGGTCGATCCGGTCCCCGCCCACGTCCCGCCACTCGCGGCCGGTGAGCTGGCGCACCTGCGGAGCCCTGCCGCGGGGCGAGGATCGTGAAGCGGATGCCGTGGGCCGCCAGCAGGTCGAGGGTTTCGAGGTCGACGGCGGTCTCCGGGAGCCACATCCCCTCGGGCGCCCGCCCGAAGCGCCGCTCGAAGTCCCGGATCCCCCAGATCACCTGGGTCTCCTTGTCGCGGCGGTTCGCCAGCGGGAGGATCAGGTGGTTGTACCCCTGCGCCAGGGCGGAGCCGTGGCCGGAGAAGCGCTCCCGGCTCTCCCGGTCCGCCGCGAGGATCGCGCTGTAGACGGCCGGCTCCTTCTGCTCCAGCCAGGAGAGGAGCGTCGGCCCGAAGTTGAAGCTGATGCGGGAGTAGTTGTTCACGATCTGCTCGATCCGCCCCTCGCCGTCGAGGATGCGCGAGGTCGCGTTCGGGGCGTAGCACTCGGCGGCGATCCGCTCGTTCCAGTCGTGGTAGGGGTAGGCGGACTCCTGGTACTCGATCTCCTCCAGCCAGGGGTTCTCCCGGGGGGGCTGGTAGAGATGGGCGTGCAGACAGATGAATCGTTCCATCAGAGTCTTCCTTTCTTCGCCGCGCCGCGAGCAGCACGACGGCGTGCGGGGCAAGGGAAAGCGGTTGCTTTCCCTGACGAACTCGTGCCAGTCGGAACCGTGCTCCCCGGCCCACCCCAGCGGGCCGCCGCGGAGTCGAGGAGGCAGCGCCAGGCTGCCGGCCGGCAGCGGCAGCGAGAGCGTCGCCGGCGCCGCGCCGAAGTGCAGGACGATCGCCACCTGCTCCTCGCCCAGCCACCGCCGCAGGAGCAGGACTTGCTCCGCGTCGAAGACCGTCGCCTCGAGCGTCTCCTTGCTCAGGTGACGCAGGACCGGTTCCGCGCGGCGCAGCCGGATGAGCTCCCGGTAGAAGTCCTGGAGGAGCCGGTGCTGCCCGCGGTGGCGCAGGCCGTGATCCAGCCGGCAGCGGGCGAAGGTCGCCTCGTCCTGCGGGTCGGGGGTCTCGCCTTCCCGGTGAAAGGCGGCGAACTCCCGCTTGCGTCCCTCGCGGACCGCCTCGATCAGCTCCGGGTCGCCGTGGCTCACGAAGTACTGGAAGGGGGCCGGCTCCCCGTACTCCTCGCCCATGAAGAGCAGCGGCACGAAGGGGGAGAGCAGGACCGCGCCCGCGGCGAGCTTCAGCGCCTCGAAGGGGACGAGCGCACCGAGCCGCTCGCCGCCGAGCCGGTTGCCGATCTGGTCGTGGTTCTGGATGCAGACGACCATCTTCCCCGCGGCGAATCTCCCGGGAGGAGTTGCCGTGGCGGCAGCCGGCGGTGGCGGGAATAGTCGCCCGGAGTAGACGTACCCTTCGCGGTAGGCCTTCGCCAGCTGCGGGAGCGCGCCGAAGTCCTCGTAGTAGCCGAGCGCGCTCCCCGGTGAGCAGGGTGTGCAGGGCGTGGTGGAAGTCGTCGCTCCACTGGGCGTCGTGGCCGAACCCGCCCCGATCGCGCGGGGCGAGGATGCGCGCGTCGTTCAGGTCGCTTTCGGGGATCAGCAGCAGCCGCGCGCCCCACCCGGGCTTCGAGCCCGCGCACCGCGTCCGCAAGCTCCGCGAGAAACGGGTAGGCACTGGTGTCCGTGATGCCGTGGATCGCGTCCAGCCGCAGGCCGTCGACGTGGTAGTCCGCGAACCAGGAGAGGGCGTTCTCGATGAAGAAGCGCCGCACCTCGTCGCTGTCGGGCCCGTCGAAGTTCAGCGCCGCGCCCCACGGTGTCCGGTAGCGGTCGGTGAAGTAGGGGCCGAAATCCCGCAGGTAGTTCCCCTCGGGGCCGAGGTGGTTGTAGACCACGTCGAGGATGACGGCCATCCCGCGCCGGTGCGCGGCGTCCACCAGCCTCCGGAACCCCTCCGGACCGCCGTAGCTCTCCTGCACCGCGAAGGGGTAGACACCGTCGTAGCCCCAGTTCCGCGAGCCGGGGAACTGCGCCACCGGCATGATCTCGAGGGCGTTGATGCCCAACTCGCGCAGGCCGTCGAGGTGCGGGATCACGGCATCGAACGTCCCCTCGGCCGTGAAGGTCCCCACGTGCAGCTCGTACTGGATCTGCTCCTCGAGGGGGATCCCCCGCCAGGCGGCGTCCCCCCAGGCGAACGCCGCGGGATCGACCACCTCCGACGGCCCGTGAACGCCGAGCGGCTGAAAGCGCGATGCCGGGTCGGGCCGCTCCGTGGTCCCGTCGAGGACGAAGAAGTACCGGGATCCCGGCGGCACCTCCTCGACGACACCTTCGTGATACCCGCGCTCCCCGCGCGTCAGCTCGACATGGCGCTCACGCGGCGAAACGAGACGCACCGCGACCCGCTCGCGCGTGGGGCGCGTAGACGAGAAATCGGCAGCTCCCGGCGCCGAGGGGTGTTGCGCCCAGCGAGATGTCATAGTGCAGATTCAATGCCTCTCCTTCTTCTCGGTGTCGGCTGGTCTGGCAATCGACGTGCGGCCGCGGTTCGGATACCGTCCCGCTAACTTTTGGCCATCATTCTACCTGATCCAGAGGCCGGATTGCAACCGCGCAGCCGGAGGGACGAATGTGCCGGCAGCCGGAAGGCGAGGTGCCTCGCACGCGAGCCGATCGATCGCGCCAGGACAGCCCCCGGGACGGCCTGCTCACGTCACGAGACCCTGCCGCTGCAGCGCGTGGTAGGCCATCAGGTACGTGGCGGCGTTCCAGGACTGGCCGGCCATCCCCATCGCCTTGCCGGTCTTGCCGTGGTGCCACTCGTTGAAACCCCAGTCATCGAGGCTGTTGACCAGGGCCAGCCGCTCCAGGTCGCGGCGGGCCTGCCGCCCCATCCTGAGATTCGCCTGGAGCAGGACCCAGTAACCGCCCACGAACGGCCAGATGCCGCCGTTGTGGTACTGGTACGGGATGTTCTGGCGGTGGCGCTGCATGTAGAGCCGCCAGAGCGGGGTGGTCTTGCGGATCGGCCAGTGCACGACCCGGACCGGGTGGGGGCGGTGGACCCGCAGCTCGCGCAGACGCTCCACCATCCGGCAGGCCTGGGAGGGATCGGACAACCCGTAGAGGGCGGCGAGGATGTTGCCGAAGACGTCGAGTTCCTCCCCCCAGAAGGAGAGGTTCACGAAGCTCAGGTAGAAGTCGTTGGCCTTGGCGCGGTTGCGGACGTAGTGCATCAGGACCCGGGCCCGCCGCTGGGAGGGGGCCGCCTTGCCGAAGGGGTCGAAGATCAGCCGGAAGAATTTCCGCGTCTCGGCCGCCGTCTTGAGTTCGTAGAGGACCTTCACCCGGTACCAGAGGGCGTTGGTGTAGAGCACGAACCCCGAGCGCGGCATGATGTCGGCCCAGTCGCTGGCCTCGTTCTGCTGCACGAGGTACAGCCCGGGGTGCTCCTGGCAGGAGAGCCAGGTCAGGGCCTTGCCGATCGCCGCCGCCAATTCCCGGCGCAGACCCTCGCCGGGGCGGGCCGCGTCGTAGGCCTGGACGGCCAGCAGCCACCAGAGCGTGGCGTCGATGCAGCCGGCGTACCAGAAGTCCGCCTCCCCGCTCTCGGGCTTCACGTATTTGGGGATCTGCCCGTTCGCCGCCTGGTATTCGGCAAGGGTGAGGATACTCTTCCGGGCCGTGCTGCGCCAGTTCCGGGTCGCCGGTCTCGACCATGCCGATGGCGCAGATCGCGGCGTCGCGGCCGAAGATGCTGGCGTAGTGCCGGCCGGTGGCCTTCTCCGAGGGGGCGCAGGCGATCACGCCGCCGGGGGTGGTGTTGGCCTTGAGCAGCGCGACGGAGCGGTCGTAGCACTCCCGGACGAGGCTCGCGCCGTCGCGCTGCCCGCCCCGCAGCTCGGCACTCGGCACTCCGGCGCGCACCTTCCGGCCTACGGCTGCCGTTTGAAGACGACCATTCCCAGGGGCGGTAGCGTCAGCGCCAGCGAGTGGTACTTCCCGTGGCAGGGCACGGGCACGGACTCCACGCCGCCGAAGTTCCCCTGGCCGCTCCCGCCGTACTCCGGCGCGTCGCTGTTGAGCAGTTCCTTCCAGAAGCCGGCGGCGGGGACCCCGACGCGGTAGTTCTGGCGCGGCACCGGGGTGAAGTTCAGGACGACCAGGACCTCCTCCGCCGGGTCGCTCCCCCGGCGCAGGAAGCAGAGGACGCTGTTCTCGTTGTCGGCGAAGTCCACCCACTCGAAGCCCGCGGCGTCGAAGTCCCGCTCGTGGAGCGCCCGCTCCCCCCGGTAGATGATGTTCAGGTGCTGGAGCCAGCGCCGCAGCCCCTGGTGCGGCGGGTAGGCGAGCAGATCCCAGTCGAGGCTGGTCTCGTGGTTCCACTCCCGGCGCTGGCCGATTTCGGCGCCCATGAAGAGCAGCTTCTTTCCGGGGTGGGTGTAGAGATAGCCGAGCAGGAGCCGCATGTTCGCGAACTTCTGCCGGTCGTCCCCCGGCATCTTGCCGATCAGGGACCCCTTGCCGTGCACGACCTCGTCGTGCGAAAGGGAGAGCTGGAAGTTCTCGCTGAAGGCGTACCAGATGCTGAACGTCAGCTGCCCCTGGTGGTACTTGCGGTTGATCGGGTCCTGCGCGAAGTAGGCGAGGGTGTCGTGCATCCACCCCATGTTCCACTTCATGTCGAAACCGAGGCCGCCGACGTGCGTCGGCCGCGAGACCATCGGCCAGTCCGTGGACTCCTCGGCGATCACGGAGACCTCGGGGAAGGCCCGGGAGATCTCCTCGTTGAGCTTGCGCAGGAAGGCGATCGCCGCGAGGTTCTCCTTGCCGCCGTGCTCGTTCGGGATCCACTCCCCGTCCTTGCGGCCGTAGTCCAGGTAGAGCATCGAGGCCACCGCGTCGATGCGCAGGCCGTCGGCGTGGTAGCGCTCGACCCAGAAGAGGGCGCTGCTGAGCAGGAAGGAGCGCACCTCGTGGCGGCCGTAGTTGAAGATGTAGCTGTTCCAGTCCGGGTGATAGCCCTGGCGGGGGTCCTCGTGCTCGAAGAGGTGCGTGCCGTCGAAGAAGCCGAGGCCGTGCTCGTCGGTCGGGAAATGGGAGGGCACCCAGTCGAGGATCACGCCGATCCCCGCCTGGTGCAGGCGGTCGACGAGGAACATGAAGTCCTGCGGCGTCCCGTAGCGGCTCGTGGGCGCGAAGTAGCCCGTGACCTGGTAGCCCCAGGAACCGAAGAAGGGGTGCTCCATGACCGGCAGGAACTCGACGTGGGTGAACCCGGCGTCGGCGAGATACGCCGGCAGCTGCTCCGCCAGTTCGCGGTAGGTCAGGGCGCGGTTCCCCTCCTCCGGCACCCGCCGCCAGGACCCGAGGTGCATTTCGTAGACCGCCATCGGGGCGTCGGGGCTGTTGGTCCGGCCCGCGCTGCGCGAGGAAGTCCCGGTCCTCCCAGGCGTAGGCCGGATCCCAGATGACCGAGGAGCTGCCGGTGCGGTGGGAGAGCTCCCAGGTGAAGGCGAAGGGGTCGCCCTTGTCCACCGTGTAGCCGCCGATCCGGGAGACGATGCGGTACTTGTAGAGGCTGCCGTGGCCGACCCCGGGCACGAACCCTTCCCAGATCCCGGAGCCGTCCAGCCGGGCCGCGAGCGGATGGGCCGCGCCGTCCCACCCGTTGAAATCGCCGATCACGGAGACGGTCTCGGCGTTCGGCGCCCAGACGGCGAAGAGCGTGCCGGCGACACCGTCGAGCGTCAGCGGGTGGGAGCCGAGCTTGTCGAACAGGCGGGTGTGGCTCCCCTCGCGGAAGAGGTAGATGTCCTGGTCCGTGAGCAGGCTCGGACCGTGGACAACGATTCCCTTGGTCATGACTTTCATCCTCCTCTGAATCATTCATGAGTCGTCAGCGCGACGGCCTTTCGCCGACCGGTCCTTGACCTTCTTGTCGCGCGGCCACCAGTGCTCGATGCGATCGGCGGCCCAGTCCTTGCCGGCGAGCCCGACGGCCAGCGCCAGCGCGAACACGACGCCGGCGAGGATCACCAGGAAGCTCTGGCGCACGATGTCGCCGCCGACCTTGAGGTGATCCAGGGCGATCAGGACCACGAACACCATGATCGCGTACTGCGCGAGCTTGCCCAGGAAGGCCGCGTCCTGCAGCTTGATGGTGCAGCAGTAGGTGACGACGGCGTCGCCGACGAAGCGCGCGAAGTACGAACCGAAGGCGAGCACCAGCAGCGCCACGAAGACGTTCGGGACGAACCAGACCACGCGGCCCAGCAGGTCGGTGACGTAGGTCAGCCCGAGCCCGTTGAAGGCGATCAACAGCGCCACCAGGATGACCAGCCAGTAGACCAGCACGCCGAAGATGGCTCGTGGTGTCGCCGGCGACGCCGCCCTGCCGCAGGAAGCCGTCGAGGCCCGAGCGCTCCGTGAGCACGTTGAAATTGAACGCGCGCAAGGCCTTGGTCACCGCGAGGCGCGCCACCTTGGCGATCAGCCAGCCGCCGATCACCACCACCAGGGCGATCAGCAGGCGCGGCAGGAACGCGCCGATCTGGAACAGAATGGCCCGCACGGGCTCCAGGTAGATGCCGATATTTTCCATGATGCGCTCTCCCGTTTGGGGTTGCAGGCGGGCGGCCGCCTCAGCGTGCCGGGCCTGCGTCGACCAGGGCCAGGATGCCTTGCAGCGGCACCTGGACCCAGTCGGTGCGATTGTTGAGTTCGTACCGCACTTCGTACATCGCCTTTTCAAGTTCGAACAGAGCCGAGCAGGTCCGCGTCGACCGGCAGCGCCGGCTCGACCGACGCCATCGTGCCCGCGTAGGCCGCCAGGAACGCCTCGCGGGTGGCGAATTCCCAGGCGCGCACCGCGGGCTCCAGCCGGTCGAACTCGTCGGCATTCTGGGCGACGCGCCGCAGCGCCGACCAGCGCGCGTAGTTGAACGAGCGCAGCATGCCCCCCGACGTCGCGCAAGGGCGAACTCTTGGCGCGGCGCTCCTCGAAGCTCCGGGCGGGTTCGCCCTCGAAATCGATGATCAAGAAATCGTTGCCGGTCACCAGCACCTGACCCAGGTGGTAGTCGCCGTGGTAGCGGGTCTTGATGCCGGTCACGCCCTCGGTCGTGCCGGCGGCGATGCGGGCCTGCAACTGTTCCTGTTTCGCGAGCAGGGCCCGGGCGGCGACCTGTGCGGCCTCCGGCAGCTGCGGCAGGCGTTCCCGCAGCAGCGAGCAGCAGGGCGCCCGCCTCGCCGGTCGCACGCTTCCTGATGGCGACGACATCGCCCGCTGCGAGCGGTTCGGGGTCGAAGGCCGGGTCGCCCGTGCGCCGGGCCAGCGCCAGGTGCAGCTCCGCGGTGCGCTGGCCGAGCGTGGCGGCCAGCGCCAGAAAGCCGCCATGCGCATCGGCGCGGCGACCGCGGCGTCGGGCGAGGTGCGCACCTCCTCCAGGATAGCGCTCGAGGTAGCGCAGCGTGTAATCCCAGCCGTCCCCCTGGTTGGAGACGTAGCGCTGGACCAGGGCCAGCGTCATGACCCGGCCGTCGTTCCCGAAGTACTCGAGCGCGCCCAGCACCGGCACGCAGTTCGGATAGTCGGCGACCTCGGTCAGGAAGCGCCCCATCTCCAGTTCGGGATTCAATCCTTCGCTCAGGCGGCGGTAGCCCTTGAGGAACAGGGTCTCGCCGAGCGTGACGACGGTGTTGCTGCTCAGCGCGCCCGGCCGCGACACCGGCAGCGCCGCGATGTCGGCCGCAACATCGCCGAACTGCTTTCGTCGGCTTGAACTGCAGGCGCCCGGCCGCGGTGGGGATCTCCCTGCCCGTCGCCGATGGCCCGGACCACGGCGCGGCAGAAGGCCTCGTCGCTAGAAGGCATCGCCCATGACGCCGACGTTGGCCTGCTGCCGCACCTTGGCCAGGGCGCCCGGGGTGAGACGGTTGACGCGCTCTTCTTCGCTGTCTTCCCACGCCAGCGCCAGCGGCAGGAAATACAGTCGACTCGCCATCGGGGCCGTCCAGCTTCAGGATCGGCAGCATCCAGCTGAATTCGCCGACTTCCCACACGGCGTGGTCGAGCACCCGGGCGCGTTCGATGGCCGTGCCCTTGGAGGCATACCAGCGCTGCAGTCTCGATGTGGCGCGGCAGCGTGTCGGTTTCGAGCTGCGTGCGCATCCGGTCGGCCATGCCGATGCGCCACGGCATCACGCGCTCGCGGAAGAAGCTGGTCCAGCCGTCGAAGAGCACCAGCGTCGGGCGGTCGTGCAGCGCCACGTGCTCCTCATGCCAGCTCGGGATTTCGGCGTCGGCCGCGAGCCGGAACCAGTAGAAGCCGTACGAGGGCAGCGTCAGCAGATAGGGCAGTTCGCCGATCGGCGGGAACGAGGTGCGGCCCAGCATCTCGACCGGCACGCGGCCCTTGTAGGCCGCCAGGTCCAGTTCCACCGGCTGCGCCGCGCGCGAGAGGTTGAACACGGCGAGGATGGTGTCGTCCCCGTACTCGCTCAGGTAGGCCAGGATCTTCCGGTTGCCGGGCTTGAGGAACGTGCGCTTGCCGCGGCCGAAGGCGTGGCTGGTCTTGCGCACGGCGAGCATCCGCCGGGTCCAGTTCAGCAGCGAGCTGCTTTCCCTGGCCTGGGCCTCGACGTTGAGGGCCTCGTAGCCGTAGATCGGGTCCATGATCGGCTGCAGGTAGAGGCGCTGCGGGTCGGCGCGGGAGAAGCCGGCGTTGCGGTCGGGGCTCCACTGCATCGGCGTGCGCACGCCGTTGCGGTCGCCGACGAAGATGTTGTCGCCCATGCCGATCTCGTCGCCGTAGTAGATGATCGGCGAGCCGGGCATCGACAGCAGCATCCCGTTCATCAGCTTGACGCGGTCCGCGTCGTTCTCCATCAGCGGCGCGAGGCGGCGGCGGATGCCGAGGTTGATGCGCGCGCGCTTGTCGGCGGCGTACATCGCGTACATGTAGTCGCGCTCCTTGCTGGTGACCATCTCGAGGGTCAGCTCGTCGTGGTTGCGCAGGAAGATCGCCCACTGGCAGCCGTCGGGGATCTCCGGCGTCTGCTGCATGATCTCGACGATCGGGTGCCGCTCCTCCTGCGCGATGGCCATGTACATGCGCGGCATCAGCGGGAAGTGGTAGGCCATGTGGCACTCGTCGCCGTCGCCGAAGTACTCGCGCACGTCCTCGGGCCACATGTTGGCCTCGGCCAGCAGGAAGCGGTTCTTGTACTGCGCGTCGATGGCCGCGCGCAGCTTCTTGATCACCTCGTGCGTCTCGGGGAGGTTCTCGTTGCTGGTGCCGTCGCGCTCGATCAGGTAGGGGATGGCGTCGAGGCGGAAGCCGTCGACGCCCATGTCGAGCCAGAAGCGCATCGTCTTGAAGACCGCCTCGAGCACCTTCGGGTTGTCGAAATTGAGATCGGGCTGGTGGCTGAAGAAGCGGTGCCAGAAGAAGGCCTTCGCCACCGGGTCCCAGGTCCAGTTGGAGGTCTCGGTGTCGGTGAAGATGATGCGCGTGCCCTGGTAGAGCTGGTCGGTGTCGCTCCAGACGTAGAAGTCGCGCTCCGGCGAGCCCGGCGGCGCCTGGCGCGCGGCCTGAAACCAGGGGTGATCGCTCGAGGTGTGGTTGATGACCAGCTCGGTGATCACGCGCAGGCCGCGCTTGTGCGCCTCGGTCAGCATTTCGCGGAAGTCGTCCAGCGATCCGTACTGCGGGTGCACGTCCTCGTACTCGGAGATGTCGTAGCCGTCGTCGCGCAGCGGCGAGGGGTAGAAGGGCATCAGCCAGATGGTGTTGACGCCCAGGTCCTTCACGTAGTCCAGCTTGGCCGTCACGCCCTTGAAGTCGCCCATGCCGTCGTTGTCCGAGTCGAAGAACGCCTTGACGTTCAGCTGGTAGATGACGGCGTCGCGGTACCAGAGCGGGTCGTCGCTGGTGTCGATCTCGACGGTTTCGAGGGGCACGGTTGCAGGCGCCTTCATGGGCGGCCGTTTCCAGATGCAAGAACCGAAATAGCATTCGTCGAGAACGTCACGTGATCCTCCTTCGGATTTACCCTATCATCGTACACTCCAGGGGAGTGGTTGTCTAATTACGATGAACTCGAAAAAGAACATTTCCCTGAGGGGCATCGAAGTCTTCTTAAAATGTAACATCATGATATTGCTTGTATTATATATTATTTTCGACGGCAAAGCGAAGCATGTTCATTCTTTAACAAAAGCACTCAATCCCTGCGCCTCCCGACCTCGAACGAGCACCCCCGGTGACAATCCCCTGCCCGCCTGCCTTGACAGATACGTGCGAGCCGGCGCTAAAATGCGTTACGGATTCGATTACCCGGTATTCTGCCTGTGTCGTTGCGAATTCCGGCGCTTTGCCGGATTGTCCTCACCCGTAGTATGGAATCATGTTCAGGCCTGGCGAGGAGGGGATAACGTGGATTCTTCAAGCTTGAGCGAAGCGCTGCGGTCGGCCGCTACGCGGCTGACGGGGCGCGTGGCGGAACGGCTTCCCGACTTTGTCGGCGCGGTGGCCCTGCTCCTGGCGGGCTGGGTTCTGGCGCGGTTGGCGCGCACCGCCGTCAGACGGCTGCTCACCGCCGCGCTTGACCGGTTCCGCAGCCGCGTTCACCCCGGGGCCAAGGATCGGTTCGGGTTTGATCGAACGCTCCCGGGTTTCGCAGCCGGGTTCGTCTTCTGGGCGGTCATCGCGGTTTTTGCCGTTGCGGCCGCCGACACGCTCGGGCTCGACGGCATGGGCGAACTGCTCTCGGGGCTGGCCCGGCAGCTCCCGCAGGTTCTGGTCGGCCTCCTCGTGGCCTTTGCCGGCGTCGCGCTCGGCGGCTTCGTGCACGAGTTCGTCCTCGGGGCTGCCGCGCGGGCCGGGCTGGCCCACGGCGCACCCCTGGCCCGCGCGGCCCAGATTTCGATCATCGTGCTTGCCGCCGTGATGGGAGCGGACCAGGCGGGAATCCACTCCACGTTCCTGATGATCGCACTCCCGGTGGCGCTCGGTGCCGTTCTCGGCGGCGCCGCCCTCGCCTTCGCCCTCGGGTCCCGCTCGGCGGTGGGCAATATCGTCGCCGCCTACCATCTGCGGCAGCTGTACGAAATCGGCCAGCGAGTACGCATCGGGGATGTCGAGGGCCGGATCGCCAGGTTGACGGCCACGTCGGTCATCCTGGAAGCGGAGGCGGGACGCATTGCCGTCCCCGCAAAGCTGTTCAGCGAGCAGGTTTCCACGCTCCTTCCCGGGGAGGGCCCGTGAGCCTGGAAGAGCGGCTGCTCCGCCGCTTCACCGCGGAGCACCCGGTGGAGGCGGCGAGAATCCTCGGCGGCCTGCCGGCGGCGGCGGCGGCAGCCGTTCTCGACGGGGCTTCCGGAACGGACGGCGGCCGGTGTGCTGCTGCGGTTCGCCGTGCCGGCGGCGGTAGCGGCGCTCCAGACATTCGAGCCCGCCGCGGAGCGCGACTGCTCTCCCTCGTCCCGGCGGAAAACGCGGCGGATTTACTGCGCCGTATCCAACCCGAGCTGCGCGAGGCTCTTCTGGATCAGATCGACGGGGGCGCCCGGCTGCGACCACTGCTTGTTTTCCCCGAAGGAACCGCCGGCGCCCTCATGGACCCACAGGTCCCCGCCCTCGCGGGGGACCTGGGTCTGGGCGAGGTCCGCAGGCGCCTCGGCAGGCTTGCGGCGCACTTGGCGCTCGAGATCTACGTGGTCGACGGCGAGCAGCACCTGCGGGGATTCGCCGACCTGCGGGAGGTGCTCGACGAGCGCCGCGGCGGCGCGCTCGAGTCGCTCGCGCGCCCGGTCGACCCCCTGCCGGCCGCGGCGGACGCGCAGAGCGTCGGTGCCCACCCTGGCTGGGGGGAGCGCGGAACGCTCCCCGTCGTCGATGAGCGGGGGGTCTACCTCGGCGCCGTGCGCGCCGTGCGGCTGCGGCAGGCAGTGCGCGATGCCGAGGCCCGGCATGCGCGCGCGGGCCTCGAAGCCGTGCAGGCGCTCGGGGATCTGTACCGGCTCAGCCTGGGCGGCGTCTTCACCGGGATTCGGCCCGCAGGGCGAGGGGGAGCGGAGTTGAGGGATGAAGCAGCCTTCCCGGGCGCCCGCGAGCTGCTCCGGGGATATTTCGAGCACTTTCCCGACGAGGCCGCGCGACTTCTCGAGGAGGCGACGGCGGGGAAGCCGCGGCGGTACTCGAGGCGTGTTCCACGAGGCCGGTGGTCGCACTTCTGGAACGTCTCAGCCCCGAACAGGCAGCGGCGGTTCTCGCCGCGAGCGGGAACGATCGCGCCCGGCGGATCGTCGAGCGGCTCGAGACGAGCCCGCGCCGCGGCGCTTCTGGCCAGGATCGACCCTGAGCGCCGCGCCGCGCTGCTGGGGGCGCTCGCTCCGAGCCGCGCCGCCGAACTCGAGGAGCTGGCCCGCTACCCGCCCGGAACCGCCGGGTTCCTCATGGACCCTGACGTCTCCGCGTTCCGCCCGGACACCAGCGCCGGGGCCGCCCTTCAGCGCCTTCGCCGGCGGCGCGCCCGGCGAATCCACGACGTGTTCATTACCGACAAGGAAGGGCGCCTGGTCGGGGCGGTCCCGGTCCAGGAGCTGGCGCTGGCGCCGGGGGACGCCGCCCTCGGCGGGCTGGTGCACGGACCGGCGCCAAGCGTGGGGGCGGTCGCCGAGCGCGAGGAAATCGTCGAGACCATGCGCGCGGGCGGCCTCGCGAACCTGGCGGTGGTGGACTTTGACGGCCGCCTGCTCGGGGTACTGCGCCAGGGGACGCTCCTCGCGGCGGCCGAGCAGGAGGCGTCCGCCGACATGCAGACGATGGTCGGCGCGAGCCGGGACGAGCGTGCGCTCTCGCCGGTGGGTTTCGCCGTGCGCAAACGACTGCCCTGGCTCCAGATCAACCTCGCAACCGCTTTTCTCGCCTCCGCGGTGGTCGGCTTGTTCGAGGAGACGATCGCACAAGTCACGGCGCTGGCGATCCTGCTGCCGGTCGTCGCCGGCCAGTCGGGCAACAGCGGCGCCCAGGCCCTCGCGGTGACGATGCGCGGCCTCGTCCTGCGGGAGATCCGCGTGCGAAACTGGCCGCGGGTGCTGCTCAAGGAACTGGCCGTCGGCGCGGCCAACGGGCTGGCCGTCGCCGCCGTCTGCGCCGTAGCGGTCGGCCTCTGGAGCGGGTCGGCCGCGCTGGCCGCGGTGATCGGCACGGCGATGGTGCTCTCGATGATCGTCGCCGGCATGGCCGGGGCTGCGATCCCGACGCTGCTGAGCGCGTTCGGGCAGGACCCGGCGCAGTCCTCCTCGATCATCCTGACGACCGTGACGGACGTGGCGGGCTTCTTGGCCTTCCTGGGACTGGCCCGGGTCTTCGCCGGTTATCTCTAGCCGGGAGTTCGTACCCCGCCCCCGCAGAATGTCCTCTTGCCCTCTGCCGGCGGCGACCGTATTTTTCAACTCGAGCGGCGTGGGGAGCTCAGGCCCTTGGATGCAGTACACTGCGACTCGCAGGACCGGGCGAACTTCACGGCTTGCCGGAGGAGGAGCGATGGAAGAGGTCGAGCGACGTCTGCCTCAGGTGGAGGAGCTGATCGGGGCCCAGCGGTGGCAGGAGCTGCGCGATCTTCTCGACGAACTGCCCGTCCCCGACGTTGCCGGGTTGCTCGTCCAGGTCGAGCGGTCCCTGCAGGTCGTCCTCTTCCGTCTGCTGCCCCGGCCCGCGGCCGCAGAGGTCTTCTCCTACCTCGAGTCTCCGGACAAGGACCGGCTGCTTCAGAACCTGAGCTCCGATGAAGCGACGTACATCCTCAACAACCTCCCCCCCGACGACCGCACGGAGTTCTTCGAGGACCTCCCCGGGATCGCGATCCAGCGGCTCCTGAACCTGCTGAGCCCCGGGGAGCTGCTCGAGGCGCGCAAGCTGCTCGGCTATCCGCGCGAGAGCGTCGGGCGTCTGATGACCCCGGACTACGTGGCGCTGCGGGAGAACTGGACGATCGAAACCGCCCTGGCCCACATCCGCCGGGTCGGCCGCGAGAGCGAGACGATCAACTCGGTCTTTGTCGTCGACGACCGCTGGCACCTGCGCGACGACATCCAGCTGCGCCAGCTCGATCCTCGCCGAGCCCACGGCGATCGGTCGGCAGCCTCATGGACGAGACGGCGCCGCGCATCGGCGTCTTCGAGGACCGGGAGAAAGCGGTCGAGGTCCTGCGCCACTACGACGTGAGCGTCCTGCCCGTCGTCGACGCGGAGGGGGTGCTGCTCGGCATCGTCACCGCGGACGACCTCCTCGACGTCGCCGAAGAGGAGGCCACCGAGGACATCCACCTCGGCGCCGGCGTCGGGCCGCTGCGCACGAGCTATCGCGAGGCCGGCGTTTTCGCGCTCTACCGCAAGCGGATCGTCTGGCTCGCCACGCTCCTGCCGGTGGGCCTGGTCTCCGGCGGCGTCATCGCCCTGTTCGAAGACACGCTCGCCTCGACGATCGCCCTCGCCTTCTTCCTGCCCCTGCTCATGGGCAGCGCCGGGAACACCGGCGCCCAGTCCTCGACCCTCGTTGTCCGCGCCATCGCCACCGGGGAACTCGAGACCGGCGAGTGGCTCCGCACCCTCGGTCGCGAGCTCGGGATCGGGCTGCTCCTGGCCGGCTCGCTCGCGACCGCCGTCTGGGGGGCGGGGCTGCTCAAGGGAGGGGCCGAGATCGCGTTCGTCGTCGCCGCGGCGATGCTCGCGGTCGTGTTCGTGACGAACCTCATCGGGGTGATCATCCCGCTCGCGCTCACGAAGCTCGGGATCGACCCGGCGGTCGCGAGCAACCCCCTGATCTCCTCCATCGCCGACGTGAGCTGCCTGTTTATCTACTTCTCCATCGCCCGGGCGGTACTCTTCTGAAATGAGGGGAGGCACGACGCCATACCCTGAAAACATCCAGGTCGGCGCCGCGCCGGAATTCCTTCAGGAGGTAGTGTTGGCTTTCGGCCCCGGCGCCTGCTCCCCGGCCCCCGCCGGCGCAGCCACGGCGGCCTTGGCCACGGCGGCCTCGAGTTCGGCCACGCGGTGGTTTGCGGTTCGCAGGTGCATCTTGAGCCGGACCATCCCGGGGAGCGAGGCCAGGAAGCTGGCGAACGCGCCGGCCACGAGCGTGACCATGAGGACCACGGCGAGCGAGCTCTGGAAGGTCCAGGCGATAAAACTCAGCGTGACAAGGGCGTTGTTCTGGAGCGCGAAGACAACCGCGAGACCGGCGACGGCGAGCGCGGCAAACAAGGCCAGCTGCATGACATTCCTCCGCGGCGCTACGGCGCCCCGGGACCCCCTTGCGGCCCCGCGCTGTCGATGGTTTCCGGCGTGTACACCAGCAACAACGAGCCGAGCCGGGAGTTCAATCCCATCACCGGGGTGAGCACGAGCAGGTCCCCGGCCGGGTCGGCGGTGACCATCGTGTCCTCGTTGTCCATGGCGATGCCGGGCCGAAGTTCGGCGATGGGCCGACCTTCGAACTTCTTGTCCGTGGCTGCGACGACCGTACCGGCGGCGTCGGTCACGAGAACCTGCCGCACCCGCGGTTCCTTGACGAACTGCACGATGTATTCGTTCACCTGCTCGTAATTCTCGCGCAGCATCTCCTTGCGGATCGCCCAGACGAACGGTTTCGAAATCAGTTTCAGGAAATAGCCGGTCTGGTCGGAGAGAGCCTTGCGGGTCCGGTCGACGAGTTCCGTCTTCTCGATCGCGGCTTTCTCCTCGACGCGGCGCACGGATGAGTACTTCCAGGCGATGACGCCGATCAGCAGGATGGCAAGTGCGCCCACTGCCAGATAAGGCCCGCGCGCGGCGGCGCTCTTGGGCGGCTCGGAGGCCGCCGGACCGGCGCACCGGATTTGGTTTCTTCCTCGGTCATGGCTTCCTCCGTGGTTGCCGTCGCAGAACCGCCGGATTCCTACGCCGGCGGCTCACGGTGCACGCTCGAGAACCTGTCCTTGAGCTTCGCCCAGGCGACCTCCGTGGCGGCCTTGAGTTCTTCCCACTTCTCCTCGGTCGCCTCGCGCAGCGTGTCGAATTTCGCGGCAGCCTCGTCCCGATGACCCTTGAGGGTGGCAACCTGCTCCTCGATCTTCGTCCGGGTTTCCGCCGACGCGACGCGGGCTTTGGCTTCGAGTTTCTCGATGTCGGCGTTCCAGACATCGAGCTGCGCCTTGAGTTTCTCGACATACTCCTCGCGCTTTGTCATGCTGCACCTCCTCTTTGAACCAGATGCGCCTCGCCTCCACCTGCTGCGTGCGTCCCGTGACACTCAAGATCTTACCATTTTCGGAATATTGAAGCCGGAGAGGAAAATTGCATCAGGCGTTGCTCGCTTCTCCGCAGCTGGCGATACGGCGTGCCACCTGCTATATTCCGCACGATATGCTCACGAACACGCGCCTGATGAACATCTCTCTTGCCTGTGCAGGCCTCGCCTGTGTCCTTGTCGCCTGCACACCAGCCGCGCAGGAACAGGCTCCGGCGGCGCCCGCAACCCCGGTGAGCCGTCACCGTCGCACCGGTCGTCACCGGCCCGATTGCCGCGACTTTCGAGGTCACCGGCACCGTGCAGGCCCTGGAGCAGGCGGAGATCGGGCCCGGCGTCGCCGGCCGGGTCGCCAAGGTGTTTTTCAAGGAAGGGGAGACCGTCAAGGCCGGCCGGCTCCTTTTCCGCCTCGATCGGATGCAGGTCCCGGTCAAGGAATCGCGGAACGGTTCCCGGCCGGCCGCGAGACGCCCGACGAAGAAGGACTCCGAGCTCAGGAGCCCGATCGCGGGCGTGGCGCTCGCACGCCACTCGAACCCGGGCGACACGGTGAGCGCAACGCCGCCGACGGTGATGGCGGTGGTTGCCGACATCGACCTCATGAAGATGACGGCCCCGCTTCCCGAAGCCCGACGCGCCGAGATGAGCGACGGCCAGGAGGTCACCGTCACTTCCGACGCCCTTCCCGGGAGAGGGTTCGGCGGCCGGGTTTCCATCGCCGCAGCCGACGCGGGTCCGGCCGTCACGACGACGCAGATCGAGATTCTCGTGAACAACCCGGATCATGACTTGAAGCCGGGGATGTTTGCGCGCGCGCGCGTGTTCACCTCCTTCAAGTCCAATACCATCCTTGTGCCCCTCTCCGCGCTTGATGACGGTCGCGTGACGCTGGTCGAGGATGGGGTGGCCCGGGTGCGGCCGGTCCTGACCGGAATCCGCACCGAGGCCGCCGTGGAAGTCCTCAGCGGCGTGTCGCCCGGCGACCTGGTCGTGGTGTCGGGCAGCAGCGGCCTGAGCGACGGGACGCGGGTCAGCTACCAGAAGCCGTGAAGCTCTCTCTGCCGGGGGCATCCCCGTTCGAGCGCCTCGGGCGGCTGCTGATCCGGGACTTCGAGCGCCCCGAAGCCCAGGAGGTTCGGGTCCGCCACGGGTACGCCGCCGGCTGGGTCTCGATCCTCGTGCTCCTCGCGCTCTTTGTCGTGCGCCTCGGTCTCGGGGTCGCCTCGGGGGCGATCTCGGTCGTGGCGGTCTCCTTCACGCTGCTCTCCGACCTGCTCGCCTCCGTGGTCCTGGTGGTCAGCTTCCGGGTTTCGGCGCGGCCGGCCACGGCCCGCAATCCCTTCGGGCACGGCCGGATGGAGCAGGTCGCCCCGCTGCTGATCTCCTTCGTGCTCTTCTTCCTCGGGATCGAGGTCGCGCGGGAGTCGGCGCACGCCCTGACCGGGACGCACGAGACCCATTACTGGTGGCTCCTGCCGTGGATCGTGCTCGCCACAGCCGTCGTCAAGCGCGTCCTCGGCCGCTTCGTCCTCTTTCTCGGGCGCCGGGTCGGCTCGCACGCCATCGAGGAGACGGCCTCCCACCTCGCGATCGAGGGCGCCTACTCCCTCGCCGTCGTGGCCGGCCTGCTCCTGGGGCATTACCTGCACCTGCCGTGGCTGGACGGGACGGTCGGCCTCGTCGGCGCGTTGGCGATCCTCTACCTCTCCTTCCGCAACGCCCGCCACGCCCTCGAACCGCTCCTCGGCAAGGCGCCGTCGGAGGATTTTCTCCAGAAGGTCCGCGACCTGGCCCGGGGCGTGCCCGGGGTCGAAAACGTGCACGAGATCGTGGTGCACGACTACGGCCAGATGCGGGTGATCTCGCTGCACGCCGAGATCCCCGAATCCCTCCCCGCCGCGAAGTCTCACGGTATCGCCGAGCGGCTCGAGGGCGCGCTGCGCCGGGGCCTGGGTGGGGACGTGGTGGTGCACACCGACCCGCTGATGGAGCGCACGCCCGCCGTGGAAGCCCTCGAGGACCGCTTTCGCGAGCTGCTGGCGCAGGTCCCGCGAGATCACCGGCTACACGGATTTCCGCGTCGTGGCCCACTCGCCGGAGCGGATCATCATCGTGGCCGACATCGAGGCCGGGCGGGAACTGAGCGACGCGGACCGCGACGCCGCCCTCGCGCGGCTGCGGGAACTCGCCGCCGCGGCGTTCCCGGAACTCGCCTACCCGGTCTTCAACCTCACCCAGCGCTTCAGCTACTGAGACCCGGGCCGGCGCGGACGCCGTCCCCGGCGGCATGGGCTCCGGGTTTGCCTTCGCGGCGGTTGTCGTAGAAGCGCTGCGTGGGGTAGGCGAAGTCGATGTCGTCGTGGCGCCCGAACTCGCGCAGGATATCCTCCCAGATCGCCTCCGCCGTGACGCGGCGGTTCTTCGGCTCGGTCAGGTACCGCACCGTGAGCAGTACGCCGCAGTCCTGCACCGAGGTGTAGACGATCGGGGTGAGCCGCGTGAAGAAGATCAGGTAGCGGCTCGCGGCGGCCTTCACCTGGCGCTCGGCGCTCTCCGAGAAGGAAGCCCCGTGGCGCTCGGCGATCTGCCCGAGAAGCCCCTTGGCCTTCTCCCAGTCGCTCTCGAACGTCACGAGAACGGGGAGTTCGTGCCAGATGAAGTCGAAGCCCTTCGTGTAGTTCGCGAGGCTCTCGGTGAAGACCTTCCCGTTCGGGATGTTGATGATCCGGCCGGTGGTCTGGTCGGCGTCGACCCAGTTGCCGATCTCGAGCAGCGAGAACTGGAAGATCCGCAGGTCGATCACGTCGCCGCGGTGTCCGCCGACCTCGATGCGGTCCCCGACGTCGAAGGGACGGCGCCACATCAGGAACGCCCACCCGGCCAGGTTCACGAGCGGGTCGCGCAACGCGATCGCGATCCCGGCGGTCAGCAGGCCGAAGAACGTCGACAGGGACTGGACGCCCCGGAACCAGGAGCCGCCCACGGCGAGCACCGCAGACGAGGAACTCCGGCGTAGGCCGTGCCCTTGCGCCAGTGGTAGTGCGCGCTGACGCTCTCGGTGCGGCGGTAGACCACGGCGAGCAGCGAATCGGCGCAAGACCCCGATGGCCAGGAGGATCAGGAGGGAGACGGCAACGCGGTAGTAGAGCTCTCCCGCCGGCCCGAAGCGGGCAGCATCCACTGCTCGAGCGGCTCCATCAGCGGGACCTCCGGTCCGGCTGCTTCTTTCCCGGAAGCAGCGCGCAACCCGCAGCACGAGGGGGTGTCTTTCGATCTCCTCGAGCGGCAGCGGCAGCGGGATCGACCAGTTCGGCCGCTCGACGGTCGTGCCGGGCATGTTCGGGCGCGCTTCGACCGCGAGGGCGTCCTCGAGGGTCGGGGTGACGAGCGCCGAGGCCGCGGCGGCGAGGAGCCGGTGGGTGCGCACGACGACATCGGCGGTGCTCGTCGTCTTCCCGGCCCCGGTGAGTTTGCCGAGGCGCCGGCGAATGCCGAGCGTCCCGGCGCGGTTGGGAGCGAGCCCGAGCGCGTCCTGCTCGGCGAGGTCGGCGCCCGTCCAGAGCCCGGCGATCGTCGGGAGGTCGTGCGTCGTGACCGCCGCGAGCGATTGTGCCGGGTAACGGGACGGGGGTTTCTTCTCGAACCAGAGCAGCCGGTAGGAGAGGATGCGGTGACGGGCGAGCCTGGCGCGCACCCCCGGCGCCACGGTGCCGAGGTCCTCGCCGACGATCATCGCGCCCGAGCGTTGGCTCTCGATGGCCACGATCTCGAGAAGTTCGTCCGCGAAAGAGCGGACATAGGCGCCGCCGGCGGGTCCGGCGCCGCGGGGGACCCACCAGAGGCGGAAGAGGCCCATGACGTGGTCGATGCGCAGGCCGCCGGCATGCCGCAGCCCCGCGCGGATCGTCTCGCGGAAGGGCAGATAGTCGGCCGCCCGGAGTTTGTGCGGTGCGAAAGGCGGCAGCCCCCAGTCCTGGCCGCGGGTGTTGTACTCGTCCGGCGGGGCGCCCACGGTGACCCCCGCGGCGAGCGTATCCTGCCAGTTCCAGGCGTCGAACCCGCGCGGGTCGACGCCGATCGGCAGGTCGCGCATCAGCGGCGTTTCCCGCGCGGCCCGCTCGAGCTGAACGTCGAGGAGCCACTGCACCCACTGGTGGAAGAGCACCCGCGCGGCGTGTTCGTGTGCCGAAGCGCGCGACGGCGGCGCCGTCCGGGCGGCGGTAGCGCGCGGGCCAGCGGGCGCGGTCCTGCCCGTGGCGCTCGACGAGCGCGCAGTAGAGGGCGAAGCGGGGGAGCGCCTCCCCGGCGTTCCGGCGATAGCGGTCGAAGGCCGCGCTGCCGGCGAAGCGCGACCAGAGCAGTTCGAGGGCCGCGAGCTTGAGCCGGTAGACGGCGTCGCGGTCGATGAACGGTTCGCGGTTGAGGGCCCGGCCGGCCGCGACCAGGGGCGCGAGCGACCCGGCCGGCCGCTTTGGCCCCCGGGACTTCCTCGATCCGCAGGTAGAGCGGGTTGCGGAAGAGGCGGCTGCTCGGGAAGTAGGGGCTGGGCTCCTGGGGCGTCCCCGGCGCCACGGATTGGAGCGGGTTGAGGAGCAGGAACCCCGCCCCGAGTTCGCGGGCGGACCAGCGGGCCAGGCGGCGCAGGTCCCCGAGGTCGCCCATCCCCCAACTCCGGCGCGAGCGCACGGCGTAGAGCTGCGCGGCCCAGCCCCAGAGCCGCAACCCCTCCGGGAGGTGGGCCTTGCCGGGACCGACGATCAGGAGCGTCGGTCGATCCGCGCCGAGAACCCGCAGGTGGTGGTAGCCGATCGGCAGGTCGGGAGGGAGGCTGCGCTCGACGCGCAGCACCGTCCCGTCCTCGAGCGTCAGATCCGCGGCGGCGGCGAGACGGCGCGAGTCCCCCGGCCGGAGCAGCCGCACCGCCCCGTTGCCGTCGGCCGGCGGGGCGTCAGGGTCGCCGCCCATCGCCGCGAGCACGGCGGCCCGTGCGGACCGGCTCGTCCGCCGCCGCCGCCCGAGTGCGTCGACGTAGTTCGTCTCGATTCCCCAGCGTTCCCAACGATCCATATCGGTCGTCTCCACACGGGTACCGCGCGTTCTCGTGCGTCCTGGGTCAGTTTCGTCAGGACGTCCGATGCGTCACCGCCATGCTGCCACAGTCCGGCGCCGGCGGCTAAACACTCGCATCCGACCATTCGCGAAGAGCGGCCAGCCGGCGGTCTGAGTGTACACAGCCGGCCGAACCTTGACTTTCGCAGCCGGCGGAAGGAAAATTGTCGCATCGTCGGACTCGGCACGCCGGCCGCAGGACCTCAACCGTGCTGCCGGTCCTGAACCGTCGAAGTAAATCCCCGTGGGCTGATTCCTATGGGGGACAAGGAGGCGATTCTCATGGCGCACCCGAAGATACTGGCCTTTGTGCTCGCCGGCGGCAGGGGCGAGCGACTGGCGCCGCTCACGGACATGCGGACCAAGCCCTCGGTGCCCTTCGGCGGGCGCTATCGCATCGTGGATTTCGTGCTGAGCAATCTGCTGAACTCGCAGATCTACTCCATTTACCTGCTGGTGCAGTACAAGTCCCAGTCGCTGATCGAGCACGTGCGCCAGAACTGGGTGCTCTCGCCGCTGATCAAGGAACACTTCGTCGCCGTGGTCCCGCCCCAGATGAAGATGGGGCCGGAGTGGTTCCAGGGAACGGCCGACGCCGTGTACCAGAACATCAACCTGATCCACGACCACCAGCCCGAGGTCGTGGTCGTGTTCGGCGCGGACCACATCTACCGCATGGACATCCGCCAGATGATCGATTTCCACCTGAGATCGGGCGCCGACGTCACGGTCGCCGCGCGCCCCGTGCCGCTCGCCGAGGCCTCGGCCTTCGGCGTGCTCACCACGGACCGGGACGGGCGGATCACCGGGTTCCAGGAGAAGCCGCAGGACCCGGCGCCGATGCCGGGGGCGTCGGACCGCACCCTGGTCTCCATGGGCAATTACATCTTCAGCAGGGACGTCCTGATCGATGCGCTGCAAAGCGGCGAGGACGACCAGCACGATTTCGGCAAGCACATCCTGCCGTCGCTGATCGATTCGGGGAAGGTGTTCGCCTACGACTTCGCGACGAACGTGGTGCCGGGAACGAAAGAGTTCGAGGAACAGGGGTACTGGCGGGACGTCGGGACGATCCCCGCGTACTTCCAGGCGCACATGGACATGCTCGGCGAAATGCCCGTCTTCGACCTGAACAACAAGCAGTGGCCGATCCATCCCGCCCGGTACGAGGGTCCTGCCGCCAAGATCCTGAAGGCGGAGATCGAGAACAGCCTCATCTCGGATGGCGCGATCATCAGGAATGCCCGGATCGTCAATTCCGTCATCCGCAGCGACGTCGTGATCGAGGAGGGCGCGCTGGTCGAGGAGAGCATCATCATGGACCACGTGGTGATCAGGAAAGGGTGCCGCCTCAAGCGCGTGATCGTGGACAAGTTCAACGTGATCGCCGCGGGCACGTCGGTCGGGTTCGACCTCGAACGCGACCGCCGGGAAGACAGGTACCACGTCGACGACAACGGGATCGTGGTCATCCCCAAGGCGGAGCGATCGCGGCGGCGCGAGCCGCGGCGGAGCGGTGAGGCGGTCCGGAGGCAGCGGTCACTCAGTGCGAAAGCTCCGCACGGGTCATCGGGCAAGAGTCAAAGGAGCCGGCACGATGAAAGCAAAGAAGCAGAAAATCCGCCGTTGCCGGAGCACGGGCGGCAGCGCGTCGTGATCGAGCGCGTCACGCCCGAGATCGACGCGGGGCGCTTCCCCGTCAAGCGGGTCGTGGGCGAGGAGTTGCGCGTCACGGCCGACATCTTCGCCGACGGGCACGACCTGATCGCCGCTCGCCTCCTGCACCGCCGCGACGGGGATGCGACCTGGACGGAGGTTCCGATGACGCCGCTCCCGAACGACCGCTGGGAGGCGGCCTTCGTCCCCGCCGAGATCGGCGTCCACCGCTACACGATCGAGGGGTGGGTCGATCACTTCGCGACCTGGCGCGGCGACCTGCGCAAGCGGGCCGCGGCCGGCCAGGACCTCGCCGTCGACCTGCTGATCGGCGCCCGCCTGGTCGAGGAGACCCTCGCGGGCGTCCCGGGAGCGGATCGCAACGAATTGCGGCGGCACCTGGCCGGGCTTTTCGGCGCCCGATCCCCGCACCGCCCTCGCGGCGGCGCTGAGCGAGGAACTCGCCGCCCTGATGGAGCGCTGTCAGCCGCACCCCTTTCTCACCCGCTTCGCGCGCGAACTCCCGGTGGTCGTGGACCGCCCCCGTGCGCTCTTCGGCGCCTGGTACGAGCTCTTCCCCCGCTCCTGCGCGACGGAGCCGGGAAAGCACGCGAGCTTCCGCGACTGCGAGGCCCGCCTGCCGGAGATCGCGGCGATGGGGTTCGACGTCCTCTACCTGCCGCCGATCCACCCGATCGGCCGGATCAACCGCAAGGGGAAGAACAACCAGCCCGCAGCGGGACCCGACGACGACGGCAGCCCCTGGGCGATCGGGTCCAAGGAGGGGGGACACACCGCCGTGCACCCCGAGCTCGGCACCCTCGAGGATTTCGAGCGGTTCGTCCGCCTTGCCGCGGAGCACGGCCTGGAGATCGCCCTGGATCTGGCTTTCCAGTGTTCGCCGGACCACCCCTGGGTCACGGAGCACCCGACCTGGTTCAGGACGCGGCCGGACGGGACGGTCCAGTACGCCGAGAACCCGCCGAAGAAGTACCAGGACATCTTCCCGATCAACTTCGAGTCCGAGGACTGGCAGGAGCTCTGGGAGGGTCTGCGGGGCGTGGTCCTCTTCTGGATCGAGCGGGGCGTGCGGATCTTCCGGGTGGACAACCCGCACACCAAGACCTTCCCCTTCTGGGAGTGGCTGATCGGCGAGATCAAGCGGGAGCACCCCGAGGTGCTCTTCCTGGCCGAGGCCTTCACCCGCCCCAAGGTCATGTACCGCCTGGCGAAGCTCGGGTTCTCGCAGTCGTACACCTACTTCACCTGGCGCAACACCAAGCAGGAGCTCACCCAGTACCTCGACGAGCTGGTCGGGACCGAGGTCCGGGAGTATTTCCGGCCGAACTTCTGGCCGAACACCCCCGACATCCTCCCGGAGTTCCTGCAGTACGGCGAACGCTCGGCCTTCGTCATCCGGTTCATGCTGGCCGCGACCCTCTCCTCGAACTACGGCATCTACGGGCCGGCCTTCGAACTCGGGGTCCACGAGGCCCTCGGGCAGGGGCGGGAGGAATACCTCGACTCCGAGAAGTTCCAGATCCGGGTCTGGGACCACAGCGCCCCCGGCAGCCTCGCCGGCTTGATCGCGCGGGTCAACCGCATCCGCCGGGAGAACCCGGCCCTCCAGAGCACCTGGAACCTGAAGTTCTGCGAGGCGGAGAACCCGGCGCACCTCTTCTTCTGGAAGAGCACGCCCGATCTCGCGAACACGATCCTCGTCCTCGTCTCCCTCGACCCCTTCCAGCGCCAGGCCGGGAAGATCACCCTGCCGCTCGCCGAGCTCGGCATCGACCCGCTGCAGCCCTATCTCGTGCACGACCTGCTCGGGGACGAGAAGTACATCTGGCAGGGGGCGGAAAACCACGTCGCGATCGACCCGGCGCAGCTGCCGGCGCGCATCTTCCGGGTCCACAGCCGGGTGCGGCGCGAGACGGATTTCGACTACTTCATGTGACCGCCACAGAGGGGGGCTCGAATGTTCAGGACATCGTTCATTGCGCTGCTGGCCGTCCTGGTGTCGCTCGGGAGCGCCGGTTGCGGGCCGGAAGAGCCGAAGAAGATCGTCCTCGACAGCGTCCAGCCGCCGGTCGAGGCGCCGCAGCCGGAGGCCAAGCCGTTGCGCTTCGCGGTCGGCGCCATGATCACCCCGAAGGAGGGCATGGGCTACTACCGCGACTTCCTCCGCTACATCGAGAAGAAGATCGGGGTCAAGGTCGCCTACGTGGATCGCGAGAGCTACGCCGAAATCAACGACATGCTCAGGGACGGCCAGCTCGAGGCGGCCTTCGTCTGCAGCGGCCCCTACGCCACCGGCCACGCACAGTTCGGTCTCGAGTTGCTGGCCGCGCCCCAGGCCTACGGCGCGACGGTCTACTACTCCTACATCATCGTCCCGAAGGAGAGCCCCGTCACCTCTTTCGCGGGGCTGCGCGGCAAACGCTTCGCCTTCACGGACCCGCTCTCCAACTCCGGCAAGCTGGTGCCGACCTACATGCTGGCGCGGATGAACGAGACGCCGGCGTCGTTCTTCAAGGAGGTCATCTTCACCGGGACGCACGACAAGTCGATCAAGGCCGTCGCGCAGGGGGTCGTGGACGCCGCGGCCGTGGACAGCCTGATCTGGGAGTACCTCAACGCGATGAGCCCGGAGTTCACCGCGCAGACGCGCATCCTGGAGAAATCCCCGCCCTACGCGATCCCGCCGCTCGTGGTGCCCCGCGACCTGGCGCCGGAACTCAAGGAGCAGCTCCGGCAAGTCGTCCTGAATGCGCACAACGACCCCGAGGGCCAGGCGATCCTGCGGCAGATGAAGATCGACCGCTTCGTCGTCATCGACGACAAGGCCTATGACTCCGTCCGGGAGATGCAGGCCTGGGTCGCGAAGCAGAAGAGCCGGCAAGTAAGGGGCCGATGGCTTATTCTCAGCCTCCGGAGGAAAATCCTCTTCAGCCTGGTCACGGCGACGCTGTTCTTCGCGCTGGCGATGGTCGTCTTCGCCGAGACGGTCATCCAGCGCAAGCTCGTCGAACAACTCCGGCAGAAGGGCGTCGCGATCGCGCGGAAGGTGGCCGCCGACTGCGTCAACCCGATCATCACCGAACGCTATTTCGAAGTGACGATGATGTTCCGCGACCTGCAGAGCATTGGAAGACGACATCGTCTACGGATTTGTCCTGGACGAGGATGGGCGCGAGCTGGCCCACACGTTCGCCGGGGGCGTGCCCGCCGAACTCAAGGGCGCGCATCCGGTCGATCCCCTGCAGAACTCCTCGTCCCTGGAGTTGTCGACCGACCGGGGACCGGTCCTCGATGTCGCCGTGCCGCTGCTGCGGGGGCAGATCGGCGTGCTGCACCTCGGGCTCTCCGAGACCGCGATCCGCAAGGAGGTCAACGAGATCCTGATGCTGATCGTCACGTTCGCAGCCGGCACGCTGCTCATCGGCAGTGCGGTTGCGATCGTCCTCGCCCGCGTCATCACGCGACCGCTGCTGAAGCTGGCCGGGGCCGCGGAAGCGTTCGGGCGGGAGGGAGCGAGCCGGCCGGTCGCCATCGATTCGGAGGACGAAGTCGGCCAGTTGGCGCGCGTCTTCAACGCGATGATCGAGAGCCGCGGGCGGATCGAAGGGGAGCGGGAGCGCCTGATCGAGGAACTCCGGAAGACCCTGAGCGAAGTCAAGACCCTGCGCGGGTTCCTGCCGATCTGCTCCTCGTGCAAGAAGATCCGCATCGACCAGGGCTCCTGGCAGCAGATCGAGATCCTACATCAGGGACCACTCGGATGCCGAGTTCAGCCACGGCATCTGCCCGGAGTGCGCCAAAACGCTCTACCCGGAGTACTGGGACAGAATCAAGGAACAAGCCGGGTCAGGAGCCCCGCCCGGGGCCCTGTAAGGATGTCGAAGAACCCGCGCGCCGGGGTGGTGCCGGTCGAAGCGTTCAGCCACAACGAGTTCCCGGAGATCAGGGAGGACCGTCAGACTTCGATGTAGTGCTCGGTGCCGCCGCGGCGAACGGCAAGCAGGAGCGTCAGGTACTCGCGCAAATGGCGGGTGAGCAGGAGGTTCTCCCGGGCGAACTCCCGCCCCGTCTGCCCCATTTTCCGCATCAGTTCCCGGTTGTCGAGGAGGTAGCGGATCCGGTGCGCCGCCCCCTCCGGCGTGTGCACGAGAAAGCCGGTCAGGTGGTTCACCACCTGCAGGCGGATGCCGCCGGTGTCGCCGCCGATCACCGGCTTGCCCTTCCAGAGGCCCTCGGTCACGGTGAGCCCGAAGCCCTCCCGGATGGATTTCTGGATGACGATGTCCGCGAGGCGCTGGAGAGCGTTGATGGTGGTGTGGGAGGTCGGCGGCAACTCGAGGACATGGAGGTCCGGGTCGCCCTCGGCAAATTCCCGGACCTCCTCGAGCACCGCCCGGCCCTCGGGGTCGTCGGTCGCGGAACCGCCCACCAGCACCAGCTGCACCGGCACCACCTGGCGCACGAGACGGTAGGCCCGGATGACGCCGATCGGGATCCTTCATGCGGTCGAAACGCGAGACCTGCACCAGCAGCGGCCGGTTCGGGTCGAGACCGAAGCGCTCCCGCACCTGCTCGATCTCGGCGGCCTCCAGGTCGCGGTTCTTCGGGCTCAGGGGGTCGATGCTCGGCGGCAGGATGTATTGCGGGTGCGGCAGCGCCTGGGCAAACCGCCCCATGGAGAAGATGCTGGCGTCGTAGCCCGCCACGAAGGGGCGCAGGCCTTTCCAGATCGACCGGTGCGGCCGGCTGATGTCGATGTGGGCCCGCCAGATCCATTTCCCCTTTCTCTCGGGGAAGAAATCCAGCAGGGGCGCCGGCTGGGGGTCGTGGATGACGACCACGTCGGCGGCATTCAGGACCGGCGCGAGGCGTTTGACGTTGCCGGCGACCACGCGTGCGGTAGAGTTCCCAGTCCCGGCGGGAGAGTTCCACGGCCTGCCCGTGGAGGCCGTTGTGGATGCCCTTGGTGACGGCGAAGAACCGGTCGTTGCCGTTGAGAACCTCCCAGGAGGCCTCGAGCCCCAGGTCCTGCATCAGGGGCACCATCCACTCCAGGATTTCGGCGACGCCGCCCCCCTCCCGGGTGGAGTTGACGTGCACGATCCTGGTGCCCCGCAGCTTCTCGCCCAGGCGTCGCAGCTGCTCGACGACCACCGGGCCGACGACGGACTCGTACGCCGAAAGCGAGCGGTTCACGGTGCGTCTCCCGCACCCCGGAACGCCTGCGCCAGGGATTCCCGGATCTCGGCGAGGCTGCTGAAGTAAAAGTCGATCGCACGCAGCGCCGCGCGGTACGTCCGCGAATTCTTCGGCGCTTTCGGAAAACCACGCCGAAAAATCGTCCAGGCCGAGCGGCTCCCGCCGCCGCGCCTCGAGGAAGTGGAAGTAGATGCTGCCGCTGGTCATGCGCTGGATGGCCGCCGGGAGCTCGCGCGGGTGTCGGATCTTCTCTCCCGTGTCGAAGACCACCGTGATCGCCTCCGCGAAGAAGAACTCCTCCCCCGGGCCGGCCCACGGCACGACCGCGGTTTCGCTGAGACGGTCGTCGACGATCTCGAGCGTCGCGGCCCGGAGCGCCTCGATCGATTCGAACGCATAGGGGTCGATGATTCCCAGCCGCTCCGCCAGGGCGGGGTCGCGCAGGCGCAGACTCGCCCAGACCGCGAAGTCGTTCCGGTAGAAGGGGTCGTCGAAGGTGTGGCGCAGCGGTGTCTCGAAGAAGTGGTGGTACAGCACGTTTTCGTCCGCCACCGCGACGCGTTCCCGCAACTCCCGGAGGTTCATGGCGGGCGGGAGGCCGCTCATCCGCACCAGCAGCGCGCAGTCTTTGACATCGAATTCCTTCATCGGACGATCCTCAGCTGGTCGAAACCGGTTTCGTGTCCGCTTCCAGCCGGGCGAACGCGCGCAGCGCGCGGGCCAGAGCCGGCGGGTCGCTCACCACCCGCGCCGCCGGGACACCCGTGCGGCCGCCGACGTCGAAGACGCTCCCGCCGAACGACAGGACCCACCTCATGGCGGTGGCATCGTTTTCGTCGTCCCCGGCGTAGACCAGGCGCAGCTTCGCCGGATTCCAGCGGCGCAGACGGCAGAGCCGCTGCAAGACCGAAGGCCTTGTCGGTCCCGGGCAAAAAGCGCACGTCGGCCGCTTCGGGACCGTGGAATATCTCCACCTGACTGCAGCCCTTGAGCTCCTTCAGGATTCCCTGCAGCGCCGGAAGGGACTCCCTTGGCCAGGTGACGATAGTGCACCGTCGCCGACCAGTGTTTGTTTTCGATCTCCACGCCCGCCAGGGCGGCGGCGCGCTCCAGAAGCGGCGCCGCGGACTGCCGGCCCTCGATCATCGCCTGCGCCAGCCGGCCTTCCTGATACTGCGTGGCGCCGTCGGCCATCCGCCAGTCCAGACCGCTCTCCGCGCCGAGGATGAGACCCGGGACGGGGACCCGGGCGACGAGGTCCCCCAGTCTCCTGCTCGAGAGGATCACGACCCGGGAGGCCGGGTCGGCCACAAGATCGACGAGAAGATCCCGACAGTCGGGGTGCAGCACCGCCGCGTCCCGGTCGGGGACGATCGACGAGAGCGTCCCGTCGAAATCGAACGCCCACAGATCGCGTAATTTCCCTTGCGCCATTCCGGTCACCCGAAGCGGAGATCCGAGCCGACTCCTCGGAGATCCTCGCGGCCAGTCGCGAAGACCACCGCTGCGAGGTCGCCCGCGTTCATGCCGGCCGCCCTGCACCGCGGCCAATTTCCGTCTCGAAACCTTCCCCCGCTGCCGCGTTGACTTCCGGTGACAGCAACAACTGCGGCGGGAGTTCCTGCGCGTGCAGGATTTTCACCTGCAGGCGCAGTCCCTGCGCCACCGTGTGCAATTCGCTCCCGCTCAGGGATTCCAGACCGGCGAGAAGCGCGCTTTGGGCCACCGTCGGGACCCGATTCATAAAAGATTTACCCGCAGCCGACAGTTCGACATGGACGACCCGGCGGTCCGAATTCGATCTTCTCCGCTCCACCAGGCTCTTGACCTCCAGGCGGTGCAGAATGCCGACGACCGTGGAGGGGTGGAGATACATCCTCGCGGCAAGATCCGTAACCCGCAGCGGCGCGTGCTCGGCCAGCACCTTGAGCGCCCAGAGCTGGGGGCCGGTAAACCCCGTGGTGCTTTTCGCCTGTTTGGAGTGGTCGTTGATGACCTGGAAGACACGCCGGAGATTGTCCATGACTTCCCGGATCAGATGCGCCGACTCCGCGACGGGCGTGGCACGGCATGACTGCACGCAACCCTGCTGACTTGTCGGGACCGATCATAGCAGCACGATCCGTATAGAACTATCATCCTGAGATCTAATCGCGTATAGCCGAGCAATCGATTTGCAGATGCAGATCTGATCGTGTCTCGCGCGACCGGGATGACACGGTCAGGGATGTTCTTTCGTCTCCGCGCCACTCAGGTGGCGTTGGCGGAGGCTGGACGACAGGCATGACCTGGCTTGGATAGACGCTCCGATATCCCGACATCAGGAAACTGATGACACAAGCCACGGCGGCATAGGGGCCGATTTGAGGGCCGAAGATTTCTATCGCCATGATGCTGGCGGAGATCGGCGTCTTGGCGGCGCCGGCCAGGAGGCTGACCATGCCGATCGCCGAAAACACATAGGGGCTCATGCCGAAGACCGTCGCGAAGGCGGTGCCCGCGGTGGCCCCGATGAAAAAGATCGGGGTCACGATGCCGCCGCTGCCGCCGAAGGTCAGGGTGACGGTGGTGAACAGCATTTTCAGCAGGAACGCCGGCAGCGGGACCTCTTTTCCTTCAAGCGCGGCCTGGATGGTCGGCAACCCCAGCCCCAGGTAGCGGGTGGAAAACAGCAGCGCGAGGATGACGAGCGTCGTGCCGCCCAGCACGGCCTGGGCAGCCTCCGACCAGGGTATCTTTTTTTTCAGCCACTCGGCGAACCGCAGCAATTCGACGAAAAGCAGGGCGCAGACCCCGAAGAACACGCCGGCCAGGCAGACCCGGATGAAATAGACGCTGGTGAAGTACGGGATGAAGTTCAAGGGTTCCTGGAAGTACGTCACCCCGAAGGCCGACGAAACCTGGTAGCCGACGATGCCGGCGACAAAGGACGGCAGGAGCACCTCGTACAGGAGGCTGCCGACAAAAAGTACTTCCACGCCGAAAATCGCACCCGCGATGGGGGTTCCGAAAACCGTCGAGAACCCGGCGCTGATACCGCAGATAACCAGTTTCCTCCGGTCGCTGTCGTTGAACCTGAAAAGATCGGCGAGCAGGGAAGAAAGTCCGGCCCCGATTTGAGCGCACGGCCCTTCCTTGCCGGCCGAACCGCCGGCGGCGATCGTGACGACGGTCGAGACCAGTTTGACCGGCACCACGAGCGGGTTGATTTTCCCGGAGCGCTGGTGGATCGCCTCGATGACCTTTTCGGTCCCGTGGCCTTTCGCTTCCGGGGCAAGGTATTTTATGGTCAGGGTGCTGACGAGAAAAGCCGCGGGAAGCATCAGGTAGTAATAGGTGTGCCCGGCCGCAGGCCGGTGGCCGCGTCCAGCGCCTTCAGAAAGGCCGTTGTTGCCAGGCCCACGACGATCCCGACCAGCGAGGCGAGGAACACCCACTTGATGATGTTCAGGAAACGCAGGGAACTTTCCAGAAACCTGTCTCTCATCTCTCCTCGCGGTCATGAACGGGAACGAGCGGAAAAGAACCGCCAGACAGCGCAGACGGGAGCCTGCCCGCAGCGCTCACTCCGGAAATTGCCGCCGAAAGAGTATGGAGAGAAGTCCCTGTCCGTGCCTGGAACAGCTCGGTCCGTGATAAACCCTTCGAATGCTCCAACCCTGCTAAGCCCCCCCACTCGATTCGGCGGGTGCCCTGCGCATGCGCCATGCAGATTGTCCGCCCGCGGCCAGGAATGTCAAGTTTCCGTCCTCGGAAAAAGCCGCGGCCGAGCGCTTTGCCGGTGCCATGCGGCGGATTTACTCGTTCGCGGCGACCGGCGTGGCGCGGTTGGTTCCCGAGCCATCCTCCCGCTCCCGATCCATCTCGGCGAGAAGCGTCTTGAGCGTTTCCTCGGAGATGATCCCGTCGCGTCGGGCGCTCTTCACGGCCTCTTCGCCGGCGTCGAGGAGGTGGGCGCGCGCCAAGGCCAGCTCTTCTTCGCGGATCGACGCGTCGGCCTCGTAGCCTTCCGTCACCGCCGCGCGCGCGGCGAGCACGCGGGCGTCGAACTCCTCGACGAGCGCGGCCGCCGTCCCGTGCGAGAAGACCCCGCGGCGCTCCAGGCTGCGGATCTCCTCCCTCGCGGCGGTCAGCGCCAGGAGACGCCCGCGGCGCTCCTCGAAATCGCGGTGCCGCGCGCCCCCCGCACCCAGCCCGAGGCGCCGGAGCAGGGGCTTCATGGTGAGCCCCTGGACGACGAGCGTGAAGGCCACGACACCGAAGACCATCGTCAGGAGCGCCGAACGCGCGGGGAAGTCCGCGGGCAGCGTCAGCGCGAGTGCCATGGAGAGCGACCCGCGCAGCCCGCCCCAGATCATGACCCCCTGCCAGCGGGCGCTCAACGGCTCGGCAAAGCGGTTGATGACGGCGGCGGAAGCGGCCACGCCGACCGCCCGCCCGAGGAAGGTCGCCGCCACCGCGGCGGCCACGGCGCCGAGGTAGTTGCCGAAGGTGCCGGACATGACCTCGAGGCCGATGAGCAGAAAGATCGCGGAGTTCACGACGAACGCCGCGTACTCCCAGAAATCGGCGACCGAGATCCGCGTCGTCGGGGACATCCCCGTCCGCGTGCCGTAGTTGCCGACCATCAGACCGGCCATGACGACCGAGATGACGCCGGAGCAGTGCACCGTTTCGGCGCCGAGGTAGGCCGCGAACGCGAGGATCGTCGTCAGGGTGATCTCGATGAGGTGGTCGTCGATCAGGGCCGTGAGCCGGGAGAAGATCAGCCCGAGGGCCAGCCCCACGGCGGCCCCGCCGACGACCACGACCACGAACGAGGTGAGGCCGGCCCGGAGCCCGACCTCGCCGCCCCGGATCATCTCGAGCAGGATGCCGAAGACCACGACCGCCGTCCCGTCGTTGAAGAGGCTCTCGCCCTCGACGATGTGGGCCAGGCGGCGATTGACCCCGAGTTCGCGGAAGACCGCGATCACCGAGATCGGGTCGGTGGCGCTGATCATGGCGCCAAAGAGCAGGGCGACCGGGAGCGTGATCCCCGGGAGCCCCGCCGGGCCGGCGAGCAGGTGCAGCCCGCCGCCGGTGACGAGCGCCGAGAGCAGCAGCCCGGGCACGGCGAGCACGAGCACGGGGCCGGCGTTGCGGCGCAGGTCCCGGTACTGCAGGTGGAAGGCCGCCTCGAAGAGCAGGATCGGCAGCAGGATGTCGAAGACGACCTCGGGGGTCAGGTGCAGGTCGGGCAGCACCCCGAAGAGCGCCCACCACGGCGCCGACGATGACGAGCGCGACCGTGTAGGGGATCCGCACCCAGCGGATGGCCATCGCCACGGCGGAGGCGATGAGGAGCAGCCAGACGATCTCGATCTCGATGTTCAGCAGCACCGGATGGGAGTATACCATGCGGGAATCAGGGCGCCGTCCGGGGCGGTGCCCGACAGCCGGCGAACCGTAAAGGTCACTCCTCGCGCACCTGCATCGTGGAGACGACTTCGCGCACCCCCTCGGTCTCGATGGCGTGAACCATCGCCCGGCCGATGCGCCCCGGGTCGGTGACCGTCCCGCTGAGGGTGACGATGCCGTCGGCGGTGTTCACGGAGATCGCGAGGGCCGACAAATCGGGGTCGGCCACGAACTTTGATTTGATCGCCAGGGTAATGCGGGCATCGGCTGTGGCATCCGCCACCTGCTCCTGCAGCACGCGGGCAGTGCGGCGGATCACGCGTCCCTGCTCGGCCATCTCCCGCCGGACCTGGGCGGCCTGCAGCCCCAGGACCTCGAGCTTGGCATCGAGATACGACCGGACATCCTGGGAAAAGGTGTCAACCGACTCCCGGGCTTTCCCGGCCGTGGCAACCGCATCCTTCCGGGCGCGCGCAAACTCCGCGGGCCGTTCCCGCTGCAGGTAGAGCAGACCCCCCGATCCTGCGATGACCCCTACGAGAAGACCGACGATGAAGGCTTTCATGTTCGCTCCTTTCCGGGACGAGACCTCTTCCCGTCCCCCTCGGCCGCCCGCATCTTGTCCCGGGAGGTCACGATCAGATTGCGGAACCCGGCAGCGTTCCCCAAGCCCGTGAAGAGCACCGGCAGCCAGGGCTGCGTGTGAAAGAGCTTGTCGAGCCCCCAGCCGATTCCGAGTCCACCTTTCCCTGGACTTTCAGTATGCACGAAAAGTGCCGCGAGCAGGTTCACGCGAGCTGCACATCACGAAACCTGCTGAAGTGCCTGGTGAATTGCAGGTACACGAAAGCGGATTCGCAGAGCATGGGTGACGACCGCGGAACTTCGGGAAGAGTCGGCGAGAGAGGGCCACCTCTGTGCGGACAGCGGGCTCTGAGGCTGGCATTGCAGCAAAATCAAGGGTTCTCCTCCCTCGCAGTGCGGGTGCGACCGGGAAAAGCGTTTCGTAATCATATATTCTAAACAATCACGATAATGAAACAGGGATTACGAGACAGGCTGGCAGGGCCATGAATGCGATGTGTCCGGGTCCCGTCGTGAGCAACAGGACCTTTTCGCACGTGGTGCCGCTCGGGTTGAGCTGCCGGGTTACCTACCAGGTCCGCACCTACTTCAGGACTCGGACGAGCCACCCGTTCGACTGGTGGGTAACCTCGCTCGACGGGATCGCCCGCTACCTCTCGGTGCTTGACCCCGACCGCATCTACCGGGCGGATGCGCTGTGCGAGCTGATTGCGGACGGATGGATCAGCACGATCGCGAGCCGCGAATTCGGCGTCCAACTCTTTCACGAGTTCCCGCGCCGGAAGGAAGCGCCGCCCATTCGCGTGGTCTCGCCCGACTGGCGCGAGGGGATCGCCGCCGCGCGGGAAGCGCACGTTGCGAAGCTGGAGCGGCTGATATCGCTTGCTCGGCCCGGCAACAGGATCCTCTTCGTCAGGGACCGGCTCGCCGCCATGGAGGATACCTCCCGGACCCAGGGAGCGGTGGCTGCGCTCTGGGGGGCGCTCCGGAGACGATGGGGAGTGGCGGACATCACGCTGCTGCTGCTCAATCTCCCGCCCTTCGAGCCGCCGTGCGACCGCGTCCTGCGTGCCGACTTCGATGATCCGCCGGGGCCGCCCCCGGAGTCGTGGCGCGGGGAGGACGGTCGTTGGGCGTCGGCGTTCGCGGCGCTGGGGTTCGCCCCCGCGGAAGCCGAGGCGACGCTTCCGTCCCCGCCATCGCTCGGTGAGAGCCCATGAGACGTGCTTCGTCGCATTGGGCCCCCGTGAACTCGCGCGCCGAAAGCTCGCTGGGCTACATCCGGCATCCGATCTCCGAAGAGGCGAAATGATAATGGCGGCACGGGGGCGCGAGGCCAGCCTGGCGTTGTTGTGTATTCCGGTGGTTCACGAGCATAATGAACGGTGAAACGGTATTCCGAGCGCGGACGGCTATTGGTTCGAGGGGGGAAAATGATTGCCCCGCGGAGTGACCGTGCCTGACGGAACGTACACCTGTCCCATGCACCCGGAAGTGATCCGGGAGGGGCCGGGAGTGTGCCCGAAGTGCGGTATGAGCCTCGAACCGCTGTCGCCGGTCTCTCCACCGGTAACAAGCGAGTATCGTCTGCCCGATGCACCCGGAGGTGGTGCGTTCCGAGCCCGGCACCTGTCCGAAGTGCGGCATGGCTCTCGAGCCTCGCGCCGCGGCGCCGGAAGACGAGGGGGAGAGCGCGGAGTACCTCGACATGCGCCGGCGGTTTGTCGTCGGCGCGGTGCTCACCGTGCCGCTCGTGCTGATCGCCATGCGCGGCATGCTCCCCGGCGGGCGGCTCCTCGACGGTCTCGCCGACGGGAAGACCTTCCAGTGGGTGGAGTTCGCCCTCGCGACCCCGGTCGTGCTCTGGGCCGGGTGGCCGTTCTTCGTCCGCGGCGTGCAGTCGGTCGTCAACCGCAGCCTCAACATGTTCACCCTCATCGCGCTCGGCGTCTCCACCGCCTACCTCTACAGTCTGGCGGGAATCTTCGTCCCGCAGGTCTTTCCAGCCGCCATGCGCGACGCCGAGGGGCTGGCGGGCGTCTATTTCGAGGCCGGCGGCGGCGATCGTGACCCTGATCCTCCTCGGCCAGGTCCTGGAACTGCGGGCCCGCAGCCGGACAAGCTCCGCGATCAAGGCGCTGCTCGGGCTCGCGCCGAAGACCGCGAGAAAGATCCTCGACGACGGCGCGGAAACCGACGTCCCCCTCGGGGAGGTCCAGGTCGGCGACCGGCTCCGGGTGCGGCCGGGCGAGAAGATGCCCGTCGACGGCGCCGTGCTCGAGGGGGCGAGCAGCGTCGACGAGTCGATGATCTCCGGCGAGCCGATCCCGGTCGAGAAGCACGCCGGCGACTCGGTCGTCGGGGCGACGGTCAACGGCACCGGCACGCTCGTCATCCGGGCCGAGAAGGTCGGCGCCGCAGACCCTCCTCGCCCGCATCGTCCGGATGGTGGCCGAGGCCCAGCGCAGCCGCGCCCCGATCCAGAAGCTCGCCGACGTCGTCTCGGGGTATTTCGTGCCGATCGTGATCCTCGTCGCCGTCGTCTCGTTCGTCGTCTGGTACCTCGCCGGGCCCGAGCCGCGCCTGGCCTACGCCCTCGTCACGGCGGTTTCCGTGCTGATCATCGCCTGCCCCTGCGCCCTGGGTCTCGCGACGCCGATGTCGATCATGGTCGCCACCGGCAAGGGGGCGACGCTCGGGGTGCTCTTCCGGAACGCCGAGGCCATCGAGACCCTGCGCACCGTCGACACGCTCGTCGTCGACAAGACCGGCACGCTGACCGAGGGCCGCCCGCAGGTGACCCGGGTCGAGACGGCGGCGGGAGCGGACGAGACCGCGCTCCTGCGATTCGCCGCCGCGCGTCGAGAAGGGCAGCGAGCACCCCCTGGCCGCGGCCATCGTGGCTGCCGCCGGCGAGCGCGGCGCGCCGGCGGCCGACGCCGTCGACTTCGCCTCGCACACCGGCAAAGGGGTTTCCGGCACGGTCGAGGGACACGCCGTGCTTCTCGGCAACCGGAAGCTTCTGGAGCAGTTCGCGATCGACCCGGGCGAGCTGGCTCCGCGGGCCGAGACGCTCCGCACCGAGGGGCGAGACCGTGATGTTCGTCGCCCTCGACGGCAAGGCCGCCGGCCTGCTGGCGGTCGCCGACCCGATCAAGGAGACCACGCCGGAGGCGATCCGGCTGCTGCACGCCGAGGGGATCCGCGTCGTCATGCTGACCGGCGACAATCGCGCCACGGCCGAGGCGGTCGCGAAGAAGCTCGGCATCGACGACGTGGTCGCCGAGGTGCTCCCGGACGGGAAGGCCGAGGCCGTGAAGAAATTGCAGGCCGCCGGCCGGGTCGTCGCGATGGCCGGCGACGGCATCAACGACGCACCCGCGCTCGCCCAGGCCCAGGTCGGCATCGCGATGGGCACCGGCACCGACGTGGCGATGGAGAGCGCCGGGGTCACCCTCGTGAAGGGGGACCTTGCGCGGGATCGTCCGGGCCTTGCTGCTGAGCCGGGCGACGATGGCGCAACATCAGGCAGAACCTCTTCTTCGCCTTCGTCTACAACGCGCTCGGCGTCCCCATCGCGGCCGGCGTTCTCTATCCGATCTTCGGCCTGCTGCTGAGCCCGATCATCGCCGCCGCCGCGATGAGCTTCAGCTCGGTCTCGGTGATCGGCAACGCCCTGCGGCTGCGCCGGGCCCGGGTTTGATACCAACGCGGGGATGGGCCGGGCGCGGAGCAGCGTGGTGGTCTGCCACGAGTTCGCCCACAAGCTCGACATGCTCGACGGGGCGGCCGACGGCACCCCGCCTCTCGTCGGCCGCGACCAACTGGCCGAATGGGTGGCCGAGTGCTTCGCCGTTGCAACCGAGGAGTTCTTCGACCGCCCCCGGGCCCTGCTGAAGCACGGCCCCGACCTCTACCGCGTCCTGAACGCCTACTACCGCCAGGACCCTGCAGGGCGTGCGAAGCGGAACTGCCACAGGGGTTCTCAGTGACCTTGGTGTTCCAAGAGGCAAGATGACGGCTGTCTTGGCTGATACTTCAGGGCCGGCCAGAAGCGCGTCGAGTGAGGACCTGAGCTGCCGCCCGGGATGATCGAATCGGGACGGGTCTGACGCCGTTGGGATCATGCTCGATCATCTGACCGGCAGCGTGGGCCACCTCGGTCACTGGGGTTACTTGGTGATCTTTCTCGTCGTGAGGCTCGAGTGCCAGGCGTTGTTGGGCCTGTTCATGCCGGGCGAGAGCCTCGTGCTGCTGGGCGGCTTTTTCGCCGAGCAAGGGCTGCTCCATCCGGGCATCCTCATCGGCGTGGTCGCCGGTGCCGCCATTCTCGGCGACAGCATCGGCTACGAACTGGGGCGGCAGCTGGGACGCGGCTGGCTGCTCAAGCAGGGGGAGCGGTGGGGGCTGCGCCAGCAGCACCTCGACCGCGTCGACGGATTCTTCCTCCGCCACGGCGGCAAGGCCGTTTTCGGCAGCCATTTCCTGCATCTGTTGCGGGCCCTGATGCCCTTCGTCGCCGGTGCCCGGCGCATGCGTTACCCGAAGTTCCTCCTCTTTAATGCAGCGGGCTGCGTCGTCTGGGCAACTGTCTTCGTCTTCCAGGGTTATTGGGCCGGGGCGAGCTGGCGCGCTGCGGCTCGATGGATAGGTGGCGCCAGCGAAATTGTCGGCGCCGCGGTGCCCTTCGTTGTCGTGTTGGGCTGGCTGTGGCGCTGGCTGGTGCGGCACGAGGCCGATGTCCGGCGGCGCTGGCAGGAGCTGTCGAAACATCCGCGCCTGACAGCCCTGCGCCGACGATTTTCTCCCCAGCTGGATTTTCTCCAGACCTTCCAAGGCTACAGCTTCCCGAGCGGACACACGATGGCGGCCACGTTGTTGTATGGATTGCTGGCCGCTTTCGCGGTCAGCGCCCTCGAGACGTGGCGCTGGCGCGTGGGGGCGGTTCTGGGCGCGGTCCTCGTGGCGCTCCTGGTCGGTTTTAGCCGCGTGTATCTGGGTGCGCACTACCTGAGCGACGTACTGGGAGCCGCCGCGGCCGGCCTCGCCTGGTTGGCATTGTCTCTTACCGCGGTGGACACCTTGCGCCGAAGCCGCGGTCGCGCGGCCTGAGTCCGGGAATTTTCCGTGCGTTCTCGGGAGGAAGCCTCCTCGAGCCTCTGACGATCTCGCGGCGGCGGCGTGAGTTCGTTGACGTGAGGCGCTGTCCGACCTAGATTGCAGGGGACGCAATTGTGTCAATTGTGTCCAAATCCGATTACGAGACAACAACTCCGGGTTCGAAGCCGCCGGGAGGAGCAGAGATGGGGTGGGGAGACAGCATGCACGGCTGGGGTGGCCACGGGTTCGGAGGGGTGTTCATGGTCGTGTTCTGGATTCTGGTTCTTGTCGGGATTTTCTTCCTCGCCCGGGGATTCGGATCGCGCTCAGGCGCGAGCGGGCGGGGTCAGAGCACCGAATCGCCGCTCGATATCCTCAAGCGCCGCTACGCCAAGGGAGAGATGAACAAGTCTGAGTTCGAGGAAAAGAAAAAGGACCTTCTCGGATCGTGAGGTTGGCGAATTCTCTACTCACAAGGAGGATGGAGATGAAGCGGTATTTGCTGGCAGCGTTTGTTGTTCTCATGGCGACACCCGGCGTGGCGCCGGCGCAAATGATGAGCCAGGGCATGAGCGGCGGCGACGCGCCGTCCCCGCCCGAGGACCGTCAGAAGATGATGCGCAGGATGCTGTCTCCCGGGATGATGTCCCAGGGCATGGAGAAGATGGGCGGGTGCATGATGGCGGGCGGGATGATGAGTCCTGACATGATGTGTTCCATGATGCCCGGCATGATGTCCCCGATGATGGACGGGATGATGTCGGGCCGGACCCGCGGTTGCATGATGATGGCCGAAGGCATGATGAAAGGCCAGTTCGACCTGGCGCGGCTGCGCAAAATCCTCACGCTGTCGGACGAGCAGGTGGAGCGCCTGAGAGCCGGCGTGCGGCCTTTCCAGAAAGAGGACATCCTCGCCCACGCGGCAATGAAGGTCGCGACACTGGAACTGGCGGACCTGCTGGCCGGCGAGAAGGTCGACTTCAACAAGGTCGAAGCGAAGCTCAAGGAGATCGAGGGGCTGCGTACGAAGGCGCGTCTCGCTCAATTCAAGGCCGCCGACGCGGTGAAGGGGGTCCTCAGCACTGAGCAACTGGAGATGCTCCAGGGGGCGGGCGAGTGCACTCCGCCGCCGGCAGATTCGCCGAGGGGCACCGCGCCGCAGAGCGCTCCCGAGCACCAGCGGCATCATTAGCCCGACGGACTGACGACGAGCTGGCCGAACCATGGCATGCCGGGCGAGGCCAGGCCGCCGCGCGGCTGCGGCGCCGCCTGCCCGCGGAGTCAGGTCCGGAGAACAAGGGAAGACCATGAACAAACAGACCCGCATCAGCCACCCCAAAAACAATCTGCTGCCGACGGATATCGAGGGCTTCAGCTCCCTCGCCGATTTGGCCCTCGACATGCGCTGGTCGTGGGATCACGTCACCGACGAGGTGTGGCGGCGGCTTGATCCGGAGCTGTGGGACCTGACTCATCATCCCTGGGACGTCCTGCAGACCGTCTCCCGGGAGAAGATCAAGGAAGTTCTTGGCGACCCGGCCTTTCGCAAGAAGATCGATGCCCTCGTGGAATCCAAGGTGCAGGCGGCAAAGGCGCCCGCGTGGTTCCAGCAGAGCCACCCGCGGGCGTCCCCTGAGCTGCGTGGCGTATTTCAGCATGGAATTCATGTTGAGCGAGGCGCTCCCGATCTACTCGGGGGGGCTGGGCAACGTGGCCGGCGATCAGCTGAAGGCCGCCAGCGACCTGGGCGTGCCGGTGGTCGGCGTGGGGCTGCTCTACCAGCAAGGCTATTTCCGGCAGGTGCTCGACCGGGACGGCGCGCAGCAGGCCCTCTACCCGTACAACGATCCCGGACAACTGCCGGTCACGCCGTTGCGCCAGCCGAACGGCGAGTGGCTGCGGCTGAAGCTCGACATGCACGGCTACCCGGTCTGGCTGCGCGCCTGGCAGGTCCAGGTCGGCAGGGTGAAGCTCTACCTGCTGGACAGCAACGACGCGGCAAACTATCCCGCTCATCGCGGGATTACCAGCGAACTGTACGGCGGCGGGCCTGAACTGCGGCTGCAGCAGGAGATGGTGCTCGGGATCGGCGGGTGGCGGCTGCTGCGGGCGCTCGGCATCGAGCCGGAGGTCTGCCACCTGAACGAAGGACACGCGGCGCTGTGCCGTGCTTGAACGCGCCCGGACGTTCATGGAGCGAGACGGGCCAGCCCTTCGAAGTCGCGCTGGCGGTCACGCGAGCGGGCAACCTGTTCACCACGCACACGGCGGTGGCCGCCGGCTTCGACCGCTTCGCCCCGGCGCTCGTCGCACAATACCTCGGGGGCTATGCGGAGCAGCGGCTCCGAATAGCGCTGCGCGACCTGCTGGCTCTCGGCCGCCAGAACCCGAACGATCCGCAGGAGAGTTTCAACATGGCGTACCTGGCCATCCGCGGGAGCGGCGCCGTCAATGGCGTGAGCCGCCTGCACGGGGAGGTGAGCCGGCGCCTCTTTGCCCCGCTTTTCCCGCACTGGCCTCCAGCCGAAGTCCCGGTCGGCCACGTCACGAACGGCGTCCACATGCCGACCTGGGACTCGGCCGCCGCCGACGATCTCTGGACGGAAGCCTGCGGCAAAGGCCGCTGGCTCGGGACGACGGAAACGCTGGAGCAGGACATCCGCCGCATCTCCGACGCCCGGCTCTGGAAATTTCGCAGCGCCGCCAGCCGGACGTTCGTGGAATACGCGCGCGAGCGACTGGCCAGGCAGCTGGCCGCCGCCGGCGCGGCGCCCGAGGCGGTGGACGAGGCGAAACACCTCTTCGACCCGAACGCGTTGACGCTCGGCTTTGCGCGTCGCTTCGCCACCTACAAGCGACCCAACATGCTGCTGCACGATCCGGAGCGGCTGCTGCGACTGCTTGACCAATCCGCAGCGCCCGGTCCAACTCGTCATCGCCGGCAAGGCCCACCCGGCGGACGAGGCGGGGCAGGCCCTGATCCGGCAGTGGACGCAGTTCATCCGGCGACCCGAGGCCCGCCGCCACGTGATCTTTTTCAGCGACTACAACATGCTCCTGAGCGAGTACCTCGTGCAAGGGGTCGACGTCTGGATCAACACGCCGCGGCGGCCCTGGGAGGCCTCCGGGACGAGCGGCATGAAGGTGCTCGTCAACGGCGGCATCAATCTCTCGGAACTGGACGGCTGGTGGGCCGAGGCGTACACGCCCGAGGTCGGGTGGGCGCTCGGGGACGGCCAGGAGCATGGCGATGATCCGGCCTGGGACGCGGCCGAAGCCGTCACGCTGTACGAACTGCTCGAACGGGAGGTGATCCCGGAGTTTTACGCCCGCAACGACCAGGGCATCCCCACGGCCTGGGTGGCGCGGATGCGGGAGAGCATGGCGCTGTTGACGCCGCGCTTCTCCGCCAACCGCGCGGTGCGCGAGTACACCGAGCAGCACTACCTCCCGGCTGCTCGCGGCTATCGCAAGCGCGCCGAAAAGAAAGGGGCCGCGGGGCAGGCGGCTGGTCGACTGGCTGCATGCGGTCGAGCACCAGTGGGCCGCACTGCACTTCGGCGAAGTGAAGACCGAGACCAGCGGGAAGCAGCACATCTTCGAAGTCCAGGTCTATCTCAACGACCTCGAATCCGGAGTCGGTGCGGGTCGAACTGTATGCCGACGGTGTCGACGGCGGCGGGCGCGGTGCGTCAGCAGATGGAGCGTGTCCGCCAACTGACCGGCGCGTCGGGCGGCTACGTGTACCGCGCGGCGGTGTCGGCGGCCCGGCCGCCCACGGACTACACCGCGCGGGCGCTACCCTGTTTCGACGGCGTGGCGGTCCCGCTGGAGAACGCCCGGATCCTCTGGCAGCGTTGATCGGTCCGCGGGCGCAAGGAATTGCTGTCCATCCGCACATCGCTCTGAAGAGCGGGCATAATCGGAGCGGAGGGAGTGCTGCCACGATGGCCCTGCGCTTGATCGAGATGGTGCTGCAGGAGAAGGACGGCGGCGAGAGTCCGCGAACTGCTCAAGGAGCACAAGGTGCTCGAGCACCGCCAGGTCCGGCTCCCGGACGGCGAGGTGCTGGTGCGGATACTGCTGGACGCGGAAGCAGAGCGAGGCGGTGATGGACCTGCTGACAGAGCGCTACGCCGGTACGCGAGGGCACCCGGGTGGTGATCCTGCCGGTCGAAGCGACATTGCCGCGCGCCGAGCCGGAGCCTGCAGCCGCGCCCGGACAACCGCCGCCGGAGGAAACACCGTCGGGGCGGATCGGCCGGGAGGAGTTGTACGAGGACATCAAGGATGGCGCGCGGTGCTCGCGGGTCTATCTGACGATGGTGGTGCTGTCCACCGTCGTGGCCGGCATCGGCCTGCACCACAACAGCGTGACCATCATCATCGGGGCGATGGTGATGGCGCCGTTTCTCGGCGTGAAGGTGGCGGTGGCGATCTTGCCGCCGCTCGTGGCCTCCGGGCTGCTCTTGGGCGGGGGACACCCGGCGTCGGCCATCGGCGCGCTCTCACTGTTTCTGTTGAACCTGATCTGCGTGAACCTGGCCGGCGTGATCACGTTTCTGGCGCAGGGCATCCGGCCCGCGACCTGGCGGGAAAAGGACCGTGCCAAGAAGGCCACGCTGATCGCCATCGGGCTGTGGGCGGGGTTGGGTTGGCACTGGCCGGCCTGATCCCGCTGCTTCGAAAAGGATGAACATGGTCAGGGAAAGAACGGCGAAGGGCCTGTCGCAGCGGCACGGTGGTCTCGGTGCGCGGCAGCGTCGTGGATGTCCGGTTCGAGGCGCACCTGCCGCCGATCCACTCGCTGCTCCACGCCAGGGGCGGGGACGATCGCCATCGAGGTTCTCGCGCACCTGGACGCGCAGCGCGTGCGCGGCATCGCGCTGACCCCCACGCAAGGCCTCGCGCGCGGCATGGCGGTGGAAGACAGCGGCGGGCCGCTGCTGGCGCCGGTCGGCAAGGAGGTTCTCTCGCGCATGTTCGACGTGTTCGGCAACACCATCGACCGGCAGGCGCCCCTCTCCGGCGTCCAGTGGCGTTCCGTGCACCGCGCGCCGCCGCCGCTGGCACGGCGCTCCACCACGTCGGAGATCTTCGAGACCGGCATCAAGGTCATCGACGTGCTCGCGCCGCTGGAGCGCGGCGGCAAGGCGGGGCTGTTCGGCGGGGCGGGCGTGGGCAAGACCGTGCTGCTCACCGAGATGATCCACAACATGATCGGGCACCAGGAGGGCGTCAGCATCTTCTGCGGCATCGGCGAGCGCTGCCGCGAAGGCGAGGAGCTGTACCGGGACATGAAGGACGCCGGCGTGCTGCCGAACATGGTGATGATCTTCGGCCAGATGAACGAGCCGCCGGGCAGCCGGTTTCGCGTCGGCCACGCCGCGCTGACGATGGCCGAGTACTTCCGGGACGACGAGCACCGCGACGTGCTGCTGCTCATCGACAACATCTTCCGGTTCATCCAGGCCGGCTCGGAAGTCTCCGGCCTGATGGGGCAGATGCCGTCGCGCCTGGGCTATCAGCCGACGATGGGCACCGAGCTCTCCGGGCTGGAGGAGCGCATCGCCAACACCGACGCCGGCGCCATCACCTCGATCCAGGCGGTGTACGTCCCGGCCGACGATTTCACCGACCCGGCGGCGGTGCACACGTTCTCGCACCTCTCCGCGTCGATCGTGCTCTCGCGCAAGCGGGCCAGCGAGGGGCTGTTCCCGGCCATCGACCCGCTCCAGTCGAGTTCCAAGATGGCCACGCCGGCCATCGTCGGCGAGCGGCACTACACGCTGGCGCGGGAGATCCGGCGGACGCTCGCGCAGTACGCGGAACTCAAGGACATCATCGCCATGCTCGGCCTGGAGCAGCTGTCGCCGGCGGACCGCAACGTGGTCGCCCGCGCCCGGCGTCTGGAGCGTTTTCTGACCCAGCCGTTTTTCACGACCGAGCAGTTCACCGGCCTCAAGGGCAAGCTCGTCAGCCGCGAGGACGCGCTGGACGGCTGCGAACGCATCCTGCGCGACGAATTCAAGGACTACCCGGAGAGCGCCCTGTACATGATCGGGCCGATCGACGAGGCGAAAGAAAAGGCGAAGCCCGGGCGTCAACCGGAGGTCGAACATGCCGCCGACGCTCATGAGGCTTAAGGTTCTCCTGCCCTTCGGCGTCTTCGCCGAGAAGACCGGCGTGTCGCGCATCGTCGCGGAGACGAGCGAGGGCTCGTTCGGACTGTTGCCGCACCGGCTCGACTGCGTGGCGGCGCTGACCCCGGGAATACTGACCTACGAAACCGAAGCGGAGGGCGAGGTGTTCCTGGCCGTGGACGAAGGGGTGCTGGTCAAGGCCGGGCCGGACGTGCTCGTCTCCGTGCGCCGGGCGCTGGGCGGGGCGGACCTCGGCCAATTGCGCGATGCGGTGGCGCAGGAGTTCCTCGACCTGGACGAGCACGAGCAGAGCGTGCGCTCGGTCATGGCGAAACTGGAAACCGGATTTCTGCGTCGCTTCGCGACCCTGCGCCATGAGTGACGAGCCGACCGGGAAATCGCCGAAGACCGGACCGACCTTCGCCGGGGAGGTCGGCGCGAAGGCGGCGCGCAAGCTCAAGGCGCGGCGCAACGCCGCGCAGGGCGTCTGGTTCGGCCTGGGCATGATGGGGCTGGTCGGCTGGTCGGTGGCGATTCCGACGCTGCTCGGCGCGGCGCTCGGCGTCTGGCTGGACAAGCAGCATCCCGGCACGCATTCCTGGACATTGGCGCTGCTGGTGGCCGGGCTCGCGATCGGCTGCCTGAATGCCTGGCACTGGGTCGCCAAGGAGGACAAGGCCATGCACGGGGAACGGGAGGATCGACGATGGGTGAAACGCTGACGCTGGCGCTGGCGTGGGCGGCGGGCGGCGGGCTCGGCGCGCTGTTCTTCGGCGGCCTGTGGTGGACGGTTCGCAAGGGCGTTTCGTCCGGACGGCCGGCGCTCTGGTTCTTCGGCAGCCTGCTGCTGCGGACGGGCATCGTCCTGGTCGGCTTCTACTTCGTCTCCGGCCGTCACTGGCAGCGACTGCTGCTGTGCCTGCTCGGGTTTGTCGTGGCGCACCGTCGTCGTGATCCGGGTGACGCGGCCGCCGGCGAGAAGTCCAAACCCGTCGGTCGCAGGAGGCCGGCCATGCGCCTTAGTCCCGACGAGATCGTTTTCTGGCAACACGGGTTTCTCAAGCTCAACGCCACCATCGTGTTCACGTGGGGCCTGATGCTCGTGCTGGCCGTCGGCTCGAAGCTGATCACGCGCCGGCTTTCGCCAGGACCTGACGCGTTCCCGCTGGCAGAATCTTCTGGAAATCGTCGTCACCGCCATCGAGAAGCAGATCGAGGACATCGGCCTGCGCCACCCGCGGCGGTATCTCGGCTTTCTCGGCACGCTCTTCCTGTTCGTCGCCGCGGCCAGCCTCGGCACCGTCATTCCCGGCTACGAGCCGCCGACGGGCTCGCTCTCGACCACGGCGGCGCTGGCGCTGTGCGTGTTTGTGGCCGTGCCGTTCTTCGGCATCGAGGAACAGGGGCTGGGCGGCTACCTCGCGTCCTATGCGAAGCCGACGTTCATCATGCTGCCGTTCAACATCATCAGCGAGATTTCGCGCACGCTGGCGCTGGCCGTTCGCCTGTTCGGCAACATGATGAGCGGGGCGATGATCATCGGCATCCTCCTGACCATCACGCCCTTCATCTTCCCGATCGTCATGACGGCGCTCGGCCTGCTCACCGGCATGGTCCAGGCCTACATCTTCAGCATTCTGGCCGCGGTGTACATCGCGGCCGCCACGCGCACCCGCAAGCCCGAGCCCGAGTCGGCGCCTGAGAGCTGAAACAACGACCGGACAACCAAAGGAGACACCATGGATGCCACCACGCTCGTCGCAGTCGCCTCGATCGTCACCGCCGGTTTCACGACCAGCGTCGGGTGCATCGCACCGGCGCTCGGCGAGGGGATGTCGGTCGCGCGGGCGCTCAGCGCGCTGGCGCAGCAGCCCGACGCCTCCGCCACCATCACCCGCACCCTGTTCGTCGGCCTGGCGATGATCGAGTCCACGGCCATCTACTGCTTCGTGGTCTCGATGATTCTCATCTTCGCCAACCCGTTCTGGAATCACGTGATCGCGCAAGCCGCGGGAAAATAACCGATGATCATCGATTGGTTCACCGTCGGCGCGCAGGCGCTCAACTTCGTCATCCTGGTCTGGCTGCTGAAGCGCTTTCTCTACAAGCCCATCCTCGACGCCATCGACGCGCGGGAGAAGCGGATCGCCGAGGAACTCGCGGACGCCGACGCGAAAAAGGCCGAGGCCAAACAGGAGCGCGACGAGTTCCAGAACAAGAACCAGGAGTTCGACGAGCAGCGCGCAGCGCTCGTGAGCCAGGCGACAGGCGAGGCGCAGGCCGAGCGCCAGCGGCTGCTCGAGGAAGCGCGGCAGGCGGCGGACGCGCTGCGCGCCGACCGGCAGGACGCGTTGAACCGGGAACACCAGAGCCTGAGCGACGAGATCACCCGTCGAGCCGGGAGGAGGTGTTTGCCATCGCGCGCAAGGCGTTGACGGACCTCGCCGCGACGAGTCTGGAGGAGCGCCTGGTCGAGGTGTTCACCCGGCGTTTGCACGAGCTGGACGGCAAGGAGCAGAGAGGACCTTGCCGCGGCACTCGGGACGGCGCCGGATCCCGCTCTCGTGCGCAGCGCCTTCGAGCTGCCGGCGCCGCAACGCGACGGCGCTGCAAAATGCGCTCAACGAAACCTTCTCGGCGGAAATCCCGGTTGCGCTTCGAGACCGCGCCGGACGTGATCAGCGGCATCGAGCTCACCGCGCAGCGGGCGGCGAGTCGCCTGGACCATCGCGGATTACCTCGCCTCGCTGCAGGCGCGCGTCGGCGAATTGCTCGAGGAGCAGCCCCGAGCGAGGCAACCCCGAGGCCCGGAGGCCGACGCCGGTCCGGCCGGCCCGGGATTGAACCGGCCGCTGCCGTGGAGACCCCTTGAGCACGCCGCCCGGTCCGTTGCGAAGCGCCTTCGACCGCACGTTCGCCGGTCTCGGCCGCGGGCGCGAGACCTTCACGCCGCGGCTGACGCCGCGCGAGGTCGGGACGATCACCAACGTCTCCACGGGCATCGCGATGGTTTCCGGTCTTCCCGGCGTCGGCTCCGACGAACTGGTGAGATTTCCCGGCGACGTGTTCGGCATCGCGTTCAACGTCGACGAGGACGAAATCGGCGTCGTGCTGCTCGGCGACTACTGGCATCTGCACGCGGGCGACGAAGTCGAGCGCACGGGCCGGGTCATGGACGTGCCCGTGGGCGACGGCCTGCTCGGACGCGTCATCGACCCGCTCGGCCGGCCCCTCGACGACAACGGGCCGGTGGTCGCCGGCGGCGCGCCTGCCGATCGAGCGCCCCGCCGCGGCCATCATGGACCGCGCGCCCGTCACCGTGCCGCTCCAGACCGGGTTCAAGGTCATCGACGCGCTCATCCCCATCGGACGCGGCCAGCGCGAGCTGATTCTCGGCGACCGGCAGACGGGCAAGACCGCCATCGCGATCGACACGATCCTCAACCAGCGCGGCAAGGACGTCCTCTGCGTCTACTGCGCCATCGGCCAGCGCTCGTCCGCCGTCGCGAAGGCCGTGGCCACCCTCCGGTACAAGGGCGCGATGGAGTACACCGTCGTCGTCGTGACCGAGGGCAACGACCCGCCGGGCCTCGCCTACATCGCGCCCTACGCCGCCACCAGCATCGCCGAGCATTTCATGGAGCGCGGCCGCGACGTGCTCATCGTCTACGACGACCTGACCCACCACGCCCGCGCCTACCGCGAGCTGTCGCTGTTGCTGCGCCGCCCGCCCGGCCGCGAGGCGTTTCCCGGCGACATCTTCTACATCCATTCGCGCCTGCTCGAGCGCGCCACCCACCTGCGCCCGGAACTCGGCGGCGGCTCGCTCACCGCCCTGCCGATCATCGAGACCGAGGCGCAGAACATCTCCGCCTACATCCCGACCAACCTGATTTCCATCACGGACGGGCAGATCTACCTCTCGCCGTCGCTGTTCGAGTTGGGCGTGCTGCCCGCGGTCGACGTCGGCAAGTCCGTGTCGCGCGTCGGCGGCAAAGCGCAGCGGGCGGCCTACCGCGCGGTGGCGGGCGACCTCAAGCTCGCCTACGCGCAGTTCGAGGAACTCGAGACCTTCGCCCGGTTCGGCGCCCGCCTCGATGAGGACACCCGCACCATCATCGAGCACGGGCGGCGCATCCGCGCCTGCCTCAAGCAGCCGGAGTTCTCCCCGGTGGCCGTGCCCGCGCAGATCGCCGTCCTGCTGGCCCTGACCGCGGGACTCTTCGACCCGGTGCCGCTGGACCGGATGACGGACGCCGAGGACGCCGTGCGCGACGCGGCGGCGGGCCTCCCGGCCGAGGTGAGCGGGAGACTGGATAGCGCCGACACGCTGAGCGACGAGGATCGTGAACTGATCATCGATATCGGCCGCCGGCACTCGCCCGCTACAAGGACACGACGAAATCCAAACGCGCCGGTGATGCCGGCCCGAACCCGAGCCTCCCTCCAGGCAGGAGACCCCTCCGGAAGCCGGCCCCGCGCTCGAGGCGAAACTTCCGAAGACGCCATGAGCGACACCACCGCCGGCCTGCGCCGAAAGATCGACAGTGCCGGAGATCTCCAGTCCGTCGTCCGCACCATGAAGGCGCTGGCCGCAGCGAGTATCGGACAGTACGAGAAATCGGTGCGCGCGCTGGGGGATTACTACCGCACCGTGGAACTGGGGTTGAGCGTCTGCTTCCGCGGCACCGGTTCGGCCGAAGTGCGGCCCGGCGGGACGGGAGCGCCGGGGTCGGGTGCGATTGGCGCGGTGGTGTTCGGTTCCGACCAGGGCCTGGTTGGCCAGTTCAACGACGTGGTCGCCGATCATGCCGTCAAGACCCTGGGAACCCTGACGGACAAACCGCGGATCTGGGCGGTCGGCGAGCGCGTGCACGCACGCCTGAAGGACGCCGGCCTGCCGCCGCTCGGCCTCTTCGCCGTGCCGAATTCCGTCAAGGCCATCGCCCCGCTGGTCGGCAGGATTCTCGTGGAGAGCGAGGCGCGCCGCAGCCAGGGGGAGCTCGTCGAGCTGCACCTCTTCTACAACCGCCCCACCTCCGGAGCGGTGTACGAGCCGGTCGACCAGCGCCTGCTGCCGCTGGACGACCTGTGGCGAATCAGGATCGCCGGGAATCCCTGGCCGACGGCGAACCTGCCCGGCATCCAGGGCGGCGAGCGAGGAGACGCTGCGCGCGCTCATCCGCGAGTATCTCTTCGTCTCGCTCTTCCGGGCCTGCGCCGAATCCCTCGCCAGCGAGAACGCGAGCCGTCTCGCGGCGATGCAGCGCGCCGACAAGAACATCGACGAACTGCTGGAGGACCTGAACGGCACCTTCCACCGGATGCGCCAGAGCGGCATCGACGAGGAGCTCTTCGACGTGATCTCCGGCTTCGAGGCGCTGGCCGGACCGCGGCAGTCGGCCGCGCCGCCCAAGACACCGGGCGAGCCGGGCGCTGACTTGACACGCCGGTCCCGGTCATCCCAAGATCCCCGGACGAGGAAACACCATGAGCCCAGACCACGTCGCTTTCCCGCAGCCCGCGGTCGCCGCGCGTCCCGGCCGCGACACACCGCCGGCCCGGCCCGCTGAGGTCTGCCGCAGATGCGCGAGTCGGCCCTGCGCGAGGTTCTGCTCGTCAAGGCGATCGAGGAGGCGGATCCGAACCGGCGCCCTGCTCCCGTTCGGCGATCGCGAGCGCGCCGCCCGCGAGGCGCTGCGCACGGCCGGGCTCGGCAGCGAAGAGATCGCCGGGGGTCGCTTCACGCCGGCAGTCGAAGCGGCGCTGGCGGCCCGCGCCTCGCGCCTCGCCCAGCCGCTGCTGGAGCGCCACCCGGTGCTCCGGGACGTTCTGCTGCGCAGCAGCCGGCCGGCGTGGGCGAGTTTCGTCCTGCTCGCGGCCGCGGTCGCGGCCGGGCATCGGGCTTTCGGCGCTCGACGGATCAAAGCGCATCAACATCCTGGCGCCGCCGGTTCTCGGCCTCGATCCTCTGGAACCTCCTGGTCTACCTCGGGCTCGCGATCGGCGCGGTGCGCGCACTCCGCACCGACGCACCGGGCGCCGCGCCGTTCACCCGATCGGTCGCGCGCGGGATCGGACGCCGTCTCGGCCCGCTGCTCGCCCGGACGCCGAAGGTCGACACCCTGCTCGGCGCGGCCGTCCGGCGCTTCGCCGCGGACTGGAGCGAGGCGGCCGCCCCGCTGCTCGGCCAGCACCTGCGGCGCTGGCTCCATCTGGGGGCGGCGGCGATCGCGGCCGGCCTCATCGCCGGGCTCTACCTGCGCGGCCTCGTCCTGCGCTACGAAGCCGGCTGGGAGAGCACCTTTCTCGAGCCGCCGCAGGTCAAGACGCTGATCGACCTGCTGTTCGGGCGGCTCGCCTCGTGGGCCGGCATCGCGCTGCCGCAGACGCATCGAACAGGTGGCCAGCGCTGCGCTGGGACGGGGCGGCGGGCGGAGGTGCGGCCGCACCCTGGATTCACCTGATCGCCCTGTTCCTGACGACCATCGTCGTGCTCCCCCGGCTCGCCCTCGCGGCGATCGCCTGGCTCGCCGGCCGCCGCCTGCAGCGGGCCGGCCGGCTGCCCGCGCACGTCGCGGCGTACGCCCGTCGCGCCCTCGGCGCGGGACAGGAACTGCCGAGTCGCGGTCAGTGTCACGCCGTACGCCTTCGAACCGCCGGCCGGCACCGAGGAAACCCTGGCGCGTCTTCTCTCGCGCACGCACGGACGCGGTGCGCGACCCGAGCTTCGGGCGACGATCGCCTACGGCGAGGAGAGCTCGATTCCTGCAGCTTTCGCAGCGGACGCCGCCGGGGTCACGAGCCGGGTGCTGCTCATGAACCTGGCCGCGACGCCGGAGACCGAAAACCACGGCGCCGCGATCGTCGCGGCGCGCGAACACGACCCGGCGCACCCGGCCCGAGCCGCGCCTGCTCGTCGTCCTCGACGAGTCGGCGTACGTTTCGCGCTTTGGGAGCGCGGCCATCGTTCGCCGGGCGCCTCGAGGAACGACGCCGGCTCTGGCGCTCGTTCGTCGCCGGGTACGGCGTCGAGGTCGCCTTCACCCACGACGCAGACAACGCACCGCAGGCGGGAACGTGAATGGCGACGCATCGACCTGAGCCTGATCTCGCACACGAACATCGGCAAGACCACGCTCGCCCGCACGCTGTTGCGCCGTGACGTCGGCGAGATCCGCGACGGCGCCCACGTCACCGACGCGGCGACCGCCTACACGCTGATCGAGTCGCCCGGGGGCGACGCGCTGCGGCTCTGGGACACCCCGGGGTTCGGCGACAGCGCGCGGTTGCTGCGGCGGCTGAAGCAGAGCGACAAGCCGCTCGGCTGGTTTCTGACGCAGGTCTGGGACCGCTATGCGGACCGGCCGTTCTTCAGCAGTCAGATCGCGGTGCGCAACGTCCGCGACGCCGCCGCCGTCGTGCTCTACCTCGTCAATGCGGCCGAGGACCCGGCGGGGTGCGGCTACCTCGACCCGGAAATGAAAATTCTCGACTGGACGGGAAAGCCGGTTCTCGTCCTGCTTGAACCAGCTCGGCGCCCCGCGCCCGGCCGCGCAGGAGCGGGCCGAGGTCGAGCGCTGGGCCGCAGCAGCTGGCCGGGTACCCCTGCGTGCGCGGCACGCTGGCGTTCGACGCCTTCGCGCGCTGCTGGGTCCAGGAGCACGCGCTCCTCGAGCGTGTCGGCGCCGCACTGCCCGAGGGCGCCCGCGAGACGTTCGCCCGGCTCGCGGCGGCCTGGCGCGCCCGCAACGAAGAGGTGTTCCGCCGCTCGGTCGAGCTGCTGGCGACGCAGCTGGCGGCGGTCGCCGGCGACGGCGAAGAGGTCCCGACGCCGACGCTCGGTGCGACGGCCCGGGCCTGGCTCGCCGGCATCGTCCGCGGCGAGCGCGCCGGCGCCGGTCTCGGCAACGAGGCCGCGATGCAGGCGCTCGCCGGGCGCGCCGACGCGCGCATCCGCCAGGCGACGGACGGGCTGATCGCGCTGCACGGTCTCTCGGGAACCGCGGCCGCTCAGATCCGCGAACGCGTCGCGACGGACTTCGTCGTCGATCCCGCCGCGGACACCGGCAAGGCCGGCGTGATCGGCGCCGCCGTCTCCGGCGCTCTCGGCGGCCTGATCGCGGACCTCCACGCCGGCGGCCTGACCTTCGGCGCCGGCGCGCTGGTCGGCGGCCTCCTCGGCGCGGCCGGTGCGCGTGGCCTGGCACAGGCCTACAACCTGGTGCGCGGCACGGAGACTTCGACGGTTCGCTGGAGCGACGACGTGCGCTCGAAGCTCGTCGCCGCGGCGGGACTGCGCTACCTCGCCGTCGCGCACTTCGGGCGCGGGCGCGGCGATTTTGTCGAGAGCGAACACCCGGCGCACTGGCGCCCCGAGCTCGAGACGGCGATCGGCGCCGAGACCGCGGCCCTGACGGCCATCTGGAGCGAGGCGGATCGGGGCGCGGCGGCCGGGGGGCTCGAGCGCCCGCTGCGCGAGGTCATCGAGCGCGTACTCCGGGCGGTGCTGGCAAAACTCTACTGAGGGCGGGACTACCACCTGCCGGCATAAAACCGGTATGCTTGCAGCAGAGCAATCGGGAGGGATGAAGCCATGCCCGAAACCGTGCACACGAGGAGCATCCGGGAGCGCATTTCGTGGCTCAACGAGCTGAGCTCCGAGCACTCGCGCCTCTACCGGAGCCCCGAGGCCTACCTGAACCGGGCCCGCTACCAGGCCCGCCATCCGACCTACCTCATCGCCTTCAAGTGCATGGACGGCCGGCTTCATCTGCCCTACATCACCAAGACGCCCCTCGGCATCATCGAGCCCTTCCGCAACCTGGGCGGCGCGTTCGATCTCGGCTGGCCCTATCTCGGGGAGATCGTGGCCGCCTCGGTGATGCGCGCCGTGAACAAGGGCCAGCGGGTGCTCATCCTGGCCACCTATCATTTCTCGCAGGGGGACTCCAAGCGCTGTTGCGCCGGGTTCGACCACGACACCGGGAAGGCGATCGAAGCGACGATGCAGTTCAAGGCGCAGATCGAGAGCGTGTTCGGCGCCGACCAGCAGACGGTCAACACCGTGGTCGTCGGCGTCGAGACCGACGAGGACGCCCTGGTGTTCCACGGCTCGCGCGCCGAGACGATGAACCTGGCCGACTTCAGCCCCGAGGACGACCGGGAGCAGGCCCTGCGGCTGCGGGTTTCCCACCGGCTCGAACAGATCTACCCGGACATGCACCAGGCCGTGCTCGAGGACCTCGTGCCCCTGGCCTTGGGCAATATCCGCCACATCGCCGAGGTGCGGCAGACCGTGCGCACCCTGGACATCGAGCACCACGAGTGGGTGCTCTGTGTCGGCCGGGGCTTCGACTTTCTGCACGTCCCGAACACGGCCCTGATCGTCGGGCCTTACAGTCCGAACATGGACGTGCCGATCGTCACGGCCGCCCGCATCATCCAGTCGAACATGGAGGAGGGGCGCATTCCCGACGACGGGTTCGTGCTGCTCGCCTCCTCCCCGTACAACGACATCGGCGTCGACCAGCGCCGCGCCGTCGAAAAGGCCCGCTTCATGAGCAGGTTCTCGGCCGAGACCATCGCGCGCGAGGTCCCCTACGTTCACGAGCGGATGTTCCGCCGCACCTGCGTGCTCAACTGGAGCACCCGGGAGTTGACGGAAATTGACGTAACCTAGTCCGGCCCCCGCGGCGCAGCCAACCCCGCAAAGACAAGGAGGAAGCATGGGACAAGGGAGAGTGCTGCATCGGACACCCGCCGGGCGCCTCGTCCGACTCGCGCTTACGGCCGCCCCCCTGATCCTGCTGCTGCCGCTCCTGCTGCTCGCAGCGGCGGGGTGCCGCGAAAAGAAACCGGAGACGACCACGATCCACTTCGTCACCTGGAAGCCGAACGTCCCCGAGGCCTGGGAGGAGATCTACCGCGTCTTTCGCGAGGAGCACCCCGGGATCACGGTCGAGGTGGAGGTCGGCCCGCACTCCTCGACCGCCTTCCACGACCTGCTCACCCAGAAGCTCAAGAACCGCAGCCCCGACATCGACGTCTTTCTGATGGACGTGATCTGGCCGCCGGAATTCGCGGCCGCCGGCTGGGCGCTGCCGCTCGACGAGCTGGTCCCCGAGCCGACACGCCGCGAGTTCCTCGCCGGCGCGATCCTGGCGAACACCTACGGCGGAAAGCTCTACGGGGTGCCGCTGTTCATCGACAGCGGCGTGCTCTACTACCGCAAGGACCTGCTCGAGAAGTACGGGTTCGCCCCGCCCGCAACCTGGGAGGAACTGGTGGCGCAGGCGGGGCGGATCGTCGACGCGGAGCGTCGCGCGGGCAACGAGATCCACGGGTTCTCCGGGCAGTTCAAGCAGTACGAGGGCCTCGTCTGCGACATGATGGAGTACATCCTCTCGAACGGGGGGAGCATCATCGATCCGGACGACCGGGCGGGTCGCCCTCGCCGACCCGGCCGCCGTCGAGGCGGTGCGGTTCGTGCGCGACGAAATCGTCGGCAAAGCGGCCCCGCGCGGCGTGCTGACCTACCAGGAGCCCGAGTCGCTGGATCTCTTCGTGCAGGGCAAGGCGGTCTTCCACCGCAACTGGCCCTACGCCTGGAAGATCGCCAACGACCCGGCGCGCTCCACGGTGGCCGGGAAGGTCGGCATCGCCGTCCTCCCGCACTTCGCCGGGGGCAAGAGCTTCGCCGCGCTCGGCGGCTGGCAGGTGGGGATCGCCGCCACGACCGCCAACCGCGACGGCGGCGTGGACCTTCGCCGAGTTCCTCACCGGCCCGCGCGTCCAGAAGATCCTCGCCCTGAAGGGGGGGCGGGCCCCGACGCGCACGGCCCTCTACCGCGACCCGGAGATCCTCGCGGCGAATCCGCAGTTCGCCGACCTGATGGGCGTCTTCCTCACCGCCCACCCGCGGCCGAGTTCCCCGCTCTACCCGGCGATCTCGAACGTCCTGCAGCGCTACTTCAGCGCGGCCATCTCGGACCCCGCGTCCGACATCGAGCGGGGCGCCGCGGCGGCGGCCGCGGGAGATCGAGCGGATCGTCGCGATGACCCGCTGAGCCGCGGGCAGTGCCTGTCGCCCAGAGACGCCGCCTCTCCTGGGAGACGCGCGAGCGGCTCTTCGCCGCGGCCCTGCTCGCGCCCTGCCTCGCGTTCGCGGCGATCTTCGCCTTCTTCCCGATCCTCGACTCGATCTGGCTGAGCCTGCACCGGCTGATCCTCGGCCTGCCCGCGCTCGGACGGCCCTTCGTCGGGCTCGAGAACTACCGCACCCTGCTCGCCGACCCGATCGCGCGCGCCGCCCTGCGCAACACGCTGCTCTTCGTCGGCATCTCGACTTTCTTCGAGGTGCTCCTCGGCCTGGGCATCGCGCTGGCGATCCACCGTCGCTTTCGCGGGCGGGGGCTGGTCGGGCCGCGGTCCTCGTGCCCTGGGCGATCCCCACGGTCGTCTCCTCGCAGATGTGGCGCTTCATCTTCAACGACCAGTACGGTCTCGCGAACTACCTGGTCTACGGCCGGGAGGTCGCGAGCTACCGCGCCTGGCTCGCCGACCCGGCTCCTCTCCTTCGCCGCCATCGTGCTCGCCGACGTCTGGAAGACCTCCTCCTTCGCCGGCCTGCTGATCCTCGCCGGCCTGCAGACGATCCCCGACGATCTCTACGAGGCGGCGCGCATCGACGGGGCGAACGCCTGGCAGCGCTTTCGTCCGGATCACCCTGCCGCTGCTGCGCCCGGCGCTGCTCGTGGCCCTGCTCTTCCGGACCATGGACTCCTTCAGGGTCTTCGACCTGGTCTTCGTCATGACGCAGGGCGGGCCCGCGGACGCGACCAACGTGCTGCAGTTCTACGGGTACAAGAAGATGTTCGCCGAGGGTTTCGTGGGCTACGGCTCGGCGATCTCGGTGCTCGGTGTTCCTGGTCACCCTCGCGACGGCCGTGGCCTACATCCGGGTCGTGGGTACGCGACTTTTCCGGGAGCGGCAATGAGGCGGCTCCGGGCGCTGCTGGTCCCCGCGGCCACCGCGGCCATCGTTGGCGGCAGCCTCCTGCCCTTTCTCTGGTTCGTCGCGACCTCGCTCAAGACCGAGATCGAGATCACGTCGATCCCTCCCGTCCTGGTCCCGTCGGGGACCCTGCGCGCCTACGCCTCGGCCCTCGGCGACTACGGGCTGCTGCACTACCTCGCCAACAGCGTGCTCGTCGCCGGCGCGACGACCGTGATCACGATCTGCCTCTCCGTCCTCGCCGGCTACGCCCTGGCCCGCCTGCGCCTCGCGCACAAGGGGCTGATCATGGGGAGCCTGCTGCTGGTCTCGATGTTCCCGCAGATCTCGATCGCCGGACCGGTCTGGCGGACCCTGCAGGCGCTGGGCTGGCTCAACAGCTACCAGGGGCTGATCGTCCCCTACGTGACCCTGACGCTGCCGCTCGGGGTCTGGATCCTCGCCAGCTTCTTCCGGGAGCTGCCCGAGGAGCTGGAGGACGCCGCCCGGATCGACGGCTGCGGCCACTTCCAGGTGCTCTGGCGCATCATGATCCCGCTGGCCGCGCCGGGGGTCTTCACCGCGGCGATCCTGGTCTTCATCTACGCCTGGAACGAGTTCTTCTTCGCGCTGCTGGTGATGACGCGGCAGCGCTTCCAGACGCTCCCCGTCGGGATCGCGCTCTTCCAGGGGCAGTACACGCTGCCCTGGGGCGAGATCGCGGCCGCCTCGACCATCGCCACGGTCCCGCTGGTGCTCGTGGTCTTCCTCTTCCAGCGCCGGATCGTGAGCGGCCTCTCGGCCGGGGCCGTGAAGGGCTAGAGCCGATGGCGCACCTCGCAGTCCGCAACCTGAGCAAGTCCTTCGGGGCCCAGCCGGCGCTCGTCGACGCCACGTTCGAAGTGGGCGACGGCGAGTTCTGCATCCTGCTCGGCCCCTCGGGCTGCGGCAAGACGACGACGCTGCGGCTCATCGCGGGGCTGGAGCGCCAGAGCGCGGGCGAGATCCTGATGGACGGGCGCGAGGTGACCGAGCTCTCGCCCCGGGAGCGCGACGTGGCGATGGTCTTCCAGAGCTACGCGCTCTACCCGCACTTGAACGTCTTCGAGAACCTGGCCTTCTCCCTGCGGATCAGCCGGGCGCCGAAGACCGAGATCGACGAGCGGGTGCGCGCGGCGGCGCGGCTGCTCGACATCGAGCCCCTGCTCGGGCGCCGGGCCCGCGAGCTCTCCGGGGGGCAGCGCCAGCGGGTGGCGATCGGCCGGGCCATCGTGCGCCGGCCGGCCGTCTTCCTCTTCGACGAGCCGCTCTCGAACCTCGACGCCCAGCTGCGCGCCGCGATGCGGATCGAACTCGCGCGGCTGCACCGGCAGCTCGGCACGACGATGGTCTACGTCACGCACGACCAGGTCGAGGCGATGACCCTCGGGCGAGAAGATCGTGGTCTTCGACCGCGGCGCCATCCAGCAGATCGGCCCGCCCAAGGAGATCTACGACCGGCCGGCGAACCTCACCGTGGCGACCTTCGTCGGCAGCCCGCGGATCAACCTGCTCGCGGGCGCCGTCAGCCGCGAAGGACGGGCGTCTCTCGCTTTCGAGGGCGGCGGCATCTCCGTTCCCGCTCCCTGCCGACCGGGGCTACGAAGTCTGCGCGGGACGCCAGGCCGTGCTCGCCGTCCGGCCCGAGGCGCTCGATCCCCGGCGACGGCCCGATCCGCGGCGTCCTGGAGCACGTCGAAGACCTGGGCGCTGAACTCGTCTACTACTTCCCGGTCGGCGGCGAACGCTGGGCGGCGCGGGTGCCGCGCGGGACAACGGCCGCTCCCGGCGCGGCGGTCTCCTTCGCGGTGCAGCCCGAGGGCCTGCACCTGTTCGAAGGCGGGACCAGAGTCGGGTAGGCGCAGGGAGGGGTTTCAGACGTCTGATGATCATCTTTCGATTGCCGACGCACCGCTCGGGATTGGCCTTGACCTTGGAGGCTCCCACTGCCGCTGGTGAGGACAGGCTCCAGGCCAGGCCCGCCGGCAACACCCGCGCTCGATATGCCGATCGATCTCGAGCACATCCCTAGCGAAAAGTAATCTATAGCGGGCCGGGCGCTCGGCGAGGTCTGTCCGAAGAGAGTCGACGCTCGCTCTATTTCCGGCTCCCGAGATGGTTTTCCGCGATATCGGCGGCCCCGTTTATCCCTGCCCTCATTTCCTTCCTCTGTTGTAACCGGGCCGGTCTTCTTCCCTTTCCCTGCCGCGGTCCTGAACGCACGTCCGGTAGCCGTCCTGGTACGCCTGGTTGAAGCTTTCCTTGTGCCCGGCATTGTAACCGTCCCGGTAGCCTTCCTCATAGCCGTCGTCGAACCCCTTCTGGTAGCCGCCCTGAGCACGGTCCTCGTGCCGCCGCGAATACCGCCGCCTTACTTCGTCGTCGTACTCGTAGGGGCGCTCGGTGTCCAGGTCCACAATGACGGGAGAACCCACACGCACCTTGATCTGGGGGGGGAGGAACGCCTTGGCGGCCCACCGGTTGGCCTCCATGAAGAAGTAGAGTTGCCGCGCCGGGTCGAAATAGACCTCGGCATCCGGGTAGTACTCGTAGCGGTGCGGGGCCGGGGAAACCCGCTGGGTTGCGGACCGGGGGGCCTCGATCGTGATCCTCGGGACGGGCGGTTTCGGGATCACGATCCTGGGGATCGGGGGAAGCGGAATCGTGATCTCAAAGTCCGCGGCAGCCGCGGCGGACGCCAGGATTACAACGGTGGCACCCACGGCCAGAACGGTCGAAAAGCAGTGTCTCATCTATCCCTCCTTGTTCAGCCATCGGGCTGACCAGCCGCAAAGAGTCCAGCCGCAGGTCGCCGCAGCCCAACTCCAAGACCGTATTGGGGCTGACCGGCCGCGATTGCCCCTGAATGTGCCGGGCGCGCGACCAGGCCAAACTCCGCTCGGGGTGTTTCGCCTGGATGCGCGCCCGGGAACAGCTCAATCTAACGGTGGGCCGGGACCGGCGGGTGCGGCGGGCGCGGCGGCCCCCCACCACGCCTGCCAAACGGCGGCGGACAACCGGCAAGCACGGCACTGAGCAGCAGGATCGTCGCGACGAACATAACCATTGTTTTCTTCATGAGACTCCTCCTTCTCCCGGCATCCCGGGGGTGGCCTTGAAGAACGTCGTTTGCGGGAGTTCCACAGCCGCTGGTGCAACCGGCCCATCAGAAGCAGAACGATCAGAATCAGGAGCACAAGCCCCAGCCCGCCGCATGTCGGTCTCCGTCGCGCGGAGAGGCGTGCTGGCAGCGAACAATACCGCCGCAACCGCCACACCGGCCAAGAGATACTGCAACTTCTGTTTCATTCACTGCCTCCGTTCTTCGTTGTTGCGGGGGGGAGACCCCATTTGTCCGCCTGCTGAAAATCTTTGCATTAAACGTGCCGCGGTCTGGCTCGCATGAGACGCTAATCACACAACTCCCGGGAATGGCATACGATTTTCACTACAATCGGACGGGAAATCGCTAGAGGAGGGTCGAGACTCCAGGATGTCTTATGAGACGCTGGTCCGAGATGAACACCGTTGCGAATCTTGGGTACTGGGGCAAAACATGCGAAAAAACACACGTTTTCTGCGCTTCGGAATGTCACGGGTCGGGAACAGTTGTCTCATAATTCAATTTCGACTCATTTGATACAGGGCGTCGGTCGGGTGGGGGAGTTGCAGCCCCGCCTGAGCCGAAACGCAGCAGCAGGGTCTGGTACCGTCTGATGCGGGAGTGCTTGTCGTTCAGCACGGTCTCCCACGAGGTCAGATCCGAGCCGAGGCGCTCCAGGTATCCTGCCGCCGCTTTGAAGATCCGCCACTCTGCGCTCGTCGCGGCGGCGAGTGCGTCACGCGCGTACGGAAGCCGCTGCAACAGCGGTTCGATCGTCGCGAGTGCCTCCACGCAGCGCTCGCGTATCGGGACGAGCTCCCCGGCCTTGACCTTCTTTCCCGACAGGGGCTGAAGCGCGTCGGCCAGACCTTTTTCGAGGACGGCAGCGGTCCGCGCGGCCTCTTCGACGGCAGCGGCGCACGCCGTCGCCTGCAGGAAAATTCCGGTTTCCCGGGCCAACGCGGACAGTTGATCGCGCGAGCGGCGGAATTTCTCGGCGAGCGCGGCGCTCGCCGGGGGACCATCCGAGGCCACCGTGTCGTGCGCCCCGGCGATCGCGTCTTGCAGTTCCAGCGCTGCTGCCAGCAACTCCCGGGGGTCGGCGCTGTCGACCGCCATTGCGCGGCTCAACCGGGTCATCAGCATCTTGACCCGCTTGAGCGCATCGTTGGCGCCAGCGGCGAGGTCCGGAGGTGCTCCCCCCTCGGCGTCACCCGTGTCTTCCGTCGAGCTCGTGCCGGCGCACGGCGTGCTGCCGAGGGCCGCCGCCCGGTCGACAAGCTCTGCGCGCACCAGCCCCAAGTCCCTGAGGTTCTCGCCGAGGCGAACCTTGATCGCGTTCGTCAGGCCGACCAGGGGCTGCTTTTCCGCGGGGGACAATTTTGCGCTGTTGACGCGCGTACTCAGCGAGGCCTGTGCCGCCATGACGTCCCGCAGCAAAAGGACGACACTCTCGGAAACCGCCAGCGCCTGTCCAGCGTCGATGCCGTCCAGACCGAGGCCGTCGCAGGTTTCTGCGGCTCTTTTGATTTTACCGTACAGCTGGTTCAGGGCGAGCTGCGTTTCGCTCTTGAAGCTCCGCCTCCGCACCGCCTCGACCTTGTCCTTGAGCTCCCGCACGGAAATTGCGGCCTTCACCAGGGACTCCTGCAGCTTCGCGTCCAGGTCGGCGCCGCGCAGGGTTCCGAGATTGACGCCGTCGGATGATGTCCGGGCGGGTTTGTCGCTGACCCGCTGCGGTTTCTGGGCCGCCGGCACCGCGGCGGCGGCGAGCCTGGTGCGGCCGATTTCGCTGATGCGCCCGATGAACTGGCGCAGCTTGTCGAGTTCCTGCCGCGCGATCCCCTTGGTCTCGTCGGAGAACGTGTAATTGCGGTCCCGGAGTTTTGCCGGATCGTGCACACGCAGGTAGTCCTGGGCAGACGGGCTCACGACAGGGGCCTCGGTGGACGTCAAAAGATCCCACAGCGAAGGTTCGAGAAGCTGGATGGCCTCCGAAATCTTTATCAGGGATTTGACGGTGTCCGATCTTTTCTCTTTGAGTTCCTCCAGTTCCGCGACCTCGTCGTACTCGTGCGTGCTCTTCGCCACGATGGCGTCTGAGCGTTGGGTCAGAGAGCCGAGCTCCCGCTTCGCCTCCGACCAGCGCGAGACCAGGGCCGCGTCGGCGAGCACCGCGCTTTCGTCCAGAAACCTCTTCGCGGCGGCGACCCGCTCCCGGACGGCCGGGTGACGGCAGTCCCCGTCAGCGAGCCTCGCCAGGGCGTCCTTCAGCACGGGGTGGTCGCTGGCGATGACGGTGGCGAGCAGCCAGAGGTAGTCGGCCGATCGCTCCTGCTCCGTCCCGCTGATGCGGATCGTGTCTGCGGACAGGTAGGCGATCTGCAGCATTTCGGCTTCGATCTCGGCAGGGACCGGCACCTGGCAGGCTCCCGAACAATTCGGCCGACCAGCGCCTGAGGTTGGCCTGGCTGATCTCCACGGCACGGCAAAAACCCGGGCTGAGCGGCATCTCCCGGGACGTGTGCCGTGACACGGTTGCCTCGGCGGTCAGCTTCTCCGCCAGCTTGTTGGCGGGCATGCGGTGGTAATCCATGCGGGGCGTTATCCCGAGTTTGATCCGCAGGATGACCGCAAGCTGTACGGGATCCGTGGCGTCGACGTCGACGCCCTGCTTGCCGAGCTCCTCGAGGAGCTTGAGCACCTCGGCGGCGGACGGGGACCGGTAGTTCCTCGTCTCGACGGCGCGGGAACGCCAGAACGAGTACGGCAGGAAATACAGCACCTCCAGGAGTTCCGACAATCTCGTCCCCGGAATCGAGTCCTGAAGTGCGCACATGTGCTCGTCGCGCGCATCGGCGAGTTGCACGCGGATCTGCTCCCGGGGGAAGGTTTCTTCACCTTTGTAGACGTCGAGGAAACTGTCGATTGCCAAAAAGATCCTGGAGACGTTCCTGCGATCTCCGAGCAGCTGTTGGATCTCGGCAAGCGCGGCTTCCATCCTTCGCGTCTCGTCCTTGTAGCTGCCGGTCTGGAGCAGCCTGCTCTTGCGCTTGTCGAGCTCGGATCGATGGACGCGGACGAATTCCTCGATCTCGTTCAGCGCGGCGGCGACCTGGCTCTTCAGCTCCTGGTTCGTTTCTTCCCGCCGGAGCCAGTGCTCGACTGCCTTCACCAGACCGTGTCCGCCGGTTGCCTGCCGTGAGGTGGTCACGTTATCCCGCCTGCCGTCTTGTTGTTTCAGAAGCGATGCACATCACGGCGACAGTATACAGTTGGTGCGCCACCGCGTCGTTTCGTTGTTTTCGGGCTGTTAGCCTTGACAAACCTCCGCCCTGCCCGGAAAATCGCCTCCATCACGAGCCAGAGCACCATCTAAAAGACTTCTCTGGGACAGGATGGCGGTCGGGGCGCGCTGAAAAAGTCCTGTGAGCGGCGGAATCAGGGTCGGTCAGGCGCGAGCGGCCCTCAAGGGTCAGAGACAGATTGCATGGAGGGATTTCAGATGTCTCGATGGCCGGCGACGCTGTTGGTCATTGCCGCCGTCGTTTATTTCATCATGCCCTGGGACTTTGATTTTGTCCCCGTTGTCGGCCGCCTCGACGACCTGATCTTTCTCGCTCTCGCCGGCTATTACTACTGGAAACAGCCGAAGGGCCGCGGCGGAAAAACCTGGCGGCGCTCCACGGCGGCGGATTCGCCGGCCGACTCCGCGCCTTTCGGAGATCAGAGCGACGCCGACCCTTACCGCCTCTTCGGGGTGTCGAGAACAGCCGATGCGGAGACGATCAAGAAAGCCTACCGCGACCTGATCGCCAAATACCACCCCGATCGACTGCACCATCTCGGCGAGGAGTTCAAGGGATTGGCCGCCAGCAAGACGACCGCCATCAACAACGCCTACGAGAACATCAAACGAGAGCGCGGTTTTTCCTGAGATTTGCACAGGCTCTCTGGTCTGCACCGCGGCGGGACTGGCGCGGCATTCGCGCTATAGTGTCAGCCGATGATAACGCGACTGATCGCCTCGCTGCAGATTTCGACGTCCCCGTACGTGAACGCCCTGCTCGCGCTCGCGGCGTTCGCCGTGCTCGCCAAGATCGTCGACCTGCTCATCGACAAGGTCGTGCGGCGCTTCGCCTCGTTCACGAAGAGCGACGTCGACGATCGCGTGATCGATCTCGTGCACCGCCCGGTCTTCTACACGATCATCCTGCTCGGGCTCGAGGCCACGATCATCTCGCTCGAGCCCGTCGAGCGGACGCTCTACCTGACCCACGGCCTCGCCTACACCTTCATCACGATCGTCTGGGCGATCACCGGCGCGCGCGTCGCCAACGTCCTGATCGGGCACGGCCTCGGCAAGGTCTCGGACGCCACCGGCCTCGGCAAGGACGTGATCCCCCTCGTCTCGAACGTCACGAAGATCGCCGTCGTCGCGGCGACCCTGATGGTGCTGCTCGCGGTCTGGAAGAAGGACCTGACGCCGGTGCTCGCCTCGGCCGGGATCGTCGGCGCGGCGGTGGCCTTCGCGTCGAAGGACATGCTCGCGAACTTCTTCGGCGGCATCAGCGTCTTCGTCGACAAACCCTACAAGATCGGCGACTACATCGTGCTCGACGGCGGCGAGCGCGGCGAGGTCGTCGCGATCGGCGTGCGCAGCACGCGCATCAAGACCCGCGACGACGTGCAGATCACGATCCCGAACTCGATCATCGCCAACACCAAGGTCGTCAACGAGAGCGCGCCCGAGCCGAACTTCCGCGTGCGCGTGCCGATCGGGGTCGCCTACGGCAGCGACATCGACCAGGTGCAGCAGGTGCTCCTCGCGATCGCGCTCGGCAACGGGAACATCGTCGCCGAACCCGAACCGCGCGTGCGCTTCCGCACCTTCGGCGACTCGGCGCTCAACTTCGAACTGCTCGCCTGGGCGAAGGAGCCGGCGCTGCGCGGCCGGACGATCCACGAGATGAACTGCGAGATCTACAAGGAGTTCCTGCGCCTCGGCATCCGCATCCCCTTCCCGCAGCGCGACGTGCACCTGCGCCCGGCCGACCCGGAGCCGCCCGTCGGGGGGCACTGAGGGCGGGGCGGCAGCCAGCCCCTGGTTTCAGCCCCGGCGCCCCTCCACCGCGGCCAGCATCATGTCGAGTATCCCCGGAACAGCCGACGTCACGCGGTTCCAGTTCGGGATCAGCGGCGTCCCGGTGGGCTTCTCCATGAACCGCTGCGCCGCCTGGACGATCGCCCGCGAGAAGGACTCCACCGCGAGCGCCTCGGCGTGCCGGTCGAAGGCGAGGCCGTTGATCGCGGCGTCCGCCTCGTAGCGCATGATCGTGTCCTCGGCCATGCGCAGATAGGTGACCTGGAGCGACTTGAAGAACCCGTCGGAGAAGACCACCCCCTCCGAGGCGAGCGTCCGGTAGAGCGACTTGCAGATGTCGACCGACATCCGCATCAGCCCCTTTTCGGGGTCTTCCGCGGAGAGGGCCTGGTGCTTGTGCTCGTAATTTTCCGCGATGTCGACCTGGCAGATCCGGCGCGGGGAGTAGTTGCGCAGGACCTCGGCGAGGACGCCGACCTCGAGCCCCCAGTCCCAGGGGATGCGGTTGACCCTTGCCACGTCGGTCATCATGCAGAACTCCCCGGCGAGCGGGTACCTGAAGCTGTCGAGGAAGACGAGGAACGGGTTCTCCCCGACCAGCTTGATCAGCGAGCGCGTCAGCGGGGTGATCAGCAGCCGGGTCACCCGGCCGTGCAGCTTGTCGGTGACGCGGCTGTAGAAGCCCTTGCAGAAGACGTAGTCCAGATCCGGGTTCACCACCGGGTAGCAGAGCCGCGCGAGCAATTCCCGGTTGTAGGTCAGGATGTCGCAGTCGTGCAGCGCGATGACGTCGGCCTTCCCGGCGGCGATGACGTACCCGTAGGCCAGCCAGGTCGCCCGCCCCTTGCCGTCCTCCCCGGCGTTGACCCCGTTGCGCTCCAGGGTTTTCAGCAGTTCCTGGACCGGCTTGCCCTCGATGTGCAGGATGCGGACCGTGTCGCCGAGCGGCTTGAGAAAATCCGCCGCCGCGCGATACTGGGACTCCGAGGCCCGCCCCAGCGCGACGACGATCTGTCCCAGGTACCGGATCTTGGCCAGCTCGGCGACGATTTTCGGCATGGCCGGGCCCTCGAACTCCGTGTAGAGCGCCGGGAGCACGAGCGCGACCGGACGCCTGCGGCTGTGCGTCTCCAACTCGCCTTCGAGCCGCTCGAGGCCCGGGTTCCCGAGCCGGTGCAGCGTGCTGATGATGCCGGTCTGGTGAAAATCGGCCATGGCGTCTCTCCCCTCCCGTGATCAGAGGTGCTCGATGTCGTTCTTCGCCGACCGGGACGTCCTCCTCGCCGCTGTAGACCTTGCGCGCCTGGTCGATTCCGGCCACGCCGAAAGCGATCGCCAGCGCCAGGACGATCCCGCCGAAGGCGATGGAGAACGCCGCGAGCACGATGCTCGGCGCCACCTGGAGTTGCTCGAGGGACATCGCCAGGATCAGCACCGTCAGCAGCAGCCGGACCCCCTCGGCGAGGAGGCGGGAGTTGCGAAGTCCGCTGTTGACCGCGGCGATGAGCACCGCCCGGCTCACGAACCCGGTCACCAGGTACCCGACCAGCACGAGCAGCACCGCGGAGACGATGCGCGGCAGGTAGAGGAAGGACTGCGAGATGAGCAGGTGGACCGCCTCGAGCTTGAGCACGCTCAGCGCCATCATGGTGAAGAGCAGGAAGCTCGTCCAGAAAACGACCGCCCCGACCGCCAGCGAGGGTTTCGGCCAGAGGTTCTCCCGTCGCAGCAGCGCCGTCAGCCCCATGCGGTCGCTCCAGCTGGTCGAAGTGAAAGAGGTCGAGGATCTTCACGAGCAGGCGCTTGAGCGCCCAGGAGATCGCCAGCCCGAGGACCAGGATGGTCAGCATCGCCATCAGGTTCGGGAGGAACACGCGGAACTTCAGAATCATCTCGCGGAACGGTTCCTCGACCAGCTGCAGGAACGTGCTCATGGGGCACTCCTTTCCCTAGCGCGGGCGCTTCGCCCGCAAGACTATTGAGGCTTGTAGCCGCTCAGGTCCAACTGCGTTCAAGATAGTCTTTCTGCTGCTCGAATTCGAGACAGGTGGCGTCGATCAGCGCCTCGACCTCCGCCTGCTCGAGGCTCGCCGCCTCCAGCACGAAGGAGGCCGTCCGTCCCAGGTACAGGGGGAGAAAGGCCCGCAGGAGATGCTCCGGCGGGATCTTCCGACGGTGGTGGGCGAGCGCGAAATCGTAGACGGTCCTGGCCCACAGCCCGGCGGGGAAATGGAACCGCTCGTCCGGGACGGCGCCGAGGGACGCGATCTCGCCGAAATCCCCGGCTCCCAGGGCCGCGCGCCAGATCTCGCCGAGGCTCTTGAGCCCCTCGGCGAAGATGCCCCGCATCCGGGCGACATTCACCGGCACGTGCTCCAGGCCGACGTCGTAGCGGAACCCGAAGGTGTCGACGTCCGTCGACCCGCGCTGAACCGTGCCAGACACCGCGGTGTTTTGCCGTGAGCTCGAAGAGCGAGCCCACCACCTGCACCAGCATGCCGCCGAGATCGGAGCCCGGGTCCTTGGCGCCGTGGATCTTGGCGCCGAGGTAGGACTGGCAGACCTTGAAGCCGTTGGCCACCGCCTCGGTGGTCATCCAGATGTCGATCCCGAAGCGCGCCACGTCGGTGTTCCAGACATCCTGGCGCAGGTAGTGCTCGACCAGCCGGGCCGAAAAGCCGAACTCGCCGCCGATCGGCTGGCGGACCCGCCGGCCGTAGAGGGCGCGCGTCATCGGGTAGACGATGGAGTTGGTGATCGTGCCGTCGAACTTGTGCCGCTGATAGAGGGGGGCGACGAAATCGTAGTCCTCGCGCAGCACCGGCGCGAGGAGCAGTTCGACCCACTCCGGGGTGATGCTGCGCAGGTCGGAGTCGACGATGGCGCAGGCGCGCGCCTCGAGCTCCCGGGCGCGCTCGATGATCGTGCGCACGGCGCTGCCCTTGCCCGGGATGCCGTGGTAGGGGACGCTGATGCGGTGGACCGGCTGCAGCGGGTGGCTCAGCAGCAGCGTGCGGCACTCGGCGCGGGTGCCGCGGACCACGTCCGGCGTCCCGTCCTTCGAGCCGCCGTCGGAGTTGACGATCACCGCCTTCGACTCCGGAAAGTACTTCGCCAGACCGAGGTCCACCGCCGTGACCACGTGCCCGATGGTGTCGGCGTTGTTGTAGCTCGGGATGCCGACGACGATGTCGGCGCGGTCAGCCTCGGCCATGGCGGCCACCCTCCCCTGCGCGCACGATGACGGCCTGGATGTCCATGACATTGGTCCCGGTGGGCCCGGTCACGAGAAGCGGGGAGCCGCCGGTGCGCCGGCCGAGTTCGTCGAAAAACCGGTAGCTGTCGTTGTCGCGGAGGCTGGCTGCCGGATCCAGCCCCGCGCCCCGCGCCAGCCGCGCCGTTCCCCCGTCCGCGAAGGCGCCGGCCGCGTCGGTCGGGCCGTCGGTGCCGTCCGTCCCCGCCGAGAGAAAATCCACCCCGCCAAGATCCTCGATCTCCAGCGCGAAGGCAAGCGCAAACTCCTGTTCCGGCCGCCCTGGCCGGAGCCGGTCACGGTCACCGTGGTCTCCCCGCCGCAGAGCAGGCAGACGGGACGCGCGCCCGCGGGGAGGCTCTGCGCCACCCGCCGGACCTCTCCCGCCAGCCAGCGGGCGGCCGCGCGGACATCGCCCTGCACCTCGGCCGAGAGCACGACCGTCGTCGTACCCCTGGGCGCGCGCGCTCGCGGCGGCCGCATCCAGGGCGATGCGATTGCTGCCGACGATGCAGTGCCCGACCCCGTCGAACAGCGGATCCCCGGGCTTGGGCGTCTCCGGGATGATCGCAGAGCGCCCCCCGCTCGAGGTGGATGCGCACGGCCGGGGGCAGCCGCGACAGCAGCCCGCGACGCCCGAGCGCCTCGCGGGCGTCGCTGAAGGTCGACCCGTCGGGGAAGGTCGGACCGGACCCGATCACGTCCAGCCGATCGCCGATCACGTCCGAGAGCGCGAGGGTCAGCAGCCGCGCCGGTCTGGCCTGCGCGGCGAGCCGTCCCCCCTTGACGGCGGAGAGATGCTTGCGGACGGTGTTGACCTCGGCGATGTCGGCGCCCGAGGCCAGCAGCAGGTCTGTCGTTCGTATCTTGTCCTCCAGGGTTATCCCGGGCGCGGGCGCGACCAGGAGGGCTGAGGCGCCGCCGGAGAGCAGACAGATCACCAGGGTCTTCGCGTCGGCGCCGCCGACGAGCTCGAGGATGCGCGCGGCCGCGCGCGCTCCCCGCTCGTCCGGCAGCGGATGCGCGGCCTCGACCTGGGCGATCCGGCCCGGAGGACCGGTGTGCCCGTCCTTGACGACGACCAGCCCGGACTCGATCCGGCCGCCCAGGATCTCCTCGACCGCAGCCGCCATGCCGGCGGCCGCCTTGCCGGCCCCGACGACCACGATCCGCTCCACGTCGGCAAGATCGCAGCTGAACTCGCCGGCGCGCAGCATGCCGCCGTCCAGCGCGAGAGCGCGCAGCACCGCGGCCCGCGGCTCCACGGCGGCAATCGCCTCCCGGTAGATGCGCAGCAGATCGACGGCGCTCATGCTCCGACCAGCCCCAGGATCGCGCGGTTCCAGCCGACCGGGCCCACGCCGTCCGCAAGCACCAGCCGCGGCGACCGCACGCCCTCGAGGTGGCTGCCGTCCTCGCGCTGCACGAGCACCGGGACGTCGACGGCCTCGAGCAGCGGCAGGTCGTTGGCGGCGTCGCCGAGGCCGATGGTCGTGAGGACCTGACGCTCGCGCCGGTAGATTTCCGTCACGAGGCGGACCGCCCGACCCTTGTCGTTGTCGCCGAGGATGTGGAAGAACTGCCCCTGGGTCCAGTGCAGCCCCCGGTCGTCGATGGCGCGCAGGAACTCGTCCTCCCGCGGCTCCTGCGGGTTGTCGAAGACGAAGGGCTCGTCGAATTCCCGCCGCCGCGCCAGCTCGGCCTCGGCCAGGGGCAGCCCGGTGAGATCGGCCACCGCGGCCGCCGTCAGGTCGCCGAACCCGGTCACGGCCACTCCGAGCTCCCGCCGGAGGTCCGCCAGCGCGACGCGCAGGCGCGCGTACGCCGTGCCGAGGCGGATCACCCGGCAGCCGTCCCGACACCTCCCCCTCCGAAGTCGAGGGAAACAGGTCTGCCGGAAGACAGATGCCGCCGCCGTTCTCGAAGATGAACGGGTCGCGATTGCCGAGGCGCTCCCGGTAGATTTCCATCTCCACGCGCGTCTTGCTCGAGCAGAGGACGAGGGGAATCCCGCGCGCCCGCAGGACCTCCAGCGCCGGGAGGGCTGCGTCGAAACGGTAGGTTTTCGCGTCGAGCAGCGTGCCGTCGAGGTCCGAAAAAACGATGGCCAGGCCTGCTCCGCCGGCGGGAACCGCGATGAATCGGGTCAGGAGAAGGCAGCATGATCCTCCCCGAGGGCGGCCCGACCCTCGATGTTGCCTATGGCACGACGTGCGCCACACCTCTTGCGACCAGAATAATCTGCACTCCGGCAGAACACAAGGCTGCGCGCACCGCCAGGAACCCCGCGGTTCCTACGCGACGCTCGCACCCGCCTGCTTTCATGATACGATGGGCACCAGGCTGGAGCAGGGGGGGGATGGCCGTGAACCAGTACCAGATCATCATCATTCTCTGCGGTCTGGCGATCCTCTCGTACGTGTACGATCTGGTCGCCTCCTGGGCGCGAATCCCCTCGGTTTTGCTCCTGATGGGAACCGGGGTCGCCCTGCGCCTGTTCACCCCCGACCTGGCAGCGCGATTCGACACCATCACCCACATCGTTCCCATCCTCGGCACCGTCGGCCTGATCATGATCGTGCTCGAGGGCGCCCTCGACCTGAGCCTGGGCCGCGAGAAGTGGCCCGTGATCGGCAAGGGCGCCGCATCGGCGCTCGTGTTCCTCGTCGGTTCGACCGTGGCTGTCGTGGCGATCCTCCTGCCGCTGTTCGAGGCCTCCTTGCACCAGATCATCCTCTACTCGATCCCCCTTTCGGTGATCAGCAGCGCCGTCATACTCCCCAGCATCGCGCACATCGCCGAGGACAAACGCGAATTCACGATGTACGAGGCCAGCCTCTCGGACATCTTCGGCATCCTCCTGTTCAATTACTTCGCTTTCTCGCTGTCGCTGAGCGCCCGCACCGTGGCGAATTTTCTCACCGGGGTCCTCTCCCTGGTCCTGCTCTCGGCGCTCGCCGCCGTCGCCCTGGCGATGCTCACGGTGCGCATCCGCCGCCAGGTCAAATTCTTCCTGGTGCTCGCCCTGCTGACGCTCCTGTACGCGCTCGGCCATCTCTATCACCTCTCCTCGTTGCTGCTGGTGCTGCTCTTCGGCCTGGCGATGAACAACCTGCACCTGCTGCCGTGGATTCACCGGGCCGTTCCCGGCGAGGGCCCTCCGGGACGCGTCGCGCTCGAGCAGCTCAGAAGCGTCGCCTGCGAGAGCTCCTTTTTGCTGCGCACCTACTTCTTCGTCCTCTTCGGGTACCAGATGGACCTGGGACTGCTCAACGACATCGCCGTGTTCAAGATCGGCGGGCTGATCGTGCTGGCGCTGCTGGCCGTCCGTTTTCTCTGCCTGAAATACCTCGTCGCCATCCCGCTGCTGCCGGAGCTCTTTCTCCTCCCCCGGGGGCTTGTGACCGTGATTCTCTTCTACCAGATCCCGCTCGCGCACCAGTCGGCGACGTTCAACAGCGGCATCCTCTTTTTCGTGATCATCGCCACCAACCTTTTGATGGCCTTCGGCCTGATGCTCGCGCGGAGACGGGGAGTGTCGGACAGCGAAGTGGTCGCTGCCATCGGGTAACCGGCCACGGCGGCGGCTTTCCTCACGCTGGCCGTGGCACGAGGATGCCGCCTCTCAGGACCGCGGGGCGATGCACTGCGGTGTACAGGAGTCGAGCGTGGAAGGATCGCAACAACCGGCTGTAGGCTTCCCTGAAAACGCGCCGCGCCCTGCAGCGGCGCGCGGCGCGACAAGAGCGGCGATCATCGCCGGAGGACTGACCTTGACGCTTGGGGTCGGCCTGCTCGACTACCTCACGGGCTTCGAGGTCTCCTTCTCCGTGTTCTATCTCCTGCCGACGGCGTTCCTCGCTTGGCGAGGCGGCCGCGGCGCGGGCCTCTTCGGCGCGGTGGCCGCGAGTGCGGCCTGGCTCTTCGTGGAACTGATCTCGGGGTATCCCTACTCGCAGCCCTGGATCATGTATTGGAACGCGATCGTGCGCCTGATCTTCTTCGTCATCACCGCGCAGTTGATCGGCCGGCAGAAAGAAGTGGACCGAGCGCACTGGCCGATCGGGTACAGCGTCGGCGTGGTCACGTTCGCGACTCCCCCGGCAGACCTCGAAGCCGCAACCGCCCTGGCCGACCAGATGATGTACGAGGCAAAAAGCGGCGGCAAGGATTGCTGGCTGCACCGCGCGGTGGACGGCGGTGCTTCTTCGTGATCAGGTGTGCCGCATTGATCCGCGGCGGCGACGACTAAGAACCGAACTTGAAGCGCATGCCGCTCGACAATTGCCGGCCAGGCGTTATGATGCCCAGGTATCGGTTGTTCCCTCAAGCACCAGGCGAGACATGGAGCACAGCGTGAAGGCAGTTCAGGCGGACGAGCGCGGACCCGGCCCCGCCCGGGAGGACGCGTCTGGCTTCGTATCCCTAGAGGAAACGTTACAGCGTCTCGGGGAGAGGTGGGCGCTGTTTTTCTCCCTGTGCAGCATCCTCGCGGTGGTCTTGATCGGGATTCTCGACGCCCTGAGCGGGTACGAATTCGGCTTCTCCCCCTTCTACCTGATACCCATCGTGATTGCCTCGTACTGCTGCGGCAAGAGGCCCGGGATCGCCACCGCCGTTTCAGCCACGCCTGGCCTGGCACCTCGCGGAGGCCTACGCCGGGCACCCCTACGCGAATTCCCTGGCCATCTACTGGAACACGGGTGTCCGCCTGCTGATCTTCGTGATGATTTCCCTGATGCTCACGCGGCTGAAGAACAACATACTGATCGAGAAGCGGCAGCAGGAAAAGCTCGTCGAACTGAACCGCCAGAAGAACCAGTTTGTCGGCATGGCCGCACACGACCTGCGGACACCGCTGGCCGTCATCTGGATGTGCGCGGAATCCCTGCAGCGCCGCCAGGCCGACGCCCCCGACCGGCGGCAGGCCGAGTCGATCGAAGTCATCCTCGCCAAGAGCGACTTCATGCTCAGGATGGTCGCCGCACTCCTCGACCTTTCGGCGATCGAGTCGGGCAGTTTGACCCTCCACAAAAGCAGCGGCGACTTCGAGGATTTCGCGCGACGGCACCTCGAGATCCTGCAGGCTTTGGCGGAGCGGAAGCAGCTCTCCCTCCAGTTCGAGGGCGGCGTACTCCCGGCCCTGTGGTTCGACAAGGACCGGATCGAACAGGTGTTCGACAACCTGATCATGAACGCCGTGAAATTCTCCCCCCCGCACTCGGTCGTCACGGTCTCCGTCTCGCTGGAGGGCGAGTTGGTGGTCACTCGCGTGGCCGACCGCGGCCCCGGAATTTCCCCGGATGAGCTGCCGCAGGTCTTCACGGCGTTTAAACAGACGAGCGTGAAGCCTGCCGGCGGCGAAAAAGGTGCGGGCCTGGGGTTGGCGATCGCTAAAAAGATCGTCGAAGCTCATGGGGGCGAGATTGGCGTCACGAGCGTCTGCGGAGCGGGGACGACATTTTTCTTCACCCTGCCGGTGAAATACCTGAATCCTGAAGCGTGCCCGGATACGTGCTGACAATGGGAAACAATCCACCTATAATCAAGCTGTGCCACCCGAAAATGTCCAGACACCAGGTGTTCGGCGCCGGGGAGCCCGCAGCGAACAGGCGATCCAGCGGATCATGGACGACGTGCGCCGCATCTTCCGCCGCGTCGACGCCCTCTCGCGGCGCGCCGAGCGCGTCACCGGGCTGACCAGCCCGCAGCTCTGGACCCTCAAGGTTCTCCGGGAGACCGGCGGTGTCGATGTTCCGACGCTTGCCCGCCGTATGGGCCTGCATCCTTCCACGCTCGGCGGAGTGCTCGAGCGGCTTGCGAGCAAGGGACTCGTCGAGTGGCGACGGCCGCGGCGCGCCGGGGGGTTGCCGCGTGCGGCCGTTACGACGGAAGGCGAGTATTTCGGCTCCCACGCGCCGGCGGTGGCTCAAGTCCTCCTGCTCGACGGGCTCAAACGGCTCACCCCGGACGGACTGGCGAGCGTCTCGGCGGGAATCCAGCGGCTGGTCCACATGCTCGGCGCCGAGGGAACCCCGGCTCAGCTCCTGTTCTCGGAGGATGTCAATCTCCAGCCGGCCCGCCGCGCTCGTCGCTCCCGGAAGACCGCCCTCCCGGAGAGCGACTGACCCCGAATTCCCGCGTTCACGGCATCCGCGCGATCCCGGCCGCGAGATACGCGAGATAGGACGCGAGGAGCGCACCACCCTCCCAGCGGGCGAGTTCGAGTCTCCGGCCGAGGAAAATCACCGCGAACAGCAGCAGGTTCGCCCCGACCATCGCGGTCAGGTCCACGGTGTTCTCGGCGTGGAACGGCAGGGGGTGGACGGTGGCGGTCACGCCGAGCACGAAGTAGATGTTGAAGATGTTCGAGCCGAGCACGTTCCCGAGCGCGAGATCGGAGTTCCCCTTCCATGCGGCGACAGCGGACGTCGCGAGCTCCGGCAGGGAGGTGCCGATCGCGACGACGGTGAGCCCGACGAGAGTTTCGCTCATCCCGAAGTCCTGCGCGATCACGACGGCGCCGTCGACGATCCATTTCCCCCCGAGGATCAGGCCCGCCAGCCCGGCGCCTACGAGCGCCAGCGCCTGAGCAAGGCTGCGCCCGCGCGCCGGCGCGAGCTCCTCCATCCCCCTGACGCATTGCGCGGTGCTCGCCGAGTAGTAGATAAAAATCGAGAAGAACGAGAGCAGCAACAGGCCGTCGGCGCGGCCGACGATGCCCTCTGCGGCCCCGTCGAAAACGGCGTCGCCGGCGACGAACAGGAGCGCGCAGGACGCCAGGAGACCGAAGGGCATCTCCCGCAAGACCGTCCCCCGCGAAACCATGAGCGGCCGGATCAGAGCCGTGACGCCGAGGATCAGCAGCGTGTTCGCGATGTTGCTCCCGATCACGTTGCCGACCGCGATGTCCGGGCTGCCCCCGAGCGCGGCGATGAGCGTGACGAACAGCTCGGGAGTCGAGGTGCCGAAGGCCACGACGGTCATCCCGATCGCGAAGTCCGAGATGTCGAACCGCCTCGCGATCGACGAGGCGCCGGCGACGAGCATGCTCGCGCCTTTCACGAGCGCGAGAAAACCCAGAGCGAGCAGAAGGTAGCTCACGGTGCGTCGCCCGGGAAGCGCCAATAGAGCGCTGTGAGTCCAAAGGGCGCCGGCAGCGTCGTGGGTATCATGCCGTGGCCCGCGCTGCTTGCCTCGTAGCGTCGGCTCAAAAGCGAGATCAGTGTAACCGAGGGCGTGGCGAGCGCGAGGAAGACCAGCCCGAAGATATCGTCGGGCACCGCGGCGCCGAGCTGGAGAAAGATCGTGTGGACCGCCATCGTTTCGCCCCCCCTGCCACTGCAACCTCAGAGGGGAGGAAGCGCTGACGAAAAAGCTCGCAGCGGCATGACGTACGAACTGCACCCCTTTGCGAGAGATACTAGCGGCGGAGGGGATGAATATCAACATCCGCCGCGTCCTCCGGCGCCGCCTTCTCTAACGGCTCGCCATGGCGTAGGATGGTGACCAATATGGAACCCGAGAGCTTCGTACTCGCCGCAGTCTTCCTGCTGCTCGTCACTTCGGTGACGGTCGCCCTTTCGAAGCGGTTCGGTCTCGGCTCGGTGATCGGCCTGCTAGTCGCCGGCGTGATTCTCGGACCTCACTCCCTGGGCCCGGCCCTCACGCACAACGTCGAGGGCCTCCGTCATTTCACCGAGCTTGGCGTGGTTCTGCTGCTCTTCGTGATCGGGCTCGAGCTCCAGCCCGCCCGGCTCGCGGCGATGCGACGGGAGGTCTTCGGCGTCGGATCGTTGCAGATCGCGCTCACCGGGGCCGCCGTCACCGCGTACGCGCTGCTGAGACGAGCAGTCGTGGCAGGCCGCGCTGATCATCGGCCTGTCCCTCGCGCTCTCCTCCACGGCGTTCGTGATGCAGTTGCTCCGTGATCGCGGCGAAGTCTGCAGCCGTCACGGCACCACGGCTTTCGCGGTGCTGCTGATGCAGGATCTGGCCGTCGTGCCCATCATGGCGCTGGTGCCGCTGCTCGCCGGGAGCGACGCTCTCACCGGCGGCCTGCCGCTCGCGGAGCGACTGGCCATCGTCGCCGGCATGCTCGGGCTCGTGGTCGGGTTCGGCCGCTACGTCGCGCCCTTCGCTCTCGAACGGCTCGCGCGGCAGGGCAACCGCGAAGGTTTCCTCCTGGTCGTCATGCTCTCGGTTTTCCTCGCGGCCTGGGCCGTCCACGAGGCCGGCGCGTCCATGGCTCTCGGTGCGTTCATGATGGGTCTGCTGCTCTCCGGCTCCCGCTATCACCTGCAGATCCAGGCCCTGATCGAGCCCTTCAAGGGCCTGCTGATGAGCGTCTTTTTCGTGGCGGTGGGCATGTCCGTCGATCTCGGCGCGATCGGCGCGCGGCCGGGCGCCTTCGCGCGGGACGTGGCGATCATCGTGCTGCTTAAAATCCTCGCCATGGGCGTCGTCGGCTGGCTGTTCGGCCTCGGCCGCGCCAGCACCGTCCGGATCTCATTTCTGCTCGCGCAGGGCGGGGAGTTCGGTTTCGTGGTCTTCGGGTCGGCGCGGGCCCTCGGCGTGCTGGACGACGCCGCGTTCGTCACCGGCATCGGGGTGATCTCGGTCAGCATGCTCCTCACCCCCCTGTTGGTGCAGCTCGGTGAAACCATCGCCCGGCGCTGGGAGCGGCTGCCTGCCGCCACCCCGGAGTACCTCAAGGTGCCCGCTGCCGGCGGCGTGGCGCCGCGGGTCATCATCGGCGGCTACGGGAGAGTCGGTCACACCGTAGCGGCGATTCTCGCCGGGAAGGGTATTCCTTTTCTCGCGGTCGACATGGACCCGGTCCGCGTCGCCCGCGGCAAGGCCGACGGCTTTCCGGTGTTCTACGGCAACATCGGAGACCTGGAACTGCTGTCGGCAGCCGGCGCCGGACGCGCGGACCTCGTGGTGCTGACGATCGACCAGGAGCACGCCGCGCTCCGAGCCGTCACGCTGCTGCGAGGCGCCTGGCCCGAACTCCCGGTGATCGCCCGTGCCCGGGATCTCGAGGCGAGCGGCAGACTGCTCGAAGCCGGAGCGACCCAGGCGTACCCGGAGGCGGTGGAGAGCAGCCTGCGCCTGGCCGGGAACATCCTTCAGATGATCGGCTTCGCCGGCGGCGAAGTGGACCTTGCGCTCGGGGATGCCCGGACCTGCAATTACGCGTTGATCCGACCCGAGCCGGAGGGTGCCGGGGATCAGAGCCCGGACTAAGGTGAGTTAGAGACCTTTCTTCTCGATCCAACGCAGGAAGACGATCCCCCCGACGACGAAAGGTACGACGATCACCCAGGGGTTCACGTGCAGGAGTTGCGGGAGGGTCAGCGGCCCGAGATACCCCCAGGCGAGGATGTTGCCTTCCAGGGCTGGGAAGATCTCCGCGAAAAACGCCGCCCCGCAGAGCATCCCGAGCATCCCCCAGAAGGCGTCGTACCGGCCCTCGCCCAGCGCCCCGAAAGCGGTGCCGGGGCAGTACCCCAGCAGCGGCCAGCCAAGACCGAAGAGAAAGCCGCCCACCGCATTGGCGCCGAGCACCGTCGGCAACACCATGATCCGGTCGACGCCGCCTTCCCCGAGCAGGTAGACCCCGACCATGCCGGTGAGCACCGCCGAGAGCATGAACTTGACGATCGTCATGTCGAGCAACCGCAGACAGCCGACCTGTTGCTCGTAGCGCGTCACGCGCGCCCGCTGGATGAGCACGCCGAACAGCGCCCCGAAGAGGAGGCCGGAGAGCGGGCCGCTCATCGCCGCGGGACTCCGCGGTAGAGCACCCCGGCCGAGAGAATGCCTCCGGCAAAGATGGCCGCAAGGGTGATCATGCCGCCGACGGATAGCTGGAGCGAACCGCTCAGCCCGTGACCGCTCGTTCAGCCACCGGCGATCCGCGCCCCGACAAGAAGCAGGAAGCCGCCCGAAAAAGCTGCTGCCGCGCGCAGCAGCGCGCTCGGGCCGAAGCGTTCCGCCCACATCCCCGGCACCGATCGCCAGGCGAAATCCCGGGAAAACAGCGCGGCGACGAGGGCCCCGAGACTGATGCCGACGAGGAAGAACCACTGCCAGTCGATGCGCGGCGCATAACGGACCAGGTAACTCGTGCGGGCGACGTGCTCGGGACCGAAGAACTTCTCGATAATGCCGGCGGTGCGGACGAAAGAGGACGACGCGCCGAAGTAATTGTTGGTGAAATACGCCGACAGGACAATCAGAACACCTGTGAGCGCCCCGGCGACGTAGGGATTCCAGCCACGATCCTCGCGCAAAGACATGAACCCCTCCTCCGGCCTGTGTTCTGGAAATATAGGTAGTGCTTGCGATTCTGTCACGCGGGCGTTCCGGTCGAGCCTTTCCACGGCCGGAACCGGGGAGACGGGTGGCGTCGCGCTCCGTGACGGGAACATCGTGATTTGACCTGGTTACCATTCGTAACGAGCGTGGCGACGGCTCTGGTCTCACCCGGATGCACAAAACACCTGCGACAACCTAACATGCTGTAAACAGACTGCTTTTTTCTTCGGTCCGGCAGCGGACGTCTCAGGCATGTAATTTGCTTTATTTCTTTGGAAATAGATCGAGGCTTGCGATTTCAAACGAAGGGCGCACCCACCGACATCGGGAGTTGCATATGAATGAGGTTCATCCCCGGCCGTGTGCGTCTGAATCATCGTTGGTGGCGCGGATGTTTTCAGCAGCCTGCTTCTGCTTGGCGGACGGCACAACACGATTTTTCCCGATGAAATAACCAGGAAATAACATTTACTCCTGACAATTAAAATAATGATTTCTCCCGTTTTTTCTGGTGGTAGCATGCCTCCTCAGGAGCGAAGGGCGGGCGCCGGGCAAATAGCCCAGCCGACCGCTAAACACAGGACGAGAAATTGCGAGCGTACGTCGGCAGCGGGGCTGCAGAGCCCCGGGCCATTATTGCGGGACTGGCAACCACACCACAAGGAGGCGGCATGACGCAGGACAACAAGATGACCGTACTGAGCGACGAGAAGCGGACCTTTCCGCCCTCCAAGGAGTTCTCCGCGACGGCTCACATCAAGTCCCTCGCGGACTACCAGAAGATCTACGACCGCTCGGTGAAGGACCCGGAGGGCTTCTGGGCCGAGATGGCCGAGCAGCGCCTCACGTGGTTCAAGAAGTGGGACAAGGTCCTGGACTACGACTTCCACAAGCCCTACATCAAGTGGTTCGTCGGCGGCAAGCTCAACATGTCGGTCAACTGCCTCGACCGTCACTGCAACACCGCGACGCGCAACAAGGCCGCCATCATCTGGGAGGGTGACGACGGCAGCTACCGGACCTTCACCTACCAGCAGCTCTCCACCGAGGTCAACCGCTTCGCCAACGTGATGCGCAAGAACGGCGTGAAGCGGGGCGACGTGGTCACGATGTACCTGCAGATGATCCCCGAACTCGCGATCGCGATCCTGGCCTGCACGCGCATCGGCGCGATCCACAGCGTCGTCTTCGGCGGCTTCTCCTCCCAGTCGCTGCGCGACCGCATCCAGGACTGCAAGTCCGCGTTCCTGGTCACCCAGGACAACGCCGTGCGCGGCGGCAAGACGCTGGCCCAGAAGGCCAACGCCGACGTCGCGGTCGACGAGTGCCCGACGATCAAGAAGGTCTTCGTCGTGCACCGCGCCGGCGAGGGCGTCGCCGATGACCGAGGGCCGCGACCTCTGGTGGCACGAGGAAATGAAGGCCGCCGACATCAACAACATCTGCGAGCCCGAGCAGATGGACGCCGAGGATCCGCTGTTCATCCTCTACACCTCCGGCTCGACCGGCAAGCCCAAGGGCGTCGTGCACACGACCGGCGGCTACGCCCTCTACACCAACCTGACCTTCTCCTGGATCTTCGACTACCACCCCGAGGACATCCACTTCTGCACGGCGGACATCGGCTGGGTCACCGGCCACAGCTACATCGTCTACGGGCCGCTCTCCAACGGCGCGACCAGCGTGATGTTCGAGGGGGTCCCGACCTACCCGGACGCCGGGCGCTTCTGGGAGATCGTCGACAAGTACCGGGTCAACATCTTCTACACCGCCCCGACCGTGATCCGGGCGCTGATGCGCGAGGGGGAGAAGTTCGTCGAGAAGTACGACCTCTCCAGCCTGCGGCTGCTCGGCTCGGTCGGCGAGCCGATCAACCCCGAGGCCTGGATGTGGTACCACACGCAACGTCGGCAAGGGGAAGCTGCCGATCGTCGACACCTGGTGGCAGACCGAGACCGGCGGCATCCTGATCACGCCGCTGCCCGGGCGCGATGACGACCAAGCCCGGCTCGGCCAGCCGGCCCGTTCTCGGCGTCGTGCCGAAGATCTACAAGGACGACGGCACGCCCGCCGGCACGGACGAGGGCGGCAAGCTCGTCATCGAGAAGCCCTGGCCCGGCATGCTGCGCGGCACGTACGGCGACGCCGAGAACAAGCGCATCAAGGAGGTCTACTTCTCGACGTACCCCGGCGTCTACTTCACCGGCGACGGCGCCCGGGTCGACGACGACGGCGACTTCTGGCTGATGGGCCGCGATCGACGACGTCATCAACATCTCCGGGCACCGGCTCGGGACGGCCGAGGTCGAGTCCGCCCTCGTCAGCCACGAGGCGGTCGCCGAGGCCGCGGTCGTCGGCTACCCGCACGACATCAAGGGCGAGGGGATCTACGCCTACGTCACGCTCAAGCAGGGCGTCGAGCCGACCGACGTGCTCAAGAAGACCCTCGTCGGGCACGTGCGCACGGTGATCGGGCCGATCGCCACCCCCGACAAGCTCCAGTTCGCGCCCGGCCTGCCGAAGACCCGCTCCGGCAAGATCATGCGCCGCATCCTGCGCAAGATCGCCCACGGCGAGATCGACAAGCTCGGCGACACCTCCACGCTGCTCGACCCGGCGGTGGTCGACACCCTGGTCAAGGGAAAACAGTAGCACTGCTGTCCAGGGGCGCCGGTCGCCGTGCGGCGGCGGGCGCCCCTTTTTGTTTCAGGGAGGAGAGAGCATGACGAGAATCAGCACGTTCCAGCTCGACCGCGACGACGCCGTGCTGCTCGTCGTCGACATCCAGGAACGACTTGCCGTCGTGATGACCGAGCGCGAGCGGGTCGTCGCGAACACCGGGCACCTGATCGCCGCCGCGAAGCTCCTCGGCGTGCCGGTGGTGCTCACGGAGCAGTACCCGAAGGGCCTCGGGCCGACCGTGCCCGAACTGCGCGCCGCGCTGGACCCCGCGCCCGCGATCGTCAAGATGACCTTCGACTGCTGCGGCGAGCCGTCCTTCGCGCCGGCGCTGGAGCAGACCGGCCGCTCGACCGTGATCGTCTGCGGCATGGAGACCCACATCTGCGTGCTGCAGACCGTCCTCGGGCTGCTCGCGACCGGGATGAACGTGCACGTCGCCGCCGACGCCGTCTGCTCGCGCAACCCCGAGAACGCCCGCACCGCGCTCGAACTGCTGCGGGACGCCGGCGCCGTGATCAGCTGCACCGAGACGGTCCTCTTCCAGCTGCTCGGCCGCGCGGGCACCCCGGAATTCAAGGCCATCCAGGCCCGTATCCGTTAAGCCCCGGGCTTCAGGAGGCCCTTTTGCGCCCTGGCGGCGTTCGCTGCCGAGCGTGTGCGGTGGGCACCAGCCCACCTCCGCGCGCGCTCGCGCTGCCTTGCCAGGACGCAAAATGGTGCTTCTGAAGCGCCGGGCAGCACGTGCCGAACATGGCGATCGGCGCGTGTGCAGCGTTGGTATCATCCCGCGATGAAATCGGGCCTGCAGCGCGAGCAGCGCACCGTCTTTTCCTGATGATCCTCGGCCTGCCGGCGCTCTCCGCGTTCTTCCTCTGGCTCGAGCACGTCACCCATTTCGAATTTCTGCTGCACGTCGCCGCCATCCCGCTCGAAATCCTGGTCGGCGCCTTCCTCGTCGAGCGCTGGCTCGCGCGCAAGGAAAAGGAGGGCAAGCGCCAGCAGCTGATGTACCTGAAGAGCTACCTCTTCCGCTCCGAGATGCGCAACGTGTTCATCTCCAACTTCAGTGCCCTCGCGCGGCCTGCGCTTTCGCTGGCCTGGATCCGCGACGCCCGCCTCGAAGAGCTGGTCAGCGCCCGCGAAGGGATCACGACCCTCGAGTACCGCTCGCCGGCCGCGGTCGAGGAGGTCCTCGGCGAGTACGTCCACGCACGCCAGATTTTTCACACCTTCATGGAGTGGGCGGTCGCGCACGACTTCGAGTCGATCTTCCACGACATGATCTACATCCTGCACTTCATCCAGGACTTCCAGCTCTACAAAAAACAGAACCCGGAGCGCCTCTTCATGGAAGAGGTGCAGGACCACCCGCGCATGCGGGCCAAGGTCGAGAGGATCCTGCACGACGGGGTTGTGAAGTTCCTCGACTACGCGATCGAGCTGCGCCAGAAGGAGCCCGAGGTGCTCGAGGAGCTCCTCGACGACTACCTGATGAGTTCGAAGATGCGCGGATGAGCACGGGCGCCCCGCCGACTCCGGAGGAATTCGACTTCCGGGCCGCGGAAAAAGGGCAGCGCTCGGCGTTTTTCGCCGGCATCGGCGTCATCGACCGGCAGTTGAACCGGCGGGCTGCGGCGCTGCTGGTCAAGGCCGTGTACCGCACGCGCGTAACACCGAATCAGCTGACCTGGACTTCCGCCGTCGTGGGCTGCGTCAGCGGCGCGCTGTTCGCGCAGGGTGAGCCGGCAGCGTTCGTGGCGGCCGGCATTGCCGCCCAGCTGTCGTCGATCATCGACGGCGCCGACGGGATGCTGGCCCGCGCCCGGGGCCAGTGCTCGAGCTACGGCTCCCACCTGGACCTGTTTCTGGACCGCATCATCGACTTCAGCATCTTCGCCGGCATCGCCCTGGGGGCCAGCCGGTATTTCCAGATGCCGCACCTGCTCACCCTGGGACTCCTGGCCACGGGCCTCTACCAGCTGCAGATCATCCTCTTCTACCTGACGAAGAGCTACCTGAAATCCGAGGAGCGCGGCGACACCGGCGAGGCGCGGGCCGTGCTCTACTGGCTGGTGCTGATCTTCGCCGTGACCAGCCGGCTGGACATTTTCATCTACCTGCTGCTCGCCGAAACGGTCGTCCTCAACACCTTCCGCCTCGGGTACTTCGTCAGCCTCGGCAAGCGGTAGCCCGTGACTGCTCGCGGGCAGCACGACGGTTCCGTCAAAGGTTTTCAGCCCCCCTCGCCCCTCAGAGCCGATAGGTGACCCCGAGGGAGTAGCGCGACTCCCCCCCGTGCGCGTCCGTGTCGCCGACGGTGCCGTGGCGGCTCGACCACCGCCCCGAGGCCTCCACGGACAGGGGGGTCCCCGGTATGCGCACGCCGAGTCTGGCGTCGACCCTGAGCCAGGTGTCCGAAGCGTGCACATCGTTGGCCAGCTCTTCCTGGAAGCGGTCGAGGCCCTCGATCGACGCGTGGTAGTGCATGGACGCCGTGGTGGCGAACGAGAACGGGCCGTCGCTGGCTTCGAGTCGCGCGATGGCGCTGGCCCCGTACCCATAGTAGTAGCCGGAGTACAGCATCGTCGTTTTCGAGCCGGCGACCTCGTGATCCAGCGAGTAGGCGTTCAGGGCGTAGGCGTTGACCAGGGCGAAGTCCGGGTAGGCTTCCAGACCCCAGACAACCGTCGTCGACGCGCCGCGCCAGTACCCTTCGTACACCGGCCCGAAGAGGTGCACGATCGAGTACTTGTCGCGAAAATCCCGGGGCTCTTCCAGGTGCAGGTTGTCGAGGCCGACCCTGACCTGCCCCGCATCGTAATCCGTCACCGCCTCCTTTTTGAAAAGGGTGAACGCGGAGCCGAGTCCGAGGATGGAGGCACTGCCCCGGGAGTCCCCCCCCACACGGCGCTCGAGCCGGCCATAAAAAACAGCCCCGCTGAAAAAATCGATCTCCCGGGCCGTGCCCTCAGCCAAGTCCGCGTTGATGGCGAGGTTGCTCGAAAGCACCTCCCACCCCTGCCGGCGCTCCGTCCCCGGCGAGGTGAATCCGGGAGCGAGGGCCAGCCGCGAACGCAGCCCGAGGCTCACGGAATCCCCGGTGTCGGAAGGATAGTGCGAGTCGGTGGTCGCGGCGCCGAGCGAGAGGAAGACCCCGTACCCGGGGAGCGACTGGCTCTCGGTAGGACGGGGGCTGGAGGCCGGGTCGAGCACCGCGTGCAGGCCCTGCAGAGGGTGGATGACGAAGCCGAGGATGCGCGGCGCGAGACTCGGCCGGGAGAGCAGATAGCGCGAGAGCTGATACCAGGGCTCGCCGATGGAGAGAGCGCCGAAATCCGTGAAAATCGCGTCGTTGACGGAGAAGACCTCGCTCCACTCCACGACGGCCTCCCAGTACAGGGACGCGAAGGCGGAGAGAAGAAATGATTCCCCGACCCCGAGGTTGTTGATCCGCCCAATCGAGTAGAAGATGCCGCCGGCGGCGGCGTGGGTCCAGTTGGTCTCGAAGGCGTTGGAGTCGAAGCGCACTCCCTCGAGTTCCAGCAGCCGCTTTTTCTGATCGTCCCACGTCAGCTCGTACTGCCAGTCTTCGATAAAGCCGGCGTTGAGCCAGTAGCGGACATTCTCGGCGAGCAGGACCGCGGCGAACTCCAGCAGCGCCCGCTGCCCATTCCGGGGCCCAAGGCTCAGCTCGCTCTCGGCGGCGGGGGGGAAGAGGAGCCGCGGCTCGGGGCCTTGCTCTGCGGCCGGAGGACGGTAGTGCAACTTCAGCTCCGGACCCGTCTCGGCCACCGGGGGGCCGGCGACGCCGCAACTCCGCCTCGGCTCCGCGGCGCCGGCGCTGCGGGGAGCCGCGAGAGCGGCAAGCGCCAGCGCCGCCGCGAGCAGGACCGCGGCCGCAGACCTCATCGCCAACACCCGCCAGGCGGGAGGTCCCCCGGGCGTCGCAGCCGTCACGGGGTTTCTCCTGACGCCGCTGCGCCACCGCCCCGGGCCGCCTGCGGCTCGTGATACCGGCTGAACAACCGGTTCCCCAGGGGCAGCAGCACGGCGACGGTCAGCAGGCCGGCCAGAACGTCGATCACATAGTGATAGCGGCAGTAGATGGTCGAAAAGCAGAGCAGCACCACCATGACGAGGTGCAGGTGGCGGATGCGCAGCCGGTAGTGAAAGGAGAACCAGACCGTGCAGATCGACGCCGCCACGTGGCTGCTGGGGAGGGCCGCGCCGGGCGCCTCGAACACTTCGTAGATGAAGGCCATGATGCGAAAGAACGGGCCGTGGGTGACCTGCGGCGGGAACGCAAGAAGGTCCGGCGCGACGAACGCCTGGACGTCGGGGGGCAGCGTGAAGCCGCCGAGGCTGCGGGAGAACAGCCGCGGCCCGATCACGGGCAGGAAGATGTAGATCAGGTAGCAGACGTAGAACACGAAGGAGAGCACGCTCACGTAGTGGAAGAACGCCTCGCGGCGGCGAAAAAACAGCGCCAGGCCGACCCCGCCGATCATGATGTAGTAGGAGAAGTACGAAGCGTAGAACAGTTCGCTCACCGGCAGCCAGGGGAAGCTGGCCATGAACTGCATGCTCGGCTGGAAGCCGAAGAGCGCCTGCTCCCAGAGGATGATCACGTGGTCAAGGTGGCCGGAGACGAACATCTGGCTCAGCATGCCGGACTCGCGGTAGAACGCCGCGTAGAGGATGACCGGGTAGAAGTGGCGCAGGAAATCGAGGGTCCCCCGGCCGCGGCCGCTGGCGCTGACCAGCTGATGGACCAGAAACAGCAGCACCGCGTGCGCCGCGATCAGCCAGCCCCAGCCCGGCACCGTCTGGTCGTGAAAGAGCAGGACGAGCAGCCCCACCACCAGGATGTAGCCCTGGGTCACGTAGTCGATGAACAGGTAGTTTCTGGTCATGGGGTCCGGCCTGGCTGCTCCACAACGCCTCGCTGCTCAGGCGCTCTCTGCCGCGGGGGTTCCTGGTTCACGGGAGCGTGATTCTCGGGCCTCGCGCCATCCCTGTCAAGCGATCATCCGGTCGGGCAGCGCCGGGTCAGGCCGCCGACCGCTTCTTCAACTCGAGCAGGACCAGCCCCACGCCGACGAACATGAGTTTGCGGATTCTGCGGATCAGGCCCAGGCTGAGGCCGACGGCGGCAGGATACCCCATGCTCTGCAGCACGAGCACGTGGACGCTCTCCGTCACGCCCCACTGCCCGGGGAACAGGAAAAAGGCGGTGTTCGCCGACGTCACGATCGTGGCGATGAAGAGGGACTGGATATAGCTGACCGGCGTGCCGAGGACCGCCAGGATGACCATCACCTCGAACACGCCGACGCACCGGGCAAGAACGTGGACGACGACGGGCAGGAGCGCCCGGTGATTGGAACGGGTGTAGAGCAGGCCGAGACTCTCGTCCATCGCGAGGAGCTTGCTCTCCCGCGCCAGAACCCAACGCCGGGCGGCGGGGTGGACGCAGGCTCAGCATCAGCAGGCTCCTGGTCACCCCTCTTTTCTGGGCGACCACCAGCAGGACGATTCCCACCGAGGTGATCGCCAGGCTGATGACCGCCGGAACGATGAGGGTCACGGGCAGGCGCAGCGAGAGCAGCCCCAGCAGCAGCCCGCCGCCAAGGAAGACGGTCGAGGCGACGAATTCGATCGTCTTGTCGAACAGAACGGCCGGGACGCCGACGCTCAGGGGCACCTGCCCCCTGATCAGAAACGCCCGCATGGCGTCTCCCCCGAGACTCGCCGACGGGAGGATCATGTTGAAGCCGTCGCTGATGATCTTGACGCGAAAGAGTTCCCTGAGAGCCACCCGCCGGAAGAAGTCCCTCATGATCAGCCACCACGCGCCGGCATGGCAGAGCAACTCGACGGCGCCGATGACGCAGATCGGCAGGTACCAGGGCCCGAACTGAACGATGGTCGCCCACAGCGTGCGCAACCCCATACGGTGGACCAGGTACGCAAGCAGCAGGACCCCGACGACCGCCAGAATGCGCCCGAGCTGTTTCCGCGATCCCGTCTGCGTCATGAGGGCCCCTTCGTTTGCGTTGCGGGAAGCACGTGCTGGGGATGCGGCAGGTCCGCGTAGCGTAATCGCGGGCATTGATAGCACCCGGACCGGGGAGCTGTCAATCGCAGGCGGCTTTTACCGAGGCTTTGACAAACCTCGGCCCTTGCCCGTAGAATCGGCCAGATTATCGGCGAAAATTTCTCGGGAACATCCACGGAAGGGCGCGATTCATCTTGCTCCGTGCATCGATCGGCGGCCCGTGAAGATCCTGTACACCTACGACAGGCCGCTGCCCAACACCGGCGCCGACACCGAGCAGGTGGTCAACACGCTCTGGGCTCTGGCGCGACGGGGGCACCCAACCGGGCTGCTGATACCCGGACCCGGGACCGGTCCCGGCGACGCTGAGGCGATCCGCGCCTACTATCAGGTGCGCGGCGACGTCGCGGTCCATCTGCTCAAACGGCGCTACCACCGGGTCCGCGCTCTCGAGAAGTGGTCGCACGCGCTGCGGGCTCCGCATCATCCAGCGATCGCCGAGGCGGATCTCGTCTACACGCGCAACCTGCCCGGCGCGTGGAGCTTGCTCCGCGCGGGCAGACGCGTGGTGTACGAACACTTTCGGCCCTGGGGCGACCAGATTCCGCCTCTGCAGCCATTTTTGCGGGGCATCCTCCGGCACCCGGACCTGGTGGCCGCGATCTTCCACTCCCGGTACACCCTCGAGAGCTACCGGCGCCTCGGCGTTCCCGAGGAGCGCATGCTCGTCGCCCACAACGGCTGGGACCCGGGTCGGATCGAGCCGCGTCTCACCCGGGCCGAGGCGCGGGCGCGGCTCGACCTCGAGCCGGACCGGTTCACGGTGGTCTACAGCGGCCGGATGAATGCCAGAAAGGGGATCGACATCATCCTCGCGGCGGCTCGCGAGACCCCGGAGATCTCCTTCGTGCTCGTCGGCTCCGAGGGTCAGGGGCCGATCGAGACGGAAGCCGGGGACCCTCGCCAACGTGCGCGTCGTGCCGTGGCAGAAATTCAAGGACCTCGCCCCGTGGCTCTTCGCCGCCGACGTGCTGCTGGTCCCGCCGAGCCTCGAGCCGCTGCGTCGGCACGGCACCACGGTGCTGCCGATCAAGCTCATCCTCTACCTTGCCGCGGGACGGGCCATTCTCGCCCCCGCCGCGCCCGACACCGCGGAATTGCTCACCGCTGGCGTCAATGCCGCGCTCGTCCCGCCGGGTGATGTCGCGGCGACGATCCGGACGCTGCGCACGCTCGCCGCCGACCCGGCGCTGGCGGCGCTGCTGGCCGCCGGGGCGCTGGGCACGGCGCAGGGTTTGTCCTGGGACGCGCGGGCCGAGCGCATCGAGCGCTTTCTGCTGGCCCGCCTCGCCGCCGCGACACCGCTCTTTCCCGCCGCCGACCCGTGGACGCCGCGTCGCTGGGCCGGGGAAGTCGGACGCTGGCTGAGCCGACTTTGAGCGCCTTGACAAACCTCGGCCCCGCCCGGAGAATCGCCGCCGTCATGAGTCCAGATACCCCCCACGGGGCTTCTCGGGGAAGATCGGCGCTATCGTGACCGAACCGCAGCTCGACCCGGAGGGCAAGCCCACCGTCGCCCTGTGGCGGAACAACTTCCTGCCGTACTCGGAGACCTTCATCCACGACCAGCTCCGCTTCCACGAGCGGTACCGCGCCGTCGTCTTCTGCCGCCAGCGGCGCAACGCCGAGCTCTTCCCCCACGAACCGACGGTCGCGCTCGAAGAGATCCCGCGCGGCGGCTCGAAGCTCGCTTCAACCGGGTACGGCGTGTTCGGCGTGTCACCCCGCTTCGATCGCGAGCTCGACCGATACGGCGCGAAGATCGTCCACGCGCACTTCGGGCACAACGGCGCGTTCGCTCTGCCTTTCGCGAAGCGGCATCGCCTGCCCCTTGTCGTCTCGCTGCACGCGCACGATGTCACGGTGCTCGCGAGTCCGGAACGGTTCCGGCCGGCCTGGTGGCGGTACACCTGCGGAAAAGATCGCTGTTCGACTACGCTGCGGCATTTCTCGCCACGTCGGCCGAGATCAGGGAGTTGGTCGTCGCTGCGGGTTGCCCGCCCGGGAAGGTCCGCATCCACCACCTCGGGATCGATCTCGCCCATTTCACGCCGCGCGCCCCACATGCCAGGAGCGATAGCGAGCCCCTCGTCGTCATGGTCGGGCGTTTCGTCGAGAAGAAGGGGCACGAGTACGGGCTGCGCGCGTTCGCCAGGGCCCGGCGCGGCGGGCTGAATGCGCGCCTGGTGATCGCCGGCGACGGGCCGCTCCGCGGCCGCTATGAGCGGCTCATCGCCGAACTCGGTCTCGGCGGATCGGTCGAACTCCCCGGCGCCCTCCCCCACGAAAAGATCGGCGCCCTGCTCGCCGCCGCCGCCGTCGTCCTCACCCCGAGCGTCGTCGCGCGAACGGGGGACCGCGAGGGCGGGCTCACGTTCGCCAAGGAAGCGTCCGCCTGCGCGGTCCCGATCGTCGGCACGCACCACGGCGGAATCGTGGAGATCATCGACGACGGCGCGACCGGCTACCTCGTCGCGGAGCGCGACGCCGAGGCGCTCGGCGACCGGCTGTGTGCGATCCTGCGGGATCCGGCGCTCGGCGAACCGCCTCGGCGCCGCCGCGCGGGCGAAAATGGAGCGGGAGTACGACATCGTGAGGCAGGTGCGGGATCTCGAGGCGATCTACGACGAAGTGATCACTGGCTGATCCGCATCCGACCGGTGTAATCTCCCCCGACATGGAAAAGAACCGGCCGCCGTCACCGCTTTCCGAGAGCCACCGCGCCATCGCCCGCGGCGCCGGCGTCAACATCCTCGGCACCATCGGCAAGGCATTGACGCCGGTCTTCTTCATCCTCGTCGCCCGGCTCTACGGCCCGCACGACATGGGCGTCTTCTACCTGGCGTTCATCCTGCTCGACAGCCTGATCATGAGCCTGGCCGTGAGCGGCTTCAACGACGGCGTGCTGATCTACGCCTCGCACTGGGTGGACAAACCCGAGCGGGAGGAGGAGTTCTACCGTGTTGTCGCCAACGGACTGGTGATCACCCTGGTCATCGCCGGGGCGCTGCTGGTGCTCGTGCACTCCGACGGGTTGCGGTGGTTTCTCGCCCGTTACAAGCAGCCGGAGATCGCCGAGTCGGTGCTTTTCATGGCCTGGGCGCTGCCGTTCGCCTGCGTGCCGATCATCGTGGTCGCCGCCACCAAGTCCCTGATGATCATGAAGTGGGACGCCTTGGTCTACGGCTTTTTCAAACCCGCGCTGCTGATCGTCACGACGCTCGGCTTCTGGCTGGTCGACGCGGGCCTGCCGGGACTCTGGCGGGGCTACCTGCTGACCAACATCGCGCTGGCCGGCATCGCGCTGTTCGTCTTCGGGCGCCACTTTTCCTTCCGCAAGCTCTTCCGCCAGATCCGGCACTTTCGCTATTTCCCCGCGCTCGTGTCCTACGCCCTCCCGCAGAACCTCAACATGACCTTCAACTCCTTCATCAACAACCTGGATGTCATGATGCTGAGTTACTTCGGCGTGCGCCCGGAGCTCATCGGCTTCTACGGGATGGGCGCCCAGATCGTGATCAATCTGCGCCAGGTCCGTCTGGTCTTCTCCGGTGCGTACGCCCCGGTCATCTCCCGCCTCTGGGCCGAGCGCAATCACGACGAGATGAATCGCTCCTTCTCCACGGTCTTTCGCTGGACGACGACGTTCGCCCTGCCGATCGCGCTGCTGATCTTCGTTTTCCGGCAGGATCTGTTGCGGATCTTTCACAGCAGCTACACCGACGACACGACCTTCATGGTCCTGCTGCTGGTGCCGGCGCTCCTGAACTGCTCGATCGGTCTCGCGGGCCACCTGATGGCGATGACCGGGCACTCCCTCTGGAACCTCGCCAACTCCATCGCCATCGCCGGCGTCAGCCTGCTCTTCAACGCGATCCTGATCCCGCGCTACGGCATCCTGGGGGCGGCCGGCGCGTCGGCGCTGGCCGGCACGCTGATCTATTTCCTGGTCCTCCTGGAGGCGCGACTCGTCCTCGGGGCCACCCTGACCTGGAAGCGCATCTACAAACCGCTGCTCGCCGCCGTCCCGGCCCTCGTGATCACCTTCGTTTTCACCAGCCAGGGCCTCGCGACGCACCTGGCCCTGCGGGTGGTGCTGGCGCTGCTGAACACCCTTTCGTTCGCGGCCGCCCTGGCGGCGCTCAAGCTGGAGCCGGGGGACCGGGAAGCGCTCTTCCCCTGGATCGAGCGCTGGCGACGCGGCCGGTTGCCGGGACGCGCTTGACGATCGGACAGCCGCCACCCATTATGTCGCGCATGAACAGGGCGATGATCCGGCGCGACTTCGACAGCGCGTCCGGCGTGTCCGAGGTTCGGCGCATGATCCGCAAGACCGCCCGAAACGTGCTGGCGGCGCTTGTGCCTGGTGATCGGCATCGCGGGGCTCTTCCTCCCCTTCATCCAGGGGATCGCGATGATCGTCCTGGCGGTGGTCATTGCCGATTTCGAGGCCAAGGAGCGGCTCCTCGAGCGCTACCGTCACACCCGGATCGGGCGCCACCTCTGGGAGCGCCACGAGGCGCGCAAGGCGCGTGACGCGGCGCGCCGCGGTTTCGCTCCGGTTCCTGATCCGGAGCCGGATTCGGAGACACTGCCGCAGACACCCCTGGAGTCGAGCACGCTTGAGAAGTAGGCGCGAGGCGGCGCTCGCCGGCCGCGACAAGCTGAAATACTGCTGCTTGACCGGAGGGGGGAGCATCATTACAATCCCTCCGCTATGGCCAGACCGAAGGGGAGCGTCGACATCCGGGCGGACAAGTGCAAGGGCTGCCTGCTCTGCGTCGAGTCCTGCCCCCAGAAGGTCCTGAAGCCCGGCAAGGCTCTCAACCGCCTCGGCTACCACCCGGTGGAGTTCGTCGCCGACGGGCGCTGCACGGGCTGCGGCCTCTGCTACTACGCCTGCCCGGAGCCGGACGCGATCGCGGTCACCCCCTGCAGCGAGGAGTCCGCGGCCTGAGGCCGGCGGAGGCGACAGCGATGGAACAGAAACTCATCAAGGCCAACGAGGCGGTCGTCAAGGCCGCCATCCTCGCCGGCTGCCGCTCGTTCTACGGCTACCCGATCACCCCGGCCAGCGAGTTGACCGAGGCGGCGGCGAACCTGATGCCGAAGATCGGCGGCACGTTCGTGCAGGCCGAGTCCGAGACCGCGGCGATCAACATGGTCTTCGGGGCGGCCGCGGCCGGCGAGCTGACGATGACCGCCTCCTCGGGGCCCGGCCTCTCGCTGATGCAGGAGGGGATCTCGTACCTCGCGGGCGCCGAGCTGCCCTGCGTGATCGCCGACATCATGCGCGGCGGCCCGGGCCTCGGCAACATCGGGCCGGAGCAGGGCGACTACAACCAGATGGTCAAGGGCGGCGGGCACGGCAACTACCACACGATCGTCTACGCTCCCGCCTACGCGCAGGAGATGTGCGATTTCACGCTCAAGGCCTTCGCCGCGGCGCAGGCCTACCGCACCCCGGCGATCCTGCTCGCGGACGGCTTCGTCGGCCAGATGATGGAGCCGGTGCGCTTCCCCGAGACCGCGTTCGAGCCGCCGCGGCCCGACTGGGCGGTGCGCGGGGACGCCGCGACGCGCCCGAACCTGATCACCTCGATCTACATGTCGCACGAGGATCTCGAGGCGCACAACCGCAAGCTGATGGCGAAGTACGCCCGCGCGGCGGCGGCGCTGCCGGAGCACCGCGAGTACCTGCTCGACGACGCCGAGGTCTGCCTCGTCGGCTACGGCATCGTCGGGCGCGTGCTGCGCTCGGTCGTCGACCTGGCGCGCCGCGAGGGGATCAAGGCCGGGCTCTTCCGGCCGGTGACGCTCTGGCCGTTCCCGGAGGCGGCGCTCGGCGCGGCGGCCGCGCGCGTGCAAGCGCGTCCTCGTCGTCGAACTCTCGGACGGCCAGATGGTGCACGACGTGCGCCTCGCCGCCGGCTGCCGGCGTCCCGATCGGCTTCTACGGCCGCCAGGGGGGCATGGTGCCGACGCCGAACGAGATTCTCGAGGTGCTGCGCGGCACCCGGAAGGAGCACCATGTCTACGGCTAAGTTCCGCGGCCAAGACCTACACGGCCCCGCCGACCTTCTACAAGAAATTCGAGCGCAAGGACGGCAACCAGGAGACGACGCACTACTGCCCCGGCTGCGGCCACGGCCACATCCACAAGTACATCGCCGAGGCGCTGCACGACTTCGGCCTCCAGGACCGCGCGATCGTGATCAGCCCGGTCGGCTGCTCGGTCTTCGCCTACTACTACTTCGACGCCGGCAACGTGCAGGTCGCGCACGGCCGCTCGCCGGCGGTGGCGACGGGGCTCAAGCGCGCCAACCCGGACGCGATCGTCGTCGGCTACCAGGGCGACGGCGACCTGGCGGCGATCGGCGGCAACGAGATCCTCCAGGCGGCCAACCGCGGCGAGAACTACACGGTCTTCTTCATCAACAACGCGATCTACGGGATGACCGGCGGCCAGATGGCGCCGACGACGCTGCTGGACATGAAGACCACGACCAGCCCGCGCGGGCGCGGCCAGGGCGAGGGCTTCCCGATCCGCGTCAGCGAGCTGATCAACAGCCTGACCGCGCCGTACTACATCGAGCGGGTCGCGCTCGGCGACAACGCGAACAACCGCAAGGCGCGCGCCGCGGTGCGCAAGGCGCTGCAGTACCAGGTCGACAACAAGGGCTTCTCGCTGGTGGAGATCCTCTCGCCCTGCCCGACCGGCTGGAAGATGCAGCCGGTCGCCGCCGCGAAGTGGACGCTCGAGACGATGCCGAAGGTCTTTCCGCTGGGGGTCTTTCGCGACGGCGGCGGCCCGGAACTCGGCCACCCGTGGCGCCGCGCGCAGGTCGCGCTGGCGGACATCCCGAAGCTCGCCGGCACCGCGGACGAGAACGCCGCCTGCCTGCTCGAGGAGTGCGGCCGGCCGATCGCAGGAGGCGCGCGTCAAGATCGCCGGGCTCGGCGGCCAGGGCGTGCTGCTGATCGGCCAGCTGCTGGCGCAGGCCGGGATGCTCGCCGGGCGCCAGGTCTGCTGGATGCCCTCCTACGGGCCGGAGATGCGCGGCGGCACCGCCTCGTGCAGCGTCACGATCGCCGACGCCGAGATCGGCTCGCCGCTGATCCAGGAGCCGACGGTGCTGGTCGCGATGAACGGCCCGAGCGTCGAGCGCTTCGGCAAGGACGTCGTCCAGGGCGGAACGCTGTTCTACAACGCCTCGATGGTCCCCGAGACCCCGAGCCTCCCCGGCGTCCGGGTCGTCCCGATCGCCGCCAACGCGATCGCCGACTCGCTCGGCGACCCGCGCGTCCAGAACATGGTGATGCTCGGCGCGGTGCTCGCCTGCGACCCGACGGTCTCGAAGGAGGCGGTCTGGGCCGCGCTGCCGCAGGTGGTCAAGTCGCGCCCCGAGCTGATCGAGCTGAACAAGCGCGCGATCAACGCGGGGATCGAAGCGGCGAACGCCGTCGGCTCCGGCACCTAAGACATCCCTGATGCGGCCCGGACGCCCTCGGTTAATCTGAGGTTCCAGCTGGACGCTGAGGCTGACCATCGTCAATGAATTGGCTTGGGAATTCCCTCCTCAGCGCACACAGCCCAGGATCGCCAGCGCAGCGGCGTTTTCGCTTTTGGGTTGACTCTCCGCAACCCTCCGGTTGAAACGGCTCACGACGCTGCCGTCGCGAGCAGCCTCCTGAGCCTCTCCAGCGGCAGGCCGACGACATTTGACAGAGATCCGGATACCCGGGCAACAAGCTGCCGGCCTCTTCCCTGCACCGCGTAGGCCCCCGCCTTGTCGAGCGGCTCGCCGCTGGCGACGTAGTTGCGGATAGCCGCCTCGTCGAACGGCTTCATCACGACCAGACTGCGCACTACGGCGGTGCGCGCCCGACCGCCCGCGACGGGGACGAGCGCCACGCCGGTCAGCACCTCGTGGGTGCGCCCGGACAGACGCGCGAGCATCTTCTCCGCAGCCCCGGCATCGCGCGGTTTGCCGAGGATGATCCCGTCGAGGACGACCACCGTGTCCGCGCCGATGACCCACCGCGCCCCGCACCCCGGGGCGAGCTCCCGGGCGACCGCTCGGGCCTTGGCGAGGGCGAGCCGCCGGACGTGGGGGCCGGGAAGCTCGCCCGGCAGCGGACGCTCGTCGACGTCCGGGATACGTACCGAAAACCGCACGCAAAGTTCTCGCAGCAGGCGGCGGCGCCGCGGCGAGGACGATGCGAGCACGATCGGCTTCATGTCACCCCGCGGAAATACCACTGCCAGCGCAGCAGGACGAGGTTGGCCAGCACTCCGGTCGCGACACCCGAGAGCAGCGACGGCACCAGAACCCAGGGCAGAAGCCACGGCAGATCGCCCGTCCGCAGCAGCAAGGCCGCGAGCACGAACACCTGCGCCCCGCCGTGGGCGACCGCGCCGCCGGCGCTCATCGCGATCGGCGACCAGATACGCCAGGCGCCGGGCGCCATGACCGCCATGACCAGGACGCCCGCCAGACCGCCGGCGAGGCTCAACGCGAACGCGGGACTTAAAAACCCGCCGAGCAACAACGCCCCGATCACGACGCGCAGGAGCATCACGAGCAGGCCCGCCCGCCAGCCGCAAGTCAACAGGGCGATCAGGGTCATCACATTCGCGAGGCCGGGACGGACCCAGGGCAACGGCGAGGGAATCTGCGCCTCGAGAAGGTGCAACGCGAGCGCGAGAGCCACGAGCACACCGAGAAACGCGACCCGGCGGATATTCATGCGCCGCGTCATCTCGCCACGGCGTCGATCGCCCCGGCGCGCTGACCCGGGAGCCTGATGACGACCTCGTTGGGGAGGCAGACGATCATCTCTCCGGCCCCGCCGATCCAGCCGGCGCGGCGGCACACCTGCCGCGGGCACGGCGAAGCGAGCACGCGAACGCGGCCACCGCGTACCTCAACCCGGGTCACGCCAAGCGGCCCTTTGACGTCGCGCACGCCGTCGCGCGCCAGATCGAAGGTCGCCGCGAGGTCGCCGGCGGCTTCCACCTCCGCTCGCGCCGGACGCCTCCCCGAGGTTTTCGGCAGGGCGAGCGCCGTCACCGCGGCGCACAGCAGGACGAGCACCGCGGCGTCGCCGAGCAGCAGACGAACGCCTCCCGGACCCCAGATGCGGCCCACGAGTGAGGCTTTCATCGGTGCGCTCGTGAAGCGAGGGCCTCGTCGGTCCAGTGCTCCCGCCCATCGGCGCCGACAATGACACCCCGCACCCCGGGGCGCCCCCGCAGGAAGGAGAGTCCCTCTGACGGCCCGAGGACAAACGCCGCAGTCGCGCAGGCGTCGGCCTCGAACGCCGTCGCGGCGAGGACGGTGACGCTCCGGCAGCCGCGCGCGGGCTGACCGGTCGAGGGGTCGAGGATGTGGTGATAACGGACGTCGTCGTCCACGAAAAACCGCTCGTAATCACCGGAGGTCACAATGGCGGTATTGTTCACGTCGAGAGTCAGCAGCAACGCCCCCGAATCGCGCGGATGCTGGACGCCGATGCGCCAGAAATCCTTTCCGGGACGAGCGCCGATCACCCTCAAGTCGCCTCCGGCGTCGATGATTGCGCTGCGTATCCCGCGCGCCATCAGTCTCTCCATTGCCCGATCGACAGCCCAGCCTTTGGCGATGGCACCAAGATCGACACCCATCCCATCGACAGCGAATCCCACTGAAAGCGAAGAATCATCCGTTAGGAGTTTTTCATATCCCACTTTTAGCAACTTGCTGGCCAATATTTCTGGAGTCGGGATACGTCCTCCCTTCTCAAATCCCCAGAGCTGTGACACGGGCCAGATCGTCGGGTCGAATGCGCCACCGCTTGCTTCACTGATGGCAACAGCGTCCCGGAGAACGCCAAAAACTTCTTTTCCAACAGGAACTTTCGTTATTGAACCTGTTCGATTGACCCTTGAAACGACGCTGCCCGGCTTATAACTGCTCATCAGGTCGTCGATACGCTGAAACTCATTCATGGCTTCTGTGATCGCAACTCGAGCCTGCTCCTCGGAGCGATGGGCGACCGATATTTCAACAATGGTTCCCATTACTATTTTCGAGGCTGAATGGACATGGTTTGTCCCACTGCTACAGCTCATAAACGAAAATGCCAGAACTACTGTCCCACAAGAACGAGTACAGACTGCGGCCGCACTATGCGTCGATCGCGCTATGACGCTCAGGTCCATTGCTCATCTACAGCACAGTCAAGGAACGTGCGTATGCCAGCCAGAGCCGACTCGACACCGGAGTGGGATGAACGATGAATGATAACCGTTGATTTTTTCTCAATTGTCCTGTTTCGCTCATCTCTTTGGTCATGTGTGGTGTCGCCAACAACAAAGACGACAAACCGCTCCCCGGGAATCTCAAGCGCACTGGCTCCCTCCATCACCACCCCTCGGCACCCGGCGAAGCGGCTTTTTATCCGCTCCCAGGACATCCCGGCTGCCTCCCGGGGCCCGATGATCCTGGCAACCGGAGCTGCGCCGCTCCCGACGAAGAGGTCCGTGTCCTTCCCCGGCTCTCCCGCGCCCCACTCGAGCCTGCCGACGCAGTCTCGCGGTGAAATTTTCACGGCACCCAGGCCGGGTATTTCCCGAAGGATGCGGCAGGCGACGGTTGTCTTGCCGCACCCGCTTCCCGTCCCGACAACCGCTATGATTTTCACCCCAGCCTCCCAGCCTCCCAGCTTCCCCGCTTCCCCGCAACCACGGCGACGCTTCATGATACTATGACGACACCAGCAAATGCGCAGCAACGCGAATCAGCAAACGGCCCTGGATCTGGAGATGCCTGTCGCTTACGCCGACATCGCCTTGCGCCTGGCTCTGCCCGGGGCGCTCCAGTTCGGTATTCCCGAGAGCCTCCGCGGGAGCCTGCGCATCGGCCAGCGAGTCATGGTGCCCCTGCGCGGCGGCCGCGACGTCGGTTACGTGATCGGCCTTTCGAGCGAGCCGAAAGTCCGCGGCATCCGCCCGATCGAGCGGATTCTCGACCTCGAGCCCCAGCTGCCGCCGGACCTGCTCAACCTCATGCTCTGGATCGCGCACCACTATCTGTCCCCCATCGGTATGGTGCTGCGCGCGGCTGTGCCGCAGGCCGTCCACTACGAGGGGACGGGCAAAGCGATCGCCCGCGAGCGCCAGATCCTCACCGCTGCGCTCGCCCTGCCCGCGCAAGACGCTGAAGCGCTGCTCCCCGACCTGGCTCGCCGCGCCCCCGCACAGGCCGAGGCTCTGGCCGTGCTCTGCCGCACGCAGGGCCGCCCGGTGCCGGCGTCGAAACTCAACCGCGCCGCCCTCGAGGGCTTGCAGAAAAAGGGGTTCGTCACCCTCGGCAGCGCCGGGTCGCGCCGCGGCATCCTCCCCCCTCTCGAAGACGCGGTGGAACCCTCGCCGCTGACCCCCGCGCAAACGGCGGTTTTTTCACAGATCCTCCCGGCCCTCGCCGGAGGGGGGAAACCCCTGCTGGTGCAGGGCGTCACCGGCAGCGGCAAGACCGAGCTCTACCTGCGCGCGATTCGCGCCCTGCCTCCCGACCGGCAGGCCCTGCTGCTCGTCCCCGAAGTCTCGCTGACCATCCAGCTGATCCGCCACCTGCGCGAGCGGCTGCCCTTCCCGATCGCCGTCTGGCACCACCAGCTCTCGGACGGCGAGAAGTTCGATCTCTGGCGCGCGATCCGCCGCGGCGAGGTGCGCGCGGTCGTCGGCACGCGCTCGGCGCTGTTCGCACCGCTGCCCCGTCTCGGGCTCATCGTGGTCGACGAGGAGCAGGAGGCCTCCTTCAAACAGGAGGAGACCCCCTGCTACCACGCCCGGGATGCGGCCATCGTCCGTGCGCGGGACTGCGGCGCCGCGCTGCTCCTGGGTTCGGCGACCCCGAGCCTCGAGAGCCGTCGCCGGGCCGAAGAGGGCGCTTTCACCCTGCTGCGACTGCCCGAGCGCTACACCGGACTGCCGCTGCCCCAGGTCGAGATCCTCGACCTGCGAAACTTCGCCGCCCCCGGTCGTCGCTCGATCGGGGCGCGGGGCGAGGAGCCGCGGCTGATCGCCCCGCCGCTGATCGACGCGGCCCGGGAGACGCTCGAGCGTGGCGACCAGGTGCTGTTCTTCCTCAACCGCCGCGGCTTTGCCCCGCACACCCAGTGCCGGGCCTGCGGCGCCGGGATCAGCTGCCCGAACTGCCGGGTCTCGCTCGTCTTTCACGCCCCCGAGCAGGCGCATCTCTGCCACTACTGCGGCTATCGCGCCGCGGCGCCCGAGACCTGCCCGTCCTGCGGCGCGCCGGAACTGCGCCTCTCCGGCTCGGGCACGCAGCGACTGGAGCTGGAGATCCGCAAGGCCTTTCCCGGACGCGAGGTGCTGCGCCTCGACCGCGACACGGCCTCGCGCAAGGGCGCCGGCGCGCGCGTCGTCGCCGATTTCGAGAGCGGCCGCGCCGACATCCTCGTCGGGACGCAGTTGGTCGCCAAGGGGCTGCACTTCCCGCGCCTGACCCTCGTCGGAGTGATCTCCCCCGACCTGCTGCTGAACCTCCCGGACTTCCGGGCCGCCGAGCGGGCCTTCTCGCTCGTCACGCAGGTCGCGGGGCGGGCCGGACGCGGGCGGCAGGCCGGGCGGGTGCTGGTGCAGACCTGGCAGCCCGACCACTACGCGCTCGAGGCGGCGCGCACCCACGACTACGATTCCTTCTACGCCCAGGAGACCGAATTCCGCCGCGAACTGGACTACCCGCCGTTCTTCGACCTCGTCGCGCTGCGGCTCGACGGCGCCAACCACGACGCGGCTCGGGGCGGCCGCGGACGAGATCGGCGCCCGGCTGCGGGAACTGCTCGCCGGCGCGGCGGCGGCCGGCTCCTGCCACATCCTGGGACCGGTCCCCGCGCCGCTGGAGAAGATCCGCAACCGCTGGCGCTCGCTGATCCTGGTCAAGACACGCCCGCTCGAGGCGGCGACCGGACCGCTGCGCGCCGGAGCGGTGCTCCTGCACGAGGTCGCCCGCCGCGCCGGCATCCACCTGCTGATCGACGTCAGCCCGCTGAATCTGATGTAGCAGGCTTCTCAAGGACCCCTTTGCTGCGGGAGGGGATGAACCCCTCCCCTGCGAACCGGGGATGGCGCGCCGTGCAGCTGGACTTCATCGGGCAACCAGTCCGGAAAAAGTGATCTCTGTCATTGACAGATCGATCCTTACTTTCGTACATTCCTCGACAATGTCTCTGTTACCGCTGTTCCGGCCCGGCGCGGGCCTTGGTCGCCGCTGCGCGCGGTGGGGGCGCAACGTCGCTCTCTCGAGCGTCTGCGTCGCGCTGCTGGCCGCGGCCCGCGGATCTGATCCCGGACGCGCCGACCCGACCGCGGTGTACAGCCGGCCGCCGAAGCGCCCGCCGCGAGCCGACCCGCCGCCGTGCCGACGGAGGTGCGCACCCTGCGCGGCGCGATCCGGGCCGGCGTCGGCTTCGCCGAAAACCTCGCCCTCGCGGGGCTCGACCCTCAACTCATCCCGCACATCGTCAACCGCCTCGCCCCGGCACTGGACTTCCGGCGCCTGCAGGATCGGGGACCGCTTCACGGTCGTGCTCGAACCCGGCGGCGACCTCGTGAGCCTGACCTACGAGAAAAGCCCGCTTGAAGCCCTGGTGCTGCGCTCGACGCCCGACGGCTGGGAGACCGAGCTGGAGACGCTCCCGGCGGAGAACCGCGTCGTCGAGGTCCGGGGGAACATCCGCAGCTCCCTCTTCGAGGCGATGGACCGCGCCGGCGAGAGCGACACCCTGACTCTGGCCTTCGCGGAACTGTTCGCCTGGGACATCGACTTCGCCCACGAGGTGCAGTCCGGCGACTCCTTCCGGGTGGTCGTGGAGAAGATCTACCGCGACCGGCGCTTCGTGCAGTACGGGCACATCCTCGCCGCCGAGTACCGCCAGGACGACGGGGCGCACCAGGCCTACTTCTTCCCCTGGCCGGACGCGCGCGGCGAGTACTACACCGCCGAGGGGCGCTCGGTGCGCGCCTCCTTCCTGCGCTCGCCGATCTCCTACACCCGGATCAGCAGCGGCTTCTCCGGGGCGCGGCTGCACCCGGTCCTCAAAAAGGTGCGGCCCCACCTCGGCGTGGATTTCGCGGCTCCCACGGGGACCCCGGTCTGGGCGCCCGCGGACGGCGTGGTCATCAAGCGCAAACGCGACGCCGCGGGCGGCAACCAGATCGCGCTGCGCCACGGCGGCGGCTACGAGACCCACTACCTGCACCTCTCGCGTTACGCCAAGGGGCTCAAGGTCGGCGACCGGGTGCGGCAGAAGGAGGTCATCGGCTACGTCGGCTCGACCGGGCTGGCAACCGGCCCGCACCTGGACTACCGCGTTCGGCGCGGCGGCACCTGGGTCAACCCGGTCAAGGAAGCCTTCCCGCGCGCCGAGCAACTCCCCCCGCAGTTCGCGGCGGAATTCGCCGAATACCGCGCCTGGCTCGACGGCGAGGCCTACACGCAGCTCGCAAGCCGCTGATAAAGGTCCATCTGCTGCGGGCCGGACCTCTCCGCCGGCGAGCCTTGCGGTCAAGTGGCACCCTTTCATGAATGTTCAGCATCCCGCCAGCAGACTGCTCGTCGCCGCGGGTTGACAGTCGCAAAGGCGCCGGTGCAGGGTAGCTCCATGAACCGCCTCCCGATCTCCCAGGAGCGCGAACGGTGCGATCACGACCGTGCCGGTCGCGCCTGCGCCCACGGGCACGGCCACGGGACCCCGGCCTCCCAGCTGCGGCTGGCGATCCCCCTGACGCTCGCTGTCTTCGTCCTCGAACTCGCCGGCGGGATCTGGTCCTCGTCGCTGGCGCTGCTCTCCGACTCGCTCCACGTCCTGTTCGACGCGACCGCCCTCGGCCTCTCCTACGCGGCGATCGTGCTTGCGGCGCGCCCGGCGAGCGATCGCCACTCCTACGGCCTGCACCGCGGGGAGATCCTCGCGTCCCTGGTCAACGGATTGACGGTCGCCCTCATCGCGGCCTGGATTTTTTACGAGGCCTGGGAGCGGCTCGCGAACCCGCGCGAGGTCCGCGTCGGCGGGATGATGGCCGTCGCCTTCGCAGGCCTCGTCGCGAACGCGATCGTCGTCTGGCTGCTGCACGGACACCACGCCGACGACCTCAATGTGCGCGGCGCGTACCTGCACGTCATCGGCGACCTGCTCGCCTCGGCGGCGGTCATCGCCGGCGGCGCGGTCATCTGGGCCACCGGCTGGACGCTCGTCGACCCGATCCTCGGCTTCGCGATCGGGCTGCTGCTGCTCTGGGGTGCCGGGCGGCTGGTGCGCGATTCGCTCCACATCCTGATGGAGGGCGTCCCCGCGGGCCTCACGGTCGAGGGGGTCGCCGCCGCGGTCCTCGCCGTGCCGGGGGTCGCCGACCTGCACCGGGTGCACATCTGGAGCCTCTGCTCGCACATCCGGGCGCTCTCGGCGCACCTCGTCGTCGACGCGGCCGCCGCCCGCGAGGCGCAGGCGGTGCTCGACGACGTGAACGCGCTGCTGCACGAGCGCTTCGGCATCACGCACACGACGCTGCAGTCCGAGTGCCGCGGCTGCTCGACGGACGGCCCGTTCTGCACCCCGGTGCACCCGGGGGAGCCGCGCGTCGAGCGACTCTGACCCCGCGCCCCGCTGCGGCCGCTTGCGCTCAGCCCGCTCAAGACCTACCTTTCCGTCGTCGAGGGTTTTCGTTTTCATCGCGCTCGGTTGACTCAAGAGGAGGGCACCATGGGCCAGGATACCGCCGACGTCACCGTACACATCGACGAGACGCTGGATCACACCCGGCTGGGGATGATCGCGGAGCGGGTCAGAAAGGGCCGCGGAATCGTGTCGGCGGTGTTCCACGACACCAAGCCGCACTTCCTGCTGGTGCGGTACGACCCCGCGGCGATCGACTCCATCGCCGTCCACCGCCTGGTCACGGAACAGGGCGTGCATGCCGAGCTGATCGGCCTCTGATCGCCGCGGACGCCGGCGGCGAGGCGGAACAACCGGGGGACCCTGCTATACTTCGCACCATGGCACGGACGAAGCGGGTGCCCCTCGCGGGGGTGGTCAGCCTCGGCTGCTCGAAAAACCTGGTCGACACCGAGTACCTGGTCGGCGGGCTCGGCGCCGGCGGCTGGGGGCTCGTGCCCGAGCGCGAAGACGCGGATCTGCTGCTGGTGAACACCTGCGCCTTCATCGGCCCGGCGGTCGAGGAGTCGCACGAGGCGATCGCCGACGCCGTCGCCTGGAAGGCGAAACGCGCCGGACGGCTCGTCGTCGTCGCCGGCTGCATGGTCAACCGCTTCGCCGACGAACTCGCGACGCGCTACCCCGCGGTGGACCTGCTGCTGGCGCCGAAGCAGATCCCGCGCCTCGGCGAGTGGCTGGCGCTTCAGCCGCCGCGCCCGCGGCGGCTGGGCAGCCCGGGGCGGTCCTTTCTCCCGGCCGGCGCACTCGATCGCTCGCTGACCACCGGCCCCTGGGCCTACCTGAAGATCTCGGACGGCTGCAGCAACCGCTGCCACTACTGCCTGATCCCGTCGATCCGCGGACCGCACGCCAGCCGCTCGCGCGGCGCGGTTCTCGACGAGGCGCGCGCGCTGATCGAGGCCGGCGTGCGCGAGATCAACCTCGTGGGCCAGGACATCACGCGCTTCGGCGAAGGGCGGCGCGGCGGCGGGCTGGCCCCGCTCGTGCGCGCCGTCGCGGCGCTCCCCGGGGACTTTCGCCTCCGGCTGCTCTACCTGCACCCCGAGCGCGTCGACGACGAGATCATCAGGCTCTTCTCCGAGACACCGAAACTCTGCGCCTATCTCGACATCCCGATCCAGCACGCGAGCAGCCGGGTGCTCGCGGGCATGAACCGCCGCTCTTCCCGGCCCGACCTGGAGAAGCTCTTCACGACGCTGCGACGGCGCATTCCCGAAGTCGCGCTGCGCACCACGGTCATGGTCGGCTACCCGGGCGAGGGAAAACGTGAATTCGCCGAACTGCTCTCCTTCTTGCGCGCACACCCCTTCGAAAACCTCGGCGCGTTCGTCTTCTCGCCGCAGCCGGGGACGAAGGCCGCGACGCTGCCCGGCGCCGCCCCCGCCGAGGAGGCGGAGGCCCGCTACCACGCCGTGATGACGCTGCAGGCGGAGTTGGCGTCCGATCTCTGGTCGGCGCGCGTCGGCCAAACCACCGAGGCGCTCCTGCTCGGGCCGGAACCCGGCCGCACGACGATCTGGCGCGCCCGCACCCCCTGGCAGGCGCCGGAGGTCGACGGACAGATCAGGGTGCGCGGCCGCGGCGCGGCCGGGTCCTGGACCGCGGTGCGCGTCACCGGCGCCGGTGCGTACGACCTCGAGGGGAAGATCATCTGATCGTGTCGAGTTCATCCTGGCATCGCCTGCTCTATCCGGGACTGCTGCTCTTCGGGCTGAGCCTGCCGCTCTCGAAGAGCGCGAGCAATGTCCTGCTCGTCGCCCTCTACGCTGCGGCGATCGGCCGGCGTGTTCTTCGACAGGGAATTCCGGGCCGACATCCTGCGCAGCTGCCGGCAGCCCCTGACGACGGCTCTGGCGCTTTTTTCTCTCGTCGCCTACCTCGGCATCATCCACACGCAGAAGTACTGCCGACGGCTTCGCCGTCGCAAACAAGTTCGTGAGCCTGCCGGCGATCTATTTTCTCGTCTCCGTCCTGCTCCAGTCCGACCGGAGCGAAGAGGCGGAGAGCCCGGAAAGCCGAGTCCCTGCTGTTCTCGTTCCTGGCCGGGCTGGCGGCGCTGAACCTGCTCGGGATGCTGACCTTATCTGGGCGTGGTCGGCGACGGGAATTCACGCTCCCGCTCTTCGCCGCTCGGCCTGCACCACATCTGGTTTTCGAACATCAACGCGCTCGGTCTCTACGCGGCCGCGTCTTTCCTGCTGTTCACCCGCCAGGGCACGATCGGCGCGAGGGCGAGTGCTCCTCGGCGGTTTCCTCGCTGCTCTCCTCCCTGTGCATCCTGCTCTCCACGTCCCGGACGGCCTGGTTCAGCGTCGCGTTGACCGCGGCGATCATGGCGGCGGCGCTGATCAGGGGCAGGAAGACGATCGTGCTCGTCCTGCTCCTCTCCGTCCTGCCGCTCGCCTCCGTGTACCGGTTCGTCCCCCTCGTCCACGACCGGATCGATCTTGATTCACCAGGACATCTCGCGTGTTTTTCGTCAGCGACAAAACGCCGATCCTCCATCGGCAGCAGACTCCTGATGTGGAAAGCGTCGCTGATGATGTTCAGTCCCAGCCCTTCGTCGGCGTCGGAACGGGGGATTATCGCGCACACGATGAGGAGTACCGAGGAAGCAGAGGCTCGTGCCGACGATTCCTCCTGGATTCAACCAGCCGCACAACATGTATCTCTTCTCCCTGGCCACGAACGGCATCGCGGGGTTGGCTGCCCTGCTGTATCATTTTCTACCGCAGCCTGCGGTCCGCGGTTCCGGTCGTGCGATCCGGCGGCGACGGCCTGCTGTTGGCGTTCCTGGCGATGGCGACCGCGGTGCACTTCATGATCGCCGGTTTCATGGATTCGTTCTTCAACATCCAGATCCTGCGCTATTCCTTCGCCTTCATCATGGGCGTCTGCATCCGCGGTTGCGTGAGGAGCACCGAGCCGACCCCCCCGCCTCGCTGCCCTCCCCGGTAGCCCGCGGCCGGGCTAGTCGCGGGTTCTCCTGGAGAACAGCGCCAGAAGACCGAACGCGACAACCCCCAGGAGATACTCGTACCCCTGGGCGATCCCGTGCATGCCGACCGCCACGATGCTCGCCGGCCCGCGATCGAAGCCCAGCAGGACGAGCGCCCCGGTCATCCCCCCCTCCCAGACCCCAAACTGCCCGAGGGCGGGGATGGGGAGACTCGCGACGAGTTCGGTCGCCGTGATGCCGAGAATGAGGTCCCAGAAATCCGGCTGTCGCCCCACCGCGCCGGCACCGGCGAGAAGACCCGTCATCAGGGCGTAGAGGGACCCGTACTTCGCGAGCCGTATGACCATCGAGACCAGGAAGATGGGGACGAGGCTGCCGGCCCGCCGCACCTCCCCCATCGCACCGGCGAGAGAGTCGAGCCTCGCCGCCAACACCCGCCGCCGGCTCCTCGCGGCGGGTGGGGGGGCGGGAGCGGAGCCGCGGACGATCCTGGAGAGCGCGTGGGTGATCGGGCCGAGTTCCCGCAACGCGATACCCGCTGTCAGGAAAAGGACTGCCCCGGCCGCGACGATCCACCCAAGGGGCAGCTTCGCCGTGAGGACCCCGGCGTCGAGACGCACCAGCGCCGCCAGCGCCAGGACGGGGCCGAGCGTCGCCAGTTCGAAGACGAACGAGAGAAAGAACGTGGCGGCGGCCGGCTCGAGGCCGACCCCAAGGCGGCGGACAAGCAGGTAAACATACGACCCCAGGGCGGCGAGCCGGCCCGGGACCAGATCGCCCAGGCAGTTCTGCGCCATGGTCACCAGCAGGATCGATCCCGTGGCGGGACGCGGCCGCGGCAGCAGCAGCCGGAAGCGGACGGCCCGGAGAAAGAGACCCGCGGCGCTGACGAGCGCATAGGTCGCCAGCGCGGAACGGGGGGCCCGGGCGATGCTCGCCCCGAGTTCGGCCCAGGACCCACCGCGCATCAGCAGCAGCAGCAGCGAGACCGATACGGCGGCCGGGAGCAGGAGGCCGGCGATTCTTCCGGGGCGCATGTGGTTCAACAAGCCACTAAAAAAAAGACCCACAGGGACTTATCGCTCCTGTTCGGACTGCGGAGTTCCGACGCTGCCGAGAAGCGGCGCGAGTGTGTCGTACCAGAGATCCCCCAGCGCCTGATACCCCTTCTCGGTCGGGTGGACGCCGGGGAGCAGATCCGGGCGGACGGCGAAAAGTCCGTGGTTGTCCGCAAGCGCAAGCTGACGCCGCCCCGCGATTTCTCGTATCGCCGGATTGATCTCGCTCTCGACCCGGATGCGGGACGCGGCGTTGAAATGTCCGGCGATCTCCACGGGGACGGGAGGGATTGTCGCCAGGAGCACCCGGGGCGAGGAGCCGTCCGGGTTTACGGTGTCCTGCCACGATCCCGATTATGGCTTCGAGATTCCCCCGGAAGCGTTCGACGGAAGTCGCGTCGCCGTCGCTGCGCACGTCGTTGGTCCCGAGTTGCAGCAGAACCCAACGCGGATTGGTCTGCTCGACGATGCGCGACCGACGAAGAAAACCCAGGTACTCCCCGCTGGTGTTCCCCTTCTCACCGGCGTTGATCACCTTGAGCCGATACCCCGCCTCGTCCAGACGGCGCTGCAGATACCAGGGATACCCCCCCGCGGTGATGCTGTCCCCGGCGCACAAAATGACGGGAGGCGACGGCGACGTTTTTGCGTCCACCGCGGCAGCCGGCAAGCGGCAACCCCAGCACGAGGGCCGAGACCAGCACTCCGCGGCCAACGCGCACGGCTAGGGAGCCCAGTCCGGAAAGCGGTCGTCCACTCCGTCGGGGCTGAGCAGGACCGGTTCGCCGCCGGACGCGGGGACGGCGTGGAGACTCCACGGGCCCCGCTTCTTGTCGGTGGTCGACTGGTAGACGATCCATCGCCCGTCCGGAGACCAGGCGGGATCGTAATCGTAGCTCTCGGAGTTCAACGTCACCCGCACCTTGTTGCCGCCGTCCGGGTCCATCGTCCAGACATCCCCTTTGCCGTCGGCCACGTGGGAGACGTAGGCGATCCGCTTCCCGTCCGCCGACCAGTCGGGCCGGCAGCTCCCCCCCTGCGTCGCGAGACCCTTGACGCCGGAGCCGTCGGCGTTCATCCGGTAGATCGCCCCACCCCAGTTCGTTCCGGGTGAAGGCGATCAGCGACCCGTCCGGGGACCAGTGAGGGAGGATGCTCCGCCAGAGGCTCCGGGTGATCTGCCATTCCCGGCCGGTGACGATGTCGAGGCCGTAGATTTCGTAGCCACGCCCGCGCGGACTGTCGTAGGCGACCGCCGCGCCGTCGGGCCGCCAGCAGGGGCTGTGGCAGGGATCCGCTCCCATGGTGAGCCGCTCGGTGTCGCTCCCGTCCGACCTCATCCGGTAAATGGCCGGCTCGCCGCCGTGACGCGTCGATTCGAAGGCGACCCAGTCGCCCCCGGGCGAGAAACTCGGATGGTTGTTATCCCCCGCCGAGCGGGTGAGTTGTTTGCGCGAGCCGTTGGCGAGATCGAGAAGAACGATCTGCCAGCGCCCCTCGACCCGGGACTGGAAAACGATCCGGCCCTGCAGTGACGCCGGGATCGCACGTGGGCTGCTGGATTGAGCCGGGGTCCCGCCGCCCGCAGACCGCGACTCACAAGCCAGCGCGACCAGGGCCACGAAGGCGACGAGGATTGCATACACAACCGGCACGGAGTTTCTGCTCATAGCCGTTATTGTAGCAGATCGATCCCGACGGCTCGCCTCAAGGCCCGGCCTGGGCGAAGGGGTGGCGCCCGGGGGAGGTCTCCAGCGGCGAAGCGAGGCGCCGATGGAGGTCCGCAGCGACAGGCCCCCGCAGCCTCAACGTGAACGGGAGGCACAACCCCCTCTCGATCCGCCTCGGATTGCTTTTCCCGAGGCTCCATAGTACAAAAGGCGCGATTTCAATGGGAAAACAGTCATGTGCGGCATAGCGGGCATCCTCGGAATCGGCGCGGGCTACCGCGTCGACCCGTCAGAGCTGCGGCGGATGTGCGACGTCATCCGCCACCGCGGCCCCGACGACGACGGCTACCACGTCGAGCAGCCGGTCGGCCTCGGCATGCGCCGCCTCAGCATCATCGACATCGCGGGCGGGCACCAGCCGATGAGCAACGAAGAGCGAACGCTCTGGGTGGTCTTCAACGGGGAGATCTACAACTTCCGGGAACTGCGCGACCGAACTGGAAGCCCTTGGGCACCGTTTCCAGACTCACAGCGACACCGAGGTCATCGTCCACGGCTACGAGCAGTGGGGCGAGGAGTGCGTGAAGCGCCTGCGGGGGATGTTCGGGATCGCCCTCTGGGACGCCGGCGAGAAGAAACTCCTGCTGGTGCGCGACTGGGTCGGCATCAAGCCGCTGCACTGGTACCTGGACGACGAGAAGCTCGTGTTCGGTTCGGAGATCAAGTCCATCCTCGCCTGCCGCGGGGTCTCGCGGGAGATCGACCGCGAGGCCCTCGACCGCTACCTGACCTACGAGTACATCCCGGCGCCGTCCTCGATCTTCCGCCACGTCAGGAAGCTGCCGCCGGGACACCTGCTGGTCTGGCAGCACGGCGACGCAACCGTACGTTCCTACTGGGATTTTCCGGTCGCGCCCGAACCGGGCGGCAAGGACCGCATCAACGAGGAGGAGTATGCGCGCGAACTGCTGGCACTGCTGCGCGAATCGGTGCGGCTGCAGATGGTCAGCGACGTGCCCCTCGGGGCGTTCCTGAGCGGGGGCATCGACTCCAGCTCCGTGGTCGCCTTGATGAGCGAGTGCTCGGACCGTCCCGTGAAGACCTTCTCGATCGGTTTCAAGGAGCAGTCCTACGACGAACTGGCGTACGCCCGGCTGGTCGCCGAGCGTTTCGGCACCGAGCACCACGAGTTCGTGCTGACGCCGCAGATCACCGACCTCGTGGACCATCTGATGGGTTTTCTGGACGAGCCGCTCGGCGACTTTTCGATCTTCCCGACCTACCTGGTCTCCAAGATGGCGCGATCCCATGTCACGGTGGCGCTCTCGGGGGACGGCGGTGACGAGCTCTTCGCCGGGTACGACACCTACGTCGCCGACCGGCTCGCGCGGCGCTTCGAGGTGCTGCCGCGGATCTTGCGCCAGCGCCTCCTGCCCGGAATCCTGGGCCTGATCCCGCCGACGAAGAAGAAAAAGGGCGCGATCAACATCGCCAAGCGATTCGTGCAGGGCGCGGCGCTGCCGCCGGAGCAGATGCACACCCGCTGGATGACGTTCCTGACTGCACGGGAGAAGCGGCGTCTCTACACGCCGGCGCTGCGCGACGACCTGCGCGGGTTCGCGACCGAAGCGTTCATCCTGGAGCACGGGCGCGCGAAACGCTTCCCCGACCCGCTGACCGCGGCCCAGTACGTCGATCTGAAAACCTATCTGCCGGAGAACATCCTGACCAAGGTGGACCGCATGAGCATGGCGGTCTCGCTCGAGGCCCGGGTCCCCGTGCTCGATCACAAAATCGTCGAGTTCGCGTTCCGCCTGCCCGCGCACCTGCGGCTCAAGGGGTTGACCACCAAGTACCTGCTGAAGCAGGCCGTGGCGCCGCTGCTGCCGCCCGAGGTCCTGGCCAAAAAGAAACAGGGGTTCTCCATCCCGATCAAGAACTGGCTCTCGGGCGAACTGCGGCCGCTGATGACGGACCTGCTCGACGCCGAACGGGTGCGGCGGCGCGGCTGGTTCGATCCTGCGGGGGTGCGGCAGCTGATCGAGGAGCACCTGGCGGGGCGCGAGAACCACAGCCACCGACTCTGGGCGCTGATGGTCTTCGAGCTCTGGCAGCAGCGCTTCGCCAACGAGTAACCGGACCGATTGTTACTAATGCACTTGACTTTTTATTGAAACGACATATCTTTGCACAGCAGTGTGGATGGACTTTTAACTTTTGGAGGAGAAAGCATTGAAAATGATCAAGTCCTTGAAGTCGGCCACGATTCTTGCTTCGGCTCTCTCGATCGCCGTGCTCACTCTGGCCATCGGCGGCTGTGGCGATGCCACGACCACTTCCGCTACCCCTGACGCTGCCGGTGTCAACGGCAGCAGTTACGCGGTGTCACCGGGATCTTACATCCGCCGGAGTGTCAGCGGCGACGGAAAAATGTCCTACACGGTCACCGGCATCGACATGGATCTGGAGAAGGACAACATGCCGATCAGCTACTTCTACGACAGCAAGGGCTACGGCGGCGGCAGGACCACCGGCGGATTCCAGGGGGATCTGCGCAATTACAAGCTGAAGTACTACGGTTCGCACGGGCAGATCGAGTCCGAGGACTACCACGGCTTCGTTTTCAGAAGCAGTAACTCCTACAACGTTGTCGTCGAGTGGAAGACCGGCCCCGAGGGCTACGTGAGAGCCACGGTCGACGGGAAAGTGTGCGACAAGCCCGGGGCGGTCTCGGATTCCTTCACGGTCGGGATCGGGTACCCGCCTGCGGTCCGCAAGGGCTGGGACACCGCGGTCTACACCAACATCGTCTGGCCGAAGGGGTCGACGGCAGTCAACTAACGACGGGGTTCGAGCGTTCTTGCCGCAGAGCGGTAAACGGACCACGCATCGCCAGGGCGGTGCGTGGTCCGTTTTTTTGTGCAATGCGCCCGTTCTGTGAGTTTTTCGGCCCCCAGTTCGTGTAGAATGCCCGCCATGCCTGCCCCCAAGGTCTTTCTCTTCGTCCCCCCCGGCGGGTACTTCGCCGAACGCTGGTCCGGGGGGAGCATGATGCCGGCCCTCGGCCTCTCCTATATCGCCGCCGTGCTCGAGCGCGACGGCGTCGACGTGCGCCTCGTGCCCTGCCACGTCCTCGGCCTGGACTGGAAGGACGTCGGCCGAATGATCGAGGTCGAGCGGCCCGACATCGTCGGTGTCACCACCACGACAGAAAATCGTTTCCTCTCTTTCCGGCTTGCGCAGGTGGCCAAGGAAGCCCACCCGGGCGTTTTCACCGTTCTCGGCGGCCCGCACGTGAAGAACACCGCGCAGGACACCCTCGAGCACATCCGCGCCGTCGACGCCGTCTGCCTCGGCGAGGGAGAGGAGACGATGAGCGAGTTGGTGCGCTGCCTGGCGGCGAAAGGAGATCTCGGCGAGGTCGACGGCATCTCCTGGCGCACCGGCGACGGGGCGGTCCGCCACAACGCTGCCCGCCTGCCGATCGCCGACCTCAACCTGCTGCCGATGCCCGCGCGGCACCTCGAGCCTTGGGAGAAGTACAACTTCCGCATCGAGGTCCCCGGCAAGGGGCTGCTTCCCGGGGGCAATCTGATGACGAGCCGCGGCTGCCCGTTCACCTGCACCTTCTGCGCGACCCCGGCGAACTGGGGGCGGCGCGTGCGCGCGCTCTCGCCCGAGAACGTGCTCCGCGAGATCGAGCACCTGCAGCAGCGCTACGGCGCGCGGGCGATCTGGTTCTACGACGACACCTTCAACTTCAACCCCGCCCGCGCGGAGGCGATCTGCGACCTGATCATCGAGCGCCGGCTCGACATCAGCTGGTACTGCGAGGTGCGCGTCGACATCCTGGAAAAGCCGCTCTTCGAGAAGATGGTCCGCGCGGGACTCTTCCACGTCGGCTTCGGCATCGAGTCCGGCTCGGAGCGCATCTCGCGCGAGATCATCACCAAGCGCGCCACCCTCAAGCAGGCCTTCGACGTAGTCTCCTGGTCGCGGGAACTGGGCGTCACCGCGAACCCCTTCTTCATCTTCAGCCACCCGACCGAGACCTGGGCGGAGGCGCAGCAGACGATGGCGATCGTCGAGGAGCTCGAAGGCCGGTGCGAGACCAGCGTCGCGATCCTCCACATGTACCCCGGCACGCCGCTCGAGGAGCGGGCGCGCCGCGAGGGGAAACTCCCCCGGGACTTCTCCTGGTCGATCGACAGCCACCGCGGGGTGATCCTCCTCCCCGCGGCGCAGGGGCACGCCCCGCTCTACGTCGACAAGCTGAAGTGGTCGCAGATCTGCGAGCTGATGGTGCGCTTCGGCATGGCGAAGAAGAAGATCCGCTACGGCAGCAAGATCCTCCCCGTCTTGAGAAACATCCGTTCGCTCGGCGACCTCTGGCGCATCACCGTTCTCGCGCTCGTGCTGTTCAAGCACAAGCTCCTGCGCCTGATCGGCCGCGAGCCCCGCCGGGTGCAGGTCAGCGACCGTCGTTGCCGGACACCCCGAGCCGGGCTGCTGAGAGGGCGAAGCGATGAAGATCCTCGGCATTTCCGCCTTCTACCACGACGCGGCGGCGGCGCTGCTCGACGGCGGCGAGATCGTCGCGGCGGCGCAGGAGGAGCGTTTCACGCGCCGCAAGCACGACCCGTCGTTCCCCGCCAACGCCATCCGCTACTGCCTCGAGGCCTCGGGCACCGCCTTCGAGGAGCTGGAGGCGGTCGCCTTCTACGACAAGCCCTTCCTCAAGTTCGAGCGGCTGCTCGAGACCTACTACGCGTTCGCGCCCCGCGGCCTGCGCTCCTTCCTCGCCGCGATGCCGGTCTGGATCAAGGAGAAGCTGTTCCTCAAGCGGCTGCTGCTCCAGGAGCTCTCGCGGCTGGCCGGCCACAAGGTCGAGCGAGGTCAAGCTGCTCTTTCCCGAGCACCACCTCTCGCACGCCGCGAGCGCGTTCTACCCCTCGCCCTTCGAGGAGGCGGCGATCCTGACGATCGACGGCGTCGGCGAGTGGGCGACCGCGTCGATCTGCCACGGCAGGGGCAACGGCATCGAGATCCTGCGCGAGCTGCGCTTCCCGCACTCGGTCGGCCTGCTCTACTCGGCGTTCACCTACTACCTCGGCTTCCGGGTCAACTCCGGCGAGTACAAGCTGATGGGCCTCGCCCCCTACGGCGACCCGGCTTCCGAGCGCACCCGCCGCTTCGAGGAGTCGATCGCGACGAAGATGGTGGACATCGCCGCGGACGGGTCGCTCTGGCTCGACCAGGGGTATTTCGACTACGCCACCGGCCTGCGCATGGCCAACGAGCCGGCGTGGGAGAAACTCTTCGGCTTCCCCCGGCGCGAGGCGGAGAGCGAGATGGGCCAGGAGCACTGCGATCTCGCGCTCGCCATCCAGCGGGTGACCGAGCGGGTGGTGCTCGCGATGGCGGCCGAGGCGAAGAAACTCACCGGGTCGGCGAACCTCTGTCTCGCCGGCGGCGTCGCGCTCAACTGCGTCGCCAACGGCAAGCTGCTGCGCAGCGGGATCGCCGAGCGCCTCTGGATCCAGCCCGCGGCCGGCGACGCCGGCGGCGCGCTCGGCGCGGCGCTGTGCGCGCACCACATCGGCCGCGGCAACCCGCGCACGGCGCGGCGGCAGCGCGACCGGATGCGCGGCTCGTATCTCGGCCCGGAGCCCGAGGAGGCGGACATCCGCCGCGTGATCGGCCGCTACCGCGCCGTCGGGCGGCGTTTCGAGGATCTCGGCGCGCTGTGCGCCCGCGCCGCCGAACTGCTCGACGGCGGCCAGATCGTCGGCTGGGTGCGCGGCCGGATGGAGTGGGGCCCGCGCGCGCTGGGCGGCCGGAGCATCGTCGCCGACCCGCGCAACCCGGAGATCCAGAAGAAGCTCAACCTCAAGATCAAGTACCGCGAGAGCTTCCGGCCCTTCGCCCCCTCGGTGCTCGCCGAGGAGTGCGCGAACTATTTCGAACTCGACGAGCCCTCGCCGTACATGCTGCTGATCGCGGACGTCCAGCCCGCCCGCCGCCGGCCGCTGCCGCCGGACTATCACGCCATGCCGCTGCGCGAGAAGCTCTACCACCAGCGCTCGGACATCCCGGCGGTGACGCACCTGGACTACTCGGCGCGCATCCAGACCGTGCACCGCGAGACCAACCCGGACTACTGGCGGCTGATCGAGGCCTTCCGGCAGCGCACCGGCTACGGGCTGGTCGTGAACACGAGTTTCAACGTGCGCGGCGAGCCGATCGTCTGCACGCCGGAGGACGCCTACCGCTGCTTCATGCGCACGGAAATGGACGCGCTGGTCGTCGGCGACTGGCTCTTCGAGAAGAAGGACCAGCCCGCGTGGGCCGAGGGCAAGGAGTGGCGCGAGTCGCTCGTGATGGATTAGGAGGGGACATGTCCGCGATCGGTGATCTCTGGGGTTTTCTGAAGGAACGCAAGAAGTGGTGGCTGCTGCCGATGGTGCTCGTGCTGCTGCTCTTCGGGGTGCTGATCGTGCTGACGAGCGGCTCGGCCATCGCCCCGTTCATCTACACGCTGTTTTAGACGAAGCGCATGAGCGCGAAGCCGGAGCTGACGCGGGAGAAGGTCCTCGAGACGATCGGGGTGCTGGCCCTGGCCTGCCTCGTCGTCGGGCACCTGGCGACAGCGACCGGGGCTGAAGAGCCGGGTTCCTGGCCGCCGCGGCGCTGCTGCTCGCGATCGGCCTGTTCGTCAAGCCGGCCGGGGCGCTGATCGCGCGCGCCTGGCTGAAGTTCGGGGGGGTCCTCGGCGCGGTGAACTCGCGGATCATCCTCGGGGCGATCTTCTACCTCTTCCTGACGCCGATCGCCCTGCTCGCGCGGCTGACCCGCGGGGACTTCCTGCACCTGAAGAAGCGCGCCGGCGCCGACCGCAGCTACTGGCACGCACGCAACCACGCCTACACGGCGGAGGACATCGGCAAACTCTGGTAGCCGACGGCCTCAGGGTCGCGGCGCCGTCCCGATGGTGGCGGGGTTGAGCTGCGCGAGGATCTCGCGGACAAACGGCGCCACGTGCGCGGCCTTTTCGCGATTGCCCTCCGCGTTGTAGTGGCAGGTGTCCGTCCAGTTGCCGGGAGAAATGACTGCGGCCGGGAAGGGCGCGATCGGCAACGTGCGCTTCGCGGCGAGATCCCAGAGCAGTTTCTCCTCCCGCTCGACCGCCTCCGGACCGCCCTTGTCGGGGCGATACGCCTGGTTGTCGACAAACCGGAACGGCACGAGCAGCACCTTCGCGCCGTCGCTCTCGATCTCGTCCAGCAGGGACTCCATGTTGTGCTTGTAGGCGATCTCGTCGTCCGGGATGTTCCCGGCGCGCTCCTGGCGGGTCGCCCCCGGGGGCGGCGGGTACCACTGCGCCAGCGGCGGGAGCCGATCCTTCTTGACGAAGGCGTCGGCGGCGGGGGTCTCGCCGTGGACCAGAGGAATCAGCAGGATCGCAACGAATCGCGACTTGATCAAGAGGCGCCCCAGCGGCGGCAGCGGCGGCGGCAGCTGCAGCGCCCGGCGATAGTGACTGTAGTCGGGGTGGTAGTAGTCGTAGTTGACCATGCTCTCGGCGTCGTTACCGCCCGGGTTGACGACGACGATGTCGGGGCGGTAGTAGTGGAACTTGAAGTGATAGTGCGTCAGGTTCTCGGCGGTCGTCCCGAACGGGATACCGCCGTTGATCACCTCGATCCCCTCGACCCCGGGCGGAAGCTCCTGCGCCAGGATCCGCTCGAGCTGCGCCGGGTAGGCGTCCTCGGCCCGCGACGTCCCCCAGCCGTAGGTCGTCGAGCCGCCGAGACAGAGCACCCGCACCACCCCGGGGGTGCGCCGGAACTCGACGGCCTTGCCGCGATACCCCTGGGAGTTGTGCTGCGGCCCGGCGGCATCCGCGTAGTTCGGCGACGGAATGTAGAGCAGGTACGCCTGCGAGACGCTCATCTGGTAGCGCGGGTCGGGGACCGCCTCGCCCGCCATCAGCTGGCGGGTCTTCTCCCACCCCGGCAGCGAGAGACGCAGCGCCAGCCTGGCCATGCCCTCGCAGGTCCCGCCGACGATCGCCAGGAGAAAGAACCAGAACAGCGCCAGTTTCAGCTTGGGAGATGTGCTCATCGACTGGCGATCATCTGGTTGGCGGCACGAAAAGTCAAGAGCGCCCGGCCAGCGCGTTGCAATTTCCCCTGCTTTCACGCATAGTGTCGGCCGCCGGAGGCACAGGGACTAGGTGTGCCACCGGTTTTTTCCACCACCGGGAGAAGCGATCGATGCCGGATGCAACCGCGGGACGGAAGATGAGCGTCGCCGCCGTGATTCTCGCCCGCAACGAGGGCCTGAACCTGGCGGAGGTCATCCGGGCCGCCAAACCGGTCGTGGACGAGGTGGTCGTCGTCGACGGGCACTCCGTGGACGACACCCGCGAGGTCGCCGTTCGCGAGGGAGCCCGCGTCATTCTCGACCACCGCAAGGGAAAAGGCGACGGCATCCGCACGGCAATCGAGCAGGTCGACGCCGACATCCAGGTCTACCTCGACGCCGACGGCTCGCACGACCCGAAGGATATCCCCCTGCTCGTGCAGCCGATCATCGACCAGCAGTACGACATCGTCGTGGGTTCCCGCGGACGCGGCGGCAGCGACGAGTTGCACGGCGACGTCGGCAAGCTGCTGCGGATGATCGGCTCGGACATCATCCTGATCGCGATCAACACCCGCTTCAAGGTCGAGCTCACCGACAGCCAGAACGGCTTTCGCGCCATCCGCACCGACGTGGCGCGCCAACTCGACCTGAAGGAGAACATCACCACCATCGAGCAGGAAATGACCATCAAGTGCTTGAAAAAGGGCTTCCGCTGCGGCGAAGTCGCAGCCCACGAATACGCCCGCCGCTCGGGCCACTCCTCCATCAAGCTGCGGAAAGTCTGGTTCCGGTACATCTGGAGCGTCGTCAAGAACATCTTTTAATGCGGAATCGAGAAACACTCCTCATCGCCCTGGTCGTCCTCGGGGCTTGTGCGGTGCGCTTCTACGGCCTCGACTGGGCCCTCCCCTACCACTTCAACAGCGACGAGCGCGTCATGATGATCGGCGCGGAGCAGATCCGCGCGGCCCAGTCCATTGCCCAGCTGCCGGTGCACGACCCCAAGTTTTTCATCTACCCCCCCCTCCTGATGCACCTGCTGATCCTGCTGGCCGCCCCCATCTTCCACTTCCTCCCGTTCTCGCCCGCCGACCCCGCGTCGACGACCCTCTACTACCTCCTGGGGCGGGGAATATCGGCCGCCTTCGGCACCGCTACCGTGGCTCTCGTGTACGTGCTCGGGAAGCGGGCCTATTCGCGGGCCGCCGGACTTCTCGGGGCGGCGTTCCTCGCCTTCTCCGTCCTCCACGTCCGGGACTCGCACTTTTTCACCACGGACGTCCCGCTGACCTTCTTCCTCGTCCTTTTGATGCTTCTGGCCCTGCGGATCGCCGAGGGCGGCGGCACCCAGGTCTGGGTTGTGACGGGACTTGTCGCCGGCCTGGCACTCACCACCAAGCAGACCTCGCTGATGTTCTTTCCTGTCCTGCTGCTGGCCCACCTGATGGTCTCGTTCCGCGGCCGACCCGGACTCCCCGCCATCCGGGAAACGGCGCTCTCCGTCGCTTTCTGGAAACCGCTGCTCATTTTCGGGGCGATCGCCGGGGTGACGGCGCTGGCGATGAACCCCTACGCCCTGATCGCCCCCCGGGAGTACCTGGCCCAGGTCGCCACCGTCTCCCGGTACCTCGAGGGGTCGGACCAGCGCAACTGGGTCTTCCAGTTCACGGGGACGACATTCTCCTACTGGTTTACGAATCTGCTCTGGTTCGGCATGGGTCCGCTCCTGCTGGCCGCCGGCCTCCTCGGCGTGCTCTGGGCCGTGCCCCGGCGCAGGACGGCCGACGTGCTCATCCTGTTCTTCCTGACGCTGTACCTGGGAACCGTCGGGCGGGGTTTCATGAAATTCATCCGCTACGCCATACCCCTCATCCCCTTCCTGGCTCTGCTTGGCGCGCGGGTCCTCGTCGAACTTCGCGAGCGGGCCCGGGGCGCGGCTCGCCCGGCCGCCACCGCGGTCGCGGCCGTGGTGCTGCTCTCGGCCATCTTCCTCACGGGGGCGTACCTGAACATCTACCGGGTCGGGGACGCGCGCGTCCTGGCCTCGCGCTGGATCCAGGAGACGATCCCCCCGGGGACGACGGTTGTCGCTGACAACTCAAACACGACCCCTCTTCTGGGGACTCCCTTCACCCAGCCGACATTCTTCGACAACTACATCCTCTGCCTGAACCGCGACGACTGCGTCGTGCAGAACCGCTACACCATCAAAGTCCTGAACATGAAAAGCTACAATTCCAAATCCCTGAACCCGCCCGAGCGCTTCGAGGGCTATATCCGCGAACGGCTGCAGGGGGCGGAGTATGTCATTGTCGGGGACGAATTCTACGAGCAGTACCGCCACCGCGAGGCCGACTACCCGGCCGTCGTGCGTTTTTACCGGGAGCTTTTCGCCGGACAGCGGGGCTTCCGCGAAGTGCGGACCTTCCAGACCCGGCCGTCGCTGTTCGGGCTCACGTGGGACGACGACCGCTCGGAACTGACCTACCGGCTGTTCGACCACCCGAAAGTCCGCATTTTCCGAAGAATCGCGGACGAGGCGGCACTGCCCCGGGGAGAATCTGGACGAGACGATCCCCGGGGATGACGTGCGCGCGCTACGACGCACTCCGGGACGCCCGCTGACCACCACGGCCGGCTAGATTTCGCCCTGCCAGACAACGGCCTTGGTCTGGTCCCCGTCGAGCCTCAGGCGCCGGTGCCACCGCGGGTCATGAACTCCCGCGGCCACCGACACCTTCCCCTTGAATCCGGCGGGCAACGGCACGGCACGCTCGAGGACGACCCGCTTTCCCGGCAGCCAGAGGCTGGTGGCGAGGCCCACCTGTTCCATCCGGAAGTCCGCCTGCGCGACAATCTCCCCCTGCTGATCCAGAACGTGGAGGAAAAACCACCAGTCGCGGCCGGTCTCCCGCAGCGGCAGGATCTCGAACGCGAGATCTACCCGCCGGGCGGCCCGATCGTAGGTGGCGGCAACCCCTGTCACCTCGAACTCCTGCCCGAATCGCAGCGAGGCCGCCGCAGCGCCGGGGGCATATTCGCGCAGCGGCCGGAAGGGGAAGGCCCGCCGTTTCCCGACGCGCGGCTCCAGATCGTTCAGCTCCAGCCCGTTCCAGAAGAGCGGCGGATCGACCTCGGCGACTTCGGTCCGAAGGACGACGTGGTACCGGAACGCGGTTTCGCCGAAGCGGACCCCGCGACCGCGCAGCAGTTCCTCGACCCGGCCGAGGACTGCCCGGGGGACGATCACGACCTGGGGACGTGAAAAATCCAGCGCCACGGGGCTGAGCAGGTTGGGGCTCAGCTCGCCGGTGTTGCTGACGCACTCGTTCGAAATGAAATCCGTCGCGAAACCCTGCTGATAAAAGTAATCGACGAACCAGTGGTCGCCGACCACGACTGCGCCTTTGCCCTGCTGCGCGACCGCGCGAACGACATCGTCGACGTCCTGCTCCCACGCCGCCGGGTCGATCACCGGGCCGTCGCCGAGGAACAGGATCTCGCGGATCGCCAGCCCGGCCCTCTTGCCGGAGGCGTCGAACTGCAACCGGCAGAACCGGGCGTCGCTCCCCTCGGGGAGCACCAGCTCCATCCGCGGCTTGACCTTCTTCACGAACGGGTGCCACACCGACCAGAACATCGGCTCGGCGCCGCTCGCCTCGGACACCTGACGCCAGTTCACCCCGTCGCCGGAAACCTCGAGGGTGACCCGGGTCGGACTGCGCTGCACATCGGCGGCGAAGATCACGAGCTCCCGCAGCCTCTCGGAGCGCTCGAACGCGAACTCGAGGACCACGGCGTGGGCGTCCGCGGGCGCGTCCCAGAAGGTGTCGTAGTTCCCGTCAGCGGCGAAGAGGCCGTGGGGCCGGTTGTACGAGGCGCCCGTCAGACGCCCGCGCACTGCGCTCAGCTCGCGCAGCTCCTTGCGGAAATCGTCATGAACCACCCACTCCTGCACGGGCGTCGTCCGCGAGGTGGCACCCACCAGCCGCAGTTGGTTCGGGTCGGCGTTGACCCAGAAGATCTTGCGGGCGGCATCCGCGGCCAGGGCGCTCTCGACGTACCTCTCGGAGGAAGGATCGGAGAACGTGCCCACCCCGAAGCACTCCAGGTTGAGGGGGAAATTCTGGTTCTTGGCGGAGTCGGCACCCTGAAACCTGCCCAGGTAACCGGCCGAAAGTCCGCGCTCCCGGAGGTAGCGCAGGAACGGGTTCCTCTCGTTCGGATACCGCGTCACCCGGGTGAGCCCCGACTCCCGGAGGGTGGCGAAAAACTTCGCTGGGTAGACGGTGTTGGCCGCCAGGTTGTGGGCGATGAACAGCCCGAACGGGAGCAGCGCCAGGGCCTTGGCGCGGCGGGAGAGGCCGGACTGCAGCACCAGGGCCGGAATGGCAAACGCCACGCTGTACAGGGTGACGACGTAGGAGAGCGGGGTCCCCTCGGTAAACCGTTTTCCGTAACTGGAGACCGCGGTGATCGCCAGGTGGAAGAAGAAGTAGCCGAAGACCAGTTGGTAGCCGAGCACGTCCTCGCCGCGCCGCCACTTCCGCAGGCCCTGGACGAGCATCCAGAGGTACAGGAGGCTGACCCAGACGAGCAGCAGCACGAAAACGCCGCGCAGCAGCGGCGCTTCCACCGCCTCGAGGTCGAACCCCCAGAATTTCGGCCAGGCGTTGGTCAGGAAGGCCCAGAGGATGCGGCCCAGCTGCCGCATGTTTCTCGCGTTCACCTGTTCGACCAGGATCGCCTGGTGCGTCAGGTTGTACCAGATGACGGGCGAGAATCCGAGCACCCAGCCGGCGCTCCAGCCGGGCAGGACGCGCGTGAAGAAGGACCGACGCACATGCCACAGCAGTAGGAGCACCGAGACGCCGATGGCCGGCCCGACCGACATGTTGGTCCAGAAGGCGAACCCGCACAACAGGCCGAGCAAAAATGCCGTCAACAGCAGGGGGCGACCGTCCTGGTACCGCCGCAGCAGAGCCAGCGTCGCGAGGAAGACGATCGGCACGAGGACGAAGATGATCGTGTAGTGCGCGCGCGGCTGCCCGGCGAGGTACATGACCCAGTCGATGGGGACGAGGAAAAGCCCGGCCACCACCAGGGCGTTGTCGATGCCGAAGAGCCGGTAGGCCAGCAGCACGGTCCCCAGCAGGAAGAGGACACTCATGATCCAGGAGAAACCCCCGAGAGTCAGGGACGACGCCCCGAAGAGCTTGAAGAGACCGGCGAGGAGATATGCGCCCGCGGGACCCATCCAGGCCTGCCCCGAGTAGAAGATCGGCCGCTCGCCGTTCATGATGTGCATGGCCTGCAGGGCGGAGGAGGCGGGCGCGAATCGACCCAGCCTGACGGGGTAGGCGGCGAAGAGCCGGTAGCACACCCCCAGCAGCAACAGCAGCGCCAGCAGGAGGGCCTTGGTCCGTGGCTTCATGGTGCATCTCCCTTGTGAACGCCTCCCGGCACCGCGGCCACCCGCCCGGTGAACCAGGCATCGAGAAGCGGCAGACGCCCCCGGATGTACGCCCGCAACTGGGGGACCATCCCCTCCCAGGTCTCCCCTTCGGTGGGTGGCCAGCGACGGTAATTCCGCTCGACGCCCTCGAGCATCTCGACCTCGAGTTCGTCGATCCGGGCCATGAGTTCCGTCTCGGAGAGGCGGTCCTTGCGCAGGACCCGCCACCGCTCCGCCACGCGGCGGCTGTAATCCGGCAGGTCCCTGCGCAGTCGGCTGATGAGTTCGTTGGAGGGGATGGCGGCGCTGCTGAAACTCACGTCGTAATCCCAGGGGACAATGAAAAACCTGGCGGCGGCCCCGGCGCCACGGGCAAGGTACAGGTTGAAGTTCGGTCCTTCCACGTTGGCGGTCAGCGCCAGGAGAATCTCGAAGTCGATGACATTATCGACGTCGATCACCCGCTCGACATCCCGCCTGAACACCTCGGGCGCGGACTGGCCGATAAAACCGATCAGTTTCTCGTAGGGCCCCCAGTACTCCCCGTCGCGCCAGTCGGGAACCTGCTGGACGTAGGCGTCCCGATCGGGCGTCGTGAAGCCGGCGCCGCGGCCCGTTGCCTTGTAGAGCACGGGGCGGTTGGCCCCGCCGGACGCCTTCCCCAGATCGAGCAGACCGGCGTCGACCCGGTCGACCAGGTTGTACAGCCCTTTGTAATCGCCGTTGACGACCAGCTCGACGAGCCGGACGTGCGGGCTGTAACGCGGCTTCCCCGGCTCGGAGAAGCTCCGGAACAGATCGTACGCCAGCCGGTCCCGCATCAGGGTTTTATCCTTCCACCCCGAGATCAGGAGCAGCCGCCGGGTGCGGCCGACGCCGGGCACGTCGTACGGCCTGTCGAGCTCGACGCGATAGTATTTCTTCTGGTTCCTCGACGCAAAGAGCGAGGTGTTCCCGCGCAGTCGGGTATTCCCCTGCAGAAGGCCGCTGCGGCGATTGTCCCCCTCGATGAACTCGGCCAGGGAGGAAACCGTGTCGCGGCGGGGTGGCTCGCCGGCCGCCTGCACCCGCAGGATCGGTATTCCCCGCCGCCCGGGAAGGACGACGAAGGAGAGGTCGCGGGTCCGGACAACCCCCCCGCTGGTGATCGTCACCCTGAGTCCTGCCGGAGACGTCCCCCCTTCTGGCGGGAAGACATGTCCGTCGCTGCCGAGGGTAGCCGGCGTCAGGCTCGAAAAGGAGAGATCGGCCCCGTTGACCCGCCGCACGGAGAGATCGAGATCCTCGACGACGAGACTGGCGTGCGGGTTGCCCCCGAGGAACATATCCTCCTGGAGGCGGTCGGCCACCTTCGCCACGAGCGCCGCGTCGGACCGGGCAGTCCGCTCAGCGAAGGTCTCCTCGAGAAACCGCCGCTGTGCCCTGAGCCTGTGGAGCATCTCCCGGCTAGAGAGCGGGCTTTTCCGGTCGCTCCGCAGTACGGTTTTCCACCCTGCCGCGAGCCGGTCGAATTCCCCGAGGACATCGTCCCGGAAAACAGGCAGGCGCCGGAGCAGAGCCTGCGTCTGGCCGGGAGCCGAGAGCCAGAACGGCCCTTGCTCCCGCAAGACCTCCGAACAGAGGGAGAGGCCCTCGAACGTGCCGCCGATGCTGATCACGCACAATTCCGGGGGGGCTGCGGGAACGCCGCAGGTGCGGGCCAGCTTCCCGGCCAGCACGTCGAGGAGGAAGGGCGTGCCCTCGATCGGCCGGATCAGCAACGTTCGCTCCGGTTCGTCGTCTTCCGAGAGAAACTCCAGCCGGATGGCGCGCTTCGCGGAGATCTCCGGGCCGCCGTAGTCTCCCGCGAGCAGTTCCATGCTCGCTTTTCGCCGGCTGCCGCCCTCCAGGACCTCGACCGCGCGCTTTTTCGACGACCCGGGCGCATTGAGGCCGTTCTCGGCCTGCTCGTTGAAGTACTTGTTGAACGCCTTGACATCGGCACCCGAGAGGGCCAGGGCGTAGGACGGCAGGCCGGAGGAGTAGATTCTGCTCTCGTGGAGCGAGGGATCGAGGAGATCCACCCCCAGAAGAAAGGCCCGGTAGCCATCGCGGATCGCCTCCGCCAACCGCAGTGCGGTCATGGCGGAGATGGCCTGGTCGGCGGCAAGGGACCAGCGCAGCCGACTCAGCCGGCGAATCTCCGGCGGGGCGAGGAGGTGATCCCAGACCGACACTTCGTCCAGGGTGAATGCCGGCGGCGGCGTCAGCGTGTCCTGTCCGAAGAAGAGCAGCTCGCCGGCATGGCTCATGGACTGAAGGCGCAGATCCCCCACGGGATCACCGTCGATGTACAAAACCGCACGACCCGCGGCCCGATCGACGGTGAAGGCAACGTGGAAGAAGCGCCCCCCGGCGGCGATGGGCCAGCCGAGCGGCTCCTGCCGCGGCATCTGGAGGATCAGCTTGCCGTCGCGCACCGCCAGGTACTGGAAGACCTGCTGGTTCGGGACATCTTCCGGGAAACGCAGCCAGCCGGAGAACGTGAAGCGGAGTCCGAGGGAGCGCAGCGGCAGCGTGGTGCGAATGACCCCATGCTCTCCGGGCGGGAAATACCGGGCCGAGCCGGTGCGGCCGGCGACGAGCCGCGTCCCGCCGGTGATGACCCCGGCGCGGCTGACCCGGTCGCGCGGCCGGACATCGTCGAAATCCCAGTACGCGATGACTCCGGCCCGCCTCAGCCGGGCGCCGACGGCACCCTCGCCGCGGTCGACCACCTTCGCCAGGGAGTCCAGCAGGAAATCGGCGGCGCCCAGCAGCCCGGCCAGGGCCACCACGACGAGAGCGGCCGCGGCCGCCAAGCCGAATTTCCTCCGGATGCCCTGCTCCATCAAACGCCCCCGGAGTCCAGCCGTACTCTTCAGGAGAGGCCGCCGGGGCGATTGAAGAAGATCTGGACCGAGTTGACCTGAGCCAGCCGTTTCAGCTCGGCCTGGAGTTCGGCCACACCGCCCTGGAAGTCCGTGAAGGAGAACTGCAGGCTGGCCAGCCCTTCCTGGCTGACGGCGCTTTCGACGAAGCTGCGCCGGGCGTGGCGTCCGACGCACGCCTCGATCTCCTTCTGGCGCTGTTGCGCCTCGGCCTCGCCGAGGGTCACGAGAATGATCCCGTCGCGGCCGGAACGGCTGACACGGCGGACCCGGCTGATCCCGAACAGTGCGGCCAAGGCGACGAGAAAGAGGAAGAGCAGGAACTGGAAATTGAAGGTCGCGCAGATGATGGACGCGGCGATAACCAGCATGATGAACCCGACTTCCTCCGGCTCCTTGACGGGGGTGCGGAAGCGGATGATCGACAGGGCGCCGAGCAGGCCGAGCGACAGGGGAAGCGAGACCTGAATGCAGATGAACAGGGCGGTGATCGAGATGCCGAGGAGGGGGAAGGCGCGGTTGATCTGGCTCCCGGTCCCCCGACGCTCGTAGAACCGGGTGTAGAGCCAGCTGGCCACGAGCGACGCGCCGAGCGACACGAGGATGGCGATGCCGAACAGCCAGGGGTCGATCCTGGCCGTGAGATCCTGGACGTCCTTGATCTTCTGCAGCTGATCGAACACGATCACGCCTCCTTGAGCAGGCTGGCGATGCAAGCCGCGTATTTGGAAAAGCTCCGCTGCCTGATCCCCGCGCCGTACAGCGTCGACAGCCAGGGAATCTGCGCCGCCCCCCCGTCCTTGACTTCCAGGACAATGGTCCCCAGCTCCACGGTGCCGAGCCGCGGCAACAAGCCCTCGTTGACCCGCCCGAGCCCGATGCCGGTATCCAGGCAAATCCGCGAGAGCGTGAACGGGCAGATGAACCGGCGGCGGCGGTACCGCACCACGGCCGCCGGAACCAGCGCCGCCGGCAGCCATTCCCCGAGAGACGGGGCGTCGCTGGTGAGGATCTCGCGAAAACGGGGGTGGTCGAGACGGGCAGTGTCGAGCCAGTCGCGGTCCACCACCACCCGTGCCCGCGATTTTCGCCGACCCCGGCCGATCTTGTGCTTGATCTCGAGAAATGCCGTCCGCCGGGCCGGGTCGTCTGCGATGTCCGGGTCGTACCAGCGCAGCCGGCACTTCGTCTTGATGAAATCGCCGCCGGTCTTCTCGTGGTAGGAGATCAGCCCCGGCGTGTCGTAGTAGAGCGAGGAGACGATCGCCTCGGGGTACGCGGGGTCGGGGAGGCAGACGTGCCGCAGCCAGGCGATCACGAACTCCTCCTGGTCCGCCGTGCCGACGAACTTGTTCTCGGCGGAGGGGACCTCGAAGCTCTCGTCCCGCCCTGCGGCGACGCCCGCTGCCCCGTGGCCGGCTTGCCAGAACATCATATCTGCCAGTTGCATATCTCTTTAGTATACCACTCTCGACCAATGCTCCGCAGATTGCGTACGGGCATCGAGCCGTTGAGTTCCCTCTCCATCCTGTGGCACAATCCGCGGCCGATGGATGCGAACAACTCGGCCGGGAGTGCTTTGACGTCGCGACAGAACAATCTGCTTCTCGCCGCGCTGTTCGTTGCCATCATCGGCATCCGCCTGTTCAGTGTCTACCCGCCGACGCTCCGGCACGACCCGGCGACCATCGCGTTGCAGGCCTGCCGGATTCTCGACGGGGAGCGCCCCATCTTCTGGTCGGGGCAGGCGTGGATGGGGACCGCCGGCACCTATGTCGAGGCCTTCCTCTTCTCGCTGTTCGGCAAAAACACCCTGGTCATGAGCCTCTACGCGTGGGTCTGCTCCGCCGCGTGGATCTTCTTCAGCCTCCTGCTGGCTCTGAGGTTTTTCGGGGCACGGGCCGCCACCTACACCGCCGTCATCTGGCTGATCCCCACCAAGACCCTGATGTACTGGTCCTCGCAGGCGCGCAACGATTTCCACGCCATCTTCATCGCCACGCCGGTCATTCTTCTGCTCACCCATGACATTGTCGTCAGATTCCGGGAAAAGAAGAGCATCGGCGGACGGGTGCTCTTCATGGGTCTCTTCTGCGGTTTCAGCTTCTGGCAGAACATGGCGATCGGCCCGTGCCTGGTCGTGACGTTCGTCGTGCTGATGCTGCACCTGCGCCGCGAGTTCTGGACTCGCTATGTCTGGATGTACGCACCGGCCTGGCTGCTCGGGTTTTTGCCGGTGCTGTATTACAATATTTCCACCGACGTCGCACTCGTGCGCCAGGGAAGATTCAAGGGGTTGGCCGTCATCGCCCAGGCCGTCTCCGACCTGTTCACGAACGTGCTGCCCTGCTTCTGGGGCATCACCCTCAAGGGACAGCCGTGGTCGGCGTGGAAAGCGGCGCAACTCTTCTTCGTTCTCTGGACGCTGCTGCTGCTGGGTCTCTACGCGGTGACCGTGTACCGCAAGTGGCAGCGCAAAGAAGACCTGCTCGTGGACCAGCTGGTTCTGGGCCTGCTGGTCTTTCACGTCCTGGTCCCGACGGTCACCCAGTACGGGAGGAGTTTTGCCACCGCCGGCAACCCCATCCTCTACATCACCAACCTCTACAGCGTGGTCTTCGTGATTCCGGCCGTCGTGTTCGCGCGCTGTTCCGTGGCGCCGCGCCTGCTCCTCGCGTTGCCGTTTCTCATCTATTTCGGCAACAACATCGGCAACACCCTCTTCTACCCGCAGAGATTCTTCTCGGCCCTGCGGCGGCAGGGCGCGGACGCCATCACCACGTTTCCGGACCCGAAAAACCCGTTTGTGCAGGCGTTGCGAAAGGAAAACCTCACGCACGGGTACAGCGACGGGCAGGTCCCGTGGATCAATCTTGCCGGGTTGGGCCTTGTTGAATTTTCCCGTCCCGCAGCGGATCGCGTTGCAGATTACGCGCTCAGGGTGGACGGCGCCAGGGATATATTCTGGATTGATCAACCTGGCCTGCCGCAAACATTCACGATGATCGGGGCCCGCTTCAAAACCGGCCCGGGTTTCTTCTTCCATTTCCGGAAGGATCCGGGACAAGAGACCCTGCTGGAAAACTACTCCACAACGGTCGGCCACGACCCTTCCGGGGCGGTGTTCCTGAATGACCGGAACATCGACACCGCCTGGGAGACCCCCGCCCTGGCGCGTGAAGCGTCGATCGTGTTCGAGTTTCCCGAGGCGCAGCGGGTCGACAAGATCACGCTGCTGCCGCTGAATTACAAGACGGTCCCCCCCCACCTGATCCTGCAGAGTTCCCTCGACGGCCTGACCTGGAAAACCGTTGAGGAGTGGACTGACGCCGACGTTTTTTTCTGGTCGGTCCGCCACCCGTTCCTGAAATTGGTGAAGCCGCGCGCCGAGCTGGTTATCTCACGCCCCGAGCCCGTCCGCTTTTTGCGCATCGTGGTTCCGCCCCAGCGAAAGCCGTTTTCTCTTCGGGAAGCCTATCTGTTCCGCACCGAGCCTTCCCTTCCGCCGTTGATTTCGCTGGACGCGGAGATCGACTCGCTTGCCGAGGCTCTCGAACCGGCGAAGAAGACCCACCTGATCGTCGGGGATCACTACTTCATGAGCTACTTCAAGCTCGCGGGTTTCGACGTCGAGTTCCTCTCGAACCAGACCGTCAACAACTCCGGACGGCTGAACCCGTTTCTCAAGGATTTCCTCCCCCTCGATTTCTCGCGGCCTCTCGCGCTCATTGTCTCCAAGAGCCACAGCGCCTCCGCGACGAGGCAACTGGATGAGGCGCACGTCCGTCACGAATGCCGGCGGTTCTCCGCGTATGACCTTTGCTTCACGTCCCCCGGCCCCGCAACGGCAAGCCTGTACTGGACCGGCATCGATCTCGTGCAAACCACCTCGAAGCGGTAGTTCGGCAAGTCCGAAACCGGTGGTCATCACGGCCTGAGCGCTCGCGTTATCCCGGGCTCCTTCGTTTGTTCGAGGGCAGGAACAGCAGCAACACGAAGCCGGCGAGCCAGACCAGACTCAACCACAGGTGGGCCGGCCCTTGCGCCGGCGGCAGCAGTGTATAGAGCCGTCGAAACTCATCAAAACCAAACAGCGGGTGGTAGCTCCGAAACCAGAACGACGGCTTCGTCGCAACCGCCAGGGACATCGCCAAGCCGGCGATACCGAGGAGGTATGCCGGCCGCACCAGCCGCTCCTTCCAGCAGGTCAGGTCGCTGCCGAACAACCGGACCAGGGGGAACGCGAGCAGGTACGCCGGGATGACCTGGTACCGTCCCGCCGGGCAGGTTCCCCCTCTGCTGTCGGGGAAAGCAGCCACGAGCAGGACAGTTCCCGCGAACAGCGCCGCCCAGGCGAGATCGATGTTTGCTTTTAGATACCAGAGGTTTACGATCCCGGCGACAATGCAAATCCACATCACCGGGCTGAGAAAGAGAAGCCCGACGTCATTCCCCAGGAAAAATCGCAGGGTCCCTTCCGGAAGCAAGCCCGGGCTGACGGGGCTGGCGGGGTTCTGGTTCGGCTGTAACCAGGAGCCCCAGACCCAGAGGTTCCAGAGCGTGAAACCCAGCCATCCCAGAAAGAGGATGCCGGCGTTGGCATAATGGCGCAGCCGCCAGTCATTCACCGCGAGGACTATGGTTGCCGCGATGATCCCGACTGCGACACGCGGTGTGGTCCAGAGACAGAGAACGAGCAAGGTGTTCCCAGCAAGGACGGCGACGCGACCGCCGTGAGCACGGAGGATCAGGGCGCCAAGCAGCAAAAGTCCGGCAAGGGTTTCCGGGAACATCTGCGTTGTGTAATAGGCGACGGGCATGCTGCCGAGGACGAACAGGAGCGCTGCGGCCACATGGACTCCCGTGCTCCGGTTGGCCCTCGCAGCGAAAGCCGCGATCAGCGCGGCCGCTCCCGCTGCGAGGAAGGCTTGAAGGAATCCGATGAGCCACCGCGGCTGGCGAGAGTGCGCAACCAGCGGCGCCACGACGGCGGGAAAAGGGGCAGCCGCGGCAGAATCTGGCTGTCGCCCCAAGCCTTCCCGCGGTCGAGCCAGGGCTTGAAGCCGAGGGCCCGGTACGCTTCCCACGTCCACTGGTCCGATCCGATTACCGCTCTTGACTGAAAATCCCGATAGGAGCCGCGTTCGTGGGCAGGCCGGACGTTCAACCCGTCACCCGACGCGATGGCCTGGGCCAGCAACAGGTAGGCCGGTTCGTCCCCGGTCAGCAGCCATTGCGCTCTGGCGAATTCGGCGTCGCTGGGAATCAGATGCGTGCGCTGCCAGGAGAAAACGGCGAAGAGCAGGCACCCGCAGGCGACGGCCGGCAGGTGACGTCTGAGGACAGGGAGCGACCACCCGGGACTCCAGCGCCGCCTCGCCGCACCCATCAGGCACCCCTCTTGGAAGGACACACACGATCAAGACTCGGTCCGGATGGTAATCACTGGGAGCGGCGTTTGTCAAAAGCGCCCGCACCCTGCGTGCGACGCGCTACCCGAACTGCCGGGGCGCCCGGTACAAGGATCACGGGGAGTGATCCGAAAAGGTCTTCTTCACTGGATTGCCTGAAACGATTTGAATTTCCCACACACTTCCCCCTTCGAGAAAACAGGCGGGGCTGCTATAGTTGCAGCCGGACACTCGTGATATTGTGTTTTTGCGCGAGAACGAAGGATGACGGCCAACACGAGGAGGGAAATTCCGATGAAAGGGCTGAAAACTGGTCTTTTCGCAGGCATCTCGCTGAGCGCCCTGGTTCTTGCAGGAGGCTTGGCACTGGTCTCCGGCTGCAGCAGCGGCAGCGACGAAACTTTTACCGTTGCGCAGGTTGGGGACCGAAAGGAAGTCAACCTCGGGACGCCCGGTCCGGCGACGTTCCATTTTGAAGTCAAGGGCTTCACTGACGTCTACCGATCGAACACCGAAGGTGAATGGCAGTACGGATTCTTCTGGATCTACAACGGCGACAACTTCTCCTACAAGGGCGCCGGCGAAGGCTTCCTCTACATCCCGTACCAGTACGCCTACAACAACTACTCCTGCAACTACGGCAAGGTGAAGGGCCGCAGCGACTATCCCGACGTCTGGCCGCTCGAGGCGTGCTACATGACCGACCCCTGGGATCCGAACAAGTGGTACTCCTTCGACATCGATTGGGACGGCTCGACCATCACGCTGAAGATGGACGGCGTGGTCAAGCATTCGGGGCACCTCAACCCCGCCACCAGGGACCTCGTCGCCGGTATGGGCTGGCCGCCGGCGGAGCACGAGGGACTCCTCGGCATGGAGTTCCGCAACTGGAGCTTCAAGAGGAAGTAGGTCCTTTCGGTTTTTGTTGTCCTGTCGAACGCCGAACCGGGCCCCCGGTTCGGCGTTCGCGCGTTATTCTGTTTGACATCGCGCCGGAAAACAACAAGAATCCCGGCATTTGAGTACGAAAATCGAGACTTTTCGTCGACGTGACGATTTCGGCCCGTTCGACTCGAACATCCAGTTCGTCGAACAGACCGGGGTCCTCTCCCGCGAGGCGAAGATCCTCGAGATCGGCAGCGGCAAAGGCCGGCTGCTGAACCATTTTTTCAAGCAGGGCTACGACATCAGGGGCGTCGAAATCAATAGGGAGTACATCGCCGCGAGCCGGGAGCTTTTCGGGGAGCTGCCCGTGAGCATGGTCGACTCCGAGCACCTGCCGGCTGACGACGAGTCGATGGACATCATCATGAGTTTCGACGTGTTCGAGCACATCCCGGACACCGACAGCCACCTGCGTGAAGTGCACCGGGTCCTGAAGCCGGGCGGTTACTACCTGCTCCAGACGCCGAACAAATGGACCAACGCGGTGTTCGAAACCTTCCGCTGGAAGAGCTTCACCGCCTGGAAGGTGCAGCACTGCTCCCTGCACAGCTTTCGGGGGCTGCGGAGACGGTGTGAAAAGCACGGGTTCAGCGTGGAGTTCTACGACATCCCCCTCGTCAACGATTTCTTCCGCTTCAAGGTCGAGGCGTACCTCGGGAAGATCGGCCTGCTGCTGATCAAGGTGCTCAATCCCGACTCCCTGCCACTCCCGCTGCGGACCAACTTTTTCATCACGGCCCGAAAACAGGGCCGGGGGCTGTAAACGCTGATCACCATCGCGCGGAAATCACCCGAAAACGGCGGCACCGGAGCCCCGTATGACGGCGGCACTGCCGGACCGCCGCAGACTCTGTCCGCCGGCATGGTGGCCTGCGTCGTTACCGCGCTCGCACTGACGACGATTGCCATGGTCGTCCCCGATGTGTTGGGAGTCAGCCTGCTGCTCCCCGTCGGCCGCGAGGTCGTCATCTGGTCATCGCGGTCGCGGGCGCTCGCCGGCGCCGGATTTCTCCTCTGGGCGCTGTCCGGCTGGTTCGCCTGGCGCAGCCGGAAATACCGCGCCCGTTCCGGGAGTGCCGACGCGCTGCTGGTCCCGCTCACGTTTCTGCCGCTTTCCCTCGTCGGTTTTCTGCTGAGACCACTGGTTCCGCAGGCCGCCGCCGCGAACCTCCTCTTCTTTCTGCCGGTCTTCCTGACGGCCACCGCCCTTTTCCGGTGGTTGCAGAAGATCGATTCAAACGCCGACGGCACCGGAACATCCGCGCGGAACACATTGGTGGTCGGCGTCGGCTTCTGGATGTTCTATGCGCTGGTCGGTTGGTATTTCACGATCTCCATGGTCAAGCCGCCGGGAGACACGGGGCACTATCTCCTGCAGACAGAAAGCTTGTACCGGGATCACGACCTCGATCTGCGCAACAACCTCGGGGTCAAGGCGGAAAAGAATCCTCAATCGATGCACATCAGCCGATTTTCGCGGGGCGGCCATCTGTACTCCTGGCATTCGTTCGGGCTGCCGGTCCTCCTCGCACCGTTCGTCCCGGGCGGCGCCCCGGCGCGGCACCTCATCCTCGGGTTGTTTGCCGGATTGTGCTGCGCCGGACTCTGGGAGTTGTGCAGACTTTTCGGCGCCAGGACGCACTGGTCCTTGACGGTGATCCTGCTGTTCGCCCTGAGCCGGTATTGGGGAATCTACTCGTCCCTCGCCTTGCCAGAAGTCGCCGGCGCGGCGCTGACGATCTGGGGGGTGGTCGCGATTCTGCGGCAGCGCACCCAGCCCTGGGGATCCGGCTGGGTCTGTGTCGCCTGTTGCGCCTATCTGCCCTGGCTGCACACGCGCTTCGCGCCGGTCAGCATCGCGCTCGTCGGCCTGTATGTCCTGTTCGGTCTCCTGCAAAGAGACCCCAGGCGGCGCGTTCTCCTGCGTCTCGGTGTCGTGACGGCTGCCTACGGCACGGCTCTTGCGGGCTTTTTCGCCTTCCAATTGACGATGTTCGCCGGCGGGCTGCCGTTGCCCCCCGACCTCTTCTTCGCGTACCCCCTCGGCATGTGGTACGGCGTGGCGCACCGCCTCGGGCTGCTCTCGGTGCTGCCCCTCTTCGCGGCAATGACCGGGGCGGCAGCCTTGATCCTGGTGCGGGATGCTCCCAACCGTCGAGCCTCGACCATGGTTCTGGTGTTGACGGGTATTGTGCTCGTCTCTTCGTCAACCGCGCCGTTCTGGTACGGCGGCGATTGTTTTCCCGGACGCTATCTGGTTGTGGTGGCGCCGTTGTTCGTGCCCTGCCTGGCGCGGGCCTTGGAGTTGATGAGCCCCGTCGCCCGGTGGTGGGTGATCGTCCTGGGCCTGATCCCCTGCTTTCAGTTCGTGCTGGTGCTGCTGGGACTGCCGGAGATGGGCGACGTGAGCCTCCTGTACGATCGTCTCAACGGCTTGAATGAATACCTCGGCCCGGGCGACAGCAGCCCGGTGAAAGCCTTCGCCCTCGTGCTGCTCTTCGGCACCGGGATCCTGCTCTTCCTCGACGCCGGCCGACGACGGCTGGCGCAGGCGGTGGCGGCTGCAATGATCCTCGTCGCCGTGGCGGCCGGTGAAGTCCAGTTCGGCGGGCGGTTGCAGAAATTCCAAGAGAAGTTCAACTCCCGCCGGCTGGCCGAACTCGGCCCGCGTCTGGAGGGCGCCCGGATTCAGACCCGGGGCGACTTGTCCGCACTCGAGCTTTTCCGGGTCAGCAACCGCTACCACCGGGACAAGCTGCCTGCCGGGATCGATCAGGGCGCGGCCCCGATCGAGAGCAATGATTGGGCCGGCCGGGGGTATCGCTGGGTGACCCTGGTGCCGCCGTTTGCCGCCGGCACCGGGTGGCGAGCCTGCCGGCTGAGCGGACGCCTGACGGGCGGCGCTGCGGCGCATTGGGCGGTGCGCGAGGGCGCGGACACGCTTCTCGAGGAGCCGCTGGCGCCAGGTCCGGATGGCACCTTTGCCATCACCGTCAGAGTCCCCTGCCGGGGCCGCGGGCAAGTCGTCGTCGCCGTGCGCTTCGAAGAAGATCGGGGCACCCTGGAGAACCCGGTCGTCGCCTGGACGCCTTTCTCGCGGGAACTCCTGGAAAAAGGAGGCTTTCGCCTGTAGCGCCTCAGATCCCGTCGTGGCCGGCCCCGACCGTGTTAACGCTGAACCGAGGCAGGTACTTTGCTATACTCAATCGGCAACGGCAAACGGCGCACGGGGGGGGTAAAGGCGAAGGGGAGACGCCCTCCGAAATTTTCCGAACCACGGCGGCATGTCATGGATATCGCCTGCGGAACAGACCGGGCGCCGCGGCGGATGTGGCCGAGATCGCTCCCGGCAGCGGATCGACCCAGGGCGGGACTCACGGTTGAGGGGAACGGATGGCAGTGACCCGGATGCAGGTGTTCTGCGCGTTGGCGGTCGTGGCCGTCGCCGGCTTTCTCAGCCGCGACCTGCTCACCGGCCTCACCGCCACTGCGACGCGGGGAACCAACGCGACGGCACCCCAGGTCATGGTCGAGGATATCCACTTCCCGAGCGGTAGCCTGCGAATCGCCGGGACACTCTACGCGCCAGCCCCGCTCAACGGCACTCATCCGGCCGTAGTCATGAGTCATGGCGGAACCCGCCGCGGCCGCCGGCTGGCTCTCTTCACCGTGGCGGCGAGAAAGCTCGCCGAGCGCGGCTACATCGTCCTGACGCTCGACTTTCGCGGCTTTGGCGATTCGGAGCGGCCGCGCCGGTTCGAGGCCGCCGCCGATCTTGACTTCGTGCTGGACATTGTCGCGGCCGTTGACTATCTCGCCACCCTCAAGAACGTGGACACCGGCAGAATCAGCGCCGTCGGGCATTCCTTCGGAGCCGGGGTCGCCGTTGCGGCGTCTTTGCGCGACCACCGCATCGGCCGGGCCGTTTCGATTTCGCCGGGACGCAACACGGCCAGGCGATTTTTCGGGCCGGGCGCTCGCGATCCCGGCTACCCGAGCCGCCGGATGTCCCGGGACATGGGCGTCGACCCGCCGATCCCCCGCGAGCTCTTCGATCCACACCTGAAGGCGTATGTCGCCGAGGCCATCCTCGACTATCCCATCCACCCGCCGATCCTGCTCGTCGACGGCGCGAAGGAGTCCCCGGACGATCTGGCGTTCCTTGCGGATGTCGCTGCGCGGATGACGGGGCCGAAGGGCTACGTCACCATCCCGGGGGCCGATCACTACTTCGGGACGCGGCAGGACCAGGACGGCTCGGCGTCGGCGGTATCGTATGACCCGCCGGTGATGAATGCCCTCGTGGATGCCCTCGACGCCTGGCTGAAGAAGGACTTGAGCGGCGCCTGAGGACTTTTTCAGCGGCCCGCCAGCCGCGAGAGGTTGCCGAGGATGCTCTGGTAGGCCTCGCACGGCGTCCAGCAGTGCGGACAGCGCCCCTCCCGGATCTCGCGCCGCACCGCGAGGGTCTCCGGCGCGTTCCAGATGCGGCCGAGGTCGTACCCGTGCTCCCGGATGTTGCCGAGCGGGCGGTCCCACATGCTGCAGGGGTAGACGTTTCCCGTCGGGTCCAGGTAGCAGGAGTCGTGCAGGGCGTGGCAGGGCAGCGGCGTCTTCCCGGTTCGCACGTATTCCCCCACGCGCCGCAGGTAAGCCCACTCCAGGAACGCGGCCGGGTTCGGGTGGAAGCCCCGCAGGCGCCGGTAGCTCTCGACCTCCTCCCGCATCGCCTCGCGGTCCAGGTCCGAGAGGCCCTCGTCCTGATTGCCGTAGAACGCCGAGACGTGGACGATGTTCACGTGAAAATCCTGGTAGCGCAGCCCCGGCAACGCGGCCCTCGCGGCAGCGAAGGCGGCCGGGAACTCCCGCATGTTGAAGCGAGAGAGGGTCATGCCGAGGGCGGCCTGCACCCCGGGGATCGAGCGCAGCTGCCGGAAGGTCTCGATCTGCCGCCGCCACCCGCCCTTGATGCCGCGGATGTCATCGTTGACGCGCTCGTCGCCGTCGGTGCTCACGGTGATGAAGAGCCGTTCCGGACCGAGCGCCGCGATCCGCCGCACCCCCTCGACGATCCGGTCCGTGAGGTAGCCGTTCGTCGGGAAATTCAGCAGCAGCAGCCGCGGCGAGGCCCGGATGATCGTCTCGGCAATGTCGACGAAGTCCTTGCGCAGGAAGACCTCCCCCCCGGTGAGGTGGGCCCAGGAGAGGCCGCGGTTTTTCGCGAAGAATCCCCGGATCTCGTCCAGCGAGAGTTCGTCCGCGGGCTTCAATCGCCAGATGCCGCAGGTGCGGCAGCGGTAGTTGCAGCGGTGCGTGACGGAGAAGAGCAGCTTGTAGGGGAAGCGGGGCCGCCGCAGGTTCGAGGCGACGACGGCGCCGGCAAACCGGAGGTATCGCAGGGGGTTCATGGTGCGCGAGATTCGCACAGAAGCGGCGGCGGATCAAGTCAGGCGGGGCTGCGGTTCCCGAGCGACAGCTTCAGTTCGTCCAGCCACCACCGCAGCTGCGGCTCCGGGTCGTTCTCCACACGGACACTTTCCAGTCGCACCGGGGTGTTCCCCTTGTTGACGACGGGGAACTCCAGATCCCACCCCGGCGAGGACGCCGTTATGCGCAGCGGCAGCGACACCACCTGCCGACCCTCGGGCAGCGGGGCGGTCTGCGCGGCAACCTGCCGTCGCCCCGCGTCGCCGGTCACCCGGAATTCCAGCTCCCCGGTGCCACCCGCCCCGCTCACCTCCCAGACGACCCGGTAGAACCCGGGGACAAGCTGCTCGAAGGGCCCCGCGAGCCGCCCGCCCGGAGGAAGCGTCGTCGAAAGATCGGCTCCGGCCGGCGTGTCGACAACACGCTCCATCGCCACCTGAGGCCGGGGGTCTGCATACAGCCCAAGGTCCATGCCGCCGGTCCAGGCCCCGAACATCTCCGCGGGGTCACCGGTGCTGAATCCCGGGAGCGCCGCCTCGACCGCGGCGACGGCGTTCTGTCCGACTCCGCCGCCGAGGTGTCGCCTGGCGACCGCAAGCCGCGCCGCGGACTTCCAGCCCGGCCGCGTCCGCTCCCAGGCCTCCAGCTCCTGCCAGCGCTCCATCATCAGCAGGAACCAGCCGCGCTCCCCGGGCGAGACGAGCCAGACGAATACCGGTTCGTCGCTGCGAAGACGAACCGTGGTAAAGAGGCCGTTGTACAGGATGTTCGTGCGCCGCAGGTCGAGGTCGCCGAGATACTCCCCGCCCTTTTCCAGCTGGAGCGTCCGCCAGCGGCCCCCGTGCCCCAGCCGCAGACGGGTCTTGTCCCGACCCGTTGAACGCGCGGGATAGTGCGCATAGAGCAGCCACGAGGATGCGTCCTGCCCCCGGCGGACGTGGCGCACAGCCGTCTGCCCCGGCAGTGAGGGTCATCAGCGTGGCAGACCGGCCAAGAACCAGGTTTTCAGGGAACACGAGCTCCTTGCGGCTTCCCCCGACCCGGCGGGGTGGCGGGAAGAGTTCCACATCCCGCTCCCGCCCGTCGCGCCAGCGGATCCAGTGCGGGCGGTTGCGGATGTGATTCAACGTCGGCGAGCGCGTCTCGAGGTCGAAAACCGCCACAACCGGCTTAAGCTTGACAGCCTCCAGTTCCCGCTCCGCCCTCGCCGAAGAGGAGAAGTCCTCGAAGTCGACCCCGAACATTCGCGGGTAGATCTGCTTGCGCGCCTCCTGCGGCGAGGCCAGCTCGAACCGATCCGGCTCCGCGCAGTCGACGAGCCAGCGGGCGGCGAGTTTCGTTGCGGTCGGCAGGGTGAAGACGGCGGTGTCCGAAACCGCGGCGAGAAGCGCCCACCCACCGAGCAGCACTGCCGCCGGGACCTGGAGCCACGTTTTTTTCATAGCGCGCAGCATCTCCACGGCGGCAAAACCGATCACCCACGTCAGCGGCAGGAAGACGCAGAGATAGTGGTAAGCGACCGACACCGGGAAACTGTAGGCGGCTATCGGAAAGAGGACGAGGGGGTAGATCCACAGGAAACTCTCCCGGAGACGGCGGCGCGCGACGAACACCCCGAGCGAGGTGAGCGTCAGCCAGCCCGGGAGCGGCTCGAAGAAGCGAAGGAAGTTGTTGAGGTGGCTGTACCAGAGACTCGCGACCCAGGCGATGCGCCGCCCGACGAATTCCTCCGGAATCCTGAATTCCTTGACGACGAGGAGCACCGACTGGATCGCGTCGATGGTGGACTTCGGGGCGAGCAGCAGGGAGGGGGTGGCCAGCGCAAAGGCCGCGGCGAACGCGGCGAAAACGACGAGCGGCCCGCGGATGCGCCGGGGGGAGAGCGTGGTGCGCCACCCCTCGCGGAGCCGAAGTTCTAAAAAGACAAGCGCCGGCGCGAGCAGCGAGAGCAGGCCGTTGTACTTCGCGGCGGCCGCGAGCCCGGCGCAGACCCCCGCGCCGAACCAGTCCCCCAGGCGCTCGCGATCGCGAAGGCGCGCGCAGAAGAAGAACACCCCGAACACGAAGAGGCTCCCCGGCAGGTCCGCGCCGATCATGTGCGTCGCCTGGATGTGCAGCGACGATACGGCGAAGACTCCCGCCGCGGCGAGGCCGACCCAGGGGTCGAAGAGCCTCCGGCCGACGAGGAAGACGAGCCCGAGCGCGACGAACTCGTAGAGGCAGTTGAGCAGCAGACCGATGCGGCGCAGGAAGATGTCGAACTGCCGGTCATCGAGCGCCTCCCGCGGCGTCGGGATGCCGGGGGAGACATGGCTCAGGACCCCGACGTAGCCGCGATAGGTCCACTCGACGAGGTGCATGGCGAAATAGGGGTAGCCGCGGATATCCGAGTTTCGCGAGTAGATGCCGAAGAGGTAATCGCCCCTGATGAACTCGCGGGCCGCAAGGATCTGTTTCGGGTCGTCGGGGTGGATCCGGTCGTAGTCCAGGCGCCACGAGCGCAGGTAGAGTGCCGTGCCGGCGAGGAGCGCCAGGAGGGTCAGGACGAGGACGAGAGTCCCGGGGCGGCGGCGCTCGGATGGGCACATGGACTTCACAATAGCTTGGCGCGGACCGGCTTTTCAAGCGCGGGGGGGGCGAGCCAGCCCCGCCGCTCGAACTCCCCCGCCAGGCTCTCCGCGAGCAGACGGTGACCGCCGGCGGCGGGGTGCATGAAGTGCACGTTGTATTCTGCGGGCCAGGTGCCCTTCGGGAGCTTCTGGTACGTGTTGTAGGCGGGCAGGCCAGCCTCGGCGACGATCGCTTCATAATCCTTCTTGAGGGCTCCAAAGACGAGGACGTGAAAACCCTCCTGCGCGGCCAGCTCGTGCAACCGCACGAGCGAACGCCGCACCCCCTCGGTCCCGGAGTTCTCCCGGAAGAAATCCGGGACGCGCTTCCTGTCGGCGTGCGAGAGGTCGGTGACCTGCACGAGCGCGATATTGGAAAATTCCTGTCGCCGGAAGATCAGCAGCCAGAGGAAGGAGACGTCCCGTCGCGTCCACTGCCCGATTTGCGGCAGCATGAACGGCAGCTGATAGTCGTTTTCGCACCAGCCCACGACCACGATGTCGGGCCGGTAGCGCAGTCCCTTGTCGACGAGGGTGTCGACTTCCATCTGGGTATTGTAGCCCGGAACGCCGAGGTTGATCGTCTCGTACCGGCGACCGTCTCCGCGGGCGTTGAGCAGCCTCCCGAGCACGGTGAAATAGTCCTCGTTCTGCTCGACGTTCCAGCCGAACATGCCGGAATCACCGATGCCGACCACCCGCAGCGTCCCGGCAGGTTTTTCCACGGCGAACTCGACATCGCTGCGCATGCCGGCGCTGTTCGTGCGCACCCGGGCCTCGCCGAATTGCAGGTCGAGCTTGGGGGCGAGTTCGTAGATGAGGCGCTCGTTGGCGCTCCGCCGGATGATCAACGAGAGCGCGTGCCGGGTGACGATCGCCCCCGCCGGCAACCCGGTGGCGCTTGTGGCCTTGTCGAGGTCCTCGACGCGACTCGAACTCGTCAGGCGCCACAGGCCGATGCGCAGCGCCGCCTCGGCGAGGAGGAATGCGAAGATCGTGCTTGCCGCCGCGAGCCCGAGCGTCGCCAAGCCCTCCCGCAGCCCTCTTGCGTCACGGTGCACGCCGGAGAGCAGCAGCCAGGCCACAGCTCCGCCGAACAGGGCCTCGGCGAGCAGCAGCCGCGGGCGGATGAACCAGAGCAGCGGCAGGGGCTCGCCCCCCGAGATGGCGATCAGGACGAGCTGGAAGACGCAGAAGAGGGAGGCCAGAGCGGCCAGTCCCGCCACGACCCGTCCAGGCGTGCTGCGGCTCACCCTCCGCACCGTAGTCACCAGGCGAACTGCCACGCGGCTCCTCCGTGTGATTGAACGATTGTCATCGGCGACGCAGGGGCCGCATGTTCCGTCTCCGCACGGAACCTGTCAAGGGTTCAGTCGTTCCCGCGCGAAGCGCTTGTGTCTTCAGCGCCGCCCCCCCATAATCGGGGCCCATGAGCGCGGGACCAGAGGCGGGGGCATGAAACTCTCCATCGTGATGCCGGCCTACAACGAGGCGACGACCTTGCGGGAAATTGTTTCGCGCGTCCTCGCGGTCGAACTGCCGGACATCGAGAAGGAACTGCTGATCATCGACGACGGTTCGAAAGACGGGACGCGCGAGGTGCTGCGCGAACTGGACGGCAAGGGCGGGGTCCGCGCGCTTTTCCACGAGCGGAACACCGGCAAGGGCGCCGCCGTCTGGACCGGCATGCGCGCCGCGACGGGGGACGTGGTCCTGATCCAGGACGCCGATCTCGAGTACGACCCGCGCGAGTACCCGGTCCTGCTGCGCCCCATCCTCGAAGGGGAAGCGGACGTCGTGTACGGTTCGCGCTTTCTCGGCACGAGTTCGGGGCACCGCGTGCTCTACTACTGGCACTCGGTCGGCAACTGGCTGCTGACGCTGATGTCGAACGTCTTCACGAATATCAACCTGACGGATATGGAAACCTGCTACAAGGCGATGACGCGCGAAGTCGTCGACCGTCTCGACATCCGCTCCAAGCGGTTCGGGATCGAACCGGAGATCACCTGCAAGGTCGCGCGGATGAAGGCGCGGATCTTCGAGGTCCCGGTCAGTTACCACGGCCGCACGTACGAAGAGGGGAAGAAGATCGGCCTGAAGGACGCCTTCCAGGCCGCCTGGACCATCCTGCGCTTCTGCCGCTGGAAAGGTTCGCGAGGGGACCTCGGCGCGATCAGACTGCACCGGGGTTAGCTGACCGCGCAAGAAGACCCGTCACCGGAGCGGCTCGCCCGACCACACGCCGGGCAGGTAGGAGACCCGCACCAGGTCGAAGGAGACCCTCGCGCCGCCGATCGTCTCCGCCGTAAACTCGAGAGCCTGCTCCCGTTCGAGGGCGACCTCGGGCAGGGCGATTTCGGCAAAGGCCCCGGTTGCGCCTAGGTCGCTGGCCTCCACGCGCTTCTCCGCAAGCACCGCGCGCCCGCGGTCCGCCGTGACCCGGAGAATGGCGAGCGTGCCGGCGGCCGGCGGCACCACCCCGAGCCGGAAGGAGACCCGTAGCACCCCCGGCTGATAGCGCAGATTGGGGCCCATGACCGCGACGCCGGACGCCGCGGCCTCCCAGACCTCGCTGTTCGAAGCGCGCTCCTCGCGCACGAGCCTCCCGGTGCGGTGCCCGAGGTATTCAGCCTCGAAGCGGTGCTCCAGCGCCGGCGGCACCCAGCCGAGAAAACGCCAGGATCCTGCGGGGAGAGGTCCCGGCACGCTGAGTTCCGCGTGCTGCCCGGCGGCGACGGAGCGCGCGGTCGTCGCGGGAAGGACAATGTCACTGCCGCCGCCGAGGGGATGGAGCAGGAGGGCCCCCTTGAGATCCCGGGCGCGCCGGGGGTCGTTGTTCCTGACGGTGATGGTGGCGACCGTCCCGCCAGCGGCCGGTCCCGCCTGCTGGTTCGCCACGGCGACGGCTTCGACCGTCGGGTCGAGAAGGCTGTAGAGGTAGTAGTGCTCTTTCTTGACGGCGATCGCCCGCTCAACCCGCGCGCTTTTCATTTCGGCGGGGTAGCGGCGGTACCAGGGATCGACCTCCCGGTTTCGTCCGCCCATGAACAGGTGCGTGAGCGGGAATCGGGCGAACGTGTCATTCCCGTTGAAGAACCGCTCATGCGCGTGAAGGGCGCGGTTGCGGTTCTCGAGGGAGATCGTCGGGGCGCCGAGTCCGGCAATGTAGGCGTCCGGGATGGCGGCGCCGAACTCCCGCGACGTGTCGCGGATGACGTGCCTCCGTGTCGCCGCCCACTGCTGCCAGTTCCAGGCGTCGATGGAGAGGCTCAGGGCGGCCGGCAGGACGACGCAGGCCATGACGGCGGCACGGGGCGCGATCGGGAGTGACCGGCCGCCGAAACGCCTCGCCAGGGCGGCCGCGAGCCCAAGCGTCACCAGAGCGCCCGCCACGGCGCCGATGGCGAGGTGGTCTGGGGTTATCCGCGGGGGGGTGCGGCCAATCCAGAACCCCGCGAGGGCCAGCAGTTGCGGCAAGCCGTAGTACCCACTCACCGCGAGCCACGGGAAGAGCAGGGCAAGGGCCGGTGGCGCAAGCCGTTCCGGGAGCCGCAGTGCGGTACGGCGCCCGAGGAGCACCATCGCGCGCACGGCCAGGGCGACCATCGGCGGCACGATGGGCAGGTAGTACCGCACCGGCCGGTACTGCAGCGCAGCGAACATCGTGAAATGGGCGACGAACCAGCAGGCGAAAAACAGGTCCAGGGGGAGCAGCAGCTCGCGGCGGTGGAACCAGAGATAGATCCCCAACCCGATGAAGAGCACCGAGAAGGCGAGCAGCACCGGGGTCTCGGTGAAGTAGCGAAAAAAGGGGACAGTGATGAGGTCCTTCAGCAGCGCTCCCGTCGAGCGCGGGATCTGTTGATTGCGATAGAAGGCCGTCGCCTGTTCGATCGGGGCGGCGAACCGGCGGTAGAAAGCGAAATACCAGACTGCCAGCGGGAGAGCGATCCCGGCGACGAACGCCGCGGCGGCCTGCCCGGCTTCCCCCGCCCCCCCAGAGAGCCGCAGCGACCGCTCTTCGGCGGGCAGCAGCCACCAGGCGAGGATGCAGGCGAGGGCAAGCGCCGGGATGAAATAGGGGAACGCCTTGACCGTGTAAGCCACGAAAGCGACCGCGCCGGCGCCGAAGAAATACCAGGGGGCGCGGCGGCGCAGGACGCCCTCCTGCCAGAGCCAGCCGGCAAGGAGCATGAAAAAACTCACCGGTGTTTCGGTGAGCCCGATGCGGTTGAACATCCCGAAGATGTGGTTGCAGCCGAGGAGGGTGACGCCGAGCAGCGCCGTTTCACGACCCGCCCCGCGGCGGAGCATCAGGTAGAACAGCAGAAGCGACCCGAGGCCGAAGGCCACCGCGACGCTCCGGACCTGCAGGAGGCCGACCCCGGTCACTTCGAATACCCCGAGCTTCAGCAGCGAGAGCAACGGGCTGATGTAGAGGTCGTTCCAGTCGTCCTGAAAGAAGCTCCCGAAAAGCACCTTGTTGCGGGCGCCCTGGGCGAGCATCCCCTCGTCGAAGTAGATGCCCCCGCTGCCGTCCAGGTCGGCGGGGGGGTCGGCGGTGAGGTCGAAGAGCCGCAGGCCGACGAAGATCGTCAGGAGGAGGGCTACCCCGGCGTAGGCCAAGCCTCTCCTTCCGACCCCTCGCGTCATTCCCGGCACCGCTTTCCGTAGCCTGTAGCGTGGCAACAGAGCCAATCGCGACTCTGCGGCGAATATACCTTGGTTCCCGGGCAGTGCCAAGTTCCCGCATCTGCTACAATGCGCGGCATGGTGCCGGCTGCGCGTTTCCCCGACTTCCCGGCCGCACCGGGAGTGCGTCCTTGAAGATCCTGATGATCGCCCCGCAGCCCTTCTTCCAGCCGCGGGGGACCCCCTTCTCGGTCCGCATGCGGATCAAGGCCCTCGCGGATCTCGGGCACCAGGTGGACCTCGTGACGTACCCGCTCGGCGAGGACGTCGCGATCCCCGGCCTGCGCATCTTCCGATTGTGGCGCTGGCCGGGCCTGCGCCACATCCCGATCGGGCCCTCGGCGGTGAAATTTCCCCTCGATTTCCTCATCTGCTGGGCGAGTCTCTGGCGCGCTCTCGCGGGACGCTACGACGCAGTGCACACCCACGAGGAGGCGGGGGGCATCGGGGCGCTGTTCCGCGTGCTCTTCGGGAAGAAGCACGTCTACGACATGCACTCGAGCCTCCCGGAGCAGCTCGAGAACTACCGCTTCACCACCTCGGGGCTGCTGATCGGGTTCGCGCGGGCCTTCGAGCGCTGGGTCATGCGTCACAGCGACGCGGTGATCGCCATCTGTCCGCACCTCGTCGACCTGGCGAAGGCCGCCGACCCGCGGGCGCGCGTGCTGCTGATCGAGAACCAGCCGGTCGCGGGGGAGAACGCGGCCAGCGCAGCGGAGGTGGCGGCGCTTCGCGCACGGCTCGGCATCACCGGGCCGGTGGTCCTCTACACGGGGACCTTCGAGAAAAACCAGGGGATCGACTTGCTCCTCGACGGAGTGCCGCGCATCCTCGCCGCGTGCCCCGACACCCGGGTGGTGCTCGTTGGCGGCGAGCCGGCGCAAGTCGGGCTGGCACTCGCCGCCGCTGAGCGGCTCGGCGTCGGGCGGCAGGTGGTCTTCACCGGCCAGCGCCCGCCGGAGGAGATGCCGGTCTACGTCGGCCTCGCCGACATCCTTGTCTCCCCGCGCAGCAGCGGCACCAACACTCCGCTCAAAATCTACTCCTATCTCTGGTCGGGCAAGGCCATCGTGGCGACCGATCTCGAGACGCACCGGCAGGTCCTCGACGAGGCCACGGCGCTGCTCGTGCCCCCCACTGCCGACGCCATCGCCGACGCCGTCGTGTCGCTGCTCCGGGACCCCGCGCGCCGCGCCGCCTTCGGTGCGGCCGGGCGGCGCGTGGCCGAGGAGCGTTACTCCTACCGCGTCTACCTCGGCAAGGTCCGGGAGGCGTACGCCTGATGCCGGGCGCTGCGCCCCTGGTGCTGGTCACCGGGGGCACGGGCTTCATCGGCCGGCACCTCTGTCGCCGGCTCCTCGCCGAGGGCTGCCGTGTCCGGGTCCTTTGCCGGGACACACGCGGCCCGGGTGATCTTGACAGCTCCTTGGAGGTGGCGGGCGGGGACGTCACCAACCCGTCATCCCTGCCCGCCGCCCTCGCCGGCGCGGACACGGTCTTCCACCTTGCGAGCGCCCTTGGCGCCACCCCCATCGGGCCTCAAGGCTTCTTTGCCGTCAACGCCGAGGGGACGAGGAACGTGCTCGACGCCGCCCGCACCGCCGGCACGCGGCGCATCGTCCACTGCAGCAGCGTCGGCGTGCTCGGCCACATCCAGGGACCGCCGGCCGCGGAGGACGCTCCCCTGCACCCCGAGGACGAATACGAGCGCTCGAAGGCGCGCGGCGAGCAGATCGCCCGCGAACAGGCCGCCGCAGGCTTGCCGGTGACCATCGTGCGGCCGGGCTGGGCCTACGGCCCGGGGGACCGGCGGACCTTCAAGCTCATCCGCGCCATAGCGAAGCGGCGCTTTTTCTTCGTGGGGGACGGCACGACGCGCGAGCACCCGGTCTTCATCGACGATCTCGCGGCCGGGCTCGCCAGATGTCGCACCACCGAGCTTGCCCCCGGTGAGGTCATCACGATCGCGGGGGACGAGATCGTCACCATCGAGGAACTCTGTGGCCGGATCGCGCGGGCGATCGGCGTGCCGCTCACCGGGCTGCACGTGCCGCGCGAGCCCCTGCGCACGCTGGCCGGGTTGCTGGAGCGGGCCTTCAAGGCCAGCGGGAGGGAGGCCCCGCTCACCCGCGCCAAGGTGGACTTCTTCCTGAAGCACCGCGCCTTCGACACCGCGAAGGCGAAGCGGCTCCTCGGTTTCGCGCCGCGGGTGCGCCTTGACGAAGGCTTGCCGCGCACGGTGGCCTGGTACCGCTCACAGGGCTGGCTATGACGGTCGCTGAAAAGGAGCACGTGCGGCATGTTATAATATCCGCAATGGGACAGGAATGGCGGGTTCCTCCGCGCGAGAGACGATGAAACTCCTGATTGCAATTCCCGCACTCAACGAAGAAGCGAGCATCGAGAGCATCATCGAGCGCTCGTTGGCGGCGCGCGAGGAGATCATCGGCCGGTCGCCGGTCACCGAGGTGACCATCACCGTGGTCAGCGACGGGTCGACCGACCGCACCGTCGAACTGGCGCGCGGCTACGAGCCCCAGATCCGCCTGATCGTTTTCGAGGTCAACCGCGGCTATGGCGCCGCCATCAAGGAGGCTTGGCGGCAGTCGGACGCGGACCTGCTGTCATTTCTCGACGCGGACGGAACCTGCGATCCGAATTTTTTCGCCGACCTGTGCATCGCGCTCGAGCGGGAGAAGGCGGATATCGTTCTGGGCTGCCGCCTGCACTCCGGGAGCAAGATGCCCCCCGTCCGGCGGCTCGGGAATTTTCTCTTTGCAACCCTGCTGACCGTGTTCTCCTCGCGTCGGGTGCGGGACACCGCCAGCGGCATGCGGGTGGTGCGGCGTTCGTGCCTGCCGCGGCTGATGCCGCTGCCGAACGGGCTGCACTTCACGCCGGCCATGAGCGCCCGGGCGATGCTGAGCGAGGACATCCGGATCATCGAAATGGACATGCCGTACCACGAGCGGGAGGGCGAGTCCAAGCTCCGGGTGGCCGAGGACGGCCTCCGGTTTCTCCGGGTCATCCTGAACACCGCATTCCTGTACCGGCCGTCCCGGCCGTTCGGCTTGCTCGGGCTCGGCTGCCTGGCCGCCGCCGGGGCGGTCATGGTCAGCCCCGTGGTGTTTTATCTGCGGCACGACGAGGTGCTCGAGTGGATGATCTACCGTTTCATCGTCTGCCACCTGCTGGGCATCAGTGGCTGTCTCTTTTTGTGCGCGGGGTATCTGTGCACCCGCCTCGTCAAGGTCTCGCTGTCGGTGGCGCCGCCGCGACGGTCGTTGTATCGTCTGCTCGACGGCTTTTTCTCGTCGTCCCTTTTCTGGGTGGTTCCGGCCGCGCTCGCAACAGGCGGGGGCATCCTGGTCCTGCCGAGCTTTTTGGAGCTGGTGACGACCGGCGCAACCTATGAACACTGGTCCCGCTTCATTACGATGTCGTTTTTCCTTTCCGTCTCGATCGCTCTCGGGGTGACAAAAGCGATCGGCTATGTCATCGATCTCATGGGCGAAAAGCTGGAGTTCCTGCGGGGACAGTCCTGATGCCCCCCTGCGCCGCTGCCGGCCCGGTGGCCAGGCGCCCGACCAGCCGGTCGCGCCTTGACGTCCGTGTCAGAACGATCTTTTAACAGCCCGCAGCACTACGACCGGATGCTCAACCAGGGCATCAGCCTCTCGGGAGAAACCCGGGATTTCTTCGCCGAAGGCCGTGTCGCGTCAGTCGTCCGCCGCCTGCCGCGGGATGTTCGGCCGCGGCGCATCCTTGATTTCGGCTGCGGCACCGGCGAGACCTGCCGCTTGTTGGCCCTGGCCTTTCCCGGCGCAGAGGTGGTCGGCGCGGACACCTCGGTCGACGCGGTCTCCTGGGCGTCGGCTCACCAGAGCGGGCCGGTCTCCTTCATGCTTGTTTCTGACCTCGCGACCGCGCCGCCCTTCGATCTTTGTTATCTCAACGGCGTCCTGCACCATGTCCCGCGGGGCGATCAGCTTGGCGTCATCCGCGGCATCCGCGACTGCCTGACCACGGCCGGGCACATCGCGGTATTCGACAACAACCCGTTGAACCCCGGTGCGCGTCTGGTGATGAGGCGCATCCCGTTCGATCGCGACGCCCGGATGATCAGCGCCGCTCGCGCTCGTCGCCTGCTGCGGACGGCAGGGTTCGGCGCGCTGCAGCCGACCCGCTTTCTCTTCTTCTTCCCCCGCCAGCTGGCGCGCCTCCGCTTCACCGAACCCCGGCTGTCGCGCGTCCCGCTGGGGGCACAATATTGCGTCATCGGGAAAAGAGCATGACATGGCCCCGGCGTTTTTGACTCACCCGCCGTTTACCGCTAGAGTGCGCCGGGTGAGAGTCCCGTCCAGAGAGCGCACCCATGGGTAAAAGCAGCCGTTTCCTGCACCTCGGCAGAATTTTCTGGAACTACCGCGTCACCCGGCGCACGCTCCTGCCCCACCCGCCGCTACGCCTCTGGATCGAATCGACCAACGCCTGCAACTTGCGCTGCGTGATGTGCCCGACGAGCCTCCCGGAGGCGCCCAAGCGCGGCTTCATGGATTTCGCGCTCTACACGAAAATCGTCGACGAGGCCGCGGCCTTCGCCTACGACGCCAACCTCCACCACCGCGGCGAGGCCGTCCTGCACCCTGACTTGCCGCGGATGATCCGCTACGCCCACGAGCGGGGCATCCGCACCATGCTGCACACCAACGGCACGCTCCTGGACGCCGGCAAGGCGCGGGAGATCGTCGCCTCGGGCCTCGACTACCTCTCCTTCTCGTTCGACGGATTCGAGCGGGAGACGTACGAAAAGATCAGGGTCCGCGCCTCCTTCGAGCAGACCCTGGCCAACGTCGAGGGCTTCCTCCGCGAGAAGCAGTCCCGGAGCAGCCGCACACCCTACACCGTGATCGAGGTCATCAACTTCGCGGGCCGCGGCAACGCCGACCGCGCTGCGCAGGAGCGTTTCGTGCAGCGCTTCGCCGGGCTGCCGCTCGACGAGGTGCGGATCAAGGAGCCGCACAACTGGGCCGGGACCGTGCCGGAGGGCCGGGGCGCCGACACCCGCCACTTCGTCCCCTGCACCTTCCCCTGGTTCGCCCTCGTGGTCTTCTGGGACGGGACCGTGGTCACCTGTCCCCAGGACTTCTACGGCGCGTACCCGGTGGGGGATGTCCGCACCTCCAGCCTGCTGGAGATCTGGAACCGCGAGCCGCTGCGGCGATTGCGCGCCGACATGCTCGCCCGGAACATCTCGGGCTACAAGGCCTGTGCCGGGTGCGACTCCGTCCACCGCCCGACGTTCCTCGGCATCCCGACCCCGAACCTCAAGCGCTTCCTCGGCGAAACCGTTGTCGGTTACGCGCGCAAGGCGCGCGGCTTGGTCGTGGAGAAGGACTGATGACGGCTCCCGGGCACGACGGCCGGCCGGTCAGCACCGCCGAGTTGCAGCGCCGACTCCAGGCGAGCGGTGCGTCCGCGCTCGCCAAGTACCAGGATCTCTTCGTCGGTTCGCGCAGCCTCTGGCGGCTCTTGCTCTACGACACGCTGCTGCTCGCGAGCGGCGTGCCCGGAGCCGCAGGTTTCGCCCTGCGCAAGCTCTGCTTCCGGCCGCTGCTCGGCGGGCTCGGCCGCGGCACCGTCTTCGGGCGCAACGTCGTGCTGCGCCACCCGGGCAAGATCTTCATCGGCGAGAACGTGGTCATCGACGACAACGTCGTGCTCGACGCCAAGGGCGAGGGTAACGCGGGCATCACCCTCGGCGACGGCTCGATGATCAGTCGCAACAGCGTTCTCTCCTGCAAGGGAGGCGACATCGTTCTCGGGCGCGGCAGCAAGATCGGGATCAACTGCCTCGTGCACTCCGAGAGCCGCGTCGAAATCTCCCCCGATGTCACGATCGCCGCCTACTGCTACCTGCTCGCCGGCGGCAACCACGAGTTCGACCGGATCGATCTGCCCGTTCTCGAGCAGCCCTCCTACCACAAAGGCGGCGTGAGCATCGGCGAGGGCTCCTGGCTTGCGGCGAAGGTGACGGTCCTCGACGGGGTGTCGATCGGCAGGGGGGCGGTGATCGGCGCCGGGGCGGTGGTCCGCGATCCGCTGCCGGACAACGCCGTCGCCGTCGGCATCCCGGCGAAAGTCATCCGCTTTCGCGGCGGGACGCGCCCTCCCGCGTCCGACGTCGCCGGAGGGCGACCGGCGCAATGGCGGCGCCTGATCGCGACATCCCGGTGCCGGGGGGACGAGATTCCCTGGCAGATCCGGATCTTCAACAGATCCCTGAAGAAGAAGCTCAAGTGGCAGCTCCTCGAGCGGATTCTGCCCGCCAGCGCTGCCGCCCGACGGCGCGCTGCCTGGACCTCGGCTGCGCCAAGGGGACCTTCAGCTGGCTGCTGCGAACGCGCGGCGGGGCCTGGGTGAGCGCCGATCTCGACGACGCGAACCTGACTGCGACCCGCGACCTCGTCGGACCAAGCGTCGTCCGGGTCGACTATCGGTCCCTGCCCGTTCGCCGACGGCAGCTTCGACATCGTGAGCGTCCTCGATTTTCTCGAGCACGTCGAGGAGGACGGACGGTGCCTCGAGGAGCTGAGCCGGACCCTGAAACCCGGGGGGACGTTCCTGCTCTCCGCCCCCGCCACGGGCAGGTTCTTCCTCGCCAACCGACTGCGCCGCCTCGCCGGCATGACCATGGAGGACTATGGGCACGTCCGTGAGGGCTACCGCGCTCGAGGACCTGGCCGGCCGGCTCGAGCGCCTCGGGTGCCGCGTGACGCTGCGCGCCACCTACTCGCGTTTTTTCACCGAGTTTCTCGAATTGCTCCTCAATCTCTTCTACGTCCGCACCAGGTCCCGCAGCCGCGGCGCGGCCCGCGACGGGGCCATCACCCCGGGTTCGGCCGCGGAGGTCCGCTCGCTCGAACGGACACTGCGATTCTACAACCTGGTCTACCCCTTCTTCTGGCTCGCGTCCCGGCTCGACACCCTGCTCTTTTTCACACACGGCTACGTGGTGGTGCTGCTGGCCGTGAAACCGGACAAGCGACACCCGGGCGATCTATAATTTTTCTTTGTGATCTGGGTCACTGAATCGTCCTTCTTCCTAGTTTACTTGACATGTCATGGCAAACTAACCATATTGACAGAAAAAATCTCACAAGGAGGTCAGCCGTGAACGTAAAGAGGCCGGAACGGAGATCCATTACGAAGGTTGCGATGTCGGCCGTGGCTGCCGTCCTCCTGGGCTCCTTCGCGTCGTGCGGAGAAATCACGACCACCCCTGTCGATGTCGGCGGAAAGGAAAAGCCGGCGAGCGAAAACCCACTGCAAGTCCCGCCCGTATCGTCGGCGAACACCTTCACGGTCTCCCCCGGAGCCTATCAGGCGGCAGAGGTCACGGGCCCGGGAAGGATCTCGTTCACCGTCGTCGGCATCAACATGGATCTGGACAAGGACGCCTACCCGATCATCTTCTTCTACGACAGCAAGGGCTACACCGGCGGCAAGGGCGGCAGCGGCGGATTCGACGGCGACCTGCGGAATTACAAGCTCAAGTTCTACGACTCGAACGGGGTGATCGCCTCCGAGAGCTACTACGTCGAGCCGAAGGGGAATACCCCCAGGTGGGACCCCGCGGTCGCCCGCACCGTGAGCCTCGAGTGGGGTTCCGACTTCGTCACGAGCACGATCGACGGGATACCCTTCAGGAAGCCCGGTTCGGTGTCCGGAACGTTTATCGTCGGCATCGGGTATCCCCCGTCCATCCGGAAAGGCTGGGACAACGCGGTGTACACGGGAATCGTCTGGCCGGCGGGTTCCACCAGGATCAAATAGCAGAGCGCCGCGGGGACTTGTCAAGCGGGGCGTACTTGGCTATAGTGCGCCCCCATGTTCGCCTTCACGAGCCGCCTTATTGAGGCCCGCACCAGCAGGCTGGTGCTCGCGGTGCTGCTTGCCGTTGGGGCCGGTTGCTCGAACAACGACTCGATGAACAACGACTTCGGCGACAACGACCCCTCGGTCGTCGTCGCGATCGGCGACAGCATCACCTTCGGCAAACACGACATGGGCAACGAATCCTGCGACCACGCGTATCGGAATACGGTGGGGTTCTGCCCGCGCCTGCAGGCTCTTACGGGAAAAACCGTGGGCAACGAGGGCGAATGCGGCGAAACGTCGTATGGCGGCCTGGACAAGATCGACAGCGTGCTGCAGCGCTGGCGGCCGAGCGTGATCCTCATCGACTACAGCCCGAACGACCTCCCCTACGGGGCGGCTGCGAACCATCGCCAACTTGCGCGGGATGATCGCGGCAGCGCGCGCGAACAAGACCGTCCCGGTCCTCGGCACCCTCGTTCCGGCTGTCGGCGAACACGCGGGGTGGGCGCCATTCATCGCGGACGTGAACGCCCGGATCCTCGCCCTCTGCGAGGAGGAGGGCGCTGTCGTGCGCCGACCACTACAAGGCCTTCGTCAACGATCCCGGCTTCAGCGAATCGCCGTACGCCCTGCTCGACGAAGACGGCCTGCACCCGAACTCCGCGGGGTACATGCTGATGGCCGAGACCTGGCGCAATCCGTTGATGCGCCAGTACTGATCGCGGCCACGCCGGGAGTCGGCCGGGGCACCGGCCGGACAGCGATCAGGCGGCAGCCTGCTGCGAGCGAGCGGATGGGCATTCCGGGACACGAGGACCTGCTGCGGGCGGGCGAGCTCTCCTTCGACTTTTTCCGCTCCTCCGGCCCCGGCGGGCAGAACGTCAACAAGGTTTCGACGGCCGTGCGGCTGCGCTTCAACCTGCGCGGCTCGCGCGCTGCTCCCCGAAGGCGTGAAGAGTCGCCTCGCCGTCCTCGCCGGCAGCCGACTGACGACCGACGGGGTTCTCGTGATCGAGGCGCAGCGACACCGCACGCAGGAGGGCAACCGGCGCGACGCGCTCGAGCGTCTGGGCGAACTGATCGCCCGCTCCTGGCGCCCACCCACGCCGCGCCGCCCAACAAAGCCGACGCGGGGCGCACGGCAGCGGCGGCTCGACGAAAAAAGGGGACGCGCCGACACACAAGCGCCAGCGCTCGCCGGCCGGCGGACTGCAGATTAGCCTGGCCCGCACCCATCTGGTAGAATCCCTCTCCATAATGCGCCCTACGCGTGGTCCGTCTGCTCGCCGCAACCCTCCTGCTGTCGGGAGCCGCCTGCTCGGGCGGCACGCGCCGCCGACCCGGGACGCTCGTGGTCGGGCTCGAGGCCAACCCCACGAACCTCGACCCGCGGCTGGCCACCGGCGCGGCCGCGGTGCGCATCCTCCCGCTGCTCTTCAACTCCCTGCTGCGCCTCGACCCCGCCGGGCAGCCGGCGCCCGAACTGGCCCTCTCCTGGGAGACGCCGTCGCCGACCGTCTACGTCTTTCACCTGCGCCGCGGGCGTGCGCTTCCACGACGGTCGCGAGCTCACCGCGGCCGACGTGCGCTACACCTACGACTGGATGCGCGACCCGAAGAACCACTCGCCCAACCTGGGGGCGCTCGCGGTCGTCGCGGCCATCGAGACCCCCGACCCCCAGACCGTGCGTTTCGTGCTCAAGGAGCCGTTCGCCTCGTTCCTCCAGAACCTCACGCTCGGGATCGTCCCGGCGCACCTGGGCGACGCGAAGGAGTTTGTCGACGCCCCCGTCGGCAGCGGCCCCTTTCGCTGGGGGGAGTGGCGGCCCGGCGAGCGGCTCGTCCTGCTGGCCTTCGACGGCTCCTGGGAGGGGCGGCCGCACCTCGACCGCGTCGTCTTCCGCATCGTCGCCAACGAGACGACGCGCCTGCTCGAGGCCCGGCGCGGCCGCATCGACCTGCTCTGGAACAACATCCCGCCCTACGCCGTGCCGTTCTTGCGCGAGGCGCCGGACCTCGCGGTCACGACGCGCCCGGGCATCACCTACCAGTACCTCGGCTTCAATCTGCGGGACGCGATCCTGCAGGACGCGCGCGTGCGCCGGGCGATCGCCCACGCGGTCGATCGCGACCGCATCGTCAAGGCGCTGTTCCTCGGCCTCGCGCGCCCGGCCGCGACGCTGCTGGCCCCCGAGAACTGGGCGCACGCCGGCGATGTCGCCACCTACCGGCACGACCCGGCCCTGGCCCGGCGCCTGCTCGACGAGGCCGGGTTCCCGGTGCGCCCCGACGGCAGCCGCTTCGCCCTCTCCTACAAGACCTCCACCGACCGCCAGGGGATCGAGATGGCGGACCTCGTGCGCCGAGGACCTCGCCGCCGTCGGCATCCGCGTCGAGCGCCGCTCCTTCGAGTGGGGGACCTTCTACGGCGACATCAAGGCCGGCAACTTCCAGCTCTACTCGCTGCGCTGGGTCGGGATCACCGACCCGGACACGCTGCACTACATCTTCCACAGCGCCTCGCGTCCCGCCCGCCGGCGCCAACCGCGGCCGCTACGCCAACGCCGAGGTGGACCGCCTGCTCGACGCCAGCCGCCGCGAGAGCGACCCGGCCGCGCGACGCGCCGAACTGGTCGCCGCACAGCGGCTGATCGCCGCGGACTGCGTCTATGTCAGCCTCTGGTACCCCGACGACATCTTCGCGCTCGCCAGGCGCTTCGAGGGGTTCGAAGCCTACCCGGGCGGGCAGTACACCTCCCTGAAGCAGGTCCGGGCCGCGCAATGACGGGCCTCGGCCGGCGACTGCTGCTGCTCGTCCCGACCGTGCTCGGGGTGCTGACGCTCGTCTTCTTCCTCGTGCACCTGATCCCCGGCGACCCGGTGGAGCTGATGCTCGGCGAGACCGCGTCGCGCGCCGACCTCGGGCAGCTGCGCGCCGACCTCGGCCTCGACCGCCCGCTCGGCGAGCAGTACGCACGATTTCTCGGCGGGCTCGGCCGCGGCGACCTCGGCCGCTCGTTCTTCTACCGCAAGCCGGTGCTCGCGGTGATCGGCGGCGCGCTGCCGGCCACGGTGCTGCTCGCCGCCGCGGCGATGGCGGTCGCCCTGCTGGTCGCGCTGCCGCTCGGCATCCTCGCCGCCATCCGCCGCGACCGCCTCATCGACCGGCTGGCGCTGGTCGGCTCGCTGGTCGGCGTCTCGATGCCGAACTTCTGGCTCGGACCGATGCTGATCATCCTCTTCTCGTTCCGTCTCGGCTGGCTCCCGGTCAGCGGCCGGGAGGGCGCGGCGAGCCTGGTCCTGCCGGCCCTGACGCTCGGGACGGCGCTCGCGGCCATCCTCGTGCGCATGACCCGGGCCTCGATGCTCGACGTCCTCGGCGAGGACTACCTGCGCACCGCGCGCGCCAAGGGGGTGCGGCCGATCGACGGTGATCGCGCGCCACGCGCTTGCGCAACGCCCTGCTGCCGGTGGTGACGATCATCGGCCTGCAGTTCGGCGCGCTGCTCTCCGGCGCGGTGATCACCGAGAACGTCTTCGCCTGGCCGGGCGTCGGCACGCTGCTCATCCAGGCGATCACCGCGCGGGACTACCCGCTCGTGCAGGGCTGCGTCCTCGTGATCGCGCTGTGCTACGTGGCCGTGAACTTCCTGACGGACGCGCTCTACGCGCTGATCGACCCGCGGGTGCGCACATGATGACAGCCGCAGCCAGCCGGCAGATTCCCGGCCACCCGCCGTGATCGGGGCGCTCGATCCTCGCCGCGATGCTCGCTCCTGGCGCTGCTCGCGCCCGTGGTCACCACCGACACGCCCGCTGCAGACCGACCTCGACGGCGCGCTGCGCGGGCCCGTCGGCCGGGCACCCCTTCGGCCAGGACCGTCTCGGGCGCGACGTCTTCGCGCAGGTGGCCTACGGGACGCGGGCCTCGCTGCTGATCGCGGTCTCGGTCGTGACGCTCACGGTGATCGCCGGCGTCGCGGCCGGCGCGGCCGCCGGCTATCTCGGCGGCGCGGTCGACGTCGTCGTCATGCGGATCGTCGACATCTTCCTCGCCTTCCCCGGCATTCTGCTGGCGATCGCGCTCGCCGGCGTGCTCGGGCCGAACCTGGGAAATCTGGTGATCGCGCTCTCGGTGATGGGCTGGGTCGGGTATGCCCGGCTCGTGCGCGCCCAGGTCCTCAGCCTGCGCGAACGGGAGTACGTCGCGGCGGCGCGGGCCGTCGGGGCGGGCCCGTGGCGCGTCGTCGGGCGGCACATCCTCCCGAACGCGCTCTCCCCGGTCATCGTGCAGGCGACGTTCAGCGCGGCCGGGGTGATCATCGCGGAGTCGTCGCTCTCCTTCCTCGGCCTCGGGCCCCAGGACGTGCCGACCTGGGGCGGCCTGCTCGCGCAGGGGGCGGCGTATCTGCTGTACGCGCCGCACATCGCGTTCTTCCCGGGGCTCTTCATCATGCTCACGGTGCTCGCGCTCAATCTCGTCGGCGACGCCCTGCGCGACTCGCTCGACCCAAAATCCCGGGCCGTGAGGACTGCCCTGCTGCGAAGTCGTCTGCGTGCGCGAGGCGACGGGGGCGCCCCATCGGTCGTGCGTCTGCGCCGCCGGCGCCGGAGCCGTGCCCGGGTCCGCAGCCTCGAACTCGCCCTTCGGACTCGAACAACGAGTCCGCGTCCCTGCGGAACCGCCGCGAGGAGGGCAACGCCGCAGATTGGCCCTTGTTCAGCGGCCGACGGGTGTTACCCCGGGACGATCGAGATCCGATCGAGCACCAGCCGCCTCTGCCCGGGGAAATAAACCCGAAAGCGCACCGGCGTCGGGCGGGAGAGGCTGAACGGCAGCGCGACTTCCCGATACCCGTCGGGCCCGGCGGCGGTCGGCAGCGACACCGCGGCCAGCGGTTGCTCGACGTTCGAGATGGTGACTTCGAAGCGCTCGCCACCCGCGGATCCGGCTGCCGCCGCGGCGCCAAACCGCAACCTGGCGATCCAGGAACCCGCGGGCAGCACCCGGTCGGGACCGGAGAAGGCGAAATCGCGCGGGTTATACCCGGGAATCAGCTCGACAGCCTCCCCCCCCGAAGCCTCAGGGTCGGCGCGCGGCACCCCCATGTGCCAGAGGTCCTCGATCTCGATCGACAGCGTGCGGCTCGGGCGTGTCGGCGAAGCGCACCAGCACGTAATCCCAGCGAACCGGCGCCGACCCGTCGGAGACGACCTGCGTGAAGATTTTCTCGAGGGTCTTCAGCGTGAAATCGACCTCGAGATCGAGGATGCCGCCGCGGCCGGGACCCGCCGGCACGCCGGTCGACGGCGATGAGTTCCCCTGAATCCGCCAGCCTGACTTCCAGCGTCATCCCCGGCGCGGCGCCGGCGGGATCCGCGAGAAAACGCGCCTGAACGCGATAGTGCCCCGCCGGGTAGACCCGCGCGGGGACCGGGCGGCCGAGCACGCCGGCCGGCGCCGGCGGGAAAGGCGATCGCCGCCCCGCCGGAGGCGAGCGGGTCCTCGACCCGGGTGCCGCGTCCGGCATTCCAGTGCTCGGCCTCGCGGAGGCTGCCGACGGGAGAGATGCCGCCTGCGGCGAACTCCTCGCCCGCCGGCGGCTCGGGCTTCAGCCGGAAGAGCCAGAGCGGCGGGGCGCCGGCCACGGTTTCCAGATACTTCGAGGCCCGGAGGTTCTCCACCGTCACCCGGAAGGGGAAGTCGCTGATTTTCGGCGGATAGACCTCCTCGTGAAAGACGATGAAGCGGATCCCGAGACTCTTGAGCAGATCGTACTGCGGGCGGCGCATCTCGCCGAAGTCCAGCGGGTAGAGCGGCTTGAAGATCCGATCGACGTAGGCGCGGGGGGTGGCGGGGGAGTACCCGTTGACCAGCAGGTTGCGGTAGCGCGTGACGTACCAGAGGTAGTCCGACGTCCAGGCGGACTCGCCGGGCCAGATCGGCAGCTCCAGGATCGTCTCGCCCGGCTGCCGCTCGCGCGCGAGGCGATCGTAGACGGGGTGCGTCAGCGGCAGCGTCGTGAGTCCCGGGGCGTGGGCGGGCAGGTAGTCCGCCACCAGCAGCACGAGAACCAGCGCGGTCAGGAGGCCGGCGCGCCGGCCCGCCCGCCGCCGGAGCGCGGCGAGACCCAGCGCGGCGAGCATCGCCAGCCCGACGCACGCGACCGCGAGGATGCGTCCCGAGACGCGCGGGAAGTTGAACATCGGCACGAACGCGGAAGAGCAGGTGATAGAGCGGGAACAGATTCGAGATTCGGCCCGACCGCCAGCAGCAGCGCCGACGATGCCCGTGCCCGCGAAGAAGGCGAGCCGCGCCCGTCGCCCCGGGTCGGCGACCCGCCGCACCGAGACAAGCCCGACCAGCGCCAGCAGCCGCCGCGACGACGCCGATGTAGGCGATCCGCTCCGCGTTGGTGCTGACGATCGAAACCAGATCGATCGGGTGCGGCGAAAAGGCGGTGACGTCGGAGAAGCGCCGCCCGCTCCCGGCGATCGAGGCCGTGAAGATGAGTTTGCGCACGACCAGCAGGTAGCCGAGGGTGCAGCAGATGAAGCCCAGGTGCGGCAGAAAGCAGCGCGCCCGCTCCAGGAAGAGTGCGCGCGCCTGCGGCAGCAGCCGCGCCTGCGGCAGCAGCCGCAACGAGCGGCAGGCAGAGCGCCGCCGCGCCGACGAGGGCAGCGACGGCCACCGCGCCGTCCGAGGTACGGGATGCCGAGCCGGGCCCCGAGCGGCGCGAGCACCAGCAAGGGCCAGCGGCGCAAGCGGCAGCGCGCACACCCGGCGTAGCCCCGGGCGGGCGGCGGCAGGTACCGCGCCGCCGTGCGGGAGACGCCGCGCCAGAGGAGCAGCCCGATGATCGAGCCGATCGCCGCGGTGACGATCCACCCGGCAGGCATGGCCGAACGCGTGCATGCTGTCGGCCGCGAGAATAGACGGCGCAGCCGGCCCCGGCGCCCCCGAACAGGGCGAGCAGCGGCCGAAACGACGATCCAGTGCGGCGGCGCCGAGTTGGGTCGCGCGCCTGGAGCCACGCCGAGAGCGGCGAGACGAAGCCGAAACGGCAGATAGACGCCGAGCAGCAGCGTCAGGTAGTAGACGACGTGAAACTCCATGGCGCCGCGAAGAAGAAGGTCGCCCCCGCCGCGCAGACCCACCCGGCCCGGCGCGTCGCACGCAGGGAGCGCTCGAAGAAATAGAGATAGAGCGGGATGAGAAACGAGAGAAAGCCGATGGCGTGACCCGCGAGCTGCGCCACGCGGTACGGGAAGAGCGCGACCACGAGCGCCCCGGCGAACGCCGCCCAGCGGTCGTCGATTTCGAGCCGCAGCAGCAGGTGGGTCGCCAGACCCGCGCCGACGAAGGAGAGCAATGTCAGCAGGTTGTAGCTCGCGATCAGGCCGAGCGGCGACATCAGAAAGGTCAGGAGCGGCAGCAGCGAGGGCTGGAAGAAAAACCCCGGCGGACTGCCGTCGCGGAACTCGTAGTGGTCGGTCAGGGGCACGCGCCCCTCGTCGACGCTGTCGCTGAAGAGCCAGAAAATATAGAGCAGGTGCAGGTGGTCTCCCTGGACGATCGGCACGCGCTCGTATCCCGGCTGTGCCTGGTGGGTGTAGAGCACGTCGGTGGTGAAATGGCGCGTCAGCGGCCAGGTGAACACCACACCGAGCAGCAGCAACGCACCGGCAACCATCACGAACTCGCGCCACCGCACCGCGCAGGCGGGTCCGGGGTCGCCGGCGCGGACAGCGAGCCGCTTCCGGGCGCATTTTGAGCGATTCGTTGCACATCTACTTTTGTTTCTGGTACAACCTGACACCTCTAGGATGTTGTTTGCCACTGTATCATAGCGGGGTTGGAAAACCGAAGCCATGGGTTCTCAGCAACAGCGCGGGGAGGCGAACGCCGGGCCGCCCGCGCCGGAATCAGCCCTCCGAGGACATGCCGCGACCTTCCTGAAGGCGGCGGTCAGCGCGGCACTCCTGTTCTTGCTCGTCCGCCGGGTCAACTGGGGCGAACTCGGCGCCATGCTGCGCCAGACCGACCCGCTCTGGGTGCTCCTCTCGGTTCTGGCGGCGGTCGCCCTCAACGCCATCAGCTCCTGGAAGTGGCGGATCCTGCTGCGAGCCAAGGGAAAGCCCGTGCCCTTCGTGCGGCTGCTCAACCTCTATTTCGTCGGGCTCTTCATCAACAACTTCTTCCCCTCCACGATCGGGGGCGACATCTTCCGCGGCTACGAGGTCGGCCGGGATGTCGACGACAGGGCGCTCGCCCTGGCATCGGTCTTCATGGAGCGCTTCACCGGCATGACGGCGCTGACGGCCGTCGCACTCGTCGCCTTTGTGAGCAACCTGTCGAGTTTCCGGGACCCCCGCTTCGCCCTGGCCCTGGGAGCCGGCCTGGCCGTCTACATCGGCGTCGCGGTGGCGGTCGTCCTGCCCGGCCCCCTGGCGTGGGGTCTGCGGCGCTTCCCGGACGGTCTGCCGGGGCGGCTGATCGGCAAGCTCATCCGCGTCCAGTCCGCGATCCACGACTACTCCGGGCAGACCCGCGCCATCGTCGCGGCCCTGGCGCTCTCGCTTCTCTTCCACCTCACCGCGATGGTGAACATCTACGTCTCGTCGCGGGCCTTCGGGGTCGCCCTCCCCGCACGGACATTGCTCGTGATCGTGCCGGTGATCATGTTCATCTCCTCCCTCCCCATCACCGTCGGCGGGCTCGGCCTCTTCGAGTGGGCCTTCTTCTTCACCTTCGGCGCGAGCGGGGCGGGCGGGCTCCCCAGGGCTGCTCGTCGGCCTCCTGGTGCGGGCCAATTCCCTGCTCTTCAGCCTCTGGGGCGGGATCATCTACGCGGTCAAGGGGATCGGGAAAAGAACCGGCGGCAAACCGCAGCGGTGATCTGGTGACCTCCATCACAGTTCCCCTGCAGCGGGCAAAGTAGTATTGTGCCCGGAGGTAAGGGCATGGGCGTCAAGAACGAGATGGAGCAGTTGGTCCGGGATGAGGTCGCCCGCGCCAAGGCGGAGGGCGGCCCGGGCTACACCGGGTGCTGGTGTTCGCTGTGCGAAATCGATATCGTCGCTCTCGCGCTCACCTTGCTGCCGCCGCTGTATTGCCGCACGGCGACGTACGGCCACGCCGCCGGCCTGATCCGGGCCGGCACGATCGCCGACGCGGTGCAGTCCGCGCTCAAGCGCGTCAGTCTCTGGCCCAAGCACCGCCCGGGCACCCTGCCGGCAACGCTGGACGAGGTCGCGCTCATCAACTACACGTTCGAAGTCGGCTCGCAGATGGTCGGCCCCGCGCTGGGTCTTTCTGCATCGGGCTGCGCATGCGACGAGTGCCGCTCCGACACCCTGGCCTACGCGCTCAATCGCTACCCGGCCAAGTACGGGATTTCCCGGGGCGGGCAACGCAGCCTGCATCCGACGTACATCGACTTCATGCGCTACGAATTGGGGATGCTGATTCACCAGGCCGCCCGCGTCGTCTCCTCCCACCCTCATCATGACGGGTGTTGAAAAGGGTCCATCTGCCGCGTTGCTCTTCTCCCGACTCCCTGCGGCGTACAGCTCGTACGCCTCAGTCGCCGGATCGAAGCGCGCCTTGCACCTGAACCCTTCTGAACACCTTCTCCATTCCGTGACGCGAAGACCGTGATTGCACACGCTCCTGCGGAGCACGTGCTGGGCGTAGGGGTGGCGCCAGCGGCCCCCCGCCGCGCGCTGCATTGAACTGGTGGGAGTGCACAGCGACGGTGCCCCGCAGCCCGCACGGGAACGGTGCCGTTTCAATTGACCACAGGGCAGGCGGGTGATAGCGTCCTGCACCATGAAGCCCGCTTTGAGCCGCTCGCCGCTTGAACGCTGGAAGCCCCGCGCCGCCGGGCGCACGCAACTGTTCCTTGCCGGCGCTCTCTGGACCACGGTCGGAGCCCTGCTGCTCGGCTTTGGCGCGCGCTGGACATTCGAGGAGTTCGGCCCCGTCACCGGGGCGCTGGCCGGCACCCTCGGGGTCGTGGCCGGACTGCTCAAAGGACGCTTCGTCCTCGACCGGGCCGCCGGGCGCATCACGGATCGCATCGCGGCGCGCGGCGACGGCCGCTGCGCCGGGGGGTTCCTCTCGTGGCGCAGCTGGCTGCTCGTGGCGCTGATGTCGGCAGCGGGCCGACTCCTGCGCGGCGGCCTGCTCTCCCACGCCGTCGTCGGCCCGCTCTACACGGCGATCGGCACCGGGCTGCTGTTCTCGAGCCGCACCGCCTGGAAGCGCTGGCTCGCCATCGGCCGTCCTTGACCCCCCGCCGCCGCATCCGGTATCGTTGCCCGGTGCACAGTCGGGAGTTTCCGCCGTGAAGGAGCGCGCGCACGTTCGCGGCGCCGCCGTCGAGGAAGTCTTCCAGTTTCTCAAAAAAGTCCCCCCCTTCCAGTTCCTCGAGGATCAACCGCTCCGCGAAGTGGCCCGCGTCGTGACGCTGGAGTACTACCCGACCGGCGCGCTGATCCTCGAACAGAACGGCCCCCCGAGCGAGAATCTGCTGGTGATCAAGAAGGGCGGGGCGAAAATATTCGTCCGCTCCGAGGAGAACGAGGAAACCCTCGTCGACTACCGGGCGGCGGGCGACATCATCGGGTTTCTGTCGCTCTACACGGGAGACCGTTCGCGCACGAGCGTGGTTGCCACCTCCGACACCATCTGCTACCTCATCGACAAGCCGGATTTCCGCCGCCTCCTCGACGCCAACCCCCAGATCCGCGAATACCTGCACCGGACTTTTTTGAGCAAGTACCTCGACAAGACACTCCACGAGATGCGCACCCGCAGCATTCTCGTCGGCGGCGGCGAGCGGCTGCTCTTCACGACCCCGGTGGGCGAACTCGCGACGGGCAACGTGGTCACCGCCCCGCCCGGGCTCTCGATACAGTCCGCCGCCGCGATCATGTCGCGCAATCGGATCAGCTCGCTCATCGTGCTCGACGCGGCGGGCGCGCCCGCGGGGATCATCACCGACCGCGACATCCGCGACAAGGTCGTTGCCGCCGGCCGCGACGTCGCCGGTCCGGCCGCGGACATCATGAGCTCGCCGCTGCTCACCATAGACGCCCGCGACTACTGCTTCGAGGCGCTGCTGATGATGATCCGCAGCAACATCCACCACCTGCTCGTTGTCGAAGCGGGAAAGGTGCAGGGAATCATCACCAACCACGACCTGATGATCCTGCAGGGAACCTCGCCGCTCTCGGTCGTCCAGGAGATCGAGCAGCAGCAGGACGTGGCCGGGTTGTGTCTGGCCTCGCGCAAGGTGACGCAGATCATCGGCCTGCTCCTCAAGGAGGGTGCTCGCGCCGCGAACATCACCCCCGTGGTCACCGAGATCAACGACCGCATCGTGGGTCGCGTCCTCGAGATCGCCGAACGCAAATTCGGGCCGGCGCCGCTGCGCTACGCCTGGCTCGCCCTCGGCGCGGAGGGGCGGCGCGAGCAGGTCTTCCGCACCGATCAGGACAATGCGCTGCTGCTCGACGACTGCACCGACCCCGAGCTCGCGGCGGCGGGCCAGCTCTGGGCGGCCAACGTCGGCGCCTTTGCGCGGGAGACGCTCATCACCTGCGGCTTCCCGGCCTGTCCGGCCGGCATCATGGCCGCCAACCCGCTCTGGTGTCAGCCGCTGCAGCGTCTGGCGCAAGTACTTTTCGGCCTGGATTCAGAGTCCGGCGGGAGGCGGCCCGATCCGGACCGCGGTATTTTTCGACTTCCGCGTCGTCCACGGCGACCCGCTCCTCGGGGATCGGCTGCGCGACCACATCGTGGCGCAGATCGAGAACCATCCCCACTTTCTGACGTACATCGTCAACCAGATCGTCACCAAACGACCGCCCGTCGGGTTCTTCGGCTCGTTCGTCGTCGAGAAAAGCGGCGAGCACAAGGACCAGCTCAACCTCAAGGCGCGCGGGATCAACCCGCTGGTCGACCTGGTGCGGTTCTTCGCCCTCGAGAAAGGCATCCGCGCCTCCTCCACCCTCGAGCGCATCGACGCGCTGCGCGAGTCGCACCCCGTGGTCCGCGAGTTCGCCGACGAGCTCAAGCAGGCGCTCGATTTTCTCCTCCTGCTGCGCGTGCACAGCCAGTACCACCAGATGAGCGACGGCGTCGAGATCGACAACTTCATCACGCCGAGCCGGCTGACGAACCTCGAAAGGCGCACCATCAAGGATGCGTTCCACCTCATCTCGCGCGTCCAGGACCTGCTCCTCGAGCGCTCCAAGGCCGCGATCCTGTAGGCCGCCGTTGGCTGGAGGGCAATCGTCATGTTTCACACCGTTCGCTACGAGATCGTCGACCGCATCGCGATCGTCACCCTCGACCGGCCGGCCCAGCGCAATGCGATCGACGCCGCAACGGCCGCGGCGCTCCGCGCGGCTCTGGACCGGTTCGAGGCCGACCCTGAGGCTCGGGTCGCTATTCTCACGGGAAGCGGCGACCGGGCGTTTTGCGCCGGCATGGACCTCAAGGCCTTTGCCGCCGGCGAGGGGCCGTCGATCCTCGAAGGACCGGGCGGCTTCGCCGGTTTCACGCACTATCCGCGCACGAAGCCGTGCATCGCCGCCGTCAACGGGGCGGCTCTGGGAGGCGGCTGCGAGATCGTGCTCTCCTGCGACCTGGCCGTCGCCTCTGAACACGCGCGCTTCGGGTTGCCCGAGGTCACGCGCGGCCTCTTCGCCGCCGCGGGAGGCGTGCTGCGCCTGCCGCGGCTGATCCCCCGGGCGCGCGCCCTGGAGTTGTTGCTCACCGGCGACATTATCGAGGCGCAAGCAGCCTACGACCTGGGGCTGCTCAACAAGGTTGTGCCGCACGGAGAGTTGCTCGAAACCGCGCGCGATCTGGCCCTGCGCATCTGCGCCAACGCGCCGCTTGCCGTTCGCGAGACCCTGGCCCTCGCCCGCGCGCTCTTCGCCCTGGCCGAAGAGCTGCTGCAGGCCCGCAATGACGCGGCGTGGGCACGGATCGCGGCGAGCGAGGACGCACGCGAGGGCCCGCGGGCTTTCGCCGAGAAAAGGCCGGCGGTCTGGCGGGAGCGTTGAAGATTGCATCTGCCGTCGGCGCCGTCCCCCGCGCGCTGCCGGTCATCGCCGCCCTGCTGGCCGCGTCGGCCGGCATCATTTCCTCGACGTATTTCGCCGACCGCGCCGTCCGGGCACTCGCCGTGCAGTCCCTGGAGAGCACCGCTCGCGGCATTTCCCTGGCCGCCGAGCAGGTGCTCAAGACGCAGGACGGCAGGAGCGTGCGTTTCGAGCGCCTGTTTTCCGAGCGGATCGTGGCCTACGCGCTTCTTGCCTCCGCCGACGGCACGGTGCTTTTCCATACCAATCCCGAACTGCGCGGCACGCCCTTCGAGGACAGGGGCGCGTTCAGTCGGTTGACGGAAGGTGCGGCCGCCAGCCGGCGGACGCTCCTCGGCACCGGGCGCCCGGTCCTGCTCTACGATCGTCTCCTGCAGCAGTCGGAGGGTCACCCGGTGCTGCTCCGTCTCGCGCTCCACACCGTCGAGACCGACCGGATGACGGCCCGCGTCGACAGCCTCTGGTGGAGCGTCGGCGCGGTGCTGCTGCTGCTCTGGGCCGGCGGGCTGCTCGTCGTGGTCCTGGCGGCGCGATCCGAGAAGCATCGACGCGAGGCCGAGCGCGGCGAGTCCCTGGCGCTGATCGGACAGATGACCTCGACGCTGGCGCACGAGATCCGCAACGCCATCGGCAGCGTCAAGGGCTACGCACAGCTGGCCGCGGAGAATACCGAATCCGCCGACCCACGCGCCCAGCAGCTCGCGACGGTCCTGCGCGGCGTGGCGCGGATCGAGCAACTCGTGGGCGACCTGCTGCTTTTTTCCCGGGAGGAGCGCTTCACGCTAGCGGACACTCGACCCGGCACTCCTGCTCTCCACGATTGTGACATCGGTCGAGCCCTGGCCGGGCCGGGTGGAACTCGACCTCGAGCCCGGGCTTCTCGTGCGGGCCGACGCCGAAAAACTGGAGCGGGTCATCACCAACGGCGTCCACAACGCCATTCAGGCCATGGGCGGGGCGGGCCTGCTCAGGGTGATCCTCCGGCGCCAGGGCGACCGGATCGCAATCCGGATCGAGGATTCGGGGCACGGGATCGCCCCGGAGGCGCTTCCCAAGCTGTTCACTCCCTTCTACACTACGAGGGCGACCGGCACGGGGCTGGGCCTGGCGTACGCGAAAAAGGTGGTGGCGGGCATGGGCGGGACCATTGAGCTGAAGAACCGGGAGGGCGCGACCGGAGCAATTTTTACCGTGCTTCTCCCCCGCGCCGGAGCTTGAGATGGGCCGCGCGATCCTCGTGGTCGAAGACGATACCCTGATGCGATCCTTCCTGGTGGACGTCCTCGCCGCGGAGGGCCACCGGGTGGAGAGCGCGGCGGACGGCACGGCCGGCCTCGACCGCATCGAGCGGGAGGCCTGGGACCTCGTGATCACCGACCTGAAGATGCCGGGGCTCGACGGGCTCGCGCTGCTCCGGGAGGGGCGGAAAATCCGGCCCGAGGCCCGGTGGATCGTCATCACCGCGCACGGCAGCATCGAGAGCGCCGTGGAGGCCATGAAGGCCGGGGCCACCGATTATCTGCTCAAGCCGTTCAAGAGCCCCGACGAACTGCGACTGGTCGTGCGGCGCGCCCTGCGCGAAGTGGAGAGCGAAGCGCGGATCGCCCTGCTCTCCGAGGAGCTCGGCAGGGACTTCCCGCCGTCGGAGCTGATCTTTCTCGGCGCTGCGATGGAGCGGTTGCGCGACATGGTGCGCGAGGTCGCGCCCACGACGGCCAACGTCCTGCTGGCCGGGGCGAGCGGCACCGGGAAGGAGGTCCTCGCCCGGGTCATCCACGCCTGGAGCCCGCGCCGCGATCAGCCCTTCGTGGCCGTGAACTGCGCCGCCCTGGCCGAAAGCCTGCTCGAGAGCGAGCTTTTCGGGCACGAGCGCGGGGCGTTCACCGGGGCCGTGGCCGCCCGCAAGGGGCGTTTCGAGCTCGCCGACGGCGGGACGCTCCTCCTCGACGAAGTCGGCGAGATCGCGCCCTCGGTGCAGGTCAAACTCCTGCGGGTTCTCCAGGAGCGTGTCATCGAGCGGGTGGGCGGGGTCCGACCGGTTCCCGTCGACGTGCAGGGTCATCGCCGCCACGAACCGGGATCTCAAGGCGCTGGTCGCGGCGGGGACCTTCCGCGAAGACCTGTACTACCGTCTCAATGTTTTTCCCCTGCGTCTGCCGCCCCTGGCGGAGCGCGCGGATGCGGTTCTCCCGCTGGCGGACTTTTTCCGCGCGAAATTCTCGCTGCGATTTGGCAAACCAGTCGATCGCTTCACGGCTGCGGCGCAAGAAGGTCTGCGCCGGTACGCGTGGCCCGGAAATATCCGGGAGCTCCAGAATGTCGTCGAGCGGGCGGTTATTCTCGCCCGTGGGGAGATCGATATCGGCCAGCTGAACCTGGAGCCCGGTGCCGACCGGCCGGCCGTTAAAGGCGGTCTCAAGAATCTGGAGCGAGAAGAGATCGAGCGGGTGCTGCGGGAGACCGCGGGCAACCGGCGACAGGCGGCGGCGGAGCTCGGCATCTCGCTCCGCACGCTCCAGTACCGCCTCAAGGAGTACGGATTATCATGAAGACGCTTGCTTCGGCACTGCCGCTGCTCCTCGGCCTGAATGTCGCGCTCGTGCTGATGCCGCCGGTTGCCGTGCGCGCTCAGGAGCAGGAGCCGGAAGTGACCCTTCCGGCCTGCGGGATCCGGTATCCGGGAGGCTATGACCCCAACACGGTCGGGGTGATCGAGGGCCGCGTCGCAAGGGTCTCCCGCCCCGGGCAGGGCCCCGTTTCGTTCCGTCTCGAAGCGGTCGGGGAGACGTACACCGTTCTCGCCGCCCCGGCCTGGTTCTGGGAGGACCGGGAGATCAGGATCGAAATCGGCGACCGGGTGCGGGTGAAGGGTTCGAAGTCGATGGGCGCGGACGGGAACCTCTACCTCGTGGCGCAGGAGATCACCGTCGGTGACGGCAACAAGCCCGAGGTCCTCCGCGATGCCCGCGGGAAGCCCGTCTGGTCGGGATGCGGTCCCGGCGGATGCGGCAAACGAGGACTGCGCTAACGACGGCCCTGGCCGCCGTATCGACTGCGGCCCGTCGTCTGAGCGCAGCTGTCGCCGGCTTCGTCGCCCGGCATTCGCTTGTCAGGACGGTTGCGGCCCCAGAGGTGGGCGCCGCGACGATCCCGCAGAACAAGGACCGGAGCGTCGTCCAGGTGCCGTAACTCCCGAGCGACGAGGTACAGGGTGCCGTCGGATCCGAGTGTCTTCGATCCACGCACGGTTACCGGGTCGCCGGGGGCAAGACGCACCTTCGCGCTCTTCCAGTACCACGCCGGCGAGGCGAGGACGACCCAGCGCTCCCGCTCGCCGGCCACCACGAAACGCACCGGCCCTTCGTCAGGAACCCGGAGCTCCAGGATTGTTCCACGCACCTCGCCGGCGGTATTGATGTCGTATCCGCCGGGGTAGCAGATGCCACACCCGGGGAGCACCTGTCCGCGGCTCTCCTGCGCGGCGGCGGCGCGAGCACTGGCTGGTGACGCGGCCAGCGCAAGCAGGAACACCAGGGGGGCAAGACCGGCTGTCCCCCTGGCGCCCATGTGTTGTAGTTCCCCTGACTAGTTCGTGGCTGGCGGAGCGACGGTGCTGCCCTGCGGACCGGAGCCCTGCCTGCCGCCGGCCGGCCCGGGGCACGAGCCGCGCTGGGCACCCTGCTGAGGGCACGCGGCGTTCCCGCACGAGCCGTCACGCTTCTGCTGACGGTCCTGCGAGCAGTTCTGGTTCTGCTGCCGGCACTGCTGCTGGGTTTGTCCGCAGTTGCCGCGGCCGCCGGCGCTGCCGCCGCGCCCCTCGGAAACCGCCGGAATCAGTGCCGCCGCGCCGAGGAGCGCCCCTGCCACGATCAACGATTTCACTCTCACGTTCATGTTCCCCTCCTTGCGGGGTTGTTATGCGCACCTCCTGTGCATCTTGCGTGCCATAACCACATCCAGGCGGCCGCGAGAATCACGCAACGGAGAACCCCCAGCGCATAACGGTCGATTAATGGTTTGAATTCCGCGCCGCGCCGTTGCCTGACGACGATGTATCGAGCCAGACGTTCGGCTGTTATCCATGAGGTGTCAGCCGGAATCTCCGGTTCTTCCGGAAAAAGCCGTGCAGGCGCTGCACTCGGGAGTGCAGCTTCTGCACCATCCGCAACGCGCACAAAAAGCCGCGGGCCGTTCCCGTGGAAACGGCCCGCGACGCAGGGAGTCGGAACTCTGTCGGGAGATCTACTCCATCTCCTCCATCGGCTTGATGAACTTAAAGTAGACCATCGTCCAGTTGCCGAGGATAATCGCGCCGATAGCCACCAGGCTGGAAACCGCCATGGTCGACATCCCCGTCACCCCGTGGCCGAGGTTGCAGCCGCCGGCGATGACCGCGCCGATGCCCATGAGAATGCTGCCGAAGAAAACGGTCAGGGCTTCCTTGGCCGGGGGGGTCTTCAACTTGAACTCCTTGAGACCGAGCGCGCTCACGTAGGCCCCGAGCGGCACGGCGAAAATGAAGAACACGCCCCAGGTCCCGTTGAAGATCCCGAAGAAGCTGAACTCCGGGAAGGGGGAGTAGGAGTGGTTGAAGAGCAGGGAGGAGAAAGCCTCACGCAGCGGCGTGGTGATGGCCAGGCCGCGCGGCATCCCGCCGTATCTCGACGACACCCACCAGGCGGAGGCAGTGAGCAACCCGAGCAGCAGCCCGGTCAGCCCCCAGCTGTAGCCTTTGCCGCTCTTGCCGAACGTGGGCTTGCCCTTGAAGACGAAGGCCAGGGCCGCGGCGCTGAAAACCGCGATCGTGACCCATTTCGCCGTGAGGCCACCGCCGAAGAAATCCCAGAGTGCGGGGTTCGACACGCCGCCGACGGACATTTTCAGGCTGGAGAGGAACTTGTGGGCCGGGTTGATCATCCCGGTCTGGGTCATCACGATCCCGAAGAAGAAGCCGAACGTCGCGATCAGGGCCGAAACCTGCCCCTCGCCGAGCCGGTAGACAATACCGCTCGCGCACCCGCCGGCCAGGACGATCCCCAGACCGAAGATGAACCCGCCGACGATGTTGGCCACCGGGACGAAGTTCTGGCGCAGCAGGCCGTAGACAACCGTCTGCTGGGACTGCGCGTTGACTCCCGAGAGCCAGCCCATCGACTCCAGGAAGTTGGAGCCGAGGATCGCGACGACCACGCAGAGCAGATAGGCCCGGAACATCGTGTAGTCCTTGACGAAGATGATGTCCCGGAAGGCCGAGTTCAGGCAGAACCGGCCCCGCTGCATGACAAAGCCGAGCGCCCCGCCCAGGGCGACCGCCGTGATGACCGACAAGAAGCTACCGTGCGGCATACGCCTCCCTCCAGGCGAGGGAGTCCTCCTCGCAACCGTCGTTCTTCGCCACGAGAACCGGGACGCGCGCCCCGCGTTCGACATCCTTGGTCACGGAGCCGGAGAGCAGGCGCCCCAGACCCGACTTGCAGTTGTAGCCCAGGATGATGAGGTCCACATTCTCCTCCCCGGCGACCTTGAGAATCTCCTCCGCCGGGAGGCCCTCCCGGACCAGGGTCCGGATATTCTGGGCGCCGATCGCCTCGAGCTTCCCCTTGCAAAGCGCGATGATCTTCCCGGCTCTGGCATCGAGCCGCTCCTTGAACTCGGTGCCCTGGATCGACTCCCTCAGGGTCGCCAGCTCGGCCTCCCCCAGCATGTCGACCATCAGGGTCTTCCCCCCCAGTTGCTCGACGTGCAGCAGGATCACTTCCTCAGCCGGTCGCACCACGTTGCTGAACACGGTGAAGATGTCCTTGGTTCCCTTGGTGCCGTCCACCGGTATCAGTATCTTCTTCATTGCCCCCTCCTTCGTTGTTTTCTCAGATTGACGTGGAATCAGATTCCCTCTTTCAGCACGAGGCTGCCGAAATGCGCTTCGACCTGCTCTTCGTCCATCCCGCTGGGGGACTTGACCACGACAACGGGCACCGTGGCGTTCAATTGCAGGTCGCGGCTGACGCAGCCGCTGATGAGGCGGTTGAGCCCCTGTTTTCCGTTGCTGCCGACGAGGATGAGATCCGCGCCCTCTTCCTCGGCCACCTTGAGGATCTGCTCCGCGGGGATACCCTCCCGGCAGATGGTCTTGATCCTGAAGAGACCGCGGGTCTCGAATTCCCGCTTGTAGTGAGCCAGAATCCGCTCCGCCTTCCGGTCGAGGGCCTCCTTGTGCTCGGTCCCCTCCATCGCCTCGCGCAAGGTCGCCAGCTCCGCTTCCCCGAGCATGTCGATCATCAGGGAACGCCCCTCCAGGCGCTGGACGTGCAGCAGAATCACTTCTTCCGGGGGCCGCACCAAATTGCGAAAAATAGTGAGGACCGCCTCAGAACCCTTGGTCTCGTCCACCGCGACAAGAATTTTCTTCATGGCTTTGTTTCTCCTCTGACTGTCGGTTAAATGAAAAATTTCAAGAGAAAGAGCACGACCGCGATGCCGGAGCAGACCGTGATGGCGGCCCGGGCGTCGCTCCAGCTGTACGGCTCCTCGCAGACCACGACCCGGCGCGCCCGGAGAACGGGCACACCCGCCAGGTCCTCGACCTCCTTGGCGACGCTGCCGGTGATCAGGCGGTCGAGCCGGTTCTTCCGGCTCGCGCCGAGGATGATGAGATCCACCCCCTCCTGCACCGCGACCGCGAGGATCTCGTCGGCGGGGCGACCTGCGCGCACCACGTTCCTGACGCTCGTGACGGGAGTCGAAAGCTTCGAGCGGTAGTGCTCGAGGATCTTCGCGGCCCGTTCGTCCAGAATCTGCTGATGCTCCGTGCCCGCAAGCGAGTTCTTGAGGGTCGCGAGTTCCGGTTCGCCCAGCATGTCGATCATGACGGACTCCCCCTCCAACCTCTGCACATGGAGCAGGACCACCTCGTCCGGGTGGCGCACCAGGTGCGAGTAGGTGGAGAGCACAGCCTGCGTGGCCCGTGTGCCGTCAACCGCTATTAACACTTTCATCAGTTCCTCCATTTCTATCTCTCGATCTTCCTGATGAACAATCGCCATTGGCCATCTAGTAAGCAAGTGACGTGCCACAACGACAGAATTATAAATACACTTATAAAACATTGTGTTATGATTTTCACACCACCTCCGTTGACATTATTTCTGTTAAAGGGTAGATTAACGTTAACAACTTAGCTTAACGGTGAACGCAACATGACGCTGTCGAAAATTGCGAAAGACCTCCGGTTCTTCCTGAACGTCTTCGAGACGATGCGGGAAGGGATGATGATCATCGACCAGGACGGTACAGTTCTCTATTTCAACAAGGCGGCAGAGGAAATCAGCGGCTACCCGCGGGATGAAATTCTGGGAAAATCGTGCGTGGTCCTCGACTCCGACACCTGCGTCGTGCTCACATCCGAGGGCAAGCAGAAAAAGTGCGATCTCTTCAAGGCCGGGTCGATCTGCAACAAGCGCTGCCGCATCAAGGCCAGGGACGGTAAACCCGTCTACCTGCTGAAGAACGCCGTCGTGCTGCGAGACGATGCGGGCGAGATCATCGGCGCCGTCGAGACGATGACCGACGTGACCTCGCTCTACCTGAAAGAGCTGGAACTCGAGGAACTGAAGGAGGAACTCCGCAAAGAGTACTGGTTCATGGGACTGCTCGGGTCGAGCGCTCCGATGCAGCGCCTCTACGAACAGATACGCAATGCCGCCGTGAGCGAGGCGCCGGTGCTCATTTATGGGGAGAGCGGCACCGGGAAGAACCTGACCGCCAACGCGATCCACGCCCTCGGCCGGCGCCGGGAGAAACCTTTTATCAAGATGAATTGTTCGGCGCTCAACGATAATCTCCTGGAGAGCGAGCTCTTCGGCCACAAGAAGGGTTCGTTCACCGGCGCCCTGAGCGACAGGATCGGCCGCTTCGAGGCCGCCGACGGGGGCAGCATCCTGCTGGACGAGATCGGCGACATGTCGCCGCTGATGCAGGCCAAGCTGCTCCGGGTCCTTGAGGAGAAGATCGTCGAGCGGGTCGGGGAGAACCAGGGGATACCCGTCAACGTGCGGGTCGTCTCGGCGACGAACCGGGACCTGCCCGAGTTGATCCGCACGGGCCAGTTCCGGGAAGACCTTTATTATCGCGTGAACGCCATCCCGATCAGGACCCCGGCGCTGCGGGAACGCCCCGACGACATCCCGACGCTCACCTCGCACTTCCTGAAAAAGATCTCGGTCGTGAACAACAAGGACGTGCGCCGCGTCTGCCCCCGGGCCATGGACATTCTCTGCCACTATCAGTGGCCGGGGAATGTGCGGCAGCTGATCAGCGCCCTCGAGCACAGTTCCATCACCTGCAACGGCGATACGGTGGAAATCTCCGATCTCCCCGACTACCTTTTCCAGGTCGAGGAAGAGCGAGCCGGCCGCGAAGGGAGACGACCGGGAGCGGCTGGCCGCGGCCCTCGCCCAGTTCAAGGGCAACAAGACCCTGGCGGCCAAGCACCTGGGGATCAGCCGCGTCACCCTCTGGAAGAGGCTCAAAACCGCGAACCTGGCGTGACCCGCCGCCGTGCGGCGTGGTAGTATTGACGACACTCATGGACCAGACCTCGCCCGGGATTGCGGACATCGTCGGCCGGTTGTCGAGCGACCCCCGGTTCCTTCCCGAGATCTTCGAGACCTTGCGGGACGGCATCGTGGTCATCGACGACAAAGGCTTCATCCGCCTCTTCAACCGCGCGGCCGAAGAGATGACGGGCTACCGGAAACATGAGGTCGTCGGCCGGGACTGTGCCGTGCTCCAGTGCGCCGCCTGTATCCACGCGGACGAGGCCGTCAGTCGGACGGACCGGGAGACGGAGCGGTTCAGCGTCATCCGCAATCGCGGCTGCACGATGCGCTCTGCCGACGGCCGCCCCCTCCAGCTGGTCGTGAATGCCTTTGTCCTGCTCGGTGCCGGCGGCGAGGCCGTCGGCATGGTCGAGTCGCTCTCCGATGTCACCTCGCTCCAGAGCAAAGAGCTCGAGCTGCAGGATCTCAAGGAGGAACTGAGCCAGGATTACTGGTTCATGGGACTCCTCGGGAAAAGCCCGGTCATGCAGCGGCTCTACGAGCACGTCCGCAATGCGGCGGCCAGCGAGGCCCCGGTCCTGATCATCGGGGAGAGCGGCTCGGGCAAGAACCTCGTGGCCCGGGCGATCCACAAACTGAGCCGGCGCAAGGACGGCCCCCTGATCGAGATGAACTGCGCCTCGCTGAACGAACAGCTCCTGGAGTCGGAACTCTTCGGCCACAAGAAGGGCGCCTTCACCGGTGCGGTCAGCGACCGGGCCGGCCGGTTCGAGGCGGCTCACCAGGGGAGTTTCTTCCTCGACGAGATCGGCGACATGCCGATGTCGATGCAGGTCAAGCTGCTGCGGGTCCTCGAGGAGCGGGAGGTCGAGCGGGTCGGGGATCACACCCCGATCCGGGTCGACATCCGCCTGCTCTCCGCGACGAACAAGAGCCTCAACAGCCTCCTGCAGTCGGGCAAGTTCCGGGAAGACCTCCTGTACCGGATCAACTCCATCATCATCAAGGTCCCGCCGCTCAGAGAGCGCGTGGAGGACATCCCGCTCATCGCGATGCACTACCTGCGAAAAATCTCCGCCGTGAACAACAAGGACATCCGCAGTATCAGCCCGGTGGCTATGGAGCGGCTGAAGACCTTCCCCTGGCCGGGCAATGTGCGGCGGCTCATCAACGCCCTCGAGCATGCCGCCGCAACCTGCAAGGCGGACTCGATCGACGTCCAGGACCTGCCCGACTATCTCGTCTACGAGAACCGCAGGAGCCTCGCGGAAGGGTCGACCAACCAGGACGAGATCCGCTCGGTTCTCGCCCTCTACAAGGGCAGCAGGACCCTGGCGGCGAAGCACCTCGGCATCAGCAGGGTCACGCTCTGGAAAAGACTGAAGGCAATGGGGGAGGAGGAGTAGTGGCAAAACTGGCTGGCAAGAGGGGCCTCGTCGTGATCACCGGGGTGCTGGCGGCCGTCGTCCTGGGCCTGGCCGCGCTCAGCGTTTCCTTTCAGAAGACACTCCAGATGGTGACGGCCGACCAGTTCAGCCGGCAGCAACTCCTTCTCGCTAAAGCCCAGGCCGCGAACATTCAGCACTACCTCGACGGCGTTCGGGACAAGGTGAGCACCATTGCCCGCGCCACGGCCCAGCTCCAGGTGCGGCGGGAGACGGACCTGACGCTGCTGAGCGACATCCTCTTCGACGACACCCACACGGTGCAAAAGCGGATCGAGTTCCTGGGCCCGGAGGGGAAGCCGCTCTTCGTCAGGGGCAGCGCGTCGCTCGCGGGCCTCGACGCGCACGACCTGATCGCGCGCGTGCGGGGGGTTTGCCCCACCGGAGTGATGATCGAGGCGGACACGAAGACCGTCACGGTCATGGCCCCGGTCTGCAGCCAGAGCGTCCTGGTCGGGGTAGTGGCGGTCCGCCTCGACATTCAGGGTATCGCCGAAGCCCACCTCGGCCCGATGAAGTCCGGGGCGAAATCCTATGTCTGGATCATGGACGGACTGGGGAACCTGCTCTTCCACCCCGAACAGCCGGACATGGCGGGAAGAAACCTCTACCAGGCCGATGCCTCATGCTTCGGCTGCCACAAGACCTTCGAACTCGAGAAGAAGATCATCGAGGGCAAGGGCGACGACTTCGGCCGGTATGTGGCGCCCTCCGGGGAAGACAAGATCGTCTCCTTTTCCACGGTAGCGGCGGGGAAAGCACGCTGGATCGTCGCCGTCTCCGCCCCCTATTCCGAGGTGACCATGGCGACCAGGCAGTGGATGAGGGTCTACTCGTGGATCGTCATCCTGGGCTTCCTGACCACCAGCGCCGTCGCAGCCGGGCTTGTCCTCGTCAACCGCAAGCGCGAGCTGGCCGAGGAGCGGGCCCGGAGAGAAGAAACCCTCGAGATGATGCACGCCGAAAAACTGGCGTCCCTGGAGCGGCTCACCACCGGCATTGCCACGGAGATCGGGAGCCCCCTGACCTCGATCTTCTCCCTGGTCGATGTGCTGATGGCGATGGAGAAAGACGAACTCAAACGCGAGTCTCTCGAGACCATCAGCTTCCACATGAACAGGATCTCGGACATCCTGCAGCAGCTCTCGCGCTTCTCGGAGCGGCCGTCGGTCGAATTCTCCCCCTGTCGGGTGAACAGCCTGGTCGAAAGCGCCCTGGCCCTGATCCAGTATGACCGTAAGGTTCAGAACATTACCTTCGTGCGGAACCTGGCGCCGAACCTGCCCGAGATCTGGACGGACAAACCCGGCCTGTCTCAGGTAATCGTCAATGTCATTCTCAGGGCGGCCGACGCGATGCCCGGAGGCGGCACGCTCACCGTCCGCAGCAGACGGGATGGAGACCGAATCGTCCTTGAATTCGAGGACACCGGGGTCGGCATCTCGAAGGAGGGACTCAAGAAGATCTTCGATCAACTCCCGCTCGACCAGGAGAAGAGCGAAGACATCGGCCTTTCTGTCAGCCTCGGCATGGTCCGAAGAATGGGCGGCGACCTGACGGCCGAGAGCGAGCCGGGCAAGGGGACAACGTTCTTCGTCACCCTCCCCGTACAAGGAGCTGCTTCGCCGGTGTAGCAGGCTGCTGAAAAGGGCCAGCCAGCCGCGGGAGGGGGTGAGCCCCTCCCCTACGAAACGAGATCGCGCGGATACCGTTTTACTGTCGATGAAATACCCGGCGACGGCGCAGAAGGCTCCCGCGGCCGCCGGCGCGCGGTCACTCCTCCAGCCCGAATTTCTTGAGCTTGCGCCAGAGCGAAACCCGGTCGATGCCCAGGTGCTGCGCGGCGAGGGTGCGGTTGCCGCCGGCCTCCTTGAGGACCCACTTGATGTAGCTCTCCTCCTGCTCGTCGAGCGTCGGGACCCGCCCTTCCTTGCGACGGAACGTGCGGACCGTGAGCTCCTTCAGGTCCTCGGGCAGGTGCGCCGGCTCGATCAGCTCGCCGGAGGCCAGCGCCACGCCGCGCTCGATCACGTTCTCGAGCTCGCGGACGTTCCCCGGGAAATCGTAGGCCACGAGCACCGCCATGACCTCGGGCGCGATCTCGCGCACCTGCTTGCGCATCAGCAGCGAATACTTCTTCAGAAAGGCGTAGGCCAGCAGCGGGATGTCCTCGCGCCGCTCGGCCAGCGGCGGGATGCGCAGCGCCACGACGTTGAGCCGGAAGTAGAGGTCCTGACGGAAGCGCCCCGCGCGCACCTCCTCGGCCAGGTCGCGGTTGGTCGCGGCGAGAAAGCGCACGTCGACCGGAACCGCCGCCGTGCCGCCGACGCGCAGCAGCTCCCGCTCCTGGATCACCCGCAGCAGCTTGACCTGCGCGGTGAGCGGCATCTCGGTGATCTCGTCGAGGAAGAGCGTGCCGCCGTGCGCGGTCTCGATGATCCCGACCTTGGCGGCGTGCGCGCCGGTGAACGCCCCCTTCTCGTGGCCGAACAGCTCGTTCGAGAGCAGCTCCTCGGTGAAGGCGCCGCAGTTGATCGCGAAGAACGGCCCGGCCGCGCGCCGGCTGTTGGCGTGGATCAGCCGCGCGAAGAGCTCCTTGCCGGTGCCGCTCTCGCCGCTGATGATCATCGTGCAGTCGGTCGGCGCCACCTGGACGGCGGTCTCGATCAGCCGGCCCATGGCCGCGTCCTGGGTCACGATCCGCACCTTGCCCTGGAAGCTCTCGATCTGTTCGCGCAGTCCGCGGTTCTCGCGCTTGAGACGGACCTTTTCCACGGCCTCGCGCACCACCTGACGCACCTCGTCGAGCTTGAAGGGCTTGGCGACGTACGAGAAGGCGCCGCGCTTCATCGCCTCGACGGCCGACTCGAGCGTCACGAAGCCGGTGATCATGATCACCTCGGCGTCCGGGTACAGGGCGCGGCTGCGCTCGAGCACCTGCATGCCGTCGACCTTCTCCATCTTCAGGTCGGTCAGGACGATGTCGAAGGCCTGCTCCTCGAGCAGGCGCAGCGCGTTCGCCCCGCTCTGGGTCGCGGTGACCTCGTAGCCCTCCTTGCGCATCACGTGCTCGAGGTTGCGCAGCGCCACGCGCTCGTCGTCGACGATCAGCAGCCGGATCGGGTCGTTCATTCCGTCTCTCTCCTTCACGCGGGCAGCCGGATCGTGAAAAGCGTCCCGCCCCCGATGCCATTCTCCACGGCGATGCTGCCGTCGTGCTCCTCGACGATCTCGTAGACGACGAACAGCCCGAGCCCGGAGCCCTTGCCGACGTCCTTGGTGGTGAAGAAGGGGTCGAAGATCTTCTTCCTGATCTCCGGCGGGATGCCCGGACCGTTGTCGAGCACCTCGATCTCGACGACGTCGCTCCCCGCCAGACCCGCACCGTGCACGACGAGCGCCGCATCGGCCTCCGGGGCGCCCCCGGCGGGCACCCTCCGGGCGCTGACGACGACGCGGCCGCCTTCCGGCGGCACCGCTTCCGCGGCGTTCTTGACGAGGTTGAGAAAGACCTGCTGCAGCCGCTGTCGATCGCCGAGGAGGGTGATCTCGGCCGGCACCGCCACCTCGACCGACACCCCGGGCGGGATCTGCCCCTTGAGAAAGCGCACCGTCTCCTCGACCAGCGGGCGCAGCAGCAGCGGCTCCTTGCGGAACTCCCGGTCGCGCGAGAACTCCAGCAGCGAGCGCACGATGTTGCGGGCGCGGTCGGTCTGCTCGCCGATCTGCCCGACCAGCTCCCCGGCCAGTTCGCAGTTGCCCGTCCCCGTCCCCATCTCCTCGGCGAGGATCTGCGCCGAGGTCGAGATGTTCGAGAGCGGGTTGTTCAGCTCGTGCGCCACCCCCGAGAGCAGCGTCCCGAGCGAGGCGAGTTTCTCGGACTGGATCAGGTGGCGCTCGTGGAGTTCGCGCTCGCGCAGCATCCGGTTGAGCGCGTTGGTCAGCGAGACGATCTCGCGGTCGCGCGAGCCGATCGCCACCGGCTCGTAGCGTCCTTCGGCGACGCTGTCCAGTGCCCGTCTCCAGAGCCCGCAGCGGGCGAACGACCTCGCGCGCCAGAATCTGGCCGATGGCGATCGCCAGCGCCGAGAGCAGGACGATCGCGCCGACAAGACCGCGGCGGTAGCGCGCGAGCAGGAGCTGCAGGCTGCGCCGCTCGCGCCCCGAGATCTGTTCGGCGAGGGTGACGATCTCCTTGCCGGCGCCGCGCACCTCCTGCTCCAGGTCCTTGCGCTCGGGCGCCGACGGGCACCGTCGCCGCATACAGCCGCATCAGCGACTCGTAGCGGGGAAGCCGGTCGCGCAGCGTGGCCAGCAAGGCGGCGGGGACGAAGGCGCCGAACGCCGCACCGTGGCGATCCAGCAGTTCGCGCGCCCGGCCGGCGTAGCGCATGCTCTCGTTCAGGTCCTCCCACTGCGCATAGAGGAAGTAGTTTTTCTCGAAGCGCCTGATCTCGAGCGTGGCGTCGAAGAATTCCGCGAGCGCCTCGCCGGCGACGATGCGCCGCTCGAGCAGCCGCAGTTCGACGAAGACGAAAGCCGAGAGGCCCAGCAGCAGGGCCACGACGGCGTAGTAGCCGTAGGAAACCTTGCGTCTCAGGCTCGGCATGAACCTAGCTCCGTGTGCCGCTTCCCGGAGGATCAGCTCGCCGAGGGCCGCGCGGGACCGTCGCGGCCGGGTGGATCTCGATCCCGCGTGCGCGTCTCCTCGTCGAGTTCCTCGATCTCCGCGAGGTTGGCGGCCGGGACGACGACCGCCGCCAGCCCGGCCCGGCGCGCCGCGAGAACCTTCTCGCGCACGCCGCCGACCGGGAGCATGCGACCGGTGAGGGTGATCTCGCCGGTCGAGGCCACGTCGCGCCGCGCCGGACGCCCGGTGAGCAGCGAGGCGAGCGCGGCGAGAACCGTGATCCCCGCCGATGGCCCGTCCTTCGGGACCGCCCCGCGCGGGATGTGGATGTGCAGGTCGTGGCGCTCGAAAAAATCCGGCCGGGATGTCGAAGACGCCCGCGTTGCTGCGCAGGTAGCTCAGGGCCGCCTGGACGGATTCGCGCATCACCTCGCCGAGCGAGCCGGTGATGATCAGCTCCTTGGTGCCGGGCATCCGCGCCGCCTCGACGAAGATGATCTCCCCGCCGCTCTCGGTGCGCACGAGGCCCGTCGCCACCCCCACGCGGTCCTCCCCGCCCATGACCTCGCGTCGCTAGCAACCGCCGCCCGAGCCAGCCCTCCACCAACTCGGGGGTCACGGTGACCACGGACTTCGCGCCGACGCCGAGACTCTCGCGGGCGATCTTGCGGCAGACGGTGGCGATGCGCCGCTCGAGGCTGCGTATCCCGGCCTCGCGCGTGTACTCGCGGATGATCGTGCCGATCGCCTCCGGCGTGAAGATCACCTGGTCGCTGCCCAGACCTTTCTCCCGCAGTTGTTTCGGGCAGAGGAAGCGCGCGGCGATCTGCGCCTTCTCCTCCTCGGTGTAGCCGGGGAACTCGATGACCTCGAGACGGTCGAGCAGCGCCTCGGGCACCGGGTCCGTCAGGTTCACCGTGACGATGAAGAGCACCCCGGAGAGATCGAAGGGCACGTCGAGGTAGTGGTCGAGGAAGGCGCGGTTCTGCTCGGGGTCGAGCACCTCGAGCAGCGCCGAGGCCGGGTCCCCCTTGACCTCGCGGCCGATCTTGTCGAGCTCGTCGAGCATCAGCACCGGGTTGGCGGATTCCACGCGGCGGATCTCCTCGATCACCCGGCCCGGCTTGGCGCCGGCGTACGTGCGCCGGTGACCCCGGATATCCGCCTCGTCGCGGATGCCCCCGAGACTGATCCGCGAGAAGGTGCGCCCGAGCGCCTGGGCGATCGCCCGGCCGACCGAGGTCTTGCCGGTGCCGGGCGGGCCGGCAAAGCAGAGCACCGAGCCTTTCGTCCCCTTGAGCAGCGCCCGGCCCTCGAGCGCGCGCCGCACGATCGAGCGCAGCTCTTCGATCGCGAAGGGCTTGGCCAGGTACTGGAACGCGCCCTTTTTCACCGCCTCGACCGCCGAGGGGATCGAGGCGTAGCCGGTGATGACCACGACGCGCGTGTCGGGCCAGCGGGCGCGGGTGCGCTCGAGCAGCTCCATGCCGTCGCTCTGGCCGAGGTGCAGATCGGTGAGCAGCAGGTCGAACTCGCGCGCCTCGAGCTGTTCGAGAGCCTCGCGCGCGCTGGCCGCGGTGACGACTTCGCAGTTCTCGCGCGCCAGCGCGAGCACGAGGTTGCGGCGCGCCGTCTCGTCGTCGTCGACCGCGAGCACCCGCGGCTGGCGCCGGCGGCGCAGCGCCTTGATCGCCAGGTGCTCGAGAATGCGCTCCTTCACCTGCCCCAGACCGTAGTGGTGCTCGTCCAGGATGCGCTCGGCGCGCGCCAGATCGAGGTTGTCCTCGGTGGTGCGGTGCCAGGGGAGCGCGGCGAGATACTCGAGATAGGTCAGGCCGATCGTGTACTCCGCAGCGGCGGCACTGATCCGGGAGAGCATGTCCAGCTCCCGCTCGACGACCGTCTCGACCTCGGGGGGCAGCCTGCGCCGCGGCGAGGCGTCGGCGCAGTTCGGGGATCGTCGGGTCCTGCTCTTCCTCCCCCGCTCCGTCTTTCCGGAACAATCCCACGGCATCTCCTCCGCGACCTGGCTCTATTGCAAAATACAACAGCTGTCGTGATTATGCAACATCATTGTTTTTGTCTGCATATTCAGATGACTTGCGCTCAACAACCTACTGCCGGCAGCGGAGCGGCGCAACAGTGACGGCTCGTTCCGGAACAGGCGACTCTCGCTGTATCTCATTGTTTACATACGTTTTATTTCTCAGATCCACTTCTGGCACGCCACCTGCAATCAAGATATGGTGCAACCAATCGCTAGGAGGCGATGAAATGAAGATCGCAGAGAAGTTCGAACGAGTGATGATGGCCGCGGCGTTCGCCGAGGAAAACGAGCACGGCACGGCACGCGAACTGCTCACCGAGCGCCGCGAGACCGAGCGGGCCGCCCAGCGCCCGACCACCGCCCCAGCCCCGCCAGACTCTCCGGGCCGACTAGCCGGAATCCGGAAGGAACCAGGGACGATTCAGCCATGAACAAGGTCATGCAGGTCATCGGCCGGGCGCAGCAGGCGCTGGAAGCCGCTGCGTTCGCCGAGGAGGGCGACCGCGACGGCGCACAGAGCCTGATGCGGGAGAACCGCCGGGTGCTGCTCGCCCTGCGCGGCCTCGCGGGGGATGCCCGCACGATGACCTACGCCCTCAACACCTGCCAGCGCATCGGCGCGGGACTGGATGTGCTGTTCGTCGCTGACCGCGCCCTCACCGACGATGACCTGCGCCAGCGCGCTCGCCCCGTTCCTCGCGAACCTCGACCGAGGCGGGGATCACCTGCCGGCCGACATCCGCCGCCGGCTGCATCAAGGAACAGATCATCCGTTACACCAAGGCGCACCCCGAGGTCTCGTTCGTCGTCGTCGAATCCGCCGGGGTGCTCGACCGCGGCTGCGGCGCCGCCGACGAGCGGCGACTCTCGCAGCTCTGGAAGCGCCTCACCTGTCCGCTGGTGGTGGTCTCCGACCCCGCCCGGGCCTGAACAACGACAAGCCAAGGAGAAGAACACATGGCCACGACCACCAAGAAAAAGGCCCTCGTGAGCGCGATCATCTTCGGCGCGCTCTCGATCGGCCTCTACGCGCTGCTCTTCGTCAAGCAGGACCTCGTGAACGCCACCTTCGGCAAGGGCGGCGTCTACGCGCTGTTGCCGATCGCCACGGCGTTCGCTTTCTCGTTCGTCCACGGCAACTTCACCGGCAGCTTCTGGTCGGCCCTCGGCATCGAGGCCGCGAAGAGCAAGGGGAGCAAGTAATCATGACTGATGCCGTCGCTGTCGTCTCGCAGTTCATCGACCTCGATCTCGGGAAGGTCCTCTATCTCTTCGTCATGGGCTTCGTCGGCGGCCTGGTCAGCGGCTTCATCGGCTCGGGCGGCGCCTTCGTGCTGACCCCGGGGATGATGAGCCTCGGCGTGCCGGGCCTGATGGCGGTGGCGAGCAACATGTGCCACAAGTTCCCCAAGGCGCTCGTCGGCTCGCTCAAGCGCGCCAAGTACGGCCAGGTCGACGTCAAGCTCGGGATCGTGATCGGCGTCTCGGCCGAGGCCGGCGTGCTCTACGGCGCCCACATCCAGGAGAAGATCAAGGCGGCCTACGGGAACGCCGGCTCGAACCTCTACGTGAGCACCGCGTTCGTGCTGATCCTGGCGATCGTCGGCGGCTTCGTGCTGCGCGACGCGATCAAGACCTACCGCGCCGGCACCACGAACGACGAGGAGAAGCTCACGAAGATCGCCCGCTGGGTGCAGTCGGTGAACATCCCCTACACGATGGTCTACTTCAAGAGCCTCAACGCGCGGATCTCGGTGCTCTTCACGCTGCCGCTCGGCTTCGCCACCGGCATGCTCGCCGCGACGATCGCGGTCGGCGGCTTCGTCGGCGTGCCGGCGATGATCTACGTGCTCGGCGCCCCCGGCCTGATGGCCTCGGCCACCGAACTGGTGATCGCGTTCGTGATGGGCGTGGGCGGCACGTTCAAGTACGCGCTGCACGGCATGGTCGACATCCGGCTGGCGATGATCATCCTCGCCGGTTCGCTCTTCGGCGTCCAGCTCGGCGCGATCGGCACGACCTACGTGCGCCCCTACATGATCAAGATGGTGATGGGCGTGATCATGGTCACGGTGCTCTTCAGCCGCGCGCTGATGATCCCGGTCTACATGTCGCAGCTGCAGATGATCGGCGAGATCAACCCGGCGATGACCAAGATGCTCTCGAGCACCAGCTTCTCGATCATGGTCTTCGCGCTCGGCCTCGGGGCCTTCATCGTGCTCAAGGCGATGTGGGCCGGCCGGCGCGAGGAGCAGCTGCGCGAGCGCGCCGAGCGCGCTGGCGACCGGCAAGGCCTAGAACAATCCCCCCCGGGTCCCCGGGCACCAGCGGGGAACCCGGGGGGATTTGCTTTCTTCGGGTGGTGCGGCCTATACTTTCCGACAGCGCTCCTGGCCTGGAATTGTTCACGGGCTGCAGGAAACCCGGGACAGTGCAGGCCGTTCGCAGAAGCCCAGGTGCAAGGAGAACCTCATGGGAAAGTACCGCAAGATCCTGGTTTCGCTCGACGGTTCGGAGTCCGGACGCAACGCGCTGATCCAGTCCTTCGCCCTGGCCGGCGACGAGAAATGCTGGCTGATCGCGGCGACCGTCGTTCCCGGCATCGACGGCGACCTCGAGCTGGTGGGCGTCGGCGACGTGCGCGCCGCGATGCGCAAGCCCGGCGAGGCGATTCTGGCCCAGGCGCAGGCGCTCGCCGAGGCCGAGCGCATGCCGCTGAAAGTCGTGCTCGAGGAGGGCGAGGCCTGGGAGCGGATCACCCACCTGGCCGACGACGAGCGCTGCGACCTGATCGTGATGGGCCGGCGGGGCCTGCGCCGGCTCGAGCGGGTGATGATGGGCAGCGTCACGGCGCGCGTCATCGGCCACACCGACCGCGACGTCCTCGTCGTCCCCCAGGGCACCGCGCTCTCCTTCAAGCGCATCCTGGTCGCGACGGACGGCTCCGCCACCAGCAGCGCGGGAGCCGACCACGCGATCAACGTCGCCGCATCCTACGGCGGCGAACTGTTCGCCCTCTCGGTGGTCGATCTTCCGGATGAAGCCTACGCCGACGCCCCGGACGTCGCCGACCAGCTCCTCGAGAAGGCCACGGGCTACGTCGCCGCGATCAAGACGAAGGCCGACGCCGCCGGGGTCCCCTGCTCCGTCGCCACGCTCGAGGGACCGGTGCACGAGGTGGTGACCCGCATCGCCCGCGAGCGGGAGGCCGGGCTGATCGTCACCGGCTCGCACGGCCGCACCGGGCTGCGCCGCCTGCTGATGGGCAGCGTCGCGGAGAAGGTGATCGGCTACGCCCCCTGCCCGGTGCTGGTCGTCAAGGGCTGAGCCGCGCCCGGCATCCGGGCGCACTCGTCGAAGATCCGCACCCGGCAGACGCGGCAGCGCTCCGGGTCGAGCCGCTCGAGCACCAGCGTGATGAAACTCGGGTGCGAGGTGCGGTTGAGGTAGAGCACCAGCGAGAGGATGAAGCCGACGAGTCCCGCGGCCACGACGAGCAGCACCGCGGCCATCGGCAGGTAGGAGGTCAGCGGCGCGATGAGCAGCAGCACTGCGCCCAGGGACACGGCAGCGTACACCGCCGCCAGCGGGGTCTGGGCACCGACGGCGAAATTGAGCCCCGAGCGGGTGAAGGAGCCCGAGGAGGCGTAGCAGGAAGATCTTGAACGTGACCGCCGTGACCAGCGTGACCGCCGAGACCGCGAGCACCGTGGGGTTGATGTCCGGCAGGTGCCTGAGGATGTTCTCCCAGATGTCGACGAAGGCGTGGTGCTTCGACCCCGGGATGCCGAGGAAGGTGCTCATCTGGCTCGTGCCGATGAGCAAGGCGGCGCCGGCGGTGAACCCGACCACCACGGAGTGCGAGATGAAGTTGACCAGGGCGCCGAGCCGCGCCAGCCCCAGCGCGAGCTGGAAGGCGCCGGCCATGAACGTCAGCGTCAGGACCATCCGGATGTACTCGGCGCTCCCGGGCTCGGAGAGCGGCGCGACGGTGGTGAACACGACGATCGAGATCGCCGTCGTCGGCCCCGAGATCAGGTGGCGCGACGAGCCGAAGAGCGCCGCGATCATCGCCGGCACGATCGCGCTGTACAGCCCGTATTCGGGAGGCAGCCCGGCGATGATCGCGAACGCCACTCCCTGGGGCAGCACGATGATCGCGCCGGTGAGCCCGGCCAGCAGATCGGCGCGCGTGCTGCGGGCGTTGATCAGGCCGCCCCAGCGCAGGAAGGGGAACAGGCGGCTCCAGTCGAATCCCGGGCCCCCGTCGGCGCCCTGACTCTCGTGCTGTTCCGTCATGCCCCCCTCGCTGCTTCTCGCGGTCCGCGACGGCTGCCTGCAGCCGCACAGCCTCCCGCGTCGCGATGATGCTACTATAGCCGCATGTCGCTGAAGAAAAAGATCGTGCTCAGCTTCCTGCTGAGCGCCTTCATTATCGCGCTTCTCTCGGCATTCCTCTACCTGAACTTCGTCGAGATCAAGAAGGAGACCGTCTTCCTCGAGCTGGCCGACACCATCCGGAGCAGGTCGCTGCAGCTGCGCCGGCACGAGAAGAACTTCCTGCTCTACGTCTCGAACCAGCAGGCCGAGGTCGGCGCGATCCACGAAACCCTCGACGAGCTGGAGCAGATCGTCGCGGGCATCCCGGCCGACCGCTCGACCCCGGTGCCGAGGCTGCGCGGCGCAGCTCGCCGTGTACCGCGAGCACTTCGGCGGGATCGTGGCGCTGTTCGACGAAGCGCTGCGCGAATCCGCGGCCCTCAAGCGCGACCCCGCCTACGCCCGCGTGCAGCGGCCTGGTGGAAGCCAACTTCCTGGACCAGCCCCTCGAGAGCCGTGCGCTACCTCCAGGAGTCCCTCGGGCTGCACGGAAGACGGGCGGTTCATCGCCGTGCTGCGCGAACTCGAGGCGCGGATCGCCGTCCTGCGCAAAAGCGGGGAGAGCATCCTCGAGGCGACCGAGGCGATCGACAAGGACGCCCGCGCGCGCGTCGAACGATCCATCGCCGTCTCGCGCACCGCCATCCTGGTCGTCTTCCCCCTCTTCATCGTGGTCGGCTTCGGCACCCTGCTCTCCATCACGCGGCAGCGTCGTGCGGCGCCTGCGGCTGTTGACCGGCGTCGTCGAGCGGGCCGGCACGGGACACTTCGCCCCCCTGCCCGTCGCCGCGGGCGCCGGCAAATCCGACGAGGTGGAGACGCTGATCCGCACGTTCAACACCATGGAGGAGCAGCTGCTCGCCCGTGAAAAGGAGCTGCTCCAGAGCAAGAAGCTCGCGGCGATCGGGACGCTGGCCGCCGGGGTCGCCCACGAGTTGAACAACCCGCTGAGCAACATCTACACCACCGCCCAGCGCCTGCTGAAAAAGTCCGGCGACACCGGCCCGGATTATCTCAAGCGGGGCCTGAACGACATCTTCGGCGAGACGATGCGCGTCAAGACCATCGTCAGCGATCTGCTCGGGTTCGCGCGCGGCCGCGAGCCGAACCCGCGGTTCGTCGAGCTGCGCGGCCTGGTCGGCGGCGCCTGGGCGCAGCTCGAGCGCGTCCGCGACATCAGCGGGGTCCGGCTCCGGCTCACGCTCGTCCCGGAGGAGATCGTCATCTGCGTGGACCCCGAGCAGCTCGAGCAGGTCTTTCTCAACCTCTTCGCCAACGCCTGCGACGCGATGGCGGGCGCCGGCGAGCTGACCGTCCGCGCGGAGGAGGAGGAGACCGCGGTCAGGATCCGCGTCTCGGACACCGGCGCGGGCATGTCCCGCGAAACCCTGGACAAGATTTTCGAGCCGTTTTTCACGACGAAGGACAAGGGCACCGGCCTCGGCCTGGCGATCGTGTTCAACATCGTCCAGAAGCACGGCGGCTCCATCCAGGCCGAGAGCGCCGGGGGGGCGGGGACATCCTTCGTCATCACCCTCCCCAAGGCGGCCCCCCGACCGGGCCAGCCACCGCGGCCGTTCGCAGCACCGGGAAAGCAGAGGAGCCTGACGCACATGGCCTTTCGGATTCTGGTCGCCGAGGACGAGCAGGATCACGCTCAACAACATCGTGGAGACCCTCGCCGAGGAGGGCTACCAGGTCACGGGCGCCGCCGACGGGACCGCGGCCCTGGAGCGCATCGAGCACGGGGCCTTCGACCTGGTGATCAGCGACATCAAGATGCCCGGCCGCACCGGGCTGGAACTGCTCGAGACGATCCGCGAGCAGCACCCGCGGACCGAAGTCATCCTGATCACCGGCTACGGCAGCGTCAGCGCCGCCGTCGATGCGATGCGCAAGGGGGCGAGCGACTACGTCACCAAGCCCTTCGATCTCGACGAACTGCTGCTCAAGGTCGGCAAAATCGCCCAGACAGAAGACTCTGAAGCGGGAGCACGCCGCGCTGCGCACCTTCGCGGGGCTGGACAAGAAGATCTCGATCATCGCCAAGAGCCCCGGCATGGTCCACATCCTCGACACCGTGGAGGAACTCAAGGATTCGGACGTCAACATCCTGCTCACGGGCGAGACCGGCGTCGGCAAGAGCCTGATCGCCAAAGCCGTCCACTTCAGCGGCCGGCGGCGGCAGATGCCGTTTCTCTCGATGAACTGCGCGACCTTCACCGAGGATCTGCTCGCGAGCGAACTCTTCGGCTACGAGAAGGGGGCGTTCACCGGCGCCGTCGCGGCCAAGCCGGGGTTGGTGGAGATCGCCGACACCGGCACGCTGTTCCTCGACGAGATCGCGGAGCTGCCGACCAACCTCCAGGCCAAGCTGCTCAAGGTCGTGGAGGACGGCGAATTCTACCGTGTCGGCGGCACCCGCCCGGTGCTCGTCGACGTCCGGTTCATCGCGGCGACCAACCAGAACGTCCGGAAAATGATCGCCGAGGGGCGCTTTCGCGAGGACCTCTACTACCGGCTCAACGTCATGGAGATCGCCATCCCCCCGCTGCGCGAGCGCACCGAGGACATCGCGCCGCTGGCGCAGTTCCTGCTCGCCAAGCACCTGCCGAAGTCCAACAAGAAGATCGCCGGGTTCACCGAGGAGGTCATGGAGTTCCTCGGCAGCTACAGCTTCCCCGGCAACGTCCGGGAACTCGAGAACATCATCGAGCGGGCGATCATCCTCGAGAAGGGCAACCGGATCACGCCGGAGAGCCTGCCGCGCGCGATCCGGATGCTGCAGATCGACACGATCGACCCGGAGAAGATCCTCCCGATCGACGACGTGGTCAAGGAGTACGCCGAGAAAGTGGTGAAACTGCTCGGCGGCAACCGCACGAAGGCATCCGAGGCCCTCGGCATCTCGCGGACGAGTCTCTGGAAGATCCTCAAGGAGGAGTAAGTCCTCTAACACTCCCCCCCGCTGTTCGCACTGTTCATATTTTATACACTCCAGCCCCCATCTGTTTTTCACTGCGCCCTCTAGCAGATAATCGTTTATCTTCAATGCCTTAACTCATTTATTCTCGCTTCAGCGTCTAATCGCTCTGGCAAAAAACATGTTCATATTTTAAACACCTCCTGCAGGCAAGAATATATTTACTTTATTAATCAATTGGTTACGCAATTGGCACCGAAGATGCAGATCTCCTAGGCAATGCTAACCAAGGAGAGAGCGCACCATGAAAAAACATCTGTTGTTCGTTACCTGCCAGAACGAGAGCGGAGACGACGGCCTGGCCTACGCCGTCGATCTGGCGAAAACGCTCCAGGAGGGGCTGACCATCCTCGTCGTCAAGGCCAAGAAGCTGGGACAGCGGTTCGAGGACCTGATGTCCGCCGTGACGTTCGCCGAGGAGAACGAGCACGAAACGGCCAGAGAGCTGGCGTTCGGGGCCGACGGCACGGCGGTCCACCCGGGAATGGTCGAGCAGTGCCGGAGCATGGGCATTGAAGCCGGCATGACGACCGCGCACGGCGACCTGGTCCCCGCGATCAGCACCGCACTGCGGAGCAGCCGGGCCGTCGACATGGTGATCCTGAGCCCGAGCATCACGCGGGACGGGAACGTCTCCGCCAAAGAGCTGCAGCGTCTGGTGCGCACCGCCTCCCGGCCGGTCGTGACCATCGCGCGCAACCAGCTGCAGATCGCCTGAGCGGCGGCAAGGAGAGGACGAAATCATGCATTTGTACCTGCCGGTAGCACTGACAAGCATCAATGTATTCCTCCCCGTGGGCCTCGGCCTCGCCGTCGGCATGCTCTCGGGGCTCTTCGGCGTCGGCGGCGGCTTCCTGCTGACCCCGCTGCTGATCATGTTCGGCATCCCCGCGACGGTGGCGGCCGCGACGGACTCCAACCAGATCGTCGCCGCGTCGACCTCCGGCACCTACGCCCACTGGCGGGTCGGCAACGTCGACTTCAAGATGGGGTGGCACCTGCTCGTCGGCGGCTTCGTCGGCGGGCTGATCGGCGTCCAGGGGATCAAGTACCTGCACGCGATGGGCAACGCCGACTTCGTGATCAAGATGACCTACGTGCTGATGCTCGGCGGCGTGGGCACCTACATGTTCATCGAGAGCCTGCAGAGCATGCGGAAAAAGCCGGTCGAAAAGCCCGTCGAAAAGCCGGACTCCGCCTTCACCCGCTTTCTCAAGTCCCTGCCGCTTGCAGACCGAGTACAAGAAGTCCGGCGTCACCCACTCGATGCTGCTCCCGATCATCTTCGGCGGCTTCGTCGGCATCCTCGCCGCGGTCATGGGCGTCGGCGGCGGCTTTTTGATGGTGCCGGTCATGGTCTACATCCTGCGGATGCCGATGCACGTCGTGGTCGGCACCAGCCTCTTCCAGATTCTCTTCAACTGCATCGAGGTCACCTTCCTGCAGGCCTACACCAACCACAGCGTGGACTTCATCCTCGCGGTGCTGCTGCTGCTGGGCTCCACGATCGGCGCCCAGGTCGGCACGGTCTTCGGCAGGAAACTCAAGGGGGAGCAGCTCAAGGTCATTCTCGCGAGCATCGTGCTCGTGGTGACCGTCAAGATCGTCTTCGATCTCACGCTGACCCCGTCACTGCTTCTGGCACAGACAGGGGGACATTGATCATGAACCGCACCCGGACATTCGTCACCGCCCTGACGGCGTCGCTGCTGCTCTGCGGCGCGGGCCGCGCGGCCGCCGACATTTCACTGATCGCGAACCACGACCACATCACGATCGACTTCTTCTACAACGGCAGCAGCGTCAGCGCCCGCGGCCTGACCGAGCCGGGCACCGACGTCATCATCAAGATCGCCGGCGCCGGACGGCGACGGAGAGCCTCAAGGAAAAGGGAAAGACCGCCGGGGTGCTCTGGATGAACGTCGGGACCCTGCACTTCGAGAACACGCCGAAGCCTCTATGAAATCTTCAGCACCCGCCCGATCGACCAGATCCTCACGCCCGAAGAGGCCGACCGGGAAGTCCTCGGCTACCGGCGCTCGGCAAGACACCTCGAGCTCGATCCGGTCGACCTCGCCGGAGGAGCGGGAGAAGTGGATCGGCGAGTTCATCCGGTTCAAGGAGAACTCGAAGCTCTACGGCGGCTCGATCGGCGAGATCGCCACTGGAGCCGAAGGACGGCAAACAGGGGTACTACATCAAGACCGCACTGGCCCTACCAGGCGCCTCCCGGGGACTACACGGTCACGGCCTACGCGGTCCGCGACGGCAAGGTGATCGAGAAGATCTCGAAGCCGGTCGATGTCAAACAGGTCGGCATCGTCAGGTCGCTCTCGACCATGGCCAAGAACAACGGGGCGCTCTACGGGCTGCTCTCCGTCGCGATGGCCCTCGGCGCCGGGTTCGGCGTGGGCCTGATCTTCAAGAAGGGCGGAGGCGCCCACTGATCATGTATCAGAATCTGCTCGTCCCCTACGACGACTCCGCGTTCAGCCAGGCGGCGCTCCTCGAGGCCGCCCACTGGAACCGCCGCCACCAGGGGACGCTGACCATCCTGCACGCGGTTTTTTTCGACACCGAGGAATTCGGTATCGCCCCCGAAATGCGCGAGAAACGCTGGAGCAAGGGGCGGGAGTTCTGCTCCGCCGCTGCCGAGCGCCTCAAAACCGAATTCGGCATCGAGACGCAGGTCCTGTATCGCGAGGGTGACCCCCCGGAAGAAGTGCTCGCCGCGGCCGAGGAGACCGGCGCCGACCTCATCGTGATGGGCACGCACGGCCGCCGGGGCCTCTCGCGGCTGCTGATGGGGAGCGTGACTTCCCACGTCATCCTGCAGTCCGCCGTCGACGTGCTGATCGTGAAAAAGCCCTGCACGACCTGCGGCGGCCTCTACTCCTCGATCCTGGTGCCTTTCGACGCCTCGGCTCAGAGCCGGCGCTCCCTGGAGCGGGCCTGCGCCCTGGCGAAAAAGGACGCCGCCAAGGTCACCCTCCTCTACGTCATCCCCCGGTACGAGGAGATGCTCGGGTTCATGCGCACCCCCCAGATCGAGAAGAGCCTGCGCGGCGAGGCCGAGCGGATTCTCGAGGAGGGGCGAGCGCTGGCGCAGACCTTCGGCATCGAGCCGCAGTTGGAGATCGGCGAGGGTCCCGGCGGCGACGAAATTGCCGGAATCGCCGGCGAGAAGGGGCACGACCTCGTGGTGATGGGCACCAGCGGCTGGCGCGGGGTGGACAAGGCGCTGCTCGGCAGCACCGCGGAGCGGGTGATCCGTGACGCCCCGTGTCCGGTGCTCGTGGTGAAGAAGCCATGAGAGGCTTTCGCAAGATTCTCGTCGCGCTCGACGGATCGAGAAACGCCCTCGCGGCAGGGCTGCAACTGGCCGGCGATGAAGGGTGCTGGACTACCGTTCTCAAGGTCATGCCCCCAAACGAAGGCGACCTGGATCTGACGGGCATCACGGACATCGATGCCGTGCTTGCGGGCGCGGTGCGGCAGGTTCGCGCGAAGGTGCTGCAAAAAGCCGACGAGGCGCGGTTGCTCGTCAAGACGCGCGTCGAGGAGGGCGGCATTTCCGAACGGATCGTTGCGGTCGCGGCCGAAGAGCGATGCGACCTGATCGTGATCGGCCGCGAGCGGCTCCCCTGGTATCGGCGACTGCTCGGCGCGAGCATCGCGGAACAGGTGGCGCGCTCGGCCCAGTGCCCGGTGCTCGTTCTCTAGCGGGCCGCCACGCCTCCTCCCGCCGTCGAGCGAGAGCGGGCGCCGACCGGCGCCTTGCGCATCGAATCGGCCGGACCTTCATCCGAATTAGGAGCGGTGTCTTATTTCGATGTTCGGCCCGAGAATCGGTGCAATGGCGATCTTGGTTTTACAGCGGACCTTTCTGAATGGGCTGGGTCCGGGTTGACTGGAGGTGACCCGTCCAACCGATGGACAAAGGAGAAGGAAATGAAAACGAACGAAAGCCCGATCGACCGAATAGTGCGCATCGTCGTGGGTGTCGGCATTCTGTCGTTGGCGTTCGTCGGCCCGAAGACGCCGTGGGCCTACGTGGGGATTTTGCCAATTTTGACAGGGATCGTCGGCATCTGTCCTCTGTACTCCCTGCTCGGCGTCTCGACCTGCCGCTCGTGCAAGTGACTTCGCTTCGACAAGAGGAGATTGGCTTGAGAATCGCTTTTCCCGTTCAGGATGACCTCGGGATCGACAGTGTCGTGTACAACCATTTCGGCTCCGCCCCGGTCTTCGTGATCGTTGACCCGGAGACGAACTCAGTTGTTTCGGTTTCCAACCGTGACCAGCAGCACACGCACGGCGCCTGCAACCCGATGCGTGCGCTCGATGATCAACGGGTCGATGCGGTCGTCGTCGGTGGCATCGGCGCCGGCGCGCTCGCGGGGCTGAACCGGATGGGAATCAAGGTACACCGGTCCCTGGCAGCGTCGGTTCGGGAGAACCTCGCGCTGTTCGGCTCGGGCGGCCTCGCTGTCATCGGAGCTCAGGGGACGTGCGCCGGACACGGCACCGACGGCGGCTGCGCGCACTAGCAGGCTGCCCGGATGCGTTTCTTTCAGCACACTGAAAGGCGCGGCCTTGCACCTCGCCGCCCGGCTCACTCCTCCGGGATGACCAGCGGAACTTTCTGCAGGCGCTTGTAGTAGAAGTTCTGCCCGTAGAGGACCGCGACCGGGTTGTGGCCGGTGACGCGGTCCTTGCAGACCAGGGTCGTCACCGGCGCCTTCGAGTGCTTCGTGAAGAGCATGTCGTGCCCGACGCAGAGACCGACGATGATGTTCATGTCGGTCCCGGCGCGGTTGCACAATTCGGCCTGCGCGATCGGGTTGCAGGCCGGCTCGAACGTGCCGGGCCGCACCTTGACCTTCTCGGAGAGCCCGAGCCGCAGTTTGTCGATGCTGCCGGTCTTGCAGCAGACCGCAAGCGGTTCCAGACCCTGACCGACGAGGATCTTCGTCAACTCGTCGGTCTCGGAGAGCATCCCGATGCACGTCGCAATGCCGATCTTGCGCCAACCCATGATCTTCGCCAGCGCGATGGTGTCCTCGACGCGCGTCCAGCGGGCGGTCACGGTGCCGGTCCCCGGCGTCTTCTCGTAGCAGAGCCCCTCGACCCGCGCGGCGGCCTGCGCCAGACGCGCGTCGTCGCTGTCTTCCAGATACGCTGAAAACGCGGCTTCGATCAGGTCGGCACTGGCATTCACGGGGCAGCGCGACGGGCGTGGCGGCGCGGTCTTCGGATCTGCGCTCCAGCAGTTCGTCGTCCCGGTCTTCTGCCAGACGGCGCTGCACTTGCCGCAGGCCGGTGGCGGCGTACCGCTTCGCACTGTCATGACCGGATGATAACTAATATCGACAAAAAATTCACTTGGGAAGGTATGAAGCCATCCCCTGTACCCGGAGTCGTTCATGTTGTTCAGGGTGTCCAAATAATTGTTGCCCCCATCATTATAATGAAGTAGCATTAATGATTATGATGACAGAAACAATCAAAGATCATATTGACCGAGAAAGTCCGGACAAGCTTTACCAACAGCTTACCGTTATCCTCCGCAGCAAAATCGACAGCGAGGAATGGGCTGTCGGGGCGCAGATTCCGACCGAGGAGGACTTGTGCCGCGTCTACGAGGTCAGCAAAGCCACCGTCAGGATCGCCGTCGCGGAACTCGTCCGGGAGGGGTATGTACGGCGACAACAGGGGAAGGGCACGTTCGTCTGTAAAAGGGTCATCCCCGAAGGACTGTCGATGACAACCAGCTTCAAGGAACTGATGCTGGACGCCCGGGTTGTCTATTCAACGGCGGTCCTTGCCCAGACGGTGATGGTGCTGCCGGATGACCTGGCCACGAAGCTGCAGGTCTCCGAGGACCGGCATCTGATCTATATCAGGCGGGTGCGCTCAGTCGGCGAGGAACCGGTCCTGCTCCAGGAATCCTTCCTCCCCGACGAACTCTGCCACCTGCTCCTTGAGGCGGACCTCGAGAAGGAGTCCCTGCTGGAAATACTCGAAAACCAGTGCCGGGTGCGGATTACGAGAGTGCGGGACTTCATCGAGGTTGCCACACTCACCCCCGAGGAGGGGAGAGACCTCAACCTCCCGGCCGATTCGCCGGCCTTGCGCCTCGAGCAATTCTTCTACTCGGGAGATGAGCAGGTCATGTACACGCGCACGCTCAAACGGCCCGAGAGGTTCCGCCTGGTGATCGACTTTGAGCGAGCCCCTTGAGATGACAAGCGAGGGGCTGCGTCTCCTGCAGTTGCATTTTGCTGGCGCGGTCCTCGGTGTTTACGTCCACGAGGCGAACAACCGTCTCGCCACCCTGCAGGAGACTATCGGCCTGCTCGGGGACCTGTTGCGCGCAGCGGGGTCCGGGCGGGCGGAGGCCGCGAAGGAGAGCCTGCGCATCGCCGCCGGCCTCGAGAAGCAGGTCACCCTTCTTGCGGCGCTCAACCGCAACCTCGACGGCTTCGCCCGCAGGCTCCAAACTACGGAGGGCACGATCGAGCTTCCTGGGGCCCTGGATGAGTTGTTGAGCCTCACCGCCCGTCTGGCGCGTCAGAAAAGGGTCTTCGTCGAAAAGGATTTTGCCCGCTCCGTCCCCCCCCTGCACGTCGAGCCGGTGACGTTCCTGCTCCTGTTCCACCATCTTCTGGCTCGGGGGTACGAACTGCTCCAACCGCAGGGAACGCTCCGCGTTCAGACCCTGCGACAACGGGCGGCGACGGCAATCGGCATCCAACTCGTGGAGTTCACCGGGTCCGAATCCCCGGCCGACGATCGTGGCCGGGAACTGGCACGAGGTCTCGGCGCACGACATGGAGGAGTTGCACGGAGGCTCGGAAATCAGAGTCTGGTTCCCGGATTCGGCTGGATGAGCGCGAATTCAAAGGCACGCACCGCGGCGCACCGCACGAAGGAAAGGAAGGGACGGAAATGAAGAAAAAGGACATCAAGGTTCTCCTGGTGGATGACGAAGTGCAGTTCGTCGACACCCTGGCCCAGAGGCTGCGCCTCCGGGACCTGAAGGTCGACGTCGTCTACGACGGGTCGCAGGCGTCTGGAGTTCATCCGGAAAACCGAACCGGACGTGATCGTGCTCGATTTGAAGATGCCGGGCCTGCACGGCATCGAAGTGCTGCGCGAGATCAAGAAGACGCGACCGCAGATCCAGGTGATCATCCTGACCGGCCACGGAACGGACAAGGACGAGCAGGAGGCCCGGGCGCTCGGCGGCTTCGATTTCATGAGGAAGCCTGCGGACATCGATCTGCTGGTGGCGAAAATCAAGGAGGCGTTCCAGGAAAAACTCGAACGGACGATGTCTGCCATCGCCTACGCCGAGGGGGGCGACCTGGACATGGCCCGAAAACTCATGAAGAAGGAGGAGTAGCGGTGGGGAGGGTAGCGAATGCGTTCCGGTTGGAGGAAACGGTGACGCGACACCGTCGCACGCTGTTTATTTTGGCTCTTGCGGTATTCCTCATTGGCGGAGCGGCGGCACTGCTCTCGCCCGGCTCGGCGCTGGCCTCGTCGGGCGAGGTCGCACCCGTGACCGCCGCGGTCGCCGGCAGCGCCATGCCCTGGTGGGGGTGGCCGCTGACCCTGTTCGTGGTCTGTTTCGTACTCGGGGTGCTCGCCGTTCTCGGCGGCGTGGGTGGCGGGGTGCTCTTCGTGCCGATCATCGGCGGATTCTTCCCCTTCCACATGGACTTCGTCCGCGGCGCCGGTCTTCTCGTCGCGCTCTCGGGAGCCCTCGCGGCCGGCCCGGGTCTGCTGAAAAAAGGCATGGCCGACCTGCGCCTCGCGATCCCGGTCGCCTTCATCGCCTCGTCGAGCGCCATCGTCGGGGCGATGATGGGGCTCAAGCTCCCGCAGGACGTGGTGAACATCGCGCTCGGCGGCAACGATCCTCTTCATCGTCGCCATCATGTTCATGGCGAAGAAGTCGGAATTCCCCGTGGTCAAGCAGGCCGACAACCTCTCCACGGCGCTGCATATCACCGGCATCTACCACGAGGCTTCAAGCGGCCAGGACATCAACTGGAAGATCCACCGCACGCCGCTGGGTCTCGCGACTCTTCATCGTGATCGGCTTCATGGCCGGCATGTTCGGGCTCGGCGCCGGCTGGGCGAACGTCCCCGTACTCAACCTCCTGATGGGCGCGCCGCTCAAGGTCTCGGTGGCCACGAGCAAGTTCCTGCTCTCGATCACCGACACCTCGGCGGCCTGGATCTACATCAACAACGGCGCCGTGCTGCCGATGATGGTGGTCCCGTCGATCGTCGGCATCATGCTCGGCTCGATCGTCGGCGTGCGGCTCCTCGCCAAGACCAAGCCCGCGGCAGTGCGCTGGATCGTGATCGTGATGCTGCTCTTCTCGGGCGGGCGGGCGCTGCTCAAGGGTCTTCACATCTGGAATTAGACGCAGGACGCGAAGGAGAACGAAGATGGCAAAACACGAAGCCACGGAAGAACAGAAAGTCTATGCCGCCCTGCTCGACAAAGGCATGAAGCTCGGGCTGGTAACGGTTATCGCCACATTCGCACTCTATGTCTTCGGGGTGCTCGAGCCGGTGATTCCGGTTGAGCAGTTGCCGAACTACTGGGGCCTCCCGGTGGGTGAATACATGGCCAAGGCCGGGCTTCACTCCGGCTGGTCGTGGCTCCACCTGCTCGGCAAGGGCGATGCCGTCAATTTCATCGGCATCGCGCTGCTCGCCGGGGTCTCCATCATCTGCTACATCGCGGTCATCCCGATCTTCCTGAGGAAAAAGGACATGCCCTACACGGTGCTGGCGATCCTCGAGGTGCTGGTGCTGTCGCTCGCCGCGTCGGGTCTCCTCAAGTCCGGAGGCCACTGAGCGACGCCGGCGGTAACGGGCACCGTTCGTCTTGCGACGCGCAGACCCTTCCCCAGGGGAGGGGCCTGCGCGTGCAACAGGACCTTATTGAGCAACCTGACCGTTACCAGCCCTTGCTGTTCAAGATGTCCTTGACGCGCGCTTCGGCCTTTTTCTCCACAAGGATGACTCTCTGGCGCTGGGCCTCGCCGATCCGCTTCAGGAGTTTGTCCATATCGACGGGTTTCTCCAGCAGCTCCACCGCGCCTTCCTTGATCGCCTCGACGCTCTTCTCCACCGTGGCGTGTCCGGTGAGCATGATAATCTGAAGATCCGGATTCTCCTGCCTGAGCTGTTTGAGAACATCCAGTCCGTCCAGGCCCGGCATGACCAGGTCAAGCACGATGGCGTCGAAATCCTTCCCCTTGGCCTGGCGCAGTGCATCCTCCCCGCTGGTCGCGGCTTCGATCTTCATGCCGCGCCCCTCGAGCCGCTGGGAAAGGGCCTTCAGGAACTGTTCCTCGTCGTCCACGAGCAGCACTTTGGCATTAATCTCTTCCGACATCAGCGCTCCCTCCTTGAAGCTGGTGTTCCTGTTCAGGGTCCTTGCCTTGTTGAGCCGACGTTGTGATCGACGCGAACGGAATGGTCAGCGTCACCTCCCCGCCCGCCGTGCGGGAACTCTCGGCTCCGAGGCACCGGAGCGCCTCGCGACAAGCCTCGTCCGTGCACACCGGGTGCTTCTCGACACCACTTCGGAGCGTCCCCTGAACGACTGAGGGTGATCGTGATGGCGTCCCCGGCCAATCCCGTCCGCAGGACGAGGGAACCGCTCTTCTCAAGCCGGCTCATGAACTCCTCGATCAGGCAGAAGAGCGAGAATTGAAGCAGGGCCGGGTTGCCGGTGACCTGGGGGAGGGCCTTGTGAAAGTCCGTCTCGAGCAGAATTTTCTTCTGGTTCGCGAGGCGGTAGATGAGCGCCAGGAGTTCTTCAACGGTCTCGTTCACGCCGTAGACGGATTGGGAAGTGTCCATACGGTGGGAGAACCGGTTGAAGAAACGCAGGAGCTCCAGGGTCTTGTCGATCTGGCGGTGGATGGAGTGCACCGAGTTCACGTACTGGTCTGCGGACCCGGCGGCCGGCATCTTTTCCGCCTCGACCAGGTCCTGGATGAGCCCGGAGTATTCCTTGATGATCGCAAGGTGGTTTTTCAGCTCGTGGCTCAAGGTGGCGAGGATTTTGCCGATGAAGCGAAGCTGCGCCTCCCGCAGATCGTGATCCCTGTGCTCTGACATCGCCACGCCCACCCCGTCCCTTACCCGGCTTGGCGCCTGGAGCGCGCCATCTCTATTTTTGTGATCAGCACGCCGAGGTCCACCGGCTTCATGACATAGTCGAACGCGCCAGCCTCCAGCCCTTGCAGCTTGCCCTGGATCCCCCCGTACCCCGTGAGGATGATCACCTCGATCGAGGGTGTGAGCTCCTTGATGACGCGCAGGGTTTCGAAACCGTTGATCCCGGGCATCATCAGGTCGAGGAGTACGACGTCGGGGGCCGCAGTCCGGATAATGGCGAGGGCCTCGTTGGCGCTGAAGACCGCCGTCGCCTGATAACCCCTCAGGCAGAGACGTTCCGCAACGGTGGAGGCGAACTCCTCCTCGTCGTCCACGATGAGGATCTTGGCGGGTTCCATTGCATCTCCTTCAGACTGTGGTCTGCACCGGGACTTCCACCGTGAAGGTGGTGCCCACACCGACTTCGCTTTCGACCCGGATCGTCCCCCCGAGCTTTCTCATGAGACCGTAGGAGACCGAGAGGCCGAGACCTGTCCCCTTGGTCCGGTCCTTGGTCGTGAAAAACGGCTCGAAGATGCGCTTGAGCTGTTCCTTGGGGATCCCCGGCCCGTCGTCCCGGATGCTCACCAGCACGGCCTTCGTCTCCGGGGAGTCGGTTGAGATCCAGATATGCCCGCCGCGCTCCGTGGCGTCCACCGCGTTCTTGATGATGTTCAGAAAGACCTGCTGAAGCTGCTCGCGGTCGCTCATGATCGGGAAGGGGGCATTGAACGTGCTCTCGACATGGATGTCCTTGAAGAGAATCTCGCTGTCGAGAAAATCCAGGACCTCCCGCAGGGTTTCGTCCAGATCGAGAGGCCGGGACACAATGTCCATGCGTCGCGCGAAGCCCAGGAGACGGTGGGTGATGGTGCTGCAGCGCTTGACGCTGTGACCGATCCCTTCGAGCAGGGAGAGCACCCGCTCCTTGCCTCTGAAGGGCTCGTTCGAGCCGAGAATGTCCTGGATGAGCCCGGCCTTCTCGTTGATGACGGCCAGGGGGTTGTTGATCTCGTGGGCGACCCCCGCGGCGAGCGTTCCGATCGATGCGAGTTTCTCGGCCTCGACCAGCTGCTCCTGCTTCTCGTGAAGGCTGTTGATGGCCAACTCCAGGGAGGAAAAGGTCTCCTTGAGGCGATCTTCCATCTGGTTGAAGGTAGTCTCCAGGGAGGCGATCTCGTCGGTCCCCCTGACCGGGATGTTTTCCGAGAAATCACCCCTCGCGATCTTCCGGGTGACCCGCTCGAGATTGGCGAGAGGGGTGGCGATGCTCGTGGCGAGCTTGATGCTGATCACGGTGCCGAACGCGAAGATCAGGAGCAGGACCACGGACAGGCTGTTCCGGGTGAGGCTCAGGATGCGCTGGATCTCGCGGCGCTCCTTGCCGCTGAACTCGACGGCGAAGATGTGGAGATCCCGGCCCTTCAGGCGCAGGAATTCCGTCAGGGAGGCCTCGTTCCGGTACAGCCGCGTGAGCTCCTCAACCAGTTTCCGGTAGTCCACGATCGCGCGGCGATCGGCGAAACCGAACGCATCAAAGGTGCGGGTGAACGCGGCAAAGGTCTCGCCGTCCCGGTTGATCAGGACGTGCTTCTCGAGGCTGCGCAGGGTGAGAAAATTTTTCAGCTCCTCGTCCTTGAGGCTCCACTCGATCCCGCTCCCGCTTTTCTCGACCTCCTGCTCGAGCTGGCGATGGCGCGGAACTGCTCGGCGATCAACGTCGTATTGCGGCGATAGTCGCTGAGCACGCCCTGGAGCCGGGTGTAACTCTCGGCGCCGACCTCCTTGATGATCTCGCGGAAGAGGCCGTCCAGATCATCCCGGAGAACGTCGAGTTGGGCCTGCAGCTCCCGCATGTCGTCGGCGGACTTGTAGAGCAGGAAGTTCTTTTCGTAGCGGCGCACTTCGAGGACGGCATTGGACATGTCGTCCGCCGCCTCGACCAGGGCCAGGCGCCGGGTTATCGTCTCCAGCTCCCGGAAGGCGAAGACCCCACCCACAACGGCGAGGAGGGTGAAGAGCCCGAAGGCGAGCAGGAGCTTGTGCCGTATCTTCATGCTCCCTCCTCTCTGTTCACCCCGGGTTTCCGTCTTCCTGTCAGGCTCAGGATCTTGCGGACATCATAGCGCAGTCAGTCGAACTCCATCGGAAACGCAACCGTGAGGATCGTGGTCGCCGGCCGGCGCAGCCCATCGCACTACTGCCCCACGCCCACGGGAAGCGTGACCGGCATGCCCATCAGGGGCCAGATCACCGCCGCCGCCAGGGCGATCACCGCCATGAGCATCACGCTCGCGGGCAGCCCGGCCACGAAGAACTGCCCCGTGGTGAACTGCTTGGACTCGTAGGCGATCGCGTTCGGCGCGGCCCCGACGAGCAGCAGGAAGGGGCAGCCCGCGGTCACGAGCGAGGCGTAGAGGATGACCTCCGGCGAGACGCCGAGGTAGGGGGCGATGACGAGCGCCACGGGGAGCGAGATCGCGATGGCGGCGACGTTCATGATGAAGTTCGTCATGACCATCACGAAGAAGGCGATGCCGAGGACGAAGACGAACCAGTTGGCGTTCTGGAACATGACGAGCCAGTTGATGGCCATCCACTTCGCCGCGCCCGTGTCCCAGAGGCAGAAGCCGATGCTCATGGCGCCGGCGAAGAGCAGGATGATGTTCCAGGGGATCTCCTCGAGCTCCTTGACGGTGAGGATGCGGAAGACGAAGAACACGAGCGTCGAGAGCAGCACGATAGCGGACTTGTTCAGCGCCTGGAGGGCCGGGACGAAGGACTGCAGCGAGAGAACGACCACCACGGCCAGGACGACCCCGGCGACGAAGAATTCCCGGCCGGTGATCGCGCCCTGCTCCTTGTAGAGGGCCTTGGCCTTCTCGCGCAGGCCGGGGATGACCTTCTTCTCGGGCTTGAAGAGGATCATCATCACGACCCAGATCAGCAGGACGAGCAGCCAGCCCACGGGGAACATGTACTTGGTGAGCTCGAAGAACGAGACGTTCTTGCCGACGATGTCGTTGTAGAAGCCGATCGCCACGGCCCCGCGGGCCGCGCCGAGCAGGGTGATGATGCTGCCGGCGCCGGCCGAGAAGGCCATGCCGATGAACAGCCCCTTGCCGAACTTCGTCGGCCGGTCCCCCTCGCCGTAGAGGGAGTAGATGGCCATCAGGAGCGGGAACATCGTGGCGGCGACCGCGGTGTGGGCCATGATGTGCGTCAGCAGCGCGGTGACGACGAAGCAGCCGAGGTAGATCATGCTCGTCTTCTCGCCGACGATGGCCAGCATCTTGTAGGCGAGACGCTTGGTGAGGCCGACCTTGGTGAAGACCATGCCGATCACGATCGAGCCGAAGATGAACGAGCACCGAGGGGTCCATGAAGTCGTTGAACGCCGTCTTCGCGGGCCGGATCATGAAGAGCGCCTGGACGACGCCGATCGCGAGGCTCGTGACGCCGATCGGGATGACCTCGAAGACCCACCACGTGCTCGCGAGCAGAAAGAGGGCGATCGCGGCCTGGCCCTGGGGCGAGAGGGGGAAGCGCGCGCCCTTGGGGTCGACAGCGTCGGGAAGTGGGCTCAAGAAATAGATCGTGAAGAAAAACGTGAGGCCGAGGAGGATGAAGAACACCCTTTGGAAATCGATCCGCTCCTTCTCGGGGGCGAACCGAATCTGTCCGGGCGGTGTCGGCAGCCCTGCCGGTGCGGGCTGCCCCGAAACATTGTCGCTCATCGTCGTCTCCTTCCGCACGCTGATTACTTGTTTATCAGGATGCCGGCGACTTCCTGGAAGACCTCGACCATCCGGACGAGGCCGATGATCTTGCCGTCCTTGATGACCGGCAGGAGCGGCAGGTCTTCGTGAACCAGGTGATAGGCTATTTTTGACACATCGTCGTCCGGTCCGAGGATGTGCTTCACGGGCCGCATCACCTCCCGCACCTGTCGCCCGGCCCTCTCTGTAATCTCCTCCGAGAAGAGACTCCCCCACAGGAGCGTGAGGTCCTTTTCGGAACCGGACATCCCCTGGGCCTTGGTGGAAGGCTCGAGGAAGCGGGGTTCGAGACCGCGCAGGATGTCCTTCATCACGAGAGTTCCCATGAGGCTGTTCCTCTCGTCGAAGACGAGCATGACCATTGGCTGCACGCACTTGTCCTTTCCGAGCAGCGTGTTCTGGATGAGCTCGACAGCCTGCCGGACGGTAAACGTGTGCGCGACTTGGGGGTAAAAAGAAACATCGATCATGAGTTCCTGCGCTTTCCTGCCGCCCATGGCGCTCTCCTTCTCAGTGTTAGACGGGCTTTTTCTCAAGTTCGATGAAAAACTGAAAACGATCCGGCCGCTTGACCGCCCGCGAGTACATCACCTGCTCTTCGCCGGCGTAAAAATACTGCGTGTGGAGCAGTGCGGGAGCACCCTCCTGGAGTTCGAGCAGTTCGGCCTCTTCCGCGGAGAGGTGCGTCAGCCCGATGTAGCGCTTGATCTTGGTGATGTGAATATCGTACTTCTCGGACAGCAGAACAAAGAGGGAGCCGTGTTCGATGTCATCGTCGAGAAGACCCGGGCAGATCTGGAGGGGTAGATAGGTTTCCTCAAGCAGGATCGGTTCCTCATCCACCGTGCGCAGGCGCCGCAGGAAGATCAGGTGCCGGTCGTCCGGGATCTCCAGGTTCAGGGCCAGATCCTCGGTCAGCATGGTGGTCGTCTTGACCAGGACCCTGGTTGAGAAGTCGACGCCGGCCTCGAACATCTGCTCGCGGAAACTGGTGAAGAAGCCCAGATCGTCGGCAATCACCCGCTTGCAGACGAATGTTCCCTTGCCTTGCTGACGGCGCAGGTATCCCTGTCGAGCCAGCGTCGATAGTGCCTGACGCACCGTAGCCTTGCTCACGTCGTAGATCCGGCAGAGTTCCTCTTCGGTCGGTATCTGCATCTCTACGGACCATTCCCCGCTTTCGAGTTTGCCTTCGAGGATCTCGAGAAGCTGAAGATACAGCTTCCGCGGGTTTCCTCTGTCGATTTGCTTGAGAATAGATGATGTCATTATGAAGTCATAGTGCATAATGACATAATGAAATGTCAACAGCTATTTCAAACCGCAAAATATTAAACCGTAAGACATAATGTTATGTTCTTTTCTTGCTGATGAATGAACGAGACCGGCAAGAGGCAACACTTCTTACTTCAAGCTACATGACGATGTCATGCCTGATCCCCTCAACGACGGCATAACAGGACGCGGGCCAGACATAGTTGCCATCAGGGCCGTGGATCTGGATACCGGTTGCCACTGCGTAATTGCTTTTTTTGGTGTCGATCAGCTTTTTCAATGTCTGTTCAAGATCTGTTTGAATGACCGCTTGGGTTATCTTGGTCAGTTCAAGAAGACTGGGAACCTGGCCGTCCGGTATTTCTTTCAGGAGCCGCATCTTGAGCAGGCTTTGCTCGATATCTTCGCCGTCCAGCGCAGGATTGATCCTGCCGTCGGCGATTTCTTTCTGGAATGCGCTCAACGCGCCGCAGGCGACGGATTTCCCACCACGCCCCGCCCGCTTGCAGCAACCAACCTTCACTTCCTCGTCAACCGCGATATGGGGTAGGGCATAGAACACATAGCGCTCCTTCCCATCGACAATCGGCGCATGGTGCATCGCCGCCGAGAGACCCGTCTTTCCGGCAAAAAACATTCCCGCCAGGCTCGAGAGATTGAACGCCTCTCCCCACTTTTCTTTTATCCGGCCGATCAGGGGCTGGGTGATTTCGTCCCGACAGACGCCGACGCAGGCGATGGTGTTCTCCGCCGAGAAACCGAATTTTCCCAGCTCCTTGTATGTCCTTGCGACGAACTCGCCCTCGGCGCATACTTTGCGAAAGAACTTGCTCAGGACATCTTCGAACCTCTCCCAGTAGGCCTCGCTGATCTTGCCCAAGAGCAGGTCGATGTCGGCGGGTTTGCGCAGGAAGTCGAATCCTCCGAGTTCGCGCGCTTCGACCTCGTCCTTTTCCGTCCCGTGCCCCGTGAGGACAATGACCTGGATGTCGGGGCTGAACTTCTTAATCTCGCGCAGAACCTCGATCCCGTAGAGGCCGGGCATCCGCAGGTCCAGCACGATGACGTCCGGCTCGATCTTGCGGATGGAGGAAAGCGCCTGCTCCCCGTCGTATACGACGTCGACGTTCAGCCCGCGCAGCCTCAGCCGCTGGGCGAGGATGTTCACGAAGGCTTCTTCGTCGTCTACAAGTAAAACCTTGATATTCTCTTTTTTCTTCATGAGCCTCCTCTCGGTGCCTGTGGGGACGGCTCCCTGTCGGGAAAGGTGCCTCGCCCTGGATTCGGTCTTATATCATGTGGCTCGTTATTTATCCTTAAAGCAATTCGTCGGGCACGAACCCGTTTCTCGGGATCATACGGGGGCCTGTCAATCGCTACGCAGTTGCCATCGCTTCGCGAAGGCGATGAAGGCCGCCAGCATCGCCGTCTCTTTCTTGAGGCGATGCTGAACCATGAAGAATGTCCGGGCTGCGGTCAGGCCGCTGACCCGCAGCCGGACAAGCCAGCCCGCGGAGATCTCGTTGCAGACCGTGATCGCCGAGAAGTACCCGATCCCGAGCCCCGCCATCACGACCTGCTTGATCGCCTCCACGGACCCGAGTTCCATGAAGTGCGGGAAAGAGACGCCGCGCCGGTTCAGGTGGGCTTCCATGGTCGCCCGGGTGGCCGAACCCGGCTCGCGGATGACGATCCGCTCCTTCGAGAGGCGCTCCGGCGCGATGGACCGTGCGCGAGCGAGCGGGTGCCCCGGGGCGCAGCAGAAGAAGAGTTCGTCCTCGAGGAAAGGCTGTCGAGACGATGTCCCGGGAGACGCCGGCGGTCCCGATGAAACCCAGATCGAATTCGTTGGTCAGGAGGCGCTGCTCTATCTGCGCTGAGTTTTCAACGACAAGGGTGACTTTGACCCGCGGATAACCCGCCGAATACTCGGCGAGCAGCGAGGGCAGGTAGTACGTACCAAGCGAGGTGCTGGCACCGATTCTGACCGAACCGGTGCCGTTCTCCCGATAAGCGGCGAAGTCCTGGGTCATCTCCCGCAGCCACCCCTCCATGCGCGCCGCATAGACTTCCAGGAGACGCCCGGCATCCGTGAGATGCACCTTCTTCCCGATCAGCTCGAAGGGAGGTGTGCCCAGCACGATGCCGAGCTCCCGAATCTGCACCGAGACGGCGGACTGGGTGAGATGCAGTTCGGCGGCGGCAGCGGTAAAACTCCGATGGCGGGCAACGGCGCGGAAGATCCGCAGATGGTGGAGCGTCAGACGTGAGAACTCTTCGTTCATGAGTATTTCTTATCATGACAATGATTATTATGAAATATCTTTTTCTTTTCCCTGAATCTACCTTCGACGGCATGACGCAACCGCTGCTCGTCTTTCTGATCGGCGCCGGCGGCGGCGCGCTCTCCGGCCTCCTCGGCATCGGCGGCGGGATCGTCACGGCGCCGCTGCTGCTCTATCTGCCGCGGCTCTTCGGGCTGGAGCCGCTCTCGATGCACGTCGTCGGCGGGCTGACGATCTCCCAGGCGCTCTTTGCGAGCCTCTTCGGCGGTGTCGCGCACTGGCGGACGGGGAACGTCGACCGGCGGCTGGCCGGGGTGATGAGCGGCGTCATCTTTGCGGCCGCGCTTGTCGGCGGGGCGGGGTCGAAATGGTTCAGCCACCGGTTTCTCCTCGGTCTGTTCCTGCTGCTGTCGCTGGCCGCCGCCGTCCTGATTTTGATTCCGCAGCCGAAGAGAGGACGGGACGGGGTATGCGCCCGGCTCATTTTCGACGCCGGCTGCCATCGGCATCGCCCTCGGCATCGGCATCCTCGGCGGACTCGTCGGGCAGGGCGGGTCGTTCATCCTGATCCCGATGGCGGTGACGCATCCTCAGGGTGCCGCTGCGGATCGCGATGGGCAGCAACATGGTGATCATCTTCTTCGCGTCGCTCGCGGGATTTCTCGGCAAGGCCGCCACCGGGCAGGTCCCGCCGCTGCTCACCGCGGTGCTGCTGGCGGGCATCCTGCCGGGTTCGCTGGCCGGTGTCGCCCTCTCACGTCGCGTTCCGACAGGCGCCCTGCGGCTGGCTCTCGGCGTCCTGATTTTCGCCGCGTGCCTGCGGATGGCGTTCGACCTCTTCGCGTGACGACACGATGGATAACACCGCAGAGAATGGAGGACGCGCATGAACAAGCCGATCATCACGCTGTACAGCAACGACCCCATGGGAAAGCGGTGACTGGCGAACCTTGCGGTCGCCTCCCGTGCGGAGGCCGAGCTCGGCGCTGAAATCGTGGTCGTGAAGAAGACCTCGCCCGATTACCGCCCCGGAACCGACCCGCCGTGCCCATCGGTCGTCGTCAACGGCACGCTCCTCGTGAGGGACGGCACGGTGACGTTCGAGCACCTTCGGGATGCGATCCGCAGGACGTGGAGTATTCCATATGATCTGGTCGCTGCTGGTCACCCTGCTGGCGCTCGGTCTCGGCGGGGGATTTCTCTCCGGCCTCCTCGGTCTCGGCGGCGCGATCTTCATGATCCCGCTGCTGCTCTATGTCCCGCCGCTGCTCGGCGTCGGCCTGCTCGACATGAAAACGGTCGCCGCCGTCAGCATGGTCCAGGTGCTCTCGGCCTCCCTGACCGGCGTGCTGGCGCACAACAAGAACAAGTTCGTCAGCAAGCAACTCCTGCTCGTCATGGGCATCATGAACGCGGTCGGCAATCTCGCCGGCTCGCTCTATTCGAAGAACATCAAAAGCGCCTTTCTGCTCGCGATATTCGCCACCCTGGCGGTGATCGCCGCCGTGGTGATGTTCATCCCCCGGCGCGAACAGGGCGTCGACGTCGCCGCGGAGGACGTGAAATTCAACAAGCCGCTCGCCGCGGCGGTGAGCCTGGCTATCGGCTGCTTCGGCGGCATGGTCGGCGCTCCCGGGGCGTTCCTCTACGTGCCGGTGATGATCTACCTGCTCGGCATCCCGACCCGGATCGTGATCGGCAGCACCCTCGGGATCGTGCTTCTCGGGGCGATCACCGGCACGATCGGGAAGATGGTCACCGGCCAGATCATCTGGCCGTACGCGATCGCGCTGGTGATCGGCACCATCCCCGGCGCGCAGCTCGGCAGCCGGGTCAGCAAGAAGGTCAACACGAAGCACCTGCGGCTGGCGATCGCCGTCATCATCGCGATCACCGGCCTGCGGATGTGGTACCAGATCATGACCGGGCGATGAGCCCACAACCAGGGGAGAGACCATGGCGAAACGCTACCTGCTGATCATCACGCACTCCACGGACGACCAGGATCGTGCGAACTCCGCATCGCGCTCGCGGTTTCCCTGATCAGCGACGGGGCCGACGTGGCGCTCTTCTTCACCTTTCACGGGGCGCTCCTGGCCAGGACGGGCGTCGCCGAGACCGTCGAAGGAAGAAACTTCACACCGGTGCGGGAACTCTTGCCGATGATCCTCGAGGCGAATATTCCCGCTCTACCTCTGCGGCGCCTGCGCCAAGACGTTCGAAATCGGGCCGGAGGACCTCGTCCCCGGCGTGAAGATCATCACCCTCCCGACGCTGGCGCTGGAGATGCCGTCGCGGGAAACCATCGCCCTGTAGAGCGGGCGGCAGGTTTTCACGAACCTTGGCCGCGGCCGACCTTTGATCGAGCGCGATTTCCCCTCTCCGGGTGCGGGCGCCGCGTCAGCCCAGGCAGGCCCCGCCGCAACCACAACCGCCCCCGCGGGACTTCTCGAACGACTCCCGGCCCTCGCGCCAGGACAGCACGGCGATGACGAGAGCCCCGAGCGTGTCGATGTGCCGAATGCCGGTGGCCTCGTATCCCAGGCTTGAGGCGAGCAGCACGAACGAGAGCGCCAGGCAGGCGCGCGTGCAGTTCGCGTCGGCGATGATGGCCGCGGAGCCGAGTGTGCGGCCGACGGACATCTTCAGGCGGATCAGCAGCCACATCGTGACGATGGAGACCCCGGAGACGACGATCCCCCAGAACGTGGTCGTCGGCGCCTGGGAACCCAGGACATTCACCACCGCCGTCACGACCAGACCAACGGCCAACAGGTAGAACGCCGCGCCGGTCACGCGCAGCGCCGTCTTTTCGAACTCGTCGGCGCCATCGCCATCCACACTCGCGCGCAGCCGGCGCATCATGTGCCAGATGCCGACGCCGGAGATGACCTCGACGAAGGAGTCCAGTCCGAAACCGAACAGGGCCACCGTGCCGTCCTCGAGACCGAAGAATACCGAGACCAGCCCCTCGATCAGGTTGTACCCGATCGTGAAGAGCGCCAGGTGTATCGCCCGGGAATACAGACTGGCGCGCGCTTCGGGTGTCAAGGACGTCGCATACAGCATGGCTCCAGCATAATCCATTTTGCGTTTCCGTGGCGCCGAAGGAGGGAGTCGAACCCACAAGCGCCAGTCCCGGGGGAATTCGCGCCCGCCACGGACCTTGGAGCCGAGGACGGAGTTCAGTCGCGCATCCGCCAGATGTAGTCCGCCTGTCCCCGCAAATCCGCGAACGCTTTGGGGGTCCCCTCCTCTGGCAGGATCACCAGGACCCGGCCGGCGCCGAGGCGAGCGAGGTGGGCGGGCACCGCCGGTCGCCAAGCGTGGAAGATCCCCGTCAGGCCGACCACGATGCTGCCGGGGAACTTGCGCGACAGCCGCTCGAGGTTTCCGGCCATGATCGCGTCCCGGAGGGTCTGAGACTCGCAGAACGTACGGAATCCGGCGTGGCTCATCCCCGCTCCGACAACCTTCTCCATCAGCCGGCGATAATTCTGGTCCACCGTGCAACTCCCCGGGGGGAGACCCTGACGCTCCGTGTCGCTCAGCGATCCAAAGCCGCCCGTGGCCACCTTGCTGATGATCGCCTCGTCGCCGTTGATCCCGACGAGCGGGATACCTTGCTCTCGGATAAACAAGAACAGATCCCAGTACGCCGGCCAGTTCGCAGTGCTCCAGTCAGTCCAGAACCTGCGGTAGAGCGCCGCAGCGTCGAGTTCCCCTGCGGTCCACCGGGCGAGTTCAGCGTCCCCGGTAGCGCCGAAGGTCTCCATCCCGACGACGAGTCGCGCTCCCGCTTCAAGCAGCATCCTGAGCAGTTCGACCTGTCCCGCGTGGTGGCGCCGGTCACCGTGCACTTCGCCAAGCAGCAGCAATCGCGCCTCTCGCAAGTGCGGAAGCATCTGCGCCTGCGTCAGGTGCTCCCCGGCGGCGTTCCGGAACGTCACCTCGACGGCCAGGCAGGGGGATGAGAACGCGGCGGTGATCGCAAGCAGCACCGCCGCGACATACTGGACTCCCGCGCTGACTGTCGCACCGGTCGCCATAGGTGCGAACTGATTATCGACGCGCCGTTGCGGGGAGTCAATGAATACGGGCCTCCGTGGGAGCAAAGAAATTGCATCCCACGGATGAAGGTGCTAAGAGCATCTGTCAAATGATGTGTCGATCGACCCAAACGGAAGTCTTGTTGGTATGTCTCGCCGCACTCGCTGCCTGCGCAACGCCGCAGACCACAGTTCCACAACCCGCACCTACGCCGCAGACCATTGCCGAGCCTTCACTCCAATCCCCGTCAGCCATTGCGCCAGTCCCGCGGGCTTCCCTGCTTCCGCCGCCAGCGGAGGAACTGGAGTCCTATTCGCTTGTGCAGGATGACCCGGCCGTGGTCAAATCCAGTGCAGATCTCGCCGTGGCGTCGCCGTCTGATCGTTCCGCCGCTCTCATGCGCCGAGCGCGCATGGCTGTTGCCGCCGCCCTGAAGATCCGCGCCGAACACGGAGGGGCGCTCGGCGGCATTCGACTGGCCGCCGGAGCGCGAGCGGTTCATCGCCTACTTCGAACTGGCACTGCGCGACTTTGACGAGATTCTCACGGCCCTCTCGGGGTCGCCGGAAGCCCCCGAAGCGATGTTCACTGTGGGACAGATCAACGATTACCCGAACCTCAACCAGTTCGATACCGCGCTTGAAGCCTATCGCCTGGCCGTCGAACGCTATCCCGGCACCCCTTGGGCCCAACGGGCCGGCGAACGCATCCGGGTGATCGAGGGCATCGTCGACGCGGGGAAGGGCAGCCCTCACCTGGAGGGGCCGCCGAGGCCCGAGCCTGCACGCTGATCCGTACCGCCCGCATCATTACGGGAAAACAGGGCTTCTTGAGATTGTGTGACTTTCGAAACGGCCCTGTAAGTCGTTGAAAACATGGTGCCGAAGGTGGGAATCGAACCCACAAGGGCGCAAGGCCCGGGGGATTTTGAGTCCCCTGCGTCTGCCAGTTCCGCCACTTCGGCCTGTTCGTGCGGGCCTACGGTACCAGAGGCCACCCGTCCACGGCAACCCGAAGATGCCATGCTGATCGGGGAAAGGGCTTGACATCCAACGGCCTTGCGTCTAATTTCAGCCGGTGCCAGCATGCTGTACCGACGGCACGTTGGGGCTGTAGCTCAGTTGGGAGAGCGCATGAATGGCATTCATGAGGTCAGGGGTTCGATCCCCCTCAGCTCCACCATTTACTCTATTGCACAACGTCAGGGAGGCCTGCAAGACGATGCGGCTGTCCAGATTGAAATCGTTGCTGTTCCTGGTTGTTGCCGTTCTGATGGCCGGTTGCCGGTGCGGGATGCGACAACCCGTTCGATCCTCTCAACACGAGCTACAAGATCGAGGGACTCACCTATTTCGATTTCGCCGCGACCCAGGAGCACTGGGACTCGGATCCGGAGTGGGACGGACTCCAGATCACCATGAACTACTACAACGAGTTCGGCGACACGCTCAGCTTCCACGACAAGCCCCACAAGGTCGAGATCGAGTTCTGACTCGGAGGACGCCGACGAACGACAGCCGGCCGGAGATCTTCATCATCTCCAAGACCGTCGATTTCTCCAACTCCGACGATTTCATCCGCATCCCGATCGAGTACTACGGCGGCTTGCTCGGGATCGCCGACCCCCCGACGAATCCATCACGGGCTGCGTGCTGGTACGCGTTTTCCCGCCGCAGGAATACCCGCAGAGGGAGCTCGTTGCCTCCACCCAGTGCGGGGTCGGAACTTCTACACCGCCGAGGACGTGGTCACACCGCCCCGTAGTTCTCCGCACTGCCAGGGCGCCCCGAAACCCTTCGCGGCGCCCTTTTCGTTTCAGCCCTCGGCCGCACGCTCGACATAGCCGCCCGAGAGAAAAAGCCCGATCTCGCGCAAGACCTCGTCCGGATCCTCGAGCCGCACCACCCGCCGGCGGAATTCGTGCGCGCCGGCGCGCCCGCGGACGTACCAGATGAGGTGGCGGCGCATCGTGTGCACGCCGTGGCGCGGGCCGAACTCCTCGATCGAGAGCGCAAGGTGGCGCGCCATGACGCGGCCCAGCTCGTCGGCGTCGGGTCCCGGGAATCGGCGGTCCCGCAAGCAGCGCGGCGGCCTCCCGGAAGATCCAGGGGTTGCCGTAGGCACCGCGCCCGATCATGACCGCGGCGCACCCCGAGTCGCGCAGCGCCTGCACCGCCCGCTGCGGGCGTGACGAGGTCGCCGTTGCCGACCACGGGCAGCGCGCCGTCGACCGCCACCTCGCGGATCACCTCCCAGTCCGCAAGCCCGGTGAAGCACTGCCGCCCGGTGCGCCCGTGCACGGTGACGGCCGCGACGCCGCAATCGCGTGCGATGCGCGCGATCTCGACGGCGTTGCGCTCGTTGTCGTCCCAGCCGGCGCGAATCTTGGCGAGGACGGGCTTGGTCGCGACCGAGCAGACCGCGGTGAGAATCGCACGCACGCGGGCCGGCTCGCGCATGATGGCCACGCCGCAGCCGGCGCGGACGATCTTGCGGGCCGGGCAGCCGAAATTGACGTCGATGAACGGCACCGCCAGGGTGTTCACGACGAGCGTGGCCGCCCGCATGTCCTCCGGGCGGCCGCCGAAGAGCTGGACGCCGACCCGCGGGGCCTCGGCGGGCGAGGGCAACAGGCTCACCGTCTTGCGGTCCCCGCGCGCCAGACCGGCGGCGGAAACCATCTCGGTGAAGACGAGCCCGGCGCCCAGTTCGAGCGCGATCGTTCTGAAGGAACGGTTGGTGACGCCCGCCATCGGGGCGAGAAAGAACGGGTTGGGCAGCTCGACGCCGCAGAACGTGAATGCCATGGGACGCAGACAATAACCGATTCAGCCGGAGCAACGCCCCCCGGAAATAGGCACGTGCCGCGAGGACGTCCGCGGGGAGCGCAACGCCACCGGGCGGAAAAGCCGCGCTGACCAGTAGCTGGGCGTTGGAGTCGGCCTGTAAGCCGAGTTCTGTCCCCCCGGCCTCTCAGCCGAAGGTGGCGGCCATTTCTCTAGGACGCCGATTGCCCGGCGCCTCCAGCGACCGTACCCGCTCCACCCTGCCTTGCGGCAATCCGGGCGGGCAACCCTCTTCCCCTCGAAGGAGGAAGGTGGAGCCTATTTGGTCTTGCTCCGAGTGGGGTTTTCCAGGCCCCCCGATCACCCGGGGAACCGGTGAGCTCTTACCTCGCCGTTTCACCCTTACCCCGGGAACTTCCCCGCACTGCGCGGAGAGGCCCGGGGCGGTTTGTTTTCTGTGGCACTTTCCTTCCCGTCGCCAGGACTCCGCGTTACGGAGCACCCTGCCCTACGGAGCTCGGACTTTCCTCCCGCCGCGGCTCGCACCGCAGCCGGCGACCGCCCGGCCGGCTCCAACGCCCGGGGGGAATGTACAGCCTGCGGGGGAACGCAACCGGCACGGCGGCCGTGAACGCAGCCCGCTACCGGCGCGCCTCACCTGAGCCACCTGCTGCGGCAACGTGCGCTTGCGGCGGACGGGTATTCGATCTCCGTCCCCGTCCCGCGACGAGCCGTGCGAGCAGCGGGCAGAGGCTAGGGCGTCACTGAGGGAAGATGCGCGGAGCCGCCGTAAGCCCGGCGCGGCGACCGGGGCGGTCCCGCAGGAGACGCAGGCTCGTTGTCTGAGCCCGCAGGGCGAGTTACGAGCCTGCGAGCCACCGGGCGCCGTGCCGGGTCGGCGGCGCAGACGCACGACCGAAGGGGACGCCCCGGCCGCCTCGCGCACGGGAACGGCATCGACGGCCTCGACGCCGCGTGACTGGCCGTTCGTCAGCCAGCGCGGTTGTCCATCGCCTCGTTGGCGAGCGCGTCGGCTTCCTTGTTCATGCTCGCGCCGCACGTGCGCGACGTCGACGCGGCCGATCTCGCGCATCAGCCGGATCGCCTCCTGCAGATACTGCTGCAGGTGCGGGACCGTGGTGCGGTAGCGCCCGTTGACCTGGTTCACGAGCAGCTCCGAGTCGGAGAACACCCGCAGGTGCTTGACCCCGGCGTCGCGCGCCCGCGCCAGCGCGATCAGCAGCGCCTGGTACTCGGCGGTGTTGTTCGTCGCCCGCCCGATGTAGCGGGCGATGCTCTGCAACGGCGCGCCGGAGCGGTCCTGAAAGTAGACGCCGACGCCCGCCTCCCCCGGGTTGCCCCGCGCGCCGCCGTCGATGTGGACGGTGACCTCCTCGGGCCAGACGCGCCGGCACCGCGGCGCAGCCGCGCTGGCCGACGCAGCGGCCGCGGGAGCCGGCATCGAACGGGCTGCCGCGCGCGGCAGCCGCCCCGCCGCCTCGCGGACGATCCCGCGCAGCTGCTCGCGCGCCAGGCCGGGAAAGCGCGAGAGCACCTCGCCGGCGTCCAGCGAGGCGGCAAGCGCCTCGAGGACGGCGCGCGGGTCGTGAGTCACGCCGCGGGCTCCGGCTCGGCCGGCCCGGCCGGCAGCGCGGGCGCACCTCGGGCCTGAGGTAGTAGAGGATCCGCTGGCAGTGCGGGCAGTGGTGGATCTTGTCGTTGCGCATGACCTCCATGAAATTCTGCGCCGTCACTTTCGTGCTGCACCCCAGGCAGAACTCGTCGCGCACCTCGGCCACGGCGCTCCCCCGCAGCTTCAGGATGCGCTGATAGGTCTGGATCGTCGCCGGCTCGAGGGTCGCGACGATCCCGGCCCGGGCCTCCTCGGCGGCGGCCAGCTCCAGGCGCAGCTTTCCCTCCGCGCCGCGCAGCACCCGCTCCTTCTGCTGGAATTCGAGCTTCTCGCGGGCGACCTCCGCGGTGAGCCCCGGGAGGAGCTTTTCGGCCTCGGCCTGCTGCTCCATCTGCGCGAGGATCCGGTCCTCGGCCGTCGTCTCCTCGAGCTTGAGCGACGCGAGCTCGCCCATCAGCGCCTGGTACTCCTTGTTCGTCTTGACCTTGCTCTGCTGCTCCTGGAATTTGCGGCGCTTCTCGATCTGCGTCTCCAGGTCCTTCTCGGCGGCGCGTCGATCCTTGCGCGCGCCCTCGACGCGGGCCTTCCCCTCCTCGAGCGCCCGCTCGGCGGCGGCGAGGTGCAGGCGGGTCTCCTCGATCTGCGGAGCGATCCCCGCCAGCTGCTGCGTCAGGCGTTGGACCTCGCGGTCCAGCACCTGAAGCCGGATGAGATTTTCGAGTTGCTCGTACATTCCGGCTCTCACCTCCCGGCCGCGGTTCGTGCTGCCCGCGGCTCCTTGTAGATGGCGACCGGGACGGAGGCCCCGGCAGCGGCCAGCCCCCCCGGATCAGACGCGCAAGCAGGTCGACGGCCGGCATCTCGGTGCGGTCGTGGCCAAGCTCGACGATCGCGATGCCGTGGTGCTCGGCCTCGCGCATGTTGTGATAACGAACCTCGCCGGTGACGAACACATCCGCGCCGGCGGCGGCGGCAAGCGGGACAAGTCGACCGCCGCTGCCCGGGCAGACCGCGACCGTGCGCACCCGGGGCACCCGCGCCCCCGAGACCCGCGCCTCGGCCCCCAGCGCGCGGGCCGCGCGCGCGGACGAAAGCGCCAAGGCGTGCCGAACCGACCCGGCCGACACAGCCGAACCCGCCCAGCGGCGCGGGACGCAGCGGCATAGCAGTCGATCGCCGGGCTCCTCGTACGGGTGCGCACGGCGGATGGCGGCGAGGACGGCCGGGAGGTCCGACTCGCCGGCGACCATCTCGAGACGCACCTCGGGGACGCGCTCGAGTTTCCCCGGCGTGCCGACGGCGGGACGCGCCCCGGCGAGCGGACGAAAGAGCCCTTCGCCGGGCGCCGAGAAAAGCGCAGGAGTCGTAGCGGCCGATCGCTCCGGCACCGGCGGCAGCCATTGCCGCATGCAGTTCCCGTCGCGGCCGCCACGGGGACGAAGACGACGACCTTGACCCGCGCCGGGCCGTTGACCGGGTGGAGAAAACGAGGGTCCTCGATCCCCAGACGCCTGGCCACGGCAACGGCGAGCCCCTCCGGGGCGGCGTCGAGATTGGTGTGCGCGGCATACACGGAAATCCCGGCGCCGAGCGCGGCGCCGACGGCGGCTCCGGTCGCCGTGCCGGTGTCGATGCGACGCAGCGGATCCATCAGGAGCGGGTGGTGGGTGACGAGGAGGTCGGCCTTCGCGCGCACGGCCCGGCGGACCGCCGCCGGCGTCGGGTCGAGAGCGACGAGAACGCCGCGAACGCCAGCGTCGGCGCGGCCGGCCTGGAGACCGGGGTTGTCGTCGGGGAGGGCGAGGGCGAGCGGGGCGGCCCGTTCGATGATCCGCGCCACATCCCCGACGCGGATCACCTCCGGCTCCCCTCCCGGGGCGCCCGCTGCTCCCTGAACAAAAAAAGCGCGTCACGAGACGCGCTCCTGGCCCCTCGCCCCGATCCCGCAGGATCAGGGCGCCGCGGGATGCCGGACTTCAGCGTGCCGTACAGCGTCACCTCCAGCAACGTGGTGGGCCCACCAGGGCTCGAACCTGGGACCAACCGGTTATGAGCCGGTAGCTCTACCAGCTGAGCTATAGGCCCGCGCGCGCATGATATCACACTATTCGATGAAGCTCTTCAGCCGCTTGGAGCGGCTCGGGTGACGCAGCTTGCGCAGGGCCTTGGCCTCGATCTGGCGGATGCGCTCGCGCGTGACCTCGAAGTGCTGCCCGACCTCCTCGAGCGTGTGGTCCGAGCTCGTGCCGATCCCGAAGCGCATCCGCAGCACCTTCTCCTCGCGCGGCGTGAGGGTCAGCATCACCGAGTCGGTCATCTCCCTGAGGTTGAGCGCCGTCACGGCCTCGGCCGGCGACGGCGTGTTCTTGTCCTCGATGAAGTCCCCGAGGTGCGAGTCCTCCTCCTCGCCGATGGGCGTCTCGAGCGAGATCGGCTCCTTGGCGATCTTCAGGACCTTGCGGACCTTCTCGACCGGCATCTCCATCTTGAGCCCGATCTCCTCGGGGGTGGGCTCGCGGCCGATCTCCTGCACCAGCTGGCGCGAGGTGCGGATGAGCTTGTTGATCGTCTCGATCATGTGCACCGGGATCCGGATCGTGCGGGCCTGGTCGGCGATCGCGCGGGTGACGGCCTGGCGGATCCACCAGGTGGCGTAGGTCGAGAACTTGTAGCCGCGGCGGTACTCGAACTTGTCGACGGCCTTCATCAGGCCGATGTTCCCCTCCTGGATCAGGTCCAGGAAGTGCAGGCCGCGGTTGGTGTACTTCTTGGCGATCGAGACCACGAGGCGCAGGTTGGCCTCGACCAGCTCGCTCTTGGCCTTGCCGGCGCGGAACTCCCCGTCGACCATGATCTTGCCCTGCTCGAGGATCTCGGCGCGGGCGAGACCCACTTCCTGCTCGATGGCGCGCACGAGCTTGTGACACTCGCGCACCTTGCGGTCCATCTCGAGCACGGTCTCCTTGGTGAGCGGGCGGCTGCCGACCATGACCTTCGGCTTGCTGCCCTCCTTGGCCGCCGCGACCACCTTGCGGAAGCCGGCGAGATCGAGCCGGTAGCGTCCGTACACCTGGTGGGCCTCGGCCTCGGCGACCCGGATGCGCTGCGCCGCGGTGCGCAGCTGGTTGACAAAGCGCTCGACCTGGGCGGGGTTGATCTTGAGGCCCCACATCGCCTTGAGCAGATTCTGGCGGGTCATTTCCTGCTCGCGCGTGGCGCGCTGACGCTCCTTGAGCGCGAGGCTCTTGTCGCGCAGCTTCTCGCTCAGACTCTCCACCCGTCGCGCCAGCTTTTCGATGACCTTGAGCTTTTTGGCGACCTTTTCCTTGTGCGTCGCCTCGAGCTGCTCGAGCTGCTCCGGCTCCTCGGTGTCGAGCGCCATGAGCTCGCGCACGCGGATCTGGTCGGCGTCGAGCCGCCCGCGCCAGGCCATGACCTCGGCGAGCACGCAGGGCAGCTGGGAGATGATGTCGAGGACGGTTTTGCGCCCCTCCTCGATGCGCTTGGCGATCTCGACCTCGCCCTCGCGGGTGAGCAGCGGCACGGTGCCCATCTCGCGCAGGTACATGCGCACCGGGTCGTCGGTCTTGCCGATGGCCCCGGGAGTCAGATCCAGCTCCGGACCCTCGTCGTCGGTGGCGGCCTCGTCCTTCTCGCCGCGCAGGCGCAGGCGCCGGAAGTGCGCGGCCTCGGAGGAGTCGATCAGCTCGATGTCCTCCTCGCCGAACATGACGACGATGTTGTCGATCTGGTCACCGTTGATCACCTCCGGCGGCAGCATGTCGTTGACCTCGTCATAGGTCAGGAAGCCCTTCTCCTTGCCGATGTCGATCAACTGCTTGACCTGGTCCGACCCTTCTTTCTTCTGCATTCCGTCATCCTTTCCGTGAAAGCTCGCGGCCACGCGCTCGCTCATCTGCGTCATCTCTCATCTATGATCAGGCCGTCTCGACAGGCCGAACGTGCAAGCTCTGCTTGATACGCAGCAGTTCCGTAACGGTCTCGTGCTCGCCCGGCTTCCTGCGCGCTGCGGATCTTCTCCTGGACCTCACGTCTTTCGCGCTTCATCCGACGCTCGTGGATGCGCTGGGCGCATTCCTGCGCCGCTCGCTGCGCGTCCAGCTCTTCCGCGAGCGGGCCGGGATCGGTCATCCACTTCGTGACCAGGCGGGTCAGCCGCTCGTCCTCGAAGTGCAGCCGCCCCGCCAGGTCCTGCGCGGATCCCTGGTCGATCAATGCCAGCACCGCCCCGAAAATGGCTCGGCACTCCTCGCTCTCGAACTCCTCGAGGGCCAGCCCCTCCCGCACTTCGGCTGCGACCGAAGGATGGGCGAGCAGCGCTTTGACCAGGTCCTCCTCGGCACGAGGCCGCCTCGCCGACACGGGTTGTGGTGCCGCTACGGCTGAAAGCGTTGCGGCGCCCGCAGCCCCTTTGGCCCCGATGGCCTCGCACCTCGGACCAGAGGACCTCCTCCTTGACGCCGAGGCTCTGTGCGGCGCGGGCGAGATAGTCGGCTTGCGCGACGCGATCGCGAACCTTCGCGAGCAGGGGCACCGTCTCGCGGACCGCGGCCACCTTCCCCTCGATGGTGTCGAGCCGGTGCTCCTGCACCGTGCGGCGGAGAAAGAAATCCATCAGATCATCGGCCTTCTCCACCAGCCCGCGAAAAGCCGCCGCCCCTTGCGCCCGGATGAAACTGTCGGGGTCGGCGCCGTCGGGCAGCAGCACCCCGCGGGCGAACAGGCCGTGAGCGACGAAAACCTCGAGACTGCGCTTGGCGGCGCGGATGCCCGCCGCGTCCCCGTCGAACACCACCACCCAACGCTCGGCGAACCGGCGCATCAGGGCCGCGTGCCCGTCCGTGAGCGCGGTGCCCGAGGTCGCAACCACGTTCGCCACGCCGGCCTGGACGGCGGTGATCAGATCGAAGTAGCCCTCGACGATGATGCCGACGCCTTCGCGGCGGATGGAAATCCTTGGCCCGGTGCAACCCGTACAGGACATCGCTCTTGTGATACAGCGGCGTCTCCGGAGAATTGAGGTATTTCGGCTCGCCTTCCGCAAGCAGACGCCCGCCGAAGCCCACCACCCGGCCGCCGACGTCATGGATCGGGAAGATCACCCGCCCGCGGAAACGGTCGACGACACCCCCGGTCTCCCACTGCGCGGCCAGCCCGGCCTGAAGCAGCTCCTGCTGAGCGAATCCCTTCTTCACCAGTTCGCGGAACAGGGGATCGCGTCCCGGGATCGCCCAGCCGAGGCCGAACTCCTCGCGCGTGGCGGCGGAGATCGAGCGGCGCTCGAGATAGGCGAGGGCCTGTCGTCCGGAGGGGCCGAGGAGATTCGCCTTGAAGACTCCCGCCGCTGCGGCGTTGGCCTCGAGCAGCCGCTCCTTGAGACCCTTTTCCTCGGGCCGGCCAGTGGGAATACTCCGGGAGGGCGATTCCCCGGCGCGCGGCGAGGAACCGCACGGCCTCGGGGAAACTCAAACCCTCTCTTTTCATAATGAAACCAATGACATTTCCGCCCTCGCCGCAACCAAAACAGTGGAAGATCTGCCGCTCCTGATTCACCGTGAAGGACGGTGTTTTTTCGCCGTGAAAAGGGCAGAGCCCCATGTAGTTGCGGCCGCTCTTCTTCAGGGAGACGTAGTCGGAAACGACGTCGTAAATCGGGTTTGCACCCCTGACCTGTTCGAGTAGGTCCTCTGAAAACACCCCTGGCCTGTCCTCCCCGCTTGCTGCGCGCCGGGGCTAAATATAGGTATGGACAGGAAAAAAGCAAGTAAAAGATCAGAGCTTGTGGCAACGCAGGCAGAAAGCCGACGACTCCTTGGCCCCGCGCAGCCGGTGGCCGGCCGGGGAATCGAGGTGGGGATCGTGACAGGTCGCGCAGGTGATCTGGCGCCCCGCTCCGAGCGGCAGCGACCCGGGAACTTCGCATCGCGGCCTTCACCGTCCCGGTGTGGCGAGTCCCGCCGGGGTGGTCGACGTCGTCGTGGCACGCTCAGACAGAGGATGTTGATGCCCGCGACGAAACGTCTCGGTGTCCCCCTCCTCCGGATCCGTGGCGTGGCACAGGGTGCACACGGTCTCCTCCCGCGCGATCTCGCTGGTGGAGATTGCGACCGGCCCACTGGCTCTTCGCGTGGCACCTGAAGCAGACCTCGGTCGCTTTGACCCGCGTCGGCGCCGCGCAGCAGGTACTGGGCGGAGACCGGCTCGTCGGGACGGCCGGCGACGACGCCCGGGGCGTGGCCGGCGAAGTGACAGGTCAGGCAGGTCATGGCCCCGTCGGAGAGCGGCCACCCCTGGGGAATCGCGAAGCCGGCGGGCACCTTGGTCATCGGGTGGCTCATCCCCGGGATCTTCCCGGAGTCGTGGCAGCGCTGGCAGAGGGCGACCGCGGCGGCGCCCCTCAGCGGGCCCGGCTTCCCGTCGGCATGGCAGGCGAAGCAGAGCGTGCGCTTGCGGTGAGGGTTGAACGTGACCGCGTCGCGGATCGTGTCGAAATAGCCGGCCCGCAACCGGGCGGGTCGATCCTTGCCCAGGTGCGGGTCGTGGCATCCCGTGCAGTCCTGCGGCTCCTTGAAGGGGTTGACGCCGGCGTAGTGCTCCTCGCTCTTGAAGCCGTGACAGAACTCGCAGAGCTTGCGGCCCGCCGGGGTGACCGTCGCCGACTGGCCCGGCTGCGGCTTGGTCGAGTGGCAGAAGGCGCAGGAGCGCTCGTCCCCGGCGTGCGGAGAGCGCTTCTCCAAGTCCCGCGCCGTGGCATTCGCGGCACAGATCCTGCCAGCTCGGAGAACAGGCCCGGGCTGTCGGACCCGGGGAACCCGCGCAGCAACGCCCGGTCGGCGTTCGCGGCGTGGACGAAGTGGCAGCTGATGCAGACCACCTGGTCGCGCACGGCCTCGCTCTTGCCCAGGGGGAGCCGCTTGGGCACTTGCGTGCCCAGGCGCTGCGGGACCTGGAGTGACGCCGAGGGGATGGAAGTTCGTCTCCGGCCCGTGGCAACGCTCGCACAGCTGCGGCTCGTCGCCCTCGGCGCGCCAGAAGTCGACCGTGTCGACCGTGTCGACACCGAAGCGCGGCGTGGTGGCGTGGCAGAAGCCGCAGTCGAGGACGGCGTGCGGGTTGGGCTTGGCGGCAGCGCCGAAGGCAACGGAGAACATCGCAATCGCAACAAACGCTACAGCGAGCGGTGTGCGCACCGTGCTCATCGTCACTCCTTGTTGTTTGAGTCATTGTACACCAAGCCCCACCGCACCGCGACCATGCGGCGAACACGCCCTTTTCAGTCGCCGCTATCTGTCTCCCCCGAGGATGCTGCCAAGTCCGCCGAGGACCGAACCCTCCTCGCGCCCGCCGCGCGCAATCCCCGGCACCGCGGCGACGATCCGGTTCGCCATCCGCGAGAGCGGCAGCGACTGGAGCCAGATCTTCCCGGGACCCTGCAGCGTTGCGAAGAAGAGCCCCTCGCCGCCGAAGATCGCCGACTTGACGCCTCGCACCATCTGGATGTCGTAGGCCACGGAAGGCTGGAAGCCGACGATGCAGCCGGTGTCGACGCGCAGGATCTCGCGCGCGCCCAGCTGGCGCTCCATGAGCATCCCGCCGGCGTGGATGAAGGCCCAGCCGTCGCCCTGGAGCCGCTGCATGATGAAACCCTCGCCGCCGAAGAGGCCGACGCCGAACTTTTTCTGGAAGGCGATGCCGATGCTCACGCCCTTGGCGGCCGCAAGAAACGCGTCCTTCTGGACGATGAGCTCACCGCCGAGCTCCGCGAGGTGCACCGGCACGATGCGCCCGGGGTACGGCGCACCGAAGGCGACGCGGCGCTTCCCGGCTGGTCCGGTTCTGGAAGACGGTCATGAAGAGCGACTCTCCGGTGAGCAGCCGTTTGCCGGCGCCCATCAGCGCGCCCATGAGGCCGCCGCCTTGCTGCTGCGCCGAGCCGTCGCCGAAGATGGTCTCCATCTCGACGCCGTCCTCCATGTACATCATCCCGCCCGCCTCGGCCACGACCGCCTCCTGCGGGTCGAGTTCGACCTCGACGTACTGCAGGTCCTCGCCGAAAATCTTGTAGTCGACTTCGTGCATCGCGTTCATCTCCCGCTCCTTTCAGAACCTGGACTCTCCACAGCCGACAACCCCGTGCTGGCTGCGGGGTCCTGTCGCTGCGGACCTCCATCGTGCTCACTTCGTTCCGCCGGCGGAGACCTCCCCTTCGCGCCACCCCTCCGCCAAGTCAGTTCCGGGTGGTCGTCCGCCTGCGTCAAGGATTCCTCTACCGCCAGGTGATCGACGGTTCGCGTCTCTCCGGAAGCCGGTGATAGCGGTAGCGGGGCTCGCCGACCATCAGCGCCCCGCAGAACTGGTGACCCTCGGGGAAGCCGAACGCGGCCTGCAGCGGCCGCCACTGCAGCGCCGCCATGTGCACGAACCCGGCCCAGCAGGCACCGAGGCCGGCGGCGGGCGCGGCGAGTTCGAGGTACGCCAGCGCCAACAGGCACGCCCCCGGCGCCGTGACGTCACCCTTGGGGGCGTGGGTCACGACCAGGTGCGGGGCGTCGCGGCAGACCAGGTCGCGGCCGGCGTCCCAGGCGGCGACGACGCGGTCGAGCATCATCCGCCGCCCCATCTCGGGTTTCGCGGCGCACAACGAGCGCATCCAGTCGACCGTGTGACCGGCGATCGGCCGCACCGACTCGCGCCCGGAGAACACCAGCCAGCTCACGGGCTGACGGTTGTGGCCGGATGGCGCATAGCGCGCCGTGCGGATCAGGCGCTCGAGGCGACCCTGGTCGACGGTGGTGTCCTTGTACACCCGGATCGAGCGGCGCGAGCGGAGGAAGTGCTCCGCCTGCTCGGGCGACAGCCGCCACTCGGGGCGGACCGGCGGGCAGGCATCGGCCGGCATGCCGGCCAGCGAGCAGGCCCCGTAGGGACAGGCGGCAACGCAGTGCCCGCAGGAGATGCACAGCGCCTCGCCGCCCGGGATCGTCTCCGGCGGGTCGTCGGCGCCGCTGGTCAGGATCCCGATGGGACAGACGGCGACGCAGATCCCGTCCCGGCGGCATTTGGTCTCGTCAACGATGAAATGGCTCATGCGCTCCTCCTCGCCCAACGGTGGTCCTCTGTTACCGTCGACAACCACCGGCTGAACACTCCAGCGGACCTCTGCTGTGCTCACCCGGCTCGTTGCTCTCCGTAAGGGAGAGGGTTTGTCCCCTCCCCAGTCGAGACTGCCTCCAAGTGTATATCAGGAGGGCAGCCACGCGCGACAAGCAGGCGGCTCAAGGGCCCTGAACGTGCAAGCTGCCGATTTGACAGCCACCGGCCCGGCGCCGACAATCCTCGGGACTCATGCAAACGAACGGGACGAACGCCCCCTCCAGGTCGACCCACCTGCTGCTCGGCGCGCTCCTCGCGGCGATCCTCCTGCTGAGAAAACCGGCAAGCCTGCTGCACCCCCAGTTCTGGGCCGAGGACGGGACGCTGTTTTTCCAGGACGCTTTCAACCACGGCTTTTGGCCGACCATCCTGCAGCCGGCCTCCGGCTACCTGCACTCGCTCCCCAGGCTGGTCGCCGGCTTCTCGCTGCTCTTTCCCCTGGAGCAGGCACCCCTGGTTTTCAATCTGTCCGCTTTTGCCGTCCAGCTCGTTCCTGCGTTCTATCTGCTCAGTTCGCGCATGGCCCGCCACATCCCCTCGTTTTTCGCGCGCGCGGTCGCCGCGCTGCTGTACATCGCGCTGCCGGCCTCGTACGAGACCCACGCGAACCTGACCAACTCCCATTGGCACCTGGCCCTGATCGCGGTCTGCATCCTGGTGGCACGAGCCGGCCGCCGACCGGCGGGTCCGGACGCTCGAAACCTTCACGGTGGCGCTGTTTTCCCTGACCGGACCTTTTTCAATCCTGTTTCTGCCGCTCGTCGCACCGCGGCTGCTCGGGGTCGTCAAGGAGCGCTCGACCCGCTCCGCAGCCGGGTGGTTCCCGTGGTCATCGCGGCGGGCGCGTTGATCCAGCTCGGTTTTGCTTCAGTCAGCGCAAGAGTCGGCGCCGTCGTCGCCCAGTCCGGCCCTCTGTCGCCTCAGGAACTGATGACCGTCGTCTCCATGCACACCTTCTTCAACGCCATCTTCGGCATCAACGGCGTCGCCAGGTTCTACCGGACGCTGCCGCCGTTCGCGTACGGACTCGGTCTGTGTGCGCTCGCCTTTTTCCTGTTTGTCGCCGTGCGGGATCGGGTAAAGCCGCTGCTGATCCTGTTCTATCTCGCCGCGCTGTCCATCGCGCTGTCGATCATATTCCCGTTGAACGACCTGAGGATCTGGCTCCATCCCGAGGCCGGCCCGCGGTACTTCCTGTTCGCCTGCGTCTTCGTCCTGTTCGCCACCCTGCACCTGGCGTTGGCCTCGCGCTCCTTCAAGCGCATCGGCTATGTTTTTCTCGCCGCGGCGGTTGTCATCGGGATCCCCGCCGATTTTTTCCACCCCGGGCAGCCCGATATCCACTGGACCGACCACGCGGCGGTGTTCCAGGTCCCTCCCTCCCGGCTCGGACTTCTACGTGCCCGTCGTGCCGCTGTATCACGCGGGGATGCTGCTGCACAAAACGTCGGCCCGGCGCGGACCATCCGCGCTCTCCCGGCTGCGGACTCTTCCGTCCCGGGCGATCGCCGATTTTTCCGTCAGCCGCCCGGCGAGAGTCTCCTTGTCCGAGGCGAGCAACGACAAATTTCTCCTGGTGGCCGGGTGGGCAATCGACGGCGCCGCCCGGGAGCCGGCCGGAGGAGTCTACGTCCAGATCGACGACAAGGTGTTTCCCGCCGTCACCGGCTTGCCGGCGGATATCGTCATCGACGGGCGTGCGTACCCGGATTGCGGCTTCTCCCGGTTGATCCCGATCGACGAGATCGGCCCCGGCTCGCACCAGGTGTCGATCGCCGTGCTCACCCGCGACGGCACCGGTTATTATCAGCCACCGGCACCCCGGACCTTCAGCGTTGAGCCAGTTCTTTCCCTGACAGGCCGACAGCGCCGCTGATTGAGAGCGGGTCGCGGCGAAGGGGCGGCGCGGAATTGACAACCGCGGCCGGCGCACGGAGAATCCCCACCGCAATGCCCCAACAGCCCCTGCGCGTCCACTTCATCGGGATCGGCGGCGCCGGCATGGCCACCGCGGCCGCGCTGGCCGCCGACGCCGGGTTTGCCGTCTCCGGCTCGGATGCGGGCGTCTTCCCGCCGATGAGCGACTTTCTGCGCGCCAGGGGCCTCGCGGTCCTCGAGGGGTACCGGCCGGAGAACCTCGAGCCGGCGCCGGACCTCGTCGTCGTCGGCAACGCCCTCTCGCGCGGCAACCCCGAGGTGGAAGCGCTCCTCGACCGGCGGCTCCCCTACTGCTCGCTGCCCGATTTCCTGCGCGAGCACTTCTTCCCCGGGCGGCGCGTGACGGCGGTCTGCGGCACGCACGGCAAGACGACCATCACGACGCTGCTCGCCTGGCTGCTCGAGTCCGCCGGGCGCTCGCCGACGTTTCTCGCCGGCGGGATCGCGCTGAATTTCGACGGCGGCTACCGGCTCGGAGCCGGCCCGGACTTCGTGATCGAGGGCGACGAATACGACACGGCCTTTTTCGACAAGCGCTCGAAGTTTCTCGGGTATCGACCGCACAACGTCGTGCTGGCGAACATCGAGTTCGACCACGCGGACATCTTCGCCTCGATGGAGGAGTACACGCTGGCGTTTCGGCGGCTGGTGAACCTCGTGCCGGGCAACGGCTTTCTCGTGGTCAACACCGCCGACGCCGTGGCCGCGCGAGGTCGCGGCGCGCTGCCGCGGACGGGTCATCCCGGTCGCGGCGGGCGACCGCGCCGCCTTCGACTTCCCCCTCCCCGGCGAGCACTTCCGGCTGGACGCGCTGCTCGCGGCAGCGGCCGCGGCGGCGCTCGGCCTCACGACGGGCGAGATCGCGCGGGGCATGGCGAGCTACCGCGGCGTGAAGCGGCGGCTCGAGGCGGTCTTCTCCGACGGCGGCGTCGACGCTCTACGACGACTTCGCGCACCACCCGACGGCGATCCGGCTCGACCTGGAGACGCTGCGCGCCAAGCACCCCGGCGCGCGCATCCGGGCGCTGTTCGAGCCGCGTTCGAACACCCTGCGCCGCGCCATCTTCCAGGAGGCGCTCGCGGCGGCGTTCGCCGCGGCGGACGAGGTGATCGTCGGCGCGGTGCATCGCGCCGACCAACTCGCCGACGGCGATCGCCTCGACCCGCAGCGCCTGGTGCGCGATCTCGCGGCAGCGGGACGACGCGCGCGGCACGAGGAGGACGTGGAGGCGATCGCCGCGGCGGTCCTCGCCGATCTGCGCCCCGGCGACGTGGTGGCCGTTCTCTCCAACGGCGCGTTCGGGGGGTTGATTCCGCTGCTGCGCGGGGAGTTCGAGACGTGGGCGGCAGCGCGGCGCTGAAGCTCCCCCCCGGCCTGCGGCCCGGCGATCTCGTCGCGATCGCGGCACCCGGGAGCGCCTTCGACCGCGCGGCCTTCACGCGCGGCGCCGAGTTCATCGCCGCCCAGGGTTACCGCGTCAGCTGGCGCGCCAACATCACCAGCCGCGCCGGGTACTTCGCCGGCGACGACCGGCCGGCGCGCGGCGGAACTCAACTCCTGGCTGCGCGACCCCGAGGTGAAGGCGATCCTCTTCGCGCGCGGCGGCTACGGCACCTCGCGCATTGTCGAGCGGCTCGATTTCGCCGCGCTGCGTCGACGCCCCAAGGCGATCGCGGGCTTTTCGGACCTGACGGTGCTGCTCCTGGCGGCCACGCAGCGCGCGGGCATCGCCGCCTTTCACGGGCCCATGGTCGCAAACGCGGGACAGGGCAGGAGCGGGGAGCGCGACATGGCGCGCCTGCTCGCCCTGCTGGCGGGCAAGCCGGGTCCTCGCGCACATCGCGGGCTGCGCACCCTGCGGCCGGGTCGCGTGCGCGCCGCGCTCACGGGCGGCAACCTGAGCCTGCTCGCGCATTCGATCGGCACCCCGTTTCAGGTCGCGACGCGCGGGCGCATTCTCTTTGTCGAGGAGGTCGGCGAGGCGCCGTACCGCATCGACCGCATGGTGCGCCAGCTGCAGCTCGCCGGGATTTTCCGCGGCGTGGCCGGGATCGTTCTCGGGCGGTTCTCGGGCATCAAGCCCGGTGAGCGCCGCGGCGTCGCCGGACTCTTTCTCGAGGCCCTGGGCACCCGCGCGGTACCGGTCGTCTCGGGCTTTCCCGCCGGGCACGACTCGCCGAACCGCGCCCTCCCGTTCGGGGTGGCTGCAACGCTCGACGCGGATGCCGGAACGCTGATCTTCGACCCGTGCGTTACGGATGGCCAAAACCCCCTCGCTCCTTTGCCAAAGGGGGAATCAGGGGGTGCCGCCTCGTCGCGACGGGCACGGACGGGACAGCGTCGACCATGACCACCCAGGCGCGTCGCTTGGCCAAGTCCGCCGGACAGCTGCTCGTCGCCGGGTTCGACGGCACCGAGCCCTCGAAGGAGATCCTCGCGCTGATCCGCGCCGGGCTCGGCGGCGTCATCCTCTACCGCAAGAACTGTGTCGACGCGCTCCAGGTGCTCGAACTGACCAACCGCCTGCAGGAAGTGGCCCGCCTCGCCGGGCACGCAGCGGCCGCTGCTGATCGCCATCGACCAGGAGCAGGGGCGCGTCGTGCGCATCACCGAGGGCGTCACCGTTTTCCCGGCGATGGGCGCGATGGCGCGCGCGCGGCGACCCCGATCTCGTCCGGCGCGTCGCGGCCGCCACGAGCCGCGAACTGCTGGCGATCGGCGTCAACTGGAACCTCGCCCCGGTGGCGGATGTCCTCTCCGCGCCGGACTGCCCGGTCGGCGACCGCAGCTGCGGCACCGATCCGGCGCAGGTCGCGCCGCTGGTGGCGGCATTCGTGCGAGGCGCCGCGGCCGCCGGCATGCGCACCTGCGCGAAGCACTTCCCCGGCCACGGCTCGACGGGCAAGGACAGCCACGTCGCCGCCCCCCGGGTGCCCCGCAGCCGCGAGCAACTCGACGCCTGCGACCTCGTCCCCTTCCGCGCCGCGATCCAGGCCGGCGTCCCCGCGGTGATGACCGCGCACATCACCTTCCCGGCGCTCGACCCGGACGCTGCCGGCCTCGCTGTCGGAGCGCGTGATCGGCGGCCTGCTGCGCACAGAGCTCGGCTTTTCCGGAGTCGTCGTCTCCGACGACCTCGAAATGGCCGGGGTGGCCTGGAACCGCCCCCTCGAATCCTCCGCCTTCGCCGCCCTGCGCGCCGGCTCGGACCTGCTGATCGTCTCGCGCATGCTCCTGGCCGAGCGCTGCATCCCGGGCCTGCTCGCCGATCTTGCGCCTCGCGATCACGGGATGAGACCATTGCGGCGGCGACGATCGTCGCCGCTCTCAAGCGCGTTCGCCGCTTCAAGCAGGGTCTCGGCTGGCACGCCGATCCTGCCGCGGCCCGCACCGTACTGCGTGCCCCCGACCACCTGGCCCTGCTCGAGGAGGTCGAACGCCGTGCCCGCGGCTGAGGCGCTCGTCTGGGCGCGCCGCGCCTTTCCCGGCCTCGATCCGGCCAGCGCACGACCGCTCCCCCCGGCGGGCTCCTCGCGCACGCTCACGCGCCTGTTTCACACGGGCGGGAGCCTCGTGCTCGTCGAAAACCCGGTGGAAGTCACCGCTGCCGTCAACGAGAACGACGCCTTCGGCTACCTCGCGGCGCACCTCGGGGCGCGCGGCATCCCGGTGCCCGGGGTGCTCGCCTACAAGCGCTCGCGCGGCTGGGCGCTCGTCGAGGATCTCGGCGACCGGGATCTGTTCGCCGAGGTTCGTCGCGCGCTCCACGGGCGAATGCCGGCCGCCGGGCATTCCGAGTCCCGCGAACGCGTCGCCGCGCTCTACCGCGAGGCGCTCGATGTCCTGGTGCGCTTCCAGATCGACGGCGTCGAAGGCTTCGACCCGCGCCGCACGCACAACCCGCCGCGCTACGATATCGCGCTGATGCGGGAGGGGGAGTCCGGCTATTTCGTGCGCGAACTCCTCGGTCGCCACCTCGGCCTGGCAGCGCCGGCGGGGTTGGACGCCGAACTCGACCGTCTCGCCGAACGGGCCGCCGCGGCCGGGACGGCGTACCTGCTCCACCGCGACTACCAGTCGCAGAACCTCAAAATCCACCTCGGCCGCATCTGCGTCATCGACTTCCAGGGCGCGCGTCTCGGGCCGGCGCAGTACGACCTGGCCGCCCTGCTGCTCGACCCCTACGCCGATCTGCCGGCGGACCTGCGCCGCGAATTGCTCGAGCACTATCTCGAACTGTTCACCGCGCGCACCCACGAGGACCGCGGGCGTTTTCTCGAACTCTATCCCCTCGTCGCCGCGCACCGGCTCATGCAGGCCCTCGGCGCCTACGCCTTTCTCGGGCTGCAGCGCGGCAAGCCCGGCGTTTCTCGCGCACGTCCCCGCCGCGCTGCGCCTGCTCGAGGAGACCCTCGCCCCGATCGCGGACACCGTGCCGCGGCTCGCCGCCGTGGTTGCCGATGCGCGGCGGCGAGTGGCGGCGACCGCGGGCACGGGCGCAGCACCGGGCGCGGCGGGCCGGGACCCGGTCGCATGAGCCCGGCGCCGCACCCCCCGCGCGCGATGGTGCTCGCCGCCGGGCTCGGGACCCGGCTGCGCCCGCTGACGGACGCGATCCCCAAGCCGCTCGTCCCGATCGCCAACAGGCCGCTGCTCGAGTACACCTTCGCGCTGCTCGCCGGCGCCGGCGTCCGCGAGGCCATCGTGAACGCCCACCACCTGCCGGAGCATCCTCGAAGAGGGGCTGCGCAACCTCGACGCCTCGGGGCTGGCGCTGCACATCTCCCGGGAGCGGTCGATCCTCGGCACCGCGGGGGGACTGAAGAAAGCCGAAAGTTTCCTCGACGCCGGGACGTTCCTGCTGCTCAACGGGGACTTCCTCGTTGATATCGATCTGCGGCAGGTGCTAGACTTTCACGAAAAACAAGGAGCCGCAGCCACCATGGTGCTCGTGCCAGACGAAATCTCCGGCGTTCTCGGCGTCGACCCCGACGGCGTGATCCGGCGTTTCATCGAGCCGCGGCCGGACGGACGAGCCCGCCGAGCGCCTCTCGTGCGGCTTCACCGGCATCCACGTCCTCGAGCCCGAGATCTTCCCCCTGATCCCGGCGAACAAGCCCTGGGAGATCAATCGCCAGGTGTACCCCGAACTCATCGCCCGCGGCCGGCGAGTCTGCGGCTTCGTCCACCGCGGGTACTGGCGCGAGGCCGGCAGCCCGGCGGGCTACCTGGCCGCGAACCGCGAGGTGGTCGCCGGCCGCGCGGGCGCGCTCGCCCCTCGCCCCGGCGCCGGCGCCCCGTCGCTCGCCGGGGCCTCCTGCAGCGCCCCGGTGCTCGCCGGGCACGGCGTGCGGGTCGGCGCGGGCGTCGAGATCGGGCCGGAGACCGTCATCGGGCCGGAGGTGCGCATCGGCGACGGGGCGCGCATCCGCCGCTCGGTGATCCTCGAGGGCACCGATGTTCCCGCGGGAGCCGACCTCGACGGCGCGACGCTCTTCCCCGGCGGGGAGTTTGCAGCGTGAGCCGCCGCGCCGCGTGTTTCGCGACGGCCATCCTCGCCGTCTCTGCTCTTCGCACCGCTGCGCGGCGCAGCCGCCGAGGACCTCCCCGCGGGCGGATTGCTGCACACTCCTTTCGGAGCCGCCCTCGCCGGACGCCTCGTCGCCGACGGCTTCGACCGCGGACGCGTCGAGGCGCTGCTCGGCGACAAGCGGCTGGCGATCAACGGCACGACCCTCGCGTACGCCATCGTCTACCGCGAATTCCCGGCCGACTACTCGAAGTTCCTCCTCGAGGAGCGCCTGTCGCGGGCCCGCGCGTTCATCGCCGCGAACCGCGAGCTGCTCGCGGCCGCCACGGCGCGTTCGGGCGTCCCGGGCGAGGTCATCGCGGCGATCCTGATGATCGAGTCGGATTTCGGCGCCTACCGCAAGCTGCACCCCGTCCTCAACGTCTTCGTGACGCTGCTCTGGGCGGCCGAGCCCGCGAACTTCGAAACCGTTCTGGCGGTCGTGCAGAAGCGGTTGCCCGACGTGACCGCCGAGAAGGTGCGGGAAAGGGCGAAATCCAAGTCGAAGTGGGCGTACGAGCAGCTGACCTACCTGCTCAGGATCGCCGAGCGGGAGAAGATCGACCTGCCGGCCCTCGAGGGCTCGTGGGCGGGGGCCTTCGGCATGCCGCAGTTCATCCCCTCGAGTTACTGGGGCTACGCCGTCGACGGCGACGGCGACGGCCGCGCCGACCTGTACACGACGGCCGACGCGGTCTTCTCGGTGGGCAACTACCTCAAGAGCTTCGGCTGGCGGCCCGGCCTCTCCGAGGAGAAGCAGCGGGCGGTGGTGCGCCGCTACAACAACAGCGAGCTGTACGCGGCCACGGTGCTGGGCGCGGCGGCGAAACTCGGCGCGGGGGCGGCACGGACACCGTGAGCGCGGAGCGGAGGGACAACCGTCGCGAGGAGCGCAAATTCAAGCGGATCTTCGTCCGCTACGGCCACCAGAAGCCCGAGCACAAAGCCGTCGCCCAGCAGATCTCGGCGAGCGGTTTTTCCTCTCGACGAACGAGATCGTCTACGCCAACGACAGCCCGATCGTGGTCGAGATCACGGGCCCGTCGGAAACCTGGATCGTCGCGGGGGTCGTGCGCCACGCCGTCAAGGTCCACCCGAGCATGGCCCGCTTCAACAAGCCCGGGATGGGCGTAGAGCTGACGCACCTCCCGGATGCCTGCCGCGACTACCTCGCCTCGCTGTAGCCCTGGTCGCGGAGAGGCTGCTCACAAGGGTCCGGTGCAAGGCGGATTTCGAACCGGTGACTGCGGCGGGCTCGTGCGCGCCGCAGGGAACCGGGAGTAACCAACGCGGCAGAGGGCCCTTTCAGGAGCCGTTACGGGACGAACACCGCGGCGGCGACGACGGTGGTCCAGAAGCCGCGCTTGTCGCCGATCGCCGACTGCGTGAAGTTCGCCGTCTTGTAGATCTGGTTGTTGATCTTCCAGAGCTCCTTGCGCTCGTCCCAGTGCACGTTCTCGTCGAACTCGATGCCGAGCGTCGTGGCCAGCATCGAGGCCGCCAGGTCCTCGGCGTAGTCGCCGGAGTTCTCCTCGGTCAGCCCGAAGCAGTGGTGCTCGGAGAGGTACCCGTACTGCGCCTTGTTCGAGGGCCGCGCCACGCCGATCGAGGCGGCGCACAGGCGGTTCGGCTCGTTCGTCGCCTGCTCGGCGAGCACGCAGTGCACGATCGCGCCGGGTCGCAGCATCGTGTTGCCCTTGGGGCGCGTCACCACCTTGCAGTGCGGCGGGAAGATGCTCGAGACGCGCACCAGGTTGTACTTCTCGATCTGCGCGTCGCGCAGGGCTTTCTCGAACGACTGGAGCTTCTCCTTGTGCGTCCCCACACCCTTGGTGAAAAAGACCTTCGTCGGCACGTACATGAACTCACCCCCCCCTATCGCGTTGGACGTTTTTTCGTGGCGGGCGGCGCGGGCTGCGACCGCCCGCTGCTTGAGCCGCTCGATGCGCTGGTGCAGCTTTTTGTTGCCGCGGTACTTGGCGACCAGCTCCTGCAGGGCCGCCTCCTTCTTCGCCAGCAGCTTCTTGCGCCGGCGCGGCTTCTGCGTCGCCAGCAGCCAGGCGGTGAGCAGCGGCAGCGCGATCGAGGCGTCGCAGTAGGCGGTGACGTTGTTGATCGTCGCGTCCTTGACCTTGCCCCAGGAGCGCGCCTCGGAGGCCGTCGCGCCCGAGAGCCCGCCCCAGTGCGGCGCGTCCGCGGTGTACTGCACGAAGAAGTCGTGCCCGCCCTGGTTGTCCTCGAGGATCTGCCAGAGCGTCGGCTGGGTCTGCATGAAGAAATTCTTCGGTGCGCCGCCGCCGACCATCAGCGCGCCATTCTTCCCGGCCATGCGCACCAGGGCGGCCGTCTCGAGCACGTCGAGCGAGGGGTCGACCGGGACGCGGTTGCCTTCGAGATAGTTGATGACCAGATTCATCCCCACCGAGGAGTCCCCCGGCGAGGCGACGTAGACCGGCACGCCCAGCTGCGCCGCCCGGCCGACGAAGGACTTTTCGGCGTGGGACGCCCGCCGGTTGACCTCCTGCCCGAGGATGGCGTGCACATCCGCGGTCGAGACCGGCTGGGTGAACTCGCGGTTGATGAACGCCTCGATGATCGCGCGGTCGGTCTCGATCATCGTTTCGCCCTCCTGGATGAAGACGTCGTAGATGCGCGCGATGCCGGCGTCCTTGAGTTCGTTGTCGTCGACCTGGAAGTGGCCCTGGCTCATCGGGAAGTCGAAGGCGCGGTGCAGATCGTGGTAGAGGTTCGCGCCGGTGGAGATGACCCAGTCGACCCAGCCGTTCTCCATCAGGGTGATCAGGGCGCCGGACATCCCGATCGGCGTCATCGCGCCGGCCAGCGTCAGGCAGACCGTGGCGTCGGCCTTGAGCATGTTCGCGTACACCTCGCAGCTCTCCGCGAGGCGCCGGGCGTTGAAGCCCATGCCGGCGTAGACCTCGACCAGGTCCTTGACCGACATCCCGCGGCGCAGGTTGATCGGCTCGATGTTCCGGCCCTGCAGGTACTTCTTCTCCAGCGACTTGCACTGACGGCTCATCGGCACCCTCCTTGGCAACCTCGTGATCGGCGGAGGATTTGTAGCATTCTGCGGCCGGTTCTTCAACCCCGACCGCCGCTCAGCGCCCCGGCGGGGCGGGTTGCGGCTCTGCGAACAGCTCACGCCCGAGCGCGTTGCGCAACCGCAGCGTGAGCGCCTCGAGGCGATAGCCGGCGACCACGAAACCGACCTGCGCCACGACATCGGCGCTCTGAGCATCGGCGACCTCGATGCTGTCGGCGAGGCCGACCTCGTAGCGGCGCTCCGAGAGGCGCAGGTTCTCGGCGGAGGCGGCAACCCCGAGCTTGAGGCTCTGGACGGCGGTGCGGGCGGCCTCGATCTCGCGCAGCAGGTTGCGCACCTCGCGCTCGATGTCGCGCGACGCGCCCGCCGCGCGCAGGCGCTGCTGCTCGAGACTGACGCGCGACTCGCGCAGCTCGTACGTCGTGGACCCGCTCTGGTAGATCGGCACCTGGAGGACGACCCCCGCCGACCAGGCCCACGGCCGGTTCGACAGCTCCCCGCCCGCCTCGCCGTAGATCGCGTTCAGGGCCAGCGACGGAAGATACCGGCCCTTCTTCTCCCGCACGTCCTCCTCGGCGGCGGACACGGCCAGGCGGCCCTGCTCCTGCTCGCGCCGGGCGGCCAGGGCCTCGGCGACGAGCGCCTCGTCGCTCCCCATGATCGGCGGCAGCGGCGCCGGCACGGCGGGGCCGGCGACCAGACTCAGGCCCGAGAGGCGGCGCACCTCCTCCCTGGCCTGGGCCAGCGTGCTGCGGGCGCCGGCGAGCTCGGCCTCGATCCGCCGCAGGCTGACCTCGGCCCGCAGCTGGTCGTTGAGGACGGCCTCGCCGAGCTCCACGCGGCGCGAGGCGCGCTCGAACTGGCGGCGGGCGAGCACGACCGCCTTTTCGCCGATGTCCACGGCCGCGGCGGCCCCGAGAACTCCGTAGTAGGCCTGGGCCGCAGCGACCGTGAGCGCGCGCGCCGTCAGCTCGGCCTGCAGCCGCAGCGACGCCTCGTGGTCCTTCTGCCCGTTGTACGCGGCGGTCGCACGGCCCCCGGTGTAGAGCGGCTGGGTCAGCGCCAGCCCCCAGGCGTACCAGTCCCCCGACGAGGAACCGTCCCCATCGCCGCCGCCGTTGCCGCCATCCTCGGCGCCGGTGCGGGTGTAGCTGCCCTGCAGCCGCAGATCGGGGGTGAGATACAGCAAATAGCGCCGGGAGCGCAGTTCGGCCTTCCGGACCTCGGCCTCGGCTATCCCCAGCGACTCCTCGCTCGCGAGCGCGCCGCGCACGACCTCCTCGAGCGTCCGGGCCGGGGGCTCCGCCGCCGCGACGGCGCGGCGCGGACAGGGTGACGGCGGCAAGCGGCAGGGCGACGAGCGAGCAGCAGGCGCACGAACGTCCGGCCTTCGGTCACGCATTGCTCGCACCTCCCGCCGCTTCCGCGGCCGGCTCCTGCTCCGTCCCGAGCCCGAAGAAGGCCCGGTAGAACGTCGGCACCATGACCAGCGTCAGCACGGTCGCCACGGCCAGGCCGAAGATCACGGCGATCGACATCGACTTCCACCACTGGCTGCTCTCGCTGTTGGTGATGAACGAGAGGCTGCGGAAATCGAAGTCGAACCCGGTGGCCATCGGCAGCAGGCCGAGGATCGTGGTCAGCGCGGTGAGGAAGACCGGCCGCAGGCGCACCTTGCCGGAGGTGATGAGCGCCTCGCGGACCGTCATGCCCTCCTTGCGGCCGTTGCGCACGAAATCCAGCAGCACGATGGCGTTGTTCACGACGACCCCCGCCAGGCTGATCACGCCGATGCCGGTCATGATGACGATGAACGTGGTGTTGGTCGCCAGCAGCCCGAGGAAGACCCCGAGCAGCGAGAGCGGCACGGCGAGCATGATGATCAGCACGTACTTGAGCGAGTCGAACTGCGCGACCAGGATCAGCGAGATCAGCAGCAGCGCGACCACGAAGGCCCGCCCCAGAAAGCGCTGGTTCTTCGCCTGCTCCTGCTGCTCTCCGGTGAAGCCGACGTGCGTCTTCGGCGGCAGCGGCAGCTTCGCGACCGCCGCGGCCACGTCAAAGCGGACCTCCTCGGCGAGTCGCCCCTGGATGTCGGAGGAGACCGTGACCACCCGCTTCTGGTCGATGCGGCGGATCGAACCGAGCCCGCTCCCCATCTCGAGCCGCGCCACGGCGCTCAGCGGCACCTGGCCGCTGCGGCCGGCGAGCGTCATGTGGCGCACGGCATCCAGGCTCAGGCGCTCGCGCCTGGGCAGACGCACGGTGATGTCGGACTCCTCGTCCCCCTCGCGGAAGACGCCGGCCTTCACGCCGTTGACGGCGGCGCGCACGGCCAGCGCGATGTCCACGGTGGAGAGCCCGAGCAGTTCGGCGCGCTCCTTGTCCACGACAATGCGGATCTCGGGCCGACCCTGGTCGTAGTCGTCCTTGAGGTCGACCACCCCCGGGATGTCCTTGATCGCGGCGCGCACGCGGTCGGCGACCCCCTTGAGCGCGCCGAAGTCCTCCCCGGTGATCTCCAGGTTCACGGGCTTGCCGGTCGGCGGCCCATGCTGCTCCTTGTCGACAATGACCTCGGCGCCGACGACCGCCCCGTCGACCGCCGTACGGATGCGCTCGAGCGTTCGCGAGGTCGGCTCCAGAAGCTTCTCCCACTGCCGAAAGTAGACCGAGACCCGCGCGGCGTCCGAGCGCGCCGAACCGGCGCCGCCGAAGAAGCCGCCGCCGCCCGCGCCGACGTCGGCGATGACGTAGTCCACGTTCTCGCAACACTTCGCCGCCTCCTCGGCCCGCAGGGTGACCGCGTCGGTGGTCGTGATCGAGCTGCCGCGCGGGGTCGTGACGGTGATCTGCGCGCGGGTCGACTCGATGGCGGGAAAGAATTCGAGGCCGCGGCCGAACTTTCCGTAGATCGCGATGACCGCGACCAGCGAAGCGAACCCGATCGCGATCGAGGTCTTGTGGCGGTCGACCGAAAGGGTGAGCAGCCGCTCGTAGGCCCGCAGCACGAGAGGTTCGCGCCCGCCGGCGGCGCGCAGCCGCTTCGGGTTCACCTTCATGAACGAGGCGCAGAGCACCGGGTTGATCACCAGCGCGACGAAGAGAGAAGCGGCGAGCGTCACGATCAGCGTCGCGGGCAGGTACGACATGAACTCGCCCATGATCCCCGGCCAGAAGAGCATCGGGAAGAAGGCGGCCACGGTCGTCAGCGTCGACGTCGTCACCGGCCAGGCGACCTCGGCCGTGCCGTCGATCGCGGCCGCGACGCGGGACTTGCCCAGCTGCATGTGGCGGTAGATGTTGTCGACGATGACGATCGCGTTGTCGACGAGCATCCCGAGCGAGAGGATCAGCGCGAAGAGCACGATGATGTTCAGCGTGTAGCCCATCGCGTGCAGCACCCCGAAGCTGATCAGCATCGAGAACGGGATCGCCAGCCCGACGAAGACCGAGTTCATCAGCCCCATGAAAAAGAGGATCACCCCGACGACCAGGATGAAGCCGTTCGCCATCGAGTTCTCGAGATCGGCGACCATGCGGCGGATGTTTTTCGACTCGTCGAACGCGAGCGGCAGCTGCACGCCGGCGGGCAGCCGGTCGCGCTCCTCGGCGAGCAGGCCGCGCACCTCGTCGCAGATGCGCACGATGTTCTCGCCCGCGCGCTTCTGGATCGAGAGCGAGACGCTCGGCACCCCGTTGTAGCGCGAGAGCGTCTCGACTTCCTTGTGCCCGTCGACGACGACCGCGACGTCCCGCACGTAGACCGGCCGGCCCCCGCTGCGGCTCACGACAAGCGCGGCGATCTCCTGGGGGTCCTCGAACTCGCCGGGCACGCGCAGCGTGTAGTTCGCCTCGCCCAGCTCGAGGCTGCCGCCGGGCATGTTCACGTTCGCGGCCTGGATCGCGCCGACGATGCTCTGCGGCGAGAGGCCAAAGGATGCGAGGCGCTCGGGGTCGAACTCGACGTGGATCTCGCGCTCCTGGCCGCCGACCACCTCGACGCGCAGCACCCCGCGCGATGCCCTCGATGCGGTCTTGCAGATTGTCGGCGATCTGCTTGAGCCGCACGAGCCCGACCTCCCCGGTGACGTTGACCTGCATGATCGGGAAGTCGGAGATGTTGATCTCCTGCACCAGCGGGTCCTCGGCGTCCACCGGCAGGTCGGGCTGGGCGGCGTCGACCCGTTCCTTGACCCTCTGCAGCGCGAAGTCCATGTCGACCGCCGGCTGAAACTCGATCGTGATGACGGAGACGCCTTCCGCCGAGAGCGAGGTGACCTTCTCGACGTCGCGCAGGTTCTTCAGCTCGTTCTCGATCGGGACGGTCAGCAGCGTTTCGACGTCGCTCGGGGCGACGCCGGGGTAGATCGTCACGATGTTGACGTACGGGATCTTGATGTCCGGCGCCGACTCGCGCGGCATCGACACGTACGACCACGCACCGACGATCACGATCAGGATCAGCAGCACGTAGACGGTGGTCCGGTGGCGGACGGCGAGGTCGGTGACGATCACGGCAACGCGACCTTCTGCCCGTCCTCGAGCTCGCGCTGCCCCTTGACGATCAGCAGGTCGCCGGGCGCGAGCCCGTCGAGGATCTGCTGGCGGTCGCCGTCGAGGATCCCCGCGGTCACCTCGCGACGACGGGCCACCCCGTTGTCGTAGACGAAGGCGTGCATGCCGCCGTTGCTGCGCATGACGGCGAACAGCGGCACCACCAGGGCGGCGTCATCGAAGCGGCGCAGGATGCGCAGCTTGGCGAGCATCCCGGGCTTGAGACGGCCGTCGGCGTTCGGCAGATCGATCTCCAGCCGGTAGGTGCTGGTCGCGCGGTCGGCCGCGACCCCGATGAGCGAGACGCTCCCGGCGATCGGCTCCGACGAGACCGAGGCGACGGTGACCGCGGCCGGCATCCCCGTCGTGAAGATCGCGGCATCGCGCTCGGGCAGCGGGAAGACGGCCTTGACGCGCGCCGTCGCCACCAGGGTGAAAAGCGGCTTGTTCAGCTCGGCGATCTCACCCTGCTCGAGAAAGGTGCGGCTCACCGTGCCGTCGATGGGCGAGAGCACTTCGCTCTTGCGCAGCCAGAGCCGCGCCTCCTCGAGGCCGGCCGCGGCACTCTCGATGCGGGAGAGCGCTCCGGCGTGGTCGGCGGCGGCGCTCTCGATCGCGGCGCCGGCCGCGCGCACGGCGCCGCCGGCTGTCGCGAGGTCGGCATCCGCGGCCGCGAGCGTCGTCTCGAAACCCTCGAAGTAGGAGCGCGGCGCGAGCTTTTCCTCGGCCAGCGCTCGCGCCCGGTCGCGGTCGGCGCTCGCCTTCTCGCGCAGGGCGTGCAGTTTCTTCTCCTGCTCCGCGGCCTGCGCGGCGGCGGTGCGCGCCTGCTCGACGCCGATGCGCGTTCGCTCAGCGCTGCGCGTGGCCTGCTCGAGCAGGAGTGCGGCTTGCCGCTCCGCCAGGGTCAGCCGCTCGCGATCGACGAGCGCGATGCGCTCGCCCCGCCGCACACGGTCGCCTTCCCTCGGGCCGCGCCACTCGAGGCGCCCGCCGACCTCGGCGCCGACCGTCACCACCTGCTCGGGCTCGAGCTCGCCGGGCAGGTCCAGCCAGTCCTCGATGCGCGCCAACTCGAGCTTCACGACACCAACCCGCGTCACCCGTTCGGCGACCGCCGGGGGCGCGTCCTGCTTGCCGCCGCATCCGGCAGCGACAACAAGCGCGACCAGCAGCGCAGCGGCGCTCACGGCATTGTTCTTGGCGATGTTCAAGCGTCCAGTGCCCCTTTCTTCCCGGAACCCTGAGCTGCCGAGGTCCAGGCAGATGACTCAACCGCCGGCCCGAAGTTGCTGCCCGCGGCAACGGTGCTCCGTCATCCCGCCGTTGCCGTGTCTCTCCAGGCCGTTGACACCGCGGTTCCTGTGAGGTTCAATAAGTTTTTGTCGCCGGTCATGAGGCGCCGGGAATATTGTACAAGCAATGAGCAGCACTGTGCACCCCACGCGAGAAGGAGAGAGGGACGATGCATCCGTACCGCGCGACGCAGATCAGCGAACACGTCTGGTGGGTTGGGGCCGTGGACTGGAACATGCGCGACTTTCACGGTTACTCGACCAACCGCGGCACCACCTACAACGCCTACCTGGTGATGGGCGAAAAGATCACGCTGATCGACACCGTGAAGGCGCCCTTCTGCGGCGAGCTGCTCGAGCCGCGTCGCCTCCGTCGTCGACCCGGCCGAGATCAGCTACATCGTCTCGAACCACGCGGAGATGGACCACTCCGGGAGTCTGGCCGCGATCATCGACGCGGTGCGGCCCGAGAAGGTCTTCGCCTCGCAACTGGGCGCGAAAGCGCTGGTCGAGCACTTCCCGCTGCCGATGCCGGTCACCCCGGTCAAGGACGGCGAGGTTCTCGACCTGGGGAATCTCAAGCTCGCCTTCGCCGAGACCCGGATGGTGCACTGGCCCGACAGCATGGTGTCGTGGCTCCCCGGGGACGACGTGCTCTTCTCGCAGGACGGTTTCGGCATGCACCTCGCCACCAGCGAGCGCTTCGCCGACCAGATCGACCCCTCGGTCCTCGAGTTCGAGGGCGGCCGCTACTTCGCGAACATCCTGCTGCCGTTCGCCCCGCTCGTCGCCAAGGTCATCGGCCGCCTGCCGGCGCTCGGCATCGCTCCGAAGGTCATCGCCCCGGACCACGGGCCGATCTGGCGGCAGGACCTCGGGCGCATCCTCGGCCTGTACGGCACCTGGACGCTCCAGCAGAAGCGCCGCAAGGCGCTCGTGGTCTACGACACGATGTGGCACAGCACCTCGCTGATGGCGCACGCGATCGCCGACGGGCTCGAGGGCGGGGGCGTGAGCGTGAAGCTGATGTCGCTCAAGGCCAACCACCGCAGCGACATCCTGCACGAGCTGCTCGACGCCGGCGCGCTGCTCGTCGGCTCGCCGACGCTCAACAACAACGTCTACCCCTCGCTCGCCGACTTCCTGACCTACCTCAAGGGGCTCAAGCCTCAGCACCTGATCGGCGCCGCCTTCGGCTCGTACGGCTGGAGCGGCGAGGCGGTCGGGCAGGTCAAGGAGTACCTCGAGGCGATGAAGGTGGAACTGGTCCACGAGGGGCTGCGCCAGAAGTTCGTCCCGGACGCGAAGTGCCTCGGCGAGTGCGCCGCGCTCGGCCGGACGACAGCGGAGAAACTCATCGCCAGAGTCGGTTAGCCGTCGAGACGTCGGGCGCGGATCGCCCCGATCACGCGCCCGCCAGCGCCCACGGACGGCGCGGTCGGGCGCGTGGCGGCACGGTCAGCCCTTGCCGTCGCTGTACACCACGGTGATCGTGCACTTTTCCCCGTCGCCGACAACCGTGACGTTCGCCTCCCGGTCGGCCTTCTTCGCGCCGATCATGCGCATCTGGGGCATGCTGACTTCGCTGACGATCTCCCAACCGCCGTCCCTGAGTTTTGCGCCATAGAATGTGTGCACCCGTTCCGGCGCATCCGCGGTTTGGAACGTCACCATGTGCATGGCGTCCCCCTGGCTCATCGAAGTCAGTACCGTCGCCTGCGGGTAGCGCGGCACATCCTCGGGGAAGTTCCTCGGCAACGCCACCGCCCCGCCCTTGCCGGCGACTTCGTAGGAGAACTCCTTCCCGTCCTCTTTCCCGGTGATCTTGACCCCTTCGCCCGTGATGTTCACGTCGGCCTTGTTGCCGGTCGCCCGCTCGATCGCCCGCTCAGCCGCTTTTTCCGCCGAGGACTCTGACGCCTTCTTGCATCCGGAAACTGCCATCAGGACCAGACACAGCACCGCAAGGACCCTGCTCCATTTCATCGCGACCTCCCCCGTGATGGTTGCGCGCCAAGGAACCGCCTCCAATCGACGTGTCCCTCATTCTAGGCAATTCCTCTGGGGGAGGAAACCTTTTCGTCACCCCCTCAGCCGGGATCTCCCCACGACACGTTGTGCCCCGGGGGCGCCTCCGGGCGGAGCCACGACGCGAGGGGACAGAGGACCGCACCTGTTGCTATCGACTCCTTCCGCAGGGCCTCTCCCCGCACGTGGTGCACAAGCGAAAGGATGACCTCGCTGTTGACACAGCGCCCGTTGGCCGCCGCGGCGCCGGCCAGGCGGCGCAATAAGCCCGGGGGAATTCCTTCGACCGTCAGGGTGGCCATCGGCCTGCCTCACGCGCCGGGCGCGGCTGGCGGCTGCCGCGACGCGCCCCCAGCGCCGTCGCCATCGAACGCCCCCCGGGCGACTTCTTCGAGCTGCAGCGCCGCCGCAATGTCGGGCGGCGCCCCTTCGGCAACCAGCGCCAGGAGCGCCCCGGGCTCCTCGATCAACGCGCGGACGCGACGCTCCCCGGTGTACTCCCAGCCACCGCGGCGCGTCCGCACGAAGACCGGCACCGCTGCCCCGGAGGCCGCAAACGCCCGGGCCAGCCGCAGCGCGCGTTGCGTGCCGCCGACCACCATCTCCTCCGGCGCGCGCGGGTTTTTTTCGCGGGTCAGGCAGACGCAGACGACTTTTCTTCCCCGTGTCGGCAGTGCCGCCCAGGGGCTGCCGCCGAGGGACTCGTGAATCTGTCCGCGCGTGTAGACCGAACTTTTTTCGAAACGGACGGCGTCACCTTGCTCCATGACCCGCCCCCCTAGTTGTAGAAAGTCCTGCTCTCGCGGGCCTCGCCCTCGGGCGGCGGCCCACCCTCGTCGGCTCCGCCCTCGCGGCGCTGGGACTGTCGCAGCAGGCCGCCGATCATCCTGGCCAGATCCTGCAACTCGGTGGTGTACTGGGCCTCGGTCTCGGCCTTCATCTCCCCGAGGGCGACCATGAGCTCGAGCAGCGGCGACATCTCCATCACCGCGCGCTTGGAGGCCGCGAAGTGGCTCGTCTTCCACTGCTTCTCCCAGAAGCCGAGCCCCGAGGCCAGGTTGAGAACCAGCGCCAGCGTGTTCTCGCGGACGCGCTCGCCGACCGCGGAGTGCGCCTTTCCGTTGCCCGCGGCCTGGTAGAGGCGGGTGCCGAGGGCGATGGACTTGCGGTACACGTCAAGGTTCTCGATGCGGTACGCGGTGTTCGTCGTCATGGATCCCCTCCCGTTGGTTGTTGTGCCGGGAAGGAGAGCATGAAGCGTGCCACCGGCGGCGGAGCACCGTAACCCATTGAATATCCATCGCTCACGGCTGGACACGTGCCGCAACGGCGGCGAAACGCCCACCGCTGACACACCAGGTGATCCCGACAGGAACAGCATTCCGGCTCGCAGCGAGCCGACCGGGGCAGAACCCCCGGCGATACGTACTGCCTCAGCACACCGCCGACAGGTCGCTGCCCTTTTTCTCGCCGACCAGACGCCCGTCCACCAGTTCGAGCACGCGGTCGCAGCGCCGCGCCAGGCGCGGGTCGTGCGTCACCACGAGAAAGGTCACGCCCGAAGTCGCGGTTGAACGCGCGCAGCAGCGCGAAGACCTCGTCGGCGCTCGCCGTGTCGAGGTTCCCGGTCGGCTCGTCGGCGAGCACGAGCGGCGGCTGCATCGCCAGCGCCCGCGCCACCGCGACCCGCTGCTGCTGCCCGCCGGAGAGCTTGCCGGGGCGGCGCCCCAGGAACGCGCCGAGACCGACCTTGCCCAGCAGGTCCGCCGCGCGCGCGCGCATCTCCTCGTCGGGCCGGCCGCGATCGACGAGCAGCGGCATCATCACGTTCTCGAGCGCCGTGAACGCCGGCATCAGGTGGTGGAACTGGAAGATGAAGCCGATGCTGCGCCCGCGCAGGCGCGTCAGGCCCGCCTCGTCGAGGCTCGCCGGCCTCCTCCCCGTTGATCCTGATGCGCCCGGAGGTCGGCCGCTCGAGCAGGCCCATGACGTTGAGAAACGTGCTCTTGCCGGCGCCCGAGGGCCCGGTGAGCGCGACGATCTCGGCGGCGCCGAGCGCCAGGTCGATCCCGTGGAGGATCTCGGTCTCGGTCTCGGTCCCGACGCCGTAGGACTTGCGGACGCCGGCCGCCTCGAGAACGAACTGCCGGCGCTCATCCGCCGTACCGGATCGCCGCGACGGGCTCGAGGTGCGCGGCGCGAAACGCCGGCGCGAGCGCCGCGACGATCCCGATGGCCGTCGCCCCGGCGATCGCGGCCGCGTACAGCTGCCAGCCGAGCCAGACGTGAAAGACCCCCTGCCAGGACTGGAACGCGAGCGCCGCCCAGGTCCCGAGCGCGCAGCCGAGCAGCGAGCCGGCCAGCGCCACGACGGCGCCCTGGACGAGGAAGATCGTCAGCACCGAGCGGCGCGAGGCGCCCATCGCCCGCAGGATGCCGATCTCGCGCGACTTCTGCACGACCGAGACCACGAGCACCGACGAGATGCCGAAGGCCACCGCGACGCTCACGAAGAACTGGATCATCGCCGAGGAGCCGCTCTGCCCGCGCAGGCCGACGAGCAGCTCGGCGTTGGTTTTCATCCAGCTCTCGGCGGTGAGCCCGGTGCGGGCGGCGATGGTCTTCGCGACCGCCTCGGCCCCGAACAGGTCGCTCACCGCGAGGTCGATGTTCGTCACGCCGCCCGCCAGGTCGAGCAGCGTCTGCGCGGACCGCAGCGTGATGAGGACCCAGCGGCGGTTCAGGTCCCGCAGCCCCAGGTCGAAGATCCCGGCCACCGTGACCACCTGCGTGCGCCCCCCGGCGGCCGCGAGGCGGACCTTGTCGCCGACCGAGGCGCCGAGGTCCTTCGCGAGGTCCACGCCGATGACCGCGTCCTCGCCGGCCACGTGAAAGCGCCCGGCGACCATCTTGCGGTCCACCGGCACGATCCTCAGGTACCGCTCCGGCTCGATGCCGAGGAGCGCCACCGATTTTTGCGCGCTGCCCCGCGCGGCAAACGCCGGGCCGGAGGCCATCGGCGAGACGGCCGTCGACGCCCGGGCGTGCCGGCGGCGTCCGCCAGGGCCTGCTGCCAGCCGTCGATCGAGCGCAGCCGCTGGGCGCGCTTTTCGACCTGGGCGGACACCGTCTCGCCCGGCGCCGGGCGGACCACGGAGCGCGCGACGTCGTCCGGCGGGCGCAGGACGATGTGCGGCTGGGTCCCGAGCGTCCGCGCGATCAGGTCGTCCTGCAGCCCGGTGATCAGGGCCACGAGAAAGACGATGACCGCCGCGCCGACGGCGACGCCGGAGAGGATCAGCACCGTCTGGAAGCGCCCCTCGCGCAGGAAGCGGAAGGCGGCGATCAGCTCAAAGGGCATGGCGATCCTCGGACGTGCTCGTGCAGGCTGCGGGGTCCTGTCGCTGCGCACCGCCGCTCGCTCGCTGCGCGACCCCCCTGCGCCACCCTCCGCTCAGCGTGCCGAAGCCTTCGAGCCGATCCGTCGCCACCTTGCACCCGGACCTTGTCGCCCTCGGCGATCCTGCCCTCGGCGGCGGGGATGACCTGGTCGCCCGCGGCGAGGCCCGAGAGAATCTCCACGCGGGCCGCACCCGCGCACGCCGATGCCGACCGGCACGCGCCGGGCGCGGCCGTCGCGGACCGCGAGCACCCAGGGGGCGGTCGCGAGGTCGCGGACCGCATCGAGGGGCAGGGTGAGCGCACCGGCCTTGCGCGCGACCTCGATCTCCACCGAGACGGTCATCTCCGGCAGCAGGTAGGCGGGCGGGTCGGGGACGGCGAACTTCGCCGTCACGGTGCCGCTGGCGGCGACGACCGCCGGCACCAGCGTGGCCAGCTCCGCGGCGAAGGTCCGCTCCGGGTAGGCGTCGGCCGAGACGACGGCCTTCTGCCCGACGGCGAGCAGCGCGAGGTTCTTCTCGTCGACCGGGGCGATGATCTCGGTTCGCCCGGGTCGCGAGAGCACCAGCAGCGTCCGCCCCGGCTGAACGGTGTCGCCCTCCTCGACCGAGCGGACGATGACGGTGCCGGCCGCGGGCGCCCGCACCACCAGATCGGCCAGCCGGGCCTCGACGGCCGCGAGCGCCGCCCTGGCCTGGGCGACCGCGGCGCGCGCCTGCACCACGGCGGCAGCGGCCTGGGCGACCGCGGCCTGGGCCGCCCGGTCGTCGCCGCCCCCGGAGCCGGCTCCCCTCGGCGATCGTGCGCTCGCGATCGAGGCGGCCCTGCGCGGTGTCGAGCGCGCGCCGCGCCTCGTCGAGATCGGCGCGGGCCAGCATCCCCTGCGAGACGAGGGCGTCGACGCGCTCGAAGTTGCGCCGCGCGGACTCGAGCTCGGCCGCCGCGATGCGCACCCCCTGCTCCGCCGCCGGGAGCGTCGGTGCCGCGCAGTTGCACCAGCCGCGCGGCTGCGGCCGCGGCGCCGGCCTGCGCCTGCGCGACACCGGCTTCGGCCTGGGCGACACCCGCACGGGCCTGGGCGACGCCCGCCCGCGCCTCCTCGTCCTTGAGGCGCACGAGCACGCTCCCCGCCTCCACCGCGGTCGCCCTCGCGGACGGACACCTCGGTCACCGTCCCCGCGAGGAGGCTGCCGATCTCCACCCGGGCCAGACCCGAGACCCGACCGGTGGCGACGACCGTCTGCACCAGCTCGGTGGGCGCCAGCGGCCAGGCGGCGACCTCCCGGCCCTGCAGGAGGTTGCGCATCGCCGGAAAGGCCGCGAGCAGCGACACGCCGAACGCGAGCGCCAGCCACAACAACCGCTTGCTCCGGCCGGCCTTCATCTTCGCCACGCCTCCTGACCCATCGCTTCCCGGCGAGTGCCTCCCGGGAGTTGCCGCCGCCTAGAGGTGCCCCGCGCTCGTCACCGTGAGTTTGCCGTGCTTGACCCCGCGCATGCCGATCAGGGCCTCCGAGATGCGCTTGATCACCGCCACCGTGCCGCGCAGCACGAGCACCTCGAGGCACAGGTGCGCGTCGAGGTGGATGTGCAGCGTCGAGAGGATCGCCGCGTGGTGCTGGTGCTGGATGCCGGTCAGCGCATCCCCCAGTTCGTGCACGTGGTGGTCGTAGACCAGCGTCAGCGTGCCGATCATCTCGCCCGTGCCGCCCTCCCACGCCGCCTCGACGAGCCGGCCGCGGATCAGGTCGCGGATCGCCTCGGAGCGGTTCGCGTACCCCGCCGCCTCGATGAGCGTGTCGAAGCTCCCGAGCAGCGGCCCGGGGATCGAGATGCCGAATCGGACGAGCTCCGCCATCGCCGGCGCCCCTACAGCCGGCGGCTTGCCGGCGTTGGCGATGAGCGCCTGCACCGGCGCCAGGCCGTAGGCGCTGCCCTTCTCGATCGCGGTGAGCACCGTGCCGCCGCCGGTGAAGAAGTAGTAGCGGGCGTTGTCCATGACCGACAGGTAGAGCCCGGGACAGAGGTTCTTGAACTCCTGCAGCGTGTCGCCGCCGCCGTAGAGCTTCATCGCGGTGCGGTTCTGGTCGATCGTCTCGTCCAGCGCGGCCGAACCCTCCGGAAAGTGCGGCGTGAAGCCCATGACGGCGTTGACGAAGATCGTCTTCGCCTGGCCGAGCGCCGCGGCCACCTTCGCGTCGCGGAACGAGAGCGGGTCGACGTCGAGCAGGTAGCGCACGCGCTCGCCCGGCTTGAAGTCGGCCAGGGCCCGCGTGCGGAAACTGCCGCCGTCGCGCCGGTCGGGCAGGTCGGACTCGACGACGAAGGGCAGCTCGACGACCTTGTGCTCCCTCTTGTCCATCTCGACGAGCTGGCGGGCGGCCTCGACGTCGGACGGGGCCACGCCGTCGATCACGATGCCGTACTTGGCCCCGAGGTAGGCGTTGTACATCACGCCGCCGAGGATCAGGTGGTCGACCTTCTTGTAGATCTCGTGGAGCGGGCCGATCTTCGTGTCGTACTTGGCGCCGGCGACGACGGCGACGAACGGCCGCTCCGGCTCGAGCACGCGACCGAGGTTCGCGATCTCCTCCTGCATCAGGTAGCCGGCGAACGACGGCAGGTGCCGCGTGACGTCCACCGTCGAGCAGTGCGGCTGCCAGGAGCCGAAGGCGTCGTTGACGAAGACGTCGGCCAGCCCGGCGAGCTGGCGCGCGAACGCGTCGCGCGCGGGTCCGTCGGCCTCCTCGCCGGCGAACCAGCGGATGTTCGGCAGGTAGATGCCCCCGAAGCGCCGCGCGCGCAGCTCGCGCACCGCGAGGTTGATCGAGGTGTCGATGCCGAGGATGCCGCGCTCGCCGTCGGGGGGCAGCTGCGGCACGAAAAAGCGCGCGTGCAGCTTCTGCTCGAGGTACGCGACGATCGCCTCGACGCCGTCCGCGGCGTCGCAGCGGATCGCGCCGGTCTTCTTGTCGCGCGGGCGGCCGATGTGGGTCATCAGGATCGGCCGGCCGCCGCGCTCGACGATGCTGTAGAGCGTGCCGAGGGTCCGGTCGATGCGGTAGGGGTCCTTCACGACGCCCTTCTTGACCACGTTGTGGTCGAGGCGCACGAGCACCACCTTGCCGTCGAGGTCGGCGTTCTGCACGAGCGGGAGCCGGGGGTCGAGCGTCGTCATCTCCGCATCGGCGCCTGCATCTGACCCTTTGCGCAGCGGCCAGTTCCGTGAGCCTGCGGCGCCGTTTGTCCGCGTTCTGAACAACGCTGCTGCGGTGATGGTAGTCCAGCGTGCGCGGTCGGGTCAACCGGCCATCGCCGTGGCCACGCCCGGCAATCCCCTTTTCAAGTCTCCGGGACCGGAGTATCATGCGGCCATGGAACGCCGCGAAGCGCTGCGCCGGATTCAGCTGTTCGCCGACCTCACCGACCGCGAGAGCGACACCATTCTCGACCTGATGCACGAGAAGACGCTCGGCAAGGGCGCGACCGTCTTTCACCAGGGCGACAGCGGCGGCGGCCTGTACCTGCTGCTCACCGGCTCGGTGAAGATCTCGCGCACCGGCCGGGACGGTCGCGACGTGACGGTCGCGGTGCTGCACGAGGGGAACTTTTTCGGGGAGATGTCGCTGATCGACGGGCAGCCGCGCTCGGCCTCGGCGACCGCGACGCAGACCACCCGGCTGCTCGTGCTCGACCGCGAGCACTTCCAGCGCTACGTGCTCTCCCAGGCGCGCATCGTGGCCAAGCTGCTGCGCGAACTCTCCAAGCGCCTGCGCGCCGCCGACCAGACGATCGAGAACCTCGCGCTCGGCTCGGTCCACGACCGGCTTTTCTGCCTGCTCGGGCACCTCGGCCGGCGCAGCCCGCTCAAGGACGGCAAGGGTCTGATCGAGCGGGCGCCGACCCACCAGGAACTCGCGGAGCTGGTCGGCTCCTCGCGCGAGACGGTGACGCGCACGCTCGCCGCGTTTGAACGGGAGGGGTTGATCGCGATCGACCGCAAGAGGATCACCTTGCTCCCGGCCTACTTCCGCGCCGAGGCCAATCGCGACGACTGCTAGCAGGCCGCTGAAAATGGCCCGTCGGCTGTGCAGCTCCGTGATCAGAGCGGCAGGGTGACGGTGGCGACGGCGCCCCGGTCGCGCCCCGGCGACTCGAGCGAGACCGACCCGCCCAGCCCCTCCATGATCGAGCGGCAGATGCTCAACCCGACCCCGCTGCCCTCGATCGACGCCGAAGCCTGGTAAAAACGGTCGAAGACCCGGGAGGCTTCCTCCGGCGTGAGCCCGATGCCGTTGTCCGTGAGGCGCAGCACGGCGCTGCCGCCCTCGCGCGACACCGTCGCCTCGAGCCGTCGCTGCCCGTCGCGGGCGGCGAACTTCACCGCGTTGTTCACGAGGTTTGAAACGACGTGCCAGAGCATCTCCGCGTCCGCGGTCACCGTCAGCGGCGCGGCGCGCACCGTCACGGCAAAGCCCGCGGCCTCGAGCATCGGCCGGTAGTCCTCCAGCGCGCGCGCGAGCACCTCGTCCACCCGCACCGGCCCGAGACTGAAGACGCGCCGCCCCGACTCCAGCCGCGCCATGTCGAGCAGGTTGCGGATCACGCGCTGCTGGCGGTGCACCGCCTCCTCCATGACGCCCAGCGTCCTGGCCACCGGGCCCTGACAGGCCGCCCCGAGTTGCAGCCGCAGAATCTCCAGCTGCATCGCCTGCTTGGCCACGGGGGTCTTGAGTTCGTGGGAAACGTCCCGGACCAGCCCGTCCTTCATCTGATCGAGCGCCCGCAGCTCGATGTTCTGGCGCTCGAGGTCCTCCTTGGCCTTGCGCAGGGCCTCGGTGGATTCGACCAGCTCCGTGATGTCCCGCACCAGCTTGAGCCCGGCGACGACCTTGCCCGCGGCGTCGTGCAGCGGCGAGGAGACCAGCTCGAAGTGCAGCGTGCGCCCGCCGTGGACAACCGTGGTGACGTGCCGGTGCACCTTGCCGTCGCGGAATGTCTGCTCGACCGGGCACCCGGGGCAGATGTGGTCCAGTCCTTCATACGCCCGGTGGCAGAGTTCCCCGATGTGGTCCCCGAAGAGGCGCCTGTTGACCTCGTTCTGGTAGGTGACCCGATATTCCAGGTCCTGGACGATGATGCTCTCGCCGATGGCCGCGATCACCGACTCCGCGCGGGCGCGCTCACCCTCGGCGCGAGCCACGGCCAGCCGGAGCTCCTCGGCCAGCCGGTGCTGCGCGGTGACATCGGCGATGATCCCGACGACCGTGCGGTGGCCGCCGAAGGTGGTGAGCCAGGAGTTGAGCATGACTTCGACGCGCCGCCCGTCCCTGGCGACCATGACGTATTCGAAGGGCAGGTGCTCCTCTCCCTGCAGGTGCAGCTGGTAGCTGCGGCGGACCTTCTCCTCCGAGTCCGGCTCGATCATGACAAAAAAGTCGAACCCCGGCGCCATCAACTCCGGGCGGGTGTACCCCAGGAGGTCCTCGAAGCGGTCGTTGGCGTAGACGATGCGTCCGGTCTCGAGGTCGAGCATGAAGATCACGTTCGGGGTCTGCTGGGCAAAGTGGCGGTACTGTCGACCCAGCCGCGCAGCTCGTCCATCTCCGCGCGCTGGCGCTCGACCTCCGCCGCAGGATCCCCGGGCAACGGCACAGGCTTCGTCACGGACGGACGACCCCCTTGCGACGCGACATTGCTCTCGCAGAGAACGAACCCCTGATGCGACTGCGTTCTTTGTACCGTCACTGCGGCCGGGTTGTCAAGGAAATTGTCGCTCTCGCGTCCTTGACAATGCCCCGGCCCAGTGCCTATTATTCCCGTTTCAATTGTAAGGGGGTGAACAAATATGCTTTGCGCAACGATCAAGGACGGGACCGAGTGCACGTTCATGGTCAAGACCGGCTGCTCGTACAGCGGCGGCCGCTGCCTGACGGTGATCGAGAAGTGCGAAGGCTGCGGCAACGTGCGGGAGTTCCCGGCCGGCGCCTTCTGCGCGGTCTTCGCGAACCCGGCGTCCAAGTGGACGCTCGGTCGCTGCAACTTCGCGACCCACCTGAAGTCCGACGCCAAGAAGGACGAGAAGAAGCTCAACCCGCTGAAGGCTTCCAAGCGCAGCCAGGCGGCCAAGAAGTAGCCTGTCCCGACAGCGAACGCCAAGGGCATCCGGGGTCACCCCGGATGCCCTTTTTCTTTTGTTCTGTGAGGGGTTATTTCTTGTGCGCGGCGCGCATCGCCTCCGCCTCGTGGCGGATCTCGACGATGTCCTTCTTCAACTCCGCGTAGCCGTACCAGGTCACGTAGTCCGGGTTCATGTGGAACGCCCCCTGGAAGGCCCGCATCCGGTGCTCGAGGAACATCACGTAGAGCGTCTGCTCGATCGGCGTCTTCGCGTCGTAGAAGGTCAGCAGGTCCGGGTAGGCCGGCTTGCCCGCCTGCGGCTTGATGATCCCGTCCTTGTAGAGGCCCGCGACGATCTCGATCGCCTCGGCCATGAGCTTGTCGGCCTCCTTGATCATCTGGTCGGCGTCGCCGAGGTTCTGCTTCACGAACGGCGCGCCGTGGCACTGCGTGCAGACCTTCGACCATCTTGTTGCGCTCGGCGTCGAAGGCCTCCTTCGTCAGCCGCGCCACGTCCCCGGCCTTCACGACCTCGAGGCGGGCGGTCGGCTTGCCGTCGGCGTCGAGCACCTGAAGCCCCTTGAGGATCGACGCGCGGTAGCCCATCCACTCCGCGTCGTCCTCGGGCAGGCGCACCGCGAGAAAGCCCCACGCGGTCTTCACGCCGTGGTCGCCGCCGGGCATGTGGCAGGTCTGGCAGACCGGCGCGCGACCGGGGTCGTCGGTCGAGAGGGCGATCGCGCCGTGCTTCGAGGTCGACCACATCTCCCACTGCGGGTGGTCGAAGCCCATGTGGCAGGTCATGCAGGCCTGCGGCTTCTGCGCCTCGGCCTTCGAGAAGACGTGCCGGGTGTGGCAGGAGTTGCAGGCCATCCCGTAGCGGCTGTACTTCTTCGCCTCGTCGGGCTTGATGCCGACGCGGTGGCAGCCGCCGCACCCCTTGAGCCCCTCGATGTACGGCGTGGGGCTGGAGGCTGTTCGTCGGCATCGCCGCCATCGCGATCCAGCCCTTGGAGTGCTTGCCGGCCATGTACTGGTCGTACTGCTGCTTGTGGCAGGCCTTGCAGATCTCGGGCGTCGGCATCGCGGCCTTCGCCGCGTCCGAGGCGTCCTTGTGCTGGTCGCCGTGGCACTTCGTGCAGTCGAACTCGCCGGCCATGGCGCTCTTCTTCCAGTCCGCGACGATGCCCGGCGTCACCTTCTCGTGGCAGGTGATGCACGCGCTGTCGGCGGCGGCCGCCGGCCCGGCCGCGAGCGCGAGCCAGCCGATTGCCGCCAAGGTCATGATCATCGCTTTCTTCATCCGTCCCCTCCTCCTGTGGTGTGTGTGCGGTTCCCCGCGATTGCCGGGGTGCGGTCGTGCAGCCGATCCCCGCCCGTTCCGACACTGCAGAATCTCCGCTCCTGCGGGAGGACGGCGCCCGCGGCGTCCCTCTTCGACCCGTGACGATCCTTCGACGTCCTCGCTGACAGCGGCCACCCTTGCCCGTACTGCCTAGCGCCGTCGGGATGCCGGTCGTCTGGGCGCGCTCCGAGACGATGTCGCCGCGCACGCCGACCACGACCTCGCGCAGCGGCAGATCCGTGCGGCCCGACAGCTGCAGCGCCTTCTGGACCGCCCCAGCTCAGGCCGCCGCAGCAGGGCACTTCCATCCGCATCACGGTGATGCCGGTGATCCCGCCGTCCCTGAAGATGCCGGCGAGCTTCTCGACCACGAAGCCCTGCTCGCCGAACTTCGGGCACTGGATGACGACGGCGCTGTCCTTGAGGAAGCGCCGCTGGAAGTCCCCATAGGCCACGGGCGCGCAGTCGGCCGCGATGAGCAGGTTCTTCCCCTTGAAAAAGGGCGCCGTCGGCGGCACGAGCTGGAGCTTGACCGGCCAGTGGCCGAGTTCGGAACCGACCTCGCCCGCGGGGGCCTGGGCCGCGGCCGGGGCGCGATCGTGGCTGATGAGGCGCGCCGACGGGCAGCCGCCCCGCCGTGGTGGCCGTGGCCGGCGGGCTGCAGGCGATTGCTCGTGGTGGTGCTTCTCGCCGTGGTGGTGGTCGTCGTGGTGATGCCCGTGCCCGTCGTGGTGCCCCCCGTGCGCCGGGGCCGGCGCGCGCCCGATCGCCTTGAGGTGCTGCTCCACGACCTTCTCGTCGAAGACGTCGGCCTCGCGCTCCTCGATCGTGATCGCCCCCTCGGGGCACTCGCCGAGACAGGCGCCGAGCCCGTCGCACAGATTCTCGGCGACGAGCCGGGCCTTGCCGTCGATGATCTGGATCGCCCCCTCGGCGCAGTTGGGCACGCAGAGCCCGCAGCCGTTGCACTTGTCGGCGTCGATCAGCACGATCTTGCGCTTCATGTCCGTCTCCTCCCGCCGCCCGTGGCGGCCGCAATGACAATTCAGATCATGATTCGAAGACGAAGGTACACCCCGGGCCGGGGCGGGTCTTTGACTTGAGTCAAATGTAGGTCCGGCAACCAGGTGCGAGACGAGTCGCCAGCCCGTGCGGTCGAGTCAGCAAGTGCGTCGACGGCGACGCGCAGAGTCGTTCACGGGTACCGCCGAGGCCAGGTCGCGCAGGGCCGCCAGGTCCTTGATCGTGATCTCGCGCTCCTCGACCTCGATCACCCCGTCGTCGCGCAGCCGCGCGAACGCCCGCGAGAGCGTCTCGGCGACCGTCCCGAGGTGCGCCGCCAGCTCCCCCTTGTTCACCGCGAGCCGCACCCGCGCCCCGTCCGCGAGCGCGGTCGGCCGCTGGCGCAGCGCCTCGGCCAGCAGGTAGCCGGCGAGCCGCGAGGGGACCGCCTTGGCGTACTCGGCGATCAGGTCGGTGAGGCGCCGCACCCAGAGCGCCGAGCCCGCGAGCAGCTTGAAGGCGATGTCGGTCCGCTTCTTGATCAGCCGCACGAGACCCTCGCGCGGGATGAAGACGACGCGGCTGGCCTCCAGCGCCTGCGCCGACGCCGGGTAGGCCCGCCCCGTGAACAGCGCCACCTCGGCGAAGGTCTCCCCGGGGAAGATGAAGTGCAGGATCTGCTCGCGCCCGTCGGGCGCCGACTTGAAGACCTTGAGCTTGCCCGCGGCGCAGATGAAAAAGCCCTTCGCCTCGTCGCCCTCGGCGAAGATCGCCCCGCCCCGGGGGACCTCGCGCAGGGACGCCGTCTCGCGCGAGCGCCGCGAGATCCTCCGGCTCCAGCCCCGAGAGGATCGGGGCGCGCCGCAGGACGTCGGCAACCGACTCGAGGCTCTTTTTCATGCCGGCCGATGATAGCACGCCCAACCACCGTCGCCGGGGAGATTCGGCAGCGCAGCGGCCGGCGCGAATCCGCCGGAGATCCCGCCGCCCAGCTCCTTGCCACAGGCGCCGCACTCGGGTATGCTCCGCGCCAGAAATGAAGGCTCGGGTGTGTTTCGACTGTGAAGAAGGCGGTCGCGATCCTCGCGCTGGCCCTGCTTGTCCTGCCCGCCTGCGGAAAGAAGAGCGGCGGCCCCGTCTCCATGCTCAGCGAGAAGGACAAGGCCTACGTCAGAAGACCCTCGCCGGGATGAAGGACGAGGTGCGGCTGGTCCTCTTCTCGCGCGACGGCGGCGAGTGCAAGTACTGCGGCGAGACCGAAGGGCTGCTCGCGGATATCGCCGCCGCCGAACCGCGGGTCAAGGTCGAGACCCTCTCGTTGAAGAAGGACGCCGCGCGCGCGAAGGAGCTGGGGATCGACAAGGTCCCGGGCATTGCGCTGCTCGGGAAGAAAGACTACAACCTGCGCTACTTCGGCCTGCCGAGCGGCTACGACTTCATCCCGTTCGTCGAGACCATCCGCGCGGTGGGCGACGACAACCCCGGGATTTCGCCGGAGTCGGCGGCTCAGCTCACCAAGCTCACCAAGCCCGTCCAGCTCTCGGTGTTCGTCACCCAATCCTGACCCTACTGCCCAAAAGCGGCCCGGGTGGCCTACTCGATGGCGATGGCGAGCGACCTGGTGCGCGCCGAGGTGATCGACTCCGAGGAGTTCCCCGAGCTCTCGCGACGCTACAACGTCGCCGGCGTCCCGAAGACGATGCTCAACTACCAGACGGAGTTCGTCGGCGCCGCACCCGAGAGCTTCCTCCTGGAAAAGATCCTGAGCGCGCCGTAACGCGGGGATTTGACATCCCCGCGCCGCAGACCTAGTTTTCCGGTAGAGGTGTCCTGTGAATCATCCCGTTCTCGAGGTCTGCGATCTGTCCGTCAGCGTCGGGGAGCGCCCGGTGCTCACCGGCGTGTCTCTGACAGTGCTGCCCGGCGAGGTGCACGTGCTGCTCGGTCCCAACGGCGGCGGCAAGACCACGCTGCTGATGGCGGTGATGGGGATGCCCGGCTACCGGGTGACCGGCGGCCGGATACTCTTTTCCGGCGCCGACATGACCGCGCTGCCCGCCGACGAGCGGGCCCGCGCGCGGCATCGCCCTCTCCTTCCAGCGCCCGCCCGCCGTCCGGGGCGTCACGGTGCGCACGCTCGTCGAGCGAGATCGTCGGGCGACGCGGGGACGCGGGCGACGTCGCTGGAGGAGCTCTCGCGGTTCGGTCGGCACCGACGCCCTGCTCGACCGCGACCTCAACGTCGGGCTCTCCGGCGGCGAGCTCAAGCGCTCCGAGCTCCTCCAGCTGCTGGCGCTCGACCCGGCGCTCGCGCTCTTCGACGAGCCGGAGTCCGGCGTCGACCTCGACAGCATCGCGGTGGTCGGCGCCGGCGATGCGCCGTCTGCTCGGTCGCGAACGGCGGCGGGTCCGCCAAGGCCGCGCTGATCGTCACGCACACCGGTCACATCCTGAGCGAGGTGCCGGCCGACCACGGCCACGTGCTGGTGCGCGGGCAGATCGTCTGCCGCGGCGAACCGCGCGCGCTCTTCGACGACATCCGCGCTCACGGGTACGAGGGGTGCCTGACGTGCCCGCGCTGCCTGAGCACCCTCGCCCGGCCGCCGGCTGATTCGCCTGGCACCCGGCGGGAAGCGGCGGGTGAGCCGGCGATGACCCGGGAGGAGGTCCTGCGCCGCGCCGCGGCCGCCCGCGACAAACCGGCCGCCTTCGGCCCGGACCTCGACCTCGCCGCTTTCCACGTCGATCAAGCCACCCGGGCGACCGGCGGAGCACGCCGCGCGCGAGCGGCAGATGCACGAGGCCGCGCTCGGCGTCGGCGTCGATCTCGCGGCCGGGCAGCGCGCCGGGACGTTTCTCCAGGTCGACCAGTCGGTGATCGCCCGTCGCGTCGGCGCGGGCTACGGCGGCCGCGTCGAGATCCTGCCGACGCTGGAGGCGCTCGCGGTGCCGTGGGTCGCGCAGCGGCTCTGGTCGATCGTCGCGCCGGACGCCGACAAGTACACGGCGGCCGCGGCGCTGCAGCCCACCGGCGGCTACTGCCTGCGCGTGCTCCCCGGCGAGCGGCTCGAGGAGCCGGTGCAGGCCTGCCTGCTGATCGCCGAGACGGCGCTCTCGCAGAACATCCACAACGTGGTCGTCGTCGAGGAGGGCGCCGCGCTCCACGTCGTCACCGGCTGCAGCGTCAACCGCGCCACGGGGGGGCTGCACATCGGGGTCAGCGAATTTTTCGTCGGCAAGAACGCCTCGCTGACCTTCACGATGATCCATCGCTGGGCGCCCGGTGTCCACACCCGCCCGCGCTCGGCGGTCGTCGTCGAGGAGGGCGGGACCTACATCTCGAACTACCTGCTCCTCGGCGAGGTCGCCTCCCTGCAGATGTACCCGCTCACGCTGCTGCGCGGGGCGGGGGCGCGCGCCCGCTTCCAGGCGGTGCTCTGCGGGCGGGGCGACTCGGTGATCGACATCGGCAGCCGCGTGGTCCACGAGGGCGAGGGGAGCGCCAGCGAGACGATCTCGCGGGCGATCGGCGCCGAGCGCTCGAGGATCTGGGCCCGGGGACAGCTCGTCGCTCGCACGAACCACTGCCGCGCCCGCCTCGAGTGCCGCGGGATGCTCGTCTCGACAGCGGCTGCGATCGTCGCGATCCCCGAACTGGAGGCCGACGGCGTGCCGCAGGCCGAACTCTCCCACGAGGCCGCGATCTCGCCGATCGCCGAGGAGGAAGTGGCCTACCTGATGGCGCGCGGCCTCGCCCGCGAGGAGGCCCTGGCCGCGATCACCCGCGGCTTTCTCAACGTCGGCCAGCTCGGCCTGCCGCCGGCGATCGCCAGGTCAGTGGACGAGATCCTGTCTGCCACCCCCGCGGGAGCGCTGTAGCCGGACCGCCGCAATTGACATCCCCCGGCGGCTCGGGTACCTATTGGCGTCGGCGCCGGAATGCTCCGGTACCGGGCACGCACGGGGGACGGGAAGCGTCATGACGCTCGAGGGCAGGCCGCGGATACTCGTCGTCGACGACGACCGCTTCAGCCAGCAGCTGCTGCAGGACATGCTCGTCCCGCTCGGCTACGCCGTGAGCGTCGCCGGCGACGGCCTGGCGGGTATCGATCTGGCGCGGCGTCTCCGGCCCCAGCTGATCCTGCTCGACGTCGTGATGCCCCTCATGGACGGCTTTGCGGCCTGCGAGCTGCTCAAGGCCGACGCGACGACTGCCCACATCCCGGTGGTGCTCGTGACCTCGCTCGAGGGGCGCGAGTCCAAAATCCGCGGCCTGGCCGTCGGCGCCAGCGACTTTCTCGCCAAGCCGGTCGACGAGGCCGAACTGGCGCTGCGCGTGAAGAACCTCCTGCGGGTCGTGGAGTTCGAGGCCTTTCTCCAACAGCACAACGAGCAGCTCGACGCGCAGGTGCGCGAGCGGACGCGCCAGCTCGAGGACGCGCTCGCGGCGCTGCGACGCTCCCGCGAGGAACTCAAGACGAGCTACCTCGACACCATCTTCCGGCTCACCACGGTCGCCGAGTACAAGGACGGCTTCACCTCCGGGCACATCAAGCGCGTCGGCCACTACTGCCGCCACCTCGCGCGCGAGCTCGGCTGGGGCGAGGAGGAGCAGGAATCGATCTTCTACGCCAGCCCGATGCACGACATCGGCAAGGTCGTGATCCCCACCGAAATCCTGCAAAAGCGCGGACCGCTGACCGCGGAGGAGTTCGCGATCGTCCAGGGGCACACGACGGCCGGCGCGCGCATCCTCCAGGGGTCGACCTCGGCGTTCCTGCAGCTGGCCGAGGTCATCGCGCTGACGCACCACGAGCGCTTCAGCGGGGGGGGCTATCCCCGGGGACTGCGCGGCGCGGACCTGCCGCTGGCCGGGATGATCATGAGCATCGCCGACCAGTACGAGGCGCTGCGCAGCGAGCGGCCCTACAAGCCGACCCTGAACCACGAGCGCGTCGTCGAGATCATCACCCGCGGCGACGGGCGGACCGAGCCGTCGCACTTCCACCCGCGGGTGCTCGAGGCCTTCGCGGACTCGACCGGGAGATTCGCGGAAATCTTCGAGGAGTTCGTGCAGGAGCCGTGAGCGTCAATCCAGCGCCTGCAGGAACGGCGCGCCGAGGGCTTCGGCCTGCCAGGTTTTCAGCAGCCCGGCGCGGGCGGCCCCTTCGCGCGCGAGTTTCTCCAGCGTCGCCCCGTTGACGAGCAGCCCGGGAGCCAGGCCGAGGCGCCGCGCGGTCTCCTCGCGCACGGTCTTGAGACGGGCGAGCCGGCTCGCCTCGGACGCCGCCGAGCACCGTGCGCCGCAGCGACTCCGGCCGCGGGCATTCCTGCTCCGGAACGGCCGCGGCGCGCTCAAGCGCCTCGAGCGCGCGATCGGCGACGCGTTCGAGCAGCGCGCGACCCGCTCCGGGGGTCTGGACCAGCTCGCGGCGGCTCGCCGGCGGCGCCTGCGCCCAGTCGATGAGCGTTTGATTCGCCGAGAACCATGAAGGGCGGACGGTCCCACGCGCGCGCCAGTTCGTCGCGCGTCTCGAGCAGGGCCTGGAGTCGCGCGAGCTGGCGCGGCGCGAGACGCCCCGCCCCCTTGAGATCCAGGCACCAGGGCTTTTTCAACGCGCCGGGCTCGATCCGCTCGAGCAGCCGGAACTCCTCCTCGGCCCACGCCAGCCGCCCGAGCGCGGCGAGTTCCGCCGTCAGGCGCCCGCAGAGGGCGTGCAGGTGCGCGGTGTCTGCGGCCGCATAGGCCAGCAGCTCGGGGCCGAGCGGCCGCCGCGACCAGTCGGCCCGCTGGTAGCGCTTGTCGAGCACCACGCCGAAGTGTTCCTCGAGCAGCGCGGCCAGACCAAAGCGCTCGCGGCCGGTGAGCTGCGCCGCGATCATGGTGTCGAAGAGATTGTGCACCGCCCCCCCCCGCTCGCGCTTGAGCAGGCGCACGTCGTAGTCGCCGCCGTGCACGATCTTGCGCACCGCGGCATCGGCGAGCACCGACTCCAGACCGTCCAGAACCTCCGGCGCCACCAGCGGGTCGAGAATCGCCGTCTCGGTCGGCGTGGAGATCTGGACCAGGCAGATCTTCTCGGGGTAGTGGTGCAGGCTGTCCGCCTCGAGATCGAGCGCCAGCACCGGCTCGGAGCGCACCGCGGCGAAAAACGCCGCGACCTCCGGTCCGCGGTCAAAAAAGCGATACGGCGGGACCGTCATGAACACGACCCTCCCCATGGTGAAGGCAACCGCGGGATTCTACTCCGCTCGGCGCGGCAGCGAAACAGGTCAGGCTCATGGTTGCCCGGGATCGCCCGCCGCGCGTACAATCCGCGTCTGCCATGAAAACAACCTCGGAGTGCCGGCGGTGACAGCAGCGCGAGCGAGCCGCGGCGCCGCCCGACGTGCGGGCGATGTTCGACCGCATCGCCGGGCGCTATCAGCTCATGAACGCCCTGATGACGTTCGGGCGCGACCGGGCCTGGCGGCGCGCCGTGGTGCTCGCGGCGGCGCTCCCGGCCGGCGGACGGCTCCTCGATCTGGCGAGCGGCACGGGCGACATCGCCCTGGAGGCGCTGCGGCTGGTGGCCGGCGTGCGCGTCACGGCGGCCGATTTCTCGCTCGAGATGATGCGGGTCGGACGGCGGCGGCCGGGCGGCGAGCGCATCGCCTGGTGCGGCGCCGACGCGCGCTCCCTGCCGTTTGCCGACGCCAGCTTCGACGCCGTGACCTCCGGCTACCTGCTGCGCAACGTCGCCGACCGCGTCGGTGTTTTCCGCGAGCAGGCCCGCGTGGTCCGGCCCGGCGGGCGGGTCGTCTGTCTCGACACCTCGCCGCCGCCGGCCTCGCCGTTGCGGCCGCTCGTGCGCCTGTACCTGCGCCGGGTCATCCCGCTGCTCGGGCGGCTGATCGCCGGGGAGCGCTCGGCGTATGCGTACCTCTCGGCGTCGACCGAGGGTTTCAAGACGCCTGCCGAACTGGCTGCGATCATGCGCGAGGCCGGACTCGTCGAAGTGCGCTACCAGCGCTTCATGGCCGGAACCATCGCCGTGCACGTCGGGACGCGGCCGCAGCTCTAGCAGGAGAAGCAGCAGATGCCGCCGTCGGACACCGCCGTCAGCATCACCCGCGGCCGGGCCTGGGTGCTCGCGGCCCGCCCGAAAACACTCCCGGCGGCAATCGCACCCGTTGTCGTCGGCGCCGCCGCGGCCCTGGGCGAGCGGGTGTTCTCGCTGTTCCCGGCACTCGCCGCCCTGGCCGGCGCGCTCTTGCTGCAAATCGGCGTCAACCTCGCAAACGACTACTTCGATTTCGGCGCCGGGATCGACGCCCCGGATCGCAAGGGCCCTGTCCGGGTGACGCAGGCCGGGCTCATCCCGCCGGAACAGGTGCGCCTCGGCATGGTCGCGAGCCTTCGTCGCGGCGGCTCTCGTCGGCGTCTACCTCGTCGTCCGCGGCGGGGTGCCGATCCTGATCGTCGGGATCGCCTCGATCCTCTCCGCGCTCGCCTACAGCGGCGGGCCGTGGCCGCTGGCGTCGCTTGGCGTCGCCGATTTCTTCGTCTTCGTCTTCTTCGGCCCCGTGGCGGTCTGCGGCACCTATTTCGTGCAGGCCGGCACGATCTCCGGCACGGCGGCGGCGGCTTCGATCGCGCCGGGACTGCTGATCACGGCGATTCTCGTCGTGAACAACCTGCGCGACATCGAGACCGACGCGCGGGCGGGCAAGCGCACCCTCGCCGTGCGCCTCGGCGTGCGCGGCTCCCTCGTCGAATACCTGCTGCTGCTCGGGATCCCCTTTCTCATCCCGCCGGTCTTTCTCGCGGCCGGGGTGCGCGGCCCGCTGATTCTGCTGCCCGCTGCTCTCGCTGCCGCTGGCGCTGCCGCTCGTGAAGACCCTCGCCGCCCGGCGCGAGGACGGCCCGGCGATGAACGCCGCACTGGCGGGCACCGCGCGCCTGGCGCTGGTCTACTGCCTGCTGTTCGCCGATCGGCCTCGCCTCCTGACGGACCGTCCGCAAGGACTCGTCTGCGACGGGCGGGGGTGAACCCCGCCCCTGCGAACGTTCGTACCGGCTGACTCTCCAGCCGAGGGGATACACGTTCGGTGCTCTGCGGTGTTAGAATTTTCTCCGTGACGAGCAGCAAGCGACCATCGCGCTCAAGCCAGCCGGCCACGCCCGGGCAGCGGCCGCTGCCCGAGGTCCTGCGCGTGCGGGTGGCGTTCGCCGACACGGACGCGATGGGCGTGGTCTGGCACGGCAACTATCTGCGCTGGTTCGAGATGGGGCGCACCGAGTTGATGCGGCCGACCGAGCTGCCCTACCCCGCGCTCGTCGGGCGCGGCATTCATCTGCCCGTGATCGAGGCGCTCGTGCGCTACCGCAGGCCCGCGCGCTACGACGACCTGCTGATCGTGCGGATCGGCCGGATACACGCCGGCGGCGTGCGCCTGCGCATCGACTACCGGATCGAATGCGACGCCGCGCTGATCGTCGACGGACACACCGAGCACGCTTTCACGGATGTCGCGGGACGGGTGATTCGCCCGCCGCGCGACGTGCAGGATATTTTCGCCCGTCTCACCGCAGCACACGGAGGCTGACTCATGAAATTTCACCGCAACATCTGCATCAGCCGCGACAATGTTCGTCTTGCTCGGCGGGACGCGTCCCGTGTCCGTCTCCCGGAATCGACTCCGGCGTTCTCCGACACAGGGCTCTGGCGTCTTGCGGGCGAGGAGCCCGCGCCATGAGCCGGCACGAACTGGCCGGCACGCCGGTCCCGCGCGAAATGCTCGTCAACGTCCCGCGGCTCGTCTCGGACTACTACACCCGCCGCCCCGACCCCGGCGAACCCGGCCGAGGGCGTCTCGTTCGGCACGTCGGGGCACCGCGGCTCGTCGTTCAAGGGGTCGTTCAACGAGGCGCACGTGCTGGCCATCGTGCAGGCGGTCTGCGAGCTCCGGGCCGCCGCGGGCGCCCCCGGCCCGCTCTTTCTCGGCATGGACACCCACGCGCTCTCCGAGCCGGCGTTCGCGAGCGCGCTCGAGGTGCTCGCCGCCAACGGCGTGGAGACGATGATCCAGGCCGGGCGCGGCTACACGCCGACACCGGTCGTGTCGCACGCCATTCTCGGCTACAACCGCGGGCGCGCGGTCGGCCTCGCCGACGGGATCGTCATCACGCCCTCGCACAACCCCCCCGAGGACGGCGGCATCAAGTACGACCCACCGAGCGGCGGCCCGGCCGACACCGGGGTCACCCGCGGCATCGAGCAGCGGGCGAACGCGCTGCTGGCCGCAGACCTCGCCGGCGTGCGGCGGATTCCGCTTCAACCGTGCGCTCACGGCCTCGACGACGCACGCTCACGACTACGTCATGCCGTACGTCGACGACCTGGAGAACATCGTCGATCTCGCGGCGATCGCGCGCGCCGGCCTGAAGATCGGCGTCGACCCGATGGGCGGCGCCGGCATCGCCTACTGGGACCCGATCGCCACCAGGTACGGCCTCGAACTCGAGATCGTCAACCGCGCCGTCGACCCGACGTTCGGCTTCATGCACCTGGATCACGACGGGAAGATCCGCATGGACTGCTCCTCCCCGTACGCCATGGCGGGCCTGATCGGCCTCAAGGATCGCTTCGACATCGCCTTCGGCAACGACCCGGACTTCGACCGGCACGGCATCGTCACCCGCAGCGTCGGCCTGATGAACCCGAACCACTACCTCGCCGTCGCGGTCTGGCACCTCTTCTCGCACCGGCCGCACTGGCCGGCCGCGGCCAGCGTCGGCAAGACGCTCGTCTCCAGCTCGATGATCGACCGCGTCGCGGCACACCTCGGCCGCCGCGTCACCGAGACGCCGGTCGGCTTCAAGTGGTTCGTCGACGGGCTGCTCTCGGGCGCCTGCGCGTTCGCCTGCGAGGAGAGCGCCGGAGCCGCGTTCCTGCGCCGCGACGGCACGGTCTGGGTCACCGACAAGGACGGCATCATCATGGACCTGCTTGCGGCCGAGATCACGGCGGTGCACGGCAAGGACCCCGGCGAGTGCTACCGCGCCCTGGAGCGCGAGCACGGCCGCGCCTGGTACGCCCGCGTCGACGCGGCGGCCTCGCAGCCCCAGCGCGACACGCTCTCGCGGCTCTCCCCCTCCCAGGTCACCGCCACCGAACTGGCCGGCGACCCGATCGTCGCGAAGCTCACGCGCGCGCCGGGAAACGACGCGCCGATCGGGGGGCTCAAGGTCACGACCGCGCACGGCTGGTTTGCCGCGCGCCCCTCGGGCACCGAGGACATCTACAAGGTCTACGCCGAGAGCTTCCGGAGCGAGGAGCACCTGCGCCGGATCCAGCAGGAGGCGCAGGCGATCGTCTCCGAAGCGCTGGGAGGCTGATGTCAAGGTGATTTGTCTTGAAATCACCGGAAACTGAATATTCAGATCAAGCGTTTGTTCCTGGAAAACGATTGCCCACGAGGCAATAATCGATTTTTGTAAAAGTCATTGAAATCTCAACAATTTTTCTCCCTCATTCACAACATATTTGCTCATGAAAGAATATGCTTGACATAACAAGCAATTACATCGACAATCTAAAACAGTTCCGAAGGATCCATTGTTCAACATCTCTTTTGTAGTGAGTTTTTTAAAAGGGAGGGGGAAATGGTTTTTTCGTCTTTCTTCGGTTTCACCGAGCGCCCGTTCAGCAACACGCCGGACCCGAAGTACTTCTTTCCGACCAGCACCCATCAAGACGCCCTCACGTGTCTCCTGGACGGGATCGCCTCGAGAAAGGGCTTTCTTGTCCTGACGGGGGATGTCGGTACCGGAAAGACGACACTGTGCCGCACCCTGCTCGGGATGCTCAAAGACGAAGAGACGGAAACCGCCCTGGTCCTGAACCCCGATCTTTCCGAAACCGAGATTCTCGCGGCCATTGTCCGTGATTTCGGTGAGGAGCCCGATGGCGCCTCAAAGGGACAGCTCATGGACACCCTCTATCTGCACCTGGTGCGCCGCGCCCAGGCGGGGGGGAACTCCCTCATCGTCATTGACGACGCCCAGAACCTGCCGCTGCGGTCGCTGGAACAGGTCCGCATGATCTCCAACTTCGAAACCGAAAAAGAAAAGCTGGTCCAGATTCTGCTGGTCGGGCAGCCGGAGCTGCACGCCAGGCTCCAGACCCCGGAGTTCCGCCAGGTCAGGCAGCGCATTGCCGCCAATCCGCAGCTCGCCCCGCTCTCGGCCGGCGAGACCCGCGAATATATTCTTCACCGCATGGCCATGGCGGGCGGGACTCCGGAGAAGGTTTCCTTCACGGAGAAGGCCCTCCGACGGATTTTCAAGGAAACCCGCGGCTACCCGCGGTCCATCAACACCCTGTGCGACAAGGCTCTTGCGGTGGCCTTTCTGCGGGAACAGCGCACCATCGACGCGGATATCATCGAGGAGCAGGCCGAGACGATGTGCCTGCGACCGTCACTTCGGGCCCGTCTGGCCGGGCACCGCAGGCTCGCCGGGATCGGCGCCGCGGCGGCTTGTGCCCTCGCGCTGGCGGCGGTCGCATTTTCGTTCACGGCGCGGCTTCCCGCCGCGGCGACGAGCACGGCGGCCTCAGACCTTCGCCTTCAGACCAAACTGTCGGCAGTCGAGGGCAGTGTCGCCTCCCTCGAGAAACGGCTGGACCTGCTCCGGAGCACCCCGGACATCACCGAACCGCTGATTCGGCAGGGCGAGGCCCTGGAGGCGAATCTGGCCCGCGCCCGCGGGGAAGCACAGCAACTGCGCGCCACTCTCCTGCAGAAAGAGGAGCAGCTGCGCACCTTGGCCGCGCAGCGCGGCGGGGTTCCCGAACCGGGCGCAGCCCCCGCTGTCCCGGGGGAGAGCGAGCGTGCGCTGAAAGCGGAGATGGTGCGTTTCCAGTCGGAGAGCCAGAATCGCTCCGAGCAGATACGGCACCTGGAAAAGGCCCTGCAGGCACTCAAGGAGCGGCTCACCGAGGCCGAGCGCCTGCGGGAGGAGACCAGCCGGGCTCTGCGCGAAAAGGAGCAATCCGCCGCCGCGCGCGGGACAGCCGACAGCGAGGCGCTCAGCCTGAAAAAGCTCGAGACCGAGAATGAGCAGCTGCGTCAGAGCTCCAAGCTCCTGGAGAACCTCGCCAATCAAACCATCCAGGTCCAGAGCCGGGAGATCGAGCGCCTCAAGCAGGAAAACGATCAACTCATCCGGGCCGTTGACGGCACCACCGGCGGATTGCTGTCGATGCCGCAGGCCGTCGTCGTGGCGCGTTAACGCTCCGGCGCCTCGAAGCGACCAGAGCACAGCAGAGCGGGCGATGTCGGCGACACAGCGCCACGACCTCCAGGAGGCGCTGCGCCTCAGCGGCCTCGAGGAGGCGCGCTTTCGCTACCTGGAAAAGGAATTCGGCCGCTGCCTCGGCATCGGGAACGCGCTCTTCGCCCCCTCGACGTACACCACCGAGCAGATCGCCCTGCTGCGCAAAATCGAAACCATTCTTCGCTCCAGCGGTCTGAACGCCGCGGCGGTGCGGGACCGCATCGAGCGCTACGCCCTGGTCCGGGGGCGGGGTATCTGGACCGCGGCCGTCACCAGCGGCAAAGGGGGGGTGGGGAAAACAACGGTCGCCGTGAATATCGCGGTGGCTCTCGCTCGCCACGGGCGGCGCCCGCTCCTCGTGGACGCCGACTTCGGCCTGGCCAACGCCCACCTTCTGCTCGGGCTCTTTCCCGAGAAGACGCTCGACGAATTGATCCGCGGCTCCGCGGCGCTCGCGGAAATCATCGTGGACTCCAGCTACGGGGTCAGCTTGCTTCCCGGCGGTTCCGGATCCAGCGCGTTGGCCGACTCTGAGCGCCGGCAGGCGGGAGGAGCTCGCGGGAGAGCTGCAGAAGCTCGGGCACCATACCGACACCCTGATCATCGACACCGGAGCCGGAATCGGGGCCAACGTCACGCGCATGCTGCGCCTGGCCGATGACATCATGATCGTCACGACGCCGAACATCGCCGCCGGCATCGACGCTCTGGGTGCTCTCCAGGCGGCCGAGGAGTGCGGCTGCCGCGGCCGGGTCACCGTCCTGGTCAACCGGTGCCGCGGCGAAGAGGAGGGCCGGGAGGTCTTCGACCGGCTCGCGCGGGCTGCGCAGCGGCTCACCGGGAAAACGCCGATTTTTCTTGGTTACATCCCGGAAGACGAGCACCTCGAAGCTTCTTTTCAGAAAGGGGTGCCGATCACCTCCTTCTCCCCGGCCTGCCGGGCGTCCCGTCAGATCCGTCACATTGCCAGTATCATTCTCGCGGAACGGGAGCGCCCCGCCAACCGGGACCGCGAGAGCTATCTGCAACTGCTCGGGGAGGCCGCACGCGCCGGCTGACGTGAGCGAGGGAGGAGCCGATGTCGAAAATCATGGACCTGCTCAATACGCTGCAGTCGGGAACCGCCGTGCCGGATGCCCCCCCCCGGCCCTCTCCTGCGGAGCGCAGCCTCTCGCGGCCTCCGTGGCGCGGCTGCGCGCGATGTCGGGGCACTTCGCCGAACGTTTCGGTTTGCGTGAAAATCCGTTCCACGACACCGTCAATCTCGAGTACTACTTCAAGAGCGCTCCTCACGAGGAGGCCTTCCTGCGGTTGGCGGCGACGGTTCGCGACGGCATCGCCCTCGGCCTGGTGACCGGGCCCGCGGGCGTGGGCAAGACCATCGTCTCCCAGCTGCTGCTGCAGGGCTCTGGAACGGTCCGACGCGCAGGTGATCATGGTGCTGGTCACCCCCGGGATGGGCCGGATCGCGTTGTTGCGCGAGATGCTCCGCGAAGCCGGGGTGAGTGAGATGCCAACGCGCTATCTCGACCTGCTGGAGTTGCTCCAGAGCACGATCATCGAGCTCAACCGCCAGGGGAAGCGTCTGGTGGCCATCGTCGACGAGGCGCATTTCCTGAGCTCCGAAGCGCTCCACATCCTGCGCACGCTCAGCAACCTGGAGTCGCCGCGCGCCAAGCTCTGCACCTGCCTGCTCTTCGCCGAGGAGCGCTTTCTCCGCCGTCTCCAGCACCCGGTCCACAGTTCGCTCGCCACCCGCATTTATCACCGGATCTCGCTGCGCCCGCTCTCGGAGCCGGAGACCACGCACTACCTCAACTACCGTCTTCTCGTCGCGGGGGGGCAGCCGGAACTCTTCGACGACGAGGCCCGCAGCGCGATCTACGCCGCCTCGGGCGGGATTTGTCGCGAGGTGAACCGCCTCGCCTACCTCGCTCTCGATGCGGCGTGGCGGGGCGGACGCGAGCACGTCGGCGCCGATCTCGTGGAGCGCCGGTGAGCGAGCCGGCCGTTGCGGGACCGCAGCCCGGACCGAAGACCGCCATCCGCAGCGGCGCGGCGCGCGAGTCGTTCGGCGTGCTCCTCGGGGAGCGCGACCACGCCGCAATCCAGGATGGGGGTGCAATCGTTCGACGGGATCTGGCCGAGGAGATTCGGGCGCAGGCCTCGCCGCCCGCGCGGAAGAAACGGCGGCGCTGAGACACCCGCAACCGTGCCGAGCGCTCGGACTCGCGCGATCAGCGGGCTGTGCCCGACGGCCTCTGACCGACCGGGGGCCGCAGGTTCAGCGCGACCGCTCCAGCCCCCTGATGCGCTCGACGGCCTCGGCTGTTCCCGGCTCGTCCGCCGCGCCGCGGCTCACGTCCAGGGCCCGCAGGTAGTAGACCCGCGCGTCCTCGCCGCGGCCCTGCCCGGCCGCGACATCGCCGAGCCGGATCAGGTCGAGGCGGATCTTGGCCGCGAGGCCGAGCTTCTTGTCCAGCACCAGTGCCTCGGCGTACCCCTCTTCCGCCTTCGCCAGGTCGCCGAGCACGGAGCGGACGTCCGCCGCGACGCGCAGGGAGTTCGCCGTCTCCTCGTCCGCCTTCGCCGCCCGGTTCAGCGCGAGCGCCTCGAGCGCCGCTGCGAGCGCCGCCGCCCGGTCACCCCGCGAGAAAGGCGATGCGCGCCTGGAGGTTGACGATGCGCCCTTCGTTCCCGCACGCGGATTCCCGGCACAGCGCCCGCGCCTGCGCCGCCAGCCGGGACGCCTCCGCGAGGGCATTCTGGTCCGTGAAGAGCAGCGCCCTGAGGTAGGCAGCGGACGAGCGCTGGGCCGGGGAGAAGGGGAGCTTCCCTCCCGCAAGGATTTCGTCCGCGGCAAGCGCGGCGCTCTCCCCGTCGCCCACGACCCGGTACACGGCTGCCAGATCGAGAAGATTCGCGGCGATCCCGTCGACGTGCTCGATTGCGCGCGAGATCCGCAGCGCTTCGCGGTAACCGGCGAGCGCCGTCTCGTACTGCCCGCGCTCGAACGCCGTCGTCGCCTTCCGGTTGAGCTCGATCTCCCTTTCGAGCGGCGCCGAACGGTAAACCTGCCGTGCGCCGCCACAGCCGGCGAATAGTGCGGCGGCCCCGACGAGACCCAGCACGGCGACCAACCCTGCGGCCGCATTGAACCGCCGGCGTCCCGGGGCATCGCGCCGCAGCGCGGTGCGTCCGCGGAACCCGGCCTTATTCCCGGCGTTGATAGCTCTCGACATCGATCGTCCGCTCCGTCGGCTGGGGTTCGTCGCTGCGCAACAGCCACATCTCGCCCACGCGCTTCACGAGCGCCTCCGAATCCTGCACGAGGGTCCCGCCGTCCTCGAGCAACGCCGGCGCCTGGGCGCTCGCCTTCTTCAGATCCAGCGCGATGGCCTGGACGGTGTCGAGGCTGGTTTTTATTTTCTCCAGGATCGGCGGGAGTTCCTGCTGCAGCGTGGCGGTGGCCTCTCCGGCGCCTTGAACCGCCCCGTCCGCGCTCCGCAACACCGCCTGCACCTGCGGGATCAGCTCCTCGCGCAGAGCAGCCACCAGCTGCTTGAGGTCGGTGGCGACGACGGACTCGGCCGCGCGGGCCGTCCGCTCCGCCCCGGCCGCGGCCTGGTCCGCCTTGGCGACCACGGCCGTCACCGCCGGGAGCACGTCCCGGTTCAGCGACACCGCCGCCGCATCCAGGTCGGCGGCGAGCTTGTTGATGCTCGCCCCCGCGCCGTCGAAGGCGGCGCCGATGCCCCGCTGCGTCTCGTCCAGGTTCGCGGTGAGCCGGTTCAGGTTGGCGAGGGTCGTCATGAAGTCCCCTTTCGGGTCGCCGAGGTTCCCGATCGTCACCGTGAGCTGCCGCAGGACCGGCTTGAGATCCTCCATCGCCTGCTGCGCCGTCTCGCTCAGGCCGACCCCCGGCTCGAAGGAAAGCTCGTCCCCTTCCCGGATCACCTCCGCCCCGGGAGTGCCCGGGGTGATGACGACTTTCGCCCCTCCCACCAGCAGGCTCTTCGAGACACGCGCCGTCGAATCCCGCTTGATCCACTTGACGGCGCTCCTGTCGACCGCCAGCCGCACTTCGACCCGCCCCGCGTCGTCGAGCCGGAGCCGCGAGACCTTGCCGATCCTGAACCCGCGGGTCAGCACTTCCGCCCCCTCGCTCAGGTCCTCCGCGCTCTCGACCCGGAAAGAGACCGCGGCGCGCGGCGTGAAGACCCCCTGCCTGACCCCGAGGAGGACCACGGCGGTCACCGTCGCCACGACACCCAGGATCACGAAGATGCCGACCCTCCTCTCGAGGTGGACGAAGCGCGGGTCGTGTTCCTCGAACAAACTCATGCGGCGAACCTCCCTCCCTCCTGCCGCAGCACCAGATCCGCCGGCAGGCCCTGCAGGGACTGCTCGTCCGAACTCAGGTAGACGGACGTGCGCCCCGGACGCTGGGTGTGAAACCAGACCGCGAAAGACTCGAGGCGCACGCGCACGTCGCGCTGCAGCCCTTCGAACACGGATTCGTAGATCACGACCTCGGGATCCATCAGCGCCGCGCGCACGCAACCGAGGAGCCGCTGCGCCTGCACGGGCAGGGCGCCGGGGAGACTCCGCAGATAGCCCGGCACGAGGTTTTCATCCACCCCGAGGCGGCGGAGCAGCTCCGCGCACCGGCCCTTCGTACGTGGCCGGCTCCCCGCCCCGGTGGTACATGACCGGCAGCAGGAGGTTCTCCCAGACCTTCAGGTTGCTGACGAAACCGCCGCCGCTCCACACGATGCCCATCCTCGAGAAGAGGGACAGCGCCCGCTCCTCGGACACGCCGCCCAGCGCTTCCCCGAAGAGCGCGACCTCCCCGCGCTCCGCCCGCGCGCTCCCGAGCAGCAGGTGCAGCAACTGGTCGCGGTCGAGGTCCGACTCGGTCACCAGCTTGCAGGCGACGCCCGCGCCGATGCTGAAGGAGGCCTCGCGCAAGCCCCCCGCCGTCACCTCTCTGAACTCTATCACAGGAATGACGCCACGGTGATGAACCCGTTGATCACGACCACGAGGATCAGGGCCTCGATCACGGCCCGGGTGGCCGCCTGCGGCACTTCGGTGATCGACCTCCGGACGCTCAGGCCGTGGTAGCACGCGGCCGCGGCGATCGACGAGCCCGAAGACGAGCCCTTTGAGCGAGGGAGATCGACAGGTCGAAGAAGCTGAGCGTCGCCGGCGAGGTTGTCGAGCTGGGCGCGGAAGGGCAGGTCGAACAGGAGCGACGACAGCGCCAGCCCGCCGAGGACGGCGGTCCCCTGGAAGAAGAAGAGCAGCGCGAGCAGGCTCGTCGTCAGGCCGGCGATGCGGGGCATCACCAGGTAGCGGGAGGCGGGGATGCCCAGGGCGCGCAGGTAACGGACCTCGTCGTTGACTTTCATCGAGCCGAGCTCCGTCGCGACCGCGGTCCCGCTCCGGGCGATCACGATGATGGCCGCGAAGAGCGGGCCGAGTTCGCGCACCACCACCCAGACGAGAATCCTGCCGGTGAGGTCCGAGGTCCGCCCCGCCAGGCTCGAGACCTGGGTGATGATCGCGAGGCCCAGGACCAGGCCGATGGACGCCACCACGAAGAGCGCCTGCACGCCGGTGAAATAGACCTGGCGGTAGAACACCTGCCGCACCGGCCGCTGGGCGAGGGCGGGCAGGGCGCGCGCGGCCTCCAGAAGGGGCCGGCGGGAAGCGCGGACGCCGGCGGCGTGCGCGAAGAAGGTCAGGACCCTCCCGCCGAGCACCTGGACGATGTCGGCGTTCACGATCGCCGGGGCTTCACCGACGGCCGTGGGCCCATCGGGGGCAGCGCCTTTTTCACCGCGATCTTCTTCCCCTTGATGAACGCGTTGTCCATCGCGGCGATCACCTTCTCGGCGATGTCGACGGGGACGTCGACGAAGGTGAACTGCTCCCGGATGTCGATCTTCCCCACGCGCTTGCCCTGGATGCCCGACTCCCCGGCGATCGCGCGGAGGATTTCCGACGTCTGGACCCTGTCCTTGCGTCCAAGGGTGAAGAAGAGCCGGGTCATCCCTTTTTCGACGGATATCGTCCGGAGAGCCGAGGCGGGCGGCCGGGGGCGGCGCGCTTTTGAAGTTCGGCGACCTTCATCTCGCCGAAGGCGATGACCAAGCGCCGCGGCCGTCACCTCTTCCAGGCCGGCGATCGCGCCGAGTTGCTTGACGACATCGAGGTACGCGGCGTGGGTTGCCTTCTGCAACTGCGCGACGACATCGCTGACGATCTGCTTTTGCCGGGCCCTCAAGACCTCGGCCGCCGACGGGATGTCCCGGCGGCTGAGCTTGGTCCTGGCGGTCTTCTCGATCAGCTGCAGCTGGCGGTATTCGCGCGGCGTCACGAACGTGACCGCCATCCCCGAGCGGCCGGCCCGCCCGGTGCGGCCGATCCGGTGGATGTACCCCTCCGGGCTCTGGGGGATGCTGTAGTTGATGACGTGCGTGATGTTTTCGACGTCGATGCCCCGGCCCGCGACGTCGGTCGCCACGAGGATGTCGATCTTCCCGCTCTTGAACTTGCCCATCATCTCTTCCCGGTGCGCCTGCGTGAAATCGCCGTGCAGGGCGCCGGCGTTGTAGCCGAGCGTCCGCAGGGAGGCCGCGACGTCGTCGACCTCGCGTTTGGTGTGGCAGAACACGAGCGTCAGTTCCGGGGATTCGACGTCCAGCAGCCTGGTGAGCACCTCCGTCTTGTCCCGCTGGGCCACCTCGTAGAAGACCTGGGCGATCTTCGGCGCGACGATGTCCTTGAGGTTGATCGCGATCTTCAGCGGGTCCTTCATGTGCTTTTTCGCGATCTTCGCGATCGCGGGGGCCATCGTCGCGGAGTAGAGCATCATCTGCCGGGTCGCGGGGGTCAGCTCGAGAATCTTCTCGATGTCCTCGATGAACCCCATGTCGAGCATCTCGTCCGCCTCGTCGAGGACGACGATGGAGATTTCGGACAGGACAAGGGTCTTGCGATTCAGATGGTCGAGCACTCTGCCCGGCGTGCCGACGACGATGTTCACGCCGCTTCTGAGCGCTTTGACCTGCCGCTCCAGCGACGAGCCGCCGTAGACGGTCAGCACGGAGCGGCTCTTGAACTTCGAGAGCCGGCCGATCTCCTCGGCGACCTGGATCGCCAGTTCGCGGGTCGGCTCGAGAATCAGCGCGTACGGCTTGCTGCCCGCGGTCTTCTTCTCGATGACCGGCACCGCGAACGAAGCGGTCTTGCCCGTGCCGGTCTGCGCCTGGCCGATGATGTCGCGTCCCGCGAGCGCGGCCGGGATGGTCTGCTCCTGGATGGGTGTCGGCTCCTCGAAGCCCATGTCGGCGATCGCCTTCAGCAGGCCCGCGCTCAGATTCAATTCCGCGAAACTTTTCACGACGACGACTCCCCTCCGCCCACCCGACGCTCGCCGCCGTGATTGCCGCCGCACCCCGGCGCCCCCGGACGGGTCAATCATACACCTCCGCGCGTGCGCCGGATCACGCGTTGGTCGACGGCCGCCGCCGCCCGCCCCTCAATCGCCGGCCTTGCCCCCGCCCGGCATCTCCCCCGCCTCGAGAAATCGCGCCGGGTCGGCCAGGAAATCGCGGTAGACGCGCACGTGCCGGGTCTCTTCGTACCGCACCGGCGCCAGCGTCGCGCCGTCGAAGGACAAAAGCGTGGCCCCCGGGCAGGCCATCAGGATCGGCGAGTGCGTCGCGACGATGAATTGGGCCTGCCCGGCCCGGGCCTCGCGGACCATGAGCCGCAGCAGTTCGATCTGGGTCGTCGGCGAGAGCGCGGCCTCGGGCTCGTCGAGAAGGTAGAGGCCGCGGAGCCGATATCTCGACCGGAAAAACGCCATCAGCGACTGGCCGTGCGAGAGGGTCATCAGGGAGTGCCCGCCGAAATAGTCGAGTTGCCCCGGGTCGTTGGAAGCCCATTCGTCGAGCAGCGCGGCGAAGGTCCCGAAGCCGGCGGCGCCGAAGAACGACCCGGGCACCGGACCCGCGGCCCACTCGACGTCCAGGTGCTCGTGCAGGCGCTTTTCCCAGCGGTTGTGCCCGACGCGCAGCCGCGAACCCTCCTGCCAGATGTGGACGCCGCAGCGCCGCGCGATCGCCTCGAGGAGCGTGGACTTGCCCGACCCGTTCTCGCCGACGAAGAAGGTGACCGGCGAGGAAAAACCGACCCGGCGTGTTTCGCGCAGCACCGGGATGCAGAACGGGTACGCCTCCGGCTCCGGATAGCGCCCCGGGTGGAGCGTGACGCTTGTCAGGTGCACTTCGCGCCGCCCCTCACCGCAGCTGCCGGATGATCTCCCCGAGCCGGCCGATCTCCTCGCCGTAGAGCGCCCAGTTGCCCTCGCGCTGGGCTTTCATGGCCCGGTCGAAGTGCTCCTGCGCGCGCGCGCGCCAGATCGCCTGCGGCGGCCGGCGGCCGGCTCGCGGCGGCCGCGGCGCCCGGGGTCGCGGCGCCCGTCGCGGCGGCGGCCCGCGCCGCGCCCGCACTCTCGCCGAAGATCCGCGCCAGCGCGCGCTCGAGGGTCTCCTCCATGGCGATCTTGTTCTCGTAGGCCACGATCACCCGCTTGAGCTCCGGGATCTTGCCGGTCTCGGCGCGCAGGTACAGCGGCTGGACGTAGATCAGCGAGTTCTCGATCGGGATCACCAGCAGCGTCCCCTGCATGACCTGCGACCCGCGCTGGTCCCAGAGCGAGACCTGCCGCGAGATCTCGGTGTCCTGGTTGATCCGCGCCACGATCTGCTTCGGGCCGTAGACGAGCCGGTCCTTCGGGAAGCGGTAGACGACCATCTTCCCGTAGTGCGTCGCCGTCGCTGCGCGCGACCATCCAGGCCGAGAGGTTGTCCTTCTTCTTCGGGTTGAAGGGGATCATCAGGATGAACTCCTCCTTCTTCTCCCCCGGCAGCTTCATGATCGTGTAGTAGGACTCCATCTGCGCGCGCTGATCCTCCGCGCCCATGACGGGGATCTCCCACTGGTCCTCGCGGTTGTAGAAGCTCTGCGGGTCCTCCATGTGGTAGGTCGAGTAGACCGCCGTCTGCACCCCGAAGATGTCCAGCGGGTAGCGGATGTGCCGGCGCAGGTCCTCGGGCATCTCGCCGATCGGGCGCAGCACGCCGGGGAAGACGTTCGCGATGGTCTGCGCGATCGGGTCCACGGGGTCGGCGATGTAGAACTTCATGCTCCCGTCGTAGGCGTCGATGGTGATCTTCACGGAGTTCCTGATGTAGTTGACGCCGCCGCCGACCGGCTGCGAGTAGGGGAAGCGGTCGCTCACCGTGTAGGCGTCGTACATCCAGACCAGGCGCCCGTCGTCGGTGACCACCATGTGCGGGTCGCTGTCGAGCCGCAGGAACGGCAGGACCCGGCCGACGCGCTCGGCGATGTTCCGGTGATACAGGACCCGGCTGGCGGCGGTGACGTCGTTCGAGAGCAGCAGCTTCATCGAGCCGAAGTGCGCCGTGAACGCCAGCTTCCTGAGCAGCGAGTCGATCTTCACGCCGCCGGCCCCGGCGTACTCGGTGAAGACGTTGTCCTCGCCCGCCGGGTAGTCGAACTCCTTCGATTTCGTGTTGACGATGACGTAGCTGCTCGAGAGCTTCCCGTAGTAGATCTCCGGCCGGGTGACCGTGATTTCAGCGGCGCTGGAGACCGGCGGGATGTCCTTCACGAGCAGCACCGGGAGCCCTTCCGGCGTCACCTGCGTGACCGGGCCGAGCGTCAGCCCGTAGCCGTGCGTGAAGGTCAGCGTCTCGTTGATCCAGTTCTTCGTCGGGATGCTGTCGCTGGAGAGCTCGCGCGGGGAGAGCATGGTCTGCTGGTACTCGCCGTTGATCAGGTAGCGGTCGTTGCTCACCGTGGTGAAGTCGTAGTAGGTGCGGATCTCCTGCACCTGGCTGAAGGTGTCGAGCAGCGGCCGGTGGTCCCAGAGGCGGATGTTCCTGATGGTCGTGCCGTTCTTCTCGATGTCCTCGCGGCTGAGGCCGGTCTGACCCGAGATGTTGCGCTCCTCGACCGCGGCGAGACCGAAGCCCCGGCGGGTCGCGGCGATGTTCAGCTTGATGTAGGGCGTCTCCTTGACCAGTTCGTTCGGCGCCACCACGAACTTGTGCAGCAGCGCCGGGTAGACGGCGCCCCCGACGATGGCCGCGACGAGGTAGGCGCCGATGCCCGAGACCACGAGCACGCTGCGCCGCACGAAGATGTTCGCCAGGATCAGGGCGGCGGCGACCACGGCGAGCGCGATCTGCAGCTTCATCAGGGGCAGGCGCGCGTTGATGTCGGTGTAGGTCGCGCCGGCGACGAGCCCCTGCTTCGAGGAGAGGATGGCGTGCATGCCGACGAAGGTGTTGAGCGCCAGCACGAGAAAGAGCAGGCTGCCGAGGATGGCCAGGTGCACCGCGGCCGGCCGCTCGGCGGCTGACCCCCTTGTTGGTCAGGAGCAGCGCCCCCTTGAGGAAATACATCGCCGCCGCCGCGAGCAGCGCGATCCCGAGCGCCAGCAGCAGGCCGGAGCCGACAATTTCGAGCACCGGCAGGGAGAAGACATAGAACGAGATGTCGCGGCCGAAGACCGGGTCGACCGAACCGAACGGCGCGGCGTGGGACTGGAGGAGAAACTTCAGCCAGTTGCCGGCGAACAGCGATCCGACGACGAACGCCGCCAGCGCCGGCGCCGCGAGGGCGAGCCGGTCGAGGTGTTTCGGCACGTCCAGCTGCAGGGCGGCCTGGTTCTGGAAGGAGACCGTGACGACGCGCCCCCGGGTGGTCCGCACCATCGCCAGGTGGCTGACAAAGGCCACGAGAAAGCCGAGCAGGCCGCCGGCCAGCGACCAGAAGGCCTGCGCCTTGAAGCTCGTGACGAAGACCTGCGCGAGCTCGACGCTCTCGAACCAGAGCCAGTCGACGTAGAAGGAGGCCAGCTGCGGCACCGCGATGAACGCCACCACGAGTGCGACCACGAGCAGAGGGGCCACCGCCGGGCTTTTCGTGCGTGTCATGGGTTCCTTCCTTTGCTCCGTGATTCGATGCTGCCGCACGCTGAGCGGGATGCTTCCCGTGCGGACTACGGGGTCTTGTCGCTGCGGACCTCCACCGGCTCGCTCGCTCCGCCGTGAGTCGGCACCTTCGTCCAGCGAATCCCGCAGCCCGTTCCGAACGCAAACCGCCGCTGTGAATTCCCGGTCGAACCTGGCGGGGACGGCCATCTTTTCACGAATAACCGCGAACGCAAACCTCCGGAGTGCGCTATGCTCGGCGGGTCATGAGCGAGCGGCAGCACCTTCGCACGCGGGTCGCTGGCCGGGAGCATTGCGACCGTCACGTCCAAGCCCTGGCCTCCGGAGCCCTGCTGCCGATTCGCCACCGGCTACGAGTTCGTCGAGGACCGGGGGGTGCGCTTCTTCGTGCGGGTGCTCGACGAACCTCCGGCGCAAGAACGACCAGCGCGCGGCCCAGGAGCGCAGCGCCGCCGCCGGAGCGCCGGTCAACCCGTTTCTGCCCTACGAGCAGGCGCTCTTCGTCGCCGATGTCTCGGAGACCCACGTGGCGATCCTCAACAAGTTCAACGTCGTCGACAACCACCTGCTCATCGTCACGCGCGAGTTCGAGCAGCAGCGCTCGCTGCTCACGCTGCGCGACTTCGAGGCCCTCTGGCGCTGCCTGAACGAATACGACAGCCTCGGCTTCTACAACGGCGGGCCCGAAGCCGGGGCGAGCCAGCCGCACAAGCACCTCCAGCTGGTGCCCCTCCCGCTCGCCCCGCAGGGGCCGCCGGTGCCGATCGCGCCCCTGCTCGCCGGGGCGCGGGGTGCTGTCGGGTCCGGGCCGATCCCCGGCTTCGACTTCGTCCACTCCTTCGCCCGTCCTCGGCGCCGCGACCGGCGAACGCGCCGCGGCCCGGCAGGCCTTCGAGCGCTACGCTTGCGCTGCTCGAGCAGGTCGGCCTGCGCCCCCCGCCCGGCCAGGGCTCCGACCTGCAGGGCGGTCCCTACAATCTGATCGCGACCAGAGAGTGGCTGTTGCTCGTGCCGCGCTCCCGGGAGCACTTCGGTTCCATTTCGATCAACGCCCTCGGCTTCGCCGGGGCGCTCCTGGTCTGGGACGAGGAGCAGCTGCGGGCGCTGCGGGCGGCGGGGCCGTTCACCGCGCTCCGGGAGACGGCTCTCCCGTTGTGAAAGAGCGTCGGTGACGCCCGGGCCGGTCAGTCCCGGGCGTCCAGAATGGCGCGGACCTGCCTGAGCAATGCGCTCGGCGAAATGGGTTTGTGCGCCACCGGCAGCTGGCTGCCGAGGCGCACGCGCTCGCGGACCACGTCCGGGGCATACCCGCTTGAAAAGAGCACCTTGATGCCGGGCCGCATCAGCCGGATCTCCTCGTAGGCTTCGTGTCCGTTCTTCTTCGGCATGACCAGGTCGAACAGCAGCAGCTGGATTTCCTCCCCGTGCTCCCGGAATTTCGCCACGGCGTCCTCGCCGTCGACAGCCGTGATAACGGTGTAGCCTGATTCAGTCAGCACTGCCTGCACGAGGAGTCTCACCACCTCGTCGTCCTCGGCGACAAGGATCGTCTCCGTGCCGCGGGGGGGACGCTCGCCTTCCCCGGCCGGCTCCAAAGCCGCGGCGCCGGAGGCGAGGAGCGGCAGGTAGACCCTGAACGTCGTGCCTTTGCCGGGCTCGCTGTGGAGATTGACGTATCCCTCGTGCTGCTTGACGATCCCGTAGACGACCGCGAGTCCGAGGCCGGTGCCCTTGCCCACGCCCTTTGTCGTGAAAAACGGCTCGAAGACCTTTTGCTGCATCGCCTCGTCCATGCCGCAGCCCGTATCGGCGACGGACACCATCGCGTACCGGCCCGGCCGGCCGTATCCATGGGCGGTGATGAATTGGGCGTCGAAAACTACCTGCTCGGCGCTGAGGTCAAGGGTGCCCCCCCTGGGCATGGCGTCCGGGCGTTCGCCGCGAAGTTGACCAGGACCTGCTCGAGCTGGTGGGTGTCGACGCTCACCGGCAGGGGCTCCTGCGGCAGGAAAATCCTCAGGGCGATGTCCTCACCGATCACGCGCCCCAGCAAACGCTCGACGCTGCGGATGACCGACCGCAGGTCCACGCTCCTGAGGTCGGTGGCCTGCTTGCGGCTGAAGAGCAGCAGGTCGCGGGTCAGGTGCGCGGCCCGGTTTGCCGCCTCGACCATCTGCTCGACGTTCAGGCGCAGCGGGTTGTCCGGCGGCATCGCGAGGAGCGCCAGCTCGCCGTAGCCGATGACCGCGGTGAGCATGTTGTTGAAATCGTGGGCCACGCCGCCCGCGAGCTGCCCGACCGCCTCCATCTTCTGCGCCTGCCGCAGCTGCTCCTCGAGCGCGCGGTGCTCGGTGACGTCGGCGGCCATGCTGATCACCGCCCGCTTCCCGTCGGCCAGACGGCCCAGCGGCGCGGAGCTCATCTCCCAGACGCGCTGTGACCCGTCCTTGCAGGCTACCGCGCACTCGCCTTCGGCCAGCAGACGGGCGAGTGCGTACCGACGATCGCCCTGCTCCAGGACCTGCTCCTTCCTGGGGCTGCAGGCACGCTCGGCCCAGTCGGCGGTGCTCGCGATCTCGGCCTGCGCGTAGCCCGTGATCGTCCGCCACGCGCGGTTCAGGCTCAGCACGCTGCCGTCCTCGGCGTGGATCATCACGGGGAACGGCGCCTCCTCGATGGCGCGGCGGAAGCGATCCTCGCTGGCGTGCAGCTCCCGCTCGGATCTCCGGCGCTGCTCGACCTCGCGGCCCATCTCGTCGTTCGCCCGCTGAAGTTCCTGTGTCCGCTCGAGCACCCGCTGCTCAAGTTCGCGATTGAGCCGCTGCAGCTCGCCGAGCAGAAAGACGATCTCCTCACGGCCGCCGATGAGGTCCGCGATGCGAACGAGCAGACCGCTCATCTGCTGCAGCCGCGCGGGATCCTCCGCGACGACGAACAGGAAAATCCGGCCGGTCCCCCTTCTGACGCGAACGGGAACGGCGAGGGCGGCGAGCGGCGCGAAGGCGCCGGCGGGAAAAAGCGCCTCAACCCCGAGCAGCCGACAGAGCCCGACATCCGCAAACGCCGGCCCGGCTGCTGCCGCCCGGGAGAACGACGCCGGAAACGCCAGGTGGTCCGCGGCCGGCGGCTGATGAGTGAAAGAGGCGTAATGGCTCAGGATGCGGAAGTCGCCGGCTGAGTCGAGGCTGCCTGAGGCGCAGAACGGGATGTCCTTGAGCAGCGAGAGTCGCTCGAGGGCGCCATCGATGATCCGGCCGATGTCGTCGGAGGCGTGCAACTCCTCTGAGATCTGGCCGATCAGGTGGGTGTCTTCGTTCTGCTCCGCGAGCAGGTCGTTCTCGGCCTCGAGTGCGCGGAAGCGCTCCTGGAGTGTGCGGAGCTGCTCCTCCGGTCGGTCGTCAGCCGCCATGACGCTGCCCGACGAAGTGGGCGATGATCCGGGCGAGCTGGTCGGGCTCGTCTTCCTGGATGAAGTGCCCGCCGGTCGCGATCCGCTCCAGCCTGCTGCCGGGGATTTCAGCGTGCAGCCGCTCGGCGATCCCGCTGTTGAGGTAGACGTCCGCGTCGCCGCGCACGATGAGCACCGGAAGTGCGAGCCGGCGCAGCTCGGGCGCGATGTCGACGAGGTCGCGGTTGTCCAGACACTGGGCGAAGTGCAGGAACGCCTTGCGCCCCTCGCTCGTGCGCAGCGGTTTCATGAACAGCTCCATGAGCTCCGGGGCCAGCCGCTCCTTGTGGAAGAGCCCCCGCTTCACGATGAGTTTGAGGGCGCCGGCGTCCACGGCGGCCATCATGATCTGGCGGATGATCGGGGTGCGCATCGCGACGATCGGCTGCACCGGCCAGAAATCGTGGGCGACTGCGTTGATCAGCGTCAGGCTGTGCAGCCGCTCCGGGTGGCGGACCGCGAAGATCTGGGCGATGCCCCCGCCGAGGTCATGACCGACGAAGTGCACCTTGCCGACACCCAGCGCGGCAAGAAATGCTTCCAGATACCCGGCGTGCGCCGTCAGAGAATAGGAGGGGCCGAGCGGCTTGTCGGAATCGCCGCAGCCGAGCAGGTCGACCGCGATCACATCGTAGCCGGCCGCAACCAGCAGGGGCATCACGCGCCGCCAGATGAAGGAATAGGTCGTGATCCCGTGGACGAGCAGCACGACTTCGCCCTCGCCCGCACGCTGGTAGGCCAGCCGCACGCCTTCGACTTGGGCAAAGAGGGGGTCCCCCGCTCCTGCCATAGCGCCTCCTGCCGTACCGTGACCCACGATGTCAAATGCCACACATTTCACGACCGCGACTTCCAGGCGCACTGCCCGCTCTTCCAGAACAGATTCTCCGGCCAAAGACCGGGACTGTCAACAAACGATGCGGCGCGGACCTCGGGATCGAGCTATAGTGGCGAGATGACCCTGGGACTCGCTCCCCTGTGCCTGCTCTCCTTGCTCTTCAGTCCGCCGGCTGTCGCTGCCGACGCCGGCGACAGGACGCCCGCCGCCTCGGCGCGCTCCGGGCCCGTCACCGTCGTCCACGCGGAAGGCGACGCCGGCTACGCACGCGCGGTGGCGGCGCTCGCGGCCGCCGCCCACGAGCGGATCCGCGTGATCTGCGGCTCGAGCACCCGGTGACGGTCGCGATCCTCCTGCTCACCGCCAACTCTCCGGCCGCAACCCGCGAGGAGTGGGCCCGCCGACTCCCGGCCTGGATGGCGGGGGCCGCGATCCCGGCCCAGCAGTTCATCATCGTGCGTGTGGCCCCCGGGCAGACCCCGAACGGCCTGGAGCCGCTGCTCGCCCATGAGCTGACACACGTCATCCTCAAGGCGGACTACCGTGATCACGACAGCTGGCCCCTCTGGTTCCAGGAGGGGCTCGCGATGCGCGAGTCCCGCACCGAGGGTGTGCGCGAATACGTGACGATTTCGGCCGCGGCGCTCTTCGACCGGATGCTGCCGCTCGAAAGCCTGAGCGTGAGCTTCCCCGCCGCCGAGGCCGAGGCCCGCCTCGCCTACGCCCAGAGCGCGAGTTTCCTCGCTTTCCTCGACGCCAACTCCGGCAAGGGGCGGTTCGCCGTTCTGATGCGCGAACTGCGAGGGCACGGCTTCGAGGACGCTTTTCGCGTCGCCTACAGGACGGGAATCGGCGCCGCCGAGGGTCAGTGGCTGCGGTGGGTCAACCGCCGCTTCGCCTGGGTGCCCGCCGTGACCAGCGACACCGCCTTCTGGCTGCTGATCACCCTGCTCTTCCTCGTGGCCATCGTGGTCCGCCGCCGCCGCTCCCGCCTGATGCGCGAGCGCTGGGAGCAGGAAGAGCGGGAGGAGGAGGACGCTCACGGGGAGGATCGCGGTGACGGGCCCGTCAGGCCCAACTGACCCGCAGCCGCGCCAGCTCCTTGCCGTCCTTTTCCCGGACGATCTCGTGCAGGAATGCTGCCCGGGTCGGCGCCCGCTTCCGGGACGCAGCGGGCGAGTACCGTATCGCCGGCCAGGGCCTCGGCCCGATAGCCGACCTCGATATCCACCGGGCCGCGGGTTTCCGCAACCTCGTCCGGCGCCGATTCCAGGGCCCACCCGACATAGACGGCGTTGTTGACGTGGCGGTTCATGTCGAGGTCGCTGTGCCGCACCGAAAAGCGCACTTCCCGCGCGGAGCGCTCCGGCCGCGGCAGGGGCGGAAAATCGTCGGCGAGCGCACGGCGCGATTCCAGCGGGTAGTCGTGCAGGACATCGGCTATCCGCACCGGGCGGCGACGGATCAGGTCGAGCACCACCCAGGCGGTCGTGGCGCGGGCGACGATTTCTCCCGCCTGGTCGAGGACCTCGAACTCGCGATAGCTCGAGAGGCTGCCCCTGGTCGAGGGCCAGGTGCGCACGAGCACCGTTTCGCCGACCCCGGCGTAGCGATCCACCGTCAGGCGCAGGCGCGAGAGGACCCACGTGAGATCGCGGTGGTGCAGGTCCTGGACCCCGATGCGCAGGATGGAGGCGTGCTCGGCTGCCGCATCCTGGAGGTAGTCCAGCAGCGTCGCCGGACGCACCAGGCGGCTGGGGCCGACTTCATAGTAGCGGACCGTGAACGGCTTGGTGTGCAGCAACTCGATCATCGTCCGCCCTCGGGGTGCCCGGAGATCCTTTTTCCCTGCCGGGCCAGGGCGTTGCCGAGCGCGATGCGCCCCCCGGGATAGTTCGGCGACGATCTGGAGGCACGTCCTGAAGTGCGACTCCGCCTCGGGATAGCGCCCGAGGCCGGCAAGGGCGACCCCCTGGTTGTAGTGGGTGTCGGCGATGTAGGCGCCGACGCGCCCTTCGCGCTCGTAGCACGCCAGCGCGCGGGAGAGCGGCCCCAGGGCGTCCTGGTACCGAACCATGCGGATCAGGGTCGTGCCCAGATTGTACGCGGCGTTGCAGTGCCCCGGGTTGATGCGCTCCGTCTCTTGCAGCACGGCGACGGCCTCCTGCCGGCGACCGCTCTCCATGAGCATCGAACCGAGGTTGTTCAGGACGATGTAATTGTCCTTGGTCACCCCCGCCGTGTATTGGAAGAGGGTCAGGCTGTCCCTCCAGACGCGCGCGTACGAAGCGGATGCGCCGGCCAGCGCCGCGAGGGCGAGGGCGAACACCCCGGCCAGAGCGAGCCGCGCCCCCCTGCCGCGCGGCCACAGATCGCCGGCCAGCCAGACCAGCGCCACGGCGACACCGATCATGGTCAGGTACGTGTAGCGGTCGCTTCGGGCCTGTCCGCCCACCTGCATCAGACCGATGACCGGGACGAGCGTCCCCAGGTACCAGAGCCAGCCGAAGGGGAGGTAGGGCCGGCGCCGGCCGAAATACACCGCCGCGACGCTGATCAGGACAATGCCGGCGACGGCTGCGGCCGTGACCGCCCCGGGGATTCCCGCCCGGGGGTAGGGGTAGAGGAACGCCAGCCCGTCGGGCCAGACGAAGGCCCCGAGGTAGCGCACGTAGGAGGCGGCCGCGTTTGCGAGCCGCGTCGCGAGGTCGGGAGTGACGAACGGGATCACATTCGAGCGTCTGGGCCTGCAGCGTGACCAGGCTCGAGAGCAGCGACAGCGCGAAGAACGGCCACTTTTCGACGAACAGCGCCCGCACGGTGCGCGCATCCGCGAGCACCGCGCGCGGCGAACACCGGCTCCCGCGTGCCGGAGCGCGCGCCCGAGAGGCCACCAGTCGAGCAGCAGGAGGACGAAGGGCAGGGTGACGAGCATCGGCTTCGCGGTGAGCCCCACGGCGAAGAGACCGAGCGCCACAAGGTAGCGGCGGGCGCCGGGGCGGCGGACATACCGCAGGTAGGCTCCCATGGTGAGCAGCCAGAACAGCGCCGAGAGGACATCCTTGCGCTCGGCCGCCCAGACTACCGACTCCACCCGCAGCGGGTGCAGGGCGAAGAGGAACGCCACGGCGGCGGAGCGCCAGAGCGCGCCGGTCATCGCCCGGAGCACCACCAGGAGCAGAACGGCATTGGCCGCGTGGAACCCGACGCTGACGAGATGGTGGCCTCCCGCCCAGAGCCCGAAGATCTGGGTGTCGACCATGTGGGAGAGCCAGGTCAGGGGGTGCCAGTTCCCGGCGTGGTAGCCGAAGGCCCAGCGGAGACCCGTCCCAGGAGAGGCCGCCGGTCACCTCGGGGTTGTTGAGGATGTACATGTCGTCGTCGTACGAGATGAACTCGTGGCGCGCGGTCTGACCGTAGACGGCGGCGACGGCCAGGACGAGGACCAGGGCGAGGGGCAGGAGGCGACGGTCGATCCGGGGACGGGGCCAATGCCGAGCTGCCGCCGGAAGGGGCTCGGCCGGAGGCACCGGTTTTCCCGGTTCAACTCGCCGTGTCGAACGCTTTCTTGTTGCCATCCCGTCAAATCTTACCGGAGCAATGGGCGGCTCGCGCACCGCCCCTGTCCACCGCTGCACGTCTCCCTACCAGCGCGTGCGGAACAGCTCGAGGCGCGACAGAAAGATGTCGGCGCGCGCGATCAGCCAGTAGCTGAACAACTCGCGCAGCTTGTCGAGCAGGGATCGGTTTCTCCAGGCCGCCAGTTCCACGCGTTCGGAGCGCGCGAGATCGGCCTCGAACTCGCTGCGCGCCGCCGCCGCCAGAGCCGGGTCGCGCACGACGGCGGTGAGCTCGTGGTTGAGCCGGTCGCTCCTGAGATCGAGATTCGCCGAGCCGACGACGAGCGTGTCGTCGGCGATCGGCGAGCTTGGCGTGCAGCATCGCGGGGAGATACTCGTAGACCTCGATCCCCGCCCGCAGCAGCCGCCCGTAGAGCCCGCGCGCGGCCCAGCGCATCGCCGGGACATCGGTGCGCCGGGTCACGAGCAGGCGCACGCGCACGCCGCGTCCCACGGCGCGGCGCAGCTCGCGCAGGATGCGCCCCGGCGGGAAGAAGTAGCCCATGGCCAGTTCGACACTGCGGCGCGCGTCCCTGATGACCTCGCGATGCGTCTGCAGGGCGAGCCGCGCGGTTTCGCCGGGCCCGCTGGCGATGAAGCGCACCGCCCCTTCCGGCTGCTCCCCTTCCCGCGGCTTGCGCCGACGGAAAAAGGCCCGGACCAGCAGCGGCCGGTCGGCGCGGGCCCACATCCGCAGAAAGGGGCGGCGCAGGCGCGGCGGCGTCGGGGCCCTCGATGCCGAGCAGGAAGTCGCGCCAGGGCGGCTCCCCCCGCCGACCGTTGCGGTACTCGTCGGCGATGTTCATGCCGCCGAGCCACGCGATGCCGTCGTCCACGCAGGAGCAGCTTGCGGTGGTTGCGGAACGGGAAGAGCCCGCGCCGGATCGGGTGGAAGAGGCGCACCTCGGCCCCGGCGGCCCGCAGCGGCGCCCAGAAGGACTCGGGCGTCGTCCACGAGCCCCAGGCGTCGACGAGGACCATCACCCGCACGTCCCGCAACGCGGCGGCGACGAGGCGATCGCGATACTCCCGGCCGGTGTCGTCGGCGGCGAAGGAGTACATCTCGAGGAAGATGCTGGCGCGCGCGCTGTCGACCGCAGCGAACATGGCGTCAAAGGCCGCGCGGCCGTCGCCGACGAGGCGCAGACCGCTCACTGATCTGGAGACGGCTTGCTGCGCGCTCGTCAACGGTTCACCAGGCCGCCCTCCGGCGCCTGGTCGCTCCCGCGCGCGCCGAGCGCATCGAGGAGCTGCTGAACTCCCGGCGCATCGGGTGCCGCCCGCGCCCCGCTGATCCCGTTGCGGCCGCCGACGAGGGTCACCTGGCCCAGGGCGGGGTCTCGCCCCGTGAGAACCGGCACGCCCGTCTCGCTCGCTGCGCACGGCCTCCTCGAGCACACCGGCGTAGGCGTCGAGTTCGGCCGCCACGCTCTCGCCGGCGCCGGGATTTGTGGAGACAAAGACGGCGATGCCGCCTGCGGTGCCCTCCAGCCCCGGCGGCAGCGCCGCCCGTCCCGAGCAGGTGCTGCGGCTGGTAGCGGATCGTGCGCGTGTCGACGAGGCGCGAGAAGGCCCTGAGCGGTTCGGGGCGCGGCGGCGGCGGGCCCGAGCAGGGCGGCGACCGCCTCGAGCGCCCGGCGCAGATCGGCGGGCGCGATGCGGCGGGCCCGGCCGCATCGGCGAGCACGAAGAGATCGCCGTGCCAGAAGAAGCCCTGGTAGTCGCCGACGCACCCCCCGCTTCCCAGCGACTGCACCGCGTCGCACTCGGGCGGCCGGAAGGCCGCGAAGAGGCCGAACGCCCCGAGCGGGTCGGCCAGCGCGAACACCGAGAGATCGACGCGCCGATCCGGCATCGCCGGGATCCTCGTAGAGCGCGTGCGCCGAAGCCGCGAGCCCGTAGGTCTTGTACAGCTCGGCCTCGCCGTTGATCCGCTCCCAGAGGGTGTCGGCGGTGTGGCGCTCGATGCCCGCCTGGCGCACCAGCGGCGGGAGCGCCGCGGCGGCGGGCAGAGCAGCGGCCGGGTCCGCCGTCGCGGCGCGGGCCGACACCGCGAGCAACGGGAGCAGCGCCAGTGCCGCCGGGAGACAGCTACGCACGCGCCGCTCCGGCAAGCCGCGCGGCGGCCGCAACCCGCTCGGGCACCCGCACTCCCGAGCGGCAGATCACCGTGCAGTCGGCGCAGGAGGCGCAGGGGAATGCCGCGCGCGGCCAGCGTCTCCTGCGCCAGCACCGGCTGGCCGTACCCCTCGTGGTACATCAGCGCGCGCACGATCGCGGGGACATCAGCGCCCGTTCGGGCACTGCCCGGCGCAGCCGCCGCAGACGCGGCAGTGCCGGGACTCGATCGCGGCGGCGTACAGCTCGAGCGCGAGGGCGTCGCGGGCGCCGAAGGAGGCCGCTGCCGCTTCGAGGTTCTCCTTGAGCTGCTCGAACGTGACGAGGCTCGGGATCGTCGTCGCGACCCCCGGCTGCCCGAGCACCCAGCGCAGCGCCCCCTGGAACGGGTTGAGCGCCGGCACGGCCGCGTCGCGGTAGCCGCCGGCCATGATCTTCATCGCGATCACCCCGACGCCGGCGGCGGCCGCGCGGCGCACCGCCTCGCCGAGGCCGGGGGGCTCGCGAAAGTTGTAGGTCGTCAGCACCGTGTCGTAGACCCCGGCCTCGACGGCCGCATCGATGACCTCGATCATCCCCGAGTGCGTCGTCACGCCGGCGAAGCGGATCTTGCCGGCTTTCTTCAGCGCCGCGAGCCCCTCGAGGCACTCCGGCGCGAGCACCTGCTTGCGGCTGGAGAGCCCGTGGAGCTGGTAGACGTCGATCCAGTCGGTCTTGAGCGCGGCCAGACTCTCCTCGCAGGAGGCGACGATCGAGGCGACGCTCCCGTAGCTCTTGCACTTGGTGGCGACCACGACCTCCTTGCGCCGCGTCCCGAGCCCCTCGGCGAGGATCGCCTCGTTGCGCCCGCCCATGTAGACGCGCGCCGTGTCGAAGTACGTCACCCCGGCCTCGAGCGCGGCGCGCACGACCTCCGGGTTCGGGGTGATCATCACCCCCATGCCCAGTTCGGAGACGGCGAGCTTCGTGCGCCCGAGGGTGCGGGTCGCGGGCTTCGCGGCGCGAGCCGGCGCGGGGAGCGCCAGCGGCGCGGCGGCCGCGGCCGCGCCCGAGCTTGAGAAAGGACCGTCGGCGTCAGTTCCATCTGTGTCTCCTGCCACCGTCGGGCTCTATTCATACTTTTCCCGCCGCCAGCGGTACGGCAGGTCGACGATCGTCCCGGGCTCGGCGATCTCCACGAGCGCCTTGAACGCCGCGCGCAGCACGGCGCGCTGCTGGGCGGCGTTGCCGGGCTCGCCGAACGGGTGCCCGTAGGGCCAGCGCAGAAAGACGGTGCGCGGCGGGCGCACCTGCTCGCTGTAGCTCCTGACGATCGAAACACCGATCGTCGGGATCCCCGCCCGCTCGATCTCGCGCTGGACCAGACCCACGGTCTGGTTGCAGATCGCTCAGCCGGGGGCCAGCAGCACGGCGTCGACCCGGGCTTTCTTCAGCCGCGCGGCCACCTCGGGGGCCGTCCGGCGCTTGAGCGTCTCCAGGTGCGGCCCGGTGATGTGCCCCATGAAGCCGTACGCCCAGCCGCGCGACGCCGCCGATCTCTCCGGCCGCGGCCAGCTCCCGCAGCCGCTCGACGGGCAGGACGACGTTGAGGTCGCGGTCGGCGTCCGTGTGGTCGTAGTAGTCGTGGGTGATCATCAGCGAGTCGAGAGGCCGCTCGAAGTCCAGTTCGCGGAACGACGGGTCGCCGTCGTGGTCGTGCATGTCGTACGGCGTGCTGGTCGCGGTGGTGAACCCCGGCGGTGGTGACGAGCGCGACCGTCGAGCCGGCGAGCGGCTTTGTCACCGGCGACCCACGGGACGCCGTCGTCCTGGCGCTCGGCGCGGTACCCGGCGGCGAAGCGCTCCCCGAGCGACGGGAAGGCGGTCGCCAGCGCGGCGAGCCCGCGGTTCTTCAGTCTCAGGAAGAGCGACATGGCACAGACCTCCGTTCACGTGAAGTTTCGCCGCTTTTCAACCGTCACGCAAGGGGCACACGGAATATTTCGAAGCTCTTCGGCTAGGCTTTGCCGGCGAATCTCTCGCCGCCCGCCACCGTCTCCAGCGCCTTGGCCAGCAGGCGCCGGATCTCCTCCCAGGAGCGCTTCGTCAAATCGATCGTGAACCCGTCCGCAGCGTCCTCGATGCCGGTGTGCAGCGCGGCCTCCACCGCACGCCGGGAACGGTCGCCGGGAGCACGCCCCTCGGCGAACGACCACCCGGTAGCGCCGGTCGGCGATCTCCTCGATCCGCGCGACCCCCGCGGCGCGGCAGGTCGCCTTGAGCTCCGCCAGATCGAGCAGGAGCGCGGCTTCGCGCGGCGGCGGACCGAAGCGGTCGACCAGCTCGCGGCGCACGTCCGCGACCGCTCCCGCGTCGCGCGCCGCGGCGATCTTGCGCAGCACCGAGAAGCGCAGCGCCGGGTCGTCGACCCAGGCGGCCGGCAGGTGCGCGGCCAACCGCAGCTCGAGCACCGGTTCGACGCGCGCCGCCGGGGCCTCCCCCTTGAGCTCGGCGACCGCCTCGGCGAGCAGTCTCGAGGTAGAGGTCGAAGCCGATCGCCGCGACGTGTCCGGACTGCTCGGCGCCGAGCAGGTCCCCCGCCCCGCGGATCTCCAGGTCGCGCAGCGCCAGCCGGAAGCCCGCCCCGAGATACGAGAGCTCCGTCAGCGCCTCGAGCCGCCGCTTCGCCTCCTCGGTGATGCGGTCCTCGTGCGGGACGAGAAAGTACGCGAACGCCCGGCGGTCCGAGCGCCCGACGCGCCCCTTGAGCTGGTAGAGGTCGGCGAGGCCGAAGCGGTCGGCGCGGTCGACGATCAGCGTGTTCGCCCGCGGCACGTCGAGCCCGGCGCCGACGATGGCGGTCGCCAGCAGCAGGTCGATCTCGCCGGCGTGGAAGCGGTGCATGACCTCCTCGAGCGCCGCGCCCGGCATCCTCGCGTGGGCGACGCCGATGCGCCGGCCCGGCAGCAGCCGCTGCAGGAAGACGCCGATGCGCCCGATCGACTCGATCCGGTTGTGCACGAAGTAGGCCTGCCCGCCGCGGGCGAACTCGCGCTCGAGCGCTTCGCGCACCAGAGCGCGCCTCGAAGCGCGTGACGAGGGTCTTCGCGGCGAGGCGCTCCTCCGGCGGCGTCTCCAGCGTGCTGATCCCGCGCACGCCGGCGAGCGCCAGCGACAGGGTGCGCGGGATCGGCGTCGCGGTCAGCGTGAGCACGTCGACCCCGGGGCGCAACCGGCGGATCCTCTCCTTGTGCTCGACGCCGAAGCGCTGCTCCTCGTCGACGACGACCAGCCCGAGGTCGGCGAACGCGACGTCCTTGCCCCAGCAGCCGGTGCGTCCCGACGACGACGCCGGTCTCCCCGGCGGCCAGGCGCGCGAGCACCGCCCGCTCCTGCGTCGACCGGCGTGAAGCGCGTCAGCGCGTCGACGCGCACCGGGAACGGGGCGAAGCGCGCCGCGAAGACGTCGGCGTGCTGCTCGGCGAGCAGCGTGGTCGGGGCGATCAGCGCGACCTGCCTGCCGTCCGCGACCGCCTTGAAGGCCGCGCGCATCGCGACCTCGGTCTTGCCGTACCCGACGTCCCCGCAGAGCAGCCAGTCCATCGGCCGCGGCCGCTCCATCGCCGCGCGGATCTCCTCGCAACTCGTGCGCTGGTCGGGCGTCGGCTCGAAGGGGAACGCGGCGGCGAACTCCCGGTGCCGCTCGTCGTCCGGGGAGAAGGCAAACCCTTCGGCGGCCTCGCGCTCGGCGGCCAGCCGCAGCAATTCCGCCGCCATCTCGCGGACCTTCTCCCTGGCCCGGCCTTTCGCCGCGCGCCAGGCACCCCCGCCGATCGTGTCCAGCCGGGGCGGCGCGCCACTTCCCGCCGCGTGATAGCGCCGGAGCAGGTCGATGCGCTCGATCGGCACGAGCAGCCGCCCGCCGCCCGCGTACTCCAGCCGCAGGAAGTCCTGGTCGTGCGCGCGCTCCAGGCCGGCAAAGCGTCCGATCCCGTGCTCGAGGTGAACGACGTGGTCTCCGGGGGAGAGCTCGTCGAGCGAGGCGATGAGCGCGCCGACCCGGCTCGCGGTCGTGGGGCGCGAGGGCGGGCGCGGGCCGAAGAGTTCGGCCGAGGTCAGCGCAAGAAAACCGGAATCCGTGTCGAAAAAACCCGCGGAGAGCCGCCCGTGGACGAGCGCAAGCGGACCGGAGTGCGCGGCGATACCCCCCGGCTCGATGATGTCGACGCTCCCCCCGGCCTCGCCGATCAGATCGCGGACCCGTTCCGCTTCCCCGAGGGTCTCGGCGGCGATGAGGACCCGGTGCGTGCGCGGCGGCGGCCAAAAGACGCTGACCGAGGACGGTGAGCCCCTCCGCGACACCTCGGCGTTCCTGGGCGGTCAATCCGAAGCCCTGGACTCCCGCTTCGCGCCACCCCTCCCGCTCTCGTACGGGCGAAGCTTCATTGAGGACCAGGGCGGGCGCGGGCAATCCTGCCGCTTCCGGCCCAAGATCGCCGTCGGCGACGAGGAAATGCGCCGGAAGCAGGGAGAACAGGGAAGGACCCGCCTCCGGCTCGAGCGCGGGCAGCAGCCTGAGCGTCGGCTGGTCGCGGTAGGTGCGCTGCGTCCCGACATCGAAGGCCCGCACTGCCAGCACCCGGCCCTTCTCGTGTTCGATCCTGCACCGGGTGCTCTTCGGCTGCCGGGAAGACGTCGATCCTGAACTGCCGCACCGCGAACTCGCCGGCGTCCGCCACGACGTGAACGCGCCGGTACCCCATCTCGGCGAGGAGCTCCGCCAGGAACTCCGGCTCGACCTCGCCCCCCGGCTGCAGGTCGATCGCCCCGGCGATCAGCGTTGCGGCGTTGAAAGCCGCCGAGCGCGCCGCCTCGAGGTCGGCGACGACGACGGCGGCATCCCCGGCGCCGATTCGCGCGAGGGCGTCGAGCCGGGGCGCGCGCAGGCGCCTCTCGCGCGCGGGAACCAGCACCGGCGGGCGCAACCCGAGCGCGGCGGCGAAAAAACGCAGGTCCAGGTGCAGCCGCTCGGCCTCCTCCGCCGCTCGGCAGAGAACAAGCACCGGCCGTGACAGGCGCAGCAGGAACAGCGCCCGCGCCGACCCGGAAAGCCCGGGGACGCTGCCGGTCGCGGGAACCCCGTGAGAAGAGAGGGAGCTTCATGCCGTCGTGGAGAATAGAGGCAGGAGGCCGGTCGGGCAAGGGGAACCGGCGGCAACCGCGTACTTAAACCTTGTCGGACAGACCCGCAATTGAGTATACTTTCGCGGTTTTGGATGGGGGTCAGGGGCAAAAAGTGACAATGGCGCAGGCAGTTCCAGACACGACGACCGCGACTCCGATCCTCGAACTGCAGGATGTCTCCCTGCACTTCGGCGGGATCACCGCGCTCGACGGTGTCGGCTTCACCGTCAACAAGGGCGAGATTTTCGCCGTCATCGGCCCCAACGGCGCGGGCAAGACCAGCGTCTTCAACTGCATCTCCGGCCTCTATCACCCCGCCAAGGGGAAGATTCTCTTCGAGGGCAGTGACATCACGGGTTTCACGCCCGCTCACCGCGCGCGCCTCGGCCTGGCGCGCTCGTTCCAGAACATCGAGCTGTTCAAGGGCATGACGGTGATCGACAACCTGATGCTCGGCCGGCACATCCACATGAAGACCGGCCTGCTCACCGGCGGGCTGTTCTTCGGCCCGGCGCGGCGCGAGGAGATCCGCAACCGCAAGGTCGTCGAGGAGATCATCGATTTTCTCGAGATCCAGGCGATCCGCCAGAAGGTCGTCGGCACGCTGGCCTACGGCCTGCAAAAGCGCGTCGAACTCGGCCGGGCGCTCGCGCTCGAGCCGCGCGTGCTGCTGCTCGACGAGCCGATGGCCGGCATGAACGCCGAGGAGACCGAGGACATGGCGCGCTTCGTGCTCGACATCAGCGAGGAGCGCGACACCACCATCGTCCTGATCGAGCACGACATGGGCGTGGTGATGGACATCTGCGACCGGATCTGCGCCATCGACTTCGGCGTCAAGCTCGCCGAAGGGACGCCGGCCGAGATCCAGGCCAACCCGAACGTGATCAGCGCCTACCTCGGCGAAACCGACGTCCTCTTCAACATTTAGGGACGAAACGACTATGGCGCGCGCGACAACGGCAATCCCCGCGGTCACCCCGGAGCTGACCCTGCCCAAGCTGCTGGTGGAGCAGGCGCGGCGCCTCGGCGCCGGCAAGGTGGCGCTGCGCGAGAAGGAATTCGGCATCTGGCAGTCTTTCACCTGGGCCGACTACCTGCGCCACGTGCGCGAGTTCTCCCTCGGCCTGGTCAGCCTCGGCCTCCAGCGCGGCGACAAGGTGGCGATCGTCGGCGACAACCGCCCGGAGTGGGTCTTCGCCGAGCTGGCCGCGCTGTGCGCCGGCGCCGTGCCGCTGGGCATCTACCAGGACTCCACGACCACCGAGGTCGGCTACGTCATCGACCAGTCGGACGCCGTGTTCGTCGTCGCGGAGGACCAGGAGCAGGTCGACAAGATCCTGGAGCTCAAGGAGAAGATCCCCAAGGTCCGCGCGGTGATCTACGCCGACCCCAAGGGGATGCGCGCCTACACCGATTCCTTCCTGATCGCCTTCGCGGAGGTCGAGAAGCGCGGACGCGAGCTCGACGCGCGCGAGCCGGGGCTCTTCGACGCCGAGCGTCGCCCAGGGGACCGGCAGCGACACGGCGCTCATCGCCTACACCTCCGGCACCACCGGCTTCCCGAAGGGCTCGCTGCTGACGCACACCAACATGCTCTCGATGGCCGCGAGCCTGATCGCGGTCGACCCCAAGCACCCCGACGACGAGTTCCTCTCCTTCCTGCCGCTGCCCTGGATCGGCGAGCAGATGATGGGCGTCGCCAGCGCGCTGCTGGTCGGCTTCACCGTGAACTTCCCCGAAGAGCCGGACACGGTGCAGGAGAACCTGCGCGAGATCGGCCCGAGCGTGATGTTCTCGCCGCCGCGCGTCTGGGAAAATCTCGCGGCGAGCGTCCAGGTCAAGGTCATGGACGCCTCCGCGCTCAAGCGCTTCGCCTTCAACCGCGCGATGCCGATCGGCGTGCGGATGGCCGACTGCCGCTTCGAGAAGAAGACGCCGCTCGCTCGGCCTGCGCCTGGCCTACCTGGCGGCGTACTGGGGGGTCTTCCGGGCCCTGCGCGACCGGCTCGGCTTCTCGCGCCTGCGCTCGGCCTCCACCGGCGGCGCGGCGCTCGGGCCCGACACCTTCCGCTTCTTCCACGCGCTCGGCGTGAACCTCAAGCAGATCTACGGCCAGACCGAGATCTCGGGGATCTCGTGCATCCACCGCAACGGGGACGTCAACTTCGACTCGGTCGGCAAGCCGATCCCCGGCACCGAGATCCGGATCGCCGAGAACGGCGAGATCCTCTCGCGCTCGCCGAGCGTCTTTGCCGGCTACTACAAGAACGACGCGGCCACCGCCGAGGTCCTCAAGGACGGCTGGCTGCACTCCGGGGACGCCGGCTACTTCACCGCGGACGGCCAGCTGATCGTCATCGACCGCCTCAAGGACGTGATGCACCTGCTCGACGGCACGCGCTTCTCGCCGCAGTTCATCGAGAACAAGCTCAAGTTCTCGCCCTACATCAAGGAGGCGGTCGTCATCGGCGAGAAGCGCGAGCGCATCACGGCGCTGATCAACATCGACATGCCGATCGTCGGCAAGTGGGCGGAGAAGCAGCGCCTCGGCTACACGACCTATACCGATCTCTCCGCCAAGCCCGAAGTCTACGGGATGATCGAGGACGAGGTGCGGCGCGTCAACCGCGACCTGGCGAAGATCAACGGCACGGCCGTGATCAGCAAGTTCGTGCTGCTCTACAAGGAGCTCGACGCCGACGACGACGAGCTGACGCGCACGAAAAAGGTGCGCCGCGGCTTCATCGGCGAGCGCTACCAGGACGTCATCGAGGCGATGTACGACGGCCGCGAGGCCGTGGCCATCGACGCGACGATCAAGTTCCAGGACGGCCGCACGGCGCGGATCAAGACCACGGTCGCGGTGCGCGACGTCGTGAAAGGGGCGTGAGCCGGCATGGGTGACGGGATCTGGTTCTTCCTGCAGCTGCTCGTGCAGGGACTGGCCGTCGGCAGCGTCTACAGTCTGGTCGCCCTCGGCTTCGTGCTGATCTTCAAGGCCTCGGGTGTCATCAATTTCGCCCAGGGCGAGTTCCTGATGCTCGGCGCCTACGTCTGCCTCTCGTTCCTCGTCCAGGCGCATCTGCCGCTCTGGGCGGCCCTGGCCCTGACGATCGTCGTCATGGCGCTGATCGCCCTGATCCTCGAGCGGCTCGTGCTGCGCCCGCTGATCGGCGAGCCGGTGATCTCGATCATCATGGCGACGATCGGCCTCGCGCTGGTCTTCAAGGCGGCGACGGCGGTGGCCTGGGGGACGCAGCTGCGCAGTTTCCCGGCGATCTTCCCGGACCTGCCGGTCAAGCTCGGCAAGGTCATCATCTCGCAGGTCTACATCTGGACCTTCGGCACCGCGATGCTGCTGATGGTCGCCTTCGCGCTGTTCTTCAAGTTCACCCGGCTCGGCATCGCGATGCGCGCGACCGCAAACTCGCACCAGGTCGCGCTCTCGATGGGGATCAGCGTCAAGTCGATCTTCGCGCTCTCCTGGGCGATCTCCGCGGTCGTCTCGGCGATCGGCGGCGTGCTCATCGGCAGCATCAACGGCGTGAACATCACCTTCTCGGACTTCGGGCTCAAGGTCTTCCCGGCGGTCATCCTCGGCGGGCTCGACAGCATCCCCGGGGCGGTCATCGGCGGGCTGGTGGTCGGCATCCTCGAGAACCTCTCGGGCGGCTACCTCTCGCGCATCTTCGGCGGCGGCGTCAAGGAAGTCGCCCCGTTCGTCTTTCTCGTCATCATCCTGATGATCAAGCCCTACGGCCTCTTCGGCACCAAGGAAATAGAGCGGGTGTAGGAGCGCAGCGATGTCGACCAAGTGCGGGGTCTTCCACCAGTCCTACAAGTCGGAGATGTCGATCTTCCAGACCTGGTTCGCCCGGGGCTGGATGGCGCTGCTCTTCGCCTGGCATGCTCGTCTTCCCGTTCGTCGCCAAGCCGATCGGCAAGGCGCTCGGCACGAACGTCCTGTTCCTGGCGAACCTGATCGGCATCTACATCATCGGCGCGCAGGGGCTCAACCTGCTGACCGGCTACACCGGGCAGATCTCGCTCGGGCACGGCGCCTTCATGGGAGTCGGGGCCTACGCCTCGGCGATCCTGACGATGAAGCTCGGCGTGCCGTTCTGGTTCGCGCTGCCGCTCTCCGGCCTGGTCGCCGCCGCTCGTCGGGATGTTCTTCGGGATCCCCTCGCTGCGCCTCAAGGGCCTCTACCTGGCGATCGCCACGATGGCGGCGCAGTTCATCATCCAGTACGTGATGCGCAACGCGGACTGGCTCACCGGCGGCAGCGACGGGATGAGCGTGCGACGCGCCGATCTTCTTCGGCCTGCCGCTGAACACCGACCGGCGCTACTACTTTCTGGTCTACGCGCTGGTGATCCTGGCGACGCTCTTCACGAAGAACCTGACCCGCAGCCGGGTCGGCCGGGCCTTCGTCGCGATCCGCGACCGCTATCTCTCGGCCGAGGTCATGGGCGTCAACGTCTGGGGCTACCGGATCCTCTCCTTCGGCGTCAGCTCGTTCATGGTCGGGATCGCCGGCAGCCTCTGGGCGCACTACGTGCTGGTGATCTCCGACGAGCACTTCACGATCGGGCTCTCGGTGCAGTACCTGGCGAGCATCATCATCGGCGGTCTCGGCAGCGTGACCGGCGCGATCTACGGCGCGATCTTCATGACGCTGCTGCCCGAGCTGCTGCGCATCCCGGAGCGCGCGCTCTCCCAGATCTGGGCGAACGCCTTCACGATCGTCAACCAGCTGCGCGAAGGGACCTTCGGGCTGCTCGTCGTGCTCTTCATCATCTTCGAGCCCGACGGTCTCGCGCACCGCTGGAACAAGATCAAGGCCTACTGGAAGCTCTGGCCTTTTTCCTATTAGCCCGGGTCCTCTCCGCCGAAACGCTTGATCCCGACGGCGGCTTGGCCTATTGTTTGGGCGATGAAACGCACGGCCATCCTCCTGCTCGCCCTGCTTGCCTTCGTGGTCTGCCCGACCGGGTCCTTCGGCGCCATCCAGGAGGTCACGGACAGCGACGGCAATGTCACGCACTACAAATACACCGACAGGAACGGCAGTGTCGTCTTCACCGACTCCCTGGCGAAGATCCCGGAAGAGTACCGGAAAAAGAACAAGCTCGTCAGGGTCGGTCCTCCGACAAGAAGCAAAGCCCCCGGCGAAACGCTGGCGACCCCGGAGACGGCGCCGCTTCCCGAGGCACCGGCACTCCCGCAGTACCAGGTGAAGCCCGATGCGGTGCCATCGCAGGGGAAATCGTCCGGCGGCTATCTTTGGCTGATCATCGCGGCGGCGGCCGTCGTCGCCGGCGCTGCCGGCTTTGCCGTGTACCGACGCGTGAGCGGCGGCAGGAAGGTCCCGCCCCGGAAGCAGGGGAGCGGTGGCGGATGCCGCGCGCGAGCACAAGCGCCCGCACGAGACCCAGGACCAGCGGAGTGGCCCCGAGAGAACCCAGCCCCGGGAGAAGCCGGAGGAAGTCCTCAAGCGCTATCTTCAGATGCGTGACTTCGCTGCCGCCGCGAGGCTCTGCGAGTCCCAGGGGGACCTCGGCACGGCCGCCGGCTACCACCGGGAAGCCGGCAATGTCCGCGGGCCAGGGAAATCTATCTCGAACTCAAGGATTACCGGCGCGCCGCCGAGCTGTTCGAAAAGGCCGGCGACGAGCTCAAAGCCGCCGAACTCTATGAAGCCGCATTCCAGGGGGAAGGCTCACGACACCCGCGCCGCCGCGGGAAGCGACAGCGCCCTGAAGAGCGGCCGGCTCTTTGAAAAAGCGGGGGCTCCCGACCGGGCGGCCGCCATCTACCACAAGGCCGGGATGTTTGCGGAGGCTGCCGCACTGTTCGCGGCCGGGGGGGACTTTCTCAAAGCCGCCGAGACCTACCTCAAGGCCGGGAACGCCGAGCAGGCCGCCGCGTGCTTCGAAAAGGCCGGCGATCCGCTCAAAGGTTACGCCGCGCTCTCCCGGTTCTCCTACGACCAGGGCCTCGTCAGAGAGGCCGCCCTGTACGCGGAAAAGGCGGGCGACCTGATGCAGGCCGCAACGATGTTCCAGGAGGAGGGGGACTTCGCCAGGGCCGGGGACCTCTTCTTCCGGGCCGGGTTTTTCGCCGAAGCGGCGGAGAACTTCGCCCTGGCCAACGATCTGGCGCGGGCCGCCGCAGCCCACGAGCGGGCCGGCAACTATCTTCAAGCGGCGCAGGCGTTCGAGCAGGTCGGCGGCGACAAGGAACAGCTCGCGACGCTCTACGAAAAGGGCGAAGGACTTTTATTCGGCAGGCCGGCTGTTCGTCAAGCTCGGCCACCTGGACCGGGCTTTGAATGCACTCCAGCAGGTCAACCCGGATTCGACCGACTACACGGGCGCGTCGCTGCTGGTCGGCATGATCTTTCTCAAGCGCGGCCTGATCGATCTGGCCCGCGAGAAATTCCTGAAGATCATCGACAACCAGCCGGTCGGCAAGTCGAATCTCGAGCCGTATTATTTCCTGGCCCTGTGTCACGGTCGTGCGGGGGAGGCGGAAACCGCGAAAGCGATCTTCGCGAAGATCCTCGCCGAGGATTACAACTTCCGGGACGTGCGCAAGCGGCTCGGCGGCTGATTTCCTGGACAACCAACGAGCCAGCTATGGTATTCTCTCCCGCACTTGGGCGGGCGGGAGCGGAGACGTGCTCTGGCGACCACCCGGAGCCGGGAAGGCAACCATCACACGGAGGTAGGGCAATGGCGGGACGGCAGTTCATTACCAAACTCATCGGCACGGCGGCGGTTGCCGCGACGGTTCTGGTCTCCGGCGCGGGCGCGGCTCCGGCGGCCGACACGATCAAGATCGGCGGCATCTTCGACATCACGGGCGCGACCTCCGACGTCGGCGCGGACTACGCGGTCGCCGCCAAGGACGCGGTCGCGTATATCAACGCCAACGGCGGCGATCAACGGCAAGAAGCTCGAGATCGTCCGCGAACGACTACGCCTACAAGATCCCGGACGCGGTGAACCTCTACAAGACCTACAAGGACGACGGGATCTACCTGATCCAGGGCTGGGGCACCGGCGACACCAACGCGCTCAAGGATATGGTGAACGCCGACAAGATCGTCTACATGTCGGCCTCCTACGACACCGGGATCACCGACCCGACCAAGACCCCCTACAACTTCTTCGTCGGCACGAGCTACGGCGACTCCATCAGGCGGCGATGCAGTTCGTTGCCGACACCTGGACCGACAAGAGCCGCAAGCCGAAGGTCGTCTTCATCTACCCGGACCACCCCTACGGCAAGAACCCGATCCCGGCCGGCAAGGAGATGGCGACGTCCCTCGGCATCGAGATCGGCCCCGACCAGGACGTCAGCCTCAAGGCCACCGAGGCGGTCAGCCAGCTCACCGCAGATGAAGCAGTTCAACCCGGACTTCGCCTGGATCGGCGGCACGGCCGCGAGCACCGCGGTCATCATCAAGGACGCCGCGAAGCTCGGCCTGACGACCAAGTTCTTCTGCAACGTCTGGGGCTTCAACGAGAACCTCGTCAAGCTCGCCGGCGAGGCGACCCGGGAGCGGGCCTACGGCATGGTGCCCTTCACGATGTGGGGCGACGACGTCCCCGGCATGAAGCCGATCATGGAGATGCACAAGAAGAACCACCCGAACGACACGCACGCCCAGCCCTACGTCCAGGGCTGGACTTCGATGATGGTGATGTGGGAGGCCTTCAAGATCGCGGACAAGAAGAACGCCCTGAACGCCGCGGGCCTCAAGGCCGCGCTCGAGACGCTCAAGGACTTCGACACCGGCGGCCTCTCGGCGCCGATCACCTTCACGTCGACCGACCACCGGCCGAACACCTCGCTGCGCATCATGAAGGTCGACAAGGACGGCAAGATCGTCCTGGTCAAGCAGGTTTCGGTCAAGCGCTAGGCGTTGCGGGAGGGGATGAACCCCTGCCCCACGGTACGTGCATGCCGGGGGGCGGGGTTCATCCCGCCCCTGTTTTTTTCTCCTGTCCGTGGCATAATCCCCCGACCATGGAACCGCTGCTCAGCCTCAACAACGTCGAGGTCATCTACAACGACGTCATCCTCGTCCTCAAGGGGATGTCGCTGAAGGTCGAGCCGGGGAAGATCGTCGCGCTGCTCGGCGGCAACGGCGCCGGCAAGTCCACGACCCTCAAGGCGATCTCGGGCCTGCTCAAGAGCGAGGAGGGCAAGGTCACCGACGGCTCGATCACCTTCTGCGGGCGAGCGCATCGACACTGCCGACCCGGAGGGGATCGTCCGCCGCGGCATCTTCCAGGTCATGGAGGGCCGGCGGGTCTTCGACGAGCTGACCGTGCACGACAACCTCGTCGCCGGCGCCCACACGCGGCGGTCACTGGCGGGACGCGAAGAAGGACCTGGAGATGGTCTTCACCTACTTCCCCCGCCTCAAGGATCGCCGCCACAACATCGCCGGCTACCTCTCCGGCGGCGAGCAGCAGATGCTCGCGATCGGCCGGGCGCTGATGGCGCGGCCGAAGCTGATGCTGCTCGACGAGCCCTCGCTCGGGCTGGCCCCGCTGCTGGTGCGCGAGATCTTCGAGATCATCAAGCGGATCAACGAGGAGGAGAAGGCCACGATCCTGCTCGTGGAGCAGAACGCCCGCATGGCGCTCTCGATCGCGCATTACGGCTACATCATGGAGAACGGCAAGATCGTGCTCGACGACCCGGTGGAGAAGCTCAAGGAGAACGAGGACATCAAGGAGTTCTACCTCGGGCTCTCGCAGGTCGGGGGCAAGAAGAGCTTCCGGGACGTCAAGCACTACCGCCGCCGGAAGCGCTGGCTGTCGTGACCGTGCAGGCTGCGGGGTGAGGAACAGACCATGACACGATCCAGCGGAAAAGAGTTCATCCCCCCCGAGGAGCTGCTGCGCGAGCAGGTCGCCGCCGTGCGCGACCTGATGGGCGGCGCGTGGCAGGCCGCGCCGGGGTTCGTGCGGCGCCTCGAGGCCGCCGGGCTCGCGCCGGGGGACCTGCGCTCCGCCGCCGACCTGCCGCGCTTCCCGATCCTGCGCAAGTCCGACCTGCCGAAGATCCAGGCGGCAGACCCGCCGTTCGGGGGTCTGCTCGCCGTGCCGGTCGAGCGGCTCAAGCGGCTGTTCGCCTCCCCCGGGCCGATCTACGAGCCGGAGGGCGAGGGCCCCGGCTACTACCGCTGGGAGCGCACGATGCGCGCCATCGGCTTTGCGCCCGGCGACATCGTCCTCAACTGCTTCGGCTACCACCTGACGCCCGCCGCCGCGATGTTCGAGGAGGGGGCGCACGCGGTCGGCTGCGTCGTCGTCCCGGCGGGCATCGGCAGCAGCGAACTGCAGGTCGCCGTCGCGGTCGCACTACCGCGCCACGGGCTACATCGGGCTGCCGTCGTACCTGAAGGTGCTGCTCGAGCAGGCGAAGAAGTCCGGCGTGACGCTCGCCATCGCCAAGGCGCTCGTGCTCGCCGAGAAGCTGCCCGAGAGCCTGCGCGCCGAGTTCCAGCAGGCGCACGGCATCCACGTGCGCCAGGGCTACGGCACCGCGGAGGTGGGCGCGCTGGCCTACGAGTGCGAAGCCGCCAAGGGCTTCCACCTCGACCCCGGGGTGCTCGTCGAGATCGTCGACCCGCAGACCGGCGATGCCGGTCGAGGCCGGGACGCCCGGCGAGGTCGTCTGCACGCCGCTGAACCCGGTCTACGCCCTGCTGCGTTTCGCCACCGGCGATCTCGCGGCGCTCGACACCGCGCCCTGCCCCTGCGGGCGCACGACGCACCGGCTCACCGCCATCCTCGGCCGCGTCGACCAGAGCACCAAGGTCCGCGGCCTCTTCCTGCACCCGGCGCAGCTGACCGAGGCGCTCGCCTCATTTCCCGCAGTCGAACGCTTCCGCGCCGCCATCGTGCGCGAGCGCGCCATGGACGACCTGATCATCGAACTCGTCGCCGCCGCCGCGCTCCCGCCCGACGTGCGCAAGGCTATCGGCGCCCGCGTCAAGGAAACCACGAAGCTCAACGCGCGCATCGTGCAACTGGAGGCCGGATCGATCCCGGACGCCGCCCCGGTCATCGACGATCGTCGCAACTGGGATTAGCAGACGCAGGCGTCCTGGTCCATGGCGTGGTAGGTCACGCGGTTCTTCCCCGCCGCCTTTGAGGCGTACATCGCCCGGTCCGCGCACTGCAGCAGGCGCACCCCGAGCCGGATCTGCGCCGCGCGAGAGATGCTGCGGCGCGGCGGACCCTCGAGGGTCGAGACCCCGACGCTCGCCGTGATGATGCCCTCGAGAGCGAGGGGCGCCTCGTCTTCCCCCCAGGGGCTGTCGAGAAAGACGTGGGCGGCCGTCGCCCGGCAGATGGCCTCGCCGATCGCCCGGGCTTCGTCGCGCCCCGTCTCGGGGAGCAGCAGCACGAACTCGTCGCCGCCATAGCGCGCCAGCGTGGCGCCCGGACGTTCGGCCGTCTCCCGCAGAAGCTTCCCGAATTCGGCGAGCGTGGTGCTGCCCGCGAGGTGCCCGTGGGTGTCGTTGATCTCCTTGAACCGGTCCAGATCCAGAAAGAGCACGGAGAGGGGCCGGCCGGTGAGCAGGTGGTCGGCCACGTCGAGCGGCAGCCGCTCGTGCGTGGCGCGGTCGTTGGCGAGGCCCGTGAGATCGTCCAGCCGCACCATGTGCTCGATCTTCTTGGCGTCGAGGGCGTTCTGGATCGTGGAGGAGATGTACTGGGCGAAGATCTCCAGCAGCTCGCGCTCCGAGTCCCGGTACTCGGTGCCGTCGCTCTTGTTCATCAGTTCGATCACCCCGCACACCGAACTCCCGATCCGGATGGCGACGCAGAGCACCGAGCGGGTGCGGTAGCCGGTGCGCCGGTCGCAATCCCCGTCGAACGCCGAGGCCTCGTGGGCGTCGTTGGTGATCTGCGAACCGCCCGTCTGATAGACCGCCCCCACGATCCCCCGGTCGATCGGGACGCGCAACCCCAGGACCCCCGCCGCCGAGGGACCGAAACAGGTGACGAAGATCAGATCCCGGAATGCCGTCTCCTCGAACTTCTGGATCGGGTCGTCGAGGAGGATCGAGCCCGCCGAGGAGGGGACAAACTCGTTCGCCTTGTCGAGGATGTCGATGAGCAGCGCGTCGAGCGGGATGCGCGGGATGACGCGCTGGTCGGAGGCAATGCGCTTGCGCTCGAGGATCGGGGCGAGCTGCTCCGTGGAAAGGCACAGGATCCGGGGCGCGCCTTCCCTCCGGCTCTGATTCTCCTGCGGCATCGTCTCCCACTCCCTCGCGCCGGCGCAGCGCACCGGCTCCACGGACAAGTAGAACCCACCGGCGCCCCCCCGTCAAGACCACGCCTACAGACTGCACCAACCGGCCGGGCCGGCCGGCCCGCGGCGACTCCTAGCGCGCCTGCAGATACGCCCCGAGCCGGTCCATCGCCGCGGCGATCTTCTCGAGCGAGTTGGCGTAGGAGAAGCGCAGATACCCCTCGGCGTTGGCCCCGAAGTCGACCCCCGGCGTCACCGCCACCCCGGCCCGCTCGAGGATGTCGAACGCGAGTCGGTGCGAATCGAGGTCGACGTGGCGGGCGTTGGCCAGCACATAGAAGGCCCCCGTCGGCTCGACCGTGATGCCGAGGCCCAACTCGCGCAGCCGGCGCACCATGAAACGGCGGCGCTCGTCGTAGACGCCGACCATGCGCGCCACGTCGGGGCCGGCCTCCCGCAGCGCCGCGAGCGCCGCGTGTTGCGGGATCGAACCGGCCGAGATCAGGAAGTTCTGCTGCAATTTCTGCATCGGCCGCACGAACCGCGGCGGCGCGATCACGTAGCCGAGCCGCCACCCGGTCATCGCGTACTTCTTCGAGAAGCCGTTGAGCACGAAGGCGTTGTCGGTGAACTCCAGGATCGAGCGGGCGCGCCCCTCGTAGACCAGGCCGTGGTAGATCTCGTCGGAGATCACGCAGGGGCCCAAGGCCGCGATCGCCGCCATGCGCCCGGCCGGCAGCAGGTTGCCGGTGGGGTTCGCCGGCGAATTGATCAGGATCCCCTTGGTCCTCGGGGTGATCCGCCCGCGGATCTCCTCGGCGTGCAGCTGAAAACCGTCCTCCTCGCCCACCGGCACGTAGACGCTCCTGCCGCCGAGAAAATCGACGAAGCTCGGGTGGCAGGCGTAGTGCGGATCACTGATGACAATCTCGTCCCCGGGGTCGATCAGCGCGCCGAAGAGCAGCAGCAGCGCCGGCGAAGTCCCCGAGGTGACGACGATCCGGTCGGGGGTGACCTCGACGCCGTACTCCCGGTGGTAGTCCTCGCAGATCGCCTCGCGCAACTCCAGCAGCCCGAGACTGTTGGTGTAGCGGGTCTTCCCCTCCCGAATAGCCCGGATCCCCGCCTCCCTGATGCACGTCGGCGTTTCAAAGTCCGGCTCGCCGACCTCGAGGTGAATGATCTCCCGCCCCTCGCGCTCGAGGGCCTGGGCGCGCTCGAGCACCTCCATCACCAGGAAGGGCGGGAGGTCGGCGGAACGCCGGGAGATCGGGCAGCCATCGCCTCGTCATGCGTCACTCCCGGCCTCGTGCTCGCGCAGCCGCTCCCGGATCGCAGCGGGGATCGGCACCGGGTGGCCGGCGCTGAAATCGTAGTGCACGAGAACGGTCGTGCCGCGGGTGCAGAGCGCTCCGGCCTGCAGGGCCTCCTGGCTGATCTCGAGCGAGGAGGTGCCGACCCGCGAGACCCAGGTCCGCACGGTGACGTCGCCGTTGATGACCAGCGGCCGCACGAAGTCGATCTCATAGCGCGCGAGGATCAGGTTCCAGCTCTCGAAGGAGAACTCCGGGTTGAAGATCCGGTAGATCTGGTTGCGGGCCTGCTCGAACCAGCCGGGGATGACCGTGTTGTTGACGTGCCGCAGCCCGTCGATGTCGCCGAAGCGCGGCGTGATCTCGTAGAGATACATGGCGCAGATTTGACCATGGTCCGCCCACCGCGGTCAAATTCCCATGACCAGCGACGGAGCCGGGACGCACGTCCCCGTCGCATCGAGTAGAATACGGTCATGAAGTGCAGGAACCACCCCGACCGCGACGCCGCGGCGATCTGCCAGAAGCTCGGCACCGGCTTCTGCAGCGAGTGCTGCGAGTGCCGGGATGTCGCCGAGTGCTGCGGCTGCCTCGACCCGCAGGTCTACTGCACCTTCAGGACCCAGTGCCTGATCTGGGAGATGTCGCGACAGCGGCGGAGGAAATCCTGAACGTTCTCGGTCTCTACAAACGCCTGCCGCGCACCAATTGCGGGCTGTGCCGGGCCAGACAGTGCATGGCGTTCGCGGTGGCTCTCGCGAAGGGCGAGGCCGACCCCGACGAGTGCCCCACGCTCTCCGATGAGGTGCGGCGGGAACTTCGCGGCGGCGGCGCGCCAGGGCGATTGGCGCGAATCGCTGCTCGTGGAGCTGAGAAAGGAAGTTGCGGCGCTGCGCTTCGAGGATATCGCAGCGGGGCTGGGCGCCGGGCTCAGGGACGGCTCGCTCTCGATCCGCTGTCTCGGCCGGGACTACCTGATGAGCCCCGACGGAGCGATCACCGCTGCCGGACCGCTCTCTCCCTGGGTGCAGATCCTGCTGCTCCACTATGTCCGGACCCGGGGCGACGCCGCCAACTCCGGCACCTGGGTCTCCTTCACCGATCTCAAGGCCGGCTTGATGAAATCAACATCGTTCGCGCGCGATTGCGAAGACCCCCTGCGGGAGCTCTTCGATCGCGACCCCCGGCCCGTGGAGCAGGCCCTCGAGCGGCTCGGCGGCCTGCGACAGCGCGGCACGCCGGCCCCGATCGCCTGGAAGGTCTTCGCGCTGCCGCGCGTCCCCGTGCTGATTCTGTACTGGCCGCGCGACGAGGAGTTCCCCTCGAAGATCAAGATCCTTTTCGACGCGACCGCCGACCGCTTCCTCGACGTGGAGTCGCTGACCTTCCTGATCGAGGGGCTCGTGAAAAACGTCGAATCCGGCCCCGATCGCGCCCCTCACGATTGAGAGGTGCCCGCGGCCGTCAAGGCTCCACGACCTGATAGGCAAGGATGCCCTGGATGAAGACGGGTTTGAAACGGACGTCACCGAAACGGTAGAGCGCGACGCCCTTCACGTTCTCCTGGCGGTAGCCGTCCGGAAGGTAGAAGACCGTGAGTCCGGCCGCCGGCTTGATGACCTCGTAGGCGCCGCCCTTCTCACCGAAGAAGGTGCCGAAGAAGTACCAGACGGACCCGGCCCCGGAAACGATCCGGCTCACCCCCTGGGGCAGCGTGTCGACGGTGGCGCCGACCGGAGCCGTCACGACGGTAAAGCCGGCACCCTGATGAAGCCAGAAGACACCTCGGTCATAGCGATAGGTGAAGCCGCCGACCTCGACGGTCCTGGCGTCGCTCCCCGGGTCCTCCGCTGCCGAGTACCCCGGTTTTCGGTAGTAGACCCCCCGGGGCGCCTTCAGCGCCGCCTGGCTGTCCTCGAGTATGGCGTCGAAATAGGCTTCGTGCTCGGAGGCGGACTTCTCCTGGTTCACCTCGAGTTCGTTGCGGCGGCGCTCGCGGGCGGCCTCGCGCGCCTGCTCCTCCTGGGAGGAGAGACTCTCCCGCTGCATCTGGAGCAGGGTCCGGTTGTAGTCGTCCCACTCGTCCCAGTCGTCGTGGGTGATGACGGTGGTGGTGCGATCCTTCCCCCGGGTCTCGACGATCGTGGTGCGGCTGTCGTTCCCGGCCCGGGCAACCCCGGGGATCAGGAGGCTCAGCCCGGCGAGTCCCGCGCCGGCGATGGCGATCAGGCTGTGCCGGAGGTCCCGCGTGCCCAGCTCTCATGGTCTCTATCCCCAATTTCCGCGCCGCCGCCGGCGGTTCAGGGCTGCAACTGCTCGAACTCGCACTGGACCGCACCCGGCGGCGGCTCGAAGGCGAAGACGGCGTCGCTCAGGCGGGGCGCGAAGTCCCAGGCGAGGAAGGTGGCGGCATACTGCGGGGCGGCCGCTTCGAGCTTGTGGGTGATGATGATCCTCTTGATGACCGGCTCGCCCTCTTCGGAGACCCAGACCTGCCAGTCGGTCTTTTCCCCGCGGAAGGCGAGGTGCCGGCACGGAGTCCCGCCGATGACGCCCCGCCCGACGATGAAGCCGGAAGTGACTCTCGACAGGGCCGTCGTGGCGAGGTTGTCGCGCAGCAGCCGCGCGAGCGGCGGGGTGAAGCCCAGCTTCTCCCTCATCGCGATCAAGAGATCGTCGAGCCTTTCCGGCGCCGGCCAGCAGGCGTAGACGTTTTTTCCCCCGTTCAGGAGGGTGAACGTCTTCCCGTCGTACCAGCTGCGGGCGGTCCGCTGCTCGCCCTCGAACCTATTCCAGAGGCCGTTCGGGCGGCGGACGGCGACCTCGAGGGTCCCGGGAAACTGGAGCTTCTGGCCTGACGGCAGGGAGGAGTCCTCCGCTACCTCGGCGCGGAAGGTGAAGCTCTCCGCCCCGGCGATGCGCTCCAGGGCCGCCGTGAGAATCCGGGCGGCCTCGGGTTCGATCGGTTGCTTCTCCTGTGCGCGGGCCGCCGGCGTCCCCGTCACGGCCGCAAACGCCAGGCCGATGGCGAGAAGCGCTCCTGTCATTCCTTTTCGCAGCATCGATTCCTCCCTTTTCCGATAGTACCACAGGGTCTTCCGGCGGAAGCGGCGGCGCCGTGAATGAAGCGCCGGGCCCGACTGCGCCGCGAGCCGGGGTCGTGCATCAGCACAGCGCGGCACGAAGCGCAGCGCGCAGGGTCTCGAAGGTGTACGGCTTCTGGATGAACCCCGCGAGCCCCTTGCCGGCAAACTTCTGCGTCACCTCCATCTCGTTGTACCCGCTCGACATGATCACCCGCACGCCGGCGTCCAGCTGGCGCAGCTCCCGGAAGGCCTGCTCGCCGTCCATGTGCGGCATCGTCAGGTCGAGGATCACGAGATCCGGGCGGCGCTCGCGGTACCGCTCGAGCGCCTCGCGCCCGTCGCGTGCGGTGACGACCTCGAAGCCCAGATCCTGCAGCATCTCGGAGCCAACGGCCAGCACGCTCTCCTCGTCGTCGACCAGCAGGACTGTCCCGCTGCCGCGCCAGGAGTGCTCCGCCGCGTCGGTGCGCGGGACCAGCGGAAGCTGCGTGCTCGCCGGGAGGAAGACCTTGAACGTCGAACCCCGCCCCGGCTCGCTGTAGACCTTGATCGCGCCCCGGTGCCCCCGGACGATCCCGAGCACGGCCGCCATGCCGAGGCCGCGGCCGGTGAACTTGGTGGTGAAGAAGGGGTCGAAGATCCGCGCGAGGGTCTCCCGGTCCATGCCGCAGCCGGTGTCGGCGATCTCGAGGGTGACGTACCGCCCCTCCGGCAGCTGCTCGTCGAGCCAGAGCTTCTGCAGGTACTCCCGGGTGCAGATTCGTGCTGCCCGTGCTCACGGCGATGACGCCGCTGCGCTCGCCGATGGCCTCCGAAGCGTTGATGACGAGGTTCATGACGACCTGGCGCATCTGGGTGGCGTCGGCATCGACCGCGGGGAGCGGCCGGGCGAAGTTGAAGCGCAGGATGGCCTTCTTGGAGATCGAGACCCGCAGCATGTGCTCCATCTCCTCGGCCAGCCGGTTGAGATCCACCGGCTCCACGACGAACTTCCCCTTGCCGGAGTAGGCGAGCATCTGCTTCGCGAGGTCCGCGGCCCGGCTCGCCGCCTGCTCGATCTGGCGCAGGTTCTCCAGCACGGGGGACTCCGGCGGCAGCCGCAGCCGCGCGAGGCCGGCATTGCCGATCACCGACATCAGAATGTTGTTGAAGTCGTGGGCGATGCCGCCGGCGAGGACCCCGAGGCTCTCGAGCTTCTGGGCGTGAAGGATCTGCTGCTCGAGGCGCAGGCGCTCGGCCTCCGCGACCTTGCGCTCGGTGATGTCCTGGATCGTCCCGAACATCCGGACCGGCCGACCGTCGCCGCCGAGTTCGAGCCGGCCGAGGCCGTGGACCCAGCGCTCCTCGCCGTCGCCGATGCGCCGGATCCGGTATTCCCTGTTGAACGGCCGGCAGGCCGCAAGCACCTCGCGCGCAAGGTAGGCCCCCATCTCCTCCCGCTCGTCGGGGTGGACGATCTGCGACCACCCGGCGAGGTCCCTGACATAGTCCGCGTCGATCCCGAAGATGTCGTCGAGCACGGCCGAACCGCTCCACGCGCCCGCGACGACGTCGAGTTCGTAGTGGCCGATCCGCGCCACGTGCTGCGACTCGTTGAGCCGGGCCTCGCTCTCGCGCAGCGCCCTTTCCGAGCGCGCGAGATCGAGGTTTTTCCAGACCCCGTCCATCAGCAGATTGAGCTGGGAATGTCCTGCTCCGTGTACTCGGACTCCTTGTTCGCGACGCCGACGACCGCCACGATGGATCCGTCGCGAAAGACGGGCACGGTGAGGAACCGCCGCAGCGCGACGTGCCCCTCCGGGTAGCCCCGCTTGAGGGCGTGGTCCGCCGCAAAGTTGTTGATCAGGATCGGGCGGGCCTGGCGCACGGCCTCCCCCCAGATGCCCGTCTTGTCCAGCTCGTAGCAGGTCTTTTTGTCTCGGATCGCGCACTCCTTCATCACGTCGCGGGAGTAGGAGTTCAGCGTGAACTCGCGCCGGCCCGCGTCGTAGAGGTAGAGGTAGCCGATCCGGCTGCCGGTGAGTTCGATCGCCTGGGCCAGCGCGAAATCGAGGAACGCCTGCTCGTCGTCGACGCGGTGCTGGGAGATGCGGTAGAGACTCGCAAGTCGCGAATCGTTGAGGCGCTGCTCCTCCTCGCTCTTGGTGCGCGCCGTGATGTCGAAGGCGGTCCCGCGCGTGCCGCAGATCCGCCCCTCCTCGTCCTTGAGGATCTTGGCGTTGAACAGCAGGTGGACCGGGTGCCCGTCCCGGGCGAGGTGAACCGTCTCGAGCCCCTTGACGACGTTCCCGTCGAGCAGGCGCGCGAACTCCGCCAGGTCGCGCGCAGCGTACTCCGGCGTCTGGAAGTCGGAGAACCGCTTGCCGAGCATCTCCTCCACCCGGTAGCCGAGGACCTCCTCCCAGGCCGGGTTGAGGTAGGTGTAGCGGCCCTCGGCGTCGACCTGCCAGATCAGGTCCTGCGCGGTCTCCACGAGGTCGTGGTAGAGGGCCTGCGACTCCTTCAGCGCCTGCTCCGAGCGCTTGCGCTCGGTGATGTCGGAGAAGGCCGCGGCCATCCTCCCCGGCCCGACCGGGAAGGCCCACACGGAAAAGGCCCCGGCGATCTTCTGGTCCTCGTAGGCGATCTGCTCGGTCTCCCACGGCTCGCCGTGCGCGGCAGCCCTGCGGTAGCGCTCCGGGACTTCCGTCGCGGCCAGGGGGGGAAAGGCCTCCTCGATCGTCTTCCCGACGAACTGGCGGTTGTCGACGCCGAGGATGCGGTCGGCGGCCGGGTTGGCGCCGACGAACACGAGCCGGTCCCGCGGCTCGAGCTGATAGACGTGCACCCCGATCGGGAGGTGTTCGACGACGCTGAGGAAGAGAGAGGTCGCCCCGTTCGCATCCCAGGGACCCGCGTTCTTCTGGCTCATGTGCGCCTATTCCTCCGGCACGAGCGCCGGGTGGTCGCCGCAGACCGCGCGCTCGGGGGCGCGGGACCTTCACGGCGAAAAGCTCATCAGCGGCCGCCCGCGATGGCGGCGATGATCGTGACCGTGTCGCCCTCTTTCAGCGCGGCGGCCTCCGCTCCAAGCGTGCGGATGTCATCGCCATTCACGTAGACGTTGATGAAGCGACGGACCTTCCCGCCCTCGGCCAGCCGCTCCTTCATTCCCGGGTAATCCGTCTCCAGGGCTTCCAGCAGTCCTGCGATGCTCGTCGCGCTGCACGACACTTCCGACCTTCCACCCGAGAACCGCTGGAGCGGCGTGGGGATCCTGACGGTGACTGGCATGGGCTCCTCCGCTTCATGTCTCCGGACTTTTTCCAGTTCCCTCATAACAAGAGGCACTTCAACGAACAACCCCTGAGCCATGGCGTAGCCCCTCGCGACCGGTGCGTCGCGATCACGAAGCGACACGATCACCTGGACCGCCCCGGGGTAATTCGGCAGCGCCGTCCCGGGCCAGCAGGCCTCCTCCAGGTCGACGTTTGAGGGCGCGGCCGCCCCCCCGGGGTGCGAGTGATAGATCCCCACCAGTTCCCGGCCCTCGCGCCTCAGCTCCTCCAGCACCCGGAACTGCTCCGTCGGTTCCATGACGAAACCTGAAGGGCTCGGGCGCGCGTTCGGCACCGGATGGACGCTCTCAACCCTGCCCGCCCGGCCCCCGAGGATCCCGCACGCCTCGTTCGGCAGTTCCCGACGGCAGTGTTCGACGACAGCCGCAAGCTTGTCACCAGCCACAATCAGCACGGCAGCGCTCATGCCGTCCCGCAGGACCGCTCGCCGCCGGCCAGGTCGGTGATTGTCGGGTGGTCGCCGCAGACCGGGCACTCGCGGTTGCGCGGGACGTTCACGGTGACAAAACTCATCTCCAGCGCATTCCAGATCAGCAGCCGCCCGCGCAGCGGCTCGCCGATCCCGAGGATGGCCTTCACCACTTCCGTCGCCTGCAGCGTGCCGACGACGCCGGGCACCACGCCCAGGACGCCGGCCTCCTGGCAGGAGGGAACCATGCCGGCCGGCGGCGGGGTTTCGAAGAGGCAGCGGTAGCAGGGCCCCTCGCCGGGGTAGATGCTGATCACCTGTCCTTCGAACCGGAAGACCGCCGCGCTGATCAGCGTCTTTTTCAGCATCACGCAGGCGTCGTTCACCAGGTAGCGCGTCGGGAAATTGTCGCTGCCGTCCACGACGATGTCGTAGTCCCCGATGATACCCCGGATGTTCGCGGCCGTGAGCCGCAGCGGGTGAGCGATCACCCTCACGTCGCCGTTGAGCGCCTCCCAGGTGGCCTTGGCCGATTCCGCCTTGAGCAGGCCGAGGCATCGCGTGTTGTGCGCGATCTGGCGCTGGAGGTTCGAGAGTTCCACGCGATCGTCGTCGATCACGCCGATGGTGCCGACCCCGGCCGCGGCGAGGTAGTATCCCACCGGCGAGCCCAGGCCGCCGGCGCCCACGAGAGCCACCTTCGCGCTCAAGAGCCGCTCCTGACCATCCCCCCCGACCTCGGGGAGGATGATGTGCCGGCTGTAGCGATGGATCTGGTCTTCAGTAAATTCCATGACCTACTTTTTTGCTTTCACCCGGTCCTTCCGGACGAAGAGGCGCCACTCCGCCTCGCCGGTCCGCTCGACCTTGAGCACCGTCTGTCCCTCGTGCTCCATGCTCCGGGGCACGTTCACCGCTGCCGGCTGGTGATCGACGATGATCTCGAGCACTTCGCCGAGATTCATCTTCTCGATTGCCAGCTTCGAGCGCACGAACGTCAGCGGGCAAACCTGCCCCCTGATGTCCAGCGTCCTGTCGGCTTTGAGCGTATCACCCCGTGACAGCCGATCACTCTCTGAACCATACGGCAGGTCCGCCATCAGGGTTTGAATATCACCCCCCGCCCAGGCGTTGTCAACGAGGAAGATACCCGGCCGGGAGTCTCTAGCCGGCGGCCTGAAGCGTTGCCATCACTTGTCGCTTGTTCTCCAGGTGATCCAGCGGAATGTTCGGGACCTGCGCGTTTCCCGGCACGGCCAGCACGTGGATGAACAGCGGGCCTTCATCCCGCGCGCCCATCGCCGCGATCAGCTCCGCCCCCCCCACGGTCTTCAGGGTGTTCGCGACACCAAACCCGCGCGCCACCCGCTCGAGATCGACGCAGGTGGCCGCATGGGTCGGCTGGCTGCCCGTCGAGCCGTAGGCCCCGTTGTCGATGGCGAGGATGGTCAGATTCTTCGGCGCGGCGGCGGCGACAACCGCGAGGGTGCCCGGGTTCATCAGCAGGCTGCCGTCACCATCGATCACCACGACCTCCCGCCGCGACGAGAGCGCGACCCCGAGGCCGATCGGCGTCACCATACCCATGCTGCCGAGCATGTAAAAATTCGACGATTGGTGCCTCAGGGCGTGCAGTTCTTTCGAGGGGATACCGAGGTTGCAGACGACAACTTTCCGCTCGAGCAGCGGGGCGACCAGCTTCAGGATCTCGAACCGGGTGTGAACCGGGATCAGATCACGCCGGTCGCCGGTCGCCTCGGAAAATTTCGTCCGGCACGACTGCCGCGCGCCGGTCGCGAGCGCCACCGTCCCCCCGGCACGCCGAACCCTCCCACACGGCGGGGCTCATCAAAAAAGCGTGGAGGCCGCCGCGTTCGTAGACCTGCGGCAACTCCTGCGCCACCTGCGCGAGATCCTCGCGGGCGTTGACCGCCGTCCACGGGATCCCCGCGCCGTCGAGCAGACCCGGCAGGCGCAGACCCATCGGCAGCTGGGCGGCGATCCGCTCCTGGTAGATGCCGCGCCGGCTCACGAACAGCGCCAGCGGCAGTTCGTAGAAGGCGGTCAGCGAGAGCAGCGCGTTGATCATGTTGCCGATGCCCGAACTCTGGACGAACATCGCCGGCCGCCGGCCGGCCAGGGCGGCGCCGGCGCAGATTCCCACCCCCTCCTCCTCCCGCGTCAGCGGCAGGTGGAAAAATGTCCGGCCGAGCATCTCGAGCAGGACCTTGATCTTCTCGCAGGGGAGCGACGCGGTGAAGTCGACGCCGCTGGCTCTGAGGTGCCCTAGCAGCTCTTCTTCAGGACGGGACACAGCAGCTCCTCTATTTCCTTGTCGGTGATCGCCTTCGACACCAGATACTGGCGCAGTGTCCGGGTCATGAGCTCAGGGGCCAGATTCTTCTCGCCGCCGCCCGTGATGTTCAGCAGCACGACCGCGTCCGGACGCAGGGCGCCGCCCGCGACAGCCTGCTCAGCGCGGCGAGGGCAACCCCGGCAGCGGGGACGATGTCGACCCCCTCCAGGCGCTGGAACAAATCCATCGCCGCGTAGACCTCTTCGTTGCGCACGCCGTACATGCTCCCCCCGGTGGCGGTGAGGGCATCATAGACGCCGCCCGTGATCGTGTACGCCGGATAACGGGTGGAGAGCACCCTCGTCGTGATCTCGGGGATCAGCTCGGGCCGCAGGTCCCCGGCCTCGAGCCGCCGCTCCTGCCGCGCCCAGGCTTTCGTCATCGGGGCAAACGGCAGGTTCTGCGCCAGGTGCAGCACGGGGAGCCGGGACGCCGAATCGCCCGTCGGCGAGGAAGCGCTCGCTCATCTCCCAGACGCCGATTGCCCCCGTGCCGCTGCCCACGGCCTGGAAGTAGTGGTCGGGAAGACGCCCGAGCCCGGCCACCGCCTCGAGCAGCACCAGACCGAGCCCGTCGCGCTTGGCAACGTTCTTGACGCCGCCTTCGAACGGGAATCCGAGGGTCGCCGCGACCCGCCGGGCGACATCGATCGAGTCGGAGTAATCGCCATCGGCGACCACCACGGTCGGGACGTCCTTCGCTCGCTCGTGATACCACATCTCGGTCAGGCACATCGCCGGCACCACGATGACCACCGGGTAGCCGGTCTGCGCCGAGAGGTAGGCGAAAGAACGGGCCGTGTTTCCCGCCGAGGCGACCGTCAGCCCCTCGATGTCGTTCTCCCGCGCGTTCTGCAGCACCACCGAGGCTTCGAACTCCTTGAAGGTGCAGGTCTCGAGGAAGCGCGCCTTTCTCCGGCCAGTAGCCGTTGAACGCCACGTGGAGGTTCTCGAGTCCGAGGTGCATCGCGAGCCCGCGGGAGCGGTAGACGCTGGGCCCCGGCTGCACAAAGGAGGGAGCGTGCACCGGGAGCCAGTTGAAGCGCCAGATCCCCGCCCCGCCCTCTTGCGAAAACCGCGCGCCGCCGTAGTCGCTCACCAGCAGCGCATCGCGGCAGTGTTCGCAGAACGCGCAGTAGCTGTCGGCGAGCAGCTTGCTGCATTTGCGGCAGCGCAGTCCGTAGTGGCTCATGCTCGCTCGTTTTCAAACACGGACATCAGCCGTTCGTCGCCAGGCCTGCGAAGCGCTGTTCTCACGGAACACAGGTACCACAGCGCGACGGCCCGCAGCAAGCCCGGTCGGGCGGTTCCACCTGACGGCTCCTTGATTTCCCGGAACAGACGCGGATAATGCTGATCGTTGTCGTCCCCGGGCGATGGGCCAGAGAACAAAATACTCCGCGGATGGAGACACACGATGGACAGAAAACTCCTCAGGCACGGGGTCGCCGGGCCGTTGGAACCGCAGTCCTCGGAAATCGCCGGGGCCAACTCGTTGCGCCGGTCACGGCCGGCCCCATGATCGTTCGGATCGGTCATCTGTCGACCTTCTATCACACCGCCGTGCTGCTCATGGCGCGAGGCACCGTGCCGGCCCGGCTCGGCGCCACCGTCGAGTGGCGGCTGATGGGCACGGGGCCGGCGATCATGGAGTCCTTCGGCCGCGGCGAGCTCGACCTGGCGTACATCGGACTGCCGCCGGCGATCATCGGCATCGAGCGGGGAATCGGCGTCGTCTGCGTGGCGGGCGGACACCTCGAAGGCACTGTCCTGGCCGGAAAGGACTGCTGGCAAGGGTTCCCGGAACTCGACGACCTCGGGGCCGTTCTGCGTCAGCTCATCGGCCTGAAGATCGGCGTGCCCGGGACAGGCTCCATCCACGATGTCATTCTCAAGGACTGCCTTGAACGACACAATCTCACCGGCCAGATCGAGGTCGTGAACTACCCGTGGGCCGACCTGGTGACCGAGGCCGTGGCCGGCGATGAAGTGGCCGCCGCTTGCGGGACGCCGGCTCTGGCCGTCGCGGTCCGGCGCTTTGCCGGCGGCAGGATTCTGTATCCTCCCTCCAGGCTCTGGCCCGGAAACCCCAGCTACGGGATCGTCGTCTCGCGGACGTTTCTCAGAGACCACCGTCCTTGTGTGGAGCAGTTTTTACGGGCGCACGAGGAAGCGACGGAAGTCTTTCGATCAGATCCGGATGCGGCCGCCAGGGACATCGCCGCGCATGTGGGAATCATCGACCAGGACTTTATCCTCGAGACGCTGCAGGTCTCGCCGCGCTACTGCGCCCGGCTGACCGAAGAGTACGTTGCCACGACAATGAGGTTCGCGAGGGCGCTCAGGCGGCTCGGTTATATCGTTCGCGATGTCGCGGAACAGGAGATATTCGACCGCACGCTCATCGACATGATCCACCCGGAGTCCGACCACTACCGCGACTGACTCGCCAGTTTCTCCCGCACATGCATCCCCGGCGGCTCGATCCAGAGCGGCCCTTGTGCTTCGCACCAGCAGCGTTGACCGACATCTGCCGCACGAGCACCAGGGCCGATCGCCGACTTTAAAACCCCTGTTCTGCCCCTCACTCGGGTGTTGTCAACAAGGAAATTCTGTTGCCGATGCGAGCTTCCGGGCGAGCCGCGGCATTGACAACCCCGCACAATGACAGGAGAATGCTCGCTGTACACAAGAGGAGCTGCCAGGAGGGCATTCTGACATGCCGAACGAGCAATCGCGCGCCCCGCGCAAAACCATCGCTGAATTTGGGCGGGACATCGACGAGTTGCAGGGTTCCGCCCGTCAGCTGGGGGTCTCTCTTTCGGCCTTCGTCCGCGCGCTTTCGTCGTTTCTCGACGGCTCCACGGTGGCAACCTACCTGTACGACGAGGAAGACGACGAATTCGTCCTCCGCGGCTCGACGCAACGTCTGCACGGCACCGGCGAGGCCCTGCGCTTCGGCGCGGGCAGGACCATCCCCGGTCTTGCGATCGCCGAACACCGCAGCGTCTCTCTCTCTGAAAATCCCGGCGTCAAAGGCGGAAAGCTGCGAGCGGAAGAGCACGTGTTCCCGCTCGAAGCCGGCGGGCGCGCCCTCGGCGCGGTGACCATCACGCACATCGCCGCGGAGCGACTCTCGCCCGTGCGGCTGGATGCGGCGCGGCGCGGCGTTCTGCGCTTCGCCGAAGTTCTGGACAAGGCCCGGAGCGAGGAGGCAGCCGCGCGCCGGATGAGCCGTCTCTCCGCCATCAACGAGTTCGGCGTCATCCTCGTCTCCTCGCTCGCACCCGAGGAGGTGCCGGCGCTGGCCACCGCCATGACCAGCTTCATCATGGGGACCGAGGGCTGCATCCTGCGGTTGCGGGACGAGAAAACCTCGGAAACCGCCGTGCGGGACGCCCACGGCCTGCGGGACGAGGCCTCCAGCCGGGAGATCCTGGAACTGGAGAAATCGGCCGCGCGCCAGGTGCTTTCGACCGGGAGGGCTTTGCTGGTCAGGGATGTCGCCGCCAGCGAGTCCTACCGCGACTGGGGCGCGCGCGTGAAAACCTTCCTGTGCTTTCCGCTGGCCGGCGGGAGCGGAACCATCACCTTGTTCAACAAGGACCCGGAGAGCCCGCTGACCCCCGCCCGATTCAGCCAGGAGGACCAGGACGTTCTCCTCCACCTGGTCCGTTACATCGAAAAAGCCATCGGGAACGCGGCGCTGTTTGCAAAAAACCGGAAGCTCGTGGAGCGCGACGAGGTGACCGGACTCCCCGACCGAGCCAATTTCCAGACGCGACTCCTCACCGAGATCAGCCGCGCCCGGCGTTTTCACCTGCGGATCGCGCTCGTCACCTGCGAGGTGCAGCCCCCGCCCGCGCGGGATGACGCTCCCGACGATGAGGCGACGAAACTGACCATGCAGCGGGTCGCCCAGGCCATCCGCAGCGCCGTGCGCGACTACGACACCGTGGCGCGCATTTCGGATCACACGTTCGGCATCATCCTGCCCCAGGTGCAAAACGGCACGGGGAGCCCCATCACGAGAATCAAGGCCGCTCTCGACGGCGAGGCCGACCTGCAGGTGAGCTTCTCGCACATGACGTTCCCCGACGACGGGATCGACGGCGCGCAAATGATAACCCGTCTCGAGCAGCAGAGTTAGGAGGCAGTGCCGTGACTGAAAGCGACCGTCCCCTGCCGACCCCGCCGCGCTCGCGCTTCGGCCGCGATGCCCAGGAAGAGGCCGGCCCCGCGTCCGGCATGATCTCCGACCGGATGGCGCTGGCCGCCGCGGAAGGGCGGCTCGAGGAATTCCTGCAGCACGAGATCCCGCAGGGCGATCACGCCCGCAACCTCGCCATGATGATGATGGGCATGAGCGGCATGATGCCGATGGAGATACCGGCGGAGTCGCCCCAGGCCGTTTCGACGCACGGCCCGCCCCCGCCGGCGGACGAGTCCGCAGGCCGCCGCTGCCCCGGAAGTCCCGCCCGAGGTGCTCGCGGCCATCCAGCAGGGGGACGTCGCCAACCTCATGGGGATCCTCCGCGCCGAGCATGCGAAGCGCTCCGCGCCGGGAGCCGGGTCGGACGACGCAGCGCTGACGCCGGCATCCTCATCCGCCGCGGGGCAAACCGTTCCGTCTGCGTTGCCGCCGGTATCGCCGGCCGGCGCCGGCGCCGGCCCCGCCGGCATCGATACCGCGATCATCAACGAACTGATCCGCATCTCGGCCGACAACGACGTGACGGTCGACTGGCTGATGCTCCGGGCCGTGAAACTCTACGTCGAGGAGTACCGCAAGACGGGCAGGCTCTGACCGCCCGCCGAATCACCCAGGTCCCTCTTCCAGGACCGACGCCAGCAGTTCCATGATGTCCGTGATCCTGATCTGCTTCTCGTACCCCTGCATCGCCTCGTTGACCTTCGCGTAACAGGCGGGGCAGCTCAGGATCAGCCGGTCGGCCTTCTTCGCCACCGCCTCGTCGATCGTCAAGCGGCCCATCGCGATCGCGTTCTCGTGAAACACCTTGCGGGCCGCGCCCCCGGAGCCGCAGCAGCGGGAATCCAGCCCGTGCCGCTCGAACTCCAGCAGCGTGAGCCCGGGGATGCTGCGCAGAACCTCGCGCGGCTCCTCGATCACGCCGACCCCGCGGCTCAGGTAGCAGGGGTCGTGGTAGATCACCGACTCGCGCAGTTCGCGCGGAATCCGCAGCTTCCCCTGCCGGAAGGCGTCGGCAACGAATTGGGTGATGTGCCTGATCTGGAACGGCAGTGCCTTGCCGTAGAAGACCGGCCAATCGCGCGACATGATGTTTACACAGCAGGGGCAGGAGCAGACCAGCGTCGTGACACCCCGCGCGCAATAGCCGGCGACGAGCCGCCGCACCAGAGACTCGAGCTGGTCGTGCTGGCCGGTGATGAAGAGCGGAAACCCGCAGCAGACCTCCTCCTCGGGGGGCAGCATCGTGAACGGCAGGCCCGCGGCATGGAGCACCAGCACGTCCCCGCGCACCATCGGGTGCGCCTCGTAGGCGCCGGTGCAGCCGGCGTAGTAACCGATCTCGGCGCGCTCCGCGACGTGGACCTGGGGTGGGAGCCAGGGTGCATAGCGCTCCGCTGCCGGCTTGTCGTAGGGGTTGCCGGTGCGCTCGATCGCCCCGACCATCTGCGGCTGCGGGCCAAGGGGACCGAGACCGCGCTTGACCAGCTCCTTGCGCAGCGTCGGCCAGAGCCGCTGCGTGAAGATCCCCACCGGGCAGTTCTGCCCGCAGGCGCCGCAGGTGGTGCACTCGTAGACCGCCTTGGTGAAATCCTCGAGGAGCCTCGGGTCCAGCGCCTGCGGCCCGACGAGCCGTGCCTTGAGGCCGTCCGTCGACCGGAGGAGCTCGCGAAACATCCGGATCTTCTCCGGCGGGGAGACGGCCGGGTTGCCGGTGACGGTCTGAACAGGACAGTGCTTCAGACACTCGCCGCACTGGGTGCAGGCGTCGATCTCGATCAGCTGCCGGGGCGAGAGTTCCTCGCCGTAGGAGCGTTTACGCGTCATGCATCACCCGCCGGAGTTCGAGATCGCGAGATCGGGCATCCAGCATGACCAGCGGAGCCGTGAAGACGTGGCTCGGGAGATACAGCAGCAACACCAGGACGAAGCCGAGATGGCTCAGGAACAAGACGCTGAGCGGCGGCGGCGCCGGGGTGAACGTGAGGATCCCGAGCGCGAAGAGCTTCACCGCCGCCAGATCGGCCCGGTACCGGGTGCTCATCAGCAGACCGGTGACGGCGATGGCCAGCACGTCCGCGAGCATCAGCAGGTTCGCCGGTGCGGAGAATTTCTCCTGCCCCGTCAGCAATCGGCTGGCGAGAATGTACAGCAGCGCAGCCGGCAGCAGAAAGCCGGCGATCCACCCCGGCGTCTGCGCCCACGCGACCCAGGCGGGAATCGGGTTCATGAAATAGCGCAGGTGGCGCAGGATGATCACGAAGAGCGCAGCGTGAAAGAACCACTCGCCGAGCCAGAGCGCGGGGTTGACCATGAAGAGCCGTCGCAACAACACGATATCGACCGCGGCGCCGGCGAAAGCCCGGGCGGAAGCGCCGAGCCCCCTCGGCCGCGGGGGCGGGGAGCGCCGCACGGCCTCCCACCACGAGAGCGCATGCAGCCCCAGGCGCACGTAGAACGCCGCGATGACCGTGTACGTCGCAGCGACAACAGCCAGCCCCATGAATTGTCCAATTCACTGCATCCATGGTGAGCAGTATGTCACACTGACCGACATCCGGAGTGGCGGCTCGGCGGACGCAGGGATGTCCCCGTGTGCGCGGCGGCCGGGAAGTCTCGCTTCGGGCGGGCGCATGGACCGAAGCCGCCCGCCAGGGAGCCGGGTGCCATTCCATATCAGCCGTCCTTCGTGAAGACGATCGTGGCGTCCTTCTTCACGTTCAGGCCCGCCTCGACCTCCAGCGCCTTGAGCACCGCCGAGGGGACCGGGCAGGCCGCGTGCTTGAGATGGCGGCCTGCGGCGCGGTAGACCGGGTTGTCAGGATCGACGTCAGCGCGTCGCGCCGCCCGAGCCGCGCGATCTCGACCGCCATCTTCTGCACCATCGCGCAGCCGCTCTCCACCGAAATGTCGACCATGCGCTCCGGGCCCTTTTCGGCGATGATCACCGACGTGAAACCGCACGCGCCCGCTTTGACGACGACCTTTGTCATTTCACCCCCGATCCTTCGGACAAGGTACCCGACCGCGAATTCAGCCTCTCCTCCGCGAGGAACGCCAGCAGCTGCTTGCGCAGCGCGTTGAGCTCCGGCCCGGTCCGGTCCCGGGGCCGCGGCACGCGGACTTCGACGGACGTGCCGACCCGCGTCGGCTGCGCCGTCAGGCAGACGACGATATCGCCGAGGAACACCGCCTCGTCCACGTTGTGCGTGACAAACACCGTCGTGGTGCGCGTGCGCTCCAGCACGTTCAGCAGCACCTCCTGCAGCGCGTTTCTGGTCTGGGCGTCGAGGGCCGCGAACGGCTCGTCCAGCAGCAGCACGCGCGGTTCCACCGCCAGCGAACGCGCGAGGGCGACTTTCTGCTTCATGCCGCCGGAGATCTGCTTGGGGTGGTAGCCGTCGAAGTCGGCGAGTTCGACGAACTCGAGATACCGTCGCGCCGTCGCGCGGCGCTCCTCCGGCGGGACACCGGCGAACTCGAGCCCGAGTTCGACGTTGCTCAGCACCGTGCGCCAGGGCAGGAGGGTCGACTCCTGGGTGATGTAGCCGATCTCGCGCATGGTGCCGCTGACGACGCGATCCCCGATGGTGACGCGCCCCCGGTCCGGCGACTCCAGCCCGGCAATGATGCGCAGCAGGGTCGTCTTGCCGCAACCGCTCGGCCCGAGCACGCAGATGACGGACCCGGCGGGCGCCGCAAACGAGACCCCGCCGAGCACGAGCCGCCCAGCGGCGCCCGCGGCGCCGGAAAACCCTTTTTCGATCTCCTCGACCCGCAGATCCACGCTCATCTCCAGCGCAGCAGTCGCCGCTCCGCGACACGGATCAGCGCGTCCATCGCGAAGCCGATCGCGCCGATGACGAGCATGCCGGCCACGATCTGGTCCGCGCGCTGGATGTCGCGCGCGGTCATGATCATGTAGCCGAGGCCGTAACCGCTCTTGACGCCGGTGAACTCCGCGGCCACGAGCGTCATCCACCCGACCCCGACCGCGATGCGCACGCCGGTGATGGTCGCCGGCATCGCGCCCGGCGCGAGGACCTTCAGGAACAGCTCCCGCCTGGATGCGCCGAGGATGAGCGCCGCCTCGATCACGCCGCGATCGATCGAGAGCACCCCGGCGACGGTGTTGAGCAGGATCGGGAAAAAGGCCCCGAGGAAGATCAGAAACACGGCGGAGCCGTCGCCGATGCCGAGCCAGAGGATGGCGAGAGGCACCCACGCGAGCGGCGGGATGGGGCGCAGCAGCTCGACGAAGGGGTTGACGAACAGGCGCAACCGCCACGACCGGCCCATCAGCAGCCCGAGCGGAATGCCGGCGACCAGCGCCGCCATAACGCCGCCGAGCACCCGGCGCAGACTCGCGGCGCAGTGCCCGAGCAGGTTGCTCCCCGGCGGCAAGCCGCGGGAGACCAACTCGACGAGGCCGCCCAGCACGCGCGTGGGCGGCGGCAGCCGGTTCTCGGGAACGATCCCGGCGGCGCTGAGCGCCTCCCAGAGCAGGGCGACCGTCAGCAGCGGCGCCAGCTGCAGGGCCAGGCGACGGCGCCCGCTCAGCCTGGATCCCGGTGCTTGTACGATCAGGGTCGTCCGTCCTTCACCAGCCCCGCCGGATCGATGTAGTCGCTCAGCAGCGCATCCGGGTCCGTCTGCTTGATGTAGCCGAGCCGGGCCAGGTAGGCGGCGTACTCGCGCACCGGGGCCCGCTCGAGCTCGGCGCGGTACGAGATGTTGCCGAGCGCGGCGCGGACGGTCTTCTCGTCCATCCCAGTGTACTTCACGCCGATGCGGACCGCCTCGTCCGTATTCGCGCCGATGAAGGCCGTGGCCCGCGCGTGCGCGCGGAGAAAGGCCTGGACCACCGCCGGCCGGTCGTGCGCGACGGAACCCTCGAACGCCACCACGCAGCAGGGGTGGCCCTGCCAGATCTCCGAGGAGGGGATCAGCACGCGGCCAACGCCCTTCGTGACGGCCTTCGTCGCGTGCGGCTCCCAGGCGATGAAGGCGTCGATCTGGCTGCTCTCGAGCGCGGTGATCATCTCCGGGGGCTTGACCACGATGATCGTGACCGCCCCGAGTTCCAGGCCGGCGGCCTCCAGGGCGCGTCGCATCAGGAAGTCCTGAACGGTCGAGTATCCCGGGATCGCGACGGTCTTGCCGGCCAGTTCCTTGACCCGGCGCACCGGGGAGTCGGCGCGCACGACGATGGCCGACCCCTCGGCGTTGGCCAGCGCCTCGGCCTTGACGTCGGCGGCGCCGTTGGCAACCCCGGTGAGGCTCGGCGCCACGCCCAGGTAACCGACGTCGATCCCCTTCGAGGCGAAGGCGCTCATCTCCTCGGGGCCGGCGTTGAAGATGCCGGCCGTCTCGACCGCCGAGCCCCTCGTCCCGGAAGAAGCCCTTCTCGAGACCGACCCAGGCGGCGAGGTGGTGCAAGTCGCTGCGCAGGTAGCCCAGCCGGAGCTTCTCCGCGGCCGCGGCGGGCGAGGCCGCCGCGGCAAGGAGCATCACTACTGCCAGCAGAGCTGCGGATCTTTTCATCAGGACCCCCTTCGCGGACAACCCGCTTGCTCCGCGTCGATCAGTGCGACTCAACCCTTGATCTCGACCGTGCTGCCGGCCTTCGCCAGCAGCGCCTTCACGTTCGGGAACTTGTCCTTCATGTGCGGGATGTGCATCGCCATCATGAACTCGCGCTCGAAGAGCGGGTCGGTGGCGATTTCGACGAACTCCACCCAGCGGGCGCGCTCGTTGGCCTCGACCCGCTTGCCGCGGTTGAGCAGCGCCATGCGCGAGCCGTCGCCGGCCGCGTTGCCCACGGCGTAGACCTTCTCGATCTCGCAGTCCGGGAACAGGCCGAGCACCATCGAGGCCTCCTTGTTGATGTGGCTGCCGAACGCGCCGGCGAGGACCACCCGGTCGAGCTTCTCGTACCCGAGACGCTTCATCATCAGCTTGGCGCCGGTGTAGAGCGCCCCCTTGGCGAGCTGGAGCGCCCGCACGTCCCCCTGGGTGATCGTGATGTCCGCGTTGATCGAGGTCTCGTCGGCCCAGGCCAGCACGTACTCCGGCTTGCCGTCGACGTCCAGGCGGATGCGCGGGGTGCCCAGCGTCATCACGAAGCGGCCGGACTTGTCGATGATCCCGGCCTTGAACATCTCGGCCACGACCTCGATGATCCCGGAGCCGCAGAGCCCCTTGGCCTTGACCTTCGCGACGTTGGTGTGCCAGTCGGCCTTGCCGATGACCTTGTAGCGCGGCTCGCGGGTCGGCCGGGTCGATGTTGACCATCTCGATGGCGCCGGGGGCGGCGCGCATGCCGAACTTGATCTGCGCGCCCTCGAAGGCCGGGCCGGTCGCGCAGGAGGTCGAGCAGACCTTCTCGCGGTTGCCGAGCAGCAGCTCGCCGTTGGTCCCGATGTCGATGATCAGGACCTTCTCGTCCTGGTTGTAGGGCTCCTCGGCGATGAGCACGCCGACGTTGTCGGCGCCGACGAAGCCGGCCTCGATCGGCAGCACGTGGATGTAGGCGCCCGGGGCGATCTGGAGGCCCAGGTCGCGGGCCTTGATGTCGAGCGAGTTCTGGACCGCCGGGATGAACGGCGAGCGGCCGATGTAGATCGGGTCCATGCCGAGGAAGATGTGGTGCATCGCCGTGTTGAAGACGATGGTCAGGTCGTCGATCACGTGCGCGCCGTTCGGGCCCTTTTTGCCGATCTCGGCCGCGACGCGCTGGCAGATGTCGTTGAGCCCCGCGATGATCGCCTTCTGCATCGTCTCGAGCCCCTCGGGGTTGCTCATCGCGTAGGTGATGCGGCTCATCACGTCCTCGCCGTAGGGCACCTGGGGGTTCATGATCGACTCGGTGCTCACGACCTTGCCGGTGTCCAGGTCGGTCAGGTAGCCGACGCAGGTCGTGGTGCCGATGTCGACGGCCAGGCCGTAGCTCTGCTCGACGAAGCCCGGCTCGACCTTGATGATCTCGCGGTCCATCCAGACGGTGGCCGTGGCGCTCCACTCGCCCTCGCGCAGCACGCGTCTGGAGGTTGCGCAGGGCCAGGAAGTCGAAGGTCAGCCCGTCCAGCCCGTAGTTGTCCTTCAGCGACTGGAGCACCCGCTCGTAGTCGCCGACGGTCATGTCGTGCAGCGTCGGCGGCGTCAGCACGATGTTGTACTTCTTCACCGCCGGGTCGAGCGCGATCGTCAGTTCCTTGGCCGCCTTGCGCACGATCTGCTTGCCGGCGCGCGAGCGCTCCGGCACGAAGACCTTGATGTCGCCGTGGATCGCGGCGTTGCAGGAGAGGCGGATTCCGGGCCCGTCCTCGGGCTTGATGTGCTTCTTCTCGGTGTCGGTCAGCGGCGAGAGGTGCGCCATGCCCGACTCGATGTTGTCCTTCTCGAAGTACCCCTCCTCGATCCGCACCTTGCACTTGCCGCAGACCTTCTTGTTGCCGCAGAGCCCCTCGATGTCGACGCCGAGCGCCTGCGCCGCCTCGAGGATGGTCTTGCCCTCCTCGACCTCGCCGCGGCGGCCCGAGGGCTGGAAAATCACCTTGTACTTCTTGGTCATGCCACGCTCTCCTCGCGATGAATGATTCACACTCAGCGAATCTGTCCGGGTTTTCCCCAGTCATGTTCGCAGGGGAGCGGGGGGTATCCCCTCCCGCCCGTTTGTCGGGAACCGTCCTCAACTCGGGCGGGGGTCAACCCCGCCCCTGCGAACCGTCTGCAATAATTACGCTCTGGTGGAGGCGTCCTCCATTTTCGTCCGCCCGTAGGGGCAGACGGTGATGCAGAGGCCGCAGTTCGGCTTGCCCGCGACCTGGCGCTCGGCCGCCTTGTGCCCGCGGCACTCGCCGAGGCGCACCAGCTCGACGAAGGGGTTGCTGCGCGACCACTCCGCGCCGGTGATCGCCCCGGACGGGCAGTGGTCGCGGCAGAGCGTGCAGACCCCGCAGCGGCTGCTCTCGAACGGACGCATCGGCCGCGAGCGGCGCGTCGGTGAGCACCGTGGCCAGCGACAGCCGCGGCCCGTGCTCCGGGCTGATCAGCAGGCCGTTCTTGCCGACCCAGCCGATCCCCGCCGAGGTCGCCGCCATCTTGTGGTTGAACAGCGCGTAGAGCTTCGAGACGAACGTGTCCTTCTTCCGGTCCGAGTCGGGCGGCAGCGCGAGCGTGCGGTAGCCCCTGCGCCTTGAGATGCCGCACCGCCCGCTTCTGCAGCCGCGTCAGGATCCCGAGCGTGTCCTCGTTGAGCCGGCGCGCGACGCCGATCGAGACCGCCCGGTCCAGATGGGCGATCTCGGCGCCGAGCAGGCCGGTGAGGGCGGCGAAGCCCACGACCGCCGCCCCCTGCCCGAGCAGTTCGTCCCGGAGCGCCGCCGTTCATTTCGCCTTTTTGGCCTCGGCCTCGTCCTTCATCTGCTTGAGCGAGCCGATCATGTTGATCGCGTCCTTGAGCGCGTTGGTCGCGTCCTTGGCGTAGCCGTCCGCGCCGTACTTGTCGGCGACGTCCTGCGACACCGGCGCGCCGCCGATCATGATCTTGATGTTCGGGTTCTTCTTGCGCAGGTCGTCGATGACCTTCTTCATGCCGGTCATCGTCGTCGTCATCATCGCCGAGAGGCAGACCAGGTCGGAGTCGGTCCGGATCTGCTCCTCGAGGAACTTGTCCAGCGGCACGTCGCGGCCCAGGTCGTAGACCTGGAACCCGGCGACGTCGAACATCATCTTGACGATGTTCTTGCCGATGTCGTGCACGTCGCCCTCGACCGTGCCGATGACCACCGAGCCGCGGACCCCGAGGTCCATCTGCTGCACGTGCGGCTTGAGGATGTCCAGCCCGGCGTAGAGCGCGTCCGCGCACATCAGCAGTTCGGGCACGAAGTACTCCTGCGCCTCGAACATCTTGCCGACCTCGACCATGCCGCTGACGAGGCCGTTGAAGATGGCGTCGTTCGCGTTCATGCCGACGGCCAGCACCTCCTGCGCGGCCTCCTTGGCGGCGTCCTCGTCGTACGGATGACGGCGTTCTTCAGCTTCTCGAGCAGCTCGGCCTGTTTTCTCTTCGGTCGACCATGATCACGACCTCCTGTAGTTGGCGATTTCGTCGAGCATCGCTTTGACGTTCTCGGGCGGCACGGTCGGCCAGATGTCGCAGCCCGGCCAGACCGCGCTCACGCCGTCCTCGAGGCACTTGCGCATCGTCGTCGCGGACCAGCTCCGGGCGTGCCCGCCACGAGCACGTTGTACGGGTCGTAGTTGCCGAAGATCAGCGCCTTGGGGCCGAGCTTCGCGCGCGTCTCGGCGACGTCGTTCTTCTGGTCGACGGAGATCGCCGTCGCCCCGCTCTCGACCATGAACGGCACGATGTCGTTCGTCTTGCCGCAGATGTGCAGCACGCTCGGCACGCTGATCTGCGCGAAGATCTTCTTCAGATACGGCAGGATCAGGCTCTTGAAGATCCGCGGGCTCAGCACGTCGGAGGTCGCGCCCATCTCGCGCACCGTCAGGTAGTCGACGCCGGCGGCCTCGTAGCGCTTGGCGACCTGGATGATCACGTCGGCGCACTGGTCGAGCAGCTTGGCGATCTTGTCGGGCTTCTTGAAGGAGAGCTTGAGCAGGTCGTTGAGCTCCATGATCTGCCCGGCCAGCGTGAAGGGCCCGAGGACGTAGGAGCCCACCGCCGCCTCGGTCGCCCAGCTGCTGTCTTGAGCAGGCCGATCGCCTCGACCATCAGCGGCATCGCGGCCGCGCTCCGTGATGTCCGCCGGGAGGGTGATCTCCATCTCCGCCTCGTTGTGGATCAGCTTCTTCTTGATCGTCGGGTAGAGCAGGTCCTCGGAGTGGGCGTAGACGTTGATCTCGCAGCCCATCGCCTCGGCCTCGACGCACAGGTCGAAGGGCACCACGCCGCACTCGATCCCGAGGAGCGTGTAGCTCGTGGCCGCCGCCTCGGCCATCATCTTCGCGTCGAGGTGGATGGCCGCGAACTTGTGCGCCGAGGCTCTTGAGCCCCTCGGTGGTGACGTTGCCCATGCCGCTGAAGCAGGGGACCCGGTCAACCGCCTCGCCGGCGAAGAGCTTCAGCACCCGCTGCTTTGAGGTCATCGCGTCCTGTGTCATGCATCCTCCTTGTCGTGCGGAGGTGCCGCGCGCCACGTCCTCACTTGCGCTTGCCGCCCGCCGTCAGCTTGCCCAGGAACTCCCCGAAGTAGCGCCGGATCGGCAGGAGGTCGTTCTCCGGGACGATCCCGGTCTCGCTGTACACCAGCGTGCTCAGCAGCACGTGCGCCGCCGCGACCGCCGGGAAGACCCGCGGCGCGGTGACGATCGGGCCGTAGAAGTTGAAGTCGCTCCAGAGCACGCTCGACATCCCCTGGACCACGGCGTCCATGGCCTTGAACCCGTCGAGGCTCCAGATGGTCTTGGCCTCCTGCCACATGTGCGTGCCGTTCGAGTAGGCGCCGCCGCAGGGCAGGCCGAGCTTCTCCTTGATCAGCTTGTTCGCCAGCAGCGAGAACGAGGTCGACGGCAGGTTCATGATCGAGGTGTCGACGATCACGGTCTCGAACTCGCCGGCCCCCTGGTCGAGGAGCTTCTCCAGCGAGGTGAGCCGGCCGGCGGGCGTCTGGTCCTGGTCGTCGAAGGCCTGGACGACGACGTGCTTGATGCCCAGGTCCTTGAGCTTGTTCACCTGCCCCCGGATGTCCTTGTCCCACGGCGTGATGCTGTTGTAGAGGAACTTGTCCTGCAGGCCGAGCTTGGCGACGTACTCCGTGGCCGCGGCCCGCTTTTCCGCGACCCACATGTCGATGCCGAACGGCATGTCCGTGGTCTCGCGGAAGAAATCGATGTAGATCTTCGCCTCGTCCGCGGAGTTGGCGACCATCGCCACCAGGCCGGGAATCCCCGTGGAGGCCGTGAGCGCCTCCTGCTGGCGGATCAGCTCGGTCGCCCGCGCCCGGTCGAAATTGCCCTTGCGATCGGTGAGAATGCGGTCCTTGTTGTGAAACATCGAGGCGATCAGCAGCGGCGGGTTCTCCCCGGGCTGACCGCCGACCTTCGCGCCGGCGATGGCGTTGATCTTCTGCTCTCTGGCGAATTGAAACATCCTCGCTCCCCTCTTGTTCTGCCTGGTGTTCCTCATGACCCGGTTTTCAGGCCGCTGAAAAAGGCCCACCTGCCGCCGTTGCACCTGGATCTTTTTGAGCAGCCTGCCCTGCGCGGAAGGGGTCGGGGGAGGCCGGGCGCCTCCCCCGACGCAAAGCAACCGCTCTAGAAGACGCCGTGATCGAACTTCGGCGCCGGCAGGTACTCCCACTTCTCGCCCTTGCGGTACTTGGCCTCGATGTCGAGGCACTTGAGCGCGTACTCGAAGGCGTAGGGGATGCCGGGGCCGCCCGGGACGAAGCCGCCGAGGATCATGCCGACCGAGGCGGCCTCGAAGATCTCGCCGGTGGTCGCGCCCGCGTTGATCGCCGGGATCACGTGGATGATGCACCGCGGCGAGCAGTAGGCGACGCCGCCGGACATGAACATCAGCTCCTTGACCTTGCGCGAGAGCGCGCCGTCGCCGAAGATGCTCGCGTAGAAATCGGCGAACGTGCGGCCCGGCTCCGGGGTCACGGTGTTGATGATCTGGAACATGCGCGGGACGAACCCGCACTGCTTCTTCATGTACTCGTTGACCTGGTCCAGCGTCATCTGTCTCGGCCATCGTTCGCTCCTTTCGTTACCCGGCGACCTCATGCCGCTCGGTCCTCGTGCTGTTCGCTTCGCCCTCATCCCGCTCTCCACGACCTCCAGCGCTCTCCGCTCTGTGCCGCTCTCACCCCCTCTGTCAGGCCGCTGAAAAGTCCGCGAGGCCTTGTCGAGCGGCCTGCCCGTTGCGAGTTTTCACGCTGGAGCTCAGAGTTTCCACTCCAGCGCCACGTCGTGGAATTTCCTGAGGTTCTCGTAGGGAATCGTCGGCGGGATGTCGCACCCCGGCACCAGGATGAACCCGGGCGTCGCCCCCGCGATCTCGATGACCTCGCGGCAGGCCTTCTCGACGCCGGCGACGTCCTGGTTGAGCAGCACGTGCACGGGCGCGACGTTGCCGCCGAAGCTCATCTTCCCGGCCAGGGCCTCCTTGGCCTTGGCCATGTCCACCTTCTGATCGAAGAAGATGGTGCTCGCCCCGGTGGCGGGGAAGAGATCGAGCCGGTCGCTGGTGTCGCCGCAGATGTGCAGGATCGAGTGGACGCCCTTGCTCCTTGGCCCAGCCGGTCAGCTTCTGGAGCCCCGGCACCGCGAAGCGCTCCATCTGCTTCTTGTTGATCAGGTCCCCGGAGGCCGTGGGGTCGGCGATGCTGAGACACTCGAGGCCGTCCTGCACCAGCGGCTCGTAGACGTGGATCAGCAGGTCGGCGCAGAAGTCGACCATCTTCTCGACGAACGCCGGTTTCTTGAAGATCGCCTTCATGAACGTCTCTTCGCCGACCATCCGCGCCGCCAGCGTGAAGGGGCCCCAGCAGGTCATCGTGACCAGATAGGTGTCGCCGATCTTCGCCTTCACGAGCCGGGTCGCCTCGAGCACCGTCTGGACCACCGGGTCGCGGTGCACGTCGGCGATGTCGAGCTTCGCGAGGTCCTCCTCGGTGTTGACGAAGTGGGTCGTCATGTCCGGGGCGCCCATCTCGCGGTACTTGATCCCCACCCCGAACGCCTTGCCGAGCGCCGAGGCGTGGAAGTTGTTGTACCCGGAGCCGACGTAGACGACGTCGCTGCGGATCCGCGCCGCCTCGGCGACGCACATGTCGGCCATCTTCTGCGGGTCGAGCGCCAGCGCCTCGAAGCTCGTGCCGTAGTCCTTGATCGACCACATCCCGGCCCCGAAGAGGGTCACGGGAATCCGGTCCGCCTTCTCGCACGCGAACGCTTTGAGAATCACTTCCTTCGGTGTCATCGTCATGCTGGTCCCCCTTCTGGCGTCGGTGGTCATCTGGCATCAGGCCGCGATGTGGTGGAGCATCTCCTTGATCGCGTCCAGATCGGCGGGAAGCCTGATCATCGGCAGGGTGTCGTACGCCTCCCCGCCGAGACGGAAAATGGGCATCTCGGGCGCAATGGCCGTGATGATGCGGGCCGCATCCTCCGCGGAGAGACCGAACGGCTCGGCATCGACGATCACGACCGTCGTAGGTCCCGCCGAGAACCTTCTGCACGGCAAGTGCGGGGTGCTCCACCTCCTCGATGACGTACCCCTCGTCGCGAAGCACACCGTAGAGGCTCTTGATCAGCAGCTGGTTGGAGGAGCAGAGGATGATTTTTTTCATCTCGGCATACACTTCTGCATATTCGGTGCCAGCGGCGGACCCGGTACCCGAAATATGCCGGGCCGGCGGCTTCAAAGGCGCAGGAGGCGCTATTGCGAGCGGCAGCGAAGCGTTCTGATCACAACGTCGACGTCGTCCGAGTGATCACCAATTTTCGGTGTGAGGCGTAATGCCGCAAACACCTGGGGCATTTCGCCTCAACATCGCTCGGCCCCGGGAGATATCCCGAGCGGATCCCGGCGCGCGACTGCGTGACTATCTGGCGACGCAGGCGTCGACCAGCGCGGCGATTTCCGAAAAGACGCGACCGGACGCAATGTTCTCCTCTGGCCTGGCGATGAGCACGACCTCGCAATCCTCACGCCGCGCCGCCTTGAGCTTCTCGGGCACGCCGCCCGCCGCGCCGCCATCTTTCGTCACCAGCACGCCGACCTTGAAGCGCCTGATGATCTCAACCGTCTCTTCGACCGAAAAGGGACCTCGCCCGGGAACGACATGTTCCGCAGGCACACCGGCTCTCGCGCAGGCCTGCAGGGAGTCCGCCGTCGGCAGAACCCGGGTGATCACCGGCGTCAGCGTCTTGCGTGCCTCGCGCAGATAGGGCGCCAGGTTGCGGGTGCCGATAGTCAGCAGCACCGGGCGCCCCGAGCGGAAGGCCCGGGTTGCGGCCTGCTCATGATCGATCGCGATGAAGACCCCGGGCGCTCCCGTCAGGGCGGCCGGCCGCAGATACCGCAGGTAGGGCAGGCCGGCGCCGGCGGCGGCGCGCTGCGCGTTCTGCGTGATCGCCGCCGCATACGGGTGCGTCGCGTCGACTACGGCCCGCGCGCCGGAAGCGGCGATCAGGGCGCCCAGCCCCGCTTCGTCCAGCAGGCCGGTGCGCACCGAGACCAGGGCTGATTCACTCACCGAGGACGCCAGATCCGTCGCCGTGGAGACCAGCACCCGCACCCCGGCCGCCGCCAGCGCCGCGGCGATCGTGCCCGCCTCGATGGTGCCGCCCAGCAGCAGGATCACACGCGGTACCCGCGCGGGGTGACCATCCTCCCGCGGATCACCCGCGTCGTCGAATTGCCGATGACCACGATGCTGCGCATGGTGATCTCACGCTCGAGGAACGTCGCCAGGTCGGTGATCTCGAGCCGCTCCTCATCGGTTCCCATGGCCGTGCAGATGCCAACGGGGGTCGTCCCGGGGCGATGCCGAAGGAAGATCGCCGCCGCCTGCCGGATCTGCTCGACGCGCTTGGTGCTCTTCGGGTTGTAGAGCGCGACGGCGAGGTCGGCGGCCGCAACGGCCTCCAGCCGGCGGCAGATCCCGTCCCAGGGCACGAGCAGATCGCTGAGGCTGATGCACGCGTAGTCGAGCATCAGCGGGGCGCCCAGGCGCGCAGCCGCGGCGCCGGCGGCCGAAACCCCGGGGACGATCTCGATCTCGACGTCGAAGCCTTCGGCCTCCGCCATCTCCAGCGCCAGCCCGGCCATCCCGTAGACGCCCGGATCGCCCGAGGAGACCAGCGCGACCGTCTCGCCCGCGGCGGCGCGCTTGAGCGCCTCGCGGCTGCGATCCGTCTCCTTGCGCATGCCGGAGGAGAGCAGTTCCTTGCCGGCCGTCAGGTCCTCGATCAGCTCGAGGTACGGACGGTACCCGACCACGACCGCGCTCTTGACGATCGCCTGCTCCGCCCGGTGCGTCCGGTCGGGCGGGCTGCCCGGCCCGATCCCTACGACAAAAAGCTTTCCCGCGCCACGGCGATCGTCACTCCGGCGAATTTCCTTTTTGCGAGTAGTAATGACGTCCTCCTCCCCGCCAGCAGCGCGGAGGGTTCCGCGACCGCGGGCACGTTGACCTTCTCCAGCACGAATGCGGAGCCCTCGAAAGCGCCGGAGAACGTTCTGATCGTCTCCGACGCCACCACCCGGAACGGCACGCCGAGCCGGGCCGCGGCCTCGATCAGCCCCGGCTCGCGGGCCTTGACATCCGCCGAGGCGATGAACCGCACCGCGGCGAGCGACGCCCCGGCCTCCTGCAGCGCGGCGCGCACGGCGTCCTCGATCCTTTCCGGCGAAACCCCTTTCCTGCAGCCGACGCCGACGATGAGGTTCTTCTCGGCCTCGGTCGTCGTGGAGATCACCGGCTCGGCGCCGGTGAGATTCGCGATCTCCAGCGCCAGCGCGTTCGCCCCGGCCTCGTGGCCGCCGACAAGGCTCACCGCGAAGCGCGCCCCCACGTCGAGCACGACCACGGCCGGGTCCTCGAGCTTGCTCTTGAGGCAGCCGGCAACGGCGCGCACAACGACGCCGCAGGGCGCGATGTAGACCAGCCCCTCGTAGCGGCCGAAGATCCGCTCGGTCAGCGCCAGGACCCGTTCAAACTTTTTGACGCCCCGGCCGGCGCCCGTCACCGTGACGTGAGCGTACACGGCGGCCTGCCCCAGCCCGCGCTTGATCGACTTCGCGACCGCCAGCCCCTGTTGGGAGAGGGTGATCACGGCGATCCGTTTCACGGCTGCCCCACACGGTAGCCGTGGGTGAAGCCCTTGTCGTAAAGGCGGGAGACCCGATTCGCTCGTGCCACCGCGTTGCCGACGATCACGAGCGCGGTCTTGGTGATGCCGCTCGCACGGGTCTGGCCGGCGATATCCGCGAGGGTCCCGCGGATCACGAACTGGTCGGGCCGCGAGGCGTGGTAGACCACGGCCGCGGGAGCGTCGGCGCCGTACTCCGCGGCCAGCACGCTCGCGATCTCTCCGATTTTGTGGATGGAGAGGAAGATGCAGAGCGTGGCTCGCGTCCGCGCAAGCCGCTCCAGCTCCTGGTGCTCCGGCAGCGGCGTGCGCCCCGACGGCCCGGGTCAGGATGATCGTCTGGGAGACCTCCGGGACGGTCAGCTCGATTTTGAGCGCGGCGGCGGCGGCCTGGAAGGAGCTGACGCCCGGCACCACCTCGTAGGGAATGCCCAGCTCGTCCAGCAGGGCCATCTGCTCGCCGATAGCGCCGTAAATCGACGGGTCGCCGGAGTGCAGCCGCACGACATCGACGTCGCGCTCGCGCGCCGTTTTGACGATCTCGACGATTTGATCGAGCGAGAGGTGAGCCGAGTCGTGTCGCTCGGCGTCCGCGGGGAGCAGGTCGATGATCGTCTCGGCGACGAGCGACCCCGCGTAGATGCAGCAGCGCGCACCGCGCAGCAGGCGCTCGGCCTTCACCGTGAGCAGTTCGGGGTCTCCGGGACCCGCACCGACGAAGATTACTTTCATGCGGACGCCTTCCTTTCCGCGGGGATGAGGACTACCGAGAGGTAGCCGAGCTGCGCGCCCGCCGCCTTGAGCTTTGTCAGGTCGGTCTCGATCCGCTCCCCCGGGAGCCCGGCGCGCGCGACGAAGACGCTGCGCTGGGCGAGGCCGCGCTCCTCCAGCAGCGCCACGATCTCGGGCAGGCGCTTGCCGACCTTCATCAGTACGACGGTCCGGTCGCCGTCGATCGCCTCCCGGACGATCTCGAGATCGTCCGAGACCGGGATCACGAGCAACGGCTTCTTCCCTTCGCCGAGCGGGAAGCCGGTCAGCGCCGCCGCCGCGCTGAAGGAGTTCACGCCCGGGATCGTGACGACCGCGGCCCCCGGTGCGAGCGCCTGCACCGCGCGGACCAGGTAGATGTGCGTCGAGTAGAGCAGCGTGTCGCCGAGCGTCAGGAAGCAGACGTCCTCCCCGGCCGCCAGCAGCGCGACGATCTCGACGGCGCACTCGTTCCAGTGGCGCTCGAGCACCATCTCGTCCTCCACCATCGGGAAGACGAGTTCGTGGATCTGCGCCCCGGCGCCGGCGTAGCGACCCGCGATCTGCAGCGCCAGGCTCTCCGACTTGATCCTCGCCTTGGGCGCGAACACGTGCCGGCAGGCGCCGATGACGTCCCGACCCCGCACCGTGATCAGCCCCGGGTCGCCCGGCCCGACCCCGACTCCGTACAGCGTTCCTTTCTTCATGCGATCAGCTCTTCCTTTGCGATGACGACCACCGTCCGATGCGAGAAATCCCCGCGGCGCAGTTGCGCGAGATCGACGCGACGCACGCGCTCCGACGTCCAGGGTCAAATCCTCGCAGACCATAGCGGCGTATCCTTTGCCGCACCCTTCCAGCACGTCGGCAATCCAGCCGAACGATTCCTTCACCCCCGCCAGCACGGCAACGACCTCCTCTCCCGCGAGCGCCGCCTCCGGCCGGGCGCTGTGCGCGCTGAGGATCCTCGCGCCGGTCCAGTTCAGCCCGAGCCGCGCGAAGGCGACCTGCGCCGAGCTGATCCCCGGCACGACCCGGCAGGCGGCGCGGCCAAAGCGGCGGATCGCGTGCGTCCCGAGGCTCGCGATCCCGGGGTCGCCGGTGACCAGCACCGCGACCCGCTCTTTCGGGTCGAGCGCCGCGACGGCATCGAGCACGGCCCGCGAGTCGCCGTGCATCACGATCCGCCGCCCCGCGCACTCGGGAAACAGCTCGAGCGCACGGGCGGAGCCGACCAGCACGTCCGCGCCGACACCGGCAGCGCGCGCCTCCGGGGTGACGAACGCGGGCGAGCCCGGACCGCAGCCGATGATGGTTATGCGCGTGTCCATCGCGTCAGATCCCCGCCGGTTCCCAGGATTTCCCCTTTCATGTCGATCAGCACGACCGCCGGAACGAGACCGCACTCCAACCGCGACGACGCGGAGCGCGCGACCTCCGCCGCAACCCGCTCGGCGACCGCTCGCTTCCCCGCCGGCGCGAGGGCCTCGAGCACCCCCTCGACGGTCGCGCTCGCCGGGGCCTCGCCGAGGAGTCCGGCGGCGATCGTGCGCACATACTCGCTCGCCGACGGCGACGAGCGGCTGTGCGTGTCCCAGTACCCCATCGCCAGCTTCGCGAGCTTGCCGGGGTGTCCGAGCAGCAGCAGCGCCTCGAAGCCGCGGCCGACCGTGTTTTCGAGCATGTAGCCCCACTCGTTGCTCACCTCGACGACCTGCCCCGGCCGCGGTGCGAAGTGCCGCTCGGCAGCGCTCTTGCCGATCTTCCCCGGGACGAGCACCGGCGCGCGCTCCCCGGCGGCCTGCGCGATGTCGAGCGCGCAGACAAGCGCCTCGCGCAGCGCGGGACAGCTGAAGGGCACCACCCTGCCGGTCGTGCCGAGGATCGAGACGCCGCCGGCGATTCCGAGCCGGGGGTTGAACGTCCGCCGCGCCAGTTCCTCGCCGCCGGGGATCGAGATCGTGACCTCGTAGCCGCCGGGAGAGACCTCGCGCAGCGCCGCCGCGATCATGCGCCGCGGCCCGGGGTTGATCGCCGGCTCGCCGGGCGGTATCGAGAGGCCGGGTTTCGTCACCGTGCCGACCCCCTCGCCGGCCTTGAAGACCACCGTCGTGCCTTCCCCTTCTCGCACCTGCGCCACGACCAGCGCCTTGTCGGTGACGTCGGGATCGTCGCCCGCCGTTTTCCGCACGGCCGCCCGCGCCCCGCGCCCGCCGAGCAGCTGCGCCGCCTCGACCGTGAAGCTCTCCCGCGTGCCGTCCGGAAAGGGGATTTCCACGTTCGGGACGGTCCCCGCTCCGCGCAGCAGCAGCGCCGCGGCCTTCGCGGCAGCCGCAGCGCAGGCGCCGGTGGAGAACCCGCCGCGCAGCTGGCTCACGCGTCCCCCGTGCGCACACCGCCCACGAGCATGTCGTCGGGAATCAGCTCGAGCAGTTTCTCGCGGGCCTCGCCGATGGTCAGCGGCAGCCCGTCGATCGGCACCCCGTCGAATTTCTTCAGCTCGTAGAGCAACCCGGAGATGTACGGCAGGCGCAGGTGCGCCGTCTTCAGGATCTCGTCGTCGCGGAAGATCACCTCGGGGGGGCCCTGGTGCAGCACCGTCCCGCGGTTGAGCACGTAGATCCGGTCGGCGAACAGCGGCAGCATGTCGACCGAGTGCGTCGCCAGCAGTACGGTGATCCCGCGCTCCTTGTTCAAGCGGCTGAGCACGCGCATGATGTCCGCCTCCCCCGCGGGGTCGAGCCCGGCGGAGGGCTCGTCGAGCAGGAGCACGGACGGTCCCATCGCCAGGACGCCGGCGATCGCGACCCGCTTCTGCTCGCCGAAGCTGATGTGGTGGATGGCGCGCGTGCGCAGCGGCAGCGCGGACACCAGCGAGAGCGACTCCACGACCCGCTCCTCGACTTGCGCGTCGCTCAAACCGAGATTGCGCGGCCCGAAAGCCACGTCCTCCTCGACCGTCGCCGCGAAGAGCTGGTCGGTCGGGTTTTGCAGCACCATGCCGACCTGCCGGTAGATCTCGCCCTGCTTCAGCGCCGCGACCTCCCGCCCCCAGAGCCGCACGGTGCCGTGCTTCGGCTTGAGCAGCCCGACCAGGACCTTGAGCAGCGTGGTCTTGCCCGAACCGTTGGAAGCCAGCAGCGCGACGAACTCCCCGCCGGCGAGTCGGAAGTCGACCCCGTCGAGCGCCAGGCCCCCCGTCGCGTAGGCGAAGACGATCCCCGTCGCCTCGAGCGCGTTGCCGGCGGCGGCTTTCTTTGTCGTCATCGCGGCAGACCTGTCGTCTCGCCGGCCAGGAAGGCGATCCCGAGCGCCAGCGCCAGGCCGAGCATCCACCGCAGCTCGCGCCGCGGCAGCGGCGGCAGCGCCCCCACCGGCATCGACCCGGTGTAGCCGCGCAGCTCCATCGCCTCGCTCGTGCGGGCCGCCTGGTCCAGCGATTTCACCAGCACGGCGCCGGCGAGGCTCCCCACAGAGCGCAGCGAGCGCGCCGCGCCGCGGTAGCCGAGGCGCAGCGTCTGCGCCGTCGCCATGTCGGCGGCGATGTCGAGCAGCACGAAGATGAAGCGGTACATCAGCAGCCCGACCTCGACCAGGCTGCGCGGGACCCGGAACCAGAGCAGCGCCCGGAACAGCGCGTGCGCCGGGGCGACCATCCCCAGCAGCACAAGGACGCTGGTCGCCGCGAGGATCCGCAGCGCGGCGAGCGCGGCGACGGCGAGCCCCTCACGGGTCGCCCGCAGCGCGAGTCCGGCGATCTGCAGCGAGAACAGGGGCTCCCCGGGGGTCGTGAACAGGCGGAGCGCGAAAATCACGAGCACCATGCCGAGCGGGATCGAGAGCCGCGCCGCGACGACGCCGGGGGGGAAGCGCAGCGCGGCCATCGTCGCGAGCGCCGCGCCGAGCGACCAGCAGCGGCAGCGCCGGCCGCGCGGAGATCAGCACCAGCAGGATCGCCGCGAGCGCGACGACGAGCTTCGCGCGAGGATCGACCGCCGTCAGGCGGTTCTCGCGGTAGGTGAAAATGTCGGAGAAGAGCTCAAACATGCGTCACGCCTTCTGCCGCTCCCCCGGGGCGGGAACAGCGAACGATAGCAGTAGCCGGCCACGAATCCGCCGACGGTTCCAGCCACCAGGAAGACGAACAGCAGCAGGTCGCCGCGGTCGGTGTTGATCAGCGGGTCGCGCGCGGGGCGGCCCGCCTCGTGCGCGAACTTTTCGACGACCGTCTTGTCCACGCCGTCCCACTCGGCTGCCGCGCGCGCTGAACGCGGGGCCGCCAGCAGCCAGAGCGGCACGCCCAGCAGGAGGGCTGCCCGGAGCGCCCGCTTCGTCCGCATCACCGCGCCCCTCCCACGGAGGGTTGCTCGAGGAACTCCGGCCGCCGCGCCAACAGGAACCGCACCGCCGCGCCCGACACGACGGCCTCGAGCACCCCGAGCGGCAGCTGGGTCGGCAGAAACGCCAGCGCGATCGCCGCGAACAGCGCCGCGAACGAGGTCCCCCCGTGCAGCGCAGCGGCGAGCTCCCCCGAGGTCGTGGCGTAGGTCGCCCAGTCCGAGACCAGGCCGGCCGCGCCGGCGGCCGCGACCATGCCGAACCCGAGGCGGCGCATCCCGGCGAAGACCAGCCACCCGGAATAGGCGCCGACCACCCCCATCGAGACGATGTTGGCGCCGAGCGTCGTCAGCCCGCCGTGCGCGAGAAAGAGCGCCTGCAGCAGCAGCGCGATCGCGGCGATCACCGTCGTCACCGCCGGCCCCACGATGACCGCCGCCAACCCCGTGCCGCAGGGGTGCGAACAGGTGCCCGTGAACGGCACCGGGATCGGCATGCAGGAGATCACGAACACCGCGGCGCCGACGAGGCCGGTCAGCACCTTGAAGTGCGGCGCGGCCCCGCTGCGGCGGCGCACCTCGCGCAACCCGAGCCAGACGAAGGGGGCGGCGACCGCGAACCAGAGGCCGGCCCAGAACGGCGGCAGAATCCCCTCGGAGATGTGCATCGCCCAGGCCGGGGATCCCCAGCCGAGCACCAGCGCAGCGGTGGCGCACGCAGCAGCGCGCGCCGCCGCCCGGGAGCCGGCCGTCGGTCGTCTCATGCTCATCTTTTCGCTGCTAGTGCTGATGGTGGCCGTGGTCGTGCCCCTTGCACGAGCGGTATTTCTTCGCTTCGGCCGGGTCCATCGGCACGAACTCCGCCTGCCCCGGCGGAACCGGGAAGGTCTCCCGGCCCGGCAGCGCGACCTCGCGCACGTCCGCGACGCCGAGCGACTCGTCGATCCGCTTGCGAACCAGCTCCACCAGGATGTCGTCGTACCCGAGATTCCCGCCGAGCTGGAGGCGCAGCCCCGGGTGCTTCGCCGCTTCGTGCTGCATCATCTCCGGAATGTCGAGGCGGATGTGCAGGCCGGTGTGCAGGAAGTACGGAATCACCAGCACCCGGGTCGCGCCGCGTGCGACCAGCCCGGCGAGCGTCTCGGGAAAGTGCGGGGGGAGCCGCGACATGAAGCAGTACTCCACCATCGGGAAGCCGTGCCGCGCCTTCAGGATCTCGGCCACCCGCTCCATGTCGCCCCCGGCCTTCTCCACCCGGCTGCCGTGGCCGAGCAGGATCACCGCCGGGAGCCCCTCGTCGCTCTGCCGTGTCTTCGTTTTCTCCGTCATAACGCCTCCTCCGCCAGGGAACAGAGCGCGTGGACCGCGGCAACCGCGAGCGGGCTGCCTCCCTTCCTGCCGGCCACCGCGACGTACGGGACATCGAGCCCCATCAACTCTTCCTTGCTCTCGACCACGTGCACGAAACCGACCGGCAGCGCAACAACGAACGCCGGCCGCACTCCCTCTTCGACGATCATTCTGTTCAACTCCAGCAGGGCGACCGGCGCATTGCCGAACACCGCGATCCCGCCGTCGAGCATCGCCCTGGCTTTTCTCACCGCGAAGAGCGAGCGCGGCAGGCCGGCAGCACGCGCCTCGCGGGCCACATCCTCGTCCGCGATGTGACAGATAGACCCGCGCCGGGCCGTACTCCGGGTTCGCCCGGCGCAGCCGCGCCAGCGAGAGCCCCGCCCGGATCATGTTCGAGTCGACGTAGAGCGGCCGGCCCGCAATGCAGCGCCGCGACGGCCGCCTCGACCGCGCCCGCGGAGAATCGCGCGTTCGCGGCGATCGCGAAATCCGCCGACGCGTGGATCATCCGCTGTACAACGCGCCACTGCCCCGGCGCGAAACCATGCCCGGGCAGCCTCCGCGTCGATGGCCGCGAACGACGCGGCCTCGATGGCCTCGGGCGCCTGTCGCCCCTCGATGACCTGGTGGATCCGCGGCCGGCCCGAAACGCCTGCTCCTGTCACCTTGCCATTACTCATAGCTCCCTTTCGCACCCGTAGCGGGGTGACGCACGTTCACACCCCGACAGACTCCCTCCGGCCCCATCACGATTCTTCTGACACCTGTCGTGCAGCTGCTGCGCCATCCCCGGACGTGACGCGAAGTGCAGGTGCACATAGCTCGCCAGCACCGTCCCGTTCGTGAACCCCTCGCGCTCCTGCTCACCGCCCCGGTTGCGCCTGAGGCGGTAGACGCATCTCCACCCCGGCGCGACCTCGGGGTCTCCTCCAGTTCGGAATAGTGGAACTCGTGGCCGCGCCCGACACTCGCCGGCCTCGCCCCAGAGCGAGTTCTCCGTCAGTTCCGCCTCGACGTACCCGAGCGCCTTGCGCCGCTCGAGCATCCGGGTCCCGCAGGGCAAGCACGCCGCACATCGCGCGGCGCTCGCCCCCCGCCACCGCTATCCACTGCGACAGATACATCAGACCGCCGCACTCCGCGTAGACCGGGCGACCGCTCCCGGCGAACGCCCCGACCGAGCGGCGCATCGTCTCGTTGGCGGAGAGCGCCTCGGCGAAAGCCTCGGGGTAGCCGCCCCCGAGATAGAGGCCGTGCAAGCCCTTCGGCAGGTCCCCCGTCCCGCAGCGGGGAGAAGCGCACCAGTTCGAAGCCGGCCTGCTCGAGGGACGCGAAGGTGTCGGCGTAGTAGAAGTGGAACGCCTCGTCGAAGGCCACGCCGAGCCGCAGCCGCCGGACCCGGGAACCGCGGCGCGGCGGCGCGTCTCGCCGCCGGGAAGCGGCGCCGCGGCGCGGGCGAGCGCGATCAGCGCATCCACGTCGACGTGCTGCTCCAGGGCGTCCGCGAGCGCGTCGAGCACGTCCTCGCCCAGCAGAGCTCGATCGGCCGTCACCAGGCCGAGGTGCCGGCTCGGCAGCGTCGCGAGCGCGCCGCGGGGGATCGCGCCGACGAGCGGCGGCAGGCCGGCGGCGCGCAGCGACTCGGCAAGGCCCGGCGGCGTGCCGGGCCGATCCGGCATGGTTCGCGATCACGGCTGAGACCTCGACACCCGACTCGAAGCCGACGTACCCGCGGACCTGCGCCGCGAAGCTGCGGGACATCCCGTGTGCGCCGGCGATCAGGACGACCGGCGACGCCAGCAGCTTCGCGATCTCGCCGGAGCTTCCTTCGAGCGATGTCGGCGAGGAGCCGTCATAGAGCCCCATCACCCCCTCGACGACTGCTGATGTCCGCAGCCCGACTCGCGCGCTCGAAGAGGTCCGCGGCGTACGCCGTCCCCATCATCCAGCCGTCGAGGTTGTGGCACGGCTGACCCGACGCAATCGACAGGTAGGTCGGGTCGAGAAAATCCGGGCCGACCTTGAACGGGCGCACCGCCAGGCCGCGTTGTGCCAGCGCACGCAGCAATGCCACCGTCACCGTGGTCTTGCCCACGCCGCTGCCGGTCCCGGCGATCAACAATCTCGGGCGCTGCATCTCAGAATTCCACTCCGCGCTGTGCCGGGATTCCCGCCTGCATCCCGTGTTTGCGGCTGCACATCTCAGTGACCGTGTCGGCGGCCGCGACCAACCCGGCGTGTCGCGCCGCGGCCGGTGAGCACCAGAACCGTTCCCGCTCTCGCCAGACCGACCACCTCGAGCGCGCTCTGCTCTGAAATCAGGCGTCTTCGCCACCGCAAGCAGATTTCGTCGAGCACCACCACGTCGTAGGCCCCCGCCAGCAACGCGTCGCGCGGCCTCACGGAGGACCTCCTCGGCCGCCCGCCGGTGGATGTCGAATTCTGGGCTCTTGCCGTGGCGGGCACGAAGCCGCACCCCCGCTGCACGATTTCGAACCCGGGGATTTGGCGCGCCGCCGCGAGTTCGCCGGTCTGCTGTCCGCCCTTGACGAACTGCAGCACGAGCACGCGCATGCCGTGGCCGGCGGCCCGGAGCGCCAGGCCGAGGGCGGCGGTGGTCTTGCCCTTGCCGTCGCCGGTGAAGATCAGGATCCGCGCTTTCTCGGTCACGGTCGTTCATGCCCCCTCCCGTTGAGGCTCCGGAGTCCTGTCGCTGCGGACCTCCGTCGGTGCTCGCTCGGAGCTGTGCGCCGCCGGAGACCTCCCCGCCGCGCCACCCCTTCGCCAAGACTGTGCTCCGACTAGGTGTTGCATACGAGTGCCCTGGCGCCGAGAAACAGCAGCGCCGCCAGCAGATATGCCACCGTCATCAGCACGACGGTGCGGCGGATGTGCCCCTTCCCGAGCGACTCCAGCGGGTCGCCGAGATACGGTTTGGTCGACGGCTCGCCGAAATAGGAACTGACGCCGCCGAGCCGCACGCCGAGGGCGCCCGCCATCGCCGCCTCCGCGAGGCCGGAGTTGGGGCTCGGGTGCTTCTTCCCGTCGCGCACCAGACAGCGCAGGGACTGCAGCGGCCGTGCGCCGACCAGCACTGCCGCGAGCGGGACGAGTGCGGCGGTGATTCTCGCCGGGATGTAATTGACGGCGTCGTCCAGCCGCGCCGCGGCCCAGCCGAACTTCAGATAGCGCTCGGTCTTGTAGCCGAACATCGAGTCCAGCGTGTTCACGGCCTTGTACATCATCGCCGCGGCCGGCCCGCCCAGGACCGCGAACAGCAGCGGCGCCGTCACGCCGTCCACGGTGTTCTCCGCGACGCTCTCCACGGCGGCACGGGCCGTCTCCGCTTCGTCCAGCGCCCCGGTGTCGCGGCTGACCATGAACGCCGCCTTCTGCCGGGCCGCCGGGAGATCGCCACGATCGAGCGCCTTGAACACGGCCAGCGCGTGGCCGGCCAGGTCCCGCGCCGCGAGCGTGAAGGCGAGCAGCGCGATCGGCCGCGACGTCGCCGAGCGCGGGGTGAAGCGCCGCGGCCGCGCGCACCAGCAGACACGACCGCCGCGCCCGCCGAGCCGACGACCACGATCACCGTCAGCACGCCGGCCGCCCGCGCCGACGGAATCACCCGTCGCGTGAGCGTCTCCAGCCGCGCGGCCAGCGCCCCGATCGCCCGCACGGGGTGCGGCAGCCAGCGCGGGTCGCCGAGCACCGCATCGAGCGCCATCGCCGCCAGCATCTGATACTCCAGCCTCACGCCAGAGCCCCACCAGGCGCAGCACGGCCTTGAGGTCGATGCTCGCGCGCACCGTGGCCGCCAGGCGGTCGAAGGCCCGCTCCAGGTCGTAGACCGCGACGATCGTGCCGAGCGGCGCCAGACCCCGGCGCTCGCGCAGCCGGTCGATGAACCAGCGGCGGAACGCGTCGTCGTCGAAGATGCCGTGCAGGTAGGTGCCCCAGACCGCGCCGCCGCGCGCGGACACGCCCACCGTCCCGCCGTCGGCGCGCACGATCCCCGGCTCCCACCCCTCGCCGCTAGAGCTGACCGTGGTGGATCTCGTAGCCGCGCACCGTCAACCCCGATGCGGCGTGCACCGCCGTCGCACGCGTCAGCGTCTTTTCGCGCTCGAGCACGTTGGTCACCGGCAGCAGCCCGAGACCGCGCGCTGCGCCGCCGACCGCCCCCTCGATCCCGTGCGGATCGCGCACCTCGCGTCCGAGGATCTGGAAACCGCCGCAGATGCCGACCACCGGCACACCCGCGCCCGCCAGCGCGACGATCCTTTCCCCGAGGCCGCGCGCTTTGATCGCCGGCAGGTCGGCCATCACGTTCTTGCTCCCCGGGATGATCACCGCGTCCGCGCCGTCGAGATCCGCCGGCTCGCGCGCGACCTGCAGCCGCACGTCCGGCTCGAGCTTGAAGGGGTCGAGGTCGGTGAAGTTGGAGATGTGCGGCAGGTCCACGACCGCGATCCTCACGCAACCGTCGGCAGCGCGCTGATCGTGATACGAGCCGTTGCGGAAACCGAGCGAGTCCTCCTCGGGCAGCCCGAGCCCCGCGAGATGCGGCACGACGCCGACAGACCGGCTTGCCGGTGCGGCGCAGCGTGAAGGTCAGCGCGTCCTCGAGCAGCCGCGCGTCGCCGCGGAACTTGTTCACGACGAAACCCGCCAGCAGCTTGCGCTCCCACGTGGTCAGGCACTCCATCGTGCCGACGAACGACGCGAAGACCCCGCCGCGGTCGATGTCGCCGACCAGCAGCACCGGGGCCTCGGCGTAGCGCGCCATGTGCATGTTCACGATGTCGTGGCTCTTCAGGTTGACCTCGGCGGGACTCCCCGCGCCCTCGAGCACGATCACGTCGAACTCGGCGGCGAGCGAGTCGTACGCGGCCTTGGCGGCGTCGAAGGCCTGCGGCTTGTAGCGCACGTACTCGGCCACCTGCATGTTCCCGACCGGCCGGCCGTTGACGATCACCTGCGACCCGGTGTCGCTCGAGGGCTTGAGCAGCACCGGGTTCATCCGCACGTCCGGGTCGAGCCGGCAGGCCTGTGCCTGCACCACCTGCGCCCGGCCCATCTCGCGGCCGTCGGCGGTCACGAAGGAGTTCAGCGCCATGTTCTGCGATTTGAACGGCGCGACGGCGACCCCTTCCTGGAAGAGGATCCGGCACATCGCGGCGGTCAGCACGCTCTTGCCCGCGTTCGAGCAGGTCCCCTGGAACATCAGCGAGCGGGCGCGCTTCACCCGCCGGGGCGGGCGGGGGACGCCGCGCGCGCGCGCAGGGCCCCCACGAGCCGGGCATTCTCCTCATCGGACCTGACCGCCACCCTGAAGAAGCGGTCGTCGAGGCCGTCGTAATTCGCGCAGGAGCGAATCGCGATGCCCGCATGCAGCACCTTGTCCGTCAGCGCCCCGTCGCCGGTGGCGCCGTCCTCGATCTTCACGAGCAGGTAGTTTGCCCGACCGGGGAAGACCTTGAAACCCGGGATGCCCTCCAGCTCGCGCCTCAATCCCTCGCGCGCCGGACCGAGCCACCGCTGCGTCTCGAGCACGAACGCCTCGTCCGCCAGAGCCCGCACGCCCACCGCCTGCGCGACGGCGTTCACGGACCAGCGCGGCTGCATCGTGCGCAGCCGCTCCGCGACCGCCTCGTCCGCCGCCACGGCGCCGAGCCGCAGCCCCGGGATCGCGAACATCTTCGTGAAGGACATCATGACCACCATGTTCGCGGGCCGGTCGGCGGCCAGGCTCGGGACTCCCTCGACGAAGTCCAGGAACGCCTCGTCGACGACGACGGTGACGTCGGGGTGCGCGACCGCCAGCGCACGGATCTCCTCCGTGTCGCACAGCGCCCCCGACGGATTCGCGGGATGGCCCAGGAACACGATGTCGCCCGGCCGCAGGTGCGGGGCAATCAGTTCCGGGCTGTGAAGCAAATCCGCTTGCTTCCGTCATCGCGATCTTGAGCACCGGCAGTTCCGCAGCGGCGGCGGCCGCTTCGTAGTCCAGATACGCCGGCACCGGAATCACCGCGCGGCGCGCCTTCACCACTCGCGGCAGCAGAAAGAGCAGCTCCGACGAGCCGTTGCCGGCAACGGTTTCGGGCTCGCGGCAGCCCTTGCGCGCGACGATCGCCTGGATCAGCTCGGCGCACTCGGGGTCGGGGTAGTTGACGCGACTGCAGCAGCGCCGCGGCGGCCACTTCGGAGAACCAGTCCGGCGGCCCGAGCGGGTTGATGCTCGCCGAGAAGTCGAGGATGCACTCCGGGGCGACTCCGGCCAACGCCGCGAGTCGCCGCAGGTTCCCGCCGTGGACCTGCTTCACACCGGACCCCCGTGCTGTACGAACATCAGCACGACCAGCGCCGGCGCGACCTCGGCCAGTTCGCAGGCGGCGCCGAGCGTGTCGCCGGTGTAGCCGCCGATCCTGGCGCGGCACCAGAGCGCGAAGATCGCCGTCCCGCCGACGGCGCTCGCCACGGCCACGAGTCCCGCAGGCCCTGCGGCGAGAAAGCCGGCCGCAGCCAGCGACGCCAGAGCAAGCAACGGGGCGAAGAAGCCGCTCTTCCGCTGGAACGCCGTCCCCAGGCCCTGCTCACGGACATAACCCAGCGTCGACATGATCAGCACGGGCGCGGTCCGGCCGGCCAGCGGCAGCAGCACCAGCGTGCCGAAGCGCACCGGTGGCGGCAGCGACGCGACCGTTGCGACCTTCAGCAGCAGGATGCCGACGATCGCCAGCACGCCCATCGGTCCGACCCGGCTGTCCCGCATGATCTCGAGTATCCGCTCGCGCGGGCGGGAGCTGAGAAAGCCGTCGGCGGTGTCGGCGAGCCCGTCCAGGTGCAGCGCCCCGGAGATCGCCACCATCGCGATCACGGTCAGCACGCTCGCCGGCAACACCGGCAGCAATGCATTGACGCCCGAGTCGAAGCCGGCGATCAGGCCGCCGATCATCAGGCCGATCAGCGGGAACCAGACGAGGCTGCGCTCGAGATCCCGGCTCTCCCCGCACCAACGGGCGGGGATCGGCAGGACCGTCAGGAACGCCAGCCCCGCGAACAACGGCCCAAGCACCCCCATCGCCCTTTTCGCCCTCCGTTCCCGCCGGCGCGGCCGGCGGGGCCGCGTGCAAAAAAAATCCCCGGACCTGAATTTCCAGGCCCGGGGATGCCGTATTCCATCCTCGGCGCAAGCCGCGACTCCCCCGCACCACGGGGGGAGCACACCAACTGCCTCGCGAGCAGGTCTTCTGGCTCCCGGATCTCCCTACTCGCCGTGCCTTCCCATCCCACTTGGGACAGTGGCTCTTTCGGTTTTCGTCCCCGGTTACAGCGGCGGGTCCGCGACGGTTTCGCACCGTCTTCCCTATCATGGCCTCTCGGCCACTCGCGAATCTTACCGGGAGTATTTGCTCGGGACCGGTGTTTGTCAAGGTCTGGCCGGCTCTGGGCGGGAATCGGGGCAGGGCGGGAACCCTGGCTTGGAGAGAGCTGAGATAACGATTGTGCGATCGGCACGCCAGCTTTCGTTGTACAGACGTTGATCGCTGCTTTTGAGAAAATTGTCCGACTCATTGCCTGAGTGGCACAAGAACCCGATGCCGGGAAGCGGGTCCGCTTCCCGGCATCCCCTAGCCTAACAGCACCCGCTGAAATCGCGGACGGCCTTGATGGCGGCCTTCAGCGATTTCGTCTTGGAAGGGTCCTTTGCGCTAATCTCGAGCTGAATACCGGACGGTGTCTCCTTCGCCTTGCACTCAACCTGCTCGCACAGGGACTTCAAGTCCTTTCCGCAACAGTTGAACATTGCTCTCACCTCCTTTCGTTTTAGCGTTCGAGCACAGTAGAACTCTCAAGGCAAAAAAACTCATTTCAGAAAATCATTCAGAAATTTGATCGTCTCTTCGTTGACCCGGCAACGGAACATCTGCCCATCCCGCTCGCACGTGATGAGTTTGGCGTTCTGAAGTTCCTTGAAATGATGGGAGATTGTGGACCGTGAGAGGTCCAGACAGCTACAAACCTTCGTAAACGCTTTCTCCATTGGGCAACACGCCCTCTTCTCCGCGGGAAAAGCCGAACCCTCCGCTGATCCTTCGGCGCACTGCTCGTAGATCATCATAAAGATTTTAAGACGTTGCTCGTTCGACAGCGCCTTAAAGATTTTTGCGTAGTTCGATTGTTCCACACAAGCAGAATAATAGACAATCCGTGCCTTGTCAATCGGTTTTTATCCGTAACAAAGAGTGCCGCCGGCAGCGCCGCCGTTCTTCAAAAACACCAACACCCACAGGCTACGGCACCCTACTCCGCCGTCGCGACCCCGGCCTCGCCGAACGTCGCGACCTCGGTCAGCACGCGCACCGCGGCCTCCACCAGGTGCATCGCCAGCGCCGCGCCGGTGCCCTCGCCGAGGCGCAGGTCCAGGTCCATCAGCGGCTTCTTGCCGAGCCTCGCCAGCGCCACCTGGTGCCCGCGCTCCACGCTGCGGTGCGCGGCGATCATGTAGTTCGCGGACTCGGGGCAGAGCCCCTGCGCGATCAGCGCCCCGGCGGTCGAGATGAAGCCGTCGATGACCACCGGCTTGCGCTGGGATGCCGCGCCGAGGATCACGCCGGCGATCCCGGCGATCTCGAACCCGCCGACCTTCGCCAGCACGTCCAGCGCGTCGGCGGCGTTCGGCTTGTTCACGCCGATCGCCTTCTCGATGACGCCGACCTTGGCCTTGAGCTGGGCGTCGTCGATGCCGGTGCCCTTGCCGGTGACCGCGGCCACCGGCTCGCCGGTCAGCACCGCGACGATCGCGCTGCTGGGCGTCGTGTTGCCGATCCCCATGTCCCCGGTGCCGAAGACGTCCGTCGTCGCCCCCAGCGCGAGCGCGATCTCGATGCCGGCCTCGACGGCGCGCACCGCCTCCTCGCGCGTCATCGCGGCGCCGGCGGCCATGTTCTGCGTGCCGTCCGCGATGTGGACCCGCGTGATCTTCCCGGCGGTGGCCAGCGCGGACGAGATCGCCGCGCACGCCCATGTCGACGACCTGCACCCCGGCGCCCACCAGGCGCGCCAGCGCGTTGATCCCCGCGCCGCCGGCGACGAAGTTGAGCACCATCTGCAGCGTCACCTCGGAGGGATAGAGGCTGACCCCCTCGGCGGTGACGCCGTGGTCGCCCGGCCATGACCACGACGGTCTTGCGCGCGACCGGGGGCCGCGCCGAGCCGGTGATCCCCGCCAGTTCCAGCGCCAGGTCCATCAGCCGCCCGAGCGCCCAGTGCGGCATCGTCAGCTGGTCGAGCCGGGTCTTCGCCTCAGCCTGTGCCGCCGCGTCGAGCGGGGCGATCTTCGCGCAGGTCGTTTCCAGAAGCTTCATGTCGCCGGGTCTCCTTTGAGGGTGATCGGCATGCCACAGACCACCAGGACCGCCGCGTCCGCTGCCGCCGCGATCGCCTGTCCACATCGTCCCACGAGGTTGCGGTAGAGCCGCGTCGACGCGATCCGGGGGGACGATCCCCAGGCCGACCTCGTTCGTCACGAAGATCACGGTGCCGGGGGCGCTCCGGGCCGCCCGCACCACCACGTCGGTCAAGCCGGCGACCTCCTGCTCGGTCACCTCCCGCCCCGCGAGCGAGGCGCGGTACATCAGGTTGTTCACCCAGAGCGTCAGGCAGTCCACGAGGATCACGCCGGCGGCCCCGGCTCGCGCGATCGCCCCCGCGAGATCGATCTCCTCCTCGATCGTCGTCCACGTCCGCGCATCGCGCTCCTGCCGGTGGACTTCGATCTTCTTCGCCATCTCCTCGTCGATCGCCGGACAGGTGGCGACGAACGTCCACGGCCCGGGCCGGGACTCCGCGAGCCGCAACGCGTGCGCGCTCTTGCCGCTGCGGCTGCCGCCGGTGACCAGGATGATCGTGCTCACGCGCCCCCCCCCTTTCCGGTCCCCTCCCGCACGGGGATGTCGAGCACGGCGAACATTCCGCCGACATTCCCGAGCGTCTGCAGCAGCGCCCCGCCTTCGAACAACGCCAGTTCGACCACCCCCGCCGGCCGAATCTCGAACGCCGCGTAGCTTCTCGGGTCCAGCCGCAGCAACGCGCAGAGCATGAACCGGATCACGCCCGCCGTGCGTGAACGCGACCACGGTCTCCTGCGGCGCGGCGGCCATCCGCTCGGCGGCGGCCCCGATGCGACTCGGTGAAATCGGCGATGCTCTCGCCGCCGGGGAACCGGAAACCGGGCTCGAACCGGGCCCAGCGGTCCACGGCCGCGGCGTCCTTGCCGGCGATGTCGGAGAAGCTCAGCCCCTCCCACGCGCCGAAGTCCACCTCGCGCAGATCCGGGTCCGGCTCCGGTTGCAGCGAGAGCCCGGCGACGGCGGCGCGGGCGGTCGCGACGCACCGCTGCAGCGGGCTGGAAAAGCAGGCCCCGGGCTGCTTCCCCGGCCAGCCAGGAGGCCAGATCCCGCGCCTGGCGCAGACCCGCCGGCGAGAGGGCCGCGTCCGTCGAGCCGACGAACTTCCCCTCGAAGCGCTCCTCTACCTGCCCGTGCCGGATCAGGATCAGCCGCCGTGCCATCGCTCCCGCCTCCCGCGCGCAAAAAAAATCCCCGGACCTGTGTTCTCCAGGCCCGGGGATGCCGTATTCCATCCTCGGTGCAAGCCGCGACTCCCCCACCCCACGGGGGGAGCACACCAACTGCCTCGCGAGCAGGTCTTCTGGCTCCCGGATCTTTCTACTCGCCGCGCCTTCCCATCCCTGCTCGGGACAGTGGCTCTCTCGGCTTTCGTCCCCGGTTACAGCGGCGGGTCCGCGACGGTTTCGCACCGTCTTCCCTATCATGGCCTCTCGGCCACTCGCGAGTTTCGCCAGGAGTATTGGCATCTGGTTTCAGATTGTCAAGAGTCGAGTCTGGCTCCGCCGGAAACCACCCGGGCCCCGGGGCGACTGACCCCCGGGAAGGCGCCAACTCCCGTTATCGCGGTGCCGTCATTGCCGGGCCTCGGCGGGAGGCTCTGGTCGATCACGTACTTGAGGACGGCTCCCGTCGAGAACCGTGTCGATCAGTCCCGGCAGATGCTCAAGGGGAATCACAGCCTCGACGAGGAGGTCGAAGCTGCCAAGGTGCCGGCCGATGAAAGGCCAGGGCCGGCGCGAGGTCCGAACGGCGGAGTCCGTAGGCGCCGTGCAGTTCCAGCTCCCGATAATGGAGCAGGTTCACCTGGTTCGTTTCCAGCTTCTCGTTTTGGTGCAAGCCGCTGAAGAAGCAGAAGCGACCGCCCTTGCCAAGCTTTTCGGCAGCCACGGCTGAACGCCGCCGGGTCGGGACAGGCGTTCAGCGCGGCATCGAAGGCGCCCTCGGCGGTGTCCTTGACGCACGCGACCTCCGCGTGCCGAAGGAAAGCCCGAATCCGACCGATCTTCTTCTCGCTCCTCTCGATCACCGTCGGGAGCGCACCGAGTTCCCGGCACACGAGCGCCGCGATGAGACCTACGGTGCCCCCGCCGAAGATGATGATGCGCGCGCCCTGGCGCAGACGAAGCTTCTCGATGGCGTGGAGGACACACCCGGTGGGCTCCGCGAAACAGGCGGCCGTCGACGGGACGATCTCGGGGACCGGCACAAGGCCCGCCTCCGGGACCACAACTTCCCGCGCGAATCCCCCATCGTGGTGGAAGCCGAGGATCTTCATTTCGTCGCACAGATGCTCTCGGCCGCCACGGCAGCAGGAGCACCTGCCGCACACCGCCCCTGGCCACACGGCGAATCTGCGGCCGGCCTCGTCCGCGACCACCAGTTCGTGGCCGGGGACCCGCGGAAAAACCAAGTCTCGGTGTCCTTCGCTCCACATTTTCGCGTCCGTGCGACAGACGCCGCAACGCAGCATCCTGAGCCGACGGTAGCCGGACGGTTCGGATTGCCGTACCGCAGACGCCGCCTCGAGCGACATCAGGCGCCTGCCCCTGAGCACTAGGCGCACCGTACTCCTCCCCGGCAACGCTGCCCAACGGTAGAAGCAGCCACAAGCGCCCGAGGGTTAGCCATCGTATGGCTCCTCCGCAATGCTCAGGCGAAAGAGTCCCGCCTCCGGAGCGCCGACGGCCCGAAGTTCAGCCAGGTGCACGCGCGCCTCCTCGCACCGCCCCAGCGGGAAGACGCTCGCTTTCGGAAGCACGCTCCGCAGGTACTTCCCGTCCTGCAGCCGGATGTAATCCTCTCCAAGCTTCAGGACCAGCAACTCCGTGATCCCGCTCACGACAGCGCCCGCAAGGTCTCAAGACCGCGCTCCGGCTCCCGGTTCTGGGCCGCCACCCAGCACTCGAGTGTGCGGTAGGCACCGCCGCTCGCCAGGGACTCGGCAGCTATCGAAACCCCCTCGCCAATACTTCCCGCCCGCCCCGCCACGACGTGGATCAGCGCGGTGTTTAAAAGAACGGCGTCCGTGCGGGCGCCCTGCGCCGCACCCCGGACCAGCGCCACGAACGAACGCGCCTCGGCGGCTCGGTCCGGATTCGGGGTGAGGCCCGCGGGAGCACGGGACTTCAGGGAGAACTCCCCGGGACGGAAGCTGAAGTCGCGGATATCTCCGCTCTCCAGCAGTTCGGCGGCGTGAGTCGTGCCGCAGACCGAAGCCTCGTCCATCCCCAGCTCCGATCCGTCGATGCCGCCGTAGACCACGATCGCCCGCTCGTAGCCGATAGCCCGCATCACTTCCGCCACCGGGCGGACCATCTCCCGGGAATACACGCCGCGCACCGCCCGTTTCGGCAGAGCCGGGTTTGCCAGGGAGGCCGCGATGTTCAGGGTCGAGCCGAAAGAGATTTTGGAGAGAATCCGCCCGAGCGCCCGCGGGTGCACCCGGGGGCTCATCCCGTTGAAGAGGCCGATGCCGCTCTCGGCGATACTCTTCGCGACGAGATCGACCCCGCACTCGACATCGACCCCGAGGGCCTCGGCCATGTCGACGGTGCCACAGACCGAGGTGATGGCCCGGGCCCCGTGACGAGCCATCGCTACGCCTGCGGCTGCGGCGAGGAGCGAGGCCGCGGTACTGACGTTGAAGGTCTTGAAGGTGTCCATGCCGGTGCCGCTGTTCTCGACGAGCGGGCCGGGAGCCGTCACCGTCACCTTCTCGGTGTCGGCAGCGGAGATGGCCTCCCAGGCGCCGGCGGCCTCCGCCGCGGTCTCGCCCTTGGCCGCGAGTGCCGCCAGAAACGCCCCCTGCTGCATCTCTGAGGTCGCATCGTCGAGGACGACATGAAACGCGCTCCTCGCCTCGTCTTTGGAGAGATCCTCGCCCCTGATGAGCCGTACGATTACTGCACCGAACTGCCGATCCGTTTCCCTCGCCATCCCCAGCTCCTTTCCCGCAGCCGGGGATAAAAAAATCCCCGGCCATCAAGGCCGGAGATTTTTCCATCATCTCCAGATCGGACCCCGTTCGTCGCAGGGCCCCCACACATCGCCGGGCAGGTCTGCTGGCTGGCGGATCGTCGCTCCCCGGCGCCTTCCCGTCTTTTCTGCTGACCGACCGCGGTCGGACCAGCCAAGACAGTGGCTTCGTGCCGGCTCACTCCCCGTTTACAGCGGCGGGACCGCTCGGGATTCTCACCCGATTCCCTATTCTCCCCGCGGCGCCGGCACAACCCGGCGGCGGTGGCACCCGGCAACGTCGTCACGGTGCGGGCGGGACACTAGCACGGGCCCCTTCCGCTGGTCAATGGCGGTTCCTTCACCAGGCCGCTCCGGGAAAACCCGGCTGCTGCGCCCGCACCCCGTGATCGGCTCGCCCGCTTCATTTTTCCCGGCCTGCCGGCAATGCGCAGAGCCGGAGTGCAAATATTGCTACACTGCCGGCAACGGCGGGTGCGGCCACGGCACAACAGAGCGGGGGGCTCATGAGAACAACCGTTGTTTCCGGCATGCTCGGCTCGGGCAAGACCACGTTCGTCGGGCACCTGCTGAAAGAGTCCCGCGAGCGCACCGTGGTGCTCGTCAATGACTTCGGCGCGCTCGGCATCGACGGCGAGGTCTTCTCCGCCGCCGGAATCGAGGCGGTCGAACTGCCGAGCGGCTGCGTCTGCTGCACCCTCAAGTTCGACCTGATCACGACCATCGAGCGCATCCGCGCGAGCTTCGACCCCGAGCACCTGGTGATCGAGCCGAGCGGGGTGGCCTCGCCCTCCGGCGTGCTCGAGGCGCTCGCGAGCGCCGGGGTCGGTCGGGTGTCGGTCGTCGGGATCGTCGACGCGACGGAGTTCCTCGAATTGCACGAGGCAGAGATGTTCGGCACCTTCTTCCGCGACCAGATCGTCAACGCCGACGTGATCCTGGTGAACAAGATCGACCTGGCGGGCGAGCAAACCACGCGGCGGACGGCGGAGGTGATCGAGTCCCTCAATCCGGCGGCAATTGTCTTTCGCACCGTTCAGGCACAACTCGACGGGCAACTCCCGGAGGCGCCCGCCGGGAGGGGGATCGTCCCCGCCGGCCACGCCCACTTCCGTTTCGACACCGTGTCGCTCAAGATCCCCGCTGGGACCAGGGTCGCCGCGGTGGATAAGCTGATGAGCGACCTCGCCGCGGGGCGCTATGGTGCTATCGTCCGCGCCAAGGCGCTCGCGGACACCGACCGCGGGCCCTGGCGCTTCGATCTGGCGTTCGGCAACCGTTCGTCCGCACGGTTCGCGCAGCCGATCGCCGACAGCCGGATGGTCGTGATCGGGACGGCTCTCGACGACGGGGCGATCAGGCGGGAGATTCGGGCAGGCCGTACTTCCTGAGCTTGAGATAGAGCGTCTTGCGGTCGATGCCGAGGAGCTGGCTCGCGCGCGACTGGTTGCCGCCGGTTTCACCGAGCACGCGCAGGATGTGGTCGCGCTCGATCTCCTCGAGCGAGCCGGTGCCCGGCTTCTCCGTGACGGGGACCGCCGCGACTCGCCTCCGCCACGGCGAGATCTTCCCGGCCGATCGCTTCGCCGTCGCAGAGGATCACCGCCCGCTCGACGACGTTCTCGAGCTCACGGACGTTGCCCGGCCAGGCGTAGCGCTCGAGCGCCTGCAGCGCCTCGGGAGTGTATTCACGCACCGGTTTGAGCATCTTGCGGCTGTATTTCGTCAGGAAATGGCGCGCGAGGTCCGGGATGTCCTCCACGCGCTCGCGCAGCGGCGGAATCGTGATCGTGATCACGTTCAGGCGGTACGAGAGATCCTCGCGGAACCGGCCCGCGGCGATCATCCCGCGCAGGTCGCGGTTCGTCGCGGCGATCACGCGCACATCGACGTTCAGCGCCCGGGTCCCCCCGACGCGCCGGTACTCGCCGGCGTCGAGAAAGCGCAGCAATTTCGGCTGCAGCGCCAGGGGCATCTCGCCGATCTCGTCGAGGAACAGCGTGCCCTTGTCCGCGACCTCCACCAGGCCGTGCTTGGCGGCGCTGGCGCCGGTGAACGCCCCCTTCTCGTGGCCGAAGAGTTCGGACTCGATCAGGTGCTCCGAAAAGGTGGCGCAGTTGAGCGGGATGAACGGGGAAGCGCAGCGCCGGCTGAAGTGCCAGAGGGTGTTCGCGACCAGTTCCTTGCCGGTACCGCTCTCGCCCTGGATGAGCACCGGCGAGTCCGTCGGCGCCACCTTGCGGACCAACGCGAGGATCTCCCGCAACTGCCGGCTCTCGCCCACGAACTCGACCGGGGCCTCCTTGCGGACGAGTTCCTGCTCGAGCAGCAGGTTCTTCACGCTGAGCCGGCCGTACTCGTGGGCGCGGTTGACGAGGATGACCAGCTCGTCGAGCTTGTAGGGCTTGGTCAGGTAGTCGAAAGCGCCGTTCTTCATCGCCTCGACGGCGGTCTCCACGGTGGCCTTGCCGGTGAGCACGATGATCGCGGGCGAAGCGGAGTCCTCCCGCAGTTTTTTCATGGTCGAGCGTCCGTCCAGACCCGGCATGACGATATCCAGCAGGATCACGTCGAACGTCCGCTCGCGCAGCAGTTCGAGGGCCTCCCGGCCGTCCGCGGCCACCTCGACGGAAAATCCCTTGCGCCCGAGTTCGCGCTTGAGCAGGCGGCGGAACGGCTCCTCGTCGTCGACGACCAGGACCTTAATCATGACGGACAGCCGACGGCAGCGTGATCACGAAGGCCGTCCCCTTCCCCGGCGCGCTCTCCACGTCGATCGAGCCGCCGTGCTCCTCGACGATGCGGTGGCTGATCGTCAGGCCGAGGCCCGTCCCCTCCCCCACCGGCTTGGTGGTGAAGAACGGGTCGAAGATCTTGCCGGTAACCTCCGGCGCAATCCCCGCTCCCGTGTCCCTGACCGTCAGCCGGACCATCCTGACGCACTCCGCGGGCCCTGGCCGGACGGGGGGGGCGTCGGCCTCGGTCGCGATGGTGATGCTCCCGCCCTCCGGCGTGAAGTAGGTGGCGTTGAGCAGCAGGTTCATCAGCACCTGCCGCAAGCTCCCCGCGTCGGCGCTGATCTTCGGCAGCTCGCGAGTCAGCCGCAGGTCGATCCGGTGCCGGAGCCGCGCCGTGCGATGCTGGAGCAGCAGGAGAACCTCCTTGATCAGCTCGTTGACGTCGATCTCGCGGAACGTCCCCCCCGATGGCCGTGCGAACTCCAGCAGGCTTTGCAGAATGCTCTTGCAGCGGAAGATCTCGTGGTGGATCGTCTTGAGGTACTCCGGGAAATCCTCGAACTCGCCGACGGCCCGCAGGCCCGGGTCGTTCGCGCGATCGAGCAGGGCCTCGGCGTAGCCGGCGATGATCCCGAGCGGGTTGTTGATCTCGTGGGCGATGCCCGCCACCAGCGTCCCGAGCGACGCAAGACGCTCGGAGCGGATGAGTTGCTGCTCCATGCGCTTCTGGCCCGTGACGTCCTTGAGGTAGTGCACGATCGCGTAGAGATTCCCCTCCTCGTCGATGAGCGGGTAGGCCCAGAACTGGAAGTTGCTGCCGGCGGCGTTCTTGAACTCCCGGGAGGAGGGCCGCCGGTCCTCCCGCGTCTTGTCGCACAGGCACGGGGTGCTCGGGATCCCGAGCCGCTCGAGTACCTCGTCGCAGTCGCGGCTCGTGATCTCGGCGGCGGAAAATCCGGTTTTCTGGAGCAGGGTGCTGTTGGCCCGGACGATCCGACGCTTGCCGTTTTCGATCCAGACCATGTCGGTGATGGCGTCGAAGGTACGTTCCCACTCCTTTTTCTCGTGCGAGATCTCCTCGAAGAGGATCGCGTTCTCCAGCGCGATGGCGATGTGCTTGGCCACCGGGAGCAGCAGCGCGAGATCCCGCTCGGAATAAAAGTCCGGGACGGTGCTGTCGAAGTTCAGGACGCCGAGCATGCGGTCGTGGGCGAGCGGGATGCTGATCGTGGAGCGGATCCCCTCGTGCAGCAGCCTGCTGTCCAGCGGGAAGGGCGTCTCCTGGAGATCGCGGCTGATCCAGGGCTTGTTGTTGCGCACGACCCAGCCGGCGCTCGTCCCGTCCATCGGGGCCCGCACCCCCTTGGTCATCACTGTTCGCATTTCGGTGTCGAGGGCGAAAATCAACAGGTCATCCTGCTTCTCGCGATACAGCAGCAGGCTGGCGCGGCTGTAGTCGATCAGATAGCGCAGCTCCTTGACCACCATGCGAAAGATGGTGCCGATGCTCAGGCTGGAGTTGATGATGCCGCTGAGCTCGTTGATGACCTCGAGGTGCTTTGCGCGTTCCGCCTCCGCGCGTTCCGCCGCCGCGCCGCCCGCCGCCGCGGGATCGTCCCGAGTCTCCCGCCGGTGCTGTGGCGTGTCGCGAACCACGACCAGACGCACGCCGGGGTCTGAGGGTGTGGACAATACACCCACGGGCGAGTGAAAGGTGCTGCCATCGGCACACGTGCAGGTGGCGTCGGTGAGACCAGCCGCCACCGGATCGGGAGAGAGAATATCGCGGAGGTGCCGACCGACGATGGCCGTCGAGTCAAAGCCCATCATCCGGGAGACACTCGCATTGCACGAGACGATACCGCCCGCGCCGTCGACCAGGAATGCGGGCAACTGCAGGACGTGGAGCGCCCCCAGAAGCTCGTCGACGGGGCTGCGAAGCTCGGTTTTCATGGTACACAGGTAGCACAGCGGCAGGACCCGCAGCAAGCCCACGCCCTCGCCCCCGTGGCTACCACGGGTCGGGGCCGCGTGGATCTGCGCGCGCTGGTCATGGCCGGGCGGCCAGCCGTGCCCGATACTCGGCGATGACCGGCAGGTCGGCCTCCGCCCAGTCCAGACGGAGCAGCTCCTCCGGTCGAAGCCACAGGACGGCCGCGTGCTCGTGCAACGTGAGGGTTCCCGATTCGATCGCGCAGCGGAAGGGGTGGAGCGTGACCGTGAACGTCGGATAGCGGTGGGTCGCGGGCGAGAGGGCTTCCCCCACGTTCACGGCGATCTCGAGTTCCTCGTTCAGTTCACGGCGCAGACAAGCATCCGGGGATTCGCCGCTCCTGATCTTCCCCCCGGGAAATTCCCACTTCAGGGGCAGACTCATCGCGATGCTGCGCTGCGCCGCCAACACCAAACCCCGGTCTTCGATGATGGCGCAGGCAACGTGCAGACGAAACGGGTCTGGCCGATCCCTTGCTGCCGTGTTCACCGCACATTTCTACACCAGTCCCGAACATTCTAAAACCCTTGCGTTGCTTCAGATCCCCGGCGACCTTCCCGCACTCCTCGCTCAGACTCAGCAAGTTGGGTGCGTGCCCCCTACCAGAGGAGAGGGTTGCGCAGGCGGAACCCATCAGTCTTCGGCGCGTTGCGGATCTTGGCGGCAATGAAGGCGAAACGATCCGCAATATAATCGCCCCAAGCCCTGTCCGTGTCAAAGACCACCCCTCGTTGTTCGAATTTGATGTCGATGTCTGGGGGTGGGAGCCAGGCGTCGACCAGCCGCTTCATCAGGCCGGAGATCGAAGGATCCTGGCCCAGGATCTGAAAAGGGCTGTAGGAATCGAAGACGATGAGGTGGTAGGTGCAGGAAGAGCCGCACGAGAGCAGCGTCGCAATCATGATCGCGTGCCGCTCGACGCAGTTTTCGACCGGGAAGAAGACGGGGCACTGCGCAAGGCGCTGCTTGACGGAGCGCTTTTTCACCTCGACGAGCGTGAAACCATCTGCGGCCCGCTCATAGCTCAAGGCAAAATTATCGCGCTCGGAGTAGTGGAACCCGTTGCGGCCGAGGAAGAAGCCGGGGCCGTGATCGCCGCCCGGGAAATGCCAGTAGTCGCTCTCCGGATGCTGCCGCGAGACCTCCCACGAGAGATCGGGCGGCGAGGATAATATCTTCTGCATCCGCTCCCTGGGCCCGAGTATCTTTCCTGCGGCCGACCCGCCGTCCCCGGGGGCTGGCACCGCGGTCGGTGCGACGGCACACGCCCCTGCGAGCGCGGAAAGAAGGAGAAGTGCCGGCAGGGACTTGTTCCCCGGGGGATTCTTGCGGAATGAACGGCAACCGGACCACGGCCCCCGAGCGCCGGATGGGGCACGGCCAACTTCCGCCCGTTCAATGATTGAGGGGATAAGAATCACCTCCCTGGGAGGAGATCGGCAACCCGAGAACCTCCGTCTAATAGGATATCCCCTCTGGAACATAAACAAAAGATCCCGCTTGTTCCATCAAGCTTTGAACTAGAGCTGACTTTCCGGCACAAAAATATTCATGAAGCCGGCGCTGAAACGTTTCCAGAAACTTGTTTCCGGTTCCTTGCTATAACGGACCTCCTTGCCGTGCTCCAGCGTGATCCATTCGACGTTATTTTTTTCATTGAGCACGACCCGATACGCTTTACTCATAATGCGCTTGTCGAACCCTTCGTGAATCATGGTTGCATAAACCGGACTTTCGAAATAGACGCCAAGCTCAGTGTTGATGGCCACCGAGCGTCCGTCGACATTAAATGAACCGATAAAGACATACTTTTTGTCGAAAGCGAAATACTTTGCGTGCAGGCTGGACCGTGAAGAACCCTTCCAGGAGCCTTTCTTCGGGTTTTTGTTCTCTTGGGTTTCGGTGAATACTTTCGTTGCTTTAAACTCGTAAGCTCGACACCACCTTTAAGCAAATCCTTTCTGTACTTTTTGTAACCTGCGAAAACGACGGCGACATCATTGGCAGCTAGCGAGTTGGTCAAGATACGGACCCGCACGCCACTCACGACTCGACCAACGAGATAAGCGGTGATTTTTTTCCGGGAACAAAATATGGGGAAACCATCAAGATTTCAGTCTCTGCGTTATCCAGCGCGAGTTTTAATCCAGGGGCAAGATGCGTGGTGATATGTGCATCATCGGCTTCCACTTTCCCGGAGTGATCACACACAAGTTTCCACCTGCCCCACTGGAAATCCATGTCCTGGGTGCTGGCAGTTTTTGCCAGGAGCAGCCCCTTGATTGCGTTAGCGTAGCCGGTGTATTGAGCTTGTTCGAAAAAGTTGTCTGACTCTTTTCTAAAAATCGCAATTTTTTCGTCGTTGATATGCAGTTTGGTTGTAAATGCGGCCAACGGATACGTCCATTCACCATTCCAGTACAGGTCAAATTGCTCGGACACTTCATTGACGACAGGGCCGATGGCCAAGGCATCCATATCGCTAAACCCAACTTCTTCAGCGGCGTCAAAGTATTCGTCGCCAATATTTCGGCCACCGAATATTGTTGTCTGATTATCCATGGTGATGGTTTTATTGTGTATGCGATGATTCAAACGATCAAAGTCCGAAACAAAACCACCTGTCCTTGATGTGCGGCTGGGAAAAGCATTGAACAGGCGAACTTCAATATTCGGATGTACATCAAGATAGCGCAGCGTTTCTTCCTTTCCGGCCGTATCCAGATCATCCAGCAATAAGCGGACTCTTACGCCACGATCGGCAGCAGCCAGGAGTCGGTTGTGCATAACCTTGCCGGTAAGGTCGTCGTGCCAGATGTAATACTGCAGATCAATCGACTTTTGCGCCTCCTTCATCAGAATGAGGCGTGCGGCAAAAGCGTCGGTTCCGTCAGAAAGCGCGTAGAATCCGGACTTCCCTGGGTTCGCCGTGAGTAACGGCTTGATATCCTGTCCCAGGGCCGTACTTACACTATCGGTGATTGTATTTGAAGGCGTACGTACAACCTCCATTGGCATGAAGGCGCAGCCACCAAGAATCAGCGATATCGTCATCAGAAACAGCGCGGATGCTGCAACTCGATTGATCCGGCACGGATCAGCGGTTTGAACTATTGATTTGCTGCGCTAAAATTTCATGCGTTTACCTTTCAGGAGCTTTTCCACCCCAGGAATTCCTTCGCAGTCACCTGACAGCGTAACGGTTGCATCCCTTCTGATTGTCGCGCAGAACCGTCCGTTGCCGGGTTTTTCTCGTTGCCACGAGCCGAAGTCAAGGTCAAGCCGACTCCTCCTTGACAGGGCCCGGCGGCTGGAGACAATGAAAAGGCATGGCGATAAGAAGACGACTCCTTGCGTCCGGAAGGCTTCTCATGGTCAACCTGGTCCTCCTGCTGGCCGTTCTCTACGGCCTGGAAATCGTCCTCTCCCTGATGAAGGATCCCCGGAAATCCCTTCCTCCCAATGGCACCACCGGTGGGGAGACTCTCACTTGGGGGCATCCCGTCAGGGTCAACTCTCTCGGTTTTCGGGAGCGGGAGGTTACAATGCCGAAGCCGGCGGGGACATACCGCGTCATGGTTCTCGGCGACTCTCTTACCTGGGGAGTGGGTCTCGCCGAGGAGGAGCGCTACACGGTTCTCGCCGAGGAGTGTCTCACCGGGCGTTTCCCCGGGGTGACCGTCGAAGTGCTCAACTTCGGCCTGAACGGCGCCTCGACGATTCTGGAGCGGGACGTCCTGCGCCGTCATGCCGGAAACGTCGCCCCCGACCTCGTCGTCGTCGGCTTCTGCCTCAATGACCCGCAGCCCCGGGTGCAGGACTACAGCGTCGAGCGGGACCGTTTTTTCGCCCGCCACGGAGGAAAGCTCATCGGTCTCGACATCGTCTTCGGCTTCATGAGTCTCGATCGGACAAACCTCCTTCTGCGCCGGGGCCTCTTCCGTGTCCTCGAGGTGGCCGGCGTCTTCCCGCCTTGGCACGAGGCCCTGGAAAGGACCTACGAAGTCACTTCACCGGAGTGGCGGAAGTTTCTCACGGCCCTCGGGGACATCAAAGCTCTTTCCGACGGCATGGGCCTGCCGCCGCCGATCTTTGCCGTTCTCGACCAGGGCGCGTCGAAGGGGGGGGAAGCGGAGACGCCCGGCACCTCCGCCCTGCAGGCGAAGTTCCGGGACTGGTACGGTCAGGCGCGGGAGGCGGCGGCGAAGGAAGGATTTGCCACTTACGGGCACAAGAATGAAATCGCTCGGGATCTCCAGGGGGTGAGCCTCGTCGTTAACGAACTCGACGGCCACCCCTCGGCGGCGCTGAACGGGGTCTACGGGCGGAAGCTCTGCGACAAACTTGTCCAGGTGATGGAAGGGGGAACCGCTGGGGTGGACGGCCGCTCCGGGAGGTCGGTGAGGGGGGCTCTCGTGACAGCGGAGCGCCGCTAGCGTCCGTTTGGCATTCTCGCAGGGGAAAAGGGGCCGGGCAGGTAGGTGCCATAGGGGATGGGCGGGTACACCCCTCAAGCCGCCTCTGATACCGGCGGCTCATGGGTAGTTGTCTCCTTGTAAGGCAGACGCTGTGCGTGAGGTCAGTCGCGCTCGGGGACACCGGCCTGGTCCCTCGTGCACCGGAATCCTGCCCTCCCCAGCAGCAGAGACGAAGGGCATCGAGTACCTGTTCCTGGGCGTGAATGGGAAGAATCAGGTGTTCAAGACGGAAAGGAATGATATTCGGGCGGTATCCTCCTGGGATAAATTTACCGCTGGTGCTGCATCTCTGGTGTCAAAGAAACCCACGTCGGATGTCCCGGGCTGGCAGCAGGTGAGCGACGAAGGCGAGGTCACGGTGAGAACGGAGCTCTCGCAGGCGGCCATGCCCGTTGGCTTCGCAGACTCGATTGCCCTCGATGTCGTGGAGTCCTCTCTGCGTTTCGGGTTCGTTTCTGAACTGTACACCACGGCACACGTCGCCGTCGCGAGCGGGACAGCGACTGAAGGGGAATCCGGCGCGACGACGACGGCCACGAGCGGCGGGACGGTGCCCGCCTCAGCGGGACTCACGACACCGGTAATCGCAGGAGCAGCAGCGGCAGTCGTGGCGGGAGTGGTGCTGGCCGGTGGCGGAGAAGACGGAACCACGGGGGTGACTGGCACATAGGAATTTCCTCCGCAGTCCTCTGACTGCGAATCGGTCGCAGCCCCTCTGGTTGTCGCGCGGAACCGTCCGTTGCCGGGATTTTCTCGTTGCCACAAGCCGAAGTCAAGGATCGATCGGCCGCAGTTCTTCCTGAAGAGCCCCCATGACATGAAGGGCCGCTTTTTGTACTGCGACGCGGCCGAGCCTCGTCCCACAGCGACAACTGAGCCCGTGGGGAGCAGGATTCTCACGGGAAAAAGGCGCCGGCACCCGACCTGGGAACCGGCGCCCCGATGGGACGTACAACCGAAAGGGGATGAACCCCTCCCCTACGACGTGCGGATCGTCCGTACCGTTACTGCGCGAGAATCTTCTCGGCCTCCTTGCGGTAGGCGCGCATCACGTACGGGATCCCGGTGACCTTCTCGCACTCCTCGCTCAGGCTCATCAGGTCGCGCCGCGTGATCGTCGAGAGGTTGAAGTTGCGGCTCCCGGCCATCAACTGCTGCAAACCGGTGCGGATCTTCTGGCTGGCGGTGTAGATGCCGACCGCGCCCAGGGGGAGCTTTTCGACGTCCTTGCCGAACTTCGCCCGAAGCTCCTCGTAGGAGACGAAGATCTCGTCCGCCTTCGAGCCGAATTTGCTGACCGTCTTGGGCAAGGTTCCGGCCTTGATCCAATCGCCGATGTTCTTGCCGACCATCCCCGGGATCATCAGCGCGCGGCCCATGCAGACCGCCTTGAAGTTCGGCGCACCCATCGCGAGCACCTTGAAGATGTGCGTCTCGTCCGAGAAGCCCCCGGCCATCGCCAGGTCCGGCACCCGGATCTTTCGCTTCTGCAGCTTGGCCACGAACTCGTTGACCAGCGACTGCAGGTACAGCGTCGGGACGCCCCACTCGTTCATCATCCCCCACGGGCTCATCCCGGTGCCGCCCGGCGCGCCGTCGATTGTCAGCAGGTCGATTTTCGCCTCGGCACCCCAGCGCAGCGCCATCGCCAGCTCCTGCATCCCGTAGGCGCCGGTCTTCAGCGTGATGCGCTTGAAGCCGACCTTGCGCAGCCGCGCCACTTCCTTCAGGAACCCGGCGTGGTCGACGAAGCCGAGACGCGAGTGGCGCTCGAACTCCTTGATCTCACCCTTCTTGTAGGCCGCCACCACGTCCGGCAGCGTCGGGTCCGGGGTCACGATGTAGCCGCGGCGCTTGAGCTCCTGCGCGCGCGCCAGATCCCCGACGCGGATCTCGCCGCCGATGCACTTGGCGCCCTGCCCCCACTTGAGCTCGATCGTGTCCAGCTTGTGCTTGTTCAGCACATACTCGGCCACGCCGAAGCGCGTGTCCTCGACGTTCATCTGCACCAGGATCTCGCCGTACCCTTCGTGGTAGCGTCGGTAGGTCTCGATCCGGCGGTCCATCTCCGGCGAGCTCTTGACCTTGCCGTCCTTGTCGAGCACCAGCTGCGGGTCGATGCCGCAGACGTTCTCGCCGCAGACCAGCGTGATCCCCGAGATCGCCGTGCCGATCGCGAAATGCTCCCAATTCTTGCGCGCGATCTCGGTGGAGCCGAGCGCCCCGGTGAATATCGGCACCTTCATCTTGACCTTCTTGGTCCAACCGTACTCGGTCTCGGTGTTCACCGCCGGGAAGACAGCGGTGTCGGGGCCGGGCTTCACGCCCTTGGGCAGACCCTTCGCGCCGCAGGCGTAGCCCTGGATGTTGAGGTGCGAGTAGTCGAGTGGGTAGTCCTTGTCAGCGCCGGCCGTGATCGAACCGAAAGGCCCGGGGTAGATCACCTCGCGGCCACGGAACGACGCGAGCCACATCTCGCAGCCGCCCTTGCAGCCGTCGTGGCAATCGACGCAGAGACCCGACATCGGCACGACGTTGCGTGAGCGGTTGAAGGTATCGGTCGCGGTGCTGGCGTTCGGCTGTCTCAGGTTCATTCGCTTCTCCTCCCAGGTTGATAGTGACGCGGAAACCCCTTGCCGAAAGATGCAGCCGGAAGGCCACAGCCGCTCATGTCACCCGGCTGTGGTCGCCGACCATACGGCGATCTCGATTCTACTGGCAACACGTTGCCACTCTAGACAACCTTCATCCCGACAGTCAAGGAAAATATTCGCTAATTTATTGAATTTACAGGACAATTCTCATCGCTCGCGGCAATATTGCCGGATACTTTTGGCAATATTGCCGATAGCAGCACTCCCATGAGCCCTTTGAGGCGCAACGTGTCATTTCCAGCGGACGCCTGCCGCCCAGAGGGTTATTATCCGAAAATCGCACTGTATTCTTCTTGAGCAACGACGGAGAGGAGTCGATTCCTGGGGCGATTGATTTCACACCCACGACTCGCATCTTTGGTCAACATCCGGCAACATACCTGGTAAAATTGCCGGTGCTGCCGTTTACGGACGGCATCTTTCTGGTAGAATCGCCGGACGATGAGCGACAAGGTCGAAAAAAAGCGGCTTGCGATCCTGAAAATCCTGCACGAAGACAGTCGCCCGCACGGCAGCCAGGAAATCGCCGCGCGTCTCGTCGCCGCCGGCCACGACCTGAGCGAACGCACCGTGCGCTTTCACCTGCAGGCGCTCGACGCCGACGGTCTCACCGAGAACCTCGGCAAGCAGGGGCGGCGCATCACGGATCTCGGAGCACGCGAGCTCGCGAGTGCTCGCGCCTTCGAGAAGGTCGGCTATCTCGCCGCGAAGATCGACCAGTTGACCTACAACATGGACTTCGATCTCGGCCGCCGCGGGGGGACCGTCGTCGTCAACGTCAGCCTCCTCGAGCGCGGGCAACTCCCCGAAGCGATACCGAAGATGGCAAAAGTATTCGCCGCCAAGCTCGGCGTCGGACGGCTCGCGGCGCTCTTCGGTCCGGGCGAGCGCGTCGGCGATGTCGCGGTCCCCGAGGGGAAGGTCGGCGTCGGCACCGTCTGCTCGATCACCTTCAATGGCGTCCTGTTGCGCAACGGCATCCCGGTCTCCTCGCGCTTCGGCGGCCTGCTCGAATTGCGCGCGCTCAAACCCACGCGCTTTGTCGAACTGATCCACTACGAAGGCACGACACTCGACCCGCTCGAAATCTTCATCCGCAGCGGCATGACAGACTACAAGGGCGCCGTCGAGACCGGGAACGGCCTGGTCGGCGCAAGCTTCCGCGAGGTTCCCGGCAACAGCCGCGAGCGCGTGCTCGGCATCGCCCGCGGCATGGAGGAGGCGGGGCTCGGCGTGGTGATCGACGTCGGCTGGCCCGGCCGGCCGCTCTTCGACATCCCGGTCAGCGAGGGGCGTCTCGGCGTGGTTGTGATGGGTGGCCTGAACCCGGTGGCGATCCTCGAGGAGACGGGGATGCGCGTGCGCCAGACGGGGGCGCTCGCGGGCCTCATCGACTACCGCACGCTCATCCCGTACGATCAGATGGCGGAATACGCCGCCCGCCTGTAGAACGAGTGGGCGGCGATCAACTCCGCCCCTCCGCACGCCAACACTTGTTTGATAGGGGCGGGCCTGATCCTCGCCCGAGGTGAGACCCCCGACGCACAGACCCACGCCGGGGGTCGAAAGAGACCGGGGGCTAGCGGGTCGGAGAGAACTCGTCCTTGCCGGCGCCGCAGACCGGGCAGACCCAGTCCTCCGGGAGATTCTCGAACGGGGTCTTCGCGGGAACGCCGCTCATGGCGTCGCCCTGGTTCGGATCGTAGACATAGCCACAGACATTGCACTTGTACTTCATGCCCTCACCCTCCCTGGTTTGTTGTTTTCCGTTTTTAGATCAAGGACTGATCATTTCGATTCCGACGACCAGCAACCAATTTTCCGGCAGTCTGCTTCACACTCCAGCGGACCTTTGCCGTGCCAACCCGGCCCGTTGCTCTCCGGAGGGGAGGGGTTCACCCCCCTCCTGCTGACACGGATCTGTCAGAGCAGATGATCGACGATCGCGGCAAGTCGCTCCCGGTCGACCTCGCGGCCGACGAGCGGCCCCGCGGCGAGCGCCGGGACCCGGTCCTCGTACGCCGGGCGGTTGCCGCGGTAGATCACGCCGACGGGGATCTCGTCGCCCCAGCGCACCGCCGCGGCGAGTGCCGCCGCCCAATCGGCCGGGTCGTGCGAGTCCGGCAACTCTCGCACCCGCTCGCGGTACCAGGCGAAGGTATTGACCTTGTTGAAGGAGATACAGGGCTGGAGCACGTCGACGAGCGCGAATCCGGGCGAGGCGAGCGCCAGCCGGATCAGCGCCGCGAGGTGCTCCGGCATTCCCGAAAATCCTCGCGCCACGAAGTTCGCCTTGAGCGCGACCGCTGTCTCCACCGGGTTGAAGGGCTCGGCGTGCACCCCCTCGGGCTGGGCCTTGGTGACGAAACCGGCGTCCGATGTCGGGCTGGCCTGCCCCTTCGTGAGGCCGTAGACCTGGTTGTCGTGCACGATGACCGCCAGGCCGATGTTGCGGCGCACCGCCGCGAGGAAATGGTTCCCCCCCTCGCCGTAGGTGCAGCCGTCGCCGCTCTCGACGATCACCTTGAGCGACGGGTTCGCGAGCTTCGCCCCCGTGGCGGCCGGCAGCGCGCGGCCGTGCAGGCCGTTGAACAGGTTGGCATTCAGATAGTGCGGGGCTTTCGCGGCCTGCCCGATCCCCGAGACGAAGAGGACCTGGTGGGGCGCAAGATTGCTCGAGGCGAGCGCTTCTTTCATCGCGGCGAGAATGGCGTGGTTCCCGCACCCCGGGCACCAGGCGGTCTCGTAGGTTCCGTAATCGGCGACCGTTGTCATCCCATTCTCTCCGAACCTGGGACCGCATTGAATCCGTTTCCGTTCAGGCTGCGGGGTCCTGTCGCTGCGGACCTCCGCCGTGCTCGCTCCGCTCCGCCGACGGAGACCTCCCCTTCGCGCCACCCCTCCGCCATTAGAATGACCTGCAGAGAACTGTCGCATTTCTTTCGCTGGATCCATGACGAAATACTCATGCTCACCTCAGGTTATCCCCGCCGCGGCGAGGGCGCGCA